>CAVPLM010000005.1:415000-1203649 GCA_963706025.1 uncultured Actinomycetes bacterium | reverse complement strand
AGAACAGCTGAAGCCGTGAACGTCATCGACATCGATCTCGAGACCTGCAACGGCTGCGGGCTCTGCTACAAGGCCTGCTTCGTCGATGCGATCCGCTGGGACGAGAGCGCCAAGCGGCCCGTTGTCGCCTACCCGGAGGACTGCGTCCAATGCAATCTGTGTGAGCTTAACTGCCCCGTGGACGCGATCGACGTGGTAGTGGACTGGGACAAGCCCTTTCCGTCGCTCCTTGAGCATGGGCCTCGGTATCCGTCATGAGCGCCCTTCACGAGCTGGGGACGGTTCTCAAGACCGACATCCTTGTGGTCGGCGGCGGAATAGCCGGACTGGCAGCGGCGGTTGCGGTCAAGGAGGAATCTCCCGCAACCCGTGTGCTCGTAGTCGAGAAGAATTTCAGCGGCTGGGCCGGCCAGGCCAACAAGGGAGCGGGCATCTTCATGTTCCTCGGCCCGGACGACCCGGTCGACCGGTTTCTCGACTATCACACCCGCAACATAGGGATGTTCCTAGAAGACCAGGAACTCCTGCGCGTGTTCGCATCCGAGTCTCAGGCCACCATCGAGAGACTAGATTCATGGTGTCAGGCGTTTTGTCGCAGCGCTGACGGTAGCCTGGCCACAGACACATTCAAGCCCGGGCTTCCCTGGCGCCTCACTGCGGCTGAGCTCGACACCCAGATGAAAGTACAGCGCCACGCCAAGAGGCTGGGCGTCGAGTTCCTCGACAAGACCATGGTGGTCGACGTGCTTAAGGAACAAGGGCGCGCGGCGGGGGCAATCGGCTTCAGCATGCTCGACGGCTCGTGCTGCCTCTTGTGCTCGAAGGCCGTCATCCTTGCGACGGGTGGCCAGAGTTACCGCATACTCTCCATGTGGAGCGGGGCCCGGGGAGACGGGATAGCCGCCGCATACCGGGCCGGTGCGCAGATGAGGAACGCTGAGTTCGGCTCCTTCATGCAACTCGTGAACAAGCGCAGCAAGGAGCCGCTCCTTGGAGCCGAGGACGCGCTCTACAACGCCAAAGGCGACTTTCTCTCCACATGGAGGCGGGAGTTCGAGCCCGACGTCGATTCCGTTGTCGGCGCCGTGTGGTACCGGGAGATGATGGCTGGCAATGGTCCCATGGTGACCCATAACGACGAGAACTGGCTGCTCCAGCACACCACCAAGCACACGGAGAAAGGCGGTCACGGCGACGACGCGCCTGAGCTGTGGGACCGCCCTAAGGCCGAGGCTTTCTGGGGGCGGCTCCTTTCCAAGACGGCGGAGGCCGACGGGCGCGGTCCGGTGTCGGAGGTCTTTCCAGGGTTCCTTGGCGAGCTCTCCCCAGTACGAGTGAATCACCGCATGGCGACAACGGTCCCCGGTCTCTACGCGGTGGGCAACACCGCAACGAGCGGCTCGGCCATGGCCGGGGCCGTCCCGGCCTCCCCCGGGCGGGTCCGCGGCAAGGCCCTCACCTCATCGACCTGGATGGGCATCCAAGCCGCGGCGGCCGTCCTTGAGTATGCCGCCGAGGTACCGGTCGGGCGGCCCGACGCCGACCTGGCCGCCGCTCTTAGGACCCAGATTTTTGCGCCGCTCGGTCGAGGGACCGGTGTCAAGCCGATCGACCTGGTGCGGGAGGTGCAGGCTGCCATCGCGCCGGTTGGGTACTCGATCTACAAGAAGAGAGAGCGGATGGAGGAAGCGCTCGAGCTGGTTCTCCAGGCCCGCGAGCGGATCCCCGAGCTCGCGGCAGAAGATCCGCACTATCTGGCTGCGGCTCACGAAGCGAGGGCGATGGTTCTATGTGCGGAGATGTACTACCGGGCCTCGCTTTCTCGAGAGGAGTCGCGGGGGTGGCACCTGCGGGAGGACTGTCCCGAGCGCGACGACCGCACATGGCTCAAGTGGATCCTACTCGAAGACAGAGACGGGGAGATGCTCCTCTCCACCGAAGATGTCCCGATCGACCACTATCCCTTTCAGCCCTAGTTCCGGAGGATTCTCATGCCCGAAGAGCGCCTCTCCTACGACAAGATGATCAAGGAGTACGACCTGGCGGTCCCCATGCGGGACGGAGTGACGCTCCGGGTTGACGTGTACCGCCCCGACGCTCCCGGGGAGTTCCCGGTGCTCTACACCTGCGCCATGCACAACAAGGATCTGCAGCGGGTGGAGGTGGCGGAGAACCTCAAGGTCGGGCAGCCGGCCTGGTCCACGCAGTGGTACGGAATCATCGAGGGCGGCGATTCCAAGCGGTTCGTGGCCAACGGCTATGTCCACGTGATCGGCCAGGTGCGGGGCGGCCACAAATCGGAGGGCCAGCTCTTCATGGGTGACGACTGGGACCACTACGACACCATCGAGTGGATCACCCAACAGCCCTGGTGCGACGGCAATGTGGGGATGGTCGGCCTCTCGGCATTTGCGGCCGAGCAGTGGCGGGCGGCCGCCCAGGGTCACCCCGCCCTCAAAGCCATCTTTCCCCTGGATGCTGGCGGCTGCTATGGCGGCCTCGAGGGCTTCCGTGACCAGCACCCGGGTGGCGTGATCCAGACTATGCCCTACCACATCGGCCTCTTCAACAGCCTGCGCACGAACATCGGCACTCCTCCCGAGCTGCCGCCCCCGGTGGAAGCCGCGTGGGAAGCAGCCATGCAGGACCCGGACTACATGATGTACGTGAACCTCTACAACATCCTTACGTTGCGCGGGCAGCGGGATGCGGGGATGTTCTATCCCCTGCTCTTCCCCTTCGAGCGCCCCGGGACCATCGAGCAGACCGAGGAAATGCTCAAGAAGATCAAGATCCCCTTTGTGACCGGGGCCTTCGAGGGCGCCTATACCTACAAGATGCACTGGCAGGGAGCGCAGAATTTCTTCTACGGCATCGACCAGCCGCACAAGCACCTGTTAGTCACGCCGCCTGCCCACGCCGAGCGTCCCTTCCATGAGTGGCACGAGGAGATCATCCGCTGGTACGACCACTGGCTCAAGGGAATCGACAACGGGGTCGAAAACGACCCGGCCGTCAAGATTTGGATCATGGGCGAGAACAAGTGGCGCACCTTCGATGGCTGGCCCGCGCCGGAGACGCAAGTGGACGAAGTACTACCTGCACAGTTGGGAGAAGCTCAGCACACGCGCTCACCTGCCCGCGGCTCACACCTTCGTGAACGAACCCCCGGACGCCTTCGTGCAGATGCCGCCCACGCAGACCAACAAGATCGAGCGGCTACGCTACATGACCGAGCCCCTCGCCGAAGACACCCTGGTCGTCGGTCCTATCTCCCTCACTTTCTGGGCCTCGCTCGACCAGGATGACACCAACTGGATCATCATCCTCAAGGACGTGGGCCCGGACGTGTCGGTGCAGTCGGCGCGCCCCGGCGAGCGTGAGGTGCCGCCGGGACTACCCGAGCGGGAGCTGACCCGCGGGCTGGCTGAAGGCCTCTCGCCGGGAGCTCGACCCGGAGCGCTCCAAGCCCTGGAAGCCCTGGCACACCCTGAGCCCCGAGACCATCCGGCCGGTGGTGCCGGGCGAGATCAACGAGTACCAGGTGGAGATCCTCTCGACGGCCAACCTGTTCGAGCGCGGCCACCGCATCTGTCTGGAGATCACCAGCCTCGACTTGGCGGAGGGCGTCGCCGGTGAGACTTTCGCGGAGTACATCCCCAACCACGTTTGCTCCAGCAAGACGGTGCTTCACAAGGTCTTCCACAACGCGGAGTATCCGTCGCACCTGCTGTTGCCGGTGATGCCTCAGGAGTAAGAGAAAGCGCGTAGTGACTGGGCCGAGGACGGAGCCCTCTAGCCAGGGCCTTTTCTTCCGGGTCGATTCGCCGGGGATGGAGTTCGCACGATAGGCGTTTCGCCCCGCCCAATTCACTGCAAACATTCTGCAAACGAACCGTGGAAAACGAGAACTGCGGTCGTGGTTCACAATTGACACGAGAACATGCCCGTGAGGACCGACGAGAAGGGTCTTCGAAGAAGAGCGCGGTCATCCCGTTCTCGTCAATCCCGATAGGGCGAGTGCCCTCGGAACAGGGTATGCTGCTACGGAGGCTCCTCCGCCGGTTTCGGCGGCCGACGCCATCAGTGTGACGTAGACACTCCTTGGCTGTTTCGGTGGATTATGCAGACTGGCTAGTGCTTGCTAGGCCGTCGAAGGATTGAGAATCATGGACACATGGAAGTTCTACGACATCACTCACCGTGAACATGTGGTATGCAATCCCACGAGCGAGGGAAAACTGGCGCGTCTCGTGGAGCTTCTGCGCCTCCCGACTGGCGCGCAGGTGGTCGACATTGCCTGTGGAAAGGGCGAGTTCCTGATTCGCTTGGCGGAAGCCTATGGCGCTCGTGGCATGGGCATCGACCTCTCTCCTTTCCACATTGCCGATGCAAGGGGAAGGCTCGAGGCGCGGGCACCGAGTGCCGGCATCAGCTTCACCCAGATGAATGGTGCGGATTTCAAGCCAGACAAGCCGCACAGCTTAGATCTGGCGTCATGTATTGGCGCCAGCTGGGTCTTCGGGGGGCACGCTGGTACTCTCGACGCGCTGATCAACATGGTGAAGCCCGGCGGCTGGGTGATCGTGGGAGAGCCATACTGGCTCCAGGAGCCGCCCGAGGACTACCTAGAGGCCTCCGGGTGCGCGCGAGAGGACTTCGGGAGCCACTCCTCGAATGCGGAAGCCGGAGAGCGGCGAGGATTGGATCTCGTTCACACCATCGTGAGCAGCCAGGACGACTGGGACAGGTACGAAGGCCTGCAATGGTACGCGACAGCCGAGTACGCCCGCACCCATCCAGATGATCCGGACTTGGCGGAGGTGGTTGAGCGCGTGGAGAAGGCGAAGGCGGCATACCTGCGTTGGGGGCGCGATACGCTTGGTTGGGCGATCTACATGTTCAGATCGCGTTCTGCGGCCTAACAAGCGCGTGCGGCTACTGGACCGCCTCAACCGCCACATCGACCTCAAGTATCGAGACTACCGCTCGGGCGTGGCAACCTACCTTGAAAGGCTGCTGAAGAACAGGGTCTCGGCCGTCCGCGCGCAATAGCCGGCGGGAGAGGGACCGGGCCTGGTTGCCCGGCACGCGAACGGCGGCGTTTTGGGGCGACCTCACTCGCCCATCACTTCTTTCCATACAAGGGCGCCAGCGCCATGACGGTCCCCAGACCAGCGGCAGCGGCGATGATGAAACCCCACATCAGTGTTCCGCTGCTATCGGCCGCCCAACCGGCGACAATCGGAGAGACAATCAAACCAATACCTAGGTACACCGTCCAAAGCCCGATAATGGCCCCCGACGATTCCTTCGAGAAAAAGTCGCCAGCACAGGCTGCATACATGGACCAGCAGGCACCGTATCCTGCGCCAAAGACGAGACTCGCAACGAACAGAAGCCAGCTTCGGCCAAAGGCGATCCCCAAGCAACCGACCGTGATCAGGAGCGATGCCAGTATCATCATTTTGATACGCCCTAATCGATCGGAAAGTGGGCCAAGAGTCAGTTTGCCTATTAGACCGGCCGCACCTATCACTGTGATCAAGCTCGTGGCCGTTTCATAGGGCATTGCTAATTCTTGAACGGCGTAGGTGCTAAGAAAAGAGAAAGGGATCTGAATGGAGACCCCGAGCAGTAAATAGGCTATCCCTATCAACCAAAAACGACGGTCGGAGAGTAGCTGTATGTACCTGATGTGACTAGGTTCTTTGGCAATCTGTGTTTGCAGACCGGAGGCCGGCCGGTCTCGAATCAGGATGAAATTGGCCGCGGCCAAGAGCAATCCGAAAATCCCCAGCACCCGCCAACCCAATTGCCAATCGGCGACGGACACCAGCAAAGGAATCAACGCACCGGCTGCCATTACACCGATAGTGCTACCTGCGTCTACCAGCGCCAAGCTCAAGCCGCGTCTTGTGGTGCTCGCCCATCTCTGGGTCAAAGCCATTACGGGCGCCCAACAAGCGGCGCACCCCAACCCGACAATCCCGAAGAAGACGCTGGCCTGCCAGAGCGATCCGGCGTATTGCATCAGAAAGGTACCCAACCCCATGATGGCCATGAAGAACGAGACGATGAGCCTGATGCTATAGCGATCGGCCAGCCTGCCAATGATCGGGGAGAATAGGGTGTAGGCGAAGAAATAGGAGGCGTAGATGGAGCCGGCTTGGGCTTTGGTGATGTCCAGGTCCGGCAACATCTCGGGCATCAAGGTGCCGTAGGAGTAGCGAATGGAATAGGCTGCCAATACGGTGAAGAAGCAGGCGATGAAGACGGCCATTGCCCGGTTGCCCATCTGGCTTCGAGTAGCGCGGAAATCCACCAGGTAGTTCCCTTCTTTGCGCATCCAGCCTGAACGCATCGGAGGCAGCCGCTGCGTGTCCGGTCTGTCTACCAAAATACCTCAGCAGGCTGCTGAAGAGGCACGGCTGGCGCCGAGAGGCGCGTGCCAACGGATGGCTCTGCCGTGTCCCGGTACGACCTGCAGCTGCCCAATAGCCTCTTGCGGGAAGTTTATTGCGTATCTATACTAGATAAGGAGTGATCGCAACAAGCGAGGCAAGACCTTGGCCGTCCCAGAGATTGAAGTAGAGCGCCGTATCATCTCGTTCTCGCAAGCGCTGCGAGAGAGTGGCCTGCGTTTGACCCACCAACGACTTGAGGTGGTCCGGGAGATCGCGAGGAGCGAAGTACATCCCGACACGGAAACCGTTTACCGGAGGGTGCGCACCCGAGTACCGACCATCTCGCTCGACACCGTGTACCGGACGCTCGCGACGCTCGAGGGATTGGGGCTTGTAGCTCGGGTTGACGCTACCCCGGGACCGGCACGGTACGATGCGAACCTCCATCAGCATCACCACTTCGTATGTGTCCGATGTGGCCTGATCCGCGATGTCTACCACCCGCCTTTCGACGGTTTGGAGGCTCCGGATCTGGCCGGTGAACTGGGCAAGGTCGAATCGGTCCGAGTGCAAATGCGTGGCCTGTGCAAGGAGTGCCAAGGAAGCGAGGGAGAACGGAGATGAGTGAGAACAGCAAGTGCCCGGTGACGGGCAGGACAAGCAAAGGGATCGCCGGCGGGGGCACGTCGAACCGGGACTGGTGGCCGAACCAGCTCAACCTCAAGATCCTTCATCAGCACTCGAACCTGAGCAACCCGATGGGCGAAGGGTTCAACTACGCTGAGGAGTTCAAGAAGCTCGACCTGCAGGCAGTGAAGAAGGACCTCTATGCCCTGATGACCGATTCGCAGGAATGGTGGCCGGCCGACTACGGTCACTACGGGGGGCTCTTCATCCGGATGGCGTGGCACAGCGCAGGCACCTACCGGATGGGCGACGGCCGTGGCGGCGGGGGCTCCGGCAACCAACGCTTCGCCCCCTTGAACAGCTGGCCCGACAACGTCAATCTCGACAAGGCGCGCCGTCTGCTCTGGCCCATCAAGCAGAAATACGGCAGGAAGATCTCCTGGGCCGACCTGATGATCCTCGCGGGCAACTGCGCGCTCGAATCGATGGGGTTCAAGACCTTCGGCTTCGGCGGCGGGCGCGAAGACGTCTGGGAGCCCGAAGAGGACATCTACTGGGGCTCGGAAGCGGAGTGGCTGGGCGACAAACGCTACTCCGGCGACCGGGATCTCGAGAACCCCCTAGCCGCCGTGCAGATGGGTCTTATCTACGTGAACCCGGAAGGGCCGAACGGCAACCCCGACCCGGTCGCCTCCGGCCGTGACGTTCGCGAGACCTTTGCCCGCATGGCCATGAACGACGAGGAGACAGTTGCACTCGTCGCCGGCGGCCACACCTTCGGCAAGGCCCACGGCGCGGGCGACGCGGCCTATGTGGGTCCGGAACCTGAGGCCGCCCCCATCGAGGAGCAGGGACTCGGCTGGAAGAGCAGCTTCGGCAGCGGCAAAGGCGGCGATACGATCGGCAGCGGCATCGAGGGCGCCTGGAAGCCGAACCCGACCAGATGGGACATGGGCTATCTAAACACGCTGTTCAAGTACGAATGGGAGCTGGTCAAGAGCCCGGCCGGCGCATATCAATGGCTGGCCAAGGACGTGGCCGAAGAGGACATGGTGGTCGACGCTCACGACCCATCGAAGAAGCACCGGCCGATGATGACCACGGCGGACCTGTCGCTGAAGTTCGACCCCATCTACGAGCCGATAGCGCGGCGCTACCAGCAGAACCCCGAGGAATTCGCGGATGCCTTCGCCCGCGCGTGGTTCAAGCTGACCCACCGCGACATGGGCCCCCGCTCTCGCTATCTCGGCCCGGAGGTCCCGGCCGAGGAACTGATCTGGCAAGACCCGGTGCCCGCGGTCGATCACGAGCTGATCGACGCGCGGGACATCGCAGACTCTCAAGGGCAAGATCCTCGCCTCGGGCCTGTCGATCTCGGAACTGGTCTCGACGGCCTGGGCGTCGGCCTCGACGTTCCGCGGCTCCGACAAGCGCGGCGGGGCGAACGGGGCGCGCCTCCGTCTGGCGCCGCAGAAGGACTGGGAGGTCAACCAGCCGGCCCAACTGACGACGGTGCTGCGGACCCTCGAGGGAATCCAGAACGAGTTCAACAGCACCCAGGCCGGCGGGAAGGAGGTTTCGCTCGCCGACCTGATCGTTCTGGGCGGCTGCGCCGGGGTCGAGCAGGCTGCGAAGGATGCCGGTCACGAGGTGACCGTTCCCTTCGCGCCGGGACGCACGGATGCGTCGCAGGAGCAAACCGACGTGGTGTCGTTCGCCGTGCTGCAACCGGCGGCCGACGGGTTCCGCAACTACCTCAAGGCCAAATACGCCGTGTCGGCAGAAGAACTGCTGGTCGATCGGGCGCAGTTGCTGACATTGACCGCTCCGGAGATGACGGTCCTCCTTGGCGGCATGCGCGTCCTGGGCGCCAACTTCGGAGGGTCCCAGCACGGCGTCTTCACCAAGCGGCCGGGGACGCTCACCAATGACTTCTTCGTGAATCTGCTCGACATGGGCACCGCGTGGAAGCCCGCGACGGAAGCCGGCGACGTGTTCGAGGGTCGTGATCGCGAGACGGGCGAGCTCAAGTGGATCGGCACCCGCGTGGACCTTATCTTCGGTTCGAACTCCCAACTCCGGGCTTTGGCGGAAGTCTATGGATGTGAGGACTCCCAGGAGAAGTTCCTGCACGACTTCGTGGCGGTGTGGAACAAAGTAATGAACCTTGACCGTTTCGACCTCGTGTGATCGTCGTCGTGAAGGAGATTCATGTGCCGGGCAGGCTCGTCAACCTCGTGGTGCGGTAGGCGCCCGTTCGGCGGTCCACCGACGAGCCCCGCCCGGCCGTGCAGGAGACATGGTTCGGTATTCACGCGGTCACTGCTAAAAAGTCGACTGGTAAATCGGGAACCTCCGACAGAGATCGATCACGTCGGCCTTGACCCGCTTGCGGAGCGCTTCGTCTTCGGGGTGGAGGATGACTTCCGTGATCCACCGGGCGATCCAGCGGGTTTCATCCAGTCCCATCCCCCGGGTTGTCATGGCTGGGCTTCCCAGCCGGATGCCGAAGGGTTTCGTGGCCGTTCCCTTGTCGCCTGGGACGCGGTTCTTGTTGACGATGATGTTCGCCTCCTCGAGGAGGATCGAGGCACGGTCGCCATCGATCCCCTGAGGGGAGAGATCGAGCAGCAGCAGATGGTTGTCCGTGCCGCCGCTGGCGATCTTGAATCCCAACTTCTGAAGCTCCGCAGCCAGCAGGTGTGCGTTTGCCAGCACTCTTCGGATGTAGTCCTTGTATTCGGGCGTCGTCAGATGCTTGAGACCCACGGCAATCGCGGCGATGTTCGCCTGATGGGGACCGCCCTGCATCAGAGGAAAGACCGCCCGATCCAGCTTGGCGGCGTGTTCCTTGCGGCAGAGGATCAGGGCACCGCGGGTCATGCGCAGGGTCTTGTGGGTGGTCGTCGTCACGATGTCGCAATGCGGCACTGGGCTCGGGTGGTTTCCCGTAGCGACCATGCCGGCGATATGCGCCATGTCGGCCAGCAGGTAGGCTCCCACTTCCTTGGCGATCGCCCCGAAGCGGGCAAAATCGATGATTCGCGGGTAGGCGCTGGCGCCGCAGATGATCAACCTGGGGTTCACTTCCAAGGCCATTGCGCGGATCTCGTCATAGTCCAAAAGGCCGGTTTGCGGATCGACGCCGTACTGGGTCACCTTGAACAGCTTCGAGACGATGCTCACCTTAGCCCCGTGGCTCAGGTGCCCGCCGGCATCGATGTCCATGCTCAAGATGCGGTCGCCTATCTGAAGGAGAGAGAGGTAGGCGGCAATGTTCGCCCCCGAGCCGGAGAGAGCCTGGACATTGGCGTGTTCCGCACCGAAGATTTCTTTCGCCCTGTTTAGGGCCAGGGATTCGATCTTGTCGACGTTTTCGAGGCCGCGATAGTAGCGTTCCCCGGGATATCCTTCGCTGTAGACGCCGGAGAGCATTGAGCTGATCGCCTTCATCGCCGATTTGGGCGGGTAGTTCTCCGAAGCGATCAGATTGATCGTCTCCTCATTGCGCTGCATCTCGTCCCAGATCAGCTCATTGACTACGGGATCGAACTCCCGCAGCTTGACTTCCAACAGGTTCCTGGTCGCCTCCATCCTTGTCTCCTTCTCTCGCGTGGTCATGTAGGAAGGGCCGGGGCTGCGATCAGCGCGCAGTCGAGTTCCCAGACGGCGTCCACTGGGTCCCCTCGCCCCACATGAGCCACTCCCTCAGTCTTGCCGGCTCGGGGCGTATCACCTTGGTTCATCACCTGTCACCCGTCTAGTGTACGCTGGGGAGCCATGGAACGGTCGACGCAAAGAATGGTGCTCCTGGTCGCGACGACGGCCGGCTTTCTCGGCACCTTCATGACCTCGGCCGTCAACATCGCCCTGCCCCTCATCGAAGAGGAATGGAACGTCTCGGCCGTCACGCTGAGCTGGATCTCGCTGTCGTACATCCTGCCGGCAGCCGCGTTCCTCATGCCCGCCGGCCGGCTTGCCGACCTCTACGGGCGTAAGCGGTTCTTCATCATGGGGATGATTGCGTTCACCGTCATCACCTTTGCAGCCGCCCTCGCTCCCAACGCTTTCGTGCTGATCCTCCTTCGCATCCTGCAGGGGATCGGCATGGCGGTGTTGCTCGCGTGCACCACGGCCATGGTGACCCTTGCCCATCCGCCCGAGACCCGGGGACGGGCGCTCGGCCTCCAGGTGGGAGGCGTCTATCTGGGACTCACCCTGGGGCCGGCGCTCGGAGGCGTCATCATCCACAACCTGGGCTGGAGGTTCATCTTCGTCTTGGTCGGTATCGTCGGTGCTATCGATTGCCTGCTTGCTGTCTGGCGGCTGCGGGGGGTCGAATGGCGCGAGCCTAAGCGGGCGCCGTTCGACGTGACCGGTTCCGTCGCGTGGGCGGGCGCGCTCACCGTGCTCCTCATCGGCTTCTCAGTCCTGCCCGGTGCTCTCGGCTGGGTGCTCATCATCGCCGGCGCCGCCGGAATAGCGGGCTTTCTCTGGTGGGAGACCCGAGCGCCAGACCCGGTCCTCAACGTCGACCTCATCCGCCGAAACCGGGTGTTCGCCTACTCTAACGCGGCCACGTTCATCAACTACGCGGCCACGTATGCAATGACCTTCCTGATGAGTCTGTATCTCCAGTACAACAGGGGTCTCGACCCGCAGGCCGCGGGGCTCGTCCTCGTCACCGGTACCGTCGTGCAGACCGCCTTCTCGCCGGTGTCGGGGCGTTTGTCCGACCGGGTCCAGGCTCGCTATGTGGCGTCGGCCGGGATGGGCGTTTGCGTCCTCGGGCTTCTGGCCCTGGTCTTCCTGACCGCGACTACTCCTTACTGGTACATCATCGCGACCCTCTGCGTGCTGGGCCTCGGCTTCGCCTTCTTTGCCACTCCGATCATCTACGCCATCATGGGCAGCGTGGACAGGCGGTACACCGGTGTCGCGTCGGCCACCATTGGCACGATGAGGCTGACGGGCCAGAACATCAGCATGGGTTTGGCCACGCTGGTCCTGGCCGTCGTGGTCGGCTCGCACCCGATAGGGCCGGCCGACTACGGCAACGTGCTGACCAGCGTGCGCATCACCTTCGCTATCTTCACAGTGCTCTGCGTAGTAGGCGTAGCCGCATCGCTGGTAGGGCCGCGCGACGCTACTGCGGCTACTCCGCAGGTCCATGGGGAGGTGCCTTAGATGGCGAGCAGCCTCCCTTTGGCGCACACGTCGCGATCGCCTTCTCCACGGCGGCGTATGCGAGCGCCGAGGGTGTCCGGCAGCCGACGATCGCCGGGGCTTCGTGGACGAGCTCGTCGTTCTCGAGAGCCGCGACCATGAAGAGGGCGAAGTCCACGCGGCGCGTGATGTTGCTCTCGAGGATGGGGTCGCCCACGTGCCTGCTCCACACCGGCAGGCCCTGGCTCTCGCCCTCTTCGAGGTCGCTCCCGCGCACGACCGTCCAACGGGTATCGCTGGCAAACACCCGCCGGCACGCTTCCACCTGGTCGTCGATGTCCACGGTGCGAAGCAGCCGTCCGAGCCGGCCGGCGGCTTTCACGAGCGCTTTGAATCTCCGCGAGTACACGTCCTGGCCGTCCCGGGTGATATGCCAGCCGCAGGAGAATACGAGACGCGCGTCCGGACGCGCGTGGTCGAGCACCGCCTGGGCCGTTCCCGACGAGTAGTGGTGGACCCCCCACGGGACCAGCACGGTGAGTACCCCGTCGCACCCCTCGACCGCCTTCTTGATGACCTGGCGGTCGTTCGTAGCGCCGGGAATGACGGTGATACGCCCTTTAAACGCATCGAGTTTGCCTGCGCTCTGCTCCCGGCAGACGCCGACCACTTCGTAGCCCCGGTCAAGCGCGTGCTGCACCATGTACCGGCCAAGCTTCCCAGAGGCCCCGACTACGCAGACTTTCATCGCATGCATCCCTCTCCTCCGCAGGAACCGCCTCGAGTATCACTGCGGTCACCATCATAGGTGAGCCTGCCGGATGCGACCTCGGTCGCGCATACGTCTGGAGGCGCTCCAGGCGTCCATGAGAAGACCACCCCTCAGAGCGAACCGCTCGGCATGCTGTGAATTCGTTGAAAGAACGGCCACCGGCGGGGGTATGCTCGGCCGAAATGATCGAGGCCGATCCCGCGTGCGCGCTCATTGCCAGCGATCGTAGCAGACGATCTCGCTGATCGGCTTGCGGTCTTTGGATGGCGGGCGGTCTGCCGGGTAACCCAGGGTCATGACCTCGATCACCTTGGCCGACTCCGGGATGCCCAACAGCTCGCGGACCTGATCCTGATGAAAGGCCCCGATCCAGCAGGTGCCCAGCCCTTCGGCCGTGGCCGCGAGGGCGAGGTGTTCCATGGCAATAGCCACATCCACCGGATCGCCGGGAACCCCGCAGCGCATGATGCGGTCGGGCATCAAGCCCACCCCGGCGATGACCACCGGGGCAAGGGCGATGAACTGCTGATTGGAGCAGGCTGCCGCCAGCCGGCCACGAATCTCGGCGTCGCGCACCACCACGAACTTCCAGGGCTGTTGACGCGACCCGAACGGGGCCAGGCGGGCGGCCTCGAGGATGCGGTCCAGCTTGTCTTGTTCGACCGGCCGAGGCTGGTAGGAGCGGACCGAATACCGCGACGCGACTAGTTCGAGAAAATCCATGGTGAACCTCAGTTGCTAGGTGGTGCCTATGAGTCTAGCGCCCGGTCTGATCGTGAACAAATACGACAATGATGGGACTGGGGGAGAGGGCCGTGGCCGAGGCGTTCACACGAGTGGGCGTCGGCGGGCATTGATCTGGGTACTAAAGACCTCAGAAAGCGCGGATTCTCGCGCCATGTGTTACGAAAGGGGCAGCTCATAGTATCCCGAATGCTCGGGTCCACGGCGCAAGAGCGAGATCGGTTGCACACCGGACTCGATTCTGAGCTGCTGCGTTTGGAATTGCTCAGTGCCGACCAGTTGAAGCACCACGCCGTGGCGCTGGCGGACAGCCACAGGGTCGATCGACGTCCTGGGAGGGACAGGCTGCTTTCCCGGCTGGCGGAGAACGAGCGCGTGCTGGTGACCGCCTATGACGTGCTCACCGCCGCCGGGACACAGGGACAGCGGATCCTGCCGGCAGAGACCTGGTTGCTCGACAACTTCTATCTCATCGAGGAGCAGATCGCCCTGGCCCGCCGGGACCTGCCCCGCCGCTACAGCCGGCAGCTGCCGCGACTGATCGGCGGCACCTTAGACGACTATCCGCGGATCTATGACGTCGCCCTGGAGCTGATCTCGCATCAGGATGGTCGGGTCGACCGGGACAACGCCAGGGCCTTTGTGGCCGCTTATCAGACCGCCGCACCGCTGAACCTGGGGGAGTTGTGGGCTTTCCCGATCATGTTGCGGTTGGCTTTGCTGGAAAACGTTCGCCGGGTGGGGGTGCGCATCGCCCGTCGTCGCGAGGACCGGGACAGGGCCATCGCCTGGGCCGATCGTCTGCTCACAGTCGCCGAAAAGGAGCCGGGACGGCTCATCCACGTCCTGGCGGAGTTCGCGGACGCCGACGTGCCGCTGACCGCCCCGTTTGTGGAGGACTTCTATGCGCGGCTGCAGGGCCAATGGCCGGCCCTGACTTTCGTCCAGGCCTGGCTGGAGCATCGACTTTCCGAGCAGGAAGTGAGCGCAGTACAGCTCATGGAGGCGGCCGGCCACACAGCGGCGGTCGACCAGATCTCCATTGCGAACAGCGTGGGGAGCCTGCGGTTCATATCCGCAATGGACTGGGGCAAGTTCGTCGAGGAACTCAGCCTCATCGAGCATCTACTGCGCCTGGATCCCGCAGGAGTCTACGCGTTTCAGGACTTCCCTACCCGCGACCGCTACCGCCACGCTATCGAGGCGGTAACGAGCGGCAGCGTGCATAGCGAGTTGGAAGTGACGCGGGCGGCCATCGCTCTTGCCCAAGCCGCCGCCCACCGATCGGGCCCAGAAGATCGCACCGCCCACGTCGGTTACTATCTCATCGGTAGGGGCCGGCCGGCGCTGGAGCGGGCGATGGACAGCAAGGTGCCGCTCATGGCGCGGGCCACCCGGGCTGCGCGGCCTCTTCGCCTGTTCTTGTACCTTGCGCCCATTCTGCTTCTCACCGGGCTGGCCGTGGCTTTGCTGTTGGTCTATGGCGGTGCATTCGAGCAGGGTTACGGCTGGTCGGTGTTTTTCGCCATTGTCGGCCTTCTTTCCGCCTCGGCGCTGGTCGTTCCCATCGTCAACATGATGATCACGGTCACCGTGCCCCCGCGCACATTGCCCCGACTGGATTTCTCCGGCGGCATACCGGTTGACCACCGGACCATGGTGGTAGTCCCCACCTTGATCAGCTGCGAAGAAGACGTGTCGAACCTTCTGGAAGCCTTGGAGATCCGCTATCTCGGCAATCGCGATTCGAACATGTTCTTCGCTCTGCTCACGGACTTCCGGGACGCTCCTGAGCCCACCCAGCCGGGCGACGAGAAGCTGGTCGCCTTGGCTCGCGCCGGCATTGAGGCGCTCAATGATGCGTACAGCGAGGACCGCCCCGGCATCTTCTATCTATTTCACCGCCCGAGGGTGTGGAATCCTTACGACCGGATCTGGATGGGCTACGAACGGAAGCGGGGCAAGCTCGAGCAGTTCAACGCGCTCCTGCTGGAGGCACGGTCGGAAGGGGCCCCGCCGACCGGGATCGTGGGTGGGGCGGACTCGGCGTTTTCCGACATAGTCGGTGATCGGTCCGTCCTCGGGTCCATCAGGTATGTCATCGCCCTCGACACCGATACGCAACTCCCCCGGGACGCAGCGTACACGCTCATCGGCAACATGGCTCACCCGCTCAATCGACCGCTGTACGACGCGAAGAAGGGGCGCATGGTCGAGGGGTACGCGATCCTGCAACCGCGCGTCTCGATCAGTCTCACGAGCACCAGCGGTTCTTGGTTCACGCGTCTGTTCGCCGGCGAAGCAGGCATCGATCCGTACACGCGCGAGGTATCCGATGTCTATCAGGATCTCTTCGGCCAAGGTTCTTTCGTCGGCAAGGGCATCTACGATGTCGAGGCGTTCTCACTGGCCGTACATGGGCGTTTTCCAGAGAACCTGATCCTCAGCCACGACCTACTGGAGAGCGGCTACGCGCGCTCGGCTCTGGTTACGGACGTCGACCTCATCGAAGAGCATCCGACCAGCTATGCCATGGAGGCCAGTCGGAGGCATCGGTGGATAAGAGGTGACTGGCAGCTTGCCGGCTGGCTGCTTCCACGCGTGCCCGGGCCGGATGGGAAGCGGCGGCCGAATCCACTGTCGGCATTGTCGATCTGGAAGCTTCTCGACAACCTGCGCCGCAGCCTCGTGCCGGCGGCGCTCGTCGCCTTGCTGCTGGGGGGATGGCTGTGGGGTCCAGGATCCTCGTGGCTGTGGGAGTTGCTGGTTCTTGGGGTGTTGTTCCTGCCTCCTCTGCTGACGTTGGCCTTCGAGTTCATCCGAAAGCCCAAGGAACGGAAATGGCCGGTACACGTGTCGTTGACGGGCAGGTCCTCCGTCCGTCCACTCACGCGGGCGCTGTTGACGCTGGTCTTCCTGCCGTACGACGCCTTGATCTGCCTGGACGCCATTCTCCGCTCGGGCGTGAAGATGCTCTTCACCCGGCGCGGCCTGTTGCTGTGGCACATGCCCTCCTATGGCCGCCGCAACGCACGCCGCACATGGCGGGGCTTCCTTCGGGAGATGTGGATCGCCCCGGTTCTGGCCGTCGGCCTAGGGGTGATCCTGGTCTTCGTGCCGAACCTCCGCTTGATCGATTGGCCCTTTGTTCTCCCGATCCTGATGCTCTGGGTGGTGTCGCCCATCGTCGGCTGGTGGATCAGCAGGCCCCTGCGCCGGCCGGCAGAGAGCCTGAGCGCCCCCCAGCAGGTGTTCCTGCGGGCACTTGCCCGGCGGACATGGCGCTACTTCACAGATTTCGTCGGTCCCGAGCACAACTGGCTGCCGCCCGACAACTACCAGGAGTATCCGACTCCCACGGTCGCCCCGCGCACATCTCCGACGAACATGGGAATGGCGCTTCTGGCGAATCTGGCCGCGCACGATTTCGGATACATCTCCACCGGCGAGCTCCTGCGCAGGACACATCGGGCCCTGAGAACGATGGAGAAACTCGAGCGTTTCCGCGGCCATTTCTACAACTGGTACGACACGCGCACCTTGCTACCACTCCACCCGCAGTACATCTCCTCAGTCGATAGCGGCAATCTGGTCGGGAGCCTGCTCGCCCTGCGGGCGGCCCTCAGTGAGCTGAAGAACCAGCCGGTGCTTGGCAGGCGCGCTTTCGACGGCCTCGAAGACACTCTTCTTGCGCTGGCCGCCCACACGGGCTCGCCCGTTGCTCCAGAGTTAGAGCAGCAGATCAAGCATCTGCAGAGCACGCTTCACTCGGCGAATGGTGGCGGGGACACGCTGGCAAGCGCGCAGGCGCTGCTGGACGAGCTCTATGGGGCCACCAAGGCATTGGTGGCCGCGCCGTCCGCGAGGAATGGGGGCGAGCTCAAGTACTGGGCCCGCGCGCTCAACCGCCAATGCCGCAGATTCCGAGACGATCTGAGGTCGCTGGTACCCGAACCTCGATACTCAGGCAGGCTCCCTACCTTGGAGGAGGTGGCCGCAGCAGAAACCGTTCCCGATGAACTGGGCGAACGGTTCCCCGAGGGGAGATCCCCGGCCGAAAAACGGCTGAGGATGATCGACGGTCTGATCGCGCGGTGCCGTGAGCTTTCGGCGATGGATTTCGAGTTTCTCTACGATCCGGCGCGAGACCTGCTGAGCATCGGCTACGACATGGGCGAGCGGCGGCGAGACCCCGCCTGGTACGACCTGCTGGCATCCGAAGCCCGCCTGACGAGTTTCTTGCTCATCGCCGAGGGTCAGGTGCCCCAAAAACACTGGTTCGCTCTCGGCCGCCTGCTGACGAGTCATGGTGGCGACGTCAGCTTGATCTCGTGGAGCGGTTCGATGTTCGAGTACCTCATGCCGCGGCTGTTCCTGCCCAGCTACGAGAACACACTGCTGGAACAGGCCTGCCAGGCCGCTGTCTCGCGCCAGATCGATTACGGACGGCGGCGTCACGTCCCCTGGGGCATCTCTGAGTCGTGTTACAACGCCGTCGATATGAATCAGGTCTATCAGTACCGGGCTTTCGGCATCCCCGGGCTGGGCTTCAAGCGCGGACTGGCGGACGACCTGGTCATCGCTCCTTATGCGACTGCGCTCGCGCTGACGGTCGTCCCCCGTGACGCTTGTCGCAATCTACAGACCCTCACCGCCGCTGGTTTTCTCGGCGACTACGGGCTGTACGAAGCCATCGACTACACGCCGTCGCGCGTGTTGCCGGGGACGAACCACTCTGTCGTGCGCTGCTTCATGGCCCACCACCAGGGGATGAGTCTGCTGGCGCTCGACCACGTGTTGCTCGATGCACCCATGCAGCGCCGATTTCTCTCTGACCCGGTTGTCCGCACCACCGAACTACTGCTGCAGGAACGGGTGCCGAAACATGCCGTCGCTGTGCGCCCACGTGCGGGTGAGGTGGCCGAGGCGGGCCGCGCCGCCGTCCTGGAGGCGGGGGCCATCCATCGCGTGCTCACCGACCCGAACACGCCGCTACCCGAGGTTCACCTGCTGTCGAACGGTCGCTACCACGTTATGGCTACCCACGCGGGAGGGAGCTACAGCAACTGGCAAGACCTGGCCGTGACGCGTTGGCGCGAGGATGCGACGTGCGACAGCTATGGCACGTTCATCTACCTACGCGATCTCAAGACGGGGAGCTACTGGTCGACCGCCTATCAGCCAACGCGAAGCAAAGCCGAGCGTTACGAGGCGATCTTCGTACAGGCACGCGCCGAATACCGTAGAGTCGATCATGCCATCGAGGCGCATACAGAGATCAGTGTGTCGCCCGAAGACGACGTCGAGATCCGCCGTGTCACTCTGACCAATCTGTCCGACGACGCCCGCGAGATCGAGGTGACGAGCTATGCGGAAGTAGTCATGGCGCCTGCGAATGCCGATCTGGCCCATCGCGCCTTCAGCAACCTGTTCGTGCAGACCGAGATCCTTCCCCGGCATCGAGCCATTCTCTGCAAGCGGCGGCCCCGAACTCCCGAGGAGCAGACACCGTGGATGTTCCACCAGTTGGTAGCGCCTGGAACGGCCGCCGGTCAGACCTCATATGAGACCGACCGCGCTCGGTTCATAGGCCGGGGGAGAACAGCGACGAACCCGGTGGTATTCGACAAAGCCCCCGGACGGGTGGCACTGTCCAACACTGAGGGGCCGGTTCTTGATCCCATCGTGGCCATCCGCAGCTCGGTGGCGCTGTCTCCCGACGGGTCGGCCACCGTGCACATGATCTCCGGCGTCGCGGAGAGCCGCGAAGCGGCCTTGGCTCTGCTCGAGAAGTATGGCGATCGGCGCTTCGTAGAGCGCGCGTTCGAGATGGCCTGGTTCCAGAGCCAGGAGGTATTGCGCGTCCTCAATGTCACCGAGGCGGATGCCCAGGTCTACGGCCGGCTGGCTACCTCGATCATCCACGGCAGTGCTCTTAGGCGTGCCAATCCCAGCATCATGGCGCGCAACCAGCTTGGGCAATCTGGGCTTTGGCGCTTCGGCGTCTCGGGGGACCTACCCATCGTCCTGGTACGCATCGCCGACCTGAGTCGCATCGACCTGGTGAAGCAGGCCCTGCAGGCTCACGCTTACTGGAGGATCAAGGGCCTGGCTGCGGACATGGTAATTCTGAACGAGGACTTCTCGGGCTACCGAGCGGTCCTCCAGGACGAGATCATGGGCCTGATCAACGCAGGGCCCGAAGCCGCCGTTATCGACAAACCCGGGGGCGTCTTCGTCCGGCGCGCGGAGGAGCTATCCGAAGAGGATCGGGTGTTGTTCCAGACCGTCGCCCGCGTGGTGCTCGCCGGCACCGAGACACTTGCCGAGCAGGCGCAACGTCGCGCGCCGGCCGAGCGCCTGCCGGGAGGCCTCGAGCCCTCGCGTCAGCCGGCGGCCGAAGCGATCGAGCCGCTACCGGAGCGAGACAGCATCTTCCACAACGGCCTCGGCGGCTTCACGCCCGACGGCCGCGAGTATGTCATCAGCCTGGAACCCGGGCGGAGCACGCCTGCACCGTGGGTGAACGTGATCGCGAGCCCCTTCGTCGGAACGGTGGTCAGCGAGAGCGGGAGCGCGTATACGTGGGTGGAGAACGCTCACGAATACCGCCTGACCACTTTTCACAACGACTCGGTCGGCGACAGCAGTGGGGAGGCGTTCTACATTCGGGATGAGGAAACGGGCGCCTTCTGGTCGCCCACACCGTTGCCGGCTCCCGGCCGGTCCGGGTACGTTTGCCGGCACGGGTTCGGCTACAGTTTGTTCGAGCATGACGAGTCCGGCATCTTCTCGGAGTTGTCCACGTATGTCGCGATGGACGCGCCTGTGAAGTTCGTTTCTGTGAAGCTCCGCAACCACTCTGGACGGCCTCGGCGACTCTCGCTTACGGGGTACTGGGAACTGGTACTGGGCGAATGGCGGCACGCCAACCTGATGCACGTTCTGACCGAAAAGGATGCCCACAGTGGGGCGATCTTCGCTCGCAACCCCTATTCTCGTCAGTGGCCCAACCGGGTGGCCTTCGTCCAGGCAAGCGAAGTGCGGCGGACTGTCACCGGAAACCGCACCGAGTTCATTGGACGAAACGGCTCCCTGGCCGACCCAGCCGCCATGAGCCGCATGCGCCTGTCGGGCAAGACGGGCGCCGGACTGGACCCCTGCGCGGCGATGCAGACCCAAGTCGAACTGGACGACGAACAGGAGAGGGAGGTCGTCTTCGTCGTCGGAGCGGCAGACGACGTCGACCAGGCCCGGCAGCTCGTGCAGCGCTTCGGGGGCCCGGCCGGCGCCCGCCAAGCCCTAGAGGCGGTCTGGGCGCACTGGAACCACGTCTTGGGCGCCGTGTATCTCGAGACTCCGGACCGCGCGCTCGACGTGCTGGCCAACGGATGGCTGGTGTATCAGACCCTTTCCTGCCGGTGCTGGGGGCGCAGCGGCTACTACCAATCGGGTGGTGCCTACGGCTTCCGGGACCAATTGCAGGACACGATGGCTCTGATTCACACGACTCCGTGGCTCGCGCGCGAGCAGCTGCTCCGCTGCGCCGAGCGCCAGTTTCGCGAGGGTGACGTCCAACACTGGTGGCATCCACCCGGGGGCCAGGGCGTGCGCACGCATTCGTCCGACGACTATCTCTGGTTGCCCTATGCGACGTGCCGGTATGTGTCCTCGACCGGTGACACGGGGGTCCTTGACGAACCGGTAGCGTTTCTTGAAGGTCGAGAATTGACTCCGGAAGAAGAGGCCTACTTTGACCTCCCGCAACGCTCCCCCGATATCGCGACCCTGTATGAGCACTGCGTGCGGGCCATCAAGCACGGCCTACGGTTCGGTCGCCACGGACTGCCGCTCATGGGGACCGGCGACTGGAACGACGGCATGAACCGCGTCGGTCGTGAGGGCAAGGGGGAGAGCGTGTGGCTCGCTTGGTTCCTTCACGAGAACCTCCGCCTGTTCGGGGACCTGGCCCGCGGTCGTGGAGACGATGAACTGGCCCGGTTGTGCACGGGACAGGCGGAGGAACTCAGGGCCAACATAGAGGCGCATGCTTGGGACGGCGGCTGGTATCGGCGGGCATACTTCGACGACGGCACGCCTCTGGGTTCTTCTGCCAACGAAGAATGCCGTATCGACTCGATCAGCCAGAGCTGGGCGGTGATATCCGAGGCCGGAGACCCTCTGCGCGCCCGTCAGGCTATGGCGGCGGTAGATAGGCTCCTGGTTATGCGCGACGCGGGTCTCATCAAGCTGCTGGATCCAGCCTTCGACGCCTCCTCCCTGGAGCCCGGCTACATCAAAGGCTACGTGCCCGGCGTCCGCGAAAACGGGGGCCAGTACACCCATGCCGCAGTATGGGCTGCGATGGCGTTCGCCATGATCGGTGACCGGGAGCGGGCATGGGAGTTGTTCTCGATGCTCAATCCTATCCATCATGGGGATCAGCCGGGGGAGAGCGAACTGTACCAAGTGGAACCCTACGTCATGAGCGCTGATATCTACGGTGCCCCGCCGCATACCGGTCGGGGAGGTTGGACCTGGTACACGGGCGCAGCGGGATGGATGTACAGGTTGGCCGTGGAGACGCTGATCGGCCTCCGTTTGGAGGTGGACAAGCTGCGCCTGGCGCCGCTGATCCCGAAGGACTGGGAATCATGCAAGATCCACTACCGTTATCGCGAGACTTTCTATCACATCACTTTCAAGCTGACCGAAAGCCGGCCGGGTGATCCTGAACAGCAACCCGAGCCGCTCGGGGTGCAGAGTGTAAGACTCGTCACCGTGGATGGCGTAGATCTCGACCAGAGCGGGCCCCTTCAGAGCACCATCCCTCTCGTGGATGACCGGCGCGACCACTACGTTGAGGTGGAATTGGCCCGATAGTCCCAAGCGCGGCCGCGAGGCCTGGAAGGAGGACGTTCATGGCATGTGTCGGTGGCGTAAAGGTGGAGGGAATCCATCACATGGCGATAGGCACGAGAGACCTGGACGCGATGAGGGCCTTCTACGTGCAGGCGATGAGATGCACCAAGGTGTACGCCGATTGGGTCGAGCTTCCGAACCCCGTCCCCGACTTCTTTCGGGATCAGCCTCATGTGCTCAGCGCTTCCATGATCAGGCAGGAAGAAGACGGCATCATCGTCGAGCTCGTCCAGATGCACAGTCCCGCCCCGCGCCCCCTTCGCAGAGACATCAGGTTCGGCGATATCGGGGTGAACAAACTGACGACCGCAGTGGCCGATGTGGAGGAGTTCTATGCCGGCAACAGGGATAGGCTCGCTTTTGTATCTGCGCCGAAGTCGGCAACGATACCCGGTGGGGGCGACTATGGTTTCGTCTATGCCAGAGACCCGGAGGGCAACTTGCTGGAGTTCGCGTCGAGCTCCAGGTTGAAAAGGGAGCACATCTGCAGCTTGGGAATAAGTGTGACGGACCTTGAGCGCTCCCTCGGGTTCTACAAGAGACATCTGGGCTACGACACGGTGGTGTTGGGACCACATGATGAGTTCTCCGGGCTGGTAGGTGAGATCTCGGGCGAGAGCGGCACTCAAGTTCTTTCCTGCCTCCTGGCCAACAGCAATGGGGGCGACATGCTCGAGCTCTACGAGATCTCGAGATCCCGAGGGAGATCGGTGCCCCTCAATGCGATGTGGGGTGATTTCGGCATGTTCGAGTTGGCCCACGTGTGCGACGACATCCACGCCCTTGCCGACCACTTCCTGAGCGAAGGGCTCGAGTTCATGCATCGCCCTCATTTCGCCCTGCTCCAGGGAGAGATGAAGGGCACCTACTGGTACATGTACGTCAGGGACCCCGATGGCATCCCGGTCGAGGCGATCATGGAGGAGTGGGAGCAGGGCTGCGGGCCGGCGGTCTGATACTCTGGAGACGAGTTATGGAATCTTCCACCTAGGAGGAGCGCGTGGGCAGGGTGCAGGACAGAGTAGCTATTGTGACCGGTGGCTCCACGGGCCTGGGCAAGGCCACGTGCATGTTGTTGGCCACTGAAGGAGCCTGGGTGGCGGTCACCGACATCCAGGACGAGATGGGAACGGGAGTGGCCGAGGAGATCAAGAGCCGCGGTGGCTCGGCCCAGTACTTCCACATGGACGTCACCTCGGAAGATGAGATCAAGCAGGTCTGCGCGAGTATATTCGCCAGCCGTCAGCGCATCGATATCCTGGTGAACAACGCCGGCATCACCGGGGCGCCCAAACCCACTCACGAGATCACCATCGCCGAATGGGACCAGATCCTCAACGTGGACGCCAGGGGAGTCTTTCTCTGCACGAAGCATGCCGTGCCCTTCATGATGCGGGGAGGCGGAGGCAGCATCGTCAACATCTCTTCCGTCTACGGCATCGTCGGCGGGATGGACGTTCCCCCGCCTTTTCTCTACCACGCGGCCAAAGGCGCCGTGCGCTTGATGACCAAATCGGACGCGCTCTGCTACGCCAAAGACAAGATCAGGGTCAACTCCATTCACCCCGGCTGGCTCTGGACGCCCATGCTGGAGGAGGTCGGCAAGAACGCGACCGAGGGACCGGAGGAGTTCCACAAGCGGATACTGAGCCACGTACCTCTGGGTCACTACGGCGACCCCATCGATGTCGCCTACGGCGTGCTCTACCTAGCCTCCGACGAGTCCAGGTTCAGCACCGGAACCGAACTGGTGATCGACGGCGGGTTCATCGCTCAGTAGCAGGACTTAGACGTTGTAGACGTCGCGCCCCAGGGTCTTGACCCAGTTCTGCGCCAGCACTTTCTGGGCCTCTTCCGTCCTATCCACGCCAAGGATGACGATAGCGTTGTTGTCGATCCTTCCCAGGTGGGGATAGAGGTAGTGGACATTAATACCGGCGGCCTTGAGTGGCTTCAGCACGGCGTTCATGCCGCCCGGATGGTCTGGCGTCTCAACGGCGAGCACACCGGTCTCTTTGGGATTGTAGCCGTTGCCGGTGAGGATGTTCTTTGCCTTCTCCGGGTCATCCACGACAAAGCGGACCGTACTGATATCGGAGGTATCGGCCACGGAGATGGCCCTGATATTCACCCCTTCTCGCCCCAAGATCTCGCTGACGGTGGAGAGGCTCCCCGGTACATTGTCGAGGCTCACGGACAACTGCTTAATGACCATACGCCCTATCCTTTGCGTAGTTGTATCCCAACCCCAGGGCTTCCCTGTTGAGTTCTATGAGTCTCGCTTTGCCTTCGCCGAGTATCTCCACGAGGTTTTCCAGCATGGCGTCATAGGAGATCATGTTGCTTGCCCTGACGAGGGCCCCGAGCATGATCATATTGGCCACCTTGATGGTGCCCAGTTCTTCCGCCAGCTCGCTGGTGGGGATCGCGAGGATCTCGATGTCGCTCCGCGCCGAATCGGTGTTGACGAGAGACGAGTTGGCGCAGAGAAGACCTCCGGCCTGGAGGATACTCTGGAACCGGGCGAAGGACGGCTGGTTCATGGCAACGAGGTATTCCGGCTCAGACGCCACAGGAGAAGCGATTTCCTCGTCGGAGACGACGACCGTGCAGTTGGCCGTGCCGCCCCGCACCTCAACGCCGTAGGTCGGCAGGTAGGTGACGTATCTTCCTTCGAGCATGGCCGCGGTAGCCAGCGTCGATCCCATGGAGAGAACGCCCTGCCCTCCGAATCCCGAGAATATGGTCCTTATGAGCATGGCACCTCTTTGAAGACACCCAACGGGAATTGCTTACTCATGACTTCATCGATCCACCCGCAGGCCTCACGAGGGCCCATCTTCCAGTTTGTCGGACAGGGGGAAAGTATCTCGACCAGGGAAAAGCCGCACCCGTCAAGCTGTCGCTGGAATGCCTTGGCAATGGCTTTTTTCGTCTTACGAACGGCCGCGGGCTTGTTGACTGCGACGCGTTCAAGATAGGTCGCGCCGTCGAGCATGGAAAACACTTCGCAGATCCTGACCGGATGACCGGCAATAACGGAGTCCCGCCCTTTCGGGGTGGTTGTTGTCACTTGATCGAGCAGTGTGGTCGGCGCCATCTGGCCGCCTGTCATGCCGTATACGCCGTTATTCACGAAGATCACCGTGATGTTTTCCCCCCTGTTGGCGGCGTGGAACCCTTCAGCGGTGCCGATAGCGGCAAGATCGCCGTCACCCTGATAGGAGAAGACCAGGTTCTCAGGTCTTACCCGTTTGATCCCGGTCGCCACGGCGGCTCCGCGGCCGTGCGCCGACTCGAGGACATCGATCTCAAAGTAGTTGTAGAGAAGCATGCCGCACCCGGCGGGAGCGACGCATATGGCTTCCCCCTGAAGGTCCATCTCTTCGAGCACTTCCATAAGAAGGCGGTTGATGATGCCGTGACCGCATCCGGGGCAGTAATGGAAGTGCGCCTCTTTCAGAAGCTTCGGTCTCGTCTGGGTTGTCTTCATTGCTTCCTTCTCTCACCGCCGGCCTGTGCCTGGTAGTAATGGCGCGAAATGATCCTGGAGAGCTCGATAGGCATCGGGATGACGCCCCCGGGCCTTCCGTAGAAATGGACGTGCCCTTTCCCTTCCAGCGAAAGCCTTACGTCCTCCACCATCTGACCGGCACTCATCTCGAAGACGAAGAAATCGCTCACGGTTTTCGCCATCTCCTGCAGGGCCTTCCCGGGAAAGGGCCAGAGCGTGATGGGCCTGAGCAGACCGACCTTCAGGTTCTCCTCGCGGAGTCTCTTGATAGCGCCCTTGACGATCCGGGCGCCCATGCCGTAAGCAACGACGACCATTTCCGCGTCGTCGGTCAAATACGTCTCGTATCGGGCCTCATTCTGTTCCATGCGCTGGAACTTCCGGAAGAGTTTCCAGTTGTGTTCTTCCTGAAGTTTGGTGTCGAAGATCAGGGAGTGGACCTTCCGGGCCGGTCTGTCTTTGGCTCCCGTCAGAATGTAGTCCTTCTCACAGTCGGGGGGACGTTTCAGGAGGTCGAAGTCGACAGGCTCCATCATCTGTCCGAGCATGCCATCGCCGAGGATGATTACAGGATTGCGGTATTTCTCGGCGAGGTCGAAGGCGAGAGGCACGAGCTCTGTCAGTTCCTGGACGGACGCTGGAGCAAGGACGATGGTCTTGTAATCACCATGGCCGCCCCCACGCGTCGCCTGGAAGTAGTCCGACTGTGACGGCGAGATGTTTCCCATGCCGGGGCCGCCCCGAACGATATTGACGATGACGGCGGGAAGCTCGTCGGCGGCGAGATAGGAGATGCCTTCCTGCTTGAGACTGATGCCGGGGCCGCTCGACGAGGTCATGGCCCGTGCTCCTGCCACCGACGCGCCGAGGACCATGTTGATGGCGGCGATCTCGCTCTCGGACTGGATGAAGACTCCGCCCACGTCGGCCATCCTCTTTGCCATGTACTCCGTAAGCTCGTTCTGAGGGGTGATGGGATACCCGAAGTAGCAGGTGCATCCAGAAAGCACCGCTGCCTCACCCAATGCGGTATTCCCGCTCATCAGACGTTTCATCTTCTCTCCACCTCGATGGCAACTTCGGGGCACATGACGGCGCAGTTGCCGCAACCGGTGCATTCCTCTTCAGCGTCAAAGGCGGCGACGAAATAGCCTTTGAGATTCAGTTCCTCGGAAAGGAGAATGCTCTCCTTCGGACAGAACTCAATACAAAGGGTGCAGCCTTTGCAGCGCTCTTTGTCTATCTGGATATGCCCTTTCAACGATGATTACCTCCGCGCGCTGGGGACGGATAGGGTACGGCACGCAAGGCGCGGGCGCAATGGCCGGCGCCTCGCTACCTTCACAAGTCCAGCGCTTCGCCGGCGAATCGCTCCCTACTCGTCTTCAAAAAGGGCGTCCCAGTCACCCCACTCCCCGAGCCATGGCCTCAGACCAAGGTCTTCGGGCTTGCTTGGCGGGGGAACGATCGCCTCGCGCACCTGCTTCGCGTAGACCTGGCAGCGGGTGAACGCCCTGGTCGCCTTCGCGTAGTGGGACACGGATTCTCTCTCGCCGCTGACTCTGCCGGCCAGAACAGCATTGAGATAGTAATGGCCCTTGAAGTACTCGGTCTTAGCCTTGTCGAACGCCCCCTCGAGGGGCGCCGCCTCGGCGTACGTCAGCTTCGCCAGCGCCGTGTTCGCGTAGTACAGGTCATACCGCGCCCGGCCCAAGGCCGCTTCTGCGACCCCGCGCGGGCTGGAGGCCAGCTTGAGCTCGTAGAACGAGTAGGTCTGCCCCGGGGCGTAGTTGTGCAGTGTCGGCATAGCAGGACCGGTGGCCCTGGTGGCGGGTCCGGAGCATAGGTAGTACGAACCGTTGTCGCCATCATCCGGCACTGCGATGCCGATGACCGAGTTATCCAGGCTCCCTATCCGCGCTTGGTAGCTTCTACCCTTCTCCTGTAGGTACGCGGCATCCGCAGCTTCCAGGGTGGGATGAGTGATCGCGCTGGGGAATCTGTACATCATCTTCGCGAATTCGAGGTCGACCTTACCCTGATAGTTGTGGAGCATGTTCCACATGAACAAGTTCCGGGATACCGACCAGGCTGTGAGATCCATATCTCCCGAAAGAGCTCTGCTGATCCACCCACCGTGGGGGAGATAGTCCTGCTGCTCTTCGTTCCCCATCTCCTTTGACTGATAGTTGTTGGTGGCATAGAGGAAGTCGGTCTCGCCCATGTATCCCGCTCTGCGGATGACCGTCGGATCCCGACTCTCGATGACGATCGCGTCCCCGCCCACGTCTGCCAAGAAGTTGCCTTCTTTGTAGTTGACGGCCGGCGGGTAGCCGAGATGCATATCCGCCGCTTCCTGGGCTGTGTTCGCGAATCGGAGAATATGCATGTCGGCCATGCCCCGGGGCACCGTGTAGCCCCATTTGGGGATGGCAAAGGTCCCGGTGCCGTGATGAACGTGGACCACGCCCTTGTTGTTCATGCCCGGATGTGAAGGAAACCCGCCGAATCCAGGCATATTGTAGGGGGAGGCGATGAAGTTGTTGCCCGTCTCGGGGAACACCATCACGGTACTCGCGAAGAACCCCGCGTTGTCATCGCCATTTCCCGCGCAGAGAAGCCCGCCGTCCTTGGTGGCCTTTCCCCAGGCCGCGAACCCGCTGCATGCCGGCCCAGGTTTCTTGTCGCCGCCTTCAAGCGGAGGGTCAGGGACCACCAACGACGCGTCTGGCGACAAGGGACACAGTTCCTCATAGAGGACGAAAAAGGCGAGTAGATCGGCATAGGTGACGGGGATGCTGGCCTCGGTCGCGCCGGCTGCCATCCCATTCAAGATGTCGATCCACTCCGGGGTGTGCTTGCTGATACAAGATTCGAACTCCCCGAGCGCCGCCTTCTCCTCCGCCGAGAACTCCTCCCGATGTAACGGAGTACAGAAGTACAGGTATCCCCATTTATGGGCTGGTATCCAGGTGCCGTATATCTCCACGAGCTGCTGGAAGTACTGGTACCCGATCTGATAGTCGGAGCCGCTCAGGATAATGACCGGCCTGACCGGCGGCGGCAGGGGGATCCCGTCGACAAACGGTATTTCCGGACCTTCCTGTGCTCGCGGTATCGCTGTCTTCGCTGCCATGGTGCATACCTCTTTCCTTCCTGGCTTGACGGTGATCGCCACCCAGCTAAGAGAGACCATTTTGGGCCGGGCGCCGGTGCTTGTCAAAAGCTCGGCTGTTGGTGGCGCTATCGGATGGAGTCCAGAGGTATGATGCGATGATCAGCTCCATCGACCTGGGATTCTGGCGCGCGAGGGGGCCACGGAGTAGCCGATGAAGGAAGAGAAGCGCACCACCTGTTACCGTGACTGCCCCGACTCCTGCGGCGTCATTGCGACTGTGGAAGACGGGAAGATAGTCAGCCACAGAGGCGACCCCGCCCACGGGGTCACCCGTGGGGTCCTTTGCTGGCGCGGAAACAACTATCTCAAACGCTTCTACGATCCAAGCCGCCTGCTCTATCCGCTGCGACGCACCGAGAACGGGTGGCAGCGTCTATCCTGGGACGACGCCCTCGAGCTCGTCGCCGAGAGGCTCACGCACTACCGCAGCACCTTCGGTCCCCTTTCTGTGTTGGTGGTCAACTACTCGGCAGTGCGCGGCCAGGCGGCCCAGGCGCTGGGCCGCCACTTCTGGTCCCACTTTGGTGGAGCGACCTTCAGCGTAGGTGGCTTGAGCATTGAAGCGAACGAAGCGGCTCAGAACCTCGACTT
The DNA here is from genome assembly GCA_963706025.1 of uncultured Actinomycetes bacterium. GTDB lineage: Bacteria > Actinomycetota > Thermoleophilia > RBG-16-64-13 > RBG-16-64-13 > CAVPLM01. The sequence continues at coordinate 1,173,728 of CAVPLM010000005.1, read as the reverse complement.
CGGCGGCGACGACACACATGAGCCCGAGGATCTGGTCAACAGCGCCGCCTTTGCCGTCTGGGGCAAGAACGTCCCCGTGACGCATCATCACTGGATGGCCTTCATCGACGAGGCGCGGAAGAAAGGCGCGCCGCTGGTGGTGATCGATCCGGTGCGCTGCTCGATAGCGCAGAAGGCCGACCGCTTCTACCAGATCCGACCGGGCAGCGACGGAATGCTGGCCATTGGGGTCGCTCGCCTGCTCCTTGAGAGCGAGCGTGTTGATGCTGCGTTCATCGACGACCACAGCCGTGGCTTCGCAGCCTACCGGGAACTGGTCTTCTCGCACAGTATGCAGCAGGTCATGGCCGCCACCGACCTGACGGCGGAGCAGATCGCCGATCTCGCCCAACTGTATGCGGAGAAGAAGCCTCTGGCCACGCTCGTAGGCCTGGGTCCATCGTATTGGGAAAATGGCGGCGCTACAGTACGGCTGATCGACGCTCTCGCCGCCATCAGCGGCAACATCGGCGTTCCCGGCGGCGGCGCGGGCACCAACATGATGGGTGCTCGCGGCTTGGATCTCACCGCGGGCGGCGAGGTACCGTCGGTGGAGCGCAGAGCCGTTCTGCTGCCCCGGTTGGGCGAGGGTATTCTTGGCGCCAAGGATCCGCCGCTCAAGATGGGCTGGATAGCGGGCGCCAACCCGGCCAGCACTGCGCCGGACACGAATCGGGTCAAGGAGGGGCTGCGCTCGCTGGAGTTCCTGGTCGTCGTCGAGCAGTTCATGACGGCGACCGCAGAGCTGGCCGACCTGGTCCTCCCCTGCACGACCTACCTGGAAATGGACGACTTGGTGGATGCCTATGGCCACAACTGGCTGGGATTGACCAGAGAAGTCGTGCCCCCGCAGGGGGAAACGAAGAGCGACGGCGAGATCCTGCAGTTGCTGGCGGAGCGGTTGGGCTTTGGGCGGGTCCTGGCGGGCGAGATGTCGGAATGGGCGGCCCGGGCGCTCAAGCCCCTGGAGGAATCCGGGCTGACGCTCGACATGCTGCGGGAAAGGCCGCGACGAAACCCGAGGGCAGTCGCGGTGCCGTTTGCGAACCGCGAATTCGCCACGCCGTCCGGGAAGTTCGAGTTTGTCGGCGAGTTCACCCCGGCTGCGGTCGCTGACGGTGAAGCTCTACACCTTGTCGCCACGAAGACGCTCAGAACGCTCAACTCCCAGGTCTTGCCGGGCGATGTGCCCGAGGGTCCGGTCGTGCGGGTCAACCCGGCGGTTCTTGCCGAGCAGGGCCTTGCCGATGGTGGTGAGGCCTGGGTGGTGAGCAAAGTCGGCAGAGTCAAGGTTCGGGTGGCCGCCGACGAGTTGGTGCGCCGGGACGTGTTGCTTTTCAACCCTGCGCTCTGGAAGGGCGACCTGAGCGGCGTCAATCAGCTGCGCGAAGCCGCCCTGACCGACATCGGTGACGGGGCGGCGATGCATCAGACGATGGTGACGCTCCGCCCGCGGGCGAGCTGGTCAGACGACCCCTTCCGGTCGTAGCACCAGTGCCGCGTTCGTCGCGTTGAGCATGTTCTGCGGGAGAGGCAGCAGCAGCCGGATCCCGTAAGACTCGGTGAGGCCGTGCTCGCGCTGGCAGCCGCCTTGGATCAACCCCTTGCATGCGACGAATCTCTGGTGCGCCGCATACACCTGAAGGCATACCTTCTGAAAGTCGGGCGCTTCATCCCGGGGGATGTGACCCACGTGATCCAGATCTTCCCCGTGAAGCACAATGACCTTGACCGCGTTCTTGTCGTCCCTGTTATCGGGTTCTGGGACGAGAATGGCGTTCACCCACTTACGCACACCCCCGTCCGCCTCCCGCTCCGCTTCGGCCACCACTCGCTCAAGTGCCTCTTGCCCGTCTCCCTCGCCTGTTACCTCTTGGAACCAGAAGCCACCATAGAAGCCACCGTATTTGGCCTTACGCCTTATCTCCTGCCCGCAACGCCTACAGTAGCGAAAGCCCGGCTCGATCCACCCGCAGCTACGGCAGATGTCGGGGTGCTTGTCCCTGTCTCCCTGCCACTCGCCTGACCGGAAGGAGTCTATCCGGTGCATGAGGTGCTGATCCTCCAACAGCACCGCTGTCTGCTTCCGGTCTTCTTCCTTTGTTCGCCGGAACAACCCCATGAGTCGATCTCTCCCCAAGGTCTTACTGTCGCGTCAGCTTGTCGCGCGCTTCACTGTACAGCTTGAACCGCTGCGAGGACAACAACCGGAGTGTCCGGATGGCGGGGCCCCCTCATGCCTCCAAAGCCGGGAAGACTCCACGGTTACTGCACCGCAGGACAAGGCAAAAAACTCTTGCGGGGATGCGTTCCGTTGTGTACAGTCGCTTTAGCTCCAGAGCGGTCCGACCTGAGATCACGAAGGGGACTGTTTCCTGAGCGCCCCAGAAACCGGATTGGGGACGGAAGGGAGGTGAGACAGGAGGGGGGTAGTCTGTGATCGCCTTACCTACCGCGGCGGACCCGGGTCAGTTGAACGGGGAAGTTTGAGTTATCGGTTCCGGCGCCGGTGCCGACAGGCTGACGACAGACAAGAACTCCTGCATATCGTCCCTTGGCTAAGGCCGGTACTGTGTCGACCTCTAGACTGCAATGGTGTCTGAAGAGAGGTGGATTTATGGCAACAGAAAGCAAGGAAGGACAAGGAACAGGAGGGGAACTGTTCGTGCGGCGCGCCTCCGGCCTGACGAGATCGGTCAGTCCGTGGAGCGCTCTGGTCTACGCCTTTGTCTGCCCGACGATGACGTTTGCGTTCCTCTACTACACTCAGCAACAGACGCTCTATCTCGGTGCCAACGGGTTCTGGGCAAGCTTCACCATCCTCCTGCTCTTCCCGATCGCCGCCGTCTACGTGTTCATGTCGCTCAGCATGCCGAGGTCCGGCGGCGAGTACATCTATGTCAGTCGTATCCTGCACCCGCTTTTGGGCTTTATCGCGTCCTGGACCCTCACCATCGTGGGCATCAACTGGTCGGGGCTGCTCTCCCAGTGGCTCGTGAACTGGGGGTTCGGCAACTTCTTCCTGGCAGAGGGACTGGCGACGCAAAACGAGACTCTCATCAAATGGGGCCAGTATCTCAGCATCACGACTCCAGACAACAGATGGGCGATATGGCTCCTGGCCTCAGGGGTCCTTGCCATAGCATTCGGCGTCATGGCTATGGGCACCAAGCACGTGATGAGGGCCATGTGGGTCGTCCTCGTCATCCAGTGGGCTATGTTGATCGCGTTCATCGCGGTCGCTCTGTCTGCGGGGGAAGCCCAAACCATCGCCGGATTCGAGGCCCTCCAGAACCTCAAGTGGTCCGATGTGACGGCCACGTTGAACGATATGGGAGGCCTGCCGCCGTTCGCCATCGCGGCCACCGTTTGGGCCGGTCTCGCTTTCGTGAACCTGAGCACTCTGGGGTCCACCTATGCCGCCAACATCTCCGGCGAGATCAAGAAGGTCAACGTGGCCATGCCCCTCGCCCAACTGGGGTCTATGGCCCTCTTCTTCGTGTACTGGATCGTCTTCTCCTCGGTGGCGAACTACGGCCTTGGCGAAGACACGATCCGGACCCTGGCCACCCTGGAGAGCGCGGGAGGGGCCAGCGCGCTTATCGGCACATACCCGCTCATCAGCTATCAGGTCGTGTGGATGACCCAGAACTGGTTCCTGGTAGCTCTCGCCGGCCCCATCGGCTTCATGGTCGCCACCTGGGGTGGTATCCTCGGGCTGTCCTTCGGTCCGGTCCGGAACCTGTTTGCCTTCTCCTTTGACGGCCTGCTGCCCGCGTGGATGAACAAGGTCTCTCGAAACGGCTCTCCGAACCGCTGCGTTCTTGTGGCCTTCGTTATCGCCTGGCTGGTACTGACCGTGTCGACCTTCACCACCTGGTACGCCTACATCACCTACACGGTGACCATCTGGATGGTCGGCTGGTTTATCCTCGGTATCGCCGCCATGGTGTTCCCGTACGTTCGCAAGGACATCTTCGAGAAGTCCCCGGCTCTTGTGCAGTCGAGATTCCTCGGCATACCAGTCATCACTATTCTCGGAACCATAGGGGCTATCGTGGCCGGGGTCACCGTCTACGCCACGTTCCTAACGGGCACGACTCCTACCATGAACACCAAGAACCTCCTGTATACGGCGCTCTTCTTCATCCTGCTTCCCATCGTCATCTACTTCATCGCCACGATCTGGCAGAAAAGCAAGGGTGTGTCGATGGACAAGCGCTTCAAGACGATTCCGCCTGACTGAGGTAATCTTTCGGTGACTGGAGTCTCAGGGTATTGGTAGTCAAAATGGGCTGGGTCGGGAGCTCCCCGACCCAGCCCGGAATAGGTTGACATGCATGGGAGTAACGCGCGTCTTTTTCGCCACCGACACGCACGGGTCCAACGTCTGCTTCAGGAAGTTCATCAACGCCGGTAAGTTCTACGAGGCCCAGGTGATCATTCTGGGGGGAGACATCACCGGCAAAAAGGTCATCCCGTTCGTGCGACAATCCGATGGGTCGTTCAAGATCAATCACCTCGATCGCGAGCACGTGGTCAAGGAGGGAGAGCAGCTCGAGGCGTTCAAGCGGAACATCATCGACATGGGCTACTACCCGTATATGACCGACCCGGAGGAGCTGGAAGCACTTGCCGGCGATTCCGCAGCTCAAGACGCCATCTTCACGCGTCTAATGAAGGAGCGCATCAGGGAGTCTCTCCAATTCGCCGAGGAACGATTGGAGGGAACCAATATCAGATGCTACGTCCAGCCCGGCAACGACGATGAGTTCTACATCGATGAGCTCTTCGACGGCGGCACCAACGCTTCGAATCCCGAAGGTAAGGTTATTCAGATCGACGAGTACTACACGATGATCAGTACCGGCTACGGCAACATCACGCCGTGGCGATGCCCGCGGGACGTTCCGGAGGAGCAACTCGAGGCCATAATCGACTCGATGGCCGGCCAGGTCAAGGATTTCGAGCACTGCATCTTCAACTTCCACTGTCCACCCCGCGACACCGTGCTGGACCAAGCTCCGCAACTAGACGACCAGATGCGGCCCACCCTCGAGCTGGGCGGTAAACCGCACATGGTCCCGGTTGGCAGCCGCGCCGTCCGCCAGGCCATAGACAAGTACCAGCCCCGACTGGGGTTGCACGGTCACATACACGAGAGCAGAGGGACACAGAAGCTGGGGCGCACAGTGTGCCTCAATCCAGGCAGTGAATATGGTGAAGGGGTGTTGAGAGGCGTCATAGTGGATATCGAAAAGAAAGGCATCAAAAGCGTGACCTTCACCTCTGGATAAGATGTGCTTGTCTCGCGCGGCGAATAGTGATCACCAATCTGAATTCGGGTTAGGTCCACAAAAGCTCGTTTCGGAATGAAGTCTTTGCCGACAGGGTGCGATCGGCGCGAGTGAGGCGAGGACGCAGGGAGAGGTCGTAGCAGCGCTACGGGCGCGACTGAGGACGATGGATCGCTCCGCCCAGCGCGGAATGAGGCGGCCAAGACTTCATTCCGAAACGAGTTCTAAGGTAGAGGGGGAATGCGAAGGATATGGCACTAGAATACGAGGAGTGCGAAAGACTCGCGCTGGACATCATCGCTTCAGCCGAGGAGAAGGGTATTCACCTTCGGTTGCTGGGGGCCATGGCGTTTCGCGTTCACTGCCCTCTCTATCAGCACCTCCAGATCTCGATGCATCGGGTCCTGACGGACCTCGATTTCGCCGCCTACTACAAGCAGGAGAAGGCGATAGACAAGTTCTTCGTGAATGACCTGGGGTTCGTGTCGCAGCAGGCGGCCCTGACGCCCGGTCTCATGATGGGCCGGAAGATTTACGACGACCCCGGGGACGCGCGACCTCACATCGACGTCTTCTTCGACAAGCTGAACATGTGCCACGTCGTGAGTTGGGAGAAGGGGCGTCTGGAGATCGACAAGCTGACCCTCAGCTTGGCGGATCTGATGCTGGAGAAGCTGCAGATCGTCCATATCAATGAAAAGGACGTCATAGATCTGATGATGCTGCTTCGGGAGCATGAGATCGGTAACCATGACAACGAGGTCATCAACGGCGCGTACCTAAGCTGGATCTTGTGCAAGGACTGGGGCTTCTACCACACGTCCACGACCAATCTGAACAAGGTGAAATCACACCTGGGAAACTACGAGGTCTTGTCTCCAGACGACCGTGAAATCATCTCCGGCCGCATCAGCGAGTTGCTCGACATGATCGAGAAGGAGCCGAAGTCGGTCGGCTGGAAGCTCAGGGCCAGGGTGGGCACCAAGAAGAAGTGGTACAACGACGTCGAAGAGGTGGAGCGCGCCGAGCACCTGATGTAGAGTACGTTCGAGTCTAGTCTTGAAGCTACGGCTCTACGGGCGGCATGTCGTTGCTGCCCTCTTGGTCGACGAGCCTGAGCAGCGCAACTACATCCGGTTCGAGGGCGCTCTCTGGCCGGGTGAGGACATCCGCCCGTGAGGTCGTCTCCGCCGGAACGGTCACGGTGCTGACCGTAACTTGGGACAGACTGGCGCCCGTTCCATGAAGTCCGAGCTTCTGCCGAATGTTGCCACGATGGAAGGTCACGGTGGCAGGCGACAAGTGCAGGACACGGGCGATTTCCGACGTTGTCTTGCCAACCCTAACGAGCTGTAGAACCTCGTGCTCTCGCCGGGTGAGACCGTGCGACTGGGCCAGCCGAGAACCAGTAGTCCCCAGCAGCGGGCTCGCGATTTCGTTGAGAGTCTGTTTCACGACCTCGAGAAGAGAGGCCTCTGGATGCTCAGAGAAGGCGACGCCAAGGCGGTCCAACGTAGGTAACACGAGTCGTTCGATGTTCTCCGCCAGGACCCGTCCACGCTCTTCGAGGTCGCGGCGTCTCTGCTCCATGAGGACCTGGAGCGCCACGTTGTGCCTCTCAAGTTCGCGTGTCTTCTCTCTAAGGGCGGCCTCGGACTCGGCGAGGGCCTTGACGACACGCTTGCGCTCGGTCACATCGACACCGAGCACGAACGCCATCTGCTCGTTTCCGACGACGAACGGCACCACCGTAGAAAGGAGCCACTTACGGGTGCCCCCGATCTCCACCTCGATCTCGCGAGCCTGTGGGACATCCCCCTTGGCCGTTTCGGAAACACCCGGGCCCCTTGTTCTCCAGATCAGGTCTTCAGGGAAGAGTGCGGTGGCAGGTTGCCCCAAGAGCATGTCGCGTGGCGCGCGGAAGAGACTCGTTGCGGACTGGCTGGCGTCGACCACCAAGCCGCTCCCGTCTATCAAGAAAGCGGGCATGAGAGCCTTCTGGAATAGCCCCTCGCGAAGCCCGGCCGACTCCTCGCGGGCTTGGGCGAGGCTTTTCTCAACGGTGATATCACGCAGCCCTCCAGCCATCCACTCTGCGTTCCCATCATCTCCGGCAATGACGATTCCCCAATCGCTGACCGAGATGTAGCTGCCGCTGCTGCGGCGCAGTCGATACTCGCTTCGAAAGGCGGAATTGGCACGAAGTGCTTCGTCGTTCTCGGCGACCATCCTGGCGAGGTCCTGGGGATGCACGCGCGCGAACCACTCTTCGACGATCGTGGGCACGTCGCGGTTTGGTATGTCCAGCAACTCCTGCATGCCCGGGACGATTATCGTCCCCGTGGGAACATGCCACACGTACCACACGGCGAAATGCGCTTGGACAATACTCCTGAGCATCGTATCGATAACGATCGTTGGTATCTCTTTCATCGGCTCATTACCGACGAGGGAGTCGGTGACCAGCCGGAGAGACATGCCGCCGAATTCGAACGCTCGAGACATTAGGGAGTCTGCTCCAAGTTCTGCCGCGTCAACGCCGGGTCGGCTTGATTTCACCACAACTGCGTCGTGGCTGACGGCGAGCGCAGGAGCGCTCCGCCACCCCAGCACTGTCGTCAGAGCCTGTCGAATCTGTGCAGTGTCCGCCACTGCGCGCACACTTCCTCCGTCCCTGTCGCATCGGATCCTTCAGCCCGCGACCTGTCTCCCCGGGCCATTATAGCTTATTGCGGGGATTGAACTATGATAAACCCCGACTTACAACTCGGAGTCCCGATGGTATTCTGCGGGTGAATGCCTCACTGTGGGTGGGGCAGTTCGTTCGCGGAGGCCGTATGTGCCCGACGCATCCCGGGTGACCGCGGCCATCATGGACCTGCTGACCTCGAGCGATAGGAGTTATCCGATGCCAGAGATGTCAACGCAAGACGCTTGTAAACGTGACAGCAAGTACCTGACCCACGGCTGGGGCAACATCCCCATCAACGTCGTGAAGGGGCTGGGCTCCAAGTTCTGGGATTGCGACGGCAAAGAGTACATCGACATGCTGTCTCAGACGGCCGGGGTGGTCGGGATCGGGCACTGCCATCCCAAGGTCGTGGCGGCAGTCAAGGAGCAGGCGGACAGGTCGTTCCACATCTTGACTTCCTTCGTCAACGATGTCCGGATCGTCTTCGCGGAGAAACTCGCCGCCGTCGCCCCGGGTAAGATGAAGAACAACTGCAAGATGTACATCTCCAGCGGCGGTTCTGAGGCCAACGAAGTGGCCCTGAAGATGGCGATGCTCTCCACCGGCAAGAACGAAGTGATCTCGACCTATTTCTCGTACCACGGCGGCACGCTTGCCGAGCTGTCGTTGCTGGGTCAATCCTACAGCCGGGTCGGCCCCTGGCCCCGCTTCCCCGGGTTCCATCAGATCCCCAACGCCTACTGCTATCGCTGCTATTTCGGCCAGCCGGGGCCCGACAAGTGCAATCTCGAATGCGCCGAGGCGCTTCGCTACGCCATCAAGTACGGCTCCGCCGGCAACGTGGCGGCCTTCCTACAGGAGCCGGTCCCTGGTAACGGCGGACACATGGTCCCGCCCAAGCGCTACTTCAAGCGCATACGCGAGATCTGCGACGAGTTCGGCGTCCTTTACATCTTGGACGAGGTTCAGACCGGGGTCGGACGCTCCGGCAAGTGGTGGGCGTCCGAGTACTTCGACGTTGAACCCGACATCTTCACCACGTCCAAGGCCATAGGTGGCGGCATGCCCATCGCAGCCACCGTGATCAGGGAAGGCCTCCTCCCCGAGAACATCATCGACGACCAGTGGCACATCTTCACCTTCGGCGGGAGCCCGATCTCCTGCGCGGCCGGGATCGCGACCATCGACGTCATCAACGAGGAGAAGCTACCCGAAAAAGCGGCGCGGCAGGGTGAACGGTTGTCCAAGCGGCTGAACGAGATGATGCCCAAGTACAAGTCCATAGGCGATGTCCGGTCTATGGGTCTGTTCATCGGCGTCGAGATCGTCAAGGACAAGGCCACCAAGGAGCCGTGGTATGCGGGGGCCGGGAACATATTCGGTCTGGCTCTCGGCAAGGGGGCACTGTTCGGCACCAACGGCGCGCGCGGCAACGGCAATATCATCAAGCTCAAGCCGCCTCTGGTCTTGACCGATGAGGAAGCCGACAAAGCTCTGGATATCCTCGAGGAATCCATAGCCGAGAACGAGAAATCGCTCTAGCGAGGGCTCGAGACGCCACCGTTTCGAGTGACGTCTAGGGCTATGTGAGGTATCGGCAATGTTGATGAAGACACTGATCAGCCCGAGCAAGTACGTTCAGGGCCCTGGAGCGGTGGCCGAGGTAGGCAAGTACGCGGCCCAGATGGGTCAGCGGGCGCTGATCATCGGTGGCAAGACAGCCCTTCAGGCAGTCCAGGAGCCCTTGGTCGGCAGCCTCGAGGCGGCTGGAGTCAAGGTCAGCGTAGAGCTCTTCCGCGGCGAGTCGTCCTGGGAGGAGATCCGTCGGCTGACGGGTCTCGCGAAGGCGGCCGAGGCGAACGTAGTGATCGGCGCCGGTGGCGGCAAAGCGCTTGACACGGTCAAAGTGGTTGGTCGCGATGTGGGAGCGCGTTGGATCAACGTTCCTACCACTGTGGCCACCAACGCCGCCTGTAGCGCGGTCACGGTCGTCTACAGTTCGGGGGGCGTGTTCGAAGAGTACGTGTTCCTCCCGCGAAACCCCGATCTCGTTGTGGCCGACACGAGCATCCTTATCAAGAACCCGGCGCACATGCTGAGGATGGGGATGGGAGATTGCCTGGCCGGGTGGATCGAGGGTGAGACGTGCGCGCTCACGGGGAAACCCAACTTCGCTGGAGGTACGGCCTCAGCGACGGCTCTAGCCATCGCCAAGCTATGCTACGAGACCCTGATCACCTATGGCCTGGACGCGATGCGGGCGGCCGAAGTCCAAGCGGCGACCCCGGTGTACGAGAAGGTCGTCGAGGCCGTCCTGCTGATGGGCGCACTGGGCTTCGAGAGCACCGGCCTGGCCGCTGCTCATGCCATTCATAACGGTTTCACCGTCCTCGAGGAGACCCACTCGCTCTCGCACGGTGAGAAGGTCGCCTTCTCCGTGCTGGCGATGCAGGTGCTGGAAAACCGGGCCAAGACGCAGATCGACGAGGTGCTTGGTTTCCTTCACTCGGTGGACCTTCCCATGACGCTTGCTCAGCTCAACGTGAAGGATGAGGGAGCCGAGCTCGACCGCAAACTGCTGGAGGTCGGTAAGGCGGCCTGTGCTCCCGGAGACACTATGTACTGTGAGCCGATGCCCGTGACTCCCGAGACCGCCATGTACGCCATAAAGGGCGCGGATGCGCTCGGCCGGGCGTACCTGGCCGCGAAGAGCTGATCCGCCCGCGAAAGGCCGGCTGCGGTCCTAGCGCACGGGCGAGGACGAAGAAGCAGGACAAGGTGCAATAACGCGAAGACCCGGCGCCGGGCTCAGATCCTGAGCCCGGCGCCGGGTCTTTCACAGGTGATCCTTAGCTGAGTCTCACCGCCCCGGGCTCTCGTGGTCGCGGGCAGTCGACGTTGTCGAGGTCGCCTTCGTCCCCGCGGGCGGTGCCGCCTGCTCGGCCTCCTGGAGCAGCTGAGAGACACTGAGAACCCGCGTAGGCAGGCCGCGACGCTTGGCTCCAAGCGACAACTGCATGATGCACGAAGGACACTCCGTCACCAGGACATCCGCACCGGACTTCTCGACATTCTCTGCCTTGCGGTCAAGGATCTTCATAGAGATGTCGTTGTGCATGAAGTTGTATGACCCAGCTGCGCCGCAGCACCAGTCGGCCTCGCGGAGCTCTCGGTAGTCGACGCCGGGAACGGACTTTATGAGCTCCCGGGGTTGAGACACGATGCCTTGGTAGCGGGCTCCGAGATGACACGGATCGTGGTAGGTGACCGTGGCCGGAAGCTCACCGAGAGGAACGCCGACGCCCAAAGCGTGCATCAACTCGCTGAAAGCCCGTACCTTGCCGACAAGGGCCGTGGCCTTCTCGGCGTACTCGGGGTCGTCCTTCAGGAGGTCGGCGTATTCCTTGAGATGACCCGAGCAACTGCCACAGTCGGACACGATGTAGTCGTATTGACCCAAGTCACCGAGCTTGTCGAGGTTACTCTTGGCAAGAAGCCGTGCTCCTTCAATGTCCCCGTAGCAGTACACCGGCAGACCGCAGCAGGCGTTGGGCAGGACCGTCACCTCGATCCCGTTCTGCTCAAGGACGTCTACCGTAGCCTCGCCCACCTCGGGCAGCATGTAGTTGTAGCCACAGGAGATCCAGTACCCGACCTTGAGACCGGAGGAAGCCTTCACCGGCCGAGCCGCGCTTCTTCAGCCTGGTCCTCAGAAAGCTGCTGGGCACCTCCTCCCGGATCTCCATCGCGTTCTCCAGCTTGGGATTGATCATCCTCAGCAGACCGAGGCGCTTCGCGACCCCCGCCAGACCGAGCCGGCGCCCCATCCACATGGTGCCGACGATCCAGGACATGAGTCTCGGATGGGGGAGCAGTCTGCGAAATATCCACCGCTGAATCGTGGGCCGCCCCAGCTGCTGCCCGTACGTCTCCCGAAGGGAGATGACCAACTGGTCCGTTTTTACTGCTGGAAAGCAGTTCGCAGTACAAGCGCGACACAAGAGGCAGTTCTCGAAGGCCTCCCGGAGATCGGGATCCAGCGGGGTCTCCCCCTCGATGAGATTGCGGAACAGCGCGTTCTTGCCTCGCGCCACGTGAGCTTCCTTGTTCGTGGCCGTATACACAGGGCACGTGGGCTGACAGAATCCGCACCGCCCGCACTTGGCGACCTCGTCGTAGAGATCAAGGAGTTCGGTGACCCCACCGGGCGCTGTCGCAGCGGCCGCACCTTCGGCGGTTGTCGAGGGCTGGGGTCCCATGCTCACAGCCCTCCCAGGTAGCGACCGGGATTCATGAGGCCCTGGGGATCGAATTTCTCCTTCACAGCTCTGATGAGGCCGAAATCGGTCCGCTGACCTCCCCAGGCGTCGAACTCCTCGCCGAGGACAGACCAGCCGTCAAGCACGGACATCGCACCCTCTCGGTACTCCGCGTCTTCCCGCACCCCTTCCGCGAACGTCCGCAGATCGGCCGGGGAACCGGCAGCGTAGGCCTCGAGGTATCCTGTCCCGCAGCTCATCGTGTACGACAGGTCAACGCTACTCGCCCGAGAACGCTCCTCCGCGGCAGCGGCCAGGTCCCAGACACGCGCGAGCGGCACCGTACAGCGCAAACCGACCCCAGACCCGTTGCCGAGCGCCTTCTCGCGGAGTCCTGCGAAGGTATCCCAGGCTTCATCAACGGGCAATCCAAGCTCCGACGCGCGGCGAGACTCGACCATCTCCGTTCCCGAGTCCAGCTCAGCACAGAAGGCGGAGAGGTCGCGCACCTGGCGCTCCACCGCGGCGGGGTGTCCCTCAAGGGCGATAAGCAGAAGGCTCTCGGTGTCGGAAGATCCAAGGTGCTGATCGAAGCCCAGCAATCCTACGCATGCCGGTGAGAGGAGCTCGAGGGAAGAGGGGATCAGAACCGATCCCAGGATCCTGGCCACCAGCCGGCGCCCCTGCTCCAAGCCGGGTACCGTGACAAGCAGAAGCTCCTCACAGGCGGGCATGGGCAGGAGACGCACTGTGGCCTCCGCGATGACCCCTATCGTCCCCAGCGAACCGACGAAAAGCCTGCCCACATCGTAACCCGCGACGTTCTTGAGAGTCCGACCGCCGAAACCGGCCAGGCTGCCATCGGGGAGAACGACCTTCAGTCCGAGGACCAGGTCCCGAAGACCGCCATACTGTCGTCGCCGGGGGCCGTGGTCCGCACAGGCGATCACTCCCCCTATGGTGGCTCGGTCTCTGGATTGTGGATCGAGCGGTAAGACCAGAGAATCCTCGCGCACCATCTACCGAAGGTGCTGGATGGTCACCCCCGCCTGAGCGGTCAGGACAAGATCCGCTGCGTCATACTCAGTGATGGAACTCATGGCGCTCATGTCGAGCGCCAGGTCCAGGCGAGAAGGAGGGTTTCCGATCCCCAGTTTGGTCCCGCCCCCGAGCGCGGCCATCGCCAGGCCGCGCCTGGAAGCCCAACCCACTATCTGTCCCAACTCGGACACTGTGGTCGGACTCACACGCACGGCCGGCACGAGTCCAGCCACGCTGGTCTGCGGGTTTCCATCCGCCGCGGCCCCGGGGGCAAGGAGCGTCAGCTCGGCCAGGAGGTCACCGACATCATGCGGCATGAGCACCCCCCCCAACGGCAACTCGCGCAGGCAGGACCTTGCCGGGGTTGCACAGTCCGACCGGGTCGAACACCTCTTTGAGCCATTGCTGAGCTCTCAGATCGTTCTCGGTGAAGAGAATGCTCATCGCCTCCATCTTCTCGATACCGATGCCATGTTCCCCGGTTATCGTGCCGCCCAGCGCCACACAGGCGGCAAGGATCTCCATGGCCGCTTTCATGGCCCGCTCTTTGTCCGCGCTGATCCTGCTGTCGAACAACACGAACGGATGCAGATTCCCATCGCCGGCGTGAGCTACGTTCGCGATCCTGAGATCGTATTTGTCCCCGATCTCGTAGACTTTGCGCAAGGCGTCGGGGAGCTTCGTACGAGGTACCGTGCCGTCGATGAGCAAGAAATTGGGGGCCAGGCGAGCGACGGCCGCGACCGCGCCCTTGCGTCCCTTCCAAAGGGCGGTCCGTTCCTCTTCCGAGCCTGCCGCCCGGACCTCGCGGGCGTTGTTGCGCCTGCACATCGCAAGCACGTCGGCGGCCATGTCTTCCAGACCATCGACGAGCCCGTCCAGCTCGATGAGGAGCACCGCAGCAGCGTCTCTGGGAAACCCCAGAGCCTGTGAATCCTCGACCGCTTGGATCGCGAGCTTGTCCATCATCTCGAGAGTCGCCGGGATCATGCCGGCGGCCACTATGGCAGTGACCGTCTTGGCGGCGTCATCGATGCTGTCGTAGATAGCCAGCAACGTCTTGATGGCTTCAGCCTTTCGCAGGATCCGGAGAACAGCCTTGGTACAGATCCCAAAAGTGCCCTCGCTTCCAATGAAACCACCGAGGAGGTCGAAACCAGGCAGATCGACGGCCTTGCCTCCCAGCCAAACCACCTCGCCATGGGGGAGCACGACTTCCGCCCCGATCACATGGTTCAACGTGACTCCGTACTTGAAGCAGTGAGGGCCGCCGGCGTTCTCCGCGATGTTGCCCCCGATGGAAGACGCTTTGGCGCTCGACGGATCAGGAGCGTAGTAGTAGCCGAGAGGCTCGAGGATGGCCGAGATCTCCTCAGTGTAGATACCGGACTCCACGACCATTCGCTCATTGGCCAGGTCTATCTCCACGACTCGTCTCATGCGGGCCATTTCGATGACAAGTCCCCCCCTCACCGCGATGGTGGCGCCCGTCAAGTTGGTGGCGCAGCCGCGGGGCAAGAACGGTATGTTCTCGCGTTGGGCAAGTCGCACCACTGATGCTACTTCGTCCGTCGACTCGACGAAAACGACAGCATCGGGGAGTGACCTCTCCACGTAGCCATCGTATTCGTAGGTCTGAAGATCGGCCCTCTTCCAGAGCACGTCTTCCGCGCCGACGATGTCCTCTCAACTCGCCAAGTAGACCGTCTGGGAGCACTTCCGTTCCTTACGTCTAGGCTTCGCCCTCGGCACGCTCCTGAAATCGCAGCTCCAGAGCCGCCGCGAGGTTTCAGCGAGTAGAGGGGGATGTTAGACTGGCGTAGTCCACAA
Organism: uncultured Actinomycetes bacterium; assembly: GCA_963706025.1. GTDB lineage: Bacteria > Actinomycetota > Thermoleophilia > RBG-16-64-13 > RBG-16-64-13 > CAVPLM01. Next base: position 1,158,570 of record CAVPLM010000005.1, on the reverse strand, counting down.
TTCAAGACAGGTCCGACGGAGCGCGGAGGGCGCCCGCGGCCGTGTGGTGCCGAGGGTTCTGGCGGAGGCCCATCAGTGGCTGTGAGTCCATGAAAGGTGTCAGGAGGCGAGGATGAGCGGGTATTGGGGAAAGATGGTCGAGGTGGATCTCACCCAAGGGGAAAGCAAGACGATCCCCTTTCCCGAAGAGTCGCAGCGGAACTTCCTTGGCGGCACGGGTTTGGCCGCTCAGATCCTCTACGAGCAGATCCCAGCCGGTGCAGACGCGCTTGGTCCGGATAACGTCCTGGTGTTCGCGACGGGCCCCTTCCAAGGCGGGAGCAGGATCCTGGGCAGCGGGCGGTTCTCGATCTGTGCCAAGTCCCCGCTGACAGGGATTTTCGGGGAGTCCACCGGGGGCGGCTACAACGCCGAGGAGTTCAAGAAGACCGGATTCGACGCTCTCGTAGTCAAGGGTAAGGCCGCCAAGCCTGTCTATCTCTTCATCCACGACGGACAAGTGGAGATCCGTGATGCCTCGCATCTATGGGGCAAGACGGACGCCTACGAGACCGAAGATGCCATCATAGCCGAGCTCGATGATCCGAAGATCCAAGTCGCCCCCATAGGGCCCGGGGGAGAGAACCTCGTCCGTTACGCCGGGGTCATCTGCAACCACGGGCATGGCTGTGCCGGCCGTACCGGCATGGGAGCGGTCATGGGCTCCAAGAACCTGAAGGCGCTCGCTTTTCGCGGAACGAAGACCGTGCCGATCGCTCGCCCCGATGTGCTTTCTGCACTCAAGAAAGAGTACGCCGAACGCGCCAAGAACGCCGATTTCGCCAAGGCGAACCGGGAGCTCGGCCAAGCGATGGCGGTCGTGCCTCGGGAGGAAAACGGGCTTCTTCCCATGAAGAACTTCCTGCAGGACCGCTGGCAGGAGGGGGCCCGCAAGCTGGGGGCGGGGGAGGGTCAGGACTTCAATCCCGTTCTCAAGCCAAAGCCGGATGCCTGCTCCAACTGCATCATGGGCTGCCACCGGCGCATCACCGTTGCAGATGGTCCCTATGCCATGGACAGCTACGGTCCGGAATACGAGACTCTGGGCATGATGGGTTCCGACTGTCTGATCGACAACCTCCTCGCGATCAACAAGGCCAACGAGCTCTGCAATAGATACAGCCTCGACACGATCGAATTCGGGGGGGTCTGCGCCTTCGCCATGGAAGCGTACGAGCGAGGCGCGATCACCAAGGAAGATCTGGGTGGGATCGAGCTCAAGTGGGGCGACGGCGATGCCATGATCGCCCTCCTGGAGAAGGTCGCGAGACGTGACGGCCGAGTCCCGCGTCTTCTCGGCGAGGGTCTGAGGCCGGCGGGAGAGGCACTGGGGATCCCCGACGCGGCGCTGCACGTCTGTGGCGCGGCCGTCCCGGCACACGATCCGAGGGCCTTCCTCTCTATGGCGGTCGAAACCGCCACCTCGATGAAGGGAGCGAGTCACCTGCACGGCTTCCCCGAAGCCATCGAGCTCGGTGTCACCTTTCCGGAAACCGGCAGAGACGAGATGCTGAATCCGCTGCCCCCTCACAGCTCGGAATACAAAGGGCTCGCCCAAATGAAGTTCCAGGATCGGATGGCGGTGTGCAACTCGGCCGTCGTCTGCTTCTTCTACGAGTTCGCCGGGCTCGATTTCACGTTGCAGACCGACCTTCTGAACGCCGTGACCGGTTGGGACCTGGAACCGATCGAGCTTCTCAAGACCGGCGAGCGCATCGTCAACCTCATGCAGATGTTCAACCTCAAGCACGGAGTCGTTCCGGCCAGGGACTATGTGCTGCCGCAGCGGTTCTTCACCGCTCACACCGAGGGCGGCGCCGCCGGCGTCCCGCTCCCCTTTGATGAGATGGTAGGAGAGTACTATCGCGAACGGGGTTGGCCTGGTGGGATCCCGTCCAAGGACAAGCTGGCCGAACTGGGGCTGAGTTCGATCGTCGCCTAGTATGAGTACATCCGAGGGTGGTGGCCCATGTCCATAAAGGTCCGTTTCATGGCAAACACCAGGGACCTTATTGGCAAAGAGGAGATAGACCTGCAGATGGACGGGATCACACAGCCGACAGCTCGCGATGTGCTCATCGCGGTGGCCGAAGCTGAGAACAAGGATCTGAGCGGTCTCCTCCGGGCGGGTGGAGATGGTTCCTGGAGTGCGATCCGGGTGGTCCGAAACGGGCGCGTGCTTCCTTCGCTGGATGCCCAGGTGGCCGACGGGGATACGCTGGTGCTGGTCCCCCTGCTGGGGGCCGGATAGAGGAGGATCTGCACAACTGCATAACGGATCGAGAAGTGACCGAGGATAAGGCAACCACGGCACAGCAACCGTGCCGCAAACCACTAGGGAGGTCGTAACGTGATCGTCGGATGTGCGAAGGAGATCAAGAACAACGAGAACCGGGTGGGCTTGACGCCTGCAGGCGCATGGGCTCTCACCCAAGCCGGTCACCGGGTCCTCATGGAGAGATCGGCCGGTCTGGGTAGCGGGTTCTCCGATGAGGACTACCTGAAGAACGGGGCGGAGCTCGTGGAGGGCGCCGCCGAGGTCTGGTCCCGGGCGGAGATGGTGGTGAAGGTCAAGGAGCCTCTGCCGTCTGAGTACCAGTACTTCCGCGAAGACCTCACTCTCTTCACGTATCTACACCTGGCCCCGGTGCCCGATCTCACTAACGCTCTGCTCGAGAGCGGGATCATGGGCATCGCCTACGAGACGGTGCAGTTGGCCGACCGCAGCCTGCCCCTGCTCGTCCCCATGAGCGAGGTGGCAGGTCGGATGTCGGTGCTGGTGGGTGCCCACTACCTGGCGTACCCGAACGGCGGGCTCGGGCTCCTTGCCAGCGGGGTGCCGGGCGTGGCCCCGGCCGAGGTGCTCATCATCGGTGGCGGCATCGTCGGCATCAACGCTGCCAAGATGGCCGCCGGTCTGGGCGCCCGCGTCGTCATCCTGGATGTTTCCGCCGAGAGGATGAAGTACCTGGACGACGTACTTCCCGCCAACTGCAAGACCGTCCACTCCGACCGTTCCAGCCTGGAGCACTACCTCAAGTCGGCCGACCTCGTGATCGGGGGGGTGCTGGTCGCCGGCACCGTGGCTCCCAAGCTGGTGACGCGCGAGATGCTCCATCTGATGAAGCCGCGCTCGGTGGTGGTAGACGTGGCCGTGGATCAGGGCGGCTGCTTCGAGACGACCCGGGCCACCACCCACCAGGACCCCGTGTACTACGAAGAGGGCGTTCTGCACTACGCCGTCGCGAACATGCCCGGCGCCTATCCGCGCACATCGACGCTCGCCCTTACCAACGTCACCCTGCCCTACGTGCTGGACCTGGCCAACAAGGGCGTGGCCCAAGCCATGAAAGACGATCCGGCCCTGGCTCTCGGAGCGAACGTCTGGCACGGAGAGCTGACCTGCCAGGGGGTGGGGATCTCCCAGGACCGTGCCTGCACCATGGTGGGAGCCCTGCTATAAGGGCAATCATGTGAGCTGCGCCGTGATCGTCGTAGAGACGAGCGACTGATTCCTCCGCCCTCCCTCACCCGGAGGGCGGAGCCTTATCGGGGCCGGCGCATGCCGCCCTAGCGCGGCATCTCGAAGCCGTAGTCCTTGAGCACCGACTTGGGGAACTCGAAGCGCACCGTCATGAGTGGGTCTACGACCTGGCAGAACTTGAGATCGCCGGTGAGGCTCATGAGCATCGCCGCGTCGTTGAGCGGCATGCCGGCAACGCCGGTCAGGAAGTCGAGCATGCGGTGGATGGCGACGTCCTTCGCCTCGTCCACGGTCTCGGCCGAGGCGATCACGGCCACCAGGTCGTCGTTTTCTATGAACGGCGTGGGAAGCCCGGGAATCGTGACGACCTGTGCCGTGACGCGCGCGTAGCCCGGCGTCTCGGCACCACAGATGATGACTTCGCCATCGCCCATCACGGCATGCATGTCGCCACACCCGAACAACGCGCCCTCGACCCCAACCGTCAAGTACAGGCTCGCGCCGGTCGAGACGAGCGTGCAGTCCATGTTGCCGCCATGACCGCCCGGAGTCGAATTGGGGATCTCGCCCTGCGCGGGGGCCACGCCGATGACGCCCAGCATCGGCTTCTGGCGGACCTTCACCCGGCCCTTGAACACCACGGCGTCCTCGGTGTGCTCGAGGACCGTCGTCTCCATCTGGGTGATCGCGTCGCCCATGGTCCCCACCTGCGGCACGGCGACCATGATCGACGGGCCCGTAGCCTTGACCTCGAGCAGGTCGACACGCAGGAGATCGCCGGGTTTCGTGCCCTCGATGTAGACCGGACCGGTGGCGGGGTTGGTGATGCTCCAGTCGAGGGTCTCGAGCGTGTCTGCCGAGGTCTTCAGCTGCCCGCTGAAGCAGTCGTGCGTCTGCAGCACGAGTTCCTCCCCCTGCGCGATGCGGATCACCGGCGCCATCTTGGAAGAGAACGCGAAGAACACCTTGTCACGGCTCAGTTCGGTCGCCATGGTGAGACCTCCTTGCAGATGGACTCGCTCGGTCTTTGCCCCGCCAAACGTGCCTTCCCTAGCCGATGACCAGCGACCGGGTGGCGAACTGCGGGTCGCTGGTGGCGTTGAGGCCCAGCCGCCGCAGGCCGGCCTCGTCGCCCGCCGTCGGCAGGTGGGTCGTGTGGAACTCGCACCCTGAGAGCTGCGTCAAGCTGCCCCACGGCCGCCTGGGCGGCTGGGTTGGTGGTGGCGCTGATGCCGAGGGCGATCAGCATCTCGTCGAGGTCGAGGCTCACCGACTTCATCTGCAGGATGTCCTTCTTCATCCCGGCGATCGACTCCATGACGTTCAGGGTCAGGAGCGGCATGTCGTCCGGGATGCGCGACAGGTGCTTCACGGCGTTCAGCACCACGGCGGAGGCGGCGTGCATCAGCGTGGAGTTCTTGCCGGTGACGATGTGGCCGTCGGGCAGGGCGATGGCGGCGCCGCAGAAGACGCCCTCGTTGCCCTTGCCTCTTGCCTCGCCCTCGGCGGCCGCCTCGCGCGCGGGGCTGCACCACCACCCGCTGGTCCTCGTCGAGGCCCAGCTCGTTCATGATCAGCCGCGCGCGGTCGGCGTCCTCGCGCTCCACCAGCCCCACCGCGTACTCGCAGGCGTAGCGGAAGTGCCGGCGGATCACCTCCTGCTCGGCCGCAGCGCGCACCACCGCGTCGTCCACGATCGCGAACCCCGCGCGGTTCACGCCCATGTCGGTCGGCGACCGGTAGAACGCGTCGCCACCGATGCGCTGCAGGATCCGCGCGACCAGCGGGAAGGCCTCGATGTCGCGGTTGTAGTTGACCGCCTGCTCGCCGTAGGCCTCCAGGTGGAAGGGATCGATCTGGTTGACGTCCTGCAGTTCCACCGTGGCCGCCTCGTAGGCCACGTTCACCGGGTGCTTGAGCGGCAGGTTCCAGATCGGGAACGTCTCGAACTTGGCGTAGCCGGCGGCGTTGCCGCGGCGATGCTCGTGGTAGACCTGCGACAGGCAGGTGGCCAGCTTGCCGCTGCCCGGGCCGGGGCCGGCCACCACGACGACCGGCCGCTCGGTGGGGATGTAGTCGTTGGCGCCGTAGCCCTCGTCGCTCACGATGCGATCGACGTCGGTGGGGTATCCGCTGGTGGAGCGGTGCGCGTAGACGGGGATGCCGCGGCGCTCGAGCCGCGCCTTGAAGACGCGCGCCGAGGGCTGGTCCTCGAAGCGGGTGATGACCACCGCGCGCACCAGCAGGCCCCAGTCGCGCAGGTCGTCGATGAGCTTCAGCGCGTCGACGTCGTAGGGGATCCCGAAGTCGGCGCGCATCTTGCGCCGCTCGATCGCCCCCGCGTAGATGCAGACGACGATCTCGGCCTGGTCCTTCAGCTTCTGCAGCAGGCGGATCTTGACGTTCGGGTCGTAGCCGGGGAGAACGCGGGCGGCGTGGAAGTCGTACGCGATCTTCCCGCCGAACTCGAGGTAGAGCCTGCCGCCGATGCGGTCCGAGCGCTCGACGATCGCAAGGCTCTGCTCCTCGAGGTACTTCTCGTTGTCGAAACCCACGCTGCTCGCCACGGCGCCCCCTTCGGCCGAAAGGCCTCTCCGTCAAGCCCCTAGTCCTCTTCGCGCCAGTGCCAGTCTCTGTCTCCCTTGAACACGTTCGCGTTCATCTCGTTGCTTAGATGAAGGAGATTGGCCTCGGGGAAGCGTTCGGCCATGGCGTAGTAGAAACCGGCGACGTCTGCCGTTCTCGCCAGTTCCTCTTCGGTGGCAACAAGGTACTCTCTCGTGAAATCCAGCGAGCTCCTATCGAACTGCATCCCGGGTTTCTGGTGACCGGGGATGATCACCTCGGCGCCCATCTTCTCTATCTTGTCGACTTCCGCTATCCACTGCCTGCGCTCGTCCGCCGTGAGCTCGCAGGTGAACGGGTGCGCCTGATTGAACAGGACGTCGCTGGCGTAGAGGGTCTTCGTCGACGGTATCCACACCATGGTGTTGTATCTCATGTCGCCCATGACTTTCGAGATGATCTCGAGGCGCTGCCCCTCCAGCTCCAAGTGGTCTTCGTGCAGAGACTCCACCGTCACCGTCTCTCTACAGACGTTGTGAGCCCCTATCACGCCTTCCCAGATCTCGATCTTGCCGAAGAACTGCTTGTTGATGATGTCGGCCTCCGAGGGTACCGCCACCACCCGGGCTTTGGGGAACGCCTGCGCGATCGTGCCCACTCCGAAGTAGTGATCGGGATGCGCATGCGTGAGGTAGATCGTTTTCAAATCCTTGCCCGTTTCCAGTATCTCGGCGACGACCCGATGGGCATTGGACAGCGTCCATTGCGCGTCGATCAGCACCGCATCGGTCTTTCCCATGACGATGACGGAGGCGACTTCGAATCCCTCCTCGTCGCAGAAGAAGACCTTGGTCGCAAGTGAGTTCGTCCCGCCGGCGTTAAGTCTGACCTCCATGAAACCCTTCTCCGATAGTAGGTTGGTCCGTCTCCCTCTCTAGAATGGTGGCAAGCCACCATCTCTGCTTGTTCCGCCCCGATCGCGGTTGCCGGTCGAAATAGATGTCCATCTGTGTTCCGTCGGTGACCTCGACCCTGAACCAGTGCTTGCGCACGTACTGTTCGCCGCTCCCGTGGCGGCAGTCTCCCGTCGTCTTCCATTTCTCCAGCACCGCCGCCACTTCGAACTCGGTATCGCGCCAACGAAACCGCGCCGGCAAGCCCGGTTCACCGCTGGACATGGACGAGGTGATGAACGACGCATCAACCGGGATGATGGCCTCGGATATGAACTGCCTGTTGGGCAGCCGCTCGAGCAGCACTGCTACGGCTCCAACTGGACGGCCAGCAGAAGAGCGTCGATCTCGCTTGTGACGCGGCTCCGGTGTCCCTGGCCGCTCGTGTCCTCAGTCAGCATGTAGCCTCCTGGAGAAAGAACGCATCTTGTGCCGTCCCCGGCTTCATACTCCATCTCTCCTTGGAGACAGAAGATCCATTGGCGCTTTGGACTGACGTGCCAGTCTCCCCAGAACCCAACCGGGATACGGAGGAACACGTATGCCAAAGCGGGTGCATGTGACGACACGTGGAATGGCGGGGCCGGCGGGCTGAAGTCGAGGATCTCCATGTCGATCTCCAGACCCTCTTCGATGCGCGACCTGCCATCAGGCCCTGTGCTAAGCCGCTTGTAACCGATCGATGTCATAACTCAGAGAGCGAGCCTCCTGGTAGCTATCTACAGCGAGAACTCCATCGGAGGTACCCTGGCCGCCAGTTCACTTGCTGAAGAGCGCTCTGGGTCTTGAGGATTACACTGTATTGAGTATTTCGCAAGCAAGCGCAGGTAGAGGCTGTCGCGAGCCTTCTGGGCGTCTGCTCGATTCGCTTGTTAGAAATGCCGCGGCTATGCACTCAACTGCACCGTCAGGCGCTTGCCCACCGCGCTGGCGGCGCGCTCCAACGTGGAAAGCGTCACGGACGGGTTGGCGGGATCGAGCAGGCGCTCGACAGCCGAACGACTGGTCTTCATGCGACGGGCCAGCTCAGCCTGCGTGATGTGAGCACGCTCCATCTCGCGGGCGATCTGGAAGGCGATCACGCGCTTAGCGGCCACCGACTCGGCGTCATCGAGCAAGCCCTCGTCGCGCAGGAACTCGTCGAAGTCACTGCCGATGTGCTTGTTGGTCATCTCACTCACTCCCTTCGCAGGTCGGCCAGGCGCTGCCTGGCGATCTTGAGGTCCGTCGCCGGCGTCTTCTGCGACTTCTTCACGAACGCGTGCAGCAGGACCATGGTCTGCGCCTCGACCGTGAACAGCACTCGCGCGATTCCGGCGCCGAGACGAGATCGCACCTCCCACAGCCCGGGCTCGAGCCTCCGGATGAGCGGCATGCCCAGCGGCCATCCGTACTGAGCCGTCTTGATGTCGCGCCCGACTGCTTTGCGGTCGTCGCGAGGCAGGGCTAGCAGCCACTCCCGAACGGGCTCGTTCCCGGCTGCGCTCACGTAGAACGCAACGGAGAGGATCGGCTGGCTTTCGCCCGGCTGACTCACGTCAGGAGTGTACCACAATTGGTACAGTCGCGAATAAGGCGTTCCACCCTAACGCGAACCCTGGGACGGGCCTTCTAGCAAGCATCATCCAGTGCGGACCATGGTCGTACGCACGTCCTTGCGACCCGGGGACTCCTGGATGGCGCGGAACTCGCAGCCCCTCCAGCACACGAGTCACGAAGGCCGCGCAAGCCAATCGGTAGTCAGACAGCTTCGATGGTCGACGGCGGTTTGGTCGCTATGTTGTAGGTGACACTGACGATTCCCGGCACCGCGCCGACGATCTCCTGCGCGAGCTGCTCGAGGATCTCGAACGGGACGCGGGCAGGCGTCGCCGTACGGGCGTCGACGCTGTCCCAACACCGCACCTCGATCTGCTGGCCGAAGTCGCGCCGGCCGTCGCGCATCCCCGTCACCCGGTCTTCGTGCAGGATGGCCAGGTACTGGAAGGTGCCGTAGCCCGAGAGCAACCGCTCGACCACCCGGGTGGCCTGCCGGACCGTCTCGATGCGCTCCGGTGTCGCCTCGCCGATCACGCGGGCGGCAAGCGCCGGCCCCGGGAAGGGGATGCGCTGGAACAGTTCGCCCGGCAGTCCGAGCGCCTGACCCAGCTTTCTCACACCGTCCTTGCGCAACTGGATGAGCGGCTCCAGGATCCGGTAGCCGAACGCCGCCTGCGGATCGATCCCCAACTGCTCGAAGACGTTGTGCTGTCGCTTGATCCCGGCGACGGTCTCATCCACGTCGGTCAGGATGGTCCCCTGGAGCAGGTGATTCGCCCCGCTTTCCCGGACGAGACGGCCGAAGACCTCGCGATAGAAGGTCTGCGTGATGGCCTCGCGCTTCGCCTCGGGGTCCGTGATGCCCTTGAGCGCGGCAAAGAACTCCGCGCGCGCGTCGACGACTTCGACCGTGACGCCGAGGGCCCGGAAAAAGCCGGTGACCTGCTCGGCTTCGCCGGCGCGCATAAGGCCGTTCTCGACGAAGACCGTCCTCAGACGCTCGCCCAGGGCGCGGTGCCCCAGCATCGTGACCGTGGACGAATCGACGCCACCGGAAAGGGCGTTGATGGCCCACCCGCCTCCTACGGTGCGCCTGATGTCCTCTACCTTCTCCCTGATGAAGCTCTCGGGGTCAAGCTCGTGCGCAGTGATCTCCCTGATCATGCAACCCTCTCCTCTGCTGTGATTGCTCGGCCTTACAACGGCTGTGCAGCCGTGTGACTCTGAAGTCCCTCGTCCCTCGCGGCACCCACGGCTCGAGGGATATGCAGACTGTATCTGGCACGTGTCCGCCTGTCCAGCGGACCTCGCACTCTGCGTCCCCTCTCGCGCCATAACGAGGTATAGACCGTTCGCGGGAACGGAGTCGGAGGGCCGGGCGAGCCTTGACTGAACCAGGGAAAAGCGGGGAGATATGGGAGCGACGGTGGGGGCCATTGGCATAGCCGGCTCGAGGCCCTAGTAGAGGCGAACCATGTCGAAGGAGAGAACGCTGTGGCCTGGCGACTGAGAGAGACCGACACCGGCTGCCCCGGGAGATCGCCCCGGGCGTGTACTACCTGGAGGTGGGAAAGGGGCTTCTCCGGTCGAACGTCTACTTCGTGCGGTCGGGTCCATCGTGGACCCTCATCGACGCCGCGTCGGCGAACTGCGGCCGCTCGATCCAGAAGGCCGCGGAGTCCTTGTTCGGGGAGGACTCGCCTCCGGCTTCGATCCTGCTCACACACGACCACCCCGATCACGCCGGCTCGGCCCGCGAACTGGCGCAGGTCTGGAATCGCCCCGTCTGGGTGCATCCCGACGAGCTACCGCTGGTCCTTGGAGGCGTCTCGGTCTTCCATACGTATGCCAACCCGCTCGACCGCTGGATCGTCCTGCCCTGGCTGCGCCTCCTGGGGCCGAAGCGGACCGAGTCGATGGTCGCGCGGGCGAGCCTCGAGGACGTGGTCCGGCCCTTCGATCCGCGTGGCCGAGCTCCCTGGTCTTCCCGACTGGGAGGCCGTTCCCACGCCGGGCCATACGCCCGGGCACGTCGCGTTCTTCCGGCGGAGCGACCGGGTCTTGATCACGGGCGACGCCCTGGTGACTGTAGACCCTCAACTCGGTGTGGGGACTTCTCACAAGCAGGCAGGAGGTCTCCGGCCCGCCCTGGTACGCCACCTGGAGTTGGCGGGTGGCGAAGGAAATCGGTCGCCGCTCTGGCCGAGCTGGGGCCCCTCGTGGTCGCCGGCGGGCACGGGATCCCTATGACCGGCCCCGAGACCCCGAGTAGGGTGCAGGCCTTGTCAGATCGTTTGTCGGGATCCCCGGCCCCAATGATGCCGCGCCGGAAGCAGGAGCGGTGATACCGTCTCGCGTCGTCTATCTCGACAACGCGGCCACCAGCTGGCCGAAACCGCCCCCGGTGATCGCGGCCATGGAGCACTTCCTCGGCGAAGTCGGCGCCAATCCCGGCCGCTCCGGTCACCGTCTTTCGATCGAAGCCGCCCGAGTGGTCTTCCGGGCTCGGGAGGCGGTGGCCGGTCTGCTGGGAGTGCCGGATCCCCTGCGGGTCGTCTTCTGCGCCAACGCCACTCATGCCCTCAACCTGGCCATGTGCGGCCTCCTCGGACCGGGTCAGCACGTGGTGACCACCAGCATGGAGCACAACTCGGTCATGAGGCCCTTACGCGCTCTTGAGATGGAAGGAACCGCAGTCACGGTGGTCCCCTGCTCTCCAGAAGGAGGGCTCGACGTCGCCGCGGTGGAGCAGGCCCTGCGCCCGGAGACCACGATGGTTGTTATGACTCATGCCTCCAACGTCGTGGGCACGCTTCTTCCCGTGAAAGAGGTAGCGGCCATCACCCGCGCTCGGAATCTCCTTCTGCTCGTAGACGGGGCTCAGTCCGTCGGTGCTCTACCCATCGATCTGGACGATCTGGGCGCCGACCTTCTGGCCTTCACCGGGCACAAGGCCTTGTACGGACCGACCGGGACGGGAGGCCTTGTCATCGGCGAAAGAGTGGACATCGCCGGCTTGCAGCCGCTCATACGCGGCGGTACAGGCAGCGACTCCGAATCGGAGATCCAGCCCCGTTTCCTACCGGACAAGTTCGAGAGCGGGACCATGAACGTTGTGGGGCTGGCCGGGCTCGAAGCGGGAGTCCGCTGGCTGGTGGAGCAGGGAGTGGAGGAGTTGCGCGACCGGGAGTGTGACCTTACCGCCCGCTTGATCGAGGGTCTCTGCGAGATTCCCGGAGTGGAGGTCAAAGGGACTCTCGATGCTTCCCGGCAGCTTCCGGTGGTGTCCTTCACCCTTGATGGCCCGGATCCGGGGGAGATCGGCCTGCGCTTGGACGAGGAGTTCGATATCGCCGCCCGGGTGGGACTTCACTGCAGCCCCGCCGCTCACAAGACCCTGGGGACGTTCCCCGCCGGGACGGTGAGGTTGTCTCTCAGTGCCTTCACCACCGCGAATGACGTAGATCTCGCCCTACGGGCCGTCCGCCATCTGGCACGGAGCAGAGGCAAGGGGCGAAACTGAATGAGGCCCTCCGCTCCCACCCATAGTCTGTTTCTCGTGCCCTCGGCCTCTCACGCGATCAAGGGCGAGGCCGCGCTCATCCGAGCAGGGGTCTCATGCTCGCTTATCCCCGTGCCCCGGGCCATCAGTTCCCAGTGCGGCGTCTGCCTGCGGGTGAGCCTCGGTGATCGCGAACGAGCCGAGAAGGTGCTCGCGGCAACCGGGGTCCAGGTATCGGCAATACACGACCTCAAGATGCTACTTCCAGGAGAGGAGAAGGCGGGTGAACGATCAGAAGCTGAAAAGTGAACTCGGGGCGGGCCCTGGGGACCGGGCGGACCTAGAGTGGGGATCGACCGTGGTCGCTATCTCAAGCAACACGATGGGGCGGGGCGACGATGAGCTCGGACAGGTGCTTCTCCGGAACTTCTTGCACACCCTTGGCGAGGTCACGCCGAGACCGGACCTGCTCATCTTCTACAACAGTGGGGTGATGCTGGCGATCGAGGGCTCCCCAGCGCTCGACGATCTCAGAGCCCTTGTGGACCGAGGGGCGCGGGTACTCCTGTGCGGCACCTGTCTCGGTCACTTCGATCTCAAGGAGAAAGTGGCGGTCGGCGAGATCTCCAACATGTACGCGATCTCCGAGACCATGCTCCGCGCGGCCAAGGTGATCAACTTGTAGCAGTTTCTCCCGGCTCCCCAGGCCCCGGCGAATAGAGAGCCTCGCACCTCTCTTTGAGAACCTGTACACGATGCTCGTCAGGTTGGCCCACACCGCGAGACCGGTGCACATCGGGCATGGTTCGCAGGTGGAGTAGAGCACCGTACCGCACAGATTGGTTGAACCCAGAGCTGTAGTGGCCTCACGGATGGCCTTGAATTCGGCATGCAGATTGGAATCGCCGTCGGTGGTCGCAGTGTCATGGGTCTTGGCAAGCACAAGGTGCCCAAGTGCCACGAGCGCACCGAATCCCTTGTTTCCCTCTGTCCCCCCCGAACGAAGAAGGTACTGCTTTTGCGCCGAACCGGCAAACGACCCACGGTCCTGTCACGCGGAACAAGGCGAGACCAGACTCCGTCTCAGAGCGCGAATGCGGTCCGAATTGCGCCGGATTGCGGAGTCTTCACACGCTACTCAGACAGCTCATGGGGTGCAGGTAGTCAGAGGCGCGCGTGCAATCCTATAATCTTGGACAGAACCAGGCCCGCTTCTCGTCGTGTCAGGAAGAAAGGGACTCGAGGCTCCGACCGGTTGTGGCAAGTACTGATGAGCCGTTGAGCCGGAACGAATACCGGCACCCGCGCGGCCGTGACCGCTACGTGCGTCGCCTGCTGTACGCCTTTTTCTCCATGTTGGTCCCCGGGACCGGGCAGATCGCCGCCGGAGCCCGCAGGCGCGGCTACATCATGCTCGCGGTGGTCGTGCTGTTCCTCATAGTCGGTATCGTCGTCGCGCTGCAGGGGATCGACGAGGTTCTCGCCTTCGTGATCCAGCCCGAGGTGCTACTCGGGCTGCTCGGGTTCAACGTCCTCTTGCTCGGCTTCCGGCTGTATGCGGCCGTGGACGCGTACCGGGCGGGAGGGGCGCAGTACGCGGCGGCGGCCGATCCCCCCCCGAGACTGCGGGTAGTACTGGCCGGGGTCGGGCTGGCGGTGCTGCTCTTCCTGACCGTGGCGCCGCACGCGCTGTTCGGCTACTACGCCTTCCTCTCGCACGATCTGCTGACCACCGTGTTCGTGGCTGACGACGAAGTGACCACCACTACGTCGGGCCTGCCTTCCACGACGACGACCACGTCGATCGCGAGCACGACCTCGACCGGGGTGGTCTCCACCACGACCAGTTCGACTACCACCAGCTCGACCACCACGACCACGCTGCCGCCGCTGGACTCGGGCGATGACGAGCGGTTGACGTTCCTGCTTCTGGGCACCGACGCCGGCTACCGCCGGACCGGCGCCCGGGCGGACACCGTCATTGTCGCCACGGTCGATCTGAAGACCGGGGCGGTGGCGCTCTTCGGTGTCCCGCGCAACACCGGCTCGCTGGCTTTGAGCGACCGGACGGCCGAGGCTCTCGGCACGGACGTCTATCTGGACCTCATCAGCAGTCTCTACTTCGATGCGCAGAACCACCCCGAACTGGCCGGGGGAGAAGGAGACGCCGGGGCTCAGGTGATGCGCGAGACCGTCAGCAGACTGCTGGGCATCCCGATCGACTACTACGCCGTGGTCGATCTGAACGGGTTCATCGACCTGGTCGATGCCTTCGGCGGAGTCACGCTCAATGTGAAGGAGCGGATCTGGGTACGGATGGCGTCGTTCACCAAAGGGGAGGAGGCCCGGATCTACGACATCCAGCCGGGCATCCGGCACCTGGACGGTCATGAAGCCCTGGCTTTCGCGCGCTCCCGGACCGGGAGCGACGACTATCACCGCATGCAGAGGCAGCGCTGCGTCCTGCTGGCCTTGCTCTATCAGAACGGCGTGAGGGATCTAGCGTTCAAGTTCCCGGACATCGTGGGGGCCATCAAGGACAACTTGAAGACGGATATCCCCATCGACCGACTGGCGGACCTGATCAAGGTGCGGGCCAAGGTCAAGACCGACGAGATGATAGCCGTGGGTTTCACGCCTCCCGACTACGTCACCGGTAGAAACGAGATGGGCTACAACATCCTGAATCTGGAACTGGTCCAGTCCACGGTCCGGCAGATCATCGAGGACCCGGAGCAGTGGTTGGCAACGCATCCGGCCAACAGTCAGGCGGGGCAAGAGAACCCGTCGGACTGCTGGAAAGTGGAGGACTAGCCCTTCCGGGCTCGTCACCTTCGCCGGCCGGCGGGGTCGCTGTCGGGCCTCGGCCTATGAGGCCGCTTTCATGGCGCCAGCAGCACTCGGTGAGGGTCGCCTGCGTCTACGCAAGAAGATCTTGACCAACTCGTCTACGATCATGAGCCCCAAGGCGAAGAGGATGCAGATCAGCCACTGCCGGCCGCTAAGCGACGTAAGTCCCAGCATACGCTGCAGGAAACCCAGCTCTGTGGCCAAGAGGGCGAGCACGAAGGACAACCCGAGCAGCTTCAGTTGACGGTGGTTCGTGTAGTTCTCGGCGCGGAAAGCGCTCTCGGTCTCGCTTCGAGAGGTCACCCCGATCACGATGTTGAACAGGGAGAAGACGAGGAACGCCATGGATGCGGCCACGACGGGGTCGATCGACTCGTAGTAGTTCTCCAGGTAGAGCGTACCGATAGCCATGAGTATGCCGATGAAGGCGATGCGAACCCATTGCCAGGTGGTGAGCACGGGTTGGGTGAGCGGTCGAGGCTTGCGTTCCATCAGACCCTCGGAAGGCTTGTCGAACCCTAAGGCGATGGCGAGCGGTACCTGCACCAGGAAGTTGAGGTAAAGGACCGCCAGCGTTTGGAACGGGACCCCACCGAGGATCATGAAGATCGCTGCGCCCAGATAGCTGACGATGAACCCCACCAAGGCGGTCATCTGGAAGCGGATGTACTTGGCTAGGTTGTCGTAGATGCCCCGGCCGTATTCGACGGCCTTGACGATGGTAGCGAAGTTGTCGTCGGTCAGGATCATGACGGCGGCCCCTTTGGAGACCTCCGTACCCGTGATGCCCATGGCCACACCGATATCCGCCTTCTTGAGCGCCGGCGCGTCGTTGACGCCGTCGCCGGTCATGGCGACGATGTTGCCCTCGTGCTGGAGCATGCCCACCAGGCGGATCTTGTCCTCCGGCGCCACCCGGGCCACCACGCCGATGTCGGGCAACTGCCGGGCCAGCTCTTCGTCGCTCAAGGCGGCGAACTGCGCGCCGGTCAGTGCGTTCCCCTCGATGCCCAACTCGTGACCGATGGCCGCGGCCGTCACGGCATGGTCGCCGGTGATCATGCGGACCTGGATGCCGGCGCTATGACATTTGGCGATTGCGTCCTTGGCCTCGGCGCGCGGCGGGTCGACGATGCCGACCATGGCCAGCAAGGTCAGCCCGTTCACCTCGTTGATCAAATCGCCTTTGGGATCGAACGATTGAGGATCGAAATCGCGTCGAGCCACCACCATGACGCGTTCGCCCCCTTTCGCCATACGCTCGTTCTCCTCCAGCGCAAGCTTGCGGTTATCGTCGGTGATCGGCAGCTCTTCGCCGCCAGGCAGCCAGTACGCGCCGCCGCGGTCGATGAGCACGTCCGGCGCGCCCTTCACGAAGCAGCGGATCACCGGCTTGCCCTGGGCATCGTTCATGCTGTGGAAGGTGGCCATGAACTTGTAGTCGGAATCGAAGGGGACCTCCGCCACGCGGGGATACATCTCCCGGGCGTGATCCACGCTGATGCCGCCCTTCTCGGCTAGAACGATGAGCGCGCCTTCGGTGGGGTCACCGATGAGGGCGCCGTCGTCGAGACGGGCGTCGGCGCAGAGAGCCATGGGCAGCATGACCTCATCCAGATCGACCTTGGCACCGCCCGCGCTCAGGAGCTGACCGTCGGTGCTATAGGTAACGGTGCCTTTCTGCCAGGGTTGCTGGTCCTTGACACCACTGGTCTTCAGTTCCATCGTTCCCTGGGTGCCGTAGCCTTCGCCGGTCACTTTGAAGCGGTTCTGCCCGGGGATGGTGAACTCACGGGCGGTCATCTTGTTGAGCGTCAGAGTGCCGGTCTTATCCGAGCAGATGGCCGATACCGACCCCAGGGTCTCCACAGACGGCAGGCGCTTGACGATGGCGTTCGAAGCCGCCAGCACGCGCGTCCCCATGGAATAGAGAGTGGTGACCACGGCCGGCATGCCCGATGGGATGGCGGAGATGGCGAGAGCGATCCCCGCGGTGAAGATGGCGTCGAAGGGCTGGTCCTGCCGCAGGCCCAGGAAGATCATGATGACGAAGGTGATGCCCGCCAGGCCGGCGATCAGGACCGTGAGGCGGTCGAGCTGCTTCTGTAGAGGAGTCTTCTCGGACTTGGTCTTGTTGAGCAGGTCGGCGATGTTCCCCATCTCGGTCTTCATGCCCGTCGCTGTGACGATCATCTCCACGCGGCCGCGGGTCACCGAGGTGTTCATGAAGGCCATGCAATGGCGGTCGCCCAAGGGGACATCGGTCTGGCTGATTGCGTCCGTGCTCTTGGACGCGGCAACGCTCTCGCCGGTGAGAGCGGCTTCTTCGATCTCCACGTTCGCCGCCACGAGCAGCCGTCCATCCGCGGGAACGCGGTTACCGGCTTCCATGAGGACTATGTCCCCCGGCACCAACTCCTCCGCCTCGATCTCGACCGCGACGCCGTCGCGGCGGACCCGGGCGATGCTCTTGAGCATCTTCTCGAGCGCGGCCAGGCTGGCCTCGGCTTTCGATTCCCCGTTCATACCAAGCACGGCGTTGAGCACGGTCAGTCCCAACAGGACCAGGGTGGTCCCGAGTTCTTGGACGACGATCTGGTTGACGATCGCGGCCCCCACCAGGAGGAGCTGCATGAAATCGCGGTATTGGCGTAAGAAACGCCGCCATCCCGGTTCCTTCTTCTTGCCCGCCAGCTTGTTGGGGCCTTGCTCCTGCAATCGCCGCTGCGCCTCGGTCGCGCTCAGACCCTGCTCGGGGTCGACCTGGAGCTGCTTCGCGACTTCCTCGGGGGCCAAGTCATACCATCTCGGGTCACCGGGCGTTTCAGGCATGATCGTTCTCCTTGGACGGGCCGTCGCCGCCGGCAGATGTCGGTTCGTTGTTCCCTCTATGCTACTGCTATCAACCCTAGCAGTTCTGGGGCCGCCATGGAATCCGTGACGCCGATCCCCATATTTGGCGGGTGTTTGGTGCGAATGTGATTCCGTTGTGACGCTTGCGGGGGTAGAATGGAGGCCCCAAGTCTCAGCACGGTCGGCTGCACGACCCAGCGAAACGGACAAGGAGGAGTGGGTGGGTCACGTAGACGGGCTATACAACGGGATGCAGCGACGCATGATCGGTCGGATGCTCACGCTTGCCGCCGGCGGGGACAAAGCCAAGATCATCAAAGCCTTCAAGCTTGCCGAAATGATCACCCCCGACGCCCACAAAGGGTCCGTCCGGTTCCTATGCGACAAAGTCGAGGCTGACCATCCGGTTCTTCTGATGTCGCGTCACGTGACCACCAAGCTCAGCCCCGAGTGCCGCGATCGCTTCATCGAGTGCCTGGTAGTCAACACCCTCCTTAGGGGTGCGGCCAAGAGGAAAGAACTCACCGAGACCACGGGCATGATGGCCCCGACGACCCTACTGATGAGCCCCACGATGCGCTGCAATCTCACCTGCGCGGGCTGCTACGCGGGGGAGTACTCGCCCGATCAAGATCTGGATCGCGAGCTCCTGCAGCGTATCGTCGACGAGGGCAATGACATGGGTGTGTACCTGTTCACCTTCCTGGGAGGTGAACCGTTCCTCTACCCCGACCTGCTCGGCTTCGCACGGGCCAATAGGGACTCGATGTTCCAGATCTTCAGCAACGGCACTCTGCTCACCGACGAGATCATCGGCGAGTTGGCGAAGATAGGCAACGTCGCCCTCATGTTGAGTGTCGACGGGACTCCCGAGCTCACCGATCAAAGAAGGGGCCTCGGTGTTCACCAGAAGGTCATGAGCGTCATGGACCGCCTGGGAGAAGCGGGCGTGATGTTCGGCTATTCGGCCACGGTCACGAGGAACAATTGGCAGGTCCTCGTCAGCGACGAGTTCGTGGATCCTCTTGTCGCCAAAGGGGCGATGATCGCCTGGCACTTTCTCTACATGCCCATCGGCCGCGAACCGGATGTGGACATGATGCCCACACCGTCCGATCGCGAACAGTTCCGCCTGGGCATCCACCGGCTCCGGGCCACCAAACCGTTCTTCCCCGTCGATTTCTGGGGCGACGCCCCCTGGGTCGGTGGCTGCATCGCCGGCAAGCACTACATGCACATCACCAGCGAAGGCTGGGTCGAACCGTGCATCTTCACCCACTTCGCGACCGACAACATCCGGTACATGAGCCTGCTCGAGGCGTTCAACTCGCCCTTCTTCCGCGAGATCCGCAGCCGGCAACCTTTCAATCACAATCTGCTCATGCCCTGCATGTGGATCGACAACCCGAATTGTTCGCGCGAGATCATGGCCTGTACCGGCGCTCATCCCACGCACGATGGCGCCGACTCCATACTGACGGACCTACAGGACGAGATGGACGCCTACTCGGCCGAAGCGGGCCGTGTCCTGAACCCGGTGTGGAGTTGCCTCAACGAGACGAGGCCCTCTGACGGCCAGCCGGCGGCAGCCGACACCGAGCCGGCGATAGCCGACGCCGAGCCCGCGTCCGAGCGGGTCGAAGAATCACTGGCCCCCGTAGTTCACTGAGCGCGAGGTCTGGGATGCCCGGGCCTGGCGATGGGCTCGAATCATGACCGCCGACTCGGTCACCACCGTCGGTGTATTGGCACCGGCAGCATGGGCTCCGCCCTCGTCAAGGGCTGGCTCCGTTCTGAGCAGCGGGGAGTCCGGTTGATCGTCTGGGACAAGATCGAGGCCGCGGCGCAGCGGTTGCTTACGCCAGGTCCGATCTCGGCGGCTCGGTCGCTGGAAGACTTGGTCACTCAGGCGGACCTTGTCCTTGTGGTGGTCAAGCCCAAAGACGCCCCGGTGCTCCTTGGCGCGATCGCACCACTGCTGCGCGAGGGTCAGACCGTGATCTCGTCGATGGCGGGGATCACGATGGGGCGGATGCGGACCATCCTAGGGCCGGGCCCCAACCTCTTTCGGGTCATGCCGAATCTAGGCGTGGAGCTAGGGGTCGGTGCGATAGCGGTCGCCTCGGAACCTGGGGCGGCTGCCGCGGAGGTCGAGGCCGTGATCGGTTTGTTCGCCGGTTTAGGGGTGACAGAATCCGTCCCCGAGGACATGCTCGACGCCGTTACGGCGGTGTCGGGATCGGGCCCGGCCTTCCTTGCCCTTGCAGTGGAGAGTCTGGAAGACGGTGCCGTAGCCGCGGGCCTGCCCCGGGTCACGGCCCGCAGACTGGTGCGACAGACAGCGCTCGCAACCGCCCGGCTCCTACCTCTCCACTCGGATTCGCCCGGCGAGCTCAGGGAGCATCTGGCCGCGACCCCGATGGACAAGGCGGGCATGGATGTTCTCGAGGAGCGAGGAGTCCGCTTGGCTTTTCAGCAGGCGATAGAGGCTGCCGTGCAACGGAGCCGGCGGCTGCGGAGCGCCGGCCCTTCGCAAAGCCCGTCGCCGGCCGGCCCGCCGCAGGAGGGCCGGCGGCAGGACGGCTCGTCGCCGGACGACGAGGAGCTTCCTCGCCTCTCCCCAGGGCGTTAGCTCCTGGACCGGCTTGAGCTTCCACCCCGGCGGGGTTGCCCTCAAGAGCGTTCTTGGCATGTCCCGTCCGATTGTCCTCTTCCGCCGCGCGGCCCGGTCTTCCCGTGATAGCGTTGTGTCAAACAGCCGGAGGAACAACATGGAGGACAAGAGGAACAAGCTACAACAGAAGTACTACGTCGAGCGGATCGACGGGAGAGACCTCATGGGTGGGGACCGGTTGGATTCGAAGTACTTCGTTCTCGACTACGTACACGACCCGTACGCCATCCCCGCGCTCGAGGCATACGCTCTGGCCTGCTACAAACAGTTCCCCGTCCTTTCCGAGGAGATAACTGCACTCGTCACGAGCCTGAAGAAGCAGTAGCCTCAAGACGTAGCAGCGGGACCGGTCCGGGCACCGATCCGGGCATCGGTCAGGGCACCAATCTCATCGTGCCGGTTCGATCCTGACCGCGCAGACTTTGTACTCCGCTGTGTTGGAGATGGGGTCGTATGCGGAATTGGTCAGCTCGTTGACCGCCGTCTCCCGGAAGTGGAAGGTCATGAACAGGATCCCGGGGGGCACGCGGTCGGTGACCGTCACCCGGGTGACTACCGAGCCGCGGCGCGAAGTGACCCGCATCTCTTCTCCCTCGGACACTCCGATCGAGGCGGCGTCCACCGGGTTGATCTCGGCCAGCTCGTAAGGCGCCAGCGAGTCGAGGGTCGCGGACTGCCTGGTGGAGATGTTGTACTGGTAGAGCATGCGCCCGGTGGTCAGCAGGTAAGGGTAGTCCTCGTTGGTGAGCTCGGCGGGAGCTTCGTATTCGATGCCCAAAAGGCGCCCACGCCCCCGGGGGAACGTGTCCTCATGCAGGTAGGGAGTGCCCGGATGATCGATGTCGGGGCATGGCCACTGCAGACCGCAGGCATCGACCCGGTCGTAGGTCATGCCGGCGTAGGTGGGGGTCAAGGTCCGGATCTCTTCGAAGATATCCGCCGGGGAGACACACCCCATCTGGTAGCCCATACGGTGGGAGAGGTCGCAGATGATCTGCCAGTCGGCCCGGGCCTCACCCGGAGGCTCGACGGCCTTCCGCACCCTCTGCACCCGGCGCTCGGTGTTGGTGAAGGTGCCGTCCTTCTCGGCGTAACAGGCGGCCGGTAGCACCACGTCGGCGTACTTGGCCGTCTCCGTCAGGAAGATGTCCTGGACCACCAGGAATTCAAGGCTGGAGATGGCCTTGCGGACATGATTGGCGTCGGCGTCGGTGAGGATCGGGTCCTCGCCCATGATGTACATCGCCTTGAGATCGCCGGCGATGATGGCGTCGAACATCTCCGGGGTGCGCAGCCCCGTCGTGGTGCTGAGTCTCGCCCCCCATTCCTTCTCGAAGACGGCGACATCCTCGGCCTGGTGACGGGCCGGTAGTCCGAGAACACGTTGGGCAGAGCGCCCATGTCGCAGGCTCCCTGCACGTTGTTCTGGCCGCGCAGTGGATTGACTCCAGCATGCTCCACTCCCACATGGCCGGTGACCATGGCGAGATTGGCCAGGTTCATGACGTTGGCGGTACCGGTGGTGTGCTCGGTGATGCCGAGGGTGTAGAAGATGCCCGCCCGGCGGGTATGGGCATAGAGCTCGGCGGCTGCGTAGAGCTTGTCCTCGGGGACGCCGGTGATCTCGCTGACCACGTCCGGGGTGTACTTCTGCACGACCTCCCACAGGTCGTCGTAGTTCTCGCAGCGCTTGGCGATGAACTCCCAGTCGGCCCAGCGCTCGTTGATGATGATGTTCATCATGCCGTTGATGAGAGCCGCGTCGGTACCCGGGATGAGCTGCAGCCACAGCTGGGCGTAGTCGACCAATTCGATGTGCCGCGGATCGGCCACTATCAACGTAGCCCCGCGCCGGGCGGCGCGCTTCATCTTGCTTCCGATTATGGGATGCGCTTCGGTGGTGTTGGACCCGATGATGAATAGGGCGTCGTAGAACTCGACCTCACTGATGGAGTTCGTCATCGCGGCGCTTCCAAACGATGCGGCCAGACCGGCCACAGTGGGAGCGTGTCAGGTTCGCGCGCAGTGGTCCAGGTTGTTGGTGCGCATCACCACCCGGACGAACTTCTGCATCAGCCAGTTGTCTTCATTGGTGCAACGGGCCGAGCTGAGGGCGGCGAAAGCGTCCGCTCCATCACGATCCCGTATCTCCTGGAAGCGGGCGGCGACGAGGTCGAGAGCCTCGTCCCAGGTGGCCCTCTCGAGTACGCCATTCCTTCTTACGAGCGGGGTGGTGAGTCGCTCTGGGCTGTGGATCATGTCTGTGTGGAACCGGCCCTTGACGCACAAGGCGCTGCCGTTGACCGGCGCGTCCGCAGCGGCCGTGACCCCGACGACCCTGCCGTCTTTGACGTTCAGGTCGAAATTGCAGCCCGTGCCGCAGAGCGGACACGTGGTGCGCACCCGGCTTATCTCCCATTCGTGCGCGCCCTTGAGCTGGGCGTTGACCAGTGCGCCCGTGGGGCAGACATCGAGGCACTGGCCGCAGGAGACGCAGCCGGAATCCCGGTAGGTAAGGCCCTTGAGCTCTGGGTACTCGGCTTCATCCACCTGGTAGACGCCGTACTGCTCGGCCTCGGCGCAGATGCGGACGCAGCTGTGGCACTTGATGCAGCGCTTGCGGTCGAGCTGAAGGATGGGCGACCCGTCGAACAGCTCGAACTGCCCTGGTCACCCTTGAATTCCGTGGTACCGGCGCCGTAGCGGATAGCCAGGCGCTGCAGCTCGCAGGCAGAGGCGGCGTGGCAGGTGCATTGCATGCAGCGGGCGGCTTCCCTCCTGGCCGCAGCCTCGTCGAAGTCCAACTCCACCTCGTGGAAGTTCTGGCGGGCCGGACAGGGAGCACGGGGATGTGGTTGCGTTTGTCGTCAGAAAGAGGCTTGGCACCGATATCGAAGAACTTCGGCTGGTGTCGCTCGAGGCGCGTGCCGGGCGCGGCGCAGGCCGCCTTCGGGTCTCTGCCCGAGACGTAGGCATCGATGGCGATGGCGGCCCGGCGCCCCGCAGCTATGGCTTCCACCACCGTCGCGGGCCCGGTCTCGCAGTCTCCCCCGGCGAAGACTCCTTCCTTGCTGGTCGCCAGAGTGCTCTTGTCCGCCTCGATGGTGCCCCAGGAGGTGAAGGTGCAGGAGCCACCCAGGTCGCGGTCGTCGACTTCCTGGCCGATCGCCAGGATCACCGTATCCGCTGCGACGGTGAATTCGGAGTCCGCCACCGGCTCCGGCCGTCGCCTGCCGCTTTCGTCCGGCTCGCCCAGTTCCATCTTCTGACAGACCGCACCGGTGACCCTCCCGTCTTCCCGGATCACGGAGACCGGGGCTGTGAGCAACAGCAGGTTAACGCCTTCCTCCTCCGCCTCGTCCACCTCGTCCGTGGTCGCGGGCATCTCTTCGCGGGTCCGCCGGTAGACCAAAGTCACTTCGCCGGCCCCAAGACGCACTGCCGATCGGGCCGCGTCGACGGCCGTGAAACCGCCGCCGACGATCAGCGTCCGGCCGAGGGGCTCCTTCCACGCCCGGGCATTGCTCTCTCGGAGGAAGTCGACGGCCGGGTAGATGCCCTGTCCGCCCTCGGCGCCGGGGATGCCACCGGTGGAGCCGCACTGGGCGCCGATGGCAAGATAGATGGCGTCGTAGCCGTCGGCCTCGAGGCTGTCGATGGTGACGTGCTCGCCGAGCCGGCAACCAAGCCTCAGTTCCACGCCAAGTCTGAGGATATCGTCGACCTCCTCGGCGATGACGTATCGGGGCAGACGATAAGGCGGGATCCCGGTGAGCATCATGCCGCCGGGCTGCGAATGGGCTTCGAAGATCGTCACCTGGTGACCGGCCCGAGCTAGGAAGTAGGCGGCGGTCAGACCCGAGGGGCCACTGCCGATGACGGCGACCTTCTTGCCGCTGGCCGGGGCGACGTCTTCTTCAGGCGCGGCCTCGTCGCTCGCCGGCGCCGCCGGCGCAGTCGCGGTCGGCGGCGAAGCGCTTCAGCTGACAGATGGCTACCGGTTCGCCGTCGACCTGGGTGCGGCGACAGGCGCTCTCGCACGGCCGGGGACAGACCCGGCCGATGATGCGGGGCAGCGGCAGTCGCTGCTTGACGATCCTGACGGCTTCAGCGTCGTCTCCCTCGGCGATCGCTCCCAGGTAGGCGGGTATGTCGATGCCCGCCGGACAGGCGTAGTGGCAGGGCGGTTCGCAATAGGCGTTATGGTTGGAGAGCAACTCGTTGAGCCGGGACCGACGCGCATCGGAGATCTGTGGACTCAGGGTGATCACTTCCATGGCCTCGGCCACCGGGGTCTGGCACGCATAGACCAGCCCGTCCCCGGCGACCTCCACCAGGCACAGCTTGCAGCGACCGACGGGCTCCAAGCGGGGATCGTGGCAGAGCGTAGGTATGTAGATCCCATGCGCTTGGGCGGCGTCCAGGATCGACACATGTCGGTCGACCTGCAGATGACGCCCATCGATGAAGATGCCTACCGGCGGACCGTTCTCCCCGATTATCTCGCGACGAAGCAGGTCGGCCATGTCTACCCCTTTCTCGCCTCCGCGTTCACTGGGCTTCGGCCGCCTTCTGCGCTTCGCGGAAGGCCGCGATGAAGCTCATGGCGTAGTTGTCGCGGCCCAGCACCAGGTCGGCCGAAAGGACGGCCAGGCGCACCAGGGCCACGTCCACCGTGGGGCAGGTCAGACCTGCCTCGATGGCCAGGGCCAGATAGGCCCCGTTAGCACCGGCCGGTTGGGCAGGCCGTGGGAGATGTTGCTGCCCCCTGGGTCTGGTTGACGCCCAGCTCGTCCCGCACGCGCCGGGTCGCCTCCAGCGTGGCCAGGCCGGCCTTGACGTTCGCGCCCAGCGACAGGGTCAGGCAGTCGATGATCACGTCCTCACGCGGGATGCCCATCGCCTCGGCCCGCTCCACGATGCGGTGGGCGATGGCCACGCGCGCTTCGGCGTCCGCGGGGATGCCCTTCTCGTCCAGGGTCAGGCCTATGACCGGCAGCCCCTGCTCTTTGACCAGGGGCAGCACGGTCTCCAGGGAGGCCTCCTCGCCGGTGACCGAGTTGACTATCGGCCGTCCCGGACAGACGTCCAGCGCCGCCGCAAGGGCCTCGATCTTGCGGCTGTCGATGCAGAGAGGCACGTCCACCACCTCCCACGGCCTTGTACCGCCAGGGGCAGCATCGTCCACCTCGTCGACGCCGGTGGCGCCCACGTTGACGTCCAGGATGTCGGCGCCGGCCGCCACCTGGGCCAGGGCTTCCTCGCGGACGACGCTCAGGTCGCCGGCCCGCAGAGCCTCGGCCAGGCGCTTCTTGCCGGTGGGGTTGATGCGCTCGCCTATGAGCACCGTGGGCCGGCCCCCACCGATGATGACTTCGCTCGTCGCGCTGGCTACTCGGGTCTCCACTGCATTCCTCCATCTTCGCCGTACGGTTTTTCCGGTCTCACTCTTCGACAGGAACAAGTGCGTGAATCCTATCGGCTCCCCGGCGGCACCACCACTATCTCGCCGTCCCTCTCCCCCCTGAAAGTCCTCCAGCAATTGCACCGAACCCTGCACGACGCCGTGGTCCAGCTCCAGATCGTCGGCGTCCGCCCCGGCTCTGCTCGAGACACTCGTCCACGTCGTAGGCCGGTATCGATCAGGTTACCCGCTCGTAGCCCGCGAACATGGTCTTTCGCAGCGCGCCGCTCGCTCCGGGCCGAACCGCTCGTCCCACTCCTCGAAGCCTCCCTTGCAGGGTGCTCTCGTGGTTGAACCATCCGCGGGTCAGGTAGTAGTGGCGCGGGTCCCGGGATCTCCTCCCGTGCGCAACCCCGGTTCAGCAGCAGCGAGACGCAGTCGTCCACCCGGGGGAACACCATGCGCAGATGCCGCGCGACCAGACCCTTGAGCGCGCTGCCGCAGAACCCCAGGGCCAGCAGCACCTCCTCCACCGGGCCTACCAGTACCTGCTCCCGGCGCTCCGCGGCCGGTCCCCTGCCGGGCCGCACCGAGCACGCTACGGCCGTGCCGCCGCGGCCCCCGTCGACATTCGATCAGCCCCTGCAGCGCCGCCTGCAGCCGCTCCGGCCGCTCGTGCAGCCCGCTCTCCACCCAGACCACCGGCGGCCGCTCGCTCGGCGGCACCGCCTCCAGCGCCAGCCGCACCTCGTCCTCGATCATCTCGCAGGCCAGGATCACCGCTCTCGGCCAAACTGTCGCCTCTTCCCGTCCTCTGACTGCCTAGTAGACGCCGTACTCCTTGGCCGTCTTGATCATGGCGCGCAGGTTCTCCTCCTTGCCCCCGTCGGCCACTGCGCCGACGTCGAGGATGAAGCCGCCCCCCTTGCCGGCGACGTCGATGAGCTTGCGGCGTAGCTCGGCCGCCTCCTCGGCGGTGCCGCATGCATGAGCGACAGGGGCACGTTCCCCTGGATGCAGGCCACCTGGCCGATGGTCTCCTTGGCCCGGGCCATGTCGGTCTGGTCGAACAGCCAGACGGTCTCGCCCTTGGGCAGGTCCATGATGGTCTCGAGCCGCGAGTCGTAGCGCCCCTCGGCGAACAGGAAGGGTATGAAGCCCTCCTCGATGAGGCCCAGAGCAGGGCCTTCAGGCTCGGCCAGTAGAACGTGTGGAACTGCTCGTCGCTCATGAAGCCGTCCGCGCCCTTGTGCAGCGGCATGAAGATGACGGGCGTGCGGCGGGATCCCGGGCGCTTGAGTTACGAAGTCGATGGCCACCTGCACCAGGCGCTCGCAGGCGGCGAGCACCTTCTCGGGCCGGCGGTAGAGGTCGACGATGACCCCCGAGTGCCGCGCAGTGTGTCGCCCAGGATGTCGAACGGCGCCTTGGTCGCCGCACCCCAGTAGGCCGGGAAGCCCAGCGCCATGATCTCGCCGATCTCCGGGAAGGTCGGCCCTGGCCCACGCTTCGACCATCTCGTGCCGCCGCGGTCAGCCTCTCCAGACCCGCCGACCATCTCCGGCGATGCCCCAGCCGCCGACCTGGCCGGCCACGAAGGGCAGCTCGATGAAGTCGAAGAGCGAGGACAGTCCGCCGAAGCCGGCGAACGCGCCCACCGTGCGGGGAAGATACGTGCGGAGCATGTAGTCGGTCGGGTCCGAGATCAGGTGGTCGTACTCCTCGGGGAGCATCCACTCCTTCTCGTTGTACTGGTAGCCCGCGTCCTTGGCGACGCCGTGGCCCGGCCAGGAGTACAGCCTGTAGTCGATCGTCTCGAACATCGAGGCCGGGACTGTGTTGTGCAGCGGGGTCGACCATGACGTCCAGCTGGAACTTCGACGTTGAAGTCCAGCCAGGCCTGCGCGGCCTTGCCGGGTCGCTCATGGCTTCGTAGGGAGTCATGCCGGCGCTCTGGCCGGCCACCAGCCGGTGTTGAGACTCACCGGCACCCGGTCGGGCTTCTCCAGGTTGATGGCCGCTATGAGCCGGTCCACCCGCGCCTTGTAGTCGGCCTCGGCCTGCGGGCTCGCGAACGGCGACGCCGGATTGCGCCACTTGCTCGATGCGCCAGGCTCGCCTCTCGGCGGGGGTCATGTCCTCCCAGCTTTCTCGGCCATCACGCCACCCCCACCGTCTCCTTGGCGAAGGCCACGGCAGCCATGGCGTCGTCGCCGTAGGCGTCGGCCCCGGTGTACTTGCGCACGGTGTCGTCCATCTGCCCGCCGCCGATGATGATCTTGAGGTCCTTGCGCAGCCCGGCGGCTTCCACCTGCTCGATGGTGGACTTCATGGAGTCGAAGGCCACCGAGAGGAAGCCGGAGAGGGCCAGCACCTGGGGCTTGTGCTCCTTCACGGCTTTCACGAAGGCCTCTTCGGGCTGGTCGATGCCGAGGTCGTGCACCTCAAAGCCGTTCACTTCCAGCATGAAGCCCACGATGTCTTTGCCGATGTCGTGGATGTCGCCCCGCACGGTGCCGAGGACCACGATGCCCAGCTTCTTGGTCTGGTCGGTCTTGGCGGCCAGCAGGGGTTTGAGGATCTCGCCGATCTTACGCAGCATCTCGCCGCTCATGATGAGCTCGGGCAGGAAGTAGGTGCCTTCCTGGTAGCGGGTGCCCACCACCTGCATGGCCTCGGAGGAGAGATCCAGGATCTTGTTGGGGTCCTCGCCCTTGGCCAGCAGCTCGTCGACGATCTGAAGGGCTTCCTTCTCCTTCATGTTGGCCATGGCTTCGACTAGTTGTGCATCGCGGCTCCTTTCCTCGTGTCGTGATGTTCTACCTTGGCTATGTGCACCGACTCACCGTGCACGTCGTGTGCGG
This sequence comes from uncultured Actinomycetes bacterium, assembly GCA_963706025.1. Classification (GTDB taxonomy): domain Bacteria; phylum Actinomycetota; class Thermoleophilia; order RBG-16-64-13; family RBG-16-64-13; genus CAVPLM01. Next base: position 1,129,843 of record CAVPLM010000005.1, on the reverse strand, counting down.
CTTCCATGACCGCCTCGGCGATAGTGGGATGAGCGTGGATGGTATCACCCAACTGCCTCACGCGTCAGCCCGTTCTGGACCGCCACCGCCATCTCGTGGATGAGGTCGGTGACGTGGGGTCCCATCATGCTGGCGCCCAGCAGGAGGTCGGTCTCTTTGTCGGCCACCAGCTGCACGTACCCGACGTCTTCGCCCATGGCCAGGCCTTGCCCAGGGCGGGGAAACGATAGGTGCCGGTCACCGGCTGATAGCCGTGCTAGCGGCCTGCTCCTCGTTCAGGCCCACGCTCGCCACCTCAGGGATCGGAGTAGGTGCACGAGGGCGTGGAGCGCAGATCGCGCTCTCGCGCTGCGCGCCGAGGCAGTTGTCCACCGCCACGAAGGCTTCGTGAGAGGCCACGTGGGCCAGCATCATGCCCCCGTTCACATCGCCGATGGCGTAGATGCCGGGCGCGGTGGTCTCCAGGTACTCGTTCACCATGATGTAGCCCGCGGCTGTCGATCTGACCCCGGCGGCCTCCACCCGATGCCCGCGCTGTTGGGCTTCCGGCCGACCGACACCAGGACCTTCTCGGCCGTGACCTCCGACCCGTCGGAGAGCTGGCCCCCACGTGGTCGGCCGCGTACTCGGCGATCTCTCCACCTTGGTGTTCAGCAGTACCTGGATGCCCCGCTTGCGATAGACGCCCTGGAACTGCTTGGCCAGGCGGGTGTCTTCGAGCGGGAGCATCTGCGGCATCATCTCCACCATGGTGATCTGGGTGCCCAGCTCGGCGAAGAACGAGGCGAACTCGCAGCCGATGACCCCTGCGCCCACGATCAGAAGCGACGCGGGGACGTCTCAACTCTAAAGCTGAAGTCGAGGTCAAGATAGGCGGGTGGTCGAAGTCGAACATCGGCAGATAGGCGGGCTCCGAACCCGTGGCGATGATGATCTTGTCCGCGTCCACCGTGACGGTCTGGCCGCCGCCGGCGCCCGCCGGCCACGAGACCCGCCGCCCGGGGCGAGCCGGCCGGTGCCGCGGATCACCTTCACCCCCGCCTTCTTGAGGAGCACCTCGACGTTCTCGCGGATCTGGGTGACGACCCGTTCTTTGCGGGCCATCATGCGGGGGAAGTCGGGGCGACCTCGCCGGGACCTCGAACCCGTACTCCTCGCCCGCGCGCGCCCGGGCCAAGGCCTCGGCGCTGGCCAGCAGGGCCTTGGTGGGGATACAGCCCCGGTTGAGACAGGTGCCGCCGATGAGGTCCTTCTCGACCAGGGTGACGGCCGCTCCGTGACGGGCCGCCCGCAGGGCGGCCACGTAGCCGCCCGGGCCGGAACCCAGGATGGCTATCCTCGTATGGTTCCCTTCCATGTCTGCGCCCCCGCTGTCAGCGTCTCCAGTATCGACAAGCACTTACGCCGTCGCGGACGCAGCTGTCTCGCAGGAAGCGGATACGACGGCTCAAGGCCTCCATGGTCTGGACGGCGCGACACGTCCCCGACCGGCCGTCCCAGGGGTGATGCCGACAGCCCTACAGTCCGGCCGCATCCAGCATCTGGGGAACCTTCTTCTCCCAGCCGATGGGCATCACATGCAGACCCTGACAGAGATCCTTGAGGTCTCTCATTAGTTCAGCGACGAGATCCACAGCCCGCCTGAGTCTTGTCTTCGGCCGCGGCACACCTCTGGATCGTCTCTTTGGGCACGCACACGCCGGCCACGTTCTTGTTCATGAATCGGGCCATACCTACCGATTTCAAGGGGATAACGCCGGCCATGACCGGAACCCCGAACCCCTTCACCCGCTTCATGAACTTGGCGAACTTGTCAGGCTCGAACACCGCCTGAGTCTGGAAGAACTTCGCTCCAGCCTCGATCTTCTTCTCCATCTTGAACAGTTGGAGGTCAAGGCTGGCTTCGGTGTCGGCGCCCGGATCGACCACAGCGCCGGCAAAGAAATCGGTCTTGCCGGTCAGTGGGTTACCGACCATATCGAATCCCTCGTTGAGCCGGCTGATCACCGACAGCAACTGCACCGAGTCGAGATCGTAGACCGGCACGGCGTCGGGATGATCGCCGAGAGCAGGGAAGTCGCCGGTCAAAGCAAGGACGTTCTCGGTGCCCATGACCCAGGCACCCAGAAGGTCCGATTGTAAGGCGATCCGGTTGGTATCGCGGCAGGTCATCTGCAGGACCGGTTCGAGACCGTGATCAGACAGCAGGTGGCAGGTGACCATTGACCCCAATCTCATCACCGAGCTCTGCTGGTCGGTGACGTTGGCGGCGGTCACACGCCCGCGTAGCATCTCGGCCACCTCGATGTTCTCCGTGATGTCGGTTCCCTTCAGGGGACCGATCTCAGCCGTAATAGCGAATCTCCCTGATTCCAGTTCCGACTTGAGGCTCATTCCGTCGTTGCCTCCTCTTGAGCTGGGTTTTCCAGGGCATAGTGAGATGTCGCCAGGATGTGGACGTCGGGCGACATCTTGCTCCAGCTCTTCGGCGGAGCGAGCTTCTTGAGTTTGTCCAGTTGGTCCAGAGCCTTCAGCCGATGGTAGATGAGCTCCCAACCACAGTCCTTTTCCGGACTGAGCTCGCATTTCCCGGCCGACGCCCCCCCGCACTGCCCGCTTAGTAGGCCTTTGCTGCACGATGTCAGAGGGCATATACCACCGGTGGACTCGAGGACGCACTCGGCGCATTCCCTACAACGCTCGCTGCCCTGCCATTCGCCCCGGCTTCCGCCGAGGTTCTGCGTGTCGCAGCCGGGATGGCACAGCTTGTTCACAGAGGCCGCGACCGCTTGGATGCCGACGCCGCAGGTCATCACCAGGATCGAATCCGATCCCATGATCGCGTTGGTCTTGGGTGCCAGGCGCGACTTCACCAGCGCCTTTTCGCAGAGGAAACCGACCACATCGGTGCCGGTTATGGTCTTGCCGGCATCCTCCAACTTGGATTTCATCTCGGCCACCTGGACAGGACCGCCGGTGCCGGACGCCTGGGCGCAACCATCGCAGCCGAGAAGGAAGACCCTGCTCTCTCCCTCCAGAAAGCCCAGGATTTCTTCAAATGGTTTCTGCTTAGATAGTAACATCTCTCCTCATTTGGCCAGGATCAATGTATCGAACAAGCGAGGCAGGGGTCGAAAGACCGGACGATGCGCACCAGTTCGAACGGATTCTCCTTGTCCTTCACCGGGGTACCGATCAGCGCCTGTTCCATCGGGCCGGGGTTGCCGTCGTCGTCCCTCGGCGAAGCGTTCCAGGTGGTGGGGACCACGGCCTGGTAGTTGGCGATCTTCTTGTCCTTGATCTCGATCCAGTGCCCGAGAGCGCCGCGCGAGCCTTCGATCAGACCCATGCCCATGCTTTCGTCGGGTATCTCGTACTCGACATAGGTAGGCTCTCCAGGTTTCAGCTCCAGGAGCCATTTCACGAGGTTGTCGGCGATGACCTTGGCCGAGATGGCTCGGGCGAGGTGGCGTCCCATGACTGAGAACAGGGCCGAAGGAGGTGCGTTGAGCTCTCCCAGAGCCGAATCCACCAACTGGGTGATCACCGGATCACCAGACGCATAGCTAACGGCCACCCTGGCCAACGGGCCGACCTCGTAGACCTCGCCGCCATAACGCGGCGCCTTGAGCCAGGAGTAGGCACCCTCTTTGCCGTATGCGGGCTTGGTCTCCCCCTGAGACGGGTGCTTGGCAGAGGCAGAGTCCTCATACCAGGAGTACTTGACGCCTTCGGTGACACGGGCTATGTCGAGCTCCTGCGGTTTGAGATCGGCAGATACCGTCCCCTGTTTGAATAGCCTCTTTCTCCGGGTGAGATCGGCGTTGTCCCCCTGTAGGTCGTAACCCCCGTAGGAGAGCAGATTCCCGCAGCCTGCGCCGATCTCGAGATAGTCGCGATAGACGCCGGCGATGGCCAGTACGTCCGGGAGATAGACGTTGTCGACGAAGTCCTGCAGCTTCTTGACCTTCCACAGCAGTGCGGTGATCTTGTCCACGGTCGGAACGGCGGTGACACCCCCGGGGACGATGCCTACCGAATGAGGTATCTTGCCGCCGAAGATAGCCACCGCCTCATGCCCCATGCGCCTGATATCCAGGGCCTGTAGGTAGTGAGCGGTCGCCATTTGATTGACTTCGACCGGCAGCCTGTAGTCGCCCTCGTATCGGGGTACGAACGGACCCAATTCGCCACGGCCAATGAAATCCTTGACCGAGTTTAGCTCGGAGTCCTTGCCCTGGTACTTGGCCACATCGGTCACATCGACGTAGTCGAGCGCGCCCAGGTGGTAAAAGTGAAGGATGTGATCCTGAACGACGTGCGTTCCCTGGATGAGGTTGCGCATGAGGCGGGCGTTGTCGGGTATCTTGTCGCCCAATCCAAAGGCGCTGTCCAGACAGAGCGCGGCCGCCATACCGTGCGATTGCGGGCAGACCCCGCAGATCCTCTGGGCGATGACCTGCGCATCCCTTGGATCCCGCCCGCGAAGGATGATCTCGATACCGCGGAAGAGGTTGCCGGTGCTCCGCGCGTCCTTGACGACGCCGCCCTCGACTTCGGTCTCGATCTTGAGATGGCCTTCTATCCTGGTGATCGGGTCAATGGTCACCTTGGCCATTATTCTGCCTCCTCGCTCTGCCAATAGGCCCCGATGACCGGCAGCTGCACATCGGTCACCTTCTCGTAGTAGGGCAGGCTCATGAACTCGGGCTGAGTGCAGCCCAGACACGGCGACCCGGCGCCGATGACCCAGTTCGTACCGCTGTTCCAGTGTCGCGTCGGACAATCCGCGTAGGTGATCGGGCCCTTGCACCCCAACTCGTAGAGACAGCCCTCGTCGCCGAACTTCTTCGCGAACTTGCCCTCGTCGAAGTAAGCCCGGCGCGGACAATTCTCGTGGATGAGCTTGCCGTAGAAGGCCTTCGGCCGGAGATTGTCATCGAGGTCTTCCGCGTTGGGCAAACCGACAAGCAGAATGCTGGCCACCGTGCCGACAAACCAGTCCGGATGGGGCGGACAGCCGGGGATGTTAATCAACGGCTTCTGGATGCCATGTAGTTCCAGCGCCTGCCTTACCGGCACGCAGTTGCTGGGATTGGGATCGCCGGCGGGTATGCCCCCGAAAGAGGCACAGGTGCCAACCGCCAGGATGGCGAGGGCATCTTGTGCCAGTTCAAGGAAACGGGTCTCGATAGTCACCGGCTTGCCGTCGCGTTCTCCCATTACACAGTAATCGGCCGTCGCGCCCGTCGGGATGGCGCCGTCCACCGCCAGCACGTAGCCGCCCTTCTCCTGTGCCATGGTGTCTTCAAGCGCTTTGATGGCCATCTCCCCCGACCCGGCCATGATCGTGGGATGAAAGCGTAGGTTGATGTGCACTCCGGGGATCACCGGGTCGACCAACAGGTTCTTTATGGTTGGACTCGCGGTGTTCAGCAGTGAGACGCTGCACCCGGTACAGGCTGCCCCCGGCAGCCAGACTAACGGAATCTCCTTGACCATTGGATCTACCTCACCGAAGGGTCCGTTGCCCGGATAGTTGCGGGTCACAATGTCAGATTATCGTTCAATTGGCAAGCCCACCTTCTGCGGTTTGGAGGAGGCGCCGCTACTTCTTATCGCGCTGCAGCCGCGCCGCCCGGAGCGTGTTTCGGGCCAGCATCATGTTGGTTACTGCTCCTACGCCGCCAGGTACCGGCGTGATGGCGGCGGCCTTGGCGGAGACGGCGTCATAATCTACGTCTCCCACGGTCTTGGTCTCCGCTTCGGCCAGATCGCCTCCGCATGCGCGACAAGGGTTCTTCTTGCCCCGGTTGATCGTTTTGCAGGCCGGGCAGACGACTACCCGGTTGATCCCCACATCGAGCACCACGGCGCCTTCGCCGACCAGATCGGGCCCGATCAGGTGCGGGACCCCGGCCGCGACGACCAGGTAGTCGGCCGGCCGGGTGTGCTTCGCCAGGTTGCCCCTGTTCGAGGTGAACACATGCGTCACCGTGGTCGTGGCGTTGCGGTTGAGAAGCAGTAGGGCCAGTGGTTTGCCGACGGTGTTCGAGTGACCGACGACGCAGACCTCAGCCCCTTCCAGGGCATCGACCACCTCACGTCCCTGTCCGCTCAGGTAGCGCTCGAGCAACTCCATGCAGGCGGCCGGAGTCGCAGGCGGGAAGGTGGGCTCGCCCAAGGTAAGGCGGCCCATGTTGAAGGGATGGAAGCAATCCACGTCCTTGCCCGGGCTGATGGAGTTGATTACCGCGGAGTCGGAGATATGGCCCGGGAAGGGCCGCAGCGGCAAGATGCCCGAAACCGCGGGGTCGTTGTTGAGGTCCTGGACGGTCGCAACGACCGCGTCTTCGCCGGCGTCGGTCGGGAGGGCCTCATTGCGATAGCCGAGGCCCATCTCGCCGCAGAACTTCTCCACTGCCCCCCGGTACATGCCCGCACCGAAATCATCGCCGACCATCAAGGTGGCGATTCCCGGCTGCAGGCCGGCTGCCTTCAGCTCCTCCAATTCAAGGGCGAGTTCCTCCCGCAACTCGGCCGCGATAGCTTTCCCGTCGATGATCTTTGCTGCCATAGATGCCTCCCCCCGGTACCTTTTTCGACCGACCGCAGACCGACTGCATCCCGACTAGATCTTGCCGTAGGTCATGGGCAGGACGACGTCGCGCAGGCGGGCCGTCTCCGCGAGTGCCGCCCCCACCCGGGCCCAAGCCTCGCGCTTGAAGTCCTCGTCTGTTATCCAGGCCAGATTGATCTTCACGTTGAGAGCGGCCGACTGGGCGGCTGCGTCCGCCAGCAGCACGGCCACCCCGGCGTCTGAAACGGCGTTGACGTTGCCCTTCTCGGCGGCCGGCAGCGAGAGGCGCGCCACTTCAGCCGCCGCTTCGGCCACTCTGAGCGGCACCTCCGCGGCCCCTGCCAAGGCGGCCTGAAGAGCGCGGTCGCGCTCCGCTTTCTGGGAATCGGTGTCTTTGGGGAGCTTCATAGCCACAGCCACCGCCCTGTAGGCGGTTGCGTCGAGTGTGACCAGTTCCTCCAGTTCGCCGCGCAGCTTCTCCGCGCCGGCCCTGATCTCGGCGACCGCCTCCTGGACATCGGCGTACTTCTCCTTGCCTAGAGTGAGGTCGGTGACCATGGTCACCAGAGCGGCGCCCAGCGCGGCGACCAGCGCCGCCACACTTCCTCCGCCGGGCTCGGGCTCGGCGCTGGCGAGCCTGTCCAGATACGCCTTGATGGTCCCATCCACATATGACGGTTCAGTCACGCGAGTCTCCTTGTCGATTGGCGGGTGGCTTGACTCGGGCGAAATCGGCACGGACGCGAATCGGGATCGCCGTGGACTCTAGAAGAGCCCCACGATCTCCCTCGCACTTCCCCCACATTGCCGGCATTGTACCTTTTCGAGTGGTCAACTGGGGAGCGCGGGAGTTTATGGAGGGCCGAGATATTGGCGCACCGGGTCTCATGCCCTCCACAAACCCTCGAAGCATCCTGTTGTCACGTAGCCAAGTTCGCAAGGGGCCGGTCTCACCTGCCCCACCGTGGATGCCGCCCAAGTGCGCCTTGCCGTCCTTTCGGCCGACCTGGTGTTGGGGCGCGACAACTACGCGATGCGCTTCATCTCCGCCTACCGGGAAGCGCAGAAGGCCGCCGAGGGGCAATAGGTGGGGGAGAGGTTCCATGCACGACTGTCATGGATGCGTCCACTCATGCAAAGGGTGGCACCCGTCGTCGACGCTGGGTCCCGTCGGTAGGTTTGATGACGCTACGCGGGTGATAATGTGTCGCTGAAGGGGGAAAGGGGGAAATCGGGTTCATAAGGGTATGAGGGCGCGGCGGCGGGCGCCGTCATGCTCGTCAAGGCAAGCGACGACCGGACACTGTCGCTTGTGAAGGTGAAATAGAGCAAGAAACAGAGACCATCAGACGTATCACGGACAGAGCAAGGGGGAGAGCAATGATCGACAAGAACGAAGAGCACCCGACGCAAGAGTGCGGCGCACCCGCCTCGGGAGCGGTCTCTCGCCGCCAATTCCTGAAGATGGCCGGTATTGCCGGCGCAGCCATCGGTGTAGGCGCCGGACTGGGCGGCGTACTGGCGGCCTGCGGCGGCGAGGAAGAGACCACCACCACTACTGCCGCAGCGACCACCACCACCGCAGGGGCGACCACCACCACGGCGGGTGCGACAACTACGACCGCGGCAGGCGCGGAGATGGGCCGCGAGATCAAGATCGGCTGGGTCACCATGACCACCGGTGTGTTCGCAGGCCTGAGCGAACCCGATGACTTTCTCCTCAACCAGGCCAAAGAAGCGATCGGCGACGGCTTGGTCTGTGCCGACGGTCTGCAGCACCCGATCGCCTGGATCGTCAAAGACAGTTCGTCCGATTCCAACCGGGCTGCCGAGGTGGCGGGCGAGCTCATCACCCAGGACAAGCCCGACATCATATTCGCTGGCATGACCCCTGTGGTCAACATACCTGTCGGGCAGCAGTGTGAGGCGAACGGCGTGCCTTGCGTGACTTACGGGTGTCCCATGGAGCCGTGGTTCTTCGGTATGGGCGGGGATCCGGCCGTCGGCTTCAAATGGGCCAACAACGTGTTCTGGGCCATCTCCGATCTGAATGCGGTCTACATCGGCCTGTTCGAGAAGCTCCCGACCAACAAGAAAGTGGCCTGCGTGTGGGCCAACGACCCCGACGGCATCGCCACCGCCGACGAGACGACCGGCTTCCCGGCCGCGATGAAAGAGGCCGGGTACGCGTGGGTCAACCCGGGCCTGGTCACCAACGGCACCGAGGACTTCTCCAGTCTCATCAACCAGTTCAAGTCCGAGGGCTGCGAATGCCTGACCGCGCTGCTCAACCCGCCGGATTTCGCCAACTTCTGGAAGCAGGCCAAGCAGAACGGTTTCGTGCCGAAGGTGACTTCTATCGGCCGGGCTATCCTCACCCGTCCGGATATGGATGCTGTCGGCGATATCGGCCAGGGTCTCTGCAACGAGGTCTGGTGGGAGAACACCCACCCGTTCACATCCTCGCTTACCGGTCTCACCTGCCAAGGGATCGTCGACGCGTGGGATGCCGAGGTAGGGACTCCCTTCAGCCCTGCGCTCGGTTTGACCGGCGGCGCCGGCTTCGACGTGATCACCGACGTGGTCAAGCGAACGGCCAATCTCGACGATCCGGCCTCTTACGTGGAAGCGGTCAAGGCCACCGATCTGCAGACACTTGTCGGCCCGGTCAAGTTCGCCAACGCCCTTCCCAACTGCGCCATCACCCCGCTCGTCGGTGGGCAGTGGATCGGCAAAACAGGCGCCTGGGAGCGGCTGGTGGTGGACAACTCTCACTACCCGGACATCCCGCAGACGGGCGAGATCAAGGATCTGACGACCTTCTAGCAGGCAGGGACCTGACTCTTACCGCGCAGCCATTGGAGCGGGTGCACAGGTGACGGTCATACTGCACGGCGAGCACCTCACGAAGTCCTTCGGGGGCGTGAGAGTGGTCGACGACCTGAGCGTCTCCCTCGATCAGGGGGAGGCGCTCGGGGTCGTGGGCCCGAACGGGGCCGGTAAGACCACGATGCTCAACTTGCTCACTGGGACTGTTCATACGGACGAAGGCCGCGTCACGTTCGCCGGCGTAGACATCTCCAAGCAGCCTCCAGAAGAGCGCTGCCACGCCGGCATCGGTAGGACCTTCCAGATCCCCCGTCCGTTCGAGGGTATGACCGTGTTCGAGAACGTGCTCGTCGGTGCCACCTACGGCCGGGGTCAGTCGGAGAAAGCCTCTTACGAGCTCTGCGCCCGGGCGCTTTACCGCACGGGGCTCCTTCCGCGGGCGAATGTGCTCGCGGAATCGCTCGGCCTCCTCGAGCGTAAGCGCCTAGAGTTGGCGCGGGCATTGGCCACCGAGCCCAAGGTCTTGCTTCTCGATGAGATCGCCGGCGGTCTGACGGAGCATGAGGTCCACGATCTCATCGACACCATCAAGCAGCTTCGGGACGAAGGGATCAGCATCATCTGGATCGAGCACATCGTCCACGCCCTGCTGGCCGTGGTCGACCGACTGATGGCCATCGACTTCGGGCGGCTGATCGCCGAGGGCGATCCTAACGAGGTCATAAACAGTCCCCAAGTCCGCGACGTCTACATGGGAAGCATGGCCCCATGAGCCTCCTCGAACTGACCGATATCTGCAGCGGCTACGGCCATTTTCAGGCTCTCTTCGGTATCAACTTGCGCATCGAGGAAGGGGAGACGCACGCCGTCATCGGCGCGAACGGGGCGGGCAAGTCCACGCTTCTCCGTACTATCTGCGGTCTCATCCCCACCGACAGCGACAAGGTGCGGTTCGACGGGCAGTCCATCGGGCAGCTGCCCCCGCACAAGAGGGTGGGGCTGGGCATCAGCTACGTCCCGGAGGGGCGCTGGGTGTTCCCCAGCCTGACCGTCGCCGAGAACCTCATGGTAGGGGCCCACTCCCGGCGCACGGGGCTCTGGACCATGGACAAGGTCTACGAGCTCTTTCCCGCTCCTCTCCAGGCTCCGCCAGCGGCAGGCCTTCAGCCTCTCCGGCGGAGAGCAGCAGGCGCTGGCCATCGCTCGGGGTCTTATGTCGAACCCTCGGCTTCTGCTTCTGGACGAGGTGTCGCTGGGGCTCGCGCCGGTGGTGGTGGAGAAGATCTACGAGGCCATGCCGGCCATCGTCGAATCGGGCACCACCGTGCTCCTGGTGGAACAGGACGTGGGCCAGGCCATGAAGTTCGCCGACCGCATCACCTGCATGCTCGAGGGACGCCAGGTTCTCGAGGGCAGTCCGGCGGAGATATCGAGCGAAGAGATCTTCGCCGCCTATTTCGGGGTGTGACGGGTGGTCTGGGTAAACGACATCATCCAAGGGATCCTTCTCGGCGGACTCTATGCCCTGTTCGCCGCCGGTCTCTCGCTCGTGTTCGGCGTCATGCGCCTGGTCAACCTGGCCCACGGGGACTTCGGCGTCATGGCCGCCTACATCTCCCTGGTCATAGTCGGCTCCCTCAACATCAACCCGTTCTACACCCTCATCCTGGTGATGATCGTCATGGCCGTCTTCGGCTACCTGCTGCAGCGGGGACTGCTGAACTACGCCATGGACGCCGGGCCCCTGCAGGCCATCCTAGCCACTTTCGGCATCGCCATCATCATCCAGAACCTGCTGCTCGAGGGATTCACCGCCAACAGCAAGGGTCTCGATGCCGGAGTCATCGAGAACGCCTTCATACGGATCAGCGACCAGGTGGTCATAGGCTGGTTCCCGTTGCTGACGATCATAACCTCGGTCATCGTCCTTTTCGGTCTGCAGCTGTTCTTGGGCCGCACCCGCATGGGTCGGGCCTTTCGGGCCACCGCCGACAACCAGCGGGCCGCGCAACTGATGGGCATCGATAACCGTCATCTCTACGGCATGGCCATGGCCGTCGCCCTGGCCATAGTGGCCATCGGCGGCGTGTTCATAGGCATCAGGACGACGTTCAGCCCGAGCGCCGGGCCGTTCCGGCTGATCTTCGCGTACGAGGCCGTCATCATCGGGGGCCTGGGTTCACTCTGGGGCACTTTGGTGGGTGGAATCATCCTCGGTATCGCTCAGGTTATGGGTGATCACATCCAGCAGGGCTGGGGGATGCTGGTCGGACACCTTGTGTTTCTGGCCATCCTCGCCTTCCGGCCGCAGGGCCTCTTCGCGAAGCAGGTGCAGTGATGGCGGCACCCCTCAAGGTCGAACGCTACACCCGAGCGAGCCGTATCGCCCTGCCCCTCGTCGCGGTTGTGATCATCGCCGCCGCCACCGTCCCCGCCTGGGGCTCCTCGAACATCATGAAGCAGGGGGTCACGTTCTTGACCCTCGTAGCCCTGGCTCAGATGTGGAACCTGCTTGCGGGCTATGGCGGCCTGGTGTCCGTCGGCCAGCAGGCCTTCATCGGTATCGGCGCCTACACGCTGTGGGTCTTCGCCGAGAAATTCGGCATCAACCCGTTCTTATGCGTCCCGATCGCCGGAATAGTGGCGGCGCTTTTCGCCTTCCCCACGGCCGGACTCGCTTTCCGGCTCCGGGGCGGCTACTTTGCCGTCGGTACCTGGGTGATCGCCGAGGTATACCGGCTGCTGGTCACACAGATCTCCTGGTTGGGTGGAGGCTCAGGGGTCAGTATCAACAGTGCGGGCGCGATCGAACGTTCCACCCGGGAGGCCGTCGTCTTCTGGTGGGCTCTAGCTGTGGCCGTCGGGTCTATCGCCCTGGTCTACTTGGTCCTGCGTTCTCGACGAGGCGTCGCCCTCACGGCCATCCGGGACGACGAGGTTGGGGCTCGCAGCCTGGGGGTGAACATCACCCGTTCCAAGCTCTGGGTGTACGTCTTGGCCGCGTTCGGCACCGGAGCCACCGGCGCGGTCATCTATCTCAACCTGCTTCGGGCGCAGCCCGAAGCTGCCTTCAGTCTGCAATGGAGCGCCCTGATGATCTTCGCCGTTGTCATCGGCGGATTGGGCACCATCGAGGGGCCGATCATAGGGGCCATCGTGTTCTTCGCCCTCCAGCAGCTCCTCGCGGATTACGGCACCTGGTATCTGATCCTGATTGGCCTGATCGCGGCCCTGGTGGTCGTCTTCGCACAGCGAGGCCTGTGGGGCGCGATCTACCGGCGCTGGCCCGCTGATCTCTTCCCTGTGCGCAGACGTCTCTGCCTGGAGACGGTCTGCTTCACCCAAGAAGCTCCGCCCGCCCCGCCACCCCCGGTTCTATCCGGCGCCACGCCGGCAGCGGTGTCGCCCACGTCAGCAGCGGCACCTGCGTCGCCGGCAGCCGCCCCGGACGTCCCGTCACCTCCGACGGCCGAACCTCCTGAACCGGAGAGTTAGCCGGTCTTTTCGGGCGTCCCCCGCCAACGCTGCCGGGGACGCGTCAGCCACTGACCTCTAGCTCGGCGTAAGGAAACCAGGTCGCTTCGTTGTCGAGTTTCACCATGGCTCCACCGGCCGTGGTCCACAAGACCGTGCCCGTCCGGCCCAGGTACTGCTCCAGCCATTCAGGGGGCTGGTGGATGCCGGAGAGCCGGTTCTTGACGATGATCACCTTGGCGCCCAGTCGAAGAACGCCCTCGGCCGCGTAGGGCCGGTGGGCGACGTCGGCCGCAGGGCGCGAGGATGAAGGCCGGACGGTCTCGTAGAAGTCAAGAACGACTCTCACGGTGGAGGGGGTTGGCTTGGGCAAGGCCCATTTCTGCACGCTCACCGTTCCCAGCAGGGGGGATCCATCCTCTCCCAGCTTCTCGGCGTAGTGTGCTTCGCTGTCGGTCTCGTCGGTGAGGGTGAGCGTCGTGATCAGGGTCATGTGGACTCCTTCAGCTTCGGACCCGGAGGCCAGAAGCGGTCGGCTGGGTCACGTTGGTGCCGGGCGTCTCGCCAGGCAGATAGAGCATAGTCCACCGATGCCCATCTCTCAATCGGCGTCTTCCATGGTCTATAGTGAGGCCATGTCTAAAGGGCGATGTGACACAGATGCTTCGGGTGTGTCCCTAATGGCCCGGAAATCGCTGTGAGCCTACCCTCGCTTCGCGAGATCTTGGCACTCCCGGCCTTTGCTGGGGCGGAGCTGCTGACCGGCCGGTCGCGTCTGGACGACCCGGTGACGTGGGTGCATGTGTCCGAGCTCCTGGATGCGTGGCGCTTTCTTTCCGGCGGCGAGCTTCTGGTGAGCACCGGGCTCGAGTTGGCCCGGGTGATGCCTGAGGAGAGGGAATCCTATCTTCGCTCGCTTGTGGAGGCGGGGGCGCAGGGGCTGGTGCTTGAGTTGGTCCAGTGGCTCAGCGAAGTGCCCGACGACATGCTCCAGTCGGCGCGGCTGATGGAGTTCCCGTTAGTCGTGTTTCACGAGGAGGTGCGGTTCGCGGATCTCACCAAGGCCGCGCATCAACGTATCTTGGGGCGACAGGCCCCCTCTCAAGAAGAACCCATGCTGGACGCGCTGTTAGATTCGCTCATCGAGACCGAGCGGAGCGCCCACTTCATCGAAGGACAGTTGGGGCCGATCCTGGCCTTGCCCGCACGCCCCCGGGCAACGCTGCTTGCCACGCTGGAGGCTTTGTTCGCCTCACGGTCCAACATCGCCGAAGCAGCGCGGAGACTCGGCGTCCGCCGGCAGACGATCTACTACCGGCTCGAGCAACTGAACGGGATGCTGGGCGACCTGGATGCCCCCCACCGGCGGACGGGCTTGGTAGTGGCGCTCGAGCTTCTGAAGCGCACCGGTTCCCAGTACTGACCCAGGCCTGCGCCGACCAAGGGCTGCCCGCACGAGGATCATTGCCTATTTCCAAAGGATTTTGACACTCTGTCCGTTGAATCGCGCCTGCAGACATGGGTACCATGTAGCATCGAGTATCAGGGAGGACATATGGGCCGCACTTCCGCACAAGTGATCCAAGACAACCGTGACTACACCTTGTTTTCGTGGTCGGTCCAGAGCGCCACCGATCCCATCCATATGACCAAGGCCGAGGGGGTCTGGTTCTGGGACGGCGACGGCAACAAATGGCTGGACTTCAACTCCCAACTGGTCAATCTCAACATCGGGCACCAACACCCCAAGATGCTCGCGGCTATCAAGAAGCAGGTGGACGAGCTCTGTTTCGCCGGTCCCAGTTTCGCCACCGAGCCCCGGGCCCAGCTCGGCAAGAAGCTGGCCGAGGTCACCGGTCTGGCCAAGTCGTTCTATTGCTTGGGTGGGGCAGAGGCCAACGAGAACGCCATGAAGATGGCACGCATGTATACGGGCAAGAACAAGATCATAACCCGGTACCGTTCGTATCACGGTGCCACCATGGGGGCCATGACGGCCTCGGGTGACCTGCGCCGGTGGCCCGTGGAACCGGGCGTACCCGGCATCGTCCGGGTCTTCGATCCCTACTGCTACCGCTGCCCGTTCGGCCACACGGTCGACTCCTGCAAACGCGAGTGCGTGAGCCACGTCGAAGAGGTCATCGAGATGGAGGGGCCGCATACCATCGCGGCCATGCTAGTGGAGGGCATCACCGGCACCAACGGTCTCCTGGTGCCGCCCGACGACTACTATCCCAAGCTGCGCGCTCTCCTCGACAAATACGGGATCTTGCTCATCGACGATGAGGTCATGTCCGGGTTCGGGCGCACCGGCAAGTGGCTGGCCACTCAGCACTACGGCATCGTTCCCGACATCGTGACCGCGGCAAAGGGACTCACCAGCGGCTATATGCCTCTGGGGGCGGTGATCGTCTCCGAGGAGATCGGGGCGTTCTTCGAGGACAGGATGCTCGCGTGCGGCCTAACCTATTCCGGGCACCCAGTCTCGTGCGCCGCGGCCGTGGCGAACCTCGCCGCCTACGAGGAGGAGAAGGTCTTTGAGAACGTGGAGCGGCAGGGCGCCTATCTGGCCGAACGGCTGGAAGCGATGAAGGCCCGGTATGCCTGCGTGGGCGACGTGCGCTACAAGGGACTTTTCAGCATGGTGGAGCTGGTGAGAGACAAGGCTACCAAGGAGCCGCTGGCGCCCTACAACGGCACCTCTCCGGAGATGGCCAAACTGAACGGGTATCTCAAGTCGAAGCATCTCTATACGTACGGTCGTTTCAACGTGTTCTTCGTGGTGCCGCCTTTGATCATCAATCGCGAGGAACTCAAGTTTGGTCTGGACATCATCGAGGAAGCTCTGGCTCAAGTGGACCAGATGCTGGCCTAGGCGGGAGAGGGCACAAACCAGGTGACTATCGTTTCGAGCAACCGATAGAAAGGGCAAGGTAGATAGACGTGACAGAGACAAAGACCCTGAACTACTGTGTCGACGGTGAGTGGTGCGAGTCGATCACCGACAAGTACATGGACGTGACCGACTCGAGCACCGGCGAGGTCTTCGCGCAGGCTCCGTGCTGCACCGCCGGCGAGGTCGAGGCCGCGATCCTGGCCGCTCACACGGCCTACGAGAGTTGGTCTGGACTGCCGCTCCAGAAGCGCACCCAGGTCCTGTTCAAGTGGAAGGCCCTCCTTGAGGACAACATGGAGGAGCTCGCCTATATCTGTTCGCGTGAGGTGGGCAAGAACCTTGAGGAAGCCCGCGGCGAGATCATCAAGATCATCGAAGGGTGCGAGGTCGGGGTGGCCGCCCCCATGATCGCCAAGGGCGAGTCGCTCATGAACGTGTCCGCCGGCCACGACACGGTGAGCTATCGCGAGCCGTTGGGCGTGTTCGCGGGCATCGCCCCCTTCAACTTCCCCGCCATGATTCCCTGGGGCTGGATGATTCCTCTATGCATCGTGACCGGCAACACGTTCGTGCTCAAGGCCGCCAGCCTGGTGCCGACTTCCAGCGTCCGCCTGCTCGAGCTGCTCCAGGAAGCCGGGCTGCCCAAGGGTGTCGTCAACGTCGTTACCTGCTCGCGCAACGAGGCCGAGATCCTGATGACCCACCCGCTGGTGCGCGGCGTGAGCTTCGTGGGCTCGACCAGTGTGGGCAAGCACGTCTATTCGGTCGCTGCCGCCCACGGCAAGCGCGTCCAGGCCCAGACCGAAGCCAAGAACCACGGCCTCGTGCTCGCCGACGCGTCGCTCGAGCGTGCCGCCGCCGGCATCATCAACTCGACTTTCGGTTGCGCCGGCATGCGCTGTATGGCCCTGCCGGTCTGCGTCGTCGAGGAGAGTGTCGCCGACGAGTTCATCGGCTACATGAACAAGTTCGCCCAGCAGCGCGTCGTCGGTTGCTCCTACGACCCGAAGACCGAGCTTGGGCCGGTCGTCAGCGCCGAGCACCAGGCCTTCGTCAAGAGCTGGATCGACAAGGGCGTCGAAGAAGGCGCCGATCTCGTCCTCGACGGGCGCGATCTGGTCGTGCCGGGCTTCGAGAAGGGCTTCTTCGTCGGCCCTACGATTTTCGACAACGTGACCGAGGACATGACTGTCGGCCGCGACGAGATCTTCGGCCCCGTCCTCGCCGTCAAGCGCGTCCGGGACTTCGAAGAGGGCATCACCCTCATGAACGAGAGCCGCTTCGCCAACGGTTCCTGTGTCTTCACCGAAAGCGGCTACTACGCCCGCGAGTTCGCCCGCCGCACGCACGCCGGCATGGTCGGCATCAATGTCGGCATTCCGGTTCCGGTCAGCTTCTTCCCCTTCGCGGGTCACAAGGACTCGTTCTTCGGCGAGAGCCACGTGTTCGGCCTGGACGGCATCCGCTTTTTCACCGAGACCAAGTGCGTCACGTCGCGCTGGTTCACCGAGGCCGAGAAGAAGGAAAAGAAGGTCGGTACCTGGGAGGGTACGGTTAACCGGTAAGAGAACCACGGCGCCCGGAGTCCCGGCTCCCGGCGTAAGGGCAGACGGCGGGCTCCAGTCTCGTGCTCCGCTTCCCCCCGGCGGAGCCGAGGCCGGGTCCGTGATCGGGAGGAGAGCGGATCTACTGCGGGCGAGGTCGAGGAAGATCGGTACTTTTCGCATAGCAAGACGGTGACATCGTTTCAGGTGGCTGGCCGCCAGGTACAACCTATGCGAGTTGATATCAGCCGGGCGGTGCCCTACAGTTTGCCTAGAGACTGCAAGTGGCCGTGTTTGCCGGCCTGAACGGAAACGATCGAAGGAGGAAGAGTGAGACTGAGAAGTGGACTGCTCCTGGGGTTGGCCGTCATCCTGGCGGTGAGCATGATCGTGATCGTGGGTTGCGGCGGCTCCGAAGAGGACGCGAAGGCAGAACTGAGCGCGGCATTGGACCAGTTGGAGACTTCCATCGCCGGGTTCCAAACGATGGGAGCCGACTCGACGGTGGACGACATCGTAGCCGCGCGTGATGCGGTGAAGGAGGACTGGGCAGCGGTGGTCGAGGCCGGTAAGAAGGTCGACGAGGAGACCACCTCCGCGGCCGAGCAAGCATGGGCCGACGTGGACGCGGCCGTCGATTCGATTCCCAAGGATGCGACGATATTAGAGGCTGCGACGATCATTTTGCCCCCCGTCCAGGCCTTCCTGACTCAGGCTGCAGAACTTCGCGCGCTGGTGCCGAAGGAATAGATAGGGGAGGCAAGTAACCCCGCTTAGCGCCGGGCCGCGGGCCGGCAGGGGTCGCCTATGGTCCTAGGCTTATTGTGACCCTACCGAAGTTCGTTTACTATTGGACGCGATGAACCTGAGTCCAGTAGTCATGACAGAGCCGGCAGAGCATGGTGCTCGTCGGCTCTTTCCATGGAGGGAGGCCCCGGGGCTTTGAGCGCCGGCACCATACAGCTCATCGCGGTGGTGGCTGTGGCACTCATCTTCGATCTTCTGAATGGTTTTCACGACGGCTGCAATGCCGTCTCCACCGTCATCTACACAAAGGCCCTCAAGCCCCGCTTCGCCATCGGCCTCTCGGCTCTGTTCAACTTCATCGGCCCCCTGATCGTGGGGGTGGCCGTGGCCAAGACCATCGGCGGCATCATCAACGCCGAGGATGCCACGGCTCATCTGGTCATAGCCGCCTTGCTGGGGGCCTGTGTGTGGGAGGTCCTCACGTGGCTCTGGGCACTGCCGGTGAGTTCTTCCCATGCCTTGGTGGGGGGTTTGCTGGGCGCCGGTCTGGCCGCTCTGGGTACTGGAGGCATCAACTGGCAGAAGCTCGGACTGGTGTTCGCCTCCCTGCTGATCTCACCGTTCTTGGGGATCGTGACCGGCTTTGTGCTCATGCGTCTCAGCCGGTTGTTCTTCGCGAAGATGCGCATGGACATGGCGAGAGCCGACCGCTTCTACAAGCACATGCAGATACTGTCTTCGAGCTGGGTGTCGTTCAGTCACGGCGCGAACGACGCCACCAAGGTCATGGGGATCATCGTCATCTTCTTGGCCGCCCAGGAAGGGCTCGGCGTCACCGACTACGTCGATCAGAACGGCTTCCCGATCTGGGTGATTATCGCGTGCGCGGCGGCCATGGCGATCGGCACGTTTCTTTCGGTGAAGTCGTTCCGGCTCATCCGGACCCTGGGCGAGAAGATAACCAAGCTGCATCCCATCAACGGGTTCAGCGCCGAGGCCGGGGGAGCCTTGATCATCCAGCTCGCGTCCGTGTTCGGTCTGCCCGTGTCGACGACGCACGTGGTGACGTCGGCCGTGACCGGAACCGGTCTTGCCAGCCACTTGGGAGCCGTAAGCTGGAAAGTCTTCCGTGCTATCATGCTGGCCTGGGTGGTCACGTTGCCGTTCTGCGCGGCTACTGCCGCGGCGATCTACTACCTTCTCAACTTGGTGATGTGATGGGCTCAGCGCCCAGGAGATAGGGCAAGAGGAAAGGCATCCATGGCTCATTCGCGACTCAAGAAGATACGGCGCACGCTCGGGGGCGAGACGACCCTCGAAGGTGCGATCGACGCGATGGGCAAAGAACGTGAAGAGCAGGTGATCGTGCATCTTGCCGATTTCGCCGACCAGGTCGTCGTCATCGTGGTCAAGTTGCGCGATGTTGTCGAGCGGTTCGCAGCCGACCGCTACGACGAGCTCGAAGAGTCGGCCCGCGAGCTCGACGAACTCGAGAGTCAGGCGGACGATAGCAAGGAAGCGATCCTCGACCAGTTGTCGCTGGGAACGGTATTCCCCCTGCACAGGGCCGACCTCGCCCGCCTAGTGGGCTCCATGGATAGCATCGCCAACCTGGCCGCCGGTGCAGCCGATCGCATCGTCATGCGCAGATTCTCGCTCCCTCCCCTGATGAACGAGCAACTGGTCACCATGGCCCAGATGGATGTCGAGGCGGTGCAAGGCCTGAGGGACGCGGTCGTCGCCATGGGCGGCGACATGCGGGAGGCGATCAGACTGGCCGGGATAGTGGACGAGAAAGAGAGCCAGGCTGACGATATCTTCGCCGGTATCTACCGCTCCATGTTCGACATGGACACCGATTTCAAGACCTTCCACCAACTCAAGTCCATCATCGAGCGCCTGGAGTCGATCGCCGACCGCTGCAGCCAGAACGCGGAGCTACTCCGGCATATGGCTCTGGAGTACATCGAGACCGAATAGTGGGGTGACCCCTTACCCGGTCTCCGCGAAGCAGCGCGGGTGCGAGTCTTCGCGGAGACCGGGTAAGGGGCTCTCTCCATAGGAAAAGAGGGGCGGTTGAAGGTCGGACTGGCCCAACTCAACTCTCGTCAGAACAAGTCCGCCAATCTGGCCGCGGCGGGGCAGGCCATCGACCATCTCGCGGCGCAAGCAGTCGATCTGGTCCTTCTGCCTGAGATGTTCAACTATCACGGCTTGGACGACGCCAACGCTGCTGCGGCTGAGACGATCCCGGGACCCAGCGCCGAGTGGGCCTCAGGCCAAGCCCGGGAACACGGGATCTTCTTACACTGCGGTAGTCTCATCGAGCGTCGTGGCGACAGTCTCTACAACACCAGTGTGGTGTTCGATCGTGCCGGGGCCGAGATAGCCCGCTACAGCAAGATCCACCTTTTCGACGTGCAAACGCCTGACGGCCTGGTCTATTCGGAATCCGCTGACATCACTGCCGGGGACGAGGTGGTCGTTGTTGCTTGCGAGGAGGTGACGATCGGGCTCGCCATCTGTTACGACCTGCGTTTTCCCGAGCTGTTCCACGCCCTGGCCGACCGTGGGACCCAGTTGCTGCTCCTGCCGGCCGCCTTCACCGTGCCCACCGGGATCGGTCACTGGGAGCCTCTCCTCCGCGCTCGCGCCATCGAGAACGGCTGCTATGTGGCCGCCTGCGGGCAGTGGGGCCGGTATGCCCACGGTAGGCAGAACTATGGGCACAGCCTGGTGGTCGACCCCTGGGGGATCGTCGTAGCTCAGTGTCGCGAAGGGGTGGACACCATCAGCGTGGAGCTGGACCTGGACTACCTTCGCTCGGTGCGGGAGCGCATGCCCGTACAGCGGCACCGGCGCCGCGATCTCTTCGGGTAGGGCCGCGATACCCGGCGAACCCCCGCTTCAGCTGCGCGGGTGCGACTCTTCAGCGGAGGTCCGCCGAGCCCCGCGGCCGGACCCACACAGACCCCGGCGACCTGACCGTCGGTGTCTCCGTTCCGCACAGAAGCCTGTGCGACTCTTCCCGAAGCCGGTGAGGGCTGCGCACTCAATGCCGGAGAACACAGTGCCTGCCGTCGGGCTCTCCGGTGGCTCTACCCATGGTCCCTCGAGATGGGATCAATGGGGCCGAGACGATGGCTACTTCAGGTAGCAGAGTAGAATCAACCGAGGGAGGAACAATGGCTGATCTCCAATGGGTTCGCGAGGACAAGAAAGGGTTCGGCCCGCTCTCCCCGGGAGAAAGCTGACAAGGGCTGTTGACTTTCGTCTCGCCAGGCGGTAGCTTGGCTGGGCTTCGTACACGAACTCCGATACGAAGTTAATGGATCATCCATCGTACCCGTTATCGTGGAGAGAGACAAGATCATGGACAGGTCCTGGGAACTGGCTCGCAACATCATGCAGAAGACCCGCTCCTGCCGGCGCATGACCCATCATCTTTGCGTGAAACCCTGGCGTGAGTACGTCGAGAAGTACCTTCGCACCCAGGTGATCTCGGAGATGTACTCGTTCAACCTGAGCAAATCAGCGCATGACTTCGATTACATCGAATACAAAGACGACAAGATAGCCGAGATGTAGAGACCCAGAGGAGGAGGAAGCAACCGTGGCAATGCAGCCTTATGTACACGTGGAAACGTTAGAGGAATACAGCGAACGGTTCAAGGATTTCGCCCACCTGGAGCGCACGGAGGACGGCATTCTTCTCTGTCGTCTTCACTGGAGAGGCGAGGCCTGTGTTTGGAGCTACCAGACCCAGAATGCTTACGGCGAACTGTGGACCGCCATCGGACACGACAAGCAGAACGAGATCATCATCCTGACCTGCGCGGACCCCTACTGGATTACCCAGAGGAGCGACCCCGCCTCGTTCGATGAAGTCGAGGACTCCACCGACCTTGCTCTCAAGTACAACTGCAACGTTCCAGACACGATGAACTTCGTCGAGAACTTCATCAACGACATCGAAGTCCCCGTCATCGCCGCCATCAACGGGATCGGACAGCACTACGAATTCGCCCTGATGGCGGACATCGCCATCTGCGTCCCCGACTTCTACTTCTCGGATGCCCATTTCTCGCACAACATCGTTCCCGGCGATGGCATGAACTTCTCCTACCGCGTGTGTGTCGGGCAGAAGCGGGCGGCCTACATGGCCTACATGGAGCCCAAGATCGACGCCAAGACCGCCCTGGACTGGGGTCTCATCAACGAGATCGTCGAGCACGACCAGCTCATCCCGCGCGCCTACGAGATCGCCAACCACATCATGAAGTCAGGGCCGGGCCGTCCGCCGCCTAACCCATGAGCTCGTGATGCGCCCGTGGAAACGCGCCCTGCAGGACGATGAACGCGTCCACGTTCTGGCCGAGATGTACGCCGTTGCGCTGCAGGCCACTCGGCACAATTTCGACAAGATCGCTGCCGACTTCCTGGGGGATCGGCCCCAGCACAAGAAGTAGGCGCGACCGGAGGTCAAGCATGAGTACAGGAAACGCGCAGAAGATACTGATCGTGGGCACGGGGACGATGGGCGAAGGCATCGCTCAGACCTTCGCACAGAACGGGTTCGACGTACGGCTCGTGGCGCGCCGTGAAGAGCCGCTGACCCGGGCTCTCGAGCAGCTTCGCCACAACATCCAGCAGTTCATCGAATTCGACCTGATCGAGGAGACGGTCGACCAAGTGATGGACCGCATCGAGGGCATGGTCACCACCGACATGGTCCAAGCGGTCGAGGGATGCAGCTACGTGGTGGAGACGATCCGCGAGATCCTCGACGACAAGAGGGCTCTCTTGGGCGCTCATCCAGGCGGCCAACCCGGATGTGATCATCGGGAGCAACACCGGCAGCCTGACGGTCGATTCGCTGGCCGAGGGGATGCCGAATCCCGATAACATCATCGGCATCCACTACTTCAATCCCGGGCACATCATCCCCTTGGTCGAGATCCACCGGGGCAGCGAGACCTCTGATGCCGCTTTCGAGGAGACCAAGCGCCTCATGGAGGCCTCGGGCAAGAAGACCGTGCTCGTGCGCAAAGAGGTGCCGGGCTTCATCGTGAACCGCATCATGGGCGCGATCGAGCGGGAGATCGACTACCTGCTCGACGAAGGGATCGTGACCCCCGAGGACCTGGACATCGCCATCAAGAGCAGCACCGGTTTCAGGTTCGCCTGCCTGGGCCCCATGGAGGTGGAGGACATGATCGGTCTCGACATCGCCATGGTGGTATCGGGCCGGGTGTTCAAGGGCCTGAGCAACGCGACCGAACCGTCGCCGATCCTGGTGGAGAAGGTCAACAAAGGCGAGTTGGGGATCAAGTCGGGCAAGGGCTGGTACGACTACAGCGGCAAGACGCGCGCGGAAGTCCTCGAAGAGAAGAATCGCCGGCTGCTGCCGCAACTCAAGCTGTTCATGAGCCGCGACTGAGTGAGCCGCGACTGAGGCAGGGCGACAAGATGCCCGTCGTTTTTCCAGAAACTCAAGGAGGTCCGATGTTCGATCTGACAGGCAAGGTTGCGGTCGTAACGGGGGCTGGCGGCGGATTGGGGCGACCGATCTCCGTCCGTCTGGCACAGTGCGGCGCGGACATGGTCGCCGCCGACTTCGACCCGGGGCACCTGGAGGCGGTGGTCAAGGACATCGAAGGGACGGGACGCAAGGCCTTGGCCGTCTCGGCCGACGTCACCAGCGCCTCTGCGATGAAGGACATGGTCGACCAGGTCGATGAAGGAGTTCGGCAAGATCGACATCCTTCGTCAACATCGCCGGTACCAACGCACGCTTCTCGGCGGAGGAGATGCCTCCGGAGGAGTTCGAGAGGGTCGTCAAGTTCAATATCGTCGGTATGTTCCTGGCGTGCCAGGCTGTGGGCAGAGTCATGATCGAGCAGAAGCGCGGCAAGATCATCAACATGTCCTCGGTGAGAGGACGGGTCGCCCCCTCGATCGGTGGTTCAGCCTACGCCACGAGCAAGGGCGGCGTGGACCAGCTGACCCGGACCTTGGCGGCGGAGTGGGCCAAGTACAACATCAACGTGAACGCCATCGCGCCGGCGCTCGTCATCACCGACATGACCCGTGAATTCCTCTCCAAGCCGGAGATCTACTCCAAGATGACGGCGGAGATCCCGCTGTCCCGCCTGGGCGCGCCGGAGGACCTATTCGGTCCCATCATCCTGCTGGCGTCGGACGAATCGGACTTCATGACCGGGCAGATCATCTACGTCGACGGTGGACTGTCCGCGGTCTGAGCGGCCCGCTCAGGCCGGGAAGAAGGTCGCGCGCCTATGAAAAGACCGCTTTCGCGGAACGCGTGGGCTCGGAGGCGGCATACTGCTGCGCGACCCACTGATCGACACGACGCGCAACACTCTGTCTACAACGTTCTCATGCACAACGCTCTGCTAGGAGGCCTCACACCATGAACCCGATCATCACCGCCTCGCTCACCGGCCCCGCCGCCACCAAGAAGGACAGCCCCGCGATGCCGGGCTCCCCGGAGGAGATCGCCGAAAGCGCCAAGGGAGCCTACGAGGCCGGCGCCGCCGTTATCCACATCCATCTGCGGGACAACGACGATTTCACCACCGACCTGGACGTGGCGCGGCGCACGGTGGATTTGGTGCGCGAGAAGTGTCCAGGTATCGTGCAGCTCTCCACTGGCGGCGGGTTCCCCTACGAGGACCGCATGAAGATCGTGGAGGCAAAGCCGGCCATGGCCAGCTTGAATCCCGCCACCATGACCATCGGCGAGATCGAGTTCCGGAACCCGCCGAAGCAGATGCTTCAGCTGGCTGCGCGCATGCGCGAGCTGGGCGTGAAGGCGGAGGTCGAGATCTACGACACCGGGCACCTTGGCCTGATGCTGGACCTCCTCAAGAGGGACCTCCTCACCGAACCGCTGCAGGTCTCGTTCGTCATGGGTGTCAAGGGCGGCATGCCGGCCGATCCCATGCTGCTCTCCTATCTCGTCCGCGAGTTGCCCCCGAACACCAGCTGGCAGGTGATCGCCATCTCGAAGGCCAACCTGCCGCTGACCACCATCGGTCTGGCCATGGGCGGCAACGCGCGCACCGGTCTCGAGGACACGCTCTACGTCAGGCCGAAGGAGCTGGCCACCTCCAACGCTCAGCTCGTCGAGCAACTCGTGGGCGTGGCGAGGTCGATGAACCTCGAGCCGGCGACCGTCGACGAGGTGGTGGAGCGGCTGAAACTGTCGCCCGAACTGGTGGGGTGACGGGGGCGAGTCACGCCCGGCTTGTGGGCTCGACCGGTGTCGTCCTGATCTAGAGCCCCCGGTAGGGACAGGTTCGGCAATCTCCCAGGCACTCGCTCGAGCCGCCTCGCTTCGGGCAACCCTCGAGGGCTGCGTCTGCGGGAGAGGGCGTCACGTGCCCGGCGGGGCTTGATTCGCAGGCAACAGAGGGCCATTGGGCTCCGGGTGAGTAGTCCGCCCCACCAGAGGAATGCGATGCCCGATCGTGGTGACCGTGCTCGTGCGGAGAGCCGTGGGGGTGGTTGCCATGTCCGTGGTCACGTCCGTGGTCATGGTCGCGGTGGTGTTTATGGTGGTGCTTGTGGTGCTGCAAGTCGGTCCTCCAGCAGTCGGATACGCTGTGTCTAGATATATCAAGATATATCTTATCACGTCGTATCCCGCGTGGGGTCTGCCTCATGCGCTCGCCGAGAACAGGCGCCCCGCGCGGAGCCGCTCCCCGTTTTTCACCTGCATCCACTTCCTACTATATGATTAGAGACCAGAGGCTGCGACAGGTGAGGCTGCGACAGGTCACTGACCCGAGCTGGTGGAAGCGCGGCAGGGAGAGACCCCGAAGTGGAATCGGCTGAACAGCAAGAGACCCGGATCCTCCTGGTGGACGATCATCCCCTCGTCCGCCGCGCTCTGCGCGACATCCTGGAAAAGGAGCCGGATCTTCGCGTCATCGGTGAGGCCGGTGACGGCCAGGAGGCCGTGACCATGACCGGGGAGCATCGCCCGGACATCGTCATCATGGACATCAGCATGCCCACCATGAACGGAGTCGAGGCCACCAAGCGGATCAAAGCAGCCGACCCTCTCACCGCGGTGCTGATCCTCACCGTCCATACCGACGTCGAGACGATCTTCAGCATCCTGCAGGCCGGGGCCAGCGGGTACCTCGTCAAGTCGATCTTCGGTCCCGAGGTGATCCACACCATTCGGGCCGTCATGGACGGCGACATGGTGCTGTCCCCAGAGGTGTCCCAAGAGGTCCTCAAGTACGCGCTGCAGCACGTCGTCAGGCCGATCAAGCAGGTCGATCAGGAGAAGCTCTCGGCGAAGGGCATGGAGGTTCTCACTCTGGCGGCCAGGGGCCTCTCCAACAAGGAGATAGGGGCCAATCTGGGGATCAGTGAAGCCACGGTCAAAAGCTACTTCGTAGATGTGTTTCAGAAGCTGAACGTGCGCTCGCGGACGGAGGCCATCTTCGTCAGTCTCAAGTCAGGCATTCTCACCCTGGAAGACCTGGGCTGAGGCCGTGTAGGGGACTGAGGCCCAGATTCTTGTGCCTTCCCCGGGGCTGGAGTCGACGCTGATCTCACCTCCGACCGAAAGTACCCTCTGCTCCATCCCCATCATGCCCAGCTTGCTCTCGACCACGTAAACCGCAAGTCTATCGGGTGGCCGAAAGCCCACGCCGTCGTCCTTGACCTGCAGTAGCAGGCGGTCGTCTCCGAACTCCAGACTGACGGTACCGCTCTTCGCGTACGCGTGCCGCTGTATGTTGTTGATCGCCTCCTGGACGACCCGGAACGCGGTGACTTCGGAGAGGCTCGACATCTTCCGCTCCTCGCCGATCACGGCGACGTCCAGATGGCAACCGTTCTGGCTGTTGCTGTTGTTGATCAGCCATCTGACCCCGGAGACGAGGCCAAAGTTGTCCAACACGCTCGGTCGCAGGTTCATGCTCAGTCGCCTCAGGTCGTCCATCGTCTGAAGCACTTCCTGCTTGATCCATAGATTGCCTCTGACCTGCCTCTCATCGGTTCCCGACAGGGCGAGGGAATCCGCTTTGTTCGCGATGACCATAAGAGTCTGGAGGGTCTCGTCGTGGAGTTCCTGGGCGATACGTCTACGTTCTATCTCTTCGGTCTCGACCAGCTTGGCGATGTACGCCTGTCGCTCTCGTTCGCGCTCGGCGAAGTAGCGTCTTTTGTTCTCGCGCCATCGTCGTTCCCCGCTGATGATGGCTACGAGCAACACGGGCAAGAGGAGGAGGGTGAGGTTGAGCAGCAGCGGGGCGCTCGACCACGAAAGAACGGTCGGCAACACCCAGATCAGCGCCAAACACCAGGCGAAGATGCCTCCGGTCCACGACAGGGTCAGCGAACCATATAGGATCGGTATCAAGAACAACGCGCCGAACAGATGGTACTTGAGCTCCACCTCTATGACGAGGGATTCGAGCGCGGACAACCAGGAGAAAGAACGCCACACTCCGCTGTTGAACCGTGACTCGGGCCAAGGCCAAGCCTGGTATATGAATAGAAGTATGGCGGAGAGAACGACCACCACCCAGAAGTGTGGGTTCCTCGCGACCCGAGTGGTCATAGACCATAGTCTGACGGGCACCGCACCGAACATGGCCGTCACGATGCCTCGGCAAGAGACACGTCTACCATCCTCAGAAAGGGACCCCCTGCTCCACTCAACCTTAGCCTCGACCAAAGTTTACCAACTAAAGTGATGGACAACGGATCGGTACCGGTGTAAACACAGGTGGTCGTGAGAGCGCTTCGTATACGAACTCCGATACGAAGCAGCCGCTCACTTGGTTCGAAACAGAACTCGGTGGGCGATGGGTCGAGAATGGAGGGGGTGGAAACACAGGCACACGGCTTTGTCGGGTCCCAAAAGACAGTTGCATGAAGACGAGCTATCGGATATTGCAGAGGGGGAGTGAGATGAAGAAAAGAAAATGGGCCGTCGGCCTGCTGGCCCTGGTATTGGCGCTGGGTCTCGCTACGCTGATGGCGGCCTGCGGCGAAGAAGAGACCACCACCACCGCCGCGCCGGTGACCACTGCGGCTCCGAGCACCGAGACCACCGCGGCACCCGAGACCACCACCACGGTGGCCGGAGTGCCCGACACCGGGCAGACCTACGAACTGAAGATGTCCATCCACGTCCCGGACAGGGCCAGCATCGTCGGGGCCTACTACAAGCCGTGGATTGACGCGGTCGCGGCGGCGACCAACAATCGCGTGACCATCGAACTGTATGCCGAAGAGACCTTGGTGAAAGAGGCCGACCAGTACGACGCCGTCACCTCCGGTCTTGCCGACATCGCCTCGCTGACGGCCGACGCCACTCCGGGCCGCTTCCCGCTGTCGGAATTCTACGGCCTGCCGCAGATGTTCCCCAGCGCCGAAGTGACGGGCCGGGTCTACTGGGATATCCTCACCGACTCTCCCGCTGCCGAGGAATGGAAGGATGTAGTGCTGGTGGGCTGCCCAGTCATCGCTCCGGCCCAGTATTTCGGTAGCAAAGAGGCCAAAGTCCCCGCCGACATGACCGGCCAGAGGGTGCGGTCGGGCGGACAGATCGAGGCCTGGCTCATCGAGGCTCTTGGCGCGACTCCGGTGGAGATCAGCACAGGTGAACTGGCGACCTCCATGGAAAGAGGCATGGCCGACTCCTGCTTCCTCAGCTACTCCTTCGCCCTGATCACCGGGATCAAAGACGTCACCCAGTACCGTACTGAGACCGACATGTTCTACCGCGCCTTCGCCCTGATCCTGAACAAGGATGTCTGGGATTCCATGCCCAAGGTGCTTCAGGACCAGATCGTGAGCGTCAGCAATCCCGACGCCTTCTCGGCTTACAACGCGGCGAACGAGGCGTTGGCGGCGGAGGACAAGGCCGCTATCGAAGGGTCCGACAAGGGTGCGGGCAATCCTCCTATCTATGTGCCCACCGCGGAAGAGCTGGCGTTGTGGAAGGCCGCTGCCGAGCCGGTGTGGGGCACGTGGGTGCAGGAGACCGGTGGCGAGGCTCAGGCGGTGCTTGATCAGGCCGTCCAACTCGTCGAAAAGTACGGCGCCATGGCCCCGACCGAGGTGACCACCACCACCGCACCGGCCGGAACCACCGGGATCTTCTTCGAAGACCTGGGCAACAGCAAGGTCAAGCTCACAATCGTGCCTGAGCCGGGGCAGCAGTTCGCGGTCTCCACAGAAGGTCCGTTCGGTGCCAAGGTCGAGGGCTTCGACGCAAGCGGCAAGAGCCTCGGCCCGCTTGATATCCCCGAGGCGGCGGAGGGCGTGCTCGACTACTCCGGAGTCGCCGGCCTCGCGAAGATCGTCGCCACCGATGTTGCGCACGGTGGCGCTACCTACGAGTACATGATCCCGTAAGCCAACGCGATGACGATCGGCCCCGGCCATCCCGGCCGGGGCCGATCGACCCAGTTGGAGGACACGCATGAGTGAACACGGGCAACCCGAGGGCGCGGCCGCAGTGCCGACCACCGGCCTTGCCAAGGCCGCGGACTCCGTCGAGGCCTTCATCAAGCCTATCTACAAGTGGCTTGCGTACATCGGAGCCGCGGCCCTGGGAGCGATGGTCCTGGCGATGATCTGGTCGATCATCGGGCGCCGCTTCTTCAATGCGCCTCTCAAGGGGTCGACCGAGATCACCCAGTTGGGGCTGGTGGTCATCACCTTCTTGGTTATCGGTTACGAGCACATGGGGCGGCACGAGAAGATGACGGTCGACATCGTGGCCAAGCACCTGCCGAAGCGGGTGCAACTGATCGTCCAGCCGATCATCTATCTCCTGGGCATAGCCATCTTCTGCATCCTGTGCTGGCAACTGGTGAAGCTGGCCATGACCTACCAGGAGGCCAACCAGCGGACACGCAACGTCCCCATCGAGATCTACCCGTTCACGTATCTGGCCGCCTTCGGGATCTTCACCATGATCCCCATCTTTGTGATGCGCTTCCTTCGGTCCCTGGCTGAGGCGGTGAAGAAATGAGCGAGCTTCCCCTGTGGGCCCTAGGGCTCATCGGCGCCGGCCTCTTCTTCATACTCATGTTCCTGCGAATGCACGTGGGGCTGTCGCTCATGGTCGCGGGGTTCGTCGGCATCTGGCTCTCCCGGGGTCTGGAACCGGCCCTCAACACCCTGGCCACCACGGTGTGGCGCGTGGGCAACTCCCAGTACCTGGTGGTGATCCCACTCTTCGTCCTCATGGGCATTGTCGCCGGGAAGGGCGGGGTGACCGAGAGCGCCTTCAAGACCTTCAACCGCTGGGTGGGCCACCTGCGCGGCGGCTTAGCCATGGCCACCGTCGGCACCTGCGCGGCTTTTGGCGCGGTCTGCGGTGACAACATCGCCACGGCAGCCACCATGGACAAGGCGGCCCTGCCCGAGATGCGTAAGTACGGCTACGACGACCGGCTCTCCTTCGGTTCCATCGCAGCGGGCGGCAACCTGGGGATCCTCATCCCCCCGAGCACGGCTTTCGTCGTGTTCGGCTTCATCACCCAGACATCCATCGCCGCCTTGTTCATCGCCGGTATCTTGCCGGGCATCGTCCTGACCCTCATGTTCATGATCCAGATCGCACTGCAATGTAGGATCAATCCCAATCTGTCCTCGGTCCAGCCGAAGGCCACTTGGACGGAGCGGCTCAAGTCGCTCAAAGGGATCATCGGCATCCTGATCGTGTTCATCTTCGTCATGGGCGGTCTTCTGTCGGGTCTGTTCACCCCAACCGAAGCCGGCGCCGCCGGCACGCTGGCGGTCATCATCGTGAGCATCTTCTACAAGCGGTTCTCGCTCAAGATGATCGGCCACGCCCTGCTCGAGGCCGCCCAGATCTCGGCCATGATCCTGCTGCTCATCTTCGGCGCCCAGTACTTCAGCCACTTCCTCACCACCAGCGAGATCGCTCCGGCCATCTCCAACGCGCTGGTGGAGGCCGAACTCAGCAGGTATCTGGTGCTGCTCCTCGTGATCTTCCTGTACTTCATCCTGGGGATGCTGATGGACATCTGGTCGGTGATGATTATCACCCTGCCCATCTTCTTCCCCATCCTCACGGACATGGGCTTCGACCCGCTCCAACTGGGGGTCGTCGCCATCCTCTGCATCATGGTGGGCTGCATCACGCCTCCGGTAGGGGTCGTGGTGTTCTCCCTGGCCGGGATGCACAAAGAGGTGCCCATGTACACGATCTTCAGAGGATGTTGGCCGTTCGTATGGACGATGCTGATCTTCCTGGTGCTGCTCGTGTTCTTGCCCTGGCTGTCCACGTGGCTGCCGAACCTGATGTACCAATGATGTGGCACCCAACGGTGTGATCCCCCTTTGATCATGGCGCCGGCTCGTGTATGCACCCCCCGCACCGAGCCGGCGCCATCACTCCGGAGGGGAACCCTCCTTGACTTCGAGGGTGCCGTAAAGTACCGTGATATAACTTCGTATACGAACTCTGATACGTATCTGGGTGGAGGTAGAGGATGATCATAGACGCCAATATGCATTGGCTTCCCGAAGACCTTTTCACGGACGTGGCGCTGAGGGACTCTTTCGTCAGTTGTGTCCCGAACGACGATGAGTGGTACGGCTGCGTCAAGCCCATGCCGGGCACCGACCTCCAGCAGATCGTCTTGGAGAAGCCGCAGGGTTACGAGAACCTCAACTACGCCGAGAATCAGTACGACATCGAGACCCAGCTCAAGGACATGGACGCCGCCGGAGTGGGCATCGGCGTCCTGCGGGTCCCTTGCTGGCAGGAGTGGCTCTCGCTCGAACAGTGCAGGCAGGTCAACGACAAGCTGTACGCGCACATCAACAAGTATCCCGGTCGGTTCTGCACTCTGGCCGTGGCGCCCCCGTGGGGCACCCCCGAGTGCCTTGCCGAGGTCGAGCGCTGCTTGAACAAACTCGGCTTCTCGGGAGTGCAGATGGCCGTCCACTACGGCAGCCTATACCTGGACGAGCCGGAGTTTCGCCCCTACTTCAGGGAACTCAACAAGCTCGATGTCCCCGTAGTCGTCCACCACACCCCGCTGCCGGTGGACTATGCCTCACTGATCAAGTACACCAACCAGCGCCGCCAATACGGCCGTTGTGTCGATCAGGCTACCGGGGTGGGCCGCGAGATCTTTAGCGACCTGTTTGAGGAGTGTCCCAACCTCAAGCTCATCCACACCATGCTGGGCGGCGGCTTCTTTGCGTACTCCAACATGCTGGCGCCCCGCTCTCGCAGGTCCAAGGAAGAGTTGGAACGCTTCGACAGCGCCGATACGGCATGGGACCGTCTCGAGAAGAACATCTTCTACGATACCTCCGGCGCCATGCAGTGGGGCAAGGCCCAACTCGAGTGCGCGGTGGAGGTCTTGGGGGCCGACCACATCCTGTATGGCAGCTCATATCCGGTCAGGCGGGATTGGTTCGTGACCGGTATCGACTTCGTCAAGAACCTGGACATTCCCGAAGAGAGCAAATCCCTTATTCTGAGTGGGAATGCGCAGAGGCTCTTCAAGATAGGGGAATGAGATGCCCGTTACCGAAGACACGCAGCTCCCGGATGAGTACTTCATGCTGTGGGTGCTGATCGCCCAGACGAAAGACGCGATCCTCAGGGCGCGGGAGAGGGACTACGCGCGCTTCGGTATCAGCAACGAACGACGGGCTGTGCTGTTCATCATCCAGAATAACGGGGGCCGGGCGACGCCCGTCGAGATCGCGCGGGATCTCTTCCGCGAGCTCAACTCCGTCACTGAGATGCTCAAGCGCATGGAAAAAGACGGGCTGATCAAGCGAGAGAAGTCGGCCGGCCGGTCGCGGATCGAGGTCAGCCTGACGGAAAAAGGCCTGGATGTGTTCAGGCAGTCGCTCCACAACGAGACCGACCGGCGGCTCTTCTCGGTGCTCACCAAGAGCGAGCGTGAGCGTTTGGCGACGACCCTGTTCAAACTCAGAGGAAAGGTGCTCGAGGATCTAGGGATCCCTGAGTGGCACCTGCATTTCCCGCTCGACCCCAACGGTCGCGCGGGCTTAGACACCTAGTGGCGTAAGAGAACAAAGGAGAGAGATCGTGAGTCATCAATTGGGCATTCCCAAGGCAGCGCTGAACTCGCTCATCCAGATGGTGGACCACGACGCCCAGGTCAAGCCGGGCATGGAGGTCGTCATCCTGGCCCACAGCGACGGCCTCTATGGCAGTGACAACCTGGTCGATGAGCAGGCCATCAGCTGGACCCAGGCTGTGGTCCAGTCGCGCGGCGCCAACTGCTCGATCCTCTGGATCGACGAGGTGATGAAGGCCCACGAGTGGCGCCTGCCGCCCGTCGTCAAGGGCGCCATCGCCAACGCCGATCTGTTCATCAATACCTCCCTCGACCTGGCCATCGAAGAGGTCGCCGAGTTCCGCAAGTACATCGAAGAGGTCAAGACCTGGTACGTGCGCATGTTCCCCGTCACCGCCTCGCTCCTGATGAGCGAGTGGGCCCAGACGCCGCATGAGCTCGTGGTCATGGTCCGCCACGTAAGCTCCGATCCCTTCATGACCCATGAGGCCAAATGGGTGATGACCGATCCCAACGGCACGGAGCTCGAAGGCTACTCGCTCGATCCGGTGCAGCGCCCCGGCATCCCCGGCATGCCCTACAACTCCTGGCGCAGGGATGCGAGCCACTACATCCCTTACCCCGAGTGGGTCCACCCTCCGATCAACAGTAAGGACGTCAACGGCGTCTTCTTCTTCGACTGCATGCTCCCCTGGTGGTCGCGCTACATGGGCCTCCCCCCGGCCTGGAAGGAACCGGTCCGTGTGGACGTCAAGGACAGCCGCATGGTCAAGATCTCGGGCGGCAAAGAAGCCGACGCGATCAATCGCTTCCTGAAGGTCATGGAAGGCAAGGTCGGCGACGGCATGTGGAAGTTCGACACCTTCCACTTCGGCATCCACCCGAACGCGAAGGTCACGGATGCCCAGTGCCCGCACGCGATCTACAAGCGGATAATCGACCACTCGCACCACTCGAACGTGCACTGGCACGTCGGCTCGGCCCCGGCCAATGAGAACTACAACTACTATCCGCATATCACCGCGGACATCCGCAACGTCACCCTCAAGGTCAACGACAAGCTTGTCTACGACAACGGCTACCTCATGTGCCTGCAGGATCCGAGAGTGCTCGAGGTCGCGGCCAAGTACCCCGATCTTCCCGGCGTGCCTCCAAAACTGTAAGAGAACAGAACGCTAGACAGGAGAAGAGACGTGAGCACGGACAAGAAGCGGCTGATTGCTTACGTGGGACGCAATCACGTTGATAGATTTGAGGGCGGCGGCATCTCGGTCTTTGAAATCAGCGCGGATGGAAGCAGCATCACGCCCTTTCCAGGCGGTGTGGAGGATATGCCGAAGAGGGCGGGATATCTCGCCTATGCACCAGAAGCGAAGGTCCTCTATGCGGTCGACGAAAGGAAGACCGACGGACGAGGACCCAAGAAGCCGGCCTCGGGCGTACTAGCGTTCAAGGTGGATCCGCAGTCCGGACAGTTGACCTTTCTGAACAGGCAGCCGTCTTTGGGGGCAATGCCGGCCTCTATAACCGTTGACGAAGACAAGAAGCTCCTCTTCACTGCCAACCATGGCTTCTTCGATCACGTGGTTAAAGCGGTCGAGATTGCTGATGGCAAGTGGGTGGAGAAGTTCGAATATGACGATTCGACGGTCGTCCAGTACGGGCTTGAAGAGGACGGTTCCATCGGTGAAGTTCAAGACGTGCATGTACTGACCGGATATGGCACGGATCCGAACGATTCCCCGCAGGGCGGAGGCCACGCGCAGGCCAGTCCTCACGCGCACATCGTCGTGATCGACCCCTCAGGCAAGTTCCTGGTGGTGTGCGAAAAGGCAGGGGAGCGGATCTACGTCTACCGGATCGGAGGAAGAAGACTGACGCTCGCCTCTGTTTACCAGTGCCCGGCGGGAACCGGTCCCAGGCATGCTGCCTTTGATAGGAAAGGCCGCATGTTCATGACGTGCGAGTTCTCTTCTGAACTCTGGTCCTTCGACTTCGATAGTTCCAGCGGGGTGCTGAGTTTCATCGACAAGCAATCGACGCTCTCCGGGTTCACGGGACGCAACGAGACGGCCACCTTGCAGGTGCATCCGAACGGCCGTTTCGTGTATATGAACAACCGGGGACAAGATGACGTCGTCTGGTTCAGCATCTCTGAGGATGGCCATCTCAAGAAGGCTGGACGGGTTGAGCTAAGCAAATCTGAGGATCCCAAAGACGCAACACGCTGCATGACGCTCTCGCCCGACGGCGCATTCCTGCTCGTCCCGGATCGCCCGGCGGATGTGATCCGGTCATATGCGGTAGACGCAAATGATGGAAGCCTGAAGGTCCTGACGGAAGTCCCGGTTCAGAACCCGGTCTTCATCCAGTTTGTCGAACTCTAGCCGGCCTGACCACTGTGCTTCTGGCCCCCATGGGGAGCCAGAAGCACGACAGCCACGCCCCGCTGAAGGAGAATGCAATGTCCTTCGACCAGAGTAGTGGGATGTCAGATGAACAGGTGTTCATACAGTGCACGGTCGGTGGACCCGTCAGGGTCTATGTGAAGGACGGCGTCATCACCCGGATGCGCCCCATCATCTTCGACGAGTCTGACGCTCCGTCGTGGACCATCGAGGCGCGGGGGAAGAAATACACCCCACCGCGCAAGACCACGCTGCAGTCGCTGGGAAGTGCCCGAGCGGCAGCGTGTCTACAACAATCGCATCCAGTATCCGATGCGACGCAAGAACTTCGACCCCGCCGGCGACCGCCATCCGGAGCTTCGCGGCAAGGACGAGTACGTGCGCATCTCCTGGGATGAGGCCCTCGACCTCGTGGCGGGGGAGATCACCCGCATCCGGGAAACGTACGGCCGGGCGGCCATCACCGCCATGACCTCCTCGCACCACAACTGGGGCTTCCTGCACTACAAACTCGGCCCTCTCGGCCGCTTCTTCAATATCCTGGGCTACAGCATGTGCCTCGACAACCCCGATAGCTGGGAGGGGTGGCACTGGGGGGCGACGCACGCCTGGGGCTACTGGTGGCGCCTCGGTCATTGCGAGCAGTCCGAGTTGCTGCAGGATGCGCTCAAGCACACCGAGCAGATCATCTTCTGGTCGGTGGATCCGAACAGCA
Source organism: uncultured Actinomycetes bacterium (assembly GCA_963706025.1). Lineage (GTDB taxonomy): Bacteria > Actinomycetota > Thermoleophilia > RBG-16-64-13 > RBG-16-64-13 > CAVPLM01. The sequence continues at coordinate 1,093,555 of CAVPLM010000005.1, read as the reverse complement.
CCTCCTACATGTACAGCGGCCAAGAGAACCTCATCTGGCGGCACTGGATGAAGGAGCTGGGCATCCAGTTCGTGGTCATCGACCCCCACAACAACTGCACCATGAGCACCATGGGCGACAAGTGGATCGCTCCGCGCCCGGGCACCGACGCTGCGCTGGCGGAGGCCGTCGCGTACGTGTGGCTCACCGATGACACCTACGATCACTTCTTCATCGAGAACCGGACCTACGGCTTCGACGAATGGAAGAAGCACATCCTGGGCCAGGGCGAGGACAAAACGCCCAAGACCCCGCAGTGGGCGGCGCCTATCTGTGACGTCCCGGCTCACACCATCACGGCTTTGGCGCGCGAGTGGGCGGCCAAGAAGACCATGTTGGCCGTGGCCAGCATCTTTGGAGCCGCCGGCGCCTGCCGTCAGGCGTACGCCACCGAGTGGTGCCGCCTGTGCATCTACCTCATGGCCATGCAGGGCTTCGGCAAGCCGGGGGTCAACTTCTGGGGAGGCACCGGCAAAGGTTCGCCCCTCGATATGGGCTTCCACATGTTCGGCTACTCCGACAACGGTTGGGACGCCTTCGGGACTGTGGCGGAAAAGTCGTACTTCCCTGTCGGCAACCCGGTGACTCAGAAGACGTACCGTCTTCTGCTGCCGGAGATCGTCATGAACCCCCCGGTGAGCTGGATCGGCGAAGGCTTCTGCGGCCAGAACATCGAGCAGCAGTTCCATCGCTTCACCTGTCCGGAGGAAGGGCCCGACGGCGCTCCCATCAAGATGATCCACCGCCACGGCGGTTCGTTCATCAGCACCATGAGCGAGACCAACAGGTGGGTGCAGATGTATCAGCACCCCAACCTCGAGTTCGTAGTCATGCAGGACTGCCACTGGCAGAGCGAGACCAAGTTCGGCGACGTCATCCTGCCCGCCAGCACCAACTTCGAGCACTCCGACCTCTCAGAGTGGGGTGCAGCGGGCGGCTACGGGTTCAACGACTTCAACGCCAACCACCGCATCTGCATCTACCAGCACAAGTGCATCGAGCCGCTGTGGGAGTCCAAGCCCGATTACGAGATCTACACGCTTCTGGCTGAGAGATTGGGCTTCAAGGACGAGTACACCGAAGGCCACGATATCGAGGGCTGGAACCGCATCGTCTTCAAGAAGTCCGACCTGCCCAAGTACATCACCTACGAGGAGTTCAAGAGGAAGGGCTACTTCGTGGTGCCGTGTAGACCCGATGATGAAGAGCCCAAGGTCTCTTTCCGCTGGTTCTATGAGGGCCGCGACGCTGACGTGCCCTCGGAGAAGAGGAATCCTCCGAACCCGCCGTTCAATGGGCCCAACCTGGCCACTCCCAGCGGTAAGGTGGAGTTCGTGTCCCAGACCCTCATGGCCTTCGACCCGAACGACCAAGAGCGGCCGCCCATGGCCCGGTACATCCCCAGCTGGGAAGGCTACGACACCAAGGGTCTTGTCGAGAAGTGGCCACTACAGATGATCTCACCGCATCCGCGGTTCTCGTATCACACCCATCACGACAACAAGAGCTTCTGGCTGGACGACATACCGCAGCACCGGGTCAAGGTGGACGGCTACGCTTATTGGCCGGTGCGCATCAACCCGGAGGATGCCAAGGCGCGCGGCATCAAGCATGGCGACTTGGTGAAGGTCTTCAACGACCGCGGCACGGTCATCTGTGCCGCCTTGGTGACCGAACGGGTGAGGCCGGGGACCGTCCACTCATACGAAGCGGCGGCTAAGTACGATCCGCTGGAGCCGGGCAAGGCCGGCAGCCCCGACAGGGGCGGCTGCGTCAACCTGTTGACCCCCAGCAAGTTGGTCTCAAAGAACGTCCCGGGCGAAGCCCAGAATTCCTGCCTGGTCGAGATCGCAAAGTGGGAGGCGTAAAGGTATGGCAGAGCAAGAATTCATCAACTGTTGCATCGGGGGCATGGTGAAGGTCACCGTCAAGGACGGGGTCATCACCCGCATGCGCCCCCTGCGTCTGACCGAAGAGGACGGCGGCCACTGGACCATCGAGGCCAAGGGCAAGAAGTTCTCCGATCCCCGGAAGACCACCATCAACTCCTTCAACATAGCCGAGCGCATGCGCGTCTATGCGGAGAACCGCATCAAGTATCCCATGAAGCGCAAGAACTTCGACCCCAACGGCGAGCGGCATCCCGAGCTCAGGGGCAAGGACGAATACGTGCGCATCAGCTGGGACGAGGCACTGGACATCGTCACGAGCGAGATCAAGCGCATCCAGGGTACCTACGGGAAGGCGGCCATCACGGCCTTTGTGTCCTCCCACCACAACTACGGTCTCCTCTACTACAAGATGGGCCCCATGCCCCGCTTCTACAACATCCTGGGCTACACCCAGCTCCTGGATAACCCCGATTCCTGGGAAGGCTGGCACTGGGGCAGCGTGCACACCTGGGGTTGGTATTGGAGATTCGGCCAGAGCGACGCCTTCGACATGCTGGCCGAGGCCCTGAAGCACACCGAGCAGGTCATCTACTGGTCCGTGGATCCCAACACGTCTGCCGGTGGCTACGGCGGCCAGGAGACCGTCATCTGGAGGGAGTGGCTCAGGGAACTGGGTGTCACGGGCATCTTCATCGACCCGTACTGCAACGCCACCGCAGCGCATATGGCCGACAAGTGGCTGGCTCCGCGGCCCGGCACCGACGCCGCTTTGGCGCAGGCCATCGCCTACCAGTGGATCGTAGATGACACCTACGACCACTGGTTCATCGAAAACCGCACCGTCCACTTCGACGAGTGGAAGGCCTACATCCTGGGCGAGACCGATGGTATCCCCAAGTCTCCGGAGTGGGCTGCCCCCATCTGTGACATCCCCGCTCACACCATCAAGGCGGTGGCTCAGCAGTGGGCGTCCAAGAAGACCATGATCGCTACCGGCACCCAGTACGGCACCGCCGGCGCCTGCCGCAACTCGTATGCCACCGAGTGGTGCAGCCTTATGATCCACCTGGCTGCCATGACGGGTATCGGTAAGGACGGGGTCAACCTCTGGGGCGGTACCGCTCACGGCGCACCGCTCGACATGAGCTTCAAGAGCGCCGGCTATTCCGACGTGGGGTGGGACGTCTTCGGCTTGGTCGCCAAGCAGCCCACCTTCCCGGACCGTAACCAGGTCACTCAGAAGGTCTACCGTGTTCTCCTGCCCGAAGCGATCCTGGACGGCCACATAGAGTGGCTGGGCGAAGGCTTCTGCGTGCAGTATGCCGAGCAGCAGTTCAAGCCCATGCAGTACCCCGAGCCCGGTCCGAACGGCGCCGAGATCCGGATGATCCACCGCCATGGCGGCTCCTTCATCTCCACTATGACCGACACCAGCAAATGGGTGCGGATGTACCAGTCGCCCAAGCTGGAGTTCGTGGTCATGCAGGACTGCCACTGGCAGAGTGAGACCACCTTCGGCGATGTCATCCTGCCGGCAAGTACCAACTTCGAGCACCAAGACATCTCCGAGTGGGCCCAGCCAGGTGGTTACGGCAACGGCAACGTCAACTGCAACCACCGCATCCTCATGTACCAGCAGAAGTGCATCGAGCCTCTGTGGGAATCCAAGCCCGACTACCAGATCTACTGCGAACTGGCCGAGCGCCTGGGCTTCCTGGAGGAGTACACCGAGGGCAACTCGGAAGAGGATTGGATACGGAAGGTCTTCGACTACACCGACCTGCCCAAGCACGTAACCTACGAGGAGTTTAAAGAAAAGGGCTACTTCGTGGTGCCGTCGCTACCTGAGGACTACAAGCCCACCGTCTCCAACAAGTGGTACTACGAGGGTCGGCCGGTCGACACCCCCGACCGCTTCAACCCGCTGCAGGGGACCGACAAAGCCACCGAGTTGGCTACCCCGAGCGGCAAGATCGAGTTCGTGCGGACGAGACTCCAGGAGTACTTCCCCGACGACGAGGAACGGCCGCCCATGCCGCGCTACATCCCTCTCTATGAGGGGCACGAGTCGGAACTGGCCAAGAAGTACCCCCTCATCATCATGACGCCGCACGCCAGGTTCTCCTACCACACCCACCAGGACGACAAGATCGAGTGGCTGAACGACATACGGCAGCACCGCATCGTCAAAAACGGGTACGCCTACTGGCCCATGCGCATGAACCCTGCCGACGCGGAAGCGCGGGGCATCAAGGACGGCGACATCGTCATGGTCTACAACGACCGCGCCCGCGTGCTCGGTGTGGCTCTGGTGACCGAACGCTGCCGTCCGGGACTGCTCCATTCCTACCAGGCCGCGGCCAAGTACGATCCGTTGGAGCCGGGCGTGGCCGAGTCAATCGACCGAGGCGGGTGCGTGAACCTGCTGTCGCATTCGCGCATGACCAGCAAGAACGCATACGGCGAAGCCAACATGTCCTTTCTCGTAGAAGTCTCGAAGTGGGAGGCGTAGCGAAGTGACCAGATATGGAATGGTGATCGAGGTCGACAAGTGCGTGGGGTGCTACAACTGCTTCCTCACCTGCCGCGACGAATACGCCGGTAATGAGTATCCCGGCTACTCCGCCGCCCAGCCCATGAGCGGCATGAACTGGATGAAAGTTCTTGAGATCGAGCGTGGTCAGTATCCGCACGTCAAGGTGGACCACGTCCCCGTGACCTGCAGTCACTGCGCCGAGGCCGCCTGCGTCAAGCTGGACCAGTCCGGGGCCATCTACCGCCGGGCGGACGGCATCGTCCTCATCGATCCCGAGAAGGCCAAGGGCAACAAGGGCCTGGTCAAGACCTGCCCCTATCGCCTAATCGAGTGGAACGAGGAGCTCCAGCTGGCCCAGAAGTGCACCTTCTGCGCCCATCTCCTAGACGCGGGCGAGCCTGAGCCCCGCTGCGTGGAATCGTGCCCCTCAGGCGCGCTCGTCTTCGGTGATCTGGACGACCCCGCCAGTGCCGTGGCCAGACTGGTGGCCGCCGGGGCCACCGAGGTCCTGGGCCCCGAATACGTCATGGGAGAGAAGGTCACCTACCGGCATCTGCCCAAGAAGTTCGTGGCCGGCACCGTCGTCTACGGCGATATAGATGAGGTAGCCAAGGACGTGGAAGTGGTCTTGAGCGGCAACGGCGGGAGCCGGAGCACCAAGACCAACGGTTTCGGCGATTTCGAGTTCGAAGGGCTGGCGGAGAACACCGAGTACACGGTCAAGGTCGCGGCTCCGGGATACAAGGCCGAGAGTGTGAAGACGAAGACATCGAAAGACCAGTCTCTCGGCGAGATCGTGCTGAGCAAGTGAGAGACTGATATGGCCGGAATAGCCTCTTACGGAGCGTACATACCTTTGTTCCGGCTCAGCCGGGCGGAGATAGCGCGGGCATGGGGCTGCGCGGCCCCACCGGGCGAGCGGGCCGTCGCCAGCTACGACGAGGACAGTCTCACCATGGCTGTGGCTGCAGCCCGGGACTGCCTGAAAGGTGTGGACCGCGCATTGATCGGAGGGGTGTATTTCGCCTCCACCACCGCACCCTACAAAGAAAAGCAGACCGCGGCCACCGTCGCCGCCGTCCTGGACCTGCCTATGCACGTGTTCACGGCCGACTTCTCAGGCTCCCTGAGGGCCGGGACCAACGCTCTCAAGGCGGCGCTTGACGCTGTCTCGAGCGGAAGTGCCGAGAGCATCCTGGTCTGCGCCGCTGACGTCCGACTCGGATACCCGTCCGGACCGGCCGAGATGAACTTCGGCGACGGCGCGGTAGCTCTGCTGGTCAGCCGCGGTCAGACCATCGCCGAGATCAAGCACTTCGACAGCAGGTTCTACGAGATCCAGGACACCTGGCGCTCGGACGAAGACACTTTCGTCCGTTCGGCGGAAGACCGTTTCGCCATGGAAGAGGGCTACGTCGAGGTGATGGTGGAGGGCGTGGCGGCAGTACTCAAGAAATACGGGCTGGCGACGGGGGACATCGCCCGGTTCGCGCTCAATTCCCCCAACGCGCGGCAGTTGCGGAGCGTCGTGCAGAAGCTGGGTCTCGACGAGAAGACACAGGTCAGGGATGTGCTGCACGCATCGGTGGGCGATACCGGCTGCGCCATGAGTCTGTTGGGCCTGGTGGCCGCGTTGGAGAGCGCCGGAGTCGGGGAGACCATCCTACTCGCCTGCTACGGAAACGGCTGCGATGTCGCCATCCTCGAGACCACCGAGCGGGTCACTTCGGTGAGCGCCTGCCGGGGTGTCGAGAAGCGCGTGGCCTCCAGGGATCTTCTTCGCAATTACGAGCAGTATCTGCGCTGGCGCGAACTGCTGCCCTTACAGCCGCCCGCCCGCCCACCGATCGAGCTCAAGATGCCCTCGCCGGCGGCCCAGTGGCGGGAAGTGCCCTGGGAGATGCGGCTCACGGGCACAAGATGTCTGAATTGCAGCACCCCCCAATACCCGCCGCAACGTGTGTGTGTCAATTGCCATGCGAAGGACCGGATGGAACCGTATCGGTTCAGTGACGTGCCGGCCAAAGTGTTCTCGTTTTCTCACGACTACGTGACGCAGACTCTCGATTCGCCGGTCACCGTGGCCTTTGTGGACTTCGAAGGTGGCGGCCGCATCATGTGCGACATGACGGACCGGGATCCGGTCGAGGTACAGGTCGGAATGCCCGTCGAAATGACCTTCCGCCGGCTCTACTACGTGGGAGGCGTCTACAACTACTGGTGGAAGTGCCAGCCGGTGAGGTGTTAGCGCGTGGATAGCATCAAAGATAAGGTCGCCATCGTGGGGATGGGCTGTGTCAAGTTCGGTGAGAACTGGGGACAGAGTCTGGAAGATATGATCATCGACGCGGCCTACGAAGCCTTCGAGGACGCCGGCATCGAGCCGCATGATATACAGGCAGCCTGGTGGGGGAGTGTCTTCGCGGGCGAGTCGGGCTCGATCATGTCCACGCCGCTGAAGCTCGCTTATATCCCGGTGACACACGTGGAGAATCAATGCGCCACCGGGTCAGAAGCCATCCGCGGTGCCGCCTATGCCGTGGCCGCCGGCGTGTACGACGTCGTGCTCGCGGTGGGGGCTGAGAAGCTCAAAGACTCCGGTTATTCGGGCCTTCCTCAGACTCGTCCCGTATGCACCTGGAGCTATCGCCTCACGACCCAGACTCCCGCCGCCGGTTTCGCGATGATGGCCACAGGCTACTTTGCGAAATACGGGCTCAGCTTCGAGGAAGGCAAGAGACTGCTCGCGCAGATCGCGGTCAAGAACCATCACAACGGCTCGCTCAACCCTAAGGCTCACTTTCAACGTGAGATTACTCTGGAGCAGGCCATCAACGCCCCCATGGTCTCTTATCCCCTGGGTCTTTACGACTGCTGCGGGGTAAGCGACGGCGCAGCAGCGGCCATCATCACCAGAGCCGACCTCGCCAAAAACTTCCGCTCGGATCCCATCTATATCAAGGCGGCCACCATCTGCCAGGGTGGTCGTGAGGGCTGGCTGAGCCAGGTCTATGATCTGGCCCACGTGGAGGAGACCTATCGGGGCGGTGTCGCCGCCTACAGGGAAGCCGGTATCACGGACCCGCGCAAAGAGATCAGCATCGCCGAGGTGCATGACTGCTTTTCCATCACCGAGCTCACGATCATGGAAGACCTGCAATTCAGTGAACGGGGCAAGGCCGGCGAAGACATCGAAGCCGGCACGTTCACCCTGGATGGGTCTTTGCCCGTGAATACGGACGGCGGCCTCAAGTGTTTCGGTCACCCCATCGGTGCGACGGGCTTGAGGATGCTGTACGAAGTCTACAAGCAGCTTCAAGGCAAGGCCGGCGAGCGCCAGGTCAAGAACCCGCGCCTCGGTCTGACCCACAATCAGGGTGGAGAGCCGGGTGCCGCGACGGTCAGCGTCCTGATCGCCGGGAACGAGCTCGGCTAGTCACTGAAGCAAAGAACAGTCGATAAAGCCCGGAAGGCCATCTGCTGAGACGGATATCCGCATGGAATCGGAAACCGAATTACTACTCTGATATACTTTTTGCAGGTTCCACTGTGGCCAGTGATCGTCACCGGAAAGAAAGGAGCGCGATGGAGTGATCTGCTCATCGGTATTCCTCATTGTGACTTCGTGCCTTTAACTTTGGGGGGTTGGTATGAAAAAGAAATCCTATAAGCGGATTCCACTCTCACTTCTCGTCTTAGGTCTCGTGGTGCTCGCCTTAGCCCTGTTCGCAGCGGCCTGCGGCGAAGAAGAAGAGACTACGACCACCGCGGCACCAGGTACCGAGACCACCGCGGCTCCTAGTACCGAGACCACCGCCGCGCCAAGTACCGAGACCACCGCAGCGCCGGTGGAACTTCCCGACACGATCAAAGTCGGCGCCGTCATTCCTCTCACCGGGAAGTACTCCGGTCTGGGCGAACAGGTCAAGAACGGGTACGAACTCGCGGTCAAGAACATCAACGACGCCGGTGGCCTGGACGTGGGCGGCACCAAGGTCCCGATCGAGTTGATCGTGCTCGACGATGAGTCGGACCCGAGCAAAACCGTGCAACAGCTCGAGACCCAGGCGTCGAACGACGTCGTCGCCTACCTGGGCGGCGCGGGAAGCGACCTGCACGCAGCGGCGGCCGGCATCGCCGAGAAGAACCAGATCCCCTACCTCGGTATCGCGTTCGCTTTGTACTCGGGGGTGCATGATCAGGGATTCAAGTACCTCTTCTCGCCCTTCCCGAAATCCCAGGACCACGCAAGGATCACCTTCGAGATGTTGGATTCCCTTAGTCCCAAACCCGCGAAGGTAGTCATCTTCGCGGAGACCACGGACTGGGGCGCGGAAATGGTCGAGTTGTGGACGAAAGAAGCCACCACCCGTGGTGGCTATGAGGTCACGACCCTTGAATACGCGCCCGGCACGACCGACTACTCCTCGCTCATCCAAGACGCCAAAGACGCCGGCGGCGAAGTCCTGCTGGCTCTTCCCAACTCCCCGGACGGACTGGCGATTATGAAGCAGATCAAGGAGTTGGATTGGAACGCCAGCGTCTACTTCATGATCCGCGCCCCCGATCCGCCCACGTTCGGTGAGAACCTGGGCACGGACAGCGACGGAGTCTTCCTGCTGCCCGGCTGGAACAACGGCCTTCCGTACGCGGGCGTGGCCGAGATGGCCGCGCAATATAAGGAAGTGTACGGCAAACCCGCTGCGGCGCTGACCGGCCCGGCCTACTCGTGCGTTCTGATCCTCGCCGACGCGATCACCCGCGCGGCGAGCCTGGATCGTGACGCGATCCGCGACGCGATCGCCGCGACCGATCTGGACACCCTGGTCGGCCGTGTGACGTTCAGTGAAGACGGCACCTGGCCCAATGCTCTCGACCCTGTCAACCAGTGGCAAGGCGGCAAGCAGGCGCTCGTCTTCCCTGCCGACGTCGCGCTTGCCCCCATCATCTATCCGGCGTTGCCCTGGGCGGACCGCTAATCTGACATACGCCTGGAGGTCACGTGTCCAGCGTGACCTCCAGGCCTCACAAACTCAGGCAAAACACATACGAGGAAACAGATTTGCTGCTGAATCTGGAAGATGTCTCCAAAGCTTTCAAAGGGTTGGTGGCCGTCAACTCCGTCTCGACACACGTCGCAGAGGGGGAGATCATCGGCTTGATCGGCCCGAACGGCGCGGGCAAGACCACATTGTTCAACCTCATTACGGGAGTCTACCCGCCCACCAACGGCAAGGTCTGGTTCGAGGACAAGGACATCACCTCTGTTCCGTCGCACGCCCGTTGCTGGATGGGCATCGCGCGCACGTTTCAATTGGTGCGACCTCTCCCAGAGCTGTCGGTGTTGGACAACGCGGCCATCGGCAGGGTGTACGGGCGCAACCCGACCAGGAGTAGGTCCCGGGCCGAAAAAGAGTCGATCAAGACCCTCGAGATCGTTGGACTGGCCGAACGTGCATCTGAAAAGGCCAAGAGCCTGACCCTGGTAGACCGCAAGCGCCTGGAACTGGCCCGTGCCCTGGCCGCCGACCCAAAACTGCTCCTGCTGGACGAGCTCCTTGCCGGGTTGAACCCCTCCGAAGTCTTGACCGCGATGGCGCTGATCCAGAGCATTCGCGACACGGGCATCACCATCATCATGGTCGAGCATCTGGTCAAGGCAGTGTTTGGGATCGCAGACCGGATCGTCGTCCTGAGCGCAGGCGAGCTGATCGCCGAAGGTACGCCGGCAGAGGTCTCGTGCGACGAGAAGGTCATCGATGCCTATCTGGGAAGGTCCCTCCATGACTGATTTCCTCGAGATACTGGGCATCGACGTTGCCTACGGAGACATCCAAGCGCTATGGGACGTGTCTCTCAGCGTCAAAGAAGGCGAGATCGTCGCGCTCATCGGCCCGAACGGCGCGGGCAAGACGACTCTGATGCGGGCGATCTCCGGTCTTCAACCGCTCAAATCCGGATCGGTGCAATTGCGAGACAAGTCCCTGAGCACCCTGCCGGCTCACAGGATAGTGGAACAGGGTGTGATCCTGGTTCCCGAGGGGCGCCGGCTCTTCGGCGGGCTGACCGTTCTTGACAACCTGGAATTGGGAGCATATTCGAAGCGGGCCAGAGAAGCACGTTTCGAATCAATGAAGCTTGTATTCGAGCTCTTTCCTTTGTTGGCCGAGCGCAAGGAGCAGCGGGCGAACACGATGAGCGGTGGGCAACAGCAGATGCTCGCCGTCGGACGCGCCCTCATGGGGATGCCGAAGCTCCTCATGCTCGATGAGCCATCGCTCGGGCTGGGGCCCCTCGTCGTCGAGAGTATCTTCGAAACCGTGCAAACGATGAACCAGCACGGTGTGACCATATTCCTGGTGGAGCAGAACGCCCGACAGGCGCTCGAGCTTGCCCATCGCGCCTACATCCTCGAGCAGGGAAGGATCGTGGGCACGGGTGCCGGCCAGGAACTCCTGCATGACGATCGAGTACAGCAAGCCTATCTGGGCATCTGCCCAGCCCCGGTGGACTGACCCATGGGCTTTGGATCCTTCATACAGACAATCGTCTTCGGCGTGTTTGCGGGTTCGATCTATGGCGTCGCCGCGATGGGGCTGGCCTTGGTCTTCGGGGTGATGAAGATCCTCAACATCGCCCACGGTGAACTCGTCATGATCGGCGGCTACGTTGGTTTCTGGGCCTTCAGCACGCTCGGGGTCGATCCCTTCCTATCCCTGCCCGTAGTCATCGTCGCTCTGTTCGCGCTCGGTTTGATCCTCGACCGGATAATCTACCGGCACGTCGTCCGCCTCCAAGGAGAGGAGAAGCTCAAGAACTCCCTGCTCGTGAGCTTTGGTTTGGGGCTTGTCCTGACGAACCTGGCGCAATGGGCCTTCACCGGCGATGAACGTTCGGTGCAGGTTTCCTATGCTGGGGAGGGTTTTGACATCTATGGCGTCCTCTTTCCCTATACGCGTCTGGCGACGCTGGCGGTGGTGCTGGTCGTCACGGTCGCACTTGCCCTCTTCCTTCGCAAGACATATTTCGGGAAAGCCATCCGCGCGACAGCGGAGGACTACGAAGCGGCGGAACTGGCCGGGATCAACATCAGCCGTGTGTACATGATGACGTTTGCACTCGGAGCCGCTCTCGCGGGCGTCGCAGGGCAGTTCGTCACCTTCACCTACGCCCTTGCCCCCAGCATCGGCATGTTCTGGACTCTCAAAGCGATGATCGTGATCGTCCTGGCCGGCACCGGCAGTGTCTTCGGCGCTCTACCTGCGGGGATCCTTTTGGGCGTCGTCGAGGCGTTGAGCGGAGCGTATCTGGCGCAGACCTACAAGGAAGTGGTCGGCCTGATCCTCTTCCTGGTTGTGCTGATCGTGCGTCCACAGGGCCTGTTCGTGAGGAAGTGATGGCGAAGATGACTCCTACGCAATCGTCTTCTCCGCGCTCCCTGCGACGCTGGCTTGCGCCGGGGGGGATCGTCGTCCTCCTTCTTTTCGCGGTCCTCTTTCCCCAACAGATGTCCCAGGACAATGTATGGAATCTGTTCTTTCTCATTTGTATGGGCGTCGCCATGGGCCAAAGCTGGAACATGTTGGGGGGTTTCGCCGGGCAGGTTAGCCTTGGCCACGCTGCCTTCTTCGGCATAGGGGCACTGATCACGCGCCTGCTATGGTTCGGCGGCATCCCCTTCATCCTGGCACTCATTGTCGGGGGGGTGACCGCGGTCGCCTTCGCCATGGTGATCGGTGTACCGACCTTCCGTCTGCGCGGGGCCTATTTCGCGATCGGCACACTGGCTGTGGCAGAGGTGATGAGGATCACCATCGGTCAGAACCAACCATACCTTTCGGCGATGTCCGGCGAGATGATCGCCTCCTACAATCTGCCCCTGCGCTACTACGCGGCGTTGGCGTTGGCGATAGCCACGACCGGAGCAGCCTACCTTCTCATGCGTTCCCGGTGGAGTCTGGGCATTCTGGGTGTGCGGGAGGATGAAGAAGCCGCCCAAGCCACGGGAGTTTACGTTCTGCGTCACAAGTTGCTGACTCTCGCGATCAGCAGTCTCTTCATGGGTCTGGCTGGAGGCGTGTTCGCTTTCCAGCAGATCAGCTACTATCCCGAGGCACCATTCTTCCCAACCTGGACGTTCCAAGCCCTGATGATCGCCTACATCGGTGGAGTGGGCACCCTGGCAGGCCCTGTAGTCGGTGCCGCCTTCTATGTGGTGGTTCGCGAGCGATTGGCGGCTAACCTGACCGACGTTCATCAAGTCATTTTCGGGGTCCTGTTCATCCTCGTCGTCCTACTCTTCCCCGGCGGGCTGCTGGATATTTTCGACCGCATTCGGAGCGTCGTGATGCGGAGGATCAAACGAGGAGCGGAAGATGGCGGGGCGGATCCAGGAGGTTGACCAGACCGGTCCGAAAGATCTGGAGTAGGGGTCCAGGGCTTTCCGAGAGAGTCCAGAAGAGCAGGCACGATTCTCAGGCCGAAGCTCTGGCAGGTGACTAAGGCGACGGCCCGTGTCATCCGAAGGCCACCCCATCTCTGGCTGTCCTAAGGTCGGCGGGTCCCCTGGAAGAGTCGCACAGCTTTTGTGCGCAGCCGGAAGGCCACCCCATCTCTGGCAGGTCCCAAGGGGTCGGGCGGGTCCCCTGGAAGAGTCGCACAGGCTTTTGTGCGCAGCTGGAAGGGGACCCGTCTGACCCCTTGGCCTACTCAGAAGTCCATGTCGAAGTGATACACGCCCTCGCTCAGCTTGCTCCGGACCTTGAGGCCGCTGTGGTTGAACACCGTCTGCATGGCCTTGTTGTCTCGCAGGACCTCGGCGGTGAAGCCGGCGATCCCGTTCCGCTTGGCGATGTTGACAAGGTGCTTGAGGATGAACGACCCTATGCCCTGGTTCTGCCAGTCGTCCCGTACGACGAAGGCCACCTCGGCCCGGTTGGTCTTCTGGTCGAGGTAGTAGCGCCCGATGGCTATGATCTCTTCCCCGTAGGCCTCCGGCACCGTCCCGACGATCGCCACCTCGTTGCGGTGGTCGACGTAGACGAAGTTCTGAAGCTGTTTCCTGGGGATGCGCTTCATGTGCGACATGTAACGGTAGTAGACGGTCTCCTGGGACAGCGAGTAGAAGAGGTCGCGGGTGCCGGTTTCGTCCGTCGGATTCATCGAACGGAAGCTGATGAGCGTTCCATCGTCCAGGAGCGTCGTGGTGCGGGCCTCCTTGGGCCCGACGAAGAGGCGGCCTTCCACATCCGCCATCTCGGGGCGCACCCATTTGTACTCGACGGCCTTGGAAAGCAGTTCCTCACGGAAATCGGGATGGGCGATGGTGATCAGGGCCATTGCCCGCTCCTGGACGCTTTTTCCATGGAGGTACGCGATCCCATATTCGGTTACCACGTAGTGGACGGCTCCTCGGGTGGTTACCACTCCTGCCCCCGGCTGGAGGGTCGCAACGATGCGGGAGACCGAGCCCCCCACGGCCGTGGAGGGCAGTGCGATGATGGCGCGCCCTCCGAACGAACGGCCGGCACCCTGGTTGAAGTCGGCCTGACCACCGATGCCGGAATAGAACCTTGTGCCCAGAGAATCTGAGCACACCTGGCCGGTGAGATCGACCTCGAGCGCGGTGTTGATGGCCACCATCTTGCTCTGCTGGCCTATGACAAAGGGATCGTTCACGTACTCGGTGGGGTTGAAAGAGAAGAGCGGGTTGTTGTCGACGTAGTCGTAGAGCCGCTTGGTGCCGATCGCGAACGTGGTAACGATCTTGCCTCGGTCGGTCGACTTCTGGGTCCCGTTTATGACGCCCGCGTCGACAAGGGCGATGATCGCGTCGGTAATGACCTCGGTGTGGATACCCAGATCTTTCTTCTCTTTGAGGAGCGGGACGACCGCGTGGGGGATTCGCCCGATGCCCACCTCGATGGTGGATCCATCCTCCACAAGTGACGCGATGTTCTCGCCGATCGCCCGAGTGATAGTCTCCGCCTCCGGCGCCCACGCGCCCGTCTGGACGTCGTCTATGAAGCCGGCGTAGGACGTCTCGATCAGGGGCTCGTCTACGGGAACAAGGATGTCCAGATCGAGCACGCTCACAAAGCTGTCGCCCAGGGTCCACGGCATCTGCGGATTGACCTGAGCTATCACCAGGCCGGCGTTTGCCGTGGCCGATTTGACGATGTCGACGGAGATGCCCAAGCTGCAACGACCTTGTTGGTCCGGTGGTGTCACCTGGATCAAGGCGACGTCGATCGGCATCTCCCCGCTGACGAACAACGCCGGTATGTCGGACAGAGAGATGGGAGTGTAGTCCCCGTAACCTTCTTGGATCATGCTCCTTACGTTCGCCGATATGAAGAAGGTGTTCACGGAGAAGTGGTCCGCAAGTTCCTTGAAAGCATAGGGAGCTTCGCCGAGTGTCAGGGACGAGAGGACTTGAGTGTCGGCCAGCTCCGCGTGCCGGGCGACCAGGGCCTGTACCAGGTGTAGGGGCTGTGCCCCCCCGCTTCCGATGAAGATCCTCTGTCCCGGTCTGATCTTCGCGACCGCCTCCTCGGCGGTCGCGACCATGTTCCGGTACCTGTCCTGCCAGTCGCCATCGTAGTTGGGCATGCCCTTGTCGCTCACTGCCCACCTCCCGCGACCAGCTGGATTCGTGCATCTGCCGCCACTGAGTCCTCTCCGAGTCTTCCTACGATGAACGGATTGATGTCGAGCTCGGCGATCTGTGGGAAGTCGGTGACCAACTGGCTGATGCGCTGCAGCGCCTCGCCGATTGCCGAGAGGTTGACCCCCGCCTCACCGCGCACGCCTTCCAGCAGCTTGTACGACCTGGTCCCCATCAACATGTTCATGGCTTCGTCGTGGGTGATCGGCGCCAGGTGGAAGGTCACGTCCTTCATGACTTCCACGAAGATCCCGCCCAGTCCGAACATGAGCATGGGACCGAACTGCGGGTCCCGGGTCATCCCCAGGATGACCTCGCGGCCCTTGGGCACCATATGCTCGAGATAGACTCCTTCCAGGAAGGCCTCGGGAGCCCTCCGACCGATGCGGAGCATCATCAGTTCGAACGCGTCGGCCACCTCTTGCGCACTGTTGAGGTTGAGTTTCACTCCCCCGATGTCGGATTTGTGGATGATGTCGGGGGAGACGATCTTCATGGCCAGTGGGTAGCCGATGCGGGGCGCCGCCTCCGCTGCTTCCTCCACGGTGCTCACCAGGCGGCCGTCGGGCACGATGAAGTCGTAGGCTCTGAGTATGTCCTTGGCCTTGGCCTCACCCACGTACAGCCTTCCGCTGCGGAGCTGTCGGGAGAGGATCCGGTCCACGCGGCGCCGGTTGACCGGGAAGCGGGCGACCACGCGCGGCGGGCGCAGGCGCCAGGCCGCATAGTCCACCATGGCTTTGAGGGCCGCCACCGCCCTCTCCGGAGACGGATAGTCGGGTAGGTTCGCGGCCACCAGTTCCTCGCGACCGGGCATGACATCCGCGCCGCCCATGAAGGAGGCGAGCACCGGTTTCTCGCCGCTGATCCGCGTCGTGATAGCCCGGGCGGTCTCTAGGGGTTTGGTCATCGCCTGCGGCGTGAGAATGACGATGATGGCATCTACCTCAGGGTCCGATTGGGCCGCTTCGAGCGCATCTGCGTAGCGCTCGGGATCGGCGTCTCCGAGGACGTCGATAGGATTGCCGACACTCGCCGCGGCCGGGAGTTTGCCCCGGAGGCCGTCGGCGGTGGTGGGGTGCAGCGAAGCGACGCGCATGCCGGCCAGTTCCACGGCGTCGGCGGCCATAGCCCCGGGACCGCCTGCGTTGGTGATGATAGCCGTCCGGTCCCCTTTGGGGAGGGGCTGCATGGCTAGAGCCATGGCGAAATCGAGCAGAGACTCGAAAGTGTCGGCCCGGATGACGCCTGCCCGCTTGAAGGCCGCCCCGTAGGCGATGTCGGCTCCAGCCAGCGCGCCGGTATGTGACGAAGCGGCCTTGGAGCCGGCCGCAGTCGTTCCCGCTTTGAGGATCACCACCGGTTTGATCGCCGCCACCGACTCGGCCACACGAATGAAATCCTCACCCGAGCCGATGCTCTCCAGATACCCCATGATGACCTTGGTCTCTTCGTCGTCGGCTAGGGCGGCCAAGAAGTCGATCTCGCTGAGGTCGGCCTTGTTCCCGATGCTGAGCAGGATGGCGAGACCCATCTTGCGGGAGGCTGCCCAATCCAAGATAGCCGTGCAAAGTGCGCCCGACTGGGAGAGGACCGAGATGCCGCCGCGATTGGGCATGAACCTCCCGAAGGACGCGTTCATGTTGTGGTGGGTGTTCATAAGACCCAGGCAGTTGGGGCCCATCAGGCGGGCGCCCGAAGCACGGCACAGGTCTGCTATCTCCTGCTCCAGACGGGCGCCTTCTTCCCCCACTTCCCTGAAACCGGCGGTCACGATCACGATCGCCTTGGCCCCTGCGTGGAGCGAGCTGATCACAGCCTCTTTGACCGCCGCCGTCGGTACGGCTATGACGCTCATCTGGATGGGCTTCCCGTACTCTCCGAGGCTCGTATAGATCTTATGACCGAGCAACTCGCCTCCCGAAGGGTTCACCGGGACTATGTCGCCGCCGAACTCGCTGTCGATGAGGTTGGTCGCTATCTCATAGCCCACCTTGCCTGGGGTGCGAGACGCCCCCATGACGGCCACAGTGCTGGGATAAAGAAGAGACTCAAGCATTAACCTACCCCGTCCTCTCGGAATGATCTCCAGGCAACCTAAGGGCGTCTTTACACGTCAATAGGCGAAAGACGTCAAGCGATAATACTACGTGCGCATCGCGTGGACGATACAATGGGTCGCGACGAGAGAGGGGCGACGTGCCCCCGCGACCGCCTGGAGTCGGCGGCTGATGCTCAGATGAGGTCGTGCCTGTGAGAGATGCGCTGAAAGCCGTGGGAGCCGCCCTTGCGGTGATCGCGCTCTGTACGCCCCTGATCTTCTGGCCGGCTGAAGATGCGCGACCGACCTCCTTTGAACTCGCCCAGGTGACCGCGACCGTGCCTCCGACGGTGGTCGTACCGACCACGGCGTCGGCCTCGGAAACGACCTCCACCACAGAACCACCCTCGGAGCCAGAGCCGGTGACCACGACCACCACCAGCACGACTCTGCCGATCAGTATCACAGTGGCGGCGGTGGGAGACGTCTTGCCTCATGAGGCCATCCTGGAGGCGGTGCGCGACCCCGAGACAGGATCCCACGACTTCGAGTCGGTCCTTGCGCCTATCGCTCCTTATCTGGCCGGCGCGGACTACACGGTCGCCAACTTGGAGACCCGGCTCGCCGGCCCGGAGAAGGGCTACAGCGGCTATCCCTTGATGAATTCCCCCACCGAGCTTGCAGGCGCCCTGAAGTCTGCCGGGGTCGATCTGGCGGCCACCGCGAACAACCATTCCCTCGACATGGGCTGGGAGGGGATCGTGGGCACCCTGGACAGGCTCGACAGGGCCGGCCTGGCCCATGTGGGCACGAACCGGTCGAGCGAGGAGAGAAACACCCCGGTCGTTGTCGACATCCGGGGGATCAAGGTGGCCTTTCTCAACTACACCGCCAGCCTCAACGGCTTGACCCCGCCCGAGGAGCACGAGGGGTACGCCGTCAACATCCTCGACCCCGACGTGGTGGCCGAGGACGCCATGACGGCTCGTCAGCTGGGGCGCGGACGTGGTGATCGCCCTGCTCCACTACGGTGACGAGTACGAGCGGAAGCCGAGCGAGACGCAGGTGGAGGTCTCGCAAGAGATCCTCTCCCGGGGAGTGGATGTCATCATCGGGGCGGGCCCCCATGTCGTTCAGCCCATCGCGCACGTGGTGCAATACTCCAGCTGGAGGGTGATCGGCAAGTACGCCGCCTATTCTGTGGGCAATTTCGTTTCGAATCAGAGATGGCGCTATTCCGACAGCGGCCTCGTGGCCTACGTGCATATCGAAAAGAGGGGTCTGCGTGCGGTCGTCACCGGAGTGAGCTACCTGCCGGTGTACGTGCAACGCTCCGCGGCAGAGTGGCCCTTGCGCTACCGGGTCCTGCCGGTGCTGCCCGGTCTCGCCGCTCAGACCGACACTCCTTTGACCCGTCGCGAGGAGGAGCGCATGGCCCAGGTGTGGGAGGACCTGCGCGAGCTCCTCTACCGACCGGACGAGAGCATCGCTCCCCTCGATCCGGCGGACATCGGTCTGTAAGAGCTCGTTTCAGAATGACGCTTTGCCGACAGGGCGCGATCGGCGCGACTGATGACGATGGATCGCTCCGCCCAGCGCGGATAGGCGGCCGAGACTTCATTCTGAAACGAGTTCCAAAGCTCTTCCCGCTGGTCGCGCCCCCACACCTTCTGCTAGCATGCCCGGGCCATGCTTGAGTTCGAACGCAACAGTTCCGTCGACATCGTCGCCCTGGGCGAGTTCTTCGCCCGCTGTGGCTGGCGCGAGGTCGACGCCGAAGCCAAGTTGGAGTGGGTGCTTGCCGCTTCCGCAGAGTGGGTCGTCTGCAAGCTCGATGGTGACCTCATCGGTTTTGGACGCTCGTGTCGCTTGGGCCCGATGAACAGGGTGGTCTTCGACGTGCTGGTCGACGCTCGGTTTCGCGCCAGCGGGCTCAGATACGCGATCGTGCACATGCTCTCAGAGAACGCCGGGCGTCTCGAGCAGGTGTCCGTGTTCAGGGAGCAGGAAGCTCACCCCCTTGGATCTTTGCCGGCCGCACAGAACGACCTGGAGTCTGAGTCTCTGCCCAAGGCTCCGCCCGGAGCGTATTTGGGCAGGCACGAGGCTTCCTCGACAGGCAGGCACTCCGCAGTCGCGGATAATGGGGAGAATCGAGGAGGAAAAGAATGACAGAGCACCGAGTCACGTGCATTTCCGGGGACGGAATCGGCCCCGAGATCATGGCGGCGACCAAAGTGGCCGTAGCTGCCACGGGTGTCCACGTCGAGTGGGTCGACGTCGAGGCAGGTGCCGAGGTCATGGACAAGTGCGGCACTCCGCTACCGCAGTCGGTGATCGACACCATCCGGGATACGAAAACGGCCCTCAAGGGCCCGATCACCACCCCCGTGGGTTCCGGGTTTCGCAGCGTCAACGTGGCGCTGCGCAAGGAACTCGACCTCTACGCGAATCTTCGCCCGGCCGTGACCATACCAGGGGTGCAATCGCGGTTTGAGGGCGTCGACCTCGTGGTCGTGCGCGAGAACACCGAGGACCTGTATGCTGGGGTAGAGCACATGGTCGGCCGCGACGCGGCCGAGTCGATCAAGATCATCACCCGGCAGGGGACCGAGCGTATCGCCAGATTCGCCTTCGAGTACGCGCGGCGAGAAGACCGGCGCAAAGTGACCGCGGTCCACAAAGCCAACATCATGAAGCTGTCGGATGGGCTCTTCTTGGAGGTCTCGCGGCAGATCGCCGACGGCTACCCCGACATTGAGTTCGAAGACCGGATCGTCGACAACATGTGCATGCAGTTGGTCCAGAAGCCCGAACTGTACGACGTGCTCCTGTGCCCCAATCTCTACGGCGATATCCTGAGCGACCTCTGCGCCGGTCTGGTCGGCGGCCTCGGTGTGGCTCCGGGGGCCAACATCGGCGCAGAGATCGCGGTCTTCGAGCCGGTGCACGGCTCTGCTCCCAAGTACGCGGGGCTGGACACAGCTGATCCCACTGCCCTCATCCTGTCGGCCGTGCTGATGCTGAAGCATCTGGGTGAAGCGAAGGCCGCGCACGCGCTCTTCGAGGGCGTGCGCACGGTCATCGGCGCGGGCACGCGCGTGACCCGCGACCTGGGCGGCGATTCGGGGACCAGGGACATGGGGGAAGCTGTGGCCGAAGAGGTGAGCCGGCTCATCGAGTGACGACCTGGGCGCCGGAGACGCATGCAGGCCGTCTCCGCGCGGCCGGTGGCGACCCCGGCCTCCGAGGCCTGGACTCCCGGTGGATGGGCGAAGCGTCCTAGCCGGCCGGCACCAGACCGTCCTCGGTCCAACCCCGTTTCGCCCAGTAGATCCGGACTCGTCTCTCCATCTCCTGCCTGTCGAGAGCGGGAGCCGTGTCGGTCGGATCGGTGAAGAAGCGCTCGGCCACCGTATCGTCCGCCGGTGTAGATCCAAACGCCATATTGAGACGGCGAATGCGGGTGATGGTCTCTGTGGAAAGCCCTTCCAGATCCTCCTTGGCGAGCGGTCCGCCGTTCAGCTGGGAGGCGGAGGAGACCAGGTAGTCCCAGACCATGAAATCCCGGTAGAAGCGGCACATGGTGAGGCTGTCCGAGATAAGCATGCGGTCTTCCCAGTCGATGTAGGTCCGGACGTAAGCGTCGTCATCCAGTTCCTTCAACAGACCGCCCAGCTCTGCTTTGTAGAAGGTCGCCCGAAGGTGGCAGGCTCCCCGTACGTTCAGCGCGTAGCTCAAAGCCATGCTCTTCAACTTCCGCGGCTCGTACCCGGCGGGATCGAGGTGCTTGGAAGTGATGGACCACTCGCTCATGCCGAAGCGGGCTAGAGCTTCGTCCAACCCTTGGGCAAGAGTGTCTCCGGTGGAGGTGGACCGGGAGGCGATCTCACCGAGAAGCCGGGAGATCCCCTCGACATCGCCCGAAGCCGGGGCATCATCGAGCAGACCCAACTGCCCGGCCTTGATGGCTGCCCCGACCAGATTGCCGCTGCTCATGGTGTCCAAGCCCAGCAGGTTGCAGCGTTCGTTGAGCTTGGCCACGTCGCGCGCGTGCTCCACCATGCAGGAGCCTCCGAACGAGTACAAGGTCTCGTATTCGGGGCCGTGGAGCTCGCGCCCGGCCTCGGGGCCGTCGATGAAGGTGAGGCGCTTGCGGCAGCGCAGGGGACAAGGAGGGCAGCTGTCGTTGTCGATCTTGGCCCACTTTGGCCACCCCTCGGCCTCAAGAGTCGTCCGATGAGGAGCGACGCCCTTGGTGAAGAAGTCGGTGGGAAAGGCTCCGGCTTCGTTGACCAGAGCGACCATGACCGGGGTACCGAAGCGCCGGTAGACCGCTGTCGTCGGTGAGTCCGAGGCCAGTTTTGACACCTCTCTCCGTGTCTCTGCGAACTGCTCCTGGACCTCGCTCTTGACAGGGCCGGGAGAGGTGACGCTGAGGGCCTTGAGCATCTTGCTGCCGAATACCGCGCCCATGCCTCCGCGGCCCAGTGTGTGGGCCTGCTCGTGCATCACCGAGGCGAGCTTGACCTGATTCTCGCCTGCGATGCCGATGCAAAGAACGGACGATCGTCTTTCCAGGCGGGAGATCAACTCAGCCTCCACGGCGAAGCAGTCCGTTCCCCACAGGTCGTCGGCGGGTAGCAGAGTCGCCCCTTCGGCGTTGACATGCAGGTGCACGGGAGCTTTGGCAGCTCCCGTGATGACCAAGGCCCCCCATCCCGTCTCGCAGAGAGCGCGGCCGAACGTGCCTCCGCAGTACGATTCCAACCAGATACCGGTGAGGGGGCTTCGGGTGAAGGCGCCGAACCGATTGGAGCCCGACATCGCATAGGCGGCCAAGGCACTGGGGGTGATGGCCACCACGTTCTCTGGAGCCAGCGGGTCGACCGCCGGATCGAGATACTTCTCCAACAGGCGCACGCCGAGGACCTTACCTCCCAGTCCGAGAAGCCCCCGGACGTCGATATCGTCGATGCGCGACCTACCTGAGGTCAGATCGACGAAGAGGATCTTCTTTGTATCGACCACTTCGGTCTCCTCTCCAGGTTTCGCCGGCGATTGGTTCTCTTTGCCGGGATCCTCAGACAGCGGCGTTGGCCTCACTGACCTGGGCCAGCGTCTCCTCCATGATGTCAAGACCCCGGGCCAGAGTCTCATCCTCTATTGTCAGCGGCACCAGGATACGTACGACGTTGTGGTAGGTCCCCGCGCCCACGTTCACGACCCCGTTCTGGTACAGCTTGAGACGGTAAGCCTTGGCGAAATCGCCCGCCGGTTTCTTGGTCTCCGGATCTTCGACCAATTCCATGGCGGCCATGGCCCCGATGCCGCGCACGTCACCGATGACCGGGTACCGCGCCTGCAGGGCCCGGAACCGGTCGCGGATCCGCTCGCCCACCACAGTCGCTCTTTGCAGCAGCCCCTCGCTCTCGATGATATCGAACACAGCCAGGCCGGCCCGGCAGCCAGTGGGGTTGCCCCCGAAGGTGGTGCCGACGCCGCTGGGATGCACGGAATCCATCACTTCCTGCCGTCCGGTGATGCCGGAGATGGGGAAGCCGGCTCCGAGGGCTTTGGCGGTAGTCACGATGTCGGCGGCCACTCCCCAGTGCTCCATGGCGAACCAGGCACCGGTTCGGCCCATGCCGGTCTGGATCTCGTCGGCGATGAGCAGGATGCCGTGCTGCTCGCAGATCGTCTTGATCTTGCCCATGTATTCGGGCGGCGGGACGATGAAACCACCCTCGCCCAGGACCGGCTCGGCTATCACTGCGGCTACCTCGTCCGCGTTCACGTGCTTAACGAAAGCCTGCTCCAGCAACCCCGCGCATTCGCACCTACATGCCGGGTAGGTGAGCGCCAGCGGGCAGCGGTAGCAATGAGCATAGGGGATGCGGTAGACCTCAGAGGCATATGGCCCGAACCCCACCTTGTAGGGACTAACTTGAGAGGTGAGGCTGAGGGTCATATAGGTGCGGCCGTGGAACGCGTCTTCGAAGGCGATGATGGCTTTGCGTCCGGTGGCATAACGGGCGATCTTGATGGCGTTCTCCACCGCTTCGGCCCCGGAGTTCATGAAGAAGGTCCGCTTGGGGAAGTCGCCCGGGACCAACCGGTTCAGCCTCTCGGCGAGACGCAGATAGGATTCGTAGCCGAACAGGCCGAAGCACATGTGCGAGTACAGCCCCGCTTGGTCCTGGACGGCCTCCACTACCTTGGGGTGACAGTGGCCCACGCTCATGACCCCGATGCCGGCGGCGAAATCGATGTACTCCCGTCCCTCCACATCGGTGATCATGGCGTTGCGGGCCTTGGCGACGAAGACGGGGGCGGTGCTGGGCACGCCCCGGGGCACTACTTCGGCTCTCAGAGTGCTGAGCTCGGCGTTGGTCATAGTTCCTCCACCTCATGTCCGTCCGCTAGGCGACGCCGCGAAAGGGTCCTTCCGCTGTTTAGCGAGCGTACCACGAGCCGGCGACAGGTGACCAGACGCATGGAGGGCCCTTCGATCTGGCTCGGGCGGCCTCCACTCGTCGTCTCAGCCACTCTCTGCCTTGATTCGATGTCCATGTCTAGTAAACTAAACGTTCATCGCACTGAAGTGATCCATCGCCCCTGTCACGAGGAGCCTGTCTTGAATAGCGGCAGTCAAAGTGTCTTTTCCGGTCCCGCCCGGGCACCGCACCGTTCCCTCCTGCGCGCCCTGGGGGTGGGCCGGGACGATGTCGGCCGGCCCCTGATCGGCATCGCCAACTCCTACAACGAACTGATACCGGGCCACATGCATCTGAACACGCTGGCCCAGCAGGTGAAGTTCGGCGTGTGGCAGGCCGGCGGGGTGCCCCTGGAGTTCAACGTAATCGGCGTCTGCGACGGCATCGCCATGAACCACGAGGGCATGAACTACTCCCTGGTCTCGCGTGAAGTCATCGCCGACTCGGTGGAGATCATGGCCAGGGCGCATGCTCTGGACGGTCTGGTGCTGATGCCCAATTGTGACAAGGTGGTGCCCGGCATGGTCATGGCCGCGGCCCGCCTGGACATCCCCGTGGTCGTGGTCTCGGGGGGCCCGATGCTGGCCGGGGACTACCACGGCGCCAAGGTCAGTCTCAGCCAAGTGTTCGAGGGTGTGGGCCGGCATTTCCGCGGCGACATGACAGCGGAGGAACTGGCAGAGTTGGAGGACTGCGCGTGCCCGACCTGCGGGTCGTGCGCCGGGCTGTTCACCGCCAACTCGATGAGTTGCGTCACCGAGACCCTGGGACTGGCCCTGCCCGGCGACGCTACCATCCCGGCCCCGTTCTCGGCCCGGCTCATCCTGGCACGACAGAGCGGAGCCGCGGCGGTGGAGGTGGCCCGGGAGGGATGGGGCGCCCGGCGGTTCCTCACTCCCGCCAGCCTGCGTAACGCGCTGGCGGTGGATGCGGCTCTCGGTTGCTCGACGAACACCGTCCTGCACCTGATGGCCATAGCCAATGAAGCTGAAGTCGAACTCAAGCCTGAGACCTTCAACGAAGTGGCCGCTGCCACGCCCAACCTGGTCAAGCTGTCGCCTTCGGGTACCGACCACATGGAAGACCTCCATCGGGCCGGGGGCGTGATGGCTGTGCTCAACCGGCTGGCCGGTAAGGGTGTGGTCGACGGGACGGTCCCCACGGTCTCGGGTGTCGATCTGGCCACCCAGTATGAAGCCGCGGTCGTGCGGGATGACGAGGTGATCCGGCCGCTAGACCGGCCGCACCGTTCGACCGGCGGGCTGGCCATGCTCTTCGGGAATCTGGCTCCACGGGGGGCCGTCGTCAAGGAATCCGCCGTCCTGCCGCAGATGCTGGTGCATCGAGGACCGGCTTGTGTTTTCGACGACGAGCCCACTCTCATGCAGGCCATAGAGGCGGGCACCATCGAGCCGGGCTCCGTAGTGGTGATCCGCTATGTCGGACCCAAGGGCGGTCCGGGCATGCCGGAGATGCTCACTCCCACCTCCGCTTTGGCCGGGGCGGGACTGGGCGACAGCGTGGCCCTCATCACCGACGGGCGTTTCAGCGGGGCCAGCCGAGGAGCCAGCATCGGCCATGTGGCGCCTGAAGCCTTGGAGGGCGGACCCATCGCTTTGGTCAAGGACGGCGACCTGATCAGCATCGACATCCCGGGCCGGACGCTGACCCTGGAAGTCACCGGAGAAGAGATGACGCGAAGGAGAACGGCGTGGCAGCGTCCGGCTCGAGAGTATTCGGGCGTGCTGCGCCGCTACGTAGCCTTTGTCTCCGGGGCCGAGACCGGGGCGGTGCTGAGCGGCGGGAGCGTCGGCTCCTGAACTTGTCCGCCGCGGACTTCGCGGCTCCGGCTTCGCCCGGTCTCTTGCGGCCGGTAGTCTGAGTAGACGCGGGATATTGCGACAGCGGAGCGTGCCATGAAAGCATCCAGAGTGATCCTCGAAGCGCTCAAGCGCGAAGGGGTCGACACCATATTCGGTTTCCCGGGTGGCGTGCTGCTACCCATCTATGACGCCCTCTACGACTTCGATCTCAACCATATACTGGTCCGTCACGAGCAGGGAGCCGGCCATGCCGCCGACGGCTATGCCCGAGCGTCGGGCAAGGTGGGGGTGTGCTTGGCCACCTCCGGTCCGGGCGCGACGAACCTCGTTACTGCCATCGCCAACGCCTATATGGACAGCGTGCCCATCGTGGCCATCACCGGGCAGGTGAGCCGGCCGCTTATCGGTCTGGACTCGTTCCAGGAGGCCGACGTCACCGGCATCACCCTTCCCATCGTCAAGCACAGCTACTTGGTCAAGGACGCCGGGGATCTCCCGCGCATCATCCGGGAAGCCTTCTACATAGCGAGCACCGGCCGGCCTGGGCCGGTGCTCATCGACATCCCGGTCGACGTGACCAGGGAGGAGATGGACTTCGATCCCGCGGCGCTGCCCGCGATGCAGCTTCCCGGTTACAGGCCCACGGTCAAAGGGCACCCTAAGCAGATCCGGGAAGCTGCGCGGGTCATCGCGGCGGCCGAGCGTCCTCTCATCTACGCGGGCGGCGGAGTGATCTCAGCCGAGGCTTCGGAAGAACTGCGCGAGCTCGCCTTCTATGGGCACATCCCGGTTGCCACCACCCTCACCGGCAAAGGCTGCTTCCCCGAAGACGAAGATCTGGCGATGGGCATGCTGGGCATGCACGGTACGCCGTATGCCAACTACTCCCTCAGTCGGTCCGACCTAATCTTGGCTGTGGGGGTTCGCTTCGACGACCGGGTTACGGGCAAGTTGGAGGCGTTCGCTCCGGAGGCCCGTTTCGTGCACATCGACGTGGATCCGGCGGAGATCTCGAAGAACGTGAGCGTGGAGGTCCCCATCGTCGGAGACGCAAAGCGGGTGCTGGCAGCGCTGCTGGTAGAGCTCAAGAAACTGGATCTCTCTCCCGACAGGCATCTTACCTGGATGAAGCAGGTGGAGGCCTGGAAGCGCGATCATCCCCTGGTGATCCGAGAACCGGAGGACGGTGAGATCATGCCCGAGTCCGCGGTGAACAAGATCTGGGAGGTCAGTCGAGGCGAGGCTGTGGTTTGCACTGAGGTGGGGCAGCACCAGATGTGGGCGGCCCAGCATTACCTTATCCGCCATCCCCGCCGCTTCATCAGCTCGGGAGGATTGGGGACCATGGGTTTCGGTTTTCCCGCGGCCATCGGGGCTCAGGCGGCCCTTCCCGACTCTCTGGTTATCGACATCGCGGGTGACGGCTCGTTCCAGATGACGCTGCAGGAACTGGCCACGGCGGTCCAGTATGGGCTGCCGGTGAAGGTGTGCATCATCAACAACCAGTACCTGGGGATGGTGCGCCAGTGGCAGGAGCTGTTCTGGCGCGGACGCTACAGTCACACCTGCATGGAGTGCCAGCCTGACTTCGTCAAGCTGGCCGAGGCCTACGGGGCCCTTGGTCTGCGGGCCACCAAGCCGGAGGAGTTGGAAGAGGTCCTGCGGGTCGGCCTGACCGCCGAGGGACCGGCGGTGATCGACATCCGGGTCAAACGCGAGGCGAACGTCTATCCCATGATCCCGGCCGGAGGGAGCGTCGGCGACATGATCATGACCGAGGGGGACCGATGAAGCACACGCTCTCCGTTCTGGTCGAGAACAAGCCCGGGGTGCTGACCCGGGTGGCCGGCCTCTTCGCCCGGCGGGGGTTCAACATCGACAGCCTCGTGGTGGCCGAGACCGAGAGTCTTGCCGTGTCCCGCATGACCATCACCGTGGACGAGCAGGATCAGCCGATCGAACAGGTCACCAAGCAACTGCATAAGCTCATCAACGTCCTCAAGATCATCGATCTGGACCCGACGGGGAGCGTCGAGCGGGAGTTGATGCTCATCAAGGTCAAGGCCGACGCCGAAGCGCGGGCAGAGATCATGCAGATGGTCGAGATCTTCCGGGCCAGGATCGTCGATGTGTCCAGCGAGGTGCTGATCATCGAGATGACCGGCACCCGTGATAAGGTGAGCGCCTTCGTGGAACTCCTGGCCCCCTTTGGGGTGGTCGAGTTGACGCGCACCGGGCACATCGCCATGAGCCGGGGAAAACGGCCGACCTAGAGCCATGACGTACCAGCACAGGAGGTAGAAAGCAGAGATGTTGTACGAAAAGGACGCCGATTCGAGTCTTCTCGACGGCAAGACGGTGGCGGTAATCGGTTTCGGCAGCCAAGGACACGCCCATTCGCAGAACCTCAGGGACAGCGGCGTCAAGGTGGTGGTAGCTGAGGCTCCCGGGACGCCCGCCTGGGACAGAGCGACTGCGGCCGGTTTCGAGGTACTGACGGCCAACGCCGCCGCGGCCGTGGCGGACGTGATCATGATGGTCGTGCCCGACCAGGCGCAGAAAGTCGTCTACGAGACCGCCGTTCGCGACAACCTGAAAGACGGCGACATGCTGATGTTCGCCCACGGATTCAACATCCACTTCAGCCAGATCGTTCCCCCGGCCTTCGTGGACGTCACCATGATCGCTCCCAAAGGCCCCGGGCACCTGGTGCGCCGGGTCTACACCGAGGGTGGGGGCGTACCCGCGCTTCTGGCCGTCTACCAGGATGCGACCGGCAAGGCCAGAGACCGAGCCCTAGCGTACGCCAAGGGGATCGGCGCTCTGCGGGCCGGCGTGATCGAGACTACCTTCAAAGAGGAGACCGAGACCGACCTGTTCGGCGAGCAGGCGGTTCTATGCGGGGGCGTCAGTGAGCTCATCCGCGCGGGTTTCGAGACCCTCGTAGACGCCGGCTATCAGCCGGAGGTGGCTTACTTCGAGTGCCTGCACGAGCTGAAGCTGATCGTGGACCTGATCCACGAGCACGGCATCAGCGGGATGCGCTATTCCATCTCCGATACCGCCGAGTATGGCGACATGACCCGAGGCAAGCGGGTGATCAGCGAAGACGTCCGGGAAGAGATGGAGTACATCCTCGAAGAGATCCAGAGCGGGGAGTTCGCCCGGGAGTGGATCCTCGAGAATCTGGCCGGGCGCCCGGTGTACAACGCCATCAAACGCGAGGAAGCCGAGCACGAGATCGAGATCGTGGGCCGCCAGCTCAGGGCCATGATGCCCTGGCTGGGAAAGGGCGGCAAACTGGAATAGGGTCCGACACGGCCCGCGGCGCGAGGGCGCGCCGAGCGACGCCGGGGCGAGGGCGACGCCGGGGCGCGTCTCCGCATCGTGTTCAGGATCCCGTCAGCTCGGCTTGGGGTGCCTGCTGGGAGGGTTGCGACATCCCCGCGTTCTCGCCTAGTTGAGCGCGCACATGCGTCATGAGCGCTCGCGTGGCTGCCGTGGCCGCTCGGTCCTTGCCTCGGATCAGATTCAGTTCGCGGGTCAATCCCCCTTCGATCCCGATCACGGCCAGGCCTTCTCCACTCGGCCCTTCCACCGCCATCCGCGGCAGCACCGAGATTCCCAACCCCTGCCTGACGAAGCCCTTGACCAACTCCAGGGAACCGGTCTGATAGGCCACTCTCGGCTCGAAGCCTGCTCGGCGGCAGGCGTCGATGACCTGGGCCGTCACGTTGAAAGGATGGGTGGGAAAGACGAATTGCTCGTAGCTCAACTCGGCCAGCGCGACGGTCGAGCGGTCGGCGTGCCGGTGTGCCGGAGACACGATCAGCAGCAGGTCCTCGGCCCCCAGAGGGGTGACCTCCAGGGTCTGAGGCGACCCTGGGGCGGTAGCTACCGCGAAATCGATCGTGCCCTCGAGGACCCCTTGCTCCAGCTCGAGATCGCCGCCCTCGATGAGTTGCACCCGTACCCGGGGGAAATCGCGTTGGAAAGAAGCGATCAGCGCCGGGCCCCGATAGGTCGCGACGGACGGATTGCAGCCCATGCGCACTTCTCCCGCCTCGACACCCATGTGCTCCCTGAGGACCCGCACGGCCTCATCCGCCCTGAGCAACACGTTCTGGGCAAGAGGTAGGAAGATCTCGCCGTCGGACGTGAGTCTTATCTTCCGCCCTCCGCGATCGAACAGCCGAGTCCCCAGTTCCAACTCCAGACGCCTCATTTGATAGCTCAGGGCCGGCTGCGACACATGCAGGAGCTCGGCCGCCCTGGTGAAGCTGAGGGTCTCGGCGATGGTGACGTAGTATTTTAGTTGGGTGAGCTCCAAGGCTTTTCGTTCCCCCCAGGGGAGACGGGTCGCGACACCATCGAGCAGCACGATCAATAGAAAAACCTTATAGCACATATAAGAACAAACTATTGGACTAATGATAATACATAGAATAGACTGATGACGCTGAGCGCTGAGCTATCGCGATCTCGGGATCCCCCCCATCCCAGACCGTGGCAGAGCTGAGCATAATTCCCCGCGGTATGGCCGGCTCCTCCCCAAAGGAGCCGGCTGTGCTACTTTCTGGGCGACTCGCGTCTCTTCCCTGAGCGCTTCGCGATCTATGGGAGTCGTTCGTCGTGGATCTTCCTGCTGCATGACAAGACGATGTCCGGGCTGAAGGGCCTTAGCACGCGCCTCATCGGGGGCGGTCCCGGGGCACCGCGGCGGGTGAGGCTGCTGGCCGAGACCGCACTGGTGATCGCCGGGGTCATATGGGGCGGCAACTTCGTCCTGGTGAAGTATGCGATGGGCGAGATGCCGCCCCTCTACTACCTGGGGCTTCGATTCTTGGTCGGCGCCGTTCTTCTGGCTCCCTTCAGCATCGGCCGTCTACGAAGGCTGAACCGTGAAGGCTGGATGATCGGATGCGGCGTAGGTGTCCTGTTGTTCGCGGGCTTCGTTCTGCAGACGATCGGGCTGCAGTCCACGTCGCCGGGAGTCTCCGGTTTCCTGACCAGCCTCTACGTGATAATGGTGCCCCTCATCATCGGTCTCTTCACGGGTCGTTGGCCGTCGCCTATGGTGGGGATAGGGGTGATCGTGGTCGCGGGCGGTTTTGCCCTCCTCTCCCTCTATGGAGAGCTCACCTTCGGCTGGGGGGAGCTCTTCACCGTGCTCGCCACCGTCTTCTGGGCTCTTCACATCCTGGGGGTGGGCTACGGTTCGTCCCGTATCAGCGCGATAGCGTTCGTACAGCTGCAATTGACGGTGTGCGCGGTCCTCTCGCTGGCCGGTTCGTTCGCCTTCGAGCAGCCTGCGGTCTTCCCCGGCTGGGGGGCGATGGGCGCCGTTCTTTGGACCGGAGTCATGGGAGGCCTGGTGGCGTACATGCTTATGGCCCTTGGTCAACGACACACGCCTCCCACTCTGGCGGGGGTGCTCATGAGCCTGGAGGCGGTGTTCGCCCTGATGGTCTCCATAGCCGTGGGCTACGACAGCCTGACTCTGAGGACCTTGTTCGGCTTCGCCCTTGTCTTCGCCGGTACCACGCTTGCCCGGCTGGGCTCCGAAGAGACGGCGGAACTGGCCGCAGAACCGGCGCCGCCCGCGCCATGACCCGCGTTCGGCCGTCCGCTCAAGCCGCCTGGACCACGCTCTCCATGAAGCCGCCCATCTTGCGGGCGACGTCTTGGTAGCCCTCCTCAGGCTGCCGGCGGGACGCCGAGGACAGACGGAGCGAGTGGTCACCGCCCGCGATGACGTACAGCGCGCCGGGATGAGACAGCCCGGCGATGATGGGCCCGAGTAGTTCCGTGTCGCAGAGGGGATCTCGACTTCCAACGCAGAACAGGCTCGGGATGCCGATACGCCTGAGCGGCTCCACGTGCAGGCGGTCTTTGTGCCCCGGGGCGTGCAGGGGATAACCGAGCACGATCAACCCCACGACAAGAAGACCTTCTCCCTCCCGGCCGCGCGAGACCAACTCGGCCGCCACCCTACCCCCTAGGGACTTGCCCCCTACGAAGATGGGGGCTCCGGGTCCGCACAACTCGTCAACCACGTGATCGTGCACCCGCCTAAAGGTGTCCTCGAGGAGTCTCTGCGGGTCCGGAGATACGGCGCCGCGCTCCACGTAGGGGAAGTTGAAACGGACCACGAGGACATCGGTCATCTCTACAAGGTGGGCGGCCAAGTAAGCGAGCAACGGATGGTCCAGGTCGTTGTTGGCCCCATGGGCCAAGATAAGGGCCGGAGTATCAGGCCTCAACCGGTTGGGGACAGCCGCTTTCGCCGTCACGACCACCTGGTCGGAGACACCGACCTTGAATACGCTCGCGGCGGGACCAGGCATCCGGGCGGGCCTCCTTTGGCTGAGTCTTGGCTCACGGACGACGTCAAACGGGCAACAATGTGTAATATACAACCGGATGCTGGAGGGAGGAACGATTGGAACGGATCATCGGCAATCTGGACAAAGCCAAGCTCAAACTGGATGAGGCCTTCTTCTATCTGGACGAGATCGAGGAGTTGATCCTGGAGGACGAGCTCAGTGAAGAGGCGGGCTCGAAGGTCTCTCAGGCTGCTGAACGGCTTACCACCGAGCTCTCCGCGCTCAGCAGCCGCGTGGCCGAGTTGCAGGACATCCTTTCGGCGCTCGATCGCCAGGAGAGTGCAGCCGGGTCCTCCGATCTGGAAGCCGCGGACGACTCGGCCTCGTAGTCCGGATATGGCTGCGGCCGACGAGGATGGAGGGACTCGTCGGTTTCCCCACGCCCGCGGGGCCGCCGAGGTGCCGGGCATCGTCCGTCTGAGCGGCGCACAACGGTGAAGCCACTCCCTGACCTAGTGGTGCTCGTGATGCTCGGGGATGTACTCCTCCAGCACCGGGAAGTCGCGAAGCTCCTTGTCGATCGCAGCTCCTATGAATGAGTCAACCCACCAGAAGACGTCCTGATTGTACAAGTTGCGGCGCAGGCGCCTCATGCGATAACGTCGCTCGCTCGAGCCCATGCGGAACGCGTTGTAGATAGCGTCGGCGGTCTGCTCCACGTCGTAGGGATTGACCACCAGCGCCGCTCGGCCCATTTGAGCCGCTGCCCCCGCGAATTGACTAAGGATGAGCACGGAGTCCTCCTCCAGGCTGCAGGCGCAAAACTCCTTGGCCACCAGGTTCATGCCGTCCTTGAGTGGAGTGATGAGCGCGATGGTCGCCGCCCGATAGAAGGCCAACAGCTCGATCGAGTCGAGGCTGCGGAAGAAGTAGTGGACCGGCACCCAGCCCACCTGCGAGTAGCGCCCGTTGATCTCGCCGACCAGCCGTTCGATCTCGACCTTGAGTTCGTCGTACTTGGGAATGCCCACGCGGCTGGGGACGACCACTTGAAACAAGTGGATCCGCCCCCGAACCTCGGGGAACCGCTCGAGAAGGTTGGCGAAGGCCCGCAACCTGTGGGGGATCCCCTTCGTGTAGTCCAACCTATCGAGCCCCAGCACGATCTGCCTGCCTTCGAACCGTTCCCGGATCGCCTGCAGCCGCTCCTCGACCTCGGGCGCCGCCGCCCGTTCTGCGAAGGCCCGTGCATCGATGCCGATGGGGAAGTTGCCTACCCGCATCTCTCGGTCCTGAAGCCCTACTACGTGCAGATGTCCCTCCACCCGAAGGCGGGCGCCCTTCACGAGCGTTCGCACACATTGGATGAAATTGCGCCGGTCCCGCAGAGTCTGAAAACCGACCAGATCGTTGGCAAGGAGCGAGTCGAGCACAGCCTGGCGCTCGGGCAGCTTCATGAAGATGTCGGGGGCCGGGAACGGGATATGAAGAAAGAAGGCCAGGTCTACATCACAGTCCGTCTCGCGTACGTGGTGGGCGACATCCATCAGTTGATAATCGTGGATCCACACGAAATCGTCGGGGCGGCACTCATGGACCAGCGCCTCGGCGAACTTGCGGTTGACTTTGACATACGTGTGCCAGTACTCGGGATCGAACTCGGCCCTGGATTGGAGGTCGTGGAACAAGGGCCAGACGCTCTCGTTGGAATAGCCGTGATAGTACTTGTCGATCTCATCCTTGCTAAGGGAGACGGGCTTGAGCTCGTAGCCGGCGCCTCGTACGGCCGCGCGGAAGACCTCCTTGACCCCCGGCACCTCTTCGGTGACCCCCGGCCAACCGATCCAGACGCCGCCCCGGTCGCGTAGCACGGGGAGGAGGGCGGTGACCAGACCTCCCGAGCCTGGCCTGAGGGCCCACTTCTCGCCGTTCTGTTTCTCGAGCACGTAGGGGAGCCGGTTGGATACGACGATGAGCCTCTTGGTCGATTCGCGCGGCCATGCGCACTCCTTGGTCGGTCTGCAGGAACAGGTCTATTCGAGCTCGATGCGATCCTCGACGCCGTGCAAGAGGGCGACCATCAGAGTCAGATACTCGCGAAGATGCCGGGTGTTCAGAAAGCTCTGCCGAACGAGCTCCCGCGCGTTATTCCCGATCTGCCCTATGCGGTGGCGCTCGAAGAGCAGGTAGCGAATGCGCATGGCCGCACCCTCAGGGGTGTCCACCAGGAACCCGGTACGATGATTCGTGATCTGGAGCCGGATCCCACCCGTATTGCCTCCGATGACGGGCTTTCCCTTCCACATCGCCTCTGTGACCGTGAGGCCGAAACCCTCACGGAGGGACTTCTGCAAGACGATGTCGGCCGCGGTCTGCAGGGCATTGATCGTTCTGTCGCTGTAATGGCCCGAAGACAGGACGTGGATGTCCGGGTCTCCCTCAGCCGCCTCTCGCACCTCTCTCAGAACCCCTTCACCTTCGGGGTCGTCGACCGCGCCGCCTCCGGCCAGCACCAGTTGAAGGCTGGGCACGAACTGCGTGGCCAGTCGATAGGCCTGGATGACACCCAGAGGGTCCTTGAACCGGTCGAAGCGCGAGACCTGCAGGATCATCGGCCGGTTCGGGTCGATGGAGAACTCCTCCAGTACCTTCCGCACCTCCCTCTCCGTGAGGGGTTGGTTCTTCTCGCTCAGGGGATCGATGCTGGGTGGGATGATGAAGACAGGGTGCGGCAGCGTCGGAGCGAACGCTTCCAGGGAGAAGATGCTCGCATCGTAGGAGGCGACGAACTGGCGGAGATAGTTCCAGACAGGCCTGTAGGGGTGGCTGAGATCGATGTGGCAGCGCCAGATCCATCTACCCCGGCGCTCGGGGCAGTGGCTCAGCAGCGGAGCGGGTTGGGGGTCGTGTATGAACACGAAATCGGCCGCTTCAAGAACAGGGCGCAACTTGTCGGCGTTGGCGGCGTTGACCTGTTCGTAAACGCGCAGCAGAGGCTCGGGGATGCGCAGATTCTTGCCCTGGAGGGCATTGTGGAAGGACTTCGTGCAGGCGAAGAAGTCATCGTTTCCCTCGATGACCTCCCAGCTGGTATCCAGTCCGAGCTCCTGCATGAGGGGGACCAACTTCACCAGGATCTCGGCCACTCCTCCGCCTTGGCGGGTAGAGTTCACGTGCACGACTTTCAGGCCCGACAGAGGCCTTGCCAGCTGGCGGAGTTGCTGGATGGCGTCCTGCCCGGCGTGCACCGCATAACGGTCGAGCAGGCTCCGTTCGGCATGCTTGGCCATCTCAGCCTCCTCGGGACGGGGCAGGCGGTGTGTCCGGCTGGGTAGCCTCCAGATGCTCGGCGAACAGTTCGGCAAGACGGCTGCGAAGCACGAAGAGCGACTCGAAGTAGGGGTCCACCTCGGCAAGGGCGCCGCAGAGACCCTCGTACTCCTGGCCCAGTCCCAGGAGCCAGGCACGGAAGTCATCCACCCCGACCGGCTCTCGACGTCGGGCATCGATGAAATGATAGAAGATGCTACCTATGGAGAGCTCCGGAAGCAGGTGTACGAACTCGGCCGGATCGGCGACGCGCCGGTAGGTGTCGAAGACCACGATGACCGAGCGAACGAAATGGAACTGTTGATCGGCCCGGGCGAACAACATGAGCTCTGTCTCGTCCAGGCGTTCGTCGATTACCTCGATCACCTCCTGGCGGAGTCCCTCCATGTCTGCGTAGTCGGCCGGGTCGATGACGGCCAGGCGTTCCGCCGCCCTATTGTCGTGGAGACTATGGTGGCACCAGGTGGCGAAGTCGTTGTTGAACTCGCGGTCTGAGAATTGTGCCCGTAGCAAGGTGCCCCAGAAGTGATGGTAGACACACCCCGGGTGGATGTCACGTAGGATATTGCGCAGTTCGCGCAGGGTCTGGGCACGGCGACCGGTTGCCATTATGGCCAGAGTGCAGTCCTTGATCGCGAAATCGACCACTCCAAGACCTCCTCCTGCCGAAACCGGCTTGGGAGCATATGTTACCCGATTAGAGAGGGTCTCTAGCCGTCACGGCCGGTGAACCACTCCAGTAGGGTCACGACTTCGTCAGAATCACGTAGCCGGTAGTGAGCCCGAGTGGACCGGTCCGGATAGCCGACCACCATGGCCACTCCCCAGCCGTCTACCGCCGCGAACATGTCTTCGTCGGTGAGATCGTCACCCAGACAGATAGGACAACTGCCACTTGGCTCCCATCCCAGAGTCTCCAGCAGCCAGAGCACGGCCCGGCCCTTGTCCCAGTCCCCCGGGGGTCGTAGCTCGTGCACCAGCTTGCCCCCTGTCAAACGGAGCGCGGGGAAGCTCAGGGTCACGTCCGCCACTGCCCGGTCGACCACCGGGCGCTTACGCTCGGGCACCAGACGATAGTGGATAGAGAGCGAGAGCCCCTTCTCTTCCAGGACCACCCCCTCGACGGAGAGCAGCCTGTCTCTCAATTCCTGGGCGGCTGCTCGCAACTGCTCCTCGTACTCCTGTCCCCACCTCGAGGTCGATCCCCGATCCCGCGGGCCCGACGATACGATGGCCGTGAGCGGCAGCGTAGTAGACGGGATCCAGGCCGACCTTCAGCCGAAGATCCTCCAGGCCGCGACCGGAGACAATGCAGACCAGATCGCGCGAAGCGAGACGGCTCAGGGTCGTCCTGGTCTTCCTTGGCAGCCGGAGCTGGTCAGGATGGGGGGCGATGGGAGCCAGAGTGCCGTCAAGATCCAAGAAGAATGCGCACCTGCGCCCGTCGATCCTCTGCCTGATCTCCGGCAGAGCGTGGAGGGCCCCGGGTGGGTGGGCGTCGGCCATAGACTGGTGGACCTCCAGGATTTCTAGAGTGCCTATCAACATCATATACCCGCTCTCGCTGCCCGCAGATTCGTCATCCGGGAAGCCGCTTGCTTTACTTGCCTCTCAGTCAGTATGATGGAACAGCATCGATAGGAAGCTCTCCCCGCGACGTGCAGAGTGCTTCATCTACTCGTCCGTCCGCAGGTGCATCCGAACGCATGCGGTTCTGTCACTGGGATCTGTGGAGGACATGATGAGCACGGCGAGACTGTATGTCGGTAACCTCTCCTACGGCACCACCAAAGAGACCCTGGAAAAGGCGTTCGGGGAACACGGCGAAGTGGTGTCAGTGAACATCATCACCGATCGGCAGACTGGGCGCCCGAAGGGGTTCGCTTTCGTAGAGATGAGCACCCCTGAGGAAGGAGAGGCGGCAAAGACCGCCCTGAACGGGACCGATCTGGACGGGCGCAGCATCAATGTCGATAACGCGCGCGAGCAAGAGCAACGCAAGCCGGGTGGCTACAGCGGCGGGCGCAGCGGCTACGGCGGGGGCGGATACGGTGGCGGCGGCTACGGCGGGGGCGGCCAAAGCGGAGGTTCGCGCTGGTAGTCACGACCGATCAGGCCGGGGCTCGCTCGCCGGCGGGCCCATCACTGTTTTGAGGCTGAGGCGCCGGGAGACCGGCGCCTTTTGTTTGTGCGTGGGCAGACGCGGGTAGCCGATAACGGACCGGGACAACCGGTCTTCTGCAGGTCGTTGAAGGGGAGGTCGGCGAGTGGCTGATACAAGACTCGATGTGAAGGGGGAGACCTGTCCGGTCCCCCTGGTCGAAGTTCGCAAGGCTTTGCGGCGGGCTTCCCCGGGTGACGTGCTCGAGGTCGTGGGCACGCACCCGTCGTCGAAGAAGGAGATACCGATGGCGGTGAAGGCCCTCGGGTTGGAATTGCTGAGCGTGGAAGAGGAGGGCGACACGTGGACCATCCGGATACGGCGTTGAACCCGGTCGACTTGTCGCAGGTGCCCGCGACGGGGGCGGCTCCGGCGGCAACGGCCGCCGAGCCGCCCGCGCTTGAGAAAGCCACCATCGTGGTGCAGAGCGGAGACTTCGACAAGGTCCAAAGCGCGTTCATCATAAGCAACGGGGCCCTGGCCATGGGTATGGAGGTGTCGCTCTACTTCACCTTCTGGGGCCTCATCCGT
Organism: uncultured Actinomycetes bacterium; assembly: GCA_963706025.1. GTDB lineage: Bacteria > Actinomycetota > Thermoleophilia > RBG-16-64-13 > RBG-16-64-13 > CAVPLM01. The sequence goes on along the minus strand of CAVPLM010000005.1, from coordinate 1,055,713 downwards.
CTGAAGAAGGACGGGGGGCTGGACAGCGGTCCTCTCTCCAAGATGAACATGCTCGGTCTCGGCAAGTGGATGGTGAAGCGCAGGATGAAGAAGGCGGGTGCAGTCTCGCTCGAGCGTCTGGCCCAGGACTTCAAGGAACTGGGCGGCAAGATCTTCGCCTGCGATATGACCATGGCCATAATGGGCATCAAAGCCGAAGATCTGCGCCAGGACCTCATCGAGGAGTACTGCTCCGTCGGCACCTACATCGAAGAGGCGCGCCACTCCACCATCACCCTGTTCATCTGAGACGAGCGAGGAACGCCGAGGGGCGGCGAGGAGCGGCGAGGAGAGGTTATGTTCGGCGAGACCATCTATGGGGTGAGGCGACCACCCTCGCTCCAGCTGCGCAGGTGCGACTCTTCCACGAGGGTGATCGCCTCACCGGAATGGGTGCGGGGCGAAGCGCCCCCAGCCTCAGCGCCAGACACCCTAAGGGGTCCCGGGGGAGGAGTCGCACCTGCGCAGCCGGAGCGGGACCCCTTAGGGTGTCCCCGTCGTGCAGCAAGGCTCGGAGCTCGTCCGGGTCGGTGGTCGGTGCCGCGCAGGTGGAGTGCTCACAGACCCAGGCCGCCGCCCCCGCGCCGGGGGGCGGCTCTCGTTCGACCAGCAACGACACGACCGAGCTCGTCGCCGGTGGGCGGGCGGCGACCACCGCTGCCGGGCGGAAGGTGCTGTTGATAACACTCAGCAGAGCTTTGGTCCGGGGATGGTCGAAGCGCCCTACGATCGCGATCTCTGTGATCCCGGTCTCGAGCGTTTGATACGCCGCCAACCACTGGCCGAAGGCGAGGGGAGCGCGCTCCAGGAGCGGGCCCATAGGTGAAAGGGTCTCCTCGGCCAGAGCCAGATAGCGGCTCTCGCCGGTGAACGCGCCGATCTTGAGCAGGACCGTCGCCGCCATGGAGTTGCCGCAAGGGGTAGGGCTGTCCTGAAGCGACCGAGGCCGGGTGATGAGGGTCTCGTGGTCGGAGCTGGTGTCGTAGAAGCCCCCCGCGGGCCGGTGGAAGTAGTCGACCATCGAGTCCGTCAGGCGCCGGGCGGCGACGAACCACTTCTCCTGGAAGCTCGTCTGGTAGAGGGCGAGTAGGCCTTCCACCAGGAAGGCATAGTCGTCCAGGAAGCCGTTGCCAGAGGGCCGGCCGTCCTTCCAGGCGTGATAGAGGCGGTGGCCGGGCCGAAGAAGCTCGCGCAGAAGAAACTCCCCCGTGGCTTCGGCAGCCTCGCGGTAGCGGTCTGACCCCAAAGCCCGGCCGGCCTCGGCCAACGCAGCCAGGGCAAGGCCGTTCCATGCGACGAGGATCTTGTCGTCGCGAAGGGGCCGCCCCCGTTTATCGCGGGCGGCGAGCAGCGCGGCCCGGGCAGCGTTCAGACGGGTGTCTGTCAGCCGGGCGTCGTCCTCGCCCAGGTCCCAGGTCAGGTGAAGGATGCTGGCTCCGTCCAGGTGACCCTGCGCCGTCACCCCGTAGGTCTTGATGATGAGATCGGCCTCTTCGGCCGTCAAGACGCTTCGTAGCTGCTCCGGAGTCCATACGTATGACCCGCCCTCCTGTCCCTCGAAGTCCGCGTCCTCGGCGCTGAAGAACCCACCCGCGGGGTGGTGCATGTCTCGCAGCAGGTAGTCGAGGGTCCGCTCGACGACGGCGCGATACCGAGGTCGTCCGGTCACCTGCCAGCCGTGGAGATAGCAGCGGGCCAGTTGGGCGTTGTCGTAGAGCGTCTTCTCGAAGTGGGGGACGAGCCAGGCGTCGTCGGTGGAGTAGCGGTGGAATCCTCCGCCCAGATGGTCATACATACCCCCGGCAGCCATAGCGTCGAGAGTGGACTCAATCTGCAGCTTAAGTTCAGGTTGCGGCTTAGCGATGTGATGGGCGAGCAGTGCGTCCAGTACGAGGGGCTGCGGGAACTTGGGTGCGCCACCCCAGCTAGCGTTGACCGGATCGTAGGCCGCATCGATGGCCCTGAGCGCGCGGACGACGGTCTCGCCGTACGACCGCGCCGGAGTCGGACCCAGGGACTCGGTCTCGTCCCGATCGAGGTGTAGCAGCATTCTCTGCACGGGTTGGTCGAGCTCCTGCCTGCGTTCTTCCCAAATCTCTGCCAGCGCTTTGAGGACCTGGCGGAAGGAGGGCATGCCGAACCTCGGCGCGTCGGGGAAGTAGGTCCCTCCGTAGAACGGGACCCCCGCCGGAGTCAGCCAGGCGCTGAGGGGCCACCCCCCCCGTCCGGTGAGCGCGGTCACCGCCTTCATGTAGATCGAGTCCAGATCGGGCCGCTCCTCCCGGTCGACCTTGATACTGACGAAGTGCTCGTTGAGGAACGCGGCGGTGGTGGGGTCGGTGAACGACTCCCGCTCCATCACGTGGCACCAGTGACAGGAGGAATAGCCGATGCTCAGGAAGATGGGCTTGTCTTCGTCTCGGGCTCTCGCGAGGGCTTCGGGGCCCCAGGGGTACCAATCCACCGGGTTGTCGGCATGTTGGAGTAGGTAGGGGCTGGTCTCTCTGGCAAGGAGGTTGGGCATCGTCGCTCTCTTTCTTGGACCGGATCGCGGTCACTTGGGCCGCTGACGCGACCTCCAAGAGTGTTCCCGGCCGGCGGGATTTGTATACAATGGGGACAGCCACGATCGCCCGTCCTCGGCCGCTCACGGAGGCGCTCATGCCCAGGTTTCTTGGAAAGAGTAGGCACAGCCTCTATTGGGATGTCATCGCTCTGATCGTTCTGGCGTTGGTGGTGATCCTGGTTCTGGAACTGACGGGTACGACTCACATGTTCGACTAGGGCACCGACCGGTGCCGTTCTGAGCGCCTGAGGAGTCCCTCATGTGGCTGTTGTTCCCCGTCCTTGAAGGAGGTAGTGATGGCCAAAGCGAGTGAAGTGATCGGTCGGGCGGTGGTAGCGCGAGAAGGTGGAAAAGAGCTGGGCAAGATCAAGGACCTGGTGGTCGACCCCATCGGCAAGCAGGTCCTGGGCTTCGTCGTGTCCGAGGGTCCGCTGCGGAGCACGAAGGTCGCTCCGTGGCCGGCTCTGCAGGCCATAGGGCCGGATTCCGTGGTCTTGAACGCGGCCGAGAGCGTGGTCAAGGCTGATGACGCGCCCGACATCAAGAGCGTTCTCGACCTGGACCTGCGTATCCACGGACTTCGGCTGCACACGACCGAGGGCAAGGACCTGGGCAAGATCGAGGACTTCCGATTCGACGACCAGACCGGCGCGGTGCAGGGGTACGAGCTCTCAGGTGGCTTCTTCGCCGACACGTTCGGCGGTCGCTCGTTCCTCCCCGTCCCGGCCTCGATAGAACTGGGCAAGGATCTGGCTTTCGTCGGCCCGGAGGCGGAAGCCACCATCCAGCGGTCGGGGGCTTAGAGCTCTTTCAGAAGGCGCTCTGCCGACAGGTGCGGTCGCGCGACAGGACGATGGATCGCTCCGAGTAGCGCCGGGTCAGAGCAGGTCGCGGAGCCGGGCTGCGACTTCAGGAAAGTCCGCCTCCCGGAAGCAGTATTGCATCTCGATGAAGCCCTTGCGGAACTGTTGGACCTCGTCCTTGGCCGGCGCGTTCTCGAGAACGACCGCGGCCAGGAGTTGGGCCAAGGCGGAGAAGTCGGCGGCCGACATGCCGAAACGGGTCATCTCCGCCACTCCCAGACGCAGCGCGCCGGCTGCGGTGAAGCCCTCCTCGTCGGGGCTGGCCTGGTAGTTGCAGATGATGTTGTTCGCTTCCAAGCGGCGGGCGATCTCCGGCCCGCGCCCGTAGCCCACCTCCACCACCACCTGGTGGGTCTCGGTGAAGCCGATGGCCGGATCGCCGGCCACGTGCAGTCCGGCGTCCGCCAGCGCACGGGCGAAGGCCTTGGCGTTGGCGATGACGGCTTTCTGGTAGGCGTCCTTGAAGTGGTTCATCTCGTAGGCCGCCACCAGCAGGCCGAGGAGGGTACCGAGGTGGTGATTGGAGACCGACCCTGGGAAGGTACGCCGGCGCACGGCTTCCCACAGCTCGTATCGCTCCTCCTGCTCGTGGATGCGGCTCCCTATCACTCCCCGCTGGGTGCCGAAGAAGGTCTTGTGGGTCGACCCGGTGACCAGATCGGCGCCTTCGGCGAAGGGCTGCTGGAAGTGCGGTCCCGTCAGCCCGAGGACGTGGGCCATGTCGTACATGATCACCGCATCCAAGCCTTGGTCGTCGAGGAAGCGGCGGATCTCCGCCACCGGCTCCTTGTGCAGGACCATGCTCTTGCCGAAGATGATGAGCTCGGGGCGGTGCTGGTCGATGAGATCCAGGGTGCGAGGCACGTCGATGCGGTAGTGGTTGTCGGGAAGCACGGGGAAGTTGACCACCGCCGGCCGGTCGGTCCGCGGGTCGATGGCCACGTAGTCCTTGAGCGCTCCCATGGGTTGGGCGCTCAAGTGGCCGCCCTTGCCGATGTGGTTGTTCATGACCATGCCGATGCGGCGGGGCTCGGCTTTGCGGTTCCAGCGGTTGAGGTAATCGACGAGGGCGGAGAAGACCGCCGCGTTGGCCATCTGGCCGCTCACCACCCGGGTCTCGGCCTCGGTGCAGCTCGAGGAAGCGGCACAGCTCCGCCTCGAGCAAGCTGCTCCACCTCGTCGATGAAGCCGGTGCCCTGGTAGTAGAAGACGTCGGAATCGTAGAAGGCCTCGAGCTTGCGGTGCTCGGCATAGCGGAAGGCCGGGTCCATCACCGAGACCAGGCGCACGAGCGGCGATGTGGTCATCTCGGAGGGGATGAGGTTGAAGCACTCCTCCTGCCGCCAGACGGTGGTTCTCGAGCGTCTTCTCGAGCAGGCGTAGCAACTCCCCGGGGATGTCCGGCGCCGGCGCTGGGCAGGTCGCGGGGGCTGGAACGGGTAGACGATGGGCCTGGCGTAGGGTGGGGCGTCCGCCCGCAGGTGATAGGGCGTCACCACGGCCAGGACGTCCTTGCCGCGGATGTCGACGGTCAATTCCTCGTCCTCCACGATGTCGCTGTCCAGCAACGCCAGACAGATCGAGCGTAGCTCGTACTCCTCGCTCGGGGCGCGAGTCCAAGCTTCTCGCCGGTCATCTTCCAGTAGGGGACCATGGTGCCGCTCGTGACCCAGCCCACCTGGCGGCCGGCCTTTGTCACCGGCGAACCTGCCCGGGCCACGCCCCGCCCGGTGACGGCGAGCGGGCGGGACATGCGGGGGAGGTCGGCGATGAGCGAGTAGTCGCGGGCCAGGATGCGGCGATAGGCTGCCTGCTGGCGGAGAAGCGCCTCCCGACCGACGAAGTCGCCCTTGACTGGAGAGAAGCTGACCGCGAACGCGGCCAACGGCGAAGACATGATCGGGATCTCCCGGCCCCCGGGATCGCTCCCCAGCTCGTTACCGTAAAGAGGCAAGGCCGCCTCCATGCGCAGGGTGTCCCGCGCCCCCAGGCCACAGGGAACGGCTCCTTCTTGCACGAGAAGATCCCAGACAAGGGGTCCCTGCTCCCGGGGAACGAGCAGCTCGAAGCAGAGGGGCTCCCCCGTGTATCCCGTGCGGCGCGAGCAGCACGCGCGCGCCGGCCATGGTGACGAGGGAAAGCTCGTTGCGACGGGGTTCCGGAAGAGTGCCCGACTCGAGCAGACCTCGAGACGATGGCGCGAGACTGCGGCCCCTGGAGGGACAGCATCGCCAGTCGCTCGGTGCGGTCCTCCAGCCTGACGCCTGCAGCGTTCGGAGAGTCGTGTCTGCGAGGATTCTCTGGAAGTGAGCCCAGTCTTTCTCCTGGTTCGCGGCGTTGACCACCAGGAGGTACTCGTCCTCGAAGAAGCGGTAGAGGTAGGCGTCGTCGACCGCGCCTCCGGTCTCACTCGGGTATGAACGTGTATTGAGCTTGACCCACTTCGAGAGCGGCCGCGTTGTTGCTGAGGACGTATTGCAGGAAGGGGAGAGCGTCGGCGCCACCTATGGCGAAGCGGCCCATGTGGGAGACGTCGAAGAGCCCGGCCGCCCGCCGGGTGGCCAGATGCTCGGCGACCACCCCCGTGGGATACATGAGGGGCATGTGCCAGCCGGCGAAGTCGACCATCTTCGCGCCGAGCGCGACATGCTTGTCGTAGAAGGGCGTCTGGCGGAGCGCGGTCACTGAATCCTTCGTCTCCCCGTGAAACGAATCGCCCGCAGGGGGGCGGTTCTGGGACTTCGGTCTCGAGACTCGGGTATCGACCCCCGATCTCGGACTCCGATGTTATCGCGTTGCCGACCTTTCAGCTCAACGGCCCGGAGGCCGGGAGGCGGATGGTGGGCCGGCGCTATGAGGCCAGTGCGGACAATGCCCTCTCCAGCCTCTCCGAGGCCTCCTCGGCGATGGGTTCCAGCGCGGGGTTGCCGGTGAAGCTCATGGCTGCGAGGGCGTTCATGGCCGATACCGTGGATCCTCCACCATCGCGTTCGTATACGATGACGTTGCACGGCAGGAGCAAGCCCAGCTCGAGCTCCTCGGAGAGCGCCCGATGGGCAAGAGGGGGGTTGCATGCGCCGAGAATGACGTAGCGGCGGAAATCCACGTCGAGTTTGGCCTTCATGGTCGCCTTGACGTCGATGGTCGTGAGGACTCCGAAGCCCTCGGCTTTGAGAGCCTCGGTAGCCCGGGCAACCGCTTGCTCGTAGGGAAGGTCGACGTCCACCGAGATACCGTAAGGTGTCTTCATCGGCTGATCTCCTAGTTCTGTCGGGCGGGGGTCGGAACAGACCCGCCGTTACCCCCGTTTACCGGACGGCAAGCGCAGCCGGACCCATGCCGACGAGCAGACATGGTCGGCCCGCTTGTACTTTCCCAGGTAGGAAGAAGTCAAACCCGGCGTCGCGGCCGGGGATGTGCTCTGGTGCGCCTTCAGCCGAGTGCTCTCCGCGCGCCCCGAGCGGGTCCCCGATGACATGGGATACAATCCTACGAACGATTCGATCGAGGTCGTAGGAACGGGACCGCAGACCCGGATCACGGGAAGAAGGACCGCTGCGTGAAGACCGTCATCCTGGGGACGCTCTGCTTCGCCTCCCTAGGGGTGATGTTGGGCTCCATACTGCCGACGGCCCGGGCCGCTCAAGGGGTGGGTGTGCTTCTGTGGTTCGTCATGATATTCATATCGGGGGCCGGCCCGCCGCCCGAGGTCCTGAGCGACTCCATGGTCTGGGTGGCGCGATTCATGCCCCTGACGCACACGGTCCGGCTGTTGCAGGACCCCTGGTTGGGTTTCGGATGGAACGTAATGGAGACAATCATAGTCGTGGGAATAACTGTAGGCGCCGCCTTGATCAGTCTGCGCTTCTTCCGTTGGGAGTCGTACAGGCGGTGAGACAGGGTATGCAGACCAGATCGGGAGGTTGAGATGATCACGATCCAGCACCATCGGACGACGCGAGCCCCTTGCGGCGCCGCCGCACTGGGACCGGCGGGAGACTGCCGGCGGTCGCGTCAGCTGCTACCGCCCTCTTCTTGCTGGCCTTCCTGTTGACGGTGGTGGGCTGGCTGGCTCCCGGCGCGGCCGGAGTCGCGCGCGCGGACAACACGTCCGGGGATCAGAAGGTAGCGGTCTTTGAGGATGTGGTCGTCGGGCCCGACGAGATTTGGGACAACGTCGTGGTCGTGGGCGGGGACGCGGTGATCCGGGGGACCGTGGAGAACGTGGTCGTGGTGGTCGGTGGGGACTTGGTGGTCGCCGACGGGGCCCAAGTCGGTGCGCGGTTGAATCGTGACGACGCGGCCGTGGTCTCGGTATTTGGCGATGTGACGGTCGAGCCGGGGGCCACCGTTCGTGGCCGGACGGTCGATGTGGGAGGCGGCGTCCCCGGCGTAGATACGTCCGCTGCCGCCGACCCGGTGTTTCGGCCTTGGCGCACAGGCTCGATCCTGAACTGGATCTGGTCCACCGTCTTCCTGGCCGTGGTGGCAGTTATCGCAACGGCCATCGCTCCTCGGCAGGTCGCCGCGGTCCGCGAACGGGTCAGACATCACTTCTTCTCCTCACTCGGCTGGGGGGCCCTTGGAGCGATCATCGCCGTCCCCATCATCACCGTAGCGCTGATCATCACTATCATCGGGATCATTCTGGTGGTGCCCTGGCTGGCGATAGTCCTGCCGGTCATGTCCCTGTTCGGCCTGGTGGCCGTGGGAGCGATGGTGGGCCGGTTGATACTGGGAGCGAAGGAAGACAAGCGCGAGACCGTGATGCTGGCCGCCGTGCTGGGAGTGATCATCATCAACATCTCTCGCTGGATCCCGGTGGCGTGGATCATAATCATCGGTCTGCTCTGGCTGGTGGGCTTCGGAGCCACCTACGTGGCCATCTACGTCTGGCTGCGGGATAGGCGGCGGAGGAGACGGGAGGCGGCTGCCAGAGAACAGGCGGCATGGGCCGCGGCGACAGGCCCGGGGGGCATCTCGTCGCCCGTCGGACCGCCCGTCGTCCCGGTCGGTCCTTCGACCGGTCCACCGCAGGCTGCCCCCACCGGATCATGGCCCGCGGCCGACCCGGAGGCGACAGCTGCTGCGCCACCCGGCCCGGCGGTCCCTCAGGAAGGCGCGCCCGCGGATGTGCCTCCGGCTCCCGGCTCTGATGTCGCGTCGGAGCCGCCCGCGGGCGGGCAGCCTGACTCTCGGGGGACCTCCCCCCGGCTAGCCTAGGTCAGGTGGCGCAAGACCCTGTAGATCTCCACCATGCCCCAGGTATCCTGGGCGCAGTAGGCGAGCATGTCGGCGCGAAGCTGATCCCTCTCGGTTCCGGGCGGCAGGAGCCGGAGTCGCTCGTAGGCCAGGGCCGCGCTGCCGCCGTCCTGGATCGCCAACGCGCCATAGCCGCAGCCAGGCACGAGCGCCGGCAACACGGCCTTGAGCGAGAAGCTGCCGTGAAAGCCTGGGTGGTAGACGTGATCGGCGACTATGGTCTTGAGATCGACCAGACGAGCGGCGATACCGAGAAGTGGTCCCTCGAGACGGGGAAACAGGCAGGCTAGATCTTGCAGGCGATCCCGTTCAAAGACCGCGTGGTAGGCGAGGACTGCGCCGTCGTCGGCCAGTCGGCGCACGAGTTCTACGGCCAACCCGGCCCGTGGATCCCCCTCCCCCTCCGCGAGATAGCCGGCTTGGTCCAAGGTGCCGTCCGCCGAAAGGCGGTGGTCGGACCACTGAAAGGGGATCTGATCGTAGGGCCTGGTGCCGGCGAAGACGGGCAGCGCCGGATTCCAGGACTCGAAGTCGAGGAAATGCAGGGGAAAGGGGAGCCTGCTCGAGGGCGTCTGCCGCTCCGGGGCCGGCCCGCAGTTCCCCGTGGCGTATGGCGTCCAGCATCCGCATGACGCGTGGCCCCAAGGTGCTCGCCCGCAACAAACCGACCAAACGCGCATATTCGATACTCTCGGGGCTCAGCTCGCGAAGATCGGCGATGCCGGCGGCTTCGAGATGGGCGATCGCCTGAGTGGCCCGGCCGAGCTCGCCCACGGGGAATCCCGGACCGCGGGGGCGGCAGTAGCCCTCGTAATACTCGCAGTCATGGCAGGAGTTCCGGAGGTCTGACCTCCGGGGGTTCGTCGGCGCGGAGCCAGGCGGCGATGTCGCGAAGCGCCGCGGGCAGGGTGGTGGCGAGATGCTGCCGCGCGGCCTCGGTCACGTCCTCGGAAACGAAGATATCGCGGGCCTGGTAGGTGTCGCCCCCCTGGTGGATATAGTCGCGGTCGATGTGCATCAGGTTGACGCTCTGCACCGGCAGACCGGCCGATTCGAGCACATGCAACTGGATGGCCACGTCGGGTATGTGTCTCGCGGGGTCGACCTTGGTGCTCGACTTGACCTCGATCAGCTCGTAAGGACCCCTCTTCCAGCCGCCTGAGGATATCGACCCGCACCAGGGTGTCTTGGTGCTCGATCGCCGCCTCGTAGATCACATCCCGCCCGGCTGTCAGGGCCTCCCGGGTCTGCCGCAGTGCCTGCGGTATGTGGAGGTGGTCGGCGGTGATCAAGAGACCGCTCGGATAGTACTCACGAGCGAGCTCTCCGACCCGGGTGCCCGTGTCGAGGCGGGCCTGTCGAGCTGGGTCCTCTGAGCAGAGCGAGCCGAACCTGGCGGGATAGGCGCGAAGGTAGCCCAGCCGCGGACAACTCAGGAAGCTGGTGTAGCGGGACTTGGAGAGCCGCGGGATAGGTCGTTGGATAGCATCGATGCTCATGAGATCAGAGTATCTGTCGGCTCGGACAGGAAAAGAAGACGGATCGCACCGTCTCCACTTTCAACTGACTGATGGAGGCAAGGGCGAGGTCGACCAGCTCGAGCGAAGCCGGGTCGAGCGGGAGAGAGAGGTGGGGGATGGCGATCACCCTGAGTCCTGCCGACCTCGCCGCCCGGATTCCCACGCGGGAGTCCTCGACCGCCACACAATAGGTGGGGTCGGTCTCGACCAGACTGCACGCCCTCTGGTACACGTCCGGCGCGGGCTTGCCCCGGGGTACGTCGTCCGATGATGCCCAGGCAGTGAAGAACCGCTGCAACCCCGACCTCTCGAGCACGAACGCTATGATCTCTCGTGGGGAAGAGCTGGCGAGCGCCAGACGGTAGCTCGATGCGAGGCCTGCCACTGCCTCCGGGGCGCCGGGCACCAACGGCAGTGACTCGGTGTAGTAGCCGATCAGCCTCCCGGTCACCCATCCGAGGATCTCATCCTCCGTCAGCGGGATTCCGCCCACGTGGCGGAGGTAGGCGGCCCACTGCCGGGAGTTGTCACCCCCCAGGAACGAATCTTGATCGAGGTCGCTGAAGCGAAGGTCGTGGGTGGCGAACAACTCCTGCATCACCCGCTCCCAGACGTGCTCGGAGTCGAGGATTACTCCATCGAGGTCGAAGACGACGGCGCGATCGGGTTCAAGGTGTGTCAAGTCGCCAGCTCCAGTTCGATCTCGTCGCGGATCGGTATCCCGAAGTTCCCTACCAGAGGGATCGATGGTTTCAGTCGCCGGGCCACCTCGCGGAGGTCGCGGTGGACGGCCACCAAATCGAAACCCCGCCGCTGGTAGAAACGAAGGGCGTCGAGATTGTCGTTGGTTGTGACAAGCCACAGACGGCGGCAGCCGGCGGCGACGGCTGCATCGCGCACGGCGACCGTCAGGGCGGTACCGATGCCCTCGTGCGGCCTCAGGGCGTGCAAAGTCACCATTTGACACTCCTCGTTGATGATCTCGTAGGTGGCGAGACCGAGCCTTTTCCCCTCAAGCCCGACCGCACAGAAACCGGGGAGCCGGGCGGGAAAGATCTTTCGACCCTCGGGAGACGACGAAGTCGGCTCCCCACTCGCGGACCATGCTGAGGACCCAGGCGCTGTCCTCATCGCTAACGGGCCGGATCGACGAAAGGCAGAGAGCTCATGGCGGTAGTCTACGCCGCGCCGCGACGAGCCGCCACGGTGCTGGGAGCCGCCGCGCCGCGACGAGCCGCCGAGGCGTAGAATGGGGCGGGCGTTCGAAGCGACAGAGAGAGCACATGGAGACCGGCCCCACATACGAAGAGATCCTCGAGAGGGTCGCGCCCTGCGGTCTGGACTGCGAACGGTGCGTCCGCTACGAGAGAGGGAGGATCAGGCGGCTGGCCACGGAACTGGCCGAATCACTGGAGGGCTTCGAGAACATGGCTCCCAAGGTAGCCGATCGCGCCCCCGTTCTTGAGGACTACGACCGTTTCGTCGAGATCCTCGGGTTCTTCACAGAGGCGACATGCGCGGGATGCCGCGCTGGGGGCTGTCCACTGCCGTTCTGCGCCGCCCGCGTCTGTCACCAAGAGAAGGGTGTCGACTACTGCTTCCAATGCGATGAATACCCGTGCGAGCGGAATAGCTACCCGGAGAACATGGACCGCCGCTGGCGCGGCAACAACGATCGCATGCGCGAAGTGGGTGTAGAGCAGTTCTACCGGGAGTCGCTCGACAGGCCCCGCTACTAGGTCGCTGAGGCGCAGGGCCTCGGAAGGGGCCCGGCTACCCCGCCCGCTACCCCGCGGGGGCGGCGGGAGTGAGCCTGCCCAACAGGTTCCAGAGCATCTGCGCCACCTCTCCGCGGGTGGCGTCGCCTTTGGTGTTCCAACCGTTCAGGGTCCCGCTGGGGTTACCCACGATTCCGTTCAGGAGGCCGTTGAACTCCGCGATCCTGATGTTCTGGCCGTGGGTGGGGTCGGTGTAGTCCAGGACGCCTCTCCACGTGCTCGGCGGTGACTGGAGCACCCGGCTCCCCGCTCGGACGATCATGGTGATCACCTGGGCTCGAGTGATCTTGTTCAAAGGCCTGAACGAGCCGTCAGGGTAGCCCACTGTCAGCCCGGTGATGGCCGCTTTGGACACGTAGTGATAGGGATAGAGCTCGCCGGCCTTGGTCTCGGCGATCATCGCCGGGGCGTCGGTGAAGAGGAACCTGTCGTTCGTTGTGGCGGTGAAGTTCGCGGGGTCGTTCACGGCCATGGTGAGCACGATCATCTTGGCGAACTGCTGGCGGATGACCGGGTCGGCCGGCCCGAAGTTGCCGTTCTGGTAGCCCGCGATGATCTCGAGCGCCGCCATGCCTTCGATGGCGGTGAAGTAGGGGTGATCGGCCGGCACGTCGGGGAATGTTGTAGCCTGGGAACCGCGGACCGCGTAGGAAAGACCCTTGTTGCCGTACCAGGCGATGGCGGAGCCGTCCACGTCGGGAGACCTCACCGTCTCGCCCGCCTGGGCCACCTGCGAGACCTGGACGATGGTCGCGGAGGGGATGTCGTAGGTCATGATGGCGTTGGGCTGCTTTGTCTCCCACGCCACCGTGTTGCCTTCGATGGAGGGATTGAAGTTGCCGGCCACGTTGTTCGTGACAGGGATGGTCCTACCGCTGGCTATCTCGTACGCGTATATCTGGTACGAGGACGAACGGTCGGTGCCCCCGGCCTGCCAGATGTCACCGGATGACCACACGACCCAGCCCGAATCGATGCAGGGACCGTCGTTGTTCATGGTACCGGTGGCTATCTGTATGGACTGCTCCGTCTTGGTCACCAGGTTGTAGAGCACTATCTCCGAACCGTTGACCCCGAGGGTCTGGTCGTTCTTGACGCAGACCACAAAGTCGCCCCAGATGTCCGGGTTGCGGTATTGGGCGCCGGGGATGATCAGCGAACGAGTGCCGAGAGCGATGTCGTAGAGATAGATCCCGGGCTTGGGACTGGAGCCGAGCATGTCCTTCTCCCACACGATACGGTCGCTGTCCATGCGGGGATTCCAGTCGTTCCAGTCTCCCGCGTCCGCGTTGTTGGTGATCCGGCTTACCTCCCCGTTCGCCGTGTCGTAGAGGTAGATGTCGTCGAAGGCTCCGGTGGTGTGACCCTGGAAGGCAACCCAGGGACCGTCGGCGCAAGGGTTGAAGTAGGCGCCGGGCAGTCTCACCGGAATGGTCGCGTTGGCGCCGACGGAAAGGTTGTAGACGAACATGCGGGAGTTCCCTCCGCCCGCTCCCGTCCAGGCCAAGCGCCCGCTTTCGGCGGCGATGAAGGAAGGTTGCACCCCTGACACCGGCGTAGGGATGGTCCTTACCTGCCAGGTCTCTGCCGGTACCTCGTCAACGGCCCAAGCCGTCGCGGTCATGCCGAACGCAAGCACAAGCGCGCAGGTGACGGTCGACAACAGGACTCTCATGCTCCTTTTCACCGCACACCCCCAAAAGCCGTTACTGGCCGCTGTTCCGCCTCAGCCCCTCGTGGTGCGATTGTCCCGCTCCATGCCGGACCGGGTCAATAGCCGGGCCTCCTACAAAAGTCCCATCAGTCCCATCAGACCACGACGCGCAGGGTCGAGGCCGCCGGCACTGTCGCTCCTTCAGATGTTACCACCGAGTTCCGGCCCATACCCTTCGCCTGATAAAGCGCGTTGTCCGCGCGCTCCAGCACCGTGTCCAAGGTGTCGGAGGCCGTTTCGGCGTCGGCGTCCAACTGAGTCACGCCCGCGCTGAGCGTGACTTTGATCCCGTCCCCGTAAAGGCCCTTGCCCACCCGCATCGACTCCACCGCCTGGCGTATCCGGTCGGCCGTCTGAGCCGCCCCCTGGAGATCCGCGTACGCGAGAAGCACCGCGAACTCTTCCCCCCAAGACGTCCGACGATGTCGGTGGAGCGGAGGACACTCCGGCACCGGTTGGCCAACTCACGGAGCACCAGGTCGCCCGCGCGATGTCCGTGGGTGTCGTTCACCTGCTTGAAGCGGTCCACGTCGAACATTATGAGCGACACCGGATAGTTGTGGCGACGGGCGCGTTCGAACTCCAGCCCGGCGAGCTCGAAGAAGTGGCGGCGGTTGACTAGGCCGGTCAGGTCATCGCTGTTGGCCAGCTCTCTTACCTGCTCGACCAACCGGACCCGCTCCGTCACCTCGTGCATTACCACCGCCCTACCCAGGAATCTACCTCGGCGCGTCATGACTCGAGAGGAGCTGATGCCATAGTAGCGGTTGACGTCGCCCAGTTTGACCACCATCTCCCGGCGGCTGATCGTGTGTGAGGGGCCGTCGTCCGGCGCCGCGAGGAGTTCCTTCAGCGCTGGATACTTGGCCAACACCTCTTCCGCCGGCCTCCCGACGACCTGATCGTGCTTGAGTTGGGTCAAGCGCTCGGCCGATGCGTTCAGGTCCACTATCCGGCCGCCTTTGTCGGCGACGATCACCCCGTCGGCGAGGTCTTCGACCACCAGATCGCGGGCAAAGGGGACGATGTCGAACAATCGCCAGCGGAACAGCCCCACCGCGAGCAGCAATCCGGAGACCCCGGCGACCGCCGCGGTAAGGTTGTAGTCACGCCAGGGCTGCAGGCCGGATATGTACAGCACCGTCGCGGTCAAGGGCAGGAGAAGGGCCGTAAACAGCACCACGTACTGCTTGCGGTAGAAACGGTGCGCGCCGAATGCCCTCCAGCCGAGCAGCGCGAGCACGGCCATGTTCAGCAGTGCGCTCAACGGCAAGAGCGCGTACGTGTACCAGGGCCCGTAGTCCGCGTGCAGCACGGGGATCGGAGCGGTGCCGGTCTCAATGAAAGGTTGTCCCCGGAACAATCCCCCCGGGTTCGTGAACGCGATCACCACGGTCGCCCCGGCTACGAGCCACAGGAAGGCAGTCAAAGCTCTGGGGATGTTGCTGAGCCCAAGATAGCGGCGGGTCATCTCCCACCAGCACACCGAAACGGTGGCCACTCCCAGAAACTGGATGTTGGCGAAGAGGAGCTTGCTATCGAGCTCTACCGACAGGATCTCGAAGATGTAGCCAACAGCCCATACGATGAAGGCCACGAGGGTCCAGGCGAACCAACGAGCCACCGGGTCCCGGCGGTTGCTCCAAGCCACGGGGATCAGAGCGGCCAGCACCAGCGCCGCGAGGGCAAAGGGCAGTACATGTGGCGTGAAGGTCATGCTCATGACGGGCTCGGTACAGCCTCCGATCGTCGGTCCTCTGGTCAATAATGTCGGTACAGAATGGGTAGTACTTAAGGTACCGTTGTTGGCAAGTGCCTCGGAACGTCCGCGGCGAAGGAGGAGAAGTGGACTGGGAGAAGGCCTCGCACGAGTTGGAAGAGATCCTGGGACAGGCGGCCGAGCCCTTCGCACTTGTAGAGAAGCGCAAGATGTTCGGAGGTCTCTGCCTGTTCCTCAACGGATATATGTTCGCCGGTGTCCACGGACGGAAGATCGTTCTCAGGCTGCTGGAGGATGATCGAACAGTGGCTCAGAACGAGGCCGGAGCCCTGCCTTTTGAGCCCATGCCGGGCCGGGTGATGAGGGAGTACGTGGTGGTACCCGAGGCGGTGTGGAGCGATCCGGAATCGTTCGAGCAATGGCTCCGCCGGTCCGTGGAGTTCGTCGGTTCGTTGCCGCCCAAGGTGCCGAAGCCCAAGAAGGCACGAGTGGCGAAGGATGGTGCGCCGTGAACGAAATACGGACGGTGAGCAGGATCTTCTCCGCGCGACCGACGCTGGAGGGAGCGGGTGTACGGTTGAAGCGGGCATTCGGGTTCGGCGAGGTGCCGGCGTTCGACCCCTTCCTCATGCTGGACCATTTCGGCTCTAGCGATCCAGCCGATTACCTGCCCGGATTCCCCTGGCACCCGCATCGGGGGATCGAGACCATCACCTACATGCTGCACGGTCGGGTGGAGCACGGCGACAGCCTTGGCAACTCCGGGGTCATCGGCCCGGGCGACGTGCAGTGGATGACGGCGGGGAGCGGGATCATACATCAGGAGATGCCTCGGATCGAAACCCCGGCGGAAGGCTCCTCAGACGCCGGCCTCGCGCCTGCCACCGGTCCGGCGACCCTGCTTCGGGGCTTTCAGCTCTGGTCCAATCTACCGGCGGCTCACAAGATGATGGATCCCCGCTACCAGGAAGTCAGAAGCGCCGATATCCCGGTGGTCGAGTCGGCCGAGGGGGCCCGCGTGCGCGTGGTCTGTGGGGAAGTGGACGGCGTCACCGGTCCGGTCCGAGATATCATGACCGACCCCGAGTATCTGGACGTCACGGTGCCTGCCGGTTCGCGGTTCGGGCACCCCGCACCCCGCGGGCGCGCCGTCTTCGCCTACGTGTTCGAGGGTAGCGGCTTCTTCGACCCGGGGAGCGCGCCGGTGGGCCGGGAGAAGGCGATCCTTTTCAGCGATGGCGACGAGTTGGTGGCGACCGCGGGTCAGGAACCGGTCCGGTTCCTGCTGGTGTCGGGGCGGCCGCTCAAAGAGCCCGTCGCTTGGCGGGGACCCATCGTCATGAACACCGAGGACGAGCTCCGTCGAGCATTCCAGGAGTACCAGGACGGGACCTTCGTCAAGGTCGGCTCGGTGCCGTCCTCAGACCACCGGTGATTCCACCACCGCTCGTCCCCGCGCCAACTGCTCGGCCACCAGTCGTTTGCCCAGAGCAATGATGGTCAGCACCGGCGGCAGGCCGTCGGGCTCGGGGAGGACGCTGGTATCGCACACGTAAAGACCGGCGATCTCGGTCCTCAGGTCGTTGTCCACCAGATTCCCGATGCGCACGGTCCCGCTCGGGTTTGACCCCATCGGCGGGGTGCTGAAGATCGAAGAAGGGTCGCAGCCGGCCCGGGTAAGGATGCGGGTCGCGATCTCCGAGCCGTGCGCGAACAGGCGCTTCTCCTCCTCCTCGATGGGTTTGGAGACACTGCCGTCGGCTGCGACAGACCCGTTCAGCCTGTCCTTGATCTTGGTCATGATCCCGAGGGAATGCGGATAGCGGCTCATCCGACCCAGATTCCCGGCCAGGTGCCGGCGGCCGGCCGTGAGCATTCCGACGAACAAGAACGGCCAGGGATCCCAGGCGTCGCACATGAAGATGCCCTCTTCCAGCAGGTCGAACGTCCCGCAGCTCATGGGGATATCGTGCGTGGAACCCGGCCCGGGATAGGTGCCGTACGTCGTTATCAGCGGGTCGACGAACACTCCCTGGCCGGCGGTGGGGAACCCGGACGCCTGCATGATCATCGCCGAACCCATGCCGTTCGCCGCGAGCACGACGGTCTCGGCATCGACCTCGAAGGGCCCCGACCGCCCCATGCCACGTACGCCGGTCACGCGCCCACCGTCGGTGAGCACCTGCTCCACCCGCATCTGGGTCCGCAAACGACCGCCGTTGCCGGTCATCTCCTCGATGTAGTCGCGCGCGCTCCATTTGGCTCCTGTGCGACACCCCGCGTAGCACCGCATGCTGAGGTCGCATTTGTCCGGGTCGATGAACTTGGAGAACGGACGCCAGTCGAGACCCTCCGCGCGCGCCGCCCGCCGGATTCTCTTCGCCCCCTCTCCGATGAGGCGCTCGGGCAATGGAGCCAGATTGAGCTCCGTCGTCGCCTCCGCGACATAGGGGGCCAGATCGATGCCGTACCGTTCTTTGAGCAGCGGATGCGGGGGCGCTGCGGTACCGCAGAACGCTATCGAGCAGCCCCCCACCGTCAGGAAGCTACCGAAGGCATTGCCTTCCACTGAAACGGCGTGGGGGGTCAGAGGACCATCGCGGTTGACTATGCGGTAGAGGGTGGCGTAACTTCCCAGCGGTTGGTGATCGGCGCCTCGCTCCAGTACGAGGACATCTTGTCCCCGGCGGGCAAGTTCGCGCGCCACCGTGGCCCCTCCCGGCCCGCTACCGACCACCACCGTTTTGGCGGTGAGATGCTCGATTCCGGCTGTCATAGCTCCTCCCTTCTACGAGGACAACCATAGTACAGGGCAGGTTTGCCCTGTCAACGATGAATCCGGGGGACGACGCCCGCGCCCGGCTGCCGCGTGGCGGCGCCGGGCGCCGCGGAGGTGCTCGCCCTATTCCTCCGGGATGTCCGAGATGGGGTTGAAGTACATCGCCTTGACGTATTCCCGCTGGAAGTCGGGGTCGGTGGCCAACTCCACGTACTCAACCTTGTCGGCCACCCAGGCCGCCTCCCGGCGTTTCCCCATGTTGAGGAGGGCGAAGCGGGCTCCGTCGCCGGCGGCGTTGCCGACAGAAGTGACCACCTCCGGGGCACAATCCGGCAACATCCCGATGGCCAGCGCGTGGTGTCTATCGATGAAGGTGCCGAAAGCCCCGGCCAGGATCACCCGGTCCGGTTTTTCGACCCCATAGGTACGCAGCAGGATCTCGGCCCCCGCCCTGAGGGCGGCCTTGGCCAGTTGGATGGCTCGGATGTCCTTGAGCGACACGGTGATGCTGCGGCCGATGGCCGTCTCCTTCGGCCACGCGATCACGAACTTCCGCGGCCTGCCATCCTCCAAGATCACCCGCTCATGGCGCAGGGCGGGATCGAGATTGCCGTTGGGCAAGATCACGCCCGCCTTGAGCATCTCGGCGGCGGCTTCGACGATGCCCGATCCGCAGATCCCGCGGGCTCCCACCTCGTCGGCCGGGTAGCTCGTGTGCCAGTCCTCCAGGCCGATGACCTTGAAGCGTACATCGAAGGTGCCCGGCTCTATCCGTATGCGCTCGATAGCCCCGGGGGCGGCCCGCATGCCGAACTCGATGTGGGACCCTTCCAGGGCCGGTCCGGTGGCACAGGAGGTGGAGAGCAGGCGCTGCCGGTTGCCGAGCACCAGCTCGCCGTTCGTGCCGATGTCGATGATGAGCAGGATCTCGTCCTGCTTGTAGGGCTCTTCGGCTATCAGCACCCCCACATTGTCGGCTCCTACGAAACCTGCCTCCACGGGAAGCACGTGCAGGCGGCAATTGGGGTGGAAGGTGAGGCCGATGGAGGCGGCCCGGGTGTCGACGGCGTTTTGGACCGCGGGAACGAAGGGCGCCACGCCCAGGTAGCGAGTATCGAGGCCCAGGAAGAGATGGTGGATGGCAGTGTTCCCCACCATCACCACATCGAGGATGTCGGTGAGCGCAGCCCCGCTCCGCTCCACGGCCTTTGCGGCCAGGCTATTCACCTCCGCTACCACCACTCCCTGTAGCTCGGCGAGGCCGTCGGGATCGTGGGCCACATGATGGAGGCGGGCGATGACGTCATCGCCAAACGCTACCTGCGGGTTCATGGCGGATTCGGTAGCCAGTACCTCTCCGCTGTTGAGGTCGGTGAGATACGCGGCGATAGTGGTGGTGCCCACATCGAGCGCGAGGCCGAGGATCCGGCGATGGTCTGCCGCGGGCCGCACGTCCACGACCCTCTCACCGCGCCACACGACTGCGACGAGGTCCCACTTGGCGCGGCGGACGACACCGGGAAGCGTCTGCAGCAGCTCCAGATCGAACGTCAGACCGGCGACTCCGTGCTCCCGCTCGAGTGCGGCCGACAGCCGCTCGGCGTCGGCGACCGGGTCTTCCAAGGTCGGCGCCTCGAGAGTGATGTGGTAGCACCTGATGGCCGGATCGACGGGCACGGTGCGCTCGCCGGCTTCCTTGCGCACGATCTGCTGAGTGCGACGGCTCTCCTCGGGCACGAAGACCCGCACGTCACCGGCGACGCGCGCCTGGCAGGCCAGCCGCGTCCCCGCAGCCATGGCCTCGGGACTCAGGGCGCTCTCCTCGACCGGCGTGGGCGCCGAGACGCCGTTCGCCGCCGACTCGATGCGAACGCGACATTTCTTGCAGGTCCCCTTGCCGCCGCAGACGCTCTCGATCTCCACTCCCAGACCCCGGGCCACCTCCAGTAGACTCTGTCCGGGTGCCGCCGGCCCTCGCCTCCCCGAAGGCTGGAAGGTGACGGCGGGATCGGCCACGCTAGTATCTCCCGAACTCGCGAGCGGCCTTGACCAGCTGGAAGACGTTAACCGGCGGCGCGTGCGGGGGCAGGTCGCAGCCGGCCATGAGTACGTACCCGCCTTTGTGGTCCTTGGCCGTCTCGATGCACTCCCTGGCTTGGGCCAGCACTTCCTCCGGCTTGCCCTCTTGGATGAGGGTCGGGTCGACGTTCCCGGCGATGATCTGGTCGGGGAACATCTCCATGACCGTGGACAGGTCCACCTCCCGGCCGAAGCTGAGGATAGTCTGCTTGGTCACGGGGACCTGCTGCCAGAACTTGAGATTCTTGTTCTGCTCCCCACAGATGTGGATGAAGAAAGTGCCCACACCTATCTCCAGCACTCGGGTGTTGATCCTCTGCAGATAGGGGAGCACGAACGTCTCGAACTGCTTGGGCGAGATGAGCGCGTTTGATTCCGTGGCCGCGCCGTGGAACGCCATGAGCTTCTCGGCCCCGAACTCCCGGGCGTAGTGCTCGGCCACCTTGATGACGAACTCCGCCACCTTGTCGAGTACCTGATGTACCAGCTCGGGCTTCTTGATGAGCCAGGTCATCATGCGCTCTTCGCCGATGACAGAGCCGGCCCAGGTAAGGGGGGAGCCGATCTGCATGCTCACCGGCATGCCGTGCTCGGCCTGCCTGCGGGCGACCCCCAGGGCGATGGGAAGAGCACCCGCTTTCGTGATGTCGGCAGGGACCTGGAGCGCATAGACGTCATCCTCGGTCTGTATGGGGGTACGCGTGACTATCGTTGCGCCCGAGTACTTCTTGACAGGGAACTCGATGTCGCCCCCAAACTCCCAACCTCCAGCTGAGGCATAGGCATAGAGAGGCCCGCCGTCGTAGCCGTACATCTCCGCTGCGAGCAGCTGGCAGCGGAAACTCTGTTCGGCGTCCGCGAACACGCGGGCGATCGGCTCCCCGCAGACTACGGCGCAATGCCCGAACACGAAAGGGATCACCGGGACGCGGTCGGGTCTTTCGCCCTTCATGAGGGCGCCCATCCGTTCCGCGCTTGTCATCGTCTCGCACCACATGATCTGTCATTCCTCCTTGCTGATGCGCATGGAAACGTCCTCAGGCAAAGCCAGGCCGGCCGCCACCTCGATCGACTTGATCAACCCGGACGGCACCGGACAGGCGGCGTGCACGCAGTGGGTGTAGGCGGCCTCGAGCGCGGGCGGCAGCCCATCCCGCAGGCCGATCTGCTGGAGGGCGTCCACCTCGTCCACATCCCCAGAGATCTTCCACACGTGGGGGCACGTGCTTTCCAACGTGACCCGCACCTTGTAGCCTTCGCCGGCGGTGGCCCTCACCGTTGTGATGTGGCCGCAGACCCCGGCGTGTATCTCAACCGTGGCCACGGAGCCTCCTCACGTTCCCATCAGCCGGAGCGCGACCCGGGCCGCCTCCATGGCGTTGCCACCGTAGCCATCGGCTCCCCATTCATCGGCCAACTGTTGGTTGAGAGGCGCACCCCCGATCATGATCTTGGTGGTGGGGAGCTTGGTCTTGAACTCCGGCATGAAGTCCTTGATGGCGATGATGGTGGTGGTCATCAGGGCCGACAGGCATAAGAGGTCGGCGTCTACCCGTTGCGCCTCCTCGATGAACAGTTCCATCTGCACGTCCCTGCCCAGGTCGTGGATCTCGAAGCCGTTCACTTCCAGCATCATCTTGACCAGGTTCTTGCCGATGTCGTGGATGTCACCCTGTACCGCCCCGATCACGACCACTCCCTTGTTCTCACCTCCGGCCGCGGAGCCCACCAGCAGTGGCCGCAGGAGGCCCAGGCCGGCGTAGAGCGCCTCCGATGACACCATCAACTCCGGCACGTAGCACTCGCCCTCCTCGTAGAGGCGGCCCATCTCGGCCATGCCGGCGGCCAGACCCTCCATTATGGCTTTCTGGGGATCGATCCCGGTGGCCACCGCGTCATCGGCCGCCCGCACGGCCGCTTCCTCGTCGCCGTCCATGACGGCCTGCTTGAGCTGCCCGAGGATGGTGGTCTCGTCTGCCATTATTCCCTACCTCCTGTTGGCTTCTGGTGGCTCGTAGTCTGGTAGTTAGTAGCGTCCGTACTCGCGACAGGCTGTGACCATCTGACCTACGTTGACCGGCGGCGCCTGAGGGGGCACCTCACACCCGGTCATGAGGGCGTATCCGCCGGGATGGCCTTTGCCTTCTTCGATACAGTCCTTGCAGAGGGCAAGCACCTCTTCCGGCGTGCCCTCCTGCACGGTCACCGGATCGACGTTGCCCATGATCACGTTCTTGGGGAAGGCTTCACTCGCCGTGGAGAGAGCGACCTCTTTGCCCACACTGATCATGCCCCGTTTCCCGTACGCGAGCTGGGACCATAGGGGCAGGTTCTTGTTCTGTTCCCCACAGATGTGACTCAAGAAGATGCCCACTCCCTGCTGGGTAAGGTGGCCGTGGATCTCCTTCAGATAGGGGAAGGCGAAGGTCTCGAACTGCTTGGGGGAATAGAGCTTGTTGGTCTCGATGCAGAGGTCGAACGCCATGATGCGCTCCGCCCCGAACTCCTTGATCCAATAGTCGGACTTCTGGAGGATGAAATCGGTGATCACTCTCAGCACATGGTGCACCAGGTCGGGTTTCCTGATGATCCAGAGCATGAGCCGTTCCTCGCCGCACACCGAACCCGCCCAGGTGAGGGGGGAGCCCACTTGGACCGTCACCGGCATCCCCGCTTCGTACTGCAGCCGGGAGAACTCGAGGGCCACCGGGATGGTCCCCACCGCGGTGAGATCCTCAGGTACCTTCAGATTCCAGGCGTCGTCCTCGTTCTGCACCGGGTTGCGCTTCATCATGGGCGCACCCGTGTACTTACGGTAGGGGAACTCGATCTCGCCTCCGAACTCCGCGCCGCCGGCGTTGGCCCAGCCGTGCAAGATCAAGCCGTCATGGCCGTACATCTGCATGGCATTGCGCTGACAGGTGAGACTTGCCGCCGCGTCGTCATAGACCTTCGCGATGGGCTTGCCATTGACTACAGCCGTGTGGCCTAGGATGAACTGCAGGCAAGGCACGCGGTCTAGCGGGTCCCCCCGGACCAAAGCTTCCCAACGTTCCTGTGACGACATCTGGTCACACCGCACGATCAGTCCTCCTTGTGCTCTGTTTAGGTCAGCGATGGACTGGTGTCCGCGGGGTCAGGCGGCGTCGCCATGTCGCCTTGCCGGTGACGCCGGGAGACCGACTCGCTTGATTATAGGCGTTTCCGAGGGCCGGGTCTCCGCTTTCGTCCGGGCGGGGGTCACTCTGGTCCGCCAGACCTCGGACTTCCCGGGGAACCGAAACGGACCCCGGCGGGCGCTACCTGCGCGCCGGCCGGGGTTCCAGACCCAGTTCGTCAGCTTCAGCCTCGCCTCGTCCGCTCGAGCGCATCCACTCGCGGATGTATGCCCCTGGGTGTAGCTCCTATTTGAGCAGACAGACGGCGCCCGGCGCATATACCTGGAGAGCGAAGCTCTCGGACAGGGTGAACTCGTAACCGAGGTCGGCGGTCGGTCCGACAAAACCGACCCGGAGATCCTGCCCGACCAAGATGGCCACATACTGGGGACCGGAAGCCACAAGCAGCGCTCCGGAGTTCAAAGCCGGCGCCTTGACGATGCCACCCGTCACCAGCTGGCGTATGTGTTCGAGCTCGGTCCCGTCAGCCTGCGGGTACCTCCGGAACAGAAGATTGTATTTGTCGGGAGCAATGGCGAGGGTGTACGGCCCGTGGAAACCGGCCTTGTCGAGAGCGGACACGGCTTCGATAAGGTTGTCCGCAGCCGCTCCGACCTTCGTCCAGTCGCTGAGCGGCACCTTGCAGATGCCCTCCGTATTGGTCAGACCCGTGGCGGCGTTCTTCTTCGAACCTTCAAGCAGGATCCGGTCCTCTTGAGCGGCCATGGCCAACGCCGCCTTCACGGCCGGTCCCAGGTCCGGATTGACCCGGGTGGCCTTGAACGCAGCAAGATCTCGTCGAGGAAGGACGAAACTCGCCGACAACTCGACGACGGGTATCGCCCGGCTGGCCGCGATGCTCACGCCGTCCTGTTGGGCCACCACTTCGTCACTCCCGGGGAGCTGCTTGAATCCGTAGCCATAGGGACCTACGGTCTCCACGATGCGGCGCACCGCCAACTGGCTCATCGCAACCCCGGCCACGGTGGAGTCGAGGAGCTCCCATACCTCGCTGCCGAAGGGCGCGTCCTCTCTCTGCAGGTAGTCGGACATGACTTTGTTCTCCTTCGTGCTCGAGCTCTCAGTAGGGCAACTCTCTTGTTCTGGGCCTTCCTCGCGCTGTTCGTCAGAACACACCGCGGACTGCCCGGCCTCTGAGCCTTGGGCGTCTGCCCAGAAGGCGTCAGCCTCCACTTCCATCGCTTCCAGGCGGTCGTAGTAGTCCGGGAATTCCCGCAAATGGGCCAGCGCGATCTTGCCGGTCACGAGTGAATCGTCCTGCGAGACGTTTGTCTCCGGATCGACCAGTCCATGCTCCAGCTCCACGTCCATCCCCATGCGGAACTGCTCGACATCGAAGTGCTTCCAGTCGATGCCCAATTCCTCACCGATCGCAGCCGCCTCTGCTGCAGTGAAGTGCTTTTCGCCGCTCATGCGTCCTCCGCCCTGATCAGATGACCTTTCTCTGCATAAGTTCCAGCGGAGCCGCCGGTTCAAACGAAGCCCCGGGCCGACAACAGACATCCGGTCCGAAAACCGCCGGGGCCTACGCCCGGGTTAACTACATCTTTCCAAGGTTTTTTCCCTTTTGTAACACAGGAATGCGTCTTTTGCTGCAAAGTCCCTTCTGCCGATATCGGGAGGAAGGGGAGACGTGGACAAGCAAGGAATCACGTCCAAAGCAGCCGTGAGCCGGACGGTCGGCTTCATCGACATCGGCACCAACGCGATCCGCCTGTTGGTCGCCCGGCTCGTTCCCAACCACTCCTATTCGGTCGTGACGGCCCAACGGGAGGCGGTGCGGCTGGGGGAGGGTGAGTTCGTCGACCGGAAGCTGCAGCCCCACCCCATCGACCGGGCCGTGCTCGTTTGCCGTCGCTTCGTCGAGCTGGCGAGATCCCACGGGGCAGAGGAGATCGTGGCCGTAGCCACCTCGGCGACGAGGGAGGCCGTCAATAAGGAGGAGTTCCTACGGCGGTTGAGAGAGGAAGCGGGTCTTCAGGTGCACGTCATCTCGGGTAGGGAGGAGGCGCGCTTGATCTACTCGGGTTTGACCCAGTTCGTCCATCTTGGCAGCATGAAAGCTGTCTTTCTGGATATCGGGGGCGGCAGCACAGAGGTCGTCGTCGGTGGACAGCACCAGTACGAGTACCTGGACTCGATCGGTGTAGGTGCGGTGAGACTCACGGCGAGACTGCTGAGCGCGGACGAGACGCTGCCGGTCTCTCCAGAGCGTTATCAGATGCTCCGGCAGCACGTTCGTCACGCGGCCATCCACACCACGCAACACGTGAGACGGCTGGGCACCGATATGGCCTTCGGCAGTTCAGGGACGATCCAGAATCTGGCGTCCGTTGCGGCACGCGCGCTGGCCCGCGGAGCTCAAGGAAGCGAGGATCTCCTCACCCTAGCGGATCTTCGCCGGGTATCGGCGATGCTCTGCGCGATGACTCTCGACGAGCGCCGTCGAGTTTCCGGGCTCAACCCGGACCGAGCGGACATCATCGTCAGTGGGGCGGCCATCCTGGAGACGCTTCTCGAAGAATTGGGCTTTTCCGAGATCCGGGTGATCCGCGAGGGG
This sequence comes from uncultured Actinomycetes bacterium, assembly GCA_963706025.1. Taxonomy (GTDB): domain Bacteria; phylum Actinomycetota; class Thermoleophilia; order RBG-16-64-13; family RBG-16-64-13; genus CAVPLM01. The sequence goes on along the minus strand of CAVPLM010000005.1, from coordinate 1,029,654 downwards.
GGCCTCCGGGAAGGCATGCTGGTGGATTACCTGGCTCAGGGCTCCCATGATGTGGAGCGGCTATCCGTGCGAGAACGAAGCGTTCTTCAGCTGGGGCGGACCTGCAACTTCGACGAGTTGCACGCGCGTAACGCAGTAAGGCTCGCCCTCGAGCTCTTCGACAGCGCTCGTGACGCCGGTCTGCACGAGTATGGCGAGTGGGAGCGCGAGCTCCTCTTCCACGGCGCCCTTTTGCATGACGTCGGTTCCTTCCTCTCTTACGGCAACCACCACCTGCACTCCTATTACCTGATCCGTAACGCCGATCTCCTCGGCTTCTATCAGCAGGAGATCGAGATCATGGCTCTGACCGCACTATTCCATCGCAAGGGACTCCCCAGCGCCAAGAAACCCGGCTATGCTTCGCTGGACAAGGATGCGCGCAGGCTGGTGGGCTGGCTCAGCTTGATCGTCCGCTTGGTGGAGGGCCTTGACCGGAGCCACCAGAGAGTGGTCAAACACGCGCGCCTGAGCGCCCTGGACCCCAAGGGGCTGGTTCTCCAGTTAGAGCTGAGCGGGGACGGTCAGCTCGAACTTTGGGGCATCGAAACCCGGGCGAAAGCAGTCGAGAAGGCTCTTGGCCGCAGGCTGACGGTCGAGGTCGATGGATCCTCCCATCCTTGCCCGTCCACTTCGGCGATCGAGTTCCTACCGGTCGCGGTCAGAGAGCCCCGAGGAGTGAGGAAAGCGGCTGGCTGAACTTCGAGGACCGGATCTCGTCCCAGACCGGTCCGAAGGTCCCCATGAGTGTCTCGATCTCCGTCTGCTTCACGGCGAGAAACGCGGCCACCCCGGGAGCGTTCACCGGGAACGGCGAGCGGCCCTCCTTCCTGGTCAGACGCGGCGGTCCCCAGGTGCCCGATCCAAGGAAACCCAGCAACACGTCGCAGGTGACCACGGCATCTTGCAGGTCTCCCAGGTGGTCCTGGACGACCTTCGTCGTCTCGATCAGCGGCTTGCTGTCGGGCCCCAGCACTTCCTGGAAGAACTCCAGCGTGTAGCGGAGTCCCTTGCTGGCTATGCGGAGCTCGTGGAAACGGGACAGGGGGGCATCGGGCTGGGTGATCACCTGGTCGAAAGCCCTCACGCCGGACAGTCGTTCGAAAAGGATCGCGGGGAGCACGTCGCCTACCAGGGTGGGAAGCGGCTCCCCGGCTGCTCCGAAGGCGGGCCCGGCACCAGCGCCGGGGGTACGGAGAAAGTGCTCGAACTTCTCCTTGAAACGCTGGTAGCGATCGCTGTCGAGGTATTCGATCAATTCCCCGCGGGCCCTTTCCCGCTCCCCGGCCCACGCTTGCATGAGTGGGTCGAGCCCCGACTGCTCCTCAGGGGGTAGGGAATCGATGTAGAGCTGTGTCTTTATCCGGAAGACATCGAGATCGCGGACGGCGCCCAACTCGCGGCCGGTCTTGCGCACGAGCCGCAGGAATGGCTTGTATTCAGCGGAGTCCAGATAGTCGGCGAACACTCGCAACGCCGCTCGCATCCGCCGGGTCGCCACCCTCATGTCGTGCAGTTCTTCCGCGTCCTCCCCGTCGCGTGTGCCCGGCTCGTGCATCATCATCCGCTGGAGGTGGAAGAGCAGGAGCTTGTTGGCCGCCGCGCTCATGGCGTCATCGGCGCTGAGACCGGGTTTCGTCAGGGTTTCGAGGCCGTCCCCAAGGAATCGTCCGCGGCGGTCCTTTCTGCGCGTGCGCCCGGTTGCCGGTTCAGCGACCTCTTCGGGCGGCGTCTGTCCACCTCTGCGGGCGGCGTCTCGTCCACCTCTACGGGCGGCGTCTCGTCCACCTCTGCGGGCGGCGTCTCGCTGACGACCTCGGAGACGTCCTCCGGAGCTTCTTGTGCGGCTTCGGGGACAGGACCGTGCCCTGAGGCCGCGAAGGCCCTCTCGAATTTCGACAGAGGCTCGGGCTCCAACGACCACTCGGTCCGCAGCTCGCCCACCAGGGCGGCCAAGTCGGCTTCCGTGCCGGCCTGCATGAGCTCCACTTCCACCTCGTGGTAGACAGTCCCCGACGGCTCCAGATTCACTTCATCGAGGCTGATCTCGGCCAGCGGACGGTCGATCGTGCCCACCCAGCGGGTCGAGCGGGTCTGGCGGAGAGAGAGCATCTCGATCAGAGGCTGATCGCCTATGATCTCCAGGACCCTGGTCCGCGCCTCACTCTCCGGCCACTCCGAAGGAGGGACATCCGCAGCAAGGTCTACCTGGAGTTCCTCGCGCCGATGCACCACGTCTTCGGGGCTGAGGACCTGTTTCACCGAGATGAGGATATGGTCTTCGACCAGGCGTCGGCGGCAGGCGTAACCCGCCGTTAACATCTGCCAACGCTCTGTGTCCAAGTAGGTGTCGCTCAACTGCTCCGTGCGTCCGGCAAAGATCGGATATCCAGCCAGATGCGTGGCTTCACCCAACCGCTCCAGCATGTCTGCGTCTGGAGCCCGGAATTTCGCTTCGATCTCCATCTCAGACCCCCAGGGCCGACGGCTGAACCAGCCAAACGAGCGTAGCCTTCTTGAGAGACGCGTCAGCACATTCAACGTACGCTATTCCCCCCTTCTTGAAAACGACCCGGCCCCCCACAAGCTGGGCGACGATGTCGGAAAGGTCGGGCTCATGGCCCACGAACATGGCTGCCCCTGCATCGGGATGGTCTTGCAGGATGTCGGCGAGCTCCTCCAGGTGGAAGCCTGGAGCCACGCGTTCGTCTGAGACGAGTCTGTCCCGCATGTTCAGGTGCTGGGCCATGATGTCGGCGGTCTCGTAGGCGCGTTTGTACGGGCTGCTCACGATAGCATCGATCGCGAGGCCGAGTCTGGCGATGAAGCCGGCCACGCGTGCCGCCTGCTCGCATCCTTGTTCGGTGAGCGGGCGCTCCGAGTCGTCACGATCCCAGACGGCGCGTGACACGGCTTTCGCGTGTCTCAAGAAATACAGTTCCACGGCTGTCCTTTCTGAGCCCCAAGGTCGGCTCCCGATGCGTGGGCCGACTTGGTCGGACCTCGACTACCAGACCTGGCCGCTCTGCTGGGACCCGTTCAGGATGAACCATTCCTGACTACCGACAGCCTGTTCGTCCGGCGAACGATAGGCGCGTTCGTATTGTCCGTCCGGCAGCATGATCCGCGCCTTCATGTTGTCCCGCATATAGGTCTCGAGGATCTCGCGGCGCAGCCGGCGGACGAGCGCCGGATCCTCGACCGGGAAAAGGACCTCGACTCTGCGCTCGATATTCCTGGGCATGAGGTCGGCGCTGCCCAGGTAGCACTCCTCAGCACCGCCGTTGAGGAAGTGATAGATACGGCTGTGCTCCAGGAACCGGCCGACGATGCTTTTCACCGTGATGTTGTCGCTCACCCCGGGTACTCCTGGGCGGAGGCAACAGATCCCGCGCACGAGAAGGTCGCATTTCACGCCTGCCCGTGAAGCCTCGTAAAGCAGGGCGATCATCCTCCTGTCGACCAACGAATTGATCTTGAAGATCAGCCGGGCTTCTTCTCCCCGCTCCGCGAACGCCATCTCTCTCCTGATGAGGGCTTCCATCCGTCCACGCAGGCTGAAAGGAGCGACGATCAGCTTGCGGTATTCCTGATGCTTCGAATAGCCGGTCAGGTAGTTGAACAGGTCGCTTGCGTCCTCGCCGAACTCCTCCTTGCAGGTGAAGAACCCCAGGTCTGTGTACTGCAGCGCGGTCACCGCGTTGTAGTTCCCTGTCGACAGGTGGACGTAGCGGCGGATCTCATCTCCCTCCCGGCGCACGACAAGCGTCGTCTTGGAGTGGACCTTCATCTTCAGCGGTCCGTAGACGACGTGCACTCCTTCTCGCTCGAGCGCTCTGGCCCACTCGATGTTGCTCTCTTCGTCAAAGCGCGCTTTGAGTTCCACCAGCACCGCGACCTCTTTCCCGTTGCGAGCCGCTTCGAGTAGAGCGGCGACCACGGGGGAGTTGCGTCCCACCCTGTAGAGGGTCTGCTTGATCGCCAGCACGTCCGGGTCGCAGGCGGCCGTCTCCAGGAACTCAACGACCGGCTCGAACGACTCGAACGGATGATGCAACAAGATGTCCTGTCGCCTGATGGAAGCGAAGACACCGGTTCCCTCCACTTCTTCCAGGCCGACAGGGTCCCTGGGGACGAACGAGAAATCCTTGAGATCGGGCCGGTTGTGGCCGTAAAGGGTACCCAGGTTGCTCATCGCGAGTGGAAGATCGACCTGATATACATCCTCTGGGCCGACCCGGAGGTTCTTGGTGAGGATGGACTGGATGTACTCGGGCATCCGCTGGTCGATGACGAGCCTCACCACCGAACCAAAACGTCTGCGGCGGACGAAGTACTCCACCGTCTCGAGCAGATCCGACGCTTCCAGCTCCTGGATCTCGATGTCGGCATCGCGGGTGACGCGGAAGAGGTGCGAGTCGACGATCTCCAGACCCGGGAACAGCTCGGCCAAGTAAGCGGCAACAACCTGCTCGAGCCAGACCAGGCAGGCGCCTTCACTCTCCCCCCGGGGGACTCCGCCGTCTCCTTTGTTCGAACGCGGTCGCCGGGCTCGCTGCCCTGGGCCGGTAGCGTCGGCCTGCGCCGAAACCGGGATCAGTCGCGGCAAGGTGCTCGGCACCTTCACACGGGCGAACCTCTCGTTCCCATCATCATCCTTCACAATGACGGCGAGGTTCAGGCTCATGTTCGAAATGAAGGGGAAGGGCCGCGAGGGATCGTAGGCCAGGGGGGTGAGGACCGGGAAGATATTGTCCTGGAAGTAGGACTGTGCCCTGGCCTTCTGATCCTCATCCAACATCTCGTAGTCGACGATGCACATGCCCTCTTGGCCGAGTTCGTCAAGAACCTGGTGGAAGCAGCTGCGAGCGCCGTCCATCAAGCGTTGGACCATGGGCCGGATGGCGGCCAGTTGCTCGCTCGGAGTCAGCCCATCGGGCGAGCGTGAGGTGACGCCGGCCGCGACCTGCTGCTTGAGGCCGGCCACTCTCACCATGAAGAACTCGGACATGATCGAGCCCAAGATGCTGAGGAACTTGATCCGCTCAAGAAGAGGGACCGATTCGTCCTCCGCCTCTTCCAGCACTCTGTCGAAGAAGCGCAGCTGGCTTATCTCCCGGTTGACGAGCAGTGATGGGCTGGTCAGGTCGACCACTTTGGCATCGGTGTCGCTCGCCGCCGGGCTCTGCCGATCCGGCTCGGGCTCGGTGTTCTGGTCAGTCGCCGTCTGAGGATTCACCTGATCGGTAGTCTCCAACTCGACTCTCCTTTTCTTCCTGGACGCCTGGGATAGGCCTGGAAGGCGGCATTCTTGCCGCAAGACGCGAGTTTACGCACGTGAACCTTCGCCTGCAAGCCCGGCGCCCGGTCAGATCCCGGTCTCGGCCGCGATCCGGCCCGATTCTATGGCTTTCTGGAGCGCCTGATGGTCCTTCTCGGTCTGGTCGGCGTAAATGACGGCGAAGTCCGCGATCGCCTGCGCGAACCGGTCGCCGGTCCCGATGTAGGCCGAGGAATATGTCGTTCGTTGCCTGCATCAGCCGCTGTCCGGTCACTATCCTTGTCGCCGGCGCCCCTACTCTACGCTTGGGAAGATAGCGCTCCAGAGCGGACGGTCCCGGCAAGAGGCTGGCCAGATAATCGTTCCACGCATCAAGGACCAGTTGCGATCGCCGGGCTCCATTCGCCGTGGCTTCCCCTGGGCACTCGTTTCCTGGCCTCTTTGCCGGCGACCAACCGTGCCGATGCCGTCCCCTGCCCCGTTCGGCTCTCGCTGTTGCTCCCTTTCATGGCTTCTCCCTCTCTCGGACTGATGCAGCAGCACCATCGCGACCAAGAACTCGTTTCAAAATGAAGGTCCGCCGTCAGGGACGCCCTGGGCGAGCGCGAGAGAAGAACGCAGGGAGCGTAAATAGCAGCGCTATTTGCGCGACCGAGGACGTACAGTCGTGCCGTCCAGGGTGCACTAGGCGGCCGCGGCTTCATTTTGAAACGAGTTGTAGGCATTCCGGGGAAAACGAACTTCATCCTTTCCGCAGTCAGCGACCAGACTGAGCATCCGGCGCGGTGGTGTGCGGTTTGTTCCCGGAAAGCCGCCAACGTACTCCCGCAAAGTCCGGCTACTCGATCCGGAGGTTACGGGCAACCTTGCTGCCCGCCGACGGTGCGACGCGCGTCATGGCCCTCTACCGTGGTCTGACTGCGTACCCGTGTTCATATCTGATACTCTCCCCTCGGAGTTGCATGGAGCAGACCGCCCTAGCGATGTAGGCACAGGAGCACGAAAGGTGGCAAGCCATGTCCACCTCACCCCTCGCCCAAGCCCTGGGCGATCTTGATGAAGCTACCGCCATCAGGCTGGTCGAGGAGAAGCTCTCTTCCGGGGAAGAGGCGCTTTCCATCTTAGAAGAGCTCCAGGCCGGTATGAACATCGTAGGGGAGAGGTTCGAAGGTGAAGAGTACTTCCTCTCCGAGCTCATCTACGCGGCCGACATCTTTAAGAAAGCCGGAGCTCCCTTGCAGGAGGGCTTAAAGAGCGCCGCCCTGAGCACGGTGGGCACCCTGGTCTTAGGTACGGTCAAAAACGACATTCACGACTTCGGGAAAGACATCGTGGGAACCATCATGACCTCTAACGGCATCCGGGTTATCGACCTGGGGGTGAGCGTGGAGCACCGAGGCCTTCGTCCAGGCCATACGAGAACACCGTCCGGAGCTGGTGGGCCTGAGCTGTCTTCTGACCACCGTCTTTGACGACATGAAAGAGACCATCGGGGCCATCAAAGCCGCCGGCCTTAGAGACCAGGTCACCATCTTGATTGGCGGCGGACCGGTGGATCAGGCCACCTGCGACTACGTGGGCGCCGACGTCTACTGTAGGACCGCTCAAGACGGGGTCATCGTCGCCAAGAGAGTACTGGGGGTGAGCTAGATGGGCGATGCGACCACACGGCGGCTTTTTGAGGTGCACGAGCAGCGCATCCGCGACGCCGTGGCTCTGAAGACCCCCGACCGGGTGCCGGTGGTACCCAACGGTCCTGCGTGGCCGGGCCGGGCCATGGGCGTCAAGATCTCGGAGATAGCCACCAATCCCGAAGTCTGCTACCGGACGATCATCGACGCATACACAGGTCTCGGTGAGATCGACGGCATTCAGAGTCCCGCCTATCACGTCAGCAGCCTCAGCATCCAGTGGCTCTCGCGGGTGAAGGTCCCCGGACGCGAGTTGCCGGAGGACGAGCTCTGGCAGGTCGACGAGGCTGAGATCATGACCCTGGCGGACTACGACGCTATCGTCGAAGAGGGCTTTGGACCCTGGGTCGAGCGTTACTACCGAGAACGTCTGCCGGGGACGCTGGAAGCTTTCGGCGCGTTCGCGAAGACCATCCCCGATGCTTTGCAGGCCTGCCGGGACAAAGGCGTGGTCCCGTTCACGCCGGCGGTCGCGACAATCCCCTATGAGTACTTCTGTGGCGGACGCTCCATGAAGGAGTTCCTGCTCGATCTCTTCCGCCACGGAGACAGGGTCCAGGCCGCCATGGACGCGGCCCTGCCGGTCCTCATCGAGAACATGCGCCGGGTCATCCGCGGCTTGGGCCTCATGGGCCTGTGGATCGGGGGCTGGCGCTCAGCCAGCGAATTCATCTCTCCCCGCCTGTGGAACCGCTTCGTCTTCCCGTACTACCAGCAGATGGTGGAGGCAGCGGTGGAGGAGGGGGCCATCGTCGTCCTTCACTTCGACGCGAATTGGACCCGCGATCTCGAGCGTCTGCGGGAGTTCCCCAAAGGCAAGTGCGTTCTCTCCTTGGACGGAAAGACGGACATCTTCAAAGCTAAGGAGATCCTGGGCGACCACATGTGCATCATGGGGGATGTGCCCCCGCGGATGTTCAGCCTGGGCACTCCGGACGAAGTCACCGAGTACTGCAAGCGGCTCATCAGCGAGATCGGGCCCGGCGGCTTCATACTGTCGTCGGGCTGCGACGTCCCTATCGACGCCAAGTACGAGAACGTCAAAGCCATGGTGGAGGCGGTACGCTAGCCGGGGCGGTGGCGGCCGGCCCGGATCGCCTGCCGCCGCCCACCTACCGAGTCCAGCCCAGCGTTCTCTCGACGGCCCTCTGCCACTCTCGATAGAGGCGTTCGCGCTCGCCGGGATCCATGCGGGGCGTGAAGACGAGGTCGGTGCCCGCCAGCCGGCCGACGTCGGTCTCCGACCAGAAACCGACCGCCAGGCCCGCCAGCGCCGCGGCTCCCAGCGCGGTGGTCTCGAGGATGCGCGGCCGGCTCACGGGGATGCCCAGTACGTCGGCCTGTAGTTGCAGGAGGAAATCGTCGCCGGCCGCCCCCCCGTCGGCTCGCAATCCGGCGACGTCGGCCCCCGAGGTCTCGCGCATGGCATCGAGCACTGCCCGGGTCTGGAAGCAGATGGCCTCTTCGGTAGCTCTGGCGAGGTGCTCGGGCCTGTTACCGCGAGTGAGACCGATCAGCAGGCCCCGGGCATAAGGGTCCCAATACGGGGCCCCGAGTCCCGTCAGGGCGGGCACGAAGTAGACCCCGCCGTTGTCAAGCGCCTGCGCCGCGAGCGGCCCAACGTCGGCGGACGAGTCGACGATCCCCAAGGCGTCGCGCAGCCATTGGACCGCCCCGCCGGCCATGAACACGGAGCCTTCGAGCGCGTACGCGACCGCGCCTCCGCCGGCGCCGTCTTGCGCGGCGCCCGCCTGCGCGGCGCCCCCCTCTCCGGCGTCGCGCAAGCCCGGACCCAGGCTCCACGCCACTGTGGACAGCAAACCGTGCTCCGGTCGGGCAGGACGGGAGCCGACGTTCATGAGCAAGAAGCAGCCTGTCCCGTAAGTGTTCTTGCAGTCGCCCGTGTCGAGGCCGCCCTGCCCGAAGAGGGCCGCCTGCTGATCCCCTACTACGCCGGCGATGGGCACCGCGGCTCCCAGCCACGCCGGCTCGGTCGCTCCGATCACGGCCGACGAAGGGCACACACTCGGCAGGATCGAACGGGGGATACCGAACAGATCGAGCAGGTCTTCCGCCCACTCGAGGCCGTGCAGGTCGAGCAGCATGGTCCGGGAAGCATTACTGTGGTCGGTCATGTGGTGTCGACCGGCGGTGAGTCGCCAGAGGAGGAAGCTGTCGATCGTCCCCGCCCGCAGACGGCCGCGCGCCAGCAGGTCGGAAGCGCCAGGCCTGTTCGCGAGTAGCCACCCGATCTTGGTGGCGCTGAAGTAGGGGTCGAGCCGGAGCCCCGTCCGGGCTTCGATGACCGGCTCGAGCCCCGCCTCCCTCAGTTCCGCGCAGCGGTCCGCCGTCCGGCGGCACTGCCACACGATGGCGTTTCCCAAGGGAGCGCCGTTCTCTGCATCCCAGAGGAGGACCGTCTCCCGCTGGTTGGCGATGCCGATGGCTGCCAGATCTGCGGCGCCGATACCCGCCCGTTCGAGGGCGGCCCGGCACGAGCGGAGCTGGGTCCCCCAGATGTCTTCGGGGTCGTGCTCTACCCAACCGGGCTCCGGATAGTGCTGGGGAAACGCCTCCTGTGCGGCCCCCAAGATGGTGCCGTCATGGCCGAAGACGATCGCCCGGGAACTCGTGGTCCCCTGGTCTAGCGCCATCACTGCTTTGGGTCTGCCTGCCGTCCGGCCTCCCTTGTATCGGCGACGCCTGCGCCCGAGATCGTGCGACCCGCTCGCGCTATGCGCGACTGCGGCCCGAGGCTGATGCCCGTACAATAGGGCAGTGAGCACGTATCGAGCAAGCCCGGCGCGGCCGGGGCTGGAGGCGGCTCGGGATGGAATGGAACGAGGCTCTCTTCACGGTGGGATCCGGCGACAGGGGTCGGGTCGGGGTGCTTGTTTGCCATGGCTTCGGCGGATCGCCCCGTTCGGTCCAGGAGATGGCTCTCCGGTTGGTAGGGGCGGGCTACACGGTGGCGCTGCCCCTCCTTGCCGGCCACGGTCTTACGGCCGAGGCGATGGAGAGCTCCCGTTGGACGGAATGGACCGCGGATGTCGAACAGGCATGCGCCTGGCTGCGAGAGCGATCGGACGAGATCTTCGCGTTCGGCCTCTCGATGGGAGGTACGCTGGCCCTATGGCTGGTCGAGCGTCATCCTGAGGTGGCCGGCTTGATCACGGTGAACGCAATAGTGCGGCACCCGCAGGAGCGCACGATGCACTTTCTGGGCTTGATCGGGCGACCCCGGTGGGTGAAAGCCATCGGCAACGACACTAAGCTGGCGGGGGTGGACGAGAAGGCGTACGACCGGATCCCCGCGCGTTCTGCTCGGCAGCTCGCCCTGCTCCTTGCCGAAGTTCGTCGGGATATTCCCCTCGTCCGCTGCCCGGCTCTTGTCTTCTCGTCGGTCATCGACCACGTGGTTCCTCCGGCGAACCAGCGCGAGCTCTACGGGGCGATTTCGTCCACCGACAAGACGATGATCGAGCTGCGCGATTCCTATCACGTGGCCACGATGGACCATGACAAGGAGCGCATCTTCGCAGGCACCCTGGAGTTCATAGCGGCGCATTCTCGGGGCAACTAGACTTTTGACCAGGGAAATGGCCTCAGTCTTTGTACAGTTGGCGATTGTGCATGATTAGTCAGCCACTAGAATAGAATCTTTCCGCCTTGCTTGTACGCGGCAGGTTCGTACCGGCAGAGGGCGGCATGTGCCGGCAGGGTGGCAACTCAGGCAGGAGGTCTAGCCGAATGAACTTCTCACACACCGGATCCAGTGAGGCGCTCGACACCAGGAACCGCTCGCGCGACGTGGCGAGTTCCGGGGTTTGCACGCGTTGCATGGCCGACTGTCAGGGCAACTGCGACGTGTTCAGGTCGTCCTTCCGCGGGCGCGAAGTGGTGTACCCGGGTCCCTTCGGCGAGATGACCGCCGGTGGGGACAAGCAGTTCCCCGTGGATTACTCGCATCTCAATATCCTCGGCTTCGCGATGGGGGCAAAGGCTATCGACGAAGCCAACCCTAACAAGGCGATCTTCCCCGTGGTCGACACGACCGCCGTCTACGGTCACATGCACCCGGTGCGCATGCGCATGCCTGTCTTCACCGGTGCGCTCGGCTCGACCGACGTTGCCCGGAAGTACTGGGAGACGTTCGCCATCGGTGCGGCTATCTCAGGCATTTCCCTGGTAGTAGGCGAGAACGTCTGTGGTATTGATCCGGCGGCCGAATTCTACAAAGACGGTCGAATCAAGCGGTCGCCCGAGATGGAGCGGCGGATCAAGATCTACAAGCAGTGGCAAGAGGATTTCGGTGACATCATCGTCCAGCTCAACGTGGAAGACACCGTTTTCGGCGTGGCTGAATACGTGGTCGAGAAGCTCGGAGTGGAGACCATCGAGCTCAAGTGGGGCCAGGGAGCCAAGTGCATCGGTGGCGAGATCAAGATCCGCGATCTGGACCGCGCGATCGAGTTGCAGAAACGCGGCTACATCATCACTCCCAATCCGAGCCTCCCGGCGGTGCGCAGGGCCTTCGAGAGCGGAGGGATCAAGGAGTTCGAACGTCATTCCCGGCTGGGTTTCATCGACGAGGAGCAGTTCCTGCGCTCGGTCGAGCAACTGCGCCGGAGCCTGGGAGTGAAACGGGTCACACTCAAGACCGGAGCTTACGGATATCCGGAGCTGGCGCGGGCTATCAAGTGGTCGTCCAAGGCGCGGGTCGACCTGGTCACCATCGATGGCTCCGGTGGCGGCACCGGCATGAGCCCGTGGCGCATGATGGAGGAGTGGGGCGTGCCCACCTTCTACCTGCAGGCCATGGCCTATGAGTGCGCGAAACGCCTGGCCACCCGGGGCGAGTGGACTCCCGACCTGGCCATGGCCGGCGGTTTCTCTACCGAGGACCACATCTTCAAGGTGCTGGCCATGGGGGCCCCCTACTTCAAAGCGGTGTGCATGGGCCGGGCCCTCATGATCCCCGGTTTCGTGGGCAGCAACATCGAGGGCGTGGTGGGCGATGGAAGTCGTCAGGGCCTGTGGAACGAACTGCCGACGCCGGTCAAGAAGTATGGCCAGACGCCTGAGGAGATCTTCGTTACACACTCGACTCTCAAGGACAAATACGGTGCCAGGATGGACAAGATCCCGCTGGGCGCCGTAGCCATCTACACCTTCGTGGACAAACTGCGCACCGGTCTGACCCAGTTCATGGCCGGCGCCCGTAGCTTCCGCCTCGACACTATGAACCGGAGCGACGTGATCGCCCTTACCGAAGATGCGGCCAAGGTATCGGGCATCCAGTACGTGATGGACGCCTTCAAAGAAGAGGCCGAGAAGATACTCGATAGTTGACCCAGGGCGCTTGACCAAGAGGCGCTCGACCAAGAGGAGTTCGCCGGTGAACCGGCGTTGTCAGCGACTCGTGCGTGGACTACCGGGGGGAAACGGCGGGGGCGCGCCCATACGGGCGCGCCCCCGCCGCCTTTCGGTGACGGCTGGGCCGGTCGACGCTCGGCCTGACCGGAACAGAGGCCTGCTCGCCGCGGACGCTACTCGATTCCTAGGCGGGCAGCCTCCTCCGGAGCCTGCTGTTTCAGCAGCTCGAAGTCGGCATACTGGGTGAGGATGTTGAAGGAAGCCAGAAGGTTCGCGAATCCCAGGTCGCCGTCCGAGTAACCGTCGTAGATCTCCATGTAGCTCATGAACCAGGGCTCGTCTGCGGTAGCCTCCAATCCCGCCGTGATGCCAGAACTCACCTTTGCTTTGTCACTGTCGGAGAGCGCCTCTCTCAACCGTCCGAGCGCCACCAACTTGACGACGTATGTCTCTTTCAGCTGCTCCACCTGGCTCTGGATGGTCGCGGCCTCCGGCTTGCTCTCCAAGAGGGCGACCAGTTCCTGCATGGCTTCGCTCCAGGTGGCGACGGCGGCATCTCCCAATTCGTCCGGAGTCATCTCCGCAGCCTGGACTGTGGTCGACGCGGAGTCGCCGCCCGAGGTGGTGGCAGTGCTGGAGTTGGAGTCGTCACCCCCGCATGCGGCCAAGAGCAGCAGGGTGAAGGCGCAAGAAACACAGGCTATCAGCATGCCTGACTTCAACAGTCGGGTCGACTTGGTCCGTGAAGCGTTGAGGAAGCGCACATCCATACCCAGCTCCTTCTCTTGGCACCGGGCCGGCAAGCGGCCCCATGGTAACAGGGCTCACGGTCAGGGCGCGAGCGGGGGTCCCACTATCTCGTGGCGGAGTTTGAGCTCGAGCACCCTCAAAACGGCTTCGTCGAGCCTGGCCGAAGACACCGCGCTGGTTTCGACGGCGGCGACGATGGCGTCCAGCAACTCCAAGTTCCGGGCAAGGGTGCCAGTGCAGATGAGGAGATCACAGCCGGCGTTGAGCGCGGCTACCGCCGCCTTCCCGAGCGCAGTCGCCTGTCCTGCCTCGGCCTCGGCTCCCGAACCGGCCGCTGCCGACGCGGTCGCTGCGGCCATCTCCAGGTCGTCCGATATCGCGAGGCCGGTGAAGCCCAACTCGTCACGCAGCAACCCTTCGATGACGGCGGCGGATCGAGACGCGGGTTCCTCGGCATCGTAAGCGGTGGCGATGATGTGAGCCATCATGACCCCCTCGGCTCCGGCGTCGATGGCGGCCCGGAACGGCGGCAGGTGGACGGTCTCGAACTCGGCCTGGGTGGCGTTCGAGATGACCGCCTCCCCGTGGGTGTTGCCGGAGGCGCTGCCGTGACCGGGGAAGTGCTTCACCACCGAGATCAATCCGTTGTCGGCGTAGGCTTCGGCGACCGCGGTGACGAATCCGGAGACGAGTCCCACCTCTCCTCCGTAACTCCTTTGGTACAGGAACGAACCCTGGTCGGCGACCACATCCGCCACGGGCGCCAGGTTCATGTTCACCCCGAGAGCGAGGAGCCCTTGAGCCGTCTCCACCGCCAGGAGAGCTGCCTCCTCCGGGGAGGAGGTCTCTCCGAGCTTTCGAGCCCGTGGGACTTCGGGTACGCCTTCGTGGATACGTTGGACGAGCCCACCCTCTTGGTCCACGGCGATGAACAGCCCGATCCCCGACCCGCCAGACGCGGCTGCCTTCTGCAGATCTTCTGTGAATCTGCGCGTCTGCTCTGCTCCTTGCACGTTACGTCCCAGGAGTAGGATCCCGCCCGGGGGACCCTCGGCCAGCAGCTCCTGGGTGCTCGTGGAGAGGGTGGTCCCGTCGATGGCGAGCAGCAGGACCTGGGCCGCCTTCTGGCGCAGAGTCATATCGGCCAACAGCACTTCCGCGGGAGACGGCAACGTCGTCGTCGTGGCCGGGAGCGTGGTGGTCGAGGTGGCCGCGGCCGCCGCCTCCGTCGCCGCAGGCGTCGGGGCGGTGCTCGCCTGTGTCTCCGCGGCAGACGGGCCGGCGTCCGAGAGACCGTCGCAACTCGTCATCACCGCGCCGCAAAGGCAGGCGATGATGCACCACGTGGTCAGGCATCGCTTCATGCAGCCAGGATACAGCCTCGGGTGCGCGGCTATACTGGTCGCGATCTCCGATGCCCGAGATACCCGACATCGAAGCCTACATCGAAGCCCTGAGGCCTCGGATCCTGGGCGAGACTCTGCTGGGGATCCGACTGGCCAATCCTTTCTTGCTGCGCACGGTCGACCCTCCGCTGGAGGCCGTGGCCGGGGGCCGTGTCGCGGCGATCGAACGGTTGGGCAAGCGCATCGTCTTCGAGGTGACGGCCGCGCCCGGCCAGGCGACCGTCGTGCCCGACTCCACGGCTACCGTCGCCGTAGCCCCCGCGCCCGCAGACCCCAAACATGACGTCCCCCTCTTTCTCGTGCTGCACCTGATGATCGCCGGCCGGTTGCACTGGAAAGAGGCGCGATCTCCGGTTCCCAAGGGCTCGGGGCTGGCCGCCTTCGACTTCGCCACCGGCAGCTTGATCCTCACCGAGGCCGGCAAGAAACGACGGGCCTCTCTTCGCCTGGTCAAGGGCCGGGATGCTCTCGCGGATCTCGACCCCGGCGGGCTGGAGATCATCGGCTCGAGTCTGGAGGAGTTCGAGGCGGCCCTTCGGCGTGAGAATCGGACTGTCAAGCGGGCCCTTACCGATCCTCACACGATCAGCGGGATCGGCAACGCCTATTCGGACGAGATCCTTCATCGGGCTCGAATGTCTCCCCTCAAGCAGACCAAGGCCTTGGAGGCGGCAGAGGTGGCCGGACTCCATGCGGCAGCCGTGGAGGTGCTGGAGGAATGGACCGAACGGCTGCGGGCCGAGGCTCGGGAAGGCTTTCCCGAAAAGGTCACGGCCTTTCGCCCCGAGATGGCGGTGCACGGACGCTTCGGCTCTCCATGCCCTGACTGCGGAGCAGCCGTCCAGCGCATCGTGTACGCGGAAAACGAATGTGACTACTGTCCCGGCTGCCAGACCAAGGGCCGTATCCTGGCCGATCGAGCTCTGTCGCGCCTTCTGAAAGATGATTGGCCGCGAAAGTCATCGCCCGGTCGAGGATAGCGTACGCGGCGTATGGGCCGTCGTCTGTCACTTGGCTCCCGCCGCCCACACACCTCTGGTAGGCCGCGGTCCCGTTTGCTAGAATCTCATCAAGCGTGGAAAGGAGGTGGTCCCAATAGACAGCATGCCTAGTAAGCGCAGCGGCCATTGGACCGGAGGTGGCGCTCGCCTTTAGTCGTTGGATTCCCGACTGACGCCTTCCGACGGCGCCTTCGGGGTCGCAGCGCTTCATAAGAGCTTGTGGAGGCCGTCCCGTTATCGGGGCGGCCTCCGGCGTTGTGGGAGGTGCCGGGGTGAGCCCGGCCCCTACCCGATTACTCGCTGGGTGGAGCGGGCGTTTCCTGCTCGACCAGAAGGGGTGCCAAGCGGTCGCAGACCCAGCCGACGTAGAGCGGGCACCTGTCGCGGATCTCGCTCTTATGGAACAACTCGAATCCCTCGGGCGTGCTCAGATCGTGGCCGGTGAGTTCTCCACACCGCCGAGATCCAAACTGACCGGCGAAGTCGCGCATCAGCCCTTTCAGGAGATCGGGAGTCGGGTTCGGGCCATCGACGACGATTCCCTTCCTGCAGTAGTCGCGCAGGCCCAGAGCCAGGGCCGCTCCCGTGACCGCGCCGCAGGCCTCTCCCATCCCCGCTATCCCTCCTCCGAAATAGCCGGCGGTCACCACCAGATCAGGGTCTTCCCCCATCATGTCGAGCGCGAAAGCGACGACGGCTTGCGCGCAGTTGATGTGCTCCGGACCAGTGGCGGCGAAACGGGCCAGAGCAGTCGGCCTTCGCCCGCTCTTGTGCGATCTGGGCCATGTCATCTCTCCTCGATAGCTATTGTCGTCTCGCGTTCGGGAGTCAATCTACCACGAGAGGGCGCGACCACCGCCGCCGGCTGCCGAGCCGGCTCCAGAGGGTGGTCTAGCAGCCGGGTTCCAATTCCTTCAAGAGGTGGACGAAGAAGGCCGCGCACGAACCGACCGCGACGACCACCCCTGTGATGACGATGCCGAGACTGAAGCTGTAGGCCTGCCCCATGTAGCCGAGAGCCTGCGGGAGCAGACCCCCGCCGAGGATGAAGGCCATCGATGGGCCCAGCGCCGCGGCCAAGCTGCGCAGCGTGGGCTGTACGATGCGCGACAGGGCGGCGAAGGCCGGTGGGAAGAAGCCGACCGCGAAAGCCGGCATGAAGAAGATGGCCACTATGAGCCCGGGACCGGAGAGGCTCCCTACCAGGATCGCCGCGATCCCGGTGAGGAAGAGGAAGAGCGCCATGGTGCGCTTCGGTCCGATCCGTGCGGTGATATAGCCCGAGACGAACACCATCACCAGGGGGGCGATGTTGGCCAAGCCCAGCAGGGTGTTGGCCGAGGAGACCGTCATCCCCCGCTCTTCAGAGAGATACAAGGGCAGCATCGTGTAGACCCCCACCTGAGACCCCATGCCCAGGGCAAACAGGAAGATCATCAGCCAGAACGACCGAGTGCGGGACAGAGGCCCGATGAACCTGGGGCTGGGGGGGTCACCGGGGAACGAGCCGATCCCCCCAAAGAAGAACAAGAAACCCAGATTGAGCACCAAGGCGAGGCCTGCCACCCACACGAAGATGGTCTGCCAACTGAACCAGTGCGACAGTCCGACGGCCACCAGCGGAGCAGCAATCAGCCCCAGCGGGGGGCCGAGTTGCTGGACGGAGAGAGCTCGAGGCCAGTCCTGCTCTCGCACCGTGGCTGTGATGGTCGCCACCGACGAAGGCAGGTGGATCCCGGCGAAGAACGCCAGGACGAACATCGCTCCACGTAGTCCCCAGACCGAGTCGACGAAAAAGAGAACCGCGAGAACGGCTGCGATCCCGAAAACGGATAACAGCATCGTCCGCCGGTGGTTCAGCCGTGAAGATAGCAACCCGGCCACCATCGAGCCGGCCAGCAGGCCGAAGGAACCAACGAAGAAGATCGACCCGGCCTGGCCAGAGGTGAGGGAGATGTCCTCTCCTATCGCAGGGAGAAGCGGCGAGAAGATGAGCCGGCCGAGAAAGGTGACGAAGAAGAGCAGGGTGAGGAACACGACGGTCCCGGCGACCGCTCGGAAGGGTCGAGGAGTAGGACATGCTTTGGCCATTCTGGAGAGAACCACCACCCTGTGGGATGCCTAAGGCCCGGGATCCGCGAGGATTAGCTGCAGAACTTGCCGGCCTGCCTGGAGCCATTGTATGTTTACAAACAATATCACTGGATAGATAGCATCAGACGGCTCTCAGGTCTTTTCGGCCCGGGGAATGGAGGCTTATGGGGGAGAACGAGCGTTTGGACTGACGACGAAATCGATCGTTTCTCGGGGAATCGCTGAGTCATCGGCAACACTCAAAGGGGGGCCATGCCGAACTCGGAGGAGAAAGCTCCTGACGGGAAGGGAGCAACCGCTATTCCCGGCGCGAAGGCGCTGAGCCGTCGCGAGTTCCTTCGGATCGCGGGCGTTTCGGGTGCCGCGATCGGCCTCAGCGCTGGCCTGGGCGGACTGCTCGCCGCCTGCGGCGAAGAGGAAACCACCACCACCGCCGCGGAATCAACGACCACCACAGCAGGCGCAACCACCACCACGGCGGGGGCCACTACGACCGTCTCCGCGGGTCCGGAGACCGGGCGGGAACTCAAGATCGGGTTTGTGGCCCCGATTACCGGCGCCATCGCCTTGTTCGGAGTGCCCGACCAGTACTGCGCCTCGCGCTGGAAGGAAGCCGTCTCCGACGGGCTTGTCTGTGGCGACGGCAAGAATCACCCCATCAACATCTTGGTCAGGGATAGCCAGTCCGACAGCAACCGGGCAGCACAGGTAGGGGGCGACCTCATCACGAACGACCAGGTCGACGTCATCATGGCGGCCTCCACGAACGATACGGTCACCCCGGTGGCCGGGCAGGCTGAGGCTCTACAATGCCCCATGTTCTCGAATGATGCTCCCTGGCAGGCCTACTACCTGAGCCGGAATCCTCCGCCCGAGGGCTTCAAGTGGACGTGGCACGCGTTCTGGGGTCTCGAGGACGTCATTGGGACGTTCGTGAGCATGTGGGACAGCATGCAGACCAACAAGAAGGTCGCCGGCATGTGGCCCAATGACGCCGACGGTAACGCCTGGCGGGATCCAGAGTTGGGATTCCCGGCAGTCCTGCCGCAGAACGGATACGAGGTCGTCTACGCGGGCGGCTACAACAGTGGGACCGAGGACTACACGGCCATCATCACCGATATCAAGAAATCAGGTTGCGAGATCCTTACCGGCGTCCCCCTACCGCCTGACTTCCCGGTCATGTGGAATCAGATGCTCCAGCAGGGTTTCAGGCCTCCCGTGGCGACGGTGGGCAAGGCTCTCCTTTTCCCCGGAGCGCTCGAAGCTATCGGCCCCGCGGGCTACTATCTGTCGACCGAGGTCTGGTGGACGCCGAGACATCCGTTCAAGTCGTCGTTAACCGGGGAGACGTGCCAGCAGTTTGCGGATGACTTTGAGCAGCGCACAGGACTTCAATGGACTCAACCCCTGCTGCACTATGGGGTGTTCGAAGTCGTGGTCGACGCCCTTAGACGGTGCCCAAACGTGGACGACAAAGAAGCCATCGTCGCGGCGATTAGAACCACCAAGATGGAGACCATCGGCGGTCCGATCGACTTCACCTCGCCGGTCGATCCGAACTCCTTACACCCGGTCCCGAACGTGTACCGTACGCCGTTGGTTGGTGGGCAGTGGGTCCCGGGGACCGGGAAGTGGGACTTCGACCTGGTCATTGTCGACAACAAGATGGGTCCAGCGATCGCGAAGGAGGCAGCGATGGTGCCCATAGAGTACTCCTAGAGTACCCACGGGCGCGGAGCCCTCTTACAAGCGAATCGGGGCCTGCATGGGTGGCGGAGCCGGTGGAACCGGCTCCGCCACCTTCACACGTATCCCACACGAGGGTTGTAGTTCCGGGCCCGGTAAATCATAGTTGACGGGTAGGGCGGCACGTGCGGCCGCCCCGGGATCAAAGCGCGAGCGGAGGTCGAAGCATGGGCAAAGTACAGAGGATGACAAACAGCACCACCGGGGGGCCGGTCTTCGTCGATGTGAGAGATGGGAAGATCTTGCGGATCACGCCCATGGACCTCGAGGAGTCCGACAACCCCACCTGGTCGATCGAGGCGCAGAGGGCGTACCTTCGCCCCGCCCCGGCGCACCACCGTGATGCCCTACACCGCCGGTCACAAGTCGATGATCTACTCGCCCAAGCGGGTGCTCACCCCGCTCAAACGGGTGGATTTCGACCCCAACGGCGAGCGCAACTGCGAAAAGCGGGGCGAGTCAGACTACGAGCCCATCAGCTGGGACGAGGCCCTGGGTATCGTCTGCAACGAGATCAACCGGGTGAAGCGAACGTTTGGACCGGGGGCGATCCTCACCACCTGTGGGTCCCACCACCTGTGGGGCAACGTGGGCTATCGCCACAGCGCCTACTTGCGTTTCTCGAACCTGGTGGGGATGGTCCAGGCCGCCCACAACCCGGACAGCTGGGAAGGCTGGCACTGGGGGGGCATGCACATGTGGGGCTACAGCCACCGCCTGGGCATACCCGAGCAGTACGACCTCCTGGAAGATGCCCTCAAGCACACCGAGATGATCGTGTTCTGGTCGGCCGACCCCGAGAGCACCGGGGGCGGCATCTACTCGGCCTTCGAGAGCACCGTCCGCCGCTTCTGGCTCAAGGAGCTGGGCGTCAAGATGATCTTCATCGACCCCTACTACAACCACACCGCCGGTCTTATCGCCGACAAGTGGTTCTCGCCGCGGCTCGGCACCGACGTGGCCCTGGGTCTCGGCATCGCCTACACGTGGCTGACCGAGGGCACGTACGACAAGGAATATGTGGCCGATCGCACCGTGGGCTTCGATCAATGGAAAGCGTACGTCCTGGGCGAGAGCGACGGCGTGCCCAAGACCCCCGAATGGGCCGAGGGTGAATCGAGGATCCCGGCCCGCGACATCCGGGCGTTGGCTCGGGAGTGGGGCGCCAAGAAGACGATGCTGGCCGCCGGCAGCCTCGGAGGCTGGGGCGGCGCCTGCCGTTCTGCCACCGGCAACGAGTGGGCCCGCACCATGATCGCCCTGGCTGCGATGCAGGGCATGGGCAAGCCGGGGAGCAACATATGGGGGACCTCGCAGGGCTGCCCGGCCGACGAGTCCTTCCTCTTCCCCGGCTATGCCGAGGGTGGCATCTCCGGTGATGTAGACAAGTCGGCCGCCGGCTTCCGCTGGGTCTATCACATGTTCGCGGGCAGGCAGGGAGCCACCCGGTGCACGCACGACTCCACCGAGGGTCAGATCATATCGCGCCTCCGCATCCCCGAAGCGCTCCAGAACGAGAAGATGGAGTTCAGGGGCAAGGGGTTCTGCGGTTCCTCCATCGAGAGCCAGCTGCAGAAATACGAGTATCCGGCTCCGGGCTACCCGTTCATCCACATGTACTGGCGCTACGGAGGGTCCTTCTTCGGGACCATGACCCAGACCAACCGCTACGTGAAGGCCTATCGGAATCCGAAGCTGGAGTTCGCGGTGAGCCAGCCCATCTGGTGGGAGGGGGAAGCCAAGTTCGCCGATATCGTCCTGCCGGCCTGCACCAACTTCGAGCGCTGGGACATCAGCGAGTTCGCCAGCTGCTCAGGCTATATCCCCGACGTCTACACCCAGACCAACAACCGGGTCATCAGCCTGCAGATGAAGTGCATCGAGCCGCTGGGCGAGAGCAAGTCCGACTACGACATCTTCGCGGCTGTGTGCGAGCGACTGGGGATCGGGCACCTGTTCACCATGGGCGGCAAGGACGAGTATCAGTGGGTCAAGGAATACTTCCAGGCCACCGACCTACCCAAGTTGATCTCCTGGAAAGACTTCGAGAAGAAGGGCTACGTCGTCGTCCCGTTCCCCAAAGACCACAAGTCCACTCCGGCCATGCGCTGGTTCGCCGAGGACCGGGTCCGCGACACGCCCGACTGGGCTTTCCCAGCCGACACGGTCGGCCTCAAAGGGCTACAGACCGCATCCGGCAAGATCGAGTTCGTCTCGTCGAGCCTCACCCGCTTCGAGGCGGGGGGCAACATCGATCCCGAGCGGCCGGCCATGGGCCCGCAGTTCATCCCCAGCTGGGAGGGACACCACACCACCGAGCTCTACGGCAAGTATCCCCTGCAGATGGTCTCCCCGCACCCGCGCTTCAGCTTCCACACCATGGGCGACGGCAAAGAGAGTTGGATGAACGAGGTCAAGGACCACCGGGTGTTGGTGGACGGCCACTACTACTGGGTCATGCGCCTCAACACTCAGGATGCTTCGGCTCGAGGCCTCAGGAGCGGTGACTTGATCCGGGCCTTCAACGACCGGGGTTCGGTCATCCTGGCGGCGCAGGTCACCGAGCGGGTGCCGTCCGGCACCGTCCACTCGTACGAGTCGTGCGCGGAATACGATCCCCTGGGCACGCCCGGTGAGTCGCCGGACCGCGGCGGTTGTGTGAACATCCTCACCAACATCCGGCTGATCACTCCCTACTCCGGGGGCATGTCCAACAACTCCTGTTTGATCCAAGTCGAGAAGTGGGAGGACGGCAGATGAAAAAGTGGAACATGGTGTCGACGTCGCCCTCTGCCACGACTGCAACAACTGCTTCCTGGCCTGCAAGGACGAGTATGTAGGGAACGACTTCAAGGGCTACTCGGTCGCCCAGCCCTGGTCCGGCCAGCGCTGGATGGACATCGAGCGCAAGGAGAGAGGCCAGTTCCCGATGGTGCAGGTGGCTTACCTGCCCGTCCCCTGCCAGCATTGCGACGATGCTCCCTGCCTCACTCCCGACGGCGCCGTGCACAAGCGCAAAGACGGCCTCGTGATCATCGACCCCAAGAAAGCCAAGGGTCAGAAGCAGATCGTTGGCAGTTGCCCCTACGACGTCATCTACTGGAACGAGGAGGCCGGCCTTCCCCAGAAGTGCACCGGTTGCGCACACCTGATCGACGGCGGGTGGACCGAGACCCGCTGCACCCAGGTGTGCCCCACCGGGGCGCTCAAACTCGTCCTGGGTGATGAGGACGAGATGGTGGTGAAGGCCAGTGCGGAGGGTCTGGAGGCGTATCAGGCGGACTGGGGGACCAACCCGCGCGTCTGGTACAAGAACCTCCACCGTTGGACCAAGGCCTTTCTGGGCGGAACCGTGGCCTACAAAGACACCGACGACTGCGCCGAGGGTGCGATCGTCATCCTGCAGGCGGAGGGCACCAAGATTGGCGACACCGCAACGAACAACTACGGCGACTTCATCTTCGACGGCCTGGCGCCCGGTCGCTACGACCTGGTCGTGAGCGCGCCCGGCTACAAGCCGGTCGCGCAGCAGGTCGACCTCGTCGACAGCCTCAATCTGGGGGTCATCTTCGTAGAAAGGTAATCGGGTGAGGCTACCGCCTGAGGCGGCGGGCGCCGGGGCTCCGGGGACGGAATCCCCAGCATCCGCCGCCTCTCCATCCCTGGGTCTCACAAAGCGGAAAGGGGGTCAGATGTTGGCCGCACGGCGACGTTTGGTCAAGTACCTGCCAACGGTCGCCTTTGCCACCATGCTGCTGTTGGCGGTGGGCGCATTCGCGACCTCCGGTGCCTTCTCTCCGGGCGTGGCTCTGGCGGCAGACGTCGGCTGGGCTGCTCAGGCCTCCGGCACCACCGCGAAGCTCAACGCAGTCTTCTTCCTCGATCGCAATTACGGCTGGGTGGCGGGCGACGGCGGCGTCATTCTCAGTACCACCAATGGTGGCCAAACCTGGACGAAGCAGACTTCCGGGGGTACGGCCGGCCTGTTCAAGGTCAGGTTCGTCGACCAGAACAACGGCTGGGTCCTGGGTCGCGACGCCTCGAACGCTCCAGTCGTGCTCAAGACTTCCAACGGCGGCGGTACCTGGAACCCAGTGGCTGTGCCAGCCATCACAGGCGGTTACCTCGACGTGGCCATCGTCGATGCCACCCACATCTGGTTGGGCGGCACCTGGGGGACCGTCGTCCGCACGACGAACGGCGGCGGCATCTGGGAGCGGCAGGACAAGACGGATGTAGGTGGGGTGCTCTCCACCGTGCAGACCATCAACGGGGTCCATTTTCGCGACGCCAACAACGGTTGCATCACGGGCTCCGGGAACGTCCACTTCTATACGACCAACGGCGGCTCCCTCTGGAGTAGGGCGGAATTCACTAACCTGCCGGTGGAGGAGGGCATCCTCACCTTCGATTCACTCTTCTTCACCAGTCCGCTCGAGGGCTGGGTGAGGATGACCAACCTCCTCACGAGCGTCAATCGGCTCCTCCACACCACCAACGGCGGGGTCACCTGGCAGGTGGTGAGCGTCTCTTCTCCGCAGTGGCCGGCGCGGTTCGCATTCGCCAGTTCCACTCAAGGCTGGGGCATCTTGGCCGACGGCTCCCTCATGCAGACCACCAGCGGCGGTGGCGCCTGGTCTTCACAGTCCTCCGGTACCTCCGCGAAGCTGAACCAGGTCTTCTTCCTTCCTGCCAGCCAGACGGGCGGCACGCCGCGCGGCTGGGCTGTCGGTGACGCGGGGACGATAGTGAGCTACGGCGGCACGCAGCCTCCCGGCCACCAGTGCTTCCTCGACGTGCCTCCGAGCCACACCTACTACACCGCGATCGAGGGCCTGAGTCACGCCGGGGTCATCGACGGATATGATGTCCCCGGGGGAAAGGAGTTTCGGCCCCAGAACAACATCCTCCGGGCCCAGTTCGCCAAGATGATCCTGGGTGTGCTGAAGATCACCGTTTCCGAAAGCGACTGGCAGGACGCGAGCAAGCCCTTCACGGACCTCGAACTCGACGACCCAGGCAAGCTCTACCCGAACGACTATGTAGGCAAGGCCTATGCCCTTCAGATCACCTACGGCAAGACGGCTACCACCTTCGCGCCGTACGTGGACATCACCCGGGCGCAAGTGATTAGCATGGTGGTGCGTGCCGGCAAGAACTTCAAACAGGGGGCGCTCGAGACTCCACCCACCGGCTGGAACGGCGGTGGGCTAACTAACTACTACTCGAATCCCTATCATGGCGAGAACGTGCGCGTCGCCGAATTCAACGGGCTGCTCGACGGCGTCGCCGGGGTCGGCCCCTCATGGAGCTGCGAGGCCAAGGCCAGCCGGGGCGAATCGGCCCAGATCATGTGGAACCTCTACAACCTGGAGGGCAACGGACCGCCTCCGTCGGAGCCTCAGCTGCTGTTCTCCGACGATTTTTCCACTGGGGCCAGCGGGTGGTCGGAGGGCGGGGACGGCAACTACCAACTGGCGTGCGACACTTCGCTCTCCCGCTACACCATCACCATCAGCGAGCCCAATTGGCTCGCCTGGACCTGGCTGGGCGAGTCGTACAGCGATTTCACGGTCGAAGTTGACGCCCTTTCTCTGCCCTCGCTAATGGAGGGGCTCTACGGGCTCATCTTTAGGGTATCCTCCGATGGCAAGGACATGTATCAGTTCGTCGTCTCCAGCGAGGGCTTCTGGCAATTGTGGCGGGTGGCCGGCGGGAGTCGGAGTTCTCTGACCCAGGTCCAGGACAATCCGGCCAGCGCCATCAACAAGGGCACTGCCTGGAATCATCTGAAGGTGACGGCCAAGGGAGCCACCGTCAATATGTACGTCAACGGGACGAATGTTTGCGAGCTTACGGGCGCTTCCCTTGCGTCCGGCAGATTAGGATTCATAGGCGGAACGACCACCTCGGGCGGGCTCCAACTGGGTTTCGACAACTACAAGATCTGGTCGACTCCATGAATACGGCCGTGCGGCGGAGCTTCGATCCCAACGGCGTGTCCGAGGCGAGCAACCCTATGACAGCCAAAGACTAGGGCTTTCGGGATCGCGTAAGATCTAACGCAACGCCCCGGTGCCCATCGCACCTGCTGTTCTCGCGAACGGCCGAAGGATCGGCCCCGGCCGGGGAGCCGACTCTACGTATAGATGTCCCTGCGGGCGAAAGCGGCTATCGCCGCGCCGGCCAGAATGCACACCCCTACCAGCGTCACAAGCACCGCCGTCCAGGGGAAGTCCCCTTCCAAGGGCCGGCCCAGGTGGTAGAAGAGGGAGAGCACCCGCAACGGCTCGATGGTCTTTGATGCCTGGGCGAGACCGTCGATCACGTACATGGCCACGAGGACGACTCCCGGTATGACTATGGCCAGGAACGCGCGCCGGACCAGGGCCGATGCCAGTAGGGCGAGGGCTCCGAAAAAGAGACACATGGGCCACAGCGCGGCCAGGCCGGCCGCCAGGCGACCGGCCGACAGCTCCACCCCGGCAGCGGGCACGGCGATGTAGGTCAGTATCCAGGTGATCGCCAACACGCCGGCCAGGGAAAGCGCCATTGTACCCACCGAACCTGCGACTACGTTCTGGCGCGGCAAAGGATTGCTGAGCAACAGGTCGAGCGTCTTGCGCTCTTCGTTCCCGGCTATGGCCCGGGACCCTATCACCATGACCATGAAGGGGAGCGCGATCGGGATGATACCGTTCACGAGTTCCATCCCCAGCCACTGCTCGATGGTGATTGACCCTTGAATCTCGCCCATGTACTGCTGCATCAGATCCGGCGCCTGTTCCATGTACTGCTCGAGGAGGCTGCTCATGCTGGGGTAGAGGGCCACGTACAGCGCGCCCAAACCGCCCAGGGCCACTCCCCAGATGCCGATAGAGCGCACCCGTCTGTGCAGTTGGTGCGCAATCAGGGTCCACACCTGTCTCAGGCCGGCCACGGCTGCCTCTCGTCGTAGTAGCCCATGAAAACCTCGTCCAAGGTGGGGTGCTCGACGTTCAGGTCGAGCAGCGTGTGCTGAGCCGCCACCTTGACCACGGCGTCTATGCCGTCGTGCAATCGGAGTGAGATGGTGTTCCCGTCGACCCGCACGTCGCTCACTCCGGGAAGGCGGGCGAAGGGCGTAGCATCGACCGGCTCGCTGAACACGAGCGTGACCCGCTTCCGCCGCCTCTCCAGGAGAGACTCGGTGGTCTCCAGAGCAGCCAGCCTTCCACCGCGCACGATGGCAACCCGATCACACACCCGCTCCACCTCGCTCAGTATGTGCGAAGACAGGAAGACCGTCCGACCCTCGCTCCGGGCTTCTCGCATCATCTGCAGGAAGGTGTCTTGCACCAGCGGATCCAGCCCGGTGGTGGGTTCGTCGAGGATCAATAGCTGCGGATGATGGAAGAGAGCCTGGACCAGGCCGAGCTTCTGGCGGTTGCCCCGGCTGAGGCGGCCCATCGGCACGTCCAGATCGAGGTCCAGACGGTCGGCCACCTGCGACGCCGCTCCCAGATCGTCGAGGCCGCGCAGCCGGCCGCAGTACTTGAGGAACTGGCGCCCCGTCATGTGGACATCCAGCCCGAACTCACCCGGGAGGTAGCCGGTCGCCCGTCGCACTGCCACGCTGTCGCGGTGGGCATCCAGCCCCAGCACGGTGGCCCGCCCACTGGTGGGGTGAAGCAGGTCCAGAAGCAGACGGATGGTAGTCGTCTTGCCGGCCCCGTTGGGGCCTATGAATCCGAATATCTCCCCCTGCAGGACTTCTAGGTCGAGGTTCTCGATGCCCAGCGCGGAGGCCGTACCTCTTGGTGAGTCCCTCCGTCTGGACGGCCGGTGCCATGAGCGTACTCCCGGAGCGTTCTGGTCGACGGAGAATCAGACTAGCACGCTACTCCACCGAGGGCGCCTTGTGTCCGCGCCGCCGCGCGGCCGGAGCATCGTGGGAGTGCCGGCCCCGCTCACAGGGCTGGGCCCGGGGTGCCCGGGCGCCCGATCACGCCGCCTTCGCCCCTCGAGCCGCCGGAGCAGCTAGACCGTCTCTTCTGGGAGCAGAGGCCTGAAGGACAGGTGGTATTCCTGGTCCCCGCTCTTCCAGAGAGTGATAGTGGTCGCCTGCTGCGCAAGAGGCTTGAGCGTGGCCAGGTCTTGGCCGGAGACGACGAACCGCCTGAATCCATCGGGCAGCACCGGCTCTCCGAGAGTGCTCAGATCCCCCAGCGGCCACTGGAGGCTGATTCGGCTGGATGTCGGTGGGGTCGGTGGTCGCGCCCGGATCCACGGCTTGGCTGTAGACGGCGAGCGCGGAGTACTCATAGGGGGTCCACGTGAGCTCTCCCGTCTCGAAGGCGCTGAGGTCGATCAACTTGTTGCGGAGCTCGTCGATGGCGGCTCGGGCCTGTTGTTGTTCCAGGGTCAGTCCGCCGGCTCCCGACTCCATGCCCAGGGCGTAGATGTCCGAGCGATAGGTGGTGCCATCGGCGTTTATCACTATCGTGGTGGTCCCCACATCGGTGATACCGGGCTGGCCGTAGTCGACGGTGGGGTCGAAGAGCCCGGCCTCCCGGGCGGCCGACAAGATGGCCTGCACCGATTCCTCGGAGATGACGGTAGTCTGCAGGTTCGGCAGCGCCGGTGGCGGATAGATCGCGATGACCGGCCCGGAGACGATCACCCTGCCGTCACCGTAGAGGGAGAACTGGGGCACCATGGTCAAGTTGTACTCGACGGGAACGAACCCACCGCCATGGGTGACCTGGAGCACGATCTCGTTCGCGCCGGTGGGGTGGGAAATAGCGCCGTCGGTGCCCGTGGTAGAGGTGCTCCCGCTGCCGTCTCCAGGGTTCGCGGCGCCGCAGGCAGCGGATATCAGGACAACTGCGAGCAGCAAGGCGGCGGCCAACGGGAGGGTGGCCGTACGCCGTGGGCTGCCGGATGGTTTCTTCAGACGGGTCTGTTTTTCGTCGGTGCCCAGATGGCCGGACATGGCTGGTCCCCCTCTCTCAACGATACAACGCACGTTCGACGTCATCCTCGGCCGCCGCCGTTCCTTCACGCGACTATTCGTCTGTCAGCTCTTGGTTGTGGTATGCATAGCACCTAACATGGTCCGCTCTACGCTCATCGTGCTGGAGATCCTGATCGGCGCCGCCGCCGTGGCCGGCGGCGTGTATGCACTTCTGGGCGCTCCGCGAGTCCCCAAGGAGTGGCTGCAGGCCACGGCGTTCAAGACCTACTTCGCGCCCGGATTGGTGCTCCTAGTCCTCGTCGGCGGCAGCATGGCCGCGGCAGCGGCCCTGCTGCTGGGGGGCGCTTCGGGCGCCCGGGTGATGTCTCTGGAAGCGGGCATAGTGCTCCTGGCCTGGATGGTCGCCCAACTGAGCATGATCGGCTACCGTCACTGGACGCAGCCGCTCCTTGTGGTGCTGGGTCTCGCCGTGGTCGTGCTGTCCTTCGCCCTGCCCTCCCCGGGCTGAGGGCTGTTCTAGCCGGGCGGTCCGCCCGGCAAGGAGTATGGGGCCACGGATCAGGACACCGAAAGGAGCTGGAAGCCGGTGCCGGCATCCAGCTCTCTACGCGCCTCGGTGCCGGTTATCTCGAGTAGGACCACTTCACCCACCAGCCAGGTCTGCAGCCCGGCTCTGGTGCAGCCCACGGTGGCGGCGCCCTCCCGTCCGGAGGCGGCGTGCATGTGCAGCATGGGCTCGCCGGCCTCATTGGGGAAGATGGTGCCCACGGCGAAAGCCTCCTGGAGCCCCGGCCAGCACGTGGACCAGCGGGATGATGGCATCGTCACGGCCGGCATCGGGACCCACCACCAGCCTGCTCCCTTCGGCAGATCCTCCGACGTAGAAGGCCAGTCCTCTCTGGACGCCGTGGTCGCGGGCGAAGACCTCGAGGGTGTCGTTCAAGAGCTCGCCATCTTCGAGCCGGAGCACGAAGATCCGGCCGATGGCGCCTTGAGTGTGTTTCATGCTTTCTCTCCTCTTGCAGCTGACCGGATGCCCGAGCTACCACCCGCGGGCGTCTTCAAATCCAAGTGTCCACCATAGTATGCTCATGGCAGTCTATAGTTTTCCACGGGAACGGGAGATGGGTGAAGAACATGAGTGATGCAGGCAGGGCGCGGGGTCGTCTCCAAGACAAGGTCGCCATCGTCACCGGAGGGGGAGGCACCAACAGCATTGGGCGGGCGATCTGCCTGCGCTTCGGGCAGGAGGGCGCCCGAGTCGCGGTGCTGGACGTCAATAGCCAGGGAGCAGCTCGGGTCGCGAAAGAGATCGAGGCCGCGGGGGGCACGGCCATCGCGGTGGGGTGCGATATCACCGACCTACGCCAATGCGAGACTGCCGCCAAGCGGGTGGCGGACACCTTCGGAGGGCGCATCGACATCCTGGTCAACAATGCCGCTTTCTTCGGGACCATGGGAACCTGGCGACCGTTCAACGAGTGGACCACGGAGGAGTGGGACCAGATGCAGGCCGTGAACGTGCGGGGCATGTGGTTCTGTGTCCAAGCAGTCTTCCCCTACATGAAGTCGCAAGGCTACGGCAAGGTCGTCAACCTGAGTTCCTCCACCTTCTTCGAGGGAGTGCCGGGCTTCATCCACTACACCACCAGCAAGGGTGGGGTCATAGGTTTCACCCGCTCCCTGGGGAGAGAGATCGGGGAGTTCGGCATCCGGGTCAACGCGATCGCACCGGGTTTCACCCTTTCCGACGCGCAACTGGAGTTGACCAAGGATGCCCTGGACTGGTACGAGATCAACCGCAACAGGCAGGCCCTCAAGGAGCGGAACGAGGTCCCAGAGGACCTTGCCGGTCCCGCCCTCTTCCTGGCCTCGCCCGACAGCGACTTCATGACCTGCCAGACGCTTCTGGTCGATGGGGGCCTGACTCCTCACTAGACCGCGTCGGGGCGCGGGCACCGCGCCGGGGCCGCCGAGACCGCGCGCAGGCGCGGGCAGAGGGGCAGAGGATTAGAGTTGGGCCATTGGGGGGAGTGACAAAGTAGGGGCTCGTCCCCGCGATCCACGATCGGAGTCCTTCTACCTTTTGGGAGGGGACATGATCGAACCACTCGATCGACTGCGGGAGTTCAGCATCTTCGCCGGACTCGGTCCGGATGAGCTGGCGGCGGTCGCACAGATCTCCAGGGTAGAGGACTATCCGGCGGGTACCCGACTCATCGAGGAGGGTGCCGAGGCCGACCGGCTCTACTTGCTCTTGGCCGGCAAGGTGATCGTAACGGTGCACACGCTGGATGGCCCAGACGGCGTTCTGGACGAGGTAACGGCCGGCGAGGAGCTTGGTTGGGCTGTCGTGACCAAGCCCTACCGCTACATCGCCACCGGCGAGACGACGGAGCCCGTGGAGGCGATCGTCATCGACGGAGCAGATCTGCGCCGGCTCGCGGAGACCAACCATCATGTCGGATGGAGCATCGCCAAGGGGACCAGCGAGATCATCGCCCGAAGGTACGGCCGCGCGATCGGAAGTCACCGGGACCTGTGGGAGAAGGACATGCGGGCCTTCCGGGGCATGGAGCGGGTGGTCTGGGACAACGGTGAGATCCAGTTGACCACGGAAGCGGTGCTGTTTGGCGTGGACACCGATAGCCCCGATGTGGTGCCGCTCGAGGCCGTCCATGAAGTGAAGGTGGAAGACGGCTGCCTCGTCCTCATCGCGATGGGAGGAGATGTTCGCTCGCCGGTGTTGGATGACCCCGAGGAGTTGGCGGCACTCGTCCGGGACGAGGTGCGAAGGTCGCGTTTCCCCCGCAGGAGGGTGGGATCGTAGGCCGAGCGGTCTGGGGAGCGGCTCCTGGTTCAGTGCCGTAACAACGCGGGACCCGTCAAAAAGGAGGCTGAGATGATTGACGTGCCGCTGAGCATGAAGGAGATCGAGGTCATCCGCTTCGTCATCGAGAGATATCGAAAGGCGATGCTCTTCGAGATCGCCAACACCGATTCCCGAGAACTCAAGCACCACTTGAGAGAGCGCGAAGACCTGATCGAGAGTCTGGTCCAGAAGCTGGATTCTTTCTCCGGGGAACCCGACACGTCTGCACGAATGACGCACAAAGGGAGCGCCATGCTGTACCGTGATCTCGGGAAGACCGGCGAGCGCGTATCGATCCTCGGCTTTGGCTGCATGCGCCTGCCTGTCCTCGATGGACGCCGCGAGCGCATCGATGTCCCCCTCGCCACCGAGATGCTGCACTACGCCATCGACCACGGGGTCAACTACGTCGACACCGCTTTTCCCTATCACGGGACCAGCTTCGAACGTCCGGGTGAGAGCGAGGCCTTCGTCGGTGGAGCGCTGGCCGGCGGCTATAGGGAGAAGGTGCTGCTTGCCACTAAACTCCCCACGTGGGTGGTCGGCTCCCGCGCGGACATGGACAGAATCCTCGCCGGTCAACTGGAGCGGCTGCGCAGCGAGTCAGATCGACTGCTACCTGGTCCACGGTCTGAGCGCGGGAAGCTGGGCCAAGATGGTCGACCTGGGCGTGCTCGGGTTCCTCGATGCCGCCAGGGCCGACGGGAGGATCCGCTATGCCGGCTTCTCCTATCACGACGACCCGCCGGCGTTCGCGCCCATCGTCGATGCGTACGACTGGGACTTCTGCCAGATCCAGTACAACTACATGGATGTGGATTACCAGGCGGGTAGAGCGGGGCTCGAGTACGCGGCCGGCCGCGGTCTTGGAGTGATCGTGATGGAGCCGCTCAAGGGGGGACGTCTGGCCGGCCGCGCCCCCGGGGAGGTGCAGGCTCTGTGGGATTCGGCTGCGGTGACGCGCGCGCCGGTGGAATGGGCGCTCCGCTTCGTGTGGGACGATCCCCGGGTGAGCCTGCTGCTGAGCGGGATGTCGGCCATGGAGCAGGTCGTCGCCAATGTGCAGATCGCCGCGCAGGGCCAGGCGGGATCCCTGAGCCCGGGAGAGCATGCCTTGATCGGGCAGGTCCGGGAAGCGTACCAGGCGCGCATAGCGGTCGACTGCACCGGGTGCCGCTACTGCCTGCCCTGCCCCGAGGGTATCGACATCCCTCTCATACTGGGTTGCGTCAACAATGCGGCGCTATTCGACGATTTCGCGGCAGAGCTTGCGACCTACAAGTTCGAGCTGGGCGCCGGTCACACTGCTCCAGCTTCTGCGTGCACTGAGTGCGGCCAATGTGTAGAGGCCTGCCCCCAGCAGATCCCGGTGTCTCAGGAGATGGCGAAAGCCTCGCAGATGCTGGACTAGCGCTGCAGCGACCGCGGAGCCTTGAGTTGCTCCGCCACGGTGGCTACCCCACGCGCTCCCCTCCTGCGCGAAGAAGGCACTGATCGCCACCTGATATGCTGAAGTGCCCCTGGGTCCAAGTGCGCAGGGGCCGGCGGTCGGGGACAGAGGCGAAGGGGCACTATGCAGGAAGGCGCAGTCTACGGCGTTTCCCTCGATACCCGGCGGGGGGCCGATTCGCTGTCTCTGTCGCTGATGCTGTTCATGGCCATGAACAGCATCGCGCTGTCCCTGATGCCCATTGTGGGCAAGGATCTGGAGGAACAGTTCTCCTTCTCCTCGTCCCAGATCGGGTTTCTGACTTCCATCTTCATGGTCACCTTTGCCATCGGCGCGATCCCCATGGGGTTGGCCGGAGCGCGGTGGGGCGGACGGACTCTGGTCGTGGGGGCCGGGGTCTATGCGCTGGGATCGATCCTCTTCGCGTTCAGCGCTTCGTACCCCTGGTTCCTTGTCGCCCGGTTCCTACAAGGGGCCGGCGGATCTACCGTGATCCCGGTGAGCAATCCTCTGATGGCACAGAGCATCGGGCCGCGCTATCACGCTCGCGCTCTGGGGGTATTCGGCACCGGCCATGGCCTGGGGGTGGTCGCGGCCCTGCTGATCATGCCCGGCATCCATGAGGCCGGTGGGTACAGAGGGGTATTCCTGGCGGCAGCGGCCATCGCTATCGTGATCGGTTTGGTGGCTCTGGCTCAGAAGGCGATCCGGGCCAAGCCTCGGCACCCCGAAGGAATGATCTCGTTCTCGGCCTTGGCCCGGGGAGTGGGGGCCGTGGCGGTCAATCGCCGTCTGATCCTCCTGGCAGTGATCAACATCGGGGTGATGGCCATCGTCGTAGGCATGCTGGCCTGGACCCCGGCGTTCCTGAACGATCAGCGGGGGGCCAGTCTGGCCGTGGCCGCTTACCTGACCGCCGGGATCGGGGTGGCGCAGATGCTCGGCAATGTGGCCGGGGCAGCGGCCATGGCCCGCTGGGGAAAGCCGTTCGTCCTCCTTTCGGGAATGGCCGTGATGTTCGCCGCGACCGCGCTGGTTCCCGTCGCGCCCGGTCTGGGACTGGTGATCGCGGGTGTGGTGATCGCGGGCTTTCTGACGATGGCCGTGTTTCCGGCCATCATGGGCTCGGTGCCCGAGATCGTGGCTCGGCCCGAGCAGGTGGGACCGGCCACCGGTTTCCTGAATCTGACGAACCTGGTGGGGACGCTTTTTGCCCCCTGGCTCTTTGGGGTGCTGCTGGACGCCTACGGCACTTCTGTCGGCGATTCGGGCTATCTATCCGGCTATCTGCTTCTGGCCCTGTTCCCCTTGGTGGGTACCATCGCGGCTACAATATATGTCGTGACTCGCAAGAAACCGGCGCCGGAGAGGGGGGTCTCGTGAGTCCTAGGAGTGTCGGGAACGTTTCTGTGCGGTCCTCACTTGCCATCGTCGCCCTTGCGCTGGTGACCGCTGTCCTGGGTTGCGGCGACACTCAGCCCACGGCTATCGACGGCGGCTCGAGCACCTCGTACGCGCAGACGACAGCCACGGCGGCGCCTACGACCACGTTGGCGCCCACGACGACGGTCGCGCCCACGACCACGGCGGCGCCTACGACGACCACTGCCGCGCCCACGACGACTACCCAGACCCATTCGGACCGGCCGCCGGCTCCCGAGTTCAGCGGGGTGACACTCTCCGGGATGGAGGTCTCGCTCGACTCCTTCGCCGGGCGGCCGCTGGTTCTCGTGTTCTGGTCGAGCGGCTGAGGCCCGTGCCGGGACGAAGTTCCCGAACTCGATAGGTTCTATCGAGACAACAAGGAGAGCACTGGGTTGCTGATCGTAGCGGTCTGGGACACCACGGAGGACGCCTCGGGCCGTACTTGGAGCGGAGAGCGAACTGCCGGTTCTTATGGACTCCAACGACGAGATAGGCGCTCGCTACGGCTTGGAGGGGGTTCCGACGGCTTTCTTCATCGATCCTCAAGGCCGTATCGGAGATGTCCGCATGGGCGGGATGACGGCGACCGAGATTGCTGCGGCCGTCGTCGGGCTCGAGTGATTGGGAGGGGATCGTGACTACCTATGGTGACGAGCCCGGCTCCGGCCGGGAGTCGGTGTGGGACTACCCCCGGCCACCGAGGGTCGAGGACAGCCGCCGGCATATCCAGGTGATCTTCAACGGAGTGGTGATCGCCGACTCACTGGGAGCCAAACGGGTGCTCGAGACCAGTCATCCTCCCACATACTATCTGCCCCGCGAAGACGTGCGTACGGAGCACTTCCAACCCTCTTCCCGGCGGACCATCTGCGAGTGGAAGGGCCAGGCGGTCTACTACACCATCGTGCGTCGGAGACCGGAGGGCGGAGAACGCCGCTTGGAGCTACCCCGAACCGACCGAGCCCTTTGCGTCCATCCGGGGTCATATCGCCATCTACGCGCACGACATGGACGCCTGCCTTGTGGACGGCGAGCGGGTGGAGCCGCAGCCGGGGGGCTTCTATGGGGGTTGGGTGACCTCCGACATCGTCGGACCCTTCAAGGGAGACCCGGGGACCCTGGGCTGGTAGTGGGGTATCGTCGCGGGCATAGAGCGGCGCCCGCGCCGGCGCTGGAGCGATCGTGAAACGGCGGCCGGCCGGCGCGGCCCTAGTTCTGGCCGTGCTCTTGACGGCGCCGGCCGTAATCCTGCCCGCCGGGTGTGGGGGTGAGCCGGCGACCCAGCCTCCGTCCCAGGGAAGCGGTACCGTCGCGCCGGGGCGCGTCGAAGTGGAATTGGTCGAGGTCGTCGACGGCGATACCATCTGGGTGCGCATGCCCGACGGTAGCGAGGAGCGGGTACGGTACATCGGGATCGACACGCCGGAGATCGCCCACACTGATGCGGCGGCCGAGTACATGGGCGAGGAGGCCTCGATCCACAACGCGGAGCTGCTTGCGTCGGGTCCGCTGTATCTGGAGCTGGATGTGGACGAGCGCGATGACTTCGGGCGCCTGCTCGCCTACGTGTGGGCGGGCGAGGTGCTCGTCAACGAGCGCTTGGTGCGCGATGGGTACGCTCGAGCCCATGAATACCCTCCGAATCTCGCCCGCCAGTCGCAGTTGAGGGAAGCGCAGCGGAAGGCTCGTGCCGAGAGCCTGGGCCTGTGGGCGCCGGCGCACACCACGACGCCCACCGGCTCCTGACCGCCGCCTTCTGGTGGTAGGCTGGGCTGCGCATCCGGGTCTGTCTGCGCAGTCACGCGAGCACGAAGGGAATCCTGTATGAACCACAAGGTTCGCGCCGTCCAGAACGTGAGCCGCATGTGTTTGGTCTGCGGAGTCGAGAACGTGGCCGGCCTCGGGGCGCGCTTCTTCGAACTCGAGAACGGCGAATTGGTCGGGGTCTTTCAGCCCAAGGCGGAGCATCAGGGCTATCCCGGGCGCCTGCACGGCGGCGTGGCCTCGGCGATCCTCGACGAGACCATCGGCCGGGCCATCAACATCGCCGATTCGCACACCTGGGGCGTTACCGTCGAGCTGACTGTGAAGTTCCGTAAGCCGGTACCGATCGACCGGGAGATCAAGGCGATCGGACGCATCACCCGCGACTCGACCCGGCTGTTCGAGGGTACCGGTGAGATCGTGCTGGAGGACGGCAGTGTGGCGGTGGAGGCCCGCGGGAAGTATCTCAAGATGCCGCTCGACGATATCGCGAGCGCTGAGTTCAGCGAGACCGAGTGGTTCGCGGACGCGATGCCGGCGCCGGCGGAGATCGAGCTCTAGCGCCGGGTCTGTGTCGGCGGGATGGGGCGAGGACGGCTGCTTCCACCGCCGCCGGCATCGCGTCCTGGTCTGCTACTGTGGAGCCGTCACCGGGCCGGGAAGGAGGGCGACATGGCGACAACGGACAGATCTTCGGGTCGTTCCTGGGTGCCGTTCGATGTCTTGGAGGCGTTCATGGTGGACGTCTTCAAGGGGGTGGGCGTCCCCGACGCGGACGCTCGGGTCTGTGCCGACGTCCTCATCAGCGCCGACAAGCGCGGCATCGATTCCCACGGCGTCGGCCGGCTCAAGCCCATCTACTACGACCGCATCGTCAAGGGTGGGATCCAGAACCCGGTGACGCGGTTCGAGGTGGTCCGCGACTGCAAAGCGACGGCCGTTGTGGACGGCCACGACGGCATGGGCATGGTCATCGGCAAACGCTGCATGCAGATGGCCATCGACAAGGCCCGCGAGCACGGTCTGGGCATGGTGGTGGCCCGCAACTCCACCCATTACGGCTTCGCCGCCTACTACTCGCTTATGGCGGTCGACGCCGGCATGATCGGCTTGACCGGCACCAACGCCCGTCCCTCGATCGCTCCCACCCACGGGGTAGACAACATGCTCGGCACCAACCCCCTGGTCTTCGCCATGCCCACCGACGAGCCGTTCCCCTTCACCAACGACTACGCCACCTCGGTCATCCAGCGGGGCAAGATCGAGCAGTGGGCCCGCGAGGGCAAGGACTGCCCGGAGGGCCTGGTCATCGACCGGGAAGGCAGGTCGGCCACCGATTCCGTGCAGATCCTTCAGGATCTCATCCGGGGAGCGGCCGCGCTGGCCCCCATCGGCGGCTTGACGGAGGAGACCGGCGGGTACAAGGGCTACGGCTTCGCCACGGTGGTCGAGATCCTGTCGGCGGCCCTGTCACAGGGAGCGTTCCTGAAGCAACTCGGGGGCAAGGACGAGCAGGGTAGGGACATCCCCATTCCGCTCGGCCACTTCTTCATGGCCATCGACATCGACTGCTTCACCGATCTCGAGGCCTTCAAGAAGACCACCGGCGATATCCTGCGGGCCCTGCGCGCGTCCACCAGGGCTCCGGGCAAGGAGCGCATCTACACCTGCGGCGAGAAAGAGTACCTGGCCTGGCAGGAACGCAAAGACAAGGGCGTGCCCGTCGACGCCGGTCTCCGGCAGGAGCTGGTGACCCTGCGCGACGAGCTGAAGCTGCCGTACACGTTCCCGTTCGAGGGGGCGTGACGGCCACATCCACCTGAGAGGAGACAGTAGAATGGCCGATTGGCTCAAATCGTTCTTCGTGAGACCGGCACCCGCCGCTATCCCGATAGCGATTCGGCAGTTCAGCACAGCGGACGTCCCCTTGAGCCACGACAACGTCGCCGTCGAGGAGAAAGGTTGGCTGGTCGACGCCCAGGAGGAGCAGGTGGTCCGTCTTTTCGAGGTGGCCGATCCAGATGTCGAAAAATGCCTTCTGACCTATCGCGCGACCCTGAAATCCGAGGGCCTCAAGGGCCGGGCGTTCCTGGAGATGTGGTGCCGCCTGCCGGGCCGGGGCGAGTTCTTCTCCCGGGGCCTGAATCAGCCGCTCAAAGGCACCACCGAGTGGACGTCGCACGAGATCCCCTTCCGCCTGAAGAAAGGGGAGCGCCCCGACCTGGTCAAGCTGAACCTGGCGGTGGAGGGGCAAGGCAAGATCTGGATCAAAGACGTCGAACTGCTCAAGATCCCGGTCTAGTTTCCTCTAAGAAAGACTCGGGGGGGCCCTCCTGCCGGAGGGCCCCCCCGATGGATCGAGTCCCGAAGGTCCGAGGCGAAGGTCAGACGATCGGCAGGCCGAATTCGAACCGGCTGGCTCGCAACGGGGCCTGGACGCCGCCGGACAGCACGACTTGCCGCAGGCACAGACCGCCGAACAATCCGCTGACCGCGGCGACGGCGGTAACGGCCGTCGCGCCGGATCCCTCCAAGGCGTACACGCCTACCAGTTCGAGGACGAGCGGGATGATCAGCCCACAGAGGACCACCCCGAGCCAGAAGAGCGGGGCGACGTTGCCGGTCAGCACCAGTCTGGCCGATTCGCGCGACTCGGGCACCCGGTGAGTTGCCTGCAGGTACATGGTGATCACCACTACCTCGAGGGCCAGCAAGATAATGTCGAACCGTGCCAGCCTCGATATTGGCCCGGCGTGCTCCAATCCCCCGATGGTCCCGGCCAGGATGACGGCCATCGCTCCTGTCGATAAAGCGGAGACGAGGAACATGACCGGCACCAACGCGGTGCTCCAGAAGGCGATCGGCCGGTTGGCCCCCAGGAGGAGCCCGGTGTAGATCATGGTCCCGAAGGCGAAGACGGCGCCCACCACTCCGAGAACGTAACGCGCGGTCTCGGCATCTTCCAGCACATGGAACGGCCAGACCCAGAGGCCAAGGTGGATGATGCTGATGACCATGAAGGTCATGATGATGATCGTCCCCCTGGCCACCCAGGAGGTGCGGGGCCGCATGAAGGCCCGCCAGAAGTTGGCCGGTGTCCCCAGGTCGGTGATAAGGAACATCGTTCCCACGAAAACACAGGGGAATCCGAGAGTGACACCGATCTTGGAGAGGGAGCTCCAATCCTCGCCCAAGAAATCGGTAACGACACCGGTCACGTATGCGCCACCGCCGAGTCCCGCGAGAAAGAGATACGCGGCGATCATCCAACCCCACTTGGTTTGAGCTTTCAGCTGCATCTCGTCACCTCGGTGGTAGGTAGTAGCAGGCTGGATCGGTTCCGAACTCGGGGTTGAGCTGGAATCCATACTCACGTCTGATGAGTATCGAGACCTCGCTTTCGGGGTCGTCGAGATCACCGAAGTAGCGAGCCTTTGCCGGGCAGGTTTCCACACAAGCGGGCTGACGCCCCTCGTTCACACGATCCATGCAGTAGTCGCACTTGGTGGCCATACCGTAGCCGTACTTCTTCTCCCATTCCTTCTTGGCATGAGCTTCGTATGGGTCGAGCTCACCCTCGGCATCGGGGAAGTAGGTCTGCCAACCGCTCACCGTCTGCCGTGCCCCGTAGGGGCAGGCCATGATGCAGGCTTTGCAGCCCATGCAGAGCTTCGGGTCCACGTGGACGATCCCGTTCTCGTCTTGGGTCGTCGCCCCCGTGGGACACACCTCTTTGCAGGCCGGCTCTCTGCACTGCTGGCAGACGAGCGGCAGCATCTGGCGGAGAGAGGTCGGGTACGTTCCCGTCTCGGCAGGGACGCACCGGGCCCAGTCGATGCCTCGCGGGGTGTGGTTCGCGGCTTTGCATGCCACCTGGCACGAATAGCACCCGTAGCAGCGCTTCAGATCGATCACAAAACCGTAGCGCGTCATACAGCTCACCTCCCCTCGGCCTTGTAGATCTTGACCTTGACGCAGGCGTCCGTCCCTTGGGTGAGCGAGTCGGTGTGTTTGACGTCAGGGCTTATGAGATCGTCGAAGAACTGGCCTTTTCCCTTTGAGATGGGCGTGCCTCGCGCCCAGTGGCCGTGGCAACCGGCGATCCCCAACTGCTCGGGGTGTACTCCCTCGGCGAGTTTCACCGGACCCTTGATCCGCTTTCCATCGGGGTTCTCGACCCATACGACGTCCCCGTCCTTGAGCCCCTTCTCCTTGCCTGTCGCGGCGTTGATCTGGATCAGGTAGACGAAGGGATCGTTCACCGACACCTCGTCCAGCCAGGGGTTGTTCTGGGTCGAGGACTGAGTGTGGAACGAAGGCCGCCAACTGAAGGCCCACAGGTCGAAATCGGGGTTCTCATCCTCGTGCGAAGGGCAGGGGAACCACTCGGCCAAAGGCGTATAGAACCGTAGGTCGGCCATGTCCTCCCGGCCGAACGATTTCAGGAGATTCCCCAGCTTCTCCCCACTTTCGAGGAAGAACTCGAAGT
This sequence comes from uncultured Actinomycetes bacterium, assembly GCA_963706025.1. Taxonomy (GTDB): domain Bacteria; phylum Actinomycetota; class Thermoleophilia; order RBG-16-64-13; family RBG-16-64-13; genus CAVPLM01. The sequence continues at coordinate 989,311 of CAVPLM010000005.1, read as the reverse complement.
AGATGGGCACTCGAACGGGCGTGAACCACCGCCAGTACATCTCCTCGACCTTCGTCGGCCATTTCACGAGGCCGGTCTTCTTGAGGGCTTCGAGCCCATTCTCCGGTCCCAGCCTGTCCTTGAGGACCCGGTCCGATATGTCCTGCCACGAGTAGTCGCTGCTTGGATCGAGCTTGTACTCTTCTGACATCTCCCCGCCGTACCGCACCGGGATGAGATCGTTGATCGCCTGGAAGTACTTCTCCTGAACACCGAGCCGCTTGGCGATCTCCAGCATCACCTCGTTGAAGTCGCGGCGTTCGTAGAGCGGCTCGACGACCGGCTGGCGGATCTGCCACACCCAGTGGTCCATCCCGGTGGGATGGCAAAACGTCGAGGGGAAGGTCACGCATGGTGTGTACCGTTCGAGGAAGCTGGCGTCAGGAAGGACGATGTCGGCGACGGCCTCGGTGAACTCGTTCTGGAAGATGTTGAACGACAGCACGAAGTCGAACTTCTTGAGGAAGTTCTCGGTGACCTCGTGCGCGTTGGCCATCGTCATCACCGAGTTGGAACCGAAGTTGATCATGATCTCCGGCTCGTAGTCGATGTTGAAGTCCTTCCGGTACTTCTCCCACTCTGGTGAGCAGATGGTGAAGGCGTTGTAGACCGAGCAGGGGAACAGGTCCTGCAGGTCGAGCCGCTTGGGAGGCGCCGGCTCCCTGAGCGGGTACGGCTTGTGATCGTAGACCCAACCTTTGACGACCATGAGGCCGTCAGGGCAGGGGTACGGTATCGTCTCAGGCTTGCCGGTGTCGGGATGACCGTAGGAGACCGGCGGCCCGTGGCCCATCGATCCTCCGGGTACGTCGGCGGCTCCGACGATCTGGTTCAGCAGGTCGATCTCCAGACAGTTCCAGCCCGAGTTCACGTGGCCCTGACTTCCCCGGAAGAAGATGGCGGCCGCCGGCCTCAGCGGGAGCTCCTTGCCGTCGATGGTGATGGTCCGGCCGATCTCGGCCGCCTCGGCGAACTCGGTGGCGACCCGGCGGATGGTGGAAACCGGTACGCTGGTGATCTTCTCCACCTTTTCCAGGGGGTAGTTCTTCTTGACGTGCTCCTTCAGAAGCTGGAACGCAGGCGTGCAGGGCGTGCCCTCGACCTCGAAGGTCCCCTCGAGGGCGTAGTCCTTGATCGACGGATCGTCGAAGGTCTTCGCCCGGCCGTCAGTGGGATCCCAGATGAGCGGCTTGTTGGTCTCGGGATCTCTCTTGTAGTGCTGGTCGGGCTGGATCAAGTAGGGGGCGTTCGTCTTCAGCTTGAGGTAGTGGGCGTCCCAGATGCCGAGCTCGTTCAGGATGACATTGATCATGCCCAGCGCAACGGCCCCGTCCGTTCCGACGCGGATGGGCACCCACTCGTGCGCCTTCGAGGCCTGGGTAGAGAGGAAGGGGTCGAACACCACCGCTTTCATCCCCCTGGCCCGCGCATCCGCCACCCATTGGGCGCTCTGCAGGGCGGCATGCCCCGCTCCGTGCCCCTTCGAGCACCCGAAGTAGATCGTGTACTTGTTGTAGTTCCAATCGGGGATGATCGACCAGGCGGCGTGCATGATCCCGTTCATGAAGTGAGCGCCGTTGCCGCACCAGAGGCCGCCCCCCGATACCCAGTAGTTCTTGAAACCCCAGGCGCGCATGAAGGCGGGAACGGCAAAACGGATCTCGCTGGTCTGGACCGTGGTGGCCTGGAAATAGGTCCCCCTGGGGTCCTTCTGGTTCTTGAACTTCGATATGATCGTCTCCATGGCTTCGTCCCAGGAGATGCGCTCCCATTTGGGATCGACCCCTACCCCTTTTTCCGGGTTGGTCCTCTTGACCGGATAATTCACCCGATACCGGTCGTAGAGCATCATCAGCTGGGCGGTACCTTTTGCGCACATCCGGCCGCTGCCGGCGGGCGTCTCGGGATTGCCTTCCAGGCCCACGATCAAACCGTCGACCCGGTGAGCCTTGATCCCGCACTGGGCGTAGCAGCCTCCGCAAGACGTATGGATCCATACATCTTCTTGGGCGGTCACGGGCTGCTCGCTGACCGCTCGATTCTTTCTTGCCATTGGATAATACCCCCATCGAATAGCGCGGCATGGATCGATTTGCCATGCTCGCAAGGGTGTATCTCAGCGTATCACGCTACGGGAAGGCCGGGCAAGAATCCTGCCCCTCGCGGGGCGTTTCTTGTGCCGTCCACCCCGACGCGGCCTGACCGGGGGCCGGTGCCTGCCTCGCCTCCGGGTGGGCAGAGGGGGGCCACTGCCGGCGGGAGCGACCAAGCCTATCGGCTATACTCACACCATGACTGTGACGGAGACGGATCGCCATGCGCTCCGCGGCTTGCGCGTGGACTTGTCGGCGGGCAGCGCGGCGCGCGAGGAGCTGCCTCCGCACGTTCGGCGCGCGGTGGTTGGCGGTCGAGGATTGGGCGCGTACCTGCTGCTGAGCGAAGGCATGTACGAAGTGGAGCCGCTCGCGCCCGGCAATCCGCTCGTATTTGCCATCGGACCACTGACCGGTAGCGGCGCGCCCTCGGCCGCGCGCTACAGCCTCAGTTCCCGCTCCCCGCTCACCGGTACGATCTTCGACGGGAACTCAGGTGGCGGCTTCGGTATGGCTTTGCGTCGCCTCGGGCTCGACTACCTTGTCATCACCGGTGCCTGCGGCGAACCCTCCTACCTCTTCATCGGTGACGATGGCATACGCGTGCTTCCCGCCCAGGAGTTGTGGGGTCTCGACGTGCCGGCCACGCTCGCCCGGCTGCGGGAGCTTCACGGCCGCGTAGAAGCGGCCGTGATCGGCCCGGCCGGGGAGCGAGGGGTCCTATTCGCCTCGGTCGCCAACAATCGCGGTCGACAGATCGGCCGCGGCGGTCTGGGCGCCGTGATGGGCGCCAAGCTCCTCAAGGCCGTGGTACTAGGTGAGGGCAGCGGCTTGTCGCCCGGGCCGGCAGACAGACGGAGCTTCGACCTCGTGGTGTCCGAGGCCCGCGCCTTGCTGAGGACGAACCCCATCACCAGCCAGGCTCTACCCGAGTTCGGCACCTCGGTGCTTCTGAACGTTCTCGATCAAGTGGGAGCTCTGCCGACCCGCAACTTCCGCGCCTCGCGGTTCGAGTCGGCCGAGCTCGTCAGCGGCGAGGCGCTCCGCACCGACTTCGTGAGGAAACGCGCCGCCTGCACCGGCTGCTTCATCGGCTGCGCCCGGCGCACGCGCTCGGCGAGCGGCGCGACTCAGGGTCCCGAGTACGAAAGCCTTTGGGCGTTGGGTCCCGACTGCGGTGTCGGCGACCTCGGCGCCGTCGTGGAGGCCAACCATGCCTGCAACCGCTTGGGCCTCGATACCATGACTATGGGAGCCACCATCGCCTGTGCGATGGAGCTTGCCGAAGAGGGCGTGCTGAGGGGCGGACCGCGCTTCGGGGATGCGGCAGCGCTACGCGAACTCATCTCTGCCACCGCCTACCGGCGCGACCTGGGCGATGAGCTCGCCGAGGGCAGTCGCCGCCTGGCCGTCCGCTATGGGCGTCCCGAGCTGGCAATGCAGGTGAAGGGACTCGAGATCCCGGCCTTCGATCCTCGTGGGATGAGCGGCCAAGGCCTAGCCTTCGCCACCTCTAACCGGGGCGCGTGTCACGCGCGGGCCAACATGCTGGGGCCGGAGATCTTCGGTGTGCCCGAGCTGGTGGACCGCTTCGCCGTCCACGGTAAGGCCGCCCTGCTCATACACCTGCAGAACCTCAACGCCGTGCTCGACTCACTTCTGGAGTGTAAGTTCGCCGCCTATGTCATGAAGGAAGACCACTTCGCTCGGCTGCTCTCCGCGGTCACGGGCGAGACTGTAGAAACGCGCGAGCTCCTGGAGACGGGTGAGCGTATCTGGAACCTAGAGCGGCTTTTCAATCTCCGCGCCGGTTTCACCCGTGCGGACGATACCTTGCCGCCGCGCCTGCTCTTCGAGCCGGTCGCCGAAGGTCCCTCGAAAGGCCGCGTGGTCGATCTGCTGCCGATGCTCGATGAGTACTACGGGCTTCGCGGTTGGGACTCTGACGGCAGACCGACTTCAGAGAAGCTCGGCGAACTGGGGATCGCGGCGCCCCTCGACGAGCCCACCGTGGTGGCGATCGATGGCCTGCCCTCGACGGCTCTGAGCCGTAGAGAATGACCATGCAGGCGGGCGAGAACAGTCACGACACCGGCGTCACGGTCAGGCTGTTCGCCGGGCTCAGGTACCTCTTCGGGCAGAAGGAGTCCCGCGTTGCCATTGGGCAAGCGGCGGACATAGGGCGGCTCCTCGAGGCACTCTGCACCACTCCGGAGCAAAGACATGGGCTCCTTGACGAGTCCGGAGGCATCAGGGAAGGGTTCCTCGTCTTGCTCAACGGTCACAACATCGCGTTCTTGGGTGGCGCCGGCGCCACGCTCCACGACGGAGACGAGGTCGCGATATTCCCGCCGATCGCGGGGGGCTAGGGCCCAGGTCGGGGGCTCGGGGGCTAGGGATCGGGCCGGGTGCCGGGGCGGCAAGGCCGTGGCCGATGAGGCTATCGTACCCCGTCTACGATTCGCGGCGCAATCCGGCTGCTGGTTGGAGACCGCTCCGGGCCGGCCTGCAGGGATGCCTGCCGCGCCGCCGGGGCGCTGCTTACTATGAGTTGCGAGTAGGACCTACTCGGCAAGGCACCGGAATCAGCCACCCGGCGGCAGGTTCCAGGCGTCGTACGAGGCAAGGAGGCTTCCGTCGTCCGATCGCAGCTCGAGCGTGTCCCCCTCGATCTCGAAAGTGGCGGCATCTCGCAAGGCCTGCAGGCAAGCCTTCTCCTGCTCCATGACGCCCGCCGGCTCTGTGCAGGACAAGGAAGTGGAATCAAGCGATTCGATCGACAGCTCGTCGTCCTCGGTGGCGTAAGTGCCCCAATACGAGTTGCAGCCGGCCAAGCCGGCCAGGTCCCCGTTATCGGAGAAGGCGATGCTGACACGGGTGTCCTCGAGCACTGAGACCAGCCCACCGTTCCCGTCTCCGTAGGAGCTCAGCACCCAGGAAGTGCCGGGCAGCGCGGCGCCGGACTCCGGCTCAGTGGAGGCACAACCCAAGGAGAAGACGACCGCGAACAGAGCACCCAGCACGACGGCTGCTCTGAGCAGTGCCAACAGCTGTTTGCCGTTCATGGATGATCCCCCAATCGTTCATCGGCCGTCTACCCCCATCGCCTTCGACGGCCAAAAGTGACTTCATAGATTACAGCACTTCACCCGGCCCAACCCACCTACGGCGAGGTCGGTTGCGGGGAACCACCATGAAACAGCCCGCCGGGAGGTGCTTTCCAGGCTTCGTACGAGGCGACGAGAGCCCCGTCCGCCGCTCTCAGCTCGAGCGCGTCCCCCCTGGTATCTGAACGTGGCGGCGTCGCGCAACGCGCTCAGGTACGCCGCCTCCTGCTCCATTATGCCTGCCGGCTCCGTGCAGGACAGGTTGGTGGAATCGAGGGAGCTGATCGAGAGCGTGTCGCCGTCCGTGGTGTAGGCTCCCCAGAACGAGTTGCAGCCCGCAAGGCCGCCCAGGTCGCCGCGTTCGTCGAACGTGACGCCGATCGAGGTCTCGGCGAGCACAGAGACAACGCCGCCCTTTCCATTGTTGTACGAGGTCAGGAGCTGCCGGCCTGTCCACATGGGCATACGGTACTGCACCTCCGGTTCTCTCACCAAGTGTCCGGGACTCTGGAACGCGGCGCCGCGGGCGGCTAGGAGTTCCTCTCCCGGGGGGTAGACAAAACACAACGAGAAGGACTATTGTGGGACTGCCGTCAGGTGATTCATGTCGCAGGAGCGTCTGAGGGGGAGGGGCGATGATCGTCGTCGCAGACAGGCAGCAACTGCTCCGACTCGCGTCACTGCCGTGCGCGCGCACCATTTTCGATCCTCCTCTTCCCAGTTATGACGTGTCTCAGCCGATTCGATCTGCTCGGCCTGGTTGGACGCTCATGGGCAAGCGCGCGATAACAGACCTGGGAGGTCAGAAGGAGGTAGTCATCTGGAAACAGTGCTTGGCGCAGGGGTACTCAGTCCGTAACGGAGTGACGTATTAGGGAGGGAAGATGCGCAAGGTAAGCAGCTACAAACTCATCGTGATAGCTCTTGGCCTGATGCTGGTGCTTGGGCTAATGTTGGCCGCTTGTGGAGAAGAGGAAACCGAGACGACCGCAGCGCCGACCGAGACGACCGCGGCGCCGACCGAGACGACCGCAGCGCCGACCGAGACGACCGCAGCGCCGACCGAGACAACGGCAGCAGGTGCGACCGGAGTCGTGAAGGTCGGCATGAACGCCCCCCTGACCGGAGGGGCTGCGGCGTGGGGCCTGCCCGGCATGGAAGGTCTGACGATCGTGACCAACTGGTACAACGAAGCCGGCGGGGTGAAGATCGGCGACACGACCTATACGTTCGAGATCGTCGAGTATGACAACCAGGCCATCCCCGACGAGGCTCTGCTCGGTGCCCGGAAACTGGTGTTGGAGGACGGGTGTTCGTTGATCCTCGACCTAGGGGGAGCCACCAGCGCCTCCATGGCACCGTTCCTGACCGAGCAGAAGATCCCCTCGTTCACGCTCATCGCACAGGACTTGAAAGCGGACAGGCCTTATCTGTTCGCCGTGACGGACAACTTCCCCACCTATCATGCACTTAACGTGCGCTATATCAAGGAGACGTATCCGGACGCGAAGAAGATGGCCATCCTCTCTCAGGACGATGAGATCGGCATCGCCGCCGTCGCTTGGTCTGAGGCCGGGGCCGAAGTTGACGGCCTTGAAGTGGTGTACGACGAACCCTTCTCGCTGGATACCACCGACTTCGCCCAGATCGTGACCAAGGTGCTGGCCAGTGAACCCGACATCATCAACCTGGGAGCCTGCTACCCCGAGTATCAAGCACTGATCTGCGAGCAGGCCTACCTGCAGGGGTGGGAAGGCATCATAACCTCCGCCTGTTGGGACTTCGGCGCCATCCTGGCCAAAGTCCCGAAGGAGTTCATGGAAGGCTCGGTGTCCAACTTCCCGGACTTCGACGATCCGAAGCTGGAAAAGGCGTTTTTGCCGCCGGCAAGACCTACCAGGAATTCTGGGATGTATGGAAAGCGGAGTACCCCGACAGCTCGTACTCGGAGATCACCTGGGAATACGCCTCGGCGCTTGACGTCTGGGTGTGGGCCGCGCAGCAGGCGGGCAGCATCGACGGGGAAGCGGTCAGCCAGGCGCTGCGGGCCGGAAAGGATGTTCCGCGGTCGTTCGGGACCGGGAACTGGACAGGCATGGCGTACTTCGGCATCGACCAACTCCTCGCCCCCACGGTGCCCATGACCGTGATCCGCGATGGGAAACCGGCCATCGAGGGCTGGAAAAACATCAACGAGTGGATGGCAGAGGGCGACAACGCGGCGATTCTTGAGAAATACCTCGTGAAATGGAATCTGTCGGTCCAGTAGTAGCGGCGGAGCAACGGCCTCGGAAGAAGAATATGGGTGGCTGGGTCGCGACAGCGGTCCAGCCACCAATCTGGTGTTCTGCTCCTGCCGGTAGCAGAAAGGCGCGTGACAGCTTGATTCTTGCCAAGACGTAATAAGATCGAGAAGAAACATGATTGGTCAGACAATAGCCAATGCCCTCATAACCAGCGCCTTCTACGCTCTCGTGGCCGTGGGACTTACGCTGGTGTTCGGCGTCATGAAGATCGTGAACTTCGCCCACGGCGAGTTCTACATGCTGGGAGCCTACGCGATCTATGTCCTCTATGCCCGCAACTCCTGGCCGTATTTCGCGGCGCTCGTGATGGGCATCGTCCTCGTAGGGATCCTGGGCGCAGTCACCGAGAGAATCATCTTCAGGCCGCTGCGCGGTCAGTTGATCCCCGGCTTCATCGCTTCCATAGGGCTCGTGTTCATCCTGCAGGTCGCCGTGGGGCGGTTGTGGGGCGTCGGCAAGATGAAGAGGGTCCCGGCTCCGTACAAGGGCGAGGTCGTCCGCGTCGGTGGTGTGAGCGTCGACGTTCAGAGGATCATGGTATTCGTTGGAGCGATCGTCCTTATCGCCATTCTCATACTCTTCCTCAATCGGACCCGGATAGGCCGGGCCCTCCGGGCGTCCGCCCAGGACGCAACGGCGGCCGCACTCCAGGGCATAAGCGTCAACCGGGCCTCGGCCATCGCCATGCTGATCGGATGCGCTATGGCAGGGGCGGCCGGCGCCCTGATGGCTCCTGTCATGTCCGTCTATCCCTACATGGGCGGGATGGTCATCTGGATGGCCTTCGTCATCGTGATCATAGGCGGACAGGGCAACCTGAAGGGGGCCATTTTGGCCTCCGCCTTGTTCGGTTTTCTCGACACCATCTTGACGACGGTGTTCGATTCCACCATCTCCAACTTGTTGATCACGGTCTTCCTGCTGGTATTCCTGGCCGTCAGACCTCAAGGGTTGTTGGGCCATGCGGAATAGCAAAACACTAACTACCACACTTATTCTGGTCGTCCTCGCGGTCGTTGGCGCGGTGCTGCCCTTCCTACTAAGTCACTACTACGTCGACCTGCTGACCATGCTGTTCGTCAACATCATTCTGGTGTCGAGCTTCCGCCTCATCACCATAATCGGCGACTGGTCGCTGGCCCACCTGCCCCTGATGGGCGCAGGCGCCTACGCGAGCGCCCTGATCACGGGGACCCTGGGCTGGCCATTCTGGCCCAGCCTGCTGCTGTCGGCGATCATCGCGGGAGTCATCGCGTTGATCATGAGCGTTCCCCTCTCCCGTACAACGGGTTTCTCCTTCTTCATAGCCTCCTATGCCGCCGGGGAAGCAATGCGGCTGTGCTGGACCAGGTTCAGGCAGCCTTTCGGGGGCCACACGGGCTTGGCGAACATCCCCGATCCGGGGTCCATCGGAGCGGTCGATTTCAGCCGGCCCATCCCGTACTACTTCTTGGCGCTGTTGATAACGGCAGTCTGCCTGTGGCTCATGTACCGCGTGTGCCGATCCCGCATAGGAGCCACCTTCCATGCCATCCATTCTCAGAAGAGTCTGGCCAGGGCCCTAGGCATAAACGTGGTCAAGTACAAGATGCTGGTCTTCGTGATCGGTGGTTTCTTCGCCGGGGTTGCGGGGGTCATCCTGGTCCATCGCATGTGGGCCATCTCACCCAACCAGTTCGGCTTCACCCCCACCCTGTATCTCCTGGTGTGGGTGGTGTTCGGGGGTACGGGCACCTTCGCCGGTCCCATCATAGGGGTATCCGTGCTTACGCTGATAGATCAACTCCTCGACCCTCTGGCGGAATGGCTGCCCATGTTCTACGGCGCCATCCTGATATTGACTCTGCTCTTCTTGCCGGAGGGCCTCGAGGGCGTGCCCAAGCGGCTACAGTCCTGGTACCGGCGAAGACAGGATGGGGGCAAGGCGTCTGAGGATTCGACGACGCCCGAGAATGTGACGACGGAGGAGCAGGACTGATGGCCATTCTCGAGCTACAAGGTCTGAGGAAGCAGTTCGGAGAACTGGTGGCGGTCGACGATCTCGACATGAGCATCGAGGAGGGCGAGATCCGGGGTCTGATCGGCCCCAACGGCTCCGGCAAGACCACCGTGTTCAATTGCATAACCGGTTTTCTCCACCCCACCAGAGGCAAGGTGATCTGGCAGGGAGAGGACATAACCGGGCAACCGCCACACATGGTGGCCAGCAGAGGGATGGCCCGCACCTTTCAACTTACCAACCTCTTTCGGGATATGACTGCCCTCCAGAATGTGGTCATGGCCTGTCATCTCCACACGGGGATGGGGCTCGTCAAGCAGTACCTCATGACCCGAGGTACAAAGCGGCGAGACAGGGAGATCGAGGAGAAATCCGTCGCCATACTGGAAGCCATGGGGATAGCCCATGTGAAGGACGAGATCTCTGGGTCTTTGCCGCATGGTCACCAGGAAGCTCTGGGGGTGGCCATGGCCCTGGCTACCGAACCGAAGATGCTGCTGCTCGACGAGCCGGTCACCGGTATGAACCCGAGCGAGACCAAAGACATGATGGAACGCATCAAGCATCTGCGCGACACCGGTATAACCATCTTGTTGGTGGAGCACGACATGAAGGCGGTCATGAGCACCTGCGAGGAGATCACGGTGATCAACTTCGGCCGGAAGATCTGCCAGGGCAGCCCCGATCATGTCTGCTCCCATCAAGAAGTAATAGAAGCCTACCTGGGTAGGAGCTAAGGCATGCTCAGCTTGAAGAACGTAGAGGTGCGCTACGGCGGGGTCAGGGCGCTCAAGGGGATCTCTCTGGAAGTCGCCGCCGGGAGCATCACCACTCTTATCGGGTCCAACGGCGCGGGCAAGAGCACCTGCTTGAAGGCGATCTCGGGTCTGGTACGGCTTTCGGCGGGGGAGATCTGGTATGAGGATAAGAGAATCGATGGGATGAAACCGGACAAAGTGGTGGGGTTGGGCATCGGTCACGTTCCAGAAGGCAAGAGGCTGTTTCTGGAAATGAGTGTCTACGACAACCTCTTCACCGGCGCCTATCTCAGAAGGGACAAGGCCGGTATAGCCAGCGATCTGGAGAAGATCTACGAGTACTTTCCCGTGTTGAAAAAGGCAGCGCGCCGGCTCGCCTCGGCCTTGAGCGGTGGGGAGCAGCAGATGCTCGCCATCGGCAGAGGGTTGATGTGCGCCCCCAAACTCCTACTGCTGGACGAACCCTCTCTTGGTCTGTCGCCCCTGGTCACGCAGGAAGTGGGGGAGATCATCGCCCGCATCGCCACTGAGGGTGTCTCGATCCTTCTCATAGAGCAGAACGCCAGCATGGCTCTCAAGATCGCCGACAAGGGCTACGTCATGGAGACGGGCGTCATCACTCTGGCGGACGACGCCAAGCACCTGCAAGACAACGAGCACGTCAGGAGGGCATATCTGGGGCTGGCCACGACCGAGGACGATACGGCCAGCCCGGCGCATACCCCGGCTCACGGGTGGTATCCTGGTTCGGACGGCGCTACTACGATGACCCCACCTGATGCCGGATCCCGAAGCGATTAGGAGCGATCAGCGTATCGATGGAAGCCGCCAACGGCAAAGTGACGGTGAGGTTTCTTGGCAGCTTGAAGGACGTCTTTCGGCAGACGGAGATGAGCCTCGATCTTGCCCGGGCGCGCACCGCCGGCGATCTCTTGGGCTTCATATGCACCACGCCCGAGCAGACGCAGACCATATACGCGCAGCCGGGTTCCGTCAGGCCCGGGGTCAATGTGCTGGTGAATGGTAGGAACATCGCTTTCGCGGAGCGTTTGGACACGTCGCTTCACGACGGCGATCTGGTCACGGTGTTTCTTCCCACGGCCGGGGGTTGAGGTTGGGGCCGGCCATGTCGTGCAAGTCTTCGCAGGAGGTTGAGGCATGACCAAGATGATCAATGTAAACATCGAGAAGTGCACCGGGTGCGGTAGCTGTGAGCTGTGGTGCTCCTTCAAGCACAAGGGTGAGTTCAACCCCTCCAAGGCTCGGATCCACAAGACCATCTTCTTGGAGCAGGAGGTCTCTATCCCGGTGCTGTGCCGCCAATGCGAGGATGCTTGGTGCGCGCGTATCTGCCCCTCGGGGGCCATAAGCAAGGGAATCAACGCCCTCACCGGAGCCACGGTGGTGACCGTGAACAAGGACCGCTGCGTGGGTTGCAGGATGTGCGCGCTGGCCTGCCCGTATGGTTGCATCACGGTCATGGACGAGGGCTATGCCGAGAAGTGCGACCTCTGCGACGGAGTGCCGCAGTGCGTCAAGTTCTGCGCCGCGGGCGCACTTACTTTCGCGGACAGCGACGAGGGCATCCTTGACCGCAAAGCCAAGGTGGCCGCCACCCTTCTCACCGCCTACCAGGAGGCTGAATGACCATGTACGGCTGGCAAGGCAAGATCCTCCGCGTCAACCTCACCAAGTCCGAGGTCTCAGTCGAAGACCTGGACATGCAGAGGGCCAAAGACTACATCGGTGGCATTGGCCTGGGTACGGTGTATCTCTACGATGAGATCGACCCCGCGGTCGACCCGCTCAGCCCGCAGAACAAGCTCATCTTCGCCACCGGGCCTCTCACCGGCACCGGGGCCCCGTGTGCCAACCGTTACATGTTGGTGACCAAGTCGCCGTTGACGGGGGCCATCGCCAACGCGAGCGCCGCGGGCGAGTTCGCCATGCAAATCAAGTACGCCGGCTTCGACATGATCATTGTCGAAGGCAAGGCCAAGAAGCCCGTCTACCTGTGGATAGATGACGACAGCGTCGAGATCCGCGATGCTCAGTCGCTGTGGGGACTCAACTCCCAGCAGACCCGAGACGCGGTCGTGGCCGCCACGTCACCGCGGGCGAAGGTGGCCAGCATCGGCCCGGCAGGAGAAAAGCTCGTGCGCTTCGCCTGCGTCATGAACGACGACGACCGGGCCGCCGGCCGGTCCGGCGTGGGCACGGTGATGGGCTCCAAAAACTTGAAAGCCATTGCCGTCAAGGGTAGCAAGGGCGTCAAGGTCGCGGATCGCAAGGCCTTCTACCAGGCGGCGGAAAGCGCCTTTGACACCTTGAACAGCGACGAGGTCACGTGGTTCCACGGAGTGGGCACTCCGGGTGTGCTCGGCTTGGTCCAGTCGTTCGGGGCGCTTCCGACCCGCAACTTCCAGGAGGGGGTCTATGAGGATTGGCAGAAGATAGATGGCGACGCTCTGGCCAGCACCATCTCGGTCAGGAAGTTCATGGGGACGGCCTGCCCGGCCTGCCCGGTCGCCTGCGGCCGCGTCACCAGGGTGACCGACCCTGAATTCGCCGGCGTGGGCGGGGGACCGGAATACGAGACCATCGGCATGTTCGGCTCCAACTGCGGAGTCAGCGACTTCAACGCCATCTCCAAGGCGAACTTCATCTGCAACGAGATGGGTATGGACACCATCTCCGCCGGCGGTACCATCGCCTGCGCTATGGAGATGTCCGAGCGGGGTTACATCCCCGCGGAAGACATCGGCTTCCCGCTCCGGTTCGGAGATGCCACGGCCATCGTCAAGCTGACCGAGATGATGGCCAATCGCGAGGGCTTCGGCGACGTGCTGGCCGAGGGCTCCTACCGTCTGGCCGAGAAATACGGCCACCCCGAATGCTTCATGGGTGTGAAGAAGCAGGATTTCGCCAGCTACGACGGACGAGCCCTGCAAGGCATGGGCTTGGGATATGCCACCCAGCCGCGCGGCGCCTGCCACATTCGTGGTGAGGTTCAGGACCTCGATCTCTACGGCGTATGTGTATGGAAGCTGACCAGTGACCGGGGCATCACGCAGGTGGACCCGCTGCGCTGTGACGACAAGCCGCTTCTGGGCAAAGAGGTCCAGGACTGGTTCTGCATGATCGACGCCTGCGGGATGTGCAACTTCGCGTTCTTCCTCCATGTGGACGAAGACCAGACTCGGGAGCTCATCGAGGCGGCTACCGGGATCGACATGGGTGGATACGAGGGCTTCATGCGCACGGGCGAGCGCATCTTCAACCTGGAGACGCTCTTCAACCGCCGGGCCGGCCTCACCGGCGCCGACGACACCCTGCCCAAGCGCATGCTGGAAGAGCCCATGCCCGACGGCCCGGCCAAGGGCCACGTGGTCAAACTGAGCGAGATGTTGCCCGAGTACTACAAGCTGAGAGGTTGGGACAAGAAGGGTAACCTTACCCCGGAAAGAGCTCAGGAGCTAGGTTTGGCCGACAGATTGCCGGCCAGCCTCAAGCAAGCCTAAGCACATAGTCAGAATGGTGGGCCAGAAGCTGGTCATACCGGGCAACGGCGCCACCGGGCTCCGCGCGGTGGACGCTGCCGGCAGTGGCGTGAGCGCCACTCATGCCCGGGGCCGCGATCGGCCCGCCGCAGCAAGGGCCGGCCCATGAGCGTCGCACCCACCATCGACCCACGCCGCGTTGAAGCGGTGCTGGCCCGCTATCCACAGGGCGACCCGGGCAGCCTCGTCAACGTTCTTCACGATCTACAGGGCGAGTTACGCTATCTACCCGAGGAGGCGCTGCGGCAGGCCGCGGCCCACCTCGGCCTGCCGCCGGCCCAGGTGTTCGGGGTGGCGACCTTCTACGAGGGCTTCCACACCTCGCCGCGCGGCGAGCACACGTGCACGGTGTGCATGGGCACCGCCTGCCACGTGCGCGGCGCCCGCCGGCTGCTCGAGCAGCTCGAGCGGGACACGGGCGTTGCCGCGGGCGGCACCACGGCCGATCTGTCGCTGACCGTCGAGGAGGTCAACTGCGTGGGCGCGTGCGCCCTCGGCCCCCTGGTCCTCATCGACGGCGCCTATCACGGACACATGACTGCGGACCACCTCTCTCGGCTGGTCAAGAAGCTCCTGAAGCATGAGGAGCACGCGTGAAGCGGAAGCCGACATGACCGTCAGACTGGCCGACCCGGATGCTCTTGAGCGCCATCGCGCCGTCCTGGTCGCGGCCCGGGACCCGGGCAGGGCGGTCATCGCCGTGTGCGGCGGCACCGGCTGCCGGGCGCAGGGAGCCATGGAGGTGTTCGAGGCCTTGCGCGCCGAGTTGGGGGCGCGCGGCGCCGACCGCAAGGTCGAGCTGCGCGCGACCGGGTGCCATGGGTTCTGCGAGCGCGGGCCGCTCGTGCTTCTCTTCCCGGAGGGCGTCCTCTACCAGCACGTGCGCGCTGAGGACGTCGCCGAGATCGTCGAGAAGACGGTGCTCGGCGGCGAAATGGTGGAGCGGCTGTTCTACGTGGATCCCACGACCGGCGTGCAGCACCGCAAGGAGGAGGACATCCCCTTCTACCGCAACCAGCAGCGGCTGGTGCTGCGCGACAACGGTCACCTCGACCCGACGTCCATAGACGACTACATCGCGCTCGGAGGTTACTCGGCGCTGGTGCGGGCCCTGGAGATGGGACCGGAAGCGATCCTCGAGGAGGTCAAGCGCGCCGACCTGCGCGGCCGGGGCGGCGCCGGGTTCCCGGCGGGCCGGAAGTGGGAGGCGTGCAGCAAGTCCCCCGGCGATCTGCGCTACGTGGTCTGCAACGCGGACGAGGGCGATCCCGGCGCCTTCATGGACCGCTCGGTGCTCGAGGGGAACCCGCACAGCGTCCTTGAGGGCATGACCATCGGCGCCCTGGCCATGGGCGCCCGCGAGGGGTACATCTACGTGCGTCAGGAGTACCCGCTGGCCGTGCAACGCCTGATCACTGCGATCGAGCAGTCGCGTGAGCTCGGCCTGCTGGGCGAGGCGATCCTGGGCAGCGACCTGGCGTTCGACATCCAGATCAGCCGCGGCGGCGGTGCATTCGTGTGCGGCGAGGCGAGCGCCATGATGGCGTCGCTCGAGGGGCGCCGCGGCGTGCCGCACCGCCGGCTTATCCACCTGTCCGAGAAAGGCCTCTGGGGTAAGCCCACCAACGTCAACAACGTCGAGACCTGGGCCAACGTGCCTCACATCGTGCTGAGAGGCGCCGAGTGGTTCCGTTCCATCGGTACCGAGGGCTCCAAGGGAACGAAGATCTTCTCCCTCGTGGGCAAGGTGAACAACACCGGCCTGGTCGAGGTGCCGATGGGCATAAGCCTGCGCCGGATCATCTTCGACATCGGCGGCGGCATCCCCGGCGGCAAGGCCTTCAAGGCCGTCCAGACCGGCGGCCCGTCAGGGGGCTGCCTGCCGGCGGACAAGCTGGACCTGCCCGTGGACTTCGACACCCTGGTCTCCGAGGGCGCGATGATGGGGTCCGGGGGCATGATCGTCATGGACGAAGACACCTGCATGGTGGACGTGGCGAAATACTTCCTGAAATTCCTCGCCTCCGAATCCTGCGGCAACTGCACGTCGTGCCGCGAGGGGCTCCTGCGCCTGCACCAGTTGCTCGGAGACATCACGGAAGGCCGCGGTACTCGTGACACCATCGCCCTCGTGGAGGAGTTGGCCGAGACCGTCCAAGCCAGCTCTCTGTGCGCCCTGGGGACGACCGCGGTCAACCCGGTGCTCTCGACGCTGCGCTACTTCCGCGACGAGTACCTTGCCCACGTCGATGAGAAGTGCTGCCCGGCCCGGGTGTGCAAGGCGCTCATCACCTTCACCATCGACCCTGTGAACTGCACCGGCTGCATGCTCTGCGCCCGGCGCTGCCCGCAGCAGGCTGTGGCCGGTGAGAAGAAGCAACCCCATACCATCGAGCAGGAGCTGTGCATCAAGTGCGGCATCTGCAGGGACGTGTGCCGGTACGACGCCGTCCTCGTCCGGTAGGAGGTCATAGATGGACGTCAGGCTGAGGATCGACGATGTCGAGGTGACGGCGCCGGCGGGCGCGAGCCTCCTCGACGTGGCCCGGCGCGCCGGCTACGACATTCCGGCGCTGTGTCACCACGAAGCCGTGCCCGCCATCGCCGCCTGCCGTCTCTGCCTGGTGGAGGTGCGCCGTCCCGGCCGCACCGAGGCGGCGCTGACCACATCCTGCGACTACCCGGTATCGGCGGGCCTCGAAGTGGTGACGGACTCACCGCGCATCCGCAAGCACCGGGCCATGAACCTGCAGCTCCTAATGCCCTACGCCCCGGCCGCGCCGGTGCTCCAGGAGCTGGCCGCCCGGCTGGGCGTGACCCATTCGTTGTTCCCCCCGGTCGCGGACGCACCGCTTCCGGGCTGCATCCTGTGTGAGCTCTGTGTGCGGGTGTGCGCTGCCCTTGGTTACCACGCGCTGTCCACGCTGGGCCGCGGCGATCACAAGAGCGTGGGCCCGCCGTTCGACCAGGCCGCCGCCGACGCCTGCGTGGGCTGCGGCGCCTGCCACTTGGCGTGCCCGACGCACTGCATCCCCATGGAGGACACCGCGACCACGCGCACCATCTGGGGTCGTACCTTCGAGCTCTCCGCCTGCCGGAGTTGCCACACTCCGTTCATGACCGAGGCCCACCGGGCCGCGGTCGCGGCTCGGGGCGACCTGCCGGAGGACTACTACGACCTCTGCGAGGCCTGCAAGCAGGCCGCCACCGGCGAGCGTCTCGCCGTGATCGTCCGCTAGGCGTTTCAGGACTCCAGGGTAGGCAGCGCGGTCACCTCGAAGCGGCGGGCGCCATTCGGTAGCCGCGAAGCCCTGACGAGGTTGACACAGCCGTAGTCCTGCTCGATCGAGAAAAGACTCTCCAGCGGCAGACCAAGGAAGTCGCATAGCAACACTCGGTTGACTCCCCGGTGCCCCACGACGAGGATGCTCTCTCCACCTTCATCGACGATCTGAGCGAAGGCCGGAACGACCCTCTCGTGCAGGTCGCGGAAGCTCTCTCCGCCCGGAAAGCGATAGCCTACGAGGTCGCGCTCGCGCTCGGCGTACTCGAACGGATACTGCGTCCTTGCCTCCTCGAAAGTAAGCCCTTCCCAGAGGCCGGTATCGATCTCCCGGAGCCGGATATCCGGCCGGACCGGCACACCGCTCGCTCTCGCGATGACCTCGGCCGTCAACAGGCATCTCTGCAGGTCGCTGCTGTGCACGGAGTCGAAGTGGACCTGCCCTAGACGGTCCGCCAGGCGGTGCGCGTGCTCGATGCCGGAGGAGCTGAGCGGCGGGTCCGCTTGGCCGCTGAAACGCTGTTGGTCATCGAACACGACGAACTCGGTATGTCGGATCAGATAGACGGCCGTATCTCTCGTAGCAGCACCTCGTCCAGCGGACGTTGGAGGATGGTCTCCACCCTCTCCTGGATGATCTGAGCAGCCCGCATCTTCCTTCTGACTCCCTCCACCGCGGTGGGGTCCTGGCCTCGTCTGGATAGAGCGCGGGCCGCTCTTTGCTCGAGTCCGGCGATCCTGTCCTCTATCACCAGCTTGTCGGCCAAGTAGACCAGTTGCTCTTCGGTCACCAGGGGAGTGTCCAACTGCTCGGCCGGCAGGACCATGTGCGCACCCACTATCGCGCCCAGCCGGCTCAAGCCGAGGTTGGCAAGCATGTTCTGAGCGACGAGCGCGTGCCTAGGCTTGGGTCTGGCCATGTCGTGGAGCAGGCCGGCCGCGCGGACCAGGCCGACGTCGAGGCTCGGAACATGCGGCTTGATCGCCTCCGCCAGCGCTTCACCCGCGGTCGCAACCGTCTGACAATGCCGTACGACCAGGTCGGGGACTTCGAGCACCGATAGGAGGTAGAGGGCGTCTTCAGGCGACACCGCACCATCTCCCTGCGTCCGGAGAGCCAGTTCCAGCTTCGGCCGCGGTGTTGGCCGTCGCGTCGAGGAACCCTGCGAACCGGCTCATCCTACGGTAGTCCTCCTCGTCGTCCATGTCCATGAGGATGCTGAGATCATCCACCTCTATCTCGACTTCAGCTTCAGGGTACACGCGAAAGAAGTCCTGCAGGCTGCACCAGCCATCCGCCTGCAGCAGGGGATCTATGTAGCGGCCGGCAACAAGCGGGGGATGGCCCCGAAGCCCGCAGCAAGACGGGTGCAGTATCTCGCGCCCGCTTTCGCGGAAGCCGTCGATCAGCCGGTCCAGGACCTCCGTCCTGACCAAGGCTAAGTCCGCCGGCAGGACCAGGAACGCTTCCACGCCGTCGGCCAAGGCCTTCACTCCGGTGCGAACGGAGGAGAACATCCCCGACTCGTACCGGGCGTTATGGACTCGACGCACTGCGAGCTTGTCCAGGACGGGCGTGATCCTGTCTGCATCGTGTCCGGTCACGACGACGATATCGTCGACGTTTGCCCGGGAGACAGAACCGATCAGCCGTTCGATCGCGCGCACGGCGCCGAGAGGTAGCAGGAGCTTGCTCGTGCCCATGCGCGAGGACTTGCCCGCCGCGAGCACGATGACGGCTATCCCGCCGGCCGGGCTCATCTGCTCTTGCCCGCCCTCACCCGGACGAGCTCGGCGGCGATGCTGATGGCGATCTCCTCCGGCGTCTCCGTTTCGAGGTTCATTCTTCCACCTCTGGACCCCTTGGGTCCTCTGGTTGCCGCGTGAACAGTACTCCGAAACCCACCCGTCCGTCCATCGCAGGCCGTTCTCACCGGCCCCGCCGGTGTCGCCCAGCGGCGTCGTCCTATCGGCGTCGTCGCCACCGGCGTCGCCCCACCGGTGGCGTCGCTCGCGCGGCGAGTTCCGAAACGGTTTGCCAGGCGGCCGGATCGTCATTAAGCTGTGAGCAGAACTGCGGGATTCTAGCGAGGAGAGACGACATGGCTGTGAACGAACCGGTCTACGACAACATCATCCAAGAGCGCGACGTGATGGTGAAGATGCGCGACGGGGTCCACCTGGCGGTGGATGTGTACCGGCCCAAGGCCCCGGGCAAGTACCCGGTCCTCTACACGTGCGCCGTGCACAACAAGGACCTGCAGCGGCCCGAGATCGCGGAGGCCCTGCCGCCTCAGCCGGCATATGCCAGCCTCTGGTACGGGGTCATCGAAGGGGGCGACACCAAACGCCTGGTCGCCAACGGGTACGCCCACGTGATCACCGAGCTCCGCGGGGTGGGCAAGTCCGAGGGCAACTACGGCGAGGACGTCTGGGACCACTACGACATGATCGAGTGGATCGCCTCCCAGCCCTGGTGCGACGGGAACGTGGGCATGATCGGCATCTCAGCCTACGGCGGCGAGCAGTTCCGGGCCGCGGTGCAGGGACACCCGGCCCTCAAGGCCATCTTCCCGTATGACTCCATGGGCGCCTACAGCGGCATGTGGAGCGCGCGCGAGTTCCATCCCGGCGGCGTCTTCCAGATGATGCCTTACCTGCTGGGCATGTTCAGTTGCGTGCATGAGCCTTGCGGAGCAGCCGGGCCCCCTTCCTCCCGAAGCGGAGAAGAAGTGGGAATGGGCAATGAACAACCCCGACTACATGATGTACGCCCATCTGTACAACATCCTCACCCAGAAGGGCCAGCGCAGCGGCATGACCTTCTGGACCCTTGTCGATCCCTACGACTACCCGGAGCTTCTGGAAAAGAGCGAGCAAGACTTTGAGAAAGTGAAGATCCCCTTCGTGTGCGGCTCAGGCGCCTACGCCTACACCTACAAGATGCACTGGCAGGGCGCCCAGCACTGGTTCATGAACGCCAAGAACGCGCCCAAGAAGCGGCTGCTGTTCACCGGGCCCGCACACGCCGAGCGGCCTTTCCATACCCTGCACGACGACATCATCCGCTGGTACGACTACTGGCTCAAAGGCATCGACAACGGAGTGCCGAACGATCCGCCGGTCAAGACCTGGGTCATGGGCGAGAACAAGTGGCGCACCTTCAGCGATTGGCCGGTGCCCGAGACCCAGTGGACCAAGTTCTACCTGGACAGCTGGGAGCGGCTTACCACTGAGGCAGCCCTGCCTCCGGACAAGACTCAGAGCTACAACCCGGACCCGGACGTCTTCACCCAGATGCCGCTCAAGAAGACCATGAAGGTGGAGCGGCTCCGCTACATGACCGAGCCCCTGCCGGACGACCTGCTGGTGGTCGGCCCGTGCTCGCTAACCATTCACGCGGCGCTCGACCAGGACGACACCAACTGGATCATTGCCCTGTCGGATGTGGGCCCGGACGTCTCGGTGCGTACCCAGCGCGAAGGGGAGCGCTTCGTGCCCGACGATCTACCCGAGCGGGAACTGACCCGGGGCTGGCTGAAGGCCTCTCTGCGGGCGCTCGATCCCAAGCGGACCAAGCCCTGGGCTCCCTTCCACAAGCTGACCCGGGAGGCGCAGCAGCCCGTGGTCCCGGGGGAGATCAACGAGTATCAGATCGAGCTTCTGTCTACATCCAACCTGTTCCTGCGTGGTCACCGCATCTGCGTGGACATCATGAGCCTGGACGTCCCCACAGGCACTGCCGGGCTGAGCAACATCGAGTACATCGGCAACCACGTCTGCAGCAGCAAGACCGTCACCCACAGCGTTTACCACAACGCCGAATACCCGTCGCACCTGCTACTGCCGGTGATCCCGCCGGCGTAGAGCCGCGGGGTAGAGGCTTGCGGGCCGGCTGAGGGAGCCTGGCCCGACCCGCTCCTTCAGCAATGTGCCCTGGGCGGGGCCTCCGGGCCCCATCCAGGGTTTCTTGCGTCTGAGACCGGGGATGACCGGACGGTCACCTCGTCGGATCGGTGACCCGACCCAGGAACAAGATCGCGCCCGTCTCCCGGTCGCGCAGCGCGAACATGAAGGGCCGGTCGATGGTCAGCTCCACCATCTCCATGGGCGCCGCGGTGGCCCGCATCACGACGGCGGTGGCGGCAGCGGCTTCCGTGCCTTCCTCATCTACCGCTATGTAGGCTTCGTGGATGACGTCGCTGATGTACAGTGCTTCCTGAGTGGTCATGCCGGAGAAATCGGCGGTGTTGGGGTCGAAGGCGCTCGGCATGCCGAGCGCGGTCAAAGCGTCGTTGAGGCCGGCCTGGGTGCGAAACTCGAACTTGGGCATCCTCAGAATCACCTCTGGGCCTGTGGCCAGTTGCCCGACCGCCTCGTCGATCAGTCCGGCGCCGAGGCGGCTCTCGACCTCGGCGAAGCGTCCGGCTTCGGGCACTATGAGGAGCATGGACAGCTCGCCCCGGGAAGGGTCATCGCGCAGGTAGGGGAGCTCCACCGCCTGCCAGCCCTCACCGCTCGCATACGGGAACGACAGGGACTGGAACATCATACTGGCCGTGACCGGGTCGCCGGTCAGCGTGGTGAACTGTCCGTCCTCGGTGAGCTCGGGATCGAACTGCGTCGCCCAGGTGGCGTCCAGATAGACGGCGTTGACCAACACCAGGCGGGTGAGCTCGTCGAGCGTCCCCTCCGGGATGAGGTCGGTGATCTTGTCTTCGGTCTCGCCCGCCACCCAGTCGTTGATGGCCTGGCGAGCTTCCTCGGCCGCCGTCTTGTAGTCGACCAGCCGCATGCCGGCCCCGTAGTTGGCGGCCAGCGTGTCGAGGAAGATCTGTTCGAATACGGTATCTTGCTGTCCCCACAGGCTGTTGGCCGTCTTCACCAACACCCCCTGGTCCTTGCCGTCCGGGTCTTTGCCTTCCCAGCTCCTGGATTCCAGAGCGGAGTCGAGGGAGTTGAACGCTTGGTGTAGGGCGTCGCCTTCAAGAGTGAAGTGGAGCGTGGCCGCCATCTCTTCGGCGGTGACTCCCTGCGCGCCCGCGTAGGTCATGGCTAGGGCCGTGACGATGCTGGCCGGGGAGAACACGAGATTCCCATCGCCCGAATCTTGAGCGAGGATCTCGTACATGTCGATACCGAACTCCCGCATGCTGGCGGCGGCGGAAAGGATATCGTCCTGGGAAGCCGCGGGGGCGATCCGGGAGAGGTCGGACATGGCCAGGACCACGCCATCTGTCTCCGTATCTCCGGTAGGCGTGGTCGTCGGGGTCGAGTCGTTCGACGACGTGGACGTGGTGCTGCCGTTCTCGTCAGGACCGGCATCCCCGCAGGCCGTGACCATGAACATCACCCCCATAATCAAGAACACAGCCGCCAGGGCAACGGCTCCGAAAGAACGTGGCGTCACTCTCATCATGCACCCCCACCAGCCGAGAACCCAAGTCCTGTCCCTAGGACAACACGGGCGCTCAGGGAGTTCCCATGAGCGGAGGGCCCCCGCAATCGGCAGTTTTCGCGGCAGAAACGCCTGCGATCGCCGGCTCCCCCGGCCGGAGGGGCCTCGGGGCCCAAAATGCCGCTGACCGAAGGCCGCCGCGGCCGGAGATTCCTTGGCGGAAAGCGCAGGCCGTTGCGGGCTTCGTCCGTCCTCAAGTACACTGTCCGGGATGGAGAGCTACACCTTCCTTTTCAGAGTACCGGGCTGGATCATCGCCGTTGTCATCTTCGTGGTCTGCTTCCTCGTGGCCGAGGGCGGATACCAACTGGGTAAGCGACACGCCGCCGCGAAGAGAGACTCCAGGGGCGACAGCGAAAGCGCCGCCCGGGCCAAGTACAAGAAGGACCACCTGGGTGCGGCTCAGGCGGCGATCGCGGCCCTCCTCGGCCTTCTGCTCGCCTTTACCCTCTCGATGTCGGTCAGCCGTTTCGAAACCAGGAAGTTGGCTGTGGTCGATGAGGCCAACGCCGTCGGCACCGCCTATCTACGGACGGACCTGCTCCCGGAACCGCAGCGGACCCTTTCGGTCCGAGCTTTCGCGGAATACGTCGACGTCCGCCTCCAGTTGGCCAGTCCGGAGCGATATCTCAGCGAGGCTTCCAACTTCCAGGAGAGGGCGACAAGCCTGCAGCAGCAACTCTGGTCCCTGGGCGTGTCCGCGGCAGAACTGGATCAGCGGGCCGTGACCTACGGTCTTTATCTGCAGTCGCTCAACGAGATGATCGACTCGGCCGGTCGGCGCGAAGCCGGGCTGCGCAACCACGTGCCCGAGCCGGTGTTGTACGTGATCTTCGTGGTCACGTTCGCGATGCTGGGGGTCATGGGATATACCTCCGGGTTGAGCGGGGGGCGGTCGCTGGTTGCCGAGGTGGTGATCACCTTCGTTGTAACCGCGGTGATGTTCGTCATCCTCGATTTCGACAGACCCTTCCGAGGCGTCATACGGGTGAACCAGCAGAGCTTGGAGGACGTGAGAGCGCTGATCGAGCAGGGCGTGAGGCTCCTACGGTAGCCTCCCCGCTCAGGTAGTCTCCCCGCTCCGGTAGTCTCCGCGCCCCTTGCGTCTACTCCCGCGGCTGCGGCGCACGAAGAAGCGGCCACGGTCGGGGACCGTGGCCGCTTAAGAACGCGGCGCTCAGTCGAAGTGCGTCCTTAGTAGGTCCCGGTCGCGGTGCCTCCCATCGCTCCCATGAACGGGCCCATGAACATACCCGGGTTCTCCTGCATGGCCTTCTCGAATTCAGACCAGGGAAGTGCGGAAGCGGGTGGTTCCACTGTCACAGGCTGGTTCGCCGTCTGCAGGACGATAGTCGCCCCGATGTCGATCGCGTTGAGACCTTCAGCGTCCTCGCCCGCCGGAGGTACCATGCGCGCGGCGATGGCGGCCTTGCGGAGCATGGAGTCTTCCTTGGCTATCCAGAGGTCGGCCGTCAGGTTTTGGAACATCGAGGCCAGCTGCGTCTGCATCTCCTCGAGCTCTTCGGTCCCCGGCATGAACTCCCCGGCGCCCGTCATGCCACCCGCAGACCCGGTCGGATCGAGCAGTTTCGTGAACTGCTCGCTCTGCATCAAGGTGACGAGGTCGGTCATGATCTTGGCCATGTCCGGCGAGGCTGCCAGGTGGTAGACGGCGACGCCGTCGAGCGTCTCCTCCCCGACCAGACGCAGGTCCTTCATCCAGGTCATCGGATCGATCCCCGCATCGGTCAGCATCTGCCGGACCTCGGCCGCTTGGGTCTCCTGCGCGGCCGGGTCACCCATGAATGCCGTCATCTCGGCGGGTGCCTCGTACCACTGGTCGAGAACGTGGAGCCAGGCTTTGTCGTCGACGAGCTTCATGCCCATATCCATGGCTTCCCCGGCCAGTTCCATGGAGAGTGTGAGCTCGACCGCCTGCGGTTCGTCACCGTAGGCGAAAGTGCCGGCCACCGTCATGGGCTGACCGACCATCCCCAGCGCCTCGTCGGGCAACTGACTGGTGTCGACGTCGAACGACATCGCGAACTCGTAGCTCCCCTGAGCGCTGCTCATATCCTCAGCGGCTGTGACGGCCGCCGAGAGGATGGCCTCGGGGGACAGGTCGGACGAGCCCTCGGGGGAGACGCCGGCTGTCTGGGCGGCCGTGCCGCATCCGGCGGCCCCCAATGCGACGAGTAGGCCGACAGTGAGAAGCAACAGTGACAACCTGCGCATGATGACTCCTTCGTAGGCCCGGGTTCCACCCCTGGGCGTTGGGAGTGACTTGTCTACGCCCATTGTATCGGCTCTCTGACGCAGTTGCTTCAGCAGAAGTTCTTCGCTCGACCACGGGGGCTCCCCCAAAGTTCCTGGGCCGCGCGCCGGCCCAAAGGGGAGTAGCATGACGAGAAGACCCAAACCGGCCGCGCAGGAGGCGCCTTGTCCCTTCGAACTGAACTCGAGAGTACGGCCAGGCGGTGGATCTCGCTCTGGTGCACGCCTGTGGATTGGGACCTCTTCGACCGGCTTCATTCCCCGGACTTCGAGGACCACTCGGCCGCGGGCCGCCCTAGCACCAAGGAAGCCTTTGCCGCCGCCCTCGCCGAACTGGTGCGCGTCTTCCCGGATCTGAAGACCACGGTCGACGACCTGGTCGTCGACGAGGCCACAGGGCGGGTAGCGGTGCGCTGGTCCGCCGAAGGTACGAATCGCGCGACCTTCCTGGGTCGGGGCCCTACGGGAAAGAAGACGCCGATCACCGGCATCGAGATCATCGACGTCCGGGACGGGCGGATCGTACGCCGGTGGGGCGAGTGGGACATCACCGCGCACACGGAGGGAGGGGAGGGCCGCGTGCCGGAAGCCGGCCCGGGTCTTGGGGGCCAACCGGGCCTTGGGAGCCAGCGGAGTCTTGGGGGCCGCCCGGGTCTCGCGAAGGTGCTGGACCGCACGCTCCTTGCTTTCTTCTGGAACGGGATGCGGGTCACGCTCCGCCGGCCGGGGCAGGCATGGCAGTTCTCGCGCGTCGTCCGCTGGCAGGCCGCTGCTGCAAAGACCCGGGAAGAGTGGCGGAAGCGGGGCATACCGGTGCCGCCGATCATCATCTTCAGCATCACTCACCAGTGCAATCTCGAGTGTGCGGGGTGCTACGCGCGTTCTTTCGAGAACCGGGCGGAGGCGCCGGCCGCCGACCGAGCGGCCGGCTTGGATGCCGCCGCGCTACCCGGCGAGCTCAGCGAATCTCGTCTCCGCGGGATCGTGGCCGAAGCCGACCAACTGGGGGTCTCGTTCTTCGTCGTGGCAGGCGGCGAGCCGCTCATGCGGCCCGAGTTCCTCGATATCGCGGCTCGGTTCCCTCGCGTCCTGTTCCTCCTACTGACGAACGGGGTGCTGGTCGACAAAGGGATGGTGGATCGACTGACGGGACTCAAGAACGTCGTCCCCATGTTGAGTCTGGAGGGCACCGCCGGCCAGACCGACGAACGCCGGGGCCCGGGCACGTACCGCCGGCTGATGCAGGTCATGGGGACTCTGAAGGACGAGTCACTCTTCTTCGGGTGCTCGCTCACCCTGACCAGCCGGAACTTCTCCCAGGTGTTGGACGAGCACTATATCCGGGGACTGGTCGGCGAGGGCTGCCGGTTCTTCCTCTTCTTGGACTACACGCCCACAGACGAGACCACCGCCGACTGGGTCCTCACCGAGTCTCAGCGACAGCAGGTCATGTCCCGGATCCAAGCCCTGCGGAAACGCCACGCCGCCCTGTTCACCGCCGTCCCCTGGGACGAACAAGCGGTCGGCGGCTGCCTCTCCTCGGGCAGGGGGTTCGTCCACATCAACGCCTCGGGCGACCTGGAACCGTGCCCGTTCGCTCCTTACTCCGACGTCAACCTCAACGACACGTCTCTGTTGGAGGCCCTGCGGTCGCCCTTCCTGGCCGGTCTGCGCGCCCTGCCGGAGCTGTCGCAATATGTCGGGGGCGGGTGCGCGCTCTGGAAGAATCGGGAGCAGGTGGAGAGGGTGCTGGCGGAGTCGGGGACGAGAAGCGCGCGGTCGGTGCTGCGCGGCGGGTAGGTCTTCCAATGGATAGCGAGCGCGCCATGACCGCGTATCACTACTCGGATCGAGAGTGGCAGGCGCTTCTGCCTTGGGTAGGCCGGTCGATCCCGGTCCCGCCGGCGCCGACTCGGGCCGGGCCGACGCCGGGGCAGGCTGGGCCGGCGTCCGGGCAAAGGGCGCCCGCGCGCCCGGCGCCCGCGAGCGTAGGATCGCCTGCGGGACTGTTGAGCAACCGCGTCCGGGGTATGCTGCTCGGCCTGGCCGTAGGAGATTCCCTTGGCAACACCAGCGAGGGCGTGAGCCCGGAGGAAAGGCGCCGAGCCCACGGGGAGGTCCGTGACTATCTCCCCAATCGCCGGGAGGAGATGCTTCCGATCGGACTCCCTTCCGACGACACCCAACTCGCCTTCTGGACGCTGGAGTCATTGCTCCGCCGCGGATACCTCGACCCCGCCGATCTCGCCGATACTTTCACCCGGCAGCACCGGATCTTCGGAATCGGGAGCACCATGACCGCTTTCCTCTTCGCCTACCGGTTCGGCGGGAAGGAGTGGTTCGAGGCCGGACAGCCCAGTGCGGGCAACGGTGCCCTCATGCGCATCGCCCCCGTCCTTCTGCCCCACCTGCGGAGCATGACCGAGGCTTTGTGGGCGGACGTGGTAGCGGCCACGGTCCTGACCCACCGAGACGAGGCCGCCGTGGCGGCGAGCGTGGGCTTCGTGGGACTGCTGGCGGAGTGCATGGCCCGGCCGGAAGGTGAGGATCCCCCCGCCCGGTGGTGGCCCGAGACCTTCCTCCGCTACGCACGACCGGTGGAATCGCCCGCGGACGGCGCCCCCTATCGCTCCCGGGTACCGGGAGATCCTTTCCAAGGCGGCCTCTGCGACCGGGTCGAGCAGCAGGTGTTCCGGGCCGTCGAAGCGGGTGAGAGCGTCCCGGCTGCAGCCGAGCGCTGGTATTCGGGGGCCTATCTGCTGGAGACCGTGCCCTGTGTCTTACACATCCTGGCCTGTCATGGCGGGGATCCGCAGGAAGCGATCGTGCGTGCCGTCAACGACACCCGGGACAACGACACCGTGGCCGCAATCGTGGGCGCGGCCGTGGGGGCGCTCCACGGTGAAGCGTCGCTCCCCGCCCGCTGGCGCGAGGGTCTGCTCGGCCGCACTCGCGAAGACGATGACGGGCACGTGCAGAGGTTGATTGACGAGGCCGTGGAGGCGTTCGTGGTCTAGGCCCAAATCGGGGTGAAAGCCGGTGGCAGCGCTTTAGATGATGTCTTTGACGCCCAGGCGTTCGTAGCCCTTCTGGTAGGCCTCGTCTTTCTGGTCGGTGTGTCCGGGAAGGCTCCAGGGCATCTCGTTCATGTTTCTGAGGATCCTATCGATGTGGTGCCAGGGGATCACGACGATCGGCAGTCCCGGCGGATAGAGCTTGTACATCTTCATGCCGTAGCAGACGCCCGTCCATACGGTGTTTATCTTGCCGGTCACGAACGGATACGTGTACATCCAGTTGCAGCCCATCACATAGGTCATGTGGCTCTCGATCATGTCGCCCGTGTCCCACTGCGTCGCCCGCAGCACGCGTTCGCCCTGATCCATGTTGTCGCAGGTGATGATCAGGAGGTCCGGATCGAAGGTCAACTTGTCGACCGGGGCAAACCCGGTGGCGTACGTCGACCCCGGGGCGAGCACGGTGATGTGGTTGTAGATGCGTCTGTTCGGACGCTCGTCGGCGTAGATGTCGAAGGGAGGGCCGATCCGCCCGCCGGCGGCCAGGGGGTCCAACTCGCCATGGCCCGACAGGAAGATGCCGGGTTCGCAGTATTGGTGTTCCGCCGTGGCATAGAAGGCCTTTCCCATCTGAGCCTCGAGCAGCATCTCGCACCACGCCATCTTCGAATCACCGCCGTACTTCCCGGTCCCGGACAGTGGTTCCAGATCCAGGCCCTCCAGATCTGCCTCCACGTTGAAGAACTTGAAGCCGACCGGGGCATACTTGAAGTCGAACTTGTCGAGAATGGCGAAATCGTGGGGCTTCAACTTGTGTCTGGTCTCGTAGTTCAGCTCACCCATCAGATGCTCCTTTCCGGGAGGACGTACTGGCGTGATGAATCGCGGAAGCATATGCAGCTCGCTCGATCAACCCTATCACACGCCGCCGCTTCCGCTGTCCTGCCCCGATCCCACGTGGACTGCTCCGGACTGATGCGGCGACCGTGTGTGTCGGTCTCCCTGCGAAATCCCGTCAAGCGGGCACGACCGACATCTTGAAGTCGGGTTGGTGTCCCAACTGGGCCTTTACGAGGCACTGGCCTGCCGCCCGCATGATCGCGTCGCCGTATTTCTCGGGGAAGTCGGCGGGCACTTTGATCTGGACGGACACCGTGTCCAGCAGGTGGGAATCCGCACTGCGCTCGGCCTCGACGCATAGGCCCGCCTCGGCGAGAGAGATGCCGCGCTCCTCCAAGAAGGCGAGGACGTGGTATCCGGTGCACAGAGCAAGAGAACAGAGCAGAAGATCGAACGGGCCGAGCGCTTCCGGATCTCCTCCGCGGTCCGGCGGCAGGCCGATCTCTACCACCAGTCCCTTCGAGCGGGCCTGAATCTCGTCGCTGGCCGGGAAACCGACGTCTACACGCATTGACCCACTCCTCTCCGCCGGGTGTCGACGGCGCAAGCGTAGCACGGTGGGGACAAGTGCCTGCTGAATCACCGCAAAGGGTGCGGTGCCCGCAATGCCGGGGAGCAGCCCGGGTAAGACATGGGAGCCGTCGGGATCAACAGGGCCGGAGTTGGCTAGGAGACAGGCGGCGATGGTCGCTGTCGAGTCGATCTTGAGCTATTGTTGTGGAGCGGCGCAAAGAACGCGGGGAGAGGGGGCACTCCATGATTCCGTCCCGAGATATGGTCGACCATCAGGATGCGACCGGAGGTCGCTGTCCAGTCCACGGTACACGGCTCGTGCTAGTGATGGCCGCGGTCTTGGCGGGCGTCTTGCTGGCCGTCTGGGGGGGACAGGGAGGATCGTGGAGTCCGCGGCCCGCTCTCGCCGTCGACTGGAACGTGATTCAGGTACCGTTCGAATCGTCCTACATCCTCCCCTACAAGTTGACTGAAAACTACCTGCTTTTCAGCGCGGGCGAAGATTCCCAGGCCGAGCTGTATGTGTACGACATCGGGGCCGACTCGGTCGACCAGCTTACCTTCAACGAGTACGAGGACGGCTTGGCCGACATGGACGGCTCATACGCCGTCTGGAGTGCGAAAGCCGACGGTGACTACGAGATCTTCCTCCGTAACCTTGCCACCGACCAGACTACCCGCCTCACCAACAACTCTCGAAGACGAGGGACGTCCCCGGATCGCCGGCAACTGCGTAGCTTGGACTGGAGGTGACGGGAACGACCTCGAGGTATTCCTCTACCTGATCGATAGCCAAGAGATCAGGCAGCTCACCAGCAACACGTGGGACGACGGTGACTTCGACTGGGTGAGCACGGACGGAAGATTCGTCTGCTGGCATGACGCTCCTCAGGGAGACCAGGGGCGCTGGGTCTATCTCTACGACACGGTGGACGAGGTCACCTACCACTACTATGGGGGCAAGGACGACGGCTGGTGCCAGGTTGGCGACGGTCATTGGGTCTGGCTCCATTCGGCGGCCGACGGCACCACGACTGTGTACTACCACGATATGTACGAGCAGTCCACCACCGTCTATGCCATCTCCCCACCGGGGCAGAACTGTTCCTTCCCCTTGCCCTACATGGTGAGGGTGGTCGATGACGACTATGTGGTGTGGTCTGTTGAGCAGGGCTCACTGAGCACCCTCGTGCTTCACCGGTTATCGACCGACTCGGACCAGACGCTTGCGGGCCCAGGACGGATCGATTGGGCTCAGGTCTCCGACGGCATCGTCGCCTGGATCCAGGACGACGGGGGAGTCGCTGACGTTTGGGCGCACGACATCATCGACGGGAGCACCGTCCGTCTGACGGACGACGAGTTCGATGAGGAGTTCGTCCTCGCCGGTCCGGACGGCGTCGCCTGGAACCGGCTGGGGGGGATGGAGGGCTATCAGTTGTGGGTAGCCCTCAAAGCGACCGCCGAAAAGCCCATCTTCGTGGACGTGCCCTGGCTCCATCCCTACCGGGAGGCTATAGAAGGTCTCTATCGGGGCGGCGTGGTGAGCGGATCCCGCGTGATCGGCGACGAGCGGTACTTCGACCCCCAGAATCCCGTGAGGCGGGCACAGTTCGCCAAGATGATCGTTGGCACCTTGGGACTTCCTCCGGCCGGAACCACCCAGACGCGCTTTCTCGATCTCGGATCACCCGACGCCTTCGGATATCCGCACATCTACGTCCAGGTGGCCTATGACCACGGCATTACCAACGGGACCAACCCGGCTCAGAGCCTTTTCGCTCCCTGGAACTACATCCGGCGAGACCAGGTCGTGAGTATGATCGTGAGGGCGGCCGTGAGCGAAGCGCCCGGCGTGCTTCAGAACCCGCCCCCGGGCCATCCGAGCTACTTCGCGGGCGTTCCCGAACCGCACGGAGCGAACCTGCGTATCGCTGAGTACAACGGCCTGATGGCGGGACTGACGGGGTTTGGGTCCGGATGGAGCGAAAGCCAGAACGCGAGCCGGGGCGAGGTTGCTCAGATGCTCTGGAATCTCCTCGGCAAGATCGGAGAATAGCCACCAGTCTGGTTTTCAGGAAGCGGGGATATACGGACGGTGAGTGCCTCAGGCACGTGAAGATCCCGACGAGCCGTCCGCGCGGTCGCCGGCCGGACGTTGGGTCCACCATGCTGGGTACGACGAGGAAGCCGTTCTGATAGGCTGGCTGCGGATCCGCGGCTAGGGTGTTCGAGACGGGTGGTCGAATGGGTAAGAGTTGCTCATGAAGAAATACGGAATGGTGGTAGACGTCACCAGATGCAACGGCTGTTACAACTGTTTCCTGGCCTGCCGCGACGAGCACTGCGGCAATGACTTCCTCCCCTATTCCGCTTCCCAGCCTCAGACCGGCCATTACTGGATGCGCTTGGTGGAGAAGGAAAGGGGCCAATACCCCAAGGTGAAGGTGGCGTACACGGCCATCCCCTGCCTCCAGTGCGAGAAGGCGACCTGTCTCGAGTCGGCCCAGGACGGAGCCATCTACCGGCGAGGTGACGGCATCATCCTTATCGATCCGGAAAAAGCCGTGGGCCAGAAGCAACTGGTTAACAGTTGTCCCTACCGGGTCATCTACTGGAACGAAGCAAGACGGATCCCGCAAAAATGCACCTTCTGCGCTCACTTGCTGGATCGGGGCTGGAAAGAGCCGAGGTGCGTGGAAGCGTGCCCGACTGGAGCCCTGATCTTCGGTGACCTCGACGACCCCGAGAGCGAG
This sequence comes from uncultured Actinomycetes bacterium, assembly GCA_963706025.1. Taxonomy (GTDB): domain Bacteria; phylum Actinomycetota; class Thermoleophilia; order RBG-16-64-13; family RBG-16-64-13; genus CAVPLM01. Next base: position 957,248 of record CAVPLM010000005.1, on the reverse strand, counting down.
GTGGCAAAGCTGGTGGCGTCGGGCCGGACCGAGGCCTTGCATCCGGAGTATGGGCTGGGAGACAAGGTGACCTACATCGGCCTGCCCAAGCGGTTCGTCGCCGGAGCCGTGGTCTACGGGGACAGCGACAGATGCGGCGAGGGAGCCGAAGTCACGCTGGAAGCCCCGGGGGTCTCGCTGACCGTGTTCGCCGACAACTACGGCGATTTCGAGTTCGAGGGGCTCGAGCCCGACGAGACCTTCACCGTAACGATCGAGGCCGACGGGTACGAGAGCCGCGAGTTCGCGGTCAGGACCAATATCGACGTGTACCTGGGGGAGATAGTCCTGGGCAAGAAGGGCGCTCTCGACAGCCACCCCGAGGGTTCGGAGGGCTCGGCGGGCGCGGCGGAGGCGGCGCCCGAGGCGAACGCAGCAACGCCGGCAGGGCGGGAGGCCGCTGATGGCTGAGAGGGTCTGCACGAACCTGGGCCACGGCGGGGGCCCCATCCTCGTCCACGTGGAAGACGACAAGATCATCCGCGTCCGGCCGCTGGTCTTCGGGGAGCAGGAAGAGGTTCCCACCTGGACTATTGAGACCGGGGGGAGGAAGTTCAGCCCCCCGCGCAAGGAGACCGTCGCCCCCTACGGCATGACGGAGAAGGCCCGCGTCTACTGCGACGACCGCATCAAGTACCCCATGCGGAGGGCGGACTTCGATCCCAACGGCGAGCGCCACCCCGAGAACCGGGGCAAGTCCGGCTACGTGCGCATCGGCTGGGACGAAGCCCTCGACATCGTCGGCAACGAGCTCAAGCGCATCCGCGCCGGACTACGGCCCGGAGGCGGTAGCCTTCATGAGCTCCTCTCACCACAACGCCGGGAGCATGGGCACCCACCGCAGCACCCTCAACCGTTTCTTCAGGATGATCGGGGCCACGGACTACTTCGACAATCCCGACAGCTGGGAGGGCTGGCTATGGGGCTCCGCCCACGTGTGGGGCTTCTACTGGAGGATGGGACCACCCGAGCAGTTCGACCTCCTCGAAGACGTGATGAAGAACACCGACCTGATCGTCTTCTGGTCGAACGACCCCGACACCAACCGGGGCGCCTACAACGGCCAGGATTCGGCCATCTGGCGGGTGTGGCTGAAGGAGCTCGGGAAGAAGATGATCTTCATCGACCCTCACTGCAACTACACCGCCGGCATCCAGGCCGACAAATGGATCGCTCCCCGACCCGGCACCGACGCGGCCCTGGCCGAAGCCATCGCCTACGTCTGGCTGCGGGACGGGACGTACGACAAGGAATACCTGGCGACCCACAGCGTCGGCTTCGAGGAGTTCAAGAAGAGCGTCCTCGGTGAAGTCGACGGCGTCGCCCGCACCCCGGAGTGGGCCGCGGAGAAGTGCGACATCCCGGCCCGGGTCATCTGGGCGCTCGCCCGGGAATGGGCCTCCAAACGCACCACCCTCTCCACCGGCATGCGCGGCGGCATGGGGGGAGCCTGCCGCGAGGCCTACGGCCACGAGTGGGCCCGGCTGATGGTCCTGCTGCAGGCCATGCAGGGCCTGGGCAAGCCCGGAGTGAACATCTGGGGCGCGGTTATGGGCTCGCCTTCCAACTCCGCTTTCCGCTTCCCCGGCTTCGAGAACGGTGGCATGCAGCAGGTGGGCGACGCGATCCACGTCAACCCGGTGAAGCAGCGGATCTACCGCACCCTCTTCCCGGACGGCATCCTCGATCCGCCGGTCAAGTGGCTGGGGGAGGGTTTCAACACCAAATCGCTCGAGCAGCAGTTCATCCCGTACGAGTACCCGCTGCCCGGCCACTCCGAGATCAAGATGTTCTACCGGCACGGGGGCTCGTTCATCGGCACCCTCGCGGAGGGGAACAAATGGGTGCGGGCCTACCAGAGCCCGAAGCTGGAGTTCCTGGTCAACCAGGATTGCTGGTGGTGCGGAGAGACGCAGTACGCCGACATCGTCCTGCCGGCGTGCACCAACCTGGAGAGGAACGACATCGCCGAGTTCGGCAACTGCGGCTGGATGAGCCCCGACACTTTCAGCAGCAACTTCCGCCGGGTGATCGTCTACATGCAGAAATGCATCGAGCCACTGTGGGAATCGAAGTCCGACTACTGGATCTATTCTCAGATCGCCGCCCGCTTGGGGGTGGAGCAGGAGTACACCGAGGGTCGCAGCGAGGAGGAGTGGATCAAGAAGTACTTCGACTGGTCCGATCTGCCCTCCCTGGTCTCGTGGGAGGAGTTCGAGGCCAAAGGCTATCATCTGGTGCCCATGCCCGAACCCTATACCTCCACTCCAGCGTTACGCTGGTTCTATGAAGGCCGGGACTGTGACACCCCTGATCTCGGCAATCCCAAGCGCAACACGGAAAAAGGGAAAGAACTTGCCACCTTCAGCGGTAAGATCGAGTTCGAATCCCAGAGTCTCAAGGAGTTCGATCCCGACAATCCGGAACGACCTCTGGTCCCGAGGTACATCCCGAGCTGGGAAGGACACGAGAGCGCGGAGCTGACCAAGAAGTATCCGCTCCAGCTCATCACGCCCCATCCCCGTTTCTCCTTTCACACCATGTACGACCATACCGAGTGGATCTGGGATATCCCCGGGCACCGCATGCTGGTCGACGGCTACTACTACCTGACCGCCCGCATCCATCCCGATGACGCCGCCGCTCAGAGGCATCAGGGAGGGCGACGTCATCCGTCTCTACAACGACCGGGCCCAGGTCCTGTGCGCGGCCCACGTGACTCACCGGGTGAGGCCGGGCACCCTCCACGCCTACGAAGCGTCGGCCAAGTACGACCCCATTCAACCGGGTGTCCCCGGCAGTGTGGACCGGGCCGGTTGCGTCAACATGTTGGCCTCGGACAGGTTCTTGTCCAAAGACGTCGCGGGCTTCGCCCCTAACTCGATACTGATCGAAGTCGCCAAGTGGGAAGGATAGGAGGGAGACGATGAGACTGCTCGACTCGCACGTGCACCTGGACCGGATGGCCGGGGAAGACATCCTCCGGATGGCCTGGGGTGGGGTGGAGGCGGCCATCGTTCCGTCGCCCCACCTGATGAGCGGCGTTTTCTATCCCAAGACCATCTTTGAGCTGTGGGAGAAGACGCTCGACTACATGGTCAAGTACGCGGCCTCGATGGGGATCGATGTCTACGTCGCCCTGGCCGTGCCGTTCTACGGGATCACCAGCGAAGGTTACGACGAGTGTCTCGAGAAGCTGCCCGAATACCTGAAGGAGTCCCGGGTGGTCGGCATCGGCGAGATCGGCCTCGACACCGGCAACGCCCACGAGCAGTACCTCCTGCGGGCTCAGTTGGCCATCGCGAAAGATCACGACCTGCCCATCATCGTGCACAGTCCCACTCCCCGCGAGCCGCAGACCCCGGAGGTCACCCCGCAGATCATCGACGTGCTCAAGGAGGAGGGCTACCCGCTGGGGAAGGCGGTCCTCGACCACAGCGGCAAGAACACCATCCCCATCCGCTTGAAGTCCGGATGCGTCACGGGCCTCAGCATCTGCTACGACAAGCTCACCGCGGAGGAGGCGTCCGAGATCGTCCGTGAGTACCCGGACGACCGGGACAAGATCATCATCGGTTCGGAGCTGGGCTACGGAGGCGCCGGTCACCTCTCCCTGGTGAAGGCCGCCTGGGCGATGAAGATGGACGGCATGCCGGTGAGCGAGATCGAGCGGGTGACCTGGGAGAACCCCAAGAGACTGTTCGACCTGCCCCTGGCCTAGAGCTGCGACCGCACGTACAGTCACGACCAGACGCAGAGCTGCGACCACGCGAGAAAGGGATCACCGCCATGACCGAGCAAAACGCACACGATCGGCAGAGCTTCGAGGCCCAGGGCTCGGCCTTTCTGAAGCAAAACATCTCCGACAAGCCTGAGTTCGACTACGCGCAGAATCGGCCGCCCCACTCATATAGGCTTTCGGGCAAGACTCTGACCTTCGCTCTTCGCGACAAGCCGGACCGGCTGCGGCATGTTTTCGGCGACAAAGAAGTGGAGGTGGAGGTGTTGGGCGGCACCGGGACGGCCCGGCACCCGGCCGTTCCGTACGAAGCCTTCGAGCTCGCGCCCGAGATCTTCTTCGTCTCCTACCTGGCAACTGAGACGGGTTCTGTCGCGATGGCCCTGGACCTGGCCAAAGGAGTGGCCACGGTCGTCATGGGAGAGATGGGCGACAAAGGGATCGTCTCCACGGTGGAGAGTGCGCGTGTCGAGGAAGTCACACCGGAGGGGCCGGCGGAGTATCACCCGCCCTTCTCGCTGGGTGGCACTCGGTTTCTGAACACCTACGCCCACAACGTGGCCTACGAGCACATCTACCTCACCGGGGTCTACGAGACCTGGATGGGGGTCAAAGGGCCCCAGGCCGGTCAGGCCGACACCGAGGAGTACCGTGCTTTCAAGATCGCCGACGGCGTCTATCTCCTGTATTGGAACGAAGGGGTACTGACCGCGCAGATGACGTTCCTTTTCAACTTCTTCCAAGGGAACTGCGTGGCTGAGCTCTTTGCCCGGGTGGAGGGGGAGCGGGTGCACAGCACTATCGGCGCCTACACATATCTCATCCACACCAAGCTGGCCGAACTGCCGAACGTCACCAGGCTCGACATGTTCTCGGGCGACTGACGGGGCGGGCGTCCACCTCGCGACTCGACGGTAGAAGCCGCAGCCGCGGAGCTGGAAGCGGCTACGGTCGGGCGGCCCTGGGAATGCGGGCCAACGAAGCGAGAGAGCTCTATCTCAGCCGAGTGCTTCGACCCAGGTGGCGCCGACCGCCCGGGCCGAGCGAGCGAGACGACCGTCCGTCGTCAAGAGAACACAGCCCATCTCCTCCGCCAGGGCCAGGTATTGGGCGTCGTAAGCCTTCGTGTGCTTGAGTCGGGCCGCCCACGAGAGCGCACGGGCATGGAGCGAGGAGGCGGGCGTGATCGGGCGGACGCGGATGGCGCCGATCAGATCAAGAGCGGTGGCAGCCTCGTCCTCGGTAAGGATTCTGCGCGCAACGGCTCGCCGGAGCGCGGAGCAGACCTCATATTCGAGCAAGGCCGGAGCGTAGAGCTCCTCCTGGACCAAGCGTGCCGAGCGGATCCTGGTGGCAGCCTGGTCGGAGAAGGGGAGAGGCAGCACCAGCGCTAGGACAACCCCGGCATCGAGCACCATCATGGGGAGAGCTCCGCTTTCACGGAGACAGCTCCGCGTTCACGGAGACAGCTCCGCGTCCCGCTCCTCTCTCAGTTCGTTCAGGAGCGAAGCAGGCAGCCGGCCGTGCCTGCTCTCCAAGACGCGTCGCAGGTCGGAGAGCTGGTCCACGGCCGCCAGAGATCGCCGCGCCGATTCTTCCTCTGACGAGCGCGCGAAGTACTCAGCCATGATCTCGCGCACCAGTTCGGACATGCTCCGGCCGGAGTCGCGAGCCAGCCTCTCCAGCTGGTCGTGCTGGTCATCCTCCAGGAGTATCTGGGCTCTGTAGAGTGCCACATAGATAGTATACACCTACACAGCTTGCTACACATAGCCTCTCTGGCCGGTCGTCCTGCGCGTCTGTGGGGACGAGGTCGCCGCGGTCCTGGCGAGGTACGATTGAAGCGTCTGAGATCTGCAGTTGTCACGCGCCACTGATCGCTCGAGGGGGTTAACGAGGATGGCACGATCTATCGACCCGATCGTCTCCACCGAATGGCTGGAAGCCCAACTGCCCGGCGGGGGGTTGGTTATCATCGACATCAGGTGGGAAGAGGAGTACGAAGCCGGCCACATCCCGGGTGCGATCTCGATCCCCTTCGGGCTGATCTCGGCCTGGGCGGATTCCGACGACAAGCTGCTCCTCGAGTTACCCCCCGAGGCGGATCTACTCAAGCTGATAGGGGACTGCGGACTGACGGCGGAGTCCAAAGTGGTCATAGTCGGCAGGGTGGAAGAGCCACCGGCTCCGCCGTATCCGTTGGCGGATGCCGTCAGAGTCGCCGCCACCCTCATCTATGCCGGAGTCAGGAATGTCGCCGTCCTGGCCGGTGGGCATCCGAAGTGGGACAGAGAGGGCAGGGAAACGACGACCGAAGCCCCCGAGGTCACTCCGATACCCTACAGCAGCGCCGTCGATGGCGACATGTTCGTGTCGACCGAATACGTGAAGGACCATATCGGCAGGTCGGTGATCCTCGACGCGAGGGACCCCGACCAGTATTTCGGGGTGGCTGTCGACCCCTTTGCCGACATGAGGGGACACATACCGACGGCTCGGAACCTGCCTCTGATCTGGGTGTGGGAAAAGGACAGTACGTACAGGCCGGTCGAGCTCTTGGAGCAGATGGCGACCGGCGTCATAGGCTCGGACAAGGACCAGGAGGTCATCACCTACTGCGGTGTCGGTGGCTACGCGAGCACCTGGTGGTTCTTGCTCACGCAGATGCTGGGATACACGAACGTCAAGATCTACGATGGGTCCATGGAGGCGTGGGTGGAGGACAACCCGATCGTCGCCTACACCTGGACCTCGTAGGCTCCGCGCCTCGCCGAGTGAGCGCCCAAGAGTAGTCCGGCACCGCCGGCAGAGCCGGGACCGCCACCGGGGCGCCGTTTCCGCCCCTCAGTGGGAGTTCGTGATCAGCCCGTCCAGCATGTGGAACACGCGGTCGCAGGTCTCCGCCACTCCCGGGTCGTGCGTGACCATGACAAAGGTCGTGCCGGTGTCGCGGTTGATGCCGTGCAACATAGTGACGACCTCGGCAGAGCTGGCCGAATCCAGGTTGCCGGTGGGCTCGTCCCCGAAGATGACCTTGGGCCCGTTGACCAGGGCTCGGGCGATGGCCACCCGCTGCTGCTGACCTCCGGAAAGCTCGGTGGGCCGGTGCCGCTCCCGATCGGCGAGCCCCACGTGGGCGAGGGCGCTCTGCGCCGCTTCGCGGGCTTCGCGCCTCCCTTTCCCGGCGTATTCCGCGGCCAACATGACGTTCTCGATGGCCGTCAGGCTGGGCACCAGGTTGTAGGTCTGGAAGATGAATCCCACCTCGTTCCGCCTCAGCAGGGCAAGATCGCGCCGGCCGAGCTGGTCCACCCGGCGCCCGGCCAGCCACACCTCCCCTGAGTCCAAAGTATCGAGGCAGCCGAGGATGTGGAGCAGCGTGGACTTCCCGGAGCCCGAGGGACCCATGATCCCCATCATCTCGCCCTCTTCGACCTCGAGCGACGCTCCCCGAAGGGCATCGACGAAGTTGTCCTTGCCCATGACGTAGCGCTTATGGATGTCTATTCCCTTGATGACGCTTGGCATCACGAGCTCCTATTCGTACCGGAGGGCGACGACCGGCTCCAGCCGGGCGGCGTGCAGGGAGGGATAGAGCCCGCTCACCAGGCCCAGGACGACGGCGAACACGACCGCCCCGATGGCAAGCCTTGGAGTGACCTGGAAGAGGTTGAGGTTGGAAGACTCGAGCAGCGCGTTGGCCACGATGGCCGCGATCCAACCCAAGAACAGGCCGGAGACCCCGCCGATCAGGCCGATGACCCCGGCCTCCGTCAGGAACTGCCGCACGATCTGGCCGTCGGAGGCTCCGATGGCCTTGCGCACCCCGATCTCGCGGGTGCGCTCGTTCACCGACATGGTCATGGTGTTGATGACCGAGAGTCCACCCACGAAGAGGGCGATGATGGCGATGCCGTAGAGGATGGCGTTGAAGATCTGGGTAGCGCTCGCGATCTGGTCCTGGAAGAAGCTCGGGCCGGAAGCTTCGACTCCGGGCACGGCCTCGTTGATGGCAACGGCAAGTTCCTCCGGGTCGGTGCCCGGGGTGGGATAGACGACGAACGAGGTGACGAGGTCCGCCGGATCGACCTGGCTCCTGATCATCTCCGGCAGGTCCTGAACGAAGAGCCGCTGGGCGTCGGGGAGGGACATCCACACCGAGCTGTCCGGGGCGGTCAGGGTCTTGTCGAGTATCCCCACCACCAGGAACTGCTCTCCCCGTATGGTGACGTATTCGCCCACCCGGGCGCCGAGTTTGTTCACCAGATCGGAGCCCACGACGACGGCGCCGGTCTCGTCCGGACGCACAGCCCGGCCCTCCGCGTAGGAGATCTCGAAGCTCTCCAGCTCCTGGCCGCGCTGGTCGCTGCCCGTAAGGATGGAGGGCATACCGAACGAGATAGAGGCGTCGGTCTCGAGCAGGGCGCCGATCTCCGCCGAGACTTCGGCCACCCCGGGAACGGCCTTGATCTCATCGTACTTGCCGAGAGAAAGCGGCCCGCTGGACATCATGTTGGAGCCCTCAGCCGCCACGATCACCTTGTCGGAGTAGTACTTGGTGCCGCCGGAAACGAGCAGGTTGATCTTCTCGGCCATGCTGCCCATGACCACCAGTGCCAGCACGCCGATGGTGATCCCGAAGATGGTGAGCATGACCCTCAGCTTGCGTCGAAAGACATTCCGTAATGTCCGCACGAAGTCAACCTCCTATCGCGCTTGAGTGACAAGGCGAACCCGGGCGCCGCCGCCGGGCAGAAAATGCGCGAGGCACAGTGTACAGGAGGACTGGGTCCGGTGGCCTCCGACCTGCGCACAGCGCCTCGGTGACGGTGGGGTCGACCGGCTACTGGGAAGGGGCTGGATGATCGTCCTCTGCGCGGCATTGTGGATACCCCTCTAGGTCGTCCTCTTTGACCACTTCAGTCAGATCTGGTGTCCTCACATGTCGTCGGCCTTGGAGACTCTTACCAACATATAGGAAAGAGGACCACCGCCAAAGCCGGACGAATCGTTGTAGCCCATGGGGATCAGCTGATTGCAGTTGAGGTCCCATACTCTTGTATGGGTTCGAGCTACTATCCTCTTCTTCCGGCAACCACCAGGCATGAGGAACCATCACAGTCCGAGGATCGATCATAGGAGTGACCTTGGCTTTCCTCTTGAACTCTCCCATCGTTCCTTCGATGAGCACCCAGTCTCCCGTCTTGATCCCCTTCTCCGCTGCGGTCTGAGGCTGATCTCCACCAACGGATCCGGGTCACATCCGCGCAGCCAGGGGATCTGTCGGTGTTCGCTATGGAACAGGACGGGCGATCGCCGTCCGGTCATCATCATCAGCGGGAACTCGTTGAAGACGTCGGGTGTGTCTTCTTCGCTCTGGGTTCGAGCTTCTTGAAGTAGGGTAGAGGGTCGTAGCCCCATTCATCGTAACTGGAGCAGTAGAGCTCTACTTTGCCGGTGGGTGTGCGAAAACCCGGCTTCTCGTCCGGGCGCAACAGCCCGGCTTCGTATCTTCGGTAGGGGCGGCTGCCACACCTATGACCTTTGGGAGCGAAATCCCAGACTTTCTCGATCAACTGCTCGAAGGAGTAACCGGAGGCCTTCATCCTGTCCGTCAGCATCTCCCTCACGTTCCCCCAGGGAACCGCCTCAGGATTCAGGCGTTTGGCCAAAGTGAAGACGATCTCCCAGTCGGACTTGCACTCCGGAACGTCGATGATCTTGTGGATGGTATTGAGCGGGGCTCCGATGCAGTAGACCGAATCCTTTTCGGGGAGGGTGGCGGCAGGTAGAACTACATCAGCGATCAATTGGGCCGTCGGGGTCATGAACAGGTCGACTACCACGTTGAAATCGAGCTTCTTCGCAGCTTCGTAGTGGCGTCTCACATCTTGGGCTTGGTTGGCCAGCGGGTTGTTGGCCTGTATCCACAAGCCGTGGATCTCGTACGGTTCGCCGGTCTCCATCTGCTCGATAAGGCTGTCCTCCTGGGCCCAGGCCCGGAAGTTCTTGACCAGGGGGTATTTGTCTGCGCCGATCCGCTTCTGGCTCAGTTTCGAGTGAAGGTCGGGTCCGTAAAGCCGTATGACTTCCTCAGTGGAGAACGGATAGGTGGCCACACCATAGGCGGGGCGGCAAATGACATTCCCACCGGGCACATCTAGGTTTCCGGAGATGGCAATGAGCCTGTGGATGTTCATGGTCGCCTGGGTGCCCTCTGGAACACCCTCTACCGGACGCCCCATCTCGATACCCGCGGGGCGGTTTGTCGCGTACATCCGCGCCGCCTCGCGGATCTTCTCCGCAGGTATCCAGGTGATAGGCTCCGCCCACTCAGGGCGTGAACTCCCGCACTCTCTCGGCCATCTCGTCGTAGCCCTAGGCACCATTCATCGATGAAGGCCCTGTCGACCAGATCCTCGGTGACCATGACATTCATAAGAGCGAGGGCCAGGGCGTTGTCGGTTCCCGGTCTTATCCTCAAGAACAGGTCGGCACGAGTCGCCATCCAGGTTTCCCGCGGGTCGACGACGATCACCTTGGCTCCGCGTCGCATCACGTCGATCACCCAGTGATCCGCCGTGTAGTGGTCGGAACAGCCGCGACCGATCGAGCGACCCCATAGTACGAGGCACTTGGGAGGCACGTATTCCGAGTTCTCGTAGCGTTCGGGGAAGAACTGCGCGTAGTCCGGGAAGGTGAAGTCTCCCTGGATCACATAGCCGGCAGCCAGTCGAGGGTGAAGCACGAGTGCCCCGACAGGCCCCACATCGTCCAGTTAGGGCTACCGTATGCATAGGCCAGCATCACGATCGGTCCCCCGACATCCCTGCCGGTCCCCTGGGAGAAGATCACCGACTCGGGACCCCACTTCTCGGCGATCTCTCTGCAGACGCTTCTCACACGTGTCGAAGGCCTCCTCCCAGGAGATCTCCTGCCACTTGCCTTCTCCTCGCTCCCCCATCCTCTTGAGTGGATGCCGCAGGCGGTCGGGGTGGTAGATGAACTGGGTCATGGCCAGGGCCCTGGGGCAAACCCTTCCTTGGTACCAGGGATGCTCGGGGTCACCTTCCACCTTGATGACCTTTCCATCTTTTACGTGGAACTCGAGTCCGCATCCGCCATGACAGCCAGGCCCCGGAGACCAGGCGCCCATCCGGTGCACCTGCACACCCTCTTCTCTGATCATTGACACTCCATCCTGCTCACTCCTCATTCAGGCAGGCCACCACGTCGATCTCCACGAGCATGTTGGGGCGCGCCAGCGACATCGGCTGCACGAAAGTGCTGGCCGGAGGCTCGTCGATCAGACTGGGGCGTACTGCCGATAGTATTCCTCTTCCGTTGCCCGCATGACGCCGTAGTCCTCCAGGCGTTTGAGGTACATCACCGTCTTGACTATGTTGTCCATGGAGCTGCCGCATTCTTCAAGGGCGCCCCGGATATTGTCCAGAGCGACCATCATCTGCCCCTTGATCTCGTCGGATGTGAAATCCCCGGTCTTCAGAGAGCGGCCGGTCGCGCCGGACACGAAGACCAGGTCGCCTACCACGACCGACCGGGCATACTTGGCCTTCTGACCCGCGTAGAAGAGGGGATATGTCTTCTTTTTCAAGCTCGGCTCCTTTCACGACCTCGGTTCGGGTTCCTTGCCCGCCGAGCCTCCCTCCTGGGAAGACCGGGCGGTAGGACACTAGGTAGCGGACCCCGGACTGTGGACTCGGCGCCTAGGGCTATCACCCGAGATACCTGCCGGGGTGCCCCCGTGCCTCTCGTAGATCCATTCTACTCAGTCCCTTTCACCGATTCCATACCGGGCAGCGTCAATTCCATCGGCTGCCCCCATCCAGGGCCGGGATGTCCTTGATTATTTGTGCGGCGTCTGCAACGATTGTGGCCCCAGCGGTCGAGTGGGGGCTAGATCGCCAGGCGCCTTGTGGGTCATTTCCTCAGCTAAGGCTCCCAGCAGGTTGTGGGGTGTGATGGCCAAAGTGCCGACGACGGGGCTGGATGGGATCACCCATCCGGGCAAGCGACCGATTTCGCGTGGGCCTTCGCCGCTCGCTCAGCCGAAGACGGCACGATCGACCGCGGTAAGCCCCGAGCGTTGCGCGGGCATCCTCAGCACCCTCCAGGAGATCAGCACAGCCACCGCCGACATGGAAGGCTGCGGCCGGCTCCTCGAGTGCATCTCCGGCGAGCTTCAGGCCGAGCAGGCCGCTCTCATCCTGTGCAACCCGCTCACCAGAGAGTTGGAGTTCGTCGTCCACAACCAGGATCCGGCGTTCCCGAAGCTCTATGCCGACTACTATTGCGACCTTGACCCGACGAGGTTGGCCGACTTCATCAAAGGCAACAGCCTGCCACGGGGTCATTCTCCTATTCCCTCCGTGTTCGACCTCAGGGAGGTCGTGGACTACAGTAGTTGGCTCTCCACCGAGTTCTACAACGATTTCTGGAAGAGCGGCGGGATCTATTACGACCTTGTCGCGTTCATGTCGTCCACTCCGTTAGCGCGCGGGGCGCTCTGTCTCCACCGCGCGCGGCAGCGGGATCCTTTCTCCGCAGAGGAAGCAGCCATCATGGAGATGATCGCGCCCTTCGTGGGCAATCATCTGGAGAAGATCGTCTCCGCGAGCGTCGCTTCCGTGCTGCAGACTGCCGAAGACAAAGGTGTGATCGTGTGCGACACACGCGGACGGGTTCTCTACTGCAACGAGATCGCCCGGGACCTCTGCTCGCCTCTAGGGCAGGTCGACGGTATTCCCAGCCTGGTCGAGGGGATGGGCGACCGGGCATGGTCGCCGTCCCAGGGGGCGAGTCGCCCCTCGGGCTCTTCGCCGGAGATGGGGGCGGCTTCGTTCGTCGGACATGCCCTGAGCAACCCCGATGCGCTCGCCGAAAGCTGCAACGTGGGTGTCAGCTCTCGTGCGGTCACCCTCGATCAGGGGAACCCGGGTCTGCTCATCACTCTCGAACCCCGCGACCGGGTCGCGCGACGCTGGAACGAGCCGCTGAAGGAGCGTTTTGCCCTCACCGATCGGGAAATTGAGGTACTCGACAGGGTGATGGCCGGTGGGACCAACAAGGAGATCGCCCAGGCGCTGTTTATCGCCGAGTGTACGGTTAAGAAACACATGCACAGCATCGCGGCCAAGGTCGGGGCGCGCTCTCGCACGGCCATAACCCACACCGTGCGCCAGGAGGTCGGTCTCGCTCCCTGAGGAGCGTTCGGTTCGCAGGTTGGGCCGTTTGAGCCGGCTAGGGCGAGAGAGCGCACAATCATACTTTCGGATACTTTTCCAGGGCTCGCGCTTGTGGTGAAATGCGAGTCGAGGGTGTTCGATGCGCCTAAGGGGCGGTCTGTGCTCCTGCGCGGGATCACCGGCATCAACAACCCGATGACGGTCGCGCACGGTTAGCTTGGTTTCGGTCCCGGGTACAATGCCTGGTAACGATGGAGCTGTTGTCGGCTCAAGGAGGTAGACCGACGAAGACTCGACAGGTTTGCTGGGAAAACACGTCCTGCACAGCATGGAATCACAGGGGGGAAGCATGATGCCAAGAAGGAAGATCCTCGTATTATTGTGCGTTGTTGCCTTGGTTGCTCTGGTGTTCGGCGTAGCCGCCTGCGGAGGCGAAGAAGAGACGACGACCAGCGCCGCGCCGGAAACCACCGCCCCGACGAGCAGCGAGACTACGGCCACCACGGCGCCGGCGACCAGCGAGACCACCACCGCCCCATCCGGAGAGATGAAGACCCTCAAGATCGGGACGATCATGCCTTTGTCCGGTCCTCTCTCCGTGGTGGCCCTTGCGTTCACCCGCGGCTGGGAGCTGTATGCCGATGACGTGAACAACGCGGGCGGTGTCAAGATCGGCAACGACACCTACACGATCGAGCTCATCCTGGAAGACAGCAAAGGCTCAGCGGAAGGCGCCAGTACCGCGGCGAGCAAGCTGGTTACCCAGGACAAGGTGGATATGGTCCTCGGCGCCATTCTGGAGATGGAAATGGCGCCCATCAACGAGGTGACCGAAGCGGCCGGCGTGTTGTATGCGCAGGCGAACGCGAACATCCCGGGTGCGCCGCAGGATGTCGGGCCCGACAAACCGCTCCAGGTCCGTCCGTTCTATAACCACGACGACACTGGACCCCCCGATCTCGACTACCTTGCCGAGACGTATCCGCAGGCCAAGAAGATAGCCATCTCCGCCCCCGACATCGGCTATGAGGGGATGATCGAGATGCTGACGGCCGACGCGACCGAGCGTGGGATGGAAATAGTCGCGGTGGAGAAGTGGCCCTGGGGCACCACGGACTTCGTCCCCGTGATGACCAAGCTCAACGCGGCGAAGCCCGATGTTATCTGGGCCATGGTCAGCGGGCAGGCGAACGACCAGTTGAAGGCGGCGCGTCAGTTGGGCTTCAAGGGCCCGTTCGTATCGAACTCGCCCCTAGGTGCTGACGTCGTCGTCGTGACCGTCAAAGACCCGGCCATGCTCACCGACGTGATGTGCAACAGCATCGACGTCACCAACCCGACCCCAGAGGTCAAGAAGCTCATGGACGCCTGGGCGGCCAAGTGGCCGAACGACCCCTTCATCTCCGATGCCGTTCACGCCTATGACATGCCCTGGGTGATGATCCAGGTCATGCAGAAGGCAGGGACGACGGATGCGGCGACGGTTGTCAAGACCATGGAGGGCATGACCAACGCCGGCGACCTCCAGACTCTGGAGGGGCCGGGCTACATCGGTGGTCTCGACCGGTTCGGTGTGAACCGGGTGCTTTACAGGCCCATCCCGCTTACCCGCATCATGAACGGTGTGGCTGAGTTCGTCGGGTTCCTGGAGCTTGCTAAGTAGTAGGCCGGGTATCGCGCGGTATCACGCGTACTCATGCCGAGCTTCGTTAGGGAGCACTAGAGTAAGGGAAGGCCGGTTCAGACGGCCCGGGCGGCTGTGACCGCGCGGGCAACTGGATGACCGGCCTTCCCTTGATTCCACCAAAGGAGCCTGGTTGGACTCTCTCGATCTTTGGTTGCAGGCAACGGTCAACGGGATAGCCCTCGGCTGGCTCTACGTATTGATGGCCTTGGGCCTCACGTTGATCCTGAGCATCATGGGCATCCTCCAACTCGCCCACGGCGAGATCTACATGCTCGGGGCATTCGGTGTGTATTTCCTTGTCGGCCGCGGGCTGGGTCTCTACCCGGCCATCGCCGTCTCCATGGTCATGATGGCGGCTTTCGGGGTCGCGTTGGAACGAGGGCTGTTCCGACCCCAACCCGGGCGCGACGTGGTTCTCAGTTCCATCGTCATATCTACGGGGTTGACCCTGATACTGTCGGCTGCGATGGTCGTCGCGTTCGGGCTCTACACCAAGAGTCTTCCCTTCCTCATCTCCGGCTCCTTCAGCCTGTTTGGAGCCGAGGTCCCCAAAGACCGGATCCTGGCCATCGCCTTCTCGGTGCTCGCGCTGGTGGTACTCTACCTCTTCTTGAAACGGACCCGGCTGGGTCTGGCGATGGTGGCGAGCGCCCAGAACCGCGAAGGCTCCTTCCTCAAAGGGATCAATCCCAACAGGATGTCCATGTCGGCCATGGCGATCGGGTGTGCCCTCGCCGCACTAGCCGGCGCCTTGGCCGGATCCATCCTTCAGTTGCAGCCCTACATGGGCGGACTACCCATGATCAAAGGCTTGGTGATCATCGTCCTGGGTGGCTTGGGTAGCATCCCCGGAGCGGTGATCGGAGGTCTAATACTCGGTCTCATCGACGGCATCGTACCCGTGTTCTTTAGCCCGGCAGTGGCGTCGGTGGCTCCGCTTGTTATCGTCATTCTGGTGTTGCTCTTCAGACCCAAGGGACTGCTCGGCCATGACTAAGAGCGGCGTGGGCAAGATCGTCCTGTGGGTCGCGATAGCGGTGGTTGCGTTCCTGATGCCCCAAATCCTCTCGGGCAACCAGTACTGGCTGACCGTCCTGTGTCTGCTTGCCATCAACGTGCTGCTGGTGAGCAGCCTTCGCAGCGTGACCCTCATCAACGAGATCTCGCTCGGCCAGGTGGGCTTCGCCATCATAGGAGCCTTCACCTATGCCACCCTCACGATGAAGGGAGGCTTCTCGTTCTGGCCGGCCGTGATCGTCAGCGGGTTGTTCTCGGCTTTCGTAGCCCTGTTGCTGGCGTACCCCTTTTTGAAAGTCAAAGGGATCTACTTCTCAATCCTCACTCTCCTAGTTGCCGAGACGTTCCGCTTGGTCGCTTTCTATTGGAACTCTCTCACCGGCGGCCCGCTGGGGCTCACCGGAGTGCCGGGCCCTGGGACGCAGAACCTCCCGATACTAGGGGAGATCGACCTGGACAGGCCGTACAACTTCTACTACATCGCCGTGGCCGTGGTTCTGGTCGCCCTGCTCATCCTCTACTACGTTGAGCGCGCCTACATCAGTTTCCAGTGGAGAGCCATCAGGGACGACAACACTCTGGCGGGAGCGGTAGGCATCAACGTCATCGGCTACAAGATGGTGAATTTCGTGCTCGCAGCCTTCATGGCGGGCATCTCGGGCGCGCTGTTCGCCGGCTACCAACACAACCTGAGCGCGGACGCCACGTCGCGCTTCGGCGTGACCATGTCGATCTATCTCCTCGTGTACATGGTGGTGGGGGGCAAGAGCTACTTCGTCGGTCCGCTCGTGGGCACGACGGTACTCACCCTGCTGGCCGAGAACACTCGCTCGATGCAGGAGTATCAGCCGATGATCACCGGGGCCATCGCGATCGTCGTCATGCTCTTCATGCCGGCGGGTCTCGTCGGGATCCCCGCCCAGATCCAGAAGTGGAGGCGGCGAGGACGCTCGGGACCGGCCGCGCCGGTCTCTGGTTCGGGAGTGGTGGTCGCCGGGTCGGCTTCGGATGAGGCGGTCGCGCTCGCTCACGACGAGCAGGCCAACGGGTGATGGCGATGCCACTGCTCGAGGCCCAGAATGTGAGCCGGCATTTCGGGGGATTGGCCGCCGTCGACCAGGTCGACCTGGCTGTGGAAGAGGGAGAGATCCTCGGCCTCATCGGCCCTAACGGCGCGGGCAAGAGCACTCTGCTCAACCTCATCGACGGGACCCTGCGCGTCTCGGCAGGGAAGATCATGTTCCGGGGCCACGATATCACCCGTTACCCACCCCACCGCCGGGCTCACCTGGGCATAGGGCGGGTGTTCCAGAAGAACGCGCTGTTCAAGAGCATGACCGCGCTCGAGAACGTTTTGGCCGGATCGTACCTGCATACCGAGCACGGGCCCTGGGCCGTGATCGGAAGAAGCTACCAGCGTGTCCGGAAGCGGCAGGACCTCATCGACCGCAGCATGGAGCTGCTGGGATTCGTCGGTCTGGCAGACCAGGCGGACGAGCTGTGCACGAATCTGCCTCATGGCAGTCAGCGGGAGTTGTGCGTGGCTGTCGCTCTCGCTTCCGACCCCACCCTCTTGCTGCTGGACGAGCCGCTCACCGGCATGAACGCGGAGGAGACCACCTCGATGATCGACATCATCAAGAAACTCAACAGTCTGAGGGGGACCACCGTCATCGTCGTCGAGCATAACGTTCGGGCCGTTCTGGGTCTGTGCGCCACGAGCATCGTGCTCAACTACGGCCAGAAGCTGGTCGAGGGGACGCCGCATGCCTGTGTGGCCGATCCCGCGGTCATCGAAGCCTATCTGGGGGCCGATTCCGATGTGGTTTGAAATGCGGGATCTGGCCGTCCGCTACGAGGGGGCGGAGGTGGTCAAGGGTGTCTCCATGTATCTCGAGGAAGGCGAGATTGTGACCTTGATCGGCCGCAACGGGGCGGGCAAGTCCACCATCCTGCGGGCCATATCCGGGCTCAAGGCTCCGGCTCGAGGGGAGATCTGGTTCGACGGCGCGCGGGTCGACGGGCAGAAGCCGCAGAGCATCGTCAAGATGGGCATCGTGCAGGTCCCACAGGACAGAGGTCTGTTCCCGTACATGTCGGTGGCGGAGAACCTCAAGATAGGCGCCTACCTGCGGAAGGATCGCAAGGCCACCGCCAAAGACCTGGAGGAGATACTGGGCCACTTTCCTCGGCTCAGGGAGCGTGCGCGGCAGCAGGCGTCCACCCTGAGCGGAGGGGAGCAGCAGATGCTTGCGATAGCCACGGCTGTCATGTGCGGGCCTCGCCTTCTGCTCTTGGATGAGCCCTCCATGGGTCTGTCGCCGCTCATGGTGACCGAGATCGCGAAGATCGTCCGGGAGATAAACGAGACGGGAACGACCGTACTGCTGGTGGAGCAGAACTCGCGACTGGCGCTCAAGCTGGCGAAGAGGGCCTACGTGCTCGAGACCGGCAACATCGAGGTGGAAGGATCGGCCGAAGAGCTCATGCACAGCGAGCACGTGCGCAAGGCCTATCTGGGCGTCTAGCCTCGAAAAGGGCGCGGCGAGGACACCGGGCAGCAAATCTACAGGGGGGGGATCGGAGCGTGGACGCGGCCGGCGATAGGCCCATTTTCGATCTGACCGACAGGGTGGCGGTGGTGACGGGAGGCGGTTCGGGCCTGGGCCGTACCATCTGCGAAGCCGTGGCCCAGTATGGCGCGGACGTGGTGTGCGTCGGGCGATCGGCAGAGAAGCTCGAGGACACGCTGGGAGCACTCTCCGCCTACGGCCGGCGCAATCTCGCGGTAACGGCCGACGTGACGCAGTGGGACGACATACAGGCGATGGTGGAGAAGGTGACCTGCGAGTTCGGCCGCATCGACGTGTTCTTCGCCAACGCCGGGATCCGGGAGAAGAGCTTCGTGCTCATCCACGAGAAGCCCGTCGAAGACTGGGACGAGGTGATGGACGCGGACCTGAGGGCGGTGTTCCTGCAGATGAAGGCGGTGTTCCCGGTCATGATCGAGGGGGGCCGGGGAAACTTCATCACCATGTCGTCGGTGGGCGGGATGTGGCCACTCGCGCAGGACAAGTGGGTCTACACGCAGACCGCCTACGCGGTGGCCAAGGCCGGGCTGATCATGCTGACCAAGGCGGCCGCCAGGCAGTATGGTTCCTATGGAATACGGGTGAACACTATCTGTCCGGGCTATCACCGGACTCCGCTGACACCGGCCGACGAAGTGGAAGAGGTGGAAAGGACCATCGCGCGGCTGCTGCCTCTCGGGCGGTGTGGCATGCCGGAAGAGATGAAAGGGCTCGCGGTGTGGTTGGCCTCGGACGCCTCGAGCTTTGTCACGGGCCAGATCCTTATCGAAGATGGCGGATACCTTGCCTGAAAGGAAGACATTGAGATGACCGTTTGTGCCGCAGATTCTATCTACGTTAACGGGAAGATAGTCACCGTCGACGCCAAGGATTCGACCGTCTCTGCTATGGCGGTCAAGGACGGCAAGATCCTTGCGGTCGGCTCCGATGCCGAGATCGAGGTGCTGGCAGGCCCCGCGACCCAGAAGGTCGACCTAGGGGGGAAGACCGTCCTTCCGGGGATCAATGACTGCCATATGCACGCCGCCTTGTTTGGGGGGATTCGGCCTCCGTTGACCGTGGACTGCGGCTACCCTGCGGTCAAGTCGATAGAAGACATCAAAGCGGCGGTCAAGGCCAAGGCGGCGACTCTGAAGCCGGGCGAGTGGATAAGGGGCGCCGGATGGGACCAGGGCTATCTCGCCGAGTGTCTGGCCGATTCCTCCCGCCATCTGACCCGCTGGGACCTGGACGAGGTCGCTCCCCATAACCCGGTGTACCTGGTCTCGTTCACCCAGCACGAGCTGGTCGCCAACACCCGCGCCCTGGAATTGGCCGGCATCGACCGGCGCACACAGACCGAGCCGGGTTCCGAGGTAGTCAAGGACCCCGCCACCGGAGAGCCCACCGGCATGCTGCTCGAACTTCCGGCCGAAGGCCTGGTCATGCGGGTGGTACCGCAATGGACCAGGCAGGACAAGCGGAACGCCATCCTGGCCATGATGGAGGACCTGAACTCCCGAGGTATCACCAGCACCACCGACGCGGCCTTGGGGCCCGGCGGTAGCGGCTTCCAGGGCGGGCTTCTGGACAACGAGTGCATCAGCGTCTACAACGACCTTCACAATGAGGGCGCGTTGTCGGTGCGGATGAACATCCTCTACCTCTTCGGGACGTATGGGGCCATATCCCTCGCGGACTTCGAGAAGAGCATACCGGTGGTGGGTATCCACAGCGGCTTCGGCGACGAGTGGCTCAAGATCGGCGGGATCAAGCTGTTCGCCGACGGCGTCCCCCAGACCAAGACGGCCTGGCTGCACGAGGACTATCCGGACGGCGGCAACGGTGGCCTGGTGATGCCCGGGGCGACCGAAAAGGAGCGCTACGACGAGCTCCTCAAGATGGTGGCCTACGCCCACAAGAACGGCTTCCAGTGCGCCATCCACGCTGTGGGAGACAAAGCGATCGAGGCCTGCATCGACGCCTTCCTGGGGGCTCAGGAGCAGGACTCCCAAGAGCTACGGCACTACCTGCTCCATTGCGACCTCATCACCGAGAAAGACATCCAGCGCGTGGCCGCGAACAACATCGGTGTGGGCGCTCAGACGATCCTGAAATGGGTGTTCTCCGACGACATGGACAAGGCCCTCGGTCTCAAGCGCTCGGAGTGGCAGTTCCCGCTGCGGACACTTCTGGACGCAGGGGTGCACGTGAGCTTGTCGTCGGACGCGCCGGTCACCAGCCCTGATTGGCTGCAGGGAGTGGAGGCGGCCGTTCTCAGGAAGTCCAAGGCCTCGGGGACGGTCCGCGGGCCCAAGCAGGCGATCACCGTCCAGGAAGCCATCCGGCTGTACACCATGGGCGGTGCCTGGCAGGACCACATGGAAGAGCGAAAAGGTTCGCTGGAGCCGGGCAAGCTGGCGGACTTCTGCGTCCTCGACCGCGACATCCTGTCGGTCCCGCCGGAAGAGATCCACACCATCACCAACCTGGCTACCGTGGTCGGCGGGAGGCTGGTGTACGACAAAGGTCTGGTGGCCTAGACGGCTCTAGACGGCCGCGGCTTCATTCTGAAACGAGTTGTAGGCGGAGCGGATCGGCAGCCTGGATGGACGTCTCGCCGTCCAGGGCCTGCTCTTTGAGCCATCTCGGACACGAAGGCAGCTCGACTGTGATCCGAAGAAGAAGGGGAGGGGACAGCATGGAACAAGCCGGGAACGCGGGGTTTATCACTCAGGACCTCGTTAGCCTCCGGAGGGATTTCCACAGGTTTCCCGAGCCCGGGTTCGGTGAGTTCAGAACCGCCGGCATTGTCTCTGATTTCCTGCGTCGCCGCGGCTTCAGAGTCAAGATTGCTGATGAAGCGATGAACATGGCCGCCATCCACTACCGCGACGAAAGCAAAGTGGCTGAATCGGCCGAGAGGGCCATGGCTGGCGGCATGGACAAGGGGCTCGTGGAACTCATGCTGAGCGGCGGGACTGCTGTTGTTGCCGACATCGGCCCCCTCTCGGGACCCGTTGTCGCGTTCCGATTCGACATGGACGCCCTCCCGATCCAGGAGTCGAACGATCAGTCTCACCTGCCGGCTGCCCAAGGCTTTGCCTCCGCGAACAGGGGGCTGATGCATGCCTGCGGGCACGACGGTCATTTGGCCATCGGTCTCGGTCTGGCAGCGGTTCTTGCGAGTCTTGGAGACTCTCTGAAGGCGACCGTCCGCTTGATCTTTCAGCCGGCCGAGGAAGGGACGATGGGGGGAGCCGAGGCGATCGTAGACCGCGGCGCGATGACTGACGTCCGATACATGGTGTGCTGTCACCTGGGGCTCGGGTTACCCACGGGCACTATTGCTTGTCGCTCTGGCTTCTTGGCAACCTCGAAGTATGCAGTGGATTTCCTTGGAACCGAATCTCATGCGAGCAACGAACCGCAGAGTGGAAAGAATGCTCTTCTCGCGGCTGCTTCGGCCTCCCTTGCACTGCATGGTATCGGTGCACATAGCGACGGTTGGTTCAGTCTGAATGTCGGGGTTCTCAAGGCCGGGGAATCCCAGGTGATCGTTCCCGGCAAGGCGACCATCGAACTAGGATATTGGGCCGACAGGAATGAGATCCACGACTATGCCACCGACCGAGTGCGACAGGTCATCAAAGGCTCTGCGGAAACATGGGGTGTCGTGGCCGAGCAGCGATTGATAGGTAGAGCTCCGATCTCATCCCAGTCGGAGACCCTGGCGAAGGTCATAAAGGATTGCGCGGAAGGGATACCGGAACTGACAGAGGCACGAGACTGGGTAGAGTCCAGGGTGGCCGAGGACGGAAACGTGTTCCTGGCAGAAGTGGCCAAGACGGGTGGCCATGGTGCGTTCATTATCATCGGTAGTGACATGGCGGGAGGCCATCACACCTCTTCGTTTGATATCGACGAGAGATCGCTTGCGATAGGGGTGAGTCTGCTCAGCAAAGTGTGCCTCCAGCTGCTCCATGATTGCAGGGGCGGAGAGTGAGGGCTCGGCCGCCGGCGCCGCGGAGCTAAGCCGCCGCCGTAGCTTCCAACTCGACCACCAGCTCCGGCCAGGCAAGGCAGGCCACCCCGATAAGCATGGACGCGGGTTTGCAGCCGGCCGCCTTCAGACGGACCCCGACTTTGGGCACAACCGCGAGGAAGGCGGGGACGTCGGTCACGAAGTAGTTCAGGCGCACCAGATCGCCCAGGGTCAGGCCCGCTTCGCCCAGGACCCGCTCGAGGTTGTCGAGCGCGCAGTGGAACTGGGCCTCCATATCTCCCGCATGAAGGGGTCTCCCGTCCGCGTCGACCGAGGTCTGGCCCGCGCAGTAGACGACCCTTCGGCCCTCCGACACCTCGATGGCCTGCGAGAAATCGAACTCGTCCTGCCAGGTCCACGGGTTCATGGCTCTCCGCTCCACGATGGGCTCCTTTCCCAAGGCTTTGCCGGTCCCACACCGGGCTGCGCTCCAACGTATCGACGATAGTCCATCCACCGCCTGCTGCCAAGACGGCAGAAGCTGTACGATGTACCTGGCTTCACGTCGCTTGCAGCAGGAGAACTCTCGGGAGGTCTTGCCGTGTATAAGACAATGCTGGTCTTGCTGGATGGCTCAGAGCTGGCCGAGGTGGTCCTCAAGTACGCTCAGGAGCTCTCTGGACGGTTGCACATAGATCTGGAACTGCTGCATGTCTGTGATCCGCACGAAGCCGAACAGCTGCCCATGCGGAAAGCCTATATGGAGCACATGGCCGAAGTCATGTGCGCTGGAGCAGAGGAAATAAGACATAGATCTGGCGATGAAACTCTAGAGCAGTGCATCCGCGCCCAGGGTAACGTTGTGGTAGGTCATCCGGCCGAAGAGATACTCAAATACGTTGATGAAAACGACATAGATCTGGTGATGATGTCTACGCATGGTAGTTCCGGGATCGGATCGTGGGACCTCGGCAGCGTCGCCACCAAAGTCATCCATGCTTCGAACGCTCCTATCTGGCTGGTACCGTCCCAACTGCGTGAAGAAGTCATACTGGATACGCTACCCAGGAGGACCCTGGTCATTCCCTTGAGCGGTTCCAAGCAGTCAGAAGCGGTGATCCCTCATGCCATCGCAGTCGCCAAGCAAAGGGGTGAGGAATCAGAGTTGGTCCTGCTGCACGTTGAAGACGTGGACTACATAACAGTGAGCCGGTCGGCGTTGCAGGAGAGAGAAGAGCACCGGGCCAGAATGAAGGCCTACCTGGATGGGGTCGCGGAATCCATAAGGGAGGCCGGGCTCGAGGCCCGAAGCGAGATTCTGACCGGGGATCCTGCCGAAACGATCATCACATTCCTCAAAGACAACCCGGCCCAGTTGATCGCCATGGCGACTCGGGGGCGCACCGGTCTCAGCAGAATGGTCTTCGGCAGCGTGACGGAGAACGTCATACACCTGGTCAAGAAGACGCCGATGCTGCTCGTGGGGTAGGCCGGGGGCGTCCTCTCGGTTCGGGAGCATCATCCTCTGACCGGACGCGTCCGGGGTCCGCGCACCGGTATTCCTCGGGGCGTGGTGAACACCTCGAACACGTTGAAGAAGGAGGCGAGAAGTGAAAATCGCGGTCGTAGGGTATGGCACCGTCGGGCGCACCTTGGGGCTGGTCTGGGCCGATCGGGGGCACGAGGTGGTGTTCGGTGTCCGCGACCCGGGCAAGAGCGAGGTACAGGAGTTTCGGCTCTCTTATCCTGCAGCGAAGGTTCAGGGGCTTCCCCAAGCGGTCGCGGGAGCGGAGGTGATCTGCCTCGCGGTACCGTACGCTGCTGCGCTCGAGTTTGGGAAGACGGCCGGTGATCTGAACGGCAAGATCATCGTCGACTGCACCAATCCTATCGGACCCGGTCTCACGCTGACCGTGGGTCACGACACGTCCGGCGCCGAAGAGATCGCCAAGGCCTTGCCCGGCGCCCGGGTGGTCAAAGCCTTCAACTCCACCGGCTGGGAGAACATGACGGACTCCGCCTATCCCGGCTACGGCGACCTCCGCCCTGTGATGCCGGTCTGCGGTGACGATCCCGAGGCGAACCAGGCGGTGTGCGGGTTGGCCGAGGATCTTGGGTTTGAATCGTGGGACTGGGGTCCTCTGGCCGGCGCCCGCTATCTCGAGCCACTGGCGATGCTGTGGATCGTTGCGGCTCGGGTGCGCGGCCTCGGCCCCGACTTCGCCTTCGCCCTGCTGAGGCGCTAGTCAGACCCGAGTTCCGGTGATCGCGAGCCCGAGGCCCGGCGACCTTGGGCCGTCAACTCTTCAGCAGCTGGCGTCCCTGCCGCCGGAGGGCGTCCATCAATTGGTCGAGGTGGGCGGAGGTGGTGAGCGGGTTGATGATCGTGACGCGCAGCGCGCCAACACCGTCGCGCTTGAAAGGCACGATGTAGAACTCGCCCGACTCGATGAGGCGGCGGCGGAGCTCGAGCTGGAAGTCACCCAAGCGGTCGCTGGGGGCGTCGCGCAGTTCGGCCGGGATGTGCCGGAAGGCCACGATGTTGCATTGCGGCTCGTGCAACGGTACGAAGTCCTCCGCCGGAGATAGCTTCTCGTACAGGGTGCGGCCCAGCGCGAAGGTCACGTCGACCATATCGGCGAACAGTTGCCGGCCGAACAACGACCACACACCCCACAGCCCGAACGCCGCCGCCCGCTTGGTGCACTCGACCGTCTTCATGCTGCTGTCGTATTCGGCCAAGCCGGGCGCGGCCGGGTCGAACAGATAGGGGGCGTCCTGACTGAACGCCTCGAAACGGTGGTTCTTGTCGCGGTAGAACACGAACGCGCAGAGGGCGGGCATGAAGAGCATCTTGTGGGCGTCCAAGACGACGCTGTCGGCCCGCTCCAAACCGGCCACCAGGTGCCGGTGCCGGTCGCTCAATACAGCCGCGCCGCCGTGGGCGGCATCGACGTGCAGCCAGACTCCGTGCTGGTGGCAGACGTCGGCGATGTCTTCCAGCGGGTCGAAAGCCCCGGTGGGCGTGGCGCAGGCGCACGCCACGACCGCCACGATCGGCTGGGCCTGCGCGCGCAGGCGAGCCAATTCCTCGTCCAACCGGCGCGGATCCATGCGCCCCAGCTCGTCCAGTCCGACGCGCACGATCTGCCGGCTGCCCAGTCCCAGAATGCCCGCGGCTCGAGCGACACTGTAGTGGGCGTCGGCATGAGCCAGCAGGATCGGCAGCGGTCCCTCGCGCGCCAATCCTCGTTCCCACACGTCGCCCAGAGCCACATTCCGGGCGGTCAGCAGGGCCGTCAGGTTGGCGAGGGATCCGCCGTGCGTGACGGCCCCGGCGAAGGTGCCGGGAGCCCAGCCGATGGCTGCACCCAGTTCCCCGATCATGGCCTGCTCGACTGCCGTCGACCAGGGACCCATCTCGTAGATCGCCGTCGACTGATTGGTGACCGAACCGACCGCGTCGAACAACCCGGCTATCGGCACGGACGCAGGGACTTGGTGACCGATGTATCGGGGGTTGTGCAGGTTCAGCCCCCGTTCGAGCATGATCTTCACGAGGCGAGCGAAGTGATCGGCCACCTCCGTGATGGTGGGGCCCGTGTCGCCACCCGGCCCCCGGGGAGCAGCTGTCTGCAGGAGCGCCGCCGCCCCTCGGATACCCTCGGGCGGCTCCGCCCAGGGCAACACGGGACCCTCCGAGCGCTCGACCCGAGCTAGGTGCTCGGCCAGCAGTCCGGCCAGCCGGTGGCCGGCATCCTCCAGCAGACGCGGATCATAAGCCGCTGCGATCCGCTGCCGGGCTGCGGTGAGTTCGTCTGGAGCGGTCAACGTCGTCTCAAGGTGCTTTCGTCGCGGTGTTCAGGACTGGCCCATTCTCCGTCGCGCGGGGCTCGGGCGCAATGGTCTCTGGGACTGCGTGAGATCGGCACCGCATACCGTATGCCGGTGGGTGCTTTCGCCAAGATCCAGGACTAGCTGCTCCTGGGCTACGCCTTCGAGGCTTTGATGCACGCCAAGCTGGGCGGCAGACCCAAAGCCGCGCCCAAGCAGCTCGATCCCGAGGCCGCTAGCCTGCGCCTCCTGGCCGAGATCCTCGAGGCCGAGGTCCACGAGCAGGCGGGTGTCGACCTGGGGCAGGACCTCCGCCTGGAGACCGAACGGGTTTCCGGCGCAGGTCTCGCCTGGCAGCAGGAACTCATCCAGCTATCGGTCTTCCCGAGGAAGGCGGCTTGAAGTAGAGTCAAGTGATGCGCACCTTCGTCATAGCGGATGCTCACGGATACCCGGAGCTCATCCAGAACGCCCTTCGCCATGGAGGCTTCGAGCCCGGGCGGGACGCCTTCGTCTACGCCGGGGACCTCGTCGATCGGGGCCCGGATGCCACCGGCTGCATCGCCTTGGTGGAGGCGTACGCCACCGAGGTGCTTTTCGGGAACCACGACGTGGCGGCGCTCTTGGATCTCGAGGTGTATCCCCAGAATGCTGAAAGCCCGGGCTTTCGGTCCTTCTTCCGGGAGAAGGCGCTGACCCCCGAATGGTCGAGAGCTTGGAAGGTGGCCACCTGTATCGAGGGGGTGCTCATCACCCACGCCGGCGTCTCCGAAGAGTACGAGCGGGTCTTCGCGGAGGAATGCGGGTCCGATCCGGCCCGCCTGGCGGACCACCTGAACGCGATCTTCCTCGCATTGGTAAAGCGTGAGCCCCCGGTCCGCGACTGGCGCGAGCACGACATGCTGGCCGACAACGGCCTCTTCTGGTTTCGGCCCCGGCCCTATTCCTATCTTGGGCCGTTGCCCGGCTGCCCGCAGGTGGTGGGCCACACGCCGCCTCTAGCTCGCCTCCGGGAGGACGGCTTCTACATGGTCGATCCCTGCGCGTGGGAGTGGGAGTGGACCGGTGCCCCGGGATGGTACCGCTACGCGGTCGTCGAAGCCGGCCGGGTCCGCGTGGAGGAGGGCTCGCTTCTGGATAGCGTCGGTCCGCTCGAGGCGAAGACTTCGCCCCGGCCCCCTATGGAGGAGCAAGAGTTCGTTTCAGAATGACGCTTTGCCGACAGGGTGCGATCGGCGCGGCCGAGACTTCATTCTGAAATGAGTTCTAGGTGCTACTTTGAGCGAGGACCGACGAAACGGACTATCCGCAAGGGGGTGAGAGACGTGGCCATCGCGGTGCGCATCTTCTCCGACTACATCTGACCCTACTGCTACATCGGCACGGGCATTGTCGATACGCTGAAGAAGGAATTCCCCCTGGAAGACACGTGGGTCAGCTACGAGATCCACCCCGAGACGCCGCCCGAGGGCGTGCTGCTCGAACGCCTGTTTGGCCCGGGTATCGGGCAGAGCCAGGAGGGCCAGCGCCGGCGCTGCGCCGAACTCGGCCTTCCCTTCGAAGCGCCCCGGCTCCTCTCCAACTCGCGGCTGGTGGTAGAGGCGGCCGAGTTCGCGCGCGATGCAGGCAAGCATCCGGAGTTCCACCGGGCGGCGCTCGTCGCCTACTTCGCCCGCTCCCAGGACATCGGTGATCCAGAGGTGCTGGCCAATCTGGCTGTGGAGCTGGGTCTCGACCCCGTCGCCCTCCGGAAGGAGCTGGCCGCCGGCCGGTACGCGGGCGTGCGCGAGGCTGCCTACGAGGAAGCTCGCGGACTCGGCATCACCGGCGTTCCCACCTATATCTTCACCGGAGGGACCAGAGTGGTGGGCGCCCAACCGCTGGACCATTTCCGCCGCCTGCTCGAGAGTATCCTGGGGAGCGAGGCTCGGTAGCCGGTCGACTTGGCCACAAAGCGCAAGCCGGCCCGGGACTTCACAGAGGCAGCGTCGGAAGCCTTCGGGCTTCCCAAGGAGACGATCGTCGTCATCCTCGAGACCAGCCCCGAGTGCGTGGCAAGCGGAGGGGAGCTCATCTGCGACCGCCACGCAGCGAGGGAGTAGTCGGCCCCCGTGGGCGCCGTAGAAACGCCGCTCGGTTGAGTCCGATGAGGTTCGGTCGGCCGTCCCCGTGTCGCCCGGCCTCGCCTTCCGGCCTCCCTAGTGAATCTCCTCCCCGAAAGTCACGTGGATCTCTGAGGTCAAGCCAGCCATCTTGGCTGTTAAGGCCCTGTATTCCTCGGTCTGAGTGTCCTTGTTCTTGAAATCCTCCAAGCTCTTGAGGTGCACGATCCCGACGTACCTGAAGGGGATCACGCCCGAGCGGCTGTCATCGATCCTGACCAGCTCATATTTCTCCACCGAGGGGAGACCGTCGATATACGGGCCCTTCTCCGTGTCGACGTACTCCTTGAATTCCTCGTCGGTCACGTGCGGCGCCAGGTTGTAGAGGATGATCTCTTTGGCCACCTGACTACTGCCTTCCGGAACCTCCTGGTTTCACAGCGCTGATTCTGCTACCGGCGCCTGTTCGGCGCGCGTCGGCGCCGTCGGGTCAGCCTTGATGCCGCCGGCCATCGACCCGGGCGTCTCTCACACGGTGCCGGCCAATTCGCCGATCTCGACCTTTGGTCCGATGTGGCTTTCTTCTGAGTCCGCGACCATCGCTCGAGCCACGTCAAGCCAGTCACGTTATCTGGCCCCTTGGTAGCAGACGTCCCGCGTGATCTGGCGTCGCTGAGCCCGAGTGTTTGTCTCTTCGGGGGTGAACAGTGCCGGCGACCATCCTCGTCGACGGGGGTTACTTCCTTGATCGATACTCACCAGCAGTCGATGCGGCAGAACGTCCGAATCCCAGGGCGTCTCTTGCGTCACACAGAACTGTTGGTATAATAACAACACCAGCAGTCAGGCGGCCGTCATGAGCGAGAGGCACCCGGCTAAGGAGGTCGAGGATGCGATCAGGTACGCCGAGGAACGCGGATAGGTCGTAGTACGTGCGTTCGGTCACACGCACCTGTGGGGACGGTTGTACTGTTGCGGTCGCTCAGGCGTTGGGCTGTGCCAGATAGGGGTGTGGAGCACGCCCAGGAATCCCCACGGCCACGCGAAGCGGATTCGCCAGGTGGTAGACGCGTGCCGCTGTTCCAGAAGGTGAGATAGGTTGAAGGCATTTGATTTCACGCTGATCCTTGAGCTTGAAGGCCACGATCTGACCGAGGAGATGCTCGAAGCCTTCTATGCTGCCGGCGCCGACGATGCGACCATCGGACGATCGACAGGGGTCCCATTTGCTGCTTTCTCGAGAGAGGCGGAAGACCTGCTGGAAGCCGTGGTGTCGGCGATCGAGACCATCGAGAGCGCCGGGGTCGGTGCCACGGTGGTGCGGGTCGAGCCCGACGCTCTGGTCACGATTGCGGATATCGCCCGTCGGGTAGGGCGAACGAACGAGAGCATCCGTCTACTCATACGGGGTGAGAGAGGCCCGGGGGGCTTTCCGACTCCCTCGACAAGGGTCGGCTCGGGACGAAGCCGAATCTGGCGCTGGGCTGACGTTGCGGAGTGGTTTGAGAGATACGAGAAGCACCCAGACGTGAGCGGTTCATCTTCCTACTGGTCGATCATCTCGTTGGTCAACGACTTCCTGCGGCAGCGGACCTTCTTGAGCCGGGGTGATACGACGTCCGTACTGGTGCGGGACGTCCTAGAGCGAAGGCTTGGAGGAGGCCAGGCGCGGCTTGCGGGCGTCGGTACACCGCATTGACGCGTTCTTCGTTGAGCGGATCGAGCCCACGCGCGTCGGACGAGCACAGGGAGTACTTGCCTGAGATACATGGCGGAATATCCCGGCGAGGGTGTTCACGTCGATGAGGCCGAACCCTCGTACGTCGATGTCCCCGATAGGCCGGGCGGCGGTGATACAATGTAGTACCAAAGTTGTACGGACAAGGCGAGGACCAGTGGCTAAGCTTGACGCCAGATTGGAACTACGGCTCGACAAGCGGACCTACGAGCAGCTCGAGCGCCGGGCGGCGGCGGGCCACCTCAGCGTGGCCGAGCTGGTGCGCACAGCCATCGCCCGCGAGCTGGCGGACAAGGAGCGCCCCTGGCGCGAACAGGTGCTGGAGAGAGGACTGAACCTCCGGGTACCGGTGCCTGAGGATGCGGCCGATCTCGTCCGAGAACTGGACGCCGGCTACGAGACCGAGGCCGCGGTCTCGCCCGCGCCGGCGCCGGCAGCTGCAGAGGCGCGCGGTGGCGGACCCGCGCGGACAAGCGCCCCCGAGCGCTCATCGCGCCCTCCAAGGGGCGCCCGTCCAAACCGCCGCGACTAGCCCCACGCGCCATGTACGTGGAAACGACCATCTTCATATACGCGATGGGAGCGGAGAGTCGGTTCAAAGACCCTTGCGCCCATATCCTCCGTGCCGGTGCAGCCGATAGAGCGGTGCTCATCACGAGCGCCGAGACTCTGCAGGAGGTCCTCCATCGCTACCGGAGCATCGGCCGGCACAAGGAGATCCGGGCCACGTTCGACGCGATCTCCGCCGCGGTCCGGCGGATCCTGCCCGTGACCTTCGACGATGTCGACGAAGCCAGACGTCTCGGTGAGCGGATACCCAGCGGGTCTGGGGCTTCCGCGCGCGACCTGCTCCACGCCGCGGTCGCGCGCCGTCAGGGTGTGCGAGAGATCCTCACGGTCGATGCCGGTTTCGCGTCGATCCCGGGAGTCCTGGTGGTCGACCCCCTGGAATGGGTGGGCGCGCTCTAGGCCCCCGACACGCTGCACCTCATTCGCGTTCAGGACTCCCCCGGTCAAGATCTGGTGCTGTTTGGACCGGGTGGCGAGACACCGCCGGCGAGGAGTCTGAGCCCCTCTACCGCGGAATTCCGAATTCTCCCTCTTGTGCTGCACAGGGGCAGGGTGATATGCAGGGAGGGCTTTCATCTACGGCAGTAGTGCAATAGAGGTCCGTTGGTCGAGACGGGGGTCGAAAAGACCAAGCAGTTCACGCGCGACATACTTCGAACCACGGAGGCCTAGAAATGGCAACTCAAGCCATATCGGGTTTTACCAAGCCAGGCTTCGAAGCGGTGCACCGAGCCTTCGCCGACAACTTCGAACGTCGCAACGAGCTTGGAGCCGCCTGTTGTATCTATCACCATGGGGAAAAAGTCGTCGATCTATGGGGTGGCGTCCGGGACAAGGCGATCGGCGAACCCTGGGAAGAAGACACCATGGTCATCGTTTTCTCGGCGACCAAGGGCATGGCCGCTCTGGCGATGGCGCTTGCCCATTCGCGCGGGCTGTTCGACTACGACGAGCGGGTGAGCACGTATTGGCCCGAGTTCGCCCAACAGGGCAAGGGGGGGATCACGGTCCGGCAGCTCCTGTCACATCAGGCCGGATTGTTCGTCTTGGACGAGCCATTGGACGCTGCCCTGCTGACTGATCTCGACCGGTTGGCGGCCGTGCTTGCCCGCCAGAAGCCGGCCTGGAAGCCGGGGATGTGCCAGGGCTACCACGCCGTCACCATCGGATTCTACGAGAGCGAGCTCCTGCGCCGAGCCGATCCCGAGCACCGGAGCATAGGGCGGTACTTCCAGGATGAGATAGCTACTCCGCTGGGACTCGATTTCTACATCCGGCTGCCTGAAGAGATCCCGGACAGCAGGCTGGCACCGATGCACAGGCCGCGGGCCGCACGCATGATGCTGTCGCTGTTCACAATGCCACCCTCTCTTGCGCTCGCGGGGATGAACTCGCGTTCGAATCTCCGGCGGGCTTTGTTGGGATCGGAGTTGCCGGAAACAGAGGCACGAGGGCGGGTCTACGCCCGGAACCTCGAAGTGCCCGCCGGAGGAGGCGTCGGCACCGCCCTTGCCCTGGCCCGCGTCTACAGCGAGTTCGCGACCGGCGGCAAAGAGCTCGGTCTCCGCGAAGAGACGCTCCGGGAGCTCGCGGCGCCTGCGGTGCTGCCTACACTCAGATCACGGGATGAGTGCCTGAAGGTCGAGGCCCGCTACTTCGCTCGGTCTCTCCAAGCCGGGTCCGGGCTACGCCTTCGGACACCCTAGCTCCTACGGCGCCCCTGGATCAGGAGGGTCCTTCGGCTACGCGGACCCGCACCACCAGATCGGCTTCGGCTACGTGCCCAATCAGATGGGCACGCACCTGGACGACCCTCGAGCCGATGCTCTGCGCAAGGCTACATACCGCTCGATCGGTGAGAGCGACCCCTACAATGCTGAAGGATGAAGCTGTCTATCACATGCGAGGGGGGTCGATAGTTGATCGGTAGTTGGTGTGGGGTGGACGTTGGCAGGAGCGCCGGCGAGGTCAGCGCTCCAGCGTGATGCGCTCCTCGATGCAACCCGCCGTACCTTCCCCCGGACGAGCCTCCGCTCTGGCCTGGGGGGCCTTGGCAGTCGCGGGCCTGATCTACGGCTACAACTGGGTGGTCATGAAGACGGCCCTACGCTACGCGGACGCCGCCGTTTTCGCCGCCATGCGCGTCTTCTTCGGGGCGGTACTCCTCTTTCTCCTTCTGGCCGTCCTTCGGCGGTCGATGCGCCCCACGAATTCGGCCCTCACCCTCGTCGTGGGTCTGTTCGGTATGACGGGTTCGATCGGGTTGGCGCTGTGGGCTCTCGAGAGCGGAGGGGCGGGCAAGACCTCCGTGCTTGTCTACACCATGCCGATGTGGCTTCTTCTCATGTCCTGGGTGATCCTGGGGGAACGGGTCCGGGGGCTACAGTGGTTGTCCGTCGCGCTCGCCTTGACCGGTCTCGTCTTCGTCCTATCGCCCTGGAGCGCGGGAGGCACCCCCATGAGCAACATCCTCGGTGTCGCCGCCGGCGTCTGCTCGGCCGCGAGCTCGGTGGCCGCCAAGATCCTCTGCCGGGACCGAAAGGTGGATCTTCTCGGGCTGAACGCCTGGCAGATGCTGTTCGGCTCCATTCCGCTGGTGGTCATCGCGCTTCTGACCGCGGAGTCCGGTCCGGTGTGGACCGGCACTTTTGTGGCCGCGCTGCTGTACAACGTCGTCCTTGTGTGTGCGGTGGCGCTACTGCTGTGGTTCTACACCCTCCGGCAGCTTCCCGCGGGGACCGCCGGACTCGGGCGCCTGATCGCCCCGGTGGTCGGGGTAGTCGCCTCTTGGATCCAACTGGGAGAACGCCCCGACCGCTATGAGCTGATCGGCATGGTTCTCATCATCGCCGGGCTCGCCAGTCTGGCCATCTGGCAGATGGCACGCGACCGCAAGACTCCACGGAGCGAGAGTCGGCCACCGATCGTCTTGGCCGAGGAGCCGCCGGGCGACTAGATCTCCCCGCCGGATCGTCCGCCCGGGTGAGCGTTATCGGGTTCGGCCACGAGATCCTCGGAGCGCTTCTCCGAATAGCTGTCGTCCGCCTGGTAGTCGGTTCCCTCCTGAGACCGACCGATGTCCGTAGAGAAGGGCTCCGTCCCCTCCTCGCCCCTCTGCTGCAACCACCCTCTCGCCGTTCCCTCACCAGTCCGTCCATCTCCGCTACTCCGAGCTCTTGACTATTATGAACTTAGTAGTATAGTGGGGTCATGACAAGCAACGGCCCGTGCCAGAGGGCAGGGTTTCAAGGGCTCGTCAACGACAGCAAGGGCTCGCCGGCCTGCCGGCAGCCAACCGGTCCGGAACGATCGGAGGCGGGACTGAATGACAGATACACCAGCAACACAAGAGTTCGATGAGGATACGCCGGAGGTCGTGTCGGCCAGCGTGCGCAAGTTCCAGAAGGAGCTGAGCTCGGGCATCGTGTCGCTCGCTCTCCTGGCGCTCCTCGCTCACGCGGACAAGCCGCTGTACGGCTACCAGATCGCCAAGGAGCTCGGAGATTTCGGCGGGGGATTGCCGGTCAAACAGGGAACGCTCTATCCGGTGCTGCGGTCGCTCGAGGCCGGGGGGCTGCTTACGAGCGAGGTGGAGCCTTCGGTGACGGGTCCGCCTCGCCGCTACTACCAGATCACCGAGGAAGGCCGGCAGGCGGTCGGCCTGTGGCAGGAATCGTGGATCCGGACTCGTGAATTCGTGGATGCCGTTCTGGAGGGACATCGTGGCTCATGACATAGACAGCTATCTGAGGGAACTGCAGGCGGCGCTGCGTTCCGCGGGTGCGGATCCGGCGCTGGTGCAGGACGCTCTGTTCGATGCCGAGGAGTACCTGCAGGCGGAGATGGCCGCGGGAGGCCGGTTCGCGACCGTCGCCGAGGGTTACGGGACCCCGGAGGAAGTGGCGGCGGCGTACCTGGGGATGCCGGTGAGCGGGGCGCCGGCTGCGTTGGGCGCCGAGCCCGCTGCGGTCGACGTCGGGGCTGAGGTTCTCGCGGCGCCCGTGAGCGCGGAACCGTCTGTGGTTGAGGCGGCGGCTGCGGTCGCGGCAGCGGCTGCGGTCGCGGCAGCGGGTCCGACTGCGGCCCCCACCGACGCTGAGGCTCAGACTGTGGCTCAGGCCGAGGTGACGGTGGTCCAGGACGAGGCACCCGCCGTGGAAGCGGTGCCGATCTCGGGCGAGGCCGCCGAGATGGCGGCCCCCGCGGCTGCCGGCCCGGCCCAGGCGCCGCCGGTCGCACCGGCGCCCCCGGTCGCGCCAGCCGCTCCTGTGGCGCCTCCCGCCCCCGTCGCTCCTGTCGCGCCCCTCCCGACCGGCGTCCAGGCCGGCCTGGCCGCGGCCGGGGCCACCGCCGCGGCCGGGGCAGAGAGGCCGCCCAGCGTCTGGCGGCAGATCTTCGGCGTCTTCATCGACCCGGCGGTCTACAAGGCGCTCGTCTACATGATCATCGCGCTGGGTACGGGCATCGCCTACTTCACCATCGTGGTCACCGGGGTCTCGACCGCCGGGGGTCTGCTGATCCTCATTATCGGCGTGCCGTTGTTCCTGCTGGTGCTGGGGATCGTACGCGGGATGGCGCTGTTCGAAGGACGGGTCGTGGAGCTGTTCCTGGGGACGCGGATGCCGCGCAGGCCGCGGGCCGAACCTCCCAACGCCGGCTTCTTCGAGCGGATCTGGTTCTGGGTGAAGGACGGCCGTACCTGGCTCTCCATGGCCTACATGGTCCTGATGCTGCCCCTGGGCATCATCTACTTCTCCATTGCGGTGACCGGGATCGCCGTGGGGCTCAGCCTGATCACGACTCCGCTGTGGGCGTGGACCGGGTGGCTTGGGGATCAGACCTTCGTCTGGGAAGGCGTCACCTACGAGTGGTGGTTCCCGCTGTGGGGGATACCGTTCGCAGTGATCGTGGGAGTGCTCGTGCTGATCGCCTTCATGCACGTGGTCAAGTGGATCGGGCGCGGTCACGCAGCCTTCGCCAAGGCCATGCTGGTGCGGCTGGCGAAGTAGGGAACCAGATCGGCGACGCCTCTTTCGTGGGACCGCCTGCCTCGAGGCCGAGGCAGGCGGTCCCTTTGCAGCATGCGAAGACCATCTGCGGCGGGTAGGGCATCTACCTTCCGGCCGATACGTAGAAGCGCGGCGAGGCCTCGGCGGTCACCCTTTCTAGTGGATCTCCTCCCCGAAAGTCACGTGGATCTCCGAGGTCATGCTCGCCATCTTGGCGGAGAAGGCCTTGTATTCCTCGGTCTTGGTGTCGATGTTCAGGAAGTCTTCCAGGCTGTTGAGGTGCACGATCCCGCAGTACCTGAAGGGCACCACGCCCGAACGACTGCTGTCGATCCTGACCAGCTCATATCTCTTCACCGAAGGAAGACCGTCGATGTAGGGGCCCTTCTCGGTGTCCACGTATTCCTTGAACTGCTCGTCGGTCACGCCCGGCGCGAGGTTGTAGAGGATGATCTCTTTGGCCATTTGACCGCTCCTTCCCGGAGACTCCTGGTTAACAGCGCTGATTGTACTATTCATGCGAGTTCGTCGAACGCCGGCGATACGATGTAGTCAGCGTGGCCGCACTGGTGCGCGAGGCCATCGCCCGCGAATTAGCCGGCGACCGCAAGACTCCGCGGAGCGAGAGTCGGCCACCGATCGTCTTGGCCGAGGAGCCGCCGGGCGACTAGATCTCCCCGCCGGATCGTCCGCCCGGGTGAGCGTCATCGGGTTCGGCCACGAGGTCCTCGAAGCGCCGGGCCATTCTCTCGTGCTCTGCGTCCTGGGCCGCGCGAACCTTGGCGGCCGCCTCGTCGAGAGCCTGCTTCTTCCGCTGGGCGGTCGTCAACAGGTCGTCGATCGTGACCGGACCCTGGTCTTTGGCCGCCTGCTTCAGTATCTCCAGCAGTTCCTCCTGAAGCGAGCGTTGATTCAAGGCCGCGCGGTTGCGGAGTCCGCGGGCGACCTCGTCGGGCACGTTCTTGATAGAGAGGTTGACGGGCATCCGGGTGGCTCCTCTCCGGCTTCTCGGTGGAGTCGTACAGGCCGATTGTAGCCTCGAGTTGGGCAGTCGGCTACCCTAGCGGCACGGGGTGTGCGATCGCCGGTTTGCCCGAGCGAGATCTTGCGATCTGGGGCCTCGCGGTGAACTGCCGCGGGGGTGACTCTGACACCGGCAGTGCGGCACATCATTCTCCCTTCCGTCCGGCTTTGGTTGTACTGGGCCTTGCCGTAACCCGCACGACGCATTTGCCCTAGGCCTCAGTTACCGGCGCCGGGCGCCGGGCGCGTGGTTTGGGCTGCCCCGGGGTACATCACTCGGCAAGGCATACGTGGGAAAGGAAGACGGGATGCACGATCCGCGTGGCGACAAGCCGCAGTCCTTGGCCGGCTACCTCGAGAGCATGAGCAAGGTGATATTCACCTCGGGGATCAACTGGAAGGTCGTAGACGCGAAATGGCCGGGGATCAAGGAGGCCTTCGGCGGTTTCGATGTCGAGAAGGTCGCGCGGCTCACTCCCGACGACATCGACCGGCTTGCGGCCGACCCTCGGGTGATCAGGAACCGCAAGAAGATCGAGGCCATCGCCGACAACGCCGCCATGCTGCTGGAACTGGACAAGACCGCGGGCGGGTTCGGCGGATACCTGAGCTCGCTCGGCGACTTCGAGGCCAAGACTGCGGACATGACCCGACGTTTCCGGTTCCTGGGAACGACTTCCGCTCCAATGTTCCTGGCTATGGTGGGGGAGCCCATCCCCGAGAGCTATGTCTGCGAGCAGATGCGGAAATACGGCGGCGGGGGAGGGACCAAAGCCGGCTAGCCTGCTCTCGTTCACAGGTCCTGCGGGCGCAATCCGCTGTGCTTTGCGATGCGGGCGAGCATGCGTGGTCCGATCTCGTCACGGTCGTGGAAGGCGAACACCAAGTGCGGCCAGCCTGGTCTCGCAAGGACCCGGTGGGAACCCGACTGACGTTCGACCTCCCAGCCGATGCGGAGAAGGGCGGCCAGAACGGTCTTGGCCTGAGTGCTCGGCCAGTCGGTCACGCAGCGAGGAATGAGATGTTCAGAAGCTCGCTGCCGGCCTCATCGTTCTCGAGACGATCGGCGACGACACGCAGGGCTAATGCCTGCACGTGCGCGATGGCTTCGTCCTGTGTCGCGCCGTAGGCCAAGACCCCGGGGAGCTCGACCACCTCAGCGATCCAGCGCCCATCGGTCTCCTGCTCGAGCTCGATCCTGAAGACCACCGACACACCTGCCTCCTCGAACATCAGGTCTAGAGAATACTACCTAACTGCCGAGCAGGGGGCGTCTCGTGCAGTGGACCACGAAGCCTACGCCTTGGTCCCACGAGCGGCAGTAGGTCTTTGGTCTGAGATTGGCACGGACAGCCGAGGGCGTCTCCCACAAGATCCACCCAGAGGCAGATAACTGTTCGGGCGTCGGCCGGCGTAGTACCTGCACGGATCTCTCGGCCGGACGAGGACGCGCGAGGTCATCGTGATGCCGGCTGGGCGCTCGGGCTACAGGACGGTCATGGAGACCAGGCGCTTCATCTACTGCGAAGAAGATGGGATGCTCGTCGGCCGGCTCGAGGAATATATGGACTACGGGACCCAGGGCGAGACCCTGGATGAGCTGGGCGCCAACCTTCTCGACCTCTACAAAGAGCTGGCCTGCGGGCAGATCCCCTGTGTCCACAAGGCCGGTGAACTGAGCATCGTGTGAAGCAGACGACGTTCGGCTACTCCGTCGTGAGGATGGCTCGGATTCTGTCGGCCGCTCCCCGACTCTGTTCGTCCAGCGGCACCAGCTCCATGGCCGATGCGGACCCGGTTCCCACTCCCAGCTCTGCCGCCCTGCGTATCTGGTCCAGCTCGAAGACGGGCTTCTTCATCAAACTCGAGGCCCCGAACTCTCTGAGGATCGCCACTCCCGCGGCATCGAGGGCCACTCTGTCCTTGCCGGCCAGCATCAGGCCCGGCTCAACCCCTGCTCCTTTGTCCGGCCCCCCGCTGACGAACGCCTTCGCCGCGTCCATGACCACGAAATCCACCGCGTAGAACTTGTTGACCTCAGCGATCATGAGCCGCTGGAATGGAGAGCCGTGCAGCTCGTACATGTAGTCGTAGTGACCTCCAGGGACCTTCTTGGCCACCAGGCCGACCGAGTTCTTCAGCGACATCGTGAAATGCCCCCCGAACCTGTGCGTCTTGAGGCAGCACGTCTGGATCACGATGTCCGACTGGAGGACCACCTTTGCCAGGTAGAAGCCCCGGAGCCAATGGGTGCCGCCGCGCTCGATGTGAGCCCACCTCTCCGCGGGCTCGTCGTTCAGGACGACGACCTTGAAGCCCAACTGCTCAGAGAGGGCGAAGATCCCCAGTCTCTCCAAGACTTCGCGCGTATCTCCCATGCCGCTTCTTTCGGCTAGGGTGATCTCACGCGCTCCGGCCTCCCTGAGCAGCGTGACTATGGCCCGGAGAGTGTCCGGGTGGGTGGAGGCCGGAAAGAGATCGGCGCTGTTGAAGTTGGCCTTGAGGGCCACACTCTTGCCGGAAAGATCGCCCAAGCCTGCTTTCTCAAACAGGCTCCTGACGGCCGCGTCTCTGTCCGAGGAGCCGATCATAAAGACCTGGGAAGTGTCTTCAGGACTCATGGACCACGCTCCCTTCGTGCGACGCCGCTATCCCGAGCATATCCCGCGAATGGAGGTACCCGATACACTGTCCGGGTAGTCGTCGCCGGCCAGGCGGCGGCCGAAGGGTGAGTTCCTGGAGTGGCACCAGCAGTATGTGTTTCGGGGCTGATCGAAGGTCTCAGTTATTGTGATTGTTTCCTGTCTCATCCCACCTTCTTCGGAATAGCGGTCGTTCCCGCCCCCGGCGGCCGCTTCTTGGCTGAGGCCGAGCTTTCCCCGTAGGTCTCCTCTTCCCGGCGTCCACGCAGGTCGACGGCCTCAGGGATCGGCGGCATCTTCCGGCCGGGGCTCTTCTTGTTCAGCGCGACCCGCCCCGCTCGTCCGGCTTCCGCGTATCCGGCTCTCGATCGGCCGTCGCCGCGCGCCGCAGTTGTGGCCGCGGTGGCCGTCACCGTCGGTGTCTGTTTCGCCCGTCTTCTCGCCAGTACCTCCTCCAGGTCGAGCACCTCTTCGGCTACGATGGCCAGTCCCCGCTTGTGGTTGTTCTGCAGGCGGCCGCGGACCAGGAAGTAGCTCGCTCGGGCCACCACCGGGGCGATCTGGGGCAGCTTGCTTTCAAAGCACACGCACTCGTAGAGGCCGTAGGCGTCCTCCAGGGTCAGGAACATCGTCCTTTTTGCCCGAACGCATCCAGGGGTTCTGGGCCCGCTCGTAGACGCCGGCTACCACGACCGGCACCTCGTCTCCCAGGGCGGGAAGCTCGTCGCTCATGCGCACCCCCATGCGGCGGCGTTCCTTCTCGATGTGGCCCAGGGAGCGGTCGCCCATCTGCCCGCTCATGCGCTATCGTGCGCGTCAATGAACAATTCCTCCCTGGACAAAGCCGCCGAACTGGCGGCCATCGAGGCACGTGTAACCGCTCTTGAACGCGAGCGGGCGGAGCTTCTGGATCGGGCCCGAAACCTGCGGGCCGACGCGCACCTCGACCGGGCAGTTTCACCTCGCGAGATCGGCACCGCTTCCGGAGCCTCACCTCCGGCGCCCCTGCGCAGCCTCTCGCGCCCTGGACCTGTAACGCGTCACTCGTCCGCCGCGGAGAAGGTCGCCCTCTTTGCCGGCCTCTTTCGCGGACGAACCGACGTGTATGCCCGCCGCTGGGAGAATCAACGCTCCGACCGTTCGGGTTTCCAGCCCGCGTGCAGCAGCGAATGGGTGAGAGGCCTGTGCGACAAGCGCCGCACCCGTTGCGCCGCGTGCCCTAATCGTGATTTCTTGCCGCTTACTCCCGAAGTTCTCCACGATCATCTGCGTGGTTGTCTGGAGAGCAGCGTCGACCGCGAGTTCGTCGTGGGTATCTATCCACTCCTGCCTGATGAGACCTGCTGGCTCGTGGCCATCGATCTTGATGGCGCGGACTGGCAGGACGACGCCGCGGCTCTGCTCGCCACCTGTCGCGAGTTGGGGATATCGGGCGCCCTGGAACGGTCCCGCTCCGGGAATGGCGCTCACCTGTGGGTCTTCCTTGCAGAGCCCGCTCCTGCGGCGTCGGCGCGAAAGCTGGGATCGTTGCTCCTGACCCGGGCCATGGAGTCGCGTCCGGAAATCGGTCTGGCTTCGTACGACCGCCTGTTCCCGAGCCAAGACACTCTGCCTCTGGGTGGCTTCGGGAACCTCATAGCCCTGCCTCTCCAACGGCGGGCGCGGGATCAGGGGAATACGGTCTTCCTCAACGACCGTCTCGTCCCCCATGACGATCAGTTCGCCTACCTGTCTTCGTGCGAACGGGTGCCACACGAGCGGCTAGAGGCCTTGATTGCCGAGGCCGAGGCTCGGGACCAGATCATGGGGGTGCGAGTCGTGCCGGAGGAGGAGTGGCCGGATGAGCCCTGGCGGCTGTCGAGGGTCTCCGCCCGCATCCCGGGAGTGGGAAAGGCGGGGCTTCTTGCCGACCTGCCCCAATCATTGACGGTCGTGCTTGCGAATCAAGTCTACATCCCCAAAGAGCACCTATCGCCGGCCCTAAGAAATCGGATCATCCGTCTGGGTGCCTTCCAGAATCCCGAGTTCTACCGTGCGCAGGCCATGCACCTGCCTGTGTTCGGGCATGCTCGCGTCATCGGGTGCGCCGAGGATTTCCCCAAGCATATCGCTCTTCCTCGCGGTTGCCTTGCGGAGCTGGAGGGGCTGCTGACCGAGTTAGGCGTACACCTGGATCTGACGGACGAACGTTTTCAGGGCCGATCGATCGACGTCGAGTTTCAGGGCAGGCTTCGTCCCGATCAGGAAGAAGCCGCAGAGACC
Source organism: uncultured Actinomycetes bacterium (assembly GCA_963706025.1). GTDB lineage: Bacteria > Actinomycetota > Thermoleophilia > RBG-16-64-13 > RBG-16-64-13 > CAVPLM01. The sequence goes on along the minus strand of CAVPLM010000005.1, from coordinate 915,825 downwards.
ATGCTGGCACACGACACCGGGGTTCTGTCGGCGGGAACTGCGTTCGGCAAGACGGTGGTCGCCGCGCACATGATCGCGGCGCGCAAGGTAAACACGCTGGTGTTGGTGCACCGTCAGCAGCTACTGGACCAGTGGAAAGCACGGCTGGCGGCGTTCCTCGGCATAGATCCCAACCAGATCGGTCAGATCGGGGCCGGCAAGCGCAGGCCCGGGGGAGTGATCGACGTGGCCCTGCTTCAGAGCCTGGGCCGTCGGGGCCAGGTGGACGAGTTGGTGGCAGGCTACGGGCAACTGATCGTGGATGAATGCCACCATGTACCGGCCGGGACGTTCGAGCAAGTGGCGAAGACCGCTCACGCGCGCTACGTGCTCGGGCTCTCCGCGACGCCGACGCGAAAGGACGGCCACCATCCCATTCTCTTCATGCAGTGCGGTCCCATCCGTTTCCAGGTCGATCCTCGAAAGCAGGCGGAAGAGAGACCCTTTGGGCATCGAGTGATCGTACGGCGCACCGGATTCACTCATCCTCAGCCGGGTCCAGGCACTGCGCCCGCGACTGCCGTCCCGGGCATCCAGGAGCTGTATTCGGCGCTGGCGGCCGACGATGGTCGGAACAGTCTCATGGTGGAAGACGTGGTCGCTGCGGTCAGAAGCGGACGATCCCCTGTTGTGTTGACCGAACGCCGGGAGCATCTGCAGGTCCTGGTCGCGGCGCTCCAGCCGCACGTGACCAACGTGATCGCGCTGCATGGGGGCATGGGAGCGAAGCGTCGCCGGGAGATCGCTGCACGGCTGGTGGACATTCCCTCGAGTGAGGAGCGCGTACTGGTTGCCACCGGCCGCTACTTGGGCGAGGGCTTCGATGACCCCCGCCTGGACACCCTGTTTCTTGCTCTGCCCATCTCCTGGCGGGGGACTCTGGTGCAGTACGCCGGACGTCTCCACCGTCTGGATGAAGGCAAGACGGAGGTGCTGATCTACGACTATGCCGACCTTGACGTGCCGGTTCTGGCCCGCATGCACGAGCGTCGGCTGCGAGGCTATCGAGCCATGGGGTATGAGGTGGGATGACAATCGGGATTAGGTGGGCATCGGGCTGCAAGGTCAGGTCCAATCCGCCAAGCTCCATCTTTGGTCGGACTAACAAGCCGGGGTCTCGTGGCAAAGTACTCATTCCATATGAATTGAGGGTCAAGCGCGGCGCCGATGCCAAGATGTACCTAGACGTGTACTCGAAACTCGGTGCCGTTCTGCCAGTCGGCTGGTGGCGAGCCGATCGGTAGGAGGTTCACGGGCCAGGCTATACTGTTGGCTAGCGAGCGAGTTTCGGCATGGATGCGTGGAGGTGGACATTCGATGAGGTTCGAACGCATAACCACCGATCCCGAGCAAATGGGAGGGGTGCCCTGCATACGCGGACTTCGGATTCCTGTGGCCACAGTGGTCGATATGGTGGCCGAAGGTATGACGACCGGCGAGATCATCGATGGCTACCCTGATTTGGAGCCCGAGGACATTGAACAGGCGCTTCACTATGCGGCCGAGAGCGTTCGTGAGAGAGAACTCCCGCTTCGGGTGGCTTCCTGAAGTTCCTCGTGGACAACGCGATTTCGTCTCGTGTCGCTGTCGGTCTGAGCCTGGTCGGACATGACTCCGTTCACGTGCGCGACTTTGGTATGCAGTCGGCGAGCGACAATGAGGTGTTCGCCTTTGCCGAGAAAGAAGACAGGATCCTGGTTTCGGCAGACACTGATTTCGGCACGCTGCTCGCCTTGTTAGGCCGACCGAAACCTTCGGTCATCCTTCTTAGGCGTGGAATCAACAGGCGCCCCGAAGCTCAGCTTGCTCTTCTTCTCAACAATCTAGATTCGATCGCGGAGGAACTTGCCCAAGGGAGTGTCGTGGTCTTTGAGCATTCAAGGATCAGGATTCGGCGGCTTCCCATCGGCGGCTAGCGACGGAGCGCGGTGTTCACCTCCTCCGGGGCAAGACCTGAGTCTTCACCCCACCTTTCTTGGAATGGCCCTCGTCCCTGCGCCCGGGCGGCCGCTTCTTGGCTGAGGCCGAGCCTTCCCCGTAGGTCTCCTCTTCCCGGCGTCTGCGCAGCTCGACGGCGTCCGGAATCTGCGGCATCTCCCGCCGGGGCTGCGGGTTTCTGACTAACTCGTGCCTCACGGTTGTTGGCCGGTTGCACGGCTTCCGGGTGTCCGGTTCTCGATCGCCCGTCGCCCCCGGCCGGCGCCGGCGCCCGCTTCCCCCGCCTCCTGGCCAGCACCGGGGCCGTGGCGGAGGCTGTGGGCCAATCTCCACCTTCGGTCCGATGCTCATCACGTGGCGGTTTGCGATGATGGTTCGGAAGCGTCCGACTCATGCGCTACCCTTATAGAGTTGGCATTGTCGGAGTTGGCATTATCGGGAGGCGGACGTCTTCGCGGGGGACACCGAACGGGGGAGAGCCATGGGTGATGACAGGACGACGGAGCGGGCAGATACGGCAGGCATCGGAGAGGCTGCGTCCCTCCAGCCCGAGGCTATCTCCAAGGGGACGCCTGCCGGCGAAGTAGTACTCTACGTCGCCCCCGACGGGACGGTCACTCTGGACGTTCGTCTGGAGCGCGAGAACATCTGGCTGACGCAGAAGCAGATGTCAGAGCTTTTTGGCACCGAGCGCAGTGTGATTACCAAGCACCTGAACAACGTGTTTGCATCAGGTGAGCTGGAGCGGGAAGGCAATGTGCAAAAAATGCACATTGCTGGTGCTGATCGGCCTGTCGCTTTCTACGCTCTCGATGCCATCATCTCCATCGGCTACCGGGTGAATTCAAAGCGGGGCACACAGTTTCGCATCTGGGCTACGGGGGTCATCCGCGACCATATCGTACGGGGCTACACGCTGAACCAAAAGAGACTGCGCGACCTCAACCAAACGGTGCGCCTGATCGCCGACACCTCTGTCCGGGTCGACCTTGGCGGAGATGAGGCACAGGCTCTCTTAGCGATCGTTGGCGAGTACAACCGCGCTTTCGGCCTCCTGGACGACTACGATCATCAGCGCATCACCAAGCCCACCTCTGTCCGCGAGGTGCGCTACGTCCTCACTCACAGTGATGCTCTACAGGTTGTGGGTCGGCTACGCTCTCGATTTGGTGGTTCGGGATTGTTCGGCGTGGAGAGAGGGGAGGCGCTTCGGGGCGCATTGAACGCGGTCGTTCAGACCTTTGGGAGCCAGGACTTGTACCCGAGTCTCGAAGAGAAGGCTGCAAACCTGCTCTACTTCCTCGTCAAGGACCACCCCTTTGTCGATGGCAACAAGCGGATAGCCGCCGCCCTCTTCTTGTGGTTCCTGGAGCGAAACGGCGTCTTGGCCGGACCCGACGCTATTCCACGCGTGTCAGACGCCGCGTTGGTCGCTCTGACCCTCATGATGGCCGAGAGCCGTCCCGAGGAAAAGGACGTCTTAGTCCACATCGTGATGCACTTGCTCATCGGCACTGAGGGTGATCGCTAGGCGAGGGGACGCGATTCACCCCAGGGTTGCGGGGACGATTGGTTCCGACCGTTCTGGGCTCTCACCCCACCTTCTTCGGTATCGCGGTAGTCCCCGCCCCCGGCGCAATAACCTCCGGCGCCGGCGCCCGCTTGCCCCTCCTCCTCGCCAGGACCTCCTCCAGATCCAGCACCTCCTCGGCCACGATGGCCAGGCCCCGCTTGTGGTTGTTCTGCAGGCGGCCCCGGACCAGGAAGTAGCCGGCCCGGGCCACCACCGGAGCGATCTTGGCGAGCTTCGACTCGAAGCAGACGCACTCGAAGAGGCCGTAGGCGTCCTCTAGGGTGAGGAACATGGTCCTTTTCCCCGAGCGCATCCAGGGGTTCTGGGCCCGCTCGTAGACTCCGGCCACCACGACCGGCACCTCGTCTCCCAGGGCGGGGAGCTCGTAGCTCATGCGCACCCTCATCCGGCGGAGCTCCTCCTCGTAGAGCTTCAAGGGATGGCAGCTCACGGTGAGCCCCAGGAGCTCGAGCTCGGAGCGGACCTTGTCCTCCAGGCTCCAGTGTCTCTCCAGGCCGGCGCGGCTGGGCGGGGAGAAGAACGCCCGCAGTTGGCCGCGCCTCCCTCCGGACGACCCGGCCAGCGCCTCCAGGCGATCGTGCAGCAGAGGCAGTCTCCAGAGCAGTTCGGTGCGGTCGGGCTCCAGGGAGTCGAAGGCGCCCACCCGGACGAGGTTTTCGGCCACCGGGTAGTCGATGCGGGTGCGGAGGTAGAAGTCCTCGAAGGATGTAAAGGGGCCGTGGCGGCGTTCCTGCTCGATGCGGTGCAGGGAGCGATCGCCCATCTGCTTGAGGTAGGAGAACCCCACCCGCAGGGCCCGGCCGGCATCCGGGGCGATGCCGCAACTGGGGGCGAGGCAGGAGCCCGGCTCCACGCCTCCGTCCAGGGGCGGCTCACCGCCTGGTGCCGGACTGGCCGCCCCGTTGGCGGCGCTGCCGGTCGAAACGGCCCCAGGATTTGCCCCCGAAGACCGGGTGTCCTTAGCCGGCGTATGTAGGTTCGCGGCCGTGTGAGAGTCATCGACCTGTGTCTGCGCCGCCCGCAGGGCCTCGGCATAGGCCTGCTCGCCTTCCTGCTCGGCCTGTAGCTCGGCCAGATCGGCCTCGGTGAGGCCCCAGTCGTGCTCGGCGGTCCAGGCCTGAGCGAAGGGGTCGTAGGGGGCGGGCGCCCCGGCGGCAGGCGTGGCCGCCACGTTTCTCACGGCCCCCACGGGGTCACTTGTCGCCCCATCGCCCGCGCCCGGAAGGTCTGACTCACCCCCGGTGCCCCACACATCAGGCGGTATCTCATCCTCCACCGTGAAACCACGCCCCGACAGGTTGATATCCAGCGGCCGGACCTCCAACCCGAAGCGGCGGGCGTCGTTCAGCACCGTGCGCGGGGTGTAGAAGCCCATGGGCTGGTTGTTGAGGACGGCGCACAGGAACTCGGCCGGGTAGTAGGCCTTGAGCCACGCCGTCGCGTAGCTGATGACGGCGAAGCACACCGAGTGGCTCTTGTTGAACCCGTAGGCGGCGAAGCCCTCCAGCTGGCGGAAGACTTCGCGGGCGGACTCCTCCGGCACTCCCCGGGAGACGGCGCGGGCGATGAAGGTCTCGCCGATCTTGGCCATCTCCTCCCGGCTGCGGTCGCGGGTCATGGCCCGGCGGAGGGAGTCGGCGTCGGCCAGGTCGAACCCGGCCACCGACTGGGCGATGCGGAGCACCTGCTCCTGGTAGAGGATGACCCCGTAGGTGTCGGCCACCGCCTCGGCCATGGCGGGGTGGGGGAGACGGACCGGCTCCAGACCCCAGCGCCGGTCGATGAAGGGCCCGATCATCTCGGCCTCCAGCGGACCGGGACGGTAGAGGGCGATGGCGGCGATGACGTCGTCGAAATCCCGTTCTTGCAGGCGGGAGGCGAGGTTGCGCTGTCCGGCCGACTCCAGTTGGAAGAGCCCGATGGATCCCCCGTTGCTGATGATCTCGTAGGCGGCGGGGTCGTCGGGAGGGAGGTCGTAGGGACGGATGCGGCGCCCGGTGCGCTGCCGGACGAGGTGGACGGTCTCGGAGACGGCCGAGTGGGTGCGAAGGCCGAGGATGTCCATCTTGACCAGGCCCAGGGCGGCGACGTCGTCCTTGTTGAACTGGGTGACCACGACGCCTTTGGCGGCCCATTGGAGGGGGGCGTAAAAAGAGATCGGTCTGTCGGCGATGACGAAGCCCCCCAGGTGAGTGCCCAGGTGCAGGGGAAAGGAGTCGAGACGCTCGACCAGATCGAGGAAGCGTGCGTAGCGGCCGCCGGGGCGCCCCGGGGCAGCGCCCTGCGACGGGGCGCCTGGCGGGGCGCTTCGCCCCCCAACTTGCCCCGGGGCGACGGCGTGGGCGCCTTGCGGCGGAGCACCGTCCTGCAGCGGCGAAGGGTGGGCGCCGTCTTGCAGCGGCGAATCGCGCAGTTCGGGCCAGGCGCCGGCCAGATACTCGCGGATGCGGGCGGCGTCCCCGTGCCGGGGCACGTGCTTGGCCAGGGCGTTGATCTCGGTGGGGGCGAAGCCCAGGGCCTCGGCCACGATACGGACCGCCGAGCGGGGCGACATGGTGTTGACGTTGGCCACGACGGCCACGTTCTCGGATCCGAAAGTCTGGTAGATGTGCTCGATCACCTCGTCGCGGCGCGAGGAACAGAAGTCCACGTCGATATCGGGCATCTCGCGGCGGTTGGGATTGAGGAAGCGCTCGAACAGCAGATTGTGGCGGATGGGCTCGGAGGCGGTGATGTCGAGCGCGTGGCAGACGATGGAGTTGCCGGCGCTACCCCGGCCGCTGCATGCCACGCCCTTGGCGTGGGCCCACCTGACTATATCGTGCACCACCAGGAAGTAGTGGGCGAAGTCCATCTGCTGGATCATGCGGAGCTCCTTCTCGAGCAGCTCGACGGCTCGTGGGGGCACCGGCCTGTAGCGGCGGGCGATGCCTCGGAAGCAACGCTTGGCGAGCAGCGAGTAGGCGGTCTCACCCTCGGGGACGTCGACCTTGGGGAAGTGGAAGACGCCCAGCTCGAGGTCGACGTTGCACCGCTGCGCGATGAGCGCGGGGGCTGCCAGGGGACCCACGGGAGTTGCGCTGGACATCGCTGCGGCTAAAGGTGGGGGCGTGCCGGCCTCTTGCCCGCCCTCCGTATACGCAATAGTCTCTGCATTTAGTTCTATATGCACTCCCGCGCAATCGTCGGCGGCCGGTCTTACTTCAGTAGAGAAATCGAGAAACTTCAGTAATGGTGATACTAAAGTCTCAAGCGAGAATAAAGATTTTAAACACCTGTAACCGGGAATCGGCTCTGGGTAGCTGGATAGAGGCTGATCGTGGCCGGCGGCGCGACAGATCAAATGGACGGCGCGATCGTATTCACCTGCGTAATGGGCGTTTGTGGTGAGAACGGTGGGGAGGTGGCAGGCGCGGGCGAGGTGGGTGAGGTGGAGGCAGTAGGTGGGGCAGGAGAGACGCCAGGGGTGGCCGTTTCGGTGAAACCCTACATCATAGTCCGAGGGATTGAGGCGTTGTGGGTGGCCCTTAGGGAGATCGGGGCGGAGGTCGAGCGGGGGGAGGCGCGAGGAGTTTTCCACAGATTTAGGAGGCAAAGAGGGCCGCCATTCTGCAACTATGGTTGCAATGCAATCATAGCGCAGAGGGAGAAAATGGGACTCGGTGGCAGTGGTAGCACCGAGAGGGAATGGTGAGGTAAGCACTGAGGAATGCGTTCGGCCTGAACCAGGAGCGGGAGGCGGAAGGGAGGGCGGAGGCGAGGGCTTGGGCGTCGGATGGTCGGACGAGTTGGTGCAATGATCGCCGGCGGGGCGATGTCGGAGACGGCCGCCGTGGGCAGGGATCTTCTGATACACGGGAGAGCCGTGCTGGCCGGCATGGGCCTCTTGGTGAGGTTCGTAGCCGAAGTACTGAAGCTCTACGTAAAGGTTATCGGGCCCGAAGATCTCGCGCAGGCGGAGGAGCGCGTGGAGGGCGTCGGCGTGGCGGCCGGCGTCGACCAGGTAGCCCACCTCGCCGTGACGGCAGGCAGTGAGGCAGATGAGTCCGTGGGTGTGAGCGCGTAGCGACTCGAGGGTCACGACGGGTGGGCGCTGGCGTTCGGGATCGGCCAGATGGGCGGCGGAAAGGAGGCGGCACAGGTTGGCATAACCCTCGCGGGTCTCGGCGAGGAGCACGAGATGGTGAGGATCGTCGGGGGCGGCGCCTGAGTCGACGGGGCGCGAATGTGGCACGGCCGCGGCGCCTGCGGTGCTACCTGCCACGCCGGCCGGCGCCGCGACTGTTCCCTCGGGGCCGCTGTCGGCGAGCAGCGACTCCACCCGTACCTCGGCCCCGAAGATGGGCTTGATGCCCCGCTTGGCGCAGGCTTTAGCGAAGCGGACTGCGCCGTAGAGGCCGTCGTGGTCGGTGAGGGCCAGAGCCGACTGCCCCAACTCAGCAGCGCGGGCGACCAGTTCCTCGATCCGGCTGCCGCCGTCCAGGAACGAGAAGTTCGAGTGCACGTGGAGGTGGATGAAGGAAGAGACGCCGGGCGAAACAGCGGGGGAGGCGTCGGGAGCAGGAGTGCCGGCGGCGACCGGGGCGTGAGCCGGGATGCCGGTGCCGGCCGTCGCGCCAGACCCAGGTGCGCCCGCGGCCGCTGGCTGCTCGTGTTTCTTGAGCGGCCGGGTGTAGCCGAACTTGTGGATGCCGCCGTAGGGAGGTACTCCCGGCGCCTCCGATCGGGCAGAGCCGGGGTCTGCCGGAGTGGATCGTTCACCCGCCGGGGTGGATGCCTCGCCCGGCTGAAGAACGGGACCAGGCCGGGGGGCAGGACCGGGATCAGCGGGTCCGCGGGCCCAGCCATCTTTGGGGTCGGTGTCGGGCCGCCGGATGTAGTCGTGACTGGGCGGGATCCCCTGCACGTTGAACCGTTGGAGCGGCATGCCCTCCGGGCCTCCGTTCGAGCTGGGTGGACGGCCGCCGGCGTGACCGCTGCCGGATGGGGGGTCGGTCTGTGTCATTGCAATAGATGTTGCATTTTTATAAATATGAAAAGAATCCAATCAAGATCTGGTCGGTTTTTCGAACATACGTTCTGTTGAGAGCGTGATTATATACGAACAAATGTTCGTATAACAAGCCCCACGCGAAATGGGAGGCGCCCGCTTTACGGGCGTCCCCCTCCCAGGTACGATGAGGGCACTGACTCTGCCCGAGACAAGAGAGGTGGCCATGAAAGCCGTTAGGTGTGGGGCTGCGGGACGTTGGGTCATGGTCGTGGCACTGGTGGCGGTGATGGCGACCGCGGTGGTCTGCGGCGTCGGCGGAGGCGCGGCCCAGGCTGCCCCCTCGTTCTTGTCCGAGATAGTAAGCAACAGCGTGGGGCTCAACAACGGGGGAGTCGCGGTCCATGCGGGGCGGGTGGCCTGGATCGCAGCTCGGGATGATCCGGCCGGCAACGCCATGTTCGTCTACGACTCGCTCACCGAAGCAGTCCGGGTCGTCTCCACCCATGTTGGTGCGCCGGACCACCACGACTACCACGCTATGGCCGGCGACCTCTTGGTCTGGGTGGATTTCTCGGCCAAGCCGTACAAGATCTGGGGGGTCGATCTGGCGACCGGCGAGGAGAGGTTGATCACGACCCTCACTTCTGAGTTCGCCGGTATCGCAACCGACGGGCAGTACATCGCCTGGAACGACTCGTCGACCCCGGGCGGCCAAACCGACATCCACCTGTACAACTGGGCGAACGGGGCCGCCGCCAAGCTGAGCACGGATCCGGCCCATGACTACGGGGCCGTGGTGGATGGGGGCTATGTAGCCTGGATGCGGGAGAATCCTTCGCTCGGCGGTCCTGCCTCGGTGCTCCTGTACACGATCGGCACGGGGCAGACGGAAGTTCTGACCGACGATGCGGTGGCGTACACGTGGGTGAACCTCGACCAGGGAAGGGCGGTCTGGGAGAGTGGTCCGTCGAGCAACCCCGACATCGTGATGCTCGACCTCACAAGCAGGACGGCGGTGACGGTGGGGGCGGCGGAGTCGCCGGGCCGGAAGATCTTCGTGGCGTTCCGCGGGAACACCATCGCCTGGGCGACCGGTGACGACGCAGACCAGGAGGTGTGGGTCTACAGCATCAAGACCGATGAGGTCACCAGGGTCACGAACGATCTCCTCTCCGACGAGTGGATCGATACCGACGGACGCTGGGTGGCGTGGCTGAAGTACGACGGTCAGAGCGCCGCGGTGTTCGCCTACGACACCGTCACGCGCCAGACGATCCAGTTGAGCGAGTTTGTCGCCATTTCGAGCGATCCGCGTATAGATCGGGGCAGGCTCGTCTTCTCGACCGGCCCCGGCTCCGGGACGCAGGTGTATTCGGTGACTCTCCCGCTCTTTGATGACGTCCTGGTGGGCGCTCCGTACTTCTCGGCCATCCAAGGACTGGCGGAACGGAGGCTCATCGGGGGCTACCCGCAGACCGATGGGACCACCCAGTTCCGGCCGGCGAACTCGGTGCTCCGTGCCCAGTACGCCAAGATGATCGACGGGGCGCTGGGTCTCTCCGTGCTGGAGGACATGACCCCACCGGTCAACTTCAACGACCTGGGCGCCGACGACCTCACCAATCTCTACCCGCACGAGTTCGTGTGGACGGCCTATGTCAACCAGATAGTCAAAGGCTACGACGACGGCAGCTTCAAGCCCTACACCGAGATCAAGCGGGGCCACGTGGTCACCATGACCGTGCGGGCCGTGCAGAGGCTGCACCCCTCGGCGCTGCTGCCCGTTCCCCCTGCCTTCACCCAGACGTGGGGTCTCGATCTCCTGCCTGAGCACAAGGCCAACGCCCGCATCGCCCAGTACAACGACCTGCTCCTCGATCTTCCCCTCGACGGGGTCGCTGCCGATGGGACCGCCCCGATGCCTCGGCAAGAGGTGGCCCAGGTGATGTGGAACATGATGAGGGTGATCGCCCCGGCCTTCTGGTGGGCCGACTGAGGTCGGTCTCAGGGAGCAATGGGAAGGCGGTCGTGCGCTCGGCCTTGGCCGTCGAGTAGTACCACGGGCTCCGGCGCTGGCTCCGTTCGGAGGCGGTACCGCAAGACCGGGCTACGCCGGCGGGCGCGAACCCTAGGCCTGTGTTGCGCCGCGGTCGCCGCTACGATCCGGCAAACGTCCGCTGTACCCAGTCGGCCACCTGCTGCTCGAGGCGCCGGGCCTTCTCGAGCCCGCCCAGGTCGCGTACCTTCCAGCCCGCGTCGGTGAGCAACTCGGTCACGACGGCCTTGGCGGCGGCATCGTCGCCGGCGATGGGCATCGTTGTGGGACCATCCGTCGGGTCGGGATCGATCATGCGCGCAGCTGCGGTGGTGTTGAAAGCCTTGACCACGGTCGCAGTCGGCACCGCGCGCTGGATCCGTTCCGCCGCCGACTCGTCCTCACCGAACGCTGGGACATACCGGCCTTCGCGCTGGATCACCGGGTTGACCGCGTCGATGATGAGCTTGCCGTCAAGGTTCTCCAGCCCGATCGCGGGTAGCGTCTCGTCGAGCAGGGCCCCTGGGAAGGCGGTGATGACCACGCCGCCGAAGGCTGCCGCCTCCGAATAGCTGCCGGCCGAGCCGCGTCCGCCCCCAGAGGCGACGAAGTCCCTCACCGCCGGCTTGGCAAGGTCACGGGTGCCGAGCATGACCTCGTGCCCATGGCGGACCAACCCGTTGGCGAGCGAGACCCCCACGGTGCCTGCCCCGATTATGCCGATCTTCATTGCCACTCCTTGCTGAGCCTGACACGAGCTCTCATTGGGCAGCTCCTACTGGACAACTATGCCCGCGATGGCTTCCGCCTAAGCTCGGACACGGGGAATGCAAAGCGCCGGCCCGGAGGCGGGTATGATGGAAGGGGAAGTCGCGACCGTACCGAGGACGACCAAGTTTCGGCCCCTCGCGCTGACCACGCTCGACAACCGCCGCTGGGCGGTCGGGGAGGATATCGCCGAAGCGTGGGGATGTGGGGATGGGGCCGGCGCCATGAAGGAGGCCTGGAGAAGCATCTGATGGACTCCCAGACCCGCACTCGTCTCCTTGGCGCCGACCCGGTGGACTGGCTCCTGGCTTCTCCTGAGCCGGGAGCGCGCTGGCTGACGCTCACGGGGATACTCGGGCTGCCCGCAGACGACCCCGCGGTGGTGGCGGCGCACGCGGCGGTCGTCGCGGACCCGGCTGTGGGCACGCTGCTCGGGCGGCTTCCCGACTGGGAGGCCGAGAACGAGATCTCAGGGCACGACCGCCCGCTTTACGCTCCGAATCTTCTCGGGCTCCTGGCGGACATGGGGATCGCGGCCGGGGAGGACCCGCGGGTCGAGCGAGTCCTCGATGCGATGCTGTGCCACCAGGACGAGGAGGATCGTTTCCAGAGCTTCGGCCGCCTGCGCGCGTCCGAGCCGGCGTGGCATTCGCTGCTGTGTGACAGTCACGCGATCGTCGAGGTGCTCTTGCGGTTCGGCCGCAGGGGCGATCCTCGGGTCAAGCGGGCCATGGAACGGATGGGCGCCGACCTAGCCGACCTGGCCCAGGGTCGGGCCTGGCCCTGCCGCCCGGAGCCTTCCAGTAGCTTTCGCGGGCCCGGGCGCAAGGCGGACTTCTGCCCGCTGGTGACGCTACAGGCTCTGCGGGCGTTCTCCTACCTGCCCGCGGAGGAGCGGCCTGGGTGGCTCATCGACGTGGCCCGGGTCTCGCTGCGGGCCTGGCTCGAGCGGGGGAGTGAGAAGCCCTACATGTTCGGGCACGGGAGGCAGTTCAAGCGGGTCAAGTGGCCGGCTACTTGGTACAACGCGCTGACGGCGCTGGATGCGGTGGGGCGCTATCCGGAGCTGTGGGCTCCAACCGAGTTGCGAGCCGATGACGCATCGGCCGATGACGCGCGGGCTGGGGACTCGCGTCCCGAGGACGTGCGGGCGATAGCCGAGATCGCGGCCTGCCTCATCGCCTACAACGTCGATCCAGCTACCGGCACGGTGACGCCGCGCTCCTGCTACCAGGGCTTCGAGGAGTTCTCCTTCGGTCAGAAGAAGGAGCCCTCGCCGTATGCCACCGCGCGGGTGCTGGCCGCGCTTGCCCCGGTGGCGGGTGGGCCTCCGGGGGGCGGCCGCACCGGAGTCGGCGCGGACCTGACCGAGGCCATAGCCGCCGTCGACGTCCTCACGTTGAGCAGCTCGAAGGGGGGCACGGGGACGGCGCTCGGCCCTTGAACCCACTACGCCTTCCCCTATTCATCCGGACGACACCGATCCGAGCCGGCGAAGGCTCAGAGGCTCAGTCCCCCTCGATGGCTACCAGGTGGTTGTCATTGGCGGGCTCGTCGACCCAGGATGAGGTATGCCAGCCGGCCGCTATTCGTAGCCCATGGCGGCCGAGGCATCGAACGCTTCCCAGGCGCGGGTGCCGGGGTCTCCCCAGACGATGACCAGATGACCGTCGGGGCTCATCCCCATGTTGTTCCTCTGTGTGTCGCTCGGGGGGCTGAGGTGGACCACCAGTCGATGCTGCTGGATGACCGGCTGCGAGACGGTATCGGACAGGTCCTCCTTCCGCCAGGTCCCCTGAGCATCCGCCCAGAACTCCACCAGGTGCCGGCCAGTGTTGATTCCCATGAAGTGCGTTTCGGTGGCAGGCACTGCCGGATGGGTCGGCATGGTGAAGACGGTATGCTCCTCGCACAACCACGTGAAGTGTCTCACCGATGACCGCGGAGATGTCGGTGGCCGCCGAAGTGGCGGACACCGACGGCGCGCTTCTCTCGCAGCTCCCACAGGTGGCCATTGGCGGCTCTTACAAGGAGGCGGTTCGCGATCGCGCTGTCCTTCGTGGTGCTCATCGCGAATCCGCCATAGCTGATGCCGGTACCGGCCGAGACGTCCTCCACGCTCCACACCCCCCTGTTGGTGCAGTGGAACAGGAGCAGCTTGGTAGGGGAGCCCGCCGGCACTGGCTGGCGGCGGCCAGGTGAGCATGGGTGACGGGGTCAGGGTGTCGTCGGAGAAGAACATGGGCGCGCCCTGGATCTTCAGTCCGGTGGCCGCTGAGACGTTCACCGCCAGCCAGGCGCCGCCGCTCGGGCGCTGGAAGTCGATCAGATCACCGGCGGGAGTGCGCCCGAAGAAGTGCAGGGTGACGGCGCTGCCGGACATCACCGCGACGGTGTCCTCGCTCAGGGCGGCGACCTTGTGCCCGGTGGCCATGGAGACGTTCACGCAGTTCCAGGTACCACCGGCGATTGCGTGGAAGTGCAGGAGGTCAGCGCTGGAGTTGAGAGCGGCGATGTTGAGGGTAGCGGGTCCGGTCGAGGGGACCTCGCGGCGGGGTCCGACCAGCGTACCGGGTGCGACCGTCTGGCCGGTCGCCGTCGAGACGTCTACGAGGCTCCAGTCGTGCCGGCCGTCCGCGACAGTGTAGACGAGCAGATGACCGTTCTCTCCGGTGGCGACGATGGTGCTGGATCCCGTTACCCAGGGCGTGCGATAGATCGGGCCCGTGATCTCCGGCCCTCCGGCGATAGCGGTCACGCTCTCCACGTGGGCGTTCTTCCAGGGGCCGTCCCATTCCCACCAGAAATGCAGCAGATCGCCGGAAGCCGGCTCGGGCCGCGTTAGAGAAAGCAGGTTCCACAGTATCTGGGCCACCTCGCCCCGGCTGGCGTTGGCTCCGGTGTTCCAGCCGGTAAGCCCGGGGGTGGCCAGCGAAGCCCGGATGCCGGCGAGCAGACCGTTGTACTCGGCCTTCTTGATGTTGGGCCCGTGGGTGGGGTCGGAGTAGGAAAGTACACCGTCGTTCCAGTCGGCCGGTACCGCTTCCAAGGTGCCGGGGGCCAGGTTATCGGCGGCCCGCACCACCATGGTGATCACCTGTTGGCGGGTGATCTTGTTAAGGGGCGCAAACTTGGTGGGGTCGCTTGTGCCCTTGGTGATGTTGTTTAGCGCGCAGACGGCCACGTATTCATGGGGGTAGAGCTTGGCCGGGTCGTCGGGGTCCAGATCCAGGAAGGGCTTGCTGGCGTCCTGCCAGTCGTCTTCCGATCACCGGTAGTCCCAGGGTGAGCACGATCATCTTGGCGAACTGCTGGCGGATGACCAGGTCCTCGGGACCGAAGTTGCCGTTGGCATAACCGCCGATGATGGCCTGGTCGGCCATGCCCTGGATGGCGTCGTAGTAGGGATGGGAGGCGGGGACGTCGGGGAAGGCCAGGCGGCGGGAGCATAGGCGGCGGGAGTATAGGCTGCGGGAGTGAGTGGCGCGGCACCGTCACCGCCAGCGAAACAGCCGCGATCACCAGGAAAGCGCTCAGGAAAACGACGGCGCCCAGGATAATGCCGGGCCCCATCGGTCTCACAACGGTCGGTCTTACTCGTCCGCGCACTGTCTGGTGCCTCCCGTTCCAGTGTAGTGCGGGCGACCTGAAGAGGCAACAGGCTGGGTTCGGTTTCCCAATGACTTCGCCCGGAACGCTTCTATCCAGTGGCCGGGACCACCCCCGGTCAGCGGGGAGACCGTCACAGGAAGCGGCGCGTCGACAGACTCTTGTAGAACGGGGGTCATTCAGTAGAATGAATACGTGGACGAAGTCGGCATGGACGTTCTCGAGCGACTGGCGACGGCGGCGGGGTTCACCGACTATCGATGGACCGCCGGCTCGGATGTGGTCGTGGGCCAGTGGGTGCGGCTGAAATGCACCTATGCCTGCGACGAGTACGGGTGCCAGGCGTGCTGCCCGCCCAACGTTCCCTCGGTGGCGGACTGCCGGGACTTCTTCCGGGAGTATGAGCGGGTGCTGGTCATTCATCTGCAGAAGGCGGGGGATACCGCGCAGGAACTGCACCGTTGGAAGCGCGACATCAACACCAAGCTGCTCGAGTTGGAGCGGGCTGTGTTCCTTGCCGGCTTCTACAAGACCGTCGTCCTCTTCCCGGGCGACTGCTCGCTGTGCCCGGAGTGTGTCCCCAGCCCCACCGACTGCCGCAACCCGGGATCGCGCCGACCGACCCCGGAAGCCCTCGCCATGGACGTGTTCGCGACTGCCAGGAAGCTGGGATACCCGATCGAGGTGCTCACAGACCGATCGCAGATCATGAACCGCTACGCCTTTCTGCTGGTGGACTAGCGAGACGAGCGGAGCGCCGGCGAAGACGACGACCGAAGGGAGGATGCGCATGGACCCGACCACAAGATCGATCTCGGCCCCCAGGGCTTTCTGTACCCGATGCCGATGAGCCTCGTCGGGGCGGACCTGGAGGGTGGCCCCAGCTTCATGGCCGTGGCCTGGGTCAACCGTTGCCAGTTCAACCCGCCGCGCCTGGTCACCGGCATGGGCAAGGCACACGCCACCAACGCCGGTATCCGCGAGCACGGGCAGTTCAGCGTCTGCATCCCCAGTGTCGATCAGGTGGCGGTGACCGACTGGTGTGGCCTCAAGTCGGCCGGCCGCGGGGTGGATAAGAGCGCGCCCTTCACCGTGTACCGCGGGTCGCTCGAGCACGCCCCCATGATCGCCGAGTGCCCGCTCTGCTTGGAGTGCCGGCTCTTTCAGACCGTCGACCTGGGCAGCCACGAGCTTTTCGTGGCCGACATCGTGGGCACGTGGACGGAGGAGCGCTTCCTGCTCCCCGACGGCAAGCCCGACATCGTCAAGTTGCGGCCGTTCGTGTTGACCATGCCCGATAACCGCTACTGGGCGGTGGGGGAGCACATCGCCGACGCCTGGAGCGTCGGGCGGGGGTACGGAGAGTGAAGGAGAGAAGAGCATGGGCAAGTCTCTGCGTTCAGTCTTCAAGATAACGCCGGTCCTCTTGTTGATCCTCCTTCTGATCCTCTGCGCGGCGGCTGTGACCGCCTGCGTGATCGACGTGGGGGGAAACGGGGAGAACGTGCGCGGATCGGGTAACGTCACCAATGAAGACCGCCCGGTGAGCGGCATCAGCGGCGTCGCTCTGAGAACCTTGGGCGAC
Organism: uncultured Actinomycetes bacterium; assembly: GCA_963706025.1. Lineage (GTDB taxonomy): Bacteria > Actinomycetota > Thermoleophilia > RBG-16-64-13 > RBG-16-64-13 > CAVPLM01. Next base: position 899,264 of record CAVPLM010000005.1, on the reverse strand, counting down.
CTGACCATCGAGGTGGGGGACCAGGAGTCGCTGCGGATAGAGGCGGAGGATAACCTGCTGCAGTATCTCGAGACGACGGTGAGCGGCGGCGTGCTCAGTATCCAGGAGGCGGAAGATGTCGATCTGCGACCCAAGAAGGCCATCCGCTACTACCTGACCGTCAAGAGCTTGGAATCGATAGAGGTGACGAGCTCCGGCAACGTCACCGCATCGGCGCTTACGGCCGGGGATCTGACCGTGGACGTGACCAGCTCGGGAGACGTCGAGTTGGCCTCGCTCGAGGCCGACTCCCTGGAGGTGAGGCTGAGCAGCAGTGGCGGCGTGACGATCGGCGGAGGGCAGGTAACGAGCCAGGAGGCGAGGCTGAGCAGCTCCGGCGACTACGAGGCCGGCGACCTACGCAGCTCCTCGGCTACGGTCGGCCTCAGCTCCTCTGGTAGTGCGATCATCTGGGTGACCGACCGGCTCGAGGCCGACCTGAGCAGCTCCGGCGACCTCGAGTATTACGGCAGCCCCCAGGCCGACGTGAACGAATCCAGTTCCGGCGACGCAAAGAGCCTGGGCGACAAATAGGATGGTCGAGGCCAGATGCCCTGATCGGTCTCGGAGAGGGTCCTGCCGAGCTTCTTCGCCCTCCAGGGTCGCCGGCTAGGGCCGCAGGCCGGGGGCAGGCTTCCTCCGGAAGTTCGCGATTGTCAGGCGTGCGTACTCCGCCAACTGGGTGCAGGCCGCGCGTCCGTCCATGGCGACGAAGAACCAGGGGGCCAGCACTCCGAACGGCAGCATGGTCACAGGAAGACCGCGGGCGTAGTCGATCATCCAGGTGTGGGCTTCATACTGGACCCCTTTCCCCATCCCCCTCGGGAGATAAGCGGAGTCACCCGGTCCGTAGACGGTGGGCTCGAACTGGCCGGGGATGAACGTCCGCATGGTGCCATCGACCATCAGATCCCATACGTCCGCCCAGGGGTACCGCCCTGAGAAGCCGGTCGCGCCCAGGGGAGTACCGAAGAAGGCCACATACTCCATCGGTGAAGCGTAGATGAGAGCGATCTGGCAGACGACGTTGCCGGCGGTATTGAAGGTCCACCGGTAGCCCCGGGGCAGACAGTCGGGGTGGTGAAGCCGCAGGTCGTCATAGATGAGGTCCCATCTGTGGCCCATCGGCTGACCCCGACCGAGGTCGGCGGCCTCCTGCAGTTCCTCGGGATCGAAGACGTACCGGGTCATCCCCCTCGTCCTTTCTCGGCCGGGCCCCGTCGCCCGCCTGGCGCCGTCGCTCGCCTGGCGCCGTCGCTCACGTGACGCTCTCGCCTGTCTGCGGTCACTAGATCCGCGGCTCCAGGATCCGCGGACCGCTTGGCGTCCCGAGGATGAGGACGTCCGCCGGGCGCATGGCGAAGAGACCCACCGTGACCACGCCGGCGATGTCGTTGATGCGGCATTCCAACTCGACCGGCTCCCGGATCTCGAGCCCGTGGACGTCGAGGATCACGTTGCCGTTGTCGGTCACGAAGCCCTCGCGCCACACCGGTGAGCCTCCGAGCTTCACCAGTTCCCGGGCGACGTGGCTCCTGGCCATGGGGATGACCTCCACCGGCAGCGGGAAGCGTCCCAGGACGTCGACCAGCTTGCTTTCGTCGGCGATGCACACGAAGCGCCGGCTGGTCGCCGCCACGATCTTCTCCCGGGTGAGCGCCCCGCCGCCACCCTTGATGAGCTGGAGCGCCGCGTTGGCTTCATCAGCGCCGTCGACGTACAGGGCGAGCTCTCCCACCGCATTCAAGTCGTAGACCGGGATTCCGTAGCCCAGGAGACGCGCGGTGGAGGCCTCCGAGCTCGAGACCGCCCCTTCGATACGCTCCTTGACGGTGGCGAGGATGTCGATGAAGTGATCGACGGTCGAACCGGTCCCTACCCCGATGATGCCGCCCTCCACGTATGCCAACGCTGCCCGGGCGGCCTGTCTCTTCATCTCGTCCAGACTGATGCTGTCGTTCGCCTGGCCTATGCTATCGCTCGCGTCCGGGCCGAGGCTCATGGGGCGATCCTCCAGGGTTCCGTTTCTATCCTTCTCTGGAGGCAATAATACAACCGCCCGCGGGGCGATGCTCAGCGCCCGCGCACTCGGTGGGCCGACATACCGCGGCCAAACGGGTGTCACTCGGCTTTCGCGGGACCAAGCCGCTCGTTACACTGATACTGAACGTGGAGGTTTCTCAGTAGTCCTCGGCAAGCTGGAGGAGGAGTCATGGCCGCCGGCGCAAGAGCGGTGAGCGTTGAGGGGCCGGAAGCTGCCATTCTGGCGGGCCAGATGCGGCACGAGCTGGCCGGAAGGACCGTCACCGGGTTCGCGCTTGGGCGATACCGGGCGGCTCCAGGAGATCGGCTTCATGAACAGAGAGGCCGGCGACTACGGACAGCTCGTCGGCGGCGCGGTGGAGTCGGTGGTCTCGCGGGGGAACACCGTGCTGATGAAGCTCGACAATGGGCAGAATGTGGTCATCAGTCCCGAATACGGAGGGGACATCTTCTTGTGGGAGCAAGAAGGATCGCTTCCCGAGAAACACCACCTGCGGCTGGATTTCGAAGACGGCTCCTTCTTGACGGTGAGGATCACCAGCATGGGCGGCGTCACGGCTACCTGCGATGCCGGACTCTCCCACCACTACCTGGTCGCGCGGGACTTCGCTCCCGAGACGCTCGATCCCCTCGATCCGGACGCGGGCGGGTTCACCCTCGAGCGCTTCTCCGCGGCGCTGGAGACGGCCAACAAAGCCATGAAGACGGTGTTGGTAGGGAAAGAGGCCGTGGTGGTCGGCATCAGCAACAGCACCTTCCAGGACGTCCTCTACCGGGCCGGGATCCGCCCCAAGCGCAGAGCCTCGGATCTCAGCCCCGACGAGCGGTCGGCGCTGTTCGATGCTATCCGCTTCGTGATGGACGAGCGACTGCGGCTGGGCGGCAAAGACCAGTGGCGCGACCTGTACCGACGCCCGGGCGGCTACGTGCCGGCCATGGGTCCCGGCATGGGCGGGCGCGCCTGTGCGAAGTGCGGCGGCACCATCGAGAAGCTGGCCCTCGGGGGAGGCGACGTCAACATCTGTCCTGTCTGCCAGCGGTAGAGGGCGCGGCGGCCGGCGCCGGCCGCCGCGCTCGACGGGCAGGTCAGCGGGTGGTCGCGCGCGGCGCGCCCCGCGAGTCAGCGGCGCCTCGGTTCGTCTCGCTACGGGCGAGTCGGTCGTGCGCCGTGCATCAGCCGGTCTCGAACTCAAAGCTCTGCGATGGCAGGGCTTCGACGCGCACCTTCATGCCGTAGAGGCGGCCGGTCAGTTCCCCGCGCAGATCTTCCTCGGGCGGCAGGGCCCCTTCACCGACCACCACCACAGTCACCACTTCGTCCTTGGCCGTGACGGAGACGTATCTGTAGTCCGAGTCCTCGATCCAGGCTTTGGTGGCGTCGGCCGCGCGGCTTTCGGCCGCATTGTCCTGGTATATCTGGTTGCTGGTGATGGCCAGGGGCGTCGCGATCACCAGGACCATGACGATGACGAGCGCGACGGCTATGCGCCGTGCGCGCAGCGATTTCGTGATGAGGGCGGCTCCAGGGTAGCCCAACAGCGCAAACACGAACACGCCCGTGAGAACGATGGCGAAGTAGTTCGTTGCGAAGAGCAGGAAGCTTCCCAGTGCTAGGTCGGCCCGGCCGGCGGCCAGCAAGATACCCACATTGGTCAGCGGCGGCACCAGGGAAATGGCGATGGCCACTCCGGGGAGCGTGTCGGAGATGTCTTTGCGTCCCGCGGCGAACGCGCCGGCGAGCCCCGTGGCGAGTGCGGCCGCCAGATCGACCAAACGAGGGGAAGTACGGGCCATGATCTGCGAGTTCGAGGTGGGATCGAAGGCTGAGGACATCGTCTGGGCGAGGACGAAACCCACCGCTATGGCTGCCGCGATACCGGCCAGTCCGACCAGTATCGAGCTGAGGATGGCCTTACGGTCCCCGATGGTGATGCCGAAGGCTAGGCCCATGATCGGGAGCATCAGGGGCGCCACGATCATGGCTCCGATCACGGTCGCCACGGAGTCGCCCAGGAGGCCATAGGTGGCGATGGCCGAGGCCAGTATAAGCAGGGCTCCGAACCGTATCAGCCGCTTCTGCAGGTCGGGGGGTTCGAAAATGAGGGAGTCCCTCACCCGGGCGACCTCGCTGGCATCGACCGGTCCCCCGTGCAACAGGATTGCGAACCTGGACATCGTCCCTCCCGTACACCGGTTGAGCGGCGGGCCCCAGGTCCCGCGCGTTAGAGCCCTAGATACGACCCGGCGCTTTCGAGTCCTTCACTCGGCGCTCTGTCTCTGCGGGTAGACGGGCGGGCGCCGCTTCAAATGCGCGCGTTCGGATGCGCGTGTTGTTTCCGGGGGAATGGGGTACTGCAGGAGACAGGGTTCTGTTGCACAACAGCTAAGGTGACGACAAGGAGGAAGTATGAGTTTTGCCCGTTTGGTTCTGGCGGCGTTCATAGGCAGCTTGCTGGCTTCTGTCTTCGCGCTCGCATGGTCATCCTCCCAGCAGACCGGAAAGAGCATCCCCGCTTCGTTGCCAGACGTTCCGTCCGAAGCCCGGCGGCTCGCCTCGGACGTGAGGACGAAGGCTACGGACGTCATAAACAAGAAACGTGGGGTGGTTTCGGAGGAGGAATCAGCGCTTGAGTCTACCCTGGAGGAGTCCGTAGAGAGCGCTGAGGAAGCCCTGGGCATCTAGTGGACTGAGAGCTTCAAGGGTCCCCCGGTACCGGGGGCGGGCGAGGCGCGAGGACCTCGATCCCTTTGAGACAATGCAGCGGGCCGACCCCCGGGTCGGCCCGCTGCATTGTACTTATGCCGGCCGCATCTAGCCACATCCGGCCGGAGTGTAGTGAACTCTAGACCATAGCCTTGCGCTTGAGCTCCTGGAACTCTTCCTCGGTGATGGCGCCCGAGTCTTTCAGCGCCTGGGCCTTCGCGATCTCTTCAGTCGCGGAATACCCCGCTAGACGACGCTGCTGCTGCTGGAGCGCTTCCATCTCGCGCTTGTCCTGCTCGGTCATCTTCGGCCGCTTGGCCAAGTACACGATGGCCCCTATGAGAGGTAGGAAGATGAGGAAGATGAACCAGCCCGCCTTGGCCCCACCGCTGATGTCGTTCCTGTGGAAGATGTCCATGAAGATCCTGATGAAGATCACGATGTAGATGATCCAGAAGAAGAAGATCATCATCGACCACATCACATCCCACAGTGTCCACTCCATAGCAACTCCTTGCGCTGATTGTTTTTCCGGCGATCTGCCGGACTCCACGGAGAATACGACCCATGGCCGCCTTGCCGCCGACCCTAGTGTGCCCCTGCGGGCGACATGCCAAACATCGAGACGGCGCGCGCTGGCCCGGCCAGAGCACGAGCGGGGCGGCACATCGGTAGCGCGACGGGGCGTTCGTATGCTCTACTGTGGTCGGGCGAGACGGACAACATCTCTGAGGAGGGTCAAATGAGAGTTCCATTGAAGCCACTTGTCAAACCAGCGCTTCTCGCGGCTCTCGTGCTTTGCGCCGCGCTACTGATAGCTCTGCCTTCATGTAGCGGCCGCAATGCGGCGAAGGAGCTGGAGAGCACGAAGTGGGTCCTGACCGCCTATGCCGTCGATGGCTCCATGCAGGATGCGCTGCCGACTCCGATGGTGGACGCGACCTTCGCCGAGGGGAGGGTGAGCGGGAACGGCGGGATCAACCAGTACAACGGCTCGTACGAGACGGATGGGAGCAAACTCTCCATCGGTCCGCTCGTGACTACGCAGATGGCCGGCGAGCCGGCGGTGATGGAACAGGAAGCCGCCTATCTGGCAAATCTGGAGGCCGCTGGGGCGTACAAGGTCGACGGAGATACGCTCACCATCAAGGACAAATCCGCCGACACCCTTCTCGAGTTCCGCGCCGCGGGAGAATAGAGAGTTCCCGTTCGCCCCGATGATGGTGACCCCGGCGAGGCGGGTCAATAGCCGGCGGGCTCGCTTTGCTGTCGAACTCGCCGGGTGGTCGAACTCAGGCGGTGATCTCCGTCCAGCGCTTGAGGTTGCGAAAGACGGTCTCCGCCCCGATCAGCTCATCCGTGTCCAGCTGCCATTCGGCGGGATAGAGGACGAAGGGATGGGTCTGCTCGCCGCCTAACCCTCCGTGGTTGCCTACCAATTCTTCGAAAGCGGCGTTCTCGTCGGTCTCGGCCCAATAGGTGCTCATGACCAGGATATCGGGACAGTTGCCGAACGAGGTGGTCCGGCGCAGGTGGCGGGCGGCGTTGGCTCCATAGGGGAGAAGCGGGTCTTCGCCTACGACGCGGTCGTCGCCCAGGTAGTGACGGCCGTTCTTGCCGATGGCCACGGCGTCGGTCGTCCCAGGCGCGGCGGCGCCCTCGCTCTCGGCGGCGCCCTCACTCTCGGCGGCCTCCTGGCCGGTGCTTGTGCCGCCACCGTTGCCCGACGTAGCCACCATGACGAATCCGACGCCGGGGTGGGCGGTCAACTTCGTGAGAAGATCGGGATGGTCGCGCTCGATCTCCTCTAGAGTCAGGCGATGCTTGGGCCCCGTGAAGGAGACCAACCCCAGGTTGCCTGAGGCCATCACGACCGCGTCGGTCACGATGGTCGGAACCGCCTCTCCCGCCCGAAGTCGCTTGCGGAACAGCCTGCCCGTGCGCTTCTTGTCCAACCCCGATTCCCCCATCGCCCCATCAACGGTGGCCGTGTGCTCCCAGTCGCTCTGTCCGGGGCCTACTCCCGCGCCCGCGCCGTTCTCTGCGTAGGTGCTGGGACCGCCCACCGTGGTGCCCTCGGAGACTGAAGCCTGGACCAGCTCTTCCAGGTCGATACCGTAACGTTGCAGGAACGTAGCTCCCTGGGTCTGACCGTGATCGGAAAGGACCACGAACCGGTAGTCCCGCGGCGCGATCGCCGCCACGTTCTCGAGCTTGTGGAAACGAGAGTCGATCTTGCGGAGCACCGCGAGGGTGTCATGACGATCGAGGCCTGAGTGGTGGGCCACCTCGTCGTAGCCGGCGAGAGTCGCATAGCAGTAGGGACGCCCGAGCAGCATGTCGCCCATGACGCCGTTCAGGCTGAGATCGCGCAGGGCCACCGTCATGATGGCTCGAACGACCGCGTACTTGAAGTGACGGTCGATACGAGGCTCCACGTGACGGAACTCCTGCCATCGTTTGGCTCCGCTCTCGAGCAGCATCTCCCAGAAGAGGAGCATCGTCACCCTGGTGAAGCTGAGGGGAGATGCGAAGAAGGCGCGATAGCTCTCGCCCTTCTCCTCGCGCACCCTGCTGGCCACCAGCATGACCTCGTCCGCGTCGCCCGACAACATGCTGGCCCGCGCAGCCCCTCCGTGGGCAAGCAGGCCGTTGCCATTGGAGTGCTGCTCCTCCAGTGGCCCGAGGGCCTTGAGGTTGCTCGACACGATGACCTTGCCCAGCTCTTTGTCGAACCATCGGAAAGCCGGGATCTCGCCGTTGTTGCCGTGGAGGAGGCCGGCCTGGGAGGCGCTGGTCTGGGAAGAGAGATCGGTTTCCCAAGGCACGAGCACATGGGAGCCGGACTGGAGCCACCTGCGCATGGTCTTGGTCTTTCCCGCAGCCATCGCTCGGACGAAGGCGTCGTGGGAGAGACCGTCGATCTCGAGGAAGATCACGCCGGGCTTGTCGATAATACCGGGGTCCACCTGCCGGCGCTGCCGACGGAAGATGAGCCTCTTCCAGGTCAGCGAGTCTTCGTAGGAGATGATCCCCAAGAGGATCGTCAGGATCACGGTCTCGACGAGGCCGAATAGGACGGCCCAGCCGAAGTTGTCCACGTCCAGGTTTGGGCTGATGGAAGCGGCCACCTGCACGATCAAGCCATTCACCACCACGGTGATCAATCCGCCGGTCCACACGGTGAGTCTGAAGAGGAAGCGCATGAAGAGGGCCCACACCACGATCGTGGCGACGAGCATGGCGACGGACACGGCGATGGCAGCCCCCGCGCCTTCGAGCGTGACCCCCGGCAAGACCTGTGAGGCTAGCCATAGAGCCACGGCCTGGATCAGGATGATACCGATGAAGCGGCAGATGCCGAAAACCGCACGCTTCCATAGGGCGTTGTTGACGGAGCCCCGGCGAGTACTTGACTGGTCGACCGGGGTCGTGCGGCCGTCATCATCCATGAAACACTCCTCCTCGAGGTCGCCTAGAAGCTACCGGCGAATCGCGAATCATATTCGCAGGTCGCTCCGATGACGGCAAGCTTCCGGCCGGGTGTGCCTCGGCGCCCGGTACGCTCGGCCGGCCAAGTCTACGGCAGGCTGGGAAGCTGGCCGTGAAGGTCGATCAGCGGCTGTTGCGAGACCTTCAGCAGGCCTTCTTGGGCGCGGTCCAGATCGACGACCAGGTAGAGGACTACCGCGAAAACAAGGACCAGCATCACCAGACCCATCACGCTGCGGTTCGGAGCATAGCCGCTTTGCATCCCCACCAAGAACATGGTGACCAGGCTGATCACATACATGCCCAATAGGATGAGAGGTGGGATGCGTACCTGTAGGCCCTTGACCACCCTTTCGACATGCACGGTGATCACCTGGCTGAGCGAATCGAGGTAGGCGCTGGTGGTGTCCGATTTGTCCACCTCGGCTACGACCTTCTCGGCGGCCGCCCATAACTCTCCTTGTATCTCTTCCGCGCGCGCCTTCAGCTGATCCAGCTGCTCCGGGTGATCGATGAGCGTCATGCGCCCATCCAAGTACTCGGTCAACAGCGCTCTCGAGTCGACTCGATAGGGGTCCTCGAGGTAACCGGCCCGCAGGTAGGTGGTGCGGATCGCATTGGCCTCGTCCAACACTAGGGCACGGCGCTGCCCGTAGACCTCGAACCCGAAACCGACCACGAAAGCCAGCAGAAAGGCCAGCATTCCGAGAGTAGCACCGGAGATGGCGCCAAGCCCGGCATCGGATTCCGGGGCCTTCGTCCGGTGCTTTGCCTTGACATACCGGTAGCCTCCCCAAGTTGCCAGCAGCAGGACCGCTACGGTCACGGGGTAGATCGCCCACATGGGCAAGGCATCAAGAGGCTGGCTTGTCATCTCTGCCCGGTCTCCCCCTCAGCAGATCGGACAGCCGCGGCTCAACCGGCCGCCGGTGACCAGGACGAGATGGGGCGCACCGGCCCGCGGCGGGCCGGTGCGCCCACACTACCAGACTCAGTCCTTCACTGCCTCGTCGATCGCCTTCTTCAGCTCTTCGGCGTCGGCGTCCACCTGCTTCTTCATGACCTTGGCAGCCCGCTTGAGGAAGCGGTCGATGCCCTCGTCGGGTGTGACGATCGCCACCAGCACGATGCCGGCCTGGCCTTCGTCGAGCAGGTCGCCCAGCTCCTTGATGTCGCCGCGCTTGAGACCCTTCGAGAGGTGGCCGCCAAACAGACCGGCGCCTCCGCCGATCAGGGCGCCCGCGAGGATCGTGACTGGGAAGATGAGGCCGACGGCCGCCCCGATGGCTGCGCCTATCTTCAGTCCGCGGCCGCGAGAGGTGGCGTCCGTATCATGGATCTTGACGGATCCGTCCTCGTTCTTAGTGAAAAGGGCAGACTCGTACTTGCCGATCCATTTCTCCTTGTGCAGTTCCTTGATGCCTTCGTAGTCCTCTTTCGCGTCCTCGAGAGACCCGTAAGCCGCCGCGTAGACGATCCCGAACTCGTTCTCTGCCATAACCGCTCCTTTTCCGTCCTAATGACTCCGTCTGACCCCCGGCCGGGTGGTTGCTTCTGCTCCCCGGTGGGGAGGTTTCCCTGGTTTGCGACGCCGGAGACGGTTTACCCGATAGCGATACTGGAGAAACCCTAGTCGGGACAAGCGCGTCATCTGAATGCTTGAACCGTTTATATTGCAGACCCAAGGATTCGGGAGAGGGGATGGCATCCCCGTAAAGAAGCTAGACTGGATGCTTGACCCCGGCCCGATCGATGCGACCGCTGAACGCGCAGGAGTGCGACCAGGCCGTAGTGGGTATGAGCCCAGTCAGAAGGTCTGGTCTACTCATACGGTCCGTTCGAGTGGGCTCTTAGGATTCGCATAGCGACGGCATGGGAGGGAGTAGCGCATGAACGAGTCTGAAGGAATCGACCAGCAGGCAGGTGGTCAGGCCTCGCCTCCACCGGCGGCCCCGCCACCTTCAACGCCAACTTCGACGCCGCCTCCGACGCCGCCCCCGACCCCGCCACCTGTTGCCCCACCGCCTGTGCCTCCGCCACAAGGTCCGGGGGCGCCTGGTCACCACGAGCCGACCTGGACCTCTGAGTCGGCGCCACCTCCTAAGAAGAAGAGGTCCCTCCTGTGGTTGTGGATCCTTCTGGGGGTGTTTCTCGCTCTGATCGTAGTTGGCGGTGTCCTCATAGGCGTGTATCGGAGCAATACCGCCGACGTTCCCGATCTAAAAGGGCTGACGATCTCCGAAGGGGTACGTGCACTGGGAGAGGTTGAGCTCGAACTCGGCAGGGTCGACTACACCTCGGAAGTCCCGGCGGGGCTCGAAGAGGGCCAGATAGTCAGTCAGAAGCCGGACGCCGGCGAGCAGGTGGAACAGGGTACCGCCGTGGACGTGGTGGTGGCCGGCCAGGCCGAGGTGGAGGTGCCCGACGTCCTGGGTCTCACGCTGGATGAGGCGACCGAGATGCTCGGGACGGCCGGCTTCGCGGTGAAGTCGGTCGCTGTTGAGAACGAAGCTGAACCAGGGACGGTCGTCGATCAGTCGCCTGCCGCCGGTGAGATGGTTGCCCCGGGCTCCGAGGTGACCGTGGTGGTGTCGGCCGGTGTGGAGGAGACCCTCGTTCCCAATGTCATCGGCATGACTCAGGACGAGGCTACTCAGACTCTGAATGCTGCCGGATACGAAGTGCAGTCCAAGGGATCCTACGACGAAGAGGCGGCGGAAGGTGTCGTCGTCAGCCAGTCACCCGAAGGCGGCGTTGTCGCCGAGCCGGGGACGAGAGTGGACCTCATCGTCTCCCAGGGTAAGAATCCGGAAGCCAAGGTCCCCGACGTGGTCGGGAAGAGCGAAGCGGACGCCGCCAAGACGCTCGAGGATGCAGGCTTTGAGGCGGTTCCCAGTTCCACCTACAGCGACACCGTCGCGGTTGGCCTGATCGTGAGCCAGGATCCGGCCGGCGGTGAGACGGCCCAGCGGGGGAGCGCGGTGGCCATCACCGTCTCCCAAGGACCGAAGCCGGCTGAGACGGTGACGATGCCGAACGTGGTCGGGCTGGCCGAGGCCGATGCTGTCAAGGCTCTGCAACAGGTCGGTTACCAGGTCGCCATAGTCGAGGTGTACAGCGAGATCGTGCCTCTAGGGGTGGTCGGTCTGCAGTCGCCCCCGGCCGGAAGCATTACCGAGCCCGGCATAACCGTGGGGATCGTGGTCTCCATAGGACCCCGGCCGGCTGAGTTCGTCATCGTCCCCGACGTGCGCGGCATGTCGCTGGAAGAAGCCACGGCGACGCTGGAAGAAGTGGGCCTGAAAGCGGTCAGCATCGAGATCTTCACATCGCTGGCGCCGCAGGGTGAACTGTTCGCCCAACTGCCGCCGCCGGAGAGTTCGGTCGCGCCGGGTTCGAGCGTCTACCTGATCATTTCCAAGGGACCTTACCCGGTGGTGAACCCGCTCTAGCGGAGGAGGCCCGGCGAGGGCGTAACGAACGGCGAAAGCTGAGATGAGCCGAGGCCGGTGGGGCGATTCGCCCCACCGGCCTCGGCCGTATCGCGGACGGCCGGCGGCTTGGTCAGGGTTCAGTGCTCCTTCGGAGGCTCGACCCGTTCGTCGGTGGGAGCCACTTCACCGGCAGTAGCCACTTCACTGGCTGGAGCCGCCTCATCGGGAGGACGCGTCTCGTGAGCCGGGGTCGCCTCTTCGACCGGGGGCTTCTCGTGGGCCTCAGGCTGCAGGGCCTCGCCGGTTTGCCCCGCGGCGACGTACCGGATCAGGGCTGCGTACGGATAGGGCTGTATCGTCTTTCCCCTGCGCTCGTAGAGCAACCTATTCAGCCTAACTCCGAGAAGCGTGAATATCGCCATGAAATCCACCCAGACGATGAGGGCTATGAGTGCCCCTACCGAACCGGCGTATTTCTGGCTGCTCGACCACGACAAGTACGTACCGAAAAGCCACGTGCCCAGGGCGCACAGCACGGCGGTGAACAGGGCGCCGAGCCAGCAATCCCGCCAGGACATGCGGATGTCGGGAAGGATGGCGAAGATGATGATCAGGGCTCCCCAGGCCAATAGGAAGGGGATGATCGTTTCGGCCAGGCCGAGCAACGGTCCTGAGGTGTCGGTGATGCCCTCGAGCCACGAGATGCTCGGCATTCAAGACCAAAGAAACGACTAGGATGACCGTCGGGGCGAGGATGAGTGCGAAGGCGAAGAGCCGGGACAGCACTCGACGAAACGAAAACCGCGTCGGCCGGACCTGTATGTCCCACATGATATTGAAAGAGGCCTGCAGTCTCAGGAAGAGCTTGGTCGCGCCGTAGATGAGCAGAATGACCCCGACCACGGCAAGCGTTGTACTCGAGCCCCGGCCCTGAAGCTGGAACAGGACGCTGCTGAACGTGTCCGCCAGGTAAGGCCCCAAGTATGCTTCCAGAGTCTCGCTCAGTTCCTCCTGGGCGGTGGATTCGCCGATGAAGAGGCCGGTTATCTGGAGAGTGAGGAGCATGAGGGGGGCCAATGAGAAGAGCCCGTAGTAGGCGATGCCGGCACTGAGCAGCGCGCCGTTGCGCCGGCTGTATCCCCGGTACCAGGACCACACCGGCCCGACTACAGGAATGCCCTCGAGCCCTCCCTTCTTCTGGCTGCTCGGGCCCGCCGGAGTCGGCGCTTCGCCGGCGCTCATGCGCGGGCCTCCTTCCGTCCGTCGTCCACTGGCTCGTGGTCCCAATCCGGCAGCGTGATCGACTCGCCCGGCCGCACCACGGCGGTAGGAACGTCTGGCGCATGCTCTTGGGCGTAGCGGACGAAGGCCTGAGGAGGGTCTACCAGATAGTGCGCGTAGAACGGTCCGGCCCCAAGCGGGAGGAAGGTGCCCCAATGTATGGGGATGGCCAGTTTGGGCCGCAGAAGCTGCAGGGCCTTTGCGGCGGTCTCCGGCGAGAGATGGTCGTCGGGCAGTCTGAGCCCCCACCCCCAGATCGGAAGCAGGGCCACGTCCAGATCGCCGGCAAGGTCGGCCAGGCCGTCGAAGAGGCCGGTGTCGCCCGCGAAGTAGACCTTGAGTGGACCCTGGATCGTGTAGCCCACGGCCTCGGCGAAATGGCCCCAGGGATAACGCCGCCCTTCATGCCGGGCGGGGGTGGCCGTGACGGTTACGGTGCCGAAGTGCAGAGACTCTCCCGGGGCCAACTCGTGCAGGTTGGTGAAACGATACCGACGCAGTATCGCGCGGGCTCCCCTTGGTACCAGCAGAGGTGTATCGCGAGGAAGCAGCTGCAGGGAGGCGGGATTCGCGTGGTCGAGATGAAGGTGAGAGATCATCACCGCGTCAAGGTCCTTGGTGACGGCGAGATCGGGGAAAGGGCCGTGGCGGCGAAGCAACGGGACCCGCATCCGCAGGATCGGATCGGTCAGCAGGCGGACTCCGTCCATCTCCAGGAGCACCGTGTTGTGCCCGAGATAGGAGAGGGTCGGTCGCCTCGGCTCCGTTGAAGAAAGATAGGCAGGCCGGCCTTCCGGCCGGCCTGCCTCCAATAGTCTCATCTACTGCTGTTCGGTTGGTCTACTTCGCGTATCCGGGAACACGCTTGCGGTTCTTCCACCCACCGCCGAAGTAATTGAACAGATCCAGCAGCACGCCTATGACGATCAACAGATAGTCCCATCCCCCGGCGATGCCCAGGCCGCTCCTGAAGGCGATCATATAGAAGAGCGTCGTCCAGGGCGCGAATATGATGCCGATGATCGGCCAGAAGGCGGTTTCGTACGCTTTCTGCCAGAAGGACCAATCGACCAGCCACCATATGAGCACGGCGGCTCGTGGGCCGAGGAACGTCATGACAGTAAGAAGGCAACACATATAGACCCCCCTTGATCCTCTTGCGCGGTCCTACACCATAGCTTTCTGTTTGAGCGTCTGGAACTCTTCCTCTGTGATAGCGCCCGAGTCTTTCAGCGCCTGAGCCTTGGCGATCTCCTCGGCCGCGGAGTACCCGGCCGCACGATGCTGCCGCTGCTGTGCCTCTTCCATCATGCGCTTGTCCTGCTCGGTCATCTTCGGCCGCCGGATCATGTAGATCAAGGCCCCGATGAGCGGGATGAAGATGAGGAGGATGAGCCAGCCGGCCTTGGACCAGCCGTGTATGTCGTTCCTGCGGAAGATGTCCGCGAATATGGTGATGAAGATCCAGATGTACATGAACCAGAAGAAGAACACGAACATCGACCACATCACGTCCCATAAATCCATAAACGTCTCCTTGAGTCTCTGTCTTTACAGCCTGTCCTGTCGCCTTCGTCGCAACCACCCGCGGCATCCGGCATCCGGGTGCCTAGCATGCACCCGCCGGTCACGCCTCTGAGCCGTCGCCCCCTTTCCACCAAGTCGTTTTGTCGCTGGTCGCCTCCGGCATAGCCTCATTATGGGTCAGGCGAAGCGTTTGCGCTAGAGGGTTTGCGCCGGTAACGCGGAATTGTTGCAGTGTGTGCGCTTCCAAAATGGGAGTGATTCTCACATAATGGGGTCGGACGATCCGAAGGTTCTGAGGACGAGAGGAGTGGTGCATATGAGGTGGAGGGGTTGGTACGCGCTCGGTTCGATCCTGATGATGATCGTGGGCGCATTCAAATTCATTACCGGGATCATCGGCCTGTTCAGAGACGAGTGGATCGTACTGGGCTACAACGGTTACATGCTTGTCGACATAACCGGACTCGCTGTCTGGTGGCTGATCATCGGGGCGCTCCTCGTCCTGGCCGGGATGGCGGCCATGACGGGTAGGACCTGGGGGCGCGTCATCGGTATCATCGCTGCTTCCGTTGCTGCGGTGTCCGAGTTCTTCATGCTCCCTGTCTATCCGATCTGGTCCGCGATCATGCTCGCCGTCTATGTGCTGGTTCTGATCGCCTTCATAGTGGTCAAGAATCCCGTCGAGGAGTAGACCCGCGGGACCCGTAACCGCCCGCACCTTCTGATGCGGCCCGCCGGCCCCTGATCGGGCCGGCGGGCCGCGTTTCTTGCGGATGGAAGAGGGCGCCACGACGCGCCTCAGCTGGGACCCGGTATCCCCCCGGCCCTAGCCAGACCCCTCAGCTGCCGCGGCCTTCTCAGCTTTCTTACGACGCTTCCGTTTGCGGTGCTCCTCCAGCGGACTCCGCGACATGAACTCCGACAGGGGTCGGGTGCTTTCGTAGGAATCGAAGAACAGCAGCTTCACCATCAGTGTCATCGGCACGGCGATCAGGGCTCCGACCCCTCCCAGAACCCAGGCCCACAGGATCAGAGAGAGGAAGACCATGAGAGTCGAAAGCCCGACGCTCTTGCTCATGAAATGAGGGCCTATGAGGCTATCCACGATGGTGTTGAAGATGATCACCAGGACCAGCACGACGACGGCCGTCCACAAGCCGGATTCAAGTAGGGTGACTAAGAACGGGGGGATGACCGCGAGCACGAAGCCGATGTTGGGAACGAAGCTCATGACGAAGAAGAGCAGGGCCCAGAGCAAGGCGAAGTCCACCCCGAACGCGTAGTAGATGATCGCCACGATGACCGTCATGATGGCGGCCAGCCAGGCCTTCGTGAAAAGGTACCCGCGGGTAGTCTCGCTGAAGTTGTCGAGAGACCGCCGGAAGTTGGCGCTCAACTTGACCCTGTCCGTCAGCTTCCGAGGGAACGTGAAGATCTCGGAGATCATGAAGAGGACGATGAAGATCATGAGCCCTATGTTGGTGAGCGCGTTGATCGCACCCTTTATGAGGCTGCCGACGTTGTCGACGAGGTTGGCGGGATCGAGCGCCGGAGGTGAGGCCGCTGATGTCGATGCCCTGTTCACTGAACCAGGCTTGGGCGTCGGCCGTCATCTCGCTCAGGTTCTCCTTGTAGACGGGCAGCTTCTCGTCCAACTGGGTGAGGGAGCCGGCGGCGATGACAACGAACAAGAGAATGATGACGACGAACAAGACGAGCACCACGGCCAGCGTCGCCCAGGGGGGCAGCCCCTTGCGACGCAACCAGTGTATGAACGGGCTGATGCCCATGACCAGGAACAACGCCAGCAGTATGGGGTTGAGGATGCCGGCGGCGTAACGCATGCCGTAGATGATCACGACGACGCCCGCCAGGGCGAGTAGTAGCCCCGTCGGGCTGCCGATGAGGTTGCGGCTGCGCCCCGCCGCTTCGGTCGCCGAGCCGGCCTCGGTGGCGGTGTCCACGAGCCCGTCTTCCTCGGCCGGCGGGCCTTCCGTAGCGAGATCTTCCGGCAGGGCGGGAGGCGGTGCTGCTTCGTCCGAGCTCATGGGCACTCCTCTCTTCCTGTGGTCGGCCTGTCAGTCGCCTTCGCCTGATCCGCCTGCACCCGCCGCGGCCGCCGCCTTCTTCTCGCGCTTGCGCTTGCGGTGCTCCTCGAGCGGGCTGCTCGCCATGAACTCCGATATGGGGCGGGTGCTTTCGAAGGAATCGAAGAACAAGAGCTTCACCATCAGCGTCATGGGCACGGCGATCAGGGCTCCGATGCCTCCCAGCGCCCAGCCCCACACCATCAGGGAGAGGAAGACCATGAGAGACGAAAGCCCCACGCTCTTGCCCATGATATGAGGGGAGATGACGCTGTCAACGATGGTGTTGGCCACGATCACCAGCATCAACACGGCAAAGGCCGGCCAGAAGCCGGATTCGAGCAGCGTGACGAAGAACGGGGGGATCACCGCGAGCACGAAGCCGATGTTGGGAATGAAGCTCATGACGAAGAACAGCAATCCCCAAAGCAAGGCGAAGTCCGTACCGAAAGCGTAGTAGATGAGCACCACGACGACCGTCATGATGGCCGATAGCCAGGCTTTGGTGAAAAGGTAGGACCGGGTGGTACTGCTGAAGTTGTCGAGAGACCGCCGGAAATTGGCGGGCATCTTGACCTTGTCCGTGAGCTTTCGGGGGAATGAGAAGACCTCGGAGACCATGAAGAGGACGATGAAGATCATGAGCCCGATGCTGGACAGCGCGTTGATCGCCCCCTTGATGAGCTTGCCACCGCCCTCGACCAGGCTGGCGGGTTCGAGCGACCCAGAGGTGAGCCCGCTGATGTCGATGCCGCGGTCTGCGAACCACGCCTGGACGTCGGCCATCATCTCTGCCAGGTTCGCCTTGTAGACGGGCAGCTTGTCGTCCAACTGAGTGAGCGCACCGGCCGTTATGGCCAAGAACAACAGAACGACGACGACGAAGATGGCCAGCACTACGGCCAGGGTCGCCCAGGGAGGTAATCCCTTGCGGCGCAACCAGTGAATCATCGGGCTCATGCCCATGGCCAGGAACAGCGCCAGCAGTATGGGGTTCAGGATGCTGGCGGCGTAACGCATGCCGTAGATGGTGATGATGACGCCCGCCAGGGCGAGGAGCAGTCCGGTCGGGCTTCCGATGAGGCTGCGGCTGCGCCCGACCGCTCCGGTCACCGAGCCGGCATCGGTCGCGGCCTGCGCGAGCCCGGCTTCCTCGGCCGACTGGTCGCGCAGGCCGGATCGTCTGACAGTGCGGGATCCTCCGGCGGGGCGGGAGCTGGTGCTGCTTCGTCCGGGCTCATGAGCACTCCTCGCTTCTCGGGCCCTCGACCGACTGGGCACGGCGGAGAAGCGCTGCCCCTCCGGCGCCGACTTCCTCCTTATTACCACACACTTCTCCCGGCGCCAGACCGTACTTGGTCCATTGATGGTGCAGGCGCCTTCTTGGGGACCAGGCGCCTCGAGCCGATGAAGGAAGCGTAGATCCGGCGCCGAGGGAACCATTTGGAGCATCGCGACCGTCCCTATAGACGACCGATGAACAGAATCACGAGCATTACATGAGCACCCGGGCAGAAGACATGCGCACAAAGGGTGCGAAACGGACCCTCCTCCTTCTGGGCGGATCGTTCGCTGTTTGCTGGCCGTCATCGGTGCCATCCTGCCGGTGATGCCCACGACGCCGTTCTTCTCTTGAGCGCGTACTGCTACGCACGCAGCTCCGAACGATGCCACCCCTGGCTCACGACGAACAGGCTCTTCGGGAGGTACGTCACCCAGATGGCGCAGGGCCGGCGCTTGTCGCTTCCCATCAAGACCGCTCTGATCGCGTCGTCATGGCTTACGGCCGCCATTTCAGCCCTGTTGTTCGCTCCCAACCTGCCGGTCAGGATCGTCAGCCTGTCGATGGCGGCGGCGATGAGCGCCTACATCGTTCTCCAGGGGCGCAGGCGGATCCTGCCCGAAAGAGCCAGGGCCCGCCGCGCTGAGTAGCCTGCCTGAGTTACTCGCCCACGATCGGCCTACGATTCCCCGCTTCCCTGGCCGGGCGGGGCATCTCTAGGGGTCTCCAGACCGAGACCGGGCGCGCGGGTTTAGGACAGGGAAGCTTGACGAAACCTCACTGCCGGGCCATTTGCATCTTGAACTCGGCCTCGTCGTCTTTGATCACCTCTCCGCTCAGATCGATCGTGACGCTGTAGATGGTGCCGGTGAACGCGAACGGAGGATCGTAGAACGGAGCTACCGGCGCCCCGGGATCGGCGCCCACGGACCATCCGCCCGTGATTCCCATGGCGATCGGGACCGTGTATGGGAAGTCGGCTTGTCCCACGAGTCTGCCGTCGATGTAGAGCTGCGCCCGCCCCGGGGTGCCTTTGCCCGCGGCGATGTCCGGCGGCCCGGTGACCTCGAACTCGAAGCGGAGGCTGTGGCGACCCTCGGGCACGGTCTCCTTCGACTCGACGCATAGGTATTCGCGGGCGACGTAGTTCTGCACGTACTTCAGCGTCCCATCCTGCACGTACAGGCAGCAGCCTGCGTCGTTGCCCCCGAAGGAGAGCAGCGCCCCCTCGGCCCCGCCCGGCGGGATGTCCACATCGGCGGTGATGCTGTGCGTCCGGTTGAGGAGCCGCGGGCCGGCATTCCACGGCACCGCCTGCGTCCCCGGGTAGAACGTGTAGGTGCTGCGGTCGGCGGTGAGCTGCGGTCGCTCGTCGGCAAAGCGCTGCACGCCGCGGCCGTCCACCGGCATGACCTTGTACCTGCCCGCTTCGACGTACCACGTGGCGATCATCTCTATGAGCTTCGCCCGGTTCTCGGCGGCGATGTTGTGGTTCTCGGCCCAGTCTTCGTCGACGTGGTAGAGCTCCCAGGCCTTGGCGTCGAGCTCGGTTAGCGTGTCGGCGGTGATGGGAGCGCCGAACGGCATCCCCGACTCAGTGAACGACGGGCCCGGCCACGGACAGACCGCCCGCCAGCCGTCGTGGTAGATGGCGCGATGGCCCAGCATCTCGAAGTACTGGGTGTGGCGCCTGCTCTGCGCCTGGGCGTCGTCGAGGGTGTGCGCGAAGGAGACGCCCTCCAGCGGAGACTGGGCGACGCCCCGGATGGTCGCGGGAGGCTCGATGCCGAGCGCGTCGAGCACCGTCGGCATCATGTCGATAGCGTGCGCGTACTGGGTCCGCACCTCGCCTCGTGCGGCGATCCCGGCAGGCCAGTGGACTATGAACGGGTCGCTGGTCCCGCCCCGGTAGGTCTCCCGCTTCCAGCGGCGGAAGGGGGTGTCGCCGGCCCAGGTCCAGCCCCAGGCATAGTGGTTGAACGTCGTCGGCTCACCCAGGTCGTCTATCAGCCGCAGGTTCTCGTCGAGCGACTCGGGGACGTTGTTGAAGAACAGGGTCTCGTTCACAGACCCGGTAGGGCCGCCCTCGGACGAGGCGCCGTTGTCGGAGATGACCATGATGAGGGTGTTGTCGAATTCCCCGATGCTCTTGAGGAACTCCAGCAGCCGGCCGATGTGGTGGTCGGTGTGGCTGAGGAAACCGGCGAAGACCTCCATCATCCGGGCGTAGAGCTTCTGCTCCTCAGGGGAACAGTCCTTCCAGGGCTTGACGTCGGGGTCGTGGCGCGAGAGTTCGGCGTTCGGCGGGATCACGCCGAGCTCCTTCTGCCTGGCGAAGGTCTTCTCCCGGTATGCGTCCCACCCGTCGTCGAACGTGCCCTTGTACCGGTCCGACCACTCCTTGCGCACGTGATGCGGCGCGTGCATGGCTCCGGGAGCGAAGTAGAGGAAGAACGGCTTGTCGGGTGCCACCTGCTTCGAGTCGGCGATGAACGATACGGCCGTGTCGACCAGGTCCTCGGTGAGGTGGTAGCCCTCTTCGGGCGTCTTCGGTGGCTCGACCTGGTGATTGTCGAAGACGAGGTCTGGGTAGTACTGGTGGGTCTCACCCCCCAGGAAGCCGTAGAAACGCTCAAAGCCGCGGCCCAAGGGCCAACGGTCGTAGGGGCCGGCGGCCGAGATCTGATCGGCGGGGGTGAGATGCCACTTACCGATGGCGTAGGTGTTGTAGCCGTGCTGGAGAAGCATCTCCGACAGAAAGCCGTTCTCGAAGGGGATGTACCCGTTCGAGCCGGGGTAGCCGGTGGAGCCTTCAGTGATGCAGGCCATAGCGTTCGAGTGGTGGTTTCGCCCGGTGAGGATGCACGACCGGGTCGGTGAGCAGAGCGCCGTCGTGTGCATGTTGTTGTAGAGAAGACCCCCGGCCGCCAGGCCGTCGAGGTTGGGGGTCTCGATGGGACTGCCGAAGCAACCGAGTTGACCGAAGCCCATGTCGTCGAGGACGATGAAGAGGACGTTGGGCGCACCCTCCTTGGCCCGCAGCGGCTTGGGCCAGGCGGGCTCCGAGGTGTCGTATGTCCGCCCGATCACGCCGTTGAACGCGGTCCCGGGCTCGTATTCTCTCAGTGCCATGCGCATGCCTCCGTTCACTCTCGAAATAAGACTCTGCGTAGCGACCAGGACGCTTAGCCGGGTGCTCGCTGGTCTCCTTTACCCGGCGGTCCTGAACGGTAATCCCGGCGTTCGGGGCCCCGACGAGCGGCACGATCAGCCCTCGAGGTTCTCGACATGGGGCTCGACAGACGCCACCCCTTCCTCCTCGGGTGGCAAGGGAGAGGGCTCGTCTTCCGGAAGGGGCCTTCTGCGCGCCAAGAAGGAGGCGAAGAGGATGCCTACAACGGTCATCACCAGCAATAGGGCTGTAGCTGCTCCGAGGATAGCCGGGTCGTTGTCGAATCCGATCCCGATGGCGGCGAACACCGGACCGGCATTACGCATGGGCGCGAGCAGGCCGACCGTGGTCCTTTGCTTTGTGTTGCCCGGGGCAAGAAAGGTGCCGAGAGCGATGGCGAGGACTGCGAGGATTATGGCTCCCAGCAACGCCTTTGATCCGACCAGGTCCACTATCTCCCGCCAACCCCCGAGCAGGGCACCGGCCACGACGGCGAAGAAGGCAATGCTCGAGACTCTGGCGCTGGTCTTCAGCCAGCCCCCGGCCATCTGGGGAGCCCAGTTTCGAACTGCCAAGCCCACCACGAAGGGAACGAGCTGCAGTACTACCACCGTCCCTACCAGCCGAGAGACGGGAAGGGAGACGCCAGCTCCCAGACCCGCGTTGGAGATGATCCAGTTCGCGGTGAACGGAAACGTAACACTGCCGAGAGCCGCCATGAGCACCTGGAGGGCACCGGCGGTCACGACGTCGCCCCGCTGCATGACCGCAACCTTCGTCCCGAATGGTGCCCCTGGAGAACAGGCGATAAGCACGAGGGCGATAAACGCGGGAGTGGCAAGAGCGAGCAGCTCGGCGATGCCCCACCCGAGCAGGGGGACGAGGACGAAGTTGACGACCAGAACCAGCAGCACGAGCCACACCTTGCGAAAAATCCGCCCAAGAGCCGCTATGGTGGTGCTCAGCCCCGCGGCGAGCATCATCGAAACGACGAAGACGACAAGCACCATCGTGAATAGTGTGCTCAGGATCTCCACAGTCCCACCTTCCTGAAGGCTGGTATGATGCGGCTCCATATTGAACCGAAAGAGTCTGCTGTGCCAGGCCGGAGGCAAGCCGGCCGAGTCCGACGCCGGGTGCTCGGTAGTTTGAGAACTGCCTCAGCGAGGTAAGATTGTCGACTAACGCGCCGGAGATGGGTGATGACCCCGCCTGCCGAAGCTGGCCGGCCCATCTGGAACCCGGGCAGTCGGCCACGCCGTCCGACGGTCGGACTCGTCGCTGAGTGCCAAGGATTCTGGTCGATAACTGCATTGTGGCGTATTGCCAGAAAGCTGATCCAGTACTGGAGGTATGAGATGAAGCGTTCCCTGCCCGTCCTTTCGATCATGGGCGCCGCGGTACTCGCGCTGACCTTCCTAGCGGTCACCGGGTGCGGCGGCGGTAGTACGGCGGACGACTCGATGGCCCTCGAAGGCAAGAGCTGGAAAGCGACCGAGATCGCGGGGGTCGAGTCGGTGCTCACTGCCAAGGGTAGTGCCGCCACGGCCAGGTTCGCCGCCGGCACGGTGGCAGGCTCCGGTTCTGTCAACCGCTTCAGCGCCTCGTACACGGCCGGTCCCGGCAACACCATCCAGATCGGAGAGCTGGCGAGCACCATGATGGCCGGCCCCGATGACGCGATGGCCCAAGAGGCGGCCTACTTTGCTGCGATACAGAAGGCGGCCACATACGAAGTCAGCGACGCGGCTCTGACGCTCCTGGACGACGAAGGCAAGGTGCTGGTGAAGTACGAAGTATTACAGCCAGCTTCGCTGACCGGCACAGAATGGCAGGCTCTTGCCTACAACAACGGCAAGGGCGCCCTCCAGTCGATCGCGGCGAACAGCACCATCACAGCCACCTTTGGGACCGATGGCAGCCTGGCAGGCAATGCCGGCATCAACCAGTACTCGACCAAATACACCGTCTCCGGGCAGGACCAGATGACTATCGACGCTCAGATCGTGAGCACCAAGATGGCGGGCCCCGACGAGTTGATGGCCCAGGAAGCCGCGTACCTGGCCGCACTGCCACAAACGGCGACCTATTCGATCGACGGCGACGAGCTCTGGCTGCGCGATGCGAGCGGGGCGGCGCTGGCCCAGTACGTCGCCAAGTAGCCTCGCTGCGACTACACCCTTTCCGACGGCCGCCCCGCGGGGCGGCCGTCGGCTTGGTACGCCCCCTTCTATACGGCCGCTGGATCAAATCAAGCCTTTGCAGCTGTCGAGCGGAAAAGGTTAGGGAGGGGCTACCTGGGGGAAGCATCACCGTGACATGCCGACTCCAAAGCCTGATGAACCTCTGAGACCGATGAGTGCCGGCACCGGCACGGTGGATGCCTTCCACGTCATGGCGAAGCCCACCGGTGCGCGCTGCAACCTCGACTGCGCCTACTGCTTCTTCCTGAAGAAGGAGCGGCTCTATCCGGGGAGCACCTTCCGGATGTCCGACGAGGTGCTCGAGGCGTATATCCGCCAGACCATCGAGGCGCACCAGGTGCCCGAGGTGACCATGGCCTGGCAGGGGGGCGAGCCGACGCTCATGGGGCTCGACTTCTTCCGCAAGGCGGTCGAGCTGGAGAAGAAGTACGCGCCCCCCGGGGTGCGAGTGGAGAACACGCTCCAGACCAACGGCGTCCTCCTTGATGACGAGTGGTGCGAGTTCCTGCGCGAGCAGGGTTTCCTCGTCGGCCTGAGCCTGGACGGTCCGCGGGAGTTGCACGATGCCTACCGGCGCGACAGGCGGGGCGGCTCGGTTTTCGACAAGGTGGTCGGGGCCGTCGCGGCTGATGCAGGAACACCAGGTGGAATTCAACATCCTCTGCACTGTGAACGCCGTCAACAGCCAACATCCGCTCGAGGTCTACCGCTTCTTCCGCGACGAGCTGGAGGCCCGATACATCCAGTTCATTCCCATCGTCGAGCGCGACAACGAGAGCGGCGACCAGGAAGGGACGGCGGTGACCGACCGGTCGGTGGACGGGCGGCAGTATGGGCGCTTCCTGACCCAGATCTTCGACGAATGGGTCCGGCACGACGTGGGCAAGATGTTCGTGCTGTTCTTCGACGGGGTGCTGGCCGCCTACGTGCGGGGCTACTCCAGCCTCTGCGTGCTCAGTCCTACCTGTGGTGAAGGGCTGGCCCTCGAGCACACCGGCGACGTCTATTCCTGCGACCACTACGTGGAGCCGGGCTATCTCCTGGGCAACATCCTGGAAACACCCCTGGGGGAGTTGGTCGCCTCGGACAAGCAGCGGGCGTTCGGCGCGGCCAAGACGAACACGCTCCCCGGCTACTGCCGCGAGTGCCGCTGGCTCTTCACCTGCCACGGGGAGTGCCCCAAGAACCGGGTGCTGACCACACCGGACGGCGAGCCGGGACTCAACTGGCTCTGTGAAGGCCTCCAGGCCTTCTTCGAGCACGCCGACCACCCGATGCGGATCATGGCCGACCGGCTACGGCGCGGCCGGCCGGCCGACGGGGTGATGGCCATCCTTGCCGAGGAAGAGCGGCGAGCCGCCGAGGAGGAGGCTCAGCGCTACGCCGCCGCCGGGCGCAACGATCCTTGTCCGTGCGGCAGCGGCAAGAAGTTCAAGAGGTGCCACGGCCTGTCTGTTGCGCCGCCGGAGCATTTGTGATACTACGAGCCAAAACTCGGCGGGTGGCCAAGGAGAAGCCTTGAACACGGCCTTGCCGGTGGGGTGAAGCGGGTCTGTTGAGCGCCGCGACCATCACACTCATAGTCCTGGGGTTGACCGTGGTGGTCTTCATGCTCGACCGCCTGCCGGTGGCGGTCGTGGCGACCGGGGTGGCTCTGGTCCTCTGGGCCACCGGAGTCCTGGACCTGGGTGAGGCCCTGGCCGGCTTCGGAGACCCCACGGTGCTCTTCATCGCCGCCCTTTTCGTGGTGAGCGAGGGTCTCGACGCCGCGGGGGTGACCGCTTGGGTCGGCGAGCAGGCCATGGCCCGCATCGGGGAGAGCCGGGTGCGGCTGATGGTGGTGGTCATGCTCATGGTGGCAGCGCTGACCGCGCTGATCAACGTCAACGGAGCGGTCGCGGCCCTCATACCCGTGGCGGTCGTGATGGCCGTCCGGGCCAGGCGTTCTCCCTCCGAGCTGCTTATGCCCCTTGCGTTCGCCGCTCACGCCGGCTCGCTTCTCATGCTCACCGGATCACCGGTCAACCTGCTCGTCTACGATTACGCCGAAACGGCCGGTGTGGGTCGGATAGGCCTGTTCTCCTTCGCCCTCGTGGGGATCCCCCTGCTCATCGGCACCATCGGCGTGGTGTTGCTGTTTGGACACCGGCTGGTACCCCGGCGCAAGACCGACAAGGTGCTCCGCGACTTCGGTGGCCACGCCGACATCCTCACGGAGCATTACGGGTTGGACGCTAAGGAGCGGGTGGTGATGACCAAGGAGCTTGGAGCCGCCGAAGTGGTCATCCCGCCTCGGTCCGTGTTCATCGGTGACCTGGCCTATCCGGGGATGCTCACCGAGAGCGGACGGCTCGTGGTCAAGGCCGTGCATCGGAAGGGCCGGGAGATCCGAGACAAAACCGAGCTGGCCGTCGGCGACGCCTTGCTCCTCCAGGGCACATGGGATGCCCTGGAGGAGATAGTCAAGGATCCGAACGTGCTGGTAGTGGATCCGCCCGAGCGCGTGCGTCGCCAGGCCGTTCCTCTGGGAGCGGGGGCAAGACGGGCCATCGCCGTCCTGGTGATGATGATCGTGTTGCTCGCGACGGGGGTCGTACCGGCCGCAGTGGCGGGCCTGCTGGCCGCCCTCGCCATGATCGTGCTTCGGGTGATCAGCATTGAGCAGGCCTACCGCGGTATCGCCTGGACGACGGTCATCCTCGTGGCCGGGATGATGTCGCTCTCGGCCGCCATGGTCAAGAGCGGAGCTGCTGAGCAGTTGGCCGACGGCCTGGTCGCGGTCGTGGGCGATGCCGGACCCTATGCCCTGCTCGCCGGTCTGTTCGTCATCACGGCGGTCCTTAGCCAGCTTATCAGCAACATGGCGACGGCCCTCATCGTCATCCCGATCGGCTTGGCGGCCGCTGCGGACATGGGAGTGTCTGCCAAGCCCATCCTTATGGCGGTGGCGGTGTTCGCCGCAGCCGCGCTACTCACCCCTGTGGCTACCCCGGCCAACCTCATGGCCATGGAAGCAGCCGGATACCGCTTCGGCGACTATTGGAAGCTGGGGCTTCCCCTGCTGGCGCTCTACGGGCTGGTGGGGGTGTTTCTCGTCCCCGTCTTCTGGGGATTCTGACAGTCTAGACCGAGTGAGCCTAGAAGGAGGGAGCATGAGAGCGCGCGTAAGAAGTCTGATGCCGCAACTCAAGGCCGAACTGGCCGCGCTGGTGGCCATACCTTCGGTCTCTGAAGCCGGGTATCCGGAAAGGACCTGGCCCGTCATCCTCCAGGCGCGCGACATGGTGGCGGGACTGTTCCGCGACGCCGGCTGCACGCGGGTCGAGTCGCTGGAAGTGCCGGACACGGCGCCCATAGTCGTGGCCGAGATGCCCGCTCCGCCTGGAGCGCCCACCGTGCTCCTCTACAGCCATTACGACGTCGTCCCGGCGGGCGACGAGTCGGAGTGGCACACGCCCCCGTTTGAACCCACTGAGCGCGATGGGGCCGTATACGGGCGGGGCGCGGCGGACACTAAGTCCAACATCGTGGCCCTGGCCGGCGCCCTGCGGGTCTGGGACGGCCGGCCGCCCGTGGGCATCAAGGTCGTGATCGAGGGTCAGGAGGAGGTCGGAGGGGGCGGTCTGGTGCCGTATGTCCTCCAGCATCCGGAGCCCTTCGCCTCCGACGTCATGCTCATCGGCGATATGGGGAGCGTGCGGCCGGGGGTGCCCACGCTCACCGTGGCCTTGCGAGGCATGGCCAACGTCACCATCGAGGTACGGACGCTCGAGTCGGCTAAGCACAGTGGACAGTACGGCGGCGCTGCGCCGGATGCGCTCCTCGCGCTGATCCGGGCGCTGGCGTCACTCCACGACGACAACGGCGACGTGACGGTCAAGGGCCTGCGTCGCGAGGAATGGACCGGCGGCGGCAGCAGCGAAGAGGAGTTTCGCGCCTTGGCCGACGTTTTGGAGGGTCTGCCCCTCATCGGCACCGGGACCTTGGGCTCCCGGGTGTGGTCGGGACCGGCCATCACCGTCACCGGTATCGATGTCGCTTCCGTCGACAAGGCTGTGAACTCAGTCTCCCCCCATGCCCGGGCGTCGATGAACCTGCGCGTGCACCCCGAGCAGGAGGCTGAGGAGGCGCAGGCGGCACTGATGAAGCATCTGCGCGAGGCCATGCCCTTCGGCGTACAGCTTGATGTCCAGGCCGGCCCGACCGGGAACGGCTTTGCCGCCCGGACGTCCAGTCCGGTCTATCAGGCCGCCCAGGAGGCCTGGGCGGCGGCCTGGGGTACGGATTCGGTGTTCGCCGGCAGCGGCGGTTCCATCCCTCTGGTGAACGCTCTCAGCCGCGCCGTCCCGGACGCCGACATCCTGCTGGTTGGCACCACCGACGGCTACGCCAACATCCACGGGCCGAATGAACGGGTGTTGCTGGACGAGTTCGAAAAGGCGGTGCTGGCTGAGGCCGACCTGCTGGGCCGCATAGCCGAGGTCTCCAGAGCCGGAGCCGCATCGTGAGCGCCGAGGACAGACAGCCCGACAGCGAGCCGCTCGAAGACGCGCCGGCCGAGAAGCGCGACAGCTCCAAGGACAAGGCCAAAGGCCCCACCGTCATGCAGCGCGTGCTCAACTTCATCGAGCGGGTGGGCAACAAGGTGCCTCACCCGGCTATCTTGTTCATAGCCCTCATCGTGGGCCTGATCATCCTCTCCCAGATCCTTGCCTGGATAGGCATCAGCGCTACCTACGAGGTGGTGACTCCTCCCCCGGTCACGGTGCAGGAATACGATGTAGGTGGGTCGACCGAGCCCGTCGATGTCCTACCACCCGAGCGGGTGGACGCTGAGGACTACGAGGTAGAAACGAGGACTGTGGAGATCAACAGTCTCCTGGACGGCGACGGAGTCCGCTTCCTCTTCACCTCGTTCATCAGCAACTTCATGAGCTTCGCGGCCATGGGCATCATCCTCATCGTCATGATCGGGGTGGGATTGGCCGAGTCCTCAGGACTCATCGGCGCGCTCATCCGCAAGCTGGTGGCCGTATCCTCGCCTGCCTCGCTCACCTACATCATCGTGTTCGTCGGCATCGTCTCGAGCATCGCCTCGGACGCGGGCTACCTGGTGCTCATCCCGCTGGGGGCGGCGGCGTTCATGAGCGTGGGACGCCACCCGCTGGCCGGCATGGCGGCGGCCTTCGCCGGCGTGGCCGCGGGCTTCGGCGTGAACTTCCTCATTACACCGACCGATGCCGTTCTGACCGAGATCGCCAACGAATCGATAGCGTTGGTCGACCCGGCGCGATCGATAGACATCACCGCCAACCTATGGTTTGGGATCGGTTCGACGATCATGCTCACCATTGTCATGGGGCTCATCTCCACGCGCATCATCGAGCGGCGCTTGGGAACCTACGACCCGTCCGTGGCTCCGACCAACGGTCCGGCTGAGGCTGCGGCCGAGGCGGCACACACGGTCTCTCCGGAAGCGGAGGCAAGGGGGCTGCGCTGGGCGGCCGCTGGGCATCCTGGGGGTGATCGTGGTTTTCGCCCTGCTGACCGCCATCCCCGGGGCGCCCCTGCGCGATCCGGAGACGGGCAGCATCATCGGCACGTCTCCCTTCATGGACAGCCTGATCGTGATCATCACGATCGTGTTCCTGGTCGCCGGAGCCGTCTATGGGAAGGTCACCGGGACTATCAAGAACGCCACCGAGGGCATCAAGATGATTATCAAGGGCTGGGCGGGTCTGGCCGGTCTTCTCTTCCTGTTCTTGCTCATCGCCCAGTTCATAGCCTACTTCAACTACTCCAACATCCCGCAGGTGGCGGCCGTCAGCCTTGGGGACACGTTGGAGGGCTTGAACATCGGCGACATTGGGCTGCTCGTTCTGGCTATGCTCATCACCCTGGTGGTGGGCATCATCATGCCGCAGGCCATCGCCAAGTGGGCGCTGCTAGCCCCCATCTTCATCCCCCTGTTCCTACGTCTGGGCATCGAGCCGCAGTCGGTGCTGGCCGCCTACCGGGTCGCCGATTCGCCCATGAACATCTTCACGCCCATCATGGCCTATTTCCCGCTGATCGTGGTGTTCGCCGCCCGCTACGACAAGCGCTCAGGCATCGGCACGGTGATCGCCCTCATGCTGCCGTACTTCATCATCCTCACGATAGTGTGGATCATCTTCTTCGTGATCTGGTACCTGCTCGGCATCCCCATGGGACCGGGGGCGCCGGCCTGAGAAGAGCCGATCCCAAAGAGCGAGAGCGATTCGTGATGCCGGCCGACGACTTCTCCGGGGACGAAGTAGGCTTCGTATCCACCGGCCACCTGCCGCCCGCCCGGCGGGTGCAGGAACTGGTCGAAGTGGCGTACGAGCGCTTTCGCACGATCGGCGAAGGAACGAACTCGCAGGTCTATCCGGCACTGGCGCAGCGTGCCGGCCGATCTGTTCGGCATCTGCGTCGTCGGGACGACCGGTGGGGTCTCTGGCGTCGGCGACGATGACCGGCCGTTCGCGATCATGAGCGTTGCGAAGCCGTTCGTCTTCGCTCTCGTGTGTCAGGCCATTGGGCCCGAAGAGGTACGCCGCCGGGTGGGCGTGAACGCCACGGGGCTGCCGTTCAACTCGCTGGACGCGGTGAGGGAGAGCGAAGACGGGAGGACGAACCCGATGGTGAACGCCGGTGCGATCGCGACCACCAGCCTGGTTCCCGGCGATACGGCCGAGGACAAGTGGCTGGCCATCCATGGTGCACTCTCCCGGTTCGCCGGTCGTACGCTGGATCTTGACGAGGAAGTCTATTCGTCCGCCTCCGCCACCAATCATCGGAACCGCGACATCGCCCGTCTTCTCGACGAGCGTGGGCGGCTGTTCTGCGACCCGGAAGTGGCGGTCGATCTCTATACCAGGCAGAGCTGTCTGGCCGTCACCGCCCGCGACCTAGCGGTGATGGGGGCGACGCTGGCAGATGGCGGCGTCAACCCCGTCACCTGGGAGCGGTTGATCGACCCCGCTCTCTGCCACTACGTGCTGGCGGTGATGACGACGGCCGGGCTGTACGAGACCTCGGGTGACTGGCTCTACGATGTCGGCCTACCGGCGAAGAGCGGGATCGGCGGCGGAATCGTGACCATCTCGCCGGGTAAGGGCGGCCTGGGGACGTTCGCCCCGCGGCTCGACGCCGCGGGAAACAGCGTCAAGGGGCAGCTGGCTGCCAAGTTCCTCTCCCGGAAGCTCGGCCTCGACCTGTTCGCGTCCCGACCTGTAGGCCCGTCTCACCAGTCGGACTAGCCGCCGGTATCCTTCGTCATCGTCCGCGGCAGCGGGCTGATGAGGGCCGATATCGGGCGGGTGCTCTCATAGGAGTCGAAGAACAGTAGCTTCACCATGAGCATGAGAGGCACGGACATGAGGGCCCCTATGGGTCCGAGGATCCACGCCCATATCACCAGGGAAAGGAAGACGGCCAGCGTGCTGAGGCCCGTCTTCTGGCCCAAGAAGCGCGGAGTCACGGCGTTGTTCACGAGGCCGTTGAAGAAGATGACGATGGCCACCACGATGGCGGCCCGGGTGAAGCCGAACTCGAGCAGGGTCACGAAGAACGGAGGGATGACGGACAGCACGAACCCGATGTTGGGGATGAAGCTGAGGAGGAAGAAGACCAGACCCCAGAGGAGGGCGAAATCGACCCCGAAGGCGTAATACACGGCGACCACGATCACGGCGGTCAGCATGTTCAGCCACGTCAATGTGAACAGGAACTTGCGGGTCACGCCGCCGAAGTTGGCGAAGGTCTCACTTAGTCTGGGGCTGAAACCCAATCGGGCGTGAGCCTTTCGGGGAAACGAATAGACCTCTGCGATCATGAAGGCCACGATAAGGATTATCAGAAAGCCGTTGGTGAGGAGAGAGATCAGCATCCTTATGGTGGAAGTGATCCACCCGACGATGCGGTCGGGTCGGAGGACGTTGCTGGTGAGGCCACTGATGTCTATGTCGCGGTCTGCCAACCACACCTGTACATCGGTGACCATCCTGCTCAGGTTCTCTTGATAGACCGGGAGCACGGTATTGAGCTGCCCCAATGAAGCCGCGATGATGCCTACGAGGAGCAGGGCAACGACCAGGAACCCAATCAGCACGACCACGATGGCAGCCCACGGCGGCATACCCTTCTTCCTGAGCCACTGCAGTATCGGGCTCAGTCCCATCACGACGAACATAGCCAGAAAGATGGGGGCCAGGATCGATCGGGAATAGCGCATCCCGTAGAGGACTATGGTCACACAGGCGAGCGCAAGAAGCAGCCCCGTCGGGCTGTGGAATAGATCTCGGTCTCCAGCCTTCACCCCTTCTGCCAGGCCGCCATCGTCGATAGCCCGCGAAGGCTCCCCCTGTGCACGCGGCTGGTCACCCGAGGTCGAGTGGGCCGGCGGAACAGCAAGTGAAGGCTCTTCTTCTCGGTTCATGAGTTCCCCTCGATTCCTCCCGTGGCGGAAACCGGGGTCGGAGGATCACCGCCCGGCTCCGGTCCTTCTTTGGGCTTCTTCTCACCCAAATACCACGCGCGGTATGGCGTTCCTTCGTGGCAGGGTCGTCGCGGGAAGAGGAACTCCCACGGGAGGTGAGTCCTGGCCGGGTTGCCTCTGACCACGCATAACTGGTATCAATAGATGGGAACCAGTGATGAGCGACGCCGACCAACCTAAGGTCGTCCGTGGATCGGGGGGCAATTGGAGAAGACCGGGAGCGCCGAAGCGTCGGGAAGCCCCGAGGTCAAGGAGAAGCGCCCAACGGCCGCCATGGCGATCGTGGCGTTCATCATCTTTGCTACCGCCGCCGTCCATCTCTACTATGGGATCAAGACGCTCTTCGATCTCGGTATCTTTGGCGACGTCCTTCTCCCGCCGTTCTTCTCAAATGTCGGCCTGACGGAGGCCGGTCGACGGCTGTTCGCCTCCGACTTCGACGTGGCCTTCGGCCTGGCGTGCCTCGTTCTCCTGGTCGGCTTCTTGCGCAGGCGAAGATGGGCGTGGGTGACGATGATGACCATCGTCGCCTTGTCGCTCGCCGTGGGACTGTTCCGTTACTTCTTGCACGAACCCCGATACCCGAACATGTTGGCCGGGGTGGTCCTGATGTTCGTTCTGAACCTGGCCTCGATGCACCGGGCCTTCGATATAGGTAGGAGCTAACATGAGCACCCCCGGCCGGCCTATCCAGGACGATCGACGCTCGGCGCCGGCCGACGCCCCCGACCTGGAATTGTTGCGCGCCTTCGAGCCGGTTGTGCGTTTCACGGCCGGCGAGCAGTTCTTTCCTACCGATGTGGACCGCTATGTGGCTCAGGCCGGTCTTTGGGCGCACTATCCGGACGGGCGGGAGGAGAACCTGGTACGAGAGGGAGAGCTCGACGTCGAGAGACTTGTTGAACCCCGCGAGTATCCCTTCGGCACGGTGGAGTTCCTACGTTTCAGCGACGCCTTGGGCGTGGCCGACAGTGCTCGGGTCCTGGGGGAGGTCGCCCGCCTGCGCCGGGAGACGGGGAACGTCTTTCATCCGGGAATGGGGCGGCTGACCCGGGGAGGTCTCCTGGCTCGGTTGGCCGACGCTCTCTTCTCCTTCTCCCTGTTGCTACGGGGCAAGGTGTCCTCCGTCACCGCAGCCTCGGCGGAGC
Organism: uncultured Actinomycetes bacterium; assembly: GCA_963706025.1. Lineage (GTDB taxonomy): Bacteria > Actinomycetota > Thermoleophilia > RBG-16-64-13 > RBG-16-64-13 > CAVPLM01. The sequence continues at coordinate 866,330 of CAVPLM010000005.1, read as the reverse complement.
TGGAATACCACCGGATGCTCAAAGAGGACGAGCGGTACGTCTACTACGGCAGGGTGGTCCGGCAGGGGGGCTGGACCGTGCTCCAGTACTGGTTCTTCTACTGCTACAACAGCTGGCGCTCCGGGTTCCATGGGGTGAACGATCACGAATCCGACTGGGAGAACGTTCTCCTCTACCTCTTTGAGGAGGATGGCCGCCTGTGGCCCGAGTGGGCCGCCTATGCCTCGCACGACTTCCACGGCGAGGATCTGCGCAGGCGCTGGGACGACCGGGGGCAGCTCGATGTGGTGGACGGTCATCCGGTGGTGTGGGCCGGGGCCGGATCTCACGCCTCCTACTTCCGGCAAGGGGAGTACCAGGCGGCGGTGGCTCTACCTCTGCCTGAATGGATGCACTCTTTGGCCCATTCGCTCAACCGGTTCTGGACCAGCACCCTCGGGCAGGCGACAAAGGGCCGGGATCCGCTGCGTATCCCGTTCGTGGACTACGCGCGTGGAGACGGCAAGAGTATCGGCCCCGGCCAGGAGGACGGGTGGACGCCGGTGGTGATCGACGAATCGACTCCCTGGGTGAGCCAGTATCGCGGTCTGTGGGGGCTGTTCGCCCGTGATCCGATCTCCGGCGAGAACGCTCCTGCCGGGCCGATGTATAACCGCGACGGTTCTCCCCGCGGCGCCTGGTACGATCCGCTGGCGTTCGCCGGGCTCGACAAGGAGCCGCCACCGATGGCCGCCATCGGCCTACTCGAGCAGAATTGCGCCCGCCTGGAAGAGCGGCGGGCGGAGATCGATCAGATGACCGACGAGAGAGTGGTCGAGTTGCACGCCATCGGAGCGCAGTTGGCTGGGATGCAGGGTAATCCTCATCTGCGGAAGCCGCACAGGCTACTGGCAGAACGAAGTGCCGACCTCCGCGAAGAGCTGAGCGGCCTCCGCAAGGAGAGGTCGGAGAACGAGGCCGTGCTCAGTGCGCTGCAACTGAGACTGGCCCGGCTCAAAGCCGGCCGTAGAGACGATCCTCGGGCGCACATCCGCGAACTGGCCGAACCGGTGGCTCCGTCCGCCATGCGCTTCAACCGGGCTGCCGAGACTTGGGGCGCGGTCAGCCTCAGCTTCATTCTCTTCGGCATCGTGGCACTGCTGGTCGTGGCCCGCGGCTACCTGTGGGTGGGTCTGATCATAATGTTGATAGCACTGGTGGTGATCGAATCCATCCTCCGCGGGGAGTACACGAGGACCGTCACCGGTATCGCGGCCGTGCTGGCCGTCTTCACGGCGATACTTCTCGTCATCAACTATTGGTTGTGGGTGATCGTGGTGCTGCTCGCGGTTCCGGCCTTCTTCCTCCTCGTGCAGAAGGTGCGGGAATTGCGGGAGTGGAAACGACCGCCGGGCTGATCGAGTCCGGAGGGCCGGGCGCCCTTGCCGCCGGCAGTTTGGTGCTGCGGAGGGTCGGATGCCCTTGCCGTGACACTCTACTCACCCTTGGTACGGCCAGCTGTGTAACCGGTTCCGAGGGCACTATGGGCCCCCGGCGTCTCATCGCGACGGCGAGTCTTCTCGGGGCGGTGGCGCCAAAACCGCCGGGAAAGCATCACCATGACCCTCATCCCCGGCGCGGATGCGGTCGAGGCTCTGCACGACCCGGCTGCGATGCAGGCGCTGTACGAGGACATCTCCCCGGCGTTGGGACTGGAGCCCGTGCCTGAAGACGAGCCCGAGGAGAGCCCCGCGCCGCAGCTACCGGAGCCCCCCACAACCCCCGACGACCCGTTACCACACGTTCTCAAGTGGGTATACACACGGGGCCAAAGCAAGAAGACGGGAGGAGGGAGTCATGAGGCGCACTGTTGGGCGGCTTTTGAAAGCTGTCGTAGCGTTGGCGGCCCTGTGGTTCTTCATCATGTTTGTGATTCATCGCTATGGACCCCATACCTGGGCCGACCATAGGGAGAACCTGAGGACCAGACTGCTCACACTTCTTGAGGACACCGCGCCCCGAGTGGCACCGGAATCGGTGAGCGCGGCTAAGCCGGTCGTGGGAGCGACGACCGAGGGGCTCGCCGCCAACGCATCTTTCCCGGCTACCGGGCCGCCACCCCCAGGAAGTAGGGCCTTATGACGATTCCGACAATGATCTCCCACCCTAATACCACGCGCATTCACACCTATCCTTTGCGGCAAGACGTCGCGCGAAGGTTCTCCTCGTCCACGGCGAGGCCATCCGTTTGCACCAAACCGGCGCGGACTGGTATCAATACCGAGCAGCAAGAAGCGCGAAGCCCACGACGCTGAAGGTCTAGGGGTCGAGGTCTGGGGGGTGAAGGTGACGGATCGATCTGGGGCCGCTGGATCACTGGAACAGCACTTGACGGAAGCCGGTCAGCTCTTGTTCGGCACCGGCTTCGACATGGCGATCGGCGCCGCCTGTCTCGCTCTTCTGACCAGGTTGTTCGCTACTTCACCGCCTTCCTCCCTTCGGTGATCGCGGCGATGGAGGTGGACTGACCACAAATGAGGCTGCCGGGCCCTCTCAAGCGCATCAGGATCGATCGCAGGACCATTCGCCCGGACCTGATGTCGGGTCTGGTCCTGGGGGTGCAGAGCGTGCCCGATGCTCTCGCCTCAGGCGTGTTGGCCGGGATCAATCCCCTCTACGCCCTGTACGCAGTCATGGTGGCTACGCCCGTTGGAGCGTTCTTCGCCAGCTCGGCCTTCCTGAGCGTGCAGACCACCAGCGCGCTGTCGCTCGTGGTGGCGAGCGTGCCCGGCGCGTCTGGTCCCGGCTACGACAGCCGGATGGTCTTCACACTCGCTTTCATGACCGGGATCCTCATGCTCGTCGCCGGCTTCCTCAAGCTGGGCCGACTCATGCGTTTCGTGTCCAACTCGGTGATGACCGGTTTCATGAACGGAGTCGCGTTGCTCATCATCCTCGGCCAACTGGGCGACTTCACCGGGTATGCGAGCGACTTCAGCAACAGGGTTGCCCGCGCGCTCGATCTCCTTTTCAACCTCACTCAAGTGGACCTGCCCACGCTGGTAGTGGGTCTGGCTGCGCTGGTCCTTATCCTGGTCCTGGAGAAGACGCGGCTCCGGTACCTCGGCATGGTGGTGGCCATCATCGTCGCCTCGCTTCTCCCGCCGCTCTTTGGCTGGGATTCGGTGCCGCTGGTATCCGATATCGCCGAGATTAGCGGTTCGTTCCCCCTGCCCGTGCTGCCGGACTTTTCGCAGGTACTGGGCTTGATCACGCCCGCCATCTCGCTGGCCGCCATCGGACTCATCCAGGGGGCCGGGGTGAGCCAGAGCTACGTGAACCCCGACGGGAAGTTCCCCAATCCGTCGCGGGATTTCATCGGGCAGGGAGCGGCCAACATCGCCACCTCCTTCTTCCGGGGCATGCCGGTGGGAGGGTCGGTCTCGGCTACGGCCCTGGTCGTCGCCGCCGGAGCCCGCACCCGCCTCGCCAACATCTTCGCCGGGGTAGTAATCGCCGTAACCGTCTTTCTGTTCTCGGGAGCGGTGGGCAGACTGGCGATGCCCTCGCTGGCGGCCTTATTGATCATCATCGGGTTCCGTGCGCTCAAGCCCGGCAACATGCTCTCTGTATGGCGCACCGGCAACATCCAGCGGATTGTCATGGTGATTACCTTCGTCCTGGTTCTGATGGTGCCGCTGCAGTACGCGGTGCTCTCGGGGGTCGCCCTTTCCATCGTTCTCTACGTCGTCCGGCAGTCCAACCGGGTGGTAATCAAGGCGTGGCTGCTGAAGGAAGGCCAGCTCCCCCTGGAACAGGCTCCTCCGAGCACGGTGCCTCCCGGACAGGTGACCGTGCTGGTCCCTTACGGAAGCCTCTTCTATGCCGCCGCCCCCGTCTTTGAGGATCAGCTACCGGTGATGGATGAGGCGACCAGCGACGCGGTGGTCATCGTGAACCTCAGGGGACGCACCGAGCTCGGCAGCACCTTCATGCAGGTGGTCCAGCGGTACGCCGACGATCTGGTGGGGCGCGGCAGCCGTCTCATGCTGGCCGAGGTGGCACCGCAGGTCAGGGAGCAGGTATCCCGGGCCGGTATAGTCAGTTCGGTATTGGGCAAGAATATCTTCCTGCAAACCGACAGGGTGGGGGAATCCCTGTATGAGGCCCAGGCTGTGGCCGAAGAATGGATATCCCGGCGGCAGGCCGGCGAGTCGGCGGGCCGGTGATTCGAGGTAGCTAGCCTGGGATGTCGCTCGCCTGGAGGCTCGTCTCGGCGATGTAGCCGGTTGTTTCCCGTCCGGTTCCATTGAGGCGGGGGCATTGATCAGGATATATATGCTGAGGAAGGCGACCCATGCCGGGAACACAAACGTCACGGTTTCGAAGAAGCCGAAGTTGAAGACCAGCACAAGCCCGACCACATAGCCCACGACTGCCACCCAGCGCGAGCAGCGATAATCGCGAGGCTCACGAGGCTGCTGAGAATCCCGAACGGGCGCCGATCGGCAAGGTTTGGAGAAGTTCGTAGGCGGGCATCGAAGGACCGAGTGAACGCAAACCAGCAGAGGAGATCCCCCATGGCCGAGACGCAGAGACCGAACATCCTCATCTTGTGGGGGGATGACATCGGCTGGTGGAACATCAGCCACAACAACCGGGGTCAGATGGGCTACCGGACTCCCAACATCGACCGGGTGGCCCAGGAAGGTCTCTCCTTCACCGACTACTATGGCCAGCAAAGCTGCACTGCCGGCCGGGCGGCTTTCATCACCGGGCAGAACCCCATCCGTACCGGTCTGACCAAGGTGGGGATGCCGGGGGCGGACATCGGGCTGCGCCCCGAGGATCCCACGATCGCCGAACTCCTGAAGCCCCTGGGATACATCACCGGCCAGTTCGGCAAGAACCACCTGGGAGACAAAGACGAGTACCTGCCCAGCGCTCACGGGTTCGACGAGTTCTTCGGGAACCTGTACCACCTTAACGCCGAGGAAGAGCCGGAGCAATCCGACTATCCCAAGGATCCGATGTTCCGTGAGCATTTCGGTCCGCGTGGCGTCATCCACAGCTATGCCGACGGGCGGATCGAGGACACCGGTCCGCTTACGAAGAAGCGCATGGAGACCATTGACGAAGAGGTCACCGAACGCGCGCTTCGCTTCATGGAAGAGAACAGCAAGTCCGGGCAAGCCTTTCTTCCTGTGGTGGAACGCCACGGCCATGCACTTCCGCACTCATCCGGCCGAGAAGCACCTGGGCAAGAGCGGCCAGGGCTTCTACAACGACGTGATGGTGGCCCACGACGAGCTGGTGGGCAAGATGCTCGACAAGCTGGACGAGCTGGGCATCGCCGACAACACCATCGTCATGTACTCCACCGACAACGGTCCCCACTACAACACCTGGCCCGATGGCGCCATCACCCCCTTCCGCAGCGAGAAGAACACCAACTGGGAGGGAGCGTGGCGCGTGCCCGCGTTTGTGCGCTGGCCCGGGGAGTTCCCCGCCGGTGTGACGTTGAACGGCATCGTCTCCCACCAGGACTGGCTGCCCACCCTGCTGGCCGCTGCGGGCGAGCCCGACGTCAGGGAGAAGCTGGTTAAGGGACACCAGGCCGGCGACAAGACCTTCAAAGTGTGGATAGACGGTATCAACATGCTGCCCTATCTCACCGGGGAGGAGGAACACAGCCCCCGGCAGTCGTTCTTCTACATAAACGACGACGGCCAGTTGGTCGCCGTGCGGCATGGCGATTGGAAGCTGGTGTTCATGGAGCAAAGGGCGAAGCAGCTTGCCTGCTGGGCCGAACCGTTCGTGCCGCTCCGGGTCCCCAAGATGTTCCATCTACGCCGGGATCCCTTCGAGCGGGCGGACGAGAACTCAAACACCTACTACGACTGGCTGATCGATCACGCCTACCTGCTGTACGGAACCCAGGCCCTCGTAGCTCAGCAAATACAGTCGTTCAAGGACTTCCCGCCCAGGCAGAAGCCGGCTTCGTTCAATCTCGATCGAGTGCTGGAGACCCTGCAGGATGCTTCTGGAGGGGGCATGAGGTAGGCCGGCGCGGCGGGCGTCGGAGGCAGGCTCGAGCGGTGGGCCTCGGAGGCAGGCGTGCAGGGGGGCGATCCATCCGGAAGACTGCGAGGCTGACATGGCGGAGACTGAGAGGATGATGTGACCGAATCCATGCCGTTCGCGGGCATCGCCACTTTCCTCAAGTCGCCCTTCGTCCCCGAGCCGGTGGCCGCCGATGGAGAGGTGGTGATCGTCGGCGTGCCCTACGACGAGGGCACAACGGGCCGCGCCGGCGCGCGCGAGGGCCCACGGGCCCTGCGCGCGATCTCGACCAACTGGGCCTATCGGGACGGGGCCGAGCCCTACTGGGACGGTGAAGCCGGTGTATCTCTGCTGGGCGGCGTACGCTTGGTCGACGCCGGGGACGTGGATCTGGCTCCGACCGCTTCGGCGGACACCAACCACACACGCATAGCCGACAGGATCGCGGCCATCGTGCGCGCCGGCCTCTTCCCGGTCGTCTTGGGCGGAGATCATTCCATCACCTATCCGGTCCTGCAGGGGGTGATCCGGGGACGGTCGGAGGCTGCCGGCGGCCCGGAGGCCTCCGGCAGCAACGTGCTCGGCGGCAGCGAAGCCGGCGCGGACAAGGAAAGTGGGGCGCGCCGGGCGCTCCACTTGGTGCAGTTCGACGCGCACATGGACTATTGGGACGACATCGGGGGCGAGCGCTTCACTCATGCCAGTCCGATCATCCGCGCCCATGAGGAAGGGCTCATCCAGGGAGTCACCCAGTACGGCATCAGGGGACTGCATACTCAGGCCGACAACGTCGCCCTGGCCCGAGAGCGAGGCGTCGCGAGCGTCTGGTGCCAGCAGGCGAAGCAGGAACTGGTGACGCACGGGGTAGAGCGGCTGGTCGAGCACATCGAGCCCGGAGCGGATGTGTGGGTGACCTTCGACATCGACTGTCTCGACCCGGCCGTCGCGCCCGGCACAGGCACGCCCGAGCCGGGCGGCTTCACCTACTACGAAGCCAAGACGCTGCTTCTGGCCGTGGCGGGCCGGGCCAACATCGTCGGCATGGATCTCGTCGAGGTGAACCCGCTCTACGATCCGGGACAACTGGCGGCTCTGCACGGCGCCCGGCTGATCCTCGACCTGTGGGCGCGGTGTTCGAGCGGCGCCGCGGGTAGGGTGCCACAGCGAGGCGGACCACCGCCGCCGGCGCGCGTTGGGCCAGAACTGCCAGTCTCCATCCAAAGGCTGAGCATCCGTGTTCGCCTTGCCTGCGACTCTAGGGTCGAGGCAGGTTTCTTTGCCGCTGCCGCGACTGCGTTATACTTCTAACTGCTCATGTATAACGTAACGAGGGGGCGGAGCATGCGACTTACGATCTCAAGCAAGGGGTGGGTGGTGATCCCCGCGGATCTTCGGAAGAAATACGGGCTGAAACCAGGTGACGCGGTCAACATTGTCGACTATGGAGGTACGTTAGCCTTGGTGCCGGCGATGAAGGACCCGGTGCGCGAGGCTATGGGCATGCTCAAGTCGTCGGAGTCGCTGACGGAGCTGCTTATGGAGGAACGGCGGAGGGATTGCGAGCGCGAGGATCGCGACTAGGGGCGGGCGAATACCGTGCGGACGCTAGTGATAGACAGCCATGCTCTTATCGCCTTTCTTAAGGGTGAGGTCGGAGCGGAGCGCGTCGCAAGCTTCCTGAAGGCTGCCGGTGAGGGCAAAGTGCGGGCTCTCATGTCCACCGTCAACTTGGGAGAAGTGGCGTACGTTACAGAGCGCCGACTCGGCCTCCGTCCGGCTCAAGCCGTGCTGGCCGCGATCGACCAACTGCCCATCGAGATTCTTCCCGTCGATCGGTCTGTGGCGCTGTCCGCCGCCCATCTCAAGGCCGTTCACAAGTTGCCTTACGTGGACGCCCTGGTGGCGGCTTTGGCGCAACTGCATGAAGGCGCTGTTCTGACAGGTGACCGGGACTTCGCCGCGGTCGAGGCTGTAGTGGGAGTCGAGTGGCTGCCGGCGTGATCCTCGAGGACGGGAGTACCGTTTACGTCACCGGCCCAGCATCGACATCCTCCGGCGGCGCGAAGCCCCGCCTGATGGTGTTCTCGGTGACGGTCCGCGGCTCGAGGAACTGCAGGAGGTAGTCCGGCCCCCCTGCTTTGGAGCCGATGCCACTCATACGTGAGCCCCCGAACGGCTGGCGTCCGACCATCGCGCCGGTGATCGGGCGGTTGACGTACAGGTTTCCTACCCGGAATTCCCTTTGGGCTCGGGCGATGTGAGCCGGGTTCCGGGAGTAGACGCCGCCGGTGAGGCCGTAGCGAACTCCCAGGGCCAGCTCGATGGCGTGGCCGAAGTCCTGAGCCTTCATGACCGCCAGCACCGGACCGAACATCTCTTCCTGGGCGATGGAGGCCTCGGGAGGGACGTCCACGAACAGGTGTGGTGGGATCAAGTATCCGGGTTCGGCTGGGGGCGCCGTGTCGGCCGCAGGCGCCGTTTCGCCCAAAGGTGCCGGTTCGCTCTGGGGGCCGGGTTCAGCCGGAGCGGCCGCGCCGGTGGGAGCCGGCACCCCGGCTGATGCGACATGCATCGTCTCGGGCATCACCCACCCCTCCGGTGGGAAGACCAACTCGGCTTCGCTCTTGCCGTGCCTGACGGCGGCCAGGATCCGGTCTCGCGCTTCCGCGGTTATCACTGGACCGACACGCGTTCCCGGATCGGACGGGTCGCCGACTTTGAGACTGGCTACCGCCTGGGTCAGCCGGTGGGCGAACTGGTCATAGATCTCTTTGAGAACCACTACCCGGCTGCAGGCCGAGCATTTCTGGCCGGCATAGTGGAAGGCAGAGACGATGACCCCGTCGACGGCGGCATCGAGATCGGCGTCGTTGTCGACGATGATGGCGTTCTTGCCCCCAAGCTCGGCGACCACCTTCTTGATGTTCCTCTGGCCGGGAGCGATCATGGCAGCTTTCTGCATCATCGACACGCCCACCTCCAGACTGCCGGTGAAGGCGATGAGATCGACGCGCGGGTCGCCGGCGAGGTACTCACCCAGTTCGGCTCCAGGGCCGGGCAGGTAGTTCACTGCTCCATCGGGCACCCCGGCTTCGTGCAGCATGCGTACCAGGGCGTAGCCGAGGACGGGAGTGGGGCTCGCGGGTTTGAAGACCACAGTGTTGCCGGCCGCCAGCGCCGCCGACACCATGCCCGTGGGGATGGCGAGGGGGAAGTTCCAGGGGGCGATGACCGCGGCCACTCCCCGGGGCTCGTAGAAGTAGAGGTCCTCTTCGCCGGGCACATCGCTCAAGTTCCGGGCGGGAGCCAGGCGCAGCATCTCGCGACTGTAGTACTCGAGGAAGTCAATGGCCTCGGCGACATCGGCGTCGGCCTCGCGCCAGGGTTTGCCTGCCTCCACCACCTCGAGGGCGGCGAGTTCGAAGCGGCCGGCCCGCATGAGGGCGGCCGCGCGGAGCAGGATGTCCACTCTCTCACCGACGGAGGTGTCTCTCCATAGCGGGAAGGCGGCCTGTGCAGCGTCAAGGGCTCGGTCGGCCTCGTCCCGGCCGGCGGCGGCTACCCGCCCGACTATCTCGGCCGGCCGGGCCGGGTTGATCGAGATCACCGAACGTTCGGTCTGCACCTGGTCATCGCCGATGAGGAGGGCGTAGTCGCGGCCCAGGCTGCCGCGGATGGTCGCCAAGGCCTTCTCCATGGCGGCACGGGTCTCGGGGCGGGAGAAGTCGGCGTGGGCCTCGTTCTGGAACGGGGAGAGCTCCTCGGTCGCGGCCCGAGCGGCGTCGAAGGCGGCCTGAGCGGGGTCGCCGGTCGCGCCTTCAGCGGGAGCCGCGGCCGCCGCTTCGACGGTCTGCGGCCCGGGCGCCGACTGCTCTCCGGCCTCCGGCGCCCCCGCCAAGGGGGCGGCCAGGAGCGCAGCCGGGTCCTTCTGCTGGACGAAGGTGAGGCGCAGGAAGGACTCGTTGGCGGTGTTCTCCAGCAGGCGGCGGACGAGATAAGCCATCCCCGGGATCGATTCCCCCACCGGCACGTACTCGCGCACGCGCTGACCCTGGGCTGCGGCCGCGCGACGGATAGAATCCGCCATCCCGTGCAGGAACTGCAGCTCGAGAGCGCCCGCGGGGAGTCCCGCCGCTTCGGCCATGGCCACGCCGGCCGCCATGCTGCGGATGTTGTGCGTGCCGAGGGCGGGTCTGGTCCACTCCCAGTTGTCGATGAGGAGTCTCGTGAGCTGCTCGAACTGAGCGTCGGTCTGCGCTTTCTCGCTGAACACCGGAGGAGGCCAATGCTCCTGAGCGGCGATGATGGTCTCGTAGTCCCAGTAGGCGCCCTTGACCAAACGCACGGTGAACGGGGTCCCGCGCTCCCGGGCAAGATCGACCAGATTTTGCACGTCGCTCTGACTATCTCGGAGGTAGGCTTGGGCTACCACCCCCACGTGCGGGTAGTCTCGCAGGTCGTCATCAAGTACCAGGTCTGCGAAAACTGCGTAGGTGAGATCGCGGAAGGCGAAGCGTTCCATGTCGAGATTTACGAAGACGCCGCGATTGCGGGCCCCGATGAAGAGCGGCCTGAGCGCGGTCACCAGGGCCTGCCGGGAGCCCTCGAAGTCAAGGGGATCGATCTGGGAGTAGAGCGAGGTGAGCTTCAGGGAGAGGTTGACTCTTGGCTGCTCGCCCCAGGGGGCCCGGTCGATGAGGGGATCGGACGACCAGCGGGCGGCACGCGGAGGAAGGATGTCGAGCACGTCGAGGTAGCGGCGCAGATACTCGGCGGCTTCGGCCTCGCTGAGACAGGCTTCCCCCAGGATATCGAGTGTGAACCCGGTGTGGTGGCGGCGCAGCCGCTTGAGGGTGGGGATGGCTTCACCGGCGTCACGGCCGGGGATGAGGCTCTTCGCCATCCGCTCCATGCCTCGCTCCGTCAGCCGGGCGACCGCCCAAGTGGGGAGGCGCTGGCCGCCGGTGCCCACCAGCCGGTCCAGCGGACGGGGGAGCTCGCCCCCATCGGCGAGATACGCGCGCACGTGCCGCACCACGTCTCCTGACCCGCGTAGGCTGGGATAGACATCGACGAAGCGGAAAAGCTGGGTCTTGAGATGAGGATCGTCGACGGCTCGAGCAAGGATGCGGCGTTGCATCGCCCGTCCGCTCAGGAACGATGAAGCTGCGCTCAGCCGGCCTTGCTCGGCCAGCGCGGCAAACAGCTCCTCGCCGATCTCGCGGATGCGGGACTCGAGGTCGGGCGGAGCGGCGCCGGCCGATGCGGTGGCGCTGCCGCTCGACTCCGGGGCGGTCTCGGCGGACCCGGCGGCGGTATCGGCGGACTCGGCGGCGGGGAGTCCCGAATCGGCCGGCTCGGGGCCGGCTTGTTCCTCAGCACTCCGCAGATCGTCGGTCCTAGGTTTCGAGTCTCCTCCGGAGGAACCCGGCCCTTCGGTCACCTTACTGCCCCTTGTACATCCGGTATGCCTCCATGAATGTGGGGAACCCGCATGTGGGGATCACCAGCAGGAGCGTATGCAGTATCTCTTCTTCCGTGGCGCCGGCTTCACGCGCCCGCTCCACATGGGTGACGACCGCTCGTTGGTGGTGGCTGGCTGCGGATATGCCCACCTTGATCAGCCAGCGGGTCTTCTCATCAAGCGGTCCGCCCTGGTCATGGATGTACTGGCCCAAGGCCTCGTTCTTCTCCACCAGCTCGGGGAAGCGGACCTTGAAGTCCGCGTAGTAGGGATGGACGTCTTTCATGGCTTCTCCTCTCGTTGGTCAGGCAGCCCTGACCGCGAAGCCGGGCTCTCCGCTCTGGCTTCTGCGCGCCGCGCTGTCTCCGTCAAGACAATCCTTTACCCGTTCTTACGGTGCGGCAACCAAACCCTGGAGTCTTTCTGCGAAAATCCGAGCCGCCGCCCGGGCGTCGTCGAGCGCCCCATCGGCTAGGGGACCTTTCTGCTCGACCACAAGGCAGCGGAGGTCTTCGCGATCGACCGCAAGCTTGCGCTCCATCAGGATCTCGCGCAGGTCGGCGACGCCCCCCGGATAGAGCCAGCTGTTGTTCTCGTTCTTGGCCGGGTCGGGGTCGAGCGGACCGTAGGTGTCGTAGACCAGCGCCGGCTTGTTAGCCCAGTCCTTCGTGTCGAGGTGCTTGGCGAAGCGCTTAGCCCTCCGGCCGATGTGCTTCATGCGGGTCGGACCACCCAGGACGAGGAAGTCCGTCTCCGCGGCCAGGGAACGAGTGTCGGCCTTCTCCTCGTGCAGGTTGAGCAGGCGGACGTCATGGCCGGCCGAACGAAGTTCGTCGGCGATCGCCGCCGCGACCTGGGCTCCGTTTCCGTAGTAGGTGTCATAGGCGATCAGGCCTCTCATGGCGCCTCTCCTCCATTGGTGGTCGGGCGGAGTCGGCGCGGGCTCGACTCGGTCCGCGCCGGACGGCTTTCGTCGGTCTCCAGTATACGGCCGTGCCGCCCCATCCCGAAGCGTTATCCTGAAGTATCTGCCACATGCGCCGGGGCAGGCGGTACCGGGAAGGAGCAGATGGAGCCGGCCTATCTCAGATTGTCGGCCTCTGGCGAACTTGCCGCGCGGGCGCAGCGAGCACGTGTGCGGCTGCGCCGCTGCGCGTTGTGCCCGCGCCGTTGCCGGGTCGATCGCTTGGCCGGCGAGTTGGGTGAATGCCGGACCGGGGCCCTCGCGCGGGTCGCGAGCGCCGGCCCGCACTACGGTGAAGAGGCGCCGCTGGTGGGCCACGGGGGTTCGGGCACGATCTTCTTCGCCGGCTGCAATCTGGCCTGCGTGTTCTGTCAGAACTACGACCTCAGCCATCTCTGCCGGGGCCGGGAGCAGAAGCCGGTAGCGATCGCCCGGATGATGCTGGAACTGCAGGATCTGGGCTGCGAGAACATCAACCTCGTCTCACCCAGCCACGTGGTGCCGCAGATACTCGCCGCCCTGGTCCTGGCCGTCGACGAGGGCCTGCGGTTGCCGCTGGTGTACAACACGGGGGGTTACGATTCTCTGGCTACTCTGCGGCTCCTTGACGGATTGGTCGACATCTACATGCCCGATATGAAGTATGCGGACGAGCAGGTCGGCGAGCGCCTCTCCGGCGTTCCCGACTATGTAGGCCACAACCGGGCCGCCGTGCGCGAGATGCACCGGCAGGTAGGCGACCTGGAGCTCGACGAACGGGGCGTGGCCCGCCGGGGACTCTTGATCCGCCACCTCGTTCTCCCCAACGGCCTGGCCGGGACGGCCGAGGCTGCGCGCTTCATCGCCGCGGAGCTGTCGCCCGACACGTACGTGAACGTCATGGACCAGTACCGTCCGGCCTATGAGGCCCGCAGGTACAGAGAGATCTCCCGGCCACCGACCGCGGCGGAATACCGTTCAGCGGTGGAAGAAGCGCGACGTGCCGGTCTGTGGCGCTTGGATGGGATGGCGACGTGACGAGAACGGCCTTTGGGCGCCCCGACGAGAACGGCCCCGCCGCCGAACGGCCGCGCCGCCCCGTCGCTGAACGGCCCTGCCGCCGAACGGCCGCGTCGCTTGGACGACCGGCGCTATTCGAGCCCCACGAGCACTAAGTGGCTTTCGCCGGAAGAAGCCGCCCCACGGCAGCTCGGGAGGCCTGACCTTGTAGCCGGTCACGGTGCTGACGTTGAACGCCTGCCAGTCGCGCTTGGCCACGTCGTCATAGACGAAGACGAGGTCGCCGTCGGGGGCGATGCCGCACACGTAGTCGTAGGCCGTGAGCGGACCACCCTGGTATCCGCCCCACCACAAGTAGTGGTTCACCGGATAGGCGATCTTCTGCTGCGTCTTCGCGCTGACGTTGTCATGATGCCAATTCCCCGCCGTGTCGCGCCAGAAATGAATGAAGTCCTGATCCGGATCCGCCCCAGCGAAATTGATCTCCTTCTTGGGGACGCTGGGAGGGTTGTGGAAGCGAAGGATCGAGTCGCCGCCCGTGTCGGCCCGGAACGTGTGCCCGATGAGAGCCGAGACGTCGGTGACCGACCACGGTGAGGCTAGAGACGTTCTTTCCAGCAACTGGAAGTGGCCGTTCGCGTCGAGTAGCGCGATCGGGTTCTTGAACTGCGACCCATCCCAATACCCGGATGAATCCCACCACCACCAGGAAAGCCAGCCACCAAGCGTGACTCCTGGACCACTATCTGTAGAAGTGGCGGCGGTCACATCCTCGACGCTCCAGGCCCCTGATTCCCGATGGTGGAATAGGAGGAGCTCGCGCTCCGGGCCGGCCGCCACCACCGCTGTCTCCGGCCTGCTCGCGCTGTCCCAGTAGAAGCTGGCCTCGCCCACGATCGCTTCTCCGACCTGCGAGCTCACGTTCTCCGATCGCCAAGACCCACCCGTCTCGAGCCAGAAGTGGAGGAGGTCGCCCCCGATGTCGGTGCCGACCACCTGCACGGTCGACTCGTCCTCCCACGCGCAGGCGGAACCGAACCTGGCCATCTTCTGGCCGGTGGCGGCGGTCACGTCCTCGGAGTGCCAGTCCTCACGCTGCGTCAACCAGTAGTGGATCAGATTGTCGTCGGCGTCGGTGGCGAAGATGTGGATCGTCTCCCTACCGGCCTTCTCGGTACCTATGACGACGTCATTGAAAGCGCGGCCCCCGAGGAGCGGCCGTATCCGACGACCGGAGGGGGCAACGAGACTCCGGACTTGCCAGGCCCATCCGCCGGGGGCGGCTCCGAACACCAGGAGATCGCCTTCCTCTCCCGTGGCGAAGATGTAGCGCGCGGGGAAGTCCGGCGTGTCGAAGTAGTAGTAGGGGTCGCCGACGACCTTCTTGCCTCCTACCAGCTGGGAGATGTTCCTGGTCTGCCAGACACGCCAGTTGGCGTTCCAGTCCCATGAGAAATGGAGCAGATCGGCGGGGCTGCCCTGCTCCAGGTGGAAGAGCAGGTTGTGCAGCACTTGGGCGCACTCACCACGGCTGGCCGCGGACGTGAAGCTGTAGTCCGGCCCCACACCCAATCCGTCGAGCAGACCGGCGTATGCAGCCCTGCGGGCGTTCACATAGTGCTCTTCCAGGGAGAACTGACCGGTCACGAACGGGGGCAGGTAGACGGCTGGGGGATCGGACAGGGCGGCGGCGCGGACGACCATGGTGACCAGCTGCTGCCTGGTGATGCCGGAGTAAGGGTCGAAGGCGGTCGGCGTCTTCCCGGCGGTGATACCGTGCAGGGCGCACACGGCCACGTACCGAGCCGGGTAGAGAGGATCGTTGAGGTTTGGCGTCTCGTCGACATCGGCGAATGGGCAGGTTATGTCGGCCGGGACCGCCAGTCCAAGCGTCAACACGATCATCTTGGCGAACTGCTGGCGGATGACCGGCTGGCCGGGCCTGAAAGTGCCGTCCGGGAAGCCGTTGATGACCCCTCGTCCGGAGAGATCGGCTATGGCAACGGCATGGGGGTGGCTCGTGGGGACATCGGTGAAGGAGACGGCGGCCGCGTGGCAGGGGGGTACGAAAAAGGCCGGAGCAAATACCCAACACGCCAGAAGCATTGCGGCAGCAATGACGGCGCTTGCGGCTACGGACCCCGGCGCTCTTGAGAATACGGCTTTTCGCTTGCTCACGGACTCACCTTGACTGCCCGTGACGTGGCCAGATCTCCTTCTATTATAGGATTATTCCCCGGCTTCACAACCGCCGGGCTGTTCCCGGCACGCCCGCGTGTTCGAGACGATAGATAGTACTATCGTTATCGACGGTACCATCGTGTACGTAGGCGCAAGTCCGAGTGGGAGGCATCCGTGGATAAGAACACTGCGGTGAAGCTCGATCTCAAGAAGCAACTCAAGCACCTGTACCTTCCATCCGCCAAAGAGGTCACGGTCGTCGACGTCCCGGAGATGAAGTTCGTCATGATCGACGGCCGGCTGGAGCCGGATGCGACCCCGGGGACCTCGCCGGCCTTTGCAGCGGCCATCGGCGCACTCTACGGCCTTTCCTACACCCTCAAGTTCATGTCCAAACGGCGCTCGGAGGACCCGATCGACTACACCGTGATGGCTCTGGAAGGGCTGTGGAGCTTTCCCACAGGGGGGACCGACTACACCTCTGCCGGCGAATGGCCCTGGACCATGATGATGATGCAACCCGACCACATCACCCCGGAGATGTTCGCGGAAGCCATGGACCAGGTCCGCCGAAAGAGCGAAAAGGAGCAGCGCCCCACAGAGTCGCTGGACCGGGTCCGCTTCGAGGCGTTCCACGAAGGGTCCTGCCTGCAGATCATGCATATCGGACCCTATGCCGACGAGCCCCGCACCGTCGCTAAGATGGAGGTATTCGCCGAGGAGAATGGCTATGTCTTTCGGGGGCGCCATCACGAGATCTACCTGGGCGACCCTCGTACGGCGAAGCCCGAGAATCTGAAGACTGTCCTCCGGCATGCGGTCAGACCGGCCGGATGAGGCCGGGAGGCTTCGCCGGTGCGCCTCGACGGCGGCACTGGCCGTGGCGGCGGCGGGGTTGGCCGCCGCGTTCCTGGTTCTCGCGGGAGAAGTGAGCGGAAACCCGGCCCTGTCCACCCTCGACCAACAGATCACCGAGGCCGTGGTGGCCCGGCGAACGCCGGGCATGGACTTGTTCTTCTGGGGCGTCACTCTTCTCGGCAATGCTCTCTTCCTGGGCACCGCGGCCGCAGCGACCGTAGTGATGCTCTTGGTCTGGGGCGCGCGGGCCCGGGCGGTGCTGGTCGCGGGTGGGATCATCGTGGCTCAGGTGATCTCCAGCCTCGTCAAATACGCTTACCAGCGACCCCGCCCTCCAGAGACCATAATGCTGATCAAGCCCCCGCTGTCCCAGAGCTTCCCCTCAGGGCACGCCTTTCTCACTCTGAGTTTCGCCGTCCTCCTGGTCTTTCTCGCGTTCCGGTTATTTGCACCGCTCGCCGAGACGGCGCGGCGCCCGGCGCTGGACCAGGATCACCCTGATGACGCTCGCTTTCGTCGCGGCCCTCGCCGTGGTCCTGGCGGTGGGCTTCTCCCGGGTCTATCTGGGGGTGCACTGGACCTCGGACGTCCTTGCGGGCTGGTGTCTGGGTGGAGCGTGGTCGGCAGTCTCCGTGGCGGGCTTCCTGTGGTGGGAACGGAGCCGCCGGGCGTGCCCCGACGCGCGGCCTCGGGGGAGCAGGAGGGGGCGCATGATGCTGGTGATCCTGCTGGTCGTGCTGGCGGTCGCCTCATACGTCGCCGCAGCACTCGCCGACCCGCTCCTGGTCTGACCGCCGGCGTTGACGGCGCCCAAACGCGTGCCGACCGGCTTGAATTCCTCTACAATTCTCGGGAGGGCAGCGAGTGATGATGGGAGTGCGAGGGGGTGCCTGATGAAGGTATCGAGAAGGAGGAGATGGAGCCCAGGAGTGCCCGCGCGGATGACGCTCGCCGTTATCTTCGGGGTCTCGATGCTGGGCCTGATGACGTTCGCACTTTCCTGCAGCGTGGGAGTGGACGTTGGACCCACGCAGGAGCTGGCCATCGACGAACCGCTGGGATCGGCTGCGGTCACCGATGTGGAGATCGACATGGGGGCGGGGACGCTCGCGCTCGGTCCGGGAGCGAGCGGTCTTGTCTCCGGCGTGGTGAGATACAACGTCGACGCCTGGAAGCCGACGGTGGGGCGGACCGACAAGAGGCTCACCATAGAGCAGGGTAAGAGGGGCGGCCTCGAGGCGATCGGGGGCGACATCGTGAACGACTGGCAACTACAGCTCGGCAGCGCTCCCATGCGCCTGCAGGTCGCTGCCGGCGCGTACGAGGGTACCTACGATCTGGGTGGGCTGACGCTGCAGGACCTGACCATCAAGGACGGAGCCGCCAAGACAGAGGTTATGTTCGATTCGGCCAATCCCGGGCAGATGCAACTGCTGCTCTACGAGACGGGCGCTTCTACGGTGGACTTAACGGGTCTCGCGAACGCCAACTTCAGGACCTTCGAGTTCAAGGGCGGGGCCGGCTCCTACACCATGGACTTCTCCGGGCAGTTGCGCACCGATGGCACCGTCAGCATCAAAGCCGGGGTGGGATCCGTGCGCATCGTGGTGCCGGCACAGACCGCCGCCCGGGTGACCGTCAAAGGAGCTCTGACCGACGTCTCCCTCGAGGGTGACTGGACCACCACGGGCAAGACCTCCAGCACACCGGCTGCGCAGCAGGCTGGGCCGACAAAGACTCTGACCATCACCGTCGACATGAGCGTGGGTACGCTGAAGCTCGTCACACAATAGGGGCTTCGCTGCCCCATCGAAACGCAGAACGGGCCGTCATGCCCGGCCCGTTCTGCCGCCCCCACGTACTCCGTGCCTCCCGGGCGCACCCGCCACCCCTTGGTGTCGGCGGTCGCGCCCCGCTAGAGCACTATTCGATCGTCAGCGTCACTTCAAACGTCTGCTCGGGTGCCACGTCCTCAAAAGACCGGGCGTATTCGAGCTTGAGGACCGCCTCTCCCTTGTCCGTGGTCTTGAAGGTGAAGGTGTACATCCCGCCGGAGCCGACCACGCTCGGATCGGTCGACTCGGCCACGTACTCGGCTTCGCCCTGCTTGTTTGATCAGCGTAGCGTCTTCGTCGCTGATCGCAGCCGCCCACTCGAAACCTGTGGTCGGATTCCCGGGGAGCATCACCTCGATGGTGTCACCGACTTCGACCGCAAAGGTCTCGCCGTTGTCTGCTTCTCCCAGCTGGAGAAGGCCCTCCGCTGAGTCGACCTCAGAGCCGCATCCCGCGGATAGGACCGCCACCAACGATAGGATCGTGACAAGGACCGCGACCGTGATTCCCATTGAGTGCCAAGCCCGCCTGCTCATCGCCATACCCTCCTGCTGCGTCGCCGACTCATGCCGCTGAGACGAGTTCGCCGGCCGCGCGGTTTCGGGACCGGCCGCCTCGGTGAGAGTGAGAGCCTCTAGATGTCCTGCCCTCCGCCGGACGGGTCCACGGGTTCTGCCAGGGCTTGGCGGAGCGCCGCCCGCCGAAAAGCGCGGCGGCGGCGCCAGACCATCAGCGCCAGCAGCGCGATGATACCCACCGCGGTGCTCAGGATAACGAGCCACGACATATCCTGGACCTTCATGGCTACCAGGTTCGTTCCCAAAGTGACGCCCCAAAGGATGAGCGTGGTGCGGGTCTGCGACAGACCTCGGGCTAGAAGTCCGTGGTGTAGGTGGTCTGTGCCTGGACTGGAGAGGGGGTTCTCTCGGCGCACCAGCCGTCGGAGCACCACCTGAAAGGTGTCGAGTAGGGGTAAGAGAAGGAAGAGGACAGTAGGGAAGAGGGCAAAGACGGTGGTGACCTTGAGGTCGCCCAGGATGCTGGAGGCAGCCAGGACGTAACCGAAGAAGTAGGCGCCACTGTCGCCCATGATGATGCGCGAAGGCGGGAAGTTGTGACGGAGGAACCCCAGGGCGGCTCCGGCGAGGGCTGCGAGGAGAAGAGTGGCCGCTGCTTTGGCCTGATCCTGGGCCGACACAGCCAACAGGCTCATGGCCGTGATGAAGCTCACCCCGCCGGCCAGGCCGTCGACCCCGTCGATCAGGTTGACGGCGTTGGTGATGGCCATGATCCAGATCACAGTGAGGATCACAGAGATGGCGGTGGCGAAATCCCCTCCAAAGGCGACGTCGATTCGTATGTCTGTGCTCACCAGCAGCAGCGCGGCCACCAGTTGCACGACCAGACGGAAGCCCACGGGCAATCCGAACTGGTCGTCGATGAAGCCGGCCATGATGAGGACTGAACCCCCTAGGAGGATGGAGAGCACCTGGATCTGCACGTTCTCGACGGCGATCTCGCGGATGAGGGCAACGATCACCAGTGCGACGACGACCGAGGCGAAGATGGCCAACCCCCCGGCGTTGGGAAGGGGCTCTTTGTTGATGCGGCGGGGGTTGGGTTCGTCGGCCCATCCCACGCGCAACGAGAACAAGCGGATACGAGGCATGAACTGCCAGGCAGCCAACGCCGCGATGATGAAGGTGAGGATGACCGTCACCCATCCCAGCCGGCCGGGAGCAGCGATGCCGAGCTTGTTGAGGAAGTCGACTATAGGGTCGAGCACGCTAGAGATATGGACCTCGCTGACCTCGCAGGTTCTCGCTTACGTGCAGAAGCATCGTATCATCGGGCGAAGGGTAGAGGCGCGTTCGACGTCTAAACAGATAGAGCGGCGTGACCAAGTGCGGGGGCCCGCAGGGGCGGAGGTGCCGGCGAGGGAATGAGCGGCGATGCCGCGGCTTTCATAGAGCTGGTCAAGCGGCACGATCGGGGGCTGCGCACGCTCGCGTATCGGCTGCTGCGTGATCGGACGGCTATGGATGATGTGATGCAGGATGCCTATCTCAAAGCGTTTCGAGGCTTCTCAGGTTTCCGAGGGGAGGCGCAGGAGCGCACCTGGCTGCATCGGATCGTCTACAACGCCTGTGTCGACAGACTCCGGAGCGATCGGAGGCGGCGGGAGGAGTCGCTGGACGTTCTCACCGAGACCGGAACCCTCGCCGGAGGCGGTGCGGGTACCAGGCACGGCGCGGGGGTCGGAGACGGCCTTGTCGCCACGACGACGGCTGACCCCGGGGAGTCGGTGGCGCGAAGGAGCGACCTCGCTACTGCTCTTGCGTCGCTTCCGCCTGATCAGCGGGCGGCGGTACTGCTCGTCGACGCCGCCGGATTCACGTACGAAGAAGCAGCAGAAGTGCTCGGGGTGCGTCCGGGCACTATCGCCTCCCGGCTGCATCACGCTCGCTCTGAACTGCGCATGACTCTCGCTGAGAGGAGTGACCATGAGACTTTCTGACAGAGATACCGATCTGGGGGAACGACTGCGGCGACTGGAAACGCCCGAGCACTATCCGGACTTCTTCGCAACCTTGGAGGAGAGACTGGAGGCCGAAGCCGCTTCCCAACAGCGGACGGGACCAGAAGCGCCGGTGGCGCGGGAGGAGCCGGCGGGTCGGGGGCGGGGCGTGCGGAACGGTGAGAGGCCGCGTCGCAGTTGGCTCCGCCTGGCCTGGGTACCGATTCCTGTCGCGGTAGTGATCTTGGCTCTCCTATGGGCCTTCTCAGGCCCTCTCGGCATCGATGTGTTCAGGCCCGACGTGGCCGGCGCCGCCGAGATCAAGCAGAAGATGGTGACGGCCCTTTCGGGAGCCGAATCGATCAAGAGCACGCTGGTGGTCGGCTATTACGACGAAGCTACAGGACAGCTTGACGAGACGCGGTGGAACGTCGTGACCACCGCCCGAGGCGACTTCCGCCTGACGGGGGTATCACGGAGCGAGGATCTCGCCTATGACGCTTCTACCGGCGTCCAACGCGTGATCGCCGGTGGTGAGAACGGCGAGCCCCTCGTGGCGAGCGAGCTGACGGGACTCGCCCCCGGATGGCCCGATCCCGGCCCCGCGGACTGGGTGCTCGACCGGGATCTTGGGTCGGTGGTGAGGGCGATGCTGGCCGCCGCCGACCCATCTGTGGTCGAAGCTACCTTCGACGGGCGCGCGGCCTGGGTGCTGAGCGCAGAAGTCGAGCCCAACAGGCTCTCCAACGTCTCCGGCGATCACATCGAGGTCACGGTAGACCAGCAGACAGGCTTCCCGGTGAAGGTCAGCGAGAGTAAGGCCGGCCGGCTGCTGCAGGAGGTCCGCCTCGAGGGAGTGGAGATCGATCCCGTTCTGGCTGTCGATGAGTTCGTGCTCTCGTTCCCTGAGGGAGTGGAAGTCGAGCACAACGATGCAGGGCTTCCGCCGCGTGTCGCTCGGAGAGGTGGCCGCGGTGGTCGGCTATCGGCCGCTCGTCCCGGATGTGGTGCCGGAGGGCTACCGGCTCACCGAGATCGCGATATCGCAGGAAGGCGGACCCACGGGCAAAGAGGGGATGAATCCCGTGGCGGGGGGAGTGGTCTCCCTCGCTTATCGCAGGGGCTTCGATAGGATCATCGTGACCACGCGGCTTGTGGGGGCGGATCCATCGTTGTGGTCCGATCCTCTGGCCAGCGGCGAGGGCTTCATCGACCATCCGGAAACGGTCGTGCTCACGGGTGGAGCGTTGAACGGCCTCGAGGCCGAGCTCTTGATCGATCCTCGGGCGGTCCCTCACGTGTGGGCGATGACCGACTCGCTGGTAGTGACCGTCTCGGGTGACCTGACCCGTGCGGAACTCCTGGCTGTCGCCGAGTCGCTGACAGCGCTAGAGTGAACGACGCCGTATCCGCCCCCGGCCGGTCGGCCGGGGGCGGATACGGCCAGCCGGTGGTCGGCGACGGCATGCGCCGACTTGACTCGTGCGGTACAGTCTCTCAGGGAACGCAACGGCCCGCCGGGCCTCGTTGGAATGGGAACGCTCTCGACATGAACAAACGCGAAATGGCCATAATCGGCACTCGGGGTCTGTGGAACCGGGCCATAGGCCGGCCCATGTGCGTCTCCTTCGAGGTGACGCACTCGTGCATAGCCGACTGCGTGCATTGCGACAAGGGGGGCCTGAAGCACGAGGCCCGCCGGCTAAGCCCCTCTGACTACGGGCGCTTCTCGAGAGAGCTGCAGCCACCCGTGATCCAACTATCCGGCGGTGAACCCTTGCTGCGCGACGACCTGGAAGACATTGTCCGCGCGGTCAAGCGTCCGAGCGGCTTGCCTATGGTGGCGTGTGTGACCAACTCCTGGCTTCTTACCGAGGAACGGTATCTGTCTCTCCAGGAGGCAGGCGTCTCCCTTTTTTCCATCTCGCTGGACTTCCCGGACGAACGGCACGACGAGTTCCGCAGGATCCCGGGGCTGTTCGCCAAGATGAACGAGCTCATTCCGTACCTGGTGCATAAGTACGGCCGGAAGGACGTCGTGCTGAACGCAGCCTTGACCCACGCCAATTTCGCCGAGACCCCCGGCTTGGTGGCCAAGGCTGAAGAGTGGGGGACCCAGATCTCCTTCAGCGCCTACAGCTGCCTGCGCACGGGCGATACGAGCCTATGCATAAACTCACCCGAGGATCTGGCCCTGCTTCGCCGCCAGATCGACTACCTGAAGGAGCATGATCTTCGCTCGACGATCGTCCTGAACTCGGACAACATCCTCGAGCAGACCTACCGCTTTTTCGCGGAAGGGGGCATGAACGGGTGTCAGGCGGGCAGGCGCTTCCTCGTGGTGCGCCCGGACGGCCTCATCAACGCCTGTTCGATGTTCCCGGATATGCAGTATGGCTCCCGCAAGGAAGCGGTGGAAGGGTTCAGAGCAACGCGCCACAGTTGCGACCAGTGCTTCGTCTCGATCAGGGCCAGCACTGAGCGGCCGCTGGGGATACTCATCAAGGAGAACCTCGAGAGGGGCATCAAGCTACCCGGCTACACTAACAACTCGTTTCAAAATGAAGCCGCGGCCGCCCAGTGCACCCTGGACGGCACGACTGTACGTCCTCGGTCGCGCAAATAGCGCTGCTATTCACGCTCCCTGCGTTCTTCTCTCGCGCTCGCCCAGGGCGTCCCTGACGGCGGAGCTTCATTCTGAAACGAGTTCCAAGACCGCCGGTTAGACGACTGCACGGTCGTGGGCGGGCGGCCCCGGAGAGGCGGCCGCCAGCGGCTCGAGCTAGTGCTTGCGGCGCACCAGCTTGAGGGCCGACCAATCATGGTCGAGAGCCGCGACCTTGACGTCCACCAGTCCGCTCGTGAGCGCGAGCCGGCGGATCACGTTCTCGTTCAGGTCTCCCTGCAACCCTTCACCCCGGCGGGATGACGACTGTTTGATCCAAGAGATCCAGAGGCTGCCTCCAGGCGCCAACTTGTCGCGCAGTGAGGCGAGCACCCGCGCCAGTTCTCCCCGGTTGCGGGCGAAGAAGTGCAGGTAGTCGACCTGGCCTTCGAACGATGAGACGGCATCTGCATCGGTCAGCATTCTGAAGCCGTCCGGCAGCGGCAGCAATGGGTTGTCGTCGTCTTCCGGAGGGGCGACTACCAGTCCGATGGTCCCAGATCGGAGTCCGAGCTTCCGGTGGATGGGGTTCTCTGCGAAGGGTTCTTCCTTCGGCTGCCGCCGCGGGTTGCGCTGGGTCGCCGGTTCCGGTGTCCGGGTCGCGGGGCCGTGGGCTCCGCCGGCGGCCCCGCCGGGCTCCCGTCCGGGCGTGGGCTTGCCGGTTGCCACCTTCTCTGGGGTGGCATCCTTCTTGGAGGTGGCGCCCTTCTGGCGGGATGCGGCCTTTGTGCGGGTCGGTTCAGTCGCGGGGGTCGCCTCAGCCTTCGCGGTTGCGCCCTTCCCACGTTTGGTGTCTTGTTTCGTGTCTTGATTCTCTTGCGCCATATCTTCTCCGCTTGGGGTAGAGGTCGGCGGGCCCTTCCGTGGCCGCTTTTGCAGTCATCTTAGCATCGGGAGCTGAGGCAAGGACTTCGGACACCGTGCTCCCATTTCCGCCGCAAGTCGCGGTTACAGGCAATCGTGTGCCCTTCAGCCACAGCGGAGCACCAGCCGACTGTTGCCCGAGGCTCGATGGACTTCCGGAACCTCGGCGAGTCTGTTACCATCGGCCCCTACCTGGCGACCTGCTCGGCAAGGGGGGGCCTTCTGCCGCTGGAGATCTCTGAGGAAACCCTTCGTACCCTGGGACTCGCACCTGAATCCGCACGCGAAACGGCCCAGAAGCTCGGTCTGTTGGGCTGGGACGTGCCGGCGGGTGAGCTATGGGGCCGCGTGTCGCGCGACGTTCTCTCTCCCGATATGCCCTTCGCGGTGCACAGGCACCTATACGGACTGATCTTCAGCGACTGGGATGTCTCGCAGGGCCCGCCCCCTGCGTGGACGCCCACCGAGCGCGAGATTTCGGCGTCGAACATCGCTGCGTTCGCAAGAAGAGCGGGGCTTGCTTCGGTACACGAGCTTCATCGGTGGTCCGCGGACCATCGGGAGGCGTTCTGGGAGCAGATGATCGACTCCCTAGGTATCAAGTTCAAGAAACGCCCGTCCGCCGTGGTCGATCTCCGGATGGGCATCGAGTCGCCGCGTTGGCTTCCTGGAGCGCGACTGAACATCGCCGAGAGCTGCTTCCAGGCGCCTGCCGACGCTCCCGCCATCCTGCACCAACCGGAGGGCGGCAGGACCGAGGTAACGACCTACGGCGAGCTCGACCGGCTCTCGAATCGGTTCGCCAGGGGCCTGGTCGCGTCGGGCCTGCCCCGGAGCGCCGGCGTCGCCATCGTGATGCCGATGACTCTGGAGGCCGTAGCGGCCTATCTCGGGGTCATCAAGGCCGGGTATGTCGTCGCCTCCATCGCGGACAGCTTTGCTCCCCACGAGATCGAGACGCGTGTGAGGATATCGTCGGCCGGCGTCGCTGTCACAGAGGACGTCATGCTTCGAGCAGGCAAGACGCTGCCGATGTACCAGAAGGTCGTGGAGGCCGGAGTCGAGCGGGCGATCGTCGTCTCTTCCGGAGCGGCGGAGGGGGTGACGCTTCGCGAACACGATGTGACCTGGGATGATTTCATCGCGGATGACGATACCTTCGAACCTGTCGCCTGCGACCCCGACGACGTGACGAACATCTTGTTTTCGTCGGGGACGACCGGTGACCCGAAGGCTATCCCCTGGACCCACACAACGCCGATCAAGTGCGCGATGGACGGCTCGCTTCACCAGGACATCAAGCCCGGCGAAGTCGTCGCTTGGCCGACGAGCATCGGCTGGATGATGGGGCCCTGGCTTCTCTACGCGAGCCTGCTGAACCGCGCGACCATGGCCCTTTTCTATGGATCTCCGGTCACTCGGGAGTTCTGCGAGTTCGTGCAGGACACCCGCGTCGCGATGCTCGGTCTGGTCCCGAGCCTCGTCAAAGCATGGCGGAACACGGACACGGTCCGCGGTCTCGACTGGTCGGCGATCAAGCTTTTCAGCTCCACCGGAGAGTGCTCGAACGCGGATGATTACCTATATCTCATGTCCCTCGCCGGGTACCGCCCGGTCGTCGAATACTGCGGAGGAACGGAGATCGGCGGCGGGTATATGTCGGGCACGATCGTTCGTCCGGCCTCACCGGCGACCTTCTCCAGCCCCGCCTTCGGTCTCGATTTCTGCATCCTGGATGAGCACGGGCAACCGGCCAAGAGTGGGGAGCTGTTCATCGTCCCGCCCTCGATCGGTCTTTCGAACACCCTTCTCAACATCGACCACCACGACTTGTACTACAAAGGGACTCCCCCCGGACCCGGAGGAGAGCTCCTGCGAAGACACGGAGACGAAGTCGAGGAGCTACCGGGCGGCTACTATCGCGGGCACGGTCGCGCTGACGATACGATGAACTTGGGCGGCATCAAGGTGAGCTCTTCGGAGATCGAACGTTCGCTTGCATCCGTGCAAGGCGTCCTCGAAACGGCGGCGGTGGCTTTCAACCCACCCGAAGGGGGACCCAGCCTGTTGGTGGTGTACGCGGTGCCGCTTCCCGACGCGTCACTCGAGACGGGATCCCTCAAGAAGGCCATGCAACGGGCCATCGCGACGGGTCTCAATCCGCTGTTCAAGGTCCACGACGTGGTACTCGTAGACGCGCTCCCGAGGACGGCGTCCAACAAGGTCATGCGGCGTCTCTTGCGGGATCAGTACGGGAAGTAGGAAATGCGGAACAAGGGGACGACATGGACGACGTGCGACCCGCCGATGTCGACAGTCTCTCCGCAGACCGGCGGGTGATCAGGAATCATCGCAAGCTCGAGGGCATCGTGGAAAACGCCGGCAGACTGCTGGAATTGGACCGGGCCCCCGGCGGATTCGCCGGATACCTGGGATCGCACCCGGACTTCGCCGCAACGGTCGCCGACCTCAAGAGGAACTTCAAGTTCCTCGGCGACACGTCGGCCTACTTCTTCCTGGCTGCGGTAGGCGAGCCCGTACCCTCGCCGGAGGAGTGCGGTCCGCGTCTCACAGCCCCTTGTCCCGGCTGCGCAGGTGCGATTCCTCCTTCAAGCGGCTATGAGACACGGGACGGAATAGGGTGGGGACCGGTGGTGGTGGTTGCGCAGCGTGCGAACGCCGCGTCTCACGAGCCGCCCTTGGTCACCGGACGTAGCGCAGTGGGCTTCTGGCGCGCAGCTGAAGTAAAGATCAGGAGAGTAGGGGGTTGCTGCGGAAGGGTCGCACCTGCGCAGCTGAAGCAGTAACCCCCTACTCGACGAAGCCCTCCACGACGTACGTCCAGCCGGCCTTCTTGTCGCGGTGCAGCTTGATGTACTTGCGCTTCTCGGCGTCCACGAGCAGACTGCTGAAGCTGCGATAGCCGTAGGCAGACTCGTTGAACGACGGCTTCTTGCGCTGCATGGTGTCCTTGACCATGGAGGCGAAGATGGGGTCCTTGTTCTCCCGGATGAGGGCGGCGATCGATTCCAGCAGCAGGTCGAAGACCTCCTTCTTCTCCGGAGGGATATCCACCGCCTGCGGGCCAGGAGGAGCGGCGGCGGGCTGCTTCTCCAGGTCTTCGTAGAAGATGAACTCATCGCAATTGCCGGCCAGCAGATCGGAGGTCGACTCCTTCATGCCCAGGCCGATCACATGCTTGCCGTTCTCCTTGAGCTTCGAGACCAGCGGCGAGAAATCGGAATCGCCGGACACGATCACAAAGGTGTCGATGTGCTCCTTCGACCAGGCTAGGTCCATGGCGTCCACGGCCAGACGGATGTCGGCCGAGTTCTTGCCGGTCATAGAGCGCCGCGGGATCTCGATCAACTCGATGGCGTTCTCATGTAGCGGCTTGGTGTACTGCTTGTATTCCCCCCAATCGGCGTAGGCCTTCTTGACGATGACCTTGCCTTTCTCCACCAGGCGCTCGAGGATCTTGTGGATGTCGAACTCGCCGCGCCGGTGCTTGAAACCGATGGCCAGGTTCTCGAAATCGATGAAGACGGCCAGGGTACGTTCGGTCTCGGTCATGTGTATTCGGTGCTCCTTCCCCAAAACAGCGGCACCAGGGTTTCTTTCTTCGGATGAATTCTTGCACGTTTCTCTTATTCCTGTGGCGCGGGGCGTGGTGTCTATGGGTACCAGGGAAAGCGCAAGGCCAAAGACCGAAGGCGGGGGGAGTAGATGACCTTGGCCTTGAGCGTCTTTGCCGCCACTCGACGCTCGAGATGCACAAAGGCCCGCCTGTATGCCGTTTCCGGGCTGTCGGTGGCGATGGCTCGACCCAAGGCCAGGCCGCTCAGCAACGCATAGGAGATGCCTTCACCGCTCGAAGGGCTGACGAGTCCGGCGGCCTCGCCGATGAGCAGGACGCCCGCCCGGCCGGGAAACAGCTCGGCTCGTCTTCGCGGTCGTGACAAGCGTCGTGCAGAGCGGCCCAGGATCTTCCCATCGAGTCCAAGCTGCTCCCCGTACCAGGCGAGGATCTGCTCGAAACGGGCCCTGGCGCCTTCCGTCTCCTCGAAAGCGCAACCGATGAGCATGGTCTCACCCTTGGGGATGGCCCAGGCGTAGAAGTCGGTGAGAGCACTCGCGAAAAGGACTTCGTGGGCCTCGAGACCGGCCTGGGATTGCTCTGGATAGGCGAGCGTCACCTGACGGGCCACCATGGTAGGCGGGCCGGGACGGTCCGGGAAGAAATACCGCCGCACGGTGGAACTCGCGCCGTCGGCGCCGATCAGCAACCTGGTCTGAACCACCGCCGCTCGAGTGCCCTGCCTCAGCCGTACCTCACCAGGCCCAGAACCGGCACCGACGAACCTGGTTTGCCTGCTCACTTCGGCCCGTTCTCCGGCCAGAGCGAGCAGCCAGGCGTCAAAGCGGGGGCGGTCCAGATTGAGATAGTCGCGGCGATAGGTCTGGTGGCGACGATTGTCAAGGTCGTGTACGTGGACGAACCGTGGTTCGGGTCGAACGCGCAGGTCGTCGGGGAGTCTCAATCCCAGCGCGGCCAAAGCTGCCTGGGCGTCGGGCGCGAGAAGCCCCCCGCAGCACCGCTCGGACTCCGGACCGGCGCGGTCCACGATAAGAGCGCGGGTGCCGGGCGGCAGAGAAAGGGCGACTGCGCATCCGGCCACCCCGGCTCCCACTATGACGACATCGTAGGAGTCGCGAAGCATCGCTCAGGCCCGGTAGGCATCAGAGTAGTTCGAGGAAGCTCTCCATCGCCTGCATGGATTTCTCCTGGTTCGGTCCTCCGCGGGCCAAGGCGTCGCCGCCCATAGCCAGGTACTCGGAGTTTCGGACGAATTCTTGCACGTTTCTCTCATTCCTGGTAACCGACGCGCCGACTCGGCGACGCAAGAGGGCCGATCCGGGCCGGTGGCGTTCCCGGCGTCGCGTGCTTCGAGCGACATGACCGGTCACGCCGGCGGAGGACGGTGGCTGGGCAGTGGACTAACACTCGTTTCAGAATGAAGTCGCGGCCGCCTCGTCCGCGCTGGGCGGAGCGATCCATTGTCCTCGCCTCACTCGTGCCGATCGCACCCTGTCGGCAAAGCGTCATTCTGAAACGAGCTCCAGGTGGTATGATGCCGGCCCGGCGGCCATGCGCGGCACTTGGGTCCTGAGCAAGAGAAAACGGTGGAATGACGGAGTTTCCCAAGAGAAGCATTGACGACTGGGCGGCTCTCGTAGAGTCGGAGACCAGGGGCCGGTCGCAGGCCGACCTTGCCTGGCAGAGTCCCGAAGGTATCGCCGTCCGACCCCTCTACACTGCTGCCGATCTAGACGAGGTAGGCCATCTGCAGAGCCTGCCGGGTCTTCCCCCGTATGTGCGTGGGCCCCGTGCCACCATGTACGCCTGGCGCCCCTGGACGATCCGCCAGTACTCGGGGTTCTCCACGGCCGAGGAGTCGAACGCCTTCTATCGCAGGAATCTGGCGGCGGGTCAGGTGGGGCTCTCGGTCGCCTTCGATCTTCCCACCCACCGTGGCTACGACTCCGACCACCCCCGGGTGATCGGCGATGTCGGCACGGCGGGGGTGGCTGTCGACAGCGTCGAGGACATGAAGATCCTTTTCGACCAGATCCCGCTCGAGCAAATGTCCGTATCGATGACCATGAACGGGGCGGTACTGCCGGTCATGGCCATGTACGTGGTGGCGGCCGAGGAACAAGGGGTGAGACCGGAGCAACTCTCCGGCACCCTGCAGAACGACATCCTCAAGGAGTTCATGGTCCGGAACACCTACATCTACCCGCCGGAACCCTCGATGAGGATCGTAGCCGACATCATAGGTTTCACGGCGCGCCATATGCCTCGATTCAACCCCATCTCCATCTCCGGCTATCACATGCAGGAGGCGGGGGCCACCTGTCTTCAGGAGCTGGCCTACACGCTGGCCGATGGTCTTGAATACGTACGGGCGGCGGTTCGAGCCGGGCTGCAGGTGGACGAGTTCGCGCCCAGGCTCTCGTTCTTCATGGGGATGGGCATGAACTTCTTCATGGAGATCGCCAAGCTGCGCGCAGCCCGACTACTCTGGGCCGAGCTGATGCAGGAGCACTTCCGGCCCCAAAGGCCGGAGTCGCTGATGCTGCGCACGCACTGCCAGACCTCCGGGGTGAGCCTGACCAGCCAGGACCCGCACAACAACATCGTACGCACCACCATCGAAGCCTTGGCGGCCGTTCTCGGCGGCACGCAGTCGCTGCACACCAACTCCTTCGACGAAGCCTTGGCTCTCCCCACTGATTCCTCGGCCCGCATCGCTCGCAACACCCAACTCATCCTCCAGGAGGAGACAGGGATCACCCGGGTGGTGGACCCGCTGGGCGGCTCCTACTATGTGGAGCGTCTGACCCATGATCTTGCCCTGGAGGCCCGCAGGCTGATCGAGGAGGTGGAGGAGCTGGGAGGCATGACAAAGGCGGTGGCAGCGGGCCTGCCCAAGCTTCGCATCGAGGAATCCGCCGCCCGAAGACAAGCGCGGATCGATCGCGGTGAGGACGTGGTGGTGGGAGTGAACAAGTATCCGCCCGCGGAGGAGACGCCCGTCACCCTCCTTGATATCGACAACACCGCGGTACGTGAGAAACAGATCTGTCGCCTGCAGCAGGTAAGGGCCGGCCGTGACCCCGGCGCCTGCGCTGCCGCCCTTGAAGCGCTGACGGCGGCGGCGGCCACCGGAGAGGGCAACCTGCTGGCCCTCTCCATCGACGCCGCCCGCGCCCGAGGCACGGTGGGAGAGATCTCCCTGGCCCTCGAGCGGGTGTTCACCCGCCACCGCGCCGAGGTGAGGTCGATCACGGGGGTCTACGGCTCCGCCTACGAGGGGGACGAGGCATTCATGGAGATCCAGAAAGAAGTAGAAGCCTTTGCAGTATCGGAGGGGCGGCGGCCGCGCATCATGGTGGTAAAGCTGGGCCAGGACGGGCATGACCGGGGCGCCAAAGTGATAGCCAGCGCCCTGGCCGACATCGGCTTTGACGTTGATATCAGTCCGCTGTTCCAGACGCCGGAAGAAGCGGCCCGACAGGCCTTGGAGAACGACGTCCACGTGGTGGGTGTGTCCTCGCTGGCCGCGGGGCACCGGACCCTGGTGCCGCAGCTCCTCGAGGCGCTGCACGCGGGTGGCGGCGAGGACATCGTCGTGGTGTGCGGGGGTATCATCCCGGTGCAGGACTACGACATGCTGCAGCGGGCGGGAGTAGCTGCTATCTTCGGTCCGGGAACCAAGATCCCTAGTGCTGCCAGGGAGATCCTGCGCTTGATCCGCGAGCGTCGGGCGCACACCTAGGGACTAGGTGCCACTGTCGCCGAGGCGGCTCCGCGGACGAGGCCGGAGGGGGGAGACCGGTGCACGACATTTTCAAGAAGTTGGACGAGAAGCGTGCAGCGGCGCGGCTCGGCGGTGGCGAGAAGCGCATCGAGCGACCAGCACGCCCGCGGCAAGCTCACCGCCCGCGAGCGTATCGAGCTGCTCCTAGACCCCGAGAGTTTCGAGGAATGGGACATGTTCGTGGAGCACCGGTGCACGGACTTCGGCATGGAGAGTCAGGCCATCCCCGGTGACGGGGTGGTGACGGGGTACGGCACCATAAACGGCAGGGTGATGTTCGTGTTCAGCCAGGATTTCACCGTGTTCGGCGGTGCGCTCTCCGAGGCCCACGCCGAGAAGATCTGCAAGGTCATGGACCATGCCATGAACGTGGGAGCTCCGATCATCGGACTGAACGACTCCGGCGGCGCCCGCATCCAGGAGGGAGTGGCGTCGCTGGCGGGTTACGCCGATGTGTTCGAGCGCAATGTGCTGGCTTCGGGGGTCATCCCTCAGGTCTCGGTGATCATGGGCCCCTGCGCCGGAGGGGCGGTCTACTCGCCGGCCATGACGGACTTCATCTTCATGGTCAAAGACACCTCGTACATGTACGTCACCGGGCCGGAGGTGGTGAAGACCGTCACCCACGAGGTGGTCACTCACAACGAGCTCGGTGGCGCGGTCACGCATTCCACCAAGTCGGGGGTGGCCGACGGGGCCTTCGATAACGACGTCGAGGCGCTGCTCATGCTTCGCCGGTTCATGGACTTCCTCCCGGCGAGCAACCGGGAGAAGCCGCCGGTCCGCCCGACCCCCGATCCGCCGGACCGCCTGGAGATGTCCTTGGACAGCCTCGTGCCCGACAGCCCCAACCAACCCTACGACATGAAGGAGCTGGTCCTCAAAGTGGTGGACCAGGAGGACTTCTTCGAGCTGCAGCCCGGCTACGCGGAGAACCTCATCGTCGGCTTCGGGCGCATGGAGGGGTCGACGGTGGGGATCGTTGCCAACCAGCCCTTGGTCCTGGCCGGCTGCCTGGATATCAGGTCCTCTATCAAGGGGGCCCGCTTCGTCCGCTTCTGCGACGCCTTCAACATACCCATAGTCACTTTCGTCGACGTGCCCGGCTTTCTCCCCGGCACGGCCCAAGAACATGGGGGCATCATCAAGCACGGCTCCAAGTTGCTGTTCGCCTACGCCGAGGCTACCGTGCCCAAAGTGACCATCATCACCCGCAAGGCGTACGGCGGCGCCTATGACGTCATGAGCTCCAAGCACTTGCGCGGCGACGTGAACCTGGCTTGGCCCACAGCCGAGATCGCGGTCATGGGTCCCAAGGGCGCTGTCGAGATCATCTTCCGCCAGGATGTCGGCGACGCCGCCCGGATCGAGGCTCTGACCGAAGAGTACCGGCAGAAGTTCGCCAACCCCTTGGTCGCCGGTCGCAGAGGATTCATCGAAGACGTCATCATGCCGCATACCACGCGCAAGAGGATCTGCAGGTCGCTGGCCATGCTGAGGGAAAAGAAGCTGGACAATCCCTGGCGTAAGCACGACAACATCCCGCTGTAGCCGCGGTCACGAAGCGCGGTCTGGAAGCCCACAGGTGTTCGACAAGATCCTCATCGCCAACCGGGGTGAGATCGCCTGCCGGGTGATGAGGACGGCCCGCCGGATGAACCTCCGCACCGTGGCGATCTACTCGGAGGCGGACAAGGATGCCCTGCATGTGCAACTGGCCGATGAGGCGGTCTTGATCGGGCCTCCCCCTTCGAGTGAGAGTTATCTCGCCATAGATCGCATCATTGGGGCCTGCAAAAAGACGGGAGCCGAGGCGGTCCACCCGGGCTACGGCTTTCTGGCGGAGAACCCGGCATTTGCCGCTGCCCTTTCGGAGCAGGGGATAGTCTTCATCGGACCGACCGTCCACGCTCTTACCACCATGGGAGACAAACTCGCCTCGAAGAAGCTGGCGCTTAAGGCCGGGGTGAAGACGGTGCCCGGCTCCACCGACGTGATCGGCGATGGCGAGCACGCGGTGCGAGTAGCTCAGGCCCTAGGCTATCCGGTGATGCTCAAAGCGGCGGCCGGGGGTGGCGGCAAGGGCATGCGGATCGCCTGGAGCGACACGGAGTGCCGCGAGGGGTACGAGAGAGCCACCAGTGAAGCACGGTCCAGCTTCGGCGACGGGCGGGTGTTCGTGGAGAAATACATCCATGAGCCACGGCACATCGAGATTCAGGTGCTGGCCGACAAGCAGGGCGGCGTGGTCCACCTGGGAGAGCGGGAGTGCTCGCTGCAACGCCGTCACCAGAAGGTGATCGAGGAATGCCCTTCGCCCCTCGTCGATGAAACCATGCGCCGGGCCATGGGCGAGAAGGCGGTGGCCCTGGCCCGAGCGGCGGGGTATGAGTCGGCCGGGACGGTCGAGTTCATGGTCGACGCGGATCGGAACTACTACTTCCTGGAGATGAACACTCGGCTCCAGGTGGAGCACCCTGTTACGGAACTCGTCACCGGGCTCGACCTGGTGGAGATCATGATCCGGGTGGCCGCCGGAGAGCCCCTGCCCTTCCGACAAGACGACGTCGAGATGAGCGGCTGGGCGCTCGAGGCCCGAGTGTACGCCGAAGACCCCTTGCGGGACTTCCTTCCCTCCGCCGGGCGCCTGGTGCGCTACCTGCCCCCGGCCGAGAGCGAGTCCGTCCGGGTCGACACCGGCGTCCACGAAGGCAGCGAGGTCTCCCTCTATTACGATCCGCTGATCGCCAAAGTCGTCACCCACGGAGCTACCCGAGCCGAGGCCATCGAGCACATGCGCAAGGCGCTCGACGAGTTCTATATCAAGGGGGTCTCTCCCAACATAAGCTTTCTCTCCGCCCTGCTGGTGCATCCCCGGTTTGTGGAGGGGCGCCTCTCGACCGGCTTCATCGCCGAAGAGTATCCGTTCGGCTTCCACCCTGAAGAAGCGGCCCAGGGGGATCCTGCCCTGCTGGTAGCGGTCGCCGCCGTCGTCCACCGTCTACACGCCGAGCAGGCAGCGCGCACAAGCGGCCAGACCCGCGGGCTTGAGACTGGGGTGGCGGATGACTGGGTGGTGTTGCTGGGCGACGCAGAGTTCCCGGTTAGGGTACAGGCGGGAGGCTACGGTCACAGGGTCATTCTGGATGGGGAGGCCTTCGAGGTTCTGAGCGATTGGCAACCGGGTCGGCCCTTGTTCCGCGGCACCTTCAACGGAGAGCCTGTCTGTCTCCAAGTGGAACCCGACGGCATCGGCTATCGTGTCTCGCACCGCGGCCGCCGGGTGCTTGCCAAGGTGCTGACGAGGAGGGCGGTCGAGTTCAACCGACTCGCACCGCACAAGCCTCCTACGACCTCTCCCCGTTCCTGCTTTCTCCGATGCCGGGCCTGCTGCTGAGATTGTCGGTCAAGGTGGGCGACGAGGTACGCGCGGGCGAGGAGCTGGCGGTCATCGAGGCGATGAAGATGGAGAACGTGCTTCGCGCTTCGCGCGATGGCAAGGTCAAGTGCGTGTTAGCTCAACCGGTCGCCGGTCTGGCTGCCAACCAGCCCATCCTCGAATTCGAATAGGTCGGGGGGAGCCGTTCGCATGTCCAGCACCGCCGCCACCCTTGCTGAGGCAGTGCGCGCAGGCCATAGGCGGGCCTCTGGCGCGGGCCATCACCCTCGTGGAGTCGACCAGGGCGGACCATCGGGCCCGGGCCACCGAGGTTTTGGAATTGCTCATGGGAGCGACCGGGCATTCGATCCGTCTGGGCATCTCCGGCGCCCCAGGGGTGGGAAAGTCGACCTTCATCGAGGCGTTGGGCGGCTACGTGATCGATCGAGGCCACCGGGTGGCCGTACTGGCCGTCGACCCTTCTTCGACCCTTTCCGGGGGTTCCATCCTGGGGGACAAGACCCGCATGGAGCAGCTCGCCCGGCGCCAGGAGGCCTTCATCCGGCCGTCACCCGCGGGCCGGACCCTGGGCGGCGTCGCCCGGAGAACGCGGGAAGCCATGCTGTTGTGCGAAGCCGCCGGGTTCGACGCCATCCTCGTGGAAACGATGGGCGTGGGCCAGTCGGAGACGATGGTCGCGGACATGACCGACATGCTCCTTCT
Organism: uncultured Actinomycetes bacterium; assembly: GCA_963706025.1. Taxonomy (GTDB): domain Bacteria; phylum Actinomycetota; class Thermoleophilia; order RBG-16-64-13; family RBG-16-64-13; genus CAVPLM01. The sequence continues at coordinate 830,453 of CAVPLM010000005.1, read as the reverse complement.
CCTGCTGCAGCCTGGAGGAGGGGACGAGCTTCAAGGGATGAAGCGGGGCATCGTCGAGCTGGCCGACATGGTAGTCGTGAACAAGGCGGACGGCGAGCTCCGATCCGCCGCGCGCCGCACCGCGGGCGACTATGCGTATGCCCTCTCTCTGTTGCGCAGGCGCAGCCAGAGCTGGACCGTCCCCGTGGACACCTGCTCGGCAGTCACCGGAGAGGGTATCCGGGAGGTCTGGGAACACGTCGAGCAGTACCGAAACCTCACAAGCGCCAGCGGAGAACTGGCCGCGCGCCGGGCCGAACAGGCCCAGGCCTGGCTCTGGAGCGAGACCTCGGAAGAACTCCTAGCGGAACTGCGGAAGGACCCGGGCGTGCGGGCAGAGCTGCCGGCTCTGGAAGAAGCGGTCAAGGAGGGCGGCATACCCCCTACCCAGGCCGCGCAAAGGCTGCTGGAGGTCTTTCTGGGCAAAGGAGGGTGCACGTGATCGGGAGACTGAATCACATTGCCATCGCGGTGCCCGACCTGGATGCGGCGGCAGCCGCCTACCGCGATGTGCTGGGCGTGGATGTGTCCGAACCGACCCCCCTGCCCGAACACGGGGTCACGGTAAGGTTCGTGGACCTCCCAAATACGAGGATCGAGCTGCTCCAACCGCTGGGCGAGGACTCCCCTATAGCTTCCTTCCTGGAGCGTAGCGGGGCCGGGGGCCTACACCACGTCTGCTTCGAGGTGAAGGATGTCGTCGCTGCTCGCGACGCGCTGAAAGCGGCGGGAGCCCGGCCCCTGGGCGAGCCGAAGCTAGGAGCTCACGGCAAGCCCGTGCTGTTTCTTCACCCGGGGGATCTTTCAGGGGTCCTTGTGGAATTGGAGCAGGCCTGACGGAGGCGAGCAGCCCAGTTACAGCAGTTCCAGGAAGCTCTCCATCGCCTGTACTGACTTCTCCTGGTTCGGTCCTCCGCGGGCCAGGGCGTCGCCATCGATGGCCAGGAAGGGGATACCCGCCTCCAAGAAGGCGGAGCGGACCACCGGCACCGAGCCCAGACCGTGGCGACACCCCCAGTGATTGAAGTGCACGGCCCCGTCGACCTTCAGATGCTTGGCCAGGGCCACGTTCAGCCGGGCGCGCCGGGCGGAGGTGCCCCATAGGGTGTGGTCGGTGAGACGTTTGGCCAAGCCGGGGAACGGATGCTCGGGATCGATGGTCTCCAAGTGCATCTGGCCCATCTCTTCGAAGATGACCACGGCTTCGCGTTTCTCCATGAGCTCAAAGAGGTCACGATCGTGGTGGGGGACGGTGTGCAGCCACAGAAGGCGCTTGAGCCTTCGGCCGCCGTCCGGCACAGGCGCCATGAGGTCACGCCGGCCTCGTTCGGTCAGCAGCCGCTCGAAGTCCTTGGCGCCCGCCTCGGTACCCCACAGGAGCTGGCCCAGGAACACCATCGCGAAGGTTCTGCGCCCGTTCATCTCCAAACGACCCGCGAGGCGCTCCTCCATGATGCGGCCCCAGGCCGCCGAGGCCCTATTGGAGAGTTCCATCGCCTTTTTGAGGTTGGGCTTGAGGCCGGTCCAGCGGCCGATGTCGTCGTGGAGCACGCGGAGCTGATCGGCCACATCGGCGACCACTTCGGGTGCGGCTTCGCCCTCGTCCGGTGGAAGCGGGACCCGTATCTCCCGGAACGGCACGTTGTGCCGGGTGGCGAGCATCTCGAGCAGGCACTCCTTTCCCAGGCAGAGGGGAGTAGTGCCCAGGCACATCGAGGGCGCGGGCAGCAGGTCGTTCTCGACGGCCGCTAGGGCGATGCGGTGGTAGCTGCAGACATCGCGGGCCAGGGGCATACGGGCCGCGGCGGCCTCCACCTGGTCGCGGAGGTCACTGCCGGTCAGGGTAGCCGATCCGATCTCAGGGATCAGGGGCGTGATCCCGTAGGAACTCAGCAGCTCGGTGGGGAAGAGGTATGAGACCCAGGGTACGATGGCCCCGGGTTTGAAAAGCTCGAGCGAAGCGCTCAGCGCGTGCAGTTCCATGTAGCGACGAGCGGTGGAGGACTTCAGGGCCTTCCACCTAGTCTGGGCCAAGAAGGCCGTGCGGATGAGAGAGGCGCTGAGGGAATCGCCGGTCACGTCGGCCATGCCGGGCATGTTGGCTAGTCCTCCTCTCTCATAAGGTCGTCGCCCAAGTCATCCAACAGGTCGTCGTCGAGCAACTGGGCTTCCAAAAAGGCCTCGACCCGGGTCCGCAGCGGGCCGCTGATCTCGAGCGGGAACCCGACCTCGACCTCGAGAAAAGGTAGACCCTCCTTCTCGGCCAACTCGGCGACCAGCAGGGCATCGTAAGCGCCCGGGTCACAGAAGCTCTGGCGGGCGTAGATGACTGAGGAGGGTCGGGCTTCGGTCATGCGTTGGGCCAGATAGGCGCGGCGGTCCGCTGAGGAACGACGGGGGCAAACTCCCGCGCTGAGGATCAGGCGCGCGGTCTCTTCTAGCAGCGGGTTGTTCAGGGGCGTCGCCTTAGGCTCCTCGTCGGGGCCGCCGCCGCGGTCAACGTCGCGGCTCTCCTCGCGGCCGCCGCCGGGCTCCCCGCTTGGTCCATCGAGCGCGCGCCAGCGCGCCGGTGCGGTGCACGATTCGACCCCGGAGATGTGTGAACCGAGTCTGAAGATGAATCTCAGGAGCGAGTCATCGCTGAGCGGGCCGCCGACGACGAACACGCCCCCCGGCCTTGGCGCCGAGGGCAGGTCGAACCCGCGCGGGTGATCGTTAAGCGTGGCGCCGGGACCAGCAAGCGCCGTGACGGCTTGGGCATCCTCCGCGACATGGTCCCTCGTCCCGGGCTCGAGCGGGTGCCCATGCGCAGGGTCGGGGCGCTCCGCCTGGGACTCGGCGGGCGCACCAAGCCACTGCTCCAGTCTCTCAAGCTCCCGCGTGAGTTCGCGCAGTGCTCCCTCGTCCGAGAATCGAGGCAGTCGAAAAGTCGTGACCTGATCCGGATACGCCGACGCGAGTAGATCGCCGGCTCGGCGCATCGCGTCGCAGCCGCCGGGAACGACGACCCGGTCGTCGGCCGGCCCCTCGCCGAGCAACCTCTCGGCGGCCGTCACGAGCCTGGTGACGAAGGGACAGGTCATCGGATGCACGTTGGGGGAGTCGAAGCGGCCGGCGAACTCCGCGTCCAAAGCAAGGGCTCCGAACCATCTCGGCTCGTACCCCGAGCGAGATAGGAATGCGGCCGGGAGTAGGTTGCAGGTGTAGTAGCAGTATGGCATCGGCAAATCCCTGACAGGTTATGGCTCCCGGGCGACGATTACAAGACCCGGGCCGACAGGGACCTGTCCGGGAGGTCCCGGGAGTCCCGCCTTCGCGCGCGCCCCGCTCGCTGCGGGCGCACTCGCGGCGCCTGCCCGCCGCGTATGCTATAAATGCCCAGATGTCAACGGTGTCTGGAGGCGACGGACGATGAACAAAGTGTTCCCGAGTGCCGAGGCCGCCATCTTCGACATAGAGGATGGGGCGTCGATCCTGAGCGGTGGATTTGGCCTGTGCGGAAACCCGGAAAACCTTATCCGCGCTCTCCATCAGAAGGGCGTCAAGGACCTGACCATCATAAGCAACAACTGCGGCACCGACGAATACGGGCTCGGGATCCTGCTCCAGGCAGGCCAGGTGCACAAGATGGTCGCCAGCTATGTGGGCGAGAACAAGAACTTCGAGAGGCAGTTCCTGAGTGGGGAGCTCGAGGTCGAACTGGTACCGCAGGGCACGCTGGCCGAACGCATACGTTGCGGAGGCGCCGGCATCCCGGCCTTCTTCACGCCGACCGCGGTCGGGACCATGCTGGCGGAGGGCAAGGAAGTCCGGGTGTTCGACGGCCGGGAATACGTGATGGAAAGAGGCCTGCGCGCCGACTTCGCGATCGTCCACGCCTGGAAGGGCGACAGGTACGGCAACCTGGTGTACCGCAAGACCGCGCGCAACTTCAACCCTCTGGTGGCCGCCGCCGGCCTCATCACCATAGCCGAGGTCGAGCATCTGGTGGAGCCGGGTGAGATCGAGTCAGATCTGGTGCACACTCCCGGCATCTACGTCGATCGCGTGGTGCAGGGTGAGTTCTATGAGAAGTGGATCGAAAGGCGCACGGTCCGGCCGAAGCCGTAGACGCTGTTCCTCGTCCGCATACTATTCATCAGGAGGCAACAATGGCACTTACTCGGGAACAGCAGGCCAGGCGGGTCGCGGTTGAATTCCAGGATGGCTACTACATCAACCTGGGGATCGGCATGCCCACCCTCGTGAGCAACTATCTGCCGGAGGGTATGGACATCTTCTTGCACTCCGAGAACGGCATCCTCGGCGCTGGTCCCTATCCCTATGAGGGCGAGGAAGATCCAGACCTCATCAACGCCGGCAAAGAGACCATCACCGAGCTGATCGGCGCCAGCTACTTCTCGAATGCCGATTCGTTCGCGATGGTCCGCGGGGGTCACCTGGACGCCACCGTTCTGGGCGCCATGGAGGTCTCAGAGCAGGGCGACCTGGCGAACTGGATGATCCCCGGCAAGATGATCAAGGGGATGGGCGGCGCGGGTGACATGGTCACTGGGGCCAAGCACGTGATCATCATGATGGATCACTGCACGAAGGATGGAGCGCCGAAGATACTCAAGGCGTGCACCCTGCCGCTCACGGGCAAGCAGTGTGTCAACCTCATCGTGACCGACCTCGCCGTCATCGAAGTCACGTCCGAGGGTCTCCTGCTTCGCGAGGTCGCCCCGGGGCTGACCGCCGAGGACATACAGAAAGTGACCGAGCCGCAGTTGATCGTAAGCGGCGATCTCAGGAGCATAGCGGTTTAGCAAGGGCCCCGGCGCGGGGCCGAGGAGAGGCGATGCTTAGGAACAAGGTCGTAAGCCTCAAAGAGGCTGTTTCCCACGTCGAATCAGGGATGACCATAGCAGTCGGGGGTTTCCTGGCCCTGGGCGATCCGCTGACGTTGCTCCACGGGCTCCAGGACTCTGGTGTGAAAGACCTGACCATCATCTCGAGCACCGCGGGCTACGGGGACCGCGGTATCGTGGAATTGGTGAAGGCGGGCCAGGTACGCAAGATCGTGACCACTCACATCGGCACCACTCCGGATGTCGTCAAGGCCTACCATGCAGGGGAGATCGAACTGCGACTGGTGCCGCAAGGCACGTTGGCGGAGCAGCTACGGGCCGGGGGTGCCGGGCTGGGTGGCTTTCTCACTCCCACCGGCTTGGGGACCGTAGCAGCCGAGGGCAAGCAGCACGTCGAACTCAACGGGAAGACCTATCTGCTGGAGGAGGCTATCCGCGCAGACGTCGCCCTGGTGCGCGCGCACGACGGCGACACCTGGGGCAACCTCAGGTATCGAGGCACGGCCATGAACTTCAACCCACTGTGCGCCGCTTGCGCCGGGTACACCATCGCTGAGGTGGAATACCTCTACAGTCCGGGCGAGATCGCTCCGGAGACCGTCTACACCCAGGGTCTTTTCGTGCATGCGGTGGTGAGGGCGGATCTGCTCTACCGGGGATCGTCGCTTGACATCTGTTCGCCTTCCGCTACCTAAGGAGATGGGAGTGCCCGACATAAGGAACGTCATCGCCGCCCGGGCGGCCCAGGAACTCAAGGACGGCCAGATCGTGAACCTGGGCATCGGGGTCTCCTCGTTGATCGCCAATCACCTGCCGGCCGGAGTCGACGTCGTCATCCACAGCGAGAACGGGGCCATCGGCGTAGGGCCGGCTCCGGAGGCCTACTGTGACGACCCCGACCGGGGCAATGCCAGTGGAAAGCCGATCACCATGACCGCCGGAGCCAGTTTCTTCGACTCGGCCGCTTCGTTCGGGATGATACGAGGTGGTCACCTGGACATGACCTTTCTGGGGACGTTCCAGGTGGACGGCGAGGGCAACATCGCCAGCTACGCCATCCCCGGCAAGGCGGTGGCAGGCATGGGGGGCGCCATGGACCTTCTGGCCGGAGCCAAGATCGTCAACGTGATTACCGAGCATTGCTCCAAGGACGGCAAGAGCAAACTGGTCAAGAGGTGCACGTTCCCCCTGACAGGCGCCGGTGAGGCCGACGTCATCATCACCGAACGGGCTGTATTCCGCCGCTATCCCGACAAGGGGTTCGTGCTGGAAGAAGTGGCTCGAGGCCATACGCCCGAGGATATCGCCGCCTGTACCGAGATGGACTACGTCGTCTCCGATACGGTCAAGCTGGACGCCTACGGACCGGGGCCGGAGGACTGACGGCGGCGTGGCCGGCCTTTGGCCGACAGGCGGTTTGCGGAGACTGGGCCTTGGAAGGGTGGGCGCGCCGGAAGGCGCGCCCACCCTCGCTACGACGCCCAGCGGGCGCAGACGTCGTAACCTGGGCTGGGGAGTAGCCAGGCGGCTTCTCATGGCGGTCGCCATCGTGGTCTGGATCGGAGCAGTCGTGTATCCCGATCCGCGCCCCTTCGCGAGCTCGGTGGAGAGGCTGAGGAATCCGCCGGTGGACGCCCAGGCCGCGTCTGCCGTCGGTGCCGGTCTGCCCTCCGACTACGCGACCATCGAGCAGTTCGCCTCGGATTTCGTGGCCTTCAAACCGGCCTGGACCGTGTACGGGTTGCCCTGGTACTTCCCCACGGTGGCCGAGGTGTTGCGGGATCGGGCCGGTGATTGCCAGGCTGAGGCGATCCTGACGGCCAGCATCCTCGAAGCCAAGGGAATGCCATACACCATGCGCTATTCCTTCGATCACGTATGGGTGGACTGGCCGGGCAAGCAGGCGACGGACCTGGAAGATTCGGCTACCTCGTTCGTGTCCGATTCGGGGGAAGGGTGGCTGGCCAGTCTGCCGGACCGCATCCCGCTGCGAGCGATCATCGAGCAGCGGGTCGCCTACCATTGGACGCCGATGCCGCTTATGCAGAAGATCATCCTTCTGGTCGGCGTACTGCTGATCCTCGGCTACGGGGAAAGGCGGTCGCTGGGAAGGCTGAGACGCTTGATATGGCCGGGCCGCGACCGGGTCGTCAACTCGCGCTCGTTGTAGGTTGGCGACAGCCCCTCGGCGAGGCGGCTCCCATCGTACGCGGAGGGCTCGTTCTCCAGATGATTCAGGCGCGGCGGCCGGCGGTCCGATTGTGTCTTCTCAGCCACCACTCGGAAGCCAGCGCCAGAGCGGCGAGAGTACCGATGACGATCACGTTCTCCATGCGATCCCCGGGTGATTGGGTGCGCCGGTCCAGGTCAGGTCTTCTGCGTGTGAAGGGGGTTTCCTTCTCGGTCTTGGACGGTCCGTATGCCGTTGACGCGTGATATCAGGCTAGGGTTTCTCGGAAGACCCGGACGAAGTTGCCGTGACAGACCTTATCCACCTGGGCGGCGGTCAGGCCTGCTTCCGTCAACAACTCCGCAATGCGTGGATAATCCGCCACTCCTTCGAGACCCAGCGGGAGAGCATCGATGCCGTCGAGGTCCCCACCCAGGCCCACGGCGTCCTCCCCGCCGACGTTCATGGCCCACCGCACGTGGTCGACGATCAGCTCGAGGGGCGGACGGGGGATCTGCGCGGTGGCCATGGAGCTCTTCCTGACGGCCTCCTCGAACGACTCGGTCCCGGCCGCGATAGCGCGAAAGAAGGCTTCGCTCAGGGGACGCTCCTCCTTTAAGAAACTCCTCGAAAGGAAACCCGGAGCAAGGGTGATGCCGACCACGCCTCCGCGGTCCGCCAGCGCCCGTATCATCTCGTCGGTGAGATTGCGGGGACTGGGACAGAGCGCCCGGCAGTTGCTATGGCTGGCGATGAAGGGCCGGGTGGCGACCGGGCAGATGTCGGCGAAGGCCTGATCGGACGAGTGGGAGACATCGACCAACACGCGCAAGTCCTCGCAGGCCGCCACGAGCTCCTCGCCCCGGACGGTAAGACCGGTCCCGGGACCGTATGTCGAGCCGCAGAACGCGTTGTCACCCCATGCAAGCGTGAGAAGCCGCACTCCCGCTTGGTAGAACACGGCGAGATTGTCCACGTCGCCTTGGAGCGGGTCCGCTCCCTCCAAGCTGGCTATGATGGCGGTTTTCGTCACGGACAGGCCCGGCTCGGACACCCCGCCCCGCGTCACTTGCATGCCCGACTGGGCCGGCCCGGATCTCTCACATGCTCCGGACACCTCCGCACCCGTCAGAGCAAGGAAGAGATCGGCCGGGTGTTCCTCGCACAGACGCCGGACGGCCTCGACCTTCTCCAGACCCACCTCGAGCTCGCGTCCCCGATGCTTCTCGCTCCAAACCCAGCTGGCGAAAACCTGGGCGCACACGCCGGCGGCACGCAGACCAGGCAGGGTGACGTGGAGTCTGCCGGTGCCGGGTCGGTCGCCCCCGTGTGCGCCATCGCCCAATTCGACGGCGTCATCGCCGGTCCGGGTGAAGTCCGCCTTGTCCTCCAGGATCTTGCCAATGGTGTCGCAGTGGGCGTCAAAGAAGCGCACGGCCCACATCTTTCAGATCGGTCCTTCTACTGTCCACGGGGCTCCAGCAAACCGAGCTTCCTCTCGAGTTCGGAGACCCGCTTGCGCAGTTCGGTGAGCTCATCCGCTTCCGAAGCCGTCCCCGCCGCGCCAAATGAAGCTCCTTCCTTGAGGTCCAGGTCCTGCGCTCGGGGCGAGCCGGCCTCCAGCGACTCCATGGGCACTGTAGGCTCGTACTCGTTCTCCCGCACCAGCAGGCTGAGGATGTCCCACCGGCTGTAGAGACCGGTGATGTTGATGATTCCCCGGGCCATCTCGTTCAGCTTGAGGTCGATGTCGGCGTAGACGATGGTCTCCTGGTCGCGCACCGGTCCGGCAGCTACCTCCCCGAACGGGTTGATGATCGCGCTGCCCCCGAAGCTCTGGTAGAAATCGGTGTTGGGATAGAAGTCGGTCGGCCGCTTCTCCGGGGGGATGTAGTTGGCGGCAAGCACGCACCAGCAGGCACCGGATACAGCCATCGCCGTGGTCATGGCAGGCGTGACCCAGGGCAGCTCCTCGGCGCCGCCCAGGTATCCCGGCCACAGCGAGCAGTTCACCTTGGTCCCCTGGAGTATGTAGTACTGCTTGAGCAGCGGCTGATCGTGCTCCCCGCAGATCAGGCCGCTGACCGCGCCGAAGTCCATCTCGTGAACGCGCAGGTTCTGGCCACCGTCGCCGCGGGTGTGGATCATCAACTCCTGCACGGTGATGTTGATCTTGCGGTGGACCCCCAGGATCTCGCCCCGGTTGCTGATGTAGAGGATGGAGTTGTACTGCCGTCCTCCGTACTTCTTATCCCGCTCGTTGATACCGATCACCACGTTCGCATTCGCCTGCCGGGCGGCTTTGCAGAGCAGGTCGGTCTCTTCGCTCGGCACCTCGATGCCGTGCCGCAGGTATTCCGCCCAGATGCCGGTGTACTCAGGTCCCTTGGTCAGATCGATGGCGAAGTGGCAGTATCCCGGGATGTGAAGCTCGGGGAAGACGATCAGAGTGGCTCCGTTGGAGGCCGCCTCGTTGATGCGGCGGAGGGCGTTGTTCAGCGTGGCCACGGAGTCGAAGTAGACAGGCTTGTCGCGGTATTCGGGAGCGACCTGGACGGCCGCGGCGGTAAACTTCGGGTATTCCTTCGGCATAGGAGGCCTCCTCGCAAGAGGTCGTGTGGGCGACGACGTGAGTGCCTAGTTACTTCCCCGGTGAGTCTATCGTCGGGTCGGCCCATGCCGCAAGCCGGGGCGTTTAGTGTCTCAAAGCTGGGAGAGCCGTTCGACGATGGCCTCGCGGTGCTCATCCACGAAGGCGTTGCCTGGTTCGTGCCCGCACCGGCGACACTTCAGATCGTACGCGGAGTTGATCGTACCGCACTCGGGGCACGTGTACCGGCGGCGCATCTCGTCCATCCAGGCCTCGGCCCCGATCTGCCCGATCTGCTCGAGGTCCTTCTCGATATCGGCCCGGTGTGGACGCTCTGCGCCGAAGGCGAGTAGGTCCTTGCAGGGATACTCCACGCACTCGCTGCAGAAGGCGAGGCCTCGCTCAGAGGCGCAAACGAACATGGTGCACGAACGGCAGTAGGCCATGCGCTTCCCGGCTCGGCAACCCTCACAGTACGTTTCCTCCTCGCTCTGCCCGAAGCGCGCTGCCAGGAGCGCCAGTCTCTCAGGATCTTCCCGGGTGGCGATGTAGATACTGCAGGCCTCGCAGAAGAGGCCGCACACGGCTGCCAAAGTGGGGATCGCCGGCGTCTCGCCTGCGTCTGCTTGATGGTGCAACTGGGTCTACTCCTCTCGCTCGGGCACGTTTGGTTGGGGCTCACTATCGCACACGATGAACTCCATCAGCAGACCATCGCGCCAGCCTCCACCGGGCAGGCGCTCGTAGCATCGCATGACCCCTACTCGCTCGAAACCGAGCTTGTGATAGAAGCGTATCGCCTCGAGATTATCGGCAGCGGGGTCGACCGTGAGGCGGTGGTGCCCGCGCTCGTCCACGAGGTAGGCGATGAGAGTCCGGAAAGCGTCGGACCCCAGGCCTCGTCTTTGATATGGCGCCCCTATCGAGATGTCCAGGGCGGCGTTGTGGTAGTCGGGGTCCTGCTGCTCGCGGAAATCCACCACGCCGACCAGCCGGCCCTCTGCCTCCACGGCGAAGGCCTCCGCTGTGGGGTCATCCAAGAGCTCTCGACGCAGCCGATCCTCGTCATAGGCGCCCCACCACCTCGCAACGGCCGGAGCCTGCAGGAGTTGCGCCAATGGTCCCAGATCATCGGCGGCGAGTGCCCGCAGACATACCTGCTTTCCCTGCAATTTCAGCGCCATAGCTCCCCCCGGGTGCGAGCCGCGAGTGTACCTTTTCCCGGCACCTCCTGCTAAACTCGATTGCCATGGAGAGCAGAACAGGATTCCAGGCTTGCCGCGTCGCCCGCCGGTCGACCGCACCGAGTGACGATGCTCGCCGTGCTCTCGTTCTTGGCCTCCTCCTCCTGCTCCCCCGTTAGGGGGAGATACTCGCGAAGCCGGCGCCATCCGGCATCTCAGCAGCTATCATCTTCAGTAGAGCCAGGAGGTAGGACCATGTCCACGAGTCGCCGCAACATAGGAGTACCCGTCGTCTTCTTCGACACCACTCTGCGCGACGGCGAGCAGTCGCCGGGCAGCAGCCTGAACGCGTCGGAGAAGCTGGAGATCGCCCATCAGCTGGTGCGCCTGGGCGTAGACGTGATCGAAGCCGGCTTCCCGGCCAGCAGCCCCGGAGATTTCGCCGCCGTGCAGACGATCGCCCGCGAGGTGAAGGGCGCCGTCATCTGCGGCCTGGCCCGCTGCACCGAGAGCGATATCCGCACGTGCTGGGAGGCCATCAAAGACGCCGAGCGCCCGCGCATCCACACGTTCGTGTCGACCTCCGACATCCATCTGGAGCATCAGATGCGCGTGAGTCGCGCGGAAGTGATCCGGCTGACCCAGGAGATGGTGGAGCTGTGCGTATCGCCTCTGCCCGGACGACGTGGAGTTCTCGGCCATGGACGCCACCCGCTCCGACGTGGATTTCCTGGCCGAAGTGCTGGCGACCGCCATCGAGGCCGGGGCCACCACCATCAACGTGCCCGACACGGTGGGCTACGCCCTGCCCACCGAGTACGCGGCGCTCATGGACCAGCTGTACGAGAAGGTACCGGGTCTGGAGAACGTGGTATTGAGCGTCCACTGCCACAACGATCTGGGGCTGGCCGTCGCCAATTCCTTGGCCGCGGTGGAGCGAGGCGCCACCCAGGTGGAGGTCGCCGTGAACGGCCTGGGCGAGCGGGCGGGCAACGCCGCCCTGGAAGAGATCGCCATGGCCCTGGTCACCCGCCGGGACATCATCCAGCGACCGTTCAACATCGTGACCACCGAGATCGCCCGCACCAGCCGCATGGTCTCGAGCTTCACCGGCCACATGGTGCAGGCCAACAAGGCGGTCGTGGGCAAGAACGCGTTCGCACATGAATCCGGCATCCACCAGGACGGGGTGCTGAAGGAGCGCACCACCTACGAGATCATGCACGCCCGGGACATCGGACTTGCCGACTCCGACATCGTCCTGGGCAAGCACTCCGGCCGCCACGCGCTGCGTTCACATCTGGCCGAAATAGGCATCCATCTGGACGGGGCCGAGCTGGACGAAGTCTTCCGCCGCTTCAAGGAGACCGCCGACAAGAAGAAGGAAGTCACCACGGCCGATCTGGAAGCCCTGGTAGGCGAGGAGCTCCGCGAGCGCGAGGACGTGTACTCGCTCGAGCACGTGTATGTCTCGGCGGGCACCGACATCATCTCCTCCAGCCAGGTCGGCGTGCTCAAGCAGGGCGAGCAGCGAGCGGGCAAGGCCTTCTCCGGAGGATCGGTGGAGTCGATCTTCCTGGCCATCGACGACGCTGTGGGGGTGACGGGCAGGCTGATGGACTACCAGGTGCGCTCCATCACCTCGGGCAAGGACTCCCTGGGCGAGGTGCGGGTGGTCGTGGAGGTCGACGGCAAACGCTATGCGGGGCAGGCGGTCTCGATCGACGTGCTGGAGGCTTCGGCCAAAGCCTACGTGAGGGCGCTCAACAACGTGGCCACTAAGAGGGAAGCCGGGGGCGCCCGTGGCGACCGGGTCTACCTTTAGAACTCGTTTCAGAATGAAGTCTCGGCCGCCTCGTCCGCGTTGGGCAGAGCGATCCATCGTCCTCAGTCGCGCCCGTAGCGCTGCTACGACCGCTCCCTGCGTCCTCGCCTCACTCGCGCCGATCGCACCCTGTCGGCAAAGCGTCATTCTGAAACGAGCTCCTAGGAGCCCGGGATGGCGCTGAGTGGCAGCTTCCCGCCGGCACGGGAAGGAAACCGATCGGGGGGCGAGGGTCCTTTCGGGGCTTGGCGGACGCTCGATCTACCCGGCGGCGCTGCCCGGGTGGCGGACCTGCAGTACTTGGCTCGGACGACCGGGCGCGACCTGGGGCGGCTCCCCTATTCCATCCGAGTGCTTCTCGAGAACGCCGCTCGCCACTGCGGTCTTGGAGCGGTGGAAGAGGTGGACGTGCTGGCCCTCCTCGACTGGGATGCCTCCGCGGCTGAGCGACCGGAGTTGGCCTTCATGCCCGGCAGGGTGTTGCTTCAGGACTTCACCGGGGTGCCCTGTGTGGTAGACCTGGCCGCGCTTCGCTCGGCTGTCGCGCGGAGCGGAGGAGACCCGAAGAGCATCGATCCCAGTGTGCCGGTGGACCTGGTCATCGACCATTCGGTGCAGGTGGACTGTTGCGCCGTGGCCGACGCCTGCAGCATCAACATGGGGCTGGAGATGGACCGCAACGCCGAGCGCTATTCCCTTCTGCGCTGGGCCCAGGGTGAGTTCGGCAATCTGCGGGTCATGCCGCCCGGGACGGGCATCTGCCACCAGGTCAATCTCGAGTTTCTGGCGGAAGTGGTGAGGCGGGATGAGGCGGCGGCGCGGGCCGGCGGAGCCGGCGCCGCGCGGGCCGGCGCCGCGCGCGCGGCCGCCGCCGGGGCCGCCCCGGCCGGCGGGGAGCCAAACGGCGACCTACCCTGGGCGTATCCCGACACCGTCATCGGCACCGACTCTCACACCACCATGATCAACGGTCTGGGTGTGCTCGGCTGGGGGGTGGGAGGCATCGAAGCCGAGGCGGTCATGCTCGGACAGCCGTACTTCATGCTGGTCCCCCAGGTGGTGGGGGTGCGGATGGTCGGCCGGCTCCCGGAGGGGGCCACGGCTACCGATCTGGTGCTTACCGTGACCGAGCTGCTGCGCGGTCTGGGCGTGGTCGGCCGTTTCGTGGAGTATTTCGGTCCCGGTGCCGAGACTCTGAGCCTGGCCGACAGGGCGACCGTGGCCAACATGGCTCCCGAGTACGGGGCCACCTGCGGTTTCTTCCCCGTGGACGGGGAGACGGTCGCCTACCTGCGCCAGACGGGGCGTTCCGAAGACGTCTGCGCCCGGGTCGAGGCGTACTGTCGAGCCCAGGGCTTGTGGCGCGAGCCGGGCTCACCCGACCCCGAATACTCCTGGGTGGCGGAGGTCGACCTCTCCGAGGTCCGGCCGAGCCTGGCCGGCCCCCGGCGCCCGCAGGAGCGCGTGCAGCTGGGGAAGGTGAGGGAAGGTTTTCACAAGCATCTGCCCGCGCTCAGTCAGGGCAGGAGCGACATCGTCAAGACCAAAGTGGAGCTGGACGAGAAGCGGGAGACGATCGCGGACGGAAGCGTCGTCATCGCCTCGATCACGAGCTGCACCAACACCTCCAACCCGGCGCTGATGCTGGCAGCCGGCCTGCTGGCCCGGAACGCGGTCGAGCTGGGTCTCACCCCCCCTCGCTGGGTGCGGACCAGCATGGCTCCGGGCTCCCGGGCCGTGACCGGCTATCTGACCGAGGCCGGGCTGCTGGAGCCGATGGAAACCCTGGGCTTCGCGGCCGTGGGCTACGGCTGCGCCACCTGCATCGGCAACAGCGGGCCCCTGCCGGAGGCCCTGTCGCGGGCGATCGTCGAGGACAAGCTGGTGGTCGCGGCCGTGCTGAGCGGCAACCGCAACTTCGAGGCCCGCATCCATCCTCTGGTGCGGGCCAACTACCTGGCTTCGCCGCCCCTGGTGGTGGCCTATGCCCTGGCCGGGACGGTGGACATCGACCTGACCAGCGAGCCTCTAGGCGTCCGGGCCGATGGCCGCCCGGTGTTCCTGGCCGATCTGTGGCCTTCCGCGAGCGAGGTGGCGGAGCTGACCGCTGACGTCCTGCGCCCCGAGGTGTTTCTGGAGGAATACCGGGCGGCGCTCGAAGGGAGCGAGGCCTGGCGCCTCATGACCGTGCCTAAGGGCGCACTCTACCAGTGGGATCCCGATTCCACGTACGTTCGGGAGCCGCCCTTCTTCGAGGGCTTCACCGCCGAGCCGGCGCCGCCGCGCGACATCCGGGGCGCGCGGCTGCTGGGCATTCTCGGCGATTCGGTCACCACCGACCACATTTCGCCGGCGGGATCGATCGCCCTGGACAGTCCGGCCGGCCGTTACCTGCAAGAGCAGGGAGTCGAGCAGTGCGACTTCAACACGTACGGCGCCCGGCGCGGCAACCACGAGGTCTTGCTGCGGGGCACGTTCGCCAACGTCCGCCTGCGCAACCTCATGGCCGGCGGCCGCGAAGGAGGCTGGACGATCCACCATCCTTCGGGCGAGCTGCTGTCGATCTACGACGCGGCCATGCGCTACCGGGCCGAGTCGGTGCCGCTGGTGATCTTCGCCGGCAAGGAGTACGGCACCGGCAGTTCCCGCGACTGGGCGGCCAAAGGTACCGCCCTGCTAGGGGTTCGTGCCGTGATAGCCGAGAGCTTCGAGCGCATCCACCGCAGCAACCTGGTGGGGATGGGCGTGCTGCCTCTGGAGCTGGAGCCGGGTGTGACCGTGGAGAGCCTGGGACTGGACGGCGCGGAGACGGTGGATGTCGATGGTATCGGCGCCGGGCTGGCTCCCGGGGCGAACGTGGTGATGACGGTGCACTATGTGGCCGCCGACGACCTCATGCTCGCCTGCCGGGCTCGTCTCGACTCGAGCGTCGATGTGGAGTATTTCGAGCATGGTGGGGTGCTGCCCCGAGTGCTACGCCTCAAGCTGGGCGATCGGCCTGACTGCTAGACCCCTCAGGGGGATCGTCTCTGGCTTCGGGCGGGATGCCTTCGGACACGGCTTGTCGGGCCGGGGCTGTGCCTTCGTCCAAGGCTCCACCGGAACCGCACTGGCCCGCGCCCTCCGGGGCTGTTCGCAGCTTTCCTCGCCGTGCATAGGCTCGGGTGACCTCCGCCCCGAACAGGACGATGTTGGCCGAGTAGTACATCCAGATCAGTATCACGGCCAGGGAGCCGGCCGCGCCGAAGGTCGACCCCGGACTGGTCCGCCCCAGATAGCGCCCGATCACGTAGTTGCCGATGCTGAAAAGGACGGCCGTGACCGACGCCCCCATGAGGATGTAGACGAAACGGACCTTGATGTTGGGGAGAAAGCGAAAGATGACCGTCAGGAAAATCGTGGTCACTAGCAGCGAGAAGACGATCCCGATCAGCTGCAGTACCCAGCCCGGCAGGGGGAGGAGGTCGGAGAAGTACTCGGTGAGGGCGCTCACGGCAGTATTGGCGAGCATCGCCGCCAGGAACATGACTCCGATCACAAGTACGAAACCCAGGTCAATAAGCTTTCCGAAGACGAAGCCCAGGAAGCCGGTGCCGCCGTGCCCGGGAACGCCCCAGATATCGTTCAGGGCTCCCCGCACGGAACCTATGATGCGCGTCGACGCCCACATGAGTAGGAGGATCGCGAGCACAGTAGCCACGGTGAGGCCTCCGCTGTTGTTGTAGATCGCCGCCAGCATGGACTGGATGAAGCGGGCGATGTCCTTCCCGAAGGTTTCGGCGAGCCGGTCGAAGACCAATCCCTCGCTGGCCGCCTTGCCGAAGACGAGGGAGGCCAGCGTGACCGCGATCACCAGGATGGGTGCGAGGCTGAAAGCGCCGAAATAGGCGATCGAGGCCGCCATGCGGCTGACGTTGTGCGTCATGAATCCTACGACCGCCTCCTTCAGCAGCCTGCCGAAGGGGGCGAGCGGACGAAAGAGTCTCTTGATCACCCTGCCGAGGCTTCTGAGGGCTTTGCCCATCTCACCACGCATGACGCTTGATAACGATCAGCAACAAATTCTCAGAAAGCATACCAGGGCCCTCCCCGCCGTCAAAACATCGAGCGGGGCTACGGCTGTCACTCTTGGGGATCGTATATCAGCAACTGGTTTCCGTTTGCGTCGCTCAGGATGAGTTGGCCGCCGTCGATCACGTAGGTCTGGGCCTCCGCCAGCAGCTGGAAGTACGTGTCTTCGGCTCTCATGGCCTCCTCGGACCCGGCCATCAACGTCCGAGCGAGATCTCCGACGGCGAATTCGCCATCCGCGGTGGCTGTGTAGGGCCCGCCGTAGGTGTTGACCGCGGCGGTGCCGGTGATCTGATCGCTGGTGAAGGCGGCGGTGATCTCGAAGTCACCCGGGAACAAGGAGCTGACCGACCAGCCCTGCAGTCTCCAGGAGGTTCCGTCGAGCCCCTGTTCATCGCCTCCGCAGCCGGCGGTAACGACCGTCGTTAGGGCGAGGAGTACTACGAGTGTCAGAGCGGTTCCGAGATTACGGCGCATGTTCACCTCACTGTGAGCGGTTGGGCAGACTCGGCGTTTGGTCGCGTTACCAGGAGGAGAGGTTCCCTCAGATAACGATGACCCCGAACGCCATTCACGGCAGGGAGTATAGATCCGACGGATCCGGCGCTGTCTCGAGCCTGGACAGCCGGTTGCCCCTCACCTGGGCGGCTCTACGCCTAGTAGCCCCGCCCGTGGGAGCCCTCCGGGCGGTCACCCCGGTGACGAGAAGGAGGGGACCGATGCTGTAGATATCGCGCCACGTCTGGCCTGTGAGGCCGGCTGCCCCCAGCAACCCGTCGATCTCTCGCGGAGTGTGGAAACGTTTCCTACGCGCGGGAGTCGAGAAGAAAACCCGCTGAAGAGGAGTCACGAAGTGGTCGGCAAGGACGAACAAACCTGAAGGAGCAAGCGCCCGGGCCACCTCGTGCAGTCCTTGGCTCTGGTCGGAGCTTTCCTCGTTCATGCCACGCCCTCCAGCGAATTGACCACCAAGGTGTCCACGCGCATCGCTCCGCGGACCGAGTTGCCGATGACGATCTCATCAGCGCCGAACAGCTCGTCCAGCGAGAGCGAGCGCTCCTCCGCACCAGTCTCCCGAAGAAAGCCGGCCCGCCAGATACCGGGCAGCAGTCCGTCCGTCAGCGGCGGGGTGGCCCAGTCCTGGCCCTGGCGGACAAAGACGTTGGTGACGGCGCCCTCAGTGAGCCGGCCCAGGTAGTTGAGGAAGAGTGCGTCCTGGCAGCCGCAGTCCTGAGCCCGTTCCCGCTCCTGGTCGTAGAGGTGCCGGGCGGTGGTCTTGTGGGCGAGAAGCGGCTCGAGGGGGTCGGTGCGAAAAGGGGAGACCAGGAGGGCCACCGGCCCGGCCGGCTTTTCGGGCACGAGGCGGACAGCCAGGTGGAGCGCGCCGTCCGCCTCGAGGTCCAACCGGACTACGACCGACCCTTCGCTGGAGCGCGCCAGCTCGGAAAGTCGTTCTTCCGCGTCGGCTCGGTCGAACACCAGCCTCAGCGCCCGCGCCGAGGCCGCCAGACGGTCGAGATGCTCGGTGAGGTAGCGGTAGCGGGAAAGGACCGGGAGTCCCGTGCCTCCGGGCGATGGTTCCGCGCGCGCCGGCGCCCGGCCTACAGTCTGTGCGGCGCCGCCCAGCCCGGCGCTCGGCCACGTCCGCCTCCCCCTCCGCCTCCTCCAGCAGCAGGGTTTCGAACAGTCCGATGGAGTCGGCCCGGACCCGCTCGGCCGGCGGGAGCGGTTCCCACCGGCTCCCGGCCGGCGGCAGGGCGAAGGCCGCTTTGGTCAGCGTCTCCTCGTACTCCTCCTCAGGGTCGGAGTCCCAAACCATGCCGGCTCCGACGCCCAGCCGATAGGAGCCACTACGGTGGACGAGGGTGCGGATGGCCAGATTGCAGGTGAAGTCGCCGCCGGGAAGGAACAGACCCACTGTCCCGGTGTAGACGCCTCGGGGCTCGGTCTCGAGCTCCGCGATGATCTCCATGGTGTGATGCTTGGGGGCGCCGGTGATGGACGCACCGGGGAAGGTGGCCGCCATGATCTGACCCGGCGTGGCTTCCCGGCGCGCCTGGCCGGTGACGGTGCTCGCCATCTGCCAGACGGTGCGGTAGGGCTCCACCGAGTAGAGGGCGGGTACGCGGACGCTGCCGGCCCGGCTCACCCTGCCCAGGTCGTTGCGCACCATGTCGACGATCATCAGGTTCTCGGCTCGGTCCTTCTCCGAGCGGATCAGCTCTTGGGCGAGAGCGGCGTCGGCGGCCGGGCTGTCTCTCCTAGGTCGCGTTCCCTTCATGGGCCTGCTCTCGATCAGCCTGTCCTTCCGCCTCAGAAAGAGCTCGGGGGAGAGGCTGAGGACCTGGGCGTCGCCCAGGTCGAGGAAGGCGGCGTAAGGGACGGCCTGCCTGAGTACCAGGGCCAGGAAGTAGTCGAGCGGGTCCAGGTCGAGGTCGAAGCGGGCGCGCACGGTGTAGTTGACCTGGTAGGTGTCGCCGGCGGCGATCAGCTCTCGTATGCGGTCTATCGCCTGGACGAACTCCTGTTTGGACACGCTCAGCTTGGGCTCGGTCGCGGCGACCATCCGCGCCACCCGGGAGGTGTCCACGGCCTCGAACAGATGGCTCCGCTCGGATTCAGAGAGCCGCCGCGCGGCTTCCGCTGGATATACCGCCATCCATGCCAGGGGCAGAGAGTCAGGAGTCTTGACGGTCAGGCCGAAAGCGGCTCCCGCCTCGTAGGCCACGTAGCCGGCGACGTAGCGACCCCGGGCCTGCTCCGCCCCGATCTCGTCCAGGACCGCCGGCACCTCGTCGACCGTCTGCGCCACCAGCACCCGGCAGGGATCGGAGAGGACCAGCACCTGGTCTCCCGGGTGCCGGGCGGCCTAGCGGCGTTCCTCGGGTGCCGT
This sequence comes from uncultured Actinomycetes bacterium, assembly GCA_963706025.1. Taxonomy (GTDB): domain Bacteria; phylum Actinomycetota; class Thermoleophilia; order RBG-16-64-13; family RBG-16-64-13; genus CAVPLM01. Next base: position 810,831 of record CAVPLM010000005.1, on the reverse strand, counting down.
GGGGGCACGCCGGCGCCACCACCAGCGCGGCGGCGCCGGTCTTCGCGGTGGTGTTGCAGCCAACCACCGCCGGTGAAGAGGGCAGTCCCCGCTCTGCGAGGGAGTAGCATGCCCGCTAAGACGTATAGCCGGCGAAGCTCTCGACGACGATCTGGTCTTTGGGGATCTCCAGCTGCCCCATGACCTTGTCCATGGCGGTGATCATGGGCGGCGGCCCCACGATGTAGTAGGTCCATTCCAGGGGATCGGCCAGTTCGGCGCGGATAGTCTCGGCAGTGATGAACCCGCCGTAGCCCTTCCAGCTCTCGGTGGGATTGGTGATCACGTGGATCACGCGCAGACCGGCGATCTTGCGCTCGAACTCGTCGAACTCGTCTTTGTAGACGATGCCGTCCTCGGTCATGCTGCCGTAGAACACGACAAGTTCTTGCCCCTCTATCCTCCCGGCGCCGTCGGTGTCGGCGAGATACCGCAGCATGCTGCGCACGGGAGTGACCCCGATACCTCCGGTGAGGAAGGCTATCTTGGGGGTCTCGTATCCAAAGAGGAAGCGGCCGTACGGGCCCTCGATCTCCACCCCCGCACCTGTCGGCAGCGCGTCCAGCGTGTTCTTGAACTCCGACCCGGTGAGCCGGGTGGTCAGCTCCACGAACGACTCGGTGGGGGAGTCGGCGTGGCTGAAGTGGTGGTCGAGCGGTCCATCGGCCGAGGGGATGGCTATGGTGTACCACTGCCCGGCCGCGAACGCGTACTCCGGTGGTCGGGAGAAGCGGTAGCTGGTGGTATCGGTGCTGCGCGGGATCTTCTCCAGGAGTGTGCTGGCGAAGGTCATGGCTGCCATGGGCGGTGGACCTCCTGTTCAGGCTGCTTGTGAGGGACCGGCCCGAGCGGGCCTGCCTCATTGCAGGATAGAATAACAGCCTTGCAGAAGCAGTTCGCCGCCGCGGCCGCCGGCCGCAGGGGCGAACGAAGTGAGTCAAGCAACCGGGGCGACCGTCGACCCCCGGGGATTCCATATGAGGAGGAATGATGGCAGAGGCCGGAACGCCGCAGGTGCACGCCGGCTTGGAACAGGCGCCGGTGGTAGCCACGCGCTGCACCGAGTACGAGTTCGAGGCCGTGCGGGCCGCCCTCCGTCGGGTGCTGGCCCCGCTCGGGGGCATGGCGGCGTTCGTGCTGCCGGGCGAGCGCATCGCGCTCAAGCCCAACCTGCTACTGGGGACGGCCCCGGAGCTGGCCATCACCACCCATCCGGCCGTGGTGGCCGCGGTGGCCGTGGAGGTCCGGGAGGCGGGGGCCCACCCGGTGGTGGTGGAGAGCCCCGGCTCGGGGATACTGCACACTCGGACCTTGATCGACCGCGTCTATCGCAAGGCCGGGTACCGCGAGGCGGCCGAACGCTACGGCTTCGAACTCAACTTCGATACGGGCTACGAGGCGGTCTCGTACCCCGAGGGTCGTCTAGTGCGCCGGTTCGAGGTGATGGATCCCATCATGAAGGCGGACGGCATCATCAACCTGTGCAAGTTCAAGACCCACACGTTTCAGACCTTCACCGGAGCCACCAAGAACCTGTTCGGCGTGATCCCGGGGCTCAATAAGGTCGGGTATCACGGTAGGTTCACCGACCCGGTGCGCTTCGGCGAGATGCTGCTGGACGTAGCGTCCTTCGTCCATCCCCGGCTCAGCATAATGGACTGTGTCGTCGGCCTGGAGGGGAAGGGTCCCGGCACCGGCGGCAAGGCCCGGCCCCTCGGCTTCCTGTTGGCCGGGACCGACACGGTGGCCATGGACGTAGCCTGCTGCCGGGTCGCCCGGATCGACACGGAGGCCGTGCCGGTGCTGGTGGCCGCGCGTGAGCGGGGCCTGTGGAGCGGGCGCGCGGCAGACGTCGACACCCTGGGGGTGCCGGTGGTCGACCTGCAGGTGCGGGACTTCCTGCTGCCGGCGCGCCAGGCCCGAGAGCGGGGCGACAGCCCGGTAGGGCTCGTGGAGATACTGACCAGGCGGGTTCTGCAGGGAGGGTTCACTCCCATGCCTCGGCCCAAGAAAGGACGCTGCACGCGCTGCGCTTCGTGTGAGCAGGCCTGTCCTACGGGGGCCATGAGCATAGGCGAGGAGGTGGCGAAGGTGGACGACGACCTCTGCATCCGCTGCTACTGCTGCCATGAAGTGTGCCCGTACGCGGCCATCGACCTCGAGTTCACGGGGCTCGGCCGGGTAGTGAGCCGGCTGGGGCTGGCGGGATGAGTGGCGGCGCACGGCCGGCGGACGATCACGGAGCGGTCGAGACGGCCGCCGCGGCGTCGGCCTGCCTGCGCCGGTCTCCGGCCCCGCGCCGGCATCAAGCTGGTGGCTCTCGACCTGGACGGGGTGGTCTACCGGGGCGGCATGGTCCTGCCGGGAGCGCGCGAAGCACTCGAGGACGTGGTCCGCCGGGGACTCGATCTCCGCTATGTCAGCAACAACTCCACCGCCCATCGGGAGACGGTCTCGGAGCGGCTGGCGGGGATGGGGCTGCCGGCGGGGGCCGACCGGGTGCTCACGTCCGGCTTCGTAGCGGGACGGTGGTTGCGCGCGCGCCTGCCCGAGGGGACCCCGGTGATGGTCATGGGGGAAGGACGGGCTCCTGCGCGAGCTGCGGGAGGCCGGCCTGGCCGCCTATCACGTCGGCGGCGTCGGCCCCGGCGAGGTCGGAGGGCCCGGCGGGGCAAGGGCCCGGGCGGGGACTGTGACGAGACGGCGCCCGCGCCGGCCGGCGCGGTGGTGGTGGGCATGGACCGTTCCCTGTCCTTCCAGACGCTGGCCCAGGCGCAGGCGGCAATCAGGAGCGGCGCTCTTTTCGTGGCTACCAACCCGGACCCCACATTCCCCACCCCCGACGGCCTGGTTCCCGGGGCGGGCGCGCTGGTGGCCGCGGTAGCCACTGCGGCGGAAACCGAGCCTGTGTTCATGGGCAAGCCTGGCCTGGCATTGGCCGAGATCCTTGCGACGGTCACCGGTGTCCCTTCTCGCGAGACCCTCTTCGTGGGAGACCGTCTGAGCACAGACATAGCCATGGGAGAAGATGCCGGCATGATCACGGCGTTGGTGCTCACCGGGGTCACGAGCGAGGCCGATCTGAAGCGTGTGCGTGGGGAGGGAGGAAGCGTGCTCCCCGATCATGTGCTGGCCGACCTGCGGGAGTTGTCGGGATTGCTCGATTCCCTGGGCGCCTAAAGAGGTGGTCGGATCCGCACCAGCCCCGGGGAGACACCACTTACTTGACAGGCTCTGACCAGGAGGCTAGAGCTCGAGCAATCTCGGGCGCAAGGCACAGAAGTCGACCATCCTCCGTAGCCAGGGGTGCGCCGAGCAGCTCCGCGGTGGCCAGGTAGCAGGCGTCGGACGCGCTCACGTCCAGCTTCACAGCGATCTCTATCGTACGACCTCCGAGGCACTGGCTTTCGACGGGAGTGACCAGCGCGAGTGTGGTCTCAAAGGCGTGCTGAGCGGCTTCGATTGAGATCGCGCCCTGCTTCGCCAACTGGGCCAGAACGCTCGCGATCTCATAGAAGATGAGAGCCGGTGCCTGCCAGTCAGGATCTATCGAGCGAAGCAGGCGTGCCTGGTCGGTCTTCTCGCCTTCTACCAGGAAATAGGCGACGACGTTGGCATCGACGACGAGCATCGTCTACTTGCGGCCCTCCGCCAGAGCCCGTTCCAGCCAGTCGGGCCGTAGAGGGAATGTGGCCTTGATCGGCGGTGGAAGCTCAGGTTCTCCCGACTGTCCGGGGTTGAGGGCAGCCTCCAATATCGCTATCGCCTCGCGGTTCATTGATCGGTGATCGCGCTTGGCCGCTTCACGAAGTCGCTGATGAAGCTCAGGCGGTATGTCTTTGATCAGTAGGGAAGGCATGTGACCATCATATAGCATTTCGTTACCTATATACTAGTGATTTACTGACCTATCGAGTGCATCCAGCACGAGTCTCTCCCTACCCTCAGGCTATCTGGCGCAGTGTCGTCCAACAATGCGACCTTGGATTGAAGCAGCTCCTTGACAACGCCGAGCAGTGAGTCTACTATCTCTATCAAAATGGTGTAGTTATACGCCTATGACTCCATGTCGGTTCAAGCGGCCGAAGCGGAGGCGGGAAGAAGCGCATGGTCCTTTCCCAGAAATCTCAATACGCGGTACGAGCGGTGTTCGAATTGGCCAAGAAGGAAGGCTCGGGACCGGTCAAGGCGGCCAACATCGCCGCAGCCCAGTTCATTCCGGTGCGTTTCCTGGAGAACATCCTGGGCCAGCTCCGGCAGGCCGGCATCGTCGAGTCGGTGCGGGGCAAGGAAGGGGGCTATCGCCTGGCCGGTCGCCCCGCGACCTGGCGGTGGGCGAAGTGATCCGCGCTGATCCAGGGCCCCATGTCGGCGATCGACTGCGCCGAGCGGCTCCGATGCATGCGGCAACGGGCGAGACTGCCCGCTGCGGGCCGGGTGTGTGCTGCTGCCCATGTGGGACAAGGCCCACCGCGCCATGATGGACGTGTACGACGGCACGACTTTTGGGGACCTGGTGGAACAGGAACGGGCTGCTAATGAATGCGAAGCGATCAACTATGCCATATAGGCTCGCGTCATGTGGACCGCCGGATCGGCGCCCCCACCGCCGGCGAATGTCCGGGCGCCTGGCGAGGCGCAGCAGCCCGGCGCGACCGGGTCGATCCATTCGAGAGAGCGGACCAGAAAGGCCGTCCAGATGGCAATACATGATGTAAATACTGAAGGTAAAGAACAAGACAAAGGTATCGATACGCTGGCCCTTCATGCCGGTCAAACCCCCGACCAGGACACTCTCTCCCGGGCGGTGCCCATCTATCAGACCACCAGCTACGTGTTCCGCGACACCGAGCACGCCGCCGAGCTGTTCGCGCTGAAGGAGTTCGGCAACATCTACACCCGGCTCATGAACCCCACCACCGACGTGCTCGAGAAGCGGCTGGCCGCCATCCACGGCGCGGCGGGGGCGGTGGCCACGGCTTCCGGCCAGGCCGCCATCTTCTACGCCATCGCGGCCATCACCTCGGCGGGCCAGAACTTCGTGACCGGGGACAAGCTCTACGGGGGCACCTACACCCAGTTCACCTTCCCGCTCAAGCGCTTCGGCATCGAGGCCCGCTTCGTGGATTCGCGCGATCCGGCCAACTTCGAGCGGGCCATCGACGAGAACACCCGTCTGCTCTACACCGAGTCCATCGGCAATCCCAAGGGGAACGTGGACGACCTCGCGGCCATCGCGGAGGTCGCTCACCGGCACGAGCTCCCCCTGATCGTCGACAACACGGTCACTCCGCCGCCGCTCTTCAACCCCTTCGAGTACGGGGCCGACATCGCCGTGTACTCGCTCACCAAGATGATCGGTGGTCACGGCACCTCCATCGGGGGCGCGGTGGTCGACAAGGGCGACTTCGACTGGAAGGCGGCCGGCAAGTATCCGGAGATAACGGAACCAGACCTTGCCTACCACGGGGTCAACTTCTGGGAGGCGTTCGGCAACCACGAGAAGGCGGTGGCTCCTGGGCTGGCGTACGTGCTCAAGATCCGCACCGGGCTTTTGCGCGATCTGGGTGCGGTGCTCGTCGCCGTTCAACTCCTGGCTGTTCATCCAGGGTCTGGAGACACTGCCCCTGCGGGCGCGGGCCCACGTGGCCAACGCGCTGGCCGTGGCGCGGTTCCTGCACGAGCCACCCGGCGGTGACCTCGGTCGACTACGCGGGGCTTCCCGAGCATCCCGACCACGAGCGGGCCAAGCGCTACTTCCCCTTGGGCCCGGGCGCCGTGCTCGGCTTCGAGATCAAGGGCGGCCTGGAGGCGGGCAAGAGGTTCATCGACTCGGTCAAGCTGGCCTCGCACGTGGCCAACATCCTCGACGCGAAGACCCTGGTCATCCATCCGGCCAGCACCACCCACCAGCAACTCACCGCCGAAGAGCAGCTCAAGGCCGGCGTGACGCCGGGATCTGATCCGGGTCTCGGTGGGCATCGAAGACGTCAGACGACATCATCGCCGACCTCGACCAGGCGCTGCGCGGCCTCGCAGAAGACGAGGTCGCAGTCGAGGAGCGACGCATGGCTACAGTATTTAGCGACAACTCCCTCTCCATCGGGCGGACGCCGCTCGTGCGGCTGAACCGGGTGGTCGGCAAGACCGACGCCCGCGTCCTGGCCAAGATCGAGGGGCGCAACCCGGCCTATTCGGTCAAGTGCCGGGTCGGCGCGGCCATGATCTGGGACGCCGAGGAGAAGGGGCTGATCAAGCCCCACACCGAGATCATCGAGCCCACCAGCGGCAACACCGGCATCGCCCTGGCCTTCGTGTGCGCGGCCCGCGGCTACAAGCTGACCCTCACCATGCCCGAGACCATGAGCCTGGAGCGGCGCAAGGTGCTGGCGTTCTTCGGCGCCAATCTGCATGCTGACCCCCGGCTCCGAGGGCATGAAGGGGCCATCGCCCGAGCGGAAGCCCTCGCGGCCGGCGACCCCGAGCGCTACTTCCTGCCCCAGCAGTTCAACAACCCGGCCAACCCGGCCATCCACGAGAAGACCACCGGTCCGGAGATCTGGGACGACACCGACGGCCAGGTGGACGTGCTGGTGGCGGGCGTGGGCACGGGCGGGACGATCACCGGCGTCTCCCGCTACTTCGAGCGGACCAAGGGGCAGGCGCTCTACTCGGTGGCGGTGGAACCGGCCGCCAGCCCCGTGATCAGCCAGAAGCTGGCCGGGCAGGAGCTCAAGCCGGGGCCCCACAAGATCCAGGGCATCGGAGCCGGGTTCATCCCCGATAACCTCGACCTGTCCCTCGTCGACCGGGTGGAGCAGGTGGAGAACGACGAGGCCATGGAGATGGCCCGCCGCCTGGCCCGGGAAGAAGGCATCCTGTGCGGCATCTCCTGTGGGGCGGCCGCGGCGGCGGCGGTGCGGCTGGCCCAGCTGCCGGAGTTCGCCGGCAAGACCATCGTGGTCATCCTGCCCGACGCCGGCGAGCGCTACCTGTCCACCGAGCTGTTCGCCTAGCCGCGGTTCCAGACTCCTCCCAAGGACCGATTCCGCCGTGATACCTGCAAGGCAGAATACCGAGTGGCTCCCGGCTACCGGCAGACGGTCCTGGCGGGCCCGCGGCCCAGCCGGGCCGGCCGTCGGTTCGGTGGGGACCACGCGACGCATGTTAGTCCACCACTTAGTCTATAATGGATCGAAGAGGGAGGTAGACGGACCTTCAGGAGGGTTCACATGTGTGCCATGGTGAACGTCCATGAGGCCAAGACGCATTTTTCCAAGCTGTTGGTCCGGGTCGAAGCCGGGGAGCGGATCGTCATCGCCCGAGCCGGCAAGCCGGTCGCGATGCTGTGTCGCGTGGACACGACGAGGCAACGGAGAATACCCGGCAACGACGCCGGTCAGGTCCAGATGATGCCCGATTTCGATCTGCCCCTCCCAGAATTCGAATAGCAGCACTAGGTTTCGTCCGGTGAGAGCTCTCCTCGACACTCATGCGTTCCTCTGGTGGAATACCGGCGACCCCCAGCTTTCCGACCGCGTGCGGGAGATCATCGCCGACGGCGACAACGAGATCTGGTTCAGCGCGGCCAGTGCGTGGGAGATCGCGCTCAAGGCGGGCAAGGGTCGTTTGCTCCTACCTGAGCAGCCACGGGAGTACGTTCTCAAGCGCTTGGCGCTGCACGGCTTCCGTGCCTTGGCGGTCGAGGTGCAACATGCGCTGGCGGTCCACGAGCTACCCGCGGTCCACTCCGACCCGTTCGACCGCCTGCTGGTTGCGCAGAGTCGCGCTGAACGGCTACCGTTGCTGAGTGCAGATCCGGAGATAGCCCGATACGACGTCGAGGTGATTTGGTAGCGGCAGGAAGTGGTACCATACCCCAGTGGGTATCTGTGAACCTGTGCGTTCTCTTAGAAGGGGCTCGAGATCGAATCAGCGGCCAACATAGCCATAGTGATAGTGGTTGTGATAGTGGTTCTCCTCGTTTTCGTGGGGAGGGCCCGCAGCGGGGGCGGCGGCGGGGGTGGTGGCTGAGGCCTTTGATGCGGCTCCGTGAGAGCCGCCCAAGCCTGACATAGCTTCTTGATCTTTCGCGCGGTGCGTTCGTGCGAGGGAGCGACGCGGAGGCGCGTGGAGGAGGGATCGTGGAGGAACTAGACCGATACTCGCGGCAGACCATCTTCGCGGGCATCGGGCCGGAGGGCCAGCGGAAGTTGGCCGCCGGTTTTGCCGTCGTGGTGGGTTGCGGGGCGCTCGGCACGGTCATCTCGAGCGCGCTGGTGCGCGCCGGCGTGGGCCGAGTGCGGGTTATCGACCGCGACTTCATCGAGTACCACAACCTGCAGCGCCAAGTCCTCTTCACCGAGCGCGACATCGAGGAGAACCTGCCCAAGGCGACCGCCGCCGAGCGGCACCTGCGGGAGGCCAACTCCGCCGTCCAGGTGGAGGGAGTGGTCGCCGACTTCAGCCGCACCAACGCCGAGAAGTCTGGTGGAGGGCGCGGATGTCATCGTCGACGGGCTCGACAACTTCGAGGCCCGTTTCCTCATCAACGATGTGGCTCTGAAGCACGGGATCCCCTGGGTGTACGGGGGAGCGATCGGGTCCTCGGGCATGACGGCCACCTTCCTGCCCGGCGGGCGGCCCTGCTTCCGGTGTATCGTGAGCTCTCCTCCGGCCGGTGGCACGCTCACCTGCGATACGGCCGGGGTGGTGAACGCCGTCCCCTGGATCGTCGGGTCATTGGAGGCGGCCGAGGCCCTCAAGATCCTGATCGGCGACGAACAACGAGCCCCGGTGAGCCGCGACCTGGTGGTGATCGACGTGTGGACGCGCTCCTTCGAATCACTTCCCTTGGCCCCATTTGCCAACGAGGAGTGCCCTGCCTGTGGAGGGACCTACGAATTCCTCCAGGGCCGGCCTCGCACCCGGGTCACGAGTCTCTGCGGGCAGAACGCGGTCCAGATCTGGAACGCGGCCGCGGTGGGCATGCCGCTGGCCCAGATCGGGGAGCGCCTGGCTGCTCTCGGACCGGTGGAAGGCAGCGAGCAGATGGTGCGCTTCTCGGTGGGCGAGCAGGAGCTGGTGATCTTCTACGACGGCCGCACCATCGTGCAGAGGCACCCGGGACGAGAAGCTGGCCAGGGCGCTATACGCGAAGTACGTGGGGATGTAAGGGCTCGCTTCTCGTCACCGAGCCGGACCCAGATAGCTCCCCAGCCCCTCCCTCACCGGTGTCACCTGGAACTCCGGGAACCGCTCCGCCAGCAACTTCCGGTCGGCGTCGGTGGCGGCCCCCTCCTGGCTCACGAAATCCACGGCGTCCGGGGTGAGCGGGCGCCCTGGGAAGTGCTGCATCAACGCTCCCTGCAGTCTCCCCACCTTCTTGGGGATGTGAAGGATGGGTCTCTGGCGGCCCATCACCCGCAGCGCGAGCCGTAGGAAGTCGTTCAGGGTGACCAGATCCGGCCCGCCGATGCCGAAGGTAGTGTCGGCTGCTTTCTCGGGATCTGAGGCGATCAGGGCGAAGAACCGCCCCACGTCCTCGACGAAGACCGGGGTCAGCAGACCATTCCCGCTTCCGAAGATGGGCACGAACGGCAGGTAGTCGGAGTAACCGAGGATGCGGTTGAGGGCGGAGTCATCCGGCCCGTACGCCCAACTGCCGCGCACGATGGTCCAGTCCAGGCCGCTGCCTCGAATGGCCTCCTCCGCCTGCCACTTGGCCCGGTTCCACGTATAGGGACTATCGGCCGATACGGCGATGCCGCTCATGTAGAGAAAACGGGGCGCTCCATCCGGGAAGCGGGCCATGGCCGGCCCTGCGGTCGGCATCCCGTACGCGAGGGCGATCGCGCCCAAGAGGTTGAGGGTGCCGTTGCGGTCGACGTTCATGTAGGTGAGTCCCCGGGCGGGGTCTTCCACGGGGGCTCCGCTGAACTGGGCGGCCTGGATCACGGCCTCAACATTCTCCACGGCTGCGCCGAGAGTGGCCGGGTTGGTCACGTCGGCTTGAACGAAGGTCAGCCGTCCGTCGGCCAACGCCCGCCGCCCCGGTTCGGTCGCGGCGAAGGCGGTCATGGCCCTGCCTGTAGATCGGCTCATCGCACGTACGCTGTGGCCCGCGTCGAGCAGGTGCCTGGTGATCACACCTCCCACGAATCCAGTGGCCCCCGAAACCAGTATCTTCACGCCGTTCTCCTTTCGGACCCAAACGGGGCCGCAACAGGACCGCTCCCATCACGAGACCAGGGGGGCCCACAGATCGCCGGTCTTCTCCAGCCGCTCGATGCCCGTCTTGATGGTGAAACCCCGCCCGTCGCTCAGGGTCTCCAACTCCTCCCACGTGACGGGCATCGATACCGTCGCCTCGGGCGTGGGCCGAGCCACGTATGGCGGCACGATGGTCGCGCCCGGCGACATGCGTAGAGCGTCCAGATAGACCCGGCCTCCCCGCTTGTTCTTGCGGATGTGGGTGGTGAGCAGGGCGGGGTGACGGGCCGCCAGATCCGCGAATAGCGCCTCGAGCTGAGCACGGGCGGCTTCGTAGTCCAGGCCGCCGGTGAGCGGGAAGGCCAGATGGAGGCCGCGTTTTCCAGAGGTCTTGACCACTGCTTCCAACCCAGCCTCGCGCAACTGCTCGCGCAACAAGAAGGCCACCTCTACCGCCCGCCGGAAGGGCGTCGCCGACTTGGGGGCGTCGGCGCCGGCGGGTGCCTGGGCCTGGCCGGCGGGCGCGCCGCCGCGGCGTCGTCTTCCGGGGGATCGACGTCCAGCACCATGATGTCCGGATGCTCGGGGTCGTCCACCCGCGCCATCTGCGTGTGGAAGGTGATGGTCCCCTGATTGACCAGATACAGCAGATCGGCTTCGTCCTCGACCACCGGATAGTGCACGACTTTCTGGTGGTCCTTGCGCTCCACGGGGAAGGTACGGAGCCAGGAGGGGAAATAGGAAGAAGCATTCTTCTGGAAAAATGATCCGTCCTCTACCCCTTCGGGCCACCGCTCGAGAGTGAGAGCCCGGTCCTTGAGATGGGGCAGCAGAAAAGGGGCCACCCTGAGGTAGTAGTCGAGCACCTCCGCCTTCGTGTAGCCGGTCTGCGGGTAGTAGACGCGGTCGAGATGGGTGAAGGTGACCTCTTTCTCGCCGAAGCGGAAGGTGGGCGTCTCCGGGCTGGTCTGCGCCCGGCTGGGGTGCGCCCTGCCTTTTTGGCCGGGCTGGCCGGCCTGGGGGCCCTGTGGCACCATCGGCCTAGCCCGCCGCGATCTCGCCCAGGGACCGGCCGGAGGCCACCGAGTCCGGAGCGTCCTCGGTGACGCTCGACCCCGACCTGGCCGCGGCGTCGCGGTGTTTGATGAGCAGCCAGTTCTTCTCGCCCCGGCCCTTCATCTGCACCAGCGCCCAGCTGCCGGTGAGCTTCTGCCCGTGGATGATGAACTTGAGCTCGCCGTGGGCCAGCGCCGCCTCGGGCTCGACCGGCTCCCCGGCGCCGCCTTTCGCCTCTTTCATCCAGGCTGTGTCCGGCTCCCACCAGCCGAAGTCCCATAGCATGACCGTGCCGGCCCCGTACTCCCCCTCGGGGATGGTCCCCTCAAAGGCCGCGTATTCCAAGGGGTGGTCCTCGGTCATGACCGCCAAACGCTTGTCGGCCGGGTCTAGGGAGGGTCCCTTGGGAACGGCCCAGGATTTGAGAACGCCTCCCGACTCCAACCTCAGATCGTAATGCAGACTGGACGCGGCGTGTTTCTGCACCACGAACACAGGCCGTTCGGTTGCCTGCGCCGCCTCGCCCGCCTCACCACCGGCCGGCTCCCCGGTGCGCAAGAAGTCGCGACGGCTGCGGTATTCGCGCAGCGCCGCTTCGGGATCTTCAGGCACTGTCATACCTCCGACTCCAGCATTGGGCCCGCGTCCCTATCTTCCCCCGTTGGGCCCTGGGCTATGCGCGGGGCCAACGGGGGCCGGCTCGTGGTGGCCAGTGTCGTGGGCCCCGGCAGTCCCGCATCTCGCCATCCGCGCGCTATAGTTGAGCTCGAACCATGGACGATTTGCAGATACAGGATACCGAGCTTTGGGTCAGGGTCGGCATCGCGATCGCGGTGCTGGTAGCCGCCTGGCTTATCAACCGGCTCATCCGGCGCTCCATCCGCCTTTTCTCCCAGCGATACGACCTCGCCACCAAGGACCCCGGGGCCGAGACCAGATTCAGGATGATCGCGCGCCTCAGCATGGTCGCGGTTTACTTCATCGCCTTCGGGATAGCGTTTTGGATCCTGGATGTGGAGACGCTGAAGAAGGTGTCCACATGGATGTTCGCCACCGCGGGGGTGACCGGGATCGCCATAGGCTTCGCCGCTCAGACGGTCTTTTCGAACCTAATCTCGGGGATCATCATCGCCTTCGTTCAACCTGTGCGGCTCCTTGACAGCGTCAGCATAGACGGCCAAGCCGGCACGGTGGTCTCCATCGGATTGTTCTACACGACCATCAGGATGGTGGACAACAGGCACTTGCTGATACCCAACAAGCTGCTATCCGACCGGTTCATTCAAAACTTCACACTCGTCGACCCCAATTCCGCCGCGATAGTGATACTGCGGTTGAGCTACAGCGCGGACCTCGAGGCGGTACGGTCGCTTCTCCTGGACGCTGCCAGGAACCATCCTTCGTCCCTTCCCGAGCCGGAGCCCGTAGTGCAGGTGGTAGATGCGGACGGCAACGGGGTGTCGGTGCGTCTGATGGCCTGGGCCTCTACTCAGGGAGAAGCGGTGACCATGGCGGCCGCTATTCGGGAGGCAGTCGTGAGCAAGCTGGACGAGTCTGACGTCAACTCAGGCTTGATGTTCGACCGCGGGTCGCCGGGGAGCAATCCTAGTTGAGCCAAGAGCCGCTCGGCCCGTCCAGCGGGTCTGCAGGCCCCGCGCTCGAGCCTGCTCCCCGGGGCAAGATCTGGGGGCTCGATCGCAACGTCTTCTTCGCCGGGGTCGCGTCGTTCTTCATGGACGTGAGCTCCGAGATGGTCTATTCGCTCGTCCCGATCTTCCTTTCCTCGGTCCTGGGGGTCAACAAGACCCTGATAGGGGTGATCGAAGGCATCGCCGAGACCACAGCCAGCCTGGTCAAGCTGTTCGCCGGTTGGCTTAGCGACAGGCTGGGCCGGCGAAAGCCCTTGATGCTCTTCGGCTACAGCCTCTCCACTCTCAGCCGTCCCTTGCTGGCTCTGTCCGGGGGGTGGGGGATGGTTCTCGCCGCGCGTTTCATCGACCGCTTCGGAAAAGGGGTGCGGACCGCCCCCCGGGACGCGATCGTGGCGGACTCGACCGACAAGCGGGAGCTGGGACGCTCGTTCGGCTATCACCGGGCGATGGACCAATTCGGGGCAGTCATAGGACCGGCCATCGCCTTTGTCGTGCTGTGGATGAGGCCGGAAGACTACCGGACCGTCTTCTGGATCTCGATCATACCCGGAGTCATATGCGTGGCCGTCATCGCGTTCTTCATCCACGATCGCAGGCGTCGGGCGGGAGAGGCGGGAGGGTCGGACGACGTCCCGCCCACGTCGCGCGGAAAGGCCGCGCGCCCGGGGGGCATACGCGGGCCGCTGGCGGCGTACCTCTTCGTCACCGCCGTCTTCTCTCTTGGGAACTCGTCGGACGCCTTCCTGATACTGCGGGCCCAGGATCTGCAGGTCGCGACGGTCATGATCCCCGTGCTCTATCTGGTCTTCAACCTGGTCTACTCCTCGTTGTCGGTCCCGGCCGGCCTCTTGTCCGATCGGATCGGACGGCGCAAGGTAGCCCTCCTCGGGTTCGCCGTCTTTGCTGTCGCCTACGCCTGGATGGCGACAGCGCAGTCACAGGCGGCGGTGTGGGGGGTGTTCGTGGTCTACGGGGTCTACATGGCCATCGCAGACGGGAACGGCCGGGCCCTGCTGGCCGAGTTCTCGACGAAGCAGCGCCGCGGCAGCGCCTTCGGCGCCTACCACATGGTGTTGGGGCTGGCGGCTCTGCCGGCCAGCGTCATCGCCGGTGTGCTGTACGACCGGGTGTCCCCGTCCGCGCCGTTCTGGGTGGGAGCGGCTGCCGCGGTCTTGGCGGGTGTGCTCATGCTCACCTTTGTGCCGGAGCCGCGCGGCGGGGACCGACTGGCGGCGTGATCAGGGGGGAGGCCGTCGGGCCGTTGGGCAGTATAAGTCGCCGCGGCGGCGCCGTCGCAACAGCAATGATTAATAATTAGACGTAGTATGTCGACTAATACTCGACATACTATGCAAGAATCAGGATCCCGCCTCTCTCGAACTCTGGTCGAGGAGCTTCTTCAGAGACGTCGCGGCTCGAATACGGTTCGTTTAGGCCCCGAGCGATCTGCCTAGCCCAGGCGCTCGAGGATAGCCGAGAGCTCCCTGTGATCTCTGATGACGAAATCGGCTTCGGGAGGCTCCGGGTGGTCGACGGCCCCCGCACAGCGGATGGCCACCATGCCCAGGTCTTTCGCCCCGGCGATATCGGTACGGGGGGTGTCACCCACGTGGGCCGCCTCGGCCGGCCCCGCCCCGAGCGGCGCCAGTGTCTGCTCAAACATGCGCGGGTCGGGCTTCGTGTAGCCGGTCTCGTCGGAGAAGGTGAGGGCTTCGAAGTGCGCGAGCAGTCCGTCACCGGCCAACAGCCTTTTCAGTATCCGCCCCGGGGTCAGACTGGTATCGGAGATGAGCCCAAGCCGGTAGCCCGCACTCGCCAGCGCCGGGACCGTCTCGAGCACACCGGGAAGCGGCTCAAGGGGGGCCAGTAGCGAAGCTTCTTCGATCTCCAGCGCGGTCTCGACGAGAAGTCCTTCATCCTCGGGGCCGGGCACCAGATCGAACCGGTTCAAGATGTGCGCGACCTGATCGTGAGCTCCAAAGTGCAGCCCCTGTGTCCACGCCGCCATGTAGGCGTCGAAACCTGAACGGTAGGCTTCCAGCATCTGGTCGTCCGACGGATCGAGACCGAAACCGCGCAGCATCCTTCGCAGTGTATCCAGTCTCCGCGGGCGGACCACGTCCATGGCTCCGCCGTCGGCGGAGTAGAGCGTGTTCCAGAAGTCGAACGTCAGGGTAGTGATCCGTCGGGTCACCAGGTGGCTCCTGTCGATGGATTTGGAGGGCTCGAGGCCTTCGGCGGGAAAGTATAGAGGTTGATGAAGAGGGTCGTGGTCCCTTGCCGGCCGGATGTCTTGGTGCAGCGGGGGCGGACCCAGAACAGGCCCGGGGTGACATATGCTGGTATCCTTCCCGACCATGAAAGCTATCTCCTTCTCGTCTGACTCCGCAGAGTCGACCTCCTCGAAGTCCAGGTTCCCGGAGTTCATGTCCCTGAGAGTACTGGGCCTGTGCGCCCTGGTGCTGGTGGTTGTCCTCGCCGTTATGCTCTTCCAGCCGCGGATCGCCGGCGCCCAGGCGGCCGGCTTCAAGGACGTCTCAGCGTCGAACCCCTACCGGGTGCAGATCGAGACCCTTGCCCAACTAGGGATCATAAACGGTTACTCGGACGGGACTTTCCGTCCGAACGCAAAAGTTACCCGGGCCCAGCTCGCCAAGATGGTCATCCTGGCCATGCGCCTCCCTGTGAGCGAGGACGACAAGTGTCCTTTCGGGGACGTGAAGAAGAGCACGGACCTCGAACTCTACCCCGATAACTACGTGGCGGCCGCCGCCCGGGAGGGCATCGTCACCGGCTATCCGGGAAGCAAAGGTCCGGTGTTCAAGCCCGACGCTTCCGTCACCATGGCCCAGCTGGTGACCATGGGTACCCGGGCGACGATGCGCCCCTTGATCGTACCCCCGGCTTCCTACAAGTCGGCCTGGGGCAATTTCAGCCCGGTGCACGCCGTGATCGCCCGAGTAGCGCAGTACAACGGCCTGCTGCGGGAGCTGGCACCTCCGGGAACGGCGCTCAAGTCGATCTCGCCCCTGCGCGCAGCCACCCGGGCGGAGGCGGCGGCGCTCCTGTTCAATATCATGGGTACCGATCAGGCCGGGCTCAACGGACGCTTCCTGGGCGACTCCAGCGATCTGGTGCGCTACTTCAGGCAGCAAACCGGGGGGAATGACGGTAAGTTCTCGATCTCGCTCGATGCTCTGGCCAAGCTTTACGTCGTCTACGGCAAGCGTTTCGGCATCAGGGCCGACATGGCCTGGGCGCAAATGATCCACGAGACCGGATACGGCCAGTATGGCGGGGTGGTGCTGCCCGAGCAGAACAACATGGCCGGTATCGGAGCCACCGGCCCCGGAGTGCAGGGCAACTCGTTCGCCACCGCTGAGCTGGGCGTGATCGCCCAGTATGCGCATCTGGCGTGGTACGTCTATCCAGGGCACATCTCCGATCCTTACTGCGTGAAAGTGGAGCAGCCGGCAGGTGGGCCCATAACCACTCCCGGAGACCCGCGCCACTTCGTGCAGGACAACGGCAGTCCTCACAAGGGGAACGTGCGCACGGTGAACGAGTTGAGCGGCAAATGGGCCGTGGGCTCCGAATACGGGGCGGCTTTGCAGAGGATAGCGGCCTCGATCACTCTCACTGTCGGACTCTGGTAGGAGAGGATTCCTCGTCCGCTGAATGACCTATGAATCCCACTGGAGGGTCTGCCGGAAGGGGCTACCCTCCGGTAAGATCTCAAGCAGAGGGGCGCGATGGGGGAAAGCGCCGTAGAGACCACGGCGGACGCGGCGTGGTCGCGGAAAGACGCTCCAATGGCCCTCTCCTGCTTCACTCGAGTTCGTTTCGCCCCGAGACTGTTGGATGTGGACGCGCCAGACCCGAACAAGACGTCTGGGCGACCGGAGGGCAGGAGGCATCAGTGATGAAGTCCCAACCTTATCGGGTGGCTTTGGTCATGGTCACCCTCGCACTGTTGATGTCCTTGGGGGGATGCACGGCGAGGCCCAGGCTGCCGGCAGCGTAAGCCCTGAATGTTGCCGGCGGCACCTACCCGCAGGATTTCGACACCCTCGCCTCAACCGGGACGTCGAACACGGCGGTGCCTCTGGTTGGGATTTCTTCGAGACGGGCACCAATGCGAACACCACCTACACGGCGGGAACGGGCTCGAGCAACACCGGCGACACCTACAGCTACGGAGCCGCCGGTACTACGGAACGCGCGTTTGGCGGCCTGCTCAGTGGCACCCTCGTCCCTCGCATCGGGGCCCAGTTCACCAACAACACGCGGCGGCGTCATCAGTCGCTCGCGATCTCTTACACGGGCGAGCAATGGCGCCTGGGGCAGAACACGGCCGGACGGGCGGCGGACCGGCTCGACTTCCAGCTAAGCACGGACGCGACCAGTCTCCCTGCCCACCGGAACCTGGATCGGACTACAACGGCCTCGATTTCTCCAGCCCGGTGATCACCGGCACGGTGGGGGCCCTGAACGGCAACGCCGCTTCGAACCGGACGGCCCTGAGCTTCACCATCACCGGCTTGAGTATCCCGAACGGGGGCACCTTCTGGATCCGCTGGGCGGACAGCGACCTCGTTCCCGGTGCCGATGATGGTCTGGCCGTGGATGACTTCTCGCTCACGCCGTACACGTCCCCCACCGACATCGCCCTCTCCAACACCAGCGTGGCCGAGAACGCCGGGGCCGACGCCGTCGTGGGGACCCTGAGCGGCACCGACCCGGACGTGGGCCAGAGCGCCACCCTTACCTTCAGCCTGCCGGCCGGTCTTTCCGACAACGCCCTCTTCAACATCTCAGGCGCCACGCTACGGGCCAACGCCTCCTTCGATTACGAGGTCGCTTCCTCCTACAGCCGTTACGGTGAGAGCCACCGACGCGGTCGGCCTCACCTACGACGAGACCTTCACCATCACCGTCACCGACGTCGACGACCCTCCCGCCGGCAGCGTAACCCTGAGTGTTGCCGGCAGTCCCTACGCGCAGGATTTCGACACTCTCGCCCAAAGCGGATCCAGCGGCACGGTGCCTCTGGGGTGGTATTTCCTCGAGACGGGCACCTCCACCTATGTGAACACCGCCTATCGTGCAGACACCGGCTCTAAGCAGCATCGGCGACACCTACAGCTACGGAGTGTCCAGCGGTTCCGAGCGGGCGTTTGGCTGCCTGCTCAGCAACGCTCTCACCCCCGTCATCGGGGCCCAGTTCACCAACAACACGGGGTCGACGATCCAGGCGCTGGTGATCTCGTATACGGGCGAGCAGTGGCGCCTGGGCCAGAACACGGCCGGCCGAGCGGCGGACCGGCTCGACTTCCAACTAAGCACGGATGCGACCAGTCTCTCCACCGGAACCTGGACGGACCACAACGGCCTCGATTTCTCCAGCCCGGTGATCACCGGCACGGTAGGGGCCCTGGACGGCAACGCAGCTTCAAACCGGACGGCTCTGAGCTTCACCATCACCGGCCTGAACATCCCGAACGGGGGCACCTTCTGGATCCGCTGGGCAGACAGCGACCTTGTCCCCGGGCCGATGACGGCCTGGCCGTGGATGACTTCTCGCTCACGCCGTACGCGTCCCCCACCGACATCGCTCTCTCCAACACCAGCGTGCCCGAGAATGCCGGGGCCGACGCCGTCGTGGGGACCCTGAGCGGCACCGACCCGGACGTGGGCCAGAGCGCCACCCTTACCTTCAGCCTGCCGGCCGGTCTTACCGACAACGCCCTCTTCAACATCTCTGGCGCCACGCTTCGGGCCACCGCCTCCTTCGATTACGAGGTGCTTCCTCCTATACCGTGACGGTGCGAGCCACCGACGCGGTCGGCCTCACCTACGACGAGACCTTCACCATCACCGTCACCGACGTTGACGAGCCTCCCAGCATCACCAGCAACGGGGGCGGGGCCGCCGCCGCCATCTCCGTGGCCGAGAACTCTACCGTGGTGACCACGGTCGCGGCCACCGACCCAGACGCCGGCCAGCTCACCTACAGCATCATCGGCGGGGCCGATCAGGCCAGGTTCCACCTCGACGGCTCCAGCGGGGTCCTGACCTTCCTCAGCCCTCCCGACTTCGAGAACCCCACCGACGTGGGTGCCGACAACGTCTATGAGCTGACAGTAGAGGCGAGCGACGGCTCCAACAGCGATGCGCAGATCATTAGCGTCACCGTCACCGACGTCAACGAGGCCCCCACCGACATCGCTCTCTCCAACACCAGCGTGCCCGAGAATGCCGGGGCCGACGCCGTCGTGGGGACCCTGAGCGGCACCGACCCGGCACGGCCGCGACCTTACCGAGCTCTCTCAGGCACCGCTCGGGCCACGTCCCTCGATACGCTTCCCACCGTGACGGTGCGAGCCACCGACGCGGTCGGCCTCACCTACGATACCATCACCGCCAACGGCACCTCCGTCATCGACCGCCGCCATCTCGTGGCCGAGAACTCTACGGCGGTGACCATCGGCCACCGACCCCGACGCCGGCCAGACTCTCACTACGACAGCAGCATCGCAGTTCCTCGACGGCTCCAGCGGGGTCCTGACCTTCCTCAGCCCTCCGACTTCGAGACTCCCACCGACGGGTGCCACAACGTCTATGAGGTGACGGACGACTCACCCGGCCTTGAGCGACACTCAGGCCCTCACCATCACCGTGACGGACGCCGTTGAAAACCAGCCCCCCGTCATCACCAGCAACGGGGGCGGGGCCGCCGCCGCCATCTCCGTGGCCGAGAACTCTACGGCGGTGACCACGGTCGACCGCCACCGACCCCGACGCCGGCCAGACTCTCACCTACAGCATCATCGGCGGGGCCGATCAGGCCAAGTTCCACCTCGACGGCTCCAGCGGGGTCCTGACCTTCCTCAGCCCTCCCGACTTCGAGACTCCCACCGACGTGGGTGCCGACAACGTCTATGAGGTGACCATACAGGTGACCGACAACGGCACCCCGGCCTTGAGCGACACTCAGGCCCTCACCATCACCGTGACGGACGTGGCCGCCATCTACACTCTGATCTACGAGGCCGGCAAAGGCGGTTCCATCGCGGGGCCGAGTCGGCAGACCGTTGAGCCCGGCGAGGACGGCACCAGGGTCACCGCCGTTCCAGAGCCCGGCTACCGCTTCTACAAGTGGACTGATGGGTTGACGACCGCTTCGCGCATAGACACCGACGTTTTGGCCGACAAGAGTGTGAGAGCACTATTCCTGCCGGACGTGGTTGTGCCCACCTACACTCTTACCTACGTTGCCGGTGAAGGCGGTTCGATCGCAGGCGAAAGCGTGCAGATTGTCAGACAGAGCCGGGACGGAACCGAGGTCACGGCTGTGCCTGATCCAGGCTACCGGTTCGTTGTTTGGAGTGACGGGGTTACTACCGCCTCGCGTACCGATACCGATGTGAGAGCGGATCTCACCGTTGTGGCTGAGTTCGCAGTCGCTCCTGATCGATGGACCGACATCAGCAATCAGCAGTGGGTGGACATGTATGGGGTGACCGCTGAGCAAGTGGACGCAGTGGCGGATGGATACCCCGATGGCACCTTCCGGCCGGCTCTGGACGTTAGCCGAGCCCAGTTCTCCAAGATGGTCGTGGATGGATTCGGACTACCCGCGCTCTCTCCTGCGACGCCCAGTTTCAGCGATGTTCCGGCTACCCATTTCTACTACGCTTGGATTGAAGGAGCAGCCGGAGCCCGCATTGTGATCGGCTACCCGGACGGCACATTCCGGCCGTCCCAAACGATCACCAGGCAGCAGGCGAACAGCATTCTCGGTCGCTATCTCTCTGACCTGGAGTTGGCCGCAACCGGTCATATCACCGGCGAGAGCGGCAGCTACCCCTCGGTGGCCGCTTGGTACATGGAGGAGGGCGCCTCCGTCCTGGCCCCGTTCGCGGACGCTTCGGAGGTTGGGCCCGTGCACGCTCCCTACTCCGCATACCTGGTCTATCACGGGGTGGTTCTCGGCGACGGCATTCACCTGATGCCTCTGTCGAACCTCACTCGGGCTCAGGCCGCTGTGCTCATCGTCAGGATCAAATAGCGCAAGAAGAGCGGAAGCAACGCTGGAAGCTCCGCCGCCGGCGTTCGGACCGGCCTAGCCTCGCGTGGCCCGGCCGTCGCCGTCTATGGGAATGACAGGACCGAGGTAGCGAGGCAATGGCTTGGTGACGTGCAACTGGACGAAGGCCTTCACCCGGGCCAACCAGTCGCGCATGGCGAAACGGCGCTCGTTGGCATAGGGCTGGATGTCGGCCACGACGCCGGTGGCCTCCAGTCCGAGGGCGCGGGCCGTGTAGACCGCCCGCGCCAGATGGAACTCCTGGGTGACGACCAGCGCATCCGTCACCTCGAACACATCTCGGGCCCGGTACATGGTGTCGTACGTGCTGAAGCCGGCGTGATCGGTGAAGATGTCTTCGTCGGGAACGCCGCGTGCGCGCACGTAGTCGAGCATGGCGTTGACTTCATCGTAGGTCTTCTGGCCGTGATCGCCGGACAGTAGGATCTTGTCCACTTTGTCCAGTTTGTAGAGCGCTATCGCGGTATCGATCCGGTCGGCCAGCATGGGGGCGGGGGTGCCGCTCGCGTAGACCTTGGCCCCCAGGACGATCGCCACTTGAGCATAGGGCGCGTCTTCAGGATCCTGGACGATGTGGTCGTCGGCCGACTGAGTGATGATGAGGTTCGGCAGCAGCACCGCCAGCCCCGCCAACAGAACGAGCGCGGCGAGCGCGATGCACGACCAGATGACGATCCGCGCCCTGCGAGTGCGTTTCCTCATGGCGGGAAGGGTAGCACGCGGGGCGGAGCGGAGCCGGACAGGGACAGGGGTGGGGGGCGCATGGCCACAGAGACCGTCGCCTCGGGGTTCCCGGCGCGACCGTCCGACATCCCGGCCGCAACTCGCCGCCCGCGAGCCCGCGCCGCCCGCGCACCCGCCCGCGCCGCCCGCCCGCGCCGCCCCGAACCGGTGCCGCGGTTGCGCAATCCCGCGCATGTAGACTAGAATGACTGGTCCGCCGGCGCCTACGCTGGCGGCGGCGCAAGCACCCACATCGCACGAAGCCTCGAGGACTGGGGGTACATGGCATGGCTATGACCATGACCGAGAAGATCCTGGCCCGGGCAGCCGGCAAGGAGTCGGTCGCTCCGGGCGATCTCATCATGGCGAAGCTCGACCTCTGTCTCGGCAACGACGTCACCTCCGGGGTGGCCATCGACGAGTTCGAAAAGGCCGGTTTCGAGCACGTGTTCGACCCGGAGAAGATCGTGCTCATCCCCGACCATTTCACGCCCGAACAAGGACATCAAGTCCGCCGGGCTGGTCAAGCAGATGCGCGAGTTCTCCAAGAAGCACGGTCTCGTGCACTGGTACGACGTGGGCCGTGTGGGCGTCGAGCATGCCTTCCTGCCCGAGCAGGGCCTGGTGGGACCGGGTGACGTCGTCCTGGGTGCCGACTCCCACACCTGCACGTATGGCGCCCTGGGCGCGTTCGCCACCGGAGTCGGCTCCACCGACCTGGCCGGCGCCATGGCCACCGGCGAAGCCTGGTTCCGGGTGCCTGAGACCCACCGGTTCGACTTCGACGGGACCCTGGGCCGCTACGTGACGGGCAAGGATATCGTCCTTTTTACCATCGGCCAGATCGGGGTGGACGGAGCCCTCTACAAGGCCATGGAGTTCGCGGGATCGGCGATCAGCGCCCTCTCTATGGACTCCCGCTTCACCATCTGCAACATGGCTATCGAGGCGGGGGGCAAGAGCGGCATCATCGCCCCCGACGACATCACGAAGGCGTATGTGGAAGGACGGTTCCGCCGCACGCCGCGCTACTACGCCTCCGACCCCGACGCGTGGTACGAGAAGGTCTACACGCTGGAAGGCGGAGGACGTCCCCCTCATGGTGGCGAAGCCGCACCTGCCCTCCAACACGCAGCCGGCCGACGAGTTGAACGACATCAAGATCGACCAGGTGGTCATCGGCAGTTGCACCAACGGCCGCATCGAGGACCTGCGCCAAGCGGCGGAGATCCTGCGGGGTCGCAAGGTGAACAAGGACATCCGCTGCATCGTCATCCCGGCGACGCAGGCCATCTGGAAACAGGCCAACGACGAGGGCCTGTTCGACGTGTTCATCGATGCCGAGGCAGCTGTTTCGGCGCCCACCTGCGGACCCTGCCTGGGCGGGCACATGGGCGTGCTGGCCGAAGGCGAGAGGGCGGTGTCCACCACCAACCGCAACTTCGTGGGCCGGATGGGCCATCCCGGCTCCGAAGTCTACCTGGCCGGCCCGTACGTGGCCGCGGCGAGCGCGGTGGCCGGCTACATCGCCACGCCGGACCAGATCGGCGGAAGGAGGCAGCCATGACGGGGGCAGCCACGACCGTCCTGCGTGGGCGGGCCTGGACCTTCGGGCGCGACATCGACACCGACCTCATCATCCCGGCCCGCTACCTCAATATGAAGACGGCCGAGGAGCTGGCCCAGCACGTGATGGAAGACGCCGACCCCGCCTTCCCGAGCAAGGTCAAGCTCGGCGACATCGTGGTAGCCCAGGAGAACTTCGGCTGCGGCTCCAGTCGCGAGCACGCCCCCATCGCCTTGAAGGGCGCGGGGGTGTCGGTGGTCATCGCCAAGAGCTTCGCCCGCATCTTCTACCGGAACGCCTTCAACACGGGGCTGCCCATCTTGGTGGCTCCGGAGGCGGTGGACGGCATCAAGGAGGGCGACGAGCTGACGGTCGATCTCGCCTCCGGCGAGATCGCCGATCTCACCACCGGGGCGAAGTTCAAGGCCCAGCCGCTGCCGCCGTTCATGCGCGAACTGGTGGAGGCCGGCGGCCTGCTGCCGTACCTGAAAACCGCGCCCACCGGGCCGCGGCCGGCTGAGCGGCGCGCGGCGCCGGACCCCGAGCGACTCAGGTCAAGCAGCAGCCAAAGCGGCGCCCGAGAACCAAGTCCCGGATACGAAAGGAACGTCATGAACTACAGCATCGCCGTCATGCCCGGCGACGGTACCGGTCCCGAGGTAGTGAACGAGGGCCTCAAGGTCCTCAAGGCCGCCGCGGCCCGTGCGGGCTTCTCCTATGACCTCACCCATTACGACTTCGGGGGCGATCGCTATCTGCGCACGGGAGAGACCCTGCCCGACTCCGCCATCGGCGAATTGAGTAGCCACAACGCCATCTTCTTGGGGGCCATCGGTCACCCCGAAGTGAAGCCCGGTATCCTGGAACTGGGCATCCTGCTGAAGGCCCGTTTCGCCCTCGACCTCTACATCAACCTGCGCCCGGTCAAGCTTTTTCCGGGGGTGGAGACCCCCATCAAAGACAAGGGGCCGAAGGAGATCGATTTCGTCGTGGTGCGGGAGAACACGGAGGGCCTCTATGCCTCGACCGGTGGCTTTCTCAAGAAGGGCACTCCCGACGAGATAGCGGTCCAAGAGAGCGTCAACACCCGCAAAGGGGTGGAGCGCTGCATCCGCTACGCTTTTGACTATGCCGGCCGGGCCGACCGGCGGGGGCAGCTCACCCTGGTGGGCAAGACGAACGTGCTGACCTTCGCGTGGGACCTGTGGTGGCGCGCCTTCAACGAGATCGGCGACGCGGACTATCCCAAGATCAAGCGGGAGTACGCCCACGTGGACGCTACCTGCATGTGGTTCGTCAAGAACCCTGAATGGTTCGACGTGATCGTGACGGACAACATGTTCGGCGACATCATCACCGACCTAGGGGCCATGATCCAGGGCGGCATGGGAGTGGCGGCGGGTGGGAACATCCATCCCGGCAAGATCGGCATGTTCGAACCCATCGGCGGCTCGGCTCCCAAATACACGGGCCAGAACGTGATCAACCCGTTGGCCGCCATCGGCGCGGTGCAGATGATGCTCGATTACCTGGGGCAGACCGAAGCCGCGCGCTGGGTGGAGAACGGCATCGTCAACGCGGTCGGCAAGATGAAGTCCCTGTCGCCGGGGAGATGGGCATGGGCACCGATGCCGTGGGCGACCTGGTGGCGGAGTTCGTGGCCAAGAGCTGATCTCGGGTCGCAAGGCCGGACCGCTCCCAGGCGGAGGGTCGCTTGGTCGCCTAGGCCTGCGGCAGTTCGGTACGATGCTGTTAGGGGCTCCGGCGAAACGGGTATCTGTCGGAGAGACGTAAGTTCGGATCTCGGACGAGAGGAGGATACCGTGGCCCTGGAGCTCCCTCAGGAGCCGTTGAGCGATCTGAGCAGGCATACGCGAGAGCTGCGCCGCGCCGTCGCATCGTTGATCGAAGAGCTGGAAGCGGCCCAGTGGTACCAGCAGCGCGTGGATACCTGCGCCGACCCGGAGCTCAAAGCCATTCTGGCTCACAATCGAGACGAGGAGAAAGAGCACGCCGCCATGCTGATCGAGTGGATCCGCAGGAACGACCCCGCTCAGGCCAAGGAACTCAGA
Source organism: uncultured Actinomycetes bacterium (assembly GCA_963706025.1). Taxonomy (GTDB): domain Bacteria; phylum Actinomycetota; class Thermoleophilia; order RBG-16-64-13; family RBG-16-64-13; genus CAVPLM01. Next base: position 785,400 of record CAVPLM010000005.1, on the reverse strand, counting down.
GACTATCTCTTCTCTGAAGGGTCGATCACCGGGCTCGAGGCGGGCCACTGAGGGCGCGTCTGTCCCGCGCGCCGGTGAGTTTGCCGCGAGAGAGGGTGCGGGATCAGGGTACGTCGATAAGCTCGAGGATCAGCCGAAAGGAGACCAAGTGAAGACCATCGTTGTCGGAGTGGACGGTTCCGATGGGGGCAGGGTCGCTTTGGATTTTGCCGTCGAGGAAGCGGCGCTAAGGGGTGCCCTGCTCAAGGTGGTGACTGTCTGGGAGATCCCTCCTTTGGTGGTGGCGGGCGTTGCGGCTGAATCCGGCTACTTCGAACAGTCCAGGGAGGAAGGCAGACAGCACGCGCAGGCGATCGCTGCCGAGGCGGTGGCCCGTGCAGCCCTGCTGCAGCCGTCGGTGGCGTGTGAGGCGCGCGTCTTGGAAGGGCACGAAGCCAAGGTCCTCCTCGAAGAGGCCCGCGACGCGATCCTGGTGGTGGTCGGAAGCCGGGGACACGGAGGTTTCTCGGGGCTGCTGCTGGGTTCGATCAGCCAACAGGTGGTCAATCACGCGCGCTGCCCTGTCACGGTGGTCCCCGTCCTCACGCATCCAGAGCGCAAGTAGCATCGGACCCGGGGCCTCTGCGGACTCAGAACGGCGCCGCTGCACCGTTGCCCTTTGATATGAGCAGCACGGCGATATCGTCGGGTGGCGGCTTGCCGTTCGCCTCCTCCAACTCGAGCATAACCTCATCGAGCAGGGTGACCGGGATGGGGCCAGGCGCTGCCCGGGCGAAACGCTGCGCTAACCGGTCGATGCCGTAGCGCTCTAGGGAGCCGGGCTCGATCACACCTTCGAAGAGGCCGTCGGTATAGAAGAGCAGGCTCCATGCAGGCGGCAGCTGGAAAGCCTCCAGCCGCCAACCATCTTCGTGCTCGCAGCCCAGAGGAAGGACCGGCTTGACCAAGAGCAATCTCGCCTCCTTCGCGATGACCAGGGGGGGAGGGTGGCCGGCGTTCGCGAGGGTCAGTGATCCGGTGGAGGCGTCGATACGCCCGGCGAGGAGGGTGCAATAGAGGTTGGCACTGCTTCGCTCGCTGAAGAGCACCTTGTTCAGCGCATCGAGAGTCTGACGGGGAGGCGTCTCGGCGTCGGCCAGAGCCCTCCAGCCCGAACGCAGAGTGGCGCCGAGCGCGGCGGCGTCCGGCCCGTGGCCGCTGACGTCGCCGATCACGAAATCGAGGGTCTGGTCGTCGTGGACCACGTAGTCCACGAAATCGCCGCCCAATCCCAGCCGGCGCTCGCCGCTGCGGTAGCGTATGTGGATATCCAGCCAAGGATGGGGATCTCGAGAGCGGGAGAGGAGGCTTTGCTCCAGGCGTTTGTGCAGCGCCTCAGCTTCGGCATGTTCCAGCGCCACCGCTGCTTGATCGGCGAAGCGCCGGGCGAGAGCGAGGCGGGTCGGCTCCAGGGTCTCCTGCACATCGCCCCAGCCGACCACGAGCAGGTAGGCGGACGAAGGGGTCAGCAGAATCGGGATGCGAAGAACAGAACGCAGCCCCAAGGCCCGTGTCACTTCGGAGTCGCGGACTGGCCAAGTGTCGGTCGCGGTGTCGGCGACGAAGCCGGGGAGGCCCGAATCGAGCTCCTGAAACAACCCAGGTAGCTCCTCTGCCTCGATCTGCCAACCGTTTGGCAGCAAAGGGGTGGCCGGCTCCCGGCCCAGAAGGACCAAGCGTCTGTCGGTGTACCGGTATAGAGAGGCCGAGCGCGAGGCAAAGGTCTCTCGGGCCGCGGCGCAGATCGCCTTGACCATGTCGTCATACCGCTCGAAACCGTGGAAAGCAGGCGCCAGAGCAAGGATGCTCTCCACACCCGCTTTGGAGGTTTCGGTATCGGCCAGGGCCTGGGAGAGCAGGGCCTCCCGGGCAGCGGCTCGGCGGCGGACGGCACGGGCCGCCAGCCCGGCCACGATCGCGGCCAGAGTCCACAGGATGATGGCGATGACGATCGCGGGCAGTTCTACTAGACCGCCGAAGTCGGTAACGAAGACTATGAAGGCGGCGCCGCCCACCAGGGCCACCACCCCACCGATAATGGGGCCGCACGCCACCGCGGCCAAGACTCCGAAGAGAGCCGCCGCTGCTCCGGGTATGCCCAGGTAGTGGGAGGTCTCTCCGAGCAGGCCGATGCCGTAGAACAACGCCAGCTGGACCACGGAGCCGGCTAGAAGCACGGCCCACCACTTGCCCCACACGAGCCCGAGCGCGGCCGCCCGGCCGGCCGTCGGTCGGCCGTCCTCCGCCGCGGGGGGCGTTTTCCAGACGGCCTGGCTCAAGTCAAGCCGGCGGTACCCACGGCCGCGGCCGCGGCCCGTTGGTCGGGGAAAAGGGAGAAGCGCGGGTGGTCGGCCAGGCCCGTGATCTCTAGAAGGCGGCTGACTCCCGGGTTGGCTCCCACCACTGCCAGCCGACCCGAGTCCTTGAGACGTTGGACCGTGTCAAACATGAGGGAAAGACCGCCGCTGTCCATATAGGCGAGCTCGCTGAAGTCCAAGATGAGAACCCGCGTGTCCTCCTTGAACTCCTGGTCGATCATTTCCCGCAGATAGCCGGTGGTGTCGTGGTCGAGTTCTCCCTTGACGTAGATGAGGGGCGGTCCCAATCGGTAGGAGACCTGCAAGTCGATGGGAGGGCCCGCGATCTTCGAGCGCGGCGATCTTTCCTGGCTGACCATCGACCCACCTCCTAGGGCTTGCAAGTGCAACGATAGTACCCGTTGGAGCCCCTCCTTACTCCACTACGCGTCCGTACTGCACCCACGTCCGGCCGCGAGTGCTATACTGCCGCCGACATTCGATAGGAACCCTCTTCAGGCGTTGTGCAGAGCCGAGCTACTCCTCTCTCATCCGCCCGCATGCAGTCTCGTCCTCTCGTTTGCCGCAGTGTTACTCCACATGGAGGGAAGAATGAGTTCCGCAAAACTGTATGTGGGCAACCTCAGCTATAGCACGTCCGAATCCACTCTCAAGACGCTGTTCGCCGAGCACGGCGAGGTGGTCTCGGTGAATCTCATCGCGGATCGGGACACGGGCCGGCCAAAAGGCTTCGCGTTCGTCGAGATGGCGACGCCTGAGATGGCCGACACCGCAAAAGGCGCCTTGGACGGCACCGAGGTCGACGGTCGCACAATCAAGGTCGATACGGCCAAGGAACAGCAGCCGCGGGCACCCCGCTCGGGTGGGTATGGCGGCGGCGGTTATGGGGGCGGTTACAAGGGTAGTAGCCGGGCCTGGTAGCCACGCTTCAGGCTGCAAGCCGAGGCCGCGGCCGCGCAACAGCGCGGCCGCGGCTTTTCGCTCTCTAGATGCTCCTGAACCGTGACCATGGTAGCGCTGCCATGATGCCTTCTTTGCAGGCCACGTGGCTGGTAAAGTTAGCCCGTATGTACTAAAATAGGGGTGGCTAACTTAACTGCAAGATCTTGGCTTACAGCGGTGGAGGAGACGTCTGAGTTGAGCGATAGAACGGCGTTATCCGCAGAGAGCGAGGTACTGAGCGCCAGCCAAGAGGATTACCTGGAGGCCATCCTTCAGCTGGAAAGGTCCTCACGGGTGGCTAGGGTGAGCGAGATCGCGGTGCAACTGAACGTGTCTCGACCCTCGGTGACGGGAGCCCTCAAGAGCCTGGTCGGTAGGGGGCTTGGTATCGCACGCTCGCTATGGTCACGCGACCCTCACCGAAGAAGGCGCGAAGATCGCGCGGGAGGTGGAGCGGCGCCACGTGGCCATCCGCGGCTTCCTTATCGATGTGCTCGGCATCGAGGATCAGCAGGCAGAAGTCACCGCCTGTCGGCTCGAGCACGTGCTCGAGCCGGACGTCCTCGCCCATTTCGTGTCGTACGCCGAGGGGTTGGCCCGGGCCCAAAGGATGTCGTCCGTCGCCGCCGACCGCTGCACCGAACGAAGTGCCGCCGGGGAGGCCGACCAAGGGGGGCCCGAGGCATGAATTCCCTGGCGCAGCTTCCGTCCGGTGCCCGGGCCGTGGTTGCGGCCCTACCCCATTCCCACGGGCTGGCGAAACGCCTCATCGCTCTGGGGCTCACTCCGGGAGCGGAGGTGTGCGTGCTGCAGAATCGGGGGCGTGGAGCTCTGATCGTCGAGGTACACGGGGCCAGGTTGGCCCTGGGCCGCGGGCAGGCCGAGCGCGTGGCCGTGGGTCCTTCGGGCGAATCTATCCCCGCTGCGCCCTGCCCGACTGAGGACTAGCGGACTTGCCGATCGAGCGCCCCGCCGGTCTGACGCTGGCCCTGGCCGGCCAGCCCAACGTAGGCAAGAGCACGGTCTTCAATGCCCTTACCGGCCTCAACCAGCACGTAGGTAACTGGCCGGGCAAGACGGTCGAGCAGAAGACGGGCCGTTTCACCCACCGGGGCCGCCGAGTCGAGATCGTCGACCTTCCTGGGACCTACAGTCTCACCTCGGGGTCCGAGGAGGAACGGGTGGCCCGGGACTACCTGATCAAGGAACCGCCGGACGTCGTCGTCGCCATCATCAACGCGGCCTCCTTGGAGCGCAATCTCTATCTGGTGGCCGAGTTGCTGATGTTGCCTGTGCCGGTGGCGGTGGGTCTCAACATGGTGGACGTGGCCGCGTCCCACGGGGTGCATGTCGAGGCTCGGGTACTGGAAGCGGCCCTGGGCCTGCCGGTTGTAGAGCTGGTGGCCAGCAAGCGGAAAGGCATCAGCGATGCTGGTTGATGCTGCGGCGGCACTTGCCGAACACCCCGGATCTTTCGCCCCCAACCGGCCGACCATCCGGGCGAAGCACCAGCCGGTGCTTGCCGAGATCGAAGCTCTGCTCGCCGGTCGCTCCCTGGACGGCTATCCGGTCTCCTGGGTGGCGCTCAAGCTGCTGGAGGGTGACGGCGACGTGGCTCAGTTGGTCAAGACCTCCGCCCCCGAGGTCTGGGGGTCCATCTACGAGATACTGGGACGTCACGAGGACGCGTATCTCGATATCGCCGGCGGCCGGTACGACTGGGTGGCCCGCATGGTACGGGCGGCGGTAGTCCAGCCTCGGCGGGGGGTGACGGTCGTCACCGACCGCGTCGACCGGGTAGTCACGCATCCGGTCTGGGGTCTGCTCGTGCTTCTGGCCGCATTGGCGGTGGTGTTCGGGGTCACCTACTTGGTGGCCGGCCCGGCGGCCAGGGCCCTGAACGGGGCGATCACCGGATCGTTCTCGGACCTGCTCAGAAGCCTCTTGGAGTGGGCGCCGGAGTGGCTGACCGGCTTGATAGTCGACGGCGTGGTGGCAGGCGCCGGGACGGTGCTCTCGTTCCTGCCCATCTTGGTGGTCTTCTTCGCCGCGCTGGGCCTGCTCGAGGATGTGGGCTACATGGCCCGCACGGCGTACGTGATGGACCGCTACATGCACTGGATGGGTCTACACGGGAAATCCTGCATGCCCCTACTGCTGGGTTTCGGCTGCAACGTGCCCGCCATCTTGGGGACGCGCATCATCGAGGAGCGCCGAGCCCGCCTGCTCACCATGATGCTCACCCCGTTCGTTCCCTGCACGGGCCGCCTGGCCGTGCTGGCCTTCCTGGCCCCGGCCTTCTTCGGCGAAGACGCCCTCTGGGCGGTATTGCTGCTGGTGGGGGGCAATCTGGTGCTGCTCGGGGTGGTGGGGGTGAGCGTCAACAAGCTGGTGTTCAAAGGGGAGCGCAGCGCGTTCATCATGGAGATGCCCCTCTATCACGTGCCCAATGCCCGCACTATCGGGCTGTACGTGTGGCGTAACACGTTGGCCTTCATCAAGAAGGCGGGGACGTTGATAGTGATCGTTTCGGCGATCGTGTGGGTCCTTGCCAACTTTCCGGGGTCGGATCCCTCCGAGAGCGTGCTGGGAGTCATCGGCACGGCCCTGGAACCGGTGTTCGCGCTCATGGGTCTGGGCGACTGGCGCCTGATCGTGGCGCTCCTTTCCAGCTTCGTGGCCAAGGAGAACAGCGTGGCTACGCTGGGAGTCCTGTTCGGCGGAGCGGAAGCGGCCGGAGCGGCGGGAGCGACAGGCACCACTCTGGCCGCCCAGGTCGCGGCCGTGTTGACCCCGGCGGCCGCGGCCGCCTTCTTGGTGGTGCAGATGACCTTCATACCCTGTGTGGCTACGGTTGCGGCCATCCGCCAAGAGTCCGACTCTCGTTGGGCGGGGATCAACGTGGGTCTCATGTTGGCAGTAGCTTTCATGCTGGGGGTGGTGGTCTACCAGGTGGGATCGCTCTTCTAGGGCGGGTGTCGGTGGCCTCTCGGCCGGGAAGGGGCCAGATTTTGTATACTCTGATTCTCTATGGACCGGCCCGGACGGGCTCAGGGAGGCTCACATGCAGATCTACATCGACGGCGAGTTCTACGGCAAGGAAGACGCGAAGATCAGCGTCTTCGACCACGGTCTCCTTTACGGGGACGGGGTGTTCGAAGGCATCCGGGTCTATGAGGGCCGCGTATTCGAGCTCGATCCCCATATCGACCGGCTGTACGCCTCGGCTCAGGCTCTCGCGCTCGAGATCCCGCTACCCCGCGTGGATCTGGTGGAGGCCATGATGGAGACGATCCGCCGCAACGGCATCCATAACGGATACGTGCGCCTGGTGGTCACCAGAGGCATGGGCGACCTGGGGCTCAACCCGGTGAAGTGCCCCAAGGCCACGGTCTTCTGCATCGCCGACGGGATCACGCTGTACCCGGCCGAGGTCTACGAGAAGGGCTTCAAAGTGGCTACGCTCGCCACCCGCCGTAACGATCCGCAGACCGTCAACCCTGCGGTCAAGAGCCTCAACTACCTGAACAACGTCTATGGCGCCCTGGAACTGAGGGGCAGACCCGTCAACGAAGGGCTTTTCCTTACTATCTCCGGCTACGTGTGCGAATGCACCGCCGACAACTTCTTTCTCGTCAAGGGACGCAGGTTGATGACTCCTCACCCATCTCTGGGTGCTCTCCGGGGCGTCACCCGGGCGGTGGTCCTGAGACTGGCGGCAGGCATGGAGTTGGAGACGGAAGAAGGCTTCTACACGCTTTACGACGTGTACAGCGCCGACGAGGCCTTCCTCACCGGCACGGCCGCAGAGGTGGGGCCGGTGGTGGAGGTCGACAAGCGGACCATAGGCGCCGGCATTCCCGGACCTATCACCCGCGAGATCGTCACCCGGTTCCACGAGTACGCGCTCAGCACCGGCACCCCGGTCAACGGGTACGGGTAGCCTCGGATGGGACTTGGGCCGGCATTGAGCGGCTGCACGACCCGTGGCGGGCTGACTGCCGGGCTGACTGCCGGGCGGTCGACCGAGGGAGCGCGATGAAGGCCACGCGCCCCCTGCTCCTCTACGACACCACCTTGCGCGACGGGATGCAGCGCGAAGGGATGAGCGTCTCGGTGGACGAGAAGGTCCGCATCGCCGCTCGGGTCGCCGACATCGGCGTCCACGTGATCGAGGGCGGGTTTCTGGGCTCTAACCCCAAAGACCAGGAGTTCTTCCGCAAGTTGGAGAGGCAACGGCTTGGCGGCGCCGTGGTGGCGGCCTTCGGCGTGACCAGGGGGCGGGGGGTGACCGCGGAGAAAGACCTCCAAATGCGCGCACTGGCCGACTGCTGGGCTCCGGTCGCGGCCATAGTGGGCAAGACCTGGGATCTCCACCTGCAGAAGGTCCTCCGAGTGGATCGCGAGGAAAACCTGCGGATGATCGCCGAGTCGGTGGCCTTCTTGCGGGGACAGGGGAAGCGGGTCTTCTACGACGCCGAGCACTTCTTCGATGCCTATGCCGCCCACCCTGATTACGCCCTGGCCTGCCTTCGGGCGGCCGCCGAGGCGGGGGCCGAGGCCGTCTGTTTGTGCGATACGAACGGGGCGGCCTTGCCGGCGCAAGTGGCGGAGGTGGTGGACCGGGTGGTCTCGGAGGTGGGAAGCATCTGCAGGGTGGGCATCCATACCCACAACGACGCCGGCTGCGCGGTGGCCAACTCCCTCGTCGCCGTGGAGCGAGGCGCCGATGTGGTGCAGGGCACCATCAACGGCTACGGGGAGCGTTGCGGCAACGCCGATCTCTGTGCCATCATCCCTGCGCTCAAGCTCAAGATGGGCATCGACTGCGTCTCCGATCGCGACCTGGCTCAGCTCACCGATGCCGCTCACTTCGTGGCCGAGCTCTGCAACGTGTCGCCCGATCCGCACCAGCCTTACGTAGGTCGGAACGCCTTTGCTCACAAGGGTGGACTGCACGTGGCGGCGGTAGAGCGCGATCCCAGCACGTTCGAGCACGTGGACCCGGCGCGGGTGGGGAACGCTCCCCACGTGCTGGTATCGGAGCTTTCCGGACGGGCCACCATCGCCCAGCGGGCCCAGGAACTGGGCTACCCCTTGCAGGAGAATGAAGAACTTCTGGATAGGGTGCTCGCCCGCGTCAAGCAGAAGGAGCACACCGGATATCACTACGAGGCCGCCGACGCCTCCTTCGAGCTGCTCCTGCGCACCGAGATGGGGCTCCAGGTCGAACTGTTCCATTTAGAGACTTTCCGCATCATCGTCGAGAAGCGGGAAGACGGCGAAACCATAAGCGAAGCCACCGTCAAGGTGCACGTGGGCGGGGACCGCTTCATCGAGACCGCCGAGGGGAACGGCCCGGTCAACGCTTTGGACAAAGCCCTGCGCATGGCCATCGAACGCAAGTTCCCGGAAGTGGACGATATCCGGCTGGTCAACTACAAGGTGCGTATCCTCGACGAGGACAAGGGCACCGCCGCCAACACCCGCGTGCTTATCGACACTTCGGACGGAAGAGAGACTTGGGGCAGCGTGGGGGTGGGAGTGAACGTGGTAGAGGCTTCGTGGCAGGCCCTGGTGGATTCCATATCCTACGGGTTGCTGCGTTCAGCCGGCGAAGGACCTTCGCGGGAAGCGGAGAGTGAGGAGAAGTCATGAAGCTGGCCCGCATCGAGTATCGGGGTGGGGTCCACGAGGTCGCGGTGACTTGCAACGGGTATATGGTCCAAGCGCCACCCGAGGGGCTCGGCGATGCGGTTCCCGCGGGCACGGTCATCGGTGAGTCCGAGGCTACCCTGTTGCCTCCGGCCGCTCCCGGCAAGATCCTGGGGGTGGGCTGGAATTTCCGTGATCACATCAAGGAGATGATCGCTCGATCGAAAGGGAACGTCGTTCCCGAGCGCAAAGACGACCACGTGCCGCGTCCTCTGCTGTTCTTCAAGCCGGCTTCGAGCCTCATCGGACATGGGGAAGCCATCATCTACCCTATGGACGCGACGCGCGTGGAGTACGAGGGCGAACTGGCGGTGGTGATAGCGCGCGACACCCGCAGGGTGACGCCTGAGGAGGCGCGCAAGGCCGTGTTCGGCTGGACCTGCGCAAACGACGTCACCGAGCGCACGTTGCAGGGGGAGGACAAGCAATGGTGGCGGGCCAAAGGCTTTGACACCTTCGCCGTGGCCGGACCCTATCTGGAGACCGAGATGCCCCGACCCGATGCATGGCTCCGCACCCGGGTGAACGGGGAGCTGCGCCAGGAAGCTCAGATCCAGGACATGATCCGCGACCCCTTCGAGATCATCTCGATCGTCAGCCAGGCCATGACCCTCCAGCGGGGCGACATGATCATGCTGGGGACCCCGTCTGGGGTGGGCGAGCTTCACCCCGGGGACGAGGTGGAGGTCGAGATCGACGGCGTGGGCTACCTGCGCAATCCGGTCGAGCTGGAGCAGGGGTGACCCGCACGCCCTCCTGGGACGAGGCGTCTTACTCGTCGCGGGCGGGGCTCTCAAGGGCCGAGGGGGAGGCCATCCATCGGCTACCAGCGGCGGCCTCGGCGATCGAAGTCGCCGAGGCGCTCGGACTCGAGCCCCATCGTGAGGGCGGGTTCTTTCGCGAGACGTACCGCTCGCAGACCGTGGTCCGCACCGGCTCCGGCACGCGGCCCCTGGCGACCGCGATCATCTACCTCCTCACGGCGGGAAGCCCCAGTCGCTTCCATCGCCTGCGTTTCGAGGAGATATGGTTCTTCCACGCGGGTTGCCGGGCGGAGTTGGTGATGCTCGAGTCGGAAGAGGGTGGGCGACCGCCGGCCGCAACCGGGCCGGTGGCGACGGTGTCGGGGGCGCCTGCGGAGCCGCTGGGGGCGCGGCCGCTCGCCGGGGAGGACCGCCGGTTGCAGCTCCATCTTCTAGGCGCGGATCGGCCGCAGGTGCTTGTTCCCGCCGGCCGGTGGTTGGGCGCCCGGGTGGCGCCGACGGAGCGGCCGGTGATATGGCTGGGGAAGCGGTGAAGGTAGACACGGAGGCGGACGGCGCGGCGCAGGACGATCCCGTCGGCAGCGGTGGCGACTGGACGCTGGTGGGTTGCGTGGTCACGCCCGGCTTCGAGTACGAGGATTTCGAACCGGCCGACCGCGAGGCGCTCCTGCGGGAGTTCCCCCAGGATGCGGAGATCATCCTGGCGCTCACCTGATGCTGGCCGTGCGCGAGCTCCCGACCCAGACGTATCCGTGGCATGGCGCTGGTCCCGGGGGTACGCACGCCGGCATGCTCGTGGCTCGCGCCGCGGTGCGGCGCACATGGCCCGGCTTGAGCGTGTTCTTATCGACCCGGGTGGCAGGGGCGGGGGCGTCGGTCGGCGGCTCCGCCGCGCGCGCCGCGAGCCCGTTCGGTCCCAAGGGAAACCCGCTCTCAGCGGATTTTGTTCACCACCAGCTGCCGTCACAGCTTGAGGGCGCGATTCCCTTCGGGTAGAATCGAGCGATACAGGGGCGTCCGCCCCGAGGTCTTTCCAAGGAGATACGTGACCTTGCCGTCCGTTTTGCTGCCCTTCGCAGAAGAGACTGCCACAGTGGCCGTTGCCGAGGCCGCCCAGGACGACACCGCGCCACCGGCCCCCGAGGCCCTCGCCGAGGCGGCGGGCGCGGCCACGCCCGCCCGGCCCGCGGCCGGCTTCTGTCACCTCCACGTCCACACCCACTACTCGGCTTTGGACGGGGCCTGCAAAGTGGAGGACCTGGTGGCGCGGGCCGCGGAGCTCGGCATGCCCGCGCTGGCCATCACCGATCACGGAATGCTTTCGGGCGCCATCCAGTTCTACCAACAGTGCCTCAAGGCTGGGATCAAGCCCATCATCGGGCTCGAGACCTACGTGGTGGAAGACCGTTTTCGCAAGGAGGGACAGAACGAGGAGCGCTGGCACCTCACCCTTCTCGCTGGGGACGACAGCGGCTACCACAATCTGCTCAAACTGGGCAGTCTGGCCTTCCTCGAGGGCTACTACTACAAGCCCCGCCTCGACTACAAAGCCCTTAAAGAGCACGCCGAGGGCCTCATCTGCCTGACGGGCTGCGCCAGCGGCCGCTTGTCGCGCGCCCTGCAGAACGGACAAACCAGCGCCGCGGACGCGGAGGTTGAGCGGCTGGTCGACATCTTCGGCGAGGACAACGTCTACCTGGAGATGCAGGAGACCGGCATCGGCGAGTTGGCCGAAGTGAACCCGCGCCTGGTGGAACTGGCCGGGCGCACCGGGCTCAAGTTGGTAGCGACCAACGACGTGCACTACCTGCGCGAGGGCGATGCCACCGCGCACGACGTGCTGCTCTGCATCCAGACCGGGTCCCGCCTGTCGGAGGAGAACCGCCTGCGCTTCAATTCGCAGGAGTTCTTCTTCAAGAGCGAGGAAGAGATGCGGGCCGCCTTTCCCGAGCACCCCGAGGCGGTGGCGAACACGCTGGAGGTGGCGGGGCGCTGCAACGTACGGATCGCGCTCGACGAGATGCTCATACCTCACTTCCCGGTGCCTGAGGGGTACGACGAGACTTCCTATCTGCGGGAGCAGTGCGAAAAGGGGTTGGTCCGCCGCTATGACGACGCGGTGACTCCTGAGGTCAGAGAGCGGCTCGAGACCGAGCTCGCAGTGGTGGAGAAGATGGGTTTCCAGCCCTACTTTCTCATCGTGTGGGATTTCGTGACGTTCGCCAAGGAAGCCGGCATACCGGTGGGGCCCGGTCGCGGCTCGGCCGCGGGCTCGCTGGTTTCGTACCTGTTGGGCATCACCGACCTGGATCCCATCGCCTACGACCTGCTGTTCGAGCGCTTCCTCAACCCCGACCGCATCAGCATGCCCGATATCGACATCGACTTCTCCGTGAACGGCCGCGAAAAAGTGATCGACTACGTGGCAGACAAGTACGGGCGCGACCGGGTGGCCCAGATCGCCACCTTCGGCACCATCAAGGCCAGGCAGGCCATCCGCGACGCCGCCCGGGTGATGGACGTGCCCTACGGCCAGGCCGACCGCATCGCCAAGCTGGTGCCCGAGGTGCTCAACATCACGCTGGACGCGTGCCTGAAAGACACCAAAGGCGAGTTGCGCGCCGCGTACGACAGCGACGAGGTGGTCCGCGAGGTCGTCGACATGGCCCGGCCTCTGGAAGGCCTCATCCGCCAGGATTCCATCCATGCGGCTGGTGTGGTCATCTCCAAGGGGCCGCTCACAGAGCACCTGCCTCTCATGCAGAAGGGCGACGCCGAGGTGGTCACCCAGGTCTCCATGGGGGATGTGGAGAAGCTGGGCCTGCTCAAGATGGACTTCCTGGGCCTCCGCAACTTGGACGTCATCGACAGCGCCGTCGGCATCATCCGCGACGCGGGCAACCCGGGATTCGACATCGAATCCATCCCCCTGGACGACGCTCCCACCTACCGGATGCTGGCCAAGGGTGATTCCGAGGGGGTGTTCCAGTTTGAATCCAGCGGGATGCGCGAAGCTCTTCGGGAGATCCAGCCTACGCGGCTGGACGATCTGATCGCACTGGTGGCCCTTTATCGGCCCGGTCCCATGGAGTTCATCCCCCAATACGCCCGTAACAAGCGGGATCCGAACAGCATAAGGTACGAGGACGACCGCCTGGAGGCCATCCTCAGTCCCACCTATGGGGTGGCCATCTACCAGGAACAGCTGATGGAGATCTCCAAGCGGATCGGCGGGTTCAGTCCCGCGGAGGCGGACGATCTGCGTAAGGCCATCGGCAAGAAGATCCGGGCCAAGATGGACCAGCTCGAGCCCAAGTTCCGCGCGGGAGCAGCCGCCTCGGGTACCTCGCCGCGGGTGATCGACCACCTGTGGTCGCTCATGGAGAAGGCGGGCGACTATTCGTTCAACAAGTCACACGCCGCCTGCTATGCGCTCATCTCCTATCGCACCGCCTACCTCAAGGCCAACTTCCCAGTGCAGTACATGGCTGCGCTCATATCCAGCGTCATGGACACCAAGGACAAGGTGCCCTTCTACGTGACGGTGGCCAACGAGATGGGTATCGAGGTGCTTCCGCCCGACATCAACGAGTCGGTGCTCGACTTCCGCGGCGTAGAAGGCCGTATCCGTTTCGGTCTCAACGCCGTGAAGAACGTGGGGGAGACGGCCATCCGCAACATCCTCGAGGCTCGGGAGCAAGGGGGGGCCTTCCGCGATCTGTTCGATTTCTGCGAGCGGGTCGACATGGGCATGGTGAACGGGCGGGCCATCGAGAGCCTGATCAAGTCGGGAGCCATGGATTCCATCGGTCCGTCCCGGCGGGGGATGCTCCTGGTGATGCAGCAGGCCATGGCCTACGGTAAGAAGACCCGGGCCGACGCAGACAAGGGCCAGGGTTCCATCTTCGATCTCATGGGGGACACGGAGCCGGACCCGGTCAGGGCCGGCGGGAACGGTAGCCCGCCTGTGGAGATACCTACCGATGACTTCAGCCGGGAGGAGCTTCTGGCGCTGGAAAAGGAGACGCTGGGCCTGTACGTGAGCTCGCACCCCCTGAAGGACTTGCGGCACCATGTGAAGAGAGAGGCTGGACATCTCATCTCCCAACTGGGGGAGGTGCCGGACGGCACAGTGACCACGATCGTGGGCATGGTGAGCGTGGTCAAGAGGATCACCACCAAGAAATCGGGCGAACTCATGGCGTTTGTCACCATCGAGGGTATGGAAGGCTCGGTGGAGATCGTATGCTTCCCGGCTGTCTACCAGGAGAGCAAGGAGATCCTGGTGGAGGACAAGGTGGTCAAGATCAAGGGCCGGGTCGATCACAAAGATGAGGCCGAGACCAAATTCATCCCTATGGTCATCGAAGCGTTCGCGCCCAAGACGGGACTCGAGCCCCTCGCCCTCTCGGTCGACGGCGACCGCTTCCCGAGCACGGTCATCGAGGACCTCAAGCGCATCTTGGCCCGCTTCCCCGGGCAGTGCTTGGTCGATATGTACGTGAGGGTGGGGGCGGATGCGCGCCGCCTGCGCTTTGGCGACGGTTACCGGGTCGATCCCCAGGCCAGCCTCTTCGCGGAGCTGAAGGAATTGCTGGGAGAGGGCTGCGTGGTGCATGGCTCGGGATCGCGGGTCAACGGCAATGGGTCAGGGAAATAGAGAGAGCGGAAGCGCGGGAGCGAACGAGCGGAAGGAGCGGGGCATGGACGGGAGCGAACGGGCCGGCGCCAGGACTCCCGGTGCGAAGACTCCCGGCGCTAAGACGCTCATCCGAGACATAAGCTTCTGCGGTGTGGCCAACGGCGCCAATGCCTGCATGGTGGATGTGGACGATGGCAGGATCGTCCGGATTCGACCGCTGCACTACGACTGGAAGTACCGCCCCGACGAACTCGGCCGGTGGGAGATGCAGGTGCGAGGCAAGAGCTTCAAGCCGAGCATGAAGACGCTTGTCCCTCCGTTCAGCCTGGCGTACAAGAAACGTGTCCAGTCCCCGGCCCGGATCCGGTTCCCGATGAAACGGGTGGACTTCGACCCCAAAGGAGAGCGCAACATCCACAACCGGGGCGTCAGCAAATACGTGCGCATCTCCTGGGATGAGGCCCTCGACCTCATCACCGGCGAGATGCTGCGAGTGCGCGAGCAGTATGGGCCCACTGCCATCCTCTATCAATCCGACCAGCACGGAGAGAACAAGGTGGTCCACGGTCCCCACGGCTGCGGGCGGAAGCTCCTCCGGCTGTTCGGGGGCTTCACGCTTCAGTCACGGCAGCCGGACAGCTGGGAAGGCTGGTCGTGGGGGGCGAAGCACGTGTGGGGCATGGAACCGGTCGGCCAGCAGGTTCCCCAGGCCAACCTGGTCTACGACATCGCCAAGAACGCGGAGCTGCTGCTCTTCTGGGGCTGTGACCAGGAGACGACTACCTGGGGCTGGATGGGCCAACTCCCCAGCCGTCTCAGCTTCTGGTTCACCGAGCTGGGGATCAAGCAGCTTTACATCGCTCCCGATCTCAACTACGCGGCGGCGATCCACGCCGACCGCTGGATCCCCATCCTTCCCAACACCGACGCTGCTCTCTACCTGGCCATCGCCTATCAGTGGTTCAAGGAGGGCACCTACGACAAAGAGTATCTGGCGACCCACGCCTACGGCGTCGAGAAGTTCGAGGCCTATGTGATGGGAGTAGAGGACGGCGTCCCCAAGAGCCCGCACTGGGCGGCTCCCATCACCGGCGTTCCCTCGCGCATCATCAAGGCGCTGGCGCGGGAGTGGGCTACCAAGCGGACGACCGTAGCCATCGGCAACGGTGGACCGGGCATCCGCGGTCCTTACGCGAGCGAGCCCGCCCGCCTGCAGGTGCTCTGCTTGGCGATGCAGGGGTTGGGCAGACCGGGGGCCAACCAGGCCAAGATGGAGGATTGGGGGTTCATGGACGACCTGGCCCAGGTCGGCTGTCCCCAGCCGAAGATGATCCCCAGCTTGTTCGCCGCCTACACCGGCGGTACCGGAGGCGACACCAACCACGCCTTCGTGCCGAAGACCCTACTACCCAAGGCCATCATGGAGGGGACCTGCGAATGGTGGGGCAACGAGCACGAGATGGCCCCTCGGGAGAACCAGTTCGTCCATTACCGGTATCCGGCAGAGGGCTGCTCCAGGATCCACATGGTCTGGACCGACTCACCCTGCTTCATGACCTGCTGGAACGACGGCAACAGCTTCGTGCGGGCCATGCGCCACCCCGACATCGAGTTCGTCTTCGCCCAGCACCCCTGGCTGGAGAACGACTGCCTATTGGCCGACGTGATCCTGCCGGTCAGCACCAAGCTGGAGGAAGACGACATCAACTCCGACCTCTACAGCGGCCAGTCGATCCTGGTCTTTCCCGAAGAACGCTGTGTGGAGCCTCTGGGTGAATCCTTCAGCGACTACGAGATCGTGTGCAAGATCGCCGAGCGGCTGGGGCTGCTCCAGGAATACACGGGCGGAAGGTCCGTCGAGGACCTCAGGCGCTTGGGCTTCGAGACCTCGGGGATCCGGGATCTGGTCGCGGGTGAGCAGGTCGACGGCGATCGGGTTGAGGGCGGCCGGGCCGGCGGTGAGCAGCTCACCTGGGAGCAGTTCACGGAGCGGGGCTACGTGGTAGTGCCCACCGACCCGGACTGGGAGAAGGTGCCTGCCGGTCTGATCGATTTCTACCGAGACCCTGAAGGCCACCCGCTCAGCACCCCGACGGGCAAGATCGAGTTCTACGCCACCGGGTTGGCGGAGCACTTTCCCGACGACCCCGAGCGACCGCCGGTCCCGGGGTGGATCGCCTCCGGTGAGACCCATCAGGAGACCCTGGGGACCGAACGCGCCAAGAAGTACCCGCTGCTGGTGGTCTCGAACCACCCCCGCTGGAGCGTGCACGCCCAACACGACGACATAACCTGGCTCCGGGAGATCGAGACCTGCAAGATGACCGGCCCCGACGGATATCAATACCAGCCGCTGTGGATCCATCCCAGAGATGCGGTCGCGCGGGGCATCGAGCACGGCGACGTGGTCACCATCTACAACGAGCGGGGAGCCGTGCTGGCCGGCGCCTACGTGACGGAGCGGGTCATCCCGGGGGCGGTGAGCATGGACCACGGGGCCAAGTACGACCCCATCGTTCCCGATGCGCTCGATAGGGGAGGCAACATCAACGCCATCGTGCCCGGACACACCACCTCCAAGAACGCAGTGGGCATGGTGGTGAGTGGCTTCCTGGCCGAAGTGGAGAAGGCCGACCTGGGGGCGCTCCGGTCCAAGTACCCGGAAGCCTTCGCCAGGCCGTTCCACCGCGATGCCGGGCCGAGTCTGGAGGCCTGGCTGGAGCCGGGGGCGTGAGGAGGACCAGGTTGTCAAAAGACTGGCCTTTGGGGATGCCGCCGTCATTGAGCACGGATTTGCCGGAGCAGATGCTCGCTCTGGTTATCGACCGAGGCCGCTACGGCCGGCCGGCGGACGTGGTATCGGTGAGACACGTCTCACGTCCGCGGCTCGAGGCGGGTGACGCCGGCAAGGTGCTCGTCGCGATCCTTGCGTGCGGCCCCAACTTCAACACGAACTTCGCAGCCCTCGGTCTGCCCGTACCGCCGTTCGGGAGAGGCGACCCGGCCAGGCTGCACATCCCGGGAAGTGACGCCGTCGGCCTCGTGGTCGACGCCGGACCGGCCGTGCGCGGGCTGAAACTGGGCCAGGCCGTGATCTTGGACAGTTGGACGGGCTTCAACATCCGCGGCTACGAGACGCACGATGGCTTCAACGCGCAGTTCGCCGTCATCGAGGAGGAGCGGGCGATCCCCGTGCCGCCGGAGCTCGAGGGCCAGACGCCCATCCGTCTGGCTCCGCTGATCCTCACCTACGGGACGGCGTACCGGGCCGTGGTGGAACGCTTGAACGTCCAGCCCGGGGAGTCTCTTCTTGTCATGGGGGGAGGCAAAGGCACGAGCTATGCGGGTGCCCAACTGGGTAAGGCGCTCGGCGCCCGGGTCGTCCTCGTGGGCTCCAATCCGGAGCTCATGCAGTCGCTTGTCGATCGGGGGCTGGTGGACGCGTATGTGGACCGGCGTACCATGCCGCGCGAGGTGTTCGGCGTGCTTCCCGCCGGCGAAGACCCAGAGGCGTGGCAGGCGCGCACCGAGCCGTTCCGCCAAGCGGTCTTCGCGGCGGCCGGCGGCCCCGTGGACAAGGTTTTCGAGCACACCGGCGGCACCAACTTCCCACTTCTCGTCTCCTGCCTGCGACCGGGAGGAACACTCGCCTTCTTCGGGGCTACGGGCCAGGGTGTGAAAGGGGAGTACAAGCAGACCTTCTTCTACGACGGCTGCCGGTACGTCATGGATGCCCGCTGGGTGTGGATGCGCCAGAAACAGGTGATGTTCCGAAGGTCGGCGCCTGCCACCGTCCTCGCGGAGATAGGCTTTCCGCCGGGTCGCCGCGCCCTGGTGTGGGGCGCGGGCGAAGGCGCTCGAGCGGCGGTGGAAGCTCTGCTTCGCCGAAGCGCGGACGTCGTGGTGCTGGCCTCAGAGAGTCGCGAGGGTGAGGGTGTGGCTGCCATCCGGGCTTTGGGCGTGGCGGAGACGAATGTCCTTGACAGCGATGTCTTCACCCTCCCCGCGGACATGCCCGACCCCCTCCTGCCCGAAGGGCGACCCAACCCGGAATACACATCCGGCTACCTCCGTCCACGCGCAGGCGCTGGGCAAGGCGCTCTGGCAGGTGTGGGGGACACGGAGGAGTCCTGACGTGGTGTTCGACCAATCAGGCCGGAGCACGCTCCAGTACAGTACGTTCCTTGCCCGCGACTTCGACGAGAAAGATGTGTTTCCCTGCGGTCACGTGGTGGTCCGGGGCGGCTACGACCTCACCATCAGCGGATCGCACATGTATCGGGGCGGCACAGGCCGCGGAGGTGGTGCGACTGTTGGCCAACGGCCGCATGATGATGGAGGAGGAGGACCTGGAGGTGGTAGGTCTTCCCGAGCTGCCTCTTATCCAGCAGCGGATGCTCGACGGCACCATGAGGAGGTCCAAGGGCGTCGCCCTTGTGCAGGCCGACCGGGTCGACCGCCCTCTGGCTGACTACGTAAGGGCCTATTTCGGGTACCTGCTCCGCGAGGCAAACCCCGCCGCCGGCCGCTATCTCGACGTGAGCCTCATCGGGGAGGTCGCTCTGGTCACGCTGACGCGCCCGGAGGCTCTCAACGCGCTCAACGAGGGGCTCGTCGAGGAGCTCGACGGTCTGGTGCGGGAGCTTCGTGAGCACGGAGGTCTGGAGGGTACGCGCATCGCCGCGATCGTTCTGACCGGTCATGGCCGCTCCTTCGTGGCCGGCGCGGACGTGACGGGGTTCGTCGATGCTTCCGCGAAGGTGGTGGCCGGGTTGGCGGCCAAGGTCAACCGAGTGTTTCGTGAGCTGGAAGAGCTGCCGGTGCCGGTGGTGGCCGTCGTCGACGGGTTTGCGCTGGGCGGAGGGAACGAGCTCGCCATGTCTGCTCACTACCGTATAGCCACCGAGAGCGCGCGCTTTGGACAGCCGGAGGTGAAGCTCGGCATATTCCCGGGCTACGGCGGAATGCAGCGGCTCCCCCGGCTGGTGGGACCCGCCCTCGCGGCAGACCTCTGCGTGAACGGTGAGCCCATCGACGCCGAGACGGCGAGGCAGGCAGGTCTGGTGGATGAGGTGTACCCGGCGGCCACGGCTATCCGGCGTGCCTACAGTGTCGCCCTCGATCTGACCGGCGGCGCGCGCGCGATCGCGCGCCGCGACTGGGATGCCGAAGGGCGGCGCCGGGCGGGCGAATTGGCCTCACTGCTGGCTCGGTCCGACGTACAGACCCTGCTGTCCGCGCCCGTTCCGGACTCGACCGAGGCCACCGAGCTGGCGGCCGCGCGCAGGGCTGCCGGCCGCGCCGCCCTCGAAGCTATGGCCTACGGCTTCGAGCATGGGTTTCGGCAGGGACTCGCTCACGACGCCGAAGCCTTCGGTGAGATCGTCACCTCCCCCGGCGGCCAGGAATGGATCCGCCGTTTCCTGGCCAAAGACCCACAGCAGTCCTCCCTCCTCACTCTCATCGAGCCTCAGGATCCGCCGGGAGGTCCGGAGGCACGCTAGCTGCTCGGGCGGCCCGGCGCCGCGCGGGCCGGCCGTTAGCTCCGAACGGGGCCGGTCATTCGGCGAAGTCCGACAGTTCGCCTTGGGCGCAGCCTCCAATTGTTCGCCTGTTCTCACGATTCCCCACCCGTTATACTTGTCATCGGATAACCACATGCGAACGGGAAGGAGGACATCACGAGAATGACTGCTCTGGACCGGGTTGGGCTGAGGTCGCTTCTCTTGCTGGCCGGAGTCGTCGCGGTAGCCGCCGTCCTCGTGGCCTCGTGTGGCGGCGCGGCGACGGCTGACGGCGGACAATCGAGCGCCGGCGCCGAACCTGTCGAGCTCGTGGTTTCCGCCGCCGCCGACCTGTCCCCGGTCTTGGCGGAACTCACGCCCCTGTTCGAGGAAGACAGCGGGCTGCTCTGAAGACCAACCTCGGATCGACCGGCCAGTTGATGGAGCAGATCGCTGCCGGAGCCCGAGGTCGACGTCTTCTTGGCCGCAAGCACGGCGGCGATCGACCAACTCGACAGAGAAAGGCTCTCCTCGTCCCGGGTCGTCCCGGATCTATGGGCGCGGGCGACTGGTCATGTGGACGCGAGAGGGAAGCCAGCTGACGCGTGAGGACTCTGGAGGACCTTGCCGGTCCCGACGTGGCGCGTATCTCCATAGCGAACCCCGACCACGCTCCCTACGGCAAAGCGGCCCGCGAGGCCCTCGAGTCGGCTGGACTGTGGGATCAGCTTCAGTCGAAGCTCGTGCCGGCGGAGAACGTGCGTCAGGCCTTCCAGTTCGCCGAGACCGGCAACGTGGATGTAGGACTCGTGGCCCTGTCGCTGGTAGTCAGAGCCGGCGGAACCTACGCGCTGGTTCCCGAGGACCTCCACCAGCCCATCAACCAGGCTCTCGCCATCATCGCCAGCAGCACCCATCAGAGCGAGGCGGAGCAGTTCGTCGCGTTTCTCACCGGCGAGGTGGGACGCGAGATCCTGCAGAAATACGGGTTCGTGCTCCCGGAGGAGGCTAGTGTGGGCTGGCAGGCGTTCCTCATCTCGATTCAAGTGACGGTCGTCGCCACCCTGATGGTCGTGATCGTCGGGACAGCGGCGGGACTGTTGCTGGCGCGGGTCCGTTTCCCCGGGATACACGTGTTCGAAGCCGTCCTGATGCTCCCTCTGGTACTTCCGCCGAGTGTCGTGGGCTACTACCTGCTCCGCTTCTTCGGAGACGGCGGACCGGTCGAAGGACTGTTTGGAGTGAACATCGTCTTCACCTGGGTCGCCGCTGTCTTCGCCTCGGCAGTCGTGGCTCTTCCTCTGATGGTCCAGGCTGCGCGCACCGCTATCCGGGGGGTCGATCCGGTGCTCGAGAACGCGGCCCGCACCCTGGGCTCCTCGGAGGCGGCGGTCTTCTTACGGGTCACTCTCCCGCTCGCCCGGCGTGGGCTGATCGCCGGGACGGTCCTTTCGGCGGCTCGCGCACTGGGGGAGTTCGGGGCGACCCTCATGGTGGCGGGCAACATCCCCGGCAGCACCCAGACCCTGCCCCTGTTCGTCTACGACGCCGTTCAGAACCAGCAGTACGGCGTCGCGAACCTGGTCGTGGCTCTTCTCACCGGGATGGGCCTGGTCAGCTTCATCATCATCGGGCGTCTCGATTCCGCCAGAAACAAATGAACGAACGCCGGCTTACCGTCGACATCCATCGGCGGCTTCCCTCCTTCACTCTCGACCTGAGTCTGGAGGTGCGCGAAGAGGTACTCGTCCTTTTCGGCCCGTCCGGGGCCGGCAAGTCCATGACCCTGGAGTCGATAGCCGGTCTCGTGACGCCGGACCAAGGCGAGATCATCCTGGATGACGAGGTCTTGTTCCGACGGAGAACCGGGGGAGAACACGTGAACATGCCCGCCCGCAGGCGCGGGGTCGGCTATGTCTTTCAGAACTACGCTCTCTTCCCCCATTTGACGGTCCTGGGCAATGTCCGCTATCCCTTGGCCGCGATCCGAGCGGGCTCGGGAGCGCGCCGTGACCTTGTCGACCAGATGGGCCTCGCTCAGTTGGCCGACCGTTTCCCGCATCAGCTATCCGGGGGTCAGCAGCAGAGGGTGGCCATAGCGCGGGCTCTGGCCAGAGACCCTGAAGTCCTGCTACTCGACGAGCCTTTCTCCGCGCTCGACCCCGGGCTTCGGGAAAGGCTGCGAACGGAGCTGCGGGCGCTCCAGCTCGAACGGCACCTTATCGTCATCTGCGTCACCCATAACTTGGAAGACGCCTTCGCTCTTGGGGACCGGCTCGCGGTGCTGCGAGATGGAGAGCTCGAGCAAGTGGGGCGGTGGGGGAAGTCTTCCGCCGGCCCTCCAGCATGAGTGCGGCCGAGGTTCTCGGGATCCGTAACATCTTCCACGCACGTGTAGCAAGCGCGACCGCCGACCGCGTCGTTCTCGACTGGGAGGGTCTGGAGCTGTACGCGCCCGCTCAGCTATGCTCCCCGGGCGAGCTCGTCCCGATCTATGTCGCTCCGGAGGACGTCAAGCTGCTCTACCCTGACCGGCCCGTGCTGGGTGGTCTGGCAGTCAACCAACTGGACGCGAGGATCGTGAGTGTGAAAGACGTCGCCGACATGCGGGTCATCCGGCTGCGCCTCGACAACGGTCACGAGCTGGAGGCAAGGGGCGCCAGCTACTTCTACCAGGAACTCGACCTGAGTGAGGGCGCTCCAGTTCGTATCACCCTCCGTTTCGAGGGCCTGCGAATTCTCCACGAAGAGGAGTCCTAGGGCCGGCCAGATCGCGCCTTTGCTCGCCCCTGGTGCGGTATCCTGGACCGGGTGTTTGACCCGGCATTCTGAGGACCCGGAGTCCCACCATGAGAATCACAGCGCTCACGAGTGTCTCCCTACCCGACGAGGTGGCGGTTCTGCGACCGCCGGAGTCGGCCGGCCGGGAGGTCGCAGCAGGCGTGGCCGGCCTGGTCGCCGATGTTCGAGCGCGTGGCGATGCCGCCGTGGTCGAGGCCACGACTCGGTTCGACTGGGAAGGGGCGAGCGCCTCGGCACTGGCCGTGACGGCGGGCGATCTCGAGGCCGCCTATCAGGCGATGGACCCGCAGGTGATTGCCGCACTGGAGACCGCCCGCGACAACTGCACCTTCTTCCACAAGCACGAGTTGACGCCGGATTGGGAGGAGGAAGGGGCCCAAGGGCAGAAGCTCGGCATCCGCCACCTGCCGGTCGAGCGCGCGGGCCTGTACGTGCCGGGCGGCCTCGGTTCGTATGCGTCTACGGTGATCATGAACGCTGTTCCGGCGCTCGTGGCCGGGGTGAATGAGCTCGTCATCTGCACTCCGCCGGGCCGGGACGGGAGCGTCAACCTCATCGGTCCTGGCCGCGGCTCGGCTCATGGGCGTGGAGCGGGTGTTCCGGGCAGGAGGCGCTCAGGCCATTGCGGCCATGGCCTACGGCACCCAGACGATACCCCGGGTGGACGTCGATCTGCGGGCCCGGCAACGCCTACGTCATGGAGGCCAAACGCCAGGTCTATGGGGCCGTGGGTATCGACAACCTGGCCGGCCCGAGCGAGGTACTGGTGGTGGCCGACCAGACCGCTCGCGCGGTCTGGATCGCGGCGGACATGCTCGCCCAGGAGGAGCACGGAGCGGGGCGCAGGCGGTGTTGATGGCAGATTCGGAGTGTCTCTGTCTGGAGGTGGCCGAAGCCCTCGAGCGCCTACGCCTGCCGGTATCCGGCGGCAGCGACGACCGCACCGGCGACGCGGACTGGGGCAACGGATACGCTGTTGGGCCGGCCGGGCGCGATGAAAGGCGGCTCTGCGGCGTTCTACCCGGCTATCGGGGAGGACTTCTTGGATCTCGCGACCGCGATGGTCAACGCCTTCGCCCCCGAACACCTAGAGATACAACTTGCCGACGCGCGGGGCTTTCTTGCCCCGGGTGAGGTCGGCAGGGGGGATCTTCGTCGGTCACCTCACTCCCACCGCCTTTGGCGACTACATCGCGGGCAGCAACCACGTGCTCCCCACCGGTGGGACGGCCCGTTTCTCCTCTCCGCTATCGGTGGCCACCTTCCTGCGCAAGTCCTCCGTGGTGGAGATGTCTGCCGAAGGCCGTCACGACCCTGCCCCCGCTTCTGGCCAAGCTGGCCAACAGCGAAGGCTTCCCGTTCCACCGTCTATCGGCTGAGCTCCGGGCGGCCCACACAGACTAGCGAGAGCGGCCACCAGCGGCGCCGCGCCCGCACTGCGTGGCGGCGTACACCGCCTCGTGGGGGCAGCCGGCACCACCCCTATGCTATCCTCCTGGAGTCGCTTCGCAGCCGAGAAACGTGCTCGGCGAAGACAGCGGCCACCAGGATTTGACCGGAGTCTACCCCGATCTGACCACGGAGGCGACAGTGCAGCCCGATAGCTCCACACTACCCCTCGATACGGCTCAACGGGTGGCTACTATCGAACGGAGGACCCGGGAGACCAATGTTCAAGTCAAGCTCGGCCTCGACGGTTCGGGCAAGGCGACTATCAGCACGGGTCTGGGATTCTTCGATCACATGCTGGAGCTCGTCGCCGGTCACGGTCTGTTCGACCTCACCGTGGAGGCCAGCGGCGATCTGCAGACCGGCGGTCACCACACCGTGGAGGATGTGGGCATCTGTCTCGGCCTGGCTCTGGCCGAAGCGGTCGGTGACAAGAAAGGGATCTACCGGTACGGGAACATGGTCGTGCCCATGGACGAGGCCCTGGTTCTGGTCGCACTGGATCTGAGCGGACGCCCCTACTTCGCGTATGACGGCGGTCCGGTCGCGGAGAGCATCGCCGGGTTCGACAGCAGCCTGGTCGCGGAGTTCTTCCGGGCGGTCGCCAACAACTCGCGCATGACCATGCACGTGCGTGTATTGTCCGGGGGCGACGCGCACCACACCATCGAGGCGGTGTTCAAAGCCTTCGCCAAAGCGCTGCGGCAGGCGGTCTCCCTCGACCCGCGGGCCACCGGCGTCCCCTCCACCAAAGGGGTCTTGTGAGCGGCTTCGGACTCGGTGGTGGAGCTCGGTCCCTCTACATCGTCGACTACGGCTCGGGAAACCTCCGCTCGGTACAGAAGGCGTTCGAACACGTGGGCGTGACCGCCATCGTGGGGCACGATCCCCGCGGGATGGCGGACGCCGCCGGTCTGGTACTGCCTGGTGTGGGCGCCTTCGGCGCCGCCATGGAGCAGTTGGAAGAGAAGGGGCTGGTCGAGCCATTGTTGGAGCGGATCGAGGCCGGGGTGCCGTTTTTGGGGGTTTGTCTGGGCCTGCAACTGCTCTTCGAGAGCAGCGAGGAGGACCCGGGGGTTTCGGGGCTGGGGCTGGTGCGCGGCGACGTACGCGCGCTACCGCCGACGGTCAAGGTGCCTCACATCGGCTGGAACCAGGTGGAAGCCTGCACCTGCTCCGATCTCCTGGACGGGATCCCCGATGGATCGGCCTTCTACTTCGTTCACGGCTACGCCGTGGTGCCGCGCTCGCCTTCGGACGTGCTAGGCTATGACCGACTACGGCGGTGTTACCTTCGCTTCGGCCATCGAGGTGGACAACGTGGCGGCCGTGCAATTCCATCCGGAGAAATCGAGCACTCTAGGTTTGCGCTTCTACCGCAACTTTGCCCGGCGGGCGGGACTGGTGCACGACTGATGCGACTCATCCCGGCTATCGACATTCAGGGCGGACGGTGCGTCCGTCTCCGGCGGGGCGACTTCGCCGACGAGACGGTGTTTGGGGACGATCCTGTTGCCATGGCCGAGCATTGGATGAGTGAAGGAGCCCGCTATCTGCATGTGGTCGATCTCGACGGAGCCCGAGAAGGGACGCCGCGCAACTTCGATCTGGTACGAGCGATCGCCGAGGCGGTGCCGATTCCTGTGGAGACCGGGGGAGGCATCCGCACCGAGGCGGCTTTGGACTTGATCGCCGGGAGCCGGGTGGCCAAGGCGGTCATCGGCACGAGTGCCGTGGAGGACGAAGCTTTCCTTGAACGGGCGCTGACCCTGCTGGGGCCGGCACGGGTGGTGGTGGCCGTGGATGCCGAAGACGGCTTCGTCAAGACCAGGGGCTGGCAAGAAAGGAGTCAGATCCTCGCCCTGGATCTGGCGCGCCGCTTGGAGGCGACGGGTGTGCTCGAGATCTTGTACACCGACATCAGCCGGGACGGCATGATGCAGAGCGTGAACCTGGAGGGCATCCGGGAGTTGGCTCTGAACAGCGGGCTGGAGATCATCGCCTCGGGCGGAGTCACCAGCCTCCACGATCTGCAGGCTCTCGTGGCGCTGGAGCCGCTGGGCGTGACGGGCGTGATCGCCGGCCGGGCGCTCTATGAGGGGCGGTTCACCGTTGCGGAGGCTCTGGCGGTGTTGGACGCGGGGCGCGAGGTGGGCGCGGCGCGCCCCCGGGACGGTGCCGGGGCCGGCGGCCCGGCGAACGGAAGCCCGTACCCGGGCGGCGATTCCGTGAGCAGCCACTGATGCTGCTCAAGCGCATCATCCCTTGTCTGGACGTCGACAAAGGCCGGGTGGTCAAGGGCACCAATTTCGTCGACATCCGCGATGCCGGTGATCCGGTAGAGCTGGCCTCGCGTTACGACCGCGAGGGCGCGGACGAAGTGGTCTTCCTGGATATCACGGCGTCACACGAGAAGCGCGACACGATCGTGGAACTGGCTCGTCATTGCGCTGAAGAGCTCTTCATACCCTTCACCATCGGGGGCGGCATCAGCGGAGAAGACGATGTACGGCAACTGCTGGGGGCCGGTGCCGACAAGGTGTCGCTGAATTCCGCAGCGATCCGTGATCCGGCGCTCATCACGGCGTGCGCGCGCCGGTTCGGATCGCAATGCGTGGTGATTGCCATAGACGCGAAGCGGATCGGAGGCCCCGGGGGGCGCCCGGCGTCCCACCCGGCGGCGCCACTCCGCTGGGAGGCGTATGTCAACGGCGGGCGCGTGCCCACCGGGTTGGACGTGGTGGAATGGGCCGGCCGGGCCGTGGCACTGGGCGCCGGGGAGATCCTACTTACGTCCATGGACCGAGACGGGACCAAGGACGGCTACGATCTGGAACTTACCCGGGCGGTGGCCGAGGCCGTCAACGTGCCGGTCATCGCCAGCGGGGGAGCTGGGACTCTCGATCATCTGGTGGAGGTTATCCGGGATGGAAAGGCCGATGCCGTCCTGGCGGCCTCCATATTCCACTACGGGGAGTTCACCATCCACGAGGCCAAGGAACACATGGCGCGCCAGGGCATCCCGGTCCGGCTGTGACCGGGGCGCCGCCGGTCGGAGTTGGGGGCGTTTGCGGGCCGATCAATCATCTTTTGATACAATACGTGGCCGTATGAGCACTTTCCGGACACCGGAAGCGCACACACGGCAGGCCACGAGATGGGTCTCCCCGTGCCTCCTTGCCTTTATGATGCTCGCCTTCACGACGCTCGTCTTCCTCCTCGTATCGCCTTTGCTCTCTCCTGCCCTTGGCTCGACGCTCTCGCAGAAACAGGCCGAGTTGAGAGAGGCCAGCGCGAAGCTGAACAAGCTGCAGGCCTCCCTTGACGAACTGGCCGTGAAATACAACAAGGCAGAAGTCCGCCTGGCCGCTATCGACGATGCCATCGCGGAGATCGAGAACGACATCGCTCGTTCGGAGAAGGATCTAGGGATCGCTCAAGCGCAGCTGGCCACCGTCTGGTCGATCTTTACAAGAACGGCAACTCGGCGACCCCGGACTACCTGGAAGTCCTGTTCTCGGATTCGGATCTCGGCTCCATACTGCAGCGCTTCTCCATGCTCGGGAAAGTGGCGGACGACGACCAGGAGCTCTTCGACGAGATCAGGAGCCACTTGAAGGAGTCTGAGGCGCGCCGGGCCGAGCTCGCTGAGAAGAAGCAGGCTCAGACCGCCCAGGTGGAAGAGCTTCAGACGCTCCAGGCCGAGATGAACGAGAAGATGAAGGCCTCGGCGGTGGAGTACAGACGCCTGAAGAACCAGGTGGCAGCACTGAAAGAGGCGGCGCGCAAAGCGGCCGAGGCCGCGGCCAGAGCCAAGGCGGCAGCCGCGGCGGCGGCCAAGGCGGCCAAGAAGAACCCGGGCGGTGGGGTCGTCCAGTCAGGTTCCTTCGTGTTCCCCGTGGATGGGCCGCACAGCTTCACGAACACCTGGGGCGCCGCTCGCTCGGGCGGGCGCTCGCACAGGGGCACCGACATCATGGCGCCGCATGGCACGCCGGTGGTAGCTTGCGTCAGCGGGACCATCCTCCGTACCAATCCGAGCAATAGCGGTCTGGGAGGGATCACCATCTGGCTGCGGGGCAAGAACGGCTCCAGCTACTACTACGCCCACCTGGACGGCATCGCTTCCGGCATCCACTCCGGGGTCTCGGTGGGCGCGGGACAGACCATCGGGTGGGTGGGCTGCACCGGGAACGCCCACGGTTGCTACCATCTGCACTTCGAGATCCACCCCGGAGGAGGAGGAGCCGTCAACCCGTATGCCACGTTGCGCGCGGCCGACTAGGCCTGACCGGCCTCGCCCAGGCCGGCGCCCGGCTTCAGGATCACCCCGCGCTGATGCTTCCCGTCGATCTTGACCACCAGGGGGTGGGAGAAGCGGAGATGCCGCACGAACGCTGCCTCTTGGTGGGAGGGTTGGGCCTCCAGCCAGTCCCAGTCGAGCGATCCTTCCCCAGTCTCGGGGTTGACGGTGAAGTAGCCGACCCTGAACGAAGTCAGGTTCTGGAAGAAGTGACTGCCCTGTGAAGGCGTGACCTTGATGTCCTTCAGGCCGGATTCCACGATCACGCGGGCGCCGGAGATCTGCTCCCAGGTAACAGGGATGCCCAACCAGGGATCGGCCGATCCCCAGCGGCCCAGTCCTATCAAGATGTAGGGGATGCCCCCGGCGACCAACTCCGCGTTGAAACGGGCGACCTCCGTAGCGATCTCTAGACTCCTGGCTCTGTCGAAGCGGGCGTGATCGACCACCAGCAAGTCCCTGACGTGCGTAAGCTTGCCGTTGCCGAGCACGCTACTCGAACGTACGAGCACCTGAACCGGGTCGACGTTCTCGGTATCCAGTTCCTCCAGCTCCCGGGATAGAGCCATGGGGCGCATCTGCAAGAAACCGAAATCGATGGGCGTTTCCGCCGATCGAGACAGTTCTACAGCGAACTCCATCTCTACTTCGGTGTTCATCCCCCAACGTCCCAGCTCCATCAGCCGGTCGAGTGCCGCGGGAAGGGGGAGGCTGCGCTGCTTGAGGATGGGGGCGAAGCTCACCAAGCGGATGCCTGGCCGGGAGATGCCATCGTACACGGTATCGTTCTCGGGTGAGTAGGTGGACGCCACCGGCCCCAGGGTGCCGTCGGTCTCAGCGGTGGCCAGAGGGTGGTGGCGTTCCGTGGTCTCGTCACTTTGGCCGTCAAGCTCAAGGGCGATGAAATCCCGCTGTGAGTTGGCAAGCATGTCTTCGACCGTGGAGAAGTGCATCAGGTTTTGGGGGTAACTCGGGCAGAAAGACAGGGCGCGGCCGCCGTCGACGACGGTGCGGCCGAGGCCCAGTGCCATTGTGACCACACCGTCCGCTGCCGCGAGGGGAGGGGAGGGGTAGAAGTTGTAGGATCGTGCTACTCCGGCGAACGAGGGGTAGAAACGGCCCCCGTGGTGCGCGCCCACGACCTTCTGGATGATCACCGCCATCTTCTCTTCTTCCAAACGGTACGGGGTGACCTTGAAGTAGTTCTTGGCGTAGGTGAGGAAGGTCGAAGCGAAGACGCGTTTGACCGCTCTTATCAGCTGGTAGAGACGGACCGCGCGGTGCGGGTGGTTATTGGGGAGCATATACGTGTCGTAAACGCCGGCCAAGGGCTGATACTGAGAGTCCTCGAGCAGGCTGGACGAGCGCACCGCCAGAGGGTAGTGGACCAGATCGAGGAACGCTGCCAGCTTCTTCTCCACCTCCGCGGGAAACGAGGCCCCCAGGAAGCGCTCCTCGATCGCGAGGTCGTCATCGGTCTCCATCGCAAACGGGCGCAGGTCGTTCTCTTGGAGGAAGAGATCGAAGACGTCCGTGCCGAGCACCACGCAGGGGGGGACGGTGATCTGCATACCCGGGAACTGGTCGATCACGCCGAAATCGCGTAGCAGGTGGCGCACGAACGCTAGGGCTCGGGCCTTTCCGCCCAGGGAGCCCTCACCGATGCGGGCGAAGCTGTTCTCGGGGTCGAACGTGGTCGGATCGAAATCGGTCACCGATTCCCGGGTGAGCTCGCGCCGGTAGGCGTCTATCTCCTCGATGAGATAGCGGCGGCGGCCCTCCAGCGTGTCGTAGTCGGCGGCGGTGCGTGGGCGGAGATGGTGCGCGAGGTGGAACTCCGTGCGTGCTTTCAGCCACCGGGAGAAGTCGTTGCGCTCCGCATGGTATGTGATCGACTCGGTCGGTACGCTGCGCAGCATCTCCAGCAGGCTCTTCATGTCCTTCGCCCGTCCCACCGGCGTGCCGTCGGGGAGTTGGAAGATGAAGTCACCGAAGAAGAAGTTGTCGACCATGAACCGGCGGAGGTCGTCCAGAAGCGTGGGTGAGCCCTTGAGTAGGAAATCGGCTCCCACTTCTCGGGCCAGGGTCTCGCTCTCGGGACGGCTCGATTGGAGGAGGACGGGGATGTCCTTCCAGGCACCCTTCACACGGCGGGCGAACTCCATACCTGCTTCGGGGTTCAGCCTGCCTTCCTGGGGGAATTCGATGTCCGATATCACCCCCAGCACGTCCTCCTGATAGGCGGAGAAGTGCTCCCAAGCCTCCTCGAAGGTAGAACACAGGAGGATCTTGGAGCGTGCCCGCATGCGCAGGATCTTGTGGGCCGTGTTGACACCTTCGGCGATAACGCTCTGCGAGTGGTGGATGATCTCTGTGTAGATCATGGGCAGGAAGGCGGAGTAGTAGCGGATGTTGTCCTCGATGAGGAGGATGACCTGGACGCCGGCTACTCCCGTGTCGTAGGCCACGTTGAGCTTGTCTTCGATGTACTTGGTGATGGCGAGGAGGATGCGGGAGTCGCCCTCCCACAGGAAGATGCGCTCGATCTCCGAGGTGTCGTATCGAGACATGAACTCCGCCAACTCACCGCCGTCGTAGGCCAGGATGACCACAGGGATATCGAGGCCTGCCTCCCGCGCCTCGTGAGCCAACTGGGCGGCGTTCATGTCGCCGAGGTTCACTGCGCTGACGATCAGATTGAACCGGGTCTCCGCCTTGGCCAGGGCGATGGCCTCGGTGCCGCTGGACACATGCGTGAGCCCTGTGGTGTGGTGCAGATTCAGGTCCAGGAACTCGCCCAGTATCAATTCACCCAGTTGCCCGTCTTCCTGGAGGATGAAAGTGTCGTACGTGCTCGACGCCAGGATGATGTTCTCCACCCGGCGGGCCATCAAGTGCTGGAAGTCGTAGGCGTGACTCCAATCGAGTTTCATAGGTTGTGGCACTTCGGACATGTTCCTCCCAGCCGGCCGCGACGGCCGGCCGGCGACCTCCTCCCAAGGCACCTCGGACTCGGTGGCTACACCAGTCCTTGGTCCATCATGGCGTTGGCGACTTTGAGAAAGCCTGCGATGTTCGCTCCGTTAACGTAGTTGCCCGGCGTTTCGTAAGTAGCCGCCGCCTCCACGCAGGAGCGGTGGATGCTCTGCATGATGCCGCGCAGGCGCCCGTCCACCTCGTCCTCGAGCCAGCAGATGCGCATGGAGTTCTGGCTCATCTCCAGACCGGAGGTGGCTACCCCCCCGGCGTTGGCAGCCTTGCCCGGGGCGTAGAGGATGCCGGCGTCCAAGAAAACGTTCACCCCTTGGGGCGTGGTGGGCATGTTGGCTCCTTCTGCCACCAGATAGACCCCGTTCTTCAGCAGGTTTCGGGCGTCGTTTTCGTTGATCTCGTTCTGGGTGGCGCAGGGGAAGGCGCAGTCGGCTTGTATGTCCCACTGGGGGGAATGATCGGCGGTCAGGTCGAAGGGCGTGTAGACGGCGGTCGGATACTGCTCCACGTACTCCTTGATCCGTCCCCGCCGCAGGTTCTTGAGCTGCATGATGAAGGCCAGCTTGGCCTTGTCGATGCCGGCCTCGTCGTAGATGAAACCGTTCGAGTCCGAGGCGGTGACCGGTTTGCCCCCCAGTTCGATGATCTTCTCGATGGCGTACTGGGCCACGTTGCCGGAACCGGAGACCAGACACACCTTGCCTTCCAGGGTCTCACCCCGGGTGGCCAGCATCTCGGCGGAGAAGTAGATGCAGCCGTAGCCGGTGGCCTGGGGACGGATCTTGGAGCCGCCCCAGTCGAGACCCTTGCCGGTGAGCACGCCGGTGAACTCGTTCCGGAGACGTTTGTACATGCCGAACAGGTAGCCGATCTCCCGGCCCCCCACCCCGATGTCGCCGGCAGGCACATCGCTGACTTCGCTGATGTGGCGGAACAGTTCGCACATGAAGCTCTGGCAGAAGCGCATGACCTCAGCGTCCGACTTACCCTTCGGATCGAAGTCCGACCCACCCTTGCCGCCTCCCATGGGGAGCGTGGTGAGGGCGTTCTTGAACACCTGCTCGAAGGCGAGGAACTTGAGGATGCCCAGGTTGACCGAGGGGTGGAAGCGGAGGCCGCCTTTGTAGGGGCCGATGGCCGAGTTCATCTGCACTCGGAAACCCCGGTTGACCTGGACTTCCCCTTGATCGTCCATCCAGGGCACCCGGAACATGATCACCCGCTCCGGTTCCACCAGGCGCTCCATGATCTTGGCGGCCTTGTACTCCGGATGGCGCTCTATCACCAATGCCGTGGATTCCACCACCTCGAGCACCGCTTGATGGAACTCGGGTTCGGCCGGGTTCTTGGCTTTGACCAGGGCGACGATCTCTTCGGCATAGCTGTTCATGGCTCCCTCCCGGGATGGCCGGCGCCTTCTCGGCGCGGACGATTGTTGTGCGAACGCTGACCCGAGGCTAATCATATGTCGCGGAGGCGGAGTGCGTCTACCCGGTCACTCGGCCGACACGACCAATATGACGATAGCACCCAGGGCGACGACCGCCTGCAGGAGGATGCCTACCAGGGGACTTGCCCTGCCATGAGGAAATCCTCGCCAGTGACTGGGAAACCAACGCCGATGCTTCGAACCGGGTAGGACCGCATCGAACACGTCGAGGTCGGGGAGAGCGGAGACGATAGCGGCCACGACGGCCCGGCCGGGCAGATCCAGAACGAGGGCGAGCGTCACGACCGCGGCGATCGAAACGGCTACATCCAGAAACGCCCACAAGGTGCGGAGGCGGTGTCCCGTATAGTCCCAGTGCGGCACCAGGTCCAGGAGCAGGTGCAGCACGAGAGCGCAAACGACCGTCAGGACCATTCCCAGCGGCGCCAAGGCCCCCAGCGTCAGACCGGACAAGGCGTGTACACTCACCCACATGCGTGGGATTCTAGTGCTACGGGAAAGGGAAGACCAGCGCGTTCGTCCACGGGGTGGTCCAGCAACACCCGCCGATCGCCGCGGCGATCGGTAACGAGGAGATGGCCATGCTCTCGTTCGTCGTCCGCCAGGGAAGTAGATGATGGAGCTGACTCAGGTCGATCCAGAACGGATCGCGAGCCTGCGCGAAGAGAGACAGCGCGGATCTTCGTTGGCGGTCGTACCCGAGTTCTACTCTCGCTTGAGCCGGGAGGCGGCGGCTCACTTGGTCCAAGAGGCCGGCGGAGCCGAAGGGCCACAGCAGGACTTGGGCTACGTCTTGGCCGTCGAGAGGCCGCATAGCGGGCACACGCACATTACTGTGGTCGAGTTGTACCTGACGGCCGCTCACCAAACCCGCTACGAGGACGTGCTCGATCTGGTCAGGGAGCGCCTGCGTCCCACCGCCTACCTGGTCCGCACCGACGACTGCCGGCTAAACGCCACGTTGCTGGCTAGGGGAAACGAGGTGGAGGCGGCTGCTTTGGTCATGCTACCCGAGGAGCCGGGTGAGATCGCGGGCGAAGCCGCGGCACAGGCTCCCGCGGGGGTTGTGGTCGTCGAGCTTGGCCCCGAGCACCTGCCTGGTCTTAGGGAGTTGCTGGAACGTGCCGGCGGTGAGCACGAGCACGAGCCCGGATCGCATAGCCACTCGAAGGCCGACCAGGCCTCGATCGTCGCCGAACTCGATACCTTGGCCCGCCAGGGGCGCAGCTGGGCGCTGCTGCAGGACGGGCATCCTGTTGCCGTGATCGCTCGGCTTGACGGAGGAGACGGGACGCACGAGCTACTCGATCTGGCCGTCGCGCACACAGGCGAGGACGACCTGGCCTGGGCGCTTGGCCGGTGCACCGAAGCTGTTTGGAGAGAAGGTAGCCGGCCGGCCGCGGTTATCGATGCGGCTGAGCCCGGCCGGCGGCGCATCTTCCGAAAGGCCGGATACTACAGCGCCGCCGCCTACATGGTCTTCTACGATCCCGAGGCCGGCCGACCGAGCGTCGGTACGATCACGGTCCAGGATCTTCGGGGATTGATGGATGGACAGGAGCATTTCCGCCTTGTCGACGTGCTGGGTGAGAAGCACTGGCGGGCAGGGCATCTACCCGGGTCCGAGTGGATGGACTTCAGGGGTCTGGCCCGCGAGGCCCGGCAGCGGTTCAAGGTGGACGAGCCCATCGTCCTCTACTGCGACGCCTTCACCTGAGAAGCCAGCGCTATCGCAGCTGATAAGCTGCGACAGTTGGGTTTCACGAACGTGCGGGATTTTGCCGGTGGTGTGGGCGAATGGAAGGCGGCCGGCTTCCCCTTGGAGAAGTCATGAAGAACTCGCTGGTAGATGGAGCAGCGGTGGAGCGGCTGCTGTTGCTCGCTGGGGCCCTGCGCTCCGGTCTGATCGACGCCTTGGCGACGGGCGAAGCTTTGACGGCCGAGGCCGCGGCCCAGAGAGCGGAAGCACATCCTCGGGCGACTCGAATCGTGCTCGAGGCTCTGGCGGGGGAGGGCGTCGTCGAGCGGCTCGGAGGCGCTCCGGAGGACCCTGGCGACGGGGGCGCCCTCTATCGGTTATCGGCGCTGGGGAGAGCGCATCTTGTGGACGAGGGTCCGGAATCGGAGCGGTTCGGCCTGATGCACCAGGTGAACAAGCTGCGGGGCTGGCTCGAGCTGCCCGAGGTCATCCGCACGGGGCGGCCTCTTCCTCGCGATCCTGCCCAACGCGACGTCCGCACCCTGGTGGGGGCGATGGGGGAGCGCGACCCGGCCGTGCTCGACGAGATAGTCGAGAGGTGTCTGGCCTACTCTGGTCCGGCCCGCACCATGCTGGATGTGGGGGGCGCCGTTGGCCACGTGGCCCGGCACTTCTCCCGATGTGGGGTGCGGGCCACGTTGTTCGACCGGGAGAACGTGCTCCCCCTTGCCCGCGAGTTCCTGGGCGACGAGGGGAGTGATATCGCCCTGGTGGGGGGGGACTTCACGCAATCCCTTCCCGTCGGCCCGTTCGACCTGGTGTATCTGGGCAACGTCCTACACATCTACGGCCCGGTGACGAACGGGCGCGTGACCCAGGAGGTCTTTTCGATCCTTCTCCCTGGGGGGACGATCGCCATCCAGGATCACGTGTGGGGACGGAGCCCTCGGGCGGCCCGGTTCGCGGTGAACATGCTTCAGGCGACCGAGGAGGGTGGGGTCTGGACTGAGGAACAGTACCGTGATTGGCTTACGGCGGCCGGTTTTGTCGAGATCGAGGTCCTGGACCTGGAGACGACCGGAGCCCAGCTTGTCCTGGGCAGGCGACTTCGAGTTTGAATGTCCCAGGTTTGCGGCCGGCCGAAGGCGCCGGTCGAAACGTGCAGGAAGGTTTACGAAAGAGCCGTAGCGGGCAGGCCAGACTAGACCGCGGCTTCGAGAAGAGGAGGCGATAGTGGGCAAGGTGCCGGACACAGAAGAGAACATGGCGAAATGCATCTGCGGGGAGTGCCCTTCAAAACCCCAGGACGACCTGGACTTCTACTGCGCCAGGGGCAAGAGCCTCGGATCTGTGCGCCGGCGGGGCTGCGCGTGCGGCGACTGTCCGCTCTGGCCCGAGTATGGGCTGACCAAAGGCTACTATTGCGACGAAGGCGTGACCGAGTAGGAGCGTGAATGGAGCGGTATCTGCTGAAGGACGACATATGGTGGACGGGTGCCATCGACTGGAACGTCCGTGATTTCCACGGCTACGAGACCCCCCGGGGGACCACCTATAACGCGTATCTGATCCTGGACGAGAAGGTGGCTCTGGTCGACGGATGCCGGGAGGGCTTCGGCCCGGAGGTGCTGGCTCGCGTGCGCGGCTGCTGCGGCCTCCGCCCAGTCGACTACCTGATCATCAACCACGTGGAGCCCGATCACTCCGGGGCCATCCCCTGGCTGGTGGAGCAGCTGAGCCCCGAGCGGATCTTCTGTTCGAAAAGGGCCAAGGACGTGCTTGCCGTCTACTACGGGGGCGCGACCGTGGATGGTTGGAATATCCAGGTGGTCGGCACCGGAGACGAGGTCTCCCTCGGTCGCAATACTCTGCAGTTCATCGAGGCGCCCATGCTGCACTGGCCGGACAGCATGTTCACCTACGTGAAGCAGGCCAAGACCCTTCTGCCGAACGATGCCTTCGGTCAGCACTTGGCCACCTCCAAGCGCTTCGCCGACGAAGTCGACTTGAGCGTGGTCATGGAAGAGGCCAGTAAGTACTACGCCAACATCCTCATGCCATTCGGCACTCAGATCCAGAAGATGCTGGCCAAGATCGGCGAGCTGGGTCTGGAGATCGAGGCGATCGGCCCCAGCCACGGGGTCATATGGCGCCGGCCCGAGGACGTGGCTCGCATTGTGGAGGCCTATGCGGGGTGGAGCGACTTCCAGGCGCCGGAGCGGGTGTCGCTGATCTACGACACCATGTGGCACTCCACCGAGCAGATGACCATGGCCATCGCGGACGGCGTCGCTCAAGAGGGCGTGGACTGCGTGGTCGCGAGGCTCAGCAGCAACCCCCGGTCGGAGGTGGCGCGGATGGTCCTCGAGTCCCGCGCTTTCCTGGTGGGGTCGCCTACCCTCAACAACAACATGTTCCCGACAGTAGGGGAGTTCCTCACCTACATCCGGGGTCTTCGGCCGCGCAAGCGCATCTCCGGAGCCTACGGCTCCTGTGGGTGGGCCGGAGGGGCCGTGAAGCAGATCGATGCGGAACTCAGGGCCATGGGCCTCGACATGGTGGAGCCGATCGAGGTCAAGTACAGGCCCAGCGAGGACGAGCTGGCAGCATGCGTGGAATTGGGCCGGCAGGTGGCCCGCAAAGTCAAGACGGCGGGGGAGTAGAGTAGGTGACCATGACCGTGCTCGGTCTGGCGGGTAGCGCCCGTCGTGACGGGAACACTGAGACCCTTCTCGACTGGTGCCTGGCCGCAGCCGCGGACGAGGGCGCCGAAGTGGTCAAGTTCCGGCTCTGCGACCTCGATCTTCACGGCTGCCGGGCCTGCGACGCCTGCTCGCGCGATGGCGTATGCATACAGAAGGACGACATGCATCTGCTCTATCCGCAACTGCGGAACGCCGATTCGATCGTACTGGCCGCCCCGGTGTACTCCATGGGCATTCCGGCGGTCCCCAAGATGGTGATCGACCGCTGCCAGCCTTTCTGGGCGCTCAAGTACGTGCTGAAGCAAGCCATCACCGAACCGGGCCGCCCGGAGAGATTGGGGGCGTTCCTGAGTTGCTCCGGCACTTCGTTCGACTACGTCTTCGACGGATGCCGCCTGGTGATGCGCACCTTCTGGCATATGCTGGAGGTGTCACCGGCGGGCGATCTGCTGTGCCCGGGCGTGGACGCCAAGGGCGAGATACTGGAACACCCCGAGGCTCGAGCGGTAGCCGAGGACATCGGTCGCCGGTTGGGGCGGCCACGGGGCACGCGCACAGGGTAAACACGCTATCTGGGAAGGGGAGTCAGGTGGTAGACGAGGTCAAGACCTGCATCAATTGCAGCAAGCCCCTCGCCGATCGGGTCGAGGAAGCGGAGCGCACCGGCACAGGCGTCAGTCGCTCGACGGGCGAGTGCAGCACCTACCGGGTGTGGTACTGCGTGAACAGTGAATGCGTGATGTACAACACCGACCTGTATCGCGAACAGATCGCCGACCGCGGCGACCGCTGACCGTTCTGCACGCGGAGGCGCGTGGGACGGGCTAGAAAAGGAGACTCACATGGAGAAGCGTTTGCAGCGGTCCCGGACCGAGAAGATACTCGGCGGGGTCTGTGGAGGCCTGGCGGAGTATTTCAACGTCGACCCCACCCTGGTGCGGGTCATCTGGATAGCCCTGACCCTGCTGGTTGGGGTGGGGATCCTTCTCTACATCATCCTCTGGTTGGTCATGCCCCTACAGCCGCCCACGGAGCCCATGAGCTGACAACCGGGGTGGGACGAAACCGTAGGGCAGCTCCAGATCGTGAGCCGCGAGGAGGGCCTTGTCGAGCAGTATGTCTTCTGTGGGTCCATCGGCCATGATCCGCCCCTCCGCCAAGATCAGCGCCCGGTCGCACAGCTCGTAGGCCACCGGAAGGTCGTGGGTGACTATGATCTTGGTGACCGGCAGGTCTTGCAGGATGCGAATGAGCTGACGCCGGGACTTGGGGTCCAGGTTGGACGAAGGTTCGTCCAGCACAAGGATCTCCGGACGCATGGCCAGGACGGTCGCGGTGGCGACACGCTTCTTCTGGCCGAACGAAAGATGGTGGGCGGGACGGTCTGCATACCCCTGCATGCCCACCGCAGCGAGCGCCTCTTTGACCCGGAGGGCGATCTCGTCTTTCTCTAGGCCCATGTTGGCCGGTCCGAACGCCACATCCTGGGCCACGCTGGTGAGGAACAGCTGGTCCTCAGGATCCTGGAAGACTACGCCTACCTTGCGGCGTATCTCGCGCAGGTTCTTGTCCTCGACGGCTAGGCCGAATATGCGGAGGCTTCCCGTGCCGCGGAGGATACCGTTCAGGTGGAGGAGGAGAGTGGTCTTGCCCGCCCCGTTGGGGCCGATGATGGCCACCGACTCGCCCTGCCGGATGGTGAATCCCACCCCCCGCAAGACCTCAGTGCCGTCTGGATAGGCGAAATGGAGGTCTTCGGCCTCCACGGCCGGCGGCTGTCCTTCGGGGAACGGCCTGCCGGTCAGGCTTTGCAGCTTCGGACTCAGGGCGCTCTTCACAGCGCTGAGAGCGCGCGGATCGAGACCACGGCCAGCAGAGAGGCCGCCGAGGAAGACGGCGTCGACCGCTCCGAACCGGCTCCCCTCGAGCAGTCTCACCGTACCCTCGTAGCCACGGCTGAGCATGGCTACGTACACCCGCTCCCCGCGGCTGTAGCTGCGCAGAAAAAGGGCGCTCAGCATGTAGCCCAGGGTGGGCACGTTCCATAGCCAACGTGCTCGGTAGTTGCGGGCAGTCATAGCGCGCCGCATGCGCCCCAGTTCCTCGATGAACACGAAGCTGTACCGGTACATGAAACTCACGATGAGGACGAAGATCTTGGGCGTCTTCAAGCGCTCGAAACCCGAGACCATCTCGGCGAAAGTGGTGGTCGAACCGAGCACGATCATGCTGAGTGCGCCCAGGACGGCTTTCGCTCCCACGTTCCACAGAACGAGCAGGCCTTCGCCGGTCACCCGCATGCCGCCCAGGCTGTAGCCGCCGCCTCCGGTCTGATGGAAGAAAGGCAAGAAGATGGCAACGACCAGGATGAAGGGGAGCACCACGAGGGCGCGCCCGAGCACATGCTTGAGCGGGAGACGCGAGACGCCGATGAGGAAGAACAGGATCCCGGCGTAGAGCACGAAGGGCCATACGGGCAGAGCCGGCGTCGTGACCACCACCACCGTGAACCCGATGAATCCCAGGATCTTGGCCCGTGCATCGAGCCGGTGCAGCCGGCTTTGCCACTGCGCGGGTCTCGGTGAGTAGGGAGTCGACCCCGGTCAGCGCCATCTTGTGGTCATCCTATCCGGCTATCCGGCGAGGGCACGCCCTAGGGCTTGCCGGAGGGATCAGGGGGCGGCGCGTTGCCGGAACCTCTGTTCGTTCCCGCAGGCTGCACGGCCGGGGTGAGTCGACGGCCGCTCAATGCGCGCCCCGCGAGGACGACAAGGGCGAAAAGGACGACCGTGCCCAACAACCCGGCGATCGCCGTGGCCACCTTCTCGTTGCCGACTCCGGGGAGCTGGTAGTCGCCGAGCGGAGAGAGGCCCCACGTCGGTTCCTCGGCCGCCGCGGTTTCGAAGCCCCTGTCCGCCGCCACCTTCTCCAGGCCGTCTGGAGAGCCGGAAGCGAACGGAGAGACGAACACCGCTAAGGCGACGGCAACGACCACCGCACCGGCGACGAACGACCAGAAGCGGGCTCTTCCGCTCATACGGGCGACCGGCCGTCCGGCGGTGCGGCGGACGGTCTCGAGAGGCAGGTCGAAGGTCTTGACCAGATCGGGGCGGGTGGCAAGGACCGCGGCTGCCACCACGGTGGTGATCAGGGCCTCACCGATTGCGATGACCATGTGCACGGAGACCATCGCGGGGAGAGCCACGCCCAGCGGCACGGTTCCCGAGATGGCCAGCTCGGCAGAGGCGGCGGCCGACGCCGCGACCACCGAGATCCAAGAGGCCACGGCCACCGAGACCAGATAGCCGGGGAGGGTGCGGGGGAGGATCTTCTTGAGTCCAACAAAGACCCCGTAGCCGACGAACACCGCGACCACACCCATGTTGAACACGTTGGCTCCCAGCGCCGTGATACCCCCGTCTGCCATGCCCAGGGCTTGGACCACGAGGACCACGGTCATCACTATGGGGGCCGGCCACACCCCCAAGAGCGCGACCGCAAGCATCGCCCCCAGGAAGTGCCCGCTCGTGCCCCCGGCCACCGGGAAGTTGAGCATCTGGGCGGCGAAGATGAAGGCTGCGGTCACGCCCATGAGGGGGATGGTCCGCTCGCCGAGGTCCTTGCTGGTCTTGCGCACTGCATAGGCCACCGTACCCAGCGAAACCACCCCTGTGGCCACAGCCGTGGGGATGTCTACGAATCCGTCGGGGATGTGCACCGGCTTCCTCCTTCCGCGTCGATTCGGCAGGTGCTGCAAAGGCCGAACACCGTCACTTCTCGGACCGAGTGGTCCTGCTCGCGAAGCAGAAGGGCGCTCAGATCTCCCAGGTCTTCGTCGTGCACGTGAGTCACCCGACCGCATACCTCGCAGACCAGGTGATGGTGAGGGATCTCTTCTTCCACTTCGAAGAAGCGCCGGGTGGGACCGAGATGCGTCTCTCTCACCAGATCGAGGTCCACCAATAGCTCCAGGGTGCGATATACGGTGGACATGTTGATGTGGGGGAACTGCTCCTGAACTCTGACGCAGACATCTTCGGCGCTCATGTGGGCTCCGTGCTCGCGAAGCACGTCCCACACGAGCGTGCGCTGGGGGGTCAGTCGGTAGCCCAATTCCTGCAAGGTGCGGGTGGCATGATGAGTCATGGTTATTGCAACTCTATTGCAAGAGCATGCAGGTGTCAATCGCACACGTTGTGCAGCGAAGGGGCGCGGGCGGATTGATCGCCCGGTGGGGTGATCGCCCGGCGGGGTGATCGGCTGCGGACCTGTCGGCCGGCGGGCCCGTCCACCGGCAGAGCGGTTGGCCCGCGAACCGGTCGTCTGCTAGTGTTTCCCCGTGCCGGCACAGGTGAGGCACAGATGGGTGTGACATGCGCAGGGCGACGACCCGCACAGCGGCGCGACGCTGAGACCGGCGCGACGCTGAAACCGGCGTGGACGAAAGGAGGTGATGGTCGATGGAGGCGGTCCCGAGGCTGACCACCCTCTCGCACGGCTCAGGCTGAGCCTGCAAACTGGGCCCCAAGGACTTGGGGCAGGTCATGGATATGCTGCCGCGGGTGGAAGATCCCGCCCTTCTGGTGGGGGCGGACACGCTGGATGATGCGGCCATCTACCGCCTTACTGATGAGATCGCCCTGGTGCAGACGGTCGATTTCTTCACACCGGTGGTCGACGACCCCTACGATTTCGGCCGCATCGCCGCCGCCAACGCCTTCTCCGACGTCTACGCGATGGGTGGTCGGCCTCTGACTGCCCTCAATATCGTCTGCTTCCCATCGGGCGTCCTGCCGCTCGAGTACCTGGCGAGGATCCTGCAGGGTGGGGCAGAGACGGCCCGGCTCGCCGAGGCCACCATCGTCGGTGGCCACACCATCGACGACCCCGAGCCCAAATATGGGCTGGCCGTCACCGGCTTGATCAAGCCGGGACAGGAATTGACCAATGCAGCCGGCAGGCCCGGCGACGTCCTCGTGCTCACCAAGCCGCTCGGCACCGGAGTAGTCGCGACCGCCATCAAGCAGGGAAACGCTTCGGCAGAGGCCATCGCCGCCGCCACCGCCACCATGGCGGCGCTCAATCGCGATGCAGCCGAGGTGGCCCGAGCCTGTGGTGCGCGTGCGCTTACGGATATCACCGGTTTCGGCCTCCTGGGCCACCTCAGTGAGTTGTGCCGGGCAAGTGGGGTGGCGGCGGAAGTCTGGTACGACCGGTTACCCTTGCTCTTTGAAGCGGAGACACTGGCGCGACAAGGCGTGATCCCCGGGGGGACCAAGCGCAACCTGGAGTACGTGCAGCCCTGGACCAGCTTCGAGCCGGGGCTGGAATCCTGGCAGAGGCTCCTGTGCGCCGATGCCCAGACGTCCGGCGGTCTCGTCCTGGCGGTGCCGTCCGAGAGGACGGCGGAAGCGGTCCAGGCGCTGACGGCCAGAGACACCTCGGCCGCCGCGGTCATCGGACGTCTCGTCGACCGCGATCAAGCCGGGGGATACTTGTTGAACGTGCGCTTCGCCGGCAGCGGGTAAGCCCTCGCGGCTGCCGCCGACTTAGGCGGGTTGAGCCGTAGCCCGGTCGAGAAGCACCGACAGGCTTACCGTGGTGCCACCGCCGGGGGCGCGAGCAAAGCTGACCTCGTCCATGAGCGCCACCATGAGCGGCATCCCCAGCCCCCTGCTGCGACATTCCTCACGGGCCGACGAAAGCGCCCGGAATGGGCCGTTGTCGGTGACGATGAAAGTGAGGCGCCTGGCGTGCAGCCGGGCGCTGACCTCCAAGGGCAGAGGGTGGCAGCCGGCATGCTCCACGACATTGGCGCAGGCTTCGGAGACGGCTACTTTGAGGTCGAAGATCCGCTCCAGATCGAGAGCGGCATCGCTCGCCACCTCCTCCACGAACCGTCTCACGTCCGCCAGGCGGGAGGTCTGAGCCTCGACTTGGATGACCCGGTGGAACGTGGGATCGCCTGGCGGTCTCAGATCGTCGATCGACCTCGAGTCGTCAGGGG
Organism: uncultured Actinomycetes bacterium; assembly: GCA_963706025.1. Lineage (GTDB taxonomy): Bacteria > Actinomycetota > Thermoleophilia > RBG-16-64-13 > RBG-16-64-13 > CAVPLM01. Next base: position 742,070 of record CAVPLM010000005.1, on the reverse strand, counting down.
GCATCAGACGGTCACCTGTCCTGCAAGGGCTGCAGCAGCCGTCTCTCTGTCTTCAAAAACCCGGAAGTTGGGGTCGACCAGCAACCCTACGATCTCCAAAAGGCGTCGCACGTTCGCGTTGGGACCGATGACCCCCAGCCAGCCTCGATCGCGCAGCAAGCGCACCGCGGAGAGCAGCACAGAAAGCCCACCGCTGTCGATATAAGTGACCTGGCTCAGGTCGAAAAGGACATTGGCGCTACCGGACGCGAGAGCCCCGTCGAGAACTGCTTCGATGGAGCCGCAGCTATTGTGGTCTATGTCTCCCCAAGCCTCGACGAGTGGCGTCTCTTCGAGACTGGTCACCCTTACATCCATTGTCACCGGGTCTATCGGGTTTCGGTCGATGTGTCGCTATTACCCTCGTGGCGACATACTAAACACGAACGAGGACCGGACGAGCAGCGCGACTCCCCACCCCGTCAGAGCAGTTGCTCCACCGTGGTCAGGGAGTAACCGCGGGCGAAGAGCCAGTCGACGATGACCGGGATGGCCGCCACAGTCTGTGAGCGATTCTTCCCGCCGTCATGCATCAAGATGATGGCCCCCGGCTTGGTCTTGGCTTTCACGTAGGACATGATCGACTCGACGCTTGGATGCTTCCAGTCCAGGGTGTCGACGGTCCACAGCGCGATTCGGAGCCCCAGCGCGTGGGCCTGCGCCGCGACGGCGGCGTTGTAGGTCCCGTAGGGCGGCCGCAGGAAGCGGCCGCCCCCGATCACGGCATTGGTGCGGGAGATCTCGCTGCGCACTCTTTCCGCGCTGACTTCGGTGAGAACGGGGTGGCTCCAGGTGTGGTTCTCCACCTCGTGGCCGGCGGCCTTGATGGCCTTGATCATGGCCTTGTTGCCCGCGGCGGCGCCCCCAAGAACAAAGAAAGTGGCCGGCACGTGCTTGGCCGCGAGCGCATCGAGCACCGCCTGAGTATAGGTGCCGGGGCCGTCATCGAAGGTCAGTGCGGCCATCTTCTGTCCGGGTTTCGCGGTCTTGCTGCGCTGGACCACGGCATTCTGGGGAGAGGTAGAGCAGGAACACGGCCGCCTGTTTGCCGCTGGACGACCCCACGAACAGCTCTCGCTTGCCGGAGGCGCCGGACTGCACTAGGCTGACGATGGGCCCACTGCCCTCGTAAACGGTCTCGAAGGGCATGGCTTGAGTCTTCTGTCGTATGGTCTCGAGCCGGTGCTCGCCGTGGCGGACTTCCACGAGCGCCCCGTCGGTGAGAACGGAGTCCCCGGCCAGAGGGAGATCGTCGATCTTTCGTTTGGCCGGAGCGCCCTGCGCCAGTGCGAACACGTCGCCGGTGATGTCCAAGCTCGACCCGGGTCGGGCGAGAAGGGCGGAGATCTCGCTGAGGCCGGACGCCGTGGCGGTGGGAGGGACCGCATAGGTGACGCCGTTGACCTGGACCAGATTGCGGGTGTTGACGTGTGCAGTAGGCAGGAGCAGATACGCCAGCGCTGCCAGGGCGATCACGACGCCTATCGACATCGATAGATGTCGGCGGGACCTGCGGCGACTATGTGGCTGAGTCCTCGCGATGGCCGTCGTCATGGCGCTTGATTATCCCCGAAACCTCGACCGGCGCCAAATCCAGGCGTTGCCGGTGGGGGTGGAGTTGGATCTTGATCTTCGCGACGGACCCAGCGCAGGATGGGTTCCCGGGCGGCCCTCGTCTCGTCCGGTCTGCGCACCGGGGTAGAGATCGGGGCCCGGCGGATTATCTCCGGATCCTCGTCTATCTCGCGGTCGATGCGTTCCATGACCTCGACGAACGTGTCCAGAGTCCTCAGGTCTTCGGTCTCGGTCGGTTCCACCATGAGGGCTTCCGGCACTATCAGGGGGAAATAGATGGTGGGTGCGTGCATGCCGAAGTCGAGGATGCGCTTGGCGATGTCGCGGGCCGTGCCGCCGCGTCTTGCCTGGGCCGCGGCCGAGAGCACGAACTCGTGCATGCAGATGCGGTCGTAAGGGACCTGGTAACTGGCTCGCAGTCGGACACGAAGGTAGTTCGCGCTGAGCACCGCGTCCTCACTGGCTCGGGCGAGACCGTCCCCGCCCATCCGGAGTAGGTAGGCATAGGCCCGGATGAGGACGCCGACGTTGCCGTAGAAACCCTTGATGCGGCCGATGCTGTGAGGACGTTGGTAGTCGAGGGTATAGGCCTCGTCGGCTGGGGAGATGCGCACCAGCGGGACCGGCAGGTAGGGTTCGAGCCGGGCGGTGACTGCAACCGGACCGGAGCCGGGGCCGCCGCCCCCGTGGGGAGTGGAGAAGGTCTTGTGCAGATTCACATGGACCACGTCCATGCCCATGTCGCCCGGGCGGGCCTTGCCCATGATCGCGTTGAGGTTGGCCCCATCGTAGTAGCAGAGGGCGCCGGCCTCGTGGGCCAGGCCTGAGATCTCGAGGATGTCCTCCTCGAACAGTCCCAGAGTGTTGGGATTGGTCAGCATCAAAGCGGCGGTGCGGTCAGACAGGCTCCTGCGCAGCACGGCGGGATCGATAAGGCCCTGGGGAGAGCTGGGGATCTCCACCACTCGGTAGCCGGCCATCGCAGCGCTGGCCAGATTGGTGCCGTGGGCGGAATCGGGGACGATGACGGTATCTCGGTGAGAGCCGCCGTGGTCGCGGTGGTAGGCTTTGATCATAAGGATCCCGGCGAGCTCCCCTTGAGCCCCGGCCGCGGGCTGCAGGGTCGCCCGATGCATGCCCGTGATTTCCACCAGAGCTCTTTCCAGCTCGTGCATCAACCGAAGGATCCCCTGGACCTCGCTTTCGGCCTGATAGGGGTGCAGCCGGGCGAAGCCGGGCAGAGCCGCCAGCTCGTCGTTCAGTTTGGGGTTGTGCTTCATGGTGCATGACCCCAGAGGGTAGAAGCCGGTGTCCACCGAGTGGTTGAGCTGAGAAAGGCGCGTGTAGTGCCGCACCACCTGAGGCTCGGCCACTTCCGGCAAGCGGGGAGGGTCGTGGCGAAGACGTACCCCCGGGAGGAGAGAAGAAAGGTCGGCTGCCGGCACCCCCGGGGAAGGAAGATCGAGCCCCCCGTGACCGGGAACGCTCTTGTCGAAGATGAGGGGTTCCGGATGCCCGGTCGTCATTGAGGGCGGTCCTTCGAGGAAGGGGCGAGTCGGGCGAGCACCTCGCGAGCGGCGGCCACATACAGTTCGAGGGCCTCAGGCGGGTTGGACTCGGTCACCGCGACCAGAAGCGCGTTGTCGATCAGGCCCAGACTCACTGGACCCCCGTCGGTTGGGGCGGCGCCGGTCGCGGCGGCGCCGGTCTCGGCGGCGCCGGCCAGGGGCGCACGGGCGGCGAGCAGACGACTCAGAGGAACGCCTGGATCGACGCCTCGGTCGCGCATGGCGGTTCTGAAACAATCGGCGGAGCAAGGGAGCTTCAAGGCGAACTCGTGGAAGAACGGGCCGTCCATCAGAGGCTCCACTCCAGGCAGGGAGCAAAGCTCGACCTGGAGGTGGTGGGCGCGCTGCAGGCAGATCTCTCCCAGGCGGCGCAATCCCTGGGGCCCGAGCAGGCTCAGGTGTATGGTGGCGGCGAGCGCGTTCAGGGACTGGTTGGAGCAGATGTTGGAGGTGGCCTTGGCCCGGCGGATGTGCTGCTCGCGGGCCTGCAGCGTCAGGGTGTAGCAGGTCTGCCCGTCCTCATCGAGGGTCTGACCCACCAGACGTCCTGGGATCTGCCGGGTGTAAGCCTCGCGGCAGGCCAGGAAGCCCGCGGACGGACCTCCGAAGGTGGGGGCGTTGCCGAACACCTGCACGTCGCCGACCGCGATATCCGCCCCGGCCGTGCCCGGCGGTTCCAGGATCCCGAGCGTCACCGGGTTGACCGCGACCACCAGCAAGGCGCCGAGGCTGTGTGCGGCCTCCGCGAGCAGCTTCAGGTCCTCGACCACTCCGAGCACGTTGGGCTGTTGCACCAGCACCGCCCCGACGGAGTCCTGCGAGACCTTCGACCCCTGGACCGCCCGCCGGTAGATGACCATCGATGGTGCCGGTGGCTCCCGAGCGTGGGTCCAGGGGCCATCCGTAGATAGGGAGATCGGGGCCGGCGGCGTAGCTGGCCACCACCTGAGCGGCCTCCGGGTGGACGCCGGACGAGATCAGTATCCCCTCCCTCCGAGTGAGGCGCAACGCCATGAAGGCGGCCTCGGCCAGCGCCGAGGGTCCGTCATAGAGGGACGCGTTGGCTACCTCCATGCCCGTGAGCTCGCAGACGCAGCTCTGAAACTCGAAGATGTATTGGAGCGTGCCCTGGCTGACCTCCGCCTGATAGGGGGTGTAGGCCGTGGCGAACTCGCCGCGGCCCGTCAGAGCACGAACGGCGGCAGGCACGAAGTGGCTGTAGCAACCTGCTCCCAGGAACGACGTCGGACCCGGCGGACGGTCGGCAGAGGCCAGGGCTTCCATGGTCTCGCGCACTTCCGGCTCGCTGAGCCCGGGCGCCAGTCGTAGCTCTGTCCGCCGCAGCGGTGGGGGTATGAGAGCGAAGAGGTCGTCGACGGACTCGAGACCTAGTACGCCGAGCATGAAACGGCGTTCGTCATCACTGTGACTCTCGTAGCGCATCGTAGTCTGATTCAGCCCCGAACCTCGTGGTCTTGTTGGATATTTCGGGATTCTTTCACAGTTCCCTCACATTATCGCGCGACACTGAGTCCAAGAACCCCGTCTCGATGAGCAAGGAGGTGTGAGTCATGAAGCGCCTGTGGAAACGCCAGTGGCTACTTTTGGCTCTTGCGCTGGCCATCTTTCTGTCGCGTGGGAGCGGTGGCTTTGGCGGCCGCGACTGGTGACGGTCAGGCCGTTGCGGCCGACCGAACGGTCTTGACGGCTGCCGGCAAGCCGGGACCGCTCGATCGTGAAGCGCTGAAAGAGAAGAAGGAGCAATGGATCCAGCGCCAGAAGGCGCTGATGCAACTGGTCCGGGAGAAGATGACGCCTGAGGATCAGGCGGCGTACGACCGGCTGGTAGAGACGGCCAAGGACAAGCGCGAGGCCCTCAATGAGGCCCGAGAGGCACTCAAGGCGACTCTCAAGGAATTGCGCGACCTGACCAACAAGTATCTTGGCGCGGGTGACGAGGCGGCCGGAGCGGCGGGAGCCGTGTCGGGCATCAACTAAGACCGGCCCGGCCCTGGCAGCGGAGACTGGGTCTCCGCTGCCAGGGCGGCCTGCATTCGGCCGCGTATCAGACGGAGGGAACCGGCGGCGGGAGGCAAAGTATTAGGTCGTCAAGAACCGCAGGCAGGTGCCGGCCCGAGGAGGGTTTGAGGAGGGCAAGACCCAGAGTGGTTTCGGTCGAGGGAGTGACAAATGGGCCGGTTGTCGTGGTCGTCGAGGACGACCCCTCGATCTCCGAGCTGCTCGAGCTCTATCTGAGCCGAGAGGGCTATGTGGTGCACGTCACCGCCCTGGGCAATGCCGGCATCGACCTAGTACGGGCGAGGGACCCGGCTCTGGTCGTGCTCGACCTCATGCTGCCGGACCGATCTGGTTTCGAGGTATTGAAGGCCATAAGGCGGTCTTCGCAGGTGCCCGTGATCATACTCACCGCGAGAGATGCGGAACAGGACAAGATCTTCGGTCTCGAACTGGGCGCGGATGACTACATGGTCAAACCGTTCAGCCCGGGAGAGCTGGTCGCGCGGACGAGAGCGGTTCTGCGTAGGGTGGGGGCGCAGGCGGACCTTTCCGCTCACGACCAGGTCCTGGGAGGCGTCGAAGTATCACCGCTGGAGCGGACCGTGCGCATCGACGGCGAGCTCGTGGACCTGACTCCGAAGGAATTCGAGCTGCTCCACTACCTGCTGCTGAATCGGGGTCTGGCCTTGACCCGGGAACGGCTGTTGGAGGAAGTGTGGGGTTACAGCTTCTATGGGGATGCACGTACGGTGGACGTCCACATCGGCCAACTGCGCAAGAAACTGGGCCCCTGGGGCCGGATCATCCAGACCGTGTGGGGCCTGGGATATAGAGTCGATCCGGAAGCGTCGCCTTGAGCGGGGGTCGTTCCATCCGAGCGCGCCTGGTCCTGGCGTTGGCCGGAGTCTCGGTCTTCACCCTGTTGGTGGTGGGTCTGGTCTTCTACTTCTTTCTCGGAGGCTACATCCTCGATCGCCAGAAGGAGATACTGCTCGACCAAGCCGTACAGGTGGCGGAGCAGGTCGAAGGACTGGACGAGTCCCTGCCGGGCGGCCTCATAGGTGCGAGAGTGCTGAACGTTCTCTTGCGCTCCGATCTCCGGGGCCTGCCGACCGGAGCGGGGATCGTAGTCTTCCGAGACTCGGAGGTAGCGGCGAAGGTGGGTAGGACCCCCGCCAGGGGTCCGAATCTGGATCGCCTGCGGGAGGAGGCGGAGTCGCTAGGAGGTTCAAGCGCGGGTGCCGACAGAGTCAGATCGGTTGTAGATACCGCCGGGAGGCGGACCGACATACTTCTGGCGGCTGCTCCTATCCAACTCAGCGACGGAACCCGAGGCCAAGCAGCGGTGACTCTGGCCGTGGTCGACGCGTTCTCGGGCCGGCGAGATCTCTTCCGAGTCCTGCTTGTTTCCGGAGTCATCGCCATCGCGCTGGCTGTGGCGGTCGGTCTGGGGTTGGGATCCTGGATGTCCCGGCCGCTTCGCAGGCTCTCGACCGCCGCTCAGGCGATGGCCGCGGGCTCTTACGATCAGCCCGTGACCGGCGACTATCCGGGAGAGGTCCAGGAACTGGCCACGAGCCTCGAGACGATGCGCCGGGAGGTCAAGCACAGCGAGGAATCGCTTCGCGGTTTTGTGGGCTCTGCCGCTCACGAGCTACGCACGCCGCTTACTTCCATACAGGGGTTTGCGCAGGCCCTCCTCGATGGCACGGCGGGCACCCAGGAGCAGCAACAGCGCTCGGCGGCCGCCATCTACAGGGAATCGTCCCGGCTCCAGCGCCTGGTGGATGCTTTGCTCACCCTGTCCCGGTACGATTCTGGCGAGTACCAGCCGACCTTCACGGCCTTCTCGGTGGAAGCTCTGGTGCGAGAAGAGGTGGATCGTCTCGTCAACGTCGGATTGGCCCAACCGAGCCGCATCGCGATCGAGGCCGGCGGAGAGACGGGTGTCGTCACCGACCCCGACATGCTGCGTCAGGTGGTCGCCAATCTCCTGCGCAACGCGGTGCTCTACGGAGGGGCCGACCCCGTTACGGTGCGCCTGCATACGCAGGGAGTCGATCTTGTCATCCAGGTCTCGAACGGAGGACCGCCCCTGGAGGCAGAGGAGAGAGCTCGTATCTTCGACCGGTTCTATCGCGGTAAGGAGGGACGTCGTAGCGAAGGGTTCGGACTGGGGTTGGCACTCGCCCGTGAGATCTGCGCAGTGCTTGGCGGCCGGGTCGAGCTTGTGGGTGAAGGACCCTCCACGGTGTTCCAGGTGACGATCCCCCTGGGTCCTAGAGAGTAGAAGTCGGGGGGGACTCAAGGCGGGGCGGGGGAAGAGCGGCAGGAGGCTTGTGCTACCATATTTCCCGCGCGATGAATCGAGTATTTGCGAGGTTGGCGTGCGCATCACCTTCATCGAACCTGCCGCTCCCGGCTTCCATGTATACAGTTTCGTGAAGCAGCTCCGGCTGGGTCTGCCGCTGCTGGGCGCCATGATGACCCAGCGCGGCCACCAGGTGCGCATCTATGCGGAGAGCCTTAGCGAGGTCGATTGGGACGACGTCCTATCCTCGGACCTGGTCGGAATCTCGACCACCACTTCTACGGCCGTCCGCGCCTATCGCTACGCGCAGCGGGTGCGAGATGCGGGAGTCCCGGTGATCATGGGCGGGCCTCACGTGACCTTCTTGGCCGACGAGGCCATGGATTTCTGCGACTACGTGATCCGCAACGAAGGGGAAGGGGCCCTGGTCGAGCTGGTCGACTACCTCCAGGGCCGCGGGTCGCTGGAGGCCATCCTGGGTCTCACCTATCGGGACAAGCACGGCCAGGTCGTACACAACCCTTCCCGGCCTCTCCTCACTTCCCTCACCGACCTACCCTGGCCGGATATTAGTCTGGTGGTGGGGGGCGAGCAGGTGCAGCCCACGCCCATCCTGGCCTCGCGCGGTTGCCCGTTCGGATGTGAGTTCTGCTCGGTCGTCCTCATGTTCGGCCGCCGGGTGCGCACAGTCGAGCCGGCCGAGGTCGTCAGGCAGATCAAGCGGATGAAACCGGAGAAGCTCTTCTTCTACGACGACAACTTCTTCATCAGCAAACGGCGGGGCAAAGAACTGCTGACGCAGATGATCCGGGAGAAGGCGGAAGTGGAGTTCTTCGCTCAGATCCGGGTCGATTCCGTGTACAAAGACGGCAAGGTCGATCGGGAATTGCTGGACCTGCTCTGGAGTGCGGGCTGCCGGATCGTCTATCTGGGGCTTGAATCCATCAATCCGGCTACCCTCAAGGAGTACCACAAGGAGTCCAGTATCGACGACATGGCCGGTGGGCTGGAGGCACTGGCGCAAAGAGGCATCAAGACGCATGGCATGTTCGTGTGCGGAGCCGACTCCGACACCGCGGAATCACTTCAACAGACGGCGGACTTTGCCACTCAGCACGGTCTCAACAGCGTTCAGTTCCTGGCCTTGACTCCCCTGCCGGGCACTCGGCAGACCGCTCAGTTCGAGGCTGAAGGCCGCATCTTCACCAAGAACTGGAGCCTCTACGATGGGCATCACGTGGTGTTCTGGCCCAAGCAGATGACCCCGTTCGAGTTGCAGGAGATACTGCTTCAGGCTCACAAGCGTTTCTACAAAGGGCGGCGCGTCCTGAGCATCAGGCCCAAAGCCCCCATGTACCACAAGCATCAGTTGCAGGGATACCTGATCAGCCGTGCCTGGGAACACGTGCGCGAGAACCGTGATTTCTTGCGTGAGCTCAAGGACTTCTCCGATTCACACGCGCCGCCCGTATCGGTGACCTCGGGCTTCCTCAAATCGGGTTTGGAGACGGTCGCGCGCTAGCCGTTCGTTCGAAGAAGTAGTCAAGGTGACGGTGCATATCGGGGCGGCTCGTTCTCGTCTGCCGGCTCTTGCACGGAGGATTCCGAGGCTCTCTTTCGAAACTCTCTCGAAAAGGTAATCATAGTAGACCTAGGCAATCGCTATTAGAGCTCGTTTCGGAATGACGCTTTGCCGACAGGGTGCGATCGGCGCGAGTGAGGCGAGGACTAGAGGGAGCGGTCGTAGCAGCGCTACGGGCGCGACTGAAGGACAAATGGATCGCTCCGCCCAGCGCGGAATGAGGCGGCCGAGACTTCATTCTGAAACGAGTTCCCAGACCAAAGGGAGCGGTATTTGGCCAAAGTCGTAGCCTTTGCGAACCAGAAGGGCGGCGTGGCAAAGACCACGACCACTCTCAATCTGGGCGTGGCGTTCCAGGAGTTGGGATACCGGGTGCTCACGGTGGATATGGATCCCCAAGGCAACCTGACCATGAGTTTGGGGTTGAATCCCAACGACGCCCGACCCAGCATGTTCGACGTGCTGGTCAACGGGGTGAGCATCGAGGAGGTGCTTGTCCACCGGGAGGTTGACGTGGCGGTGTCGAGCATCGATCTGGCCGCGGCCGAGATCTCGCTCAGCTCGCTTATCGGTAGGGAGAGGATGCTGAGCAAAGCCTTGCTCCAAGTGGGCGATCGCTATGACTACATAATGATCGACACTCCTCCTTCTCTGGGTTTGCTCACCGTCAACGCGCTCACCGCCGCCGACGGCGTGATCGTTCCCGTACAATGCGAGTACCTGTCGTTGCGGGGTCTGGCCCAGTTGGAGCGGACTCTTGAGCTGGTCCGGGATAATCTCAACCCCGAGGTCCATATTGCCGGGATCGTGGCCACTATGTACGATTCTCGGACGGTGCATGGGCGGGAGGCCGTCGAGGTGCTCAGGAACAGCTTCGGCGATCTTGTGTTCGAGACCACCATCGCGAAGACGATCAGGTTCGCGGAGGCGCCGGTCAAAGGGGAGTCGGTGCTCAAGTACGCGCCCGGCAGCAAGGCAGCCCAGGCGTATCGCCAGCTTGCGAGAGAGGTGCTCAATGGAAAAAAGATCTAGCATGAAGGACAGCGGCCTCAGCTCTCTCTTCAGGGCGACGGAGGCGGGCAAGCCCGGTGACGAGGAAGTCCCCGCCGCCACTGACGACCAAGCTGAGGTCGCAGCTCAGCCCGAGGATCAGACCGGTGCCGAGAGCACGGATTCTCAAGCCGTCGATAGCCCATGGGACATGCCGAGCCACCCGGCGGCAGGCCGACGGACCCTGATCCAGCCGTCACGCAGCTTTCCCGCTGTCATTCGAGTGGTTGGGGTAGGGGGCGCGGGCACCAACGCCATCAATCGCATGCTCGAGGCCGGGCTCGAAGGGGTGGAATTCATCGCCATCAACACCGATGCTCAGGCACTCAACATGTGCGAGGCCGACCACAAGTTGCGCATCGGTCGGGAGTTGACCAAGGGTCTGGGAGGAGGCTCCGACCCTAAGGTCGGACGGGAAGCAGCCGCTGCCGCCTACGACGAGATCAAGGCTGTGCTCAAGGGCAGCGACATGGTGTTCATAACGGCCGGGGAAGGGGGCGGCACCGGCACCGGTGCCGCGCCGGTGGTGGCCGAGATAGCGAAGTCTCTGGGAGCGCTCACCATCGGGGTGGTGTCACGGCCCTTCGTCTTCGAGGGCAAGCGTCGGGGTCTGCAGGCTCTCGAGGGCGTGCGCGTCCTGCGGTCGAAGGCCGACACGGTCATCGTGGTCCCGAACGACAAGCTCCTCGAGGTCGCCGACAGGGGCACCTCGATGGTGGCGGCCTTGCGGTTGGCCGACGACGTGCTTCGCCAGGGCGTGCAGGGCATCTGCGACCTGGTCACCGTGCCGGGGCTGATCAACCTCGATCTCGGCCGACGTGCGCACGATCATGACCGGGGCGGGGACGGCCCACATGGGGATCGGCCGGGCCCGAGGCGAGCAGCGCGCTCAGAAAGCGGCGGAGATGGCGATCAACTCCTCTTTGCTGGAGACGTCTATCGAGGGCGCGCGGGGAATACTGCTGAACATCAGCGGGGGAAAGGACCTGTCGCTGCACGAGGTCAACGAGGTGGCGGAGATCGTCAACGTGGCTGCCGATCCTGAAGCCAACATCATCTTCGGCGCAGTCGTGGATGAGGCTCTGGGTGACACGCTCTGGGTGACGGTGGTCGCCGCCGGGTTCGACGCGACCAGCGAAGAGGTCCTGACCGAGCAGGTGGTCAGCGCCACGAGGCACGATCATCCCTACGGTGTGGCCACGCCACCGCGTGTCGCCCCCGAGTCTGTCGCCTCCGAGCCTGTCCCCTCGGAGGATTCTCGCCAAGAACCGCGCGAACCAACCGGTCCCGGCGATGAGTTGGAGGTCCCACCGTTCCTAAGGTAGGGCGCCTGTCTGGTCGGGTTCCTGGTCGCTAAGGGCGCGCTCGAAGTAGAGGCAGGTCTTCTCCGCCAGTCCCAGACTGCGGTAGAAAGCGTGGGCCTGAAGGTTCCAGGCCTCGGCCAAGAGGAAGAGCCGGCTGCAGCCGCGCGCCCGGGCGAGAGATTCGGCCGCACTCACGAGATCCCGGCCCACGTGCTCCCGGCGGTAGGCTTCCGTGACCACGACGTCTTGAAGCTCACACACCAGTGAACTCGACCAGGTGCTGTAAGAGAAGATGAGGGCGCACATGCCTATCAGGCGGCCATCGGATTCGGCCACCAGAAGCGAATGACCGGAGGAGGACAATACGGTCTCGATGGTGGCCTCGAGGCGCTCGGTCGAGGGAGGCGATACCCCATGATCCTCCATGATCTCAGCCAGGAGCGGGAGGAGTTGAGAGGTATCCCCGTGGGAGGCTAGACGGTACTCGATCATGCACGTGAGGGTAGCAGATGGACGATGAGATGCTCTATTTGAACGGCAGGTTCACGCCGCTCTCCGAAGGTCGGATAGGCGTGGAGGACCGCGGCTTCCAGCTTGGTGACGGGGTGTACGAGGTGATCAAGGTCATGAACGGCCGGCTCATATGGCTCGAAGACCACCTTGAGCGGCTGCTCCGCAGTCTCGAAGCCGTGAGACTCCTCGGGGCTCTGGAGGGCCATGCACCCGAACAGGTTCTTCCCGATCTGGTGAGGCGTTCAGGAGTGACAGATGGCATCGTGTATGTCCAGGTGACCCGCGGACCGGCGCCGCGGGAATTCGTGTTCCCCGATCCTCCGCATCCCACCGTACTCGCCTATGTGAGGACCAAGCGCGCTCCCGGGGTCTCCGAGATCCTGGCGGGAGCGATCCTCCACCCTGTGGAGGACCAGCGTTGGGCCCGCTGCGATATCAAGTCCACCAACCTGCTGGCCTCGGTACTGGCCAAGGAAGCGGCTCGGGAGGCCGGGGCGCATGAGGCTCTCTTCCTGAGTCCCGAGGGAGTGGTGCGCGAAGGGGGATCATCCAATGTCTTTGCCGTGCTGGGAGGCACGATCCGCACTCATCCTCTGGACAATCGCATTCTGGCGGGAATCACCCGCAAACACGTGCTCGAGATCGCTCGTCGCTTGGGCTACCTGGTCGAAGAGCGGCCCTTCACCCTCGAGGAAGTGAGCGCGGTCCCGAACGGCTCGGCTGCCAACATCGGGTGTGAGGTGTTCACATCGTCTACCACCAGGGACATCCAGCCGGCCGTCCGGATCGGCCCGTACGTCGTGGGCGACGGCAGGCCGGGCGCGGTCACGCTGGCGTTGCTCGACGTCATGCGCCGAGAGCAGGCCGTTTCGGTCGGCCTCCCGCCCCCTGCCGCATTAGCTTCACCCGGGCTACGTTGACGGCGTCCGGTCCGTGGCCCTTCTCGCCCGGCACCTCCAGCACGAACGGGATGGAGGCGAACGCCGGGTGCCGGACCACCCGGGCCAGCCCGGTCTTGCCGATGTAGCCCTCACCGGGGTTCTCGTGCTGGTCGCGGCCCGAGGCGAACGGCGTCTTGGAATCGTTGAGATGGATCAGGGCAAGCCGGTCCAGGAGTCGGTCGTCGCGGAGCCGGTCCACCAGATCCTGCAGCCCCGCCCCGGTGTGCACGGGATGGCCGGCCGCGAAGAGATGCGCAGTATCGAGACAGAGACCGCACGACGACGGAAGCGTCTCCAGAAGCGCGGCCAACTCCTCCAGACTGACCGCCCACGGTATCTCCCGAGCCGGCACCGTTCTCGAGAAGCAGCCGGGGGAGAGCCCGCTCGTAGCCCTGCGTCGATAGGGACTCCTGGGCGCGGTCGATGGCCGCCAGCACTGTCGCGCGGACGCGCGGCAAGGCGGCCGCAAAACCGTCGCCTCGGTGGGAGCCGACATGGGTGACCACCCCGGCCGCGGCCGTAAGCGCACCCACAACAAGCGCCTCGGACAGCGCCTGGCCGGAGCGGCGGCGCAGCTCCTCGTCCGGAGAGGCGAGGTTGAGCAGATAGATCGTATGAAGGAACAGAGGCAGGCCGTTCCGCTTCAAGCCGGCGGTGAGGGCGGCGATCTCCTCGGGAGAGTGGGGACGCGAGTGCCAGGTCCGAGGATTGGAGGAGAAGACCTGTACCACCTCGGCCCCGATCGCGACCGCGCGCTCCGGGACCGGCGCGAAGCCGCCGGCGGTGGAGATCTGGGCCCCGATGAGAGGGGACAGCTTGCGGCGTGCCGGCCGCTGCCCGCCGATCTCCCTCACCATTGTCCCCGTCTCCCTTGCTCGGCGTTCACTGTGCCCCGGCCGGGCCAGCATATAGAATCAGTGCAAGAGCCGCCAGAGATCCCTGGAGGGATCCCCCGCCGGGGGGGTCCCGGGGTGGAGGGAGACCTGTGGCTGAGCGGCGGCTGGAGCCCGACGAAGACAGACGGGAGACGAGACGGCGCTGTGAACCGACAATCAAGACTCAAGGTCTGGGCGGTCGAGCCCTACTTCGGAGGCTCTCACAAGTACTTCCTGGAGGGGCTGGCACGGCATTCCGCGCACCACCTCACGCTGTTCACCCTCCCTGGACGCCACTGGAAGTGGCGGATGCACGGGGGGGCTCTATCTCTGGCCCGCCGGGTGAGCGAGGGGGGTAATCGGGGATCCGCGTTCGAGTCGCCCGGCGCCGGTCCACCGGACGCCGGTCCGCTTGATGGCGGCGTGCGTGTCGGCGGCCCCGACGTCCTCTTCACCTCGGACATGCTCGACCTGCCGGTATTCCTGTCAGCCGTTGGGCCTCGAGTGGCCCGCGCGCCGGCGATCGTTTACTTCCACGAGAATCAGCTCACCTATCCTTTGCCACCAGGGGTGGAGCGCGACCTGGGCTACGGCTTCAAGAACCTCACGTCCGCGGCGGCGGCCCACACGGTGCTCTTCAACAGCGAGTTTCACCGACGGGACTTCCTGCGGGCCTGCGCGGAACTCCTGCAGGCGATGCCGGACGAGATCCCCGACTGGGTCGTTGAACAGGTGGAGGCGAAGTCGCGCGTCCTGCCCGTGGGGTGCGATCTGCGCCGCTTCGACCGACACCGGTCAGCGGCGCCTGTCGCAGGCGGCCGCCGGGCGGTGGGGCGATCCCGGTGCCGGGCCCCTCATCCTCTGGAACCAGCGCTGGGAGTACGACAAGGCTCCGGCCGACCTGTTCGCCGCCCTGTACGAATTGAAGGCTTCCGGGGTCCGCTTCCGGCTGGCGATGGCCGGGCCTAACCAGGGCACGCCGACGGCCGAGTTCTTGCGGGCCAGACGAGAGCTGGCGGACGAGATCGTGCAGTGGGGGAGAGTGACGCGGACCACTGACTACGCCGCTCTTCTCTGGGCGTCCGACGTGGTGGTCTCCACGGCCGTCCACGAGTTCTTCGGGATAGCGGTGGTGGAAGCCATGTATTGTGGGTGCCGGCCGGTCCTGCCCCGCCGACTCAGCTACCCGGAGATGATCCCCGCTGAAGCGCATGAAGACGTGCTCTACGGGGAAGGTGAGCTGGTAGCCGCTCTTGCCAGGGCGTTGGCTCGGCCGCGGGCCTGGTCGGAGGACTGGCAGAGGACGTGGGTGTCCCGCTTCGACTGGGCGAGTCTGAAGACGCGCTACGACGAGGAGATCTGGCGGTGCTGGGAGGAGGCGCTTCGCGATGCGGAGCGCGACGGGGCTGAAGTAGACGACCGAGCAGAAGGGGAGACGTCGTGGACAGACTGTCGCTGGATATCGAGCGTTGCATGGCCGGGCCGGGCCAAGAACGGGGGCTGACGCCCCCCATGCTGGAAGAACTGCGGCCCCGCCTGCAGCAGGCCCGCAAGGTGCTGCTCCAGAACGCCGGGACCGGGATGCTGGGCTGGATGGACCTCCCTCGCCGAGACCCGTCCGGCTTTCTGGCGTTCGCGGACGAAAGGCGAGGCAGGTACGACTCCCTGCTCGTCATCGGTATCGGCGGATCGGCGCTGGGCACCACCGCCTTGGCCACCGCCCTTCTACCCTTCCACTACAACGAGCTCAGCCCTGCCGAACGCGGTCAGAGGCCTCGTCTCTACGTGCTCGACAACGTCGACCCCGACGAGACGGCGGCGGTGCTCGGTCGTCTGGATCTCAGCCGGACCCTGGTAAACGTCATCTCCAAGTCGGGGACCACGGGAGAGTCGATGGCGGGCTATCTGGTGGTCCGGGAGCGTCTAGAGGCCGCTGTGGGCGGGGCGGCGGTCAAAGACCATCTGGTGTTCACCACCGATCCGACCGGCGGTGTGCTGCGCAAGATCGGGGCCGCCTCGGGGGTGCCCATGTTCGACCTGCCGCCCGGTGTGGGGGGGCGGTTCTCAGTCTTGAGCGCGGTGGGATTGCTCCCGGCCGCGCTTACCGGGATGGACGTGGGCGCGCTTCTCGCGGGGGCCCGGGATATGGCCCAGTGGATCGGGGCCACCGGGGGGTGGGACAACCCGGCCTGCACGTTCGCCGGCGTCCAGTACCTAGAGGACACCCATCTGGGACGCAGAGTCAGCGTGATGATGCCCTACTCAGCCCGCCTGCGTGACCTGTCCGACTGGTACCGGCAGTTGTGGGCGGAGAGCCTGGGCAAAGCGGTCGACCGGCAGGGACGCCAGGTCAACGTGGGCCCTCTGCCCGTCAAGGCGCTGGGCGTAACCGACCAGCACTCCCAGCTGCAGCTCTACGCGGAGGGACCGGACGACAAGGTGATCACTTTCCTGGGGGTGGGGGAGTTTGCCGAGACCGTGCCCATCCCCGCTCCGGGTCCCGAGGAGGAGGCACTGGCCTACCTGGGCGGCCACACTCTGGCCGAGTTGCTGTGGGCCGAGCAGAGGTCCACAGCGTGGGCGTTGGCCCAGAAGGGCAGGCCCTCTCTGACCATCACGCTGCCGCGGGTGGATGCCTTCTCGATGGGGGCCCTGATCTACCTGCTGGAGATGGCGACCGCGATCGCCGGCGAACTGTACGACGTCGACGCTTTCGACCAGCCTGGAGTGGAACTGAGCAAGCAGGCCACGTACGCCCTCATGGGACGCCCCGGCTACGAGGCCCTGGCCGGAGAGATCGACTGAGGTGACGCTGGTTCGACGCGCCCTGTGGCTGGTAGGCGCCACCCTCGCCTACAACGTCATCGAGGCCGTCGTCGCCGTCTGGGCGGGTACGGAAGCCGGCAGCATCGCTCTCCTGGGCTTTGGGCTGGACAGTGTCATCGAGTGCGCGGCGGCAGCGGTGCTGTTGTGGCGGCTGCGGGTCGAGAGCAGGTCGGACGACCCGGGGCGCATCGAGACGGCCGAGCGGCGGGCCCACCGCTTCGTGGGGCTGACCTTCCTCGCTCTGGCCGCCTATGTGAGCGTCCAGGCTGTCGTGACCCTGGTATCGGGCGACCACCCGGCGAGCAGCCTGGCGGGAATCGCTCTGGCGGCGGCTTCGCTTGTGGTCATGCCCCTTCTCGGCTGGGCCAAGCTGCGGACGGCCGCCGGCCTGGGCAGTGGCGCGCTGCGGGCCGAGCCAGGGAGACCCTGGCCTGCGCCTATCTGTCGCTCACCCTTCTTCTCGGTCTGACGCTAAACGCAGCCGCAGGCTGGTGGTGGGCCGACCCGGTGGCCGCATTGCTGATGGTGCCCTGGCTGCTTAGAGAGGGTCTGGAAGGCTTGCGGGGCGGAGACTAGTCTGCCTACGACCCAGACATGGGTGATAGACTGAAGCAACTTCACTGATCCCGGCGTCGCGACCGCTACGAGTGTTGGTGGGCCACGACCGCCAGGCGTGCCGGTGGGCGACGACGAGAGGGCCGGTTCGGGTCTCGGGAGGGAAAGACATGCGCTATCTCATGTCGCGCTACAGGTGGCTTGCGCTCCTTGTGGTTTTGGGAATCACGGCGCTAGTGACCGGCGGCTGCTACGGATTAGTGAACTACACCCTTGGGCTGCCACCTGGTGGGTTCGAAGCCGGACCCAGCTATCCACTGACCTTGACCGTCTGGCCTGGACCCCAGATGCGTGCTGCAATGGCACTTGCGGCCGCCGAAGACCAGCGCGCCGTGCTGGCCATCCGCATGCCCGTGGAGTGGGAGGTCGACTTCGCGAAGTATCAACCCCAGGGCAGCCAGACGGGTCAGCATCGGATCCACTCTTCGCACCCCATCGCAGACTACTTCGGCGCGACCTGGGAAGCGGCGCCGGTCGACGCCACCCACGGCGGGCCCAAGGCCGGCTACCGCTGGTGGGCGGGGTTCAGCGACGTCATCACCACGGAGGCCGAGACGCCCACCACGGTAACGATCTACATCGATACCCACGGCAAGTCCGGCGACTTCCAGTTGGACTTCGTGGCCGGCCTGACCGATGCCGCCGACCCCGAGGACCCGGCGAAGAATGCCGGCGGCGCCAGCTGGGAGGCGGGTGGCACCGTCGATCCGCCCTTGGTTCACCTGAACGTGCCGACCAGCCTTAGTCCGCCGTTGGCGCCCACGGTCGTCGCCAGCGACCCAACGCCTGGTGCTGTCGACGTATCCGTGAAAGTCGTTCCGACGGTGACGTTCAGCGAGGAGATGGATTCGGGGAATATGGGCCCCTTCATGGTCTTCGTTCGCAAACTCGGCGGCTCGCGGATCCCGGCCCTCAATACCTACGATCCCGTCACCCACCGCGTCACCATCCAGCCCCTAGTGACCCTCTCACCCAACACCGACTACCAGCTTGTGGTTGATGCTGCTGTGACCGACGCGGTCTACAACCCCATGGACGGTCCCTACCGGGCCTTGTTCCACACGGCCGGCGGGACGCCCAGCTGGCCCACCGTGCAGAACAACTCACCCGCTGACGGTGCCACCGATGTCGCTGTGACGACCAGCGTGACCGCGGCCTTCAGTCGCGACATGGACGCCTCGAGCATCAGTGTGGCCACGTTCACCCTGCGGGCGTCGCCGGCGACGCTGGGGCTGCGCGCCGGCGGACCGTGGGGAGCGGCCGCGACGGCCGAGCCGGTGGCGGCCACTGTGACTTACGACGCAGCCTCTCGCACGGCCACCCTCGACCCTACCGGTGACCTGCAGCCCGGCACCGTCTACACGGCCGGCCTGAGCACCGACGTCACGGCGGACAACGGCCTGCCCCTGCCCGGGATGTACAGCTGGAGCTTCACCACCAAGGCCGTCGCTGGCTTCCCCGACGTCCCCTCCACCCACCCCTACTACAACGCCATCATGGATCTGGCCTCCCGCCGCATCATCAACGGCTACACCAACGGTAACTTCGGCCCGGGCGACCCTGTGACCCGCCAACAGTTCGCCAAGATGATCGTGAAGACCCTTGGCCTTACCGTGACCGGGAATGAAATCTGCCCCTTCGTCGATGTTGATGCGCAGGTGGGTACCGATCCGTTCTACCCTTCCAAGTATGTGGCCGTGTGCGCGGCAAGCGGCATCAC
Organism: uncultured Actinomycetes bacterium; assembly: GCA_963706025.1. Lineage (GTDB taxonomy): Bacteria > Actinomycetota > Thermoleophilia > RBG-16-64-13 > RBG-16-64-13 > CAVPLM01. The sequence continues at coordinate 723,132 of CAVPLM010000005.1, read as the reverse complement.
CATGGGCAAGACGGCGACCACCTTCGCCCCAACCTCCAACATAACCCGAGAGCAACTCATCACAATGGTCAGCCGCGCGGCCAATCTCATCGAGCCGCCCAACGGCTACGTTGCGCCGTTCACTGAGGGCAGCTTCTCTACCCCTGAGCACTATCGGAACGCCAGGAAGGCTGCTTATGCTGGTCTTCTCGACGGGATCGTGGGCATGGGACAGAGCTATGCCTTCATGGGTTCTGCCACTAGAGGCGAGGTCTGCGTACTGCTCTATTACCTGTTGCTTCGGTAACGGGCGAAGCCTCCGAGGTCGATGAAGGCCGCCGGACCGATCGATGCCCCTTGCCAACGAACATATGTTCGGTTATCCTACAGTCCCATGGAAGGACGGACCACATCCACTGAGTCCGGCGCCGGCATCATCGGGGAAGGGTGCGGCGCCAAACCCGCCGCGGCCCCGGCGGCGCCGGGGCCGGCGCCCGGCCTGCTTCCGGCACCATCGCCCGGCCGCACGCCGCTCATCGGGTGATAGCCCATCTCGACTTCGACGCCTTCTTCGCCGCGGTGGAGGAGAATCGGGATCCTTCCCTGCGGGGCAAGCCGGTCATCGTCGGCGGTGGGGAACGGGGAGTGGTCTCCACCGCCAACTACGTGGCCCGGCGGTACGGCATACATTCGGCCATGCCTCTCCGCACTGCCAGGCGTCTCTGTCCCCATGGGGTGTATCTCACCGGGCATCACCGGCTCTACCTCGACTACTCCCGCCGTCTGATGGCCATGCTGGAGGGCTACTCGCCTCTGGTGGAGCAGATGAGCCTGGACGAGGCCTATCTCGATCTCACCGGCACCGAGCGGCTGTTCGGGCCGCCGGTGCGGACGGCCCGGCTCATCCAGCGGCGGGTGGTGGACGAGCTCCATCTGAGCATCTCCGTAGGGCTGGCCACGAACAAGCTGGTGGCCAAAGTAGCCTCCGACCATCACAAGCCGGCCGGTTTCACCGTGGTCCCGCCGGGAACGGAGGCGGAATTCCTGGCGCCTCTACCCGTGGAGCGACTGCCGGGAGTGGGTCCGGCGCTCCTGGAACAGCTACGCGACCGGGGCGTGACTACCGTGGGCGATCTGGCCCGGGTGCCACCGCACCTGCTTCGTCTTTCTTTCGGCGAGTGGGGGGAACTGCTCGCTCACCGGGCCCGGGGCGAAGACCTGCGCCGGGTGACTCCCAACGAAGAGGTGAAGTCCATCTCCCGGGAGCACACCTTCGAAGAGGACGTCTCCGATGTGAGCCTGCTCGAGTCGACGCTGGTCGCGCTCACCGAGGATGTCTGTCGCCGCCTGCGCCGCCAGCGTCTGGAGGCCCGCACGGTGACGGTCAAGATCCGCTATTCGGACTTCGTCACCCACACCTGTTCCCACACCTTGTCCCGGCCTCTGGATGTGGACGAGGCGTTCTTCAAAGAAGTGCTGGCCCTCTTCCGGCACGGGGCGCCGCAGGCGCTATCACCTGCGGTTGGTGGGAGTGGGGCTCAGCAACCTGGTGCCGCGCGCCTGGCAGGACGACCTTTTCGACCAGGAGCTGCCGTTGCTCAGGGAGCTCGATCTCAAGCTGGATACCATCCGGGAAAAATACGGAAAGGAGGCGGTGCGCCGGGGGGCGGCGCTCCCCTACTGCTCGTCCGGCAATGCGTATACGCGCACCTCGGAGAGGGCTGCGTCCTCCCACTCGTAATCCGGATAGACGGAGACGATGGTCAGCTTGATCCACTCGGTGGCTCTGCGTGCCGTGGTGACTGACTGAAGATCCTTGCTGTCCAGCAACTCCACCAACTGGGTGGCGCCGTTCGAGTACTCCACCTTCAGGGACTTGACGCGCGCATGGCTGAAGAAGCGATCGTCGTCCTTCTGGTAGCCGTTGGCGATCTCGAGGCGGTCGAGGACAACCGGTTGGAAGAAGTCGAAGCGCGCCCATTCGCCTGACCCCGGCCCCTCCTCGCCTTCGATCCACGCCGTGGTGAGGTCGTCATCGAGTAGGTTCGGAGGGCGGAAGTTGCTGCTGGTGGTCGCTTTCAGCACCGAGGAAGCGGAGGCGGCCGGCGCTCGGATGGCCGTGGCGGTAGGCGCGGAGGAGGAGCCGCCAGAGCCGGCGCCGCCGGGGTTATCGGAAGCGTCCGCGACGATAGAGGCGGTCGTCCCGGATCGACCGGCATAAGGGTCGACGGTCTCGCCCAACGCGAGCGCCCGATAGACGATGAAGCCCAGGATGAACGTGGTCGCCAGCAGTATGAGGAAAAGAGCAAACCCCATCGCCACGCCGGCGGCCGTCACACGCCCGCCTCGGCGTCGGGCCCCGCCGTGGATCGAGCCGGTAAGAGAAGCGCCGCAACGGCCGCAGAACAAGGCTCCGGGCTCGTTCGGAGTCCGGCACTCACGACATCTGATGTGACTGACGGCGCTCATCGCTGAGTGCCGTTCCCGAGATCGCTTGCTTTCATGCGTCCTCGCGTCATTTCCTGCCGTCACGTCCTGTGGTCTCGCGCCATTATGGCAGGAGGACGGGGTCTTCCCAAACAGTCGGGCGGTGGTTCGCCCTCTGCTAGAATCTGTTGGTCCGTTCCATGCCGGCCGATGTGGAGAACGATCCATGCCAGATATCGACAGCCTCAAGGAATCCAAGAACTATTATCTCGACATACCGCAACGGCAAGAGGCCTTCTTCCTGAAGGGCTCCACCTCCCTCGACTGGGGCATGCAGAGTCGGTTGGCCCGCATATTCCGCGCCGAATCCGGCCGCACGGTCATGCTGGCCATCGATCACGGCTACTTCCAGGGCCCCACTTCGGGGCTCGAGCGGGTGGACGTCAGCATCCTTCCTCTCGCCCCATACGCCGACGCTCTGATGCTCACCCGCGGCATCCTTCGTTCCATCGTCCCTCCGACCTACGAACGAGGGGTGGTGATGCGCGCCAGCGGAGGTCCCAGCATCCTCCGCGAGCTCTCCAACGAGCAACTGGCGGTGGACATGGAGGACGCGGTGCGCATGAACGTGTCCGCCGTGGCGGTGCAGGTCTTCATCGGCGGGGAGTACGAGACCCAATCCATCCACAACATGACCCGTTTGGTCGACATGGGCTACCGGTACGGCATCCCGGTCCTGGGCGTGACCGCCGTGGGCAAGGACATGGTCCGCGATGCCCGCTATTTCCGGCTGGCCTGCCGGATGGCCGCCGAGCTGGGAGCCAATTTCGTCAAGACCTACTACATCGAAGAGGATTTCGAGACCGTGACCGCGTCCTGCCCGGTGCCCGTCGTGATGGCAGGCGGCAAGAAACTGCCCGAGCTGGACGCCCTCACCATGGCCTACAAGGCGGTGAGCGAAGGGGCGTTGGGGGTCGACATGGGTCGGAACATCTTCCAGTCCGATGCTCCGGTGGCCATGATCCAGGCGGTGAGCAAGGTCGTGCACGAGTTCATGAAACCCGAGGAGGCCTACGAGCTCTTCCAGACTTTGAAGAACGAGAAGAAGTAGAAGCAGGGTGGGCGGCGTTCAGACAAACGGGTCCTTGGCGGGCGACCCCACAGCGGGGAGCCCGGCGGCCGCAGCGGCAGCCGGCACCCTGGAGCGTTTGCGGTCGCTGTGTCCCACCATCAGTGTGGGCACTCTCACCGCCGACCTCATGCACCTGGGGGATGAGCTCGCGCTCCTCGAGCAGGCCGGCGTGGGCATAGTTCACGTGGACGTTATGGACGGCTGCTTCTGCCCTGCCATGACCGTCGGCCCACCGTACATCAAGGGCCTGCATACGTCGCTTCTCAAGGATGTTCATCTGATGATAGACGAGCCCCTCGATAAGCTGGCCGCGTATGTGGCCGCGGGGGCCGACATCATCACGGTCCAGGTGGAGTCGGCGATCCACATCCACCGGGTGCTGCAGCACCTCGGGTCGATGGAGCATGCCTCCGGACCCGGTCGGGGACTGGTCAGAGGCCTGGCTCTCAATCCGGGCACTCCTCTGGAGTGGCTGGCCGCGCCCCTGTTGGACGAGGTCGACTTGGTCGTCCTTCTGGCGGTAGACCCGGGATGGAGTGGGCAGACGCCTTCTCCCGACGATCTATGCACGTGTCGCAAAGGTCAAGGAGCTGATCGCCGCGAGAGGCAGAGAGATCCTGGTTTGCGTCGACGGCGGCGTTACTCGAGACAACATCGCTCTCCTGGCGGCTTCGGGTGCGGACATCGTTGTTACCGGCAGCGCCGTGTTCGACGGGAAGGCGGCGGCCGCGAACGCCGGATTCATGCTGTCTGCTATGCGCGGTGAATCGACGGGGTAGTACAGGGGCGGGATAGTTCGAGAGCAGGGGTGGCTGTTCATGCAGTCGAGGTGGTCGGACGAGGAAGCCGCCGGGTTCGTGACCCGTTACGGCGCTGAGTGGGGTGAGCCCCTCGCTTTTCGCACGTACTCCAGCCGGCTACTAGGGGCCGAACCGGCGCTGGTGCTTCACGGTGGCGGCAACTCCTCGGTCAAAGCCCCCTGGAAGAACATCCTCGGCGAGCTGGTAGACGCCATCTTCGTGAAGGCCTCCGGGGTGGACATGGCCTCCATGGAGCCGGGCGATCACAGTGGCCTCGAGCTCGATTATCTTCGTCGACTGCGCCCGCTGACCGAACTGGATGATGGGGCGATGGTCGACCAACTCCGGACCCATCTGCTGCGGGCGGATAGCCTCACTCCCTCGATCGAGGCTCTGGTGCACGCGTTCCTTCCGGCGACCTTCGTCGATCACACACACGCCGACCATATCCTGGCGCTCACCAACCGGCCGGATGGCGAGGCCGTGGCCAGGCAGGCTCTGGGGGACGAGGTGATCGTGCTGCCCTACGTCACCCCAGGCTTCAAGTTGGCCCTGGCGGCGGCTGCAGCCCTGGAGGCTCGATCCGTCGGCTCGAGGGATGATCTGGGCGTATCATGGCATCGCCACCTGGGGGGAGTCGGCCCGAGAGTCGTATGAGGCGATGATCGAGTTGGTGTCACGGGCGGAGCGGTTCCTCGAAGGACACCGAGCGGCGCGCCGGCCGGTGGCCACAGAGACGGCGGCCACGGGGACGGCCGGCGTCGCCTCCGGACCCGCTGCCGCTACGCCGGTGGCCGCCGCGTCGGCTGCCGACGCGGGACCGGCCGGGGCCGCAGCGGCCGACGAGCGACTGGCCGCGGTGGCGCCTGTAGTGCGCGGGCTGCTCGCCGCTCGCACCGGCGACTGCGACCGCCCCTATCAGCGGGTGGTGCTGCGGGCGCTCACCGGACCCGAGGTGTTGGCTGCTCTGGCCGCACCGGGGGCGCGCGAGGCGCTGGTCAGCCCGGCGCTCACCACCGATCACTTGATCCGCACCAAGGCGCTGCCTTTGTGGGTGGAGGGACTGGCTTACGACGACCCGCTCCGGCTTCACGAGCAGCTTGAATCGGCGGTCGATGACTACTGCGACGGCTACACGGCCTACCTCGAACGCCACGCCCAAGACATGCCGCCGGGCGTCGAGCCTTTCGACCCCCGGCCGCGGGTGGTCCTCATCCCCGGCCTGGGCGCACTGTGCGCCGGACCGGACCTGCGCGAGTCCGCCATCGTCGGAGACATAACCGAGCACACTCTGCGCGTGAAGACCCTCGTTGCCGAGACGTCCGGCATCGGAGGTCCCTATCAGGGGCTGCCCGAGGACGAGCTCTTCCGCATGGAATACCGCACCCTCCAGCACGCGAAGTTGGGCTCGTACGCCCCGAGGGCTGTCTCGAGCGGGATGGCGGCCGCGTCGAGCGGGATGGTGGCCGCGTCGAGCTCTCCCGCGGCCGCCTCGAGCGGCGACGGTGCGGTCGCTCTTCGCGGACACGTAGCCTTGATCACCGGGGCGGCCGGAGCCATCGGGACCGGTATCTGCCGGGGTCTTCTCGAAGTGGGTTGTCTGGTAGCCGCCACCGATCTGCCCGGCGCCTCCCTGGACACCCTGATCCGTGACATGGAGGCCGATTTCGCAGGCAAGATCATAGGCGTCCCCCTCGATGTGACCGACGTGGCCTCCGTGTCGGCCGCCTTCGCCCAGGTGTGTCGCACCTGGGGCGGCATCGATCTGGTGATCGCCAACGCCGGCATCGCCATGGTGGCCCCGCTCACCGAACTGGATCTCGAGCATTATCGCAAGCTCGAACGGGTCAACGTGGAGGGCACCTTGCTGGTGCTGGCCGAGGCGGCTCGGCTGTTCCGGCGCCAGAAGACCGGGGGCGACATCGTGCTCGTCTCCACCAAGAACGTCTTCTCCCCGGGGGCCAGTTTCGGTGCGTACAGCTCCACCAAGGCAGCGGCTCATCAATTGGCCCGCATCGCCAGCTTGGAGTTGGCCGGAGACGACGTGCGGGTGAACATGGTCTCGCCCGATGCTGTGTTCGCATGCGGCACCTGCAAGTCCGGCCTGTGGGCGGAGGTCGGCCCCGACCGTATGAAGGCGCGGGGTTTGGATGAGGCCGGCCTCGAAGCCTACTATCAGAGCAGGAATCTGCTCAAGACTCAGGTGACTGCCGCCCACGTGGCGAACGCGGTGCTCTTCTTCGCCACCCGCCAGACCCCCACCACCGGGGCCACGATCCCCGTGGACGGCGGATTGCCGGACTCTACACCTCGTTAGGGAGGGGAGATGCCGCCCATCGTCGAACCGGTCGATCTCCGCAGCGACACCGTCACCAGGCCAAGTCCCGGCATGCGCCGGGCCATGGCCGAGGCTCCGGTGGGGGACGACGTCTACCGCGAGGACCCGACCATCAATCGTCTCCAGGAACTGGTGGCGGGGATGCTGGGCAAGGAAGCCGCCCTCTTCGTGCCCTCTGGGACGATGAGCAACCAACTCTGTCTGCGTACGCTGACCCGCGCGGGCGACGAAGTCATCGTGCACGAGGATGCCCACGTGCTCCACTACGAGGGTGGTTCGGCTGCGGCCCTTTCGGGCCTGCAACTGCGGCCGCTGCCGGGGGAGCTCGGCATCCTCGACCCCGTTGCGGTGGAGCGGGCGATCCGACCGCCGGGGGAGCATTTCGCCCGTACGGGCGCGGTGGAGATGGAGAACACCCACAACCGCTGCGGCGGGACCGTCTGGCCGCTAGAGGCCATGCAGGCGGTCGCCCAGTTGGCCCGGAAGCGGGGGATTCGGCGTCCATCTTGACGGAGCCCGCATCTGGAACGCTCACAAGGCCTCGGGGGTCCCGCTCCGAGACTATGCGGCCGCAGCTGATTCCGTGTCGGTGTGTTTCTCCAAAGGGCTTGGGGCTCCGGTGGGCTCCGCTCTAGCCGGGTCGGTCGAGTTCGTGGAGGAAGCGCGCAACAATCGCAAGCGCTACGGCGGAGCCATGCGGCAGGCCGGCATCCTGGCTGCGGGCGCTCTGTACGCTCTGGAACACAACATCGACCGTTTGGTGGAAGACCACGAGAAGGCGCGGGTCCTGGCCGACCTCCTCCGGGAAGTGCCGGGGCTAGAGATCGTCCACCCCGTGCAGACCAACATCGTCATCGCCGACGTCAGTGCCCTGGGTGCGACTGCCGAGAGGGTGGTAGCGGCGCTCAGAGAGCGGGGCGTATGGTGCGGAGTGGCTGCGCCGACGCGGGTGCGTTTCGTGACGCATCTCGATGTGAGTGCCGGACAGGTCCGGATCGCGGCTGAGGAAGCGGTGCGGCTCCTGTCCACGCTCGCCTCGGCGGCCAAGAGTACATGAGAGGCAATGGGCCCGCCGGCGATCCCCGGGCGCCGTACGTACGGGTGGCGGTGGTGGGCCTGATCGGTCGAGAAGACGAGCACGCGGGCGGCGGCGCTCTGGGCGGCGACAGGGCCGGGGGCGGCACGTGGCTCCTTCTCCATCGAGAACACCCTGTGGACGCCTGGGACCCGCCTGGGGGCCGGATGGAAGAAGACGAAGACCTGGCGGGGGCAGTGGCGCGCGAGGTCGCCGAGGAGACCGGGCTGGAGGTGCGGGTGGGCGGCCCGTGCTATGCGCTTCTGACCATGTATAAGGGCGAGCGCCTGCTGGCGGTCAGCATGGCCTGCCGCCCCGTAGGCGATACCGACCGCCTCCATCTGGAACCGGAGGGGGCAAGTGAGTGGCGCTGGGCCTCGGCCCAGGAATGGGAGCAGCTGGCGGCTCTGGGGCGGAGCAGTTGGTCTGCGGACGATGTGAGAAGGGCTACCCGAATGGCCACGGTTCTGTGGCAGACGGAGGGACGGTGAACAGAGAGGAGGCGCTCCGGATAGTGCGGGAGCACGTCCGGAACGAGAACATGGTCAAGCACATGCTGGCTGCCGAGGCGATAATGGGGGCGCTCGCACGGCGACTGGGGGAGGACGAGGCATCGTGGCGCCTGGCCGGGCTGCTCCACGATCTGGATGCTGAGGAGACCGCCGATTCCATGGAGATCCACGGCGTTCTCACCGTGAAGTGGCTGCGCGAGGAAGGTCTCGACGACGAGGCCGTGCTGCACGCGATCGCCGCTCACAATTCCGCGAACGGATCGGGCATAGAGAGCCGCATGGACCGGGCGCTTTTCGCCTGCGATCCCCTCACCGGTTTGGTGACGGCGGCGGCCCTCATCAGACCTGAGAAGCGGCTCGAACTGGTGGAGCTGAAGAGCCTGAAGAAACGATTCAAGGAGCCCTCTTTTGCAAAGGGAGCCCGCAGGGAGGACATCATGACCTGCACGGAGCTGGGCATAGACCTGGAGGAATTCCTCGCCATCGGTCTGGAGGCTATGAAGGAGGTGAGTGATGATCTCGGACTCTGAGGCGGGTTTGCCTGTCTTGTTGACCACGGTCTATGATCCGGTGGAGGCCGAGATAATCGTGGCCAAGTTGCGCAGCGCGGGGATCGAAGCCATGGTCCGGCATGACGCGCTTTCGGTCGTCTACGGCCTGACGGTGGATGGGTGCGGACAGCAGGATATCCTGGTGCGTCCGGGCGATCTGGAAGAGGCACGTGCGGCTCTGGAGCCATCAGAGGACGCGACAGAGGACGTGAGCATGCCGGAGGAGGAGACATGATGAGCTCGGTGCTTGGCGTGGACGTCGGCGGGACGAAAGTCGCGGTCGGTCCGGTGGACCGGGCCGGATTGCAGCTCGCACCGCCGCTTTTCGATTCCAGCCAGGCAGTGGGGACGGCGGCTTTCATCGGCGGTCTCGAAAGCACGCTGCGCCGGGCGTTGGCGGACTTCGCCGACTTCCAACCTGAAGCGATCGGCCTCGCCTGCGCCGGGACCGTCGACCATGCGCACGGCGTCGTCCTGTCGTCTCCGAACCTTCCGCTCGAGGATGTGCCACTCGCCGGGATTCTCGAGGAGTCCCTCGGCATCCCCGTGGTCCTCGAGAACGACGCCAACGCCGCGGTACTGGGCGAAGCCGTGGCCGGCGCGGCCGCCGGGTTGCAGCACGTGGTCATGCTGACCCTGGGCACCGGGCGTCGGTGGGGCCCTTTTCCTGGACGGCCGGCTCTATCGAGGAGCGAGCGGCGGGGCCGGCGAGCTCGGACACGTCGTCGTCCAGGCCGATGGTCTGCCCTGTCGCTGCGGGAACAGAGGTTGTCTGGAGATGTACGCTTCCGGGTCGGCGCTGGAGCGGTTTGCCGAAGTCCGGGCCAAAGATGACGCAACGGATCCCACCGGCGCTCTTCGCGAGCTTGCGGAACAGGGTCGGCTGACGGGGCGCGAGTTAGCCGTCTCGCTCGGTTGGGCGACGCGGGAGCGTTGGGAGTGGTGCATGAGCTTGCCGGATGGCTGGGCATCGGTCTCGTAGGCCTGACGCACATCTTCGACCCCGAGATGATCGTGGTCGGGGGAGGCGTGGGGGAACTGGGTGAGTTGCTGATATCCCCTGCCCGCGCGTTCGTGCGTGAGAATGCCTTGCCGCCGGGTAGGGACCGCGTGCAGGTCGCTGCGGCCAAGCTGGGGAACAAAGCCGGTCTCGTCGGTGGCGGGTTGGCGGCCTGGGAAGTCCTGGGGTAGCAGCCGGCCCCGCGCGCGCCGCACCGATGCGATGTTGTACATCTGCCCTACACCTATCGGCAACCTTCAGGACATAACCCTGCGCGTCCTTGACGTACTGGGGCGGGCAGATGTGATCGCCTGCGAGGACACCCGGCGGACCCGGATCCTGCTTGCGCGCCACGGCGTCGACGCCGGCCGGCTGGTGAGCTTCCACGACCACAACGAAGAGCAGCGCCTGCAGGCGCTGCTTCCGCTGCTCCGCGAAGGCAGGGACGTGGCCCTGGTCTCTGACGCCGGCATGCCCGGGCTGTCGGACCCCGGCTTCAGCCTGGTGAGGGCCTGCGCTGCCGAGGCCATCCCCTTGACGGTGCTCCCGGGGCCGTCGTCCATATCGACGGCGCTCGTACTCTCGGCACTGCCCGCCGATCGTTTTGCCTTCATAGGTTTTCTTGCCCGCGGCAAGACGAAGCTGCTGGCGCAACTGGAGGTCTTCGAGGGGACAGGGACCGCCCTGGTGGCCTTCGAGTCACCACGGCGGCTTCGTGCCTCCCTGGCGGCCATCGGTGAGCGCTGGCCCGATCGCCGCCTGGCGGTGTGCCGAGAAATCACCAAACTGCACGAAGAGGTCGTTCGCGGCACGGCGGTAGAGGTGCTTGCCGGGCTGGAAGAACTGGTGCGCGGCGAGGTGGTCCTGGTGCTAGAGGCTTCCGGCGGCACCGGGACGAGGGGCCGGAGCGCTCCCGGGCAAGACGCGCGCGGCGCTGGCAGCAACCAGAGCGCCTTGTCTGAGGTGGAGGCACGGGCGTACAAGGCTCTCGCCGAGCTGATGGATTCGGGGGTGGGCACCAAGCCGGCGGCCAGGATCGTCGCCGATCTGACCGGGCTGTCGGTCAAACAGGCCTACGCGCTGGCCTTGAAGGCCAAAGAGCGGGGATAGGCGCGGCGGGCGGTCGGATGCCGGACCGCGCCGGCGCCGAGTCAGACCGCCGGGAGCCGCGCCGGGTACGGCACCGCGACCGGGGGCGCTGAAAGGCCATCTGTTAGAATAGCCCGGCCATGGGCCGGTTCTATATCACCACTCCCATCTACTACGTCAACGACGTGCCGCACATCGGGCACGCCTACACCACCACGGCCGCCGACGTGGCTGTGCGCTTCCATCGACAGGTGGGTGACGACGTCTACTTCCTCACCGGCACCGACGAGCACGGCAGCAAGATCGAGCAGGCTGCACTCGCCCGGGGCCTGACTCCCAAGGAGCATGCCGACGAGATCGTAATCAAGTTCCGGGAAGTCGCCCAGCAGGTGAACGCCACGATCGACTTCCTCATACGGACCACCGACCCGGAGCACGAGAGATTCGTACAAGATTTTGTCCAGCGCTGCTACGACAACGGCGATATCTACACCAGTTCGTATGCCGGTCTCTACTGCTCTGCATGCGAGGCGTACTACACCGAAGAGAACCTGGTGGAAGGCCTCTGCCCCGACCACGGCACGGCCCCGGCACGCATGGAGGAGCAGAACTACTTCTTCCGGCTCTCGGCCTATCAGGACCGGCTTGTCCATCACTACACGCGCCATCCCGACTGGATCCGTCCCCGGCACCGCTACAACGAGGCGCTCTCGTTCATCGAGCAGGGCCTGGAAGACATATCCATCTCCCGGGCGACCCTCAAGTGGGGTATCACCGTCCCCTGGGATCCCTCGCAGGTGATCTACGTGTGGATCGACGCGCTCATCAGCTACATGAGCGCGCTGCACTTTGCTCCCGGTGAAGATCTTGTCCGTTTCTGGCCGGCGACCTACCACTTGATGGCCCAGGATATCCTCAAGTTCCACGCCATCATCTGGCCGGCGCTCCTGATGTCGGCCGGATATGAACTACCGGAACATCTGTTCATACATGGATATCTCAAGCTGGGCGGGGAGAAGATGTCCAAGACCCGGGGGAACGTGATGGACCCCTTCCCACTCATCGAGCAATACGGGGCCGACCCGTTCCGGTTCTACTGCCTGCGCGAGGTGAGCTTCGGCCAGGACGGCATGGTGAGCGAAGAGGGGTTCAAAGCCCGGTACAACGCCGAATTGGCCAATGAGCTGGGCAATCTCGTGTCGCGGACCACGTCGATGATCGGCAAGTACCGGGGCGGCGCCGTCCCGGCGCCGCCCCCCGGCCGTCTCCCGAGCGATTCGCCGCTGGCCGCCCAGGCTGCCGGAACAGCGGAGACAGCCCGGGTGCAACTGGAAGAGATGGACCTGAGCGCGGCCCTGGAGACCATATGGGTCTTCGTGCGCCGGCTCAACCGTTACGTGGAAGAGCAGGCCCCGTGGAAACTGGCTAAGGAGGCGGCGGCGGAGCGCGCCTCCGGCACCGACGCCACCGCCGGCACGCCGGGGGACGGCGACGGCGCGGCCCGGGCCGGGGCGGGCGCGGCCGCCGAGCTCGATGCCGCTCTGTGGGACCTGGCCGAAGGCCTCCGTCTGCTCTCGGTCCTGCTGCATCCGTTCGTCCCAGAAACGGCGGCGGCTATCAGGCAACGGCTCGGTATGGATCCCGACGGTCCGTCCGCTCAGCCACCCGCCTGGGATCAAGCCGGCTGGGGCCTCTTGCCCGGTGGTCTAACGCTCGTCGCCGGCTTGCCACTGTTCCCCCGCATCGAGGACTGACCGGCGCGCCGCGCGCCGACCGACCACGTCAGTCCCACCGGGGCAACGCGGCCGCCACCATGTTCATCGACTCGCACACCCACCTCGATCACTGCCATGCGGACGCTACCGGCCTGGTCGCCGACGCCCGCGAAGCCGGGGTCGGCCTCATCATCCAAGCGGGCATCGACCTGGTCCGATCGCGCTGGTCGGTGCGGCTCGCTGAGCAGTGCCCGGAGGTCTTCGCTACCGTCGGGTTCCACCCCCAAGAGGCGGGTCACGCTACCGACGAGCACATGGCCGCTATCGAGGAACTCACCGCTCATCCCCGGGTCGTGGCGGTGGGGGAGACGGGCCTCGATTTCTATCACGACAACTGGCCGCACGAAGTCCAGGAGGACGTGTTCATCCGCCAGCTCGATTTGGCCCGGCGGGCCGACCTGCCGGTGGTCATCCACACTCGGGACGCGGCGGATCTCACGCTTTCGGTGCTGGCGGAGCACGCTCCGGGGTTGACCGTGATCCTCCACTGCTTCTCGTTGCCGGACCGTCTCGAGGAGGTGGTCGAGCGTGGTTACTACATCAGCTTCGCCGGCAACGTCACCTACAAGAACGCGGTCGACCTCCAGGCTGCCGCCCAGGCCGTGCCTGCGCCCCTTCTCCTGCTCGAGACGGACGCACCCTGGCTCACGCCCATGCCCCTGCGCGGCCGACCCAACCGGCCGGCGCTGGTGGCGAAGGTATATGAGTTCGTGGCCGACCTGCGGGGGGTCGCGGTGAACGAGCTTGCGATTCAGATCGATGCAAACGCCCACGCAGCGTTCCCGCGGTTGGCGAGACAGCTCGGGAGCCAGCTCGGGAGCGCCCGATGAACGCGGCGGGGTCGCCCAAACACCGTCACCCGAAGAGTGGGGAGCGCCGGCCAGGCCGATGGCTCACCCGCGGCCTCCGGCCTGCGCCAGGTTTCGCTGGCCCGGCTGACCGAGTTCGGCATCACCCCGAAGCGGGATCTGGGACAGAACTTCCTCATCGATGACAACATCCTCGGTGTGATCCTCCGCCAACTGGAATGTGGCGTTGACGACGTGGTCCTGGAGATCGGCGCCGGGCTTGGGGTGCTCACCAGCGCGTTGGCCGGAGTGGCGAGGCACGTGCACGCGTTCGAGGTTGACCGGAGTCTGGAGGCGCCGCTCACCGCCACTCTGCGGGATGATCCCAAGGTCAGCCTGCACTTCGAGGACGTCCTCAAGGCGTCTCTGGAACACCTGGAGCCACGTCCCACCCTATGCGCGAGCAATCTCCCGTACTCGGTGGCCGGTCCGTTCATTATCGAGTCTCTGCGGCGGTTGCCGACCATACGTCGCTACTGCGTGATGGTCCAGCGAGAGGTGGCCGAACGCATGGCCGCCATCCCCGGGACCAAGGCCTATGGTGTGCTTTCCGTGTGGGTCCAACTGTACGCCCGGATCGTGCGCGTGCGCCCACTCGCGCGATCCATCTTCTATCCGCAGCCGCACGTGGACTCGAGCCTGGTGGTTCTCGATCGGCTATCCCAGGCGCAGCTGCCACCGAGCGACTCGGGGCAGTTACGGATGGTCATCCAGGCGGCCTTCGGGCAACGGCGCAAGACCCTGGTCAACGCGCTGGCCGGGGGGCTGGGTCTGTCACGGGAGCGGGCGCTCGAGGCGGTCACGGGGCTCGGTCTCCCCGCGGACGTTCGCGCGGAGAGGCTGGCGCCGGAGCAGTTTGTCGCATTGGCGAAGCGGCTCGGGGTGCAGGGGGAGCGGGGGGAATCCGGGAGAGGCAGGCGGAGCTGAGATCCAGCGTGATCGAACTCCCTCAAACGCGGCTCATCGTTACCTGGGCTGCTTCATTACCCGGCGCCCGAGGGTGGCAGTCAGACGGAATACGGCACGAATACGAATGGGAGCCTTTCGGGTCGGAAGTGGCGAGTGTCGCGTGTCACGAGCTTCAGATGATGCTGGAGCGCAAGCGCCGCTTGGAACGCGTCGGGCAGCTTGAGCCCATGGCTGCGTCTGAGCGCCGCGGCTGCGTCGGCAGTGTCCCGGTCGATGCTCAGAGTGGGGAAGAAATCAAGCAACCGCCCGGGCAACTCACTGTCGGTCGGGTCAAACCCAGCCAGGACCTCCGCCCGGGTGATCGCCGATACCGAGACCTTGTGGCGGTTGCGCTGGAGGAACTCAGTGGCCTGAGGCAGGCCGGCGAGGTGGTCGATGAAGATGACCGAATCGACGAGAAGAGTCAAGTTCGGATGTCCCATTCGTCTCTCAGTTGTCGCTGGTATTGAAGGCCATCGACGCCTTTCCACATTTCTCGAGTCCGCTCGAGCACAAGGAGGAACTCGGAATCGCCCGGATCGACGGCCTCCCGGTAGAGGTGGACCGATCGGCGCACGATCTCGGTCATCGTCAGGCCTTCCTCGTGGGCGCGTCGGTCAAGCCAGGCTTTGTCTTCTTCGCTCATGCTGATGATGGTCCGGATCATCACGTTGCCCGCCGTTTCCGATTGGTGATATCAAGCAGTCACAATGATATCACAGCGCCCGCGGGGTCTTCACCATAATGTCCAGGATCCATCAAGGGAATGTGCATCTTTGGTTGTAGGATAGATAACGACGAGCCGCGACGAAGTCGCTGCGTCGGGGGGAATCGGTACGCAGACCCACGAGGAGGCTGGAATGGCCAGAGTGGTCGCCATCAATGGCAGTCCCCGGATGGACAAAGGGGACACCGCACTGATTCTCACCCCGTTTCTTCAGGGGATGGCGGATGCGGGGTGCGACGTCGACCTGTTCTACGCGAGCAGGCTCAAAGTCAGACCGTGTGATTGCGGGGAGATGCGTTGCTGGGAGCACACACCGGGAAGGTGTGTTCACAAGGACGATATGGAGGCGCTGTATCCAGTGCTGAAAGAAGCGGACATCCTCATCCTGGCCACCCCCGTCTATGTCCCTCTGCCGGGGGATATGCAGAACTTCATCAACCGGCTCTGTCCGCTGCTGGATCCAGTATTGGAGACTCGCGAGGGGCGCACGCGCGCTCGGTTCCGCAAGGACGTCCTCATCCAGCGGATCGGTCTCGTCTCCACAAGCGGATGGTGGGAGAAGGAGAACTTCGGCACGGTGTTACGCATCGTAGAAGAGTTGGCGCAAAACGCGGGTGTGGAGTTCGCCGGGGCCGTGCTCCGACCTCATGTGTCCCTGCTCAAACCGCAGGGGGAAGTGACCCCCGATGGCGCGGCCGTTCTTGAGGCGGCACAGCGGGCCGGCCGGGAGCTGGCGGAAAGAGGGGTGATGAGCCCCGACACCCTCGAAGCAGTGAGTCGGCCGCTCATATCCCGAGAAGCGATGATGGGCTGGCTCAACCAGGGGAATTGAGGCATCGGCGAGGCCGACACCGTAGGGCGAGAGAGCGCTGAGCGCGGAGGAGGAGATCGCATGATCGACGACGTCCGGATCGATGAGTGGCTGGAACTCTATCAAGTCGCCTGGAGAACCGACGACCCGAGTCACATCGCCCGCTTGTTCACCGATGATGCCCGCTACTACACGGAGCCCTTCCGGGACGCCCACCGGGGGAGGGACGACATTGTCGCCTGGTGGATCGGAGCGGGGGACTCGAAGGTCCCGTGGACGTTCGACTATGAGTTGATCGCCCAGGAGGGCGACCTCTACGTGGTTCGCGGCGTCACCCGCTATCCCGAAGGAGGTTCTGTCGAACGCAGCGCGCCCGAGGTGTACCACAATCTCTGGCTGGTCGCCCTAGCGCCAGACGGACGGGCGAGTGAGTTCGTTGAATACTGGATGGAGGAAGACTAGGGCTCGAGTGTCGGGTTGCACGGACTGAGGATGCGAGGGAGTCGATCGATGCAACATCTCGTCAAATCCTTTCTCATGGCTTTTCTGGCCACCAGCCTGCTGGGGATCTCGGGGTGCGGGGACGGGGATGAGCCCTTGTCCCTGGTGACATCCAGATGAAAGAAGAGCACCGTGCGCCTTGAGACGAAGGCTCCCGCCAAGGTCAACCTGAGCCTGCTCATAGGACCGGTGAGGGCCGACGGCTATCACGAGCTGTTCTCGGTCTTCGTGCCTATCGACGTATTCGACGGTCTAGAGTTCGAACTGGTAGCCCGAAGGTCGCGAGAAGGCCGCGGAGTCCTACGGGTGGAGTGCGAAGTAGCGTCCGGGGAGGATAATCTGGCCGCGCGGGCACTGCGCTCTCTGGAAAGAGCCACCGGCTGGGTCATCGACGGGCGGGTCGGCATCACCAAGGGGATCCCCGCCGGCGCGGGGCTCGGCGGAGGTAGCTCTGATGCCGCTGCTGCCCTGAGAGCGGGGGCGCAGGCGATCGCCGCGGCCGGGGGGCCCGTGCTTGGAGAGCACGAGCTTCGGATGCTGGCCCGCGGCGTGGGGGCGGATGTCCCTTTCTTCTTGCGGCCGGAGCCCTCGTTCGCGACGGGCATCGGTGACCTGCTCGAGCCGATAGGGCTTCCTCCATTGCCGCTTGTTCTCGTCTTGCATGAGGCGCAGTTGTCGACGGCAGCGGTGTACAAGGAATTTGACCGGATCGCCGCGGAGCAGCCGGGGTTGGGCGCCGCGGAGCAGCCGGGGTTGGTCGCCGGCGGCGGGCCGGGGTCTGTCGCCGGAGGTGGCGCTGGGTTCCACGAGCGCGCGAGGGCGCACGAGGCGCGCTGGCGCGCCCTCGCTGCGCGGTGGGCCGAAGGTCGGCTGGAGTCGGATGAGGCAGTGCCCGCCATCGCCGAGCTGCTCGAGAACGACCTTCAGAGGGCCAGCTTCCGCCTGCTCCCCGGGCTGAGCGAGGACAGGGACGCGCTGGTCGAGGAAGGAGCCCTCGGGGCGGTGATGAGCGGCTCGGGTCCGACGCTTCTTGGCCTGTGTCGGTCGCCCCAGGAGGCGGAAGAAGTAGCCGTCCGCCTACGCCTGCGCGGGTATCGGGCGCGCCTGGCTTGTGGGGCTCCTCTGTCTTGACACCCCTCCGACGGCTGACCTATACTCCGTGCGCTCGCGGGGCATCTGCCCCCGCATCCGGAAAGCGGTGGGGCGTGGCCAAGTGGTAAGGCAACGGGTTTTGGTCCCGTGATGCGTAGGTTCGAATCCTGCCGCCCCAGCTTCCCTTCGTCGTCCGTGGCTCCGTAGGGGTGCAAACTGGTCTCGAGCTCTCATATCGCCAGCGTCGTCGTACTGGCCGCCGGCCAGGGTACGCGCATGAAGTCGGAGCTTCCCAAGGTGCTGCACCCCGTGTGCGGACGGCCCATGCTGCTGCACGTCCTTGCGGCAGTGGCTGAGCTCGGCGCCGAAGCGGGCGCTCCCCGCGTGGTCGTGGTCCTCGGGCACGGATACGACCAAGTTGTCCCCTGCCTGCCGGCCGGCTGCGTGGTCGCGCTCCAAGAGAGGCAACTGGGCACCGGCCACGCCTTGCTCGCGGCCGCCCATCACCTGCTGCCGGGTCCGAACCTGGTGGTCCCGGGTGATACGCCGCTGGTGACAGGGGAGGCCCTGCGTTCCCTGGTGCGCGACCACGAGGCTTCCGGCGCGGCTGCCACTGTCCTTACGACCATGCTCGACGACCCCACGGGCTACGGGCGGGTCATACGCGCCGCCGACGGGAGTGTCTCGCGGATCGTCGAGCACCGGGACGCCGGTCCGGAGGAGTTGGCCGTCCACGAGATCAACTCCGGCATGTACGTGCTCCCCGTGCCGCTCGCCTTGGAGATCCTGGAGCAGGTAGGGGCCGACAACGATCAGGGCGAGATCTACCTGACCGACGTGATCGCCGGGCTGCGAGAACGGGGCGAGCCGGTATCGGCGAGCACGGTCGCCGACCCCTCTCTGGTGCTGGGGGTGAACTCCCGGGCGGAGCTTGCCGAAGCTGAGACCCTCATGAGGCTGCGCTTCAAGCTCGACGGGGCCTCGAGACTGGGGGAGACACGCCACGTCGATGGGTGATACCGTACTAGGTGAAGATACGTGAGAGCGAGGAGGAGCCGGGCATGGGAGATTGGGAGCCGCGTCGCTGCACGCGGATAACCCCCGAGCGTTCGTTGATGGTGTTCTCCGGGCGGGGCAACCCTGAACTCGGTCACAAGATAGCCGAAAAACTGGGCATCGAGCTGGGCCGGGTCGATATCAGGACCTTCGCCGACGGCGAGATCTACGTCAAATACAGCGAGAGCGTCCGCGGCGCCGATGTATTCATCGTCCAACCGACCTGCCGTCCGGTCAACGAGAACCTCATGGAGCTCCTCATCATGGCCCAGGCGGCTCGATTGGCGTCTGCGCACCGGGTCACTGCGGTCGTTCCCTGGATGGGATACTCCCGCCAGGATAAGAAGAGCTGTCCTCGGGAGCCGATCACCGCGCGCCTCGTGGCCGACATGATCGAAGCCGCGGGAGTGGACCGGGTACTCACCATGGACCTCCATGCCGGACAGTTGCAGGGCTTCTTCGGGATCCCGGTCGATCACATGACCGCCCTCTCCATGATCGCCGACTACTTCAGACTCAAGGACCTCGGCGAAAAGGTCGTGGTCTCCCCGGACGCCGGCGGTCTCAAGACCGCCAAGCGGATGGCCGATCGCCTGGAATGCTCGGTCGCGGTACTGACGAAGCTGCGGCCCGAGCACAACGTGTCCCGGGTCATGCACGTCATTGGCGAGGTGGACGGCAAGACGGCCATCATCGTGGACGACATCATCGACACCGCCGGCACCCTGGTCAACGGAGTCCAGGCTCTCCTCGACGGAGGGGCCGAAGCAGTGTACGCAGCCTGTACCCATCCCGTGCTATCCGGTCCGGCCTACGAACGTATCGCCGAGTCATCGCTCAAGGAGTGCGTGGTCACCGACACCATTCCCCTGCGTGACGGGACGGACCAGACCAAGATTGTGGTACTATCCACGGCCGGTATTCTGGCAGATACCATCAGGAACGTGTTCACCGACGAATCGGTGAGCGAGCTCTTTCAAGGAGATAACCAGCTGTTCTAGCTGAGGAGACGGGTATGGATACGATCAAATTGGCGGTACGCGAACGGGAAGAGACCGGTAACGGCCCGGCCCGGCGGCTGCGCGCGGAAGGCCGGATCCCCGGCGTGACCTATGGGAAAGGCGCGACGGCTACCGCCATATCGATCGACCTGGATGATCTCAGGGCGGCTCTGACTCATGGTCAGAACGTGGTGCTCCAGCTCGAATTCGAGAGCGGGTCCACGCCGGCGAAGACGGCGAAGGGAGGATCGCGGGGTAAGAAGACGGCCGCCCGCTACGCGGTCGTCAAGGAGCTCCAGTTCCTTCCCACGCGGCGACGTCTACTCCACGTCGATCTGCACGAGGTCGACCTGGCCGTGGAGATCGAAGCCGCTGTGGCCATCGAGCTCGTCGGCAAGCCGGCCGGAGTGGTCGAAGGTGGAGTGTTGGACTGGGAACACCGCGAAGTGCTGGTGCGGGCTCTTCCCGGCGATGTACCGCCGGTCCTGCAGCTCGACATCAGCGCTCTTGAGATCGGCCAGCATGCGGTGGTAGGGGCCTTGTCGGCTCCAGCCGGAGTGACCATCGTCGACGATCCCGAGACGATCGTCGCCGCTGTTCTCCCGCCGCGCGTGGAGGTCGAAGTGGCTGCGGAAGAAGCGGCTGAGGCCCCCGAGGAGCCTGAGGTCATCGGCGAAGCCCCGAGCGAGGAGTAACCCCGCGGCGGGGTGGCCCTGGTCCGTAAGCCTTGTCGCCCACTACCGATGGGACGTAAGGTGCAGGCTGTCCCCACCTACCTCATAGTCGCCCTGGGTAATCCTGGGCCCGAGTATCAGTTCGACCGCCACAATGTCGGATTCATGGTGGGCGAGGAACTCAGGCGGCGCCACGATCTGCCGCGTTTGCGCTCGCGCTTTCAGGGACTCGTCGGGGACGGCTTGATGGCCGGGCGCCGGGTGGTGTTGCTGCTACCTATGACCTTCATGAACCTTTCCGGGCGCGCGGCCGCCGAGGCCGCGCGCTACCACAAGATCCCCGTCGAGCAGATACTGGTGATCCACGACGAGGTCGAGGTGGCCTTCGGCGAGGTCCGCTTGAAAGAAGGCGGGGGCCTGGGAGGACACAACGGGCTGCGCAGCATCGAGGGATCCCTCCGCAGCCGGGATTTCTGGCGCGTACGGGTGGGCGTGGGGCGGCCGGGATCGTCTGGGCGGCCGCTCATCGATCACGTGCTCGAACCGTTCGACGAGCCTCGGGAAGAGGTGCTCATACTGATCGGCCGGGCCGCCGACCTCGCGGAGGAGTGGTTGATCGCGCGGGGTGACGGCGCATGCCCCGCCTGATCGACTATCTGGGCGGCTATCCGCCGTTCGAGCAGTTGCTGGCCCAAGCGGCGCCTCAGGCCCGCCTCGCGCCTCCGAGCGAGGTCGCTCGGACGGGGTCGCGGGTCACTGATGCGGCGTCCCGGATCTCGGTCGAGGTGACGTGTCCCTCGCACATCCATGCCTATCTCGCGGCCGGTCTTCTGCAGCGTCGTCCTTGGAGCGAGAGCGTCGTACTTGTGATCGCCCCGAGCCAGGAGGCTGCGCTCGAGATGGAGCACGAGATCGGCCTCTACTGTGGGGAGCGTCCGGTCGTCTACCTGCCCCGCCGGGGGGTCTGGTACGGATCGGAGGGAGAAGTCAAGCCGCGGGTGGCCGGAAGACGCGCCCGGGCGGTGGGCGCTCTCAGCCCCCAAGTGGTGGGCGAGCAGGGGTATCCAGTGCTCGTAGTCGAGGCGGCCACCCTGCTGGAGGGGGTGGTGGCGCCGACGGAACCGCCGCTGACGGTCTCGGCGGGAGCGTACCTTGATTTCGAGGGACTCACGAGGAGCCTGGCCCGTCTGGGCTACGTGCGGGTGGACCAAGTGGAGGACGCGGGCGATTTCTCCGTGCGGGGCGGGATCATCGACGTGTTCCCGACGACCGAGCGCTATCCGATGCGGATCGAATTCTGGGGCGACGAGGTGGAGAACCTGCGCAGCTTCTCTGTCTATTCCCAGCGTTCCCTGGGGCCGCTGGAGAGAGTGCGGCTTCACGCAGCCGCGGAGGAGCCGGGCGTGGAGCCGGTGAGTGTCGTCTCGCTTCTTCCGGAGGGCGCACTCGTCATCCAGACCGATCCGGCTCGGGCCCGGGCGGCAATCGATGGGTTCCAGAGCGATCTGAGCGACGTGCTGGGCGACCGAGGGAAAGGGCGCTGGTATGCCGGCTGGCCCGAGATCGAGGAGGCTCTTGCCGCGTTTCCTGCCGTCATCCTTGACTCGCTGGGGCAGGTTGCGGGGGCGGACCCGGCGCCGGCCTTCCGCGCGACCAGCGGTGAGCTACCTGTCGCCAATCTGCCGGAGGCCGAGGAAGCCATCCGTCGGCTGGTAGACGACGGATACCGGGTGGTCATCGCGTTCGAGCAACGGGCGGAGGCGGAACGGGCGGGCTACATTCTGCGGCGCGTGACGGGGTCTGTGGGCACGGCCGGAGACGTTGGTCGTGGCCCCGGAGTGACGTTCCTGCCGGTGCCGCACCGCCGCCACTTCATGCTGCCCGACCTGAAGCTTGCGCTGCTCACCGACGCGTTGATCTTTCCCCGCCGGCACAAGGCCGCGGCTGCGCGCCGGCCGTTGGCCGGGCTGGAGCTCTCCAGCTTTTCGCGACCTGCGCAAGGGCGACTTCGTGGTGCACGAAGATCACGGGGTGGGTCGCTTCGAGGGCATCTCCACCAAGACCGTCGCCGGGGTCACGAGAGACTACCTCGACCTGGCCTACCGGGACGGGGACATGCTCTACATCCCCCACGACCAGATAGCCAAGGTCATGCGCTACGTGGGAGCGGGGGGACTCCTCCCGCACTCGCCAAGCTGGGGGGCAGAAGCCTGGGAGCACCTCAAGAGCCGGGTGCGCAAGGCCGCCCGTCAGGTGGCGGGGGAGCTGCTGCATCTGTACGCGCTCCGTCAGGCCACGTTCGGTCATCGCTTCTCCGAAGACGGCGAGTGGCAGGTGCGCTTCGAGAAGGCCTTCCCCTACGAGGAGACCGAGGACCAACGACGGGCCATCGATGCCGTCAAGGACGACATGGAGTCCGCGCAGCCCATGGACCGGCTCCTCTGCGGCGACGTGGGCTACGGCAAGACCGAGGTGGCGCTGCGGGCGGCCTTCAAGGCGACGCTGGACAGCAAACAGGTCATGGTTCTGGTCCCCACCACCATCCTGGCTCAGCAACACTACGGCACGTTCCGGGAGCGGTTCGCCGATTTCCCGGTGAAGGTGGAGATGCTCTCCCGCTTCCGCTCGGCCGCGGAGCAGAAGCGCATCCTCAAGGATTTCTCCGCCGGCAGGGTGGACGTGCTCATCGGCACCCACCGGCTCCTTTCGCAGGACGTCAATGCCCAAGGATCTGGGTCTGGTCATCGTGGACGAGGAGCAGCGCTTCGGCGTGGCCCAGAAGGAGGCCCTGCGCCGTCTCAAGGTGCGGGTGGACGTGCTCACCCTCACGGCCACCCCCATCCCGCGCACGCTGCAGATGTCGCTCTCCGGGGTGCGCGACATCACCGTCATCGAGACCCCGCCCCGCGACCGCCATCCCATCCAGACCTACGTGGGCCTGTACGACGAGGGCATGGTCAAGCGGGCCATCGAGCGGGAGATCGACCGTGGCGGCCAGGTCTACTACCTGCACAACCGGGTGGAGACCATCGACAAGACGGCCGCGCGGCTGCGCGGCCTCATGCCCCAGGTGCGCTTCGCTGTGGCCCACGGGCAGATGCCCGAGCAGGAGCTGGAGCGGGTCATGCTCGAGTTCCTGCGCGGCGACTCCGACGTGCTGGTGACCACCACCATCATCGAGAGCGGGCTCGACATCCCCAACGCCAACACGCTCATCGTCGAACGGGCCGACCTGCTCGGCCTGGCGCAGCTCTACCAGATCCGAGGGCGCATCGGCCGTTCGGCCCGGGTGGCGCACGCCTTCCTGTTCCACCCGGACGAGGCCGTGCTGACCGAGGAGGCGATGGCTCGGCTGTCCACCCTGGCCGACTACACGGAGCTGGGCTCGGGCTTCAAGATCGCCATGCGCGACCTGGAGATCCGAGGGGCGGGCGAGTTGTTGGGGGAGGAGCAGTCGGGCCACATCGCAGCCGTGGGCTTCGAGATGTACCTGTCCATGCTGCAGGACGCTGCTGCCGAGCTCCAGGGACAGAAGGTGAGCACGGAGAAGCTGCCCCGGGTGGAAGTGGGGATCGACGCGCACGTGCCGGCCGGCTTCATCGGCTACGAAGCGGCCCGGGTCGACCTGCACCGGCGCATCGCCTCCGCCGGCACGACGGAACGAGCTGGACGAGCTACGCGTCGAGCTGAAGGATCGCTTCGGCGAGATCCCGGAGCCGGTGGACAACCTCATCTTCCTGGGAGAGGTGCGGGTCGACGCTGCAGGAGCTGGGCGCCGACTCGCTCTCGGTGCGGCAGGGCCGGTTGGTCGCCACCGGGCTGACGCTGCCTCCGGGCTCGCGCGAGCGGCTGCGCGCGCGCGACCGTCGCTACGTGTACGCATCGGTGCAGGGGCAGCTCTCCCTGGGATTACGCGGGGACGAGCGGGGTCCCCGACAAGCGGTTCGGGAAGTGCTGGATGATATACTCGCGCTCGCCGGCGGGGAGGACGCAGCGTGATCCACACAAAGAGGTCGATAGCGATAAGGCTGCTCGCCTTCTGCCTGCTCCTTCTGCCGGTCGCGGCGGTCATTGGTTGCGCAGAGGACCTGCCCGACGGGGCGGTGGCCATGGTGGGGCAGGCGCTCGTCTCCCAGGACCAGTTCGACAAGATTGAAGGCCGTGTATGAGGCGGCGGGCCGAGCCCCGGACAAGGACAAGCAGGAGGACGAGTACCGCAGCTTCGAGCAGGGGTTGGCCGAGTATCTGGTGACCCTGGAGGTGCTCCGGCAGGAGGCCGCCGCCTACGATGTCACCGTCACCGAGCAAGACGTGCAGGCTGAGGTGGAAGAGATCAAGCAGTACTTCCAGGGCGACGAGAAGAAGTTCGACGAGGCGCTCGAGAAGCAGAACATCACCCTGGAGCAGCTCACGGAGTCCCTCGAGACGGTCTGCTCCTGGAACGGATGAAGGCCGCCGTCACCGAGGATGTGAGGGTGAGCGAGGCGGAGGTCGAGGCCTACTACGAGGCCCACAAGGCCGATTACGTGGAGCCGGAAGCGCGGGAGACCCGCCACATCCTCATCGCTCCTGTGCAACTTGAGGACGACGGCACGCATGTCGACCACTCCCACCCAGGCCGACTGGGACGCGGCCAGGGCCGAGGCCGAGAAAGTCCGCAGCGAGATCCAGAACGGCGCCGATTTCAAGTCGCGAGGCCGGGAAGTACTCCGACGACGCCGCCACCAAGGAGTCGGGAGGCGAGCTGGGCCCGGTGACCAGAGGGCAGATGGTTCCAGCCTTCGAGGAAGCGGTGTTCGAGCTCTCCAGAAGGGCGAGCTCTCTGAGCCGGTCAAGACCCAGTACGGCTATCACCTGATCGAGGTGACCGACATCACGCCCGAGGACCAGCTTGCCTTCGACCAGGTGAAGGAGAACATCAAGAGCACCCTTCTGGAATAGAAGCAGACCGCAGACCTGGCAGGAGTGGCTGGCCGGCAAGCACGCCGAGCTGGGCGTGGGATATCGGGCGGGACTCGAGCCTCCCTCCTCCCACGAGCGACACGACCGAGCGGTCGACCACCAGCACCTCCGACCAGAAGTAGCGAGACCGCATGCAACGCGAAGCGGTGGTACACGAACTGGAGCGTCTGTACGACCTGACCCGCCGTCTGCGCCGGGACTGCCCCTGGGACCGCAAGCAGACCCAGGAGACATCGTCGCCTACACGCTGGAAGAGACCTACGAGTTGGTCGACACCATCCGCGCATCGGGCCACGCGCGGCGACGCGGCGGTCTGCGGCGAGCTGGGCGATCTCCTCTTCCAGGTGTACTTCTTGGCCTGCGTGGCCGAGGAGGACGGTCTGTACGATCTGGGCGACGTGGCCGCCGGTATCCACACGAAGCTGGTGCGCCGGCACCCCCACATCTTCGGGGAAGCCTCCGCCGACACGCCGGAAGAGGTGCGCAGGACCTGGGACGCTATCAAGCGGGAAGCCGAGGGGAGAGAGGGCATTTTTCACGATATCCCCGAAGCCTTTCCCTCTACCCTTCTGGCCCAGAAGCTGCAGCAGCGGGCGGCCGCGGTGGGATTCGACTGGGAGCACGCCGCCGAGGTGCTGGCCAAGGTCAAAGAGGAGACCGCCGAGATCGAGACGAGTTGGGCCGGCCGACGAGCCGGCCCGGCCGACTTAGCGCCGCGCCGCGACCGGGCGACGGGCAGCCAGCAGGAAACGGGAGCCATCAGGCCCCCGTCGACGATCAGGAGAAGGTGGCCGCCGAGGTGGGGGATCTGCTGTTCTCGGTGGTCAACCTGTGCCGCAAGCTCAAGGTCGATCCGGAGCTGGCTCTGCGCGACTCTGCCTTGCGCTTCCGGGAGCGGGTGGAGGCGGCCGCCGGCGCGGCCGGCGCCGATGGGCTGGTGTTCGAAGATCTGGGCTTGGACGAACAAGAAGCTTACTACCAGCGAGCCAAGAAGGAGCAGAGACCATGACCGTGATCCTGGGCGTCTACGGGCGGCAGATCCTCGACTCTCGGGGCAATCCCACGGTGGAGGTGGATGTGGAGCTGGCCTGCGGGGCGCGGGGCAGGGCCGCGGTGCCGTCGGGCGCTTCGACCGGCTCGTTCGAAGCGGTCGAGCTGCGGGACGGGGGCGAGGCCTACGGGGGCAAGGGCGTGCTCAAGGCGGTGGAGCACGTCAACGAGGACATCTGCGACGCGCTGGTGGGCCTCGACGCCACTCGACCAGCGCGAGATCGACCGGCTGATGATCGAGGCCGACGGCACCCCCAACAAGGGCCGTTTCGGCGCCAACGCCATTCTGGGCACCTCGCTGGCCGTGGCCAAGGCGGCCGCCGACGCGCTCGACCTGCCCCTCTACCGCTACCTGGGCGGGGTGAACGCGCACGTGCTGCCCGTGCCCATGATGAACATCCTGAACGGCGGCAAGCACGCCGACAACAACGTCGATCTGCAGGAGTTCATGTGCGTGCCGGTCGGCGCCGCCACCTACGCCGACGGCCTGCGCATGTGCGTGGAGGTGTTCCACTCGCTCCGCAAGGTTCTCTCCGGCAGGGGGCTTTCCACGGCCGTGGGCGATGAAGGCGGCTTCGCTCCGAACCTGGCCAGCAACGAGGACGCCATCAAGGTGATCCTGGAGTCCGTGGAGAAGGCCGGCTACGCGCCGGGGACGGATGTCGCCATCGCTCTCGACCCGGCCGCCAGCGAGTTCTTCGACGACCAGCAGGGCGTCTACGTGCTCGCGAGCGAAGGGCGCACGCTGGAGCCGGACGAGATGGCCGCATACTACGCCGATCTGTGCAAGCGCTATCCCATCGTCAGCATCGAGGACGGCATGGCCGAGGAGGACTGGGAAGGCTGGGCCGCTCTCACCAAGCTGGTGGGCGACTCGGTGCAATTGGTGGGTGACGACCTGTTCGTGACCAACGTGGAGCGCCTGAAGATGGGCATCGAGCGAGGGGTGGCCAACAGCATCCTCATCAAGCTCAACCAGATCGGCACGCTCACCGAGACCCTGGACGCCATCTCCATGGCCCACCGCGCCGGGTACACGGCCGTGGTCAGCCACCGTTCCGGTGAGACCGAGGACAGCACCATAGCCGATCTGGTGGTGGCGACGAACGCCGGCCAGATCAAGACCGGCGCCCCCTGCCGGGGAGAGCGGACCGCCAAGTACAACCAGTTGCTGCGCATCGAGGAAGAGCTCGGAGATCTGGCCTTCTATCCGGCGCGCGCGGCCTTCGGCCGGCGCGCGGGCGGCTGACCTGCGCAGGAGCGACGGCGCGCGGGCGGCTGACAGGCGCAGGACCGGCGCGGGCACGTAGCGGGCGCAGGGCGCAGCCAAGGGCACGCGCTGGGTAGCCGGGCGGACGAGATGAGCGCGGGAATTCGACGCCCGAGCCGGGAATCCCGCGGCCGGCGCGGAGGACAGTGCCGCGGCGAGGGCGAATAGAAGAAGGACCATGAGCAACGCGAGTGCGCAGACAGCGCCGGCACTGCCCGGCGACGTGGTATCGCCCGACTCCCGGCGTTCGCGCTGCGGTACTCGTCGGCGACTGCTGTTGCTCGGCTGCTTCGTCCTGCTCGTGGTCGCCGGTGTGGCGGCCAATTACGGTCCGGTGCGGCACTACCAGGATGCTCGCGATCGTCTCGAGAAGGCGGCTACAGAGGTGGCGGGGCTCGAGGAACAGAAGGCCGCGCTGCAGGCCCAACTGGGCAAGCTCAGCGAGGCCGGCTACCTCGAGGGCCTTGCTAGGCAGGAGCTGACCTATGCGCGGCCGGACGAGCAACTGTACATCGTCACGGGACCGGCAGACGCCGAGGGCGGCGTTGCCGGGAAGGGCGCCGGCGATGCGGCCGCTGCGGCTGGATCCACGGCTTTGGGGACGGGAGACGTCGAGGAAGAGGGCCAGGTTCCCACAGCGGGAATCGGCGCAGCGGTAGTGGGCGCAAGTCCGGTGACCGGCTTCGGGACGGGAGCAGCGGCACCGGGTGCGGAAAGGTCGGATAGCGACGAGGCCGGCAGAGCCGGTTTCCTGGAGCGCATCGTTGCGGCGATCACCGGACTCTTCTGACATGCGGGACAGCCCCGCCATGCTGGAGCCCCGATGACGCCCAACGGAAGCGACAACGGGCTTCGCCGTGAGCAAGGCGCCCAGGGCGGACCGGACGGTCTCGGGGCTTCCCGTCCGCGTTCGGACCGTTCGCGTCCTCGAAGGGATCGCCGATCGCGGACCGTGGCCGTGGTAGTGCTGGTACTGGTTGCTCTGGTCATCGCGGTTATCGGGGCGACGGTTGGGGCTTCGGTCCGCGGCGAGGACGGCCAGGGTGACTCTCCGCCCTTCAGTCTCCTACCGATCACCGTGCCGGCATCCACTTCGGGCACTTCTGGCTCGACGACTACCGCAGTGACCACTTCGTCCTCGACGACGGTCATGTCGACCACCGGCACGACGGCACCGGCGGCGAGCGCCGGTCTAAGCCCCGGCGCTGATTCGGCGGCGATCGGCGGCGCGGCGGCGACCGGTGCCCCGGTCGGGACAGACACCGCCGTCGGAGACGACACCCAAGCCGAGGGCGTCGCCGACGCGTCCTAGTGAGTCTCGGGCCGAGCCTGAGTAACGTCGGCGGGCGTATCACCCCGGGTGATCTGGCGGTGGTCGCGGGCCAACTCGGCCGCCCTCCGCGTGATCTCACCGGCATAGCAGCAAGGTGTCCATTCGGTTATCCGGCGGTCATTGAGACCGCACCGGTGCTCGCCGAAGCGCCGAACCCCACGCTTCTCTATCTCACCTGTCCGACGATGGTCACCGCCGTGAGCAGAGCAGAAGCGACCGGGGCGGTGAAGGCGTTCCGAGAATGGGTGGGCACGGATCCGGAGGCCGGCCGGGCCTTGGAGCAGATCACACGACGGTATCGGGAACGCCGGGCATTCTTGGCACGGGAGCAGTCTCCGCAAATCCGTCTCGACGCCGGGATCGGGGGACCATCGGGGCCCGAAAGGGCTTCCTGCCTACACGCTTATGCCGCTGCCTTGCTGGCTGTAATGTCCGGTTGGCTCGGCGAAGAGTCGGATGGGAACCCCGGCTCCGCCGAGGCGAGAACGGTTGCAGGCCCGGCAGAGGTGGCGGGTGCGATAGGGGTGGCCGGTATGACCGGGGCCTCGAGGCCTGCCGCAGATGCGGCCTCGATTCGACTGGCCGCGGCGAATCTGGGCGCGGTTTCTCCCGGCCGTCGAGGAGACATGGTGCCGGGACGGCTCCTGTGCTCGATTTGACCCTTGTGAGATCCGGGCCGCGATCGATGTCGGCACGATCTCGGTGCGCCTGTTGGTGGCGCGGGCACACGGAGGGAAGCTGGAGACCATCTCTCGGCAGGCGGAGGTGACGAGGTTGGGCGAGGGCCTGGAACGCGGCGGCAGGCTGAATCCTGATGCCCGGCGCCGGACGGCGGCGGTCGTGGCGACCTACGCGCAGAAGGCTCGTTGCTATCAAGCAGGCTCTATCGTGGTGGCCGGCACCAGCGCCGTTCGTGAGGCGGCTGACGGTGCGGACTTCATCAGCTCACTGACCGTGGACGGCGGGGTAAGGGCCATGGTGCTTTCGGGTCCGGAAGAGGCGGAGCTTGCGTACGCCGGCGTATCTCTGGATCTCGAAGGAGATCTGGTGGTAGTCGATGTGGGGGGCGGGAGCACGGAGCTGAGCCGGGGCCAGGGGGGAGTCCTGGAAGAGGTCGTCAGTCTCGAGCTGGGAGCAAGCCGGGCCACTGAACGCTGGATTCGCACGGACCCGCCAACGACCGCGGGAGATCGAGAGCATCTATGACGAGGCCGCGCGCGCGATTGACGCGCTAGGCTCCCAATATGGCCGGAGCGCCGGGCGGATCGACGGATCCGCGGATGCACACGTCTCTGAGATGCCCCGCCTGGTGGGAGTAGCCGGTACGGTCACCACCTTGGCCTGTTTGGATGCGGGTCTCGAACAGTACGACTCTGAAGTCCTCCATCTCAGGATCCTTCCGGTTACGAGGGTCCGGGAACTTCTGGCGCTGCTGAGCGATATGACGATGGAGGAGCGGGCATCCTTATCCTGTGTCCAGGCGGGCCGCGCCCCTGTGATCGTCGCCGGGACCGTGATCCTCCTGGCGGCTATGGAGACGCTTGGATACGACGAAGTGACGGTGTCGGAGCGCGACCTTTTGGACGGTCTCGTTCTCCACAGGGCGTGCTAAGGTAGGCAAAGCTCCCTGCCCACGACTCCGGGAGTCACGGGCGGGTTAGCGTGGTTGCCGGAGTGGCGGAATGGCAGACGCAACGGTCTTAAACACCGTAGGGCTATGCCCGTGCGGGTTCGAGTCCCGCCTCCGGCATTGGTGTGATTTGCAGGTAATTCTTGCTCTGAAGCCCGGTCAGCGAGGCCGGTTTTGGCGTCTCTAGGGGCCGCTTGGTGACATCCTGGTGACGAACTTGGCACCCGCTAACGGACTGTGATGGACTGGAACGCACCGGAAGACACCCTGAGCCGAAACCACGGCGCTGGCGTCTCGCTAGGCCGTATTGTCGTCTTCCACAGTTATGACGATCTTGCCCTTGTGGTTACCTTGCCCGAAGTACCGCATGGCTTCAGCGACTTCACTCAGCCTGTAACGACCATCTATCACCGGTTTGACCGTGCCGGCTTCGAAGAGCTCAGTCATGTAGCTCAAGTCCTTGTTCGGCTTCAGGGGAACAATGCGTACTCGCTTCTTACTCACCAGCGAGATCAACGGTCCCAGCAGCAAGGCTTGAGTAACCCGAGCCGTGGAGCCCCCGACCGTGACGTAGACGCCACTAGCACTCAATACGCGCAGGTAATCGAGTATTGACCGATTTGTCTTGACATCAAGGATCAGATCGTAGTGCCGCCCCTTCTTGGTGAAATCCTCTTGTGTATAGTCAAGGACATGGTCGAAGCCCATCGCGCGCAGCATGTCCAGTTTCCCCGAGCTGTCTACGCCAGTTGCTTCAACCCCATATGATCTCGCGATCTGGATAGCAAAGGTACCTACGCCCCCGCCCGCCCCATTGATGAGAAGCTTCTGTCCTTGTTGGATCCGCCCTTTGTCGCGAAGGCTCTGCACAGCCAGCTGTGCCGCCTGAGGTATCGCGGCGGCTTCCTCGAAGGTCATGCCCCTCGGTTTCGGAGCCAAGGCCTTTTGAGGAGCGCAGACATACTCAGCGAAACCGCCCCAGTGGCCGCTTAAATCCCCGAAGACCTCATCCCCCGGCTGAAACCGCTCCACGTTCTTGCCGACTGCTTCGATCCGCCCGGCTATGTCGGAGCCGAGTATCTGTTTCTTCGGTCTGCGAAGACCGAATCTCAGGCGGTTCAAGAACGGAATACCTTGGAGGATCCCCCAGTCCCAATCGTTTATGGCTACCGCGTGGACTCGCACCAGAACCTCATCGTCCCTGGGAACGGGTTTGTCTACCTCCCGTAGCTCGAGATCATCGGGTGTTCCGTATCTGGTGAAGACGATCGCTTTCATGGGCTCTATCCCAGAGTTGCTTCGGTCCGGTCCTCTCCAGGGTAGTTCAATGTATTGGGCCCGGCAAGCTCACGGCGCCGGAGGATCACGACACCGTTGTGCCGCGCAAGCGGTACCGGGGGTTCGAATCCCCCCCTCTCCGCTTTGGAAAGCCAAGAATCGTGTGTCGAGACCCCGTCCGAGAGACCGGGTTTTCGCGTCTTTCGGGTGAGTTCGGTGGCAGGTCGGTGGCAAACACAACAGCCGAAAACAGCCGAAAACGGACCAGGACAGAAGCGACGGCACCAGATGACAGACCGGCTGAGCCCGCGTTCACATTAGGCCTTTCGTGTTAGATTGAGTTGAGCTGGCACTCTGAAGCGGGAGGAATCCGAGATGACAAGTAGCGATTCAATGCCTCTACCCCCGCCGACGTTCGCCGGTGGGACGAAGGCCATCACCACAACGCCGATCGTCGGTGCGCCGCGACGAGAGTACGCCGAGACGTTCGTCCCCGGTGATGAGCCGCTGGAGGATGGCGAGCTGCGCGTGACGGTGCTCGGCAGTGGCAATCCGTGGGTGACGCGCGCCCAGGCCTCGGCGAGCATCCTGGTCGAGGTCGGGAATCCGGAGAGGGACGTGCTCGTCTTCGATCTGGGAAGCGGTTCCCTCGCCAACTACGCGAGCCTGAAGTTGCCGGTCAACAAGCTCGATAAGGTCTTCTTGACCCACCTTCACGCCGACCATACCGCCGATCTACTCACGCTCTCCGGAAGCTACGCGAAGGTGGGACGGGCGGACGGCCCGGTCAAGGTGTGGGGTCCCAGCGGCACCGAGCCTCGTCTCGGCACCCGGCACTTCTGCCAGGGAATCGAGATGGCGCTCGCCTGGGACAGTGAAGCGGGGCGCGGCCCGATCAACGAGGACAGCATGAGGATCGTGGCGCACGAATTCGACTGGAGCCAGACCGGGGTCGTGTACGAGGAGAACGGCGTCAGAGTGACGTCCTTTCCGGTCGTCCACTCTCTGAGCGGCGCCGTCGGCTACCGAGTCGACTTCGCGGGGCTGTCGTTTTCCTACTCGGGCGACACGTGCGCGGCTTGGCCGCTGGTGCGCGCCAACGAGGGTGGCCTCGACCTGCTCATCCACGAGTGTTTCCCGCCTGCCGCGGCTCTCGCGGCCGCTTCGGGTCTCTCGATCGAGCGCGCGACGATAGCGCTTAACGCCGCGCACACCTCGCCGACGGCTGCAGGCAAGGTGTTCAGCCTGGTGAAGCCGCGCGTGGCGGGCCTGTGGCACACCCTGCTTTCGCCCCAGGTCATTCAGATGATCTTCGCCGAGCTCGGCACCGTCTATGGCGGTCCCGTTGTCCAAACTCAGGACCTGACGGTGTTCAATGTGACCAAGGAAGCCGTAGTCGCGCGTCAGGCTCAGGTCATGGACCAGCTGCCCCCGATTCCGGGGGAACAGCGCGTGGCCTTCGTTCCCGTGCTGCCGACTCCGCCCGCTTGGTGGGCCGAGGCACGTATTCCACTTGAGTGACCACCCGGCGGCCGCGAGGATTATCGGGCCGGCCACGACGGCCCACTACCAATCCTGAAGGAGCCCCGAACTGGGGCTCCTTTGCTTCTGCGGTGGCGTCACCGTCCACGGCCCCCGGGGTCAGGAGAGGATACGAGCGGCTGGGGAGATGAGTCGTTGTGTGCCGCGCAAGCGGTACCGGGGGTTCGAATCCCCCCTCTCCGCTTCAGAAGGCCAAGAACGGCAGCGTCGACCCGGTCGACGAGACCGGGTTTTCGCGTCTTTCGGGCGAGTTCGGGGGCAAGTCGGTGGCAAACTCAACGGCAACCAACGGACGAAACGGACGGGGCAAAACTGAACGATATAGCGACCTGATCCCCTGTTGGTGTCCGCGGGATGTCTCTGCGGTATCAAGCTCGGCCGCTGGGAGCTTCGCATCCTTCACGGCTAATGCCTTATCATGAAGCCGTCGCGCACGCGAACCATGGGGGAATCCATGACCGTGCCCAGACTGATGGCCGTTACGATTGCTCTTCTCTTGCACCTGCCTTCTCGTCGTAGCGGGGTGCGGCTCGGCAGTCACCGCTGAAACCACTATCACCACCGAGACAGCCGTCAGCACCGAGACCTCACTCGCCACCGAGACCGCGCAACTGTACCCCGTCGTGGTCGACGGCAAGCTGGGGTACATCAACAGCGCAGGGCGAGATGGTCATCCCGCCCCAGTTCGTCGACTGGCCCTATTCCCAATTCTCTGAGGGCCTCGCTCCTGTATCCGTTGGGGAGAAGTTCGGCTACATCGATATGACCGGCACCATGGTCATCGAGCCGCAGTTCGACATCGCCAATCCCTTCTCAGAGGGGCTGGCGGCGGTGGTCGGCGACAACTATCTCTGGGGCTTCATCGACAAGACCGGCACCGTCGTCATCCCGACGCAGTACGAGCAGCCCCGGTGCGTTCTCGGAAGGTCTGTGTGCGGTGACGGTCGATGAACGGCTGAAGGGCGGCAAGCTGCAAAACGAGTACATCGACAAGACGGGCACCGTGGTGATCGGGCCGTTCGAGTGGTCTACGAGCTTCTCCGAAGGGCTGGCGGCGGTGGGGTTCGGGGAAAACGATGCCGTGAAGTGGGGCTACATGGACATGACCGGCGCCATGGCTCATCGAGCCGCAGTTCGATTGCGATTCGGGGCTTCTCCGAAGGACTGGCGGCGGTGGGGTTCCCGGCAAACAACGATGCCGCAAGATGGGGCTACATCGACAAGACCGGGGCCTTTGTCATCGAACCGCAGTTCGACGGGGCCGATCCCTTCTCCGAGGGTCTGGCGGTGGTGGCGGTCTGTGCAAGACGATGCCGCAGATATGGCTACATTGACAAGACGGGGACAGTGGTCATCAAGCCGCAGTTCGAGTGGGCCGCGGAGTTCTCCGAAGGGCTGGCGGCGGTGGGGACGAACTCCGGTCTCTTTGGCTACATCGACAAGACCGGCGCCTTCGTCATCCCCATGGAGCGTGAAGCCCAGGCTATCTATCCGTTCTCCGGGCGGTCTCGCTCGCTTCGATCCCATGACCGCCGACGGCTCCATCTCGCCGACCTACCTCGATAGACCGGCAAGGTGATCTGGCAGGGCCGGTAGGGTCGACGACCGTGTGTATCGCGGTACCGGGGGTTCGAATCCCCCCCTCTCCGCTTCAGAAAGCCAAGAATCGCGCATTGAGACCCGGCCCCGGAAGCCGGGTTTTCGCGTCTTTCGAGCGAGTTCGGGGGCAAGTCGGTGGCAAACTCGACACCACAGAATATGCCTGGGCGTACGAGGCGACACCGGATGCACCAGGGCGCCGCCACCGCACTCATGCGGGAGTGCCGGTCACGAGGTCGCCGATCCTCCACGCGTCGGCCTCCCCGCACTAGTCAGGGTTTCTGCTTCAAATACCTCTTTCGAGGATTCCCCTCACCTCGACGTGTCTGATGTGGAAGATCGCTGGTCTTGCCAGTGTTGTCGTGTTAGTCGATATTCGTGAACCGGCTCGGCAATGCCGCCCAGGAAGTAGCCGGCAGGACTATCTCCACTGAAATGGAAGCCGAGGCGTTCCAGCGTGGCGATGGACCGATCATTCCAGAGCGCAACACCCGCCCACAGCTCTGGAATATCTAACGACTGAAAGGCGACCTCAATCACACTCGATACCGTCTCGAGGGCAAGACCACGGCCCCAGTAGAGCGGGTGCAGCCAGAATGCGATGTTCCAGGCGGTCGAGTCACGCCTTGCCGAAAGAGAAACCTGGCCGATGCAGCGCGTGGCTTCTTTCAGATCGATGGACCAGCAGAATGCCGACCCGCTGGCTGAGCGGGAGGACATTTGCTCAAGCCAGTGCAAGAGTTGCCCGGACTTCTCCATCTCGGCCAGCGGAAGCCGCTGAGGGAACAACGGTGAGCTCACGGCGGAGACCACGACATCGAGATCGTTGGCGTCCGCATCTCGAAGAATGCAGCGACGCGTTTCGAGTTGTGGCTGCTTCACCTGCATGGCGCAAGTATAGTCTGGACATGGCCGTGCAAACGGTACCGGGGGTTCGAATCCCCCCCTCTCCGCTTCGGAAAGCCAAGAATCGTCGCTCCCACAGAGACCCGAACTCGGGAGGCTACGTGACCGCCGCTAACTACTGGGCCGGCATGAGTGTCTATAACGACCCGTTTGGAACGGGGGGTGTCTGGCATACGTACTCGGGGCCGACCTGTACTATCGGCGGCGTCCCAGCCGCGAATGTTCCTGCTACCGGCCGATTCGGTTTCGTGCAGCAGGGTACGGGAGATCATATCTTCACCAATATTCGTGCTCGTGGCTACGGCGATGGCCACGGGATTGCTTCATTTACCCACGATATAGACCCGGGTGTTCGTTGGCACACGGTCGATGCTAGCTTCCACGTCCACACCGTATACTGAGCGCCCAGACGACAACGCTGCCATACGGGTGGGCGGCATCAGGTGCTAGGGCATCAATCAGGGAGTCTGATGAGCAAGACGTCGGCAGATCGTTGCCAGAAGGTCTTGATGCCAAGACCTTCTGGCGTTTCTCGCGGCCGCTGACATGGCTTGAAGACAAGAGGAGGCAGACTTGCGTATCGACACTTCTGAGGGCCTTCCTCGTAGGGCCGAAATGACGACGAGGCCAGCCCGGCAACCCCTCAGAACCAGAGTCGCTGCAACATGTTCGGTCGTGCTTCTTATGGCTGGGCTAGCCACGTGGGGTTGCGGCACAACGCAGGACTCCGGGCAGGCGTCGACTTCGAGTGTCGAGTTGACGGTAACCACAGCTACGCAGACTGAGGTATCCACGACCTCTGGTCAGGCGCAGACGACAGTTTCGACACCCTCCTCGGAAACAGGCGCGGTGACGACTCTCCAGACGGAAGAATTGAAGTGGGGTGAGACTACAACCGTGGGGGGTGGAACTGTAACCGTGGAGGCCCCGGTGATCGATTCTGATGCGCAGTCACCACACCCGGGATCTGCCGTCGTCTACAGCATGGTAACCATCGTAAACGCAGGCGAAACCGCCATCTCCTATTCGCCCGACGACTTCAGTTTGGAGGCGAGCAGCAGTGGGGGGACAGGCGTAAGCACAGAACCGTCAGGAGTTGGACTATCGGATCTGGGGAGTGGAACGCTGTCTTCGGGGCAGAGCGCGCGCGGGATTGTTCGCTTCAATATCAAGGAAGACGATACCCCGGTCCTGATTTGGCTGATCGTCCCCTGGTCTAAGCAGGTGCGCATCAACTGGCGTTAGCCATCCCATACATACGGTCTCGTCCGACCCAGTGGCCGGAGCTCGGCCAGCTGCCATTTGTTCGTGGGCACACATTTCCTCCGCCGGGCCCAGTTCAGTGCCATTGGCATCCACTACCCGCTCTATGCCGCCATTCCCCTCGTATGAGCCCTGCCGCCCGATCTTGGTGCCATCTTGGTGGCAGACTCCCCGGTGCTCACCGGACAGGACACCACCAAAGCGGTATTCCCGCCGCACAGAACGGTATCTATGCACACTCGATACCCCGCACCGGACCTACGACGAGAGCCCTCGAAAACCGTTGTGCCGCGCAAGCGGTACCGGGGGTTCGAATCCCCCCCTCTCCGCTTTGGAAAGCCAAGAACGGCATATCGCGACCCGGCCCGGATGGCCGGGTTTTCGCGTCCTTCGGGCGAGTTCGGGGGGCAACTCGGTGGCAAACTCGACAGCAGTCAACGGGACTTGGGACGGACGCAAACGTGCTACGCAGCAGAATGGTCGTCCCCTGCAACCCCGTCTTATCGAGATTCGTTCGATTGACGCTCAGAAGAACCGGCCTATACTGAATCTATACGGGGAGTAAGTGACTCTCCCCATTTATAGCTCGGACAGGCCGCCGGAACGGGGCCTTGCACGAGCCTCATCGCCCGCGCATCGCTCCGTACGGACACCGAGCCTGCCCGAGGAGGAGGTGCGTTCGCATGCGCAAGTTACTGGCTGTCCTCATCATTACTGGCGTCCTGCTCCTGGCGTTGTCTGTGCCAGCCCTGGCCGGGGCGTCGCATCCTCCGAATGCCTGGGGCCAGATGATGAAATCCACGAACGCGCTGCTTCCGGGCGAGATACCGGGAGAAACGGGTGTGTGGCGAAACCTTGGCGAGCACATGCTCCTTTCTACGCCCATTATTGTCATGACCTCGGGATACCCTTCGGGGCCTTCATCAATGATTACAAGGCTGGCCTTTGATCCTGTCAACCGTCGCCTGATTGTCCTGTGAGAGAACGCCTAGCGGAGGGTCCGCAGGTCAGTAATCAGACGTGGTGTCGCTTCGGAACGACGGAGGTCCTTCAGGGCCTCCGTTCTTATCCCCCGGTTCCAAGCTCGGCCACGGGGGCTCCTATTCCTCGTTGACTCAGGGTCGAACCGGCCTATACTGAATCTATACGGGGACCAAGTGACTGTCCCCATTTATAGCTCGGGGAGGCCGTGAAGACGGGGCCTCGCACGAGCGTCATCGCCCGCGCATCGCTCCGTACGGACACCGATCCTGCCCGAGGAGGAGGTGCGCGTCCTATGAAAGCCGAGAAGACCGCTCCTTGTGCTTCTGGTCGCTCTCACTCTATTCGTGCTGCTCGCCATCACACTCGTTGCGTCAGCCTGTGGCGGCGAAGAGACAACCACCACCCAGGCCGTGACCACCACTCAGCTGAGCCCCGTGACCATCCACGACCCAAGCCGGTGACCACGGCCACACGGTTGACCACCGCGGCCGCCGCCTCCTGCCATCGCGATGGCCCTCTGCCATGGTGTACGACCCGGCCAGCGCAAAGGTAATCCTCTTCGGAGGCCAATGGACTCCTCGCGGTGCGAAAGACAACACCTGGGCCTACGACCCTGCCGCCTGCAGCTGGACCAAACTCGATCCTACCGGGACCGTGCCCTCGGCACCGCGCCTTTCCTCGCATGGTCTACGACGTCGCCGATCGGTAGGATGCTCATGTTCGGAGGGGCTGCAGACATTTTCGATCCCCGCACCTACTTCAACGACACCTGGGCCTACGACCCTGCCGCCAATACCTGGACGGAGCTCAAGCCCGCCGGCAGCGCTGCCGTCTGCGCGCGTTGCCCACGCCATGGTCTACGACCCGGGCACCGACAAGGTGATCCTCTTCGGAGGCGCTCGGACGCCGATCACGAGCACCAGCGTCAACGACACCTGGGCCTACGACCCCGCCGCCAACACCTGGACCGAACTCAAGCCCGCCGGCAGCGTGCCGTCCGCGCGCAACGGCCACTCCCATGGTCTACGATCCGGCCACTGGCCAGATGATTCTCTTTGGAGGGTCGGAGGTACGGGCGAGTCCTACGACGACACCTGGGCCTACGACCCTGCCGCCAACACCTGGACCGAACTCCCTCCTGCGGGCAGCGGGCCCTCTTGCGCGTGTCGCAAACTGCGCGGCGTACGATCCAGCAAGCGGCAGGATGTTTCTCTTTGGAGGCATCACGGGGGCTCCGGAAGATCCAATGAGCGCCTATCTCAACGATACCTGGGCCTACGATCCTGGCCGCCAACAGCTGGACGGAGCTCAAGCCTGCCGGCAGCCTGCCTTCCGCGCGGTTCGGCTGCTGCGATGGTCTACGATCCGGACGGCAAGAGGATGATCCTGTCCCTCGGGAACGCCGGACGCCGCCGTACCTCGACGATACCTGGGCCTACGACCCTGCCGCCAACACCTGGACCGAGCTCCAGCCGGCCGGCACAACAGGCCCGACGCTCTGTCGCGTCCTCTACGACGACCACCACCGTCCCGGCCACCAAGACCGAGCTGGACGTCATGATGGTCGAGGAACCTCAGCCCGGCCCACGCCAAGATCTCCTCCACGCGTCTTGCGCTACCCGGACTGGTCGCAGACCGACAAGGACGACTTCGCCTGGGCGGCAGACGACCATTGAGGCGGCCACAGAACGCGCCGCCGGGATGAAGGCCCCTGCCGGCTCCGAGGACGCGTACAAGCACTTGGCCGCATTCCTGGAGGCCGAGACCAAGGTCATCGAAGAGATGAAGACGAACGTGAACTCGAAGGCTCCCAAGATCCTAGGCGAGGCAGGCACCAAGCTGCTGCGGCAGGCCACGGTGGAACTCGGGTCAGCTCGTGAGCCCCGCGTTCGTGCAGGCGATCGCGTCCATCGCCGCC
This sequence comes from uncultured Actinomycetes bacterium, assembly GCA_963706025.1. GTDB lineage: Bacteria > Actinomycetota > Thermoleophilia > RBG-16-64-13 > RBG-16-64-13 > CAVPLM01. The sequence goes on along the minus strand of CAVPLM010000005.1, from coordinate 683,061 downwards.
CGTGTCGACGAGCGCGCACCCCGGGATCCACAGAGGTCTCCGGCAAGTGGAATTGGGTAGTAAACGAGATGGGCCAAGAGGACGCTGGACCGGCGGCTCTTCCTTACATCGGCTACAGACGGTGACGTGGACCGGGACCTTCGGAGGCTTCTCGAAGGAGCCGTTCGTAGCGTGGCTCCCCGCCGGCTGCTCGGCCATGTGGGCGATGCTGTGGATCCACTTCGAGGACGCAAACGTGAACGGCACCCACGGTGGCCTGGACCTGCGCCTCACCGCGTTCCAGCCGGATGACGGCTCCTGGTTCGGAGGCGAGTGGACCGTCATCAACGCGACTGGGGGCCTGAAGGGCCTGCAGGGACAGGGCACCTGGGCTGACGAGGGAGGGGTGCAGTACTCGGGCGCCATCTGGAAGGAGTGACGGTCTAGTCTGGGGCTTGCACGATCTGGCTGAACCAGTAGGAACGACTGCCAAGAGCATTGGTGAACGGGACGGCGGTCTTCGGGGCCCCCGTCCTCTTGTGCCATGCCCTCTACCAGTCTTCTGGCGGTGGATCCGCGTCATGTGGAACGAACCGCCTGCCGTTATCACCCGGGTAAGGGTCGCGGTGGTCAAAGCCGAAGCTCATGATCTCGTCGGGGATCGGCTCCATCAGCCCGAACGCCCGGCAGGTCATGCCGCCAACGTACCAGTAGCAGACCCAGCACATGGGGATGCCGTCGAACACAAAGCTGTTGCGGGGGTCGTTACGGTCTAGTGTCTCAGGTCTCACGTCACCCTCCCTATCGTGGTCTCGGCCGGGGTAAGGGCTACTCCGTCTTCTGCCTCAGCAGGAACGTTTCCTCACCCCTCTGCGCCATCTTCACGTCCTCGTTGCCCTTGAGCGCCCGTCGCAGCCCGGCCCGCAGGGTCGCGGGCTTCATCCCCTCGATGGTCACCTGCATGGACTCGGCGCCCTGCGCGATGAAGTCGGCGATAATGTCCGCGTAGAGGCTCTGGCTCCGGCGTTCGGGGATCTGGCTCTCGGTCAGCTTGTAGGTCTTGGCCATGGGAGGCTCCTTCCGGTCTGGGTGTGATCGGGCCCAGTGTTGACCACGGAGAGCCGAGGCAGAAATCGGCTGCTACCCCCTATGGCTGTCGCCGAGAGCGGCATCGATCTTGGCTACCTCTACCGACCCGTTGCCGTCCTTCTGCCGTCCTCGGTGACGTCGGGAGAGCACGCGTTAGAATGGGAGAAGGCGTTGCGCCTGGTGACGGACCTATGGAGACGCTGCTTCGGAGCGTTTCGCGCCGTGTGAAGCGGTTCGCTCCCGCGGTCTTCAAAACCGGTCCGATAGGCCCGTGGCCAGACCCCGGCCGGCTGCTCTTGGTGACATTCTGGTGACGAACTCCCCGGACTGCCACCGGACTGCCTATCCCAGCCCATCACAAGAGCGGTATTCCGGCAGGACAAGACGGTATCCATGCACACTGGGCAGCCGCCGCCGGACGCCGGACCGATCTCTTAAACACCGTAGGGCTATGCCCGTGCGGGTTCGAGTCCCGCCTCCGGCATGTCGTTGATTGGCAGGACGTTCTTGCCCGAGTGGGGAGTCCGCGCAGACCGCGTTGCGCGCTCAGCGCGAGGGTCGCAGAAGGCCGTACCGGGAGTTGACGGCGGCATCTGCTGGAGGATGAACGGCGGTCTTCCTGCCGAACCCTTGATCCGACGAGCTCCATAGCCCTACTTCTGCCGCGTCCCCACCATCGTCCCCGCGTCGCTGATCGCGGCGACCCAGCTGTTCTTCGAATGCAGATCCAGGAGGGTTACGCGCCCGTTCTGCCAGAACGCTGCCTTGTCGTCTATCTGACCGACGACGAGGCCTGAGCCGTTGATGTCGTAGGGCCGCAGGTTGGAGCCGTCCGCGTTGCTCAGGGGGGTGAGTCGCCCAGCCTCCCAGAGGTAGGAGAGGGTAGGTTCGCCCGGGTCGTTGTCCTTCGGCTTCTGCAACACGATCTGCCCATGATCGTTCATGCCGATGGCCTGGCCTATTCCCAGGTCGGTAATGCTGCCAGCCTGCCACAGGAGGATATGGTTCGGCCATGAGCCCTTGACGCGCCCCTGGCCCAGGACCGTCCCGGCCTCGTTGATGCGGACGGTGCGCGTCAGCATGGCGTCAGCGGTTTCGAGCAGGGTCACCCGGCCGTTCTCCCAAAGGACCCCGATGGGACCCGTGGGGCGATCGGTGTCCTCGATGGGCCAGGCGTAGGACTTGGGAGCGGCGACGATCTCCCCGACCACCAGGCCTTGTTTGTCCAAGTCATTGGCCTCGTACAAGGGGCCAAGGTTGGAGGTCAGTTCGCGCGCCACTCCCTCGGTCCACAGGATCGGCTGCCACCCGTCCGGGGCCGGGTCCATGTTGGCGACCAGGACCTGCCCGGTGTCGTTAATCGCCTTGGGGTAGCGGGACGCACCGAGGTCGGTTAAGGTCCCGCCCCGGGAGAGGAACGCGTGGATCGCGCCGTCGGTCCCCGCGGCTACTCCCACCACAGTTCCATCGGCGTTGATGTCCGTGGCCGTGTGCCAGTCCGTCCCCCGGGTGCCAAGTTCGACGGCGGTTCCATCGGCTGTGATCGCGAATGCCAGATAGATCGGTTCCGGGGGCTCCCTGTTGACCAGGTATGCCGCAATACCAGCGGGCACAAGCACCACCAGGGCGATCAGCGCCAGCAACCACCAGCGGATATGGTGACGGCGGGTGTCTTTCGATTCGCGCGCGGTCAAGGTCTCTCCTCTGGTCGCAGTGTCCGCCATCGGCTCGGCTCCCGACGCGGGGCGAACAACCTCGCGGGCCAGTACGATGATAGTTATCGGCCTGCCCAAAGGGTTCCCTTAGCTGCTCGACGAGCGGGTCAGTCCCAATACCGTTTGGATTAACGACGCGCCGTTGGGAGATCGGGCGGCCGGCGCGATGGGAACGACCGTTGACTCGGCGACGATCTCTCCAGACGCCACCGGAGCCAATAGTGCAGCCATGCACTCGCGGGTTCGAGTCCCGCCTCCGGCATATAGGGTTTTGCAGGACTTTTCTGTTCATGCCCAACGCTCTTACCCTACCGATCCAGGCCGACTGCCGCACGACTGCCGCACGGCTCCTCAGTTCCTGGTGACTGCCGCAGGCTGCGGCCCTAGTTTGTAGGCATCGTCCAACTCAGGGTGATCCAATGCCTGTTGGCACGCTTGGCCGGCGGGGGCTCATGGCGCTTCCAGAACAACGAAAGCGAGACACGTACTCGTGCCTCGCCTTACCCCACCCTGCATACCCTCGTCCTACGAGGGCTGGTTTCCAAATACCCCAACCCCGTCTACCGCAAACGCCCGCCAGTGGGAGACCGGGTTCGTACAATACGCGTAGACCTACATAAATCGGACGCGAAGGTGGTAGTACATAGGCAGCACACCCAGAAGCGGAGGCCGTGACCGCCATGCTAGACACCCCGTACACCATAGACAAGGTAGCCAGCATGCTCGACCAGGAGCCGTCTACCATCAAGACCTGGATACTCGAGGGCAAGATCCGAGGTACGGCCATCGGCGAGGGTTGGGTGGTCCTGGAATCTGACCTCCAAGAGTTCCTCCAGCAGCGGCGACGGGACACTCCCAAGGAGCGGGACAAGCGCACCCAGAAGGCCGTCGATGCCCGCAAAACCATCGCCCCCAAGAAGGAGGCCACCTCAGACGATGGTGAATGATGGCCGGGGGAGAAGAGCCCCGGACAATGTCGGCCCAGCATGGGGGAGAGCCCCCTTCGGTAGCGTACCCGCTTGGCCGCTGGGGGCTCTTTTCTCCCTTGTTGACCCAGAGTCAAAACCGGCCTATACTGAATCTATACGGGGACCAAGTGACTGTCCCCACTTATAGCTCGGGGAGGCCGTGAAGACGGGGCCTCGCACGAGCGTATCGCCCGCGCATCGCTCCGTACGGACACCGATCCTGCCCGAGGAGGAGGTGCGCGTCATGAAAGCCAAGAAACCACTACTTCCAGTCGCGTTCGCCGTCATCCTGCTCGTCGTGCTGCTCGTCGTGCCCGGAGTGGCGTTTGCCACTCCGGGAGGATCGGACTGCGGGAAGCCGGTGAACTGGGTCTCGGCCAGCTTCCTGTGTAGCCCAACCGACGACCTCCCTGTTTGGACGATGGATGCGATCCATGTGCAGAAACTGCAGGACGGAACCGTGAGGGGCACGTACCTGGACAAGTCCATCGGCAAGGCCGGAGAGTATTCATACCGCTTTAGCAGCAGGAGCTTCGAGTCCGAGTACTGGGATGCGTTCCAGGCTGCGCGTGGGCTGCCAAGCCTCAGCCAAGCGTATTTCTGTCACGGTGCGGCCTACCCCGCCACGCTGTGGCCCACGTACTGGTGGACAGACCCGCCATCGCCACCATCGAGCTTCGCTACCTTCGCGGAGGCCGACATAGCCGACTTCGTGGTGTACGTGCCGGCCGACCAACTGCCGCCGGAGTGGCTTCCGCTCTTCCCGGACTCGATGCCTCTCAGGTATGTTCTCCTAGACTTCGGTAAGCCCTGGAAAGGGAACGACGTATTCATGGCCTGGTCATTCGTCCCCGCGGGGGACCCCACAGACCCCGCAACCCCCTGGCTCTGGTATCCGATGAACGTACCGGACGATCCCGTCCCGTTCTTCAAAGGCGACATCAAGGTGCATGTGGGCACCCCGGACTTTTGACAGCTTCTAGGATCGGTCCACCGCGATCCGTACCCTCGCTCGGATACGACGAGGCAGAGACGAGGAGCGGAGGCCCTTAGGGGCCTCCGCTCCCGTGTGCTGTTCTTGCCCCGATTGGCCGCTACCAGCGCTGCCAGCGGGGGCTCTCAATTGCCACCCAGCTGCCACCCAGTTGCCACCCGACATGCACGCACCCCACCGCAAACGACTGCACACGACAGTACGCGGGTGCGCAGCAGGATGGTGGCTTTTGCCCAGTGTTGCAGCCAACACCTGAGCATCACCGCACCCTGCCGCGCCCGACCGCGCACGAGAACAAACGCTGGGTTCCAACTTAAACACCGTAGGGCTATGCCCGTGCGGGTTCGAGTCCCGCCTCCGGCATATGGTGATTTCCAGCGTTTTTCTGCTTTTGTTCACATGTGCATGCAATCCATTTTGCCCCGGTGGCCGCACGACTGCCGCACGACTTTCAGCTGCCGTCGACTGCCGCACGGGGTTTGGGCCAGTAGGCATCGTCCATCTTCGCCGCGGCCTGCTCATCGGCACCGGGGAGAAGGCGCCCGTACAGATCTGCGGTGATCGCAGCCCCTGAGTGTCCCACCCGGACGCTTGCTACCTTGAATGGCACCCCCCTCAGCAGCAGATGGGTGATGTGCCCATGCCGGAGATCGTGAAAGCGGACCGGGGGGAGTTCCAGGTTCTTCATCAGACGCCCAAAGGCGCCGGTCAGCAGTTGTTCCAATCCCTTCTGATCGCGGCCTCGATCAGCAGGGAGACGGTCATCCAGGGGCTGGAGGGGTGTCTGCTGGAGTTGGCGGGGTGGGAGTTCGTTGAAGGGCTGCCATTGCAGTCGGTGCCACTTCTTAATCCAGAACGGCTTCATGCTGTCGTGTTCGACTAGGCACTTGTCAGGTCAAGAAGGGGCCGTCTCTCTCGCTGGGGAATCGTGGGCGCAGCGATGTCCCGCTGCAGCGGCCGCCATTAACTTCGGCTGGTCGTCAACTCGTGGGAGTCGTCGCGCCTGTAGGGGTGGTCAGCGGGTCCGGCGGCAGCTCGACGGTCGTGGTCGTGAACTCAGACGAGCCGGTCGTCGTCTCAGTGTCTGGCGGTGGTGCCGGCTCGCTCGAGTCGATGACCACCGTGCTGACCGGAGGTGAATCTCCGCCCGCAGCGTCGGGCGCTCGTTCGGCTGGCAACTCCATGGTTGACAATGTGGTGTCCGGATTCAGCACAGCGTCGGCCGTCCCCGTCGTTTCTTCTTCTGTAACCTCCCAATGGCCTGCACTCACCTCACCAGACACCCCCTCGCTGCGACGGAACCAAGCACCGGATGCCGATGCGGTGAGGTGCACGTTCTCCAGCATTCGGCCCAACTTCGGGACCCAGAACCGGACCACACCGACAACTCGCACGTCCTCCAGCTTCCACGTGTCCGGAGCGCCATTGGCATCACCTTGAGTCACCAGCGGGTCCACTTGCAGCACCCGGTGGGTTACGATCTTGTCCTTGACCTGCATGGTCACGATCATGCCCGGTTTCAGCTCTTTGGGAGCTTTTGTGATGACTATGAGGTCACCCCAGTCGATCGTCGGCTGCATCGAGCCGCCGTCTACAGCCAGAACGTGATACCAGCGGTTGTCGAGAAGTCCATACCCGACGGCCACAACGAAACACAGGACCAGGACAAGGAACACGGTGGCGACGTGTGACAGGAGCTTCCACCATCGTCCGCGCGTTCGCTCCGATTGCGTGCTTCTTGTCGGCACTGGGTGAGAGGGGGGAGGAGCCGGCTTGACGCTCGGCTCCTCCCAATCCTGAAGGGAGAGAGCGAGAAACGCCCGGTGCCCGGCCGCCCCCACGCCTCCTCCGAAGCCCAGGTAGATCAGTGGCTTTTGCATCTCAGCTCTGCCTGGCCCGCTCAGATATCCTTGCTCTCGTGCTCAGTCGCCTTAGAAGACGGGATCATTGGGTTGGTAGGCGTCTATCTTTACGTCGAACACAATCTTCGCACCCTGATAGTCGTTGCCGGCACTCGAATCCAGGCGGAACTGGAACCGGTAGAGGCTCGAGTTGTTGGGATCGAGAATGCCACCGTTGTGCAGGCGGACCTCACCGTTCACCGTTGACTGCAGGAGGAAGTCATTGAACGGCCCCTCGAAGACAGGAACCCAAGCACCGGGAGCCATGCCGCCATACCAGCCGTCGACATGCACCCAAAGCTTGTTCTGAAGCGCCACGCCTCCGGTTCCCCCCGACGGAACGATGTTCGCAAACGCGAGCTGGTACTTGAGAGGCAGCGGGGTGATTCCATCCTCGGGCCACTTGTCGTTGTAGGCGTTGAGGCGGAAGGTCTGTCCGACCGGAACCCAGGCTCCTAGATCGCCAGATTCAGCCGGGAACATGCCGGATACGACCATCGGGACGACGGCGCCACCACCATCCGCCCGAAGGTCGATCTGCAGCTTGCCGGCAGCGAGACTATTTCCTGCGATCGAGTCCGTGTCAGTGAACCAGGCCGCAGTTCCGACCGCTCCCCCTGCCATTATTCCTATCACCACGACAACGATAAGGGCAACAAGATACCTCTTTTTCATGTCGATCCTCTTTTCTCTTCTTTCTTCTTGCGCTGGCGCTTGTGAAACTCAGAGAGCAGTTGATCAAACAGCAGCACCTCCCCCGCTTCTGACCGATCTGGGACAGAACAGCAGTCCGCGGCCTGAGTGTCTCCAATCGACCGAAGACCCAAAGGGAGGCCGTACAGAAACAAAAAGCAGCCAGGTGCCGAAATCCCGGCAACCCGGCCGCCCAGTGGAACCAATAGACTGGACCGATGGTTTTGCGTCCCCGCCTTACGACGGGTTTGCCCTTCTCGTGGATAACAGCCCGGACTCCGCTCGCCCGGCCCGCCCTATGCACTCAAACGAAAAAGTATGAGCGCTTTTATATCCTATTACGAAGGTGGATAGTCTGTCAAGACATAATTCTACCGCAGCGACCAACAATACGCTCCAAGACAAACGCACGAGCAGCCTGGGAACTAAGCCAGCCCTATTACGCCCCGAGGTACTTCGCGCTGAGCGCCTTTGCTTGGTCCACGAAAGAGGACATGATGCTGGCCGAACAGGAGGAGCCCCCTCGCTGAACAGTGCCAGGGGTTCAACTCAAGTGCGCTTCTTGTTCTTGGCCGTGCGGGCCTCCGGCTTCGCCGAGAGGGTTTGCTTTGCGCGTCCATCCGGTCTAGGCTGGCCTGTGGAGCAGCGCTCAGATCGTACGCAGACAACGAACCCACTCGGGTCTCGGTATGTGGAGGCAGGCAGGGCGATCCGGCCGAGGCGCAGCGGGACGCACTCCGCCGGCGAGAGGGGTTTTTCTCCGGTTGAAGATCGCCTACATCATTCTCGTACACAAGAACCCAGAGCAGCTGATGCGTCTCGTTTCCAGGCTGAACAGCAGCGAGGCGAGCTTCTTCATACACATCGACAAGAAGACAAAGAACGAGGTCTACCAGCAGTTCGTGAACGGCCTCGACCATCTGCCCAACGTGTACTTCCTGAAGCGTTACCTGAGCCGCTGGGGTGAGTTCGGACTTGTCCGCGCGACTCTGGAGGGTATCGGCGAGGTTCTTCGGAGGCAACCTTCCGCCGGCTACGTGGCGCTCCTGACCGGCCAGGACTACCCGATCAAGACCAACGACTACATCAGCACCTTCCTCGAGCGCAGCGCCGGCCGGTCATACCTCGATCTCCACCCGGTGCCCTGCAGAGACTGGCCCGAGGCGGCTACGAGGCTGCGGTCCTGGCACGTGCGCATGCTGGGTAAGCCGTTCTTGCTGCCCAGGAGAAACGCCGGCCTGGTGATACTGCGCACGCCTCGCAAGTGGCCGATCCACGTCCTCTCTTACTGCATGCCCAAGAAGCGCAGGCCCCTGAGGGGGTACACGCCGTACACCGGCTCTGCGCAATGGGTGATGTCAAAGGCGTGCGCCCAGTACGTGGACGAGTTCGTCAAGCGAGAGGTGTCGTTTGTAAGGTACTTCAAGTATGTATGCTGTCCTGATGAGCTCTTCTTCCAGATCGTGCTCGGCAACTCAGAACTGGCAGAAAGCAATGCCGGTCACAATCTGCACCACACCGATTGGTGCATGGGTGGAGCTCACCCCGCGGTCATGACTGTCGATGATCTGGCTGCTCTTGTCGGTTCTCCGGCTCTGTACGCCCGGAAGTTCGATCCCGATGTCGATGAGACCATCTATCGGCTTATCGACGAAACGATACTTGGTGGACCGCCTTACCGTCCGGCCGATGCCTGACACGGCTCGTGCCCCCTGGAGAAGGCGCCTTGGGCTTCTGGTGCCGCGATGGCTGGTACCACCGGGGCTTCGCCGGCCCCACAGGCCTGGCGGGTTGCCCGCCTTCATCGACATCGAGTTGACCAACCGGTGCAACCTGCGCTGCGACATGTGTTGGTTTCACGGGACGAACGGTGTCGGCGATCGCTATGGCACGTCCGAGCTGACGACGGACGAGGTCCTGGGCCTCATCGAGCGATTGGCGGCGTATCGTCCCAACATCTACCTGGGTGGAGGGGAGCCGCTGATCAGGGACGATCTCGGAACGATAGCGGCGTGCGTCAAGCGGCACGGGCTGCCGATGTCGCTCACGACCAACGGGACCCTTCTCGACACCGAGCTGATCAGCACGGCTGTGAGGCTGGGCGTCGACAATCTGAACATCTCGCTGGATGGGCCTCCCGATGTCCATGATGCTCTGCGTGGACCGGGTGTCTACGCACGGGTGGTGGAGAACCTCAACGAGGTCCTGCGAGTACGGGCAGCATGCGGCGGCGCGAAGCCCGTCATCACCGTCAACGTGACCATAGGCCCCTCGGTCGTCGGTCGCCTGCGGGAGACCGTTGGATCCATCAGAAGTGAGACGGCGGATGGCGTCGACGAATTCGTGATCCACCACCTGTGGTTCATCACCCCCGCGGAACTGCAGGCCCACCAGGACGCGGTGGGGAAGGCGCTCGGCCTATCCGCTCCAGGAGCGCGTGCTCACCATCTTCCCTCGGTCGAGTCGATCGATCTGGCGGCGCTGTCGGAGGAACTCTCTCAGCTGAGAGGCACGAGGGGGGTGACCTTCTTCCCAGATCTCCAGGGCGGCGAGATACGCGAGTACTACTCCGAGGGCTACCGGGCGAACAAACGGTGTCGAGCCTCGCTCCGCGTGGCCGTCATCAAACCCAACGGCGATGTGAGATTCTGTCCGGACGAGTGGATCGACGACTACGTGCTCGGGAACATCAGGGAGGACCGGCTCGAGGACATCTGGACCAACGTGAAGGCCGAGCGCTTCCGCGCGGCCGTCCGCCGATGCGGGTCGTTCCCCGGCTGTCAGAGATGCAGTTGGATGCACAGTTTCTGAAGGTCTGTGAGGTCGTGCCGAGTTGACTCGTCCGAGAAGAATCGTACTCCTGGCGATGGACGCGGGAGACAAGCATCTGCTCAGAGAATGGGCTGCGGATGGCACGTTGCCGGCCTTGCGCGCGCTCTTTTCCCGGGGTCTCGTGGGAGATACCACGAGCGTCGACGGTCTGTACGAGGGATCGACCTGGCCGTGCTTCTACACCGGCGTCAATCCGGCGCGACACGGCTTTCATCGCATGATCCAGCTCAGACCGGGAACGTACGAGTTCGATCGGTGCAGCCCTGGTGAGTTCATCAACCAGGAACCATTCTGGAACCATCTCAGCAGAGCCGGGAAGAAGGTCGCCATCCTGGACGTCCCCTTGTCGGGGATCTCGAAGGACGTGAACGGGATCCAGACCGTCGAATGGGGGTCCCATGACGCCGTGTACGGCTTTCGGGCATGGCCTCAGGAACTAGAGGCGGATGTGATACGGCGGTTCGGACGGCATCCAGCCGGAGAGTGCTGCGACTCCCCGGGTAGGAGCGTGAAGGATTTCCGCCGATTCCGCGATGAACTCATCGCGGGGGTCAGTAAGAAGTGCGAACTGACGCTGCACTATCTCGAGCAGGATGACTGGGATTTCTTTGTCCAGGTATTCACCGAAGGCCACTGCGCCGGTCATCAATGCTGGCATCTCCATGACCCGGCTCATCCGAACTACCGTCGACATACGGTCGCGCGCACGGGTGACCCGATCCGAGAGATCTATGTGGCCATCGATCGTGCCATCGGAGAGATCCTCGCTCAGGTCGACCAGGACAGCTACGTGTTCTTCCTCGCCACGCACGGCATGAAGGACAGCGTGGGCAAAGGCTTCATGCTCGAAGAGATCCTGGAGAGGCTCGGTCTGGTCCGGAGACCGCCCGGTGCCGGTCACCCGGAGCCGATGCCCCGGAGGCTCTTCCGCACCGGGGCGCGGGGATGGAGCAGGTTGCCGAAGCCGGTCCAGCGCTCCCTGAGGCCGGTCGTGTCACCGATGCTCGGCTGGGCCCGAGACCCGGAGACCACGGGCCCGCGCCGGCTCTCCGACCGATTGGACCTGGCGAAGTGCGCTTGTTTTCCTCAGGACAACGGAGACCTGATCAGCGGCATCCGCGTCAACCTCGCGGGTAGAGAACCACAAGGCATTATCGAGCCGGGCGCGGAGTTCGATGACCTCTGCCGTCGGCTGAGCGAAGACCTGCTGGCCGTCACCGAGGTTGCCGGTGGCCGGCCCCTGGTGAAGAAGGTCATGAAGACCTCTGACCTCTACCGAGGGGAGCGCCTCGAGCATCTGCCGGATCTCCTGGTCGAGTGGAATCAGGAGGTACGCATGGGCAGCAAGGCGGTGAGCAGCGATCTGTCCTATCGGGTGCGGGCCGCTTCGGGTAAGATCGGCGTGGTGGAGGGAGAATATCGCTATTGCCGGACCGGTGATCACAGACCGGATGGTCTGTTCGCGGTGGTCGGGCCGGGACTGCAGCCTGGAACCGTGGCCCGAACGGTGTCCGTCATGGATTTCGCCGCCACCTTCCTTGAATGGTTCGGGTTGAGCTGCGACGAACTGGACGGACGACCCATCGGCGAGGTCCTATCGGGGTCCTAGAGTCGCCGTTGCGCCCGACCATGTTCTGATCGGCTCTGCGCCGGGGGTGGACCAGCAGTGAGTCTCCGTGCCATCTACAAGACGAGCATCAAGCCCCACGTGCCGCCGAGGGTCCACACGGCCTTGCACCGAGTCGGTCGGCGTTACGACCTGTGGCGGCTCTCGCCCGGGCCCACCCGAATGCTCGGCCCCAAATGGAACCGAAGCCGGGACGCTGCCGTGATCGACATCACATACGAATGTGACCTGGGTTGTCACAACTGCAATCGCTCCTGCGCGCAGCATCCCACTGGCGATCACATGTCTGTCGGACAAGTCCGGCAGTTCTTGGAAGATAGCAGAGAGCACCAGATCCGATGGAAGCAACTCGTGGTCGGAGGGGGAGAACCGACGTGTCACCCGGAGTTCCTGGAAATCGTCGACCTGGTAGTCCGGTACCGCGACGAGTACTCCTCCGAGACCAGGGTCGGGGTCGTCACCAACGGTTACAGCGAGCGGGCGAGAACGATGGTCGCGCGGCTGCCTCCCGGTGTACGGGTACGCGATTCTGCCAAGAGCGGCCGGGTCCAACCTTCGTTCCATACCTACCAGGTAGCTCCGATCGACGTGCCGGAGTACAGGGGAGCCGACTTCTCCAACGGCTGCTGGGAGACTCAGGAGTGTGGCCTGGGAGTGACTCCCTACGGCTACTATCCTTGCCCGGTAGCCGGCTCGATCGACCGGATCTTCGGCTTCGATCTGGGGAGAAAGGTCCTTCCCCAGGAACAGGACGACATGAAAGCGGAGTCGCAGATCTTCTGTGCGCACTGCGGCAGGTTCATGCTGGGTGCGTGTGAGCCACCGGATGGCCCGGTCGCGTCCCGGACCTGGGCGGAAGCATATATGCGCGCGCGGGAGAGCCCGCCACGGCTTGCTCGACTCCCCGAGTGGCGGCGAAGTGAAACGAGTTCTTAGGCACAGGGTCCGGGACGCTCTGCCCCCCCGTTTCTTGCCGTTCGCTCTGAGGGGGTACCGTGCCTGGAGGCATTCCGGGCTGAAGCTCCTGGCCGCCCTGCGCCTGCAGCAAAGGGCCTTCGGGAGAGTGCCCGATCTCGTGCATCCCGAAGGCTTTAACGAGAAGATCCTCTGGCGCATGCTCTACGACCGGCGCCCGTTGCTCCAGGTCTGCTCCGACCGGATAGCGGTGAGGGACTACGTCGCGGCACGCGCCGGCGAAAAGTATCTCGCCCCGCTTCTTGGGGTGTTCGAAAAGCCCGAGGACATCCCCTGGGCAGATCTTTCCCCCCCATACGTGGTCAAGGCCACGCACGGGTGCAAGTGGAACATCGTCGTCCGGGACAGGGCAGAGGTCGACCAAGAAGGATTCTGCCGCATGCTCAACCGATGGCTGAGAACAAACTACTATCACGCCAACTCGGAGTGGTCGTACAAGCACGTGCCCAGGCGGATCATGGTCGAGCGTTTTGTCGGAGTGGATGGGAACCTCCCCGATGACTACAAGTTCTACTGCTTCGACGGGGAGCCGGCAGGGCTGAACTTCAATGACCAGCGATTCTCACCGTACCGTACCACCTGGCTGGATCCCTCCTGGAATCTTCTGCCTTTCGACGGTGTATCGTATCCCTGCGGCCCACTGATTCCCCCGCCGGCCGGCCTCGGGGAGATGCTTGATGTGGCGCGGGCTCTTTCCGCGGAGTTCGATTTCGTTCGTGTAGATCTCTATTGCGTGGACGGCCGCGTGTATTTCGGTGAATTGACGACGACCCCCGCGGCAGCATCCTATGGCTATCCGTCCGGGGGGGACAGGTGGTTCGGTCAGCGCTGGCGGCTTCCCGAAGTCAAGAGCGTTCGGACAAGCCGTTCCGCTTGAGCCCAGCGATCCGCCGGTATCCAGCCGTCCTCCGCACAGACCCGACGAGCTGCGTCAACTCTCGCCCGGCTCTGGCTCTCAGACGCGGGCCAAGATTGCCCCTGATGAGCCTGCCGGGGCCGTGGTAGTAGAAGCCGGAGTGGGCTATCCGCGTAGCCTTCAGTAGCTCGGGATGACCTCCGGTGTCCTTTAGATAGTCCACGACTTCCTGAATGTACTCGGGATACTCCCGGGTCGACCAATTCAGGCGAGCGATTTCCCGAGGGGTAAGGGGCGGCCTGTCGAACGGGAGCCCCTGCTCGTAGCGGCCGAGCGCCTGGAGTGTGAACATCGTACGCACGCATTTTTCACAGCTGCCGCAGTTGTGATACGGCTCTCCACATACCCGCAGATTCTCCATGAGCAGCCGGTCATCGGCGATGACGGCGAGCTTCTGCAGACGAGTGACGTCGATCCGGTCATGAACGACCTCGGTCGCGGTCGTTGACCACAATGGATCGAGGTATGGATGGGATCCCCATGGTTGAAGCGTGCTGACGTCGTAGGTCGCCGGCACGTGCACTTTGGAGAGCCGCCCCTGCAACTCGAGTGCGACCGCCGCAAGCAACGCTCCATGAAAGTGTAGCCACGAGAGATAATCCCAGAGGAGGAACGATTTGGCGTTCGTCTCCACCGTAATGACGGCTTTGCCGAACCCTTGGGCGACGTTCGTCACACCGGACAGTGCTCGCTCCCCTTGGTCCGTCGGGAATGTGCCCTCCCAGTCTTGGATGAAGATGAGATGGGTGATTTCATCGCGGGCGTCGACGAGGCTGAAGCTTGAGTCGACGCCGCCCGAGAAGAACAGGCCCACACCTCCGGCCGACGGGATGTCTTCTGCCACCGGGGCATCGATCTTCACCTCGTGGAAGCGCCGGTATCGGGGATACCATCTGTCGTACCGCCACAGCGCATAGATCTTTTGGATGCTCGGGAGGCCGGACTCGAGCAGCGTTCGCGACACGGGACCCTCACTCGACACCGGTACCCCGAGCACCATCGCCGGCAGCAGAACGAGCGCCACGAACGGATCGGCGGATTCCACGAGCCCTGCCCCGCTGGTTCGGATCCACAGTTCTCGGGGCGGTTTACCGGGGATCGAGACCGTGCAGGTGGCCAAGGTACTTCCGCCGCCGTAGCTACGGGAGGGACGACTCAACGAAATGGCACTCATTGGATTCCTTCTTGAGGCCCGAGGCTGCGGGCCGGCCTACCATGAGCTGCTGCGCCCGACCCTCGACGCGCGTGCTGGATGAGTGTAACACCCGGCCCCCGAGTTACTGGGCCGGACGGCGCCCTGGGTCGGAGTCCCGGGGGCAGACAACCCTCTCTCCCTGGCGCGCCATCGGCGGGCCAGGCGTGGGGCCACCACAGCCGGAGCGGGCTAGAATGTTCTCAGGTGAGGCAGGTGGCAGAGAGGAGGTGCCGTGTCGGTCCAGCACAAGATTCGCCATACTGGGACACCGGCGGGTTTCTTTCTGAATCGCGCGGCAGGACTGGAGTGAGGGTCCTCTATCTGACAACGGCTTCGGCCGACTCTGGATCTCCCGAGGGCCGCCAAGGGGCGGTGCCCCTGGTCTTGAGAGCGGCTGATCTAGAAGTGGTCTGCGTCGACGGCCTCTGCCGGCGGCGCCGGGACCTCGCGCGTCTGATGGGAAAGCTTTTGTCATTCGCTACCGGCCGGCGACTGGCCTTCGACAGAGCGCGCCCGCTGCTTCGCGCGTACGCGTCGGCAGTGGAGGCGGCGCAGCGCCGCCATGACGCGGACGTGGTCCTGGTCTCTGAGAGCCCTGTAATCGCTCTGGCTCGGCTGGACGTTCCCGTCGTGACCTGGACCGACGCGGTCTTCGGCGGCATGGTGGGTTACTACCCCGACTTCACGGGGCTCTCGCCCGGGACGGTGCGCAGAGGCGACGAGGCCGAGAGATCCGCATTGCACCGAGCGACGGCCGTCGTCTTCTTAAGTGAATGGGCGGCGGAACAGGCGCGGCGGCTGTACCAGGTGCCGGATGAAAAGATCCGGGTGATCCCTTTCGGTGGAGTCCTGCCCGCGTTGCCCTCCTCGGCGGCCGTCCTCGAATCCATACGCCGGCGATCGACCCAAAGCGAGATCGGCCTTGTGTGGATGGGAGGCAATTGGTTTCGCAAAGGGGGAGACCGGGCGATCGAGATCGGGCAGATCCTCCGGGACAGAGGACATGCTGTTCGGCTTACCCTGGTGGGCGGTCCTGCCGAAAAGGACGTGGCCCAGCTACCATGGGTGAAAAGTCTCGGGACTCTCCGCCGCTCATCCGAAAAGGACACAGAGCGTCTTGCTTCGCTCTTTCTGAGCAGCCACGTGCACCTACTCCCAACCGTCGCGGAGTGCATGGGCCTGGGTCTGGCCGAAGCGTCCGCCTACGGAGTCCCCTCAGTGGCGACACGTACGGGTGGAACCCCCTCGTGTGTGGTAGAAGGCAGCACGGGCTTTTTGATCCCGGAGGGCAGCGCCGCGGAGAGCTACGCGGACGCAGTGGAGCAGATCGTTTTGAGCCCGGAAGTTTTTGCCGAGTTTGCGCTTAGAGCGCGCCGGGACTACGTCGAGCGCTTGTCCTACCCCGTTATCGGACAGCGGATACGCGAACTACTGCAGCAAGTGGTCCTCAGCGGCCCAGGGGCGTGAGGGAGAACGTTCGCGGAGTTGTCCCGACTTCGATACGCACCATGGACAAAGACAAGGCGAAGGAGGTCAAGGGCAGTATTGCCGAGCTGAAGCGCAGACGGCCGGCCCACGACGGCAGTGCGATCCCGCAAGATGTGAAAGAGGGATCTGTGGTGCCCGTCCTGCCCGGGGGTGCGTACATCATACGCGTGGGATCGACCCGGGACGCCGCTGAGCCAGAGAGAGGGCTTCTCGGTTCCCGCCATGATCCGGCAGTTGATAGACACGACGCTTCGCACAGTTGTTCTGGCATCCGATCGGAAGCTGTTCGAGCAGTGGTTCTTTTCGGGCAACGCCGACACGAGTTTCGACCAGGACCTCTACGAAGCTGAGCGCACGGAGCAGTGGGAAAACAGATTCAAGCCCGGGAGGGCGTTTTGCACGCTCCGTAACGTTGCGACGGGCCTCTAGGAAGCGGCCCCAAGAAGGATGTCTCCAGCCTACAGTCGTAGTACTACTTCCTTTGTTCGTATGTCCACTCCGACGACGAGGCCTGGCGCGACGCAGCCGAGGCACGCCGGACTCCCACAGCCGAATTCCCAACCGTGACAAGGGAGCCAGCCTGGGAGACGCGGGTCTTCCGGGAGCTTTTCCGAGGCTGGTGACGGCGAGAGGCAAAGACCCAATGACAGCCTTGCTTACGGGAGCAGCGGAAGGGCCCACCGCGGATGAGGTCGGTTTCTCCTTGGTGCTCACTGGCCTGCATAACGTCGTCGAGTGTGACGGTGCGATCTCGATGCTGCTGAGAGGTTACGCACGTACATAGGGCGCCGGCTCGATCGGGTGCAAGGCGGGAGCAGACTTGCCAGCCCCGTTGGTGACATCCGGGTGACAAACTCCCCGGATGCCACCAGAGCTCGATAGATCAGCCCATCACAAGAGCGGTATTCTGGCAGGACAACAGGCTCAACCGCCGCCGGACCTCAGGACCGATCTCTTAAACACCGTAGGGCTATGCCCGTGCAGGTTCGAGTCCCGCCTCCGGCATGTGCGACTTCGCATGGGCTTCGCATCGACTACGTGCCTTCGCATCGATCTACGCTCAGGTTGCCGTGTCCGTCTCCCGACGAGCAATTGCCCAGTTCGATCCGGTGAAGTCCGGCCGAAGCGGTTTGCGCCATCGAATGGCACCTCGTAAGCCTGCAGTAGCTCAGGGCGGATGCAGCGTTCTCAATCACCAGTAGTTGCTGTAGGTCTTCTCTCAGTTGACGCACCAGTTACGATCCAGCTGAGGACCGTTGCGGAAGGTGACGGTGCTGTCGGACCACCGCCTTGATAGGTGTCACCCAGGGGATCGATGCCGCTCAAAGCGGTGAATCCGTGCCACGGTGACTTCGACACATCAGTGACTTGCCAGCCATAGTCCGTCCGGTGATGGTGGTATTGCGTGCAAGGTCACACGTTGCGCTCGATACCCGACGACGGGATGAGTGGGCGTTCAGAGCCGTTCGAAGAGCGACATCAGTGGTGGTGATGCTTTCACACCAGAACTGTCAGACAGTGCCGGACCCCCGCGCAGCGCGGTTTCGAGTGAGGTTGTAGTTTGTCCGGTCTCGTGAAGACGGAGATGAGCGTGCCGTCCGGTGGGCTCGGAGATACCGCAAGTCCAGGTTCCGTAGCGTCCGCTGGTGACGTTCGATGATGCTAGCGATCTGCCCGCATTGTGCCGGGTTGAGCCATGCCATGGGAGTTGCCCGAGGCCCAGCTTGATGCCGTAGTCGCAGTTCTCGATCTTGATGTCGCCGGATGGAGGAGTTCTGCATCCCGGTAGAGAAGATGGCCCTGATGTTGTTCGAATAGGACGCGGGAGTGCGAAAGGTCATATCGGAAAGATGCACGTCGGACAAATCGACGGCATAGAACATATAGGCGGTAGAGGGCTGGGCGTTCATGGTTATGATGGTCTGCCCCACCCCAGCCCCCCGGATGACAAGTCCGCTATATTGGGAGTCAGCCAGTGGGTAGCCAGATGCCATCGCTCACCTTGTAGGTGCCGGCCGGGAAGTACACCTCTTTGTCGGCCGCTGCCGCTGCCGTGATGCAGGCCCAGATAGCGCCAATGTCATCGGCGGTCCCGTCGCCCTTGGCCCCGTAGTCACGGACACTGACAACACCCGAGGGGGTTGTGGCCGGCGGCAGGGTTGTCGTTGTCACGATCGGTGGGTAGGAAGCCGTGGTAGTCGTCGTAGCCTGTTTCACCGTCGTGCTGGTCACGCGGACCGTGGTGGTGGTGCTCGTGGGGGCCGTGGTGGTGGTGGTCGCCGGGCCGGGTCGTGGTGGTCGTGCGTGGCGGCACCGTGGTCGTGGTCCGGTCGGTGGGGTGGTCGTGGTGGTGGTCGTAGGCGGCGTCGACGTCGTGGTCGTGGTGGTAGGCCTAGCCGTCGTGGTCGTCGTCGAACTGGGGGCGGCACGGGCGTCTCGGCGGTGTCGGGGTCGGGCTGCGTGCCGTCTTGTCCCGACACGGGAGGGTTCGGTGCTGCCCGAGGAGAGCCAAGGACCGGCGGGAACCGCCGAGAGCCCGATGGCCTCAAGGGTGCGGACACCGGCGGCCCGGGGGCTCAGGAATCCCGCCACGGCAGGAGTAGCCACGGCCCCCTTCGTCAGGAGCAAGATCCCCTGATTCAGAGCAAGATAGGGGGCTGCGGCCAGGCCGTCCGGGAACTTCTCTCCGGTGGCGAAGGCAACGTGGCTCGTGGTGAGGCCTTGAGTCAGCGCGTACTCAGCGATCATGGGCGCAAGTCTCGTAGCGATCTGATCCCTACCTTCCTGACCACGTTTGGGAGATCGATGCGAGCGTAGGTTCCTACCTCGAGAGCCGAGTCCACCCCAAGCTTCCGGATCTCGTCCCGTGTTATCTGCGGCAGATCCCCGTACCGGGGGGTGTAGAGGATCGGCCAGTGATTGACCGCGGCCAGCGGGCCCACGGCCAGAGCGTCCGCGAAACTGTCCCCAGGAGCGATCACCACCTTGCGTCGGGGGCCCCGGCTTTGAGCTTCGAGTTGATCGGCGACCAAAGCGGCCGTCTCATATCGGTCTCTGCCGACGAGGGTGGTGACGTTCTCCGGCTCGACGATGCTCTCCACCTGTCTCAGAACGGGTGACGACCCGTCTCCGATCCCGATGAGGAAGACCTGGGATGGATCGAGACGCTCTAGTTCGGCCACGACCGTCTCCGGGAGGCCGCTCTCTGGTGTCAGCAGGAGCGGACCACCGTAGGCATAGGCCAGCGGAGCGCTGCAGAGCGCGTCCGCGAAATCATCGCCCCGGGCTATCACAACGGCCGGCGCTCCGTGTGGAAATCCTGCTTGGGAGACCAGGACGGCTGTCTCGTATCTATCTGAACCGGCAATGACCCTGAATGTCCGGCCGTCGCCCGTTCCCTGTTCAGTCGCCGCATATGAGGGCGAGCTCCCCGTCGCAAGCGAGAGCCCGCAGAACAGGGCAGAAACCGCCAATATGGCTATCAGTCTACGCACAGAACTAACTCCCTAGAATCGCTTACATGAAGGTCACACACGTCCCGCCGGTGCTAGGGGCGGGAGTTACAGGTGACCCTGCGAATCAGGCCTCTGTGCCATACCCTGTCGGGTGGCCGCTGTTCGACGGCAGCGGTCACCCGACAGGCGCACCCTTGGAATCGTCGGGCCGAGGTTTACGTCGAGCCCATGACGCGGTAATAGCAAGGTGCGAGTTAGGGCGCCGGCAGGCAACCTGATCCGCGAGGAGACGCGCAGTCTCCCCATCGAGGGGCCGGCTTCCAGTGAGAGCTTCGGCCCCTCTTGTTTGCGCGGGATGTCCCAGGGTGGGGCGCGTTCCTGCGCCATCGCCGAAGGGATCAGAAGACACGTAGTGGTCGACACGCAAGTGTCGTTGAAGATCACCCCAAGAAGAATATCGCTATCGATCCCGGGGCTCCTTCAGGGAAAACGACGATGAGTCGAGAATATAGATGGTGCCGTCTTTGCGGACGGTGCCGTCTTTGCGGTCGTCTCGGGTGGGCAGGGGAGTATGAGGAAGCGCACCATCGGCTCCTTTCGCTCCGTATCTGCAACAGCGCCCGTTGCACTCCGGCAAGGCGGACGATTGTTTGTCGTAGCCAACTAACGACGTTAGTTGGCGGCCAGTCTAACGATGTTAGGCGGCCATGTCAAATCGGTTTTGGGGGACGTGGTGGACGCGGGGAACGGCGTCGGAGTCAAGGAGCGGCTGACCAGGGATCGCATCTGCGAGGTCGCGCTCGAGGCCATCGACGAGGCGGGTCTTGAATCGCTCAGCATGCGGACGTTGGCGAGCGCCCTGGGAATCAAAGCCAGCTCTCTCTACTACCACTTCGAAAACAAGGACGAGTTGTTGACCGGCATCGCTGAGTTCCTGTATAGGAAGCTTGGCACACCGCCGACCGAGGTAGACTGGACAGAGCAGGTGAAGGGCACGTTCGTGCAACTTTGGGACTTCATCCAGACTCATCCAAATGCTGCTCCTCTGTTGGTGCGGGATCTCGCCTACTCTCCGGTGGCCAAGAAGCGGGCCAACGTTCTTCTGAAGCTGGTCTCGCGAGCAGGGTTGGACCCGAGCGCCAGTGCAAGTCTGATAAGCAGTCTGGTAGCGCTTCTCGTGGGGCACACGTACCTGTCTCTGTGGGTGCGGGAGGAGGCAGGGTTGACGAACGGCGCCCAAAAGGGGGAGGGGCTCGGCGCCACCCCCCAGGGCGTCCGGGCCGCGGCAAGCGGCGACGGGGCTGCCGATGTAGACGCGGATGGCTCACGGGTGTGGTTGCACAAGCTCTTCCCGGAAGCGGTGTCGCGGTCGAGCGGAGGGCAGTTGGTGATGGCCCTTGATGGAGGATCCCCTGATACCCCGCCGGTCGGACCCGGGTCCGACCTTGTGGTCGATGAGCAGCCTGGGTCTGGAACCTCGGTGGGCTTTGGGGCCGAGGGCGACTTCGCAAACGGCACCGGTTTCGTTGCCAGCCTGGACGCACTGATCAAGGGATTCACCCCTGACTGACGCCAGCTGACGTCCAGGCTTTCCCACCTCCTGTTGCCAGAGGCCGAGATAGAGGAGTCTCCTCCGTCTGCCCGCACTTCATTCGGAAATCTCGCCACAGCGGGCATGGACTGCGAGATTCACTTGTTGGTCCCGACGCCGTCGCGCAGCCCCGCCTTGGTGTCTACACTTGACCTGAGGTCTACGCTCGATCCGAGGCCTGTACCCGATCTGGAGCCTATACTCGATGTAAAGCCGGCAGCACTCCTCGGACGTCTTACTTGATAGAAGGCTAGGACGATCGAGGGAGGAGCCACGAGACCGGCTCTGGTCATAGGTGAGCGCGTGATACCGGTCGATCTCACAGCCGTTCGTGCCAAGACCCGGAGCGGCAGTTTCGAGTCCTTCATGCAGACCCACTGCGCCCGCTTGGTCCAGAGCCTCACCATGATCTCGCTCGACCGGGAGGCTGCCGCGGACGCGGCCCAGGAGGCCTTCATCCAGCTCTACCTTCGCTGGGACCGGGTGGATGAATACCGGGACCCGGTGGCGTGGCTCTACCGGGTGGGGATCAACCGCTGCAAAGACTATCGCCGGTTCCTGTCCCGCACCGCCCGGGTGGTGGAGCGCCTGGGCTCCCAAAGTCAAGGCGCTCATGGCGACCCCGAGACCGGCGGCGACGAGCTGGTGGAGTGGACGCCGGACCTGGACTTCGTGTCGACCTTCCGGTCGCTCCCCAAGCGCCAGCGGACCGCGGCCACTCTCTACTACCTGAACGACCTTTCTGTGGGGGAGATTGCCAGGATCATGAACATCTCCGAAGGAGCCGTGAACAGCCATCTGCACCGCGCGCGAGAGGCGCTCAGGGGGCTGGTGGAGGCGGGATGATGAACGAACGCGAGACCGATATGCTTCTGAGTGACCTGTTCAAGCGTAACGCTCCGTACGTGGACGAAGCCGCGCTGTGCGAGCGCATCGACGATAGGCTGCCGCGCAGGCGAAGGAGAAGGCGGAGGGCGCGGACGGCGCGGACCGTGGCCGTAGTGTTCGCCTCCATCGTCCTTGCCGGCGGAGTGGCTTATGGCGCATATGAAACGGTGACCTACCTGCAGGGTAGGCCTGCACTGGTGATCACCGACTCGACCCTGCCTGCCGGCGGAACGGCGACCTCGGGGACCGGGGCAGCGACCTCCGTGGCCGCCGGACTCGTACCGGTGATGGGCACGGCCACGCTTGAGCAGGTGAAGAACGAGGGGGTCACCAGCCCGGCCATCGACATCAACTACACCACCCAGATCAGCGGCCGGGTGCTGGTGTATGAGCTGGACATGTCCCAGTCGGGAATCAGCGGCACTCTGGAGATCACCGCTGACATCGGGGTGCGCGCGGATGGCAGCGCCGAAATCCAGGGCTCATGGGTCCTGAGCAACGACCAGGGCACGTGGAAGTGCGCCTCCTGGGAGGGTGTCCTCACCGCGGACGGGTTGGAACAGTTCTCCTTTGGAGAGGCGCTTGGCTTCGGTGGATACGACGGGCTGCGCCTGTACCTGCTGTGGCATTCCACGCAGGTGTCGGGATCGACCACACCTGCCGCCGTTCCACCTGCCACTTCAGGTTCCATCACGGGTTGGATCCAGTCGGCCGACTGAAGACCGAAAGAGGAAACGGGCAGAGAAACGTGCTGTGAAGAAGGAGACAGGGTCATGAGTGGGGCAAAGACCACATGCGTACTGATCACCGCTTTCCTGCTGCTGGCCGGGGCGCTGGCCTGGGCTGGATGCGGGGACCAGGCATCATCGACAGAAGGCGCAGTGCTCTCGGGATTGGAGCCCTTCGTCGGAAACGCCATGTATACCGGGGCGCAGGAGGCCACCGCGACCGTGGTGGGCGACGTCACTGAGTACCGGGACGGGAAGCTTACAGCCACGGTCGAGGCCTCCGATCCCAGGGTCAGCGGGACCATTGAGGTCACGTTCAACTTGGATCTCCGTTCGGACCAGAGCGCCACCTTGTGGGGGTCCAGTGTCATCACCAACGACAAGGGAAGCTGGGTGTGCGACAAGTGGACCGGGGCCGTCAGCAGCGGGTACGTAGAGCAGTACGTCTTCAACCAGGCCCAGGGCACAGGTGAATACGAAGGCTACACGCTTCGCGTGCTGGAGCACTTGTACAACATCTACGAAGCCATGGAGCCCCCTTCCTCTAGATCGGCGTGGACAGGTTGGATCGAGAAGATGGAGTGAGGACGGAGTGAGGACGGAGTGAGGTGGGGATGCTCGGCGAACCGCCGGATGCGCGGCCCGCATGTCCGGTGGTGTGGGAGGGGCCGGGGTGAGCCCGGCCCCTACCCGATCAAGGGGTCGACGTGAGCAACCGCGGCGCAGGTAGAAGGCAGCCGCGCGCCGCCCTCTACCAGTCCGAGAAGCTCGTGTTGTACCAGATCTTGTCCGTGCCCTTCTTGGCGCGCTTCTGCCAGTCCTTGGTCTTGGGCTCCTCCTCGATGCGGGCCAGGAAGTCGTCGCAGCGCTGCTTGACGTGTGCCTTCTGGGCATCGTCCAGCACGTCCACTCCCTCGACGTGGGCCTTCACCCGGCCGAGGTTGGTGGTGGCCGTGTACCAAAAGCCCCAGTCGTCGGCCAGGCGCTTGGAGACATAGGAGCGGTTGATCTTCTTGCGCCTCATCGTCGCCGACGTCCGCCACCGTGAAAAGGAACTCCAGGTCTTTGAGGTCCTTGTCGTTTATCTCCCAGATCTGGAGCTTCTGCAGGGTGATGTCGGTGAGGGAGATGCAGTACTCGTCGAACTCCAACCGGCCTCTGAAGTTGACCTCATGACAGTAGTCGAGCTTGTCCAGGAAGACATCGATCATGGGCACGGCTCCGCCGTAGTAGATCTGACGGGTCTTGCCGGTCGTCATCAGGGTGTTGACGTCGCAGTCGTAGCCCAGCTTCTCCATGAAACCCTTCAGTTTCCCCCCGGCCTTGCTGTAGGCGACGAAGTCGATGTCGGTGAAGTAACGTTCCCCCAACCGTTCGAGCCGCGCGTATAGCTCCACCTGCTCGGGGAAGTAGTAGTGGAGCGCGAGCGGCCCCATCACCCTCATGGCGAAGCCGGCGTCGCGAGCCGCGTCGACGATCCGCCGGCCCTCAGAGAGGAATACCTGGGGCCCCGGATACCGATCCATGGGGATGTCTTTGGGAAGGATGAACGGTTTGGGCATGGTCAGCTCCTTCTAGCCCGAGGTGAAGACGTAGTCTGTGATCTTCTTCTTGTCCAGCATCACCACGACGCCTTTGAGGATTCCCTCGGAGTACTCGCTCCCAGGATTGATCATGAGGGTGCGGCCGGCCTTCTGGGCGCCGCGGGATTCGTGGATATGGCCGTGCAATCCCAGGAGAGGCTGGTACTTTTCTATCACCTGCTTGGCTCCAACGCTGCCCGCGTGGATCTTCTCCTCCGCCGCCATGCGCATGTTCGCATCGAGCTTGGGACAGAGATCGAGCGAGTAGCCGTAGGGGGGCACGTGGAAGTTGAAGATCACGTTCTCGAAGTCCTTGGGCGAGGTGCCCACTCTCTGGCACAAGCTCTCGAGGTATTCTGTCAGCTCTTCTTCTGGCCCTTCTCGCGGCGTGTCCCATGGGGTGGGGTTGGAGCGCGAGGACGACACCATCCGATAGTCGTCGAACTCGACGATCATGTCGTCGCAGGGTCGCAGCGACTTGGACTGGGCGATCATGTCGTCGATCTCCCACCAGTCGTCGTTGCCCGGGCAGATGTAGACCACATGGCTCTTGCCGGCCAGGCGCTCGTCCGCCAGTTCCAGCCACTCCTCGATACGCTCGATCGCCCGCTTCTTGAACAGCTTGTCTATCGCCGTCGGGTCGGCCCTGATGGCGTCGTACTCTTCCCGAGTCTGCTCGGACCAGTAGTAGCCGGCGTTTTCGATGGTCTTCTTTGTCGCCGCCACTTCCTCGGCCGAGTTCATCTCGGTGTACTGGCCCATGAGATGGCATTCACGTCCTCCGCCTGCCTTCTCCACCAGAGGGATGAGCACCTTGCCCAAAAGATCGCCGTTCAGAATGGCTATGTCCACCCCGTATATGGGCAGCGCGTTCAGAAACTTCCGGTAGCAGACGTTCGATCCGTGGATATCGGTAACGTAGAACAGCTTGAGCACGATCACTCCTTCTCCGGCTGCTCGAGGCCTGGGTGCGTAGATCCCCGCGCTCGGCGGCCGGCATATGCGGAGGTCGCCGCCGCGAAGCGGCGGCGACCCCGTTGTCGCGGCCCGGTCATGCTCGGCCGCATCAAACCGACAGATCACTCAGGTGGCAGCTCCCCAGTAAGCATAGCTGGTGCTGATGCCGGCGGTCTTCTTCACCCGCCAACTCCAGAACCAGTACCAGATGAGACCGAGCGCCCAGGTCGCGAGAATCAGCATCCCGGTCGTGAGGGTGAACCCTTCCAGATTGGTGGGCTGGAAGAAGAAGAAGACGGCCAGGATCGCCAAGTAGGCGATATTGACCACTGCCCCCAACGTCACCGCGGGCACTCCGAGCAGGTTCCACTTCCGGTACGGTGAAGCCTCCCAGATATGCTTGGCGCGTTTGGAGAAGGGGAAGATGGCGGCCGCGATGGCGGTGACGCCGAACACCGAGAAGATCTCGAGGGCGGTCACCGACAGGCCCTGCATGGGCTCGTTCAGCCAGAAAACATAGAGCGCGATGAGGAGCTCGGCGATGAAGAAGCACAAAATGTAGTTCTTGATCGGGGAAGCGAAGCGCGCGTTCACGTCCGTGAACCATTTGGGACCCATGCGGTCCATGCCCCACGCGAAGATGATGCGCGGGAAGGCCAGGTACGACAGGGCAACCCACCACAGAGTGAAGAGCAGGAACGAGAAGGCCATGAGGAACAGTATCACCGGGTTCGAATTCACGACCGCAGCCAGCCCTACGAAGTGCGGACTCCAGGGCATGTTGTAGCCCTCTATCGCGTCGGTCCCGGCGTTGTCCACCCAGGCCGAGGCGGAAAGGAAGTTGAAGTCGACCAGGGTGTACAGGCCGATCGCCGTGAGGATCATGAAAATCGCCGGGACGACGATGGCGAAGAGGTTCGACAGGATGATGCTCTTATCCGGTCGCTTCACCTCGCCGGCGATGAACGTGATGCAGTACGAGTAGGCGAAGAGCCACGAGCCCGCGACCATCACCCCGAAGGTGTCGTACCAGTTCCAGGTCGTCGGCATCTCGGTGCCGGCCGCGGTGCTGGCGGCCGCGATGAAGTCATCGTAGTTCAGCGACCCGTATTCCGCCGCCAGGCTGTTCCAGGAGGCGATGAAGTCCGCCTTGCTGTACCAAAGTAGCACGATGATTATGACGATAGCCCCGAGGATACCGACGCCCATGACCACCTTCTGCACCCGGGCGAAGACCTTGATCCCGAAGACGACGAAGAAGAACGCGATGATGCTGGCGATGGTGGCGATGACGAACGAGCCCCACGCGTAGGAGAGGCCGCCGAAGAACGTCTCGCTGGCGGAGTCATAGAGCCAGGTCCAGCCCATGAACTCCGAAAGCATGATGGATCCCGGGTCGGCCATCCACGGGGCCAGGACGTAGATCCACATGAGCCAGATGAACGCGTTACCGAACGATTCCCCGATACCTATCAGGGGGTGGATGATCCTCGAGTTGTAGATGTACTCGCCCCCGGACCGGGGCATGGACCCGCCCAGGATGCCCCATACCAGCGGGAAGCCGATACCGGCGAGCACCAAAGAGATGATGGTGGCGATGATCAGGTTGCCACCCAGATACACGCCCAGACCCAGGCTGACCATGACCCAGATGCTGGGAGTCAGCCCCTGGTTCATGAAGCCGACGCCAAAGGCGTCCCACATGCTCAGACCGCGGACGAGTCCGCTGGCCTTTCGCGCGAATGCTATCTCGCCCTCTCCTTGCCCTTGCATGTTCACCCCCATGGACTTGGCGCGGAAGCACATGTTGGCTCATTCCGCGCCCGATTCAGGTTGACCGGACCCGCCTGCTCAGACCATCGCCGCCCCTTCCTCGGCGAGCTCCGCCGGGACGTGCCAATCGCACACTTCCTTGAGCTTCCACGGCACGATATTCGTGCGCACCCGGGTCACTCCGGAGATGGCACCGATGACCTCGTTGACGAGGCGCACCAGCTCTTCCGGGTCGCGGGCGTAGACCTGGACTACCAGGTCGCCATCGCCGACCGACCCGGCCACGTAGCTCACCTGGTCGAGGTCGACGAGGTGGGCGGCCACGTCCTGCAGGCAACCGGGAGCCACGTCGATCGCCACGTCGCCGATGGTTGTGTAGCCGAGCGGCAGGGGATTGACGATCGCCGAGATACGCACCACTCCGAGGCGCTGCAAACGATCGATGCGGTAACGGACCGAGCGCTCGGAGACGTCGGCCGATGCGGCGCGCTATCTCAGCGGCCGGCATACGGCCGTCTTCCACGAGCAGGGCCAGGATGCGGCGATCGACGGCATCTAAGCCAAAGGCCATGGCTGCTCCCGAGGGTCGCGGGCGCTCTGCGGATCAATGTGACAGAAAGCGTCGCTAAAAGTCAATAGCAGGGGACGGTCTTGCCGAAACGGCAAGGTCAGCACCGGGAGGCCTGGGCGCCGCAAGTCTGTTTGCGAAGCTCGCCTTCTGGTCGCACAATGGAGGGTAACCGAGAGCCCTGCGCGACCGCAGGACAAGCGTGAATGCAGGCCCAGACGAAAGAGAGGCCCCGGGAGATGGCGACCGCGGCGGGAAAGCCGGACATAACCGTCCGTGAGCTCCGGATCGAAGACTACGACTCGGTGCTTTCGCTCTGGTCGAAGGCCGGTCTGCCGTTCCGTCCCCAGGGACGGGACAGCCGCGAGAGGGTGGCCGCGGAATTGAGGGCGGACAGATCGGTGTTTCTCGTGGCCGAGATGGGGGGCAGACTCGTCGGTACGGTCCTCGGCACCCACGATGGCCGGAAAGGGTGGATCAACCGGTTGGCCGTGGCTCCGGAGGTTCAGCGCCTGGGGATCGCCCGCCTGCTGGTACGCGAGGTCGAAGCTCGGCTGGAGGCACTCGGCCTCGAGATCATCGCAGCTCTCATCGAGACGCCCAACGAGGGCTCGCTGCGCTTTTTCCGCGCCATCGGATATGTGCACGACCCTGAGATCGAGTACTTCAGCCGCAGGCGGTCCCCGGATACTTAGGAACCGGCGCCGGCCGCTCGCAGTCCGACCTATTCTTTCGGCCGGGCGGTATGACGCAGGTCGACCCGACCACCGCCGAAGAAGGGCCTGCTAGGTCTTCCCACCGCGGCCATATAGACGACGCCCTCGGTGCGTCCGTCGATGCCCACGAGAGCGTTGACCTCGTCGTCGAAGAACGCTGCGACGGGGCAGCTGCCCAATCCTTGCGCGACTGCCGCCAGCGACAGGTGGGCGGCGATGTGACCGGCATCGAGATAGAAGTAGCGATAGGCGCGCTCCCTATACTTCCACTCGCTGCGCGCGAATACTGCCGTCCAAACGAGGACGGCTCCGGCTTTCCCGCACATAGGCTGATCAAGCGCCGCGGCCGCGATCTGGCTCCTCAAGTCTCCGGTCTTGAGCTGCTCCAACGCGTGGCTGCCCTCTACGATGGGGCGCTCGAGGATGTCGACGCCGGTGACGCGGTAGTGATAGAGGCCCGGCTCAAGGTCCTCCACGTTGTTGGCGACCACGTAGGTCTCGATGGGATAGAGGGCCCCGGCAGTTGGGGCGGCTCGATAGAAGTCCTGCCCGTGCGGGGTGATGAAGGATGTGGTCACGCCGGCTGAGGCCCAGAGGAGACGGGACAGGTCGAGAAGAGTCAGCGGGGCGGTGCCGAAGGCCCGTACGCTGCGCCTCCGGCTGACACATGTCCAGAGGTCGGGGGCCCGGTCTTGATCTAGGTTCGCGGCAGGAGACGGCAGGCTGATCACCGGGGCGTGGGGGTAGAACTTGTAGATGGGCGGTTTGCTCCGCCAATCGAGTTCGTGTTGCTCCATGGAGTACCGGTGGTAGGCCGTCTTCTCTTGGAAGGCCCGTCCCGGATGCTCGACCATCTT
This sequence comes from uncultured Actinomycetes bacterium, assembly GCA_963706025.1. Taxonomy (GTDB): domain Bacteria; phylum Actinomycetota; class Thermoleophilia; order RBG-16-64-13; family RBG-16-64-13; genus CAVPLM01. Next base: position 653,573 of record CAVPLM010000005.1, on the reverse strand, counting down.
TCCTCCCGCTGATTCGATGACCGGCCACAAAGTGATAGCCTGTGTGACTGCGCGCGCTGCGCGATCTTGTGGTGTAGATCGTACCCAAAGTTCCCACATGAGCACGGTTGTGGCAAGTCAGTCGGACCCTGTCCCGAATAGAGACCCGAGCGATCCGGGCGCCGGCCCGGCGCGGACCCATTGGTTCCAGCTCGGCGTGATATGCGCCGCCAGCCTGGTCGTCTGGCTGGGTTTCGGCGCCATCTTGCCCTACCTGCCGGTGTTCCTCCAGGAGCAGGCCTTGGCCCCGGTGTGGCTGATAGGCGTGGTGGCCGCCGCCTATTACGTGGGTACGTTCTTGTTCTCCGCTCCCTTTGGCCGTCTGAGCGATTCGGTGGGGCGCAAACCGGTGATCGTCGGTGGGGTGGCACTGTACGCGGTGGCCACCGCTCTGTTCGTGACCACTACGCACCCGGCGTGGTTCATCTTCTTCAGATTCTTGGAAGGGGTGGGGGCTGCGGCCGTGACCCCGGCCGGGCAGGCCCTGGTGGCGGACCTCTCCACCGAGGAGACGCGGAGCCGGGCCTACGGCTGGCTGACGACCGCCCAGTTCGGGGGGCTCGTGGCAGGACCGGTCTTGGCCTGGCCTCTGTATAGCCTGGGCGGCGGCGAGGGGAAATGGGCCTTCTACGCGATCTTCCTGTTCGGCAGCGTGCTGTCGGCCATCACGGCGGTGGTGCTCTTCTTCACCATCAAGGAGCCCGAGCACGCCCGCCGCCGCCGGGCCGTGAAGGTCAAGCGTCCGTCCTACAGGCGGTTGGTCACCCGGCCGGTGCTGGCCTTCATCGTGGTGGCGACCACAGGGCATTTCGCCATGGGAGTCTTCGAGGTCCTATGGAGTCTGTGGCTTCGCCAGCTGGGGGCGTCGGTGCGCTTCATCGGCCTGACCTGGATCGCGTTCAGCGCGCCCATGCTGCTGTCCTGGGTCGGCGGGTATCTGGCCGATCGCTACAACCGCTGGGTGCTCATGTTCTCTGGGTACACGGTCTCAGCGTTGGCCTGGATTCTGTACGGGTCCACCACCAACATGATCCTTTTTCTTACGGTGAATGTGATCGAAGGCTTTGCGGTGGCCTGGTCCTACCCGGCCAAGCAAGGTTTCATGGTGCAGGTGGTGCCGCCTCGATGGCTGGGAAGCGTGCAGGGCTTGGAACAGACTTTCGTGCAGCTTGCAGCGCTGATCGGCACTCTGGTGGCACCGATACTCTACGTGCATCTGTCCGGGTACGTGATCAGCGTGGCCGGCATTGTGTCACTGCTGGGCCTGGTCTTCGCGGCGCCCATCCTCTACAGAGAGTGGAACCGTCTCAGCCTCCAGGCAGCGGAGAATAGCGAAGGCCCTGTGGGGGTATCCATTCCAGACTGATGCCGCTATACTATTCTACACATGGGCAAGATGAGGGCTACAATCGACTCAGAGTCGAACGCCCGGCGCCAGGGCGAGCGTCGCGAGGGCGACCGTCGCCGGCGCCGCGTCAGTCTGGTCTGGCCCGAGCGCAGGAGCGGCTTCGAGCGGCGGGGATCAGCCTCCTCGGGCAGGGCGACTGTGGCCTTCGAGGGCGTTCTGACCGGACTTAGAGACCGCCCGGCGACCCTGCGGGTCATCCTGCTGACCGTGAACATGCTGAACCTTGCCGATTTCTTGCTCACGGTGAACGTACTGGCCATGGGAGGGGGCGAAGCCAACCCGATCATGCGTTCGCTGTTTGAGTTGAACCCGGCCTATGCGGGTCTCTTCAAGATCGCCGCCGTTCTCGCGACCAGTCTGGTGATCTGGCGGCTCCGGCGCTTTCGCAGCGCTCTTGAAGTAGCACTGGTGATGCTGGTGGTCTTCGTGGGGGTGTTCTTCTACCACATCCTGGGCATGGTCGCCTTCTGGTAGCGGCTCCCCGCCGTGAGGGCCCCGGTTCGACTAGGCGCGGGCGGCTGCAGGACCGGCGGTGGCCAGCCTCCGGGCCCCGAGCGGAAGCATCCCCTGCAGTGCGGGATCGCCGTCGAGCGCGGCCACCAGAGCGTCCACTACCCGGGGATCGAACTGCCCTCCGCTGCAGCGCCGCAGCTCCCGTGTGGCCTCATCGTGCGTGCGACCGGAGCGGTAGGGACGGTCGGACCGGATCGCGTGATATGCATCCGCTGCCGCGATAATGCGCGCGCCCAAGGGGATGTCCTCGCCCCCGAGCTGCTCCGGATACCCCGAACCATCGTAGTGTTCCTGGTGATGTAGGACCAACGGAACGACGTCCATCAACTCGGGGACCTGTTCGACGATTATCTTCCTGCCCAATAGCGGATGACGGCGGATGCTCTTCCACTCCTCTGACGAGAGACCACCCGCCTTGCTCAAGATGGCATCGGAGATTCCGATCTTGCCCACATCGTGCAGAAGCGCACCTTCGCTGATGCGAGCGACTTCCTCCGTGGGGAGGGCGAGACGATGCGCGACGGCGACCGAGAGCTCCGAGACGAGCTGGGAATGCTCGCGCGTGTAGCCGTCGCGCAGGTCGACCGCGGCGGCCAGACTGCGTACGATGGCTCCCCTTCCGGAGCGAGACAGGGATACCACGTTGTCGGGGGCTTCCTTGCTGGGAAGGTCTCGAGACGCCTGGACCTGATTCCCGCCCATTGCTTTCGCGAACTTCAGGGCTTTCTGGGCTGCTTCCACCAATTCGGGCGCCGAGGCGCCGTCCCGGGGATAGGCGCAAAGGCCTAGGCTGACGGTGAGGTGTATGTCAACTCCCCCGGTGGTGAGGAAGACCCAACTCGCGACGTTTTGCCGGAGGCGTTCGGCGACGTCCGTACCGCCTTTCTCGTAGGTATGCGGCAGGATCATCGCGAACTGGTCGCCGCCGAAGCGAGCGACCATGTCGATCTCACGCAGCTGTCCCCGGAGCTGCCGCGCCAGTTCGAGGAGTATCCGGTCTCCGGTGCGGTGTCCGTACTGGTTGTTGATGGGGTGGAAGTCGTCCAGGTCGAGCACGAGCAGCATGAAAGTGTCGCCGAAGCGATAGGCCCGCTCGCACTCGTGGACCAGGCGATCCTGGAAAGCCCTATGGCTGGCGACATGAGTGAGGGCGTCGACGGTGGAGGTATCGAGCGGCCGCTCGGCGTCGACCGAGCCTCGCGCCCGCAAGGAAAAGGAGATCGAGCAAGACGCCAAAGCGGCTGCCAGCAGAAGTACCTGGCCCAACGGGAACGATCCCTGCTCCGGTGTGGGTCGGACGGCCAGCAGTGCGCATAGAGCAAGCAGAAGGGCGGCCAGCCCGATCTCCGAGAGAAAACGCGCCTTTCGCAGGTGACGGTCGGAGCCGGTCCTCCACACGGAAACCACGCATGCTGTCGTCAGCAAGACGGCTGTGAAGACAGCCAGTCCGAGTCGGATCAAGCCGGGAAACTCGATGTTCTTGCTCCTTTCTCCTCGGGCAAAACCGTTCGACAGAAAGGGCATGTATCCTGCGGGGGACGGGAAGCGGCCGGGCACCGCCGCAGGCCGCGGCCGGTCCCGGCACTGGGGCACTGTCGGCCGGCGGCCCGGCCGCCGATGATCGCTACGAGTAGCGCTGCTCCAGCCAGGGGTCGCCGAGGCGGTGGTAGCCGAGGCGTTCCCAGTAGCCCAAGCGCTCGTCCGCGGTCACCTCGATCCCCTCGAGCCACTTGGCGCTCTTCCAGAAGTAGAGGCGGGGCACGATAAGCCGCACAGGCCCCCCGTGCTCGGCGGGGATAGGCTGGCCCTCGTATTCGTAGGCGAGAAGCACGTCGTCCCGCAACAGCTCCTCCAGGGGGAGGTTGGTCGTCCAGCCGCCATAAGCGCGAACGACCGCGTGCTGGGCCTCGGGGGACAGAACGAGGTCCTCGAACAGTCTGGACACCCGCACGCCCTTCCATCGGGTGTCGAGCTTGGTCCAGCCCGTCACGCAATGGATGTCGCAGGTCTGCTCGGTCGCCGGCAGAGCAAGTAGAGCGTCCCAATCCAGCGTGAGGGAGGGATCGACGAGCCCGTCGATGGTCAAACGCCAGGCGTCTCGCTGGACGCGCATTATCGAACCGGCATGGAGCACAGGGAAGTCGGACACGAGGCGTTGCCCCGGGGGGACGCGTTCATGGTCGAACAGGGGCCATGGCAGACCTCCCTTTGGAAGCATGAAAAAGCCGCTCCTCCGGGAGGGGCGGCTTTTTCATGAACGGAATGCTGTAGTCAGGTATTGCTCCGCGAAAAGACCGCGGTGGGTTCACTCGATGTTGATGGCGCCCTCCGGGCACTCGTCGACCGCTTCTTCGCAGCAGCTTGAGTCTTCGCATGCGTTCGGGTCGATCACGTGAGACAGGCCGTCATCGCCGATCTCGAACACATCGGGGCAGATATCCTCACAGATACCGCAGCCGGTGCAAAGATCGGGATCGACTTTGGGGACACCCATGGTTCTCCTCCTTTGGGATGTTCGGGCGTGCCAATATAAGCAAAGCCGGCGGTGGAGTGCAAGGTGGTGACGAAGAGACGCCCGCCGACGTGGTCGATCGCGTCCGTGCTGCCGCCGGAGCTCGGCCAGGGCCGTGTCTTCGATATCCGTGAGCAGTTGGGTGATGGTTCCGGCGGGCAGGGGATCGCAGACCGGACCGGGATCATCAAGGAGGCGGCTTGGGGGGTCGCCCCCGAGTTGCCTGGAGGCCCGGATCCAATCTTGCGGCAACTCGACGTCGGCGGTCTCCTGGCCCAGGACCGTGCCGAAGAACGCGGTCCAAGCGCGTGGTGTCACGTCGACCGGGTCGTATCCGCCCCCGCCGACGATGAGCCAGCGCCCGGAACAGCACTCGTGGGCCAGATCGTGGAGGTGCTCGGCCAGTCTGGGGTAGAGAGGGAGGGTGGCGGTGAGGTGGGTAAGAGGATCCCTATGATGGGTGTCACACCCCGTCTGCGCCACCATGATATCGGGAGCGAAAGAGCGCACTGCTGGGACGACTATACGTTCCATCGCGAGAAGGATGGCGTCGTCGCCCGCCATGGGCGGCAGGGGTACGTTGATCGAGGCGCCTGCCCCTTCGCCGGCGCCCATCTCGTCCACGCCCCCGGTCCCAGGGAATAGATAGCGTCCAGATTCGTGGATCGAGATCGTGAGAACGCGCGGGATCGCTGTAGAAGGCGGCCTGTACCCCGTCCCCGTGATGGGCGTCGAGATCGACATACGCGACCCGGTAGCCGGCCGCCACCGCCGCCGTGATGGCGACCGCACAATCGTTGTAGACGCAGAACCCCGACGCTCGAGCCCTCATGGCGTGGTGCTGGCCGCCGGCGGGAGCATAAGCATGGACCGCTCGCCCCTCCATGAGGGCGTTCATGGCCTGTATCGTCGCGCCTGTGTACAGGGCAGAAGCATCATGAATGGCGGGGAAAAGCGGGTTGTCCGCTGTCCCCAGCCCGTAGAGGCTCAGATCGATGGGCTGGGTCATCCCTTGGGCTATCGCCTGCGCGTGAGCGACCGCCTGCACGTAGGGGTACGAGTGCACGGTGAGCAACTCCTCCGTGAGGGCGGGCCGCGGAGCTTCGACGTCGAGATCGCTTCTGTCAAGCCATCCCAGACTGGAGAGCAAGGACATCGTGAGCTCATACCGGGTCGGCTGCAGCGGGTGTTCATCGCTGAAGTTGTACGAGGACAACTCGTGTCCGTGGACGATCAGAAGCCGTCCGTGCGTACCAGATATGCCAACCGCGTTGGTCAGAGCCCGTCTCCTGCCCCGCTCGTGCTCCGGAGTGCTTTGAGAGTGGTAGTACAATACCAGCCCCAACTGACGAAACCAGGGAGGGTGAGAACTCGTGACGAAGGGGGCGGCGCCGGGTAGGCAAGCGCGACCATCCCTAGCCCGCAAAGCGCGGGCGTTGATGTCCCGTGAGGGTATGTTCCCTCCGGGTTCCCGCGCCTTGATCATGGTGTCCGGGGGTCAGGATTCCCTGGCTCTGCTTCATCTGCTGGCCGGCAGATCGGCCGGCCGGGCGGGCCCCGCATCCGTATACGCGCTGCACGTGAATCATCATCTCCGAGGCGAGGAGAGCCAGGCAGATGAGGCGCTGGTGGTACGCACGTGTGCCCGACTGGGGGTGGAGCTCGACGTAGCGCATCGGCCCATAGACAAGGCGGCGGGCAGCGTCCAGGAGTCGGCGCGCGCCGCCCGGCAGGAGGCCGCGCTTCAGGCAGCCCGGGAATGGGATTGCACGAGGATCGCTCTGGGGCATACCGCGGACGACCAGGTGGAGACCATGCTCTACCGGCTGGGGCGCTATGGGGGTCTGGCGGCCTTCCGGAGCATGACGCCGTGTGACCCGCCGTGGGTCCGGCCATTGCTGGGCTGCCGGCGGGAAGAGACCGCGGCATATTGCCGGGAACATGGAGTCGAGTTCGCCGAAGATCGGGGCAACGCGTACCCGGGCTACGCGCGGACCGGCATCCGAGAGCAGGTTCTCCCCGCTTGGGAAGCCGTGTTGCCAGGTGCGGTGGATGCAGCCGCCCGGGCGGCGGAAGTGGCCGCTGAGATGGAAGGATTGGTGAAGGGCGTGCTGGCAGAGGCCGGTGCCCATGTCGGTCACCCGGACGCGGCCCACGCCGCGGGACTGAGCGCATCCAGATTGTCGCAGCTCTCTCCGGCGGTGCGCAGGTTGCTGTTGCATCAGTGGCTCGAGGGGCGGACGACGGCCATCGCGTCGCGCGCGGCGGTGCTGGCCGTCGAGGCGTTGCTCGCGGTGCCGGGGTCGGCGGAACGCGCGCTCGGCGGCGGCTGGCGCGCCTGCAAGGAGTACGACCTCATCCGGCTCGAGCGGGGCGTCCAGATGCTACCGCCGGTGCCTGGCCCGATGTCGCTGCCCGTGCCTGGTGAGGTGGAATGGGAAGGAGCGCACATCCGGGCCGAGCGTGTGGAGCGTTTCTTCGCCCCCGATCCCGCACTCGAGGCCTATGTCGATGCCCGCCTGCTCGCAGGTCCGCTGGTGGTTCGGGCGCCGCAGCCGGGGGACCGGCTGCGGCCACTTGGCGCGCCGGGGACACGCAAGCTCCAGGACTTGTTCGTCGACCTCCGGGTGCCGGCCGGTGCGCGGGCTCGCACGCCGCTGGTGGTCTGTGGCGACAGCATCGTGTGGGTGTGTGGATTGGTGGTCGTCGAGGAGGGTAGAATAGGGCGCGATACCACCACCATCGTGCGGTTGAGCTTGAGTCCGCGTCCGGACGGCGCCGGATCGCCGGAGGCAGACAAAGGAGAGGGCTAGAGGGCAGTGAGAGTCCTCATATCCAGGGAGGAATTGCAGGCCAAGGTCGACGACCTGGCCGCCGCCATCAGGGCTGATTACGAAGGCAAATACCCTATTCTGGTCTGCGTCCTCAAGGGAGCCATCTTCTTCATGGCCGACCTGGCCCGACGGCTGCCCTTTGAGCTTGAGGTCGAGTTCATGGCCGTGTCGAGCTATGGGCAGTCGACCGATAGCTCGGGGGTCGTGAGGATCCTCAAAGACCTTGATGTCGACATCGAGGGCCGGCACGTCCTCATAGTGGAGGACATCATCGACTCCGGTCTGACCCTCCAGTACCTTACCAACAACCTGGGCTCTCGCAACCCGGCCTCCATCGAGATCGTCACCCTGCTCAGCAAGCCCAGTCGCCGGACGGCGGAGCTTCAGTGTCGCTACACAGGCTTCGAGATCCCGAACGAGTTCGTGGTGGGATATGGGCTGGACTATGCCGAGAAGTACCGCAATCTGCCCTACATCGGTGTGATCGACGACTTGGACTAGCGCCCTTGTGGTAGTATCTCTGGCCCTGATACAACGATTGGTGGAGTCCAGGTGAGCAGGTTCTTCAAGAGCGCCGCCTTCCCGATCCTCCTAGTGATTCTGCTGGCTTTCTTCGTGCAGAACCTCTTCTATGGTTCGCGTGGCACCGAAAAGCTGACCTTCAACGAGTTCAAAATCGCGGTCGAGCAGGGGAACGTCAAGTCCCCTGCCACGCTCAAGACCAAGGATCTCGTGGTAGAGGGGGAACTCAAGGATGGGAAGAGCTTCCAGGTCGGTTTTACCGACAGCTACCCCATGGAGCAGTTCCTGCTGGACAACAAGGTCGACTTCATCACCGACATCCAGCAGAGCTCGATATGGGTCACCCTCCTGGGGACCCTCGCTCCGATCCTGCTCATGGTGGTCTTCTTCATCTTCCTGATGAACCAGATGCAGGGAGGGGGGAGCAAGGTCATGAGTTTCGGTAAGTCGCGGGCCAAGCGCATGACCATCGACCAGCCTAAGATCACCTTCAAGGATGTGGCCGGCGTCGACGAGGCCGTCGAAGAGCTGGATGAGATCAAAGAGTTCCTCGAGAACCCGAAGCGCTTCCAAAGTCTGGGGGCCCGTATTCCCAAGGGTGTTCTGCTCTTCGGCCCGCCAGGCACCGGCAAGACCCTTCTGGCCCGGGCTGTGGCCGGCGAGGCCGGGGTTCCGTTCTTCAGCATCGCCGGTTCCGACTTTGTCGAGATGTTCGTGGGCGTCGGCGCCAGCCGAGTGCGTGATCTGTTCGATCAGGCCAAGCAGAACCAGCCCTGCATCATCTTCATCGACGAGATCGACGCCGTGGGTCGCCATAGGGGCGCAGGTCTGGGTGGCGGGCACGATGAGCGCGAGCAGACCCTCAATCAGCTTCTGGTGGAGATGGACGGCTTCGAGGCCAACGAGAGCGTCATCATCATGGCGGCCACCAACCGGCCAGACATCCTCGATCCGGCCTTGCTCCGGCCCGGACGCTTCGACCGGCAGATCGTGGTCGATCGTCCCGATCGTGAGGGGCGTAAGGCCATCCTGGCAGTGCATGCTCGTGGCAAGCCACTCGCTCCAGGCGTCGACATCGACGTACTGGCGGCACAGACGCCCGGGTTCACCGGGGCCGACCTCGCCAATCTGGTGAACGAGGCCGCTCTGCTTACCGCACGCCGGCGCAAGCGGGTCATCGAGATGGAGGAGTTCGAGGAAGCGGTTCTGCGGGTTATCGCCGGTCCGGAGAAGAAATCGCGGCTCCTCTCCGAGGAGGAGAAGCTCATCACCGCCTACCACGAGACCGGTCACGCTCTGGTGGCGCACTACCTGCCCAATATGGACCCGGTTCACAAGATCTCCATAATCAGCCGGGGAGCGGCCCTCGGCTACACCATCACCTTGCCCACCGAAGACAGATTCATGGTCAAGAAGAAGCAGATCATCGACAAGCTCTCGCACATGTTGGCCGGCCGGGTAGCCGAGGAGATCCGCTTCGACGACATCACCACCGGCGCCTCCAACGACCTGCAACGGGCCACCGAGACGGCCCGGCGCATGATCACTCAGTACGGCATGAGCGAGAACCTGGGTCCGCTGACCTTTGGGCATGACCCGGCTGAGCCCTTCGTAGGGCGTGACTACGGCATGGGCCAGGAGTACTCGGACGAGACCGCGGAGAAGATCGATGCCGAGATCCGTCGGGTGGTGGACGAGGCCTACGAGATGGCCAGCAAGCTGCTGACCGAACATCGCGACGAGCTGGACAAGATCTCCCTCCTTCTTATCGAAAAAGAGACCATCGACCGCGTGGAGTTCGAGGCTTTGGTGGCCGGAGAGGAGCCCGAAGAGGTCTTTAAGGCCCGCGACGAGGCTCGGGCTCGCAAGGCGGCCGAGAGCAAACGCGTCCAACGGCAACGCAAACCGCGTGAGGAGCAAGAAACGCTCGAGCCTGACGGTCGCGAGCGGGTCGCCACCGGTGGGGTGTCTTCCATGGCTCCTCATCCCGAAGAGTAGACGGGAAGAGCGTGCCCAGGCCACTCCGTGGATAGAGCCAAGATCGAGAAGGGTATCCGCCTTCTGCTCGAGGGTATCGGGGAGGACCCCGAACGCGAGGGTCTGGTGGACACCCCTCGGCGGGTGGCGGAGATGTATGAAGACGTCATCGCCACAGAGTCCGCAGACCTCTCCTCCATCGTGGTGGCCATCGGTTCCGACACCCACCAGGAGATGGTCCTCGTCCGGAATATCACGTTTCACTCACTGTGCGAGCATCACCTGTTGCCTTTCTTCGGCGTGGCCCACGTGGCCTATATCCCTTCGAAGCACGGCAAGATCACCGGGTTGTCCAAGGTGGTACGGCTGGTGCGTACCGCGGCTGCGCGGCTGCAACTGCAGGAGCGGTTGACGAGCACGATAGCCGACACGCTGGTGACTTCTCTCGACCCCGCAGGGGTTCTGGTGCTGATCCAAGCCGAGCACCTATGCATGTCCATGCGGGGTGTGCGGGCGCCCGGATCGCGGGTGGTCACGTCTGCGGTGCGTGGCGTCTTCCGGACCAACGCTGCCACCCGAGCTGAGGTCTTGGCCCTTATAGAGGCTCCCCCAGGCTGACCCGGGAGCCGGACGCGATGATCCCGGACGAAGGTCGTCCCCAGGTCCTGGCACTCCGCGACCTGGCGGAGATCAGGGCCGCCATGGCCCAAGCCCGGGTCTCTCCGGCGGGCGTCGACATCATGGACAAGAAGGCCCTTTTCCGCGTGCTGCGGGTGACGGGGCTCGATGTCCGCGCCGCCAGCATCCTGAAGCAGGAGATGCTGTCTCGGGGCGGGGAGGTAGCTGTTTCCCGGGACGTGTACGAGACGCGCGGCGACGAAGCCGATTGCCTGGTGATGGGCACCCTCGCCCAGTTCGACCGGCTCCTTCCCAAACTCCAGGTCCAGCCGTTTGGGCTGCGCCGCCTCTCCCGTTCGATCGAGGCAGCCCTCCGTAATCACGACAACCCAGTTCCGGCGTGTCATCCGGGTCTCGACCTGTCCGACGCTCCGCTGGTGATGGGAGTGGTCAACGTCACCCCCGATTCGTTCTCCGACGGAGGCCTTCTCTCCGACCCGGAAGCAGCGGTGCGTGCCGGCCTGGACATGGCCCGCGAAGGGGCGGCGCTGGTGGACGTAGGGGGCGAGTCGACCCGGCCGGGGGCGGACGCGCTCTCGGTGCGGGTGGAGCGGGAACGGGTGCTACCGGTCGTAAGGGCCTTGGCTGCGGCCCTGCCGGGGCAGATCTCCGTCGACACGTACAAGGCCGCGGTGGCGGCTGACGCGCTGGCCGCGGGCGCTTACATGATCAATGATATCTCCGCTCTACGGATGGACGCCGAGATGGTGGCAGTCGTACGGGATGCCGACTGCCCTGTGATTCTCATGCATATGCTCGGAGAACCGAAGACCATGCAGGAAGCGCCCACCTATGTCGACGTGGTCCGAGACGTGTACGAGTTCTTCGTGGAGCGGCTCAACTGGGCTGTCGACAACGGGTTGAAAGAGGAGAACCTGCTCATAGACCCGGGTATCGGGTTCGGCAAGACGACCGTTCACAATCTGGAGATACTTCGGGATCTGGCAGCCTTCCGTTCCCTGGGGCGACCGATCGTCGTGGGGACGTCGCGCAAGAGATTCCTTGGCGAGATCCTTGGGACCCAGGAGCCGCAGGCTCGGGACGAGGGCACCGCCGCCACGACCGTGATAGTGGCGGCAGCCGGCGCGCATATTGTGCGGGCGCATCGGGTAGGTCTCAATCGCGATGCCCTGAGCGTCGCCCGGGCGGTCTTCGGCCCGCGGAGGCGCTAGCCGGCCAGATCAGGAATGGGGGCTACGGTGGATATCTTCATACAAGGGCTGGAGGTGTACGGCCACCATGGGGTAACGTCTGAAGAGAGGGTGCTTGGGCAGCGCCTGCTTTTCGACGTGCGTCTGACCATGGACGAATGCGACGCGGCCGAGACCGACGACGTGGTCGATACCGTCGACTACACGGAAGTCCTCGACGTCGTGGTGGAAGTGGCGACCACGCAGAGCTTCTCCCTCCTCGAACGTCTGGCCCGGGCGACGGCCGAGAGCATCCTGCGGAGATTCCCCGTCGATGAGGTGTGGGTGCAGGTGACCAAGCCTCATCCGCCGGTGGCCTGTGCGCTGGCCAGTGTGGCCGCTGCCGTGGAACTGCAGCGCGCCGATCTCGAGGGCTGAGGGCTGGGCGCCGCGGGGGGCGCCCCAGCCCGCGTCTATCTGGGGCTGGGCTCCAACCAGGGAGACAGGGAGACCTTGCTTCGGCTGGCCCGGGGTCGTCTGGCCGCCCTGCCCGGCACCAGCGTGTCGGCAGAATCGGCTCTCTACGTGACCGCCCCCGTGGGTGGCCCCGATCAGGGCGACTTTCTCAACCAGGTGGTCGGCCTACAGACGACGTTGTCCCCCCGCGATCTTCTCTCCGCCCTTCGGCTGATCGAGAGCGAGTTGGGCAGGGAGCGTGTGGTCAGATGGGGTCCTCGGACCGTCGATATCGACATCCTTTGGTACCATGGGGTCTCGTTGCAGGAGGCCGATCTGGAGATCCCCCATCCGCGCATGGAGGAGCGTCGCTTCGTGCTCGAGCCCCTAGCCGAGCTTGCCCCGGAGTTGGTCCTTCCGAGTGGGAGGACGGTGGTGAAAGCTCTGACCCTCGTGCGAGACCAGGTGGTCAGGCGTCTCCCGGCCGGTCCAAACGAGGCGATTCCGGGAAGGAGCAGGAGTTCACCCATGGACTACTCACCCGTTCAAGCGGAGATCCGCCGGCTTGCTGAAGAAAAAGAAGCCGTCATCCTGGCCCACAACTACCAGCGCCCAGAAGTGCAGGATGTGGCCGATATCACAGGTGACTCTCTGGGCTTGTCCCGCCAGGCGGCGGCCTCGAGCGCGCGGATGATCGTGTTCTGTGGGGTGCATTTCATGGCCGAGACGGCGGCCATTCTGGCGCCGGATCGACCTGTCATACTGCCCGAGATGCGCGCCGGCTGCCCCATGGCCGACATGGTGGATGTTGAGGGGCTACAAGCCCTCAAGGACGAACATCCGGGAGCAGTGGTGGTCAGCTACGTCAACACTTCGGCCGCGGTCAAGGCGATCTCCGACATCTGCTGCACCAGCGCCAACGCCGCGCGGATCGTGCAGTCTATCCCTCCGGATCGCGAGATCATCTTCACCCCCGACGAGAATCTGGGTTCCTGGGCCGCAAAGAAGGCGGGCCGGGCCATGATCCTGTGGCCCGGGTTCTGCCCCACCCACGAGTGGATCAAGGCGAGCGATGTAGAGGCGGCGCGGGCGGCCCATCCCGGCGCTAAGGTCGTGGTTCACCCGGAGTGCCGCCCGGAGGTATCGGCGCTCGCCGACGCGGTGGAGAGCACTGCGGGGATGATCCGTTTCTGTCGCGAGGATGACGCCAAGGAGTACCTCATCGGGACGGAGCTGGGCATGCTCTACCGTCTTTCGAAGGACTGCCCGGGCAAGCTCTTCTACCCGGTCACCGAGGTGAGCGTGTGCCAGAACATGAAGATGACCACTGTGGACAAGGTTCTGGTCGCGCTAAGCACCGAGAGCCCCGTGGTCACCGTAGACCCGGTGACGCGAGCCAAGGCCCTCAGGGCCGTGCAGCGCATGGTCGAGGTGGGACCGTGACGGAGCCCGGCCGTTCGCAGCCGGGTTTGCCCGACCCCTTGGCTCCCTTGGTATCGCAAGGGGGAGCCGATGTCCGCTTTTCCAGCTACGACGTGCTGGTGATCGGGGGCGGCATCGCCGGACTTACGGCGGCGGTGGGCGCCGCCCGCAGGTGGAACGTCGGCCTCATCACCAAGGGCACTCTGGATCAGACCACCACCTTCCTTGCTCAGGGAGGCATCGCGGCGGCGCTTGGTCCCTATGACTCCCCGGAGCTGCACCTTAAAGACACCCTCGAGGCCGGAGTGGGGCTTTGTGACGATGAAGCCGTGCGCGTGCTCGTGGAAGAAGGCCCTGCTCGCGTGCGGGACCTGGAGCGGATGGGGACGAAGTTCGACCGGCGTGATGGCAAGCTCATCCTCGGCTCGGAAGGGGCGCACTCGGTCCCCCGGGTCGTGCACGCGGGGGGGGATGCCACCGGTAGCGTGGTGGCCGGCGCGTTGGCCGATGCGATGAGTTCGGGCACTCGGGTGCAGCTGCACGAGAACGAGTTCGTCATCGACCTGCTCATGGACGCAGGCCGCTGTGTGGGAGCGATCTCTTTGGATCGGGAAGGCGGACTGACGGTCAGCCTGGCCCGCGCGGTCGTGCTGGCGTGTGGGGGAGCCGGCCAGGTCTTCGCGCGCACCACCAACCCCGCCGTGGCGACCGGCGACGGGCACGCGATGGCCTATCGGGCCGGCGCGGTCATGAGGGACATGGAGTTCATGCAGTTCCATCCCACCGCCTTCTACGGGACCGAGAATCCTACCCTTCTGGTCACCGAGGCTCTCCGGGGGGAGGGTGCCTACTTGCGGGATGACGGAGGGGAGAGGTTCATGGTCGGATCGCACCCTCGGGCGGAGCTGGCTCCCAGGGACGTGGTGGTACGCCATATAAAGCGGGTGTTCGAGCGGGACGGCACCGACCATGTGTGGCTGGACGCCCGTCACCTGGAGTGCGACTTCTTGCGTGAGCGGTTCCCCACGGTGTACACAGGGCTGGAGAAGAGAGGCTTCGATCTCTGCACCCAACTCATCCCGGTCGCGCCCGCATCTCACTACTTCATCGGGGGTGTGCTGACGGATACCTGGGGCCGGACGACGATCCCGGGGCTCTATGCCTGCGGCGAGACGGCCAACACGGGCATCCACGGCGCCAATCGTTTGGCTTCCAACTCCCTACTTGAAGGTCTGGTCTTTGGGGAGCGGACGGTCCGCGACCTGGAGCGCTATCTGGCCGTGGCCGACCCGGCAGTGCGGAAGATCCGGTTGAACCTGGCCCAGGAGATGAGAGAAGGTAACGACCCTGCGGTGGTGGCCGAGGGGAGAACGGCCGTGGGCCGCCTGATGACGGACTGGTGTGGCATCGTTCGCGAGCGGGCCGGCTTGGAGCGCGTGCGGGTCGGTCTGGCGGCGGTGCGGCAGTTGCTCGCCCCTCCAGCTCTCACGGTGGCCGAACTGGAACTGCTCAATCTCCTGACCGTGGCCGAGCACATTGTCGAGTCTGCCGCGGTTCGCGAGGAGAGTCGCGGCGTTCATCTGCGGTCCGATTATCCCGAACGGGATGACGACCACTGGCGGCGGCACATCAGCATACATCGGGACCCCGTCACCGGCGGTCCGATCGTCCAGTCGAGCGCGGGGGAGGTAGGATCGTGAACGAACAGGCGAGTCTCGTCCTGGTCCGGCAGGCCTTGGCCGAGGATCTTGCCGGCTACGGGGACGTCACCTCCACGTGGACCGTGCCCCCTGGCCTCCGCGGCCGGGCGGTCATAACGGCTCGGGAGGAAATGGTGGTGTGCGGCCTGCCGTTGGCCGCGGCCGCCATGAGCGAGGTAGATCCGGAAGCGGTCTTCGTTGCGCTGGTGGAGGACGGGGCGTCGGCGACCGATGGAGACCGATTGGCGACGATCGAAGGGCAGGTGCGCAGCATCCTGACGGCGGAGCGTACCATGCTCAACTTCCTCAGCCATCTTTCCGGCGTAGCCACCGAGTCCAGGCGATTTGCACGCGCCGTGGAAGGCACCGGCGCGACCGTGGTCGATACCCGCAAGACCACTCCGGGGCTGCGCGTGTGGGAGAAGCGGGCGGTCATCTACGGAGGTTGTCACAACCACCGGTTCGGTCTGTTCGACATGGTGCTGCTTAAGAACAACCACCTCACCGCCGCCGGTGGGGTGCGGGCGGCGATGGACAGGGTCAAGATGGCTCATCCTCACTACATCAAGGTCGAAGTGGAAGTGGAGAACGAGGCCGATCTCCGCGAGGCTATCGCCTGCGGCGCAGACTTGATCATGCTTGACAACCAGAGCCCGGAGTCCTTGCGGAAGCTGGTGCGACTGGCGCGAGAGCTCGATCCAGAAGTGGTGCTGGAGGCTTCAGGCGGCGTGACTCTGGACAGTGTGCGGGTGGTGGCGGAGACCGGGGTGGACCTCATCTCCACCAGCGCTCTGACCATGGGCGCTCCTGCGGCGAATGTGGGGCTGACTCTGCTGGCGGACAAGTGAAGCCTTCGCCCGCGGGATATCGCCTGGGGGACATGAGAATACCCACGGATTCGAGGAGGCGAGGAGGACCATCATGTTGCTGGCGGTCGATGTAGGCAACACCCAGACCGCGGTCGGGCTCTTCTCCGGGAGGGACTTCGCCGGCAATTGGCGCTTTGCCACCGATGTCCACAAGACCGGGGACGAGATCGCGGTATTGATCGAGGGACTGCTACACCTGGACGGGTTCTCGCGAGATTCGGTCACCGGTTTGGCGGTGGCTTCGGTGGTGCCCAGGCTGAGCCAGGAGTATGCGTCCATGGCTGTGAGCAGGTTCGGCCTGGAGGCCCTCATGGTGGGCCCGGGTGTGAAGACGGGCATGCCCATTCTCACCAGTGATCCGCGGCAGGTCGGTCCCGATCTCATCGTCGACGCAGTCGCCGCTCACGATGCCTATGGAGGCCCCTGCATCGCCGTCGACTTCGGCACTGCCACCACTTTCAGCGCCGTATCGGCTGCGGGAGAGTATCTGGGCCATGCCATCGCGCCCGGCATAGAGGTGTCGCTGGATGCGCTCGCCACTCGGGCCGCGCGGCTTCTCAAGATAGAGCTGGCGGATCCGGGCACTGTGATCGGCCGGAGCACGGTTCAGGCCATGCAGGCCGGGGCCCTGTACGGCTTCGCCGGGCAGGTGGACGGGATCGTGACACGGATGCGCGTCGAGATGGGGGCAGAGGCGGTCACGGTGGCCACCGGGGGCCTGGCTCCTCTCATCTTCGATCACGCGAGCACCCTCGACAAGCTCGATCCACTGCTCACTCTCAAGGGCCTGGAGATCATCTACAGGCGCAATCTTCCTTAGGATGCTCGGCGCCCCGAGGGTCAGAACATGAGGGTGCCGGATGGGCGGGCGGTGCCGGAGGCACCGCCCCCGAGATCTACTTCGTCCGATGCGCCTGGTCCGTCCACCAGCGCGTCTCTGGCTGCTCCTTTTTGTATCGGAGGCCTCCATGTCCCCAACCGGGTGGTGTTGGCTCCCATGGCCGGGCTCACCAGCAGCGCCTACCGGCGGCACCTCAAGGCGCACGGCGCCGGTCTGGTGACCACCGAGATGGTCAGCGTCTACGGTCTTCTTCACGGCAATGTCCGCACTGCCGGATATCTCGACTTCGCGGAAGAAGAACGGCCGATCGCGGTTCAACTCTTCGGTGACACCCCTGGCGTCATGGCCCGGGCCGCGGAGGTGGTCCTCAGTCGTCCCGCCGTACCCGACCTGATCGACATCAACATGGGGTGCCCGGTGCGGAAGGTGGTGCGGACCGGCGCAGGAGCCGCCTTCCTGGGCGACCCCGATCGGGCGGTGGCTGTGGCGGCGGCCGTGGTGCGCGTGGCGCTACAGGCGGGTGTGCCGGTGACGGTGAAGCTTCGGAGCGGAATGAGACAGGGCGAGCGGACCGTGGTGGGACTGGCTCCCCGCCTGGAGGCGGTGGGCGTGCAGGGCCTGGGGGTGCATCCCCGCGCGGCCGAGCAGTATTACCGGGGGGCCGCCGATCACGCTATCACTGCGGCGGTGGTGGCCGCAGTGGGGGTGCCGGTGATGGCCTCGGGCGACGTAGTGAGCGTAACCTCGGCGTTCTCGGTGTGGGAAGCCACCGGGGCGGCGGCTCTGATGGCCGCCCGGGGTGTGGCCGGCAACCCCTGGCTGGTGGGCGCGCTGCTCTCCGGCAGGAGCGCAGCGCGCCCCCCTCTCCCCGTGGTCGTGGAAGACCTTCGCCGGCTTCTCAGTCTGGCCGCGGCAGAGCAGGGCCCGGAGCGAGCGGCCCGGTGGATCCGCAAGTTGCTGAGCTGGTACCTGCGTCCATCGGGAGTTCCAGCGTCCACCCTGGAGCGACTGAGGTCTACCGGCGACGCCGGGGCGTTGGACGAGGCTTTGGCAGGACTGGCCGCGACTGAGGCCTGAGTCCCCGGCCTCCGAGGGCACCGTCGCTCGGGGTGTTTGCCTTATCGCCCGAGCTTTTCGCGTATTGACAACTACGGTCACCCAACTTATAATGCGCGGCTACTTTCAGGCGCACTTGTCCTTTTGGCGGCCGTCCAAGGAAGGTAATCGTGTCTCGCACAGAAATCATGCTCACAGAAGAAGGTCTCAAGCAACTCCAGGACGAGGTCACTTATCTCTCGACGGTGAAAAGGGAAGAGGTGGCCGAGCGCATCCGCGCCGCCCGGGAGTTTGGCGACATCACCGAGAACTCCGAGTACGATGACGCCAAGAACGAGCAGGCCATGCTGGAGCATCGCATCAGCCTGCTTCAGGAGAAACTCCGGCGGGCCCGGGTCATCAAGGACTCTGAGATCGAGACCGACAAGGTGAGCGTCGGGAGCACGGTCACCCTGCGAGACGTGGATGCCGGGGAGATCCGCATCTACACTCTGGTCGGTTCTGCTGAGGCCGATCCGGCGAGGGCCCGGCTGTCGAACGAATCACCGGTGGGGCAGGCCATCATCGGGAGGCGCGTGGGCGACGTCCTCACCGTGCCGGTGCCGGTCGGCTCTCTTCACTACGAGATACTGGCCATCGGCAAGATGTCGTAATGAGCGCGTCCGGCGGATCCGCTGAGAACGGCGAAGGCGACGGCCTCGCGGCGGAACTGCCCGACTGGGAGCGAGACCGTCTGAACAAGGCCGAACGGCTGCGCCACGACGGCATAGAGCCCTACGCGCGCTGCTTCGATCCGCGGACTCACCTCGGGGAGGTCACCAAGGCGCACACCGGCCTCGAACCCGGCGCGAAGGACGAGGGTGCGCATTACCGGGTGGCCGGCCGTGTGATGGCGCGCCGAGAGCACGGCAAGGCAGTATTCGTCACCCTGCGTGACGGTTGGGACGATCTGCAGGTTTACGCCAACGTCGATACTCTGGGTGAAGGTTCTTTCTCAAGGCTAACCGACATCGACGTCGGCGACATCATCGGCTGCGAGGGGCACGTGTTTCGGAGCCGGCGAGGGGAGCTGACGGTCTTCGCCAAGGACTGGACTCTCCTCACCAAGTCCCTGCGCCCGCTCCCTGAGAAGTGGCATGGCCTGCAGGACCGTGAGACCCGCTACCGTCAGCGCTATGTCGACCTTGTCGCCAACCCGGCGGTCGCGTGGCAGCTGCAGGCTCGGGGCAAGCTGGTGTCGGCCATGCGCCGCTATCTGGAAGCCCAGGGGTTCGTAGAGGTGGAGACGCCCATCCTTCAGCCGTTGCCCGGTGGAGCCCTGGCCCGACCGTTCGTGACCCACCACAACGCGCTCGACACCGACCTCTACCTGCGCATAGCGCCCGAGCTCTATCTCAAGCGGCTGCTGGTGGGGGGGTTCGATCGCATCTTTGAGATCGGGAAGAATTTCCGGAACGAGGGTATCTCGCTGGTCCACAATCCCGAATTCACCATGATGGAGCTTTACTGGGCCTATGTGGACTACAACGCGATCATGGAGTTGGTTGAGAACATGATCCCGGCTCTGGCCGTGGAAGTGATCGGCACCACCCAGGTCGTGGTGGGGGAGAACAGCATCGAGCTGAAGCCCCCGTGGCCCAGGTGCACCATAGATTCCCTCCTTCGGGAGCATGTGGGTCTCTCGCTGGCCGCCATCCGCGCCGACCCTCAGGCTGCCAATAGAGTTCTCCACGAGCGAAGGATCGAGGTTGATAACCGGGAGACCTTCGCCACCCTGGTCGACAAAGCGCTCAAGCATGTCGTGTGGCCGGCGCTCATCCAACCCACCTTCGCCATCGACTACCCGTTGGAACTCAGCCCCCTGGCCAAGTGCCGGCCGGACGATCCGCAGCTGGTGGAGCGGTTCCAGCCCATCATCGGCGGCAAGGAGATGGGTAATGCTTTCTCGGAGCTCAACGACCCCATGGACCAGCGGCGCCGGTTCGAGCAGCAAGAGCGCAACAAGGAGGCCGGCGACGAGGAGGCTCACGTGGTCGATGAGGATTTCCTTCGGGCTCTGGAGTACGGCATGCCGCCGGCGGGCGGACTGGGTATCGGTATCGACCGTCTGGCCATGATGCTGCTGGGCATGGAATCGATCCGAGACGTTATCCTCTTCCCCCAGCTGCGACCTGAGCGCTGATCGACCTGCGCGCCGAACGACCGGGGGTGCTGCATTCCCGGCGCGCTGAGGGCCTGGATACGCCTCTGCTGAGGGCTTGGAACGGCGGCACGCTTCCGCCAGTCTTAGCGGATGTGAAGGACTGTGGGAAGGAGGTCCAGGCCCGAGGCCGAAAGCCCATTATGCTACACTTCGGGCAGTAGTTTCTCGACCATTCCCGGCACGGTGAGCGCTGTTTTCTCCTACTTTCGTGCCGGTGGCCGGCGGGCCAGGCAGGCCTACCGTTGGAGGTGGACCGGGTGTTTGCAGAGGAATCACCCGACTGGAATCTTGACCTTGACGGCTCAGCAGACTGTGAGCTGTGCGGTGAAGAAAAGGCGACCATGCACCTGCTCAGGGTGGTGGATGGGGCCGTCACCCACACTCATCTCTGTCCCGACTGCGCCCAGAGCATCGCCGAACAGACGGACGGCCTGGCTCTGGTGCTGGCGGTACCGTCGGTATTTCGTCGTCTGACCCAGGAGCATATCGAGAGCGAGGCAGCCGAGACTCCCGCACCCCCGAAGGAGGACCGGTTTTGTGGTGTATGTGGCACCACTCTTACCGATCTCGAGGAATCGGCGATGGTGGGTTGTCCCAACTGCTACCGGGTTTTCGCCGACGACCTGCAGACTGCACTGGACGGTGATGTACAGCCGACGGAGCACCTGGGCAAGGTGCCTCGTCGGGTGCCGGAGAACGACTCCCTGCGTCACGAGATCATGCGCCTCGAGCGCATGCTGCGCGAGCTTGTGGAATGCGAGCGCTTCGAAGAAGCGGCGGGTGTCCGCGACCGGCTGGCCGAACTGGGCCAGAAGCTGGAAAGCGGTGCGTCGTGAGCGCCTCCACGCTTGCAGCCTCGGGTCTGGGGCTTTCCCGCAACGAGGCGCGGAGGCGCTTCTCCCATGTCGAACAGGGTGAGGTGCTGGAGGAGCTGCGCCAAGAGATCGTCGATACTCTGACCGAAGGCGTTTGGGAGCGACCCTGGCGGGTCTACGATCTCGATGATCTCTCCGGCGTCGAGACTATCCGTTTGGTGGAACAGGGACTCATGACCCCGACTTTCGCCGATGGTGCCGGGGAGGGCAGGGGTTTCGCGGTGTACGGCGAGGATCAGGCTTCCCTCGAGATCAATGGGGTCGACCACGTACGTTTGCTCGGCTTCCGGGCCGGCGACCATCTGGACGATCTCTGGTCGCTCCTGGCTGCGCTCGACGACCGCTTGGAGACGGTCCTGGCCTACGCCTTCGATGCTAGTTGGGGCTATCTGACCAGCAGGCCGAGTCAGGCGGGCAGCGGGATGCGGGTCTACGCTACCCTGCAGGTTCCCGCTCTCATGCTCACGGGTCGTTTGGGAGGCATCGCCCTCGAACTTGTGACCGACGGCCTGGCTTTGACACCTCTCTGGGGCGGAGCAGGAGGCGTCGTCCAGGTTTCCAACCTGGGACGGCAGGGTAAACCCGAAGCGGAGATACTCCAGCAAATCGAGGTCATTTCCCACGGCATCGCGGAGAAGGAACGATCGGTGAGGAAGATGCTTCTGCGGGAGAACCCCATCCAGGCTCGCGACCACATCGGGCGCTCTCTGGGAGTGGGCCAGCACGGGTGGTCCATGTCGTTCTCGGAGGCGGTCAATGTGCTTTCGGCCGCCCAGGTGGGGCTCGAGCAAGGGCTGGTGGAAGTCCCCGGTCTGCCGGCGGAGTCCGTCTTCGATCTGATGACGAGGCTGCAGCCGGCGCACATCGTGATGGACCATTTGGATGCGAAAACGGGCTGTTTGGAAAGCCCCGAGATAGATCAGACCCGGGCGCGGCTGCTGCGCGAGATATTCGCAGGCGCCTGCGCGCGCTAGTCGGAGAGGGAAGTAATGTTCGAAAGGTTCACAGAGCGAGCCCGACAGGTGGTCGTCTTAGCCCAAGAAGAGGCTCGGGTCCTTCGCCACAACTACATCGGGACGGAGCATCTGCTCCTCGGTCTCCTGCGGGAGGCCGACGGAGTCGCCGCCCGAGTGCTGGGCGCCTTGGAAGTCAGCCTCGAAGAGGTGCGGGGAGAGGTGGTCCGCATCGTAGGGGAGGGCGACAACGAGTCGCAGGGCCAGATCCCGTTTACACCTCGGGCCAAGAAGGTGCTGGAATGGGCGTTGCGCGAGGCTCTGTCCCTGGGGCACAACTACATCGGTACCGAGCATATCCTGTTGGGATTGGTACGGGAGAGCGAAGGGGTGGCTGCGCGGATCTTGAACGACTTGGAGGTCGACGCCGACCGGGTACGCCAGGAGGTCATGCGGGTGCTGGCCGGTCCGACCCGCCGGCAGAGCCGGGGGACCACGGCGGGCGCCACTGGCGAGAGCAAGGACCGCAAGACGTCCAAAGTCCTCGATCAGTTCGGGCGCAATCTCACCAAGTACGCCGAGGAGGACAAGCTCGACCCGGTGATCGGACGGGAGACGGAGATCGAGCGCGTCATGCAGATCCTCTCGCGGCGCACGAAGAACAACCCCGTGCTGGTGGGCGAGCCCGGTGTCGGCAAGACGGCGGTGGTAGAGGGATTGGCCCAGCGTATCGCCAAGAACGATGTGCCCAGCCTGCTCAAAGACAAGCAGATCTACACCCTCGACCTGGGTGCCCTGGTGGCCGGGTCGAAGTATCGGGGCGAGTTCGAAGAGCGCCTCAAGAAGGTCATGAAAGAGATCGGCGAGCGCGGCGACATCATCCTCTTCGTCGATGAGATCCACAATCTGGTGGGGGCGGGCGCCGCCGAAGGTGCCATCGATGCGGCTTCCATTCTCAAGCCGGCCCTGGCGCGGGGAGAGTTGCAGACCATCGGGGCCACCACTCTGGATGAGTATCGAAAGCACTTGGCCAAGGATGCCGCCCTTGAGCGACGTTTCCAGAAGATCCTGGTCAAAGAGCCGAGTGTCCTCGAGACTAGGCAGATCCTGTCTGGACTCCGCGAGCGCTATGAGGCGCACCATAAGGTGCGCATCACCGACGAGGCTCTCGAAGCCGCCGCCTACCTGGCCGACCGCTATATCAGCGACCGCTTCCTGCCCGACAAAGCCATCGACCTGATCGACGAGGCGGCCTCTCGCAAGCGTATCCAGAACATGTGCGCCTCGCCCGACATGCGCGAGGTGGAGGATGCCATCCTCGAGGTACGCCGGGACAAAGAAGCGGCCATCGAGATCCAAGATTTCGAGAAGGCGGCCGCGTTGCGGGATCGGGAGCGAAAGCTGCTGAACCAGCGCAAGGAACTGGAAGACAAGTGGCGCGAGTCCGACGAAGCCGCCGAGATCTCCATCGGAGAGGACGAGATCGCGGAAGTCACCGCCATGTGGACCGGCATCCCGGTGACGAAGCTCACTGAGGCCGAGACGGCACCGGTTGCTGCGGATGGAGGAAGCCCTGCACAAGCGGGTGGTCGGCCAGGACGAGCCGGTCAAGGCCGTCTCTCGGGCCATCCGCCGTTCGCGCGCCGGCCTCAAAGATCCTCACCGTCCCGCCGGTTCCTTCATCTTCCTGGGCCCGTCGGGCGTGGGCAAGACGGAGTTGGCCCGCACCCTGGCGGAGTTCCTCTTCGGGGACGAGGCCGCGCTCATCCAGGTCGAC
Organism: uncultured Actinomycetes bacterium; assembly: GCA_963706025.1. Classification (GTDB taxonomy): domain Bacteria; phylum Actinomycetota; class Thermoleophilia; order RBG-16-64-13; family RBG-16-64-13; genus CAVPLM01. The sequence goes on along the minus strand of CAVPLM010000005.1, from coordinate 629,808 downwards.
ATGTCGGAGTTCATGGAGAAGCACGCCGTCAGCCGGTTGGTAGGTTCGCCGCCCGGCTACGTGGGCTACGACGAAGGCGGCCAACTCACCGAATCGGTGCGCCGCCGCCCCTACTCGGTGGTGTTGCTCGACGAGATCGAGAAGGCTCATCCGGACGTGTTCAACATCCTCCTGCAGATACTGGAGGACGGCAGGCTCACCGACGCCCAAGGGCGCACAGTGGACTTCCGCAACGCCATCATCATCATGACGTCGAACATCGGTGCCTCCACCATCTCAAAAGGTCAGACTCTGGGCTTCGGCGAGCCGGTGGAAGAGGGCGGCCTGGAGTATGAAGAGATGAAGAACCGGGTCACCGCGGAGCTGAAGAAGATGTTCCGGCCCGAGTTCCTGAACCGGGTGGACGAAGTCATCGTGTTCCGCAAACTCTCCCGTCCGGAGATCACCGACATCGTCGAACTGATGATGGCCCGGGTGGAAGAGCAACTCAAAGACCGCGAGATAGGCCTTGCCCTCACCCTGGACGCCAAGGAGTTCCTCGTTAACGTGGGCTTCGACCCCACCATGGGCGCGCGCCCGCTCCGGCGCGCCATCCAGCGTCACGTGGAAGACCTGCTGGCCGAAGAAGTGCTTTCGGGCCGGTTCCCTCGGGGCAGCACCGTGCTCTTGGATCGTGAGGACGACCATCTGGTCATCTTGGAGGTCATCCTCGGGGCGCCGGACATCCTCGTGGCCGACGAGACCAAGTAGAACGGAGCGGCCCATGCCGCGCGGCAAGAGCTCCTTCATCTGCCGGGAGTGTGGCTATGCCTCCCCGGGATGGTTGGGACGGTGCCCGGGATGCGGCAGCTGGAACACCATTGTCGAGGAAGTGGTGCCCCCGAAAGTGCCGCGTGGCCTCGGATCGCGCAGCGCGGGCCCGCCCGTGGCGGCGCCCGCGCCCCTCCACCTGTCCGCCGTCGATCTCGGCGCCCAGGCCCGCATCGATACCGGTCTGGGCGAGTTCAACCGGGTGTTGGGCGGCGGGCTGGTGGCCGGGTCGGTGGTGCTGGTGGGGGGCGAACCGGGCGTGGGCAAGAGCACCCTTCTCCTTCAGGCCCTGCTCAGCATGGAGGCACGCGGCGTCTCCACGCTGTTGATCTCGGGGGAGGAGTCGCCGGCTCAGGTCAAGCTGCGCAGCACCAGGCTGGGAGGGACCCAGCCGGGCATGGGCGACCTTCGCCTGCTCACCGAGACCCAGACCGAGTCGGTGGTCGCTGCTCTCGAGCACCTGAGGCCGGAGGTGTGCGTGGTCGACTCGGTGCAGACCCTGTGGTCGTCGGAGGTGGGGTCCACTCCGGGTTCGATCGCGCAGATCCGTGATTCCACCGCTCAGCTTCTCCGGGTGGCCAAGGCCGGTGGGATGGCCCTGGTTCTGGTCGGCCACGTGACCAAGGAGGGAGAACTGGCCGGCCCGCGGGTGCTCGAGCACATGGTCGACGCGGTGCTGTCGTTCGAAGGGGAGAGGACGCAGCCGTTCCGCATCCTACGGGCGGTCAAGAACCGCTTCGGTTCCACGAACGAGGTGGGCGTGTTCCAGATGGCCGAGCAAGGGCTGGTGGAAGTCCCCGACCCTTCGTCGATCTTCCTTGAAGACGGCGACCTGCGCTCCGGATCGGCGGTGGTGCCGGTCCTTGAAGGCACTCGCTGCCTTCTGGCCGAGGTGCAGGCGCTGGTGACCCCCAGCAACCTGGCGATGCCCCAGCGGGTGGCCAGAGGCGTCGACCGCAACCGTCTGGCCATGATCGTGGCAGTTCTTAACCGCCGGGCTCGACTGCCGCTGCTCAAATGCGACATTTTTGTTAACGTTGCAGGAGGACTGGTGCTCGAGGATCCCGCCGCCGATCTGGCGGTGGCTCTGGCGGTGGCTTCGGCCTGGCGGGACGGCGGCGGCGCTGAAGGCGTGGCCGCCTTCGGGGAGGTGAGTCTCACCGGGAAGATACGCTACGTCCTGCAAGGCGAGAAGCGTGTCCAGGAGCTCACGCGGCGCGGGTTTCCTCGCATCCTGATCCCCGGCCGAAACGCGGAAGAGCTTTTGGGAGCCGGAGGGATGGCTCCCGGAGTGGAGTTGGTGGCGGTGACGGATATCGGACAAGCGGTGAATCAGGTGGTCAAGAACACGGCAGCAAGGAGCACCCGTGGGTAAGCGTCCCCCGGCCCTAGAGGCACGATTGGTCGAAGCCCTGCAGATGGTCGCCCCGGGAACGATGATCCGGCAGGCGATCGACAACGTCGTTCGGGCCCGCACGGGAGCGTTGCTCGTGTTCGCCGACGAGCAGGAGATCAGACCCATGATCTCCGGGGGGATCGACATCGACGTCGAACTCAAGCCCATGATCCTCTACGAGCTTGCCAAGATGGACGGGGCCATCCTTCTCGACCGTACCGGCAGGCACATCATCCATGCCAACGTGCAGTTGATGCCCGACGCCCGCATCGAGTCCCAAGAGACCGGTACCCGCCATCGCACTGCCGAGCGGGTCGCCAAGCAGATCGACGCTCTTGCCATCTCCATCTCGGCGGCCCGCGACGTGGTGACCATCTATCTGGCCGGCATCCGCTACATAATGGACCCGATCCGCGTGATCCTGGATAAGGCCGACCAGGCGCTGCAGACCCTGGAGAAGTTCAAGGCCCGGCTCAACCAGGTGTCCACGTCGCTGTCGGCCCTTGAGTTCGAGGATGCAGTGACCCTCCACGACGTTCTATCCGTGCTGCAGCGTTCGGAGATGGTGCTGGTGATCGTCCAGGAGATCGAGCACTACATCATCGAGTTGGGTGACGAAGGCCGACTGGTGCAACTTCAGCTGGAGGAACTGATGGTGGACGTGCGCGAGGACCGGGCCGCGATCCTGGCCGACTATCTGCCGGATCCCTCCCCCGCGCGGCTGAAGGAAGCTCGCGAGGCCCTGGGGGCCCTTCGCTCCGAGGAGTTGCTCTCCCTGGCTCGAGTGGGCGAGATCCTGGGCTACGGCCCCAACGTCCTGACCCTGGAGAAGCACATGAGCCCCCGTGGCTACCGCATGCTGCGGAAGATCCCCCGCTTGAACGATACGGTCATCGAAGCGCTGGCCTCCCGGTTCGGCAATGTGCGGGGCCTGCTCGACGCGACGGTAGAGGAACTGGCCGCCATCGACGGAGTGGGGATGGCCCGGGCCAACGATATCCGCGAGGGTCTGGTGCGCCTGCGCGAAGTCAACCTCCTGGAGCGGTACGGGTGATGTTCCGCGTGGGCGAGACCATCGTCTACCCTCAGCACGGGGCCGGTCAGATACTGGGCATAGTGGAGCAGGATTTCCAGGGGCTGCCGCGCCGCTTCTACAACATCCGGATACTACACAACGACATGACTGTGATGGTGCCGGTGGATGGAGTGGAGAATGCCGGCATCCGGGCGGTCATCCCAGAGCCGATGGTCGACGAGGTGCTCGGGGTCCTTCGTGACGATCCCACCAAGATGCCCAAGGACTGGAATCGCCGGATCAAGCACAATAGGGAGAAGATCAAGAGCGGAGATGTCCTGGAGATCGCCGACGTTCTCCGCAATCTCGCCCTCAGGCAGCACGAACAGGGGCTCTCTACCGGCGAGAAGCAGATGTACGGCAGAGTGAAGCGCATCCTTGCTTCCGAGGTGATGTGCGCCAAGCGCATGCGGGAAGACGATGCTCTTCGCCTGCTCGACGGCATTCTCGCAGAGATCTGCGCTCGACCACGCTACGCGGGCCGGTAGAGGGATGGTATTCGCCCTGAGATTGCTCCTGGCCCTCGTGGGTGGGGTGACCGGCTACGAGTTGGCCATCGAGTACTTGCCCCACTCCGACCTGGGTACGGTCGCGTACCCGCTTCTTGTGGCGCTGTGCGTTGTGGTGGGGATCCTTCTCGGGGTGGTGTTGGGCGGCTTCCTCGGTCGGGCCGCGACCGGTCTGGGCCGGCGACTCGATAGAGCCAGTTCGCTGCTCACGGCGAGCGGTCTCATCTTCACCACCCTCGGGCTCCTTATCGGCCTGGGCATCGCCGCACTCGGCAGCCTTGCCATCAAGGACCTGCCGGTGGTGGGGCCGTACTTGCTCCCGCTGCTGTTCGCGATAAGCGGTTACTTGTTCGCCTACCTGGCCTACAAACGCCACACCGACCTAGCTCGGGTTCTGGGGTTCAAGGGGCTGCTGCAGCAACCGGGGGCGGAGCAGTTCATAAGGCCCAAACTGCTCGACACCTCTGTCATCATCGACGGGCGCATCGGCGACGTTGTGGCCACCGGGTTCTTGGAAGGGGATCTGGTCGTGCCCGGTTTCGTGTTGGAGGAGCTGCAGTCAATCGCCGATTCGGCCGAGCCCGGCAAACGGGCCCGCGGTCGGCGTGGTCTAGACACCGTGCGCGATCTCCAGGAGGCCCACAACCGGGTGATGATAATCGAGCGGGATTATCCGAATGTGGCTGAAGTGGACGCCAAATTGATCAAGCTGGCCAAGGAGATGAAGGCCTGCATCCTCACCACCGACTACAACCTCAGCAAGCTCTGCCATATCCAGGGGGTAGAGGTCCTGAACGTCAACGAACTGGCCAACTTCCTGAAGGCGGTGGTGTTGCCCGGAGAAAGCCTGGGTGTGCGGGTCCTTCGCGAGGGCAAGGAAGAAGACCAGGGAGTGGCGTATCTGGATGACGGGACCATGGTGGTGATCGAGGGCGGTCGCGGCCGGCTGGGTGAGGACGTGGAGGTGGAAGTCACCTCGGTTCTGCAGAACCCGGCGGGGAAGATGATCTTCGCGCGACTGACCTCCTGAGAGGGAGAGGGTATGGGAGGCCCAGGACTCAGTCTGGCCTTGGTGGTGGCCGCGGCCGGCTACGGCGCCCGCCTCGATTCGGGGCTTCCCAAGCAGTACGTTCCCCTGCTGGGCATCCCCATGTTGCAGCGCACTCTCAGCACCCTAGGCTCCTGTTCCGAAGTCGACGCCCTCGCGGTGGTGGTCAACTTCCCGGACGTGGAGTATTGCATCAACGAGATCGCGATGGAACGGATCGGCAAGGTGGCGCTGGTGACGGCCGGCGGTGAGGAGCGACCTTTATCGGTCAAGAGAGGTCTTCTGGCGCTGGCTGAAGTCGGCTCCTGGGATCTGGTGGGAGTGCATGACGGAGCCCGGCCCCTGGTGACTTGCGACGCGATAGGCCGGGCCGTCGCTGCCCTCGCGGCCGACCCGACCCTGGACGGGGCAGTTCTGGCTATTCCCAGCGTCGACACGGTGAAGATCGTCGACGAAGGTGGTCTCATCAGGAGCACCCCCGACCGACGCAATCTCTGGCGGGCCCAGACTCCGCAGATCTTCCGCTGGCAGGCCCTGATGGACGCCTACCGCGTATCCGACGAGGCACTCGCAGACGCGACGGATGATGCCGCGCTCGTCGAGGCGCGCGGGGGCCGGGTGGCGGTGGTGGAAGGCTCGCCCGAGAACTTCAAGATCACCGACCGGGTCGATCTGCGGCTTGCCGAACAGATACTGGCGGAGCGTCGATGGTGACCGAGACCCGGCCGGAAGCCGGCAACGAGACCGCTGCAGAGTGCCGGCCAAGAGTCGGACCCCCAAAGTGAACGGCGATCCCGGACTCAGAGTAGGTCTGGGTTACGATGCCCACCGCTTCCAGCCTGGGCGCGCTCTCGTGCTCGGAGGGGTGCGACTGCGCGAACAAGGCGGCCTCGGAGGCCACAGTGACGCCGATGTGCTCGCACACGCGATCATGGACGCGCTGCTGGGCGCCGCAGGTCTCGAGGACATCGGCCATCATTTCCCCGACACCGACCCGGCCTTCGCCGGTGCCGACAGCCTTAAGCTGCTGAAGGTGGTGGTTGGGATCCTGCGGCATAATGGTTGGGAGCCGGTCAACGTTGATGCCGTGGTCATCTGTGAAGAGCCGCGGATCGCCCCGCACCGTCAGGCCATGCGCGAGCGCCTGGCGGCGGCGATGGAGGTCCGCGTGGAACAAGTGAGCCTGAGGGGCACCACCACCGAAGGAATGGGGTTCAGCGGGCGGCGGGAGGGCATTGCCGCGCAGGCAGTGGCTCTCGTTCAGCGGGTCGCGGCGAACGACAGGTCGACAGAAGCCCCGGGGACTACTAACGAAGAGAGACCATGACCGACGTTCGTGTGCGTTTCGCTCCCAGTCCCACAGGGTCGCTCCATGTGGGCAGTGCGCGCACTGCCCTCTACAACTATCTCTACGCCCGTCATCACGGCGGCGCCATGGTGCTCAGGATCGAGGACACCGACCTCAAGCGCTCCACCAGCGCGCATGACGCCAGCATCATCAGCGACCTGGCCTGGCTGGGGCTCCATGCTGACGAAGGCCCCGACATGGGTGGGCCCCACGGTCCCTACAGACAGAGCGAGCGGGCCCATCTGTATGAAGCCGGGGTGCAGCGATTGCTGGGTGATGGTCACGCCTACCCCTGCTTCTGCCCGCAAGAGCTGTTGGACCAGCGCAAGGAGCAGCAACTGGCCCGGGGCGAGATGCCCAAGTACGACCGCACCTGCTGCCGGCTGCCTGCGACCGAGGTGGAGGCGCGGCTCGCGGCTGGGGAGGAGGCGGCGATCCGTTTCCGGGTGCCCCAAGGGGACGTGACCTTCGACGATCTCATCCACGGGCCCATCACCTTCTCGTCGGACGTGATAGGGGATTTCATCATCAAGCGCACTGACGGTGGCTTTGCCTACAACTACGCCGTTGTCATCGACGACGCAGGCATGGAGATCACCCACGTCATCCGGGGCGAGGACCACATCACCAACACCGCCCGCCAGCTCATGCTCTTCTCCGCTCTGGGTGAACCGACGCCACGCTACGGACACCATTCCTTGATCCTTGCTCCCGACGGGAGCAAGCTGTCCAAGCGGCACGGGGCCACCTCCATTGGCGATTTCAAGGGCCTGGGCTACCTCTCCGGGGCCCTCGTCAACTACCTGGCGTTGCTGAGCTGGCACCCCGCCGACGAACGGGAGAAGTTCACTCTGGCCGAGTTGGTGGAGGAGTTCGAGCTCGAACGGGTGTCGAAGAGCCCCGCCATCTTCGACGCACAGAAGCTCAATTGGCTGAACGGCCTGTATATACGGGAGTTCGGTACGGTGGAGCTTTACGAGGCGATCGAGCCATATCTGGCTGCAGGCGGCGTCAAGCTGGCCCCGGTGCAGCGGGAGGTGGTGACCGAGGCGGTGCAGGCCAACCTGGTGGTGCTGGGGGACGCGCCGAAATACGCGGCCGTGTTCGTGGAAGAGAGCGATCCGGCCACATGTCCCTTTGCCCAGGCCTTGCTCGCTCCGGGGGCCGGCGCCGTTTTCGAGCTGGCCAAGGAGGCTTTCGCCGGGTTGCCGGCCGAGTTCGTGCCCTCCCTGGAGGCTCGGGAAGTCCTGCGAGACTTGGTCGAAGTGGCCAGAGAGCGGGGCATCAAAGGCAAGTCGATCTACCAACCTCTGCGCGTGGCGTTGAGTGGTAGGGACGAAGGCCCGGAACTGTATTACCTCGTGGGAGGGCTGGGGAAGAGCAGGATCCTTTCGAGGCTGGAAGCGGCGGCCGCCTTCGTGGCTCGGAACGCGCCTGGTCCTGGGACACGGGGAGGGGCGTGACGATGCGCCTGTACGACTCCCTGAGCCAGGAGAAGAAGGAATTCGTCCCTCGCGACGGGGACCACGTGACCATGTATTTCTGCGGGCCCACGGTCTACAACTACGTGCACGTGGGGAACGCCCGGCCGTATGTGGTCTCGATGGTGGCGAAGCGCTACTTCGAATCGCTCGGCTATCGGGTCACTCTGGTGGAGAACATCACCGACATCGACGACCGCATCATCCAGAAGGGAAACGCTCAGGGCCGGAGTTCGCGGGAGGTGGCCGAGGAATTCGCCCAGGCCTATCGCGAGGACACCGATCGTTTGGGTCTGGGGCGCCCGGACATCGAGCCGTTGGCCACCGAGCACATCCAGGAGATCATCGATCTCATTGCCGCACTGGTGGAGAGGGGACATGCGTACCAGTCGGGTCCAGACGTCTACTTCGACGTCGATAGCTGGGCCGCATACGGGAAGCTATCCAAGCAGCAGGTGGCGGAGATGCGGCACGGAGCCCGCATCGACCCTGGAGAAGAGAAGGCCGACCCGCTGGATTTCGCCCTCTGGAAAGGAGCCAAGCCGGGAGAGCCGGCCTGGGATAGCCCCTGGGGGCCGGGCCGGCCCGGATGGCACATCGAGTGTTCGGCCATGAGTCTGAAGTATCTGGGAATGGGGTTCGACATCCACGGGGGAGGCCGGGACCTTATCTTCCCCCATCACGAGAACGAGATCGCCCAGGCCGAGGGCGCGATGGCCGAGGGCGCGATGGCCGGGGGCGCGATGGCCGGGGGCGGACTATCCGGGCGCGCCCCGACGGAGGGCGCGCAGTCCGGAGATGCCTCGCAGGAGCCGTTCGTGCGTTTCTGGATGCACAACGGGATGCTCAACCTGCGCGAGGAGAAGATGTCCAAGAGCATAGGGAACATCCTCACCCTGCGCCATATCCTGGACGAGCACCGGCCGGAGGCGCTCATCGCCGCCTTCCTGGGCAGTCACTACCGCAGTCCGCTGGAATTCAGCTCGGAACTCCTCGAGGAGAGCGAGCAACAGGTCGACCGGCTGCGCAACGTGTTCCGGGAGTTGGCCGACCGGGCCGCGGCTTCGGGCTGCACTCCGGTCGCCGAGGGTGACGCCGCACCGGCCGCGACAGCGCCGGAAGGGGACGCCCGTTTCCTGGCGCATGCGGCGGTACGCGGCCGCGCTTTCACCGATGCCTTGGCCGACGACTTGAATACCGCCGCAGCTTTGGCCGAGGTGTTCGGACTGGCTCGCGAGACCAATGCCGCCTTGGCCGGCGGTGGGCTATCGCCGGAGACGGCGGGGCGGGTACGCGCGGGGATGGTGGAGATGGTGCACGTTCTGGGGCTTGAGGCCTTAGCCGGCGGCGATGAGGCCATCCCTGTTGACATCGTGGCCATGGCCGAAGAGCGCCGGCAATGCCGGGCTGCTCGGGACTTCGCCCGGGCCGACGCCTTGCGCGCCGCCATAGCCGAGCGGGGCTTCGAAATCCGGGACGTCCCCAGTGGCTACAAGATCGTCGCAGCCAGGTAGACCGGCGCGCAGGCTCGCGCCCGGCTCCGCTCCCGGCGCGGCGCACGGCGGGGCGCCGCGCCCGAGGCGCCGCGAGTCGGAGAACCGTGACGGCCCATCCGCTGGGACCGAGTTCATCTACGGTCGTAATCCTGTGCGTGAGGCGCTACGGGGGCGCAGGCGCGTGCACGCGGTCTTGGTCGCGATGGGCGAAGGCGGCGAGGGGCTGGAGCGCAGCCTGCAGGACTGGTGCGCCGACGCTTCGTGCGCAGTTCCCGCTGTGCAGCGGCTGCCGGCCGGGGAACTGAGCTCCCGCCTGAGGACGGGCGACCATCAGGGCATCGCCGCGGAAGTCGATCCCTATCCGTACCTCGAACTGGAGGCAGTCCTCGCGCGATCACACGCTGCTGGTGGCATTGGACGAGATACAGGACCCGCACAATCTGGGGGCCGTCATCAGAACCGCGGAGGGGACCGGGGCGGGCGTGCTCATCCCGCGGCACCGCGCGGCCGAGGTGACCGCTGCCGTGGTTAAGGCCTCCGCCGGCGCCAGCGAGCATGCAGCCGTCGTCAGGGTTCGCAATCTGGCCGACTCCTTGGTGCAGGCCAAAGAAGCGGGTTTCTGGATATACGGGGCAGCTTCCGGGGCAGACAGCCTCTACACCTGCCAGGACTATGAGTATCCGACCTGCTTCGTGGTGGGTTCCGAGGGGGAGGGACTGGGTCGCCGGGTGGACTCGCTGTGTGACGTGATGGTCGGGCTGCCGCTTGCCGGACGGGTGGGTTCGCTCAATGTGAGCGTGTCGACCGGCGTCCTCCTGTATGAGGCGTTACGGCAGCGTGGTGCGCAGGCGGCCGCTCGGGCGGCCACGCAGGCGGCCGCATCTGGCGCTCCGCGGCCGCCAGGGCCGGGCGCAGCGTCGCCGGACGACGCGTGAGGGAGAGTCACCCGTGACGGTCTATCTCATCGACGGCTACAACGTGCTCCACCAGTTCCTGGGGCATCATCAAGAGAACGAGCGTCCCAGTCGGTCGCAGCCGGCTCAAGCACGACAGGGACGTGACGGGCGCCGGCCCCAGCACGGCCTGGGGTCGTCCACCGGCCCGGGTGCAGTCGATCTGGAAGACGAGCGGCGCCGGCTGCTCGACCGTATCGCCAGCTACATGGGTGGGAGTTCCGACAGAGCCATCGTGGTGTTCGATTCGCACTCCCAGGTATTGCAAAAGACCGAGAGTGCAACCGCAAATGTGGACGTGTATTTCGGGTCGTTCTCACGCTCTGCGGACAGCATCATCGAAAGGGAGGTTTATGCGATAAGTGCAGGGAAAAATGTAGTGGTGGTGTCGTCCGACTACCAACTGCAGAAGACCATTTTTGTCCCCAACGTCATCCGGCGCTCGTCCCGGCAATTCGTGGCAGATTTGCAAGAACACACAAAAAGGATTGCAAATCCTGAGAATTGCATTACAATGAGTCACAGGATCGAGGACAGGATCGACCCCGACACGGTGGAGAGGCTGAAGGCGCTGCGGGACGAGTTGTCCGCGCAGCCGGAGGAACCGAGCCGACCGGAATAGGGGTCCGAGACTCGGCTCCGCAACCTCTAGCGGGAGGGACGACCGATGGAAAGCGCGGCGTTTGCGAGGAAGGCTGCTGAGGCGACCACAGCCGACTGGACCGACGAGGAGCTTGTAGCGCGGGCTAAGAGCGGTGATGCCGACGCCACCCGACGGATCCTGACCCGATATCACTACTTTGTTCGTCTCAAGGCCAATTCGTATTTCCTGGCCGGAGGAGACGGCGACGATCTCATCCAAGAGGGCTACATCGGGCTCTACAAAGCCATTCGCGACTACGAGCACGACCGTAGCACGAGCTTCCGCAGTTTCGCCGAGCTGTGCGTGACCCGGCAGATCATCACTGCGATCAAGACGGCCTCTCGGCAGAAACACCTCCCGCTCAATACCTACGTGAGCTTCAGCTACTCGCCATCCAGCGCCGATTTCGACAGCCGCACTCTTGCCGATGTGATCCCCTCAGGGCGGGCGAGTGACCCGGTGCAACAAGTGATCAGTTCGGAGGAAGTGGTCAGCCTCACCGATTGCCTGGTGCGGCTGCTCAGCCCGTTGGAGTCGCGGGTGCTCAAGTACTACCTGGAGGGGAACTCCTACGAGGCCATCGCCGCCCACATAGGTCACGACACCAAAACGGTGGACAACGCCCTCCAGCGCATCAAGCGCAAAGTGACGCTGCATCTGGAGAGCCGGCGGGTAGTTCTGTAGAAGCGGCCGCCGGATGCGCGCCGCCGTGACCGAGGCGGGTGGTGCTGTGGGCCGCTCGCCGGGACGAACGTGAAGGTTGACGCGTCGTCCCAGGCGCTCGTCGCAGCCATGACTAGAACTGCGTCGAGTGGGTATCAACCCTTAGATGGAATCTGCCCGGGACAATAGGCGTCGCTTCCTTACCTTCAGGACCGTAATGTCACCCGCGGTGGAGGTGGGTTCTGTCACGGTCACCCCGGTCTCCAGGTCAGCGGCTCTGAGGTGGAGGAGTGGAGTCCTGGTGCGAAGTTGGCCGTGCGCGGTGCTCGTCTCAAGGGAGGGACGAACGGCGCGCATTCCCATCGTGAACGTGACCCGGGTGGTCCAGGCCGCCATCGCGATGGTCGCGATGCTCTGCGCATACGGGCTCTTGACTCGAGCAACCAGGCGAAAGGAGAGATCGCCATGAACGAAGCGATCCGCGAGTTCCTGCAGAACGTGGAGAAGGAGTCCCAAGGGAGATTGCAGGCATTGGACCGGCTGCTGTCCTCAGGGGATTCCACCAAGGTGTTCGGCCAACCGGTCACGTCCGGCCAATACACGGTGATAACCGCATCCGAAGTCGCCAGCGGCGGGGGGTTCGGCTCAGGCATGGGGTTCGGGCTGCCTCGCGCCCGCCGAAGCGAAGCCTCGGAGGAACCAAGTACTTCCGCAGGAAGCGCCCTTGAAGGGGCCGGCGGAGGAGGGGGCGGTGGCGGTGGATCCGTCGGCCGACCGGTAGCCGCCATCATCGTCACCCCAGACGGAGTCCAGGTGAAGCCGTTGTTCGACGTCACCAAAGTGAGCCTGGCGGCGCTCACGGCTTTCGGGGCCATGGGGGTTCTGGCGCTCAAGATGCTCAAGTAACGCCGACCGGGTTTCTCCGACCGCTGTTCCTACCTGGGAGGCCGGATCGGACGACCCGGAGTCGGCGCGAGACCGGTCCACAGGAGACCGACACGACTGCTCCACAGTGGGCTCGTCAGTGCCCTTTGCTAGACTGCCCGCATGAAGCGGACCATCCTTGTCGTCGTAGCAGTCGTCGTGATTGCGGTTCTCCTCGGGGTGGGACTCCTCTATCTCTTCGCCGGACCCCGCTCTCAGCCGGTCGTCTCGAGCAGCACGACGCGAGTCGCTCGCGGTTTCCACGACGAGCACGAGGAGTGCGACGCCCGGCGCCGCAGTCGCAAGCACCACCACCGTGCGCTCGAGGCTCCTGAGCACCACGACGTCCACGCTCCCGAGCACAACCACATCGACGGAGCCGCCGCCGCAGCCGGTCTTGGCCTTCGATGCGGCACAGGCCATGAACCACGTCGGGAAGCTGGCCGCCGAGATCGGCGTGAGGCGGGGCGGGACCGAGGCCGAGGCCGAGGCCGCCCAGTATGCCGCGGGCTATCTGAACGGCCTCGGCTACGAGGCCGTTCTGACCGACGTTCCCGTGCCGAACGGCCTGACGTCGCACAACGTCATCGCGGTCAAGAAGGGCTCGTCTCCTCTGACGGTCGTCATCGGCGGACACATGGACAGCAAAGAACCGTCCCCCGGAGGCAATGACAACGCGTCGGGTTCGGCCGCGGTCCTCGAACTCGCTCGCGACGTGATGGGCGCCGATATCTCCCCGACCGTGGTCTTTGTTCTCTTCGGCAATGAGGAGATGATCGACACCGACCCCGACCATCATCACTATGGCTCCCGAGCCTACGTTCAGCAGATGACGGCCGCCGACCGAGGGCTCGTGGTCGCCATGATCTCCCTGGACATGGTGGGCTACGGTGACACGTTCACCGTGCGGACGATGAGTCAGGGTCCTCGCAGACTCCGGGACATGCTCGAGGCTTACGCACGTGCGACGGGGGTCAGTCTCACCTACGTGAAGGACCCCTCCTCCTTCGGATACAGTGACCACGAGCCCTTCGAGTTGGCGGGCTACCCGGCCGCCTGGCTGGAGTGGCGCGAGGACCCGCTCTACCACACCACCGGTGACACCTACGAGCACTGCAGCGCGGCCAGGATCCAGGAGGCCGGCGCATTCGTACTGGGGTTCCTGGCCGACCTCAGTCCCGGCGATCTCGAGGATCTGCAGGCGGCCAAGTACTGACCCTCACGAGCCCGAGTTCCCGTAAGAGGCCCGCTCCTCTCGGACGCCTCGTCTGACTCTGGCAGTAGTGGTAGTCTCGGTCCTCTGAACCGAGAATCGATGCCCTAGCCGCATCCCTCCTGGAGGTCGCAGTGCGCGTCGCCGTTGTTCATGGGTACTACCTTCATGACTCAGGGAGCGGGATATACGCGCGCGAGGTGGTGCGTGAGCTGGTCCGGCGGGGTCATGACGTCACTCTCGTCTGCCAGGAGCGCAGTCCCGAACTGTACGACTTCGTCGATGCCGTCTACGTCGTCGATGAGAACAACGCCGAGCCGATGCCCCTCGGTGATGTACGACCACCGCTCTACGAGGGGCGCTGCCGGCTCGTTCGGCCGCAGCTTCGGCGTCTGCTCGTGTACGTCGACGGTCCTTTCCCGGGGTTCGAGGCCGAGCAGGTAAGGGCGTTTCAAGACAGCCCCACCGAGTGGATCGAAGCGTACGTACTCGACAATGCTTCCGCCCTACGGACCATATTCGCGACCTGGCCCCCTGACCTCGTCCTCGCGAACCACGCGATGATGGCCCCGTACCTCGTCAAGCAGGCGCTCGCCGCGGACACTCCCTACGTCGTGACCGTGCATGGGTCGGAGCTCAACTTCAGCGTCAAGCGTGATCGGCGGCTTGCCCCCTTCGCCTTGGAGGGCCTCGAGGCCGCTGCCGCAGTGGTGGCCGTCTCCGAACCAGGCGCTGCCGAGATCGTCACCTGGGCGGCGGAGCACCGCTTGCCTATGGCGAGCAAGACGTTTGCGATCCCGCCGGGGGTCGATGCGCGCACCTTTGCCCCTGCCTCCGATCGAATGGCCGCGATCGAGGCTCTAACCCGCGAGGTCGCTCTGCCCGACGGGCTTGAATTGCGCCCCGAGGACCGCATCATCGTCTACGCCGGTCGGCTGATGTGGACGAAAGGCGTCCAATACGCCGTCTCTTGCCTGCCTCGTGTGCTTGCGCACTATCCTTCGGTGCGGTTGCTGATCGCGGGGGAGGGCCCGGCTCAGGCGCCCTTGACGGAGCTGGCGAGACTGCTCGGCGAGGGGGATGAGGCGGCCGCGCGTGCGCTTGCCGCTAAGTCAGATGAGCTCCGTGCCCCACCAGAGTTCGGTGAGTTGGTTCCCGCCGCGGTGCCCCACGTCGGCCCTCTGCCATTGCACTTTCTCGGCCATCTCAACGTCAGCCCAGCTCGGTCGCCTCTTTGCTGCCGCGGATGTCTCGCTGGCCCCGTCCGTATTCCCAGAGGCAGTCGGGCTCGTCACCATCGAGGCGCTTTCCGCCGGCGCTCTGCCCCTCGCAAGCTTCCACTCCGGCCTCGCCCCTATAGTCGATGTGGTGGCGGACGCCTTGGCGGACCCGCTGCTGAGGGCCCTCGCTCCCGGTCAATGCCTCAGCGAGGAGCTCTCGCGCCTGGCGATACACGTTCTCGGTCGCTACCCCACGGCTGGTTTCGCCTTTCGTGACCAACTCCACGATCTCTGCCGCCTACGGTTTGCTTCCTGGGGAAAGGTCGCCGAGCGCTATCTCGAGCTGGCCAGGGGCGGAAACGCCTGCTGAGCGTGGGTACCTTCACTCTCGGTGTGCGCCGGAGAGGACAACGAGACACGGGGGGCGTTCCGGGCAGTGCTGCGGGCCGCTCGCATCAGCCCCTATGAGGGCCCCACTGCTCCGTCGAGGCGGTCGACGACCGCTTGGTCGTTCCGGTCTCGGACCGTCACGTCATCTTCTTGGCGAGCTCCATTCCTTGTTCCGCGGTCACGGCCGGCACGACCGTGAAGGAAAAGACGTCGTCCCAGGCGCTCGTCGCAGCCATTATGGGGGCGATATCGTCGGCCTCGGAGATCACGATCACCGTCGGATCGGGGATCTGGAGCCAGTATTCGGCGATGATGCGTGTTCCCGGAGGATAGGACCACTGCATCCGTCGAGCGACCCGCTCCTTGGTCGTTGCCGCTTTTGCGGCGCCCAATGTCACGAATAGCATGATTAGCCTCCCTCAGATCGGCGAGTCGGATACGCGTTCGGTTAGTTGCAGGAGAGGTTCGGCTTCGCGTCGTGCGTGAAAGGAGCGGAAGGGGGCGGACTCATCAAGGGCTGATGCGAGCGAGCCTTCTAGTATGAATCCTTACCCAGGAGTGGTGATTCTCAAGCGTTGGTCGATCCTCTTGCGGCTACGGACCATCACGAGGCCGCGCGATGGGCGCAGGCGCGCTAAAATCTTCTGGCTTTGCGGTGGCGCGCTTACCGTGCCGGCGAATGCCGGCAATGGGGGCGTGCCGGCGGTGGGCGGGGAGCGGCGGCGTGGTGCGGTGCCGCCTCTCGGGCCGGTGTAGCTCAATGGTAGAGCAGCTGATTTGTAATCAGCAGGTTAGGGGTTCAAGTCCCTTCACCGGCTCCTAGCAGAAGAAGAAAATACCTGTAAAAAGGCATTATTCGAGAGAGTATCGTCGTTCGCGTGGAACTCCGTTTCTACCCCTCCTTGCTTACTTCTGATCCCTTCTGCTTACCTTGCGACTGGACACCCGACCGGCGGGCTGATGAACCCATCCCGGCCGCGGTGCCGACTACCCAGCCAGGTCGACCAGCTTCTTCCTGAGCTCCGACTGCAGACGAAGCAGCTCCACCTCTGCCTGTACCCGGCGCGCGTGACCCTCGTCCTGAATGCGGATCGTCTCCTCCAGCGTGGCGATCAGGTCGTCGTTGACCTTGCGGAGGGTCTCGATATCCACGATCCCGCGCTCGGTCTCGCGGGCCACCTCGGCCGAACCCGTCCGGAGCATCTCGGCGTTCTTCGCGAGCAGCTCGTTCGTCGTGTCTGTGACCGCCTTCTGCACGGCTAGGGCCTGCTGCTGGCGGTAGAGGCTGAGGGCGATGATGATCTGGTTCTTCCACAGGGGGATGGTGTTGGTCACCGACGTCTGGATCTTCTCCACCAGACCCTGGTTGTTGGCCTCGATAAGACGGATCTGCGGCGCACTCTGTATGGCGATGGTGCGCGTGAGTTTCAGGTCGTGGAGGCGTCGCTCAAACCTCAGCCCTGCCTGGCGGAAATCGGCCAGTTGCTGAGCCACGAGCGGGTCCTGCGACGCCCTTACTCCCACCTCCATGGCGGGGAGCCGCCTGGTGTTAAGCTCCTCGAGAGTCTCGTCACCGGCGGCGATGTACAGGTCGAGCTGGCGTAAGTACTCGAGGTTGAGCTCGTACATCTTGTCGAGCACGGTGAGGTCCTTCAGCAGGCCCATGCGGGTCCGCTCCAGGCCGGTGATGAGCTTCTCCAGGCTGGAGGAGAGCTTCTCGTAGCGGGCTTCGAAACGCTTGAACCCGTCCATGAGCTTGCCCACCAGAGGGATGCGCGATCCTGACGTTCCCTTGGCCAGCGCGTCGACGTTCAGCTCCCTGACCTTGCCCAGGAGGGAGGTCAGTGCCCGCCCCGCTTCCCCGGTGTCGCGCGTACGAACGTCGGCCAACAGCGAGTCGGTGAAGGCTGAGATCTTGTTCTGCGCCGTGAGGCCGTACTGGAGCACCATCTGGGCGTCGGTCACGTCGATGGATTCCCGGATGGCGTCCACCCGGGCCTGCTCTTCGGGCGTCAACGCCCGCGGTCCGGGCGCGACTTCGCCCTCTGCGGGAAGGGCGGCGCCGACCTCCCCGGGAAGCACCGGCTCGAACGCGGCGGGAAGGTCCGCCGGGCGAGAGGCTGTATCGTCGGTCATCGGGCACCTCCTGCGGTCATCGGACACCTCCCACGGTCATCTCGCGCCCCCAGCAGGACGCATCGGTGTAACGGTCACGGGTGCCGAGTCGATCTCGGGCCCGGAGTTGAACCGGTTCTCCATCTGCACGGTCTTGTCCAGCAGGTCTATCTCGCTCTCCAGGTCCAGTAAGTCGAGCTGCAGCAGGGATTCCAGGTGGCTGTCGAAGGCTCTCTGGATGCCGGGGAGCGAGTTCTCGGCCTGGGCCAGGGTCTTCCGGACCTCGGGCGAATCGCTGCCCCGGGCCACCAGTTCCTCGTAGCCCCTCACTATGCGGGCCGCCGCTTCCAGGTAGTAGGTTAGGAACCCCCGGGCCACGTCCATCCTCTGGGGGTGTTTTTGGATCTCGGCCAGGATCTGCTGGGCCGTGGCGCAGAGCTGGGCGATGGCCTGGCGGGTCTCGGGCCTGGCGATGTGGTTGGCGGCGTCACTCATCTCACCTACTCGCTGGTAGGCTTCGCGCAAGGTCTGGGCCACGTTCTGGTCCAGATTTCGCGCCAGGTCCGGCCGTTGTTGAGCGACCATCATGGGCGGTGCGGGCACCGACCCGATAGGGGGATCACCAAACATGAGCGCCCGGTACCGCGGGCGCACAGCGACCGCATGGATGAAGGAGACGACTGCAACGACGATCTGGACCGCGAGGGCAAACCAGAAGTACGGCGAGCCGATGGCGGCGACGGTCGCGGCCAAGGGCAACAGGTAGACGAAGCCCCAGATCAACCACTGCGATTGACGCGCACGCAGGCCGATGTAGACGAAGGCCAGCCAGTTGAGGAAGCCGAGGGTCAGCGTGAGCAGGATCCAGGCCGAGTGCCTCCACCAGAAACGCACGTGATAGGGAGTGACCTTAGGTGTTGGCGGCGTGCGCATGAGCGTCCCGCGGGGGGAGGTCAGCGGCCTGAGTTGCTGCACCTCCCGCACCCGGCTGGGCGGGTGGCCAGACCGGCAGGATCCATTGGGCGCCACCCACACCCATCGACCGCACGCCTCGCAGTATCCGCCGAGAGGCATCTCGCCCTATTCCCCACTTTCCACTTCGCTGTCCAGCTCGACCCACGCTGGCTCTTCTGCTGCATACTGCATGGTACCCCAAGCAGCGCCGCGGCAGCTCGGAGCCGTCCACTTCTCGAATGAGTCTTGACCCCTAACCTCGTGTCGGGTGTTCGAGATATCATGACCACAGTGGTGTCGTTCGAACGGGTCTTCGAGGTACTGGATCTCCAACCCGCGGTTGCCGAGAGACCCTCCCCGGTAGGGAATGAAGGGATTCGATCCAAAGGTGGAGGAAGACCGGCTGGTGGGCTTCGAGAAAGAGAATCCACCTGCACGGTACACAGACAGCGCGGCCGTGCTCGTACTGGCGACGATAACGCTAATCGTGGGGATCGTGGGGTTTGTGGTGGCGATATTCGCTCGCATAGGCCTGGCTGTCATTCGCTACGGTGAGAAAGGGAAGTAGGCCAAGCTGGGGGCCGGTTTGCCGGCCGGCCCGCTGATTCGTTATCAGTGGGCCGAACTGCAAAAGGGGCGGAAGCCGGCCACGGCGGTGAGGTGCGGCCGGTGAGAGCTCGACTCTGTGATGTAGCTGACGTTGCTTAACGCGCCAGCCGGCGCGCATAGTCCAGCAGGCGCTCGACGTCCTCCGTCGCCATGTTCCTGAGCAGTTCCTCCAGCTCCATAAGGGCCGCGCGCAGGTTCCGGTTCGGGCCTCTGAGGCTGGGCCGCATGGCATAGCGACGGGGAAGAGCAGCGCGCAGTTGTAGATTCAGGTGCTCCGGAGCCGACGGCAACTCCTCCATGGAGAGGCGAGGGGAGGGCTGGAGCAGCTCGGCTTCGTAGGGCGCCGACCGCCCTTGTTCTAGTTCTGCCGTGTCCATGCGCTCCTCGGCCGCCTGAATGAGCTGGGACATGCGCATGCCCAAGGCGCTCGCGATATCTTCCAATACCGAGGACGATGGCGGCTTGTTGCCGTTCTCGATCTCGGTGATGTAGGAGTAGGAGATCCCCGCCCGCTCGGCAAACTCCCGTCGCTCGATACCGAGATCAGTACGCATCACCTTGATCTCCCGCCCGAGGGCCTTGGCGAAGGCCGGGGAGTATCCGGGCTCGTCATGCTGGCTGCTTCTGCGTCCCATGCGTTTTCCTGTCCGAGGCGCGTGTCACACTATGTCTAGACGATATCACGCTGAGAGCCCGTGCGCTAGGGGTTCTGTGTTTAATAAGTCGCTAACAGTGGTATAATTACTACTGTAAGTGATGCGGAGCAGTGATTCCCGGAGGGGCCGGGGAGCCGCGATACTGAAAGAAAGAGAGGCCGTGATGTACGAACAGAAGGTAAAAGAAGCGATGGGGACGCTCAGGCCGGGAGCGCCCATGTGGGACGGTGCTCTGTGCATCCTGCCTCTCCGCTCCAAGGCGAAGGTCAAGGCTCGCTACGTGCTCCTCGAGCAGGCTATCACCCGAGGCACGCTCACCATAACCGAGGTGAGCGAGGCCGGATCCGTTCCCTATCTGCAGGCCGTGAACAAGGGTCCCTGGCCGGTCCTCATCTTCGACGGCGAGGAACTGGTGGGGGCGAAGCAGAACCGCATCGCCAACGCCACCATCCTGGTGGGGGTGGGTAAGACGGTGCTCCCGGTGAGCTGCGTGGAGCAGGGCCGCTGGAGTCACCGCAGCCGAGCCTTCGACTCGGGCGTGTACATCAGCCACTCCGCCTTGCGCCGGGAAAAGGAGCGTAAGGTGCGCGAGCACATGAAAGCCCACGCCCGCAGGTCGCGAAGCTGAGCGGGCTGCAGGGGAGGATGAGCGAGGAGCCTCAGCTTCTACGTGCTCAGGCTTGTATGTCCGACCAAGGAGCGGTCTGGAACGAGGTCCGAAGATCGGCTTTGGCCCTGGGGATCGACTCACCGACCATGGCCATGGCCGACACCTATGAGGCCGGGAAGAACGATCTCGAGAGGATCCTTCGGGCCTTCGCGCTCGACGTCTCCTCCACCGCGAACGACACCGTGGGAGCGCTGGTGTTCCTCGGCGGCGAGTTCGTCTGTCTGGACCTCCTGCAGCCGGCCAAGCGCTTCACACGGCTCTATCCCAAGCTGCTTCGCGGGTACGCGCTCGAAGCTCTGCTTCACAAAGCAGCGGTACCGAAGGATTTCGATGCGGAGGCATCCGCGCTCCGACTGTTCGCCGAGATTCGCGAGGCCGGGGTCGAGGAGCAGCCGGCCGCTGATTTGGGCTATGACCTGCGTCTGGAGACCAAGCAGGTCTCTGGCTCAGGACTGGTCTGGGAAGAAGAGTTGATCCAGCTGTCGCTGTTTCCCAAAGTAGCCGCATGACGCGCAGCAAGCGCAAAGAGCAGGAAGACCGGCTCGCCCGGGAGCGTTCCTCGCCTGTCGAGATCGCTTCCGACGGGCCGGAAGCAGGCCCGATCCCGGCGCTACTTCAAGGTCGACCGGGATGGAAACGTCTCGGATGAAGATATCGACCGCTTCGTGCGCGAACTCGGTCTTCCCGAAACCAAAGATTGAGAAGCAGGCATCTGGTCCGCAGGGGACCAGCAGAAAGAGATAGCTGATGCGAACCTTCGTCATATCCGATGCTCACGGCTACCCCGAGCTCATCCAGAACGCCCTCGATCACGGCGGCTTTCGGCCCGGCGAGGACGGCTTCGTCTACGCCGGGGACCTGTTTGATCGCGGCCCCGATCCCGGTGGCTGCATCGACCTCGTCCAGGACCATGCCACCGAGGTGCTCATGGGCAACCACGATGTGGCCGTGCTGCTGGACTACATCGTCTACCCTCAGGAGCCGGAAAACCGCGGCTTTCGGCCACTCCTCATCGATAAGGTGCTGAACGCGGGACCGTCGGCGGCCTGGAAGGTGGCCACCTGCATCGAGGGAGTGCTCATCACCCACGCCGGGGTCTCCGAGGCCTACGAGGGGGTCTTCCAAGAGGAATGTGAGTCCGACCCCGAGCGCCTGGCCGCACATCTCAACCAGGCCTTTCTCACCGCTCTCAGACGGGAGTTCGAGACGGGGGAATACGACGAACGGGGGATCCTGGGCGACGACGGTCCTACGTGGTTTCGGCCGCGACCGTACTCACCTCTCCTTCCCCTGGCTGGAATCCGCCAGGTTGTCGGGCACACGCCGTCCATACCGGAGTTGGAGAAGCGCGGCTTCCACATGATCGATCCGTGCGCGTTCCTGGGAATGGACGACCCCGGGAGGTTTCGCTACGCTGTGATTGAGGACGGCCGGGTCCGGGTGGAGGAAGGGACGCTTCTGAGCAGTCGCGAGTTCTCTCGACGCGAAGACTTTGCCTCGGCTCTCTGCAGATGAGCCCGTGGAGACGCGACATTGTCAACAACCCGGGAGGGATACGGTGAAGAAGATTCTCTACATCGACATGGACGGCGTGATCGTCGACTTCGAGTCGGGGATCAAGCGTATCTCGGCCGAAGAGCAGCGCGAGTACGAGGGCAGGCTTGACGACGTTCCCGGTATCTTCGCGCTCATGGATCCGATGCCGGGCGCGCTCGAGGCCTACCGAGAGCTGTCGCAACTGTTCGACACGTACATCTTGTCCACCGCGCCTTGGGAGAATGTGTCGGCCTGGTCAGACAAGCTCGTGTGGGTGAAGCAGCATCTCGGCGGGCATCCCGGCGACGATGCCTACAAGCGGCACGTGCATTCCGATGGGCGAGAACCCGGCTGGGTGAAGTCTAGCGGGTGCCGCAAACAAAGTGAAACATAGGGATGAGGGCCTTGACTACGGTGGCCTCTTAGCGTACGCTTTACCGTACGTATGAGGAGGTAGTCGTTGTGACAACCATCAGCGCGACCGAAGCTCGCAAGCGACTCTACAAGCTTCTTGATGAGGTATCCGACTCCCACGATCCTATCGAGATCACGGGCCCGCGTAGCAGCGCCGTATTGGTTTCGGAAGGCGACTGGCGTGCCGTCCAGGAGACACTGCACCTGGTCTCGATCCCCGGTATGCGGGAGTCCATTCTCGAGGGCATGGCTACACCAGTGGGTGAACTTCATGACAAGTTGGACTGGTGAGCTGGCGGCTCCTCTACACGAAGCAGGCCCAAAAGGACGCCAAGCGCCTCGCCTCTGCCGGGCTCAAAGAGAAGACTCAAGGGCTGCTTCGCGTGCTGGAAGAGGACCCATTCCAGTCGCCGCCACCTTACGAGAAGGTGGTTGGAGACCTGAGTGGCGCTTACTCCCGACGCATCAACATCCAGCACCGACTGGTCTACCAGGTGCTGGAGGACGAACAGATCGTCAAGGTGCTGAGGATGTGGACGCACTACGACTGATGCCTAGTCAGCGGGTCGTCAACAGTTCCCCGCGTTGGCGCTGCGTTGGCAGACCTCGGGGATTTCCTTATGACGGGGCCACATTTCAGGGTGACCTTCGCACTATCTGTCAGTGAGTTGGGCAACTGACGCTTCCTCAGTGAATCGGGGCAGCAAGGAGGGGGAGGGGGTCGGGACGGTTCCGGTATGCTGTGCTTCGAGGGTGTGAGTTGAAAGAGAGCGAAAGAGGCCGTGGAAGGTTGACATCAGACGGTGCGAAGACCCACACAGGCTGAGCTGCAGGCTGCAGTCGGGAACACCGTTCCCGACGTCATCGCTCCCGGATTGGTTGTGCTCTTTGTCGGCATCAATCCGGGGCTCTACTCGGCCGCCGTGGGTCATCACTTCGCCCGACCGGGTAACCGCTTCTGGCCAGCCTTGCACGAGGCCGGCTTCACCCCCCGCTTGCTGCGCCCCGACGAGGACGGAGAGCTGCCGATCTGGGGTCTGGGCATCACCAATCTCGTGTCCCGGGCGACCGCCGCGGCATCTGAGCTCTCGGCTGAGGAGTTGCGCGGCGGGAAGGTCACCCTCGAAGACAAGGTGGCCCGCTACTCTCCTGCCTGGACGGCCTTTGTGGGAATCGGCGCCTACGCCACGGCGTTCGGCCGGCGGAAGGTGTTGCTGGGACTTCAGGAGGAGAGAATCGGAGGTTCGCGTATCTGGGTGCTGCCCAACACCAGCGGTCTCAATGCGCACTACACGCCCACGAGATTCGCAGAGCTACTGCGCGAGCTCCGGGTGGCGGCCCGTAAGGCGTCGTAACCCAGGCGCGGGGGAGCGGCATGACCTTTTTTGCCCTCTGGGGCGAGTGGGGATGGGCTGAGGGCGAAACACCGCAGCGGCTGCTGACTTATCAGCGGGCCGACCAGGCGTCTGGCCAATCGGCCGTGTCGTCCGTAACCTTGAATATGGCGGGTACAGCGTCCGCGTTATTAACACTTATGCCATGATGTGTTAATAATGTTCACGGCTATTTACGCTTGTGAGAACAAGGGAGCTTCAGATGCAGCGTGGAATGACCGGGCGATTGGAGGTCACCGCGGTGGCGGGTGAGCGAGTCCAGGCCTTCGTGCCCGCAGCCTTGCCGCCGCGGCCGCCCATCGAGATGGATCATGGGCGCCAGCGCCTGTTAGAAAACGCCCTGCTGGCTTGCGGCCGACTCGATGCCATCACGGCTCTGCTGCCAGATCCCGATTTGTTCCTGTACGCCTATGTGCGCAGGGAGGCAGTGCTATCCAGCCAGATCGAGGGAACTCAGTCCTCGCTCTCCGACCTACTGCTCTTCGAACTTGAGGAGGCACCGGGCGTGCCCTTCGACGACGTGGTAGAGGTCTCCAACTACGCAGCGGCCCTAGAGCATGGGCTTACTCGCCTGGCCGAAGGTTTTCCACTGTCCAATCGGCTGATCCGCGAGATTCACGCGCGGCTCCTTTCCCGCGGGCGGGGCGCAGGCAAGCAGCCGGGCGAGTTCCGTACCAGCCAGAACTGGATCGGTGGCACTCGTCCCGGCAATGCTCAGTTTGTTCCTCCGCCCCCGCAGGAGGTGGAGCCGTGTATGGTGTCGCTCGAACGGTTCATCCATGACCCTGCCGCGCCGGGAGTCCTTACCAAGGCGGCTCTTACCCACGTGCAGTTCGAATCCATTCACCCCTTTCTCGATGGCAACGGCCGGGTGGGCAGACTGCTGATTGCCCTTCTTCTGCATCATGACGGGGTGCTGCGGCAGCCACTTCTCTACCTGAGCCTGTATTTCAAGCAGAACCGGGCCGAGTACTACCGGCTGCTGAACTCCATGCGTGATACCGGCGACTGGGAGGCCTGGCTAGACTTCTTTCTCGAGGGAGTACGGGAAACCGCGACAGGTGCGGTCGACACCGCCCACCGATTGCTGGCCATGTTCCAGGAAGACCAAGAACGGATTCAGGGCCTCGGTCGCGCTGCTGCCAACACGCTGCGTGTCTTTGAAGCCCTGCGGCATCGTCCCCTGGGCCACATCGACTATCTGGCCCGGCAGACCGGAATCGCCTACCCCACCGCTGCGCGGGCTGTCGAGGCTCTGATCGGGCTCGGGGTGCTGCATGAGCTAACCGGGCGCCGCCGCGGGCGCGTGTTCGCCTACGACGGGTACTTGCAGATCCTCAACGAAGGCGGATAGGCGGGGGCGTAGGCTCGAACGGAGGGGGCGAGTCTGTGGCCAAGAGCTTCGGCTCGGAGTGCCCGGCACTGATGAGTTATCTAGCGGTGGCCTCGTCTTGATCAGCAGGGCGCCTCAAGTTGTCTACCTGGTTCGCGGTGGTTCGTGGCCGCTTGGCCGCCGGGAGTTCCTCTCGGCGAAGAGCGTGTTTAGCCAACACGATCCTATGTCCCATCAATCCCACCCCCTGCACGTCCGAGCCCCCGACTGATGGTCAATCAGTGAGTTTGACGCGCAACGACGGATAATCGATTATTAAGGAACACTAGTCAGCGATAGTGTTCGTTTCTGGAAGTGAAGAAACAGGCTCGCCGTTTCGGGTCAGCTGGTGGCGGCGTCCGCAGGTATAGGTCTATGCGGCACAGCCGGTTTCACGGGGGTCAAGCGGCTCCTTGCTCTGCCCGCCGACTCCCGGTGCTCGTAATCACAGGTGCCAGACTCTAGTATAGGCGCAGATATGGCAGCTAGCCGCGTCATCATCGGGGTACTGATCGGACTGGTGGCGGTCTTTGCCATTGCTGCCCCTGCCTTCGCTCAGGCGAGCTATCCGTACGGGCTACACGAGCAGTCGGATCACGCCTTCTCCACCGCGGAGTCAAGCGCCGAGATCACTGTCACATCTCCCGCGAGCGGTACTTCGTACGCGGCGTACCCCACAGGAAGCTACAGTTTCCCGGACCGGTCTGGAACATTCGCGCCTGCGTTGTTCGAGGAGACCGCCGACCTGGTGACGGTGAGGTGGCAAGCTATCGGCGTCGCCGGTGACGTGACCGTCAAGGTCATCATGGACGGTGAGACCATACACAGTGGGACCGTGGCCGCCTCGGCCGGCTCGTACCTGTGGCAGCCCGCGGTCGCGTATGGGCAGACGTATAGCCACTATGCGAACTGCCATGCCACTGTTGCTTCCCTCCTGGACCCCGCGGTGGAAGGCACCTCGCCCACGTTCGCACTCATTCCCTGGGGCACCGTCGTACAGGAGTGGAACGGACTCCAGGTGTACAGCAACTTCCCCCGCCCGAACTGGATCGCGCCTGGCGTTAGTAGCATTCCCGTATTCGGGGATAGCGGCGCTGGGTTCCGCTACCAGTGCGTGGAACTCGCGCAACGCTGGACTACTCAGACACAACACTGGCAGGACAAGAACGGGAACGCGCTCCCGGCCCACTGGGCGGGGTCGTATGCGAAAGACATGTTGACGATTGCCCAGGTGACCTATGGACTGCCGACGGTCTCCAACGACCGCACCGCAACGTCGCCACCCGACGTCGGGGACCTGCTCGTGTGGGGCACTGGAACATATGGCCACGTCGCGGTGGTGGGAGCGGTCGAGGGAGATCGTCTCCGTATCTATGAACAGAACGGCGCGAACCCGGAAGGCACGAGGACCCTGGCTCTCACGAGGAACTCCGGCAAGGTCTGGGTCGATCAAGATGGTGTGATTGGCTGGATCAAGCCGCTGCAGCGACACACGTTCACGGATATTGACTCGTCGCCCTACCAACAGGCCATTGAGAGTCTCGCCCAGGCTGGCATCGTCGGTGGCTATCCCGACGGCGCTTTCCGGCCGCTGAACCCTGTGATCCGCCAGCAGTTCGCCAAGATGATCGTGAAGACCCTCAATCTCCCCGTGAGCGAGAACGACGTCTCCCCCTTCACGGACGTCATGACCGACATGGGTTCTACAGACCCGCTGTACCCTGACCACTATGTGGCGGTATGCGCCGCGAATGGGATCACTCAAGGCAGGACCGCAGACACGTTTGCGCCCTACGACAACATGACCCGGCAGCAGCTCATTACTATGATCGTCCGCGCGGCCAACCTCCCCGACGCACCTCCTTACTATGTGCCACCTTTCGGCCCCGGGCAGTTCTATCCCGAGGAGCATTACCAGAACGCGCGGAGGGCCGCCTATGTTGGGCTACTGAACAAGATAGAGGGAGTAGGACCGGCGTTCGACTTCTTTTCTCCCGCCACCCGAGGGGAGGTCGCCGGTATGCTCTACAACCTGCTCAACCGGCCGGCCCCGGGTGAAGAAGAAGCCGCCATCAGCCAAGCGATCGGCCGTGACCTTTCCCTTTATCCGTCCGAGTTCAGCTTATCGCTACTCAGGATCGTCGACTCGTGGGCGGGTGCCCTGATCATCCCTCATCTATTGGATTTGGACCGTCTTGAACTTCTTCTCCACGAAGTCGAGGGCGAGTGGACCGTGGTGGACTATGGCACTGGGTATACCGCCGCTGAATGGATGGCAGACGGCGCACCTGCGGAACTTGCCCAGAGAGACGGCCCGGTTTAGTGAATCTGACCCCGGATCTCCCCTTGGGGATTGTTGACCGTGCCCACGTTGACGTAGGCCAGGCCGCCCTGAAGTAGGACTGCGAACTCGGCGAGGGACCTGCCCGTGAGCGATCCGATGAGGACCGAGGCGTTGAAGTTGCCCTGGGCGAGCACTCCAGTGAGGGTATCGTTTAGCGTCGGCCCGGGATAGAGAATGAGCAGACCTTGCCCGTTGATGCCCGGCGTGCCCTCGTGGACGCGGGATGCGATCACACCGGTTAGGTTGCGCACCGTGAGCTTGAAGGAGCCCCGAGTGCCGGTGGCATCGATGGTGAAGGTGGCTGTGCCTGTCGCAAGTGTGTCGACCGCGGGAACGACCTCGGCGCCTGAAAGCTCTGCTGTGAAAGTCGTGGCCGAGACGGCATGCTCCGTTGTCGAGGTGGCGCTTGCTGTGGTCGTGGTGGGAGCAGCGGTAGTGGCAGGGCTGATTGTGGAGGTGGTTGTGGTGGTGGCTGGCGTCGCGCAGCCCAAGACAAGCAGCACGGCGGCAAGAACAGGCGGAAGCAGAAGAATCTTCTTGATGAGCTCGACCTCCAGCAAGAACACGTAGTTAGTTATTCATCTTCAGCCCGGATTTCTCCTTCCGGCGGGAGCCCGCCGGCAGCTACCAGGCTCGATCGATCTGACGTTTGGCTCGGCCAGGTCCGGCGGCGCCAGTTCGCTCAAAGGCCTGCGCTCCATTTGGTCATAGTGTTCATTCCCGAACGGGAACCCATGATGAATCAGCACCTCGACAGTAACCTGGTCCCAAGCGTCCTTCGGTACCTACCGAGCTCGGCCGTGGGCGGGTTCTTCGCGGTCCGGCCACATCCTGTCTCGACCGGGTCGGACTTCTTGACAGGCGCATTGTCTTGCGGAGAATGTAGTGTAGGGGGTTTCGTCGGAAAGACGATCCCCAATCCATGTCTTCATGACGAGGAGGCTTAGATGGCCCGTATCAAGGACAGCATCTTCATCCAGGCTCCGCCTAAAGAAGTACACGCTTTCGCGGCCGACCCGTACAAGTGGTCTAGCTGGTTCGTAGGGTTGGGTGAGGTGAAAAGCCTGGAGGGCGACACATCGCCCGGCACCGTCATTAGCCACAGCTATCTGATGGCGGGCGTGCATATCCCCCTCACCACCAAGGTCATTGAGAACCGCTCCGAAGCCGACGGATCCTTCCATTGGAAGGGCGAGAATGAAGGCTCCCTTGCCGGCTGGATTAGCTGGGATTACGAGCCCAAGGACGACGGAACCACGGTGACGTTTGAGATTGAGTACGCCGTGCCGGGCAGCGTGCTGGGCAAGGTCGCCGACCGACTCTTTATCGAGCGCAATCAGGAGCGTGCGGCGCGTCATACTCTGGAGAACCTCAAGCAGTTGACTGAGGTCTAGTCTTGCAAGGACCGCGGGGTTGACATCCCGGACTTCCGTGACATTGGGCGGCGTTAGAGCCCCCGCCGGTAGCTACCAAGCTCGGCCGACGGGGGCTTCCGGTCCTTGCTCCAGTTGCCGTCCGACTGGTGTGACGCCAGGTCGCGGATGCTAGCGTCAGCGTGGAGGATTGCACAACAAGCGTTGACAAGGCGCGGACCCCGGCGTTCCAGGGGAATTCGGGGTCTTGACACTCGTTCCACACTGCGAACTCGGGCAATAGCGGACCGGCCGTTCGAGGCGCCCGGTGCGCGGGGCAGAACCTCTCTGGGCGTCAGCCTATGAGGCCCAGCTTCTCCATGAGCCGCCAGGTCATAGTCACGGCATGTCCTCGGGTGGCCGGGGCGTACGGAGCGAAGGTGGTGGCCGTCTTGCCGGTGATGATCCCATTGTGATAGACGACGGCGATCGCATCCCGTGCCTCTTGAGATAGCCCGGCGAGGTCGGTGAAGACTGAGTAGTCCGCCGCTGTGGCCGGCTCCAACCTACCCACGCCGGCGCGGGCGATCATCAGGGCGAGTTGCACCCGGCTGATCTCGGCCCACGGGTTGAACCGCCCGGTCGTAGTGCCTTTCACCAAGCCGGCCGCGGCCGCCTCCTCTACGTAGTCGAAGGGGTACCGAAACGCGTCGTCCTGAGCGGCGGGCCGGGGGACGTCAGGAAAGCTGGGCGCATTCCAGTTCGTCCACTCGCTGTCGTGCACACCCAGAGCGATGCTGATCATCTTGGCGTACTGCGCCCGCTTCACCAGCGCCGCGGGACGGAACGACCCGTCGTCGAACCCCCCGGCGATCTGGAGCGCGGCCAGATCGCGGATCTGACGGTAGAAGGGATGCTGGGCCGAGACGTCGCTCAGTTCCGGCAGAGGCTGTCCGGACAACGCGCCGTGCAGGATCCGCCCATCGGAGGCGCCGGAGTGCAGCCCGGGCACTTCCATGATCACGAAGGGCGCTCCCCCCGCTTCCACGGATTCTACGAACAGACGCTCGGTACCATCAGGCATCCGCACCCATTCCATCCCCAGGCCGCTCTGATCCGGCGGTAGCGTCATCAGCACCTGTTCGGTGGAGCCCGTCGGATCCGTGAGCACGATATCGATGGCGTCCTCGCCGTGACGCTGGAAGGCGATCCAGTCACCGCTCGGGGACCAGCGGGGCGAGTAGGTGTTCACGTAACCCATCACGGTAAGGTGACCAGACGGTACCTTGGTCTCCTGAGTGGTGGCGACGTCGTATGCGTACAGCATCACCATATCGGGATCGAAGCGGGCTCGACCATAACTCGAGAACACGATCTTAGTGCCGTCCGGCGACCAATCCGCGGCGTCGACGTTGGCTATGGAGAAGAGCTCCGCTCCATCGGCGACCCGCCGGACGTACAGATTGCTGGTGAGGCCTCCATCAGGGTCGGGTTCTTCAACGACGTACAGGAGCCTTGTGCCGTCGGGAGAGAGCCGGGGGAAGCTGTACAACAGATCGGTGGTCAGGGTATGTACGGTCTCCTGCCCGGGGTGGGTGAAAGTCTCGCTCACATAGGTCTGGACAGGGCCCGACTCGGAAAAGACCGACCAGGAGACCGCCGTGCCGCTCAGGGCCCGCGAAGGCATCACGGGCCTTCCCTCCTCGATGTAGTCGAGAGCCGTCGAGGTGTCGGCGACCGCGTCGTATTCCATAACCCAGTTGGCGGATATATATGCGAGCACCGATTCGGCCGGTTGCTGAGGGGCGGCGACGGCCGTTCCGGTGCCGATGAATGGCGCCACTCCCAGGACCATCGCGCCCAGGAGCATCGTACCCAGGACTAGCGCGACAAGTAGCGGAGCTACGGCGATGGATCGTTTGCTCATGACATCTCCTTTCGAGGTTCTACGGGGAACGTCAGCGGCCCACAGACTAGACCATCGCTCGACCGCAGGCCGAGCAGAACGGAGCGGACCATCAGCCCCAACGACTACCACGAGGAACTCGGCCTGACGCGGGCAGCGTAGCCGCGTTGTTCCAGGTGGCAAGAGCATTCTGCGTCGAGCTCGCGCAAGAGCTTGACCTTCTGGAACTCCACACTGAAGTCTGGCTGTTCGCCGCGCTGATAGTCATCGTCATGCTGCTCTAGCACGCGAAGGAAGGTGTCGACCACCACAGGGTCGAACTGTGTGACCTTGTTGGTCGCCAACTCCGCCTGGGCCGTCTCGAGGGAAAGCTTGGGTCGATACGGCAGGTCGCTCATCATGGCCGAGTAGCTGTCGGCCACGCAAATAATCCGGCTGATGAGCGGGATCTCCTCGCCGACGAGCCCCAACGCATATCCCGTGCCATCGTAGCGTTCGTGGTGAGAGAGCACCGCTTTGGCCAGTTCGTCGAACTGATCGATGGTGCTGAGGATGTTCTCCCCGTTCTGGCAATGGGTCTTTATCAGGGCCCAAGCGGAGGGATCCAACTCCCCTGGGGAATCAAGCACCTCGTCGGGAACCGCCATCATCCCTACATCGTGCAGGAGGGTGGCTAGATACGTGACGTTCACCTCGTGCTCGCTCAGGTTGAGAGCCTCGGCGATGTTGGTGGCCCACTGGGCGGCCGCCGCCGAACGGCGGGCGGTGCGGTTGTCTGTGAGAGCCATGGTCGTGAACATGCTGGCCACGGCCTCTCGGGCCAGAATACGGAGGGTCAGGTGCAAAACCTCGCGGTTGACTTCCCGCTTGCGCCGAGATGCTGGCGTGAACTTTCCCTTCAACTGTCGCCCCACCACTTGCAGGTCAGATCAGTCGGGTCTTCCGCTGGAGGACCATCTACTTTGTTATCGGCACATGAAGCCCTCTCGATAAGGTACCCAAGCTCCTTCTCAACGTGGGAGAAACGCCCCGGCCGGGGGCGAAGTTCGCCCAGCCGGAGTTTCGCCGGGGCTATTCGGCAGGTAAGCCCGCACCGACTTAGTGAAGGACTCACGGGAGCTACATTCAGATCCACTAGCGACCTCCCCACAGCCACGAACACGCGGGCCTTCGAGGTCGGGTCTCTTGGGGCTCGCTTCTTCTCCCCAATTGGTGCTTGCGACTCGTGGAAGCCCGGATTGCGTAGATCGGGAGTCGTCTCAGTTTTGATCTTCCTGGGTTCCTGTCGTCGGCGGTGCAGTTCGCACCTTCGGGTTCCTAGCCTGATGATGTATCAGCGGGTCGGGGCTGTACGCAGCGGCGTGGGGGTGGAGGCCGCCTAACTGCTGTGATGGACTCGGGGTCGGAGTCGGCAGCAGAGATCGCGATAATGAACGCGTCAGGTCGGATAGTTGGCGACGGCGGACCGTCGCGGAACAGGATCAGTATCCGTTAATATCATCAGAAGAAGCTATCTTGATCATGTTTTGATGCCGTCCTTGTCGCGGTCCTTCGTCTGGGTGGTCCCGGCGTCCTCGCCGGCGATTCCCGTTCCGTCTTGACACAAGCACTATCACCATGCAAGTTAGCGAGACTCGCTAAGTCCTCGCTGGCACAAGCGGCGCTCTCGATGTAGGCTGGTAGCTGGGACCTTGGCGAGCTGACGGCGGGTTTCGGCTTGACCTGACATCAGGCGCGGCTTACTGGAAGGAAGTCGGAGGTAGGGCATGGGCGGCGTAACCTCCAATCGATGGCGATCTCCCAAACTACTTATCACCGTTTTTGTGCTAGTCATCGCCGCGGCTGTCATCCCGGTCCTTTCGGCGAGAAGTCACGCGGGAGCGGCCGATCGGATCAGCGTCTCGGTCGATGCGCCTACGGACGCCTATTCACTGAGCTTCAATCGCTTGTGGGGGCTCGTCGCGGGCAAAGCCGGGGTGCAGTCTGAAAGGGCGCAGCTCCAGCAGTTTAGACTGCTCTACGCTCCCTCTGGCAGTATCAGCTCGTTGCAGGTGCAGGTACTGACCGCGGATCACTACCTGCTTGAGCTAGACTTCTTCTCCGGTTCGTCAACCATGCAGGTGTATGGCGGCCGTTGGGAGGAGACGCCGCTCCCCCAGAGCTCCTGGGCTACGTCTCTAGACAATACCTTTCGGGTGCTCGATCGCCTGGGACTTCGCGCTTTCGAGAACGAGCTGCAGCCGGAAATAGCGGCGGCGAAAGACCTGAGCGGCTACCAGCTCTCCATCGACATGCGCGAGTACGAAGGCCACGGAGCCGTCCTGCCGATGGAGCGGGCTTTCTACCTGGAGGAGGATTCGTTTGTGCGGCTGGATCCGGATGATCCGCGCCGCGAATTTGGTCCAACAGATGTTGCCCTTCAGTTTGCCCTGTTCCACAAGCGTCCGAGCGGCATGGCCTCTTTGGCGGCGGAGGGCGACCTCACCTACTTCCTCATCCCGACCCTCTAGGTGCTTGGGTGTAGGGTTACAACTCGATGCAGGACAGAGGAAACCGGACGAGCCTGTCGATCACCCTTCCTATGGCATGTTTATCCCCTGTCTGGACATGAAAGAGGTGGAGTCCATGTTCCAGCTTAGCGGCCCGGAGCGGCGTCCCGAGGTACCTCGGCTATTGCCAAGGGAGTGCATGGTGAACCGCGCCCGCACCGCGGTATCTTTCGTCCTTTTCCTCCTCCTCACGGGGGCGGCCTTGCTGCTCGTTCCCAGCCCGGCCTCCGCTTCACTGGACGTGGCCGGCTGGCATTTCAGAGACCTGGGGGACTTGGAGATCCCCATCACCTTCGATCTGGCCTTCGATCAAGACACCATAGCCTGGAGCGCATCCTCGGCTGAGCAGGCGGATATCTACGTAGTCGACCTAGCAGCCGGCGCGAGCACCCAGCTGACCAACACCCCCGAGATTGAGACCTCGGTAGCCTTGGATGGAGACCGGGTGGTCTTCGTGAGCCACGAGGCCACCTCCGACTATCGTGATCCCGGGGACCTTTGGCTCTACGATCTTGCCACCAAGGAGAGGCGGCTCGTCGCTCATGCTCGCTTCTACCTGGGGATGGGCACCGGGCCCTGGATCGTGGGCGACCACATAGCCTGGGTCCAGATCGATCCCGCCGACGGACAGACCTTCGGCCGACCGGCGCTCTACCTCTACACCATCAGTGCTAATGCCACCGTGCAGGTGGCCGACCGCGTTTATGTAGGCGGGGCCAGCTCGAGCGGCAATACCTCCATCGACCTGGACGCTTCCCACCTGGCCTTCATCACCACCCCCTCTCCGCAGGAAGACGGCGAGGTGTGGCTCTACGATATCCAGACAGGAGCCAAGACCAAGCTCGGCTCCACTCCGGCCGAGTCTCTTCACGTAAGTCTCGAGGGTGATCTGGTCACCTGGGTCTCTTCGCCCGCTTCTTCCTCTCCACACATGAGCCCCTACGCAATCCCTGGACATCTTCCTGCACCGGATTTCGACTGGAAAGACCGAGAAGATCGCGGCCAGGGAAGCGCCGGAAGCCTTCCCCAAGACCGACGGGCGCTTCGTGGTCTGGGATACCTACGAGGGCGGGCCCGCCTACGAAACCACCCTGAGGAAGATCAAAGCCTACGATAGCCAGACCGGCCAGATCATCGACGTGAGTGAGAACCAGTTCCTGAACTTCACCCCGGAGATCGCGGACGGCATCGTGGCCTGGGAGCGGGGTGGTGAACTCGAGTCGGAGATCATGGCCTACGATCTCCTGACCGGGCAGATCACACAGCTCTCGTCCAACCGGACGTCGATGGACCAGCTTGCGTTGGTGAACGACCGCACCGTCGTCTGGTGGAAGCACTGGTTCTCCATGGAGACCGGGGTGCCCGAGCCCCCTGACAGGTTCATGGTTGCGACGGCGCCCTCGTCCTTCGTCGATCCCTTCGCCGACGTACCGGGCCAGCATCGCTTCCGCACGGCCATCCTGGGCATGGACGAGCTGGGGATCGCCACCGGCTACCCCTACCGGAGCCCGGCCGGAGAGGGACGGTGTTCCGGCCGGACGAGCCGCTCCTGCGGGCGCAGTTCGCCAAGATGATCTGCGAGGCGTTTGACCTGCCCGTCACCGAAGAGCTTGTCGCTCCCTTCGGCGACCTGGGAGCTGACGACGAGGAAAACCTCTACCCGCACGAGTACGTGGCGGCACTTGCCGCTCGTGGCATCGTACAGGGGAAGACTCCGGACCGCTTTGATCCCTACGGTCCCCTAACCCGCGGCCAAGCTGTCTCCATGCTGGTGCGGGCGCTGGATACGATCTATCCGGGCCTCGTCACCGTGGCCCAGGCCGAAGCTCCCGGTGCTTACTTCTGGGACCCGCCTCATCGAACCAACCTGAGACGGGCCTATGCCAACGACCTGCTATCCAGTCTGATCGATTGGCTGCAGCGGTGGGATGCCTATGACTCATGCACTCGGGGAGAGGCCGCCCAGATGATCTGGAACGCTCTTTCGCTGCTCGAACAGGAGGGGAGGGAATAGGTAGCTCCCGCGTTGAAGGGTGGGTGTCTATGGGCCATAGTATTCGTTTCTTCGCCCGGGCACTGTGGTCGCCTGCGCCTAATCGTAATGTGAGTGCAGCTATGCTGCGTCCAACGTAGAGGTCTGGAGGTCGGGAGATGGACTCTTGGCGACTGCTGGGTACGTCACAGGACGGCCGAGGACCGCTCCTCGGCCCACGCCGGCGGAGAAGTCTGGCAGAGCGGCACTGGGCGCTCCATCTGTGCGACACCGCCGACGTGCCGCAAGAGGGCTCGTTCTAGCGGCAGCACTGTCAACGCTGCTGGCGCTGACCTTGTCGACCGGTGCGGGGGCGGCCTCCGAGGCGTACTTCACTACCCAACTGACTTCGAACAGCAGGTACGATAGCCAGCCGCAGGTCTCCGGCGATCGGGTTGTGTGGTCCGGCAACGATGGCACGGACGGCGAGATCTTCACCTGGACCCCAGCGGGCGGAATCGTGCAGTTGACCTCGAACGGGGTCGAGGACTATGGCCCGCAGGTCTCCGGCGATCGGGTGGTGTGGTGCGGCGATGTCGGCACGGGCGGCGAGATCTTCACCTGGACGCCCGCTGGGGGGACGGTGCGGTTGACCACGAACGCGTATCGGGAGGTCATCCCGCGGGTCTCCGGCGATCGGGTGGCATGGTACCGCTTCGACGGCACGGGCGAGAAGATCTTCACCTGGACCCCCGCTGGCGGAACCGTCGAGATCCCCTTGAACGGCTACAGCGGTGCTTGGCCCGAGCTGTCGGGTGATCGTATCGCCTGGATATGCACGCGCGGCATCTATTCGGATGTCCTCACCTGGACCCCGGGAAGTGCAACCGTTCAGCTCACGTCAGACGGCCATGCCAACGAGGAGCTGGCGGTATCCGGTGACCGGGTCGTATGGTTCAGCACCGGCGGTCCCTGGGAGATCTTCACCTGGACGCCGACGGAAGGGACCGTACAGATCACATCGAACGGCTACTCGGACGGGTACCCGGAGGTCTCCGGCGACCGGGTGGTCTGGTATGGCTACGACGGAGCCGATCGCGACATCTTCACCTGGACCCCGGCCGACGGCATCACTCAGCTCACCGCCAACAGCTATCAAGAAGACCACCAGCGGGTTTCCGGCGACCGAGTGGTGTGGATCGGCGAAGACGGCACCGACTACGAGGTCTTCGCCTGGACCCCCGCGGGCGGCACGGTCAAGATCACCTCGAACAGCCGCGAGGAGAGGGAACCGCAGGTCTCCGGCGACCGGATCGTGTGGACAGGGAACGACGGAACGGACGACGAGATCTTCACCGCCGTTGCCGGCCCTGTAGGGGCTTTCACCGATGTGGGCCCGGACACCCACTACAAGGACGCCATCGAAGACCTTTACGCGCGCGGAATCCTCTCCGGCTATCCAGACGGCACCTTCCGCCCCGATAGCCCGGTTCTTCGCCAGCAGTTCGCCAAGATGATCGTCCGCGCTCTGGGTTACCCTGTCTCGGACGCCGACATCTGCCTCTTCACCGACGTGCAAAAGAGCCTACCCGGGAGCAGTGTCGACCCTCTCGATCTGAACTACCCCGACCACTACGTGGCTGTCTGTGCCGTCCATGGCATCACTGAGGGCAAGACCGCCACCACCTTTGCTCCCTACGACTACATAACTCGACAGCAACTCATCACCATGGTCGTCCGAGCGGCCAACCTCCCCGACATACCTCCCTATTATGCGCCGCCCTTCAACGCTGGGCAGTTCTATCCGAGCGAGCATTACCTGAATGCGCGCAGGGCGGCTTGGGTCGGACTACTGAACAAGATAGAAGGGATAGGAGCGGACTTTGACTTCTTCTCCCCCGCCACGCGGGGCGAGGTAGCCGCCTTGTTGTACAACCTTCTCAACCGACCGACCCCGGGCGAAGAGGAGGAGGCCATCAGCCAGGCGATAGGGCTTGAACTTGACCTCTACCCCAATGAGTTCAGCCTTGCTCAGCTCAAGGTAGTCGGCTCATGGGCGGGTGCCCTGATCATCAACCATCTGAATGACTCGGACCGCCTGGAACTTCTTCTCCAGAGAGTCGGGGCCGAGTGGACGGTAGTGAACTACGGCACCGGACACACCGCGACGGACTGGATGGCAGACGGCGCACCCCAACAGCTTGCCGAGTGGCTGGAGGCGGTCTGGTAGGTACGTCACGGTTTCTATGGCGAAGCGGACGACTCACCGCATCACAGGCCGGGCCCAGCCGGACAGAGGCTAGCTATCCGCATTGTTAGGGCCTGGGGGGCCCCACCATGTGCTCATAGTGTCCGCTTGTCTGGGGGGGGCACAGAGCAACCGTGCCCGACAGGGGTAGCGTGAGGACGAGGTGATAACCTATTCTGGAGTCAGGGTCCGGGCCCTTCGGCTGAAGTGTGAGGGGGCTGCCAATGAAACTGCTCTGCAAGAAGCAGGAACGAAGCGTGAACCGTCCTGGACTACTCACCCTGTTGCTCCTTGGCCCAATCCTTCTCTTTCTTCTCTTTCTTCTCTTTGCCTCGCCGGTGCTCGCTGCCCCCTCGGTCGATGGCTGGCAGTTCACGTCTCTTTCTGACCAGGCATCTGGTAGCCGCTCTCATGCCCGCCTGGGCGACGGCTGGGTCGTCTGGGTAGAAGGGAATACCGCGGTGGGGACCAGGGTCGTCCTCTACGACATCGCCACCGGCGATCGGCAGACCATCGCGACAGACGGCATCGAGCCGGAGATCGAGGGCGACCACGTTGCCTACCTGGGAGTGGCTCCGGCCGGCTCAGCCGGTCTACCTGGAGGAGATGTCTTTGTCCACACCATCTCTACTGGCGAGAACCGGCAACTCACGGCCGATGCCCAGACAAATACCAAGTACTACCTAAGCATTCACGGCGACAAGGTGCTCTGGGTATCTGCCGCCCAGGTTGGCATCGAGGGACCAGAGGCCGGGGACACGGGGCTCCTTATGCACGATCTCTCCAGAAACGAGACGGTCACCCTGGCCTCCGGAGAGCCGGGCGGCGGCGCCCCGGGCCTTCATGTTGCGAGCTCGGACTGGGTCGCGTGGGACTACTATGACCCCTTCTCTGCGGAACGACCTGACCAGGTGTGGGTCTATTCCATGAGTACGGGCGAGATGGGTGAACTCGTGCCGCTTGCCGGCTATCAGGTTCTGGCGCTGGCCGGGAACACGCTCGTGGTCTTCCGTACCTGGAGCATCTATGGGGGGGTCGAGCAGTTCTTCACCTACGACCTGATTTCTGGTGAGCTACGGCCTCTCGATAAGGAGTCAACCAAACTCGAATCCGTCCAGGGCGATGGAGATCTCATCGCTTGGGCAGGCTACGCGGATGGCTCCCCCTATGCAGCGCTCTACCACGTGCCTACCGGTGCCCTTACCCGGATCCCAAGCCCGGGCTACAGCGTGGGAGGCCTCGTTCTGCGCGGCGATCTCCTCATCTGGCACGCACAGTTCACCGGGCGCTGGGTGGGTACCGCCATGAACTACCTCTGCGTCTACGACCGCTCCCGCCAGACGACCACCCGGCTTGCCACCCTTTTTGGCCAAAACAACGACTACGACGCCGACGGGGAGCATGTGGTCTTTGCCAGCGGCAGTGGCTGGTGGCCTTCCCCTGCGAGCAAACCTCTCGAGCTTCTCCTCGCCTCTCCTGTGGCTTCGCCGGTTGAGGCGTTTCTCGACGT
The DNA here is from genome assembly GCA_963706025.1 of uncultured Actinomycetes bacterium. Classification (GTDB taxonomy): domain Bacteria; phylum Actinomycetota; class Thermoleophilia; order RBG-16-64-13; family RBG-16-64-13; genus CAVPLM01. The sequence continues at coordinate 591,038 of CAVPLM010000005.1, read as the reverse complement.
TCCCGGGACCCATCCCTATCGCACCGCCATTCAAGGCCTCAAGGAGCGGGAGGTAGTCGGCGGTTACCCTTCCGCTGCCGGGTGTGAGTACCGCCCCGATGCCACCCTCACCCGCGGGCAGTTCGCCAAAATGCTCGCCCTCGCCCTGGACATACCGGTGGACCCGGACGCTGTGGCTCCGTTCGAGGACATGGAGCCGGGCTTGTACCCCGGCGCCTATGTGGCTGCCCTTGCCGGCCGGGGTATTGCCAAGGGAACCAGTCCCACGACATTCTCCCCCTACGCGACGCTCACACGGGCGCAGCTTATGACCCTCCTTGTGCGCGGTCTCGACACTATGAAGCCGGGTGTGCTCGGCAGTCACCCCACCACCAACTGGCCGCCCAACTACCAGGGCGCACTTGGACCCTTCGATCCGATTCACGGCCCCTACATGCTTCGGGCGGAGCTGAACGGATTGGTCGACGGGCTGATCGGCTACGGGAGGGGGTGGGATCCCTGGCGACCGGCGACAAGAGCAGAGGCGGCTCAAGCCCTCTGGAACTTCCTCGCTAAAGGCGGGGTCCTCATGCCGACGACGAGCGGCGAATGAGGCTGCCAAAGCTACCGCCGGCAGCAAGGGCAGATACTGCTCCCGATTGAAGACCCTGGGTGTCGGGGCGCGGGCTGAATCTCAGGGCCCTGAAGCACGCTACTTGGTCATGGTGATCGTTACCGACTGGCCCCCGGCCCGGTGAACTTCCCGAGAGTCTTTGGGCGGGGGATTGAGGGTGCGGGCAGGCAGGGGTCGATAGCGAGGGTTTCTTTGGCTACACCCCAAGGCGCCACGGCAACGAGCTCTTGCCCCACTCACCGTGTGACGCGTGCCGTCTCCATCTCCAATGGGAAATCACATGTGCTGGGAATGTAATCGCACAGAGCGATCGCTATTTCTTTCCATAGATCAGGCGCCTGTTCAAGCAGATCATAGAAATACCTCGGCTCTACCACCAGGAGCCTCACGGTGGTTTCGGCCGTAACGGTTGCTGGGCTCGGCCTGTGCGCGATAAGACCTACTTCCCCGAAGAAATCGTTCTGGGAGAGTCGGCCGAGCAGTTTCCCGCATTGCTCAGCCTTCGCCTGACCTTCCAGGATCATCACGAATTCGAAGCTCAGCGCATCTTCGTTGACCAAGACCTCGCCTGCCGGCCGTTCAAGCACATCCGCTATTCGGGCGATCTCCGCCAGGTTCTTCTTACTTAACTTGCTGAATAGAGGTACCTTCCTCAGTTCGTCTTCCTTGGTTATCCTCTTCTCTGCCACTGCTCTCCCTCCCTATTCTCGGAGATCCTCCTCATTTGAATTGTAGTCGGCGTAGAGCCCCTGCGGCGAGTCTTGTCAGCTCCCAAGAGACCCCTTCGGGCTTCGTGCCGCGACCGGACGGCAGTCGAGGGGGAGCGAACGCTCTAGACTTCCTCTGGGTAATGGTGTGCTCCCTCTCGTAGGGGTGACTTGGCATCACGTGCATACAATGACCTCTTCTTCAGTCCTTCCTCGAAGAGCTTCTGCACACAAGTCAGCACGCTACCACGCACGATCGCGACTACCGTGAGGACACGCCCCTATGGTAGCGTTCACGCTCGGCCGCTGGGGGCTCTCAGCGGAGCGAGCACGTAGACGGTATGAAGCGGACGATCGGAACCTGCTGTCTATCGCGCTTGAGCCAGCCTTCCACGTCATCGAGGCTCATGCCCCAAAGGTCCCCAACGACCACAGCATTGGCCTCCCCTTCGATCAACCAGTAGCCCCCGTAGTCGAGGGCATGGGAATCGCGTCGGCGTGACTTGCGTAGGGCGAGGCCCTGCAGGGCGGCCGTACGTCGCGCTCTGTTTTCGCGCACCTTCTCGGAAGTGTCCATCTCAGGCCCTTTGCCGTTGTGCTTGTATCGGCACGCATGCCCCGTTCGATCCTTCTACCTTCAGTATCGGAAGATCAAACCTTCTGTGTTACCCGCCAAGCTCGGTCGGCGGGGGCTTTCCTATTTGCTAATGAACTGACTCGTGGCTGCCGATTGTGTGAGCAGAAGGCTCTGGCTGGACGGCGTCCCCGGGGCCTTTCTTGTTTTGCAGCCAGAGTCCCATAGCCCCGTCGTATCGCCGCGCCTACCATTAAGGCAAGCCCCCGATCGGTAGCGTTTAGCCTTGGCCGGCGGGGGCTTGTCTCCTCGTATTGACCCAGAGTAGAACCGGCCTATACTGAACCTGTACGGGGAGCGAGGAACTTCCCCCATTCATAGCTCGGGGAAACCTTGGAGACGGGGCTTCGCAAGAGCTGACACTCGGTCATCGCCCCGTGCGGGCATCGATCCTGCCCGAGGAGGAGGTGCGTGTTCCATGAGAGCCACGCCAAGCCACGTGTCGCCGCTCAGACTGCGAACAGCCCTAATCGTGCTCTTGCTCGGTGTAGGCTTCATTCTTGCCCTGCCCACTGCTGCTAAGGCTTCCTTCCCCGATGTCCCTGCTTCCCACCCGTACTACGAAGCCATCGAGGGCATGGCCACGCAGGGCGTCATCGGCGGATACACCAACGGCAACTTCGGACCGGAGGATCTGGTCAAGCGTCAGCAGTTTGCCAAGATGATCGTTCTGACCATGGGCTTCCAGACCACGGAAGACGACATCTGCCCCTTCAACGATGTCCTACCCGTCGATTCCGTCGATCCGCTCTACCCCGACCACTACATCGCCGTCGCCGCACGAACCGGTCTCACCACGGGCTATCTGGACAACACCTTCCGGCCCTACAACCAGATCACCCGGCAACAGGTCATAACCATGGTTGTGAGAGCCGGTGGATCAAAGCTGGAGAATCCCACCGACGCCTGGGCGGGTGTCCTTTACGTATTCTGATGCCACCCACGGCGCCAATATTCGCAAGGCGGAATTCAACAGCCTGCTGGAGGGTCTGGAGGGTCTCTCTCCCTCATGGGACGGACTCCAGTCTGCCACCCGGGGCGAATGCGCCCAGATGCTCTGGAACCTGTTGAAAGCTCTGGAAGGCCCTCCGCCCACGGACCCCACAAACCTCCTCGCCACTGCCGGGTCCCACTCCCTGGCTCTCCAGACCGATGGCTCCTTGTGGGCCTGGGGAGACAATCGTGACGGCCAAGTCGGAGACGGCAGCACCACCGACCGCCACCTTGCCACCCGCATCGGGACGGACACCGACTGGAGGGGCGTTGCCGCCGGTTGGTACCACTCTCTGGCCATCAAGAGTGACGGCTCCCTGTGGGCTTGGGGAGATAACCGCTACGGCCAACTGGGTGACGGCACGCACCACCGACCTCCGCCTTCCTACCCGCATCGGGCACTGACACCGACTGGAAGGCCGTTGCTGCCGGAGAGTGGCACTCTGTCGCTCTGAAAGAGGACGGCTCCCTGTGGGCCTGGGGTCGGAACCACCTCGGCCAACTCGGTGACGGCAGCACCACCGACCGCCACCTTCCCACCCGCATCGGCACCGACACCGACTGGAAGGCCGTTTCCGCCGGTGTATGGCACTGCGTAGCCCTGAAGACCGACGGCTCCCTGTGGGCCTGGGGAGACAATCGTGAGGGCCAACTGGGTGACGGCAGCACCACCGACCGCCACCTTCCCACCCGCATCGGCACGGACACCGACTGGAAGGCCTTTGTTGCCAATTTCCACTGCCTCGCTCTGAAGACCGACGGCTCCCTGTGGGCTTGGGGACGGAATAGCGAAGGGCAAGTGGGCGACGGCAGCACCACCGAACGCCACCTTCCCGCCCGCATCGGCACGGACACCGACTGGAAGGCCGTTGGGAGCGGCGAGCACCAATCCCTCGCTCTGAAAGAGAATGGCTCCCTGTGGACCTGGGGTTGGAACTACTACGGCCAGCTCGGAGACGGCAGCACCACCGACCGTCACAAGCCCACCCGTATCGGCACGGGCACCGACTGGAAGGCGGTTGCTGCCGGCGGTTGGCGTCACTCCCTCGGCCTGAGGGAGAACGGCTCCTGGTGGGCCTGGGGATGGAACAGTTCCGGCCAGCTCGGGGACGGCACCACCACCGACCGTCACATACCCACCCGCGTCTTGCAGGACTAGAGGGTACCGTCTTTCCGCAGCGAAGATGGCCCATGACCTGACGTGATAGACGTGGACGCTAGAAGCGGAGGTTCTTCGGGGCCTCCGTTCATTTATGTGGTTCTGCCCGATCGGTAGCGTCAACGCTTGGCCGGCGCGGGCGCTTTCTCCTTTCAGGCTCTGCGAGCTGACGTCAGGGCGACATCTTTGTGCCGCAGAGGACTTCCTGGTACGACTTGACCCGCCTGGGGTCATCTACCGACATGGGTTGCCAGTTCATACAACTAGGATCCATCGAACACCATTCGGATGGGTCTGGAAGCGTCAATCTCTCTCTGTCGCACTGAAACTCTTTGTCAAGGCGGAGTGGGCCATACTTGCAGTCGTGACAGCCTCGCATGATGTCCTCCTTCTTCCTACCCCTGATATCGGAAGATCGGAGCTTCTGTATTACTGCCCAAGCTCGGCCGGCGGGGGCTTCTGCTTTGTTCTCGCCACATGTCCTATAGTGGAGAAGTTGCAGGTGCGCGGGTGGCTTGGATTCCGTCTCTAGGACCAGCGCCGATACCATCGTCATCGAGGGGGATGAAGGAGAAGGGATGCGGAAGGTCGTCGCAACCATAGTTGGGGCAGTCCTCCTACTCGTCGGCGCGGGCGTCGCCATCGCGCACTACGTTATTGAGAGCAGCTTCACGTCCAAATACATCACCCTCGCCATCGCCGCTGCGCTATTCGTCGGGGGATGGGCACTCCTTGATTGGGGCACCGAAGTCACCCGCCGCTGGGAGGGAGACAAGTCGAAAGGGAACGGCCCAAAGTACCCGTCGAATCCCGGTGGGCTGTGAGACGGCAGAGTCGGGGTCTTTCTTGGCAACGGTTTGGCAACGAACCATGCGTCACCCGCTACGTGGCTTGCGACCAGACCTCAGTCGGCGTATCGGACGGTGCCCCTCGCCACGCGCCGCGGCCTACGGGGTTGTCTCGGTGGTCTCCGTAGTGCCGGAGGTTACTGTGGTCGCGGTGCGGGGGCGTGCCATGGCTTCAGCTAGATCCGGCAAGGCGATGAAGTCCAGAGTGCGGATGGCCGACTGGTTGGCGTTGAACACTGCCAGGATAGCCGGGGGGAGCCGTCCTTCTTTGGCCAGCAGGAGGATACCGTTGTCGAGAGCTAAGTAGGGTCCCGCGGGCAGACCGTCCGGGAAGTTTTCCCCGGTGACGATAGCCGTGTGGGCGAAGCTCAAGCCCTGGGTGAGGGCGTACCGCGCGATAAGGGCGGCGGTCGCATAGCTGTCCGCTCCCACCTGGCGCTCCACGTCGGTAAGGCTCAGTTCTGACTTGGTACCGACCACCAGCGCCGAAGCCACCCCCAGCTCTCCTATGGCGTCGGTGGTAGCAGCGGGAATCTTGCCCTCAAGGGGGCCGAAGAGGATAGGCCAACCCTTGGCCGCCGCCAGCGGAGCCACCGCGATCGCCTCCGCGAAGCTGTCCGAGGGAGCTACGACCACCTTCGAAACCGTCCCCAGCTTGGCCTTGACCTGCTGGGCGACGAGAGCCGCCGTCTCGTACCGATCGTCGCCGGTCAGGCTGGCTATGCCGGGATCCCCCAAGAGATCGCGAAGTTGTCTCTTTACCTTGGAGGATCCCGAGACCCCTACCAGGAATATCCGCGAAGGATTGAGCCGCTCTATCTCGGTGCTGAGGTCGGCTCTGATACCTTCCGGGGGCACGAGCAGTATGGGCGCCTTGTACGCCGCCGCCAGAGGAGCTGCGCAGACCGCTTCTGTGTAATCGTCGCCGGTCGCAAGCACCAGAGCGGGAGCACCCTGGGGATGGCCGAGCTTGGAGATGGCTATGGCCGTGCCGTACCGATCGCTCCCGGCCACGACGCGGTCGGTACGGGGCGCGATCGTGGTGGTAGTGGTGGTGGAGATCACCTTCACTGTGGTACTGGGCTGGGTCTCAACTCGGGCAGGGCTACTCCGCAGAGGCGACAGCAGGTAGGCGTCCACCACATAGAAAACACCGACGGCGAGGGCCAGCACCACGACCACGGGGATCAGCCACTTGAACACGTCCCTCGTGACCCGCGCAGCCTTGCGGGAACCGCTGGCGTAGTAACCTCGGCTGTGGAGCGAAGCCCCGCAGTACCAGCAGAAACGGGCGGCCGGGTCGTTCTGTCCCCGGCACTCCCGGCACACGATGCGATCGGTGGATGCTTTCATAGCCACACTGACTAAAGACTCGTTTCAGAATGAAGTCTTGGCCGACTCATTCCGCGCTGGGCGGAGCGATCCATCTGTCCTTCAGTCGCGCTCGTGGCGCTGCTACGAGCGCTCCCTCTAGTCCTCGCCTCACTCCCGCCGATCGCACCCTGTCGGCAGAGCGTCATTCTGAAACGAGCTCTAAGGAAGAACGGGAGGCACTCAGGGTATAGGGTACCGCCTTTTTCTCAGCTTATTAGTTGGACGCAAAGAACGCAACATTCTCCTGCTTGACGGAGCGGGTTCCCTGCTGGCTTTCTAGGACACTGAAAGCGCGCTTCTTCTGTTCTCGGCTCTGGAGGCCGATATAGGAGATGGATGGTAGAAACGCGAGTCAAGCGTCATCGGAACCTGATAGATTTACGGGCTGTGACCTTTCGAATGCGGGTTTCGAAGACGACCAGGGGAGGCGCGACATGACGGAAGAAAGTCCCGGATGGGACCCGCTTACCGGTCTTCAAGACCGCCGTTACGTGCTGCATGAGCTTGAACGCCATGTCGACCTCTACAGACGGTACCGACGCCCGTTTTCTCTGCTCACGGTCGACTTTGACAATCTGGACTGGTTCAACGACACGTTTGGACGTGCGGCCGGGGAGTCCGCCCTCGAGTATTTGGCTACGCTCATCAAGGTGAATCTACGCGATGTGGACATTTCCTGCCGGTGTGCCAAGGATGAATTCATCGTCATCATGGAGGAGGCCGACAAGGAGGCCGTCCAGACGGTGGGCAGGCGTATCGCCGCCTCGGCCGAAAAGACAACGTTCAAGCTTGGCCGAGACGGCGTCACCCTGAAGGTGAGCTTCGGCACCGCGTCATGCCCTGATGACGGAGTGGAGGCCGAAGCGCTGCTGCGAGCCGCCGGCACACACGAGAAACCTGGGGACGAGGCTCCCATACCGGCCGATCCCCCGCCGCCTTCCCCGTTACCTGCTTCGGAGGTGGAGGTTTCCCCGCCCGAAGAGGAATAGATATCCCCTGATAGTCACGGCGGGTCTTTCTGATGAGCCGCGGCGGACTCGAATCCCTGCCCTGCCCCTACTCCTGCCCTTACCCCTTCTTGACCTCTTCGTAGGCCCAGTCGAGCCAGGGGAAGAGTGCCTCCAGATCCGCCTTGAGGACGGTGGCACCGCCCCAGAGGCGTAGGCCTGGAGGTGCATCCCGGTACGAGGCGACGTCGTACGCCGCGCCCTCTTTCTCGAGAAGTGAGGCCATCTTCTTGGGTATCGGCGCCTGCTCCTCGGCCGGAAGCTCTGTGAACCAGGGATCGACGATCTTCAGGCAGATAGACGTGCTCGATCGGATCGCAGGGTCTTCGGCGAGGAACTCGACCCAGGGAGTACGCGCGACCCAGTCGGCCACCGCGGCCAGATTGGCTTTGCTGCGGAGCACCAATTCCGGCAATCCGCCGATCTCTTCCGCCCACCGGAGGCCGTCCAGGGCGTCCTCCACGCAGAGCATCGAGGGCGTGTTGATGGTGTCGGCTTGAAAGATGCCGTCACTCAGTTTGCCGCCCTTGGTCATGCGAAAGATCTTCGGAAGGGGCCAGGGGGGAGCGTAGCTTTCGAGGCGCTCGACCGCGCGGGGGCTGAGGATCAGCATGCCGTGCTGGCCCTCTCCGCCGAGGACCTTCTGCCAGGAATAGGTGACGACGTCCATCGCGCCGATGGGGACGTCCATCGCGAAGACGGCGGAGGTGGCGTCGCAGATCGCCAGGCCCTCACGCGTCTCCGGGATCCAGGCCGCGTCCGGCACCCTCACTCCGGAGGTGGTGCCGTTCCATGTGAAGACCACGTCACGGCTGAAGTCGACCTGGGCGAGGTCGGGGATCTGCCCATAGTCCGCGGCAAGGACCCGTACGTCCGGCAGCTTGAGCTGTTTGGAGATGTCGGTGACCCAGCCTTGCCCGAAGCTCTCCCAGGCGAGCACATCGACGCCCCGGGGGCCGAGCAACGACCAGAGGCTCATCTCGACCGCCCCGGTGTCGGACGCCGGCACCAGCCCGATCCGGTATTCATCGGGCACTCCGAGAAGCTTCCTCGATCTATCCGACACCTCCTTGATCCGCGCCCGGCCTTCTTTCGACCGGTGGGAGCGCCCCACCAAGGCGCCCTCCAGAGCCGACACGGCCCAACCCGGGCGCTTCGCGCATGGGCCCGAGGAGAAGCAGGGGTTCCGCGGTCTGGCGGCTGGTTTCATGGATGTGATCCTCCTTTCAGCCGATCGGTCGGGCTTCGCGCCGCACGAAAGGCCGTAGTGTCTTGTCTTTGCTGGGTCGCGACGACCACCGGCGATAGTACCGGCATTCCTGGCTAGGAAGCCAGCGAGAGCTCGACCGCGCGAACGCCGTCGACGCCGGGGACGGCTCGGATCTCATCGAGCACCGCTGCGGGCAACGGGTCGTCCAAGGCGAGGCCCATCACCGCTTTGCCTACCACCTTCTTTCGGCCGACGTTCATGAAGGCGATGTTGATGCCGTGGCCACCGATTGTGGTCCCGATCTTGCCGATCATGCCGGGCACGTCCTCATAACGCAGGAAGACCATGTGCGCCGAGGGCTCGATGTCGATGGCGTGCCTATAGATCTTGACCAACCGGGGCCGGTTCTTCGGGCCGAAGACGGTGCCGGCAGCTGTCAACTCGCCCTGCTTGTCGGTGCTCTTGAGGGTGATGAGGTTGGTGTAGTCAGGCGACCGGCGATCCTTCGCCTCGGAGACCTGCAGGCCTCGCTCGGCCGCGACGGAAGGTGCGTTCACGAAGTTGACCGCCTCGTCCGCGCCGCTTTCCACCAGACCCTTGGTGGCGGCAAGGGTCAGAAGCCGGGTATCGTGGTCGGCCAGCTCACCCTCGTAATGGACGGTGACCTTGGAGAGCGGACCCTCGGCGACGGCGGATATCAGCTGGCCCAAGGTCTCGGCGAGGGGAAGAAACGGTCCGATAGCTTCCATGGCTTCCTTGGAGACGGAGGGGATGTTCACGGCGTACGTCACCACGCCGCCCGTGAGCCCGGCCACGATCTGCTCGGCCGCGATGACGCCGGCGCGGTCCTGTCCCTCAGTGGTGGAGGCGCCGAGGTGCGGGGTCATGATCACGTTGTCGAACTTCGCCAGAGGGAAATCCTCGGGGACAGGTTCTGCCGAGAAGACGTCCAGACCGGCCGAGGCCACCTTGCCCGCTTCGAGTGCGCGTGCCAGCGCAGCCTCGTCGACAATGCCTCCCCGGGCACTGTTGATGATGCGCACCCCGTTCTTCATCTTGTCGAAGGCCGCGTCACCGATCAGACCCATGGTCTCAGGGGTCTTGGGAAGATGAACGCTGATGAAGTCGGAAGAAGCGTAGAGATCGTCGGGGGTCTCTGCCCGCCCTATCCCCAGCTCGCGGAAGCGGTCGGCGGAGACATAGGGGTCGTACGCGATGACGTTCATGCGTAGCCCCTGTGCCCGCTGGGCCACCAGCACCCCGATCTTGCCCAGACCCATGATGCCCAGGACCTTATCGGTGATCTCTACACCCTTGAACTTGGACTTCTCCCATTTGCCGGCATGCATCGAAGCGTTGGCGTTCGGGATCTGCCGAACCTGAGCCAGGAGCAGTCCGAGAGCGTGCTCGGCCACCGAGAGGCTGTTCGATCCGGGGGCGTTCGCCACCACGATGCCCTTCTGGGTGGCGGCCTTGACGTCGATATTGTCCACCCCGACACCGGCCCGGCCGATCATCTTGACCCGTTTCGCATTCTCGAGGACATCCGCCGTTATCTTGCTGGCCGAGCGCACAATGATCGCGTCGTAGTCGTTGATCTTCTGCGTGAGCTCCTCGTCGGTCATATCGGTGCGAACCTCGACGTCGAAGTGCTCTTTGAGGATGTCGACCCCCGCCTGCGCGATCTTCTCCTTCACCAGGACCTTCATCGTCTCTCCCGACTCTCCCCTCGCTCAAAGTGCCGTTGTCACCCGCGATGCCACGACCAGCCCCTCATCAGGCCCGATCGATAGACGAGCAGTACAGGAGTCCATCATACCAATCGAGGCACAGCAGCCAACAGATGCGACTCTTGCATTCGGATCTCGATCACGGAGCGGAATCAGCTCGGTGTCTCGGAAAGTCAAGCCGGGGACAAGGTATTCTCTGGCCGCGACACGCTTCCCAGTTCGACCTGGGTCGAGGGCTACTACGCCAGCGTGTGGAGCATGCATGCCTACGGTCTGGCGGTCGACATCAATCCGATCGAGAACCCCTGGGTCCGCGCGGACAAGTACGCGAAAGCGAACGATCTGACTCTGGCGGACACGATGTGGGAGCGCTACCTCACCGGCCCGGCGGAGCCGGACCTCAGTAAGCACGTCACCGAGGTGTTCTGGCCGCTCGCCTAGGCGGGGTGGTTCGCAGCTCGGCTGAGGCTTTCACCAGCCTACGCCACGCTTGGTCGCCACCCTTGTGCCGCGGCCCGCACTCGCGGGCAGCCCCGTCTTCGGAAACTCAAGGAAGCCCCCCTCCGTCTCAGCAGGTATCCGAGACCAGGGGGGTGCGCCATGAGTCGTTTGAGGATGCTTGTCCCGCTCATACTCGCGGGGCTTCTTGGAGCGGTGATCCTGGGGTGCACCTCGCCTCCTCCGCCCGCGGGGGCGAGAGGGTCGACGGGTACGTAGCCTTGGTCCCCAAGGTGCTCAGGTCGGGCGAGACCGCCTCCTTCTCCATGTCTCTCTTCAACGGGAAAGACCTGGTCAAGAGCCAGGTCAGTGTGTCGCTTTTCGATCAGAACAAGAAGCTGCTGACCTCGGGTACTGCCGACATCGACGGCAAGGGCACCGTGACTTTCGATGTTCCCCAGGTGACGGCAGGCGAGTACGAAATACTGGTCACCGGTGTGGGCTTCTCCGAACGTGCCTCTGTCCAGGTCCAGGCCGGAACACTTCTCTTCCTCGAGACCGACAAGCCCATCTACAAGCCGGGACAGACCATCCTCGTGCGGCTGGTGGCGCTCGATTCAGAGCTGAAGCCGGTGCGGACCGGGGCCACGATCGAGGTCCAGGACGCCAAGGGCATCAAGATCTTCAAGCAGATGGTAACCACCGACGAGTTCGGCACTGTCACCACGGAGTTGCCACTGTCGACCGAGCCGAACCTGGGGGTGTGGAAGCTCACCGCCTACGCAGGCGACACCTCGACCGAACTGGACGTGCGGGTGGAGGAATACGTCCTTCCCAAATACGAAGTCAAGGCCGAGCTTGCGAAGGGCTGGTTCCTGGTGGACGAGACCATCGCCGGTCATGTAGCGGCTCAGTACAGTTTTGGCCGGGCGGTCGAGGGCGAGCTCAAGGTGACCGCCTCTCGCTACGTGGGTGAGTGGGAAGAGTACGCCACCTATACTGCCGATATCGACGGCGAGGGCGATTTCACCATCCGGCCGGCCGGCTACGTGGCCGGCGTACCTGAGGCCGGAGGGCTGGGGAACGTCAGGCTCGACATCACGGTGGTCGAGGAATCGACCGGGTACGAGCAGACGACCACCGAGCTGATCACGGTCGCGCAGTCTCCGGTGAACATCCAGCTCATCCCCGAGAGCTCGGCCTTCAAGCCCACGCTGCCCTTCAGCGTGCTGGTGGTTACCGAGACCCCGGGGGGCGAGCCGGTCGAAGCGAGCGTCAACGTGGACGTCTACTACATGGACGAGGACTACAGCGAAGTGGGGCACGAGCTCCAGCGGGTAGAGACCAGCCGGGGAACAGCTCTGGTGCAGTTCGATCCCCCGGAGGACGCAGTACGCGCCACGTTCCAGGCCGCCTCGGGCGATGCGTATGCCTACAAGGAAGTGACGGCGTCGTACTCTCCCTCCGGCAACTTCGTCCACGTGCAGCAGCAGGGGGAACTGGCTCTGGACGTGGGGGACACGGCGAGTTTCCAAGTCGCTTCCACTGCTGAAGCCGGCACCTTCTACTACGAGGTGGTCTCACGGGGACGGGTGGTCTTCACCAGCAGCACCCCAGGAGACATCTCCTTCAAAGTGACGCCGGCCATGGCGCCTTCGGCGCGCCTGCTCGTCTACCAGATCCTGCCGAGCAGCGAAGTGGCCGCGGATTCCCTTCCCTTCGAAGTCGCGGGTGAATACCCGCAACAGGTGAGCGCCGCCTTCAATACCGACGAAGCCAAGCCTGGAGATGCGGTGGAGGTGCAGGTGCAGACCGAGGGTCCGGCCAAAGTGGGCCTAGTGGCGGTCGATCGCTCGGTGTTCATCTTGGCCGAGAACCGTCTCAATCTCGAGCAAGTGTTCGCCGAGTTGGAGCGCCTCTACATGCAGCCTCAAGCCGAACTGCACGAGGGTGAGTGGATGGGTGGGCCTCTGGTCATCCCGGGAGCCGAGGAGACCTTCGACGATGCGGGTCTGATCGTGCTCTCGAACAAGGACGTGCCCGAAGGCAAAGAGATCGAGTCGCCGCAGATGATGTTCGACGGCGCGGAGGCGGTCAAGGCCGGTCAAGCGGCGCCGGGAGAGACTATGACGACCGCAGCGGCCGCGACGACGACCTCGATGGCCGGTGAGACCACGCCGACCGGTTCCGGCCAGCTGGCCGAGGTGGAGCGCGTGAGACAGTACTTCCCCGAGACCTGGATCTGGGAAGAGACCATCACCGACGATGCGGGCATCGCTTCTCTCTCTTTTGAAGCGCCCGACTCCATCACCACCTGGGACCTTAGAGCTGTGGCGCTCTCGCCCGCGAATGGCCTGGGTATCGCCGAGGCTTCGCTACGTGTGTTCCAGCCGTTCTTCCTGCAGGCCGACCTGCCGTATTCCGCTATCCGCGGGGAGGAGTTCCCGGTCAAGATCGCTCTGTACAACTACCTGGACACGCCTCAAGAGATCCAGGTGGAGATCGAGCCTGCCTCCTGGTTCGAGCTTCTGGACGGCACGAAGACCACTGTGACCATAGCGGGCGGCGACATCGGCAGCGCCGAGTTCAGGATCCGGCCGACGACGATCGGGACGCAGCTGGTCAAGATAACGGCCCGCAGCTCCGAAGCCGCGGACGCGGTGATCAAGAGCATGATCGTGGAGCCGGAAGGCGTGGGTCGGGAGACGGTGGAGAACGTCGTCCTTCCCGCCGGTCAGTCGCGGACTTTGGGCCTGGTCCTGCCGGACCTGCTCAAGATCGTCCCCGACTCGGACCGGGCCTATGTGGCCGTCACCGGCAGTCTCCTGGCGCAGACCATCGAGGGTCTCGACCAGTTGCTCCAAATGCCCTTTGGGTGTGGGGAACAGAACATGATCCTGTTCGCGCCGGACGCCTTCATACTCAAGTACCTGGAAGGGACACGCCAACTCAAGCCGGAAATACAGGCCAAAGCCGAGATGCTCCTGGTCACCGGCTATCAGCGGGAACTCACCTATCGTCGCTCGGACGGGAGCTTCTCCGCTTTCGGCGACCAGGATGAAACGGGCAGCCTCTGGCTCACCGCCTTCGTGCTCAAGACGTTTGCTCAAGCCAAGGATCTGACCTTCATCGACGAGGCCGTGCTCTCCGACGCGGCCGGGTGGATAACCGACCACCAGCAGAAGGACGGTTCCTTCGAGGCCGTCGGCTTCGTGCATCACCAAGAGATGGTGGGGGGTGTGCAAGGCAAGGACGCTCTCACAGCCTATGTGGCGATCGCCCTTCTGGAGGCCGGTCAGACCGCCGCCGCGGACAAAGCCGTGGCCTACCTCGAGGGGCGGCTGGACGCCATCGATGATCCCTACGGACTGGCTCTGACCACTTATGCGCTCGAGCTTGGCGGGAGCGACCGGGCGGCGGCCGCGCAGCAGAAGCTCATGGCCTTGGCCATCGAGGACGAGAACGGGCTTCACTGGAGCAGCGGCGCAGCGGCTGGCGGCGGGTCCCAGCGGGTGGACAAGCTCCCGGTGCCTGAAGGCGACCTGATGCCACCCTTCGACATAATGCCCAGTCTCGATGTAGAAGCGACCGGTTATGCCACTCTTGCCCTGATCGAGAGTGACGACCGGGTGAACGCAGCCCAAGCGGCCAAGTGGCTCGTTGGGCAACGAAACAGCCAGGGAGGTTTCGGCACTACCCAGGACACGGTGGTGGCGCTTCAGGCTCTCACTGAGTACGCGACGATCGGTGCCACCGACACCGACCTGACTGTCACCCTCAACGCCGGCGACGTGAACGAAGAAATTCAGATCACGCCTGAGAACTACGACGTCACCCAAGTGGTGGAGATCCCGGCCGGGATGCCGGTGAAGTTGACTGCCGTGGGCAAAGGCGAGGCCGTGATCCAGGGAGTGCTTCGCTACAACCTGCCGGCGGCGGAGAAGGCTGCGAGCGTGTTCGACATCGACGTCGACTACAATACCGATCAGGTGGCGGTCAACGATCTGGTGGACGTGAACGTGACGCTGACCTTCGATCCCCCCGAGCCCATCAAAGCGGGCATGACCGTGCTTGACGTATCGGTGCCCACCGGGTTTGCCGCGGTGGACGAATCTCTCGCTCGTCTTATGGAGAACCCGAAGATCAAGCGCTACGACGTGGCCGGCCGGAAGGTGATCGTGTATATCGAAGACATGAGCCCCGGCGACAAGGTCAGCTTCTCCTTCCAGGCCCGCGCCCTCTACCCGGTCCGGGGGAAGGGCGCGGCCTCGGCGGCTTACTCCTACTACACGCCGGAATGGCGAGGGGAGACCGTCAGCCAGGCCTTGAACGTGCAGTAGCGCGCCTCGTGGGAGTGCCGGCGACCGATCGCGCGTTGACGTTGGCGCGGTCGGTCGCCCTCGCCGTCCTCGCCGCCGTCAAGGAGCTCCGACCCGGGCCAACCCGTCCGGCCCGCGTGCTAAGTTAGTAGGGCGAATCCGATCACGCTCCTCCGCACGCCTCAAGGAGGTCTGATATGTCCGAAGCGCTGGCCGTCGTCTCCGTCGTTCTCTTGGTCGTCGCCGTGGGGCTGCTTCTGATGCTTGTTCTGCGCTCTCGGCGGGACAAGATGGGCGTCGAGGTGGAGCGGTTGGGGCAGGCCCAGGAACGGGGGGAGCGCCTGCTCCGCGAAGAGATGGCCCGGAGCCGTGAGGAATCGGCCAGGAGCGCACAGCAGGTGCGCGAAGAGGTCACCGCCGTGGTGAAAGGCTGGGGCGATTCGACCGTGAACAGCATCGGCCAACTCGGCCAGCAGCAGAAGAACCAATTCGATACCTTCGCCACTCAGCTCGTCTCGCTCACCGAATCGAACGAAAAGCGCATGAACGAGCTCCGTTTGACGGTGGATGGCCGCCTCAAGCAGATACAGGACGAGAATGCCACCAAGCTCGAACAGATGCGTCAGACCGTGGACGAACGGCTGACGGCCACCCTGGAGCAGCGCTTGGGCGAGTCTTTCAAGCAGGTGAGCGAGCGACTGGAGGCGGTGCACAAGGGGCTCGGGGAGATGCAGTCCCTTGCCGCCGGTGTGGGCGACCTCAAGCAGGTGCTCACCAACGTGAAGACCCGCGGTACCTGGGGGGAAGTCCAGCTGGGGATGCTGCTAGAGCAGATCTTGACCCCCGATCAATTCCAGGCGAACGTGGCCTGCAAGATGGGATGCGCGGAACGCGTCGAGTACGCCATAAGGCTTCCCGGCCAAGACGACGGAAAGGATCAGGCGGTCTGGCTTCCCATCGACGCCAAGTTCCCCCTCGAGGACTATCAACGCATGCTCGATGCCCAGGAGATAGGCGATTCCGCGGGAATGGAGGTGGCACTGAAGGGGCTCGAGGCGCGCGTGAAGAACTCGGCGAAAGACATCCAGGCCAAGTATCTGGATCCCCCGCGGACCACGGATTTTGGGATCATGTTCCTGCCCACCGAGGGCCTTTACGCGGAGGTCCTTCGCCGTCCGGGTCTGGCGGAATCTCTTCAGAACGACTGCCGGGTGGTGGTCGCCGGTCCTACGACCCTGGCTGCCCTCCTGAACAGCCTGCAGATGGGCTTCCGCACTCTGGCTGTCGAGCAGCGCTCAAGCGAGGTCTGGCAGCTCCTGGGGGCGGTGAAGACCCAGTTCGGGCAATTCGGCGGGCTGCTGGAAAGGGTGCACAAGAAGCTCGATCAGGCGTCGACTACCATCGAGGACGCCGCGAGGAAGAGTCGGACCATCGAGCGCAAGTTGAGGACTGTTCAGGAGATCCCGGCCGAAAGCGCGGATGACCTTCTCGCGCTGGGCGCCTTCGAGGTTGAAGCCGCCGACGACTACTCTGAGGACGAATAGAGGTGGGTGACGTGAGCTTTGTAGGCGAGCTGGAATTCAGCGAGTGCGACCTGAACGATCTCCGCGAGGCGAAGCGCAGACTGGAGCATCCGAGCCTCGCCGCCAGGGTTGCCGCCACACTTGGGAGCCCGATCGAAGCGGGCCTCAAGCGTCTGCCCAGGGGATGGAACCACAGAGTGGGAGAGGCTACCGAGGCGGCGCTTTTCAAGGGCCTCGAGTATGCGATCCGCACGATGGGGGAGGCCGAGCCGAGACCCTCCCGCGACTGGCTGCACAAGGTGGTCGTGGTCGGCTCGGGGGCGGCGGCAGGTGCGGCCGGCATCTACTTTCTTATTGTCGAATTGCCGTTCTCGACGTGCGTCATGCTCCGCTCGATCGCCGATATCGCGCGAAGCGAGGGGCACGACGTCTCTCAGCTGGAAGTGCAGTTGGGGTGCTTGGGAGTCTTTGCCCTGGGGGGTAAGAGCCCCTTGGATGATTCCTCGGAGACCGGATACTGGACGACTCGAGCCGCGCTGGCGAAACTGGTACCGGAAGCGGTGAGTCATCTGACCCGGCAAGGGGCCGTCCACGAAGGAGCACCCGCTCTGATCAGGCTCATCTCGGCCATCGGTTCGCGCTTCAGCGTGGTCGTCACCGAGGAAGTGGCTGCGAAAGCCGTACCTGTCCTGGGGGCTGTATCGGGCGCCGGGATCAACTATTTGTTCATGGATCATTTCCAGGAGATGGCCCGGGGTCATTTCGCGATCCTACGCCTCGAAAAGAAATACGGCACCGAAATAGTGGAGCGGATCTACCGGGAAATGGCGGTCTGAGAAGCTTCAAGAACCGTCAGACTAGGTTCGTCGCGTGGTGGGTATGACCATGGTCAATCACAGCACTCCATGGAGGGCCATCATGACCAAGCAGCAAGCAGCTGTCGCCGCCTTGCTTCCGTGTCCGGCAGTCATCCTGACTGCTGCGGCTGGGGAGAGACGCGACGCCATGACGGCGACAGCGTTCTTCGTATCAGAGGTTCCGCCTCTACTCAGCGTGAGCGTGGCCGGCCACCATCTGACGAACGAGTTGATCGACGAGTCCGGTGAGTTCGTGGTCAATCTGGCCACGCCGGAGCAGTTCGAGATGGTCCGACAGTTGGGCTCCACTCATGGTCGCGACTTGGACAAGTTCGAGGAGTTCGGCGTCGCCGCCGAGTTGAGCGAGAGGGTGGGCGCCCCCCGCATCGCCGGAAGCTATGCCAGCCTGGAATGCAAGGTGGTGGGATCCCATCCGGCCGCCACGTACCGGGTCTATACGGCCGAAGTATTGGCATATGTGGTGGACACCGAGCGAAGTCCTTTGCTCTGGCACCGAGGGCGCTTCTTCTCGATGGGTGGTCAGGTAGGCTGACCGAAGAGGGAGCGAAGACGACGCTCGGGCTGGTATCATCCCGGCCAGGATCACGAGGTGATGCACCGCTGCGGCGCATCGGCGAGAAACGGCGGTCTAGCGGACAGGGTGTCATACACATGAACGATGACAAGGTAACGGGGCGGCTGCGCACACTCAAGACGGAGGCTCTTCACAGCGGCGGGCTGGAACGTGTTGAGGCCCGGCACAAGAAGGGGAGGAAGGCGGCGCGCGAGCGGGTGGTAGAACTGCTCGACCAGGGCACCTTCGTCGAGCTCGACATGTTCATGACCTCCCCAGCCCACGAGTCGGGCACGGACCACGAGCGGGTCCTGGGGGGCGGGGTCATCACCGGATATGGCAAGATCGCCGGACGGGACGTGTATGTCTTCTCCCAGGACTCCATTCTTCTCGACGGTCCGCCGGCCGAAACAGGCGCCAGGAGGATCGTGAAGGTGATGGACCTGGCCATGAAGAACGGCGCCCCGATAGTGGGGATCCACGACGCGGGGGCTGCCCACGTCCAAGAAGGCGCGACCTCTCTGGGCGGCTACGCCGAGGTATTCTTCCGCAACGTCATGGCCTCCGGGGTCGTGCCCCAGATATCGGCAGTCATGGGTCCCTGTACGGGCGAACCCGTCTACGCTCCTGCACTGACCGACTTCATCATCATGGTCAAGGGCACGAGCCACATGTTCGTCAATAGCCCCGCAGTCATCAAGACCGCGACCGGCGAGACGGTCACCGGCGAGGAGCTGGGAGGGGCCATTACGCACAGCGCTCGGACCGGGGTCGCGCATCTGGCCGCCGACGACGAAGAGCACTGCCTCGAGATGATCCGGGCGCTGCTCTCCTATCTGCCGCAGAACAACCTGGACGAGACACCGCGAATGGAGTCCGATGACCCGGTGGACCGTCAGGACGAAGGACTCGACGGCATCGTGCCGAGTGATCCCGGCGGGTCGTACAGCATGCACGAGGTCATCTTCCGGGTCGTCGACCAAGGCCAATTCTTCGAGATCATGCCCTACTGGGCGCAGAACCTCGTCGTCGGGTTCGCCCGGCTGGGCGGGCGCTCGGTCGGGGTCGTGGCCAACGAGCCGGCCTGCGCCGGAGGTGCGCTCGACAACGACGCGTCCATCAAGGGCGCCAGGTTCGTGCGCTTCTGCGACGCCTTCAACGTCCCCTTGATCGTCTTGGAGGACGTGCCCGGCTTCGTGCCCGGGACTGCTCAGGAATACGGCGGTATCATCCGCCACGGGGCGAAGCTCCTCTACGCCTTCTGCGAGGCGACCGTGCCCAAGATCACGCTGATCACCCGCAAGGCGTCCGCCGATGCCTACGACGTCATGTGCTCCAAACACGCCCGGGCTGATCTCAGCTTTGCTTGGCCTTCGGCGGAGTTCGCGGTCGTCGGTCCCGCAGACGCACTGGCCTCCCCGTATTCAGCGGCTGAGCGCGGTCATATCGACGACATCATCGAGCCGCGGGACACGCGTCCACGGCTCATCTCGGCTCTCGAGGCCTGCGCGTCCAAACGAGAGGGCCGGCCGCCCAAGAAGCACGGCAACATCCCCCTCTGATCCGGGAGGATCGACGACATGCCCAGTTCCAGGAACCCCGTCCAGATCACCGACCTCGTGTTGCGCGACGCGCACCAGTCTCTGCTTGCCACCCGTATGCGCGTCGAGGACATGCTACCCATCGCCGACAAGCTCAACCGAGCGGGGTACTGGTCGCTAGAGATGTGGGGCGGGGCTACGTTCGATGCCATGATGCGCTTCCTGCACGAGGATCCCTGGGAACGGGTAAGGGCGCTCAAGGCGGCCATGCCCGATACCAGGCTGCAGATGCTCCTGCGCGGCCAGAACGTGGTCGGCTACCGCAACTACGCCGACGATGTGGTGCGTGAGTTCGTCCGCCTGGCTGCACGAGCCGGCATCGATGTATTCCGCATATTCGACGCCCTCAACGACGCCCGCAACATGCAGGTAGCTATGGAGGCTGTCAGGGAGAACGGGAAGTGGGTCGAAGCCACCATCAGCTACACCAAGAGCCCGGTGCACGACGTATCCTCGTTCCTCCGCTTCGCCGGCGAGGTGGCGGAGATGGGCGCACAGAGCATCTGTATCAAGGACATGGCCGGCCTATTGGACCCCGGGGACGCCTATGAGCTGGTGAGCGCGCTCAAATCCGAGTATCCGAATATCCTCGTGCACATGCACTGTCACTACACCTCGGGGATGGCATCCATGTCCTATCTAAAGGCCGTGGAGGCCGGCGCTGACATCCTCGATTGCGCTATCTCCTCCATGTCCATGGGGACGTCCCATCCTCCGACGGAGGCTATGGTCGCTGCTTTCGCGGGTTCCGAACGCGAGACCGTCATGGACATCGGGCTGCTCAAGGAGATCTCGGATTATTTCCGCGACGTGCGCAAGAAGTACGCGCCCTATGAGAGCGCGTTCACCGCCGTCGATCCGGCCGTGCTGCTCTGGCAGATCCCGGGCGGCATGATCTCCAATCTTAGCTCCCAGCTGAAAGAACAGGGAGCTCTGGACCGCATGGACGAGGTAATGGCCGAGGTCCCGCGGGTACGCCAGGAACTCGGCTACCCGCCTTTGGTGACGCCGACCTCTCAGATCGTGGGCACGCAGGCCACCTTGAACGTGCTCATGGGCCGCTACAAGATGATCACCAAGGAGACCAAGGCCTATGTGCAGGGGCTCTACGGAAGGCCACCCGGCCCGATAGACCCAGAGATCCAGAAACTGTGCATAGGAGACGAGACCCCCATCACGACCCGGCCTGCGGACTCCCTTGAACCCGAGCTTCCCCTGCGGAGGGACGAGCTCGCTCAGAAGGGCATCAGGTTCAGCGAGGAAGACGTCGTGTCCTATGCCTTGTTCCCCCAGGTGGCTCTGGAATTCTTCGAACGCCGCGATCGCAAGGAGCGCCCCCTCCCAGAGGTCGCCTCCCTGGCGGCGGTGATAGCGGAACTCCTGGGTGCGAGAGAGGAGAGAGAGGTTCAGGACCGCGCGGCGGCCTGCCCTCCGAGTGCGACGGCGTCGGCCTGGACGCTGGCCGCGCGCCGGGAACACGTGAATACCCGGGGCGGAGCATGGGGGTACTAGAGTGAAGTTCCGGGTCAAGATCGACGGCGTGGATCACCAGATCGTCTCTAGCCCCGACGGTACGCTGGCCGTCGATGCTCACCGGTTCGATGTGAAGCTGAGCAGACCCTCGGGCGACCGACGTGTGGTCCAGGTGGGGGAGAAGAGCTACGAGGTCCGCATCGCTGAGTCGGACGGGGAAGCGGGTACACATGTGCTGGAACTCGCCGGCGAACGGATCCCTATCTCCGTGATGGACATCTCCATGGGAGGCATGACCCCGGCACGAGGTACCGCCATGTCGGTCATCGGGGGACGGGTGACCGCCGCGCCCGCCCCGGTCGGGGCGGGCGCGGCCAAACCGGCGGAGACCGCCAAGGTGGTCGAAGATACGGGCACGGGCGTGCGCGCGCCCATGCCGGGCAAGATAGTGAAGATCCTCGTCAAAGCTGGGGACAAGGTGGAAGCAGGCGACCCGGTCGTCACGCTGGAGGCCATGAAGATGGAGAACGAGCTCTGTGCTCCCACGAAGGGCACGGTGAAGTCGGTGGCCGTCCAGAAGGGTGACTCGGTCGACAGCGGTCAACTTCTCGTGGCCATCGACTGAGAGGGCCGCGAGCGGGACGCAGTGGGTCGCGTTGGACTCAGTGCGTGATCTTGCGAATCTCCGCCGCTCTCTCTTGCAGGGCGGCGGCCTCCTCGGCGCGGTCCGTTTCCGCGTAGAGCGCAGCCAGATTCTCAAGGCTGGTCGCCACATCGGGGTGATCGGGACCGAGGGCCGCCTCCCGAATGGCCAGAGAGCGCGTGTGGAGATCCTCGGCTTCGGCATACTCGCCGCGGGCCCTGTGTACCTCCGCGAGGCCGTTCAGACTCAGCGCCACGTCCGGATGACCGGCCCCCAATGTCTTCTCGGCGATGGCGAGGGCGCGCTCGTACAGCGGCCGAGCTTCCTCGTAGCGCCCCTGGGCCCGATAGAGCTCCGCGAGATTGTCCAGGCTGAGGGCCACATCCGGATGCTCCGGCCCGAGGACCTTTTCCCCAATCACGAGGGCTCGTTTGTAGAGGGGCTCGGCCTCGTCGTAGCGGCCCTGACCCCGGTACAGTTCGGCGAGATTGTCCAGACTCGTGGCCACGTGGGGATGATTGGGTCCAAGCGCTTTCTCCCGTATCTCGAGGGCGCGCGTATGGAGGGGTTCGGCCTCTGCGTAGCGACCCTGGGCGTCATATAGCACCGCCAGATTACCCAAGCTGGTGGCAACATCAGGGTGGTCAGGTCCGAGGGCCTTCTCCCATATCGCGAGGGCACGCTCGTGCAGCGGTTCAGCCTGCGCGTACCGCCCCTGGACGCTGTACAGCACGGCAAGGCCGTTGAGGCTCAAAGCGAGATCGGGATGCTCCGGATCCAGGGCTTTGTCGGCGATAGCGAGGGAACGTCTGTACAGCGGCTCGGCCTTCGCGTACAGTCCCTGCGCAAAATACAAGCTCGCCAGATTGTTGAGGCTCTTCGCTACATCGGGATGGTCGGGACCAAGCCCTCTCTCGCGAATGGAAACCGCACGCTCGTACAGCGGCTCAGCTTCGGAATAGCGGCCCTGAACCCTGTAGAGTTCGGCGAGACCTTCCAGCGCGGGTAGGGTATCGGCGCTATCCGGCCCCACGCCGGCCTGCAGGACGGCAAGAGCGCGCTGGTACAGCGGTTCGGCCTCTATGGGCCTCCCTTGGATGTCATACAGCTCGGCAAGGTTGGTCAGAATGATGGCCACGCGGGGGTGGTCCGGACCAAGGGCTTTCTCCCGGATGGCCAGGGCACGCTTGTGAAGGGCCTCAGCCTCTGCATACCGGCTCCGGCTCTGGTACACGCCGGCCAGGTTCTCCATGATGAGGGCCAGGTCCAGATGATCCGGACCCAGGGCCTTCTCCCAAATGGCCAGCGCGCGCTCGTAGAGCGCCTCGGCGGTCTCGTCGTCGTCTTGAGAGCGGTGTGAGTCTGCGAGGTTCTCCAGAGTTTGGGCCACGTCCGGGTGGTCCGGGTCCAGGGCCTTCTCGCGGATGGAGAGGGCCCGTTCTTGATTCGCCTGCGCTCCCGGGTAGTCGCCCTTGGCCGCAAGAAGCAAACCAAGATCGGCAGAGCTTGAGGCCACCTCAAGGCTATCGGGCCCCGAGCCCTGCTCCGCCAGTTCTAGCGCCTTCTGGGCCACCTCGATGGCTCCGTCGAGATCCCCCTGCTCGTACCGTGCCGAAATTTCACTCCTGAGACTTCTCCATTCGATGCTGCGCGCAGGTCTGTCCACTTTTCCCCTACGTCCCGTTAGAGAGTTGTGACGGCCGAGTGCCTCGTGTGTAAGAGGGAACTGTATAGTGTGGCTCACGGGCCGTCAACTCGTGGGACTTGGCCGGAACCGGCGGTCTCACGCCCGCGCCGCGAAAGAGCCGGTGGAGTGGGGCGTCCCGGTGAGCGGTGTTTGACTTCCAGGAGCAGCGTAGGGAACAATGAGCGCAGGCAAGAAAAGGGTGGGACCCTGAGTGAGTCCGGGTCTCGCCGGCGCATGGGGAGGGCGAGAATGAAGAGGTCGGCGGCGGCATGCGTACTGGTCCTGTTCCTGGTCGTGGTCGCCCTCGGGCTCGCGGCTTGTGGCGGAGACGGATCGGGCCTGGGGGATTCAAGCACGGACACGACCGCCGGTGGGAGTACCGTGACCACCGCGCTCGGCACGGGAGAGAAGATCTTCAGCCTGACCGAGTTGGCTGAGTTCGACGGCAAGGACGGCGGAGCGGCCTATGTCGCGGTGGACGGGGTGGTCTACGACGTGTCCGGCAGCGTGAGGTGGCCCGAAGGCCAGCACTCTTCGTGCAACCTCGGCGCTATGGCGGGGAAGGACCTATCGGAGGAGATCGAGCAGGCCCCCGCGAGCATGAGGGCGCTTCTGGAGAAGATGCGGGTGGTTGGAAAGCTGGAGCAGTAGCAGCTTCGCGTTCTGACCGCCTCGCATGGTCAGGGGCTGAAAACGATGAAGAAGCCGTTCGCAGGCGCTACTCGATCAATGCTGCAGGTGTTGCTGGTCGCTGTTGGGTTGGGATTGTTGGCGGTTCCTCCGGTTGTGCTCGCCCTTTCGGGTGGAGGTTCTTCTGACGTCTTGTGGAACGCTTTGCGGCTCGCCGCTCTCGAAGCGTTCACCTTGGTATTCATCGACATCGTGACCGGTTCGTTTCGACCTTTCTTCGTGCGGACGTTCAAGGGCCGGACGGTTCAGCGCGCTCACGTCGTCATCGCATCGATCGGGTTCGCGGCCGGTCTCGCGCATGGTCTCATGGCCTTCGTCTTTGGAATCTCAGGCTATGCGACCGCTGCCGTCTGGGTGGGTCCTGCCGTCTTGGTCGTGTTGGTGGCCGTCATCGCCACAGCTTCGACCCGAAGGCGGCTCCGGCGCTCCTGGCGGTGGATCCACCGCCTCAACTATCTGATCTTCGCAGCAGTCATGGTCCACGGACTGGTGCTCGGATATGACTTGAGGAACGAGGTCTTTCTGAAGAGCTGGTTCGCGATCTACGCAGCCGTGGTTCTCGCCGGCTTGTCGTACCGGGTCATCACCCTGCTGGGTAGGGCGAGTGGGGGTCGCAGCGGCTGATCCTACGTCGAACTCGTTTGGTTCAAGGCGTCCGCAGGAATAACCACGAGTGAGCCGTAAGGCGAGCGGACCGAACTGCGCTTGGCGAAAGGAGAACGAAGATGCCCACCTACGTGGTGCTCACCACCCTCACGGACGAGGGCAGGAAGACCCTCCTCCACAATCCGGGAAGGATCAGGGAGGTCAACAAGGAGATCGAGGCGCAGGGGATCGCTCTCAAAGCCCAGTACGCCCTTCTCGGCCAGTTCGACTTCCTGAACATCCTCGAAGCCGACAGCAATGAGGCCATCACTCGCATGGCCGTTCAGCTAGGGTCTCGGGGGACGGTGTCGACTCTCACACTCCCGGCTATCCCTACCGACGAGTTCATCGCGGGCCTCGAGAAGTAAAGACCGTTTTCGGGGCGAGCACAGCCCGGAGCGACAATGGAGAGGACAGGGGGCGGCGGCCGAGGGCCGCCGCCCCCTGTCCTCTCCCTCTCTCCAATGCCTATCACAGTACGTAAAGCAGGTATTGCTTTACGGTTGGCGAAACTAGACTCAGGGAAGGAAGCGGCTCCGAAGGGCCGGTCTTTCCCACGTACAAGGGGATCGGGGAAAGAAGAGGGAAATCGATGGATGAGGAGCCTAGAGGAACGAAGCCTTTCAACATCAGGATGCCGGCGTGGGCGATCGAATACATTGACCTTCGCTCGAAGGAGCGGGGTGTCACCAAGACCGATGTGGTGGTCGAGGCGCTGTGGCGGTTAAGGACGGACGACGTTCGCCGGCTCATGCGCGTCGGGTATGAAGAGATGCGGGAGACCGATAGGCGGTTGGCGGAGGAGGTGATCGCCGTTTCCGGGAGCGGCCTGGAGCGATGACAGGCGAGGGCGAGATACGGCGAGGATCGATCTACGTTGTCGACTTCGGGACCGGCAATGATCCCCGGCATGCTGGTCGGAGCAAGAAGCGACCGGTCCTCGTCGTACAGAACGACTGGGGGAACGCCTACGCAGATACCACCATCGTCGTGCCTCTCAGCTCAGGCCTGCCTTCGAGATCGTATCCGTTTCACGTGGAGCTTCCGCCGGAGATCCTGGGTAAGCCCGGGATCATCATGTGCGAGCAGATCTGGACCGTCAGCCTTAGGCGAATCGATCCCCAGGCGTTGGGCGAATGTCCCTCATGGCTGATGGACCAGGTTGACGAGGCTCTTCGCCACTCGTTGGGGCTCTCCGCGGAGACCGGACAGCGATACCTTTCCTGACGGCGCCGGACGGGGGGAAAGGGATAGTCGAGGTGCTCGGCCGGCACCAGATGGGCCGCCCGTTTACAACTCGTTTCACTATGAAGCCGCGGCCGCCTAGTGCACCCTGGACGGCACGACCGTACGTCCTCGGTCGCGCAAATAGCGCTGCTATTCACGCTCCCTGCGTTCTTCTCTCGCGCTCGCCCAGGGCGTCCCTGACGGCGGAGCTTCATTCTGAAACGAGTTCTTAGGCCGGATGGGAAGGGCCCTCCACCTCGATGAAGATGCGATCCACCTCGGGGAAGGGCCCGGTGATGTGTTCCTCGATGCGATGGACAGCGGCCTGTATCTCCTCGACTGTTATGCCAGGGGCGAAACGCACCTCGATGTTCAGAAGCACATTCTCCGGTCCCAGGTGCAGCGTCAGAACGGCGCCGAGACCGACGACCGCCGGGTCTGCAAGCGCGATCTCACGGATGGCGGCCACCAGAGCTGGATCGGCCGCCTCGCCGACCATCAGGCTCCTGCTCTCGTAAGCAAGCCAACTCGCTGTGCAGACCAAGATCACGCCGATCGCCACCGAAGCCACGCCGTCGATGACCGGCTCCTCGAACTGATGGCTGAGGAAGACACCGAAGAAGGCGACCACCAGCCCCAGAAGCGCCGCCGTGTCTTCGAAGAGTACCGTGAACAGGCTGGGATCCTTGCCGTGGTGGATCGCCGTCAGAACCCGGCGCGACCCCCTGGCTTTGCCGAACACCCTCCAGGCCACGCTGAACGAGAGCAGTTCGAAGACCATCGCGAGACCGAGCACGACGTAGTTGATGGTTGGGTTTTCAAGTGGGGAAGGGTCGCGGATGTGCACGATGCCTTCGTAGATCGACATGCCGCCGCCGATGCCGAAGATGCTCACCGCCACGATCAGGCTCCAGAAATAGACTTCCATGCCATGGCCGAACGGATGGTTGATGTCGGCCGGCCGGGCCCCGCGGCGGAGACCGTGGAAGAGGAGGACCCCGTTCCCGGTGTCGACCAGGGAGTGGATGCCTTCGGAGATCATGGCGGAGCTGCCGGTAAGGGCAGCGGCCATGAACTTGATCGCTGCGATGGCCGCGTTGCCGATGATCGCGGCGATAACGGCTTTCTTCGACTCTGCGGCCATGGAATCCACTCTACACGGCCTGGCGGCCCCGGGGAAGCAGGGCACGGCACAACGGTCTGCATCACTTAGGGAAAGGTCACATGTCTCGATGCCCGCCTCGCAACTCCGACGCCGCTTGACAACGAGCCCTCGCTGCGCGACTCTTGCGCGAGTTTTTGACGCTTTGCCGCGATGACGATACGGGCCTCACCGAAGGGTCCGGCTGCTGAGGAGCTCTTGATGGATCTACTACCCAGGGGTTACGACAAAGTCGTTCAACTGATCGACAAGGGGGTAGTCGCACCCAATCCCCTCAGCCTTGACGTCGGCGACGATGTCGACGTGAACCTCATCTCCGGAGATGGGGTGACCCTCTATCCCGGGTGCCGGCTCTCCGGTGCGAAGACGGTCATTTCGGCAGGCTGCAGGTTGGGCGCCGAGGGTCCGGTGACTCTCGACGGCTGCAGGTTGGGCCCCAAGGTTGAGCTCAAAGGGGGTTACTTCAAGCAGGCCGTCTTTCTCGAGAAAGCCAACATGGGGCTGGGAGCCCAGGTCCGCGAGGGCTGTCTGCTCGAGGAGGAAGCGGGCGGTGCCCACTGTGTCGGGCTCAAACAGACCATCCTGCTGCCGTTCGTCACCCTGGGGAGCCTCATCAACTTCTGCGATTGCCTGATGGCCGGCGGCACCAGTCGCAAAGACCACAGCGAGGTGGGGAGTTCCTACATCCACTTCAACTTCACCCCTGACGGCGACAAGACCACGGCCTCCCTTTTTGGGGACGTACCGCGTGGGGTGATGCTGGACCAGCCACCGATCTTCCTGGGTGGTCAAGGGGGCGCTGTAGGCCCCGTTCGAGTCGGGTATGGCACCGTGGTGGCCGCAGGTTCGGTCCTGCTCCACGACATCCTCGAGGACGGAAAGCTCGTGGCTGCCGTGCCGCCTCCCGGCTTCGAGCGGGACCACCATCCGCGCACCTACAAGAATCTGGCCCGCTTGGTCCGCAACAACGTCATCTATCTCGCCAATCTGGTAGCGCTCGAGGAATGGTACAGAAAGGTCCGGGAGCCCTTCTTCGCCAAGCAAGAGATGGGGATCCTCGTCTACGAAGGGGCCCTGGAGATGCTGTCGCTGGCAAAAGAAGAGCGCACGAAGCGCCTGACCGCCATGGCGGGGAAGGTGCCGGACTCCAGTGCTGCGGGGCCGGAGTTCAGGGAGCGGGTCGGCGAGGTCTGCGCCGTGTTCGGTGAGTACCCGGGGACGCCGGGCCGACCGGAGTTCCTCGATGCGTTCCAGCCGGGCGCCGCGGCTGCCGCCGCCGGCTACATTGAAACGATCCAGGGCTTCACGCCGGAATTACGCGCCCTAGGGGTGCAGTGGTTGCAGCAGATCGTCGACGCGCTCTGTGGGGAGGCAGACGCGCTTCTGAGGTCGATGGACCTGTTCGAGGACGAGTATAAACGCTAGATCTTTTGTGGGGAGGAGCAACACATGGGCAAGTTGTTCGGGACCGATGGCATAAGAGGCGAGGCCAACCGTTATCCGATGGATGCGAACACGGCCTTTGCCGTGGGCCAGGCCGTGACTCGAGTGCTCAAGAAGTCGCATCACACCACTCGGGTGATCATCGGGAAAGACACCCGTCTCTCCGGCTACATGTTGGAGAGCGCCCTCGAGTCCGGCGTCACGTCCATGGGAGGTGTGCCCTACCTGGTGGGGGTCCTGCCCACTCCGGGGATCGCGTTCATCACCGAGAGCATGCGGGCTGATGCCGGCGCGGTCATCTCCGCCTCCCATAACCCCTATCAGGACAACGGCATAAAGATCTTCTCAGGCGCCGGCTTCAAGCTCTCCGACGAGCAGGAAGAAGCCATCGAGGAGCTCATACTGGGCGGGAAGCTCCCCGAGATGGTGCCTCCGCCGCACGGCATGGGCCGTGCCTATCGGTTGGACGACGCTCCCGGCCGATACATCGTGTTCCTCAAGAACACATTTCCTCGCACGCTCTCCATGGAAGGCCTGAAGATCGTCCTGGATACGGCCAACGGTGCGACGTATCGTGTAGCCCCGGCGGCTTTCACCGAACTGGGCGCCGAGGTCACGGTGATCCACAACACCCCTAATGGCCTCAACATCAACGAGAACTGCGGGTCGCAGCATACCGAGGACCTGAGGAAAGCGGTCGTGGAGAACGGAGCGGCCATCGGTCTGGCCTTCGACGGCGACGGCGACCGTCTTATCGCCGTGGACGAGAAGGGCAGCGAGATCACCGGCGACCAGATCATGATCATCTGCGCCTGCATGCTGAAGGAAGAAGGCCGGCTCAAGAACGATCTTCTCGTTTCCACCATCATGAGCAACATGGGCTTGAGCGTGGCCTGCAAGAAGTACGGCTTCAAGAACCATGCGGCGAAGGTGGGCGATCGCTACGTGCTGGAAGACATGCAGCGGCTGGGTGGGGTGTTGGGCGGCGAGGAATCCGGGCATCTGATCTTCCTCGACCACCACACCACCGGTGACGGGATCCTCACGGCCATGCAGCTGCTGGCCGCCATGCTCAAGGCGGGCAAACCCCTTTCGGAGATGGCCAAGTTGATGGATGTCTTCCCGCAGAAGCTCATCAACGTGGATGTGAAGAGCAAGCCGGATATCCAGACGGTGCCCCAGATCGTCGAGGCGATCAAGCAGGTGGAGGCCGAGCTCAAGGACGAAGGGCGGGTGTTCGTGCGGTACTCGGGCACCCAGAACATGTGCCGGGTCATGGTCGAGGGACCCACTGAGGAGATCACGGAGAAATACGCCTCGCAGTTGGCCGATGTGGTGAAAGCCGCGATCGGATAGGAGAGAGACATGGCCTTCAGGATCTTCGTGACCCGGGATTACGACCAGATGAGCCGGGTCGCCGCCGACATCGTCGGGGCCGATATCAAGGAGAAGCAGGCGGTCAAAGACGAGTACGTTCTCGGGCTTGCCACCGGCAACTCACCCACCGGCCTGTACAAACACCTGGCCGAAGCGTTCAACCAGGGCGGCATAGACGCCGGCCGGGTCCGTACCTTCAACCTGGACGAGTACGTGGGTCTCCCAGGGGAGAACGCCCAGCAACGCTGCCTTCACTGCGAGTCTTACAGCTACTTCATGGTGCAGGAACTGTTCGGACTATTGGAACGGAAGTTCGCCGAGACCAATGTTCCCTGGGGAACGCTTGTCGAGCAGGACGAGCTGATCGCGGCTCTCGACAAGTACCAGGACGATTATGAGATGCAGGGGGTCGATCAGGGCAAAGCCATCGTCATCAAGGACGGCGCCGGCGGCGTCCTGGGCTCGATCAAAGAAAGCGTGCTTGATGCATACGAACGGAAGATCAAGTCCGTCGGCGGTATCGATCTCCACATCGTCGGGGTCGGAGGCCGGGGGCACGTGGCCTTCCACGAGAGCGGCATACCGTTTGCGGGCAATCGGGTGTTGCTGGTGAAGCTGGACGACAGCACCGTGGGCAACGCCGTTCGCGACGGCCACTTCCCCTCGATCGAGGAGAGCCCGCGGTACGCGATATCCATGGGCGCCGAGCTGGTCTACGAGGCGCCCACCATCGTCCTCTTGGCGAACGGCAGCAGGAAGACCGGCCCGGTCGCGGAGTCCGTCCTGGGAGAAGTGACCTGCGACGTGCCCATCAGCTACGGGCAGAAGTACGCCGCCGCGGGCGGTAATCTGGTCTACGTCCTCGACGAGGCCGCCGCGGCGGAAGTGCTTGCGCGCCGCGCGGAGGCCGAGTCCAAGGGTTGCGAGATCGTCGACCTGCGCGACAGCCCGTAGGTGCCGCAGGCTAAGTCGGTGGAAGAGAAGATCGTCCGGCTGCTGGAGGACCGCGGTCCCCAGACCGGGGCCGAATTGCGCGAAGCTCTCGGTGAGGACGGTTTCGGTCAGTGGAAGACCTGCATGCGGTCGACCCGGCTTGTGGTCAGACGCGTGGGCAGGCGATATCTCAGGCTCGACCACAAGGTCGAAGGCTACGCCCGACTCTCACCGTCGATCCTGCGCGAGTTCCTCACCTACTCAGTGGTGGGGTTAGCGGGTGACACCGCCGCGCTGGACCTGCGGACCGAAGAGCTTGCCGCCCACGCAAGGGATATCAGCGCAGCCAAGTTGAAGCTGGCCCAGAGGGTGATCGGCGACATCGGTAGCCGTCTTCTCGAAGACGAGCGTTCGGAGGAGGGGCGCTTCTGCGTCCTTCTCGCGGGCGACATCGTCTACGAGATGGGTCATGACGCGCCCCGGCCGGAGCGCAGCACCGGTAGGATGGTCAGGGGCTCCGATCTCGATCTGGTCGTCATCATGGATGACCAGGCGCCGGACGAGTTGGCGCAGCAAATAGACGACGCCATCTACGAGCAGAAGTACCGGCACCTGATCAACCCTTCCATCAGGGAGGAGATCGACTACGTCATCAAGCCGCTCGAGCGTCTGAAAGAGCAGGCCGAGTTCGATACGTTCAAGAACATGGTGCCCTGCAAGATCCTTGATGAGGCAGTCTGGCTATACGGCAGCCGGACTCTGTTCCGCGCCGCGAAGGCGGTTCTCGCCGAACGCGGGATCCCGGAGAAGCTGGCGGTCATGGAACAAGCGGCCATCCAAGCACGGGAGCAAGCCGAGAAGCACCTGCTGAGCAGGGACGAGGGGAACCTCAAGGGGGACGATCTGTACCTGTTTTACTCGGCCGAGGAATCCGACGAGTTCGATTGAGCCCGTACAGACGGCCCCGGCGGGAGGATTCGCCCGCCGGGGCCGTCTGTCACAGGTCTCTATCCGCACCCGAGACGACGGGTGGGGGATCAGGCGAAGTACCGCTCCAGCAGGCCTTTGAAGGCCTTGCCGTGGCGGGCCTCGTCTCTGGCCATCTCGTGCACGGTGTCGTGGATGGCGTCGTAGCCCAACTCCTTGGCCAGCTTGGCCAGCTCCACCTTGCCCGCGGTCGCGCCGTATTCAGCCTCGACCCGCATCTCCAGATTCGTCTTGCTCTCGGCAGAGACCACTTCACCCAGAAGCTCCGCGAACCGGGAGGCGTGGTCCGCCTCCTCGTAGGCGATACGCTTGTAGGCTTCGGCCACTTCAGGGTAGCCCTGGCGGTCGGCGGCTCGGGACATAGCCAGATACATGCCCACTTCGGTGCACTCACCGTTGAAGTTGTTCTTCAGACCCTCGATGACACGGGCATCGACGTCCTTGGCGATACCGATCACGTGTTCGGCCGCCCAGGTCATGTCGACTTCGGTCATCAAGACGCAGGCCGAACCGGGCGCCCTGCATTGTGGGCAGCTGTCCGGGGGTGAATCACCTTCGTGAACGTAGCCACACACACTACACCTGTACTTCATACCAAGAACCTCCTAGGAGCATCTCGTGAGCACTACCGGAACGATCGCCTGGCGCGCGGCGCGGCGATCCCTCGGCTATGGTTCCATGAACTCGAAGCGGTCAAACCTAGGGCTGGAACAATCTACTTGACGGCCGCCCGCTACCGCGGAGAATGGAGGCGGCTGCGCCCCTGGCCCGGGCCGTGAAGGCGAATTCCACCACCGACGCCTATTGGGTCCGGAGTTGGTACGTGCCCGAGGAGGGCAGGCTCTATTGTGAATGGGACGCCAAGGATGCCGACGCGATTCGCGGCGCCATGGCCGAAGCCGCCAAGGTGGTGCCCCCGCCGCCGGTCGAGGGGGTCTACGCCATCACGGGTATGGTCAGCGGGGAGGACTACCGGTAGCACCCGGCCGAAGCAGCCGGCCTTCCGCCGGGCTTCGCCCCGCAGCGGCCGGCCGGGAGGCTGCGAGGAGACGAGAGGGCCTCAGGGGCCCTCTCGTCGTGTCGGGGAGATCGTGCGAGCCAGGGGCCGTCGTCCGGGCGCTATGCGCTGCAGTCCCAGGTCTGCGCCCGCAGCAGTTTGCGGCTGCTGAAACGGTAGGTCCGGAGGCCGGCGGTGGGAGCGTCCGCGGCGTCCAAAGCGGCCGCGCGAAGCGTGGCCGACTCGGGCGTGACCTCGATGGCCAGCTTCGCCTCGGGGTGTCGGGCCCGCAATAGGTTCGCCAGAAGCAGCGCTTTTTCTGCTCCATCGCCGCGGCCGTAGTTCCACACCTCGTCCGGCTGCGCCAGCCGTCCGGGCTCGTCGTAGATCGACTCGTCCACCAGCGCTTCGACGGCCACTACCACGGCGGCGTCGTCCAAGCCGGCGCAGGCCGCGATCGAGACCGGACAGCGTTCGAGGGCCGCCTTGAGGAAGGGCTCCGCCTCGGTGCGGTTGAGGTCGCGGTAGGCATAGAAGGCCAGGTCCGCCAGTTCGTTGGCCTCGCGCAGTGATTCGAGCCGTGCCACGATCTCGGCACGCTCCATGCCGAGATCGATGTCCAGTGGGGGCTGGTCCCGTGCGAAGGTCCTGGTCGTTGCGTCTGGGAGCCGCGGTTCCGTCCAGCAGAAGTCGCGCAATCGCTCGATGGCGTCCTGCGCCTTCAAGCAGGAACCGGCAACTTGGTCGACCAGAAGAGCGAAGCCCTCGACGGTGCGGATGTCAACCCGCTTCTGCCGCACCAGTTCTTCCAGGTCGTCCAGCACGATGCGGTCGGGGAGGGGCTGCGCTTCGAAGTCCTCACCGGCGACCTCCATCATGAGGCGCTCGCGAGTGTCGTCGTTGAAGCGGAACGGGCAGTCGTACTCGTAAGCGAGCAGCCTCTCCATGGCGATGTAGTGGTCGACGCCGAAGTTCCGCCAACGGACCTGGAAGCACTTCTGGAGCTCGGCGCTGTGACGCACGAAGTTGCCGAGGATCTCCGGGGTGAGCGCCGTTTGGAGGAAGCGGCGCAGCTTACCGACGAACCGCTTGTACGCCTCAGGGTCGATGGTGGCCTCGGGGAACAGTATGTGTACGTATCCGGTCTCGTGGGCGACGAGCGTCACCCGCTCGTTCTCCAGGGCGCGGCGGGCCTGGGCGGAGAGCGCGGTGCCGTTGAACCACATGTTCTTGGTCACAAGGCGGCGATTGTTGGTGAGAACGCCCTGGCCGGTGTCGATGAAGTTCTGGGAGTGAAGTGGCGTGGCCATGAGGAAGATGTCGCTCAGGGGGATGCGCGCGACTATGAACAGGGCGGCCGCATAGAGCGTAGCCAAAGAGACGCATTCTCCAGCCCCAGAGGAGTACGTGGGCTTGTGACGGAAGGCGTCCATGGCCTCGACCGTCTCGGTCTTCCAGTAGGGGATCACGTCGCCCCCGTACTTGTCCAGGCCGAAGTGCGTGCGGATGTCGATGTCGAAGTAGTACTTGTCGCCTTCGTAACCGAACAAGGCGTTGGATTGGGCCAGTGCCTCGGGATCCACGCAGTCCTTGAACCGGTCGATCTCACGCTGCTTGTCCGTGAGTCCCCAGGTGTCGAGGTCGAGGTTGAAGGCGTAGTGGTCCATGATGTACTGCTTGATCCGTGTGACACGCCGGTAGGGGGTCAGCTTCTCGATGCCGGCGAACCAAGGATCGTCGCGCCAGGCCCAGATGCGGGGAGACATGATGTTGGCCAGCACGAGGCTGTACATCAGCTCAGGGAAGATGAACACCTCCATGTCGGAGAGTGTCACCGCCGAGGACTTACGTTCGAGGTCGCGCGCGCTTGAACGGCCGGCGCTGGAGCCGACGGCCGAGTTGGCGCCCGCGCCCGCGTTGGCGGCCGGAGCGCTCGTCCTGGTCGTGTCGGTCACGAAGCTGCCGTCACCTGGGCGAGGGTCTCCTCCATGATGTCGAGACCGCGCTGCAGCGTCTCCCACTCGATGGTGAGGGGCATGAGGGTGCGGATCACGTTGTCGTAGGTCCCCGCCTGGAGGTTGGCAAGGCCGTTCTCGAACAGCTTGGCCCGGTAGGCCTTCGTCAGGTCCGTCGCAGGCTTCTTGGTGTCGCGATCCTCGACGAGTTCCATGGCCATCATGGCCCCCAACCCGCGTACGTCGCCGATCACGGGGAACCGCTGCTGCATGGCGATGAAGCGTTCTCTCACCCGGCGACCGATCTCGTTCGCCCGCTCGGGCAGGCGCTCCTCTTCCATGATGGCGATCACCTCGAGGGCGACCTCACAGCCCAGCGGGTTGCCCCCGAAGGTGCCGCCGATGCCCCCTGGATGAGGAGCGTCCATGACTTCGGCCTTGCCGGTGATCCCGGCGATGGGATACCCGGCCCCCAGCGACTTGGCGGTGGTCATGATGTCCGCTTCGACGCCGTAGTGCTCCATGGCGAAAAGCCTGCCGGTGCGGCCGAACCCGGTCTGGATCTCGTCGGCGATGAAAAGGATGCCCTGCTCCTCGCAGATGGCCTTGAGCCTGCTGTGATACTCAGGCGGTGGCACTATGAAACCGCCTTCGCCCTGCACCGGTTCGGCGATCACGCAGGCGATCTTATCGGCCTGAAAGTAGTTGTCGAACCCTCGCCGCAGCAACTCCGCGCACTCCACCCCGCAGGCGGGGTAGGTGAGGTTCAGGGGGCAGCGGTAGCAGTAGGCATAGGGGATCCGGTGGATCTCGGGGGTGTAGGGGCCGAAATTCTTCTTGTAGGGGGCGATCTTGGAAGTAAGGCCCATGGTGAGGTTGGTGCGTCCGTGGAAGGCGTTGTCGAAAGCCACGATCCCCGGGCGTCCCGTTGCGCAACGGGCGATCTTGACTGCGTTCTCCACCGCTTCGGCGCCGGAGTTGACGAAGTAGCTCCGTTTGGGCGAGGTACCGGGGGCCTTCTCGTTCATCTTGGCCGCCAGCCTGATGTAAGCCTCATAGCCGAAAATGTGGACGCAGGTGTGGGCGAAACGGTCCAGCTGCGCATGGGCCGCGGCCAGGACCCGGGGGTGGGAATGGCCCACGTTCATGGTCCCAATGCCGGCGGCGAAGTCGATGTACTCCCGGCCCTCCGTGTCGATGATGGTGGCGTTGTTGGCGCTTGCTATGATCGACGTCGTGGCGCTCGCGACCCCATGCGGCAAGGCCTGGGCTCTCAGTTCGTTGATCTCAGTCTCCATGTCTAACTCCTTGGATCCCGTTTATGGGTCGGTTTGGTCCTCGGATGTGTCCTACGTGGCCGTGCCGAGGGCAGGCCGAGTTTCGGCATCGGTTTCCAGGGTCGCCGCCTGGTCTCCAGCAGCTGGGGCTGCGGGAACGGTCTCAGAGGAGGGCGCAGGCGGCGCAGGCGGAGCGGTCTTCTCCTCCATAGAGTCCTGTTTGCGCTGCATAAGGGCCGGCTGCACGAAGTAGAGATCGAAAAGCGGTTCCAGGACGTCCAGCAGCCAATCGGCCTCTCCAGGCTCCACCGGCGCGAGCGCCTCGGGCCGCAGGCTCTTGACGGAATCCGGCTCCAGCTTGGCCACAGTGGCCACCATTTGGAGGGCCTGCTTCAAGTAGGCCGGCAGGTCGGGAGCAAGACCAGCCTGGCGGATCTGGTCGGCCAGCCCACCGTGTCCGGCGTGCACCTTGGCGGCCAGGAAGCGGTGCAGCGAGCGCCGGCTGATGGCAGCTGAGGCTTCGGGACTGTAGAAGATGATCTGAGAGGCGGAATGATAGTCATCCGCGTACTCGGCCGGCACGTCATCACTCAGTCGCGCCCTCGTCGAGGACAACGGCCGGATTGGGTAAGTGCATCCGTCTTTCGTGCATAAGCTGACTACGAGTCGATCACAGGTGGGACACCGGGTGTTTGAGACCTGCCACGAGCCGTCTGGATCCTCTCCCAGGGCAAAAACGTGGGTCTTCGCGTTCAACTCCGCCCGGCAGTGTGGGCATTCCATGCCTTCGGGATCCTCCTTGAGGGTCGGCTGGCGAATTCCAGAGAGCTTAGAGAGAATACTCCCGGACCGGGCGTTGCCGCAACTGCACTTCAACCGACGAGACCACCCCCGGGCGCCTGCCGCGATTTCCCCAGCACAGGATGGTGTCGGGGAGCCCTCTTTTGGGAAGATGGGGCGTGAAACACTCACGCGCAAGGAGTGCAGTCGCCATGCAGGAGATCGAAGAGGACCGAAGCGCGATCCAGGAGGACATCAGAGAGGAACAGATCCTCCAGAAGGAACTGGACGAGCTCGAAGAGCAGGCTGAGCGTCTCGAGGAGGAACAGGCCCGAAGACGCGCCCTTCTTGACAAGAAGTCACCTCCACTCAAGACGAACGGCTGAACGCAGCCCTACGTGCCGCTCGCGCAAGGTTTACCCTTGGGTACGTCGGGCGCATAGAACTTGTCCCTGCCGGGTAAGCAGCGAGTAGGTCTCCGCACGGCGGCCGGCAGAGTACTACGCGGAATGGAGGACGAACCGATGGCCTACGATATCTCCGTCATCCGGCCTGAGATGCGGGCCGAGCAGGTGAAGTCCCGAGGGCAAGGCTTCAGTCCCGGTCGGAAGGCTGGTCTCAAGAAGGGGCTGCGCGCACTGCACACCTTGGAGATCATGGCCACCAATATCTACAAGTGCCAGATCACCTCGAAGGACTGCGCACTCAACACGCAACTCACCGCCGCTATGTGCAATGAGATGACCCACGCGCAGGATTTCCAGACCAAGCTCTACGAGTACGGTTTCAAGCCCAGCAAGATGCGCTGGATGTAC
Organism: uncultured Actinomycetes bacterium; assembly: GCA_963706025.1. Lineage (GTDB taxonomy): Bacteria > Actinomycetota > Thermoleophilia > RBG-16-64-13 > RBG-16-64-13 > CAVPLM01. The sequence continues at coordinate 553,360 of CAVPLM010000005.1, read as the reverse complement.
TGGATGGTCGGATACGTGTTCGGGCTGGGTTCACGGCTACTCGGCACGCGTCGCATCCTGAAGACCGGCATATGGGTAGAGACCAAGGCCGTGCACCACTACACCGAGCTGCTCGCCGGTGTCGAGTGGGATGACGAGACCAGGGTGTTCGTCGAGAAGGACCAGGCCGATGAGTACGGTCACATCGAACGTTGGAAACGCGCCCTGGAAGACCCAGGGAGCATCTGCTAGGACCTCTGGCCCCGCGAGCGCCAAAGCTAGAGCCGATCGGCGATGCCGGGCGAGGGATATCGCGCGGGAGGAGTCATGGCGGCGTTGAGGTCGCGGCGCACTGCCCGGCTGCGGATCCAGAGCCACAAGGTGCGGAGCAGTTCGCCCGCCAGGAAAGCGAACAGTGCGACATACAGCCCGGTCACTGCGCCCCAGAGTACCCCGCCGAGCAGTATGAGGGTGGCGAGCCCCAGGAACATGCCGACCGATTCCGTGATGCTGCGGGTACGCCTGCTGTAGAGTATCGCGCCTTGGAAATAGCTCTCCGCCACGGCTATGGCCGGCATGGGCAGGAGGATGAAGAGGCTCTGCCACACCATCGACGGCAGAGGCTCGGCCAGGTGGAGGAGATCCTCGAAGATGGCTTCCGCGATCGGGGGGACCATCAGGATCATGAGGGCGGCGGTGGCCGCCACCCCCAGGCCGAGGGCGACGCGACGCATCGCCCGCATGGCTCGCTTCTCCTCGATGAGGGCCACGACGACCTCGTTGTAAGCGCCGCCGAAGCCGCGGAATATGAAATTGACCCCACTCACCACCGGCCAAGCCGCGAGTGACTCGAGCGCGAGCGGCATGCGGCTCATGGCTGCGCTACCGATCGGACTGGCGACGATGACGAGTAGCTGGGTCAGGGAGAGCGGGATGTAGAAGTCGAGCATTGCTTTGGTGGAGAGCGGTCTCCCCAACCTGGGAGCGGGCTTCAATTCGTCTCTCAGGGTTTTCTGCACGACGAGATGAACGTAGAGGGCTTCGGTCAATACCCCCGCCACGAGAGCGCCGGCCGCAACAGCGATACCGGGAACGCCGCCCACGAAGTAGCAGACGGCCAGCACCGTAACGTCTGCGGCGAGTCGCACCGCTGTACCCAGCCCCACCTTCAGTGAGTGCCCGAATCGGATAAGCACTCCCTGATGAAAGCGACGATATGCGATGGACCAGGTCCAGGGGATCATGATGAACAGGCCTACACGGGCCGGCTCGATGATCTCTTCCGGCGCGTGGATGACATCGCGCGCCAGCAGGTAGTACACGGGTGTAGCGACCATGATGATGTGAAGGGCAGTGAGAGTGGCGCCAAGACCATTCATGAAGCGCCGAAGTTTCAAGTACGAGGTCCAGTCACGGCAGAGGGCCGTGGAAGCGGCCAGCATCATGATGATCGGAGCCTCGATAATCAGCGCCAGGGGGAAGAGCAGACCTCCAAATGCGGCCAGGTTGGTCTTGGGCTCGGCCAAGCGCGATACGACCGCACTGATAACCGGGCCCTCCAAGCCCATAAGTATCCAGCTGGCGGCGAGCGGCCACCATGTCTTCAGGATGCGACGGGCACCGAGCGGAGGCTGCGACTCGGGGTCGGCGGCGGGTCGAGCTACATTGGGTGTTGTCATACAGCGTGCAATATTGGCCTAAGGACGCGGCGACATCAATGTCGGGAGCCGTCAGAGAGCGCGTCCGGTCGGAGGCAGAGGGTTTGCGTTGAGACGCGGCGCGGGAAGATTCCCCTATGAGCTCGTTTCAGAATGACGCTTTGCCGACAGGGTGCGATCGGCACGACAGGGGCGAGTGACCGGCCGATGAGGATCGGCTGCGCCGTCCCGGAGGCTGGGAGATATGAGACCGCGTGAAATAGTGCCGGGTGTCTACTACGTGGGGGCCGTCGACTGGGACAGGCGGCTGTTCGACGCCCTGATCCCGCTGCCCGAAGGTACCAGCTACAACGCCTACCTGGTACAGGGAAGCGAGAAGACGGTCCTCTTCGATACGGTGGACCCGTCCAAGACAGAGGTACTCCTGGAGTACTTGGAGGGAGTCGAAAGCCTCGATTACATCGTGATTCAACACGCGGAGCAGGATCATTCGGGCTCGCTGCCCGTGGTCATGTCCCGCTATCCCAAGGCTCGGGTCCTCTGCAGCCCGAAGGCGATCGACCTGCTGGCAACTCACCTCCATGTCCCAGCCGAGGCGCTGACGGCTGTGGCGGACGGCGAGGAGCTTTCGCTCGGAGACAAGACGCTTCGATTCCTTCACACTCCCTGGGTGCACTGGCCGGAGACTATGTCCACTTATCTCGTCGAAGACCGGATGCTTCTGAGTTGCGACCTGTTCGGATCGCACTTGGCCACCAGTGACCTGTTCGGACGGGACGAGGAGGTCCTTCCTGCGGCCAAGCGCTATTTCGCCGAGATCATGATGCCGCTCCGGCCCGCGGTCAGAAAGAACCTCGAGAAGTTGGGGACGCTGGATCTCGACGCGATCGCTCCCAGCCACGGACCGATCCACGGGCACCCGTCGGTGATCATGAATGCCTATCGTGACTGGGTGGACGGACCTGCACGCAACCTGGTGGTGATCCCTTACGTGACCATGCACGGCAGCACCTTGGCTCTGGTGGAGCATCTGACGGGAGCACTGGCCGTTCGAGGAGTGAGGGTCGAGCGCTTTGACCTGTCGACCGTGGATCTCGGGCGGCTCGCCGCTGCCCTGGTCGACGCTGCCACGCTCGTGGTCGCTACTCCCACCGTTCTCACCAACCCCCATCCGGCGATGATGTCCGCTCTTTACCTCATTGGTGCCCTGCGGCCCCCGGTGCGGCACCTCGCGGTTCTGGCATCCTACGGATGGGCGAGCAACGTGGTGGACGTGGTCATCTCGCTCACCGCTGGACTCAAGGCGGAGATGATGGAGCCCCTCTTGGTCAGGGGCTCTCCCCGCGCGGAAGACCTTTCTCGCGTCGACGAGCTGGCGGCCGCCATAGCCGCCAAGCACGCCGAGGAGGGTCTTGAGTGAGGCTCGGAAGACCGCCCGGCATCCCGAACCGAACGGCGCTCGGATCCCGGGAGTGTATCGCCGCGTTATAATTCGCTGGCGCTCCCTCCGGTGCATCGCCGGCCCGGTTGGTGGCAAAAGAGCCGCGTTCAATTCTCGAGTGGCGGAGAGAACCATATGATCCTGAAGATGGGAATCCCGAAGGGCAGCCTGGAGAACGCCACCGTCGAGCTGTTGCGCCGGGCGGGCTTCAACGTAAGCACCAGCAGCCGCTCTTACTTCCCCGTGATCGACGACCCCGAGATCGAGTGCGTGCTGATCCGGGCTCAAGAGATGGCGCGCTACGTGGCAAACGGCCTCCTGGATGCGGGCATCACCGGGTTGGATTGGGTTCAGGAGAACGAGGCGGTAGTACATCCGGTGTGCGATCTGGTCTACGCCAAACAGAGTTTTGGGAAGGTACGCTGGGTCCTGGCCGCTCCCGAGGCGTCGCCGTTCCACAGCGTCCACGACCTGGAAGGAAAGATCATAGCCACCGAGTTGGTCGCCACCACCAAGCGCTATCTGGCCGAAAAGGGAGTGAAGGCCAAGGTGGAGTTCAGCTGGGGAGCCACGGAGGTCAAACCGCCGGAGTTGGCCGACGCCATCGTGGAGGTGACCGAGACGGGCAGCTCTCTCAGGGCCAACAAGCTGCGGATCATCGAGACGGTCCTGGAGTCGAACACCCAACTCATCGCCAACCTTGATTCCTGGGAAGACCCTGAAAAGCGTCGCAAGCTGGAAGACCTGGCCATGCTCCTGGAGGGAGCCATGGCTGCGTTAGGCAAGGTGGGCCTCATGCTCAACGTGCGTCGGCGCGATCTTCCGACGGTGCTCGAGACCTTGCCCGCTCTCCTCAAGCCGACGATCTCCGCGCTCAGCGACGAGGAATGGCTGGCAGTGAACACCATCATCGACGAATCTACGGTGCGTACCATCATCCCCCGTCTCAAGGAAGCCGGTGCCCAGGGCATAGTGGAGTACCCGCTCAACAAGATCGTCATGTGACCCTGGGGCGGTCGGGGCAGCGCTCGGACCCATCTCAGAAGGTAGCGAGAAGGCCCGCCTGATTCAGGCGGGCCTTCTCGCGCACCGGGTCCGTGCAGCAGGCCAGAATCAGGCCAGGATGGTCTGCAGGTCTTCTTCTGGAGTGGTTATTGGGTGCAGGTTGTAGGTGTCGACGATGAACTTGGCCACGTCCGGGGTCAAGAAAGCCGGCATAGTGGGGCCGAGCCGCATGTCCTTGAGACCAAGGTACAGCAGCGTGAGAAGTATGGCCGCGGCCTTCTGCTCGTACCACGAGAGTATGAGGGTAAGGGGCAGATCGTTGACCCCGACCTCGAATGCATCGGCCAGGCCGAGGGCCACCTGGATGGCGGAATAGGCGTCGTTGCATTGTCCCATGTCGAGCAGGCGGGGGATGCCGTCGATCGATCCCAGATCCTTGTCGTAGAAGCGGTACTTGCCGCAGGCAAGAGTGAGGATCACTGTATCGGCGGGGGCTTCCTCGACGAATCTAGTGTAGTAGTCGCGGCCCGGTTTGGCCCCGTCACATCCACCGACCAGGAAGAAGTGGCGGATCTTGCCGGCCTTGACCAACTCGATAATCTTCTCAGCGTGATCGAGCACCGCGTTCCGCATGAAGCCCACGTGGACCGTCTTACCGGGCGCATCCTCGGGGAACCCGGGCAGCGCCAGCGCCCGCTCGACGACCGCACTGAAATCGCGGTTCTCGATATGTCTAGCACCCGGCCATCCGACGGTCGCCCTGGTGAAGATGTTGTCGACGTAGGAGGCCTGGGGTTCCTGGATGCAGTTGGTGGTCATCAAGATGGCCCCGGGGAACTCGGCGAACTCCTTCTTCTGGTTCTGCCAAGCGGTGCCGTAGTTGCCGTACAGCTGCGGATAGGCCTTGAGCTTGGGATAACCGTGGGCCGGCAGCATCTCGCCATGCGTGTAGATGGTGATCCCTTTGCCCTCGGTCTGCTTGAGGAGCTCGTCGAGATCGAGCAGGTCGTGGCCGGAGACCAGTATGGCTTTCCCGGCTTTGACACCCAGCGGCACCTCCGTCGGTGTGGGGGTGCCAAAGGTCTCAGTATTGCCCCGGTCGAGCAGCTCCATGGTCTTGTAGTTGATCTCGCCGCAACGGAGGGCTTTGCCGATCCAATCATTGAGGTCGCCTTCGTCGTGGCGGGCGAGATCCGCCAGGGCTTCGACGAGGTAGCCGTCCACGGCGTCGTCCCGGTAACCCAACTCGGCGGCATGGAACGCGTACGCTGCGAGTCCCTTGAGGCCGTAAAGCACGGTATGCTGCAGTGAGCGGATGTTGGGGTCTGACGACGCCTCCGTGTTGACATCGTGCTCGCGACCCTGGTCCGCCAGTCCGGCCACCGTGTCGGCAGGCACGAACGAGGCCGGTCCTTCGGCGAAGGTGACCGCCGGCTGTTTCTTGGCGAGAGCAGCCCTGAGAGCGTCGCGTCTCTCGACGGCCTCATGGACTTGGCTCGCCAGGGGCTCGGGGTCGAAGTTCACGTTCGTGAGGGTCATGAACAATGACTCGGCCAAAAAAGTGGAGGTGTCACCGAGAGCGATGCCTTCTGGAGCAGCCTTCTCGGCCACGATCGCCAGGCCTTTGAGCGCGTGCACCATGGCGTCCTGGATGGCCGCCACATCGTCCACTTTGCCGCATACCCCCTTGACGGTGCATGCCGTCGACCTTGCGGTCTGCTCGCATTGGTAGCAAAACATCGGTGTCCTCCTCGGTTAGTCTGTCCGTGTCTGCCCATCCCCAGGATGGTCAGCACTGTGTTCTTGTTTTCCCGTTCAGAAGCTAACATAGTCGCCGGCCCTTGCCCTTGATCTAAGTCAAGTGCGTCCGACCCCCAGGGGTCAAGGTGAGAAGAGACGTTGTGATAGATCGGTCGACTGTGCGAACAGGCACGAGCGCAGAACCGGGACTCGCCGAGATCCTCAGGCGGGCGAGTCTGTTCGAAGGCCTGGACGATGGACATCTGCAGGAGCTCATATCCAGGAGCCGGCGGAGGCGCTTTGCCGGCAGACAGACCGTGTTCCTTGAAGGCGACCGGGCTCAGGGTATGTACGTTGTGGTCAGCGGTCGGGTCAAGGTGTTCAAGATGTCACCAAAGGGCCGGGAGCAGACCCTGATGATCATGGGACCGGGCGAGCCGGTCGGCGAAGTGGCGGTGCTTGCCGGGGAGTCGTATCCCGCCAACGCCGAGACCCTGGAGCCGAGCGAGGCGCTCTACGTCCCCCGGCAGGCGTTTCTCGACATGGTACGCCGCGAGCCGGAAGTGGCCCTGCGCCTCCTGGCTGCTTTGTCGGCGCGCCTTCGCTCGTTCACATCGCTTATCGAGGATCTCTCGTTGCGTGAAGTGGCCGAGCGGCTCGCGGCCCATCTCCTGTCGCTGGCCGCCGAGGGGGAGCAAGAACAGGTCGTGGAACTCGAGCTCTCCAGGACGCAGCTGTCGGCGGCGGTCGGGACGGTGCCGGAGACCCTGTCCCGCGCCTTTCAGCAACTGGCTCGGACCGGGGCGGTGGAGACCCGGGGCCGCAAAGTGCATATCAAAGACCGCGCTCTGCTCGAGCGAGTAGGCAGGATCAAGTAGCGTTCGGGGATCGCGGCGGACTCGGGCGTGCTAACATCGTTCTATTTGAGAACTGTTCTCAAGTAAGGAGCGATGTTGATCGAGGCCCAGGAACTCGCAGGCCGGTTGCGCGATGGAGGGTGGCGCATCACCCGACAGCGAATGGCCATTCTTTCGGTGTTGTGCCGTGCCTCCGCGGCCCTGACTCCGCAGGGCATTCTCGACGAGGCCCACCACGAGTGTCCGGATCTCGGTCTGGCCACCGTGTATCGGACCGTCGATCTATTGGAGGACGGCGGCTGCCTGCGGCGGGTCCACCAGACCGACGGCGGGGAGGGTCTCGTTCTCTGCTCGGCCCTTCATGGTCACCATGTGCTGTGTACCGGATGCGGCCGAGTGGCCGAGTTCTCCGCCTGCGATCTCGCGCAGACGATCGAAGGAGCTGGTGAGGAGACGGGATTCGTCATCAGCCATCATTACTTGGAGCTGCTCGGACTGTGTCGGGAATGCGCCCAGAACGGCGAAAGAGCGGCGTAGACGCGCTCCGGTGAACGAGCTCCTGGAACTCCGTGACGTCAGCGTCTTCTATGGCGGGCGTTTGGCGCTGGATTCGGTCTCTCTGGACGTTCCCCACGGAGCCCAAGTGGCGGTGGTGGGACCTAATGGGGCCGGCAAATCCACGCTCTTCAAAGCCCTGGTGGGACTGCTACCTCTTCGTACTGGAGAGATGCTCATGCATGGCCGGCCCCTCGCCGAGTACCGGGATCCGGTGGCCTACGTGCCTCAGCGGGAAGAGGTCGATTGGCGCTTTCCTGTCACGGTGTTCGATGTCGTCGCCATGGGGCGGTACGGCAGGGGACGCTGGTTGCGGCGCCTGTCATCCGGCGATCGAGACATGGTCGGGCGATGCCTGGAGCGGTTGGCCATAACCGAGTTGGCCCAGCGGCCCATTGGTGAGCTTTCAGGAGGGCAGCAGCAGCGGGTCTTTCTCGCCCGCGCTCTGGCGCAGGAGCCGCACGTGCTTCTGCTCGATGAACCCTTTACCGGGGTGGATATCGGTACGCGAGAGGCCACTCTCGAGCTGCTGGCCGGGCTGCGTGCCCGTGCGGTCACGGTGCTTGTCTCGACTCATGATCTTGATCTCGCGGCCGGACGTTTCGACCAGGTGGCGCTGTTGAACACGCGTCTTATCAGCATGGGCAGGCCCCAAGAGGTGTTCACGCAGGAGCATCTGCAGGCGGCCTTTGGAGGTCAGATGGTCGTCCTGAATGGTAGGACTATCGTCGTCGATCAGTGCTGCGGAGGCCATGGGCCGGAAGACCATCCGGCCGGGCACGGTCCTGCTCATGAGCGCGAAGGTAGCTCTGGAGGCGGTGATCCAAGGTGATCGCCTGGCTGACGGAACCCTTTGCTCTCGGCTTCATGCAGAAGGCGTTGATGGCATCGGTCATCGTGGGGGTGGTGTGCGCAGTTTTGGGCTGCTACGTGGTGCTGCGCTCGATGGCCTTCCTGGGGGACGCGTTGGCACACGCGATCCTGCCCGGAGTGGCCGTGGCATATCTGGTGGGGGCGAATCTCCTCGCCGGGGCGCTTGTTGCCGGTCTGATCGTCGCCGTGGGCATCAGTTACGTGTCCCGCGGCGGCGCGATCAGGGAAGATACTGCCATAGGGATATTCTTCGCGGCGGCTCTGGCTCTGGGGGTGGTGCTGATAAGCACCGTGCGAACCTATGCCCTCGATCTAACGCACGTGCTCTTCGGCAACGTCCTAGGGGTGACCGCCACCGATGTTTGGATCACCGGGGCCCTGGCTTTCCTGGTCCTGGCGGCGATCCTCCTGCTCTACCGAAGGCTCCTGGTGGTGTCGTTCGACCCCATCTTGGGGCAGACGCTTGGGTTGCGCACGCACGCGCTGCAGACGGGCCTGTTCTTGATGTTGGCCGTCACCATCGTGATCTCGCTTCAGACGGTCGGGGTGGCGTTGGTAGCAGCCATGCTGGTCACTCCGCCCGCGGCCGCGTACCTGCTCACGCGCAGATTGCCCGTCATGATGGTGGTCTCGGCGTTCATCGGGGTCCTGTCGGCCGTGGGAGGCCTCTATGCGAGCTACTACCTCGATGTAGCGTCCGGGGGCGCGATCGTTCTGGTGGCGACCGCCATTTTTCTGCTCGCGTTCCTGTTCGCGCCTGGACGGGGCCTCGCCTGGCGGCTGGGGCGCCGAAGCGCCCAGCCGGCCCGGCGAGGCCCGCGGTCCTAGAACTCGTTTCAGAATGAAGTCTTGGCCGCCTCATTCCGCGCTGGGCGGAGCGATCCATCGTCCTCAGTCGCGCCCGGTCGCCGCCTTGCCTCCGTCCAACTGCGTTTTGCGACGATGTTTCCCGGAGACAAATGCGGCTCCCCATATGAGGAGGAATACCGGGTCTCCGGAAGAATCGTGCCGCGCAGCGAAACGCAGCTGCAGGAGACCCGGTATCCGAGGTGTCTACGAGCGCTCCCTCTAGTCCTCGCCTCACTCGCGCCGATCGCACCCTGTCGGCAAAGCGTCATTCTGAAACGAGCTCTTAGAAGCCGGATATCCCCCCAAGGAAGTCGTAGCTTATCTTCTTGCGCAGGTTCTCTGCGAGCGTGAAGAGCCGCTTCAGCCTGATCTCTTCGGCAGAGGTCAACTCCTCCGGCGGGATGAGGTTGCTGGGTTTGCGGTTCTCGCCGATCGCGACCGCCTGCCTGCGGAGCCTGATGCGCATGAGCGTTTCGTAGTCCGGCGCCATCTCTTCGTAGGACTCGCGACTCAGGACCCCGCGGTCCCGCAACTCGGAGATCCTATCCAGAGTGTTGGTGGAGTCGATGCGATGTCTCAGGGAATAGAGCCGGGCGGAGTTCACCACCGGCATCAGTGCCTCTTTGAGGCTGAGGGCCTTGACGCCTTCATCCGAAGAGGTGGTCTGGAGATTACCCAACAGGCTCAGAGGCGGCTTGTACAGCAAGGCGTTCTGAGCGAAGTGCAGGTAGAAGAGCGGATAGGCTTCCATTTGGTCGAAGACCCACGCGCGCAACTCGCGGGCGAGTTGCTGCTCGCCATGTACGCAACGGAAGTCGAAGAGCATGTTGAGTTCAAGTAGTTCCTGTGGGTCCGCATTGTGGATCCAGTGGGAGAACTGCTGACGCCAGACCGAGCGGGGCAAGTTCCATCGGGGGTTCTTGGCCATGACGCCACCGTCGCAATAGGAGTAGCCCACCTCAGCAAGCCAGTCGCACACCAGTGTCCCCAGAGCCAGGAAGTATTCTGAGGTCTCCTTGGCTCTCTCAGCCGGTGGATCCTCGTACAGGAGCGCATTGTCCTGGTCGGTAAGCAGCGTCTGCTCCTCCCGGCCTTCGCTGCCGAGCGCCAGGAAGGCGAAGCGGGCCGGGGCGGGTCCCAGTCTATCGATCGCCATCGCCACGAGCCGCTGGACCACCCCGTCGGAAACACCGGAGATGATGCGGTTGACATAGCGGGTGGCGGCTCCTGAGTCGACCACGGCCTTGACCAGTTCGGGCAGCTTGGCGTGGGCTTCGGTGATGTCGTCTATCGAGCGCGCCCGCCGGATCGAGTCGGTGATGACGACCGAGGAAGACCGCTGATACTGGACCAAGTCGCGAAGACGGACTATGCCCACAAGCTTGCCGCTCTCATCCATTACCGCCAGGTGATCCACGTTCCTTTCCTGCATGCGAAGAAGCGCTTCATAGATCGGCGCCTGGGACGATATGGAGGCAACGGGAGCGGTCATGATCGAACTCATCGGGGCCTCTGGAGAAATACCTTCAGCCACCACGCGTTCACGGAAATCATGGTCGGTCGCGATCCCCATGAGCTCTCCGTCAGGACCGTTGACGAACACCGCGCCGGCCCGGTTCTTGGTCATAAGGACCGCGGCGCGGGATACGGTCTGGGCGATCTCCACCGACACGGCCGGTGTCACGGCCTGGGTGATGGGCTCCTGCAGGAAGAACAGTGACGTCTGTAGTTGCGCGATCAGCGCCTCCCGTTCCTCCGCGCCCTTTCTCTTCTGGGTGATGTCTTCGAAGATGCCGTCGCAATAAAGTGGTTCACCGCTGTCGTCATCCACCAGCACGGCGAACAACGACACATCCACTCTTCCTCCGTCCTCACGCCGGAGTCCCAGCTGGTAATCCTGCACCGCCTTGTCGCTGTTCAGTCGGGCAACCAGGGCCTCACGTTCAGCTGGGTCGACGATGCGGTCTAACCAGTCGGCGCCGGCCAGTTCAACGGACACAGGAAGGCGAAGGATGTTTCGCATGGCCGGGTTCGCTTCCAAGAGCGTCGCTTTGCGGCCCCAGGTGCTGCGGAACACTCCCAAGCTGAGGGCATCGGACATGGTCCTGAACTGGCGCCTGGTATCATCGAGCGCCGCCTCGATGGCCTTCTGCCCGGTCAAGCCGCGGGCGATGAGGATGAAGCCCTCTCTCCCCGCCAACGAGATGGGCGCCGGCGTCAGCAGGACTTCGACCGGGCGCCCGTCCTTGTGCCGGAAGCGAGCTTCGAAGGTCTCGGGGACTGTCTCGCCTTTCGAGAGGGCCTCGATGTTGGCCAGCGCTTCGCGATCGTCGGCCGTCTCCCGGTAGAACAGCTGGGTCACATCCGTCTCGGCGAGCTCCTCGGCCTTGTAGCCGAGCATATCGAGCAACGGTTGATTCGAATAGGCGCACTTGCCTTCGAGGGTCATAAGGAGGCCCTCAGTGGCCGCCTCCACCAAGGCCCGGTATTTTTCGTGTGACTCCCTGAGCCCCTCTTCGGCCACCGCACGCTTTCTGTCGATCTTGACGCTTTGACGGATGCCGTAGAGGAGCAGCAGGGCGACCGCCACCACGATCGCCAGCGAGATGTAGATCAGGTTTCGCTCCACCTCCGCTATGGCTGCGTTCACGTCCTCGACGTACATCCCGGTACCGATCACCCACTGCCAGGGCTCGAAGAGCTGCACGTAGGAGATCTTGGGGACTATCTGGGTGGGGTCGTCTTGCCACTGCCAGTAGTACTCCACCCAACCGGAGCCGTCGTCCTCCACGGCGTTCACGAACTCCACGAAGATCTTCTTGCCGTTCTCGTCTTCGTAATCCGTCAGGTCCTGGCCGTTCAGCTCTGGAACGTACGGATGCATGATCATCGTGGGATACGTGTCCGTTATCCAGAAGTAGTCCTTCCCCTCATCACCGTATCTCAGGTTCTCGATCCGGGCGGCTGCCTCTTCCTGGGCCTGTTCCCTGGTCATACTGCCCGACGCTTCCTCGGCATAGTACTCGTCCAGGATGCTGACCGCGGCCCGCGTCAGTTCCTGGGCAGTTGCTTTCTTGCCTTCCAGCAGTTGGTTCTCGGCCGAGGGGATCAGTATCAGGAAGATGGCGATGATGAAGAGGACGATGGCCAGGACCGCCGGCAGCACTATGCGCAAGGCGAAACTGGACCAGTTGCGCGGGTTGAGTCTGGGCAGCAGCCCTCTGCTGGTTCTCAACGTTCCCCCTTAGGATCGGCTAACCGTGGTCGCCTCAGGTAACAAGATCCTGCTCTTGTCGGAGTCCCACCGCTGCCACAAAGCGTTCCAGCTGCTCCAACGGCATTTCGACGCCGGGACTGGTTCCATCATGGTTGTGAAGCCCGTGGAAATCGCTGCCACCGGTCGTCAGCAGGCCACGGCGTTCTGCGAGCTCCAGCAGTTCCTGCTGTGTGCTGCGGAAGTACAACTTGTAGAAGGCCTCGATACCGTCTAGCCCCTGAGGTTGTAGCCAGTCCAGGTATTCCTCGAGCCGCTCGATCGTCTTCAGGCCTGCAAGCGGGTGGGCTAGAAGGACGCGTCCTCCCGCCTGGTGGATGAGACGGATGGACTCGGCAGTGTCGGGCTGGTGTTGGGGTGACGGATCACCGTCGTCCGGGGGGCGGGTCGCCGTCTCTGGTGTCTCGCTCCTGCCCCGGGAGAACACTCGTGCGAGCCTCTGGCGGGCCGAAGTCCGCCAGGGTTGACGCAGTATCTGTAATGCGCTCAGCAGAGGCTGGTTCTCAGGGTCGACCCCATAGCCCAGCAGGTGCACGGGCCCTTTGGGCGACCGGGCATGCATCTCCACGCCTGGGATATAGCGCATCCCTCGTCTCTCGACGGCCGCTCGGAAACGCTCCAGTCCCCCGACCGTATTGTGATCGGCGAGGGAGGCCCAGACTACACCGGCGGTAGCCAACTGGTGGGCTACGTAGCCCGGCGAATGATCTCCGTCGCTCGCCGACGAATGGCAGTGCAGGTCAACCCGAATGATGTCAGTCATGGTGTCTCTCTTGACGTCGTTCTGATTGGACTCTTATTACCCCCGGCACATCTCGCGACGAGGCCAAAACATTTTACAAGAAATCCGACTCGGGTGGACAAGTCCTGCCGGTCGCGAGTATAGTGTCGACCGGTCCGGCCCGGAACCTGGCGGTGGGACGGTCGGTGACTGATCACGGGCACACGGTCGTGTGGGCACAATGGGAGGTACTTGGTAGATGGCGAACGGACTAATCTCGACCGAAACGGTCACCAAACTGCTCGACACTAACGCCAACCCCGCTCCGTTGGGGCTGATGGGGTTCGGCCTCACGACCGTCCTCCTCAATATCCACAATGCAGGATTCTATGAGCTGAACGCCATGATCCTGGCCATGGGCATCTTCTACGGCGGTGTGGCCCAGATCGTCGCCGGGATCATGGAGTGGCGGAAGAACAACACCTTCGGGACCCTGGCCTTCACTTCATACGGGTTGTTCTGGTTGACGCTGGCGGGAATCTGGCTTCTCCCGTCGATCTTTCCGGACACAGCCGCGGCCGCCAAACCGAGCGAGACCGCCCTGGCCTGGTACTTCGTTTTCTGGGGGCTCTTCACGGCCTACATGTTCGTAGGCACCCTCAAGCTCAATCGGGCCCTGCAGGTGGTCTTCGCCCTCCTGGCCATCCTTTTCTTCCTTCTCGCCATCCGCGATTTCGGAGGCGGAGCAGTCTGGGGGACGATCGCCGGCTACGAAGGCATCATCACCGGACTTGCGGCGGTCTATGCCGCCTGTGCCCAGATACTCAATGAGACTTACAAGCGGGTTCTGCTGCCGCTGGGCCCCGTCAGCCAGCTTTCGAGGGGCTTCGTGCAGGATTACGGGGAAGAGATAGCCACTCTGTGGCTGGACAGCCTGCGGCGCAGTCCGCAAACGCCTTCGTACGGAGTGGTGTCGGATGCCGAACTGATAGGCGCAGGTGAGTTCGCCCTAACCCAGGTGGACGAGTACTTCACCGGCAAGCCCACCGAGGCCGACATAGGCGAGTTCTTCCACCGGCTCGGGACGACAAGAGCCGCCCAGGGACTGCCTTTGCCTGAGTTGATAAGCGCCATCCTGCTGTTGAAACGGGAGATATGGATGTCGGCCCGTACCCACGGGGTATGGGAGTCGGCCATGGATCTGCAGAAGGCGGTGGACCTCAACCGCGAGCTGGGCAGGTTCTTCGACAGAGCGGTCTACTATGCGAGCGCCGGTTACACCGGAGCTCCCCTCACTGCCAAAGACGTGTTCTAGGAGCGCGCACTCCCTGGAAGTCGAGAGGCCGCCGGATGCGGGATCGCATCCGGCGGCCTCTCCCTTCAGACGTCAAGCTGGGTCTATTCGGCCGGCGCGGTCTCCGCGACAGCTCCCTGAGACCCCGCAACAGAGTACTGTCCCGTCACCGGGTGCTCCTCCATCATGTCGGGCTTGGTGAACTTCGACACCAGATATATGGCGATGAAGCTCAGCGGGATGGAGATGATGCCCGGGTTCTTGAGAGGGATGGGGGCATCGGCGGGATTGAGTCCGTAGAGCTCCCACGCTGTAGGCGAGAACACGATGATGCCCACCGAAGCCACGATGCCCACGATGATGGACGCGACCATACCCTTCGATGTAGTTCGCTTCCAGAAGAGCATCATGATGATGCAGGGCAGGTTCGCCGACGCAGCCACCGCAAAGGCAAGACCCACCAAGAAAGACACGTTGATGCCCTGGAACGCTATGCCGAGAAGGATCGCGATGGCTCCCACCACAAAGGCGGCGACCCGTCCTGCGACCACTTTCTGTTTGTCGTTTTTGATCAAGCCGCCGAAGCGGTCCATGAGATCGTGGGCGACCGCGCCGGAGGCGGCGATGATCAGGCCGCTCACGGTCCCGAGGACGGTCGCGAAGGCGATGGCCGAGATCATGGCGAACAGGAAGGTCCCGAACGATCGAGCCAGAAGCGGCGCCGACATGTTGTTGTCCAAAACATTCACCGTGTTGCTCGTCATGGCCCCGAGGCCCATGAAGAGTGTGAGTATGTAGAAAAAGCCGATCGCGGCGATGGCGACCACCGTCGACTTGCGGGCCGCTCTCTGGCTGGGCACGGTGTAGTAGCGTATGAGGATGTGTGGCAGCGCGGCTGTTCCCAGGAAGAGAGCGATCATGAGGGAGACGAAGTCGACCCGGTCCAGGACCGAGCCCTCGAGCTTGAACGATTGACCCGGTTTGACTACCGTGTCGCCCGAGACAGGCACCGAGTAGTACACAGACACCTGGTCGCCGCCGTCCTCGAACGCGGCCTTCTTCCATAGGTTGATGGTGGACTCAGGATCGCCGATCAGGGCGAGGAACTTGAAGGGATTCACGGCGCCACCGTCGGTGTATGTCTCGCCGGCGATGAGACTCATGTGGCTGACCTGCCTCAACTGATTGTCGTCGGTCACGGGAGCACCGTTGACGTACTTGGTCCCGTCCTCCTTGATCACCACCTCCTGCGTCTCGTGGAGCGCGACTCCGGAATCGCCGGTGGTCATCTTCCACCAGGTGGCGACCCCGTCTCTGTCGAGCTTGACGAACGTGGTGGTCTTATCCTTGACCGTTACGTCTTGCTGGCCGACAACCTCGTAGGTGGTGTCGTCCGGAGTTATCGTGCCGTTGGTCTCCGTCGCGGTGATGGTCTTGTAGTGATGGAAGGGGACTCTGCCTCCCTGATCAGGCTCGGTGGAAAAACCGCGTATGCAGAGTGCCACCACGATCACGAGGACGAAGACGATGAGGAGCGAGCCTTTGATGAACTGCACGTAGGTCGTGGAAGTCATTCCCGCAGTGGCCACGATGGTTATGACGATCGCGCCGACCAAGACTACCCCCGCCCAGTAAGGGAAGCCCAGGAGCGGCTCGATGAGCACTCCTGCCCCCACCATCTGAGGGATGAGGTAGAAGATGGACACGATAAGCGTGGCGATCGCGGCCATGAGCTTCACGCTGCGCTTGTTGAACTTGGCGTCGAGAGCGTCGGTGAACGTGTAGCGACCGAGCCGCCTGAGCGGCTCCGCCACGACGAACAGGGCGACCACCCAGCCGGCCAAGTAGCCGATCGAGTAGAGAAACCCGTCGTAGCCGGAGACGGCGATAAGACCGCAGATGCCGAGGAAGGAAGCCGCAGACAAGTAATCGCCGGCGAAGGCGATACCGTTGACTCCCCAGTGTATCCGTCCCCCGGCTGCGTAGTAGCCGCTGGCGGACCTGGCTCTGCGTGCGGTATAGAAAGAGACGAAGAGGACCAGGCCGACGATCAACAGGAAGATGATGATGGCGAGAGGCTCTACCGTATTCATGCTAGGCCTTCTCCTCGCCTTCGAACGACTTCTCGTGCCTGGTGCACAGCCAGTTGTAGGCGATAGCTAGGAGAAAGGCTATGATGATCAGCGCAAAGCCGTAGACGATCGCGAGGTTCAGCCCGTACACCACGATGGTGCCCATGGACTTTGGCCAGACGACGTTGATGATGATGAAGATGATGTACAGAACGCTATAGAAGAGCAACATCCACAGCCCAAGGCGTTTCTTGTAGGCAGCCGCTTCGTCTACCCCGTGTACTGTCGCTGGTTCATGGAGCATGCGCGTCCCCCAATTGAGTGATGGTCGTCACCGACCCGGTTTTCCCCTTCGCCTCATGTGAACAGGTGCCCGGTATTTTGGGTGCTGGGACCCGTTGTGTCAAGCCTTCTGAGCAAGCCCGGATCGATGGTTTGCCTAGCAACGCGCGTCGACCCCACAACCCCGGTGCACTTTGGGTTAGAATCTGGACATGATCCTCTGGGGCAACATCCGGGAGTTCCCACTCTTTAGCATCCTCCAGTTCCTTGCCTCCCAACGGAGGTCGGGAGTGCTCGAGATCCAGGATTTCGAGGAGTTCGGAGCCATATATCTTTCCAATGGGCGGATCGACGCCATCAGCATGCCGCTCTCCGATGAGGCGCTGGGAGCGAAACTGGTGGCTACAGGGACTCTCGCAGAGAGCAAGGCGAAGGAATGCTGGATGAGATACTCCCAGGCCGACGAGGAGCAGCCGGTACTGGCGGCTCTTCTTGATGCGGCCGAGGCGGAGCCGGAAGTCCTGGTCGAGATCGTCAACCGTCATACCGCCGACCAGATCATGCAGCTCATGTACTGGAATACCGGCACGTTTCGATTCGTCGTACCTTCGCGACCGGTCCAGTTCAATGTGATCCCTTCCATCAACGTCGAGAACCTCCTCCTCGAGGCATATCGTCGTGTGGACGAGGGGGAGCGACCCGGGCGCGAGAAAATATCGGTGGAGGAGGAGTTCTGCCTCACCTGCACTCTGGAGTGCTCGCCCGAGATCAAGGAACGCTACCTCAAAGCGGACTTGTGTCTGTGGCGGAACATGCCCAGCATCTTGAAGGACCCCATCTTCCGTCGTCTGCGCCGGTCCGATGCACTCGACGAAGATGACACCGACGAGCTTCCTTTCATCTGACGGATCATGCGCGCGACCCTGGTCTGTGTGGGCCGCCTCGCTCGTGAGTACCACCCCATCTGGCGGCACTACGCGGACTTGGTGCGGCCCTACCTTCAACTAGAGGTGCTCGAGACTCCCGAGGCGCCACGATCTCTCACGACCGAGCAGGTGCGGGCCAGGGAGAGCAGTGCGCTCCTTGCTCTCCTGCGCCCGGAGGCTTTCACTGTGGCCGTCGACAGCCGCGGTCGGGAATACTCTTCAGAGGAATGGAGCGCATTACTGGCCGACAGGAAGGTGCACGGCTTGAGTCACTTCCAGTTTATACTGGGAGGCGCCGTCGGGCTTGACCGGAGCGTGCTCTCAGCCACGCAGGCGCAATGGTCGCTTTCTGCGCTCACGTTCCCTCATCAGATGGCCCGGTGCATAGTCCTGGAGCAACTCTATAGGGCGCTGAAGATCGAGCGGGGCGAGCCCTACCATCACTAAGGAAGAAGACCGGCGATCGGATGCGACAGGAACTGAAGACCGGGCTCGTCGTTCTCGCGGCGATCCTCGCTGTCGTGGTGATCGGCACGATCGGCTTTGTGCTGATCGAGGGTTGGGGCCTGCTAGACTCGCTCTACATGACCGTGACCACCATCTTCACGGTGGGTTTCGGGGAAGTCCACCCCTTGTCGTCTGCAGGGTCGATCTTCACCTTGCTGCTGATCTTCGGCGGGGTGGGGACCATACTCTATGGCATAGGAGCCATGGGGGAGTTCGTAGTCGGGGGTCAGCTCACGGGCGCGTTCCGGAGGAGGGTGGTGAAGCGGCAGGTGGACAGATTGGAGGAGCATTACATCATATGTGGCTACGGTCGCGTGGGCGAGAGCGTGGCGCGACAGTTCCTGAGGAGCGGCGCCAAGTTCGTGGTAGTGGACGAGGATCCCGAGGTTCTTTCCCGGGCTGAGGCCGAGGGATTCCTGGCGGTTCGTGGAGACGCCGCAGCCGACGACGTGCTCGAAGCGGCAGGCATCACCCGGGCCAGGGGTCTGGTGGCTGCCGTGGGGTCTGACGCTGGAAACATCTTCGTGACTCTTTCGGCTCGGGTGCTGAATCCGGGGTTGCTCATCGTCGCCCGGGCCGGCTCCGAGGACACCCAGAGCAAGCTCGAACGGGCTGGGGCCGACCACGTGGTGTCACCCTATGGGATAGGGGGCAGGCGGATGGCCACGCTGATGCTCAAACCACTGGTCAGCGACTACCTGGAAGTGGTCACCGGCGGTGGCGAATTGGAGTTCCGGCTTGAGGAGTTCGAGCTGAACGCACAGTGTTGTGCCATCGGCCAGTCGATCAAGGACCTGCGCATACGCGAGCGGACGGGAGCCACGATCCTCGCGGTACGGCGTACCCACAGCGGGGTCTTCGACACGAACCCCTCCCCGGACCTGCCGTTGGACCCGGGCGACAAGATTATCGCCATCGGCACGCCGCCGGAGATAACCAAGCTGGAGGAGCTGATCGGTGCCCCTCCCACCCGCGTGGAATAGGGAGGACCGCGGAAGGTGTTGGCTGAACACGTAAGGAGGGTCGTCTCGGAGTGGGCCGCAGAGCAGGGCTATGTCGGTGTGCCCGCATGCGAGCTCGCTCGTCCGAGCGAGGAAGCGCACGGTGACTATGCCACCCCTGTCTGCATGCAGATGGCCAAGACCGCCAAGCAAGCGCCGCGGGCCCTGGCGGAGGAGTTGCGCCGGCGTCTGCTGGATGATGCGGAGCTGGCCCGGCTCGTCGACAAGATCGAGGTAGCCGGCCCAGGCTTCCTCAATTTCACGCTCAGCAGCGCGGCCTACGCTGAAGCCACGGCTGAGATGCTGGGGCAGGGAGACGACGTCGGCCGGGGTCCGGCGCGCTCTCAGCCGCGCATCAATCTGGAATTCGTGAGCGTGAACCCCAATGGTCCGCTGCACGTGGGTCATGGGCGCTACGCGGCCTATGGCGACTCCCTCCATCGTCTCCTCGCCTTCAGCGGCCTCAACGTCTCCGCGGAGTTCTACATCAATGACTTCGGACGGCAGATGGACCGCTTCGGACGGAGCGTAGCCGCACGGTATGCACAGTCCTTCGCCGTCGATCTCCCGGTGCCCGACGAGGGCTACCAGGGGGATTACGTCAAAGATGTCGCCGCCACGGTCCGCGCCGAGGTGGGCGATCGATGGGTGGAGGCGCTCCGGTTAGCGGCGGCGGGCGCAGCCGAATGGCCGGCGCTCCCGGAGGTCGAGGAGGCGGTCGGCTTCTTCCGGTCCCGGGGTTGCGCCCTCATGCTTGAAGAGATGAAAGCGGAGCTCGAAGGTTTCGGGGTGGTGTTCGACCGCTGGTTCAGTGAGGCGACGCTACACGAGAGCGGGCGTTTGGAACGGGTGATAGAGCGGCTGCTGGATGAGGGGGAAGCCTACCGGGAAGGGGATGCGATCTGGCTCCGCACCTCTTCGCGAGGAGACGACAAGGACCGGGTGCTCATCCGCAGCAACGAACAGCCGACCTATTTTGCCGCGGACATCGCCTATCACGAAGACAAGCTGGAGCGTGGCTTCGAGCATCTGATCAATATCTGGGGAGCCGATCACCACGGCTACGTGGCCCGTATGAAGGCGGCCGTGGAGATCCTCTCCGGCCGGCCGGGCACGCTGGAGGTCATCATCGGCCAACTGGTCAACTTGCTGGAGGAGGGTGAACTCCGACAGATGTCAACCCGGCGCGGAGAGATGGTGACCTTGGCCGAGTTGATCGAGGCCATCGGGGTGGACGCGGCTCGCTTCTTCCTGGTGATGCGTTCCCACGATCAGACTCTCGACCTCGATATCGGTCTGGCCCGGCAGCAATCGCAGGAGAACCCCGTCTACTACGTACAGTATGCACACGCGCGCATAGCCAGCATCTTGCGCAACGTCCCCGAGGCCGTCGAGGCCGCGGTCCCGGCCCACCCAGGCGTGTTCGCCTCTCCCTACGAGAAGGATCTCGTCAAGCGACTGGAGAGCTTCTCGATGGTGGTGCAGGACGCCGCCGAACGGCGGGCCCCGCACCGCATCGCCGGCTACGCGCAAGAACTGGCCGGCGATTTCCACGTCTTCTACAAGCATTGCCGCGTCATCGGAGTGCAACCCGGCAAGGCTGCCTCGCGACTCGCTCTCTGCTTGGTGGCAAAGCGGGTCATATTCCGCTGTCTGGACCTTCTGGGGGTCAGCGCTCCCGAGACGATGTAGGAAGGCCACAGGTGCCTGAGCTCCCCGAAGTCGAGACGGTCAGGCGCCAGTTGGCTGTGTCTCTGGTCGGCAGGCGTTTCGACGCGGTGGAGAGGGTGGAGCCGGCCATGTTGCGGGACTGCACGGAGCAGCAGGTGGGGGATCTGCTGCCCGGTAGCCGGGTCGACAGCGTGGATCGGCTGGGGAAGTTCCTGATCCTGGCCCTGAGCGAAGACAGGTTCTTGACGCTCCACCTGGGAATGACCGGGAACCTCCTTGTGGAAGCCGAGCCATATGAAGACTCGAGCGACCATACGCGGTTCATCTTCTACCTGAAAGACGACGACGGGCGTCGGGCGCGCCTCGAGTTCCGCGACATGCGCAAGTTCGGCCGTCTTCACCTGACCGTCGGCGAGCCGGCGCCTCGTCTGAAGAACCTGGGTCCGGACGCTTGGCAAGGAGTATGGGGTACAGCCTATCTCGGAGAGCGGCTTCGCGGGCGCAAGGCGCCGCTCAAGGCTTTCCTCCTCGACCAGCGACACCTTGCCGGCATCGGGAACATCTACGCCGACGAGATCCTCTGGTGGACGCGACTGTCGCCACTCCGGCCCGCCGGTTCGTTGTCAACGGAGGAGGTGGCCAGGCTTGGAGAGGAGATCCCCCGGCGGCTGGGTGAAGGAGTGCGGCTACTGGGCTGTTCGATATCCGATTTCGTGGACACCGAGGGGAAGGTCGGAAGCTTTCAGGAGTGGCTACGGGCCTACGGAAAACAGGGACAGACCTGCTCGCGCTGCGGGGCTGTCCTTACGCGGGTGGTGGTAACGGGGCGCGGCACCGCCTTCTGCCCAGGTTGTCAGAAGTAGCGTCGGAGTGTCTGGCGCGCCAGCAGCGCGCAAAGGGCGGAGGGGCGATGCGATCGGGACCGCACTTGACTGCAACAAAAAAGCGAGCCCCGAGTGCACTCGCTTTTCACCTTTCACCGGCTCTCACTTCGTTCCCGCTTCACTGTACTCCGCGGCCATTTGCCTCCGCGTTTCCTCTGCGGGCCCCTTTGTAAGCTCCTCAGATGCTGCGTCTGAGCTCTCGGGACTCTGCAATGTATTGTACTCGGCTTTGCCGCGCCGTCAAGCCTCCCGCGGGGCCGATCAAGGTCGAAAACAGCGCTGCGAGCGCGCGGTGCCAGCGGAAGACATATCCGCCTGCAGCGCACGGACGCGCGACACCGCGCAGCTCGGCGGGTATCGCACCCGCTTGATGGCGGAAACCGTGTGGTAGAATCCTCGCGAACTGGGCATGACCGACCTGCGAGCGGAGTTAACTCAGTTGGTAGAGTGCCAGCTTCCCAAGCTGGATGTCGCGGGTTCGAACCCCGTACTCCGCTCCTTCTTCTTTCCGTGACTCGCCTGTTGCGCTGTTGGTACCCCCGTGGGTATGATGCGTTTGACTTCTCGATGAATAACGACGGTGACCGAAGACGGGGTGCGAAGGTCGTGTTGCCGGCGGGGGCGACGCCGGCAACGAAGCCGCCCTTTAGGCAGCGAACAGCAAGGAGTTCGGCGATGGCAGAGAGCGACGCAGGAGCGGGCAGGGCGGTGGGGGAGGAGGAGCGCATCCTCAACCGGCTGGCCCGCATCGAGGGCCAGGTGCGCGGACTGCAGCGCATGATCGAAGAGGGCAAAGAATGCGAGCAGATACTCGCCCAATTGGCGGCGGTGAGATCGGCCCTGGACCGTGTAGGCACCCATCTCATCAGTCATCGTATGAAGGAATGCCTGGAGGATCAGACAGGGTTGACGCTCGACCCGGCTGCTGTGGAGAAGGCCTTCGACGTCTTCTTCAAGTACGTTCAGTGCATGCGCTGATCTGCAGCCCGCCGACCTTGTCGAGTAGCCACGCCGCTGTGAAACGGTGGATCTGGGGTTCATGCTGGGCCGTGGTGTGAGTGCCGCCTTCCAGCGCCAGCAGCGTCGTCTCGGTACGGAGGCGTGCGGCGAGTAAGAACGAATGGGCCAGCGGCACCACCTCGTCCCCCCGCGCGTGCACCAAAAGGACGGGACACTCCACCTGAGAGGCCAGCCACCCGCTGTCTTGCCGTTCGAAGTACGAGCGGAGCCCGATGGTGTCCCAGCGGGGCGGCACGACTGCGGAGGAGAACGCCGTATCGTCGTCTCTGTCCTTCCGATCGTTCTCGTCCAGCGCTTCTAGTATGACGTCCTCGCCGGCGGGGCAGAGCAAGGCCATGGCTGCGAAGCCGGCTTCAGGCGCAGCCTTGAGACCGTAGAACCCACCCATGCTCGACCCCCTGTAGCACAACCTCTCTCCGTCGACCGCTGGATGCGCCCGGAGAAGATCCGCAGCGGCGAGGATATCCTGCTCCAGCGGGCCGTCTCCCAACCCGCTGCTGTCACCGTGCCCTCGGAAATCGAGCGCCAACACGACGAATCCCTGCCGGCAGGCTTCGCGGCAGAAGCCGTCGTGCCGCTCTCTTCTGCTGCCGGCTCCATGGCCCACCACGAGACCGGGTGACGGTCGCGTCGGTTCGGCGGCGGGTGAATAGAGAGTGGCGACCAGCTCCAGAATGCGTTCCTGCCCGGCTTCGGGCGCGGACCGCAAGCTCACCTGGGCCAAGGAGACCGGACAAGCCACGGGGTCCCCTAGAACAGCGAAGGTTGCTGGGGCTCGAGTCGCAGGTAGGCTACATGAGGGATATTGCGGAACAACTGACGATAGTCGAAACCGTATCCCACGAAGAAGTCGTCGGTCACCTGGAAGCCCACGTAGCGCACCTCGATATCCACCAAGCGTTGATGAGGCCGGTCGAAGAGCGTGCACACTTCCAACGAGCGGGGCCTTCTTAAGCCGAGCGATCGTATGATGTAGTGCAGGGTCAGACCGGAGTCGATCATATCCTCGACGACGAGGACGTTCTTGTCCTTGACCGGTCTGTCCAGGTCCTTCAAGAAACGGATCGCCTTCGTGCCTGTCTGGCCGTGCTCGTGCAGGTAGGAGCTGATCGCCAAGAAGTCGATCTCGAGCGGAAGATCGATGGCCCGGGCAAGGTCGGCCATGAAGAAGACCGCCCCCTTCAGGATCGAGATAAGGAGAAGGTCTTGACCTCGGTAGTCGCGAGTGATCTCCGCCCCCAGTTCCTGCACGCGTTCGCCGATGGTGGTCGAGTCGAGGTATGTCTCGCCGATCCTGTCGTCGCGGCGCCGCGCGCCATAGGATGAAGTGGTTGGCGGCGGGAGGACAGTCATCAAGACCT
The DNA here is from genome assembly GCA_963706025.1 of uncultured Actinomycetes bacterium. GTDB lineage: Bacteria > Actinomycetota > Thermoleophilia > RBG-16-64-13 > RBG-16-64-13 > CAVPLM01. The sequence goes on along the minus strand of CAVPLM010000005.1, from coordinate 529,390 downwards.
CAGAGACCGTACTTCTGGGCCATCCGCACGAAGTCCTTGCGATAGAGGAGCTTGATGCGGATATCGGGGTACCTCTCGCGCAACTTCCGTACCTTGCGGTTCTTGGCGGTGACCAACGACTGCTTCATCTCGGTCACTTCGATGAAGAGATCGAGATCAGGTAAGAAGAAGTCGGGCGTGAAAGCTTCGAGGATGTTTCCCCGCTCGTCCTGCTCGAGGATGAAGGTGCGCGGTTCATACTCCCAGGCGATCCGGTGATAGTCGAAAAGCTTGGCCGCCTCCAGCTCCGTTCGGGTGGCGAAGCCGGGCTCCTTGGTGCCCCGGTAGTAGGAAAAACTGGACGTTTCGTCGGTCATCCTGGAAGTTCATTCTACCAGTTGGCCTTGTGTGGTAACGTACCGGTGTTTCCCTTCTGGAGGCTGAAGTGACCCACACGCTCGTCTATCCCATCACTGCTTCGCACAACGCGGCCGGACACCTGCAGGTCGGTGGCTGCGATGTCGCCGAGTTGGTGGCCGGGTACGGCAGCCCCCTCGTCATATACGAGGAGGAGTCCATCCGCGACCAGTGTCGGCGCTACCTAACGGCGTTCCGCGAGCATACCGACGACTTCGAGGTGATCTACGCCAGCAAGGCGTTCTCCTCGGTGGCGGTGGACCAGTTGGTGCTCGAGGAGGGGCTTTCGATCGACGTGTCGTCTGGAGGGGAATACCACGTGGCCGAGGTAGCCGGCTTTCCCGCCGAGCGCATTTTCTTCCACGGAAACAACAAGACCCGCGAGGAGCTGGAATACGCGCTTGCGCGAGGCGTTGGGTTCATCGTGGTCGACAGCTTCCAGGAGTTGGACTTGCTGGAAGAACTGGTAGCAGCACGGGGAGGTTCGCAGCGGATCCTTCTTCGCATCACTCCAGGCGTCGAAGCCCACACGCATTCATACATCGAGACCGGCCAGGTCGATTCGAAGTTCGGCTTCGGGCTTCTGGAGGGAGTGGCTCTGGAGGCCATCCGCCGGGCTCTCGCCGCGCCTCACTTGGATCTCGTGGGCGTGCACGCCCACATAGGCAGCCAGGTATTCCTTCTCGAGCCGTTCAGGAAGGCGATCGAGATCCTGGTGAGACTCATAGGTCAAGCGCATGCGAGCCTCGGTTTCGACTGTCGCTATCTCAACATCGGGGGCGGTCTGGGCATCCGCTACACCGAAGCCGACGCGCCTTCGTCCATCGCCGACTACGTAACGGTGAAGGTCGAAGGGGTCCGGGAAGAAATGGCGGCCATGGGCCTGCCCATGCCCAGGGTTCTCATCGAGCCCGGACGATCGATCGTAGGCAAAGCGGGCATCACCGCCTACCGGGTCGGAACGATCAAGGAGATCCCGGGCGTCCGCACCTATGTGAGCGTCGACGGGGGCATGAGCGACAACATCCGTCCCATGCTCTACGATGCCCGGTACGAGGTCATGCTGGCGAACAAGGCCGAGGCGCCCGCAGACACGACCGTCACGGTTGCGGGCAAGCACTGCGAGAGTGGCGACATCCTCATCCGGGACGCCGTCATCGCCCGTCCGGAGCCGGGTGACGTTCTGGTCATGCCGGCCACCGGCGCGTACTGTTACGCCATGGCCTCGAACTACAACGGTAGCCTGCGGCCGGCCGTCATCCTGGTGAACGAGGGCCGGGCGCGGGTCATCATCGAGCGCGAGAGCTACGCCGATCTGGTGGCGAAGCAGCACCCGCTGCACGACTAGTGGGGACGACAGAGAAGGGAGCGGTATGAGTCGGGAGCAAAGGACCGTACGACTCGGTCTGCTGGGTTTCGGTACCATCGGATCCAGCGTGTACCGGCTCATCCAGAAGGAACACGACCAGATCCTGGACGGTACCGGGGTGGACCTCCAGGTCGCGAAGGTGCTGGAGATCGATGAGGCGAAGATCCCCGCCGACGCGCCCCCGGGTCTGTTCACCAGCGATTTCGCTCAGATCGTGGACGATCGCTCCATAGATATCGTGGTGGAATTGATCGGCGGCACCGACGCCGCGTTCACCTTTCTCGATGCGGCGATGCGGAAGGGAAAGAACGCGGTAACGGCCAACAAGCAGCTTCTGGCTTCCCGAGGTGAGGCCCTGTTCGATCTTGCTCGAGACGAGAAACGTCACCTGCGTTTCGAGGCTTCGGTAGCTGGGGCGATCCCCATCATCAAGGTGATGCGGGAGAGCATGATCGCGGCGGGACTCCACACGGTGTACGGGATAGTGAACGGCACCACCAATTACATCCTCAGCCGCATGTATAGCGACGAGGGCGACTATGCCGACATCCTGGCCAAGGCTCAGGAACTGGGTTTTGCTGAAGCCGATCCCACCGCCGATGTGGGTGGAGCCGACGCGGCTGCGAAGATGGCCATTCTGGGGTCGATCGCTTTCCATTCGCGCGTCACGTTGGCCGATGTATCGTTCGAGGGCATCCAGGAAATAGGCCTGGAGGACGTACGCTATGCCAAGGACCTGGGCTTTGTGGTCAAGCTGATCGGCGCGGCTCGTCTGATGGACGAGCGGGTGAGCGTGCGGGTGTTTCCCGCTCTGGTGCCGGTCGATCATCCACTCGCGTCCATCAGCGGCTCTCACAACGCGGTGTTCCTACGTGGCAGCGCCATCGGGGAGATCATGTTGATGGGGCCCGGTGCCGGCGGCGCACCTACGGCTACCGCAGTGGTGAGCGATATCATCTCCATCGCCAACACCAAGGACGTCGGCTTCCTGCAGAGCTGCTCCTGCTACCGCCATCTGGGCTTCTACCCGGCGGATGAGGTGGAATCGGCCTTCTTCATCAAGATGAACGTGGAAGACGTTTCCGGCGTGCTGGCCCAGATCGCGTCCGTGTTCGGCGAGCACGGGGTCTCGATCGCAAGCATGATCCAGAAGGGCAGGGGGGCGGAGGCGGAGTTGGTGCTCATCACGCACCCCACGCGCGAAAAGGATTTCTTCGCCGCGATCGAGCAGGCCAAGGGCTTGAAGTGCTGCAAGAGCAGGCCCATGACCCTGAGGGTGCTTTAGATGGGCGCGGGGGACGAGCGTCCCTTTGGGGTGGTCGAGCGGTATCGCCGTTACCTGCCCTTGAAGCCCGACACCGTTCCGGCCAGCCTGGGTGAGGGCAGCACTCCGCTGATCCCGGCCGAGTGGTTGAGCAAGGAGCTGGGTTGCCGCGTGTACCTCAAGTACGAGGCGACCAATCCTACGGGATCGTTCAAAGACCGGGGTATGACCGTGGCCATCACCAAGGCCTTGGAAGAAGGCGCGACGGCGGTCATCTGCGCTTCGACGGGCAACACTTCGGCCTCCGCGGCCGCGTACGCGGCCCGGGCCGGAATGCGCTGTGTCGTACTGATACCTGAAGGCAAGATAGCCATGGGCAAGTTGTCGCAGGCGCTCATGCACGGGGCCGTGGCGATCGCGATCGAGGGCAATTTCGATCTCGCGCTGGAATACGTCAAGGAGATCTCGGAGCGGCAGCCCATAACCCTGGTGAACTCTCTCAACCCCTACCGGATCGAGGGACAGAAGACGGCGGCCTTTGAGATCGTCGACCGTCTGGGGGAGGCCCCCGCTATGCTCTCCATCCCTGTGGGCAACGCGGGCAACATCACGTCGTACTGGAAGGGTTTCCGCGAGTACCACCAGAATGGGCTGGCCGGACGGCTGCCGGTGGTGTGGGGTTTCCAGGCCGAGGGGGCCAACCCCTTGGTGTGCGGACATGTGGTGGAGAAGCCGGAGACGGTCGCGACGGCCATCCGCATCGGCAATCCGGCCCGAGCGGAAGAAGCCCTGGCGGCCGCGTGCGAGTCGCACGGCGCGATACGCGATGTGACCGACGAGGAGATACTGGCCGCACAACGACTCCTGGCCCAGAAGGAGGGCGTGTTCTGCGAGCCCGCTTCGGCGGCCAGCGTGGCCGGGCTGCTCAAGTACCGCAGCACCGGATTGCCCTTCGGTGATACGTTGGTAGCGGTTCTTACCGGCCATGGTTTGAAGGATCCACAGACCGCCATCGACCAGTCACGGCCGATCATCCATTGTCCGGCTGATCTGGCGGCGGTGGAGGAGATCATAGCGAGCGCTGAGTAGGCGGCGCTTTCAGCCCGTCCCGGTCCGGAATGCGGGCTGAACTGGGCATTCCAGGCGGAGGAAGTCGACATGGACAACAAGACTCGCTCCTGTGTCATCGCCCACCTGTCCGACCTGCACACGGGCTCCCAGTACTTCGTGCCCAATCTGCTGGACCGGGCCCTGGTGGAGGTGAACGACCTGGCCCCCGACGTCGTGGTTGTCACCGGAGACCTGACCAACATGGGGTATCGCCAGGAATTCCGAGAGGCGCGCGAGTATCTCGACCGGCTCGACTGCCCTGACGTCCTGGTGGTGCCCGGCAACCACGACAGCCGAAACGTCGGCTACGCACATTTTGAGCGGTTGTTCGCATCCCGGGAGAACGTGATCCGCAAGAAAGGCGTCACGTTGGTGGGCGTCGACTCTACCGAGCCCGACCTCGACTACGGGCGCATCGGCCGGCACCGCTATCCCTGGATGAGGGAAGCGTTCACAAAGTGCCCCGGAGACTTCCAGATCTTTGTCCTGCATCACCATCTGCTTCCCATCCCGGGCACCGGGCGGGAGCGTAACATCGTCAACGATGCAGGTGACGTGCTGGAGGTGCTGGTGGAGTGCGGTGTGGAACTCGTACTCTCCGGCCACAAGCACGTGCCCTACGCGTGGCGTCTCGAGAACATGTTCGTCGTGAACACTGGGACCGTCGCTACTCTGCGGCTCAGGGGCGACACGAAACCCTGCTACAACGTCATCGAGATCCTAGGCGATCACGTGACGATATCGCGCCGGTATCCCTTCCATGGGGCGGAGGTGATCGTCGAGTTCGACGCAGCCTCGAAGGCCTATCTGCGCAATGGTCTCCCCATTGAGGCAGAGCCTGGGCCATGAAGCAGCCGGCCGTCGCTCTGATCGATGGGGAGCACTATCCGTCGGTGGTGGTCGACGCCCTACGACAAGCCGCGGAGCGTTTCGAGTTCCGGGGCGCCCTGTTCCTAGGTGGGTTCGAGAAGATCAGGGACGATGACCTAGAGGCTGCGGCCGAAAGAATCTATGGTCTGCCTGTAGTGTTCGACCCGGATCTGAGCCGAGGCTTGGGCCGGGCCATCGAGATGTTCGATCCGGAGGTGGTCGTTGACCTGAGCGATGAGCCGGTGCTAGGATACGAGGTGCGTTTCCGTCTCATCAGCCACAGCTTGGCGCGGAACGTAGGCTACGTTGGTCCGGATTTCCACTTCAGCCCTACAAGCTCAGATCATCTTTGCGCAAGTCCTTCGCTTTCCGTCGTCGGGACGGGGAAGCGGGTGGGCAAAACGGCGATCAGCGGCTACGTGGCGCGGGTCTTGCGGGGCTTGGCGACCAGGGAAGACGCGCACGAAGTGGTGGTCGTGGCGATGGGGCGCGGCGGTCCTGCGGAACCCGAGATCATCGACGGGGCTCGGGTCGGTCTGACTGTCGAGGATCTTCTGGCCTGGAGTCGGGAGGGCCGGCACGCGGCGTCGGATCACTTCGAGGATGCGGTCCTTAGCCGGGTGGTGACCGTAGGGTGCCGCAGATGTGGCGGGGGCATGGCCGGAGAGCCCTTCGTCTCAAATGTGGCTGCCGGGGCGCGACTGGCCAACAGCCTGGCCCCGGGTCTGGTGATCTTTGAGGGCAGTGGGGCGACTCTGCCGCCCGTCGGCACAGATGCGCGCCTGCTGGTGGCCGGAGCCCAGCAGCCGGTGGAACACATCGCCGGATACCTGGGGACATATCGCCTGCTAACCAGCGATGCGTTGGTGCTGACCATGGCCGAGGAGCCTCTAGCGTCGAGGGAGAAGGTGCGCGCAGTCTTTGACGCGGTGAACGAGGTCAAACCGGGGTTAGAGGTCCTTCCCGTCGTGTTCAGGCCGCACCCGGCGCAGCCGGTCGAGGGTAGACGGGTAGCCTTCTTCTCCTCGGCGCCTCGCGTCCAGGAGGGGTTGCTGAGGCGGTACATGGAGGAGCGCTGGGGCTGCCGAGTGGAGCTGTTCTCGGGGAACCTCTCCAGTCGGCCGGAATTGCGCGCCGATCTAGAGCGGCCGGAGATGGGGCGGGTGGACGCGGTTCTGACGGAGATCAAGGCTGCGGCCATCGACATGGTGGCCGCCGAAGCCGAAGCACGTGGACTTGAAGTGGTGTTCGTCGACAACCTTCCTGTCGAGGTGTCGCCCGGACACGAGGGGCGTCTGGCTCAGGTGGCGGAGGAGTTGGCTCAGTTGGCAAGAACGCGTTTCGAGAAGCGGGTGTAGCGGGATGGGCAGCGGCGAAGGCCGGCAAGACACGGGCGCCAGGCTTTCCAGGCCGGAGAACTTCCCCATCCAACTGGTGAGAGAGGGTCACAAGGTGCCTTTCTCGAAGGGACTGCTGGCAACCACGTTGACCGCCACCGGGCTACCGCCGGAAAGGGCCTTTGGGGTGGCCATGGATGTGGAGTGGCAGCTGCTGCAGGGGCTCGACCGCGAGGTGAGCGTGGACCGGCTACGCCAGATGGTGGAGCTGGTGTTGGCTGAGAGCGAAGGGCAACGGTACCTGCAGCGCTACCGCGCCTGGAATCGGTTGGCTAGAGAGGACATGCCGGTCATCGTGCTGATCGGAGGAGCCACCGGGGTGGGCAAGAGTACGATCGCCGCCCAGGTGGCGGAGCGGCTTGGGGTGGTGAGGATCATCTCCACCGACGCCATTCGGCAGGTGATGAGGGCCTTCTTCTCCGAGAGCCTCATGCCGGCAATCCACTACTCGTCGTACGACGCGGACAAGGCTGTTCGGATCCCGTTGCGCGTCGGCATAGACTCGAACTTGATAGGTTTCATGGAGCAGGTGGAGATGGTCAATGTCGGTGTGCTGGCCGTGTTGGATAGGGCGATAGAGGAGCGCACCAGCCTGGTAGTGGAGGGTGTGCACATGGTTCCCGGGATGCTCGCCTCGATCGGAGCTCGAGAGCGGAGCGGGGAGGCTCTCTTGCTTCCCCTGGTCGTGGCCGTGACCGACTCGCATCTGCATCGTAGCCATTTCTTGGTGAGGGAGCAGGAGACATCTGGGCGCAGGGTGTTTGCTCGTTACCTGAAGGGATTCGAGGAGATACGCAAGATCCAGGAATTCATCCTTGAGCGGGCAGGAGCCGAAGGGACACTTGTCGTGGACAACGTGAGCATCGACGACACGGTGGGGATGGTCGTCGACGCCTTGTATGGTCTCATCGAACAGACTGAGGAGTTGGGCAGTGGGGACTATTGAGGGACGGTGCATTTGTGGTCGCTTCGCGCTGGTAACGGAAGCCGGTGGTCTTGCGGCTGCCGAGTGGGCAGGCAGGGGAGATGGCCTGCTTGGCGACGAGGCCGCGAGAGAGGCCATGGCGGCTGAGCTTGCTCAGATGCCGGCACCGTTCAAGGCACGGGTGGTGACCGGTCACGGAGCCACAGAGCCGTCCAGTGCTCTGTGTGTGGGAGACGAAGTGGGCCACGAAGTGGGTCCGGGGAGCGAAGAAGACCCACAGGGGATATGGGATCTGGCGGTGGACCCGCTGGAGGGCCATGCCGCCCTGGGGCACGGCCTGGACGGTGCCTTGTGCATGCTGGCCGCCGGACCGCCTGGCAGCATCATGGCCGTGCCGGAGATGTACATGCAGAAGCTGATCGTGGCCGGTGAGGCGGCCGCGGCCATCGACATCGACGCTCCCATGGGCGACAATATCAACGCAGTGGCCGCCGCCCTCGGACGGCGGCCCGCCGACCTCAACGTGGTCGTCCTCGACCGGCCACGCCATGAGGATCTGATAGCTCAGATCAGGCGTTCAGGCGCGCGGCTCAGACTCATAGCGGACGGTGACGTGTCGGCGGGCATCGCTGCGGCGACGCGAGATGCCGGTGTCGACTTGTATGTGGGCATCGGAGGCTCCACCGAAGGCATCATGACGGCCGCGGCCCTGCGCTGTCTGGGGGGCGAGATGCAGGCCCGCTTCTGGCCGGTCTCCCGTCATCAGGTTGAGCAGGTGAGGATCGCGGGTATCGAGGACATCGAGACGCGTCTGACCACGAGCGACATGGCCGGAGATGGCGTGCTATTCGTGGCCACCGCGGTCACCGGAGGCAGATTCCTGCGGGGCATAGATGTCCGCTCCGACGGAGTACGCTCCGAGACGCTTCTTCTCTGCTCCCGCTGTCACGCGATACGTGTGGTAAGGACGATACACCGGGCGGGTAACGGAGGGCCGCGGGTGAGCCTAGACGCGAGATAGCAGCGGGACCGAAGAGCTGACGACCAGGAGAGAAGACAAGCCAACGTGAACGAACATAAGGACGGTGAACATGAGCCAACAGTGGGAAGTAAGACGATGTCCCTAGCCGAATTGGAGCCCAAGCTCCTCTCCGACTTGCACATGGTCGCGGGCGAGCTGGGTATCAAGAATTACCGGAAGTACTCGAAGCAGGATCTGATCATGAAGATCCTAAACGAGCAATCTCAGGACCGGGGCCTGCATTTTCGCACAGGGTTGCTCGACATACTGCCCGATGGCTATGGGTTCCTGCGCACGCAGGGCTATACGCAGTCGGACTCCGATATCTACGTGTCGCTGTCGCAGATACGGCGTTTCAAATTGCGCCGGGGCGACGAGATCACGGGGCAGGTGCGCACCCCGCGTGACAACGAGAAGTACCATGCCTTGCTCAAGATCCAATCGGTGAACGGCATCGATCCCGAACAGGCTCGTCACCGCCCCACCTTCGACTCGTTGACGCCGCTCTTTCCTGACGAACGCCTGCGGCTGGAGACGACGCCCGACCGGATAGCCGCCCGGGTGATGGATCTGCTGAGTCCCATCGGCAAGGGGCAGCGGGGGCTGATCGTCTCCCCTCCCAAGGCGGGAAAGACCACCATCCTGAAGGACATCGCCAACGCCATCGCCACCAACAATCCGGAGGTTCACCTTCTGGTGCTGCTCGTGGACGAGCGCCCGGAAGAGGTCACCGACATGGAGCGCACAGTGACCGGCGAGGTGGTGAGCTCGACCTTCGATCAGCCGGGGGAGAACCACGTGCAGGTGACCGAACTGGTGCTGGAACGGGTCAAACGCCTGGTGGAAGTGGGCAAGGACGTGGTGGTCCTTCTGGATTCGATCACCCGCATGGCCCGAGCCTACAACCTGCAGGCTCCGGCCAGCGGCCGCATACTCTCGGGCGGGGTCGACTCGACGGCTCTCTATCCACCCAAGAAGTTTTTCGGGGCGGCGCGGAATATCGAGGAAGGAGGCTCTCTTACCATTCTGGCGACAGCGCTGGTCGAGACGGGGTCGCGGATGGACGAGGTCATCTTCGAGGAGTTCAAGGGCACAGGCAACTGGGAGGTACGTCTGACTCGCCAACTGGCCAACAAGCGGATCTTCCCGGCCATCGACATCGAGAACTCCGGCACGCGCAAAGAAGAGCTGTTGATGGACCCGGCCGAGGCGAAGATGGTGTGGAAGCTTAGGGCGGTGCTGCATGCGCTCGATCCCAATGCGGCTATTGAGTTGCTCATCGACAAGCTGAAAGAGACCAAGTCCAACCCGGAGTTCCTCGAGGGCATGCGGAAGAACACCCGGTGACGGCCGGGATGGGTCGGGTGAAGGCCGGCAGGCATCGGCTCGAGGGACGGGTTTGGACATGACATTGGCGCTCCCGGTGGAAGGGATCTCAGTCGGTCATTTCTCTGACCGTGAGGGCCTGACGGGATGCACGGTGATCCTCACTCCTGCCGGGGTGACGGCCTCTGTAGATATCCGTGGCGGTGCGCCGGGGACTCTGGAGACGGCTTTGCTGTCGCCGTTTGCCGCAGTCGGCGAGATCCACGCCGTGTTGCTGACCGGTGGGAGCGCCCCTGGGCTGGGGGCGGCCGCCGGTGTGACTGCGTTTCTGCGCGAGGGCGGTTGCGGTTACCGCACCCCGTACGCCCGGGTTCCTCTGGTGGCGGCGGCCGTCATATACGACTTGGGACTGGGTAGCGCGCAGGCCTGCCCAAGCTACGAGGACGCCTACCAGGCCTGCGATTCGGCGGGGTTCCACGTCGAGGAGGGCTCGGTGGGCGCCGGCACCGGGGCCACGGTCGGCAAGATCCTGGGCGCGGGTGGTCTCATGAAGGGAGGCCTGGCCTTGTCCACTGTGGTTCTGGGCGGGGGGGTGACGGTCGCCGCCTTGACCGTCGTCAACGCCCTCGGGGACGTAATCGCTGAAAATGGCGCCATCCTCGCCGGTGCCAGGCGAGACAATGCCTTCGTGGACAGCGCGAGACTATTGCTTTCCTTGCCTGAGGCGCCGACGTTCGCGGCAATGGAGAGCACCACACTGTCGGTCGTCCTGACCGACGCCAAGATGGACAAGCTGCATTGCTCGATCGTGGCGCGGATGAGTCACGATGGACTTGGCCGGGCGATCAATCCGGTGCATACGCCGGTCGATGGGGACTGCGTGTTCGTTCTCGCCACCGGCGAGAGACCGTCAAACGTGTTCCAGGTGGGGGCTGCCGCAGCCGAGGCTGTGGCGATGAGCATTCGTAGGGCAGTGAGGGTGGCGGAAGGTCTCGGCGGAGCACCGGCCTTGAAGGACCTTGCGTCCGTGACGTGAGCCGCTGTCTGACGACCACTGCTGCGACGCGGGCCGCGCTCGAGCAGGCGCGCGCCCGCGGACTGACGGTGGGACTGGTGCCCACCATGGGGGCGCTGCACGAGGGACACCTCTCTCTGATTCGCAAGGCCAGGGCGGACGGCGGGGTCGTCATCGTGTCGATATTCGTCAATCCGACGCAGTTCGGGCAGGGCGAGGACCTGCGGCACTACCCCAGGCCTTTGGAGCACGATCGAGATTTGGCCGCGGCGGCGGGGGCGGACCTGATCTTCGCTCCATCCGTGCTCGAGATGTACCCGGAAGGCTACTCTACGTGGGTGGATCTGGAGGGACTGACCGCCGGGCTCTGTGGAAGATCAAGGCCCGGGCACTTCCGCGGGGTGTGCACCGTGGTGACGAAACTCCTCAACATCTGCCGTCCGGACCGGGCCTATTTCGGCGAGAAGGACGCCCAGCAACTGGTGGTGGTCACGCGGATGGCGCGCGATCTCAACTTGGCGGTGGAAATCGTTCCCTGTCCCACCGTACGCGAGGCGGACGGTCTGGCCCTGAGCTCACGCAATGCGCGCCTGACCGCCGAGCAGCGGCAGGAAGCTCCCGTTCTCTACCGCGCACTCCTGGCAGCGAGAGAGCTGCTACACGGCGGCGAGCGTGACGCAGCCGTGCTGGACGGCACCGTGCGCTCGGTGTTGGCCGAAGCGACTCTGGGGCGGATCGATTACGTGGAGATAGTCAACAAGGCCGATCTCTCGCCGGTAGTGACCGTGAGGGGAGAGTGTCTTATCGCTGTGGCGGTCTGGTTCGGCGATACGAGGCTGATCGACAACATCACGTTGGCCGGCTGAGGTCCGGCCACCCGAATCGAGCAGCAGAATCGGCGGCGAAGCTCAGGGGTGGGCCTTAGAGCTCCTCGCCTCACTCGTGCCGATCGCACCCATTCGGTAAAGCGTCATTGTGAGACGAGCTTTTGTCCTCGATGATCGAATTGCCCCCGTCGACGATCACCAGTTGCCCGGTCACGTATGAGGCCGCCGGCGAAGCCAAGAAGGCGATGAGCGCGGCGACTTCGTTCGGGGTCCCGGCTCGACGCAGCGGTGACGCCAGAGCAGCCTCCGCCTCGGCAGGGGTGGCCGAGGCGGTTGCGATCCATCCCGGACCCACGGCGTTGACCGTGATGCCGGCCTGGGCCACCTCGAGGGCCAGGGCACGTGTTAGCCCCACCATGGCGGCCTTGGCGGTCGCATAGGTGGACTGGAGAGGCATCGCCACCAAAGGTCCCGTAGTCGACGATACGTACACTATCCTTCCGTACTTGCGGGCTTTCATCCCAGGCAGGAAGGCTTGTGTCACCAGGAAGGCGGTACGCAGATTCCGGGCGAGCGCCTCATCCCATTCGGCGAGGGTCAGGTCCTCGAGGGGCTTCTCGGCATCCCAGCCGCTGATGAGCGAGACCATGCCGGCGTTGTTGACAACGATGTCGACTGCCGGGCGCCACGCCCCCACAGCGGCCGCCAGGGCTGCCACTTGGGACGGTTCGGTCAGGTCGGCCACCAGGCCTAAGGCCTCGACGCCCTCGCTCTTCAGCTCGGCGGCGCGTTCGTGTATTCGCTCGGTGGTCGAGGCCACCGCCACCGCTGCTCCCATACCGCCCAAGAGCCGGGCGGTGGCAAAACCGATGCCTGCAGGGCTGCCGGCGCCCGTGACCAGGGCGGTCTGGCCGGCGAGAGCTGTCGCCCCCGTGATCGGCGTGGTCGGTATATCGGTCATGGCACCTCTCCTATCCCGCAATGCGCTCGGTCTTTCCGACGCCAGCTTACCGCCACCCTCTGTCAATCGTGAACGGCTCCGATGAAGGCGTAGCTGATCCGACCCTGGGGGGCGCTGGTCCCGAATACACCGCGGGCCGCCAGGTATTCTTGTAGCTCGACGGGGGTCCTGAATCCGGCCGGTTCCCCTACCAGCCGTTCGAGGGCGGCAATGAGGCGTCCACCTCCGGTCCTATCCATCTCCAGTATCACCACTCCTCCGCCCGGCCGGACGGTGCGCCTGATCTCACGGACCGCCGCTTCTGTATCACGGAAATGGTGGAAGGCGTCGGAGCAGAGGACGGCATCGAAGTGGGCGTCGGGGAACGGCAGTTCCTCCGCGGCCGCGAGTCGCACGGAGACAAGGGTCTGCGCCGGAACACGGGCCAGCATCTGTGGGGTGGAGTCGACGATCACCACCTGGGCGTGGAGGGCCCGGGCCACGCCGGCGCCCAGGTAGCCGGTCCCGCCTCCAAGGTCCATGAATACCCCGTTGGGAGTCACGAAGGGCCGGAGCCACCCCGCCACCACCCGGAAGTCATCTTCCGACCAGCGACCTCCGGTCAGCTTGAAGATGGGGGCGGTCCACCGGAATATGGACATGGGAGCCGTCGTTCCCCCGACGTATCAGCAGCGCGCGCAGTCGTGAGGGACGTTGTTCACTTCTTCTCCCACCTAAGCAGGTAGCCCACCTGACTGAGAGTGCTGCCGGCCTGGATCTCCGAGCGGAGACGGTTCTCCCTTTCGAGCACGTCCATGGCCCGGTTGGTGTACTCCACTGCCTTCTCCCGAGGGATGACGCACACACCGTCGTCGTCCCCGACGATCCAGTCGCCGGGGCAAACGCGCACTCCCGCGATACGGACCGGCACGCCGATCTCGCCGAAGCCCTTGGCTTCCCCGGCAGTGGGGGACACCAGAGTGGAGAAAAGCGGGAAGCCGAGGGACCGGATATCGCCGGTGTCACGGGCCGCTCCGAAGATGACCACTCCGGCCACCCCTCTCTCTATCGCCGAGTTGGTGGCCAGTTCTCCCCATACCGCGGGGAGGACGCCGCCTGCGTCGATGACCAGGACGTCCCCCGGCTCGGCCTTGTCGATAGCCTCCACTGGTTTGGCCCAGTCACCAGGGGCGGTGCGGACGGTGAGCGCGGGTCCGACCAGCTTGGACCCAGGGGTCAACGGCCGCAGCCCGGGGAGGTCTCCGGTACGATGCAGGGCGTCGGAGACGTTGGCCGTCGACACGCGGGTCAGCATCTTGCGCAGATCAGGGCCGGTGGCCCGCACGAAGTACTCCGATTTCACAGACAACAGCGTCTCCATGGCCTGCTTCACCGCTTTGGTAGCGGCCGTGGCATCGACGGCCTTGGTGATGGCGCCGCCCACGACTACGATGGAAGCCCCAGCCTGCAGAGCGAGGGGAGCGGTCTCGGAGTTGATGCCTCCCGCCACGGCCACCGGTATCGACACGGCCCTGGCTACCTCCCGCAACGTATCCCAGGGAGCCTTGCCCTGCATCTGCTCGTCGATGGCGACATGGATGCCCACGTAGCTGGCGCCCGTCTCCTGGACGGCTATGCAGCGAGCCACCACATCGGGCACCTGGATCATGTCCACGACGATCTCGGCCCCGTAGTTGCGGGCAGCCTCCACGCACTCCGCGATGGTGGCGTCTGAAGCCGCGCCCAGCACTCCCACCACTCGGGCGCCGGCTTTGGCGGCGCACTCCACTTCCGTGCGGCCTGCGTCCATGGTCTTCATATCGGCGACTATGGTGACGTCGGGCCAACGGGCCTTGAGCTCACGGATGGCCTGCAGACCTTCGCTCTTGATCAGAGGAGTGCCGGCTTCCAGCCAGTCCGCCCCTCCGGCGATCGCTTCTTCGGCCACCTGCAGGGCGCGGGGGAGGTCGACGAAGTCGAGAGCCAATTGCAGTACCGGTTTCATGAGGTCGTCCTCCTCGTATAGATAGCGGAACCTTCTTAGCGAACGCCAAGAGTCTGAACTATGACCGTGCGTTCCCGGAGACGGTTGTCGAAACAGACGAAACAGATCTCCTGCCAGCGGCCGAGGCAGAGTCCGTCGTCATCGAAAGGCACGACCAGAGAGGGACCCAAGAGCCCTGCCCGGACGTGAGCATGACCGTTCAAATCGGGGTGGGTAACGTTGTGCTCGTAGTGCTCCGCCGGGGAGCTTATCCTGTCGAACAGGTTCCGGAAATCCTGCACCACCCCCGGCTCGAACTCGAGCGTGGTGACGGCCCCGGTGGCTCCCGGGAAGAACACAGTGACCGTGCCGGCCTGGAGGCCGGTCGCCTCTACGAGCCGGCGTACCTTGTCGGTGAGGTTGACCATGTCGGCGTTCCCCTGAGTCTCGAAATACAGGCGGTCGGTGACCACCGTTACCGGACCCGAAACCGTAGTTGCCGCTGTCATACTAGGATCCTCTCCGTCTGTGTGTCTGCCTAACAAATCCGTGAGTTCGGCGATCACCGAGGGGTCGACGTCGCCGCGGGCCCGGACGAGATCGAGAGTGGCCAGGCCGAGGACCCGGTAGAGGGGGAGCAGGCGGGGTGCCTCGTTCGCCAGAGCGGTAAGGTGCAGACCGACCGTATGCGCGTCTCCCCGGCTCAGCGGTCCGGTCAAGGCCGCCACCGAACCCTGAGAGCGAAGGTTCTCGAGCGTCGCGTTGACCAGCGGCAAGAAGAGGGCCAGCGCCTCCTGTTCGTCCAGCCCCGCCTTGATGAAGAGCTGCTCCGCCTGGTGCTCGAGGGTGACGAAGTAGTTGCAGGCCAGGGTGGCTGCGGCATGATACAGGCTGCGCTTGTCATCCGAGAGGAAGAAGGGCCGGGCTCCCAGCGACCGCGCGAGCGCGAAACCGAACGAAGCCCCGGGCGAGTCCACGCCTCCGCAAGCAGGAGTGACGGCGATCGCCGCGCCGGCGAAGCGGTTCGCTCCGCCGACCGGGTCGGGAAAGGTCTGCAAAGGATGAAAGACGAGAGTGACGGCCCCGGCCTGCTCGCAGGGGGACAGGACCGCGACCGACGTGGCGCCGCTGGTGTGGAGCACCAGCGGCGCGTCGCGATTCACCGCCCTAGCCGAGCCCAGTTCCCCGCCTAGCTCGTCGGCCACCTCGGGCAGGACGTCGTCGGGCACGGCGATGAAATAGAGATGGGGCGAGCAAGACACCAGCTCGTGGATGTCGGCGCTCGCTCGTTGTCCCAGCCGGGCTTCTGCCCGGGAGCGGCCTTCCGGCGACCGACAGGTGAAGCCGGCGAGGTGTGCACCCCGAGAACGCAGGGCGAGGGCAAGACTGGAGCCAAGACGCCCGGCGCCGATCACCGCGAACTGAGAAGTGGTGAGATCGATCACCGGGACCGGGGCGTATGGTCCTTTGGCGCCGACTGCTTCAGATGTGGGCGCAGCATTAATGAGACACCTGCCTGTTCCAGTTCTGCCCGCAGATACCAGACGTGGCTCGGTCGTTTCCCTGGGACCGGGAGAGATCGGCGAACGATGATGCCCTCGGCTTCGCCTCCTCGCGGTAGGCCTTCCGGTGTCAAGGCATCCATCTGATCCTCGCGGCCGCCAGAGCGCGTAGCATAACAAGAGCTGGTGCCGACGGCAATCCAGAGGGCCCCCGGGCGGTCTCCCAGGCGACCGTCATCTGCTACCCTGGGCACCATGAGCGAAGAGGAGATCACTTACGGGGGTAAGGACCCAGCCGAGACCCTGCACTCGCTGAAGGAGTCTTTACGCGAGTGTACGTTGTGTGGGCTGAGCCGGGGACGGACCCAGGTGGTGTTCGGCGTCGGAAACCCCGAAGCCAAGCTCATGTTCGTGGGCGAGGGCCCCGGATTCCACGAAGATCGCTTGGGTGAGCCTTTCGTCGGCCAAGCGGGCAAGCTCCTTACCGAATTGCTCGGTCAGATCGGGCTCACCCGCGACGACGTGTACATCGCGAACGTGGTGAAGTGCAGGCCACCTGAGAATCGCGATCCGCTGCCTGACGAGATCGATGCCTGCAGCCCCCACCTGATGAAGCAGGTCGCGACCATCCGGCCCCAGGTGATATGCACGTTGGGTCGCTTTGCCACCAAGCTTTTGGCAGAAACCGAACTCAGCATGACGGCCCTCCATGGAAAAGCCAAAGAGAGGCTGTTGGCCGGCGTGGACACCGTCATCTTCCCGGTGTTCCATCCGGCGGCAGCCCTGTACACGCCCGCCAACCGGCAGGTATTGGAAGAGGATTTCGCGAAGCTGCGCCATCTCCTCGAACACGGTCTGGAGGCGTCACCAGTGCAGGCGACCGACGCCGGCCCTGACCGTGGGGAGGAGGTCTCGGATCGGCCCGACGTCGGCCCGCGCGAGCAGCCTCGAAAACCTCCGGAACGCGTAGAGCAACTGCATTTGTGGTAACCACCGGTCAGGTCGTGCTGCGCGAGCAGGGTGTGAGGCTCAGAAGGCTGGAGAAGATCGGACACAGGCTGGCTCGGTCGCTTCTTCCTGGTGATCTGGTTCTTCTCTATGGCCCCTTGGGTGCGGGTAAGACCACGTTGGTGCGTGCGATCGCCTCGGCTCTTGAAGTCGCGGACCCGGTCAGGAGTCCGTCGTTCACCATCGCCAACATCTATCGCGGTTCGGTGACGGTGCAACATCTGGACCTTTACCGGTTGGAGGAGATCGGCGCTGAAGATGCCCTTGCCCTTGAGGAGTACGTGCGGGCGGACGCGGTGACTCTGGTGGAGTGGCCGCAGGCCGGTGTAGCGCGCCTGGGCCCGCCTTCTTGGATCGTTCGTATCGGGCACGAGAGTCCTCATAGACGCTCCATCGAGATCGAGGGGGCCACGTCGGACGCCAGGAGTCGGTGGGAAAGGTCGGGCGGCACCCATGTATGAGCGACTGGTGTTGGCCCTGGACGGCTCTACGGGAGTCTGCAGCGCGGCACTGCTCAGATTGCTCGAGCCTCGCGCCGTCCTCGGAGACATGCGTCCTGGGTCTGCCATCGGTCGGGGTGGGGGCGGCGAGGGCGGTCCCTTCCAAGTAGTCGCCTGGCGCTCAGAGCCGGACGGCCGGGCGCAGGCTAGGGCACTGCTCGTCCTCGTAGACGAGATGCTGGAGCAAGCCGGTCGCCGGCCGGAAGACCTGGGGGCCGTCGTGGTAGGCAGGGGGCCTGGAACTTTCACAGGGGTGAGGGTCACGGTCGCCACCGCGCGAGCGTTGAGTCTGGCCCTGGGAACGCCGGTGGCGGGCGTGAGCACCCTCGGGGCTCTGGCGGCTGTGGCGGCGAGCGAGGTGGCGACGGGGCGACCGACCTCGGCCTCGAAAGACGCCGCGCAGTCTCCTTCGGTCGAAAGGGCGAAGGCGATCGTTCCGGTGGTTGAGGCGCGTCGGGGCCAGCTCTTCTACGGCCTCTATCGACCGACCGAAGCGGACAACCGAGCGGCCCAGGGTCTTTGGGCACGCACGACCGAGTTCGGCGTCTGTGATCGTGGAGAGTTAGGCGACTTGGTCGCGGGAGGGAACACCGTCGTCGTGGGTGAGGAGCTGCTGCGTCCGGAGAAGCTTCCGCCGGGCGTCGTGTTTGTCGGCCGTGATGCCGCCGCCCAGTACCTGGTGATCGGGCAGGAGAGGCTGGAAGAACCGGGCCGGCTTCCCGAAGGGAGCCGGTTGACGGGTTGGCTCCGGGAAGCGCTTGTCACGGGTGGGACGACGTCGGCCGGAGAGCCGGCCGGCGGTGTTTGCAGAGGCAGCGGCGCTCCCGGTACTCCTGAGTCGGTGACGCCCATATACGTTCGGTCTCCGGACGCCGACATACACATCACACGAATGAGGGATCCGTGGGCCGACGGATCCAGCGGTAGGTAGAGCCGCGTGGACACCTCGTCACGGGACATGCGCGCTGAGGACCTGGCGGCCGTGGTCTCCATCGAGGCTGCATCCTTCAATCTACCTTGGACCGAGGAGATGTTCCGGGAGGAGCTATCGCACGATCTGAGTTGGAGAGAGGTGGCAGTCGAACCGGGCGGCGAAGTGATCGGCTTTATCATCGGCCGTCGCTATCCAGATGTGTGGCACCTCATGGACCTGGCCGTTGCGCCCGCCCATCGGCGGCGAGGCGCGGGAGGACGTTTGCTCGCCCGTTTCTTGCGCGCTGCCGACGCGGCCGGCATGGAGGTGGTCCTGGAAGTCCGCCCAGGGAACGAGGCGGCGGTGGCGATGTACGGAGGAGTGGGATTCCGGAGCATCGCGACCCGGCGCGGCTACTACAGCGACACTCAGGAGGACGCGGTCGTGATGCTCCGCGAACGGCTTTCAGGGCCCGTGCTCGCGATAGAGACTTCATGTGACGACACCGCGGCTGCAGTACTCACTGCGGAGGGAGACGTGCTGGCGTCGGTGGTGCATTCCCAGGACGCTATACATGCGCGTTACGGCGGTGTGGTCCCTGAGGTGGCAAGCCGTGCGCACGTTGAGCGGATGACCGCGGTCGTGCGCGAAGCCCTGCGCCAGGCCGGCTGCGGGATCGCCGATCTTGGCGCGGTGGCTGCCACCGTGGGGCCGGGGCTGATCGGGGCGCTGCTCGTGGGGGTCCAGACGGCGAAGACCATAGCGTGGAGCCGGCGGCTGCCTTTCTTCCCCGTCAATCACATTCATGGCCACCTCGCAGCCGTGTGGCTGGCGGATCAGCAGGCCCTATTCCCCATGGTGACGCTGGTGGCTTCGGGTGGCCACACCGCCCTCATCCGGGTGGATGACCGGCGGACGTTCCGGCTGCTGGGGCAGACCCTCGACGACGCCGCCGGCGAAGCGTTCGACAAGGGAGCCCGCCTGCTGGGGCTGGGTTATCCCGGCGGACGGGAGTTGGACGAACTGGCGGAGAAAGGTGACCCAGGGGCCTTTGCCTTCCCTATAGGGCTGAAGCGTTCGCCCCGGCCTGACTTCTCGTTCTCGGGAGTGAAGACGGCGCTCTACTACCTTCTGCGTGACATGACCGCCGAGGAGCGCATCGCAAGGGCGGCTGACGTGGCCGCGTCGTACCGGCAGGCCATAGTCACCGCGCTCGTGAGCAAGGCCCTCCTGTCGGCGGAGCGAGAGAAAGTGAAGACCCTCGCGGTGGCAGGAGGAGTGGCGGCCAACTCACTGTTGCGCCGCCGGCTGCTGGAAGCTGGGGAGGGGGCCGGGCTTCATGTGGTGGTGCCGCCTCTAGCCTACTGCACCGACAATGCGGCCATGATCGGAGCGGCGGCGCTCAGCGGCCCGAGGCTTCAGTATCCCACCTACCTGGGGATCGACGCTGCGGCTTCCCTCGCCCTGGGTGAATGGTCCAGCGGGGCCTGACTGGCAAACTCAAGTTCAGACTGCCGGCTACCTGGCCTGGATGTTTGACAAATCCTGAGTCCGAGCATAATATATGCGGCGGTTGGCACTCGCGGTTGAAGAGTGCCAATCGTGCGAAGTGGGTTGTAGCAGCCTCGTCGAGGCATCAGCCGGTAGAGCGTCAAGAGCAAGAAACAGGAGGATTGTGCATGAAACTAGTGCCACTCGAGGACAGGGTCGTTGTCAAGGTCCTGGAGCAGGAAGAGACGACCAAAAGCGGTATCGTCCTCCCGGACACGGCCAAAGAGAAGCCGTCGAAAGGAAAAGTCGTCGCGGCAGGCCCCGGCAAGTATTCGGAGAAGGGTGACCTCCTCCCGATGCCGGTGAAGGAAGGCGACATCATCGTGTTCGCCAAGTACGCGGGCACCGAGGTCAAGCTGGACGGTGAGGACTACCTGGTCCTGCGGGCTATGACCGATATCATCGGCGTACTGCCCGAAGGATAACTGAGGGACAGCCTCCGTTCTCTGAACGGGGCGCGATCTTGATGAACAACACTGTGCTTCATAGAAGGAGATAGGGTTTATGGCAAAACAGCTTTTGTATGGTGAAGAGGCCCGCCGGGCGCTGGAGCGCGGCGTGAACACACTGGCCGACGCGGTGAAAGTCACCCTGGGTCCCAAGGGCCGCTACGTGGTGCTGGACAAGAGGTTCGGCAGCCCGACCATCACCAACGATGGGGTGACCATCGCTCGCGAGATCGAGCTCGAAGACGTCTTCGAGAACCAAGGCGCCCAGTTGGTGCGCGAGGTAGCCACCAAGACCAATGACATCGCCGGCGACGGCACCACCACCGCCACTCTGCTGGCCCAGGCCATCGTGCGCGAAGGTCTCAAGAACGTAGCGGCGGGCGCGAACCCGATGGCCATCAAGCGCGGCATCGAGCGTGCGGTCGACGCGGCCGTGGATGAGATCAAGAACCTTTCCCAAGAGATCTCGGGCAAAGAGGACATCGCCCGCGTGGCCACCATCTCGGCCGACGATCGCGAGATCGGCGACGTCATCGCCGACGCCATCGAGAAGGTCGGCAAGGACGGCGTGGTGAACGTCGAAGAGTCCAACACCTTCGGCATGGACCTGGAGTTCACGGAGGGGATGCAGTTCGACAAGGGCTACGTCTCTCCGTATTTCGTCACCGACGCTGAGCGTATGGAAGCCGTACTGGACGAGCCATACATCCTGATGGCCAACCAGAAGATCACGGGCGTCCAGGATCTGCTCCCCGTGCTGGAGAAAGTGATCCAGTCGGGCAAATCGCTCCTGCTCATCGCTGAGGACGTGGACGGCGAAGCTCTGGCCACCCTGGTGGTCAACAAGCTCCGCGGCACTTTCACCGGCATCGCCGTGAAGGCCCCTGGCTTCGGCGACCGGCGCAAGCGCATGCTGGAAGACATCGCCATCCTAACCGGAGGCGAAGTCATCACCGACGAGATGGGGCTGAAGCTTGCGAACACGACTGTGAGCCAGCTTGGTCGCGCCCGCAAAGTGGTCGTCACCAAGGACAACACCACCATCGTCGATGGTTCCGGCGAACTCGATCAGATCAAGTCCCGCATCAATCAACTGAAGGCGGAGATCGAGAACACAGACTCCGATTTCGACCGCGAGAAGCTGCAAGAGCGCCTGGCCAAGCTGGCCGGCGGCGTGGCCGTCATCAAGGTCGGCGCAGCCACCGAAACCGAGATAAAAGAGAAGAAGCATCGGGTGGAAGACGCTCTGAGCGCGACCCGCGCGGCCTTGGAAGAAGGTATCGTCCCCGGCGGCGGAGTAGCGCAAGTCCTGCTCATCCCCGCGGTCTTGGCTGTAAAGGCTGAAGACGACGAGCTCACGGGGGTCCGCATCGTGGCCCGCGCGCTTGAGGAGCCTCTCCGGCAACTGGCCAACAACGCCGGCCTGGAAGGCTCCGTGGTGATGAACGAGGTCAAGACCCGCACCAAGGGCGTCGGTCTCAACATCACCAGCGGCGAATATGAGGACATGGTCAAAGCGGGCATCATCGACCCCTCGATGGTGACTCGCTCGGCTCTGCAGAACGCCGCGTCCATCGCCAAGAACATCCTGACCACCGAGGTCATCGTGGCCGACAAACCCGAAGAGAAGGGTGCCGGCGGTGGCATGCCCGGCGGCATGGGCGGCATGGGCGGCATGATGTAGAGAAGTCGTCTCCAACCGGTCGAGCGTCGAGGAGACGGTCGACCGGTTCGGGGCCATCGCGTTCGTGGCGTCCATAGCGGACGTTCGGAACGCGATGGCCCCTTTCTTGTTGTCCCGAGGATCGTTTAGAAGCGATGGTAAACTGGGAAAGGGTCTTCAGTGGCAGATAGTGACCGGGCAAGGAGGCGCTGATGAAGGAAGAAGTGCAGGCCGCGTTCTCGGAGATGCTGGACATCTCTACCGACATAGACAGGGCGGTGCTTTTGGGCCCGGGCGAGATACTGGCCTCCAATATGGCGCCCGAAGCTCATGACGCCGCGGTCGCGCAGGCGGAGGAGCTCATACGACTAGGCGATCTGCGCGCGACCGAGATGTGCTCTCAGCCTCTCACGCAGCTGGTGGTGGAGGCCGCTGGCGGAATGGTGTTCCTGGCCCGCGAAACGGCGCCCGGGGGGATGGCCATTTTGGCCACGGGCAAAAAGAGCAGCCGTGTCGGCCTGGTCCTATACGACCTCAAGACCTGCCTGCGGGACGCTCGGGAAGCCCTGAGTGTAGAGAGTGCCGAAGTCCAAGGCTGCGAGGAGGCCTAGATGAAGCCCGTGGTTAAAGCGTTGGGCGTAGTGACTCTTCTCGGCAGCATGGCTGCAGGAGGCTACTACTTCCTTGTCATGCGGCCTCGGAAGCCTCAGGTGGAACTGTACTTCGATGACGGTTCCATGCTGGCTATGCCGGGCAATACCGCCGAAGCCGAGCCGTTCATGAGCGTCGCCGCGGAGATACTGGCCGCCAACCCCGTCGCCAACTGATATACGCTCAGGCGCGCATGAGCGCTGCTGATGCGCTGTTCCCCGGCTTGACCGCCGAGTTCGGGGCTGCGGTCCTGCGCAAAGCCCTGCAGAAGGGCGGGGATTCGGCCGAGTTGTACGTCGAGGAGCGCCAGTCCCTGGCTCTGCGTCTGGAGGACGGCAAGATCGAAGACGCCGTATCCGGTGTGGATAGGGGCGGCTCCGTGCGTTTGATACGCGGACTTTCCACGGCGTTCGGCTATGTGGACGCCGTCGACGACGGATCTCTGCTTTCTCTGGCTGTAGAGCTGAGCCGCTCACAGACAGGCTCCCCTGGAGCGGTCGGCACCCTTGCTGTCAGCCGTTCCGGGCCGCGTGAGGACGGAACTGGAGACCCTGGGGCAACGGAGGTGACGGCCAAGGCGCGGCTGCTGCATCTCGTCGACGAGGTCGCGCGGGGGCTCTCGACCGAGGTGCGCCAGGTGATCGCGTCCTACGGGGAGAGCCTGCAGAGGGTGTGGATCGCCGGCTCTCACGGCTCGCTGGCCGGCGATACGAGGACTCGGGTGACGATCGCCGTGACCGTCATGGCGGCGCGCGACGGCCTCATCCAGACCGGAAGGGAGACACTCGCCTACCAGGGAAGCTTCGGATTGCCGCAGGATGAGGCCGTCGTCGCCGTGGCCACCGCGGCTGCCGAGAAGGCGCTCGTCATGCTCGACTCACGACCGGCTCCGGCCGGTCGGATGCCGGTGGTACTCGCCAACGGCTTTGGAGGAGTCCTCTTTCACGAGGCCTGCGGCCACGGACTGGAAGCCGACTATATCCTGAAGAAGGCCAGCGTCTGGGAGGGCAAAAAGGGGACGCGAGTGGCTGAGGCTCACGTGTTCGCCTTCGACGATGGGACGGGGCCCGGCATGTGGGGGAGCGCCAGGTATGACGATGAGGGCACTCCCAGCCGGCGCACGACTCTGATCGAAGCCGGGATACTCACGGGGTACCTGACCGACCGCCTTCGGGGCGGTCATCTGGGACTGCCGCTGACGGGGAACGGTCGCCGGCAGGACTATCGTCATCTGCCCTATCCGCGTATGACCAACACCTACTTCGGCCCAGGCGAACCCACGCCCGAAGAGATGATCGCCGACACGCCCCGGGCGCTATACGCGAAGTCCTTGTCTGGTGGCCAGGTCAACCCCGTCACCGGGGATTTCGTCTTCGGGGTGGCGGAAGGCTATCTGATCGAGAACGGCAGGGTAGGTGGGCCGGTACGAGGCGCGACTCTGGTCGGCAACGGCCCGGAGGTGCTGCGGGGCATCGACGCCGTTGCCGACGATCTGGATGTCAAAGCGGGGATGTGCGGCAAAGAGGGACAGAGCGTGCCTGTCGGGACCGGTCAGCCGACCATCCGTATCCGCGAACTCACCGTCGGCGGTACCAGTCTCTGATGAGCGGCGCCGGCGCCTCAAGCGGCTGGTCGTCGGGGGCTCCCCTCGCGGTGGCCCGGGCAGCGATGGAGCGAGGCCCGGGACTGGGGTTCGAGCTGGAGATCTACGTCGAGTTCGGGCGGACTGTGACGGTCAAGACCTACGGCCGCGAGGTGGAATCAGTCACGGTGGCCGAGCCCCGGGGAATGGGAGTACGGGCCGTCCGCGACGGCCGGAAAGGCTATGCTTTCACCGCGGACCTCAGTCCTGGCGGTGTCGACCGGGTGCTCGCCGAAGCGGCTTCCGCGGCGTCGGCCACCGACCCAGACCCTTTTGTCGAGTTACCTTCGCGGCCCGACGGACCCTACCCGAGGGTCGAGGGTCTTTGGCGGGCGGGGGTCTCGGGGACGACCGTGGAGGGCAAGATCGAGTTGGCCCTCCGGGCCGAATCGGCCGCCCTGTCCTGTAAGGAAATCGAGGCAGTCGAAGAGAGCGTGTACGCAGACAGCGAGACCCGGATCGCCGTCGTGTCCACCACCGGGGTCGAGGCAGAAGCCGACCAGTCGTTCTGCTACCTGTATGTCCTGGCTCACGCCGGCCGTGACGGTGAACGGCAGTCCGGGCTGGGTCTCAGCTCGGGTCGGGAGCCCTCCGAACTCCGCCCGGAGACCGCGGGCGAGGAGGCTGCCGAGAAGGCGCAAGTGCTGCTGGGGGCCAGACCCTGTCCGACCGGGTTGTACACGGTGGTCTTCGATCGCGAGGTGGTGGCTGCACTGCTATCCAGCATCATTCCCGCGCTGAGCGCGGAAGCGGTACAGAAGGGGCGGTCGGTGTTCGCGGGGCGGCTGGGTCAGACCGTGGCTTCCTCTCTTGTCACGCTCTTGGACGACGGCCTCGCGATGGATGGCATGGCCACCAATCCCTTCGATGGGGAAGGCGTACCGCAGCAGGCTACCCTCCTCATCGACTCCGGTCTGCTGCGCTCGTATCTGCACAGTAGCTACACAGCTCGTAAAGAAGGCGGAGAGACTCTTTCCACGGGCAACGCGGGTCGGGGCTCGTATCGCACGCTCCCAGGGGTCCGCGCCACCAATCTGGTCGTTCCAGGCGGTCAAGGGAGCCTTGAGACCGTGTTCTCGCGACTGGGTGAGGGGCTCTACGTGGAAAGCGTCTCCGGCGTCCACTCAGGTGTCAACGCCATCAGCGGTGAGATATCCGTAGGAGCCACCGGTCGCCTTATCGAAGGTGGAGACTTGGGCAGGCCGGTGCGGGAGGTGACGGTAGCGACCGATTTCGCCCATCTGCTCGGTTCGGTGAGCGAAGTGGCAGGTGATGCCCGTTGGATCCCATTGTACGGCAGTGCTCACGTGCCCTCTCTGGCCGTTCAGGGGATAGCGGTATCCGGGGCGTGAGTTCTCGAGTAGTATGCGTCGTGGTGATCAGGACAGACGCGGGGTGAAATGTGGATAAGGAAGCCTTAGGACGCCTGCTGCTGGATACGGCCTACCTGGAGGGGGACTTCGTCCTCCGGTCCGGGAAGCGCAGTAGGTACTACCTGGACAAGTATCTCTTCGAGACGGAACCTCACGTCCTGCGGGGGATCGTCTACGAGTTGGCCATGATGATCCGTAATCAACTGGCTCTCGGCGAGGAATACCAGCGCCTGGCGGCTCCGGAGCTGGGCGGCGTGGTCCTGGGAGCGGGGCTCTCTCTCGAATTGGGGCTACCGTTGCTCCTGGTCAGGAAGCTGTCGAAAGAGTATGGGACGGGCAAGCGTATCGAGGGGCGCTATGCTGAGGGGGAGAGGGTCGCTCTGGTGGAGGATATCGTGACCTCGGGTGGTGCCGCCATCATGGCGACAGAGGCGCTGCGCGAGGCCGGACTCGTGGTAAGAGACCTGTACTGCGTGGTGGATCGAGAGGAAGGCGGCATCGACGCTTGTGCCGCCGCGGGGCTTGTCTTGCGCCCTCTGTTCACCTCCTCCGGACTGGGGATCGCGGTTCCTCGATGAAATCGGGGTTTCTTGCCCTGGAACGGGCAAAAACCGCTTGTGCGGGACTCGGCGTGTTTGCTATGGTAAAGATGTACCGCGCGGACAAAGGGAGGTAGCTGTGACCAAGGCTGATTTTGTGGACAAGCTTGCAGCAAAGGGTGGCTTCACCAAGAAAGACGCAGCCAGTATGGTGGACGCGTTCGTGGAGGTGGTCACAGACTCGCTGAAGAAGGGGGAAGACGTTCAGTTCACCGGTTTCGGCAAGTTCTACGTACAGAAACGTCAGGCCAGGGACGGTATCAACCCGCAGACCAAGGCCAAGATCAAGATCCCGGCCAGCAACGTCCCCAAGTTCAGCGCGGGCCTGGCTCTCAAGAACGCCGTCAAGTAGTTCCACGTTCACGGCAGTATCCGATGGGGCCGCCTCGTGCGGCCCCTTTTTCTTGTCGAGCCGTGACGCGAGGAACGCGAAGCGACGAGCGAGGTGAAGTAGTGTGACCGAGGGAAGATCGACCGGGGAGCACTTTGCCGATCGCCTTTTGGAGGCGATCGAGACCAAACGTTCGCACGTGGTGGTGGGCCTCGACCCCGACTATGCTCTGCTTCCTCCGCAGATCAGAGCCGCTCACGAGCAGGCGCGCTACGCCACCGAAGAGGAGATGAAAGTCGCGTGCTATCGGGACTTCTTGAATGCGCTGCTGCAAAGCCTGCGCTCGGAGGCGATAGCAGTCAAGATCCAGATAGCGTATTTCGAGGCTTTGGGGGCTCGCGGCTATGGGCTATACGAGGACGTGGTCGCCGCGGCGAGAGATCTAGGATACCTGGTGATCGCCGATGTGAAGCGGGGCGACATCGGTAGCACGGCCGAAGCCTACGCCCACGCCCACCTCGACGTGGCCGGCGCCGATGCAGTAACCGTGAACCCGTATTTCGGGGCGGACGGGTTGGAGCCCTTCTTGCGGAGGGCGCGGGAGGAGGGGAAAGGCGTGTTCGTCCTGGTCAAGACGTCCAATCCCAGCTCTGCAGAGATCCAGGACCTGGACCTCCTATCGGGCGGACCGGTATACGGCCGCATCGCCGATCTAGTGAACATCTGGGGCGTCGGAAGCGAGGGTTCTTGGGGCTACCGGGCAGTGGGCGCAGTGGTCGGAGGCACGCATCCCGCGCAGGGAGCCGCTCTGAGAAGACAGATGCCCGGCGTGCCTCTGCTCATACCTGGGTATGGAGCCCAGGGAGCCAGGGCCGAGGATCTCTCGGGTTTCTTTGATGGGAACGGCACCGGAGCGGTGGTGAATTCGGCTAGGGCTATTCTCTACGCGTATCGAAACCATCCCGGGGATTGGAAGGCGGCGGCTTTGCGCGAGGCTCAGGAGATGCGGGCCGCTCTGTGGGAGGCGGCCGGTCGTGTCTAGCGAAGACCTGTACTCAGAAGGGCCCGAGAACTCGACCTGGGTGCGGACCTATGTCCTTCCTCTTGTGGCCCTCGTGGTTGTGGTCGCAGTCGTGAGCGTACTGGTCCTGACCGGCGTAGTGAAGAGCGACCAGCCCCGAGTCGGCCCGGAGGCCGCTCCGACCACCTTGCCGACGGTGGAAGTGGTCCCTTGAGACCCTGGGCTCGATAGAAGGCGACCCTGAGAGAGGCCGGGAAAGCAGCCGACTAATGTTCCCGGCTGCGCGTTCCCTAGGAAGCGCTATCCGGTCTGATCTGCTCGTAGAGGAAGATGAGCACCAGGTCGATGCAGAGCACCACGAATGCCTCCACCAGGATCTGACTGAGCGGCAGAAGGATGAACAGCCCGGTGGCCTTTTGGTAGTAGAGGTCATACAGGCTGTAGATCCCCAGGTACAGGAGTTGAATGACCACGAAGATCGCGACCAAAGTGATCCAACGACGGCCGAACAGCTGGACGCTTCGGCGGACGGCGGCAGGCAAAGCCACCTCTTCGAAGACTATGACGTAGTCGACGAAGGCGATCAGGATCGCTACCACCAGCACCGCGACGGCCACGATCTGCTCCAGTATGCTGCCGCCGGGGGCCGCAAGGGGCAGTACCCATAACACCAGATTTGCGAGCACGTAGAAGAGCGAGAGTCTGGCTGCCTCTTGACGGTTTCGAGGCGCGAGAGGGTAACCAAGACCGGCTATAGAACGGAAGTAGGGAGCACGGATCATGGCCGCGAGCACGCAGACGGCCAGCCCCACGAACACGGCTATGGCCAGCGTGGGCGTGAAAGAGAAGCCGCTGAGGAAGTGATCCTGGACGTACTGCCATCGGGCAGCATTGGCGGCGAAGAACGCAGTCCAACTCATGGTCTCGCCATTGCTCGCGTAGATCGCGAAGAAAGCCAAGGTGTTGATGACCGCCAGCGCCAATGGATAGAAGATCAACCACTGTTTGCGGATCAGCCGGCTCCAAGCGTGGCGTAGCACCTCGGCGATCGTCATACCTCCCCGACGGAGCACAAGTCAGCCGCGAAGTATAGCATCGGCCCGAAGGCCTCCGAACCGGGGATGTCCGGCGCGGTCGGCGAAGTGGCCCATGGTATACTCCGCGCCATGATGCCACCGATAGCCAGACAGGGGCGGTTTGGCCCGCTCCTGATCTTCGCGGTCGTTCTCCTGGTGGTGATCTCGGTTCTGAGTGCCATCGCTCTGGGCGAGACCGCCGAGGCCACGGCCAACTCACCGACCCAGACGACCGTCTTCACCGTCAGCGCGACGGATCTGGGTGGATTCGCGGCCGATCCACCAACCGTCGAGTCTCCCGCCGCCATCCTCATCCATGCGGATTCCGGCAAGGTGCTCTACGAGCGTAACGCGGAGAAACAAAGGCGCATGGCTTCGACCACCAAGATCATGACCGGCATCCTGATCCTCGAGAACATGGACTTGGGCACCTCCGTCACGGTTTCTGAGAAGGCCGCGCAGACCATCGAGCCCAAGACCTGGCTGAGGGAGGGCGATGTTCTTACGGTAGAGCAGCTCCTGTACGCTCTGATGCTTCGGAGCGCGAACTCAGCCGCCGTGGCCTTGGCTGAGGCGTGCTCGGGGTCCGTGGAGGAGTTCGCCGCCTTGATGAACGACAAGGCCGCGGAACTAGGGATGGAGGACACGCACTTCGTCAACCCCAACGGCTTGGATGCGACCGGACATTACTCGACCGCAGCCGACATGGCTGTGGTCGCTCGATACGCTATGAAGAACGACAAGTTCCGCGAGTTGGTGTCCACGGAGAGCTATACGGTCTCGCTACCGGGTAGGTCCGAGCCCACCGTCTTCAAGAACACGAACAAGCTGTTAGGCCGAGTCTCCTGGGTGACCGGCATCAAGACCGGGCTCACGCCCAAGGCGGAGCAGTGTCTCGTGGGATCCGCCTCGAAGAACGGCGTCTCGGTCATCAGCGTGGTCCTCGGTCAACCGTCGTCGAGTGTCTGTTTCAGCGAGAGCCAGGCTCTCTTGGAGTACGGATTGGCCCAGTACAAGCACGTCACCCTCATGGAAGAGGGCGTGGCGGTGGCAGAGACCACTGTTCCCCATCAGTTTGACGGCGGACTGCAACTCGTCACTGAGAGCGCCGTGGAGATGGATCTGTACAAGGACGACGAGGTCACCGCTTCGGTTTCACTTGACGGGCCGGCTGGTCCTTCCCGTCAGGGCAGGCGATGTGTACGGCAGCGTGGCCTTGATGGTCGATGGAGAGACGGTGAAGACCGTGGACCTGGTAGCGAACAAGTCGATCGGGAAGACCACCCTCGGCTCCAAGCTGAGCCACTACTGGGATCGGCTCGCCCGGTGGCTGGGAGCGGGCTAGGGCCGTGGGGACCAGTCGTCCATGATACTGACGGTGACCCTCAATCCGGCCCTCGACCGGACGATGGTCGTTCCCAATTTCCATGCCGGCTTCCGTAACCGGGCCATCGACACGGTCGCCTTCCCTGGCGGCAAGGGCATCAATGTCGCCCGGGCGGCCAGGATCCTGGGCCGGCCGGTCATCGCCACCGGGTTCATGGGCGGTCGCAGGGGCGACCAGATCCTTGCCGATCTCAACAGCGAGGGGATCCTGAACGATTTCGTGCGTATCCAGGACGAGTCGAGACTCACGATGGCTGTCGTCGACCCCGCCACCAACTCCGTCACCGAGATCACCGAGGCCGGCCCGGAGATCCGGCCGGAGGAAGTCAACCTGATGTACGAGAAGCTGGAGTATCTGGGCAAGGCGGCCGACATAGCGGTCTTGGCCGGGAGCGTCCCGCGGGGACTGGAGGACGACTTCTACGTGCACATGATCGAGCGGCTGCGGAGACTGGGAGTCAAGACCTTCTTCTACACGTATGGTGATCCGCTGCGCTGGGGCATCAAAGCGGGCCCTGACTTCGTGTTTCCCAAGTTGGTCGAGGCCGAGAAAGTCATAGGCTACGAGTTCGCTAGTCTGAACGACCGCATCCTGGCGGCCCGCCGTATGCGGGAGATGGGAGCCGGTTCCGTGGTGATCACCTTCCGGTACGGGTGTGTTGCCGAACTAGCCGACGGAGAGGGCAGCCGGACCTACGTCGGCAAGATGCCGGAGATCGACGCGGTATCGCCTCTGGGCTGGGGGGATGCTTTGGTGGGTGGATATGCGGTGCGCCTTCTCGAGGGCGCCGAACCGGTCGAATGCCTGCGCTTCGGTCTGGGCTGTGCCGCCGCCAGTCTGGTGCGATATGGCGCCGGGGTCTTTCTGGCGGCAGACGCCGTGGAACTGGCCGGAGCCGTGGAGGTGGAGGAGGTGTCCGCTGAATCGTAAGGTGGACGGCGTCAGGAAGATCCTGGTCATCGATTTCGGCGGTCAGTACTCCCAACTCATCGCGCGGCGCGTTCGCGAATGCCGTGTCTACTCCGAACTCATCCCTCTTGACACGCCGCTGGCCGACATCCGCGCCCAGAAACCCGCCGGGATCATTCTGTCCGGGGGGCCATGTGGCGTCAACGATCCCGGCGCGCCTACTGTGGATCCGGAGATCCTGGCCGGCGGCATCCCGGTGCTGGGGATCTGCTACGGCCTGCAACTCATCGCCAAGCTGAAGGGCGGGCAGGTCGCGCGCATCGGGCGAGCGGAATACGGGGGGAGGACGCTGACCGTCAACGATCACGGCGCGCTGTTCGCCGGTCTTCCTGGGGAGATGGGGTGTTGGATGAGCCATGGTGATTCGGTGGTCGAGGTGCCACCGGGTTTCCAGGTCACGGCGACCAGCCCGAACATGCCGGTGGCTGCCATGGAGGACCCGGAGGCGAAGTTATACGGGGTCCAGTTTCACCCGGAGGTGCGTCACACTGAGTGCGGCCAGGATATTCTCAAGAACTTCCTCTACAAGATCTGCGATATCGCCCCCACCTGGACGCCGGTCTCTATCATCGAAGAGGCTGTGGGGCGAATCCGTGCTCAGGTCGGCGACCAACCTGTGGTCTGCGGGCTGTCCGGAGGGGTGGACTCGACGGTGGCCGCGCTTCTCGTCTACAAGGCAGTGGGCAATCAGCTGACCTGCATCTTTGTGGACCACGGGCTCAATCGGAAGAACGAAGCCGAACAGGTGGCGGACACGTTCCGCCGCCATTTCCACATACCGCTGGTTCACGTACAGGCGCAGGAGCGCTTCATAGGGAAGCTGGCGGGCGTCACGGATCCCGAAGACAAGCGGAAGATCATCGGTGAGGAGTTCATCCGGACTTTCGAGGGAGAATCTCACAAGCTCGGCAAGTCGAAGTTCCTCGTGCAGGGGACTATCTATCCGGATGTGATCGAGTCGGGGACTACTTCGGCGGCGGTTATCAAGTCACATCACAACGTCGGAGGTCTACCTGAAGACGTCGATTTCGAACTGGTAGAACCGCTTCGTATGTTGTTCAAGGACGAAGTGCGGGTCGTGGGCGAGGAACTGGGCCTGCCGGAGGAAATGGTCTGGCGCCAGCCCTTCCCGGGCCCGGGACTCGCCATCCGCATCGTGGGTGAAGTCACCTGGGAGAGACTGGAGATCCTCCGAGAAGCCGACGCTATCCTGCTGGATGAGGTCAAACGGGCTGGTCTGTACCGGGAGCTCTGGCAGTCCTTCGCGGTGTTGCCGGCCATCCGCAGCGTGGGCGTCATGGGCGACGAGCGCACCTATGCCTACCCCATCGTCGTGCGGGCCGTCACTTCCGACGACGCCATGACGGCGGATTGGGCTCGTCTGCCGTACGACCTGCTGGAGCGCATCTCCCAGCGTGTCATCAACGAGGTCCCGGGGGTCAATCGCGTGGTGCTCGACATCTCCAGCAAACCTCCCTCCACTATCGAATGGGAGTGATCCGTCGCCGTGGTTGAGGAGCCTGCCGTTCCGGGTCTTCAGAGTCTGTCTCGGCGAGAACGGCCCAGCGTCCCCGAGTCCGACCAAGAGCTCGAGCTCATCCATGCGCGCGCCCGCCGCGCCGCGATGGCGGCGGCCGGTGTTAAGGCCGAAGAGGTCAAGGTGCTGGACATGCACGAACTGGTCACCTACACGGACTACTTCGTACTGTGCACAGGTCGCAACGTGCGCCTGACCCGACGCATCGCCGAGGAGATTGGCTTCAGGCTCAAGCGCGACGCCGGCCTGTTGCCGAGCGGGAGCGAGGGCGCGGCGAGCGGAGAATGGATCCTCCTGGACTATCTTGACTTCGTGGTGCACGTCTTCACCCCGACCGCGCGGGAGTTCTACAGGCTGGATGTGCTCTGGAAGCAGGCGCCGGTCGAGAGCGTTGAGTAGGGGGTCTGTGGCCGGCGACCGCCCGGTTGCACCGGGTTGAACCAGCGGCTATAATCCGAGGCCGCTCGCCGTGGGGGTATAGCTCAGCTGGGAGAGCGCGACGCTGGCAGCGTTGAGGCCAGGGGTTCGAGTCCCCTTACCTCCACCTAGACTTCCGGACCCCGAGTGGACCGGACCCAGAAGGCCCCACCGTGACGGCGGCGGGGCTCTTGTGTTTTCTGGGAAGAAGGACGGCGGAGACTGCTGTGAACCAGGGCGACTTACCCATCTACACAGTCCGCGGGGCCCCCCCTCGTCCTATGCCTACCGAGGGACCGCGTCACTCCTTGTGGCGAGGCCCGGTCATCCTGGTCGCGGTCATGATCGGCTGGATGCTGTTCACTCTCCTCTTGGCGGCGTTCGCGGCGCCTGCCGGTGTCGACCAGGCGGTACCGATCGAGCTGGGTCGAAACGTGACGGTGACGCCGGCGGACGGATGGACCTCGGCTGCCGACGTTTGGGAGGCGGGACCGAACGCTGTTTCCCTCAAGCGGGCCGGCGCCGTCGTCGTGTTCGCCGCGGAAGCGTACGACGGTACTGCTGAGGAGCTTCTCGCTTTCGAACTTGACGACCTCAAGGGTCAGTTCGATTCCTTCAGGGCCCTGCCTGCTGCCGAGTCATCCATAGCCGGTGACCTGCCCGGCCTGACCGTACTGTTCTCTGGGACCGCGGACTCCAGTCGATTGGAAGGCGAGTTGGCGGCGGCGACGTATGGAGGGACCGGCGTGGTG
Organism: uncultured Actinomycetes bacterium; assembly: GCA_963706025.1. Taxonomy (GTDB): domain Bacteria; phylum Actinomycetota; class Thermoleophilia; order RBG-16-64-13; family RBG-16-64-13; genus CAVPLM01. The sequence goes on along the minus strand of CAVPLM010000005.1, from coordinate 495,605 downwards.
ATGCTGGCCGTCGCTCCGGCCGGCCAGTTGCCGCGGGTGCAGGCCGACCTGGACACCATGCTTGAGACCCTTGTGGTGCCTCGTTGAGCCTGGGCAGACAGCCCGCCTACTGGCTGTTCCTTGCGCTCATGGCCGGCGGCGTATTGATCGTCGGGATCGAGCAACTCGCGTACGTGAACAGCTACCCCGGGGCCTGGCTGCTCTCGATCGTCCTCCTCGCAGTCACGGCGATACCCGCTGGTCTCATCATCTATAGGTTCGACACTTTCGAGCCAGAGCCCGCATCCCTTATCGCCGTCGCGGTCCTGTGGGGCGGAGTGGTGGCCTTGTCGTTCTCGGCGATCACCAATTCGTCGATGTTGAGCTTCCTGCAGCACATCCTGCCCGCGACCACAGTGGATTCCTGGGGGGCAGCCATCGTCGCCCCCATCAACGAGGAGCTCTACAAGGGAGCCGGTTTGGTCATCATCTTTCTTATGGCTCGCTCCGAGATAGACGGGTTGATGGACGGGCTGGTGTACGGCGCCATGATCGGACTCGGCTTCCAGGTGGTGGAGAACGTGCAGTACTTCATGTATGCCGCAGCGGAAGCCGGGGCCGGGCAATTGGGACCGGTGGTCAACACCTTTTTCGTTCGGGTGGTCCTTGCCGGACTGTACAGTCACACTCTGTTCACCGGACTGATGGGGTTCGGCATCGCCTACTTGGTGACCCAGCGCGCCGCGCCCCTCGGTAGACGTGTGGTGATGGCGGCCCTGTTCGCGGTCCTGGCGTGGGCCGCGCACTTCGTGTGGAACTCGCCCTGGCTCGATTCGCTCATGGCACGCAGCACGGGGTCGTTCGTTCTCGCTTTGGTCGTCAAGGGGGTGCCTTTCCTTGTCTTCCTGGCGCTTCTTGCGGTCTTTGCCCGGCGGCGGGAAGGCCAAGCGTTCGCCCGGCTGATCGCCACCGAAGTGGGGACCGACGTGCTCAGTGAGGTCGAGTTCCACAGCCTGCAGAGCGGACGAAAGCGACGAGCAGCTCTGCGCCGGATGAAGAGGGAGAAGGGACCGGCGGCCCGCTCCTGGCTGAAGCAGCTGCAGCGGGAACAGATGAACCTGGCCCTTTTCCACGGCAGAGTGCAGTCTTCGGATCATCCGGCTCTCGAGGCTCAACGCGACACCATCAGAATGCTGAAGGCACGTCTTGCGACCGTCGCATAGACCCGGGTGCCAACATCATTCCGCCGTCCCGGCCAGCTGCTAGAATCCTCGTGCCATGGGCGCTGACCAGATCATCGTCGTGGGGGCCCGGGAGCACAATCTCAAGGACGTCTCTCTGGCCCTGCCACGGGACCGCTTCATCGTAATCACCGGGCTCTCGGGCTCGGGGAAGTCGAGCCTTGCCTTCGACACCATCTACGCCGAAGGCCAACGTCGCTACGTCGAGAGTCTGTCGGCGTACGCTCGTCAGTTCTTGGGCCAGATGAACAAGCCCGATGTGGACTCCATCGAAGGGCTTTCCCCGGCCATCTCGATCGACCAGAAGACCACTTCGCGCAACCCACGCTCCACGGTGGGCACGGTCACCGAGATCTACGATTACCTCCGCCTGCTCTACGCACGCATCGGGCACCCCCACTGCTGGATCTGCGGCCGCCCGATCGAAGGGCAGAGCAAGGAACAGATCGTGGACCAGGTCCTGGGCCTGGAACGTGGTACCCGGTTCGTCATCAAAGCGCCGGTTGTCCGCGGCCAGAAGGGCTGGCACAGGGAGGTCCTGGAGCACATCCGGCAGGAGGGTTTTACTCGGGTGGAGATCGACGGGGCACAGTACAGCATGGACGAGCCGTTGCCTGAGTTGGACAAGAACGTGCGCCACGACATAAGCGTGGTGGTCGATCGTCTGGTGATGAAGGACGGCGTACGGCGGCGGCTTTCGGACTCGGTGGAGACCGCCTTGTCCGAGGCTCACGGCCTGCTGGTGGTCGACGTTCACGACGGCGCGTCGGCGGACGGCGGGAGCGGCCACGAAAAAGCCGGCCCCCGGCCTACGAGCCTCCTTTTCTCCGAGAATCTGGCCTGCCCCGTGCACGGGGTGTCGTTGCCCGAGATGGCGCCCCGCATCTTCTCGTTCAACTCTCCTCACGGCGCCTGCGAGACCTGCGGTGGTCTGGGGGCCCGCCGCGAGATCGATCCGGACCTGGTCGTGGGCGACCCTTCGCTGTCGGTCGCTGAAGGGGTGCTGCTTCCGTGGACCGGCAGCAGTTCGAAGTACTACGACCAGATCATCAAGGCGGTAGCCGAAAGGTATGAGGTGGATATCTCCGCGCCTTGGGCTTCGCTGCCCGAGGAGGTACGGAATGTGTTCCTCTACGGCACGCGGGGGGAACGCCTGTACGTCTCCTACGTCAATCGTTCGGGCTTCAAGCGCAGCTACATGACCACCTTCGAGGGGATCGTCCCCAATCTGGAACGGCGCTACCGGGAGACGGATTCCGACTACATGCGCCACAAGATCGAGGAGTATATGGCCGAGCGGCCCTGCACCGCGTGTAACGGGGCCCGGCTGAGACCACCCTCGTTGGCGGTGAGGGTCGGTGGCCTGAACATCTACGAGCTGAGCCTTCTGCCGGTGACTCGGACCATGCGGTTCCTCGACGACATGGAGCTGGGGGCACGGGAACGGCTTATCGGAGGCCGGGTCCTCAAGGAGATCCGAGAGCGCTTGTCCTTCCTGGAGTCGGTCGGGGTGGGCTATCTGAGTCTGCACCGGGGGGCGAGCACACTTTCCGGGGGAGAAGCCCAGCGGATCCGTTTGGCCACCCAGATCGGCTCCAGTCTGGTGGGCGTTCTGTACATACTGGACGAACCCTCGATCGGTCTCCATCAGCGCGACAATCGCAGGCTCATAGACACCCTACTGCGACTGCGCGACCTGGGTAACACGGTGATCGTGGTAGAGCATGACGAGGAGACCATGCGCTCGGCCGACTACATCGTGGACATGGGTCCCGGCGCCGGTGAACACGGGGGGGAGGTAGTGGCCAGCGGCTCGCTGGAGGCCATCGTGGCCGAGCCTCGCTCGGTCACCGGACGTTTCCTGGCTGGAGAGCTGTCTATTGCCACCCCGGCGACCCGGCGCGAAGGACGGGGTGAGATCGTGGTCCGGGGCGCCCGCGAGCACAACCTGAAAGACCTTGACGTCCGCATCCCCACCGGGAAGTTCGTTTGTGTGACCGGAGTCTCGGGGTCGGGGAAGTCGACCCTGGTCAACGACATCATCTACCGCAGCCTGTCCAATCTCGTCAACCGAGTGCCGGTGCGCCCCGGAGACCACGATCGCATCGACGGCATCGAGCAGCTCGACAAGGTCATCAACATCGACCAGACCCCCATCGGCCGGACCCCTCGCTCGAACCCGGCTACCTACACGGGGCTTTTCGACCATATCCGGGAGCTCTTCTCGCAGACGCAGGAATCGAAGGTGCGCGGCTATGCGCCCGGCCGCTTCAGCTTCAATGTGAAGGGCGGCCGATGTGAGGCCTGTAAGGGGGACGGCACCCTCAAGATAGAGATGCACTTCCTGCCGGATATCTACGTGCCCTGCGAGGTCTGCCAGGGCAAGCGGTACAACCGGGAGACGCTGGAGGTGCGCTTCAAGGGCAAGAACGTGGCCGAAGTCCTGGACATGAGCGTCGAGGAGGCACTCGAGTTCTTTGCCAATCAAACGAAGATCAGGCGGCGCCTACAGACCTTGGCCGATGTGGGGCTGGATTACATCAAGCTGGGTCAAGCTTCCACGACGCTCTCGGGAGGCGAGGCCCAGCGGGTGAAGCTGGCGACCGAACTGGCCAAGATAGCCACCGGCAACACCCTTTACATCTTGGACGAGCCCACGACCGGGCTCCATTTCGCCGATGTCGACAGGCTGCTGCAGGTTCTACAACGCCTGGTGGACACGGGCAACACGGTCCTGGTGATAGAGCACAATATGGACGTCATCAAATGCGCCGATTGGCTGGTGGACCTGGGCCCGGAAGGGGGGGATGCCGGCGGGGAGTTGGTGGCGGAGGGCACTCCCGAGGAAGTCTGCGCCCACCCGGCCAGTGAGACGGGGAAGGTCCTGCGGCGTGTCCTCGAGAGGTGTTCACCGGGCATGCCCGCCGATCGCGCTCAGGGGGTGGCATGAGGAGTCGCGGAGGTGCTGACGGCGCGCCGTTAGAGCGAGAGCGGGCCTACCTGATAGCCGTCGACTGCGGTGACGATGCCGGATGGAGCGCGGAAGAATCGCTCGGGGAGCTCTCGGCGCTGGTGGAGACGGCCGGCGTGGAGGTGGTGGGCACGGCTACGCAGAAGCGGGAATCGATCCACCCGGCCTGGTATGTGGGCACGGGCAAAGCCCAAGAGTTGAAGCCGGCCAAGGCGGCTACCGGTTTCACTGTGTTGGTGGCGGACGACGAGCTGTCCTACAAGCAGCAGCGGTCGTTGGAGGTTCTCCTCGACGTGAAGGTGCTCGATCGCAGCGGGGTGATCCTCGATATCTTCGCTCAGCGAGCACACACACACGAGGGCCGCATCCAGGTGGAGTTAGCACAACTCGAGTACCAGTTGCCCCGCCTGACCCGCTTGTGGACCCACCTGTCGCGCACCGGTGGGGGCATCGGCACGCGCGGGCCGGGTGAGACGCAGCTCGAGACCGACCGCCGGGTCATCCGACAGCGCATCAAGAAGACTCGGGAGAGGGTGGAGGAGGTGCGCGGCCGCCGGGAGACCGCGGCCCGGGCGCGCGACCGCCGCCTCCTGCCCAAAGTGGCCATCGTGGGCTACACCAACGCAGGGAAGTCGACGCTGCTCAACGCTCTGGTAGGCGAGGAGGCGGCGGCCGTCGAGGATATGCTCTTCGCCACTCTGGACCCGACCACCCGCCGGGTGCGGCTGGCTGAAGGACAGATCGTGATCGTGAGCGATACAGTGGGTTTCATCCACAAGTTGCCCCACCAACTGGTGGAGGCTTTCCGGGCCACGCTCGAGGAGGTGACCCGGGCGGACGCCCTGCTGGAGGTCGTTGACCTGGCCGACCGGCATGCGGCGGAGCACCGGCGCACCGTGCAGGCCGTGCTGGACGACCTCGAGGCCGGCCACAAACCGCGGATCGTGGTGCTCAACAAGGCAGACCGGGTCGAAGCCGCACCCGGCGGTGAGGGAGCCCGCGGTGGGGTGATTCGCCGCGACGATCAGCACGTCCGTAGAGTGTCGGCGCTTACAGGAATGGGTATCGACGGTTTGCGGGCGCTCATGGCAGAGGTCTTGGCCGAGCTGTGGCTGGACGTGGATGTGTTCGTGCCCTATTCGGCCGGCAGCCTGATGGCCCGGGTAAGAGAGCGCGGCTCCGTAGTCTTCGAGTACCGGGACGAGGACGTGCGGATGGAGGGTAAGGTCCCGCCATCCTTGGCTGGAGAGTTGCACAGCGCGGCCGCAAGTTGGGAACGCGTTCTGCGGGCGCGCGAACGCGCGGACAGAGCGGGCACTGGAGGTGGCGAAATGGTGGACGAGCTACTGACGGCAGGCAAGATCGCGGAGAAGCTAGGGGTCTCGGCGGGCAAGGTGAGCAAGACCATTAAGCAGGAAGGCCTCGAACCGGATCAGAAGAAAGGTAATTGCGGTTACTTCGGGCCGGAGAAGGTCAAACAGATCGAGGAGGCTCTGAAGATCAAGTGATCCTCGAGCCTTCTCACCGTGCCCGGACTAGAAGTATTCGTGCGCCCGCCGGATGGCGGCGGCGATCAGCTCAGCACCCTGCTCCAGATCGCGCAGTGAGAGCACCTCTACAGGAGAATGGATGTAGCGCGCCGGTACGCTGATGACGCTGCACGGGATGCCGGTCCTGGAGATGTAGATGGCGGTGGCGTCGGTATTGCCGCCGTTGCCGACTTCGAGCTGATAGGGGATGGAGGCCTTCTCCGCCGAGTCCCGCAGCCAACGAAGCACCGGCCGCGGAGCCATGATGCCTCGACCGGCCGCGTCGACGACGGTGATGGCCGGGCCTTTGCCGGCCACGACGTGGGCTTCGTTCCTACTGACCCCGGGGTGGTCGCCGGGGATGGTCACGTCGGTGGCGAGGGCGACATCGGGATTCAGGCCGTAGGCGCTCGTGCGAGCGCCCTTCAAGCCCGTCTCCTCTTGAACGGTCCCCACCGCCTGCACTGTGGCCCGGACTTTCTTGCCTTTGAGTCGCTCGAGAGCACCCACCATCATCACGATGCCGGCGCGGTTATCGAGGGCCTTGCCGGTGACGAAGTCGTTGCCCATCCGCCGCAGCTCACGGTCGATGGTTATGGGGGAGCCGATCTCCACCCCCAACTCGCCGGCGTTGGCCACACTGGTGGCACCACAGTCGACGAACATGTCCTTAAGCTTGACCATCTTCTTGCGCTCTTCGGCGTCCATGAGGTGAGGCGGCCGGGAGCCGACGACCCCTGGGATGCGTTTGCCGTCCAGCGTATGGACCATGACCCGCTGGCTGAGGATGGTCTGATCGAACCAGCCGCCGATGGGCACGACCCGCAGGTAGCCGTCGTCATCGATGTGGGAGACCATCAGTCCGATCTCGTCCATGTGAGCGGCCACCATGACGGTGGGGCCGTCGCCGGCGCGGATGCCGACGACATTTCCCATCTTGTCGATATGGACCTCGTCGACCAGCGGCTCCAGTTCGCTCCTCAGCAAGGTGGCGACCTCGTCTTCGTAGCCGGAGAGGCCGTGAGCGTCGGCGAACATCGTGAGGAGAGCGGCGAGGTCTTTCATCTGAGGGCTCCCATGGGAAATAGGCGATTTCAGATCATCGTTCGCAGAGCGTCCATATCCGAGATCAGACCAGCCTGCGAGGCCTGGTAGTCGAATCCCGCCGACTCCAGAATCGCATCGGCCTCCGAAGGCGCCCACAGTCCTGAGCCAAGCAGAACCTCGTTTGCGATGGCGAACGCGCTCTGCGCAGACAAGGCGGCATCTATTCGCGCGCACTGCTTCAGATAGGCGGCCTTTTCAGGCGTGAAACCGTCGCCCCGGGCGGCCTTGCTGATCAAGGCGGCGCCGGTCTCCGCTAGCGAGGCCAGGGTGGCCATCTGAAACATGACGTGCTGCTGGCGGGTCGCCTTCGTCCTATGGACCTCTTCGAAGAGACGATTCAACAGACGCAAGATGCCGGCAAACGCGTCGGCTTTCAGATCGCCGTGTTCGTGATGCACCGCGTCCATCTGCTGGGCCAAGGATTCGTAGAAGGCGCCTTTCGACGAGACCGAAGTCCGCCATCTGAACGTGCTTATGATCATCTGCTGGATCTCGCTGGTTCCTTCGTAGATAGTGGTGATCTTCACATCCCGCTTTATCTTCTCGACGTCGTACTCCCTGGTGTATCCGTAGCCCCCGAGCGCCTGGATCGCGGCGTCGGCACAGGCATTGGCCACTTCCGTCGTATAGAGTTTTGCCAGTGAACCTTCTACTTGGAGATCTGTCTCGCCGGCATCTAACCTAGCAGCGACTTCTTCGATGTAGGCGCGGGCGGCTTCGAGCTTCGCAACGAACGGTACGATCAATTTGTGGGTGTAGCCCTGTTTCTCAATCAGCGGGGAACCGAATTGGATCCGCTGCTTCGCGTAAGGGATCACCTTCTCAAGCGCAGCGACAGCGGCTCCTAGACCGAACGCCGCGACCATCAGCCGGGTGTATCCAAAGACCTGATTGGCTTGTGCTAAACCCTTTCCTGGGATGCCACCGACTAGATTGTCGATGGGAACGAAGACGTCGTCGAAGGTCAGGGATGCGGTGTTCGAACACCTGATTCCGTGCTTCTCTTCAGGTTTGCCGGGTGTGAACCCACTCATGTTCTTCTCGACGATGAAGAAGGTCGGCCCCTCCGGTGCCTGGGCAAGGACGGTCAGGAAGTCGGCGAAGCTGCCGTTGGAGATGAATTGCTTGGTACCGTTGATCCTATAGCCGGTGATCACGCCTTGGTCATCAAGGACAGGAGTGGCCGACGTCTTGAGACTGGCGAGATTGCTTCCGGCTTCCGGTTCGGTGACGGCATAGGCGACGATCGCGCCGTCTTCAGCGAGTCTGGTGAGCCACTTCTGTTTCTGGGCGTCGGTCGCGCCTACCAGGATCGGATCGGCTCCCAGGTGGATCGCCAGAAACGCAGTGCCGACTCCGAGGCAGATCTTCGCCAGTTCCTCCGAGACCGCCGCTATGTCGCGGGCTCCACCGCCCAGACCGCCATATTCTTCGGGTATGAAGAGCAACTGTAGGCCGATATTGGGTCCGAGCAATTCCCGGATGACGTCCTCTGGGAAGATCTCGTCCTGATCGTACCCACGGATCTTCTCGGGCGTCAACAGCCGCTGACGGAGCTGTGAAAGCAGATCGAGGATCATCTGCCGTTCTTCGAGCGGTAATCCTGCCAGTGCCACTGTCACCCCCAACGGATATGTTCGAATGCATGGTCGTGAGAGAGCGGAGCCGTAGGCGCGAAAGTATAACATGGGGTGCTTCCCGTCCCTCTCGCGGCTCCCCGCGACGCCAGGGGCGGCTGTACCCCGGTCGACGCAGCTTCGCGCAGGGGGTGGGGTACACTTGACCCATATGAGCGCGACCGAAGAACTCCGTCATCAGATCAAGCACGCCCCCGACGTACCGGGCGTCTACCTATACCGGGATGAGGCCGGCGAGGTGTTGTACGTGGGCAAGGCGCTCTCGCTCAGAAAGCGACTGGCCGGCTACTTGCCTGCCGTGGAGGGGAGGAACGGCAGCCGGGCTCCGGCCCGAATGGCCGAGATGGTGGGTCGGGCGGCCACGGTCGAATGGATCGCCACCACCAGCGAAGTGGAGGCGCTTCTGCTGGAGCACAACCTCATCAAGCAACACCGGCCTCAGTTCAATATCCGCCTTCGTGACGATAAGTCCTACCCGTACATACTCGTCACCGCTGAGGACGAGTTCCCGCGGGTGATGTTCACGCGGCAGCAGCACCGGCGCGGGAACCTGTACTTCGGTCCGTTCGCGAGCGCCGCGAAGGTGCGCGAGACTCTGGACGTGCTCGGGCGGGTGTTCCCGGTCCGGGCCTGCCGCGGCCCGCAGCCGGGTAGGCGGAGCGGCTCTCCCTGCCTGCAGTTCCATATCCAGCGCTGCCCCGGTCCGTGCATGGGAACGGTGGACGCGGCCGATTACAGGGCCGTCGTGAGCCAGGTGGTGGACTTCTTGAGCGGGCGGGAGACCCAGGTGGTGGCGCAGTTGCAGCTGTCGATGCAGGAGGCGGCAGGCAACCAAGATTTTGAGAGTGCTGCGGTTTTCCGTGACCGGTTGGAAGCCCTGAATCACGTTCTGGAACGGCAACGGATCGAATCGAGTTCCCTGAGATCGGCGGACGTCACCGGCATGGCGATGGACGGCTGGGGAGCGAACGTTCAGGTTTTCATCACCAGGGACGGCAAGCTGGCCGATCGGCGTAGCCTGACGCTGGTCAACGTCGAGGGAGCTACGGAACAAGAGGTCTATGAGCGTTTCGTGGCCGAGTACTACGGGTCTGCGCTGACTCTTCCCGCGGAACTGATCGTTCCGGGAGGGATCGAGGACACCGCAAGCCTCTCCGACTTCCTGCAGACGCTTCGGGGGACGAAGATCGAGGTCAGGCAGGCGGAGCGGGGCGACAAGCGACGGCTGCAGGAGTTGGCCGACCGCAACGCCGGCCTGGCTTTGGCGCACGAGCGACTCCTGGAGGAGCGCAGTCGCGAACGGAGGTATGGAGCCCTGACTTCCTTGGAGGAGCGCCTGGGGCTTGAAGGAATCCCCGTGCGGATCGAGGGCTTCGACGTATCCAACCTCGGAGCTGAGAACACCGTGGCCTCCATGGTCGTGTTCGAAGGAGGGATGCCGAAGAAGTCCGACTACCGGAAGTTCGCCATAAACTCGACCCAGGGACCGGACGACGTGGGGGCCATGCGGGAGGCGTTGCTGCGTCGCTTCACATGGAGCGGCGAAAAGACCGAAGGACGGTACGATCCGTCTTTCGAAGCCGTGCCGGACCTGGTGGTGGTCGACGGGGGCAAGGGACAGCTGGGGGCGGCAGTGGGGGCCCTGCGAGAGCTAGGGTTAGGGGACGCGGTCACCGCCATATCCCTCGCAAAGAGGGAGGAGGAGGTGTTCGTCCCCTGGTCCCCCGCTCCGCTCGATCTGGGCGCGGACGACCCCGGTCTTCTCCTCCTGCAGAGGGTCCGAGACGAGGCCCATCGTTTTGCCCTCGGCTTCCACCGAGGCAAGCGGGCGGCCCAGGCCACAACATCACTTCTGGACCAGCTCCCTGGAGTCGGGGCCAGGCGGAAGCAAGCCATAGTTCAGCATTTCGGCTCTCCGGAGCGTTTCCTAGAGGCGACCAGGGAGGAACTCGAGGCCGTGCCGGGGCTGCCCGGCAAAGTGGCGAGGGAGATATACGCGTATGTCCACAAGACGGGTTAGTCGGTACCAAACGCCCTGGGGCGCGGGGTCGGTATGGGTGAGCCGGGGGAAGCTGGTGGCCGTGGAGTTGCCGGGAGCGCCGGGATCCGCGGGCGAGCCGGCGGTATCCGTCGAAGGGCGGGCAGAGGCTCGTGAGGCTTCGCCTGCCTACCAGGCGGCCGACCAGGCGGCTTTGGAGCTCTGGGCGGCCGAGTTGGAGGCTTACTTCCGAGGGGAGCGTCTCGCCTGGAGCGCGGAGGAGGTCCCTCTAGAAGCGCTCTCCCTGGGCCCCTTCGAACACGCGGTGTACGTGGCCTTGCTTTCGATCCCTGCTGGAGCCACGGTGGCCTACGGTGAGTTGGCCGAGATGGCCGGATACCCCCGAGCCGCCCGGGCGGTCGGCAACGTCATGGCGGCGAACCCGATCCCCGTGGTCGTTCCCTGCCATCGGGTCATCCGCGCGGATGGCAGCTTGGGCAACTACGGCGACGACCCTGCGTGGAAAGGCCGCCTGCTGGCCCATGAGCGGGCGGGCGTCCTTACTTCAGAGGCAGAGAAGAGATGAACGAGGCACGCCGGCTACAACTGACTGTGATCACCGGGCTGTCCGGTGCAGGCAAATCGGAGGCGGTCGCCACCTTTGAAGATATGGGCTACTTCTGCATCGATAACCTCCCGCCGCAGATGTTGCCCCGGGTAGTGGAACTCTTCAGTCTCGAAGGCAGCCGCGTCGACCGAGTGGCTCTGGTCTTCGATGTGCGTGCACGCACTTACTTCGAGCAGCTGGGCCAATCCCTCGACTACCTGCGAGAGTCGGGCGTTTCCTACCGCCTGCTGTACCTGGAGGCTTCTGAGGAGGCTCTGGTGGCTCGCTATCAGGCGACCAGAAGGCCACATCCTCTCTCCCGCTCGAGTTCCGTCCAGGGGATCGAGCGCGAGCGGCTGCTGCTGTCCACCCTGCGCGGGCAGGCCGACCTGGTGATCGACACGACGGGGATGTCCCCCCGCGAGCTCCGTAGACGACTGGAAGAGACGCTGCTGGCCGAGCAGTTGAGTAACGAGCTGTTGGTGAGTCTCGTTTCCTTCGGCTACAAGTTCGGGCTCCCCGACGAAGCGGACATCGTGTTGGACTCCCGCTTCTTGCCCAATCCGCACTGGGTCCCCGAGCTGTGTGCGTCAAGCGGTCTGGACGAGCCGCTGATGCGGTACGTATTAGGGCTGGAGGGGGCCGGGCACTTCCTCGACGCGGTCGTCGACCTCGTGCGGTTCCTGGGCCCGCGTTTCCTGTCCGAACAGAAACGACGGCTGGTCCTGGCTATCGGTTGTACGGGCGGACGGCATCGGTCGGTAGTGTTGGTAGAGGAGCTGGCCCGAAGGTTCAAGGATGATCCAGGTGTGGTCATCAGCGTGTCTCACAGGGATATCGAGCGGACGGTCTGAGCATGGCCGCTGGGTTCACCCGCGCCTTTCGGGAGGAGCTTGCGCGCGCCGAAGAACGGCAGCCGTGTTGCCGTATGGCCGCATTGGCCGGTCTGATGCACACGGCCGGGTCCTTTCTGATCAGGGGGGGTGTCGCTGAAACGGACCGCTACGAGATACACCTCTCCACGACCGTGCAGGCAGCCGCGAAAATGGCTTTCTCGCAGTTCAAAGCCTATGGGGCGGAAGGGGAACTGCTTACCCGGAGAGAGCCTCGCTTCCGGCACCGATTGGTTTATGAGCTTCACCTGAAGGGCTCGCCCTCCGCCCTGCAGGCGCTCAACGAGATGGGGGTATTGAGCGACGGTTTCCAGCTTCAACCCGGCATCGCTAGGCGGTTGGTGAAGAAGAGCTGTTGTAGAGGAGCCTTTCTCCGCGGGTGTCTGATCGGAGCCGGTTCGGCCAATTCGCCACAGAGGGAAGCCCATCTGGAGATAGTCACACCCCACCAGGTGTTCGCCGAGGATCTCTTGCGTCTACTGCGTGACATACACTTCCATCCGGGGCAGAGGTTCCGGCGGGGAAGTTTCGTGGTATATCTCAAGGGCAGAGACGACGTGGCCGGTCTGTTGGCTCTTGCGGGAGCGCAGGAGTCGGCCCTGCTGTTGGAGGAGCAGGCGGTGGTCAAGGAAGTGCGGTCCCGTGCTAATCGCCTGGCCAACTGCGACTCTGCCAATCTGCGTCGGACCGGTGCGGCGGCAGCGCGGCAGATGGAGGCAGTGGCCGCTCTGGAGCGAACGGGACGGTACGCCACGTTGTCGCCGGCTCTGCGCGAGGTCGCGGAACTGCGCCTGCGCTTTCCGTACATGAACCTGTCGGAGCTGGCAGAAGCGGGTGGGGAGGGCCTCTCCCGGTCCGCGGTGAATCACCGGCTGCGACGCTTGGTCCAAGCCGCGGAGCGAGCAGAGGGCCAGAGGGCTTGTGGTAAGATGCGCGTTCGCTGACGGAGGGTTCGGGAATCGTCGACTTAAGGGGAGCGGGTCAAAATGAGCACCAAGGTCGCGATCAATGGATTCGGGCGGATCGGTCGGCTCTTCTTGCGGGCGGTCGCGAAGAGCGGGGCGGACATCGAGGTGGTGGCGGTCAACGATCTGACCGATGCCGCAACCCTTGCTCATCTGCTCAAATACGATAGCGTCCACGGCATCTGGCCGGGTGAGGTCTCTCACACGGACGACGAGATCGCGTTCGAAGGCGGTGTCATCAAGGTTCTTTCCGCCGCGGACGTGAGCCTCCTGCCCTGGCGCGAACTGGGAGTGGACGTGGTGGTGGAGTGCACCGGTCGCTACACCGAGCGGGCCAAAGCCGCGCTTCATCTCGACCAGGGAGCCAAGAAGGTCGTCATCAGCGCGCCGGCCAAAGACCCGGACATCACCGTGGTCATCGGGGTGAACGATGCCGACTACGACCCCGCCCGTCATCACATCATCTCCAACGCCTCCTGCACCACCAACTGTCTGGCCCCGGTGGTGAAGGTACTCCTCGATTCGTTCGGCATCGAGCAGGGCTTCATGACCACCGTCCATGCCTTCACCAACGACCAGCGCATCCTAGATCTCGCCCACAAAGACCTGCGCAGGGCGCGGGCCGCCTCTCTCTCCGTGATCCCCACCTCGACCGGGGCGGCCAAGGCTATCGGTCTGGTCTTGCCCGAGTTGAAGGGCAAGCTCGACGGGTTCGCCTTTCGGGTGCCGGTACCGGACGGCTCGGTGGTGGACCTGGTGCTGACTTTGGAGAGGGAGACCACGGCAGAGGAGATCAACGCCGCCGTCAAGGCGGCCGCGGAAGGGCCTCTGGCCGGCGTGCTCCGCTACACGGAAGAACCGCTGGTATCCGCAGATATCGTGGGCGACCCACACTCCGCCGTCTTCGATTCCGGTCTGACCATGGTCATGGGTCGCCGGGCGAAAGTGGTGATGTGGTACGACAATGAGTGGGGCTACTCGAGCCGCCTTGTAGATCTCTGCGGCCGGCTCTTCTAGAGAGGTTACGGGAAAGGGCGCGTCATGGCCAAGAAGACCGTCCACGATGTCGACGTTGCCGGCAAACGGGTACTCGTGCGCGTGGACTTCAACGTCCCCCTGAAGGATGGGTTTGTGACCGACGATACTCGGATAAGGGCGGCCCTGCCGACCATCCGGTATCTGAGGGAGCAGGGCTGCCGGGTCATCCTCATGTCACACCTGGGCCGGCCCAAAGACGGGCCCGACGCTGCCTTGCAGCTCGACCCGGTGGCGATGCGTCTGGCGCGACTGCTGTCGGCGCCCGTGCGCAAGATGAGCGAGCTCTCGGGGCCCGGAGTGGAGGCTGCCGTGGCGACCATGGAGTCCGGGGACGTCCTGCTCTTGGAGAACTCCCGCTTCGATCCCCGCGAGAAGAAGAACGATCCTGCTCTCGTGAAGCAGCTGGCGTGCCTGGGCGACCTATACGTGAACGACGCCTTCAGTGCCGCCCACCGGGCCCACGCCACCACTGCCGGTCTGGCGGCGGTCCTGCCGGCGGTAGCCGGATTGCAGATGGAAAAGGAACTGGCGGCCCTGGAAGGCTTGTTGGCGGCTCCACGGAGACCGTTCCTGGTGATCCTGGGCGGAGCCAAAGTGACCGACAAGATCAAGGTGATCGATCGGTTCCTCGACCTGGCGGATAAGGTGCTGATCGGTGGAGCGATGAGTTTTGCCTTCCTGAAGGCGAAGGGCCTGGCCGTCGGCGCGTCCAAGGTCGAGGAGGAAGGCGTCCCGGTGGCGGCGGCGTCCTTGAAGAAAGCCGCCGGCGGGCGCTGCGAGTTGGTCCTGCCGGAAGACGTGTTGGTGGCGGACGCTTTCGCCGAGGATGCTGCCACCCGGATCGTGGGCGTGGACGCTATCCCCGAGGGCTGGATGGGGGTCGATATCGGCCCGCGGACGGCTGCGGCCTACGCCGCTGCGATAGGGGAGGCGGGAGAAGTCTTCTGGAACGGCCCGATGGGTGTGTTCGAAATGGCCCCCTTCGCGGCCGGCACCCGGGCGGTGGCGGAAGCCATGGCCGCAAGTTCGGCAGTCACGATCGTCGGTGGTGGCGATTCGGTCGCGGCCCTCAACAAGTTCGGCTTGGCGGAGCAGATGGATCACGTGTCCATGGGCGGAGGGGCTGCGCTCGAACTCCTCGAAGGCGCGGCGCTGCCGGGCGTGGTCGCACTTCCCGACCGGGAACAGACCTGATGGCCGGACAGGCTGGCGGCCCGGCGCGGGTGCCGCTTATCGCCGGCAACTGGAAGATGTACAAGACCAGCGACGAGGGCGCGGCGTTCGTGAAGGCCCTCGCCGTTCGACTGGGCGTCGTTGAAAGGCCGCGAGGTGGTGGTGGCGCCGCCGTTCACCGGCCTCTCCGAGGCGGTGAAGGCGGCCGCCGGCACTGGCATCATCGTGGCAGCCCAGGACGTATTCTGGGAGACGGAAGGCGCCTATACGGGTGAGGTGGCGCCGGGCATGCTGGTCGATCTGGGGGTGAAGGGCGTCATCATCGGCCATTCCGAGCGTCGTCAGTACTTCGGCGAGACCGACGATTGGGTCTCCCGGAAGGTGCGGGCGGCTCTGAACGAGGGACTGCTTCCGATCGTATGCGTGGGGGAGACCGCCGGCGAGCGCGAGGCGGGCCTGACGGATGAGCTGCTCTCCGCACAGATCCGGGCCGCCCTTTCGAAGGTTCGGTCTGAAGAAGGCCCCTCGCTGGCGCTCGCCTACGAACCCAAATGGGCCATAGGCACAGGCAAGACGGCTACGCCTGAAATCGCGCAAGAGGCCGTCGCGTTCTGCCGCGCCAGGGCGGCGGAGTTCCTCGGCGGGGACGCGCCCGGGACGGTGCGGATCTTATACGGGGGAAGCGTCCGACCGGACAACATCGATGAACTCATGGCCCAACCGGACATAGACGGCGTGCTGGTGGGAGGCGCGAGCCTCGACGTCGAGGCATTTGCGCGCATCGTCGAGTTCGAAAGCTTGTAGCCGCCATGTCTATCGAGAGCAACACGGAACACCGGCGCGCAGCCCTCGTCATATTGGACGGTTGGGGCTGCGCGCCTCCCGGACCCGGTAATGCCATCTCTCTGGCCGACACCCCGATTTGGGACGCACTGTGGGCCCGCTACCCCCATGCGCTTCTCGAAGCCAGCGGCGAAGCCGTGGGTCTGCCGCCGGGCGTCATGGGCAACTCGGAAGTGGGGCACCTGACGCTGGGTTCGGGGCGCGTCATCTACCAGGATCTTTCCCGCATCAACCGGGCGATAGCAGACGGCTCGTTCTACGACAACCCGGCCTTGGCGGCGGTGATAGATGGAGCCGTCACCCGTGGTCGCTCGATACACCTCATGGGCTTGTTATCCGACGCCGGGGTGCATTCCTCGCTGGAGCACCTCAAGGCTCTCGTCGAGATGGCCCACCGGCGGGGAGTAGATCGGCTCTACATCCACGCTTTCACCGACGGCCGCGACACCTCGCCGACCGCGGGGGAAGCTTATGTGGACGAGCTCGAAGGCTTCATGGAGGCGGAGGGACTGGGCGCGATCGCCACGATATCCGGTCGTTACTACGCCATGGATCGGGACCGCCGCTGGGACAGGGTCAAGCTTGCTTACGACGCTTTGGTGCATGGCCGGGGACTGCGGGCTGCTGAAGCTGCCGCGGCGATCCGGGAATCGTATGCCCGCGGCGAGACCGACGAGTTCGTCCAGCCGACCGTCATTGGCGACGACCCGGATAGCCGGGTGCGTGAGGGCGACGGGGTGGTCTTCTTCAACTTCAGGCCGGATCGGGTGCGGGAGTTGGCGGCCGCCCTCACCCAGTCTGACTTCACCGGGTTCGACCGGGACGGGGCGCCGCCCGATATCGACTTCGTCGGCATGACGGAATATGATCCCCACCTTGGGCTCGCCGTCGCCTTCCCCAAAGACGAGCCGCGACACGTATTGGCCGAGGTGGTGAGCGCCGCCGGCCTCACTCAGTTGCACATCGCCGAGACGGAGAAGTACGCGCACGTGACGTTCTTCTTCAACGGTGGTCGGGAGGAACCGTTCCCGGGGGAAGAGCGCAGGCTGGTCGCGTCGCCGAGAGACGTGGCCACCTACGACGAGAAGCCGGCCATGAGCGCCTACGAAGTGGCGGAGTGTTTTGAGAAGGCGATGGCGGAGAACCCGGTCGACCTGGTGGTGTTGAACTTCGCCAATCCCGACATGGTGGGACATACAGGCGACATACGCGCGACAGTCGAGGCCATCCAGCATGTCGACCACTGTCTGGGGCGGGTATTGAAGGTTTTGGAGGGCCTGGGAGCGAAAGTCATGGTGACGTCCGATCACGGGAACGCCGAATCGATGGTTGAAACGAACGGGAGTCCCAACACGGCTCACACCACCGCCAAGGTCCCCTTGATCATTCTGGACGAAGGGGTGACCCCGCGCGAGGGCGCCGGGCTGGCCGATGTGGCCCCTACGATTCTGTGCTTCATGGGCCTGAAGGCGCCGGCGGTGATGACGGGACGCTCTCTGTGTGGGGATGAATAGGAAAGTTGTGTATGCAAGATAGTGTTCAGGGTGGTACTTTACAAGGTAGAATGATGCGAACGCCGTCGAGGGGCGAAACCGCTAGCAGGGGAAGGGCAGTCTGAGGTGTTATTCGTTCTGGTTGGGCTAGAAACCATTTTTGGTCTGGGGCTGTTGTTCCTCATTTTCCTCCACTCCGGCAAGGACGCCGGCCTGGCCACTACTTTTGGGGGGTCCGGCGCGTTCGGCGGCAGTTCGATGGTGCAGAAGAACCTCGACCGGCTGACCGTGGGTTGCGCGGTCGCTTTCTTCATAGTGACGATCGCTCTGGCCTTTGTCATCTGAGGGCGTCGTCCAAGAGCCGACTTGACACATCGTCTGGGACCGTCTGAGGCGAGACGCACGAAAGTGCGGAGGAGGTGGTGAGGCGTAGCGATGGTGTAGCAGTTCGGCGTGGGGTGTCTCGAAGCTAAGGAGGGAACATTTTGAAACTGAGCAAACGTACATGGTATGGACTCGTTCTGGCCCTTGTGTTGGTGGGTGTGCTGATCGCGGTCGCAGCCTGCGGCGGCGACGACGAGACCGCCACCACAGGCGAAGGCGGAGAGCCGGTCGAAGGTGGGATATTCAACTACTTCATCATTGAACCGGCCTTCATCGACCCTTACAACGGTCAAGAATCCGAAGGCGTGCAGGTAATCCAATGCGTCTTCGACAGCCTGGTCGCCTTCGACCCGCTTACTTCAGCGCCTCTCCCGGCGGCGGCAGACAGCTGGGAAGCCAACGCCGACGCCTCCGTGTGGACCTTCAGTTTGAACGAGGACGCCAAGTTCCACAACGGGCGCAAGGTCACGGCGGCCGACTTCAAGTATGCCTTCGAGCGCATCTGCGACCCGAACGGCGGGTCCGAGATCTCCTACCACCTCGATGCCGTGAAGGGCTACCAGGCCATGCAGGACGGCACCGCCACCGAGCTCGAGGGTGTCAAGGTCATCGACGACTACACCTTGGAAATAACGTTGTCGTATCCATTCGGCGACTTTTTGAAATGGGTCGGCCACCCGACGCTGGGACCGGTGCCCAAGGAAGAGGTGGACAAAGGAGCCGAGGCCTTCGCCGAGATGCCCATCGGCAACGGCCCCTTCAAGATGGCCGCACCGTGGCAGCACGACCAATTGATCCAACTGGTCCGTAACGACGACTACTACGGCCAAAAGGCCTACCTGGACGGGATCGACTTCAAGATCTTCAAGGATGAAGAAACCGCCTACCTCGAGTTCCAGGCCGGTAACCTGGACTTCACCCAAGTCCCCACCGGTCAACTGGAGGCAGCGAAGGCTGCATACGGCGCAAGTGAAAACGGTTGGACCGTTTCGCCGGGCAAGCAGGTCGTCACCGGTGCATATCTCGGTATCAACTACACCATCCTGATGAATGAGGACGAGTTCCTCAAGAACGCCGACCTCCGCCGAGCGCTTTCCCTGGCCATCAACCGCCAGGCCATCTGCGACACCATATACGAGGGTGCTCGTAAGCCGGCCACGGGCATGGTCTCCGAGGGTGTAGAAGGATTCCTTCCCGATCAATGGCCGTATGCCAAGTACGATGTGGAACAGGCCAAGGCGCTGCTCGAGAAGGCCGGCTACCCGGGCGGCCAAGGGTTGCCCGAGTTCTCGATCATCTACAACACCGGTTCGGGTCACGAGAAGGTCTATGCTCTGGTCCAGGCCGACTGGGCAGCCGTCGGCGTCAAGACCAAGCTGGAAGGCATAGAATGGGCCCAGTTCCTCGACACACGGGACGCCGGAGACTTCACGATCAGCCGCTCCGGCTGGGTCGCCGACTATCCTTCCGCCGACAACTTCCTCTGGCCGCAGCTATCCAGCGAGAGCGCCGACAACGATGGGTTGTACAAGAACCCGGCGTTCGATCAATTGCTCCAGGAGGCGCGTCAGACGGCGGATCCCGCCGCCAGGGCTGCCAAGTACCAGGAGGCGGAGCGGCTGGCCGGTGAAGACTCCCCGGTCATCCCGCTTGTCAACTACGCTCACAAAGACGTGGGTTCCGACCGGATCCATGGCCTCACGTACAGCGTTATGACCCTGGCCACCCTGGAAAAAACCTGGATCGAACCGGCTGAGTAACAGCTTCATTCATTAGTGTGTAGCAGGCAAGTCACTGTAGACATGGTAGGGCGCCGGCGACGGCGCCCTACCATGTCCCTATCTGAGGTTGAGTACGCGAAGGCCGCCGCATGATCGGCTACATCGCGCGGCGGATCCTGCAGATGATCCCGGTGTTCATCGGGGTCACCATCATCCTCTTCATCCTCCGGGCTCCGGGCATCCTACCGGGGGACCCCATCAAGTTGCTCACGGGAGAAAGGGCCATCTCGGAGACGCTCTACAACGAGCTTGTCGAGAAGTACGGACTCGACGATCCGCTCATCGTGCAGTACAAGAACTACCTGGTCGCTCTGCTCCAAGGCGATCTGGGACAGTCCTACCAGAAGGGGCGTTCGGTCAGCGACATCCTCATGGACAAGCTGCCGAACACTATCAAGCTCGCGGTTGCGGCCATAATCATCGAGATGATCTTCGGTATCGCCGCCGGGATCATCTCCGCTATCAAGCGCTATTCGTTCTGGGACGTGCTGGTGACGTTCAGCACTTCGGTGCTTGTCTCGCTACCGGTGTTCTGGCTCGGGATGCTGCTGCAGATACTTTTCGGCATCAAGTTCAAGCAATGGGGGTTGCCGTATCTCCCGATCTCGGGCATGTCTTCGCGCCAGTTCCCGACCGCCATCCACATCATCCTACCCGCGGTGACTCTGGCGGCTGTCTCGACCGCCTATTGCGCTCGGATCATGCGCAGCCAGCTGCTGGAAGTGACGGGCCAAGACTATATCCGAACGGCTTCGGCGAAGGGTCTCTCCTACCGGCGAGTCGTCGGCGGCCACGCCATGAAGAACGCTATGATCCCGGTGGTTACGTTCCTGGGTCTCGATCTGGGAGCCATGATAGGGGGCACCATCCTCACCGAGACCGTCTTCAACTGGCCGGGGATCGGCTATGAGATGTACCTGGCCATCGGCCAGCGGGACTGGCCTATCATCATGGGGGGCACGATCATCATCGTGGTGCTGGTCATGATCATCAACCTGCTTGTGGACATCAGCTACGCGTTCCTGGATCCACGGATCCGCTATGGACACCAGGTGGCATGAGGTGACAAGTGGCTAGGGACCCGTCGGAGCCTGTCGCCCCGCCGGTCTCCGTGCCTGACGGTGGCCCGGCGGACATCGCCATCGGCGACGTCGAGACGTTTGCCGGCAAAGGCCGAACTCTCCGGGCCGATGCGATCCGGCGCCTGCGCAAGAACAAGCTGGCCGTGGCTGGACTCATCTGGATCATCATCATCGTCCTGATCGCGGTCACGGCCGATCTCTGGGTTCCTTACTGGTTGGGCGATCCCATTGCTATCGATAGCACCACCGTGGCCGAGCAGGATCTTCTGCCCCCGTCGTTTCCGGATCATCCGTTCGGTACCGACGAACTGGGGCGCGACGTCGCCTCCCGGGTGATCTATGGCGCCAGGGTGTCGCTCGTCGTGGGTGTGGTGGCAGTGTTCATCATGGTCGTGATCGGCCTGGTGCTGGGGGCCATTTCCGCCTACTACGGGGGGATCTGGGACAGCTTGATCATGCGTACGGCCGACGTGTTCTTTGCCTTCCCGTATATCTTGTTCGCCATCGCTCTCATCGCCGTGCTGGGCAAGGGCTTCCAAAACGTCTTCCTCGCCATCGGCATCCTGGGCTGGCCGAGCATCGCCCGGGTCTTCAGAAGCTCCATTCTGGGTATCAAGAAGAACGAGTATGTGGACGCCGCCCGGGCTATGGGGGCATCGACCACTCGTCTTCTTTCCCGGCATCTGATGCCGAACTCGATCTCTCCGATCATCGTCTATGCGACCATGAGTGTAGGAGGGGCCATTCTTACCGAGGCCGCCCTGAGCTTCCTGGGGATGGGCGTGCAGCCGCCGGCGCCTTCCTGGGGTCTCATGCTTTCCGAAGCTCGTTCGTTCATGTTCACGGCGCCCTGGCTCATGATCTATCCGGGCCTGGCCATCCTAACCACGGTGCTGGCTTTCGTGCTGCTTGGTGACGGTCTGCGCGATGCCCTCGATGTCAAGCTGAAGGAGTAGTAGTGCCCCCGCTTCTCGAACTGGCCGACCTACATATGCATTTCTTCACCCGCGACGGCGTGGTCAAGGCCGTCGATGGGGTCAGCTTCACCCTGGAAGCCGGCGGGACTCTGGGCGTGGTGGGAGAATCGGGCTCGGGCAAGTCGGTCACGGCGCTTTCCATCATGCGGCTGGTGCCTGAACCTCCGGGCAAGGTAGTGAGCGGCGATATCCGCTTCAAGGGAGAGAGCATCCTGACTATGTCCGAGAAGGACCAGCGCCAGCTCCGGGGCAACCGGATAGCTATGATCTTCCAGGACCCGATGACCTCGCTCAATCCCGTGCATCGCATCGGCAAGCAGATCGCCGAGCCTCTGCGGATACACAAGAACATGAGCAAGAGCGATGCCTGGGCCGCCGCCGTCGAACTCCTCGATCAAGTAGGGATTCCCCAAGCAGAGGAGAGGGCGCGCAACTACCCCCACGAGTTCTCGGGGGGCATGCGCCAGCGGGCGATGATCGCGATGGCCCTCGCCTGCGGTCCCGACATCCTCATCGCCGACGAGCCCACCACTGCTCTCGACGTCACCATCCAGGCGCAGATAATGGAGCTCATGGAGGAGATCCAGAAGCGCACCGAGTCGGCCATCATCATGATCACCCACGATCTGGGGGTGGTGGCGGATATGGCCGATCACATCCTCGTGATGTACGGTGGCAAGGCGGTCGAGTTCGGTCAGGCCTATGATGTCTTCTACAGACCCATACACCCCTATACGTGGGGCCTCCTCGAGAGCCTGCCGCGCCACGACGTCGATGACAAGGGCGCGCTTTGCCCCATCAAGGGTCAACCTCCCAGCCTCATCAATCTGCCGGCCGGGTGCGCGTTCAGTCCCCGCTGCGCCCACGCGCAGCCCTTGTGTCGCAGCCAGGTGCCTCCCTTGGTTGAGCTGGACTCTGGGCACTACTCATCCTGCCATTTCGCCGGCGATCCAGATTTCATCGCCCGGTTCGAGAATCGCGCCTGCTACGTGGGGAGCGCTTCAGGGGACGGGGCGAAGTGACCGCGCTCCTGGAGGTCGAGGGCCTGACGAAGCACTTCCCGGTGAGCAAGGGAGTGATCTTTTCGCGGCTCGGTGACACGGTCAAGGCGGTCGATGACGTTAATTTCTCGGTGGCGCAGGGGGAGACCCTCGGCCTGGTAGGGGAGTCGGGATGCGGGAAGTCGACCACCGGGCGCTGTATCATCCGGCTTCTCGAGCCTACGGCGGGAACCATCCGCTTCGAGGACAAGGATGTGAGGGCTCTCAAGCGAGGACGCCTCAAGGCCTTCCGCCGCGACGTCCAATTCATCTTCCAAGACCCTTATGCTTCCCTCAATCCGCGCATGACCTTCGGCGAGATAATGTCCGAGCCTCTCGTGATCCACGGCATTGGCACGCGCAAGGAGCGCGAGGAGCGCTGCAAGGAGATGTTGCAGGTGGTGGGCCTGAATCCCGAGCACATCCATCGCTACCCGCACGAGTTCTCAGGCGGCCAGAGGCAGAGGGTGGGCATCGCTCGGGCCCTCATGCTCCGGCCCAAGATGATCGTATGCGACGAGCCGGTCTCGGCTCTGGATGTTTCCATCCAAGCGCAGATCATAAACCTGCTCGAGGAGCTGCAGGAGGAGTTCGGGCTTACGTATCTGTTCATCGCCCACGACCTAGCCGTGATCCGCCACATCTGCGACCGGGTGGCGGTGATGTATCTAGGGAAGGTGGTAGAGCTCGGCGGCTGGCGAGAGGTCTACAACACCCCCAACCACCCCTACACGCAATCACTGCTCTCGGCAGCCCCTGTACCGGATCCCGAGAAACAGCGGCGGCGGGCCCGCATCATCCTGCGCGGCGACGTGCCCAGCCCCATCGATCCGCCCAGTGGGTGCCGGTTCCACACCCGCTGCCCTATCGCGCAGTTCCCGATCTGCAAAGAGGAGGAGCCGCCGTTCAACGAGGTGGCCATCGGTCATCGAGCCGCCTGCCATTTTGCCAAGCCCTTCCCCATCCCCGCGGACTGGAAAGCGGGCTCGTAGGGGCCGACCTGCCGGGACTGCATACTGGTATACTCGATATGCAGCCCGGGTAGTCGCAGGGACTCGCCAAAGGCGGGTTCTTGAGGAAAGTCCGGACACCGTAGAGCAGGGTGCTGGATAACGTCCAGCGGGGGAAACCCCAGGGAAAGCGCCACAGAAATTACACAGCACGCCGGTTCATCCGGCTGCGAAGGTGAAATGGTGCGGTAAGAGCGCACCGGCGCTGTGGTGACACAGCGGCCAGGCAAGCCCCACCCGGTGCAAGGCCGAATAGGGAGGCGTTCGAGGGCTGCTCGCCCGATGCCTTCGGGTTGGTCGCATGAGCCGTCCGGCAACGGTCGGCCACAGATAGATGGCTACCCAAGTGGGCTGCTGGGACATGGCGCTTCGCCCGCAGGGTGCGTCCAGTGCATTCTGGAGGCCGGGGGTCATGTCCCAGCAGCCCATAGGACAGAATCCGGCTTACAGGGCTGCTACCGCGGGGGCTCCTTCCTAACGGGAGGGGCCTCAGCCATAATCGCGAGCGAACGTCACCGCGAATGACGAGGAGGTTGGCGTGGAGCGGAAGCGGGTGGTGATCATGGGCGCGGCAGGGCGCGACTTCCACAATTTCAATGTGGTCTATCGGAACGATCCCCAGACCGAAGTCGTCGCCTTCACGGCCACCCAGATTCCGGGCATCGACCGGCGCCAGTACCCCCGCGAGTTGGCCGGATCCCTGTACCCCGAGGGCATTCCGGTCATTCCGGAGGACTCACTCGATGACCTTATACGCAAGGAGAGGATCGACGAGGTCGTGTTCGCCTATAGCGACGTGGCCCACGAGTATGTGATGCATCAAGCTTCCCGGGTCCTCGCCGCCGGGGCCGACTTCACCATGCTGGGCCCGCAAAGCACCCAAGTGGGATGCTCGGTGCCGGTGATCTCGGTTCTCGCGGTGCGCACCGGTGCCGGCAAGAGCCCGGCCTCGCGATTCGTGGCCGATCTGTTGATCGTCGAGGGCCTACGACCGGCGATCATTCGTCACCCCATGCCCTATGGGGACCTGGTGCGGCAAAAAGTTCAGCGGTTCGCCACCCTCGAGGATCTCGACCGCCATCAAGCAACGGTGGAGGAGCGAGAGGACTACGAGCCGCATATCCGTCGCGGCCTGGTGGTCTGGGCGGGGGTGGATTACGAGGCGATCGTCGAGCAAGCTCAGAGGGCGGCATCCATCATTATCTGGGATGGAGGGAACAACGATTTCTCCTTCCTGCGCTCGGATCTGGAGATAGTGATCGTGGACCCCTTCAGGCCTGGGCATGAACTGGCATATCACCCGGGTGAGGTGAACGTGCGGCGAGCCAAGGTAGTGGTGATAAACAAGGTGAACAGCGCCCCGCGGGAGAATGTCGATCGGGTGGTGGCCAACATCCGGAGGGTGAACGCGGAGGCGGTGATCGTCCAGACCGACTCGATCATAAGCGTCCCGGGAGGTGAGCAGATAAGAGGCAAGCGGGTCCTCGTGGTGGAGGACGGCCCCACTCTCACCCATGGGGGCATGGCCACCGGAGCGGGAGTGGAAGCGGCGCGGGAGTTCGGGGCGGCTGAGTTGGTGGATCCCCGGCCGTTTGCTCAGGGGCACCTGGCGGAAACATATGCCGCCTACCCGCATCTCGGGCCGATCCTTCCAGCCCTGGGCTACTACCAGGACCAACTGCGAGATCTCGAGGCAACCGTCGAAGCGGTGCCGGCGGACGTGGTGGTGAGCGCCACGCCTTTCTCTCTGAAGAGCCTCATCCAGGTAGACAAGCCTCTGGTACAGGTGAGTTACGAGCTGGCCGAGCGGGGCGAGCCGAGGCTTTCGGACTTCATCCGATCGTTCCTACGAAAGCGGGAACTGACCGGCTGACACGCGCCGCGAGGGTCTCAGGACCGGGCAGGTCCCAGACGCGAGCAGGTTTCAGGGGCGAGCAGGTTTCAGAGGCCCTTCCATCCGGGTAAGTCGCACACGGAAACATCAACGCCTGGAGGAGGAGACCGTCATGGCCTTCACGTTGCCCGACCTGCCTTACGCCAAGGGCGCCCTTGCCCCTTATCTCAGCGAAGAGACGCTCGAATACCATCACGGCAAGCATCACAACGCCTACGTCACGAACCTGAACGGTCTGATCGAGGGCACCGACCTAGCGGCGAGCACTCTCGAGGAGATCATCCTGGCCTCGGACGGAGGCGTTTTCAACAACGCGGCCCAGGTGTGGAACCACAGCTTCTACTGGAAATGCATGAAGCCGGGCGGCGGTGGAGCGCCCAGTGGAGAACTGGCCAAGGCCATGGACGAGGCTTTTGGGTCGTACGAGGCTTTCGCGAAGGAGTTTACTCAGGCGGCCGTCACCCAGTTCGGCTCCGGCTGGGCCTGGTTAGTGGTCGAAGGCGGCAGCCTCAAGATCGTGAAGACAGGCAACGCCGACCTCCCCTTGAAGCACGGGCAGACCGCCCTGCTTACGGTGGACGTCTGGGAGCACGCCTACTACATCGACTACCGCAATCTTCGGCCGAAGTATGTGGAGACCTTCCTCAGCAATCTCGTCGATTGGGACTTCGTGGCTGCGAACTACGCCGCTGCCCGCTGAAGCGCTTCGCGAGACACCTGAGGGATGAGGGGCGAGGCGGCGGACCTCTCGCACCCGGACACGGATAGATCTTGCGCGGGTCGCCCCGCCTGACCTGACGTCGGCCTCGCGCATGCGCCGACCCGTGGATAGCACAGGCTCTCCCGGGGATCGCGAGCCCCCCGGCGGGTCTCGACTCCGGAAGGCCGTGCCCATTCGCGCTGCCGCTTGCCCCTTTGGTAGAATCCGGTTTGGCCTACACTGAACGAGGGCCTTGAAGTCCTTCGAAGCATGCTTTAGGAGGCGGAAGGGTGCGGCAGTGTGAGTAGCGAGCAAAAGGTGGGCGTCAGGTTCCTGCTGATCCTGACTCTGCCGACGCTGGGCTTTGCTACCGGCCTTTCGCTGGTCACCACCTATCTCCCCCTTATCCTAAAACGCTTCACTTCGTCGGCCACGCTGATAGGGTTCGCGATCGGTGGGGAAGGGATCTTCTCCTCTCTGATCCCCTTGTGGGCCGGCGTCATGAGCGATCGCATCTGGACGAAGCGCTGGGGCCGGCGCAAGCCGTTCATGATCTTCGCCGCTCCTTTCATGGCCGCGGCCTTGATGCTGGCCCCCTTCCAACCGGGATACGTGCCCATCGCCGTCTCCACCTTCGTGTTTTTCGCCGCATATCATTTCTACACGTCGCCCTATCAGTCGCTGCTGCCCGACGTCACTCCATCGAACGTCCAGGGCCGGGCGCAGGGATTCCAGAGTTTCATGCGCGGAGGAGGCATGTTTCTTGGCATGGTCGTGGCCGGATTCCTCTTCTACCGCTGGAAGCCACTGCCGTTCATCCTCTGCAGCCTGCTCATCATGGTTTTCACCTATCTGACTGTCGTGAAGATCCAGGAACCGGAACCTGAGCACCTCCTTCTGCCCCCGCGTGCAAGCATCTGGGTCGAGATCCAGCGGGTGTGGCAATCGACCCGCCAGACCAAGGGCATCCAGCGTTTCATGGTCGCCAGCTTTCTGTGGGAGTCCACTCTGGCCGCCCTGCGCCCCTTCATCATGCTCTATTTCATCTACACGCTGGGGGCGACCGAGCAGGTAGGTGCCCTCCTCCTCGGTCTGGTCGGAGTCACCTACATGATCGCCGGGGTTTCGAGCGGGTACCTGGCCGACAGATACGGGCGAGTTCGGATCATGCGTATCGGTCTCTGGATCTATTTGGGCGGCTGCATCCTGGGCGTGTTTCTCACCGACATCAAGTGGGCCTTCATCTTCCTACCCATATTCGGCTTGGGGGGATCGATTGTCCTCACACTGCCGTACGCTATTCTCATCAAACTGATGCCCAAGGAACACATCGGACAGTTCACCGGCATGTTCTCCATGACGAGAGGCTTCGCCAACATCCTTGGACCTATCATTGCCGGCGTGGCGATCGACATCACCGCCACATTCGCGGAAGACGGCCGGGAGTACGCCGTGATCTGGCTGGTCTCAGCACTCATGATCGTGATCTCGCTCTTCTTCTTCCGAGGCAGCGACAACGCTGAGGCACTTGACGTTTGAAGCAGATTACGCCTGGGCAAGCTATCTCTAAGGACCGCACTGGCGCGAGTTTGGGCGCCGGGAAGGAGGGCCCTAGTGAAGCGGCAGACCGGAGCCGACCAGCACCGGGACAAGCCGGCGGAGAAACTCGTCGGAGACGGCGACACGACGTCCGCCTCCTCGCTTGCAAAGCTGACTGACGAACAGAAGAAGGTTCTCGACTGTCTACAACAGGCCGGGGCCGGGCTGACACAGAAACAGATAGTGGCCAGAGTCTCGTGTCCGGAACCCGCAGTTGAGCACGCTCTTGACGGACTGCTGGCCGGGAATCTCGTGGCCCGGCTCAATACGCTTGTTCCCAGCTACGCCTGCAAGTACCCGGGCGTGCGCGTCTACACGGAGTAGGGCCCGGTAGCCGCCGCGGCGGCGCGGCCGGATTCGAGCGGGGATGCAGGCAGGGTCTGGTAGAATCGGCTGACGATGACTGCACCAGACGCGCCCATCCCCGACACACGTGCCGTTGGAGTCTTCGATTCTGGGGTCGGCGGCCTCACGGTCTTGCACGAATGTCTGGTGAACCTGCCTCATGAGGATTTCGTCTACCTGGGCGATACGGGCAATTTCCCCTACGGTTCGAAGTCTCTGGCCGAAGTTCGTCATTTGGCCTTTGCCGCCGTGGGCTTCCTGGTGGCAAGAGGGGTCAAGCTGGTTGTCGTCGCCTGCAACTCCGCCGCGGCCGCGGCGCTCTCCCAACTGCAGACCGCCTATTCCACGCCTATCGTCGGGGTCGTGATGCCGGGAGCCCGCGCGGCAGCCCAGGAGACGCGGAACCGGCGGGTGGGGCTGCTGGCCACGGAAGCTACGGTGCGCTCAAACGCCTACCAGCACGCCCTCCACACGCTCGATGCCGGGGTGGAGGTGTTCCCGGTCGCGTGTCCACGCCTGGCTCCCCTTATCCAGGAAGGCGACGTGTTCTCAGAACAGACGGAGCAGGCCGCCCGCGGATGCGTGGCTCCCCTCAAAGAGGCCGAGGTCGACACGGTCATCCTGGGATGCACCCATTACCCCCTGATAACGCCGATGCTCCGCCGGTTGTTGGGTCCCGAGGTCGCCCTGATCGATTCCGCCGAGGAGACTGCCAGGGAGGTCCGGGAGCTTCTGGAGCGCAAAGCAATCGGTAACGGCCCTCGGCGGGAAGGCGCCTATCGAGTTCTTCTCGACCGGGGACAGCGAGGAGTTCAGGGAAGTGGGCATGCGCTTCCTCCAACTGCCTATCCGAGAGGTGACCCAGATATGAGCGGAAGAAGTGGAGCCGGCACGCGGGGTCCCGCTGAGATGCGGAGCCTGAAGATCACCCCGGACTTCGTGCGCACGGCCGATGGGTCGGTGTTTCTGGAGCTAGGCGGCACGCGTGTTCTCTGCACGGCCCAGGTGGTCAACGGTGTCCCCGGTTGGCGACGAGGAAGCGGCGCAGGATGGGTCACGGCCGAGTACTCCCTACTGCCCAGTTCCACTCGGGAGCGTACTCCGCGGGAAGCGGTCCGAGGCAAGCAAGGGGGGCGGACAATCGAGATCCAGCGGTTCATCGGACGGAGCCTGCGCACTGTGGTCGAGCTTGCGGCCCTCGGCGAGCGCACGGTGTATGTCGACTGCGACGTGGTGGAAGCCGACGGTGGCACCCGCTGTGCGGCCGTGAGTGGGGGCTACATCGCCCTTCATCTGGCTCTGAAGCGAGCGGTGGACAACAAGCTGTTCCGGTCACTGCCTCTGAACGATTCCGTAGCCGCTGTGAGCGTGGGTGTGGTCGGGGGGATGCCGGTGGTGGACCTGGAGTATGAAGAGGACTGCGTCGCCCAGGTGGACATGAACGTCGTGATGACCGGGAACGGGCGTTTGATCGAAGTCCAGGCGACCGCGGAGACCGATCCGTTCGAGCGGCACGTGCTCGACGAACTGCTCGACCTGGCTCAGAAGGGCATCGCCGAGATCAAGGCGGCTCAGATGGAAGTGGTCGCCCAGGCATACACCGGCGGAACCGGGAGCATGTCCCGGCCGTGACCGCCCCTCCCAAGGTAGTCCTCGCGACGCGCAACCCGGGAAAAGCCCGAGAGTTCGCGCGTCTGCTGGAGGGTGTTTTCGACTTGCGTACAGTGCCTGCGGGGATCCCCCTACCCGAGGAGACCGGAGAGACTTTCGCCGAGAACGCCCGGCTGAAAGCCACCACGGTCTTCGCCGCCCTCGGGGGTGAAACAGGCGTGTTGGCGGACGACTCCGGACTACAGGTGGCGGCGCTACACGGCAGTCCAGGGGTACGGTCCGCCCGCTACGCCGGCGATCATGCCTCTGACGAAGACAACGTACGGAAGCTTCTGGCGGAGTTGTCCGGGCATGAGGACCGGACCGCGCGCTTCGTGTGCGCACTGTGTCTCATCCTTCCGCCCCTCCAGCCCGGTCCCGGCTCGACTCCGCGGGTTTCCGCAGCAGAGGGACTGCTGGAGGGGACCATCACACTCTCCCCCCGTGGTAGCGATGGCTTCGGGTACGATCCGATCTTCGAACCACTCGGATGGGCGGAGACTCTCTCCGAGGCCGACCCTGCGGACAAGGACAGCGTCTCGCATCGAGGGGCGGCTGCGAGAGCTCTCCTCGCGCGTCTGAGGGAAGAAGGGGTTATCGGCGATGGATCTTGACGCCTTCGCGGAGCTGGTTTCTGAGGCGATGCAGTCATTGCCGGAGGAGTTCCTCGACGGGCTCGAGAACATCCAGGTGGATATCGAGGAATGGCCGACGCCCGAAGACCTGGCGGCCGCCGGGCTGTCGCCCAGGGCGAAATACTCGCTACTGGGCTTGTACCACGGCGTGCCCCTGACCGACCGGGGGGTCTTCTACATGTCCTTCCCGGACCGTATCTCTATCTATCAGAAACCCATCGAGGCGGTGGCCCGCGGCGACGACGAGGAGATCAAGCAGCAAGTGCGTCAAACGGTCATCCACGAGATCGCGCATTACTATGGGATCGACGACGAGCGTCTGGACGAGCTGGGCTGGTGAAGGCACCCGAGTGGCCTTGTCTTGAGGGATGCAGCTGCCCCTAGTGCGAGAGCCTGCGGGCGAACTCGAGCAGAAGCCGGCGATCGATGGTCCGCATGCGCCTGGCCAGTTGGGTCAACTCCCGCGTTTCGGCGTCTTCCTCAGCCACTTCCTCCAAGCTCAGCTGCTCCGGCTGGAGGAACGGGTCCTCCTCGTCGAGCGCGGCATGGTAAAGCAGTTCTCGAGCCGGCACGCCCAGCGCGTCGGCAATGGCTTCTATGACGTCGGTGGTGGGGTTCTTGCGACCCTTCTCGATGTCACCCAGGTAGCTCTTGGAGACCCCGGACTCGTCGGCCAGGGCCTGCAAGGTGAACTCCCGGTCCGCGCGCAGACGGCGCACCGTGAAGCCTATGTAGTCGGCTAGGCGCCTCTGTGTCACTGCCTTGACCCGATTCTGAAGGTTGCCGGAGCCTACGTTCTGCAGTGTATGGGGTGGCATGCGAGAATGCAACCACCGAGACTGAGACAGCGGACAAGGAGAACGGGATGGCGGATCACTCGGGTGGTGGGGCGACGGCGATCGACCGGACGCTGCTCTATTTGGATCCGTGGGCCGGAGTGTCCGGGGACATGCTCCTGGGCGCGCTGCTGAGCACCGATCAAGCCGGCGGTAAGCTCGAAGCCGACCTGCGGAGGGCCCTGGCCGCCTTGAACCTGGATGACTCCATGGTGGAAATCGTACGCGACGTGGAGTGGGGCGTTTCGTGCACGCGGGTGCGGGTACGCGCTGCCGAGAACGCTCCCCTCAGGCACCTGGCCGACATGGAACACATCATCGAGGATTCGTCTCTGTCGGCATGGGTGCGCTCTCACAGCCTAGCTGCGGTCCGGCGGCTGGCGGCGGTGGAAGCCGAGGTCCATGGCTGTCCGGTGGAGGAGATCCATTTCCACGAGGTGGGGGCAGTGGATACCCTGGTCGATGTGGTCGGGGCCTTCGTGCTGGTAGAGGCCTTCGGGGTCGACAAGGTCATGGTGGGCCCGATCCCGGTGGGAGGCGGCACCGTCGAGATCGCACACGGACGGATGGGTGTGCCCGCGCCCGCGACTGCCCTTCTTCTCAAAGGCTATCCGATAGTGGGAGGCCCTGAGATGCGGGAGCTGACCACACCCACGGGGGCTCTGCTGGTGAGTCAACTGGGAGCTGTGCCCGGCCCGCTGCCCCCGATGGAGATCGAAAAGGTGGGGCACGGCGCCGGGAGTATGAAGCTGGATAACGGTCCCAATATTCTGAGGGTCCTGTTGGGGCGCTCGTGGGAGGGTCGGGGTGCATCCCTCGCTGGCGAGGAGGGACTGGATACGGTCGTCGAACTGCAGACCAACCTCGACGATGTCTCGCCGGAGGTGATCGGCTACACGTGTCGCCTGCTGCGCGAAACAGGAGCGCTGGACGTGTGGACCGTGGCCGCTCAGATGAAGAAGGACCGCCCAGGGGTGGTCGTTCATGCCCTCGTCCGCCCTGACGCTGAGCCCGCCGCGGTGGAACTCCTGCTTGGACAGACGGGGACGCTGGGCGTCCGCCGGCAGCCGGCCTCGCGCTGGCTGGCCACACGGGGAACGGTGACCGTCGAGGTAGCGGGTCGCGAGGTGAGGGTGAAATGGGGCCGGTGGCGCGACCGTCTGGTGAGTGTCGCGCCGGAGTACGAAGACGCGGCCGGCGCAGCGACGGCGGCCGGCCTGCCTTTGAGGGTCGTGATGCAGCTGGCGACCGAGGCCGCGGCCGCACGGCTCGAACACGGTGTCTCGATCTCGTGAACGAGCGCACGGTGTTTGACAGCAGGGACGACCGGCCGAGTCGAAAGCCGGATTGGCTCAAGAAGCCACTGCCCGAGTCCGGCGCCCTGCGGAGAATGGAGACCTTGCTCCGCGACAGGCACTTGCACACTGTCTGCGAGAGCGCTCTCTGCCCCAATCTGGGCGAGTGTTTCGCGGCGGGCACCGCCACGTTCCTCATCATGGGGGATGTGTGCACTCGTGACTGTGGCTTCTGCGGCGTGGCCACCGGACGGCCGGCTACTTTGGATCCCCTGGAACCAAAGAACGTCGCCGACGCTGTGAGCCGCCTGGGACTGTTACACGCCGTCGTTACCTCAGT
Organism: uncultured Actinomycetes bacterium; assembly: GCA_963706025.1. GTDB lineage: Bacteria > Actinomycetota > Thermoleophilia > RBG-16-64-13 > RBG-16-64-13 > CAVPLM01. The sequence goes on along the minus strand of CAVPLM010000005.1, from coordinate 462,583 downwards.
CACTCGCGACGATCTGAAAGATGGGGGGGCGGGACACTATGTGGATACCATGCGGGCCATCCGTTCAAGAGCTCCCGGGGTGACCCTAGAAGTGCTCGTCCCTGATTTTGCCGGTCGAATGGAGGATCTCGACATGGTGTTGGCCGAAGCGCCAGAGGTCTTCAACCACAATATCGAGACCGTCCCCCGCCTGTACCTTACCGTTCGGCCACAGGCAGTGTATGAGCGCTCCCTGATGGTGCTGAGACGGGCGGCCCTGGTGCGACAGAGTGTGGTGAAGACCGGCTGGATGGTGGGGTTGGGTGAGACGCAGGAGGAGATTGCCGATCTCCTGCGTCAGGTGGCGGAAGCCGGAGTACACATGGTGACCATCGGGCAGTATTTGCGGCCCTCGGCGTGCCATCTCCCGGTGGTGGAGTATGTGCACCCTGAGGTCTTCGCAAGGTACCGGGAGTGGGGCGAAGCTCTCGGTCTTCGAGTGCAGGCCGGGCCGTTCGTTCGCAGCTCTTTCCAAGCGGGCGAGAGCTTCGCCCAAGCTAGAACTCCTGGTGTGATCAAGGACCGGTGTTCGTCGGAGTGGACAACCTGAACATGGTCGCAGCCGGGTCCGACGCTCTCTACGGCCCCTTGGGTATGGTGCGCCTGGTGCGGGCGGCGACCGACAAATCCTTGTATTCTGTCCTAAACGCCGAGCTACAATAGCCCGGACCTACGGAGGCCATATCGATGACGAGTGGGACTGTGGCTGGGACAACGATCGAGCCGGAGCTGGAAGAGCAGTTTCGGGAGCTACTCGATCACTACGAGGGACAACCGGGCGCACTTGTGCCTCTCCTACAGGGAGCACAGGCCATCTTCGGCTACCTGCCGGAAGAGGTGATGGCTCGTGTGGCCGAGACGGCTGGCGAGCCCCTCAGCCAGGCTCTCGGCGTGGCCACCTTCTACTCCCAGTTCAGACTGCAACCCCACGCCAAGAACACCATCCGCTGCTGCCATGGCACCGCCTGCCATGTGTCCGGCGCACCGCTCATTTCGCGCGAGATCGAGAAGCATCTCGGCATCCATGCCGGTGAGAACACCTCGGACATGCTGTACACGATCGAAGAGGTGCACTGCGTGGGTGCCTGCGGAATGGCTCCTGTCGTGATGATCAACGACCGGGCGCACGGCAAGCTGACCCCGGATAAGGCGGTGGAAGTCGTCAAGACCTTCCAGGCGGAGGTAGAGGGGGAGAACGGCGGTTCTCCTGCCGCGAGCGGGCAGGAGAGTGAGGAGTGATGGCTCCCGAGCGAGTCTTGGAAAGACCGGCGCCGCGCAACCCCCGCCTGAGCGTTCCCGAAGTCGAAGTGCGCATCTGCTTGGGTACCGGGGGCGTCGCCGCGGGGAGCCGGGAGGTACTGAAGGCCTTCGAGAAGAAGCTCGCCCTCTCAGGGGTCTACGCAGTGATCCGTCCCCGCGAGGATGAGTGCGGGGGGCAGTGCGCCTCGATCACGGGCACCGGTTGCCAGGGTCTCTGCGCCATGGACCCGCTGGTGGAGGTGATACTCAGGCGCAACGGATCTGCTCACAAAGTCACCTACGGTCAGGTGACGCCGGCCATGGTGGACGAGATCATCGCGAAGCACATCATCGGCGGGGAGCCGATCGCGAAGTGGCTGGTGCTTAGCGATGATGGCCCGACCGAGTTCGCTTCCTTCTACGAGGCGCAGGAGAAGCTCACCCTGCGGCACGTGGGGATCATCGATCCCGAGGACATCGACGACTACTTGGAGGCCGACGGCTATCAGGCTCTCTACAAGGTCCTCTCCAGCATGTCGCCCGAGGAGGTCGTCGACGAGATCAAACGCTCGGGGCTGCGAGGTCGTGGAGGCGCGGGTTTCCCCACCGGCCAGAAGTGGCAGTTCGCTGCGGGCTATTCGTCGCCGGACGGGATCAAGTACTTCATCTGCAACGGCGACGAAGGCGACCCCGGCGCCTTCATGGACTGCTCGGTGTTGGAAGGCGATCCGCACGCGGTGTTCGAGGGTATGGCCATCGGTGCGTATGCGATCGGAGCCCCCCTGGGCTACGTATATGTGCGGGCAGAGTACCCCCTGGCTCTTAGACGTCTCAAGATCGGCGTGCAAGTGGCTGAGCAACGGGGGCTCATCGGCGACAACATCATGGGCTCGGGCTTCTCCTTCCATGTCACGATCAAGGAAGGTGCAGGGGCCTTCGTCTGCGGCGAAGAGACGGCTATGATGGAGTCCATCGAGGGCAGGCGCGGGATGCCTCGCCTGCGCCCTCCCTACCCGGCCGAATCGGGGCTGTGGGGCCGTCCGACCAACATAAACAATGTCGAGACCCTCTCGGTAGTACCCTGGATCATCCTGAACGGAGCAGAGGCTTTTGCCTCCCGCGGCTACGAGAAGTCCAAAGGCACCAAGGTCTTCGCCCTGGCGGGCAAGGTGAACCGCACCGGCCTGGCGGAGGTCCCGATGGGAAAGAGCCTCCGGGAAGTGATTTTCGGGATCGGGGGCGGAATCAAGAACGACAAGGCTTTCAAAGCGGTGCAGATGGGAGGCCCCTCGGGTGGCTGTCTGCCCGAATCGCTCCTGGATCTTCCTGTCGACTACGAGACTATCAACCAGACCGGTGCGATCGTCGGCTCGGGTGGAATGATCGTCATCGACGAGGACAACTGCATCGTTGATACCGCCCGCTATTTCCTGCGTTTCACCCAACACGAGAGTTGCGGCAAGTGCCCGCCCTGCCGGATCGGCACCAAACGCATGCTGGATCTGCTCGACAAGGTCTGTGAGGGCAAGGGCACGCTCGGCGACCTGACGTTCCTTGAGGAGATGGCCCAGCAAGTGCGGACCGGCTCGCTGTGTGGACTGGGCACCACGGCCCCGAACCCGGTCCTCACTGCTCTGAAGTACTTCCGGGAGGAGTTCGAGGAGCACGTGATCGAGCACAAATGCAGGGCGGGGGCCTGCGAAGCCCTCACCACCTACTCCATCGACCCCGGGACCTGCACCGGGTGCCGGGCCTGCATCCGTGTCTGCCCGGTCCAGGCCATCACCGGAGAGCGCAAGGAAATCCACGTGATCGATCAAGAGCTTTGCATCAAGTGCGGAGAATGCTACGACAAGTGCCGATTCGACGCTGTGAGGAGGTCGTGATGTCCGTCGCCGCCGAGCCGACCGGGGCCCAACCGGTGACTCTCACCCTCAACGGGCGGGAGATCCAGGCACTCCCTGGCAAGACCATCCTGGAGGTGGCGCGCGAAGCAGGCGTCGACATCCCCACCCTGTGCCACGATCCCCGTCTTGAGCCCTATGGCGCCTGCCGTATGTGCCTGGTGGAGGTGGAAGGCGCCCGCGGCCCCATGGCAGCCTGCGGGACTGCGATCAGGGCAGGCATGGTCGTGGAGACGCACAGCGAGAAGATCCTCAAGCTGCGCAAGTTCGTGATGGAACTACTGCTGACCAACCATCCGCTCGATTGCCCCGTCTGCGAGGCCGCCGGCGACTGCCGTCTACAGGACTATGCCTACGAGTATCTCGTGGATATGGTGCCATGGGGCTGGCGGGGACCACTGGCCGGCGATCCAGGCGACCATCCGAACGTGGCTCACTTCGGGGCCCGGTGCATTCTGTGTGGTCGATGCGTACGCATCTGTCGCGAAGTGATGTCGATCGGCTGCTGGGGATATCTCAATCGCGGCTACGAGAGCGAGGTCGACACGGCCTATCGGCTCCCCTTGCAGCAAGTGGGTTGCGTCTCCTGCGGACAGTGCGTGAGCACCTGTCCGGTCGGGGCGGTCATCGGTCAGCGCACTCCTCAGGGCGCGCGCGAGTGGCAGACTACGAAGACCGCCACCACCTGCTCTTACTGCAGCAATGGTTGCCGTCTGGTCCTGCACAGCTACCGGGACAAGGTGGTCCGGGTCGCCTCGGAACTGGAGAAGGGCCTCAACGCCGGCAACCTGTGCGTGAAGGGGCGCTTCGGGATCGGTTACACCGACGCTCCCGACCGGCTGACTGCCCCTCTGGTGAGGAGCGCTGCCGGAGAGCTGGAAGAGGCCTCGTGGGAGGAAGCTCTGGCTCGGGTGGTCGAGAAGGCCGCGGCGGTCCGGAAGGAGAAGGGGGGCCAAGCCATTGCGGCGGTGTGTGGGACACACTGCACCAATGAAGCGGCCTACCTCTTGCAGAAGCTGGTACGCGGACTCCTGGGCTCGAACAACATCGATTCCATCGACCACGGTTGGCAGGCTGCCTCCGAGGAAGCTCTCCCGGCCGCCTTCGGAGCGGCCCCCGCCACCAATTCGCGCAAGGATCTGGGGGCGGCCGACGTGATCCTCGTGATCGGCGCCAACCTTACCGAATCCGACCCGGTTCTTGCGCTCGATGTGATCAGAGCGATGCGCAAGGGCAAGACCGTGATCGTCGTGGATCCGCGCACCACCGAGCTCGCCCGGCGGGCCAAGCATCACCTGGCCATCAAGCCGGGGACGGATCTTGCGCTACTTCGCGGGATGATGCGCCACCTGCTCGACCTCGGCCTCAACGATGCGGAGTTCGTGGCGGACCGTACGGAGGGTTTCGACGCTTTTCTGGCTTCGTTGGAGAAGGTGGACGTAGCCGGCGAAGCCGCCGCCTGCGGTCTAGATGCGGATGTCCTGCGGGCGGCGGCCGCGGCCTACGGCCAGGCCGCCGCTGCCGCTATCCTGTTCGGACCGGGTCTGACCCACGGCTCAACGGGAGTAGCGTCGGTGAAGGCGGTGACCGACCTGGCCCTCCTCACCGGCAACATCGGGCGTCCGGGCACCGGCGTCTACCCGCTGCGTGCCGGCGCCAACTCGCAGGGCCTGTTCGACATGGGCCTCCGCCCTGACCGACTCCCCGGAGGGTCGCTACCGAACGACCCCGAAGCTGTCGCCAGGTTGGAAGCGGCCTGGGGTGCCACCCTGTCCGCTGCGGTGCCCGGTCGAACCTCCAGCCAGGTGCTCGAGGCCGCAGAAAAGGGTGAGATCGGCTTCTTATACGTCGTTGGGACCGATCCGGCGCTCTCCGCCGCCGACGAGGCCAGGACTCGCCAGGCCTTGACGAAGGTGAATTGCGTGGTCTTGCAGGATAGTTTCCTCACAGAGACCGCGAAGTTCGCCGATGTGGTCCTGCCGTCCGTGGTCAGCAGTGAGGATGAAGGCACCTTCACCAATGTGGAGCGTTTCGTCCAGCGGGTACGGCCGGCGGTTCCGCCACTGGGGGAGGCGCTTCCCGACTGGAAGATCATCCAGCGGTTGGCCAAAGGGCTTGGTGGCGATTGGGCCTATGCAGAGCCCGCGGACGTGATGCGCGAGATCGCCGACGTGGTCTGGTGCTACAAGGGCATCTCGTATGACCGTCTCGATGACGAGGGTCTGCAGCTGCCTTGCCCGGGAGTGGACCACCCAGGTACTGCCGTCCTGCACGTGAGTGAGTTCGCGCGGGGGCAAAGCCGTATTCGCGCCCGTGGAAAGCGGCATCTCGGAAACAGCGGTCGATGCCGACTATGGGTTCGTGCTGCTCACTGGTTGCGTCCTCGAGCACCACGGAACAGGTGTGCGGTCGCGCCGCTCGGCCGGGCTGACCAGCTTGGTCGACGAGGCCAGACTCGAGGTCAACCCCGCGGATGCGACGAGCATCGGTATCTCGGACGGCGACCGGGTAAGGGTCGTCGGGCGCAATCAGGCGGCGATCGAGCTTGAGGCCTGGGTCACCGGACGCGTACCGGCGGGTGTCGTGTTCCTACCCGGCTTCTCTGCAACGGCGCCGGCCGCCCGTCTCTTCGAATGGGGGGTCTCCGGTACTCCGGCGGTCCGCATTGAGCGAGTATAGGAGTAGAAGGGTTGGGTGTGAGGGGCGTGCCGCCCCTCACACCTCGAACTGGCGTCGACCTGCTTCCTAGAACTCGTTTCAGAATGAGGTCTTGGTCGCCTCATTCCGCGCTGGGCGGAGCGATCCATCGTCCCCAGTCGCGCTGGTCCGTCCTCCGGTTCTGTCCTTCTTGCGTTCTCCTTCTCGCGCCTTTTCGGTGAGGAAGGCCAGGCGGTCGACCACGAGGCGATTGACCGATCCCCTCGGATACGCTCCCTTTGCGCTGAGTGCACCGGCAGGAAGGCCGGTCAACACGGTGATCCCTTCGTCGATGCTCGTGATGGGGTAGATGTGGAACCGTCCCTTCTCCACGGCCTGCCGTACCGATTCGCTCAACATCAGGTTGCGGACGTTGGACTTCGGGATCAGAACGCCTTCATCGCCCCTCAGACCCAGAGCCTTGCACACTGCGAAGAAGCCCTCGATCTTCTCGTTGACACCCCCGATTGCCTGCACCTGCCCACGCTGGTTGACCGAACCGGTCACAGCGAAACGCTGTTGGATGGGCAGGCCGGAGAGCGAGGACAGCAGGGCATACAACTCGGCCGACGAAGCGCTATCGCCTTCCACTCCGGAGTAGGATTGCTCGAACACGAGCCGGGCCGTCAGAGAGAGAGGCCGGTCGGAGGCGTACTTGGCGCCCAGATAGCCCGCCAGTATCAGTACCCCTTTGGAGTGGATGGGACCGCCCATCTCCACCTCTCGCTCGATATCCACCAGTTCGCCATCCCCCAGGCGGTGCGTGGCGGTAATGCGGCTGGGGCGCCCGAACATGTAGTCTCCTATCGACGAGACCGAAAGCCCGTTTATCTGGCCGACCACTGCACCTCGAGTGTCGACCATCACGGTCGCCTCGGTGATCATCTCGCGCACCCGCTCTTCCACCCGGTTGGAGCGGTAGACCCGCTGGTCTATGGCTTTCTGGACGTGCTTTCCTAGAACCACAGGCCTTGCCCGCCCCCGGCGTCCCTTTCCCGCCCAGTACCCGGATTCTGTGAGAAGGTCGGCGACATCGACGAACCGGGTAGTCATCTTGCGCTGGTCTTCGACCAAGCGGGAACACTGCTCGATCACGCGGGCGACTCCGTCGGCAGAGAAGGGGGGAGACCGCGTTGCCGGCAGAGGTGGCCTATGAAGCGGGCATACAGTTGCTCGTTGTCCGGGGTTCGGTCCACGACGGTGTCGAAGTCGGCTTTGACTTTGAACAATTCCTGGAATTCCGGGTCCTGTGTGTAAAGCAGGTAGTAGATGAAGGGTTCCCCGATGAGCACGATCTTGGCCTTGAAGGGGATGGGTTCCGGATCAAGGGTGGCGGTGGTGACGAAGCCCATCTGCTGGGCGATATCCTCCACCCGGATCTCGGAGGTCTTGAGCGTGCGCTTCAGGGCGTCCCACGCATAAGGCTTCATAAGGACATCTCTGGCGTCGAGCACGAGAAAGCCACCGTTGGCCTTGTGCAAGGCTCCAGGTTTGATCATGCTGAAGTCGGTGAGCAGAGCGCCGAATTGCGCCTGATGCTCGATCCGGCCAACCAAGTTCCCCATCAAGGGGTTGCTTTCGCTGACGACGGGAGCTCCGGTCTGTTTCGAGTTGTCGACCAGAACGTTGATCTTGTACTTGCGGAAGACGCCCTCGCCCTTCTGGCGTGGAGAGATGGGCATGCCCATGAACATAACCGGCGTCTCGTCGTCCGACTTCTTGAAGTCGTCGGCGTTCTCCACCACGTCTTGCAGGACGCCCTGCAGATAGTCCACCATCTCGGGCACGTCACACCAGCGCTCGCAGGCCTCGTCAACAAGATGCTTTGCGGCGAACGTGGTGACCTGACGGTCGAGCTCTCGCCAGGACTCCCGGCCGGCCCGCTCGTCCTGCCGGACGAGACGCATTATCTGCTGCAGTTCTTCGTTCAAGCTTTCAAGGCCGTCGTCGATGCGTTTCTGCTCCTCGGGGGGCAGGGCTTCATACGCCTCTCGCGACATGGTCTCGTTGTCTGCGGTCTTGGGAGCGAAGGCCAAGCCCGCGGGGGTGCGTACCATCTGGAACTGTCCTGACTCCGCCTTCTGGCTGAGCGCGCTCAGCTTGCTCTCCTGGCGCTCGCTGACCTGCTGGGCGATCTCCCGCTTCTGCTTCTCGTATTCCTCGCTCTCGAAGGCTTGGGTGATTGCGGCCTGGAGATCCTCGACCAGCTTCTCCATATCCTTGCGGAACTCATCACCCCGACCGGCCGGCATCCGGATCGCATTCGGCTGATACGGCTTGGCGAAGTTGTAGACGTAGACCCAGTCATCGGGGGCCGGAAGAGAGGCCGCCTCTCGGGACAGGAAGCCAAGGATAGTGCTGGATTTCCCCGTCCCTGCAGGACCGACGGCGAAGATGTTGTAGCCGTCGTTGCTGATCCCCATCCCGAACTCCACCGAGGATACAGCGCGGGCCTGACCGATGATGTCGGCAAACTCGGGCAATTCCGCTGTGGTCTCGAACGGGAAGATCGACCCGTCGCAAAGCCGGTATATCTCGTCGGGTCGGAGTTCTGCGGGGCCTCTGACCATTTCTTCCTCCGGATCGTCGAAAGGTTGACTCGAATCCACGCCGATCTTGCCTGTCTGCAACGTTAGCAGACTACCCGTTCAGCCGCCGATGCAACCACTTGGATCAGGTTTGTTCAAGCAGATGCGAAGCGCGCGACCGCGAAAGAGGGGGAGAGAGGTGTCCGAGGGGGGACTTGAACCCCCATGAGTTATGCACTCACTAGGCCCTCAACCTAGCGCGTCTGCCAGTTCCGCCACTCGGACGTGGACTTGCGAACAGCGGTGAGTATAGGGCCCCCGTCTGGGGGCGTCAACAGGAGTCTTGCAGCGACCGAACACATATTCTATACTGCCCCCAACCGAACGAATGTTCACCGAGGAGACGGCGATGAAACTGCCGGAAAGACAGCAGGCAGATACTGCAGGTGATAGAGGAGGCGGTCAGAGCGCAGGGGTACCCGCCCACTGTGCGCGAGATCGGCGCCGCCGTCGGTCTGTGCTCGCCGGCGTCGGTGCAAAGTCACCTTGCCTCACTCGAAGCCAAGGGTTACATCCGCCGGGGCTCGTCGAAGCGGCGGGCTCTCGAAGTCATCCGGCCGGCGGGCGGTCAGTCGCCTCGTCGCGCTGTTCGGAATCCCCTGCTGATCCCCCTGGTAGGACGGGTCGCAGCTGGGGTCCCGTTGCTGGCGGAGGAGAACATCGAGGAGGCGATCGCCATCCCGGCGTTCCTGGGCGAACCGCAGGAGTGCTTCGCCCTACGGGTGACGGGAACCTCCATGATCAAGGCAGGCATCTTAGATGGTGACCTGGTCGTGGTCAAACGACAGGAGACCGCAGATGACGGTGACATAGTGGTGGCGGTCCTGGATGAAGAAGCCACCCTCAAGCGGTTCTTCCGGGAGTCCGACACCGTTCGGCTTCAACCCGAGAACGACTCGATGGAGCCGATCTTCACCCGGGATCCGCGGATCGTGGGTAAGGTCACAGGAGTGATCCGGAGGCTCTAATGGAAGGTAACAGAGTCGTTGAAGCGCCCACTCTAGGGGCGTATGTGTGCGATCTCCACCCGGGATCGGTATGTGTGTGTTGCGGAGCAGCATTGCAGTCGATGGAAAGCGGCGGTGCCTCTTGCACGATGGGCCTGAGCCGGCCCTATCCAGAGGAAAGCCGTATCCTGACCTGCCCGGTCTGCGGTTGCGAAATAGCCGCTTTTTCGTGCGACCAGCCGTCGGCGAAAGCGGGCCGGGACCTTATCCGAGCGGCGTGATCAGCCCGCTATCCTTCCGGAAATAAATGGCTCCTCGGGCAGGACTCGAACCTGCAACACCCTGGTTAACAGCCAGGTGCTCTACCATTGAGCTACCGAGGAGCGGGAACCTCGCGTAGTATAGGCGAATGAATTGCCCCATGCAACGGGAGGCAGCCGCCGAGGGGGACCCGTCCGCTCGAGGCCGTCCGGGTCTCGAGACGCGGAAGCGGGGGATACCCACCAGATACTGGGAGGTCACCGATGGCGCATGACGGGGCGCACCTGGAGTGCTTCAAAGCCTACGATGTACGCGGCCGGGTGCCCGACCAACTGAACGAAGAGATGGCTGAGCTCATCGGGCGCGCATACGCGGCCCTGGTGGGTGCACGCAAGGTCGTCGTCGGCCACGATGTCCGCCTCACAAGTCCGGCGTTGACCGAGGCGCTGTGCAGGGGACTCACCGGCTCGGGAGTCGACGTGGTCGATATCGGCCTGGTGGGCACGGAGGAAGTCTATTTCGCGACCTTCTTCCTCGATCTCGACGGCGGAGTGATGGTCACAGCCAGCCACAATCCCCGTGACTACAATGGCATGAAGTTCACCCGTGCGCAGGCCAGACCCATCAGTGCCGATACCGGGCTGCTCGACATGGAGGCGATGGTGGCGAGTGCCCTCAGCCGGGCTGCAGAAGGGGCCTCGGCCCCGACCGGACCTGGAGCGACGCGGCCGGGAGCCATCACGCAGGTCGACGTGCGATCGCGCTATGTCGAGCACCTCTTGTCCTATGTCGATGAGACGAAGCTCCGGCCGCTGAAGGTGGTCGTCAACGCCGGAAACGGCGGAGCCGGACCGATCGTGGACCTGTTGGAGCAGTCCCTGCCCCTCGATTTCGTCAAGATCAACCATCGGCCGGACGGGTCGTTCCCCCTGGGCGTTCCCAACCCGTTACTGCCCGAGAACCGGGCCTTAACGGCCGAAGCGGTGGTGGCAGAGAAGGCGGACCTTGGTATCGCCTGGGACGGCGACTTCGACCGCTGCTTCTTCTTCGACGAGCGAGGCGAGTTCGTCGAGGGCTACTACCTCGTGGGTCTGCTGGCCCAACGCGCCCTCCGCCGCCATCCCGGGGCGGCCATCGTCCACGATCCCCGCCTGGTCTGGAACACCCGCGATCTCGTGGAAGCGGCGGGCGGGCGGGCGGTGGTCTCCAAGAGCGGGCATGCCTTCATCAAGGAGAAGATGCGGGCCGTCGACGCTGCCTATGGGGGGGAGATGTCCGCCCATCACTACTTCCGGGAGTTCTCCTATTGCGACAGCGGCATGATCCCCTGGCTGCAGGTGGTGGAAGCGCTGAGCGAGGAGGGGCGGCCGCTTTCCGCACTCATGGAGGAAGGGATCGCGCGCTACCCTGTCAGCGGAGAGATCAATCTGACCATCGCGGACCCGGCAAGGGCCCTTGCCTTGGTCAGGGATAAGTATGAGCCCGGGGCTTTGGCTGTCGACGAGACGGACGGCTTGAGCATCGAATACCCAACGTGGCGCTTCAACGTCCGCCCGTCCAATACCGAGCCGGTGGTGCGCTTGAACGTCGAGACCCGGGCGGACAGGGATCTGCTCGAGCTCAAGACTAGAGAGCTGCTGGATGTCCTGGAGAGTGCCGGGTGAGGGGACGGACAAGGTGAGGATAGCGCTGGCGCAGGTAAATCCGACCGTCGGTGATCTCAAAGGCAACGCGCAGCTGCTTATCGAGCGGACGGGGCAGGCCTGTGCGATGGGCGTGGATATCGTCGTCTTCCCAGAGCTGGCCATAGCCGGGTATCCGCCGGAGGATCTGCTCCTCAAAGATCATTTCTTGGCCGGCTGCCGTGAAGCCCTCCTTAACGTCGCGGTCGCCTGTCCCGACATAGTCGCCCTGGTCGGGGTTCCGCTCGTGGACGGTGGAGGTGTGTCACAACGCGGCGGCTGTCCTGGCTGGGGGAGTGATGGTCGGCTTCTACCAGAAACTCTTGCTGCCCAACTACGCCGTGTTCGATGAGAAGCGCTACTTCACACCGGGAGATCGCGTCACCGTGCTCGAGGTCTCAGGGGTGCGCCTGGCACTCAGCATCTGCGAAGACATCTGGGACGACTGCGGCCCCACCGAGACGGCGGCGTACCGGGGCGGGGCCCACGTCATCATCAATCTCTCCATGTCGCCCTACCATCTGGGAAAGGGTAAGGAGCGGGAAGAGCTGCTCTCGAGAAGGGCGAGAGAGGCGGATGCCTTTCTGTGCTACCTCAATGGGGTCGGGGGCCAGGACGAGCTGGTCTTCGATGGCCAGAGTCTTGTGTTCGATCCCTCAGGAACGGTCGTTGCCCGCGCCCGCCAGTTCGAGGAGGACCTGCTCGTGGTCGACCTGGATCCCGAGCGTGCGCGAAAGGGCGTCGCGCTCTCCCGCTGCGTCGAGCGGGACTGGCCGGTGGAGCTCATCGTCGTTGATGCACGCTCGGGCGGTGAGTCGGGCACCGGCTTGACCGGCCGGGTCATGCGGGGTGTCCCGCGAGGGTCTTTCGACCGAACCCGTGGCGGCAAGGCTCAGCGAGCCCCTGACCACGGAGGCCGAGGTCTACGCCGCCCTCTGCCTGGGAGTCAGGGACTACGTCACGAAGAACGGCTTCCAGCAGGTCGTGATGGGTCTCAGCGGGGGGATCGACTCGGCCCTCACCGCCTGCATCGCCGCCGATGCCCTGGGCAGGGACAGAGTCAACGCCGTCTCCATGCCGTCTCGCTATTCGAGCGCCGGTACGAAGACCGATGCCCGCGAGACCGCCACCCGCTTGGGGATACGCTTCTACGAGATCCCTATCGAAGGCATGTATGGCTCCTACCTGGAGAGCCTCGCCCCCTACTTCGTGAATGACGAGCCCGGGGTGACGGAGCAGAACATCCAGGCCCGCATACGCGGCAACGTGCTGATGGCGCTCTCCAACAAACTGGGCTGGTTGGTCCTCACCACCGGGAACAAGAGCGAGACCGCCGTAGGCTACGCGACGCTCTACGGCGACATGGCCGGCGGCTTCGCCGTGCTCAAGGATGTGCCCAAGACGTTGGTCTACAGCCTTTCGCGGCACAGGAATTCGCTGGGTCCGGGTCCGGGTCCCATACCTGCGTCCACCATCGACCGAGCCCCCTCTGCCGAGTTGGCCGAGGATCAGACAGATCAGGACACTCTGCCGCCCTACGATATCCTCGACCGCATCATCGAGGCGTACGTGGTGCGGGACGAGAGTGTCGACGAGATAGTGGCGCTCGGCCTGCAGCGGGACGGGGTAGAACGAGTGGTGGCCATGATCGACGGCAACGAGTACAAGCGCCGGCAGGCCGCCCCGGGGGTGCGCATCACTCCCAAGGCCTTCGGAAAGGACAGGCGCCTACCCATAACGAACCGTTACAGGGGATGACACTCAGGTACGCGGGTTACACCGGCGCGGGCATAGCTCGTATAATCCGCTGACGCGACGGCGGACGCGATCCGTAGAGAGGTTGGGAACAGGGTTGAGCGACTACGTGCTGGGGAAGCGGGCCTTGGGCGTCTCGGTGGGAACGGTGAGGCTGGAGTCAATCGATTTCAGCTCGCTACCGCTGGATTCCGGCGAGAGGTTGGAGCCGTTCACCATCGCCTACGAGACCTACGGCCGGCTCAACGATCAGCGGACCAACGCCGTTCTCATCCTGCACGCCCTCTCGGGTGATGCGCACGCTGCCGGATACTACGCCGGAGAAGACAGACCCGGCTGGTGGGAGACCCAGATCGGCCCCGGGAAGGGTTTCGATACCGAGCGGTACTTCGTGATCTGCTCGAACGTCATCGGGGGCTGCAAGGGAAGTACCGGGCCCAGCAGCATCAACCCGGCCACTGGGAGAGAGTACGGGCTTGGCTTCCCCATGGTCACCGTGGCCGACATGGTGCGGGCTCAGAAGATGCTCATCGACCACCTGGAGATCGAGCGACTTCTCTGCGTGTGCGGGGGCTCGATGGGCGGGATGCAGGCCCTGGAGTGGGCGGTCGCCTATCCCGAAGCGGTAGCCTCATGCATCCCGATCGCCGCCACCCACAAGCACTCGCCCATGCAGATAGCTTTCAACGAAGTGGGACGTCAGGCCATCATGACCGACCTCAACTGGAACGGCGGAGACTACTACCAGGGAGACGCCCCCGATAGCGGGCTTGCGGTGGCCCGCATGATCGGCCATATCACCTATCTATCCGATGAGTCTATGCACGAGAAGTTCGGCAGACGGCTGCGGGATGAGAAGCTGCCCGGCTTCGATCTCACGCTCGACTTCGAGGTGGAGAGCTACCTTCGTTATCAAGGGGAGGTGTTCACGCGCCGCTTCGACGCCAACACGTACCTCTACATCACCAAGGCCCTCGACTACTTCGATCTCACCGCCGACCGGGGCGTGCTCGTCGAGACCTTCCGCGACCTGCCGGACGACATGCGTTTCCTGGTCATCGCGTTCAGCAGCGATTGGCTCTATCCCCCCTATCAGTCGAAAGAGATCGTACGGGCACTCAAGGGCAACGGCCTGGATTGCTCGTATCTCGAGATGAGGTCTTCCTACGGACACGACGCCTTCCTTCTGGAGAACAAGGACTTGGCCAGAGTGATATGGCACTTCCTGGGATCGACGGCCAGACTGCGAGGCATCCGCCTTGCCTAGCGCCATCGCCCGCAATGCCGAGGGGGTGCGTTGGGACCACCTGTTCATTGTCGACGTGGTACCCCAGGGGTCGCGGGTACTCGACCTGGGTTGCGGCCGAGGCACGCTGCTCAAGATGCTCTTGGAGCAGAAAGGGGTGCGGGGCACCGGCATCGAGATCGTCGAGGAGAAGGTGTACGACGCCGTCACCAAGGGAGTCACCGTGTACCACGGCGATTTCACCGAGGGACTCTCCTACTACCCCGACAACAGTTTCGACTACGTCATCCTCAGCCAGACCCTGCAGGAGGCGCGGGAGACCGTGGCGGTCTTGAAGGAAGCCCTGAGAGTAGGGCAGTTCGTGGTGGCCAGCTTCCCCAACTTCGGGCACTGGAAGACCCGCCTCGACCTGTTGGTGACCGGGAGGGCGCCGGTGACCGACTCCTTGCCCTATCAGTGGTACGACACACCGAACGTCCACTTCTTGACCATCAAGGACTTCCAGGTGTTCGCGCGCGAGCAAGGCATAGATATCGTGCGCAGCTTCTATCTGGGGGAAAAGGGACATCTTCGGTTCTGGCCGAATCTGCGGGGAGCCTACGGCGTGTTCGTGCTCGAGAAGGTGACCACGCCACGCGGAGACGGCGGCCCCGAGAGCCCGGACGCCTCAGGGAGGCGCGAGGTCAAGGTCGGCGCCCTGGACGACGCCCAGAGCGACGACTAGCGCAACGCCCGGAGTGACGCCCCCGCTAAGCTCGGCGCCCGGGGTGGCTCCTGGGAAGGCTTCTGGGACGGCGGCGGTGCGGTAGAATGAGCATTCGCCGGGGCCCATAGCTCAGTTGGTTAGAGCTGCCGACTCATAATCGGCCGGTCGCAGGTTCGAGTCCTGCTGGGCCCACTCTAAAACAGCAATACTTCCCTCTTGGAATGTTGCCAAACGTGTTGCCAATCTCAGCCGAGCATGTTCTGCATGGCCGCTGCCGCTTCCCGATCCGCTTCTGGCAAAAGGTGCGTGTAGGTGTCCGCCGTGAGTGCTATCTGCGAGTGCCCGAGGATCTCTTTGACCAGACGCAGGCTGCAGCCTTGCGCGAACAGTAGGGACGCGCAGGAGTGGCGCAGATCGTGAAAGCGTACGTGCCGGAGCTCCGCCCGCTCGAGGAACGCTGAGAACTCTTTGTAGCCGAAGTCGGGCGACATGGGGCGTCCATTCTCCATCACAATCACGTGGCCGGAGTCCTGCCACTTGCGGCCCATAGCGAGGCGCTGCTCCATCTGTCGCTTGCGGTGATCCTTGAGCACTGTCACCACGAACGGGGGTAGGGCGAGCGGGCGCCGGCTGGAGCGCGACTTGGGCTCTACCATGACCAGGCCCTTCTTCGCTTGCCGCTGCAGAGCATGGCGGACCCATAGCCGCCCTTCTTCCGAATCCACGTCTTCCCAACACAAGCCGAATACCTCACCGCGGCGCAAGCCCCGCACCAAGGGGACCACGTAGAGGGCCTCGAGGGGCTCGCCGGCCGCCTTCTCGATGAACTGCTTGGACTCTTCCACCGTGAAGGGCCGCACGGGCTCGCGGGATACCTTGGGCGCTGATGCCAAGGCGGCCACGTTCTGATGCACCAGGCGCCGTCTGAGGGCCGTCTGCAGGACCATGCGTAGTACCGCGTGGCAGTATTGGACGGTACGCGGCGAGAGGGTGGTATCCGGTGGCGCCGCCTCAGCGTCGGGCCTGTCGGTGTCCTTTGTCGGCTTCACGACGCGGCCGGTCTTGAGTGCCCGATTGCAGAAGGCTTCCACGTCATCGGCCGTCAGCGGCGCCCTGCACGTCCATCCGCTAGTCAAGGTGGAGCGGGAGAACCGCGCTTTGTTTGCTCGTCTGTGGGAGCAGTTGGGGTTCTACTACCGTGTCGGTATTGCTCCGGTCGAGCGCGACTGGTAGTGGGTTTCGAGAATCGCTCCACGCACTCTTCGTGGCTCCATAGAGCCCAGAACCCTCGCTTCGGGTGCTTCGAAGCGACGCACGGTAGAGCAGCATCTACAGCAGGGTCGGATTCCCCTCCTCGCGGGGGCGGCTAAGGTAGGAGAGGTCCCCGGGCGGTGGTACTGGTAGTCCGCGGTCTCTCCAGCTTGTCACAGGGGTTGCTGATGACGACGTCCATCCGTTGCAGGAAGCGGTAGAAGGAAGATAGACGGGCTATGCGGACGCCGATGGTGACCGGGGAGGGGTCTTTGCCCGAGACTCCCTTGCCATGGGCCCAGACAAAGACCTCCTGAACCGTGACCTTATCTGGGGCTTTGCCGACTCGGCCGAAGGAGTCCTGGAGCATGCTGGAGTAGCCCTGGACAGTACGGAGAGAACCTGAACGGCGCTGCTTCTCGACCGGCTGGCTACCTCTTGATTTACATGAATGGCGTCCAGATAGACCGCGTGGTGTTGCAGCCCGGTGTGGACAACAAGGAACAGGCGGGGCGTCTTCTTGCTTCTCTGACCCGGGCCCTCAAGAAGCGGGCCCAGGGTGGTTCTATCGGCGCAAGGAATCGCTTTGCCACGGCTGTGAACGAGTTGGACATAGCTGAGTTGGCCGCAATCCTCCGGGCCTCGTAGCCGTTGCGACCTGACACCAAGAGCGGAGACGGGGGTTTCCCCGCTCGGCGTGCTACTTGGGCTCAGGAGGCATTCCCACGGTGCGCCGCGGAACCCAAGAACCTGGGGAGCCATCGGGCCGTAGTACACGGCTCCCGGCTCCGAACTTGCGCAACGCGCAGTCGTCAGGCGGGAGGGGTCAGGAAACTCGAAGCTGCTACGAACACCACGAGGTCATAGTGTTCGCTTCCTCTTTTGAGGGCATCCTTGCGTGGTGTGGTGGATCACCCTGAACTGCCTGCCTCCATTGAGCGACTGTACGTGCCAAGAGCCCCATGCTAGATTGAGCTCGTCCTGGATCCGGCGTGGTGCGCCTCAGGGGGTAGACGACGATGGCAGAGCGCAGATTCTTCTTACGTACTCTCGCTTTGAATCTGGCAACAGCCGTGCTCCTTGTCTTCCTTGGTTTCGGGCTCCTCAGCCTGTGCGGCTGCGGTGGATCGGGTGGTACCTCTGACGAAGACGGTCAATTGACGGCTGCAAAGGTCGCTCCCGAGCTGGCTGTATTCGGAGACCTGGCGGCCATCGAAGCCCCCCCCGTATCAGCCGACTTCGACTCCGCTGGCGGCGAGCTTAACCTTGCAGATGGCGCCACGGTCATCGTACCGGTTGAGGCCTTTTCGGAGGACACCTCACTGACCGTGACCATTGTGGGATTGGCCTTGAACTACTTCGATTCACGGCTGGGCCTGGCCCGCACCTATGCAATCGAGACCGACCGCGATTACTCTATCCTCGATCAGCCCGTTATCTTGGAAATCCCTTTCCCCACTGAGGTGAGCGCAGTAGCCATGCTCAAGGACGGTGTGTGGGCACAGGTAGAAGTACCGCCCGGCGATACGACCAGGGTTGAGATCTCCCACTTCTCCAAGACCCTGATCACCTTCCTCCCGGCCGGAATCGAGTGGCTCGTAGAGAAGGGCTGGATGCTCGGCAAATGGACCAACTGGGGCATCCCGGGCGCGTTTTCTGTCGGAGTCCAGGAGCAAGTACACCAAGGATGGGTGATGACCCAAGCGGACCAATCGACCCGCGACTTCTACGGTCTAGACGAGAGCGGAGAATACGTTTCTCCTACGCGCACCCAGGAGGAGATGTGCCAAGAGCTGCAGACTGCCATCGCCGGATACACCGACTTCTCTCTGCCGGATGGCTACAGCGGCTATCGCTTAGGCCGCTACCTCGCCGATGCCTCAGATCCCGCACAGCAGATGCAGGACCAATGGCCCGAGTTCTGGGACTACACCAGAGACTCCATGGCCACGATCAACCGGCAGGTTCTTGACAGCAGCACCCCGCTCACACCCGCCCAAGTACTGAAGATCGCCATCGACGCCAATGGCGGAAACGTGCCCATGGGTCTCCTGGCCGCCCACAACTACCTCAAGAACCTCGCCTATTTGGGACGGGAATTCGCCGATCCTGGCAAACTCGACGACAGCAAGATGCCCATTGCCCCGAAGCCGGTCCCTCCCCTCACCGGCCAACCTGTCGCCCACCTGGAGCCCTGGCGTCAAGCAGACCCGGCCAACCCGAGTGGACGCCTGGACAAGATGGGCTCTCTCTACCATATCTTCGCCGCCGCTGTCGCTGGAGCCTGGGGCTATGAGTGGATCAACTCAGGCAATGTCGCTGCCGCGGGAGAGGCGGTGTTGCGTGCCGGGCTTGGCATCTTTGCGGGGGATGTCCCGGACCGGGACAAGGGCGTGGCCGACGAGTGTGGGGCGCGTCTCGGTGGTGCGGTTCTCGCTCGGGCCGCCGGTCAGGTTCCGCCGGTCGCGGCCGGGCCGCCTTCTGGCGCCGACCAGACCCCTGACAGTGGCGCAGACGGAGCGACCCCGGGCGGCGATGACGGGTCGGCTCCCGGCAGCGGGGAAGGTGAGGGCGGTGCCGATCAACAGGACGTGGACGAGCAGCCGGTCCAGTCGTTCAACGGCAAGTATGTCGGAGCGGAGATCTGGCGTCACGTTCCGGTGGGCACCGGCCCCGTGAAGGAGACGCTCGACTCAGTGGCCCGGGTAGAGATAAGAGACGGTGCGGTAACAGGCACGGCTGTAAACACGGACGTGGTCGAACAGGTCCGCACCTGGCAAGGGAACGTGTTCGTCCGGGAGCGGTGCCAGCAAACCATGAGCTTTGCCGGCACTGTGGACAAGGACGGGGTGATCATGGGAAAGGGGACGAGCAAGACCGTCTACGAGGTGGTCTACTTCGAGCCCGCCGATACCCCCGGCGGCGTGCGGGCAACCACCAGCCCGCCCGAGGGCTTCCCCATAACCATCATCGGCAAGGTGAACAACGGGTATCTGGAGGTTGAACTCCAGTGGAGCGGGGAGACGCGCTACAGGTTCGACGGCAAACGGCCCTGAGTGATTCCGGTGAGAGGAGCCGATCCTCCACCACTACGTACCCGAGCGAACGGCCGGTAAAGCGCATACGCTTCTCACTCCCGCGACTCGGGGCGAGGTCTGCGTAGTGCTCTACAGTTTGCTCAATCGCTAGACAGGGGGAATCGCACATGCGCGCAAGACGGTGGGTCACCGGGATTCTTCTGAGTCTGGCGGCAGTAGTGCTCATCGTCGTACCGGCGCTTGCTTCCGGCTTGTTCCCGGACGTTCCTTCTACTCATCCGTATGTCACCGCCATCACCGAGCTCTCCGCGCGGGGCATCATCGGTGGGTATGCGAACGGCAACTTCGGACCGGAGGATCTGGTCAAGCGTCAGCAGTTCGCCAAGATGATCGTCCTTACCATGGGCTTCCAGACCACAGAAGACGACGTCTGCCCCTTCAAGGATGTCCTACCCGTCGATTCCATCGATCCGCTCTACCCTGACAACTACATCGCGGTTGCGGCGCGAACCGGTCTCACCACCGGCTATCCGGACAATACCTTCCGGCCCCTGCAAAGAGATCACCCGGCAACAGGTGATAACCATGGTGGTGAGAGCCGGTGGGGCTGATCTTGAGGCTCCCCCGGCTGGTTGGGTAGGGGTTCTCAACTATTCCGACGCCACCCACGGGGCCAACATCAGGAAGGCAGAGTTCAATCACCTACTGGACGGTCTGGTAGGCCTCTCCTACAGCTGGAACGCATACGCCAACGCCAGCCGGGGGGAGTGCGCCCAACTGCTCTACAACCTGCTGCTCATCAAGGGCGGCGGCACGGGTTCCACTACCTCGACGACCCACATACCCGGTTCAACGACGACCGCAATCGCTCCCACTACGACCACAACCCTGCCCTCAGGGGGGCCGACCGTCTACATCACCGCGACCGGCACCAAGTATCACCGCGACGGGTGCCGGTATCTGGAGGAAAGCAAGATAGCCATCAGCCTGAGCGAAGCCAAAGCCCAGGGCTACACTCCCTGCAAGGTCTGTAACCCGCCCATCTAACGTCACAGGCTCCGGGGGGCTTTCGTCCGTTGGGCCAATAGGTGCGCCCAAAACAGGGGATGCTGCACCCTACCCTGTCGCTCTCATCGCGTCCTCGGGGCTCTGGACGCGTCCAGAGAGACTCTGCGCTTAGGACCTCACCTGAAAAGCCCTCTCTGCGCTGGGGGTGCTGGAGGCGGCGGCGACCATTTGAGTGAGCCATCGGCTTCCCACTCCTCGTCATCCTCCTCCTCGTGTTCCTCTTCCTCCTCGTACTCCTCTCCCAAGATAGACTCGTAGTCTCCGCACCAGTCTTCGGCTTTGGTCAAGACCCAGAAGGCGTTCTGGCTTCCGTCGCTGTCTTCGCTGTTCCCCAGGGCCGGGTGTGGGGCGTATCTACGGCAGCGATTGGATTGCTCTTCCCAAAAGAAGCAGGTTGCGCAGGCTTTTGTTTCGCTCACGTGTACCTCCTGAGGGTAGGTCTTCTCGTAGGTCGTCGATTGCCATCTTACCGGGACCTCCTCTCCAACCAAAGTCCCATAGCCCCCAGCGCCGGCTGGGACGACCGTCATGGGGTGGGCTTCACAGACTGTTGCGGTGACTGCAACGACTGAGCCGGCCGGTCGCAGGTTCGAGTCCTGCTGGGCCCACCTATGACGGTCCAGGGTGCGCTGTCAAGCAGACCCCTTAGGATTCCGGGGAGTACGGTCTCTCTATGACCTCGATCTCAGCGTCCAACTCGAACTGGCCCAGGGGCGCGATCGGTAGACCCCAGCACTTCATACCTGCCGTGATGGCGTCGACATCGCGTGCCTCCAGGCGGGCCTTCCATGCTTCGTAGTCGCCAGTGCCGAGACTCGCAGGGACGTCCCTATCAAGATCGGCGTCCGAGCGCGGGGCTTTCCCGGTTGCACGGTCCCACTCATGCATGATGTCGTACGCGTTCATCATTCCTCCCTTGGGGTCGACGCATCCAGAGTAGCGCGAATGGGGCCCACATGTTCGGGAGAAGCGACCTGCTGGTGCGTAGGGGTCGGTTCCGCCTTTCTTTACGTGATGTACACACACTGGCTCGCTGGAGGAGGCCTTTGCCGACCCATTCTCAGGTTCTCCCTGAGCTAATGGGTAACGGCGGCCCAGAGGAAAGGGTTGACACATATCCCTCAAGGGATGGTATAAGTGTTAATAAAATTATGGTCATTAGCAGGGGAATTATTTCGTGGCGGCTGACAGGATTACTTTCACTCAAGGGGGCAAAATCTACGCACTGACCAAAGGTCAGGTGGTCCAGTCACTGCTCGGTGTCTCCCCTGAGCCGATACGCACTCATTGGGTCGACATCAACGGAACCCGCTATCCGGTCAAACAGGCGTTCGCCCGGGCGACCAAACTCGATCGGTTGGATTTCGCGACGAACCAGGCGCGCAACCATTTGCGTAGCCTCGGCTTTGTTGTGGGCAGGGACAACGCTCAGGCTTTCGATTGGGAGGAATTGGTCCGCGAGAGGTCGGCTCCCCGGGAGAAGCCCGACCGGCAGTAGGTTGGGGCCCGACTCGGTCCGCCTAGGCACGCATCCTCTGCCCTCCCATTTCGCAGAAAGCCGGTGCTAAGCTGGAGGCGGTCGGCCATCGCTCCGCGAATCCGAGAGGAGAGAGACCATGCTGGATGACCTAGCCGCTGACAGAGTGGCGATCCGGGAGGCAGTGGAGAACTGGGTCGTCTGGCGGGACTCCGCTGACTGGGAGCGTTTCGCCACCGTCTGGCACTCCGGAGGATGGATGACGGCCACCTGGTTTCAGGGCCCCTTCGAGGATTTCATCGAAGTGAGCCGAAAGGCCTTCGACTCGGGATCCAACATCCTCCACCTGCTGGGAGGCTGGTCGTGCGACCTTGCCGGGACGCGGGCCATCTCGCAGGCCAAGATGACCATCCATCAGCGCGCTCCCGTAGAAGGCGTTCTGGTCGATGTGGTCTGCTGGGGGCGTTTCTACGACTTCTTCGAGAAGCGTGAGGGCCGCTGGGGCATCGTCCGTCGACAGCCCATCTACGAGAAGGACCGTCTGGACCCGGTGGATCCGGCTGCCGTGCTGAAGCTCGACGAAGAGTTGCTTTCGGCCTTCCCCGAAGGCTACAGGCATCTGGCGTATTTGCAGACGAAGGTGGGGTTCAAGGTTAAGCCCGCTCTACCCGGACTTCGCGGGCCGGAGGTGGAGAAGCTGTACGCGGAAGGGGCGGCCTGGCTGGCAGGGGCCGCGGAACCCGGAGAACCACTCTGAGGACGTCGGGGGAGCGGAGCATGCTCGTAGCCGATCTGGAAGCGGTGCTGGAGAGGCTGGTTCCCAAGACGCTGGCTGAAGCGGGCGACAATTGTGGACTGCTCGTGGGATCGGGACAGGCAGTCGTGCGCCGGCTGTTGGTGGCGCTGGAGCTGACCGAACCCGTGCTTGACGAGGCGGTCTCGGGCGGCTATGACACCATCCTCACCCACCATCCCCTATTGTTCTCGCCGCTCCGCTCGCTGGTAGATGAGCACCCGCGCGAACGTCTCGTCCGTCGACTGATCGCCGGAAAGATCAACCTTTTTGCCTGCCACACCAATCTCGACGCAGCGCCGGGCGGCTTGGCCGACATTGTCGGGGATGCTCTGGGTCTCCGGGACACGACACCTTTGGAGCACGCTCCGGCGAGATGGTACAAGCTTGTGGGCTTCGTACCTCCGGAGTCGGTGGAGGAGGTCGCGGCGGCAGTGTTCGCCGCCGGGGCCGGGACGATCGGGGAGTATCAGGAGTGCGCCTTCGCCTCGGAGGGGAGGGGATGGTTCACGCCGGGGCCGGCGGCGCACCCCGCCATCGGGGAACCGGCGGTGCGGCAGCGCATCTCTGAGATCCGTTGGGAGGCGGTCGTCCCGCAAGCTCGACTTGGTGGCGTGATAGCCGCCTATGTGAGCGCCCATCCGTACGAGGAGCCCGCCTTTGACGTGTATCCGGTGCAAGACGTCCTCCCGAGCGGCGGTCTGGGGAGGGTAGGGGGTCTTCCCGAATCGACCACCGTGTCCGCTCTGGCCGCGCGGGTGGCGGATGTCGTCGGATTGGGCGGCTGTTGCTGGAGTGGAGACGGCGACCGCATCGTGAGCAGAGTGGGGGTAGTTCCCGGCAGTGGTCGCAGTCTGATCGACGCCGCAGCCCCGTCCTGCGAGGTGATGATCACCGGCGACCTGAGCTATCACGATGCGGAACGGGCGGGGGAGATGGGCCTTTCGCTGATCGCCGCGCCCCACGGGGAATTGGAATGGTGGGCCCTCTGTCAATGGGCCGAGACGACCCTGCGTGACCAGTTGGCAGAAGGCGAGGTGACCGTGTCGATATCGCGAGAATGGCGTTCCCCCTGGGTGGGAGCGACGCCAAGCGACCTGGCGGCTACCCCTGAGAACGCGGCAAACGGCGGATCCTCCTCCGATATGACGAGCGAGGTGCCGGCCCGTGGGTCGGGTGAGGGGCGGCGTAGCTCCCGGGTGCGACTCCGCATCGATGGAGGATCGCGCGGTAATCCCGGCCCCAGTGCCATCGGCGTGGTCCTCGAAGACGACGACGGCCGTGTTCTGGAAACAGTCAGCCGCACGATCGGGGTAGCCACCAACAACGCCGCGGAGTATCAGGCGCTCTTGACCGGCCTCGAACTGGCCGAACGTGCGGGAGCTCGTGAGGTGGAAATACTGTCCGACTCAGAGTTGCTCGTAAGGCAGATGCGCGGCGAGTACCGGGTCAAGAACGAGGGTCTGAAACCGCTTCACGCGGAAGCCAAGGGACGGATGGACGCTTTCGACCGCATCTCCTTCCGGCATGTCTCCCGGGAGGACAACACCCGGGCCGACGCGCTTGTCAATCAGGCGCTGGACGAGACGCCTCCGTCGTGACGGGTCGATGTTCTGAGCGCCGCGGCCGCGAGCGGGCCGGTTTGCATCGCCGTGGGGGCTGGTCTATAATCCGTCAGCCGCGAGGTACCGGGCGGATGTAGCTCAGTTGGCTAGAGCGTCTGCTTGCCATGCAGAAGGTCGAGGGTTCGAATCCCTTCATCCGCTCCATGCATTTGCCCTTGCGAGGCGACGTGGCCGAGTGGCTTAGGCACGGGTCTGCAAAACCCGCTACGCCGGTTCAATTCCGGCCGTCGCCTCCTCAGGATTACTTGCGAAAGCCCGCTTCTGGGCCGCCCGAGGATTGCCGCTACTACTCGGCGTCAAGGGCCGCCTTGGCCGCCCCGGGAATATCGCGGGGCAGCGGCAGCAAGAGCCTGATCCCGTAAGACGACGTCGATCCATCCTGACGACGAAAGCCACCTTGAATCAGCGCCTTGCAGGCCACAAACCTCCGGTGCGCTGAGTACACCTTCACAAGCGCCTTCTGAATGGCGGCCGCATCGTCCCGCGGGAGGTGGCCTACGAGCTCGGCTTGCGGCTCCCTGGTCACCAGCACCTTAACGGCGTCCTCGTCATGCTCGTTCGAAGGCTCGGTAATTAGAACGGCCGTCACCCATTCGTGGACAACACCGTCCTCGTCCCGCTCCGCTCCTTCAATAACGCGCTCAAGCGCGTCCTGGTATTGCGCTTCACCGGCTACCTCCTGAAACCAGAAGCACGCATCTTTGGTCTTGCGCTTTATCTGATGCCCGCAGCCCCGGCAATAGCGAAAGCCCGGCTCTATCTTGCCGCAGCCGGGGCACCTGTCTGGGTGATTCTCTCTCACGAAGTCATGTGAGTGGCATGCGTCTACTCGTTGCATCAACTGCTCATCCTGAAGGAGAACCGCATCTGACGCGTTTCGTTCTTCAGCAACTTCTCCGGGCTTTCGGGAGGGCTCCATTCGCCGCCTTTCTCTGAGAGCAAAAAGACACCGACCATGATCTCCAATAGCTTACCAACAGAGTCCTACCGGCGGATCTAGCCCCTTGCTCAACCGCCGGCGACATCGTCCACGGGCCGTTTGAAAAGGAGGGTGCAGGAGATCGTTCTGACTCCGTGCGATGCGCTGGGCGTTCTGGTCCCCTCAGCCCAGAGGTCGTTGGGTACCACACCCGCAAGCTCCCATCCCTCGCCTCCAAGCTCCTGCAGTCCTGCGTGCAGCGGTCGCTTACCTCCCTGGGAGGTCCCGATCTCCCAAGGGCTGTAAGTCCAGCCGAATCCGAAGTCCTCCTTCGTTCCCGCGCGATCCAGCGGGACGGACTTGTATTCCCATTTTGTCATCGTGCCCTCCCTGAGCCACGTAGCAAAGCGCTGGGCGGATAGTACAACCGGACCGACTCCGACGCATACAACCAAACGGCCATCTAGTTTGAGTCCAGTTGTCGTTTGAACGTGCAGAGGTAGGAGTGAGCGTACCTGGTTGGCTCGGACCCGGTGCGAGAAGGGATCTTCGCTTTGGCTTTGATCGTAGCGGTGATAGGGTCGTCGGGAGGCTGTGGGCCTCCGTGGATCAGCACATTGGCATCTTCATCCAAATACACCGGCTGAATCTGAACCAGTTCCCAGCCATTGGCCCCATACTCGTTCAGCTTAGGGATCAACGCCTGCGGCGCGAACCGCGGGGGTTCCCAACCAGGCCACACTGACTGCAAATATGCCCTCGTCTCGGGGTCGTGCGCCTGTGCGCTCAAAATGACGTTGCGGTATTCCCATCTCATCTCTCGCTCCCTCGGTGGATGCCGCCGTGTGCACACTCTACAGCGGAGGCTCCGTGTTTGCGACGGCGGCGGCAGACGGCGGCCCACCTGTCACCAACCCTGCCTGTCACCCTTCGCTCCCTATCAAAGACCATCATCTGGACTTAGTATGGGTATGCTGCCGATAATTGAGATGTCGAACCACGCGGGCGAGCGAGGATCATATGCAGATGAGCGCGACTCCTCACGCGCGCCGCTTCAGGGAAGGAGCTGACGTGAAGAGAACCGGTTCACACAAGTCCAGGTACCTGCTGGGGCCGTTTCTCGCAGTGGCCGTGGTGATCGGAATCGCGTTGCTGGCCTCCGGGCGGCTACGCGCACGCTGTCCGTTCATCGTGCCCAGGGATCGGCCCCCTCAAGCTGTCGGCGATCAATCGCTCTCTTTCGCCCTGAGTCCCGGGCTTCAAAGTGGTGCGTCATTCGGTGAGACCGTCGACCGGCCGCCAGAGGGGAGGAGGATGGCGAATCTGCAAGACATCGAAGGCATCGGCCCGGTCAACGCGGAGAAGCTCAAGGCCCAGGGTCTGAAGACCACGCAGGACTTACTGGCAGCCGGTGCCGGCCCAAAAGGCCGTGAGGATCTGGCGGCGACCACGGGCATCAGCCGGAAGCTGATCCTTCGCTGGGTGAATCAGGCCGACCTCTTCCGGATCAAGGGTGTCGGAGGGGAGTACGCCGAGCTGCTCGAGGCCGCGGGGGTGGACACGGTCCCCGAGTTGGCCCGACGACGGGCAGATAACCTCGCCAAGAAGATGGCGGAAGTCAACGAGCAAAAGAAACTCGTCCGCAGATTCCCTACCGAAGATCAGGTGGCCGGGTGGATCGAATCCGCCAAGGCTCTACCGCGGGCGATCACCTACTGAGATAGCTGTGCGAACAGGCCGGAGCGGCGGTCGAGGAGCAGCGGCAGAGCCCCCGTCCAACCCGTGCGGCTATTGGCCCGCACTTCGAGATCCACCCGGTCGAAGTCATCGTCCGCCGGTGTCGCGACCGACACCAGAGCCAGCGTCGTCTGCGCCGGCAGTCTATCAGGACCGTGGGTCGATCGATCGAGCGAGGTCGCGGCGACTAGGCCGGGCATGGAGTCCGCGCTCAAAGTGCCGTCCAAGCGCGAGAGGACGTGTGAGAGGGGCTGCGACCCGGTGAGAAGCAGCAGTCGCTCCAGGTCGTCGATCAGGAGCAGGGGGATCCTTCCATGCCACTCTTCCGCCTCCCGGGCCCTGGAGCGGACATCCTCCAGGAAGGCGCTCAGCGTGTCGGTGCTGGCCGGAATGGTCTCTACCAGGGACAGAAAAGGCAGGACGGAGTTCTGGAGGGCCATGTCGAGACGGGTGAGCTCTTCGAGCTCGTGCGGACCCAGTCTGCGGGCGCGCAGGGTAGCAAGAGGGATGGTCGGGTCGCCTAGGATATTACCAAGCGCGCTGATCAGCCGCTCCCAAGCACCAAGGCTGCCCTCGCGGAGGGAGTAGTAGATGACCGGACGCTCGGATGTGACTGCCTCCCAGGCCACTGAGTCCAGAAAAGCGGTCTTTCCCACCCCTGACCGTCCTAACACCACGTGAAGCCCCGAGCCGAACCCACCGGCTAGACGAGCGTCAAGGTCGGCCAGCCCCGAGGGGGCAAGTTCGTGGGGGCGCGCGGCTTGCTGCAGGAAACGCTGCAGAAACGCGCTGGGCTCCGTCGCAGGGATTCCAGGTTGCCTCGCCATCGCGGGACTTGACGGCACGGCGGTCCGTGGGGAGAGGGGCGGAGACTGCTCGGTGGGACGGAACAGAGCCGCCAGTTCTTCGCTCATCGACGCGCGACTGGTCCGTTCTGTTTGCCTGCTACGCGGCGGCGACTTCTGTCGAGGAGTCTCGTCTTCAGCAGCCATCTCGGGCGCGGCGGTCTGTTCCGAATCGTCGCCGACGAGATCGACCGGCGCAGGTTCGTTCGCTCCCCAGCCCTCAACGGGCCTGCTGGGCGCTTTGTGCGCCAAGGTGGCCGAGATAAGCTCCTCAAGGTAGCCGGCCAGCTCGCGCTCCTCACTGGAGCCTTCGCTGGCAATACGGCTTGCATCTGTCATAGGCGTTCTGTCCACACTCCTGTCGACATTCGACGTCCACCCGCCGGGTCCTCGGAATCCTCGGGTCGGTCGTCGCTTGGGAAGCCCGCCTCACGGCGACGCCTTGCCTTCGGCTAAAGGTTGGCATCACCTCCTCCTCCAGGGGACTCTCACCCCCAAGCTGTCGCTCATGCCACGCGTACCAAAACAACTGGGGCGCACCTCCAAGAGGTGCGCCCCAGACTACGGCGCCAGCTATGCGTGCGGCTTGGCTCAGAGAAGCTTGGCTTTCTGGGCCTCGTACTCCGTCTGGGTGATGTGCCCCGACTCCTTCAGCTTGGCAAGTGTCTCCAACTCCTGGGCGGGACTGGGCGAAGATCCCTCCACGCGCGGAGCCCAGTGCGCCTCTTCAGGCTCCGGCTTGGGCCGGGCGATGAGATAGATCACTGTGCCCACCAGCGGCAGGATGATGACGAGCAGAAACCAGCCTGCTTTGGCCCCTCCGCCGAGATCGTGTCGACGGAAGATATCCCAGATCGTGAAGGCCCAGGTCAGGAACAGCGCGATCCAGATCAGGAGCAGAAAGAAGAAACCCAGGAAGCCCAGGGTGCCCGTCTCAATCTGAAAACCCATACTCTAGTCCCTCCTGTTACGAGATTGCCGTCCCCGCCTGGCTCCGTATTCCAGACCTCTGGCCGGCCAAGTGTCGCCGGCCGAGAGCTAGATCCCTAGCAACTTAGCCTTGGCGGCCGCGAACTCCTCTGGCGTCAGGATGCCCTGCTGCTGTAGCTGGGCCAGCTTCTGGAGTTCGGCTGCAGTGTCGACCGGTGCGGCCGCGGGAGCTACGGGGGCGGCAGCCTGCTGCTGCGCCACGGCTGCAGCTGCAGCCTGGGCGGCGGCAGCTTCCATTGCGGCCTGTTGCTCCTGCGCCTGATAGGCGGCCAATTCCTGCTGATCGGCGGCCGCCTGCTGCTTACCGGCGGCCTTCTTCTGCTGATGGCCACTTACCGCCCCAACCGTTCCTGCCACCACGGCGGTCGTAGCCGCCACTCTAACCAGTCCGCCTCGTCTCCTTCGCATAATGCTTGTTCTCCCTTCCGTCTGTGATCAGCTCAGTCTTTGAACGCCTTCGCCTCGCCGATAGCCGCCTGAACCACTTCATGAGGTATGCGCGCGTAGTCGACGAGGATGCCATCAGCTTCAAGGAGGGTCTCCTGGAAGCGCCGGGCCCAGAGGTTCTCCCATACCAGCACCGCAGCCGAAGTATTGGGTTTGAGTTCGTCGGCAAAGGCCATGAGGTCTTCTTCACACAACACATCGCCCACGGCTTTCTCAAACGCAAACGCTTCGGCCTCCTCGTTGGCCAGATCCTCAAGCTCGAAGGCGAGCACCGAACCGTCAGCGTCTTTCGAGACGAAGGCCAGATCCATGACACGGATAGTACCGTTGGAGACCAGATCTCCCAGGGCCGGAAGGATGTCTCCTTTGAACTTGTTTCCCGGAAACCCGATGACGATGTACTCCACAGGCCCCAACGACATAATCGCCTCCCTCGCTTTGGCCAGGCCTTCCCACCTCTGTAGGGGGTTGATCCTGCTGTGCATGACGAGGAGAGTCTACCCGACAAGG
The DNA here is from genome assembly GCA_963706025.1 of uncultured Actinomycetes bacterium. Lineage (GTDB taxonomy): Bacteria > Actinomycetota > Thermoleophilia > RBG-16-64-13 > RBG-16-64-13 > CAVPLM01. The sequence continues at coordinate 432,819 of CAVPLM010000005.1, read as the reverse complement.
CTCCACGCCGAAACATCAACGATTCCCTGCTACGCCCGGATGCTACTCTCTGACCGATTGTCCGGAGGCAGAACTCCGAGGTCGATCGGAGCCAGCCAGGTGCTCTTCATGACCGTTGGCATCAGGGTGCACGCATACTACTAACTCGGTTGGTCTTGGCCAGGGCGGCCTTGCCACCCGCAGAGGGCGGCTGTATCATGACCGCCCTGATGGGCGCTTAGCTCAGGGGGAGAGCGCTTCCTTGACGCGGAAGAGGCCGTAGGTTCAAATCCTACAGCGCCCACTGTCTCGTTGCCGGCCTACCACTTCTTGCGTGCGAGGATTCATGAGGGTTGCGCTTCCGGACGGATCGGACCTCGTCGTCTCCGACGGTGCGACTGCCGCTGAGGTAGCAGAGACCATCGGTCCGCGTTTGGCCAAGGCCGCGGTCGCCGCCAGGGTAGGGGACCGGGTGCTGGATCTCAGCGCGCCTCTGGCCGAGGGAGATCGAGTGGAGATCATCACCGCTTCGTCTCCTGACGGACTTGACGTCATCCGTCATTCGGCAGCGCACCTCCTTGCCGAAGCGGCCACACGGCTCTATCCCGGCACCAAAGTCGCCATCGGCCCGGCGATCAAGGATGGCTTCTACTACGATTTCGAGTTCCCCCAACCGGTGGGGGAGGATGACCTGCCACGGATACTGGAAGAGATCCAGGGTCTGCTGGCCATGCATCTGCCGTTCGAACGGCGTGAGGTGAGCAAGGCGGAGGCCCTCGCGGTTTTTGCAGACGAGCCCTACAAGCTGGAGCTCATCCGCGACCTTCCCGACGGGGCCACCATAAGCGTTTACCGGCAGGGTGAGTTCCTTGACCTCTGCCGGGGTCCGCACGTCCCGGATAGCGGCCGCATCGGGGCGGTCGGACTGCTGTCGGTGGCCGGGGCCTACTGGCGGGGGAAGAGCGAAAACACCATGCTCACCCGCATATACGGAACCGCTTTCCCAACGAAGAAAGAGCTGGACGAGTACCTGGAGCGCCTGGAGATGGCCAGGCAGCGCGACCATCGCCGGCTGGGCCGCGAGCTGGGCCTGTTCAGCTTCCACGACGAAGGCCCAGGGTTCCCCTTCTTCCATCCCAAGGGCATGCGCGTGATCAACGCCCTGCTCGACTACTGGCGGCGGGAGCACATCGCCGCGGGTTACGAAGAGACCAAGACCCCGATCATGCTGGAGCGGACCCTATGGGAGCGCTCGGGCCACTGGGATAACTACAAAGACAATATGTACTTCACGAGCATCGACGGGGTCGATTTCGCCGTGAAGCCCATGAACTGCCCTGGGGGCACCCTGATCTACAAGAGCGAGCAGCACTCCTACCGCGACTTCCCGCTGCGCATGGCGGAGCTCGGTCTGGTCCACCGGCACGAGATGTCCGGAGTGCTCCAAGGCCTTTTCCGGGTACGGCTCTTCACCCAAGATGACGCCCACATCTACTGCCTGCCCGAGCAGGTGGAAGACGAGGTCTTGGCGGTCATCGAGCTGGTGCTCCGCATGTACCGGACCTTCGGTTTCGACCGCGTGCATGTGGAACTGTCCACCCGCCCGGAGAAGTCGATCGGCAGCGACGCCATGTGGGAGACCGCGGAGCGCGCCCTGGCGGCCGCCTTGGAGCGGGCGGAACTGCCCTACACCCTCAATCCGGGCGACGGCGCCTTCTATGGTCCCAAGATCGACTTCCACATCGAAGACGTGATGGGGAGGACGTGGCAGTGCGCCACCTGTCAGTTGGATTTCGCCATGCCCGAGCGCCTCGACCTCGATTACGTGGGCGAAGACAACCAGCGCCATCGTCCGGTGATGATCCACCGCACGGTGCTCGGGAGCATCGAGCGCTTCCTTGCGCATCCTCCTCGAGCACTACGGGGGAGCTTTGCCCGCATGGCTGGCGCCGGTGCAGGTCGTCATCGTGCCCGTCGCCGACCGTCATGCCGGGTACGCGGCCGAGGTACAGGGCGCGCTCAGGTGCGCCGGTCTGCGGGCGGAGGTCGACGTGCGACCCGAGTCGGTCTCGAAGAAGATCCGCGACGGCGAGGTCGCGAAGGTGCCGTTCATGCTGGTCGTGGGCGATCGTGAGGTAGAGCAGCGCTCGGTCACGCTGCGCACCCGAGGCAGCAAGGACACCCGACCACTCGGGCTGTCCGAGGCCGCAGCCACCATCGCCGAGCATTCCAGCCCGCCAACAGTGGCGCCCTGCCCCTGATCGCCTGCCTGTGAGTCCCACAGCCCGCGTTGCTCTTGATCGGTGTCCTTGAGCCCGGTGACTTCTTGGTCTATACTGCCGGTTTGCATAAAGAGGAAGCCACCCTTCCCACCTCGTGCCTGGATGGCGCGGAGGTCGAACCATAGAGAGAGCTGTCCGGCTTGGCCGGGCGGCTGCATTGGGAAGCGGTGGTTGCACCGCTTTTTTGCGTGGTAATGAAGGTTCCTAACCGGTAGCGCCGGGGGAGGTGCAGGGCAACATAGCCGATATCGTTCGCATCAACGAGAAGATCCGCGCAGACGCGGTCCGCCTGATCGGGCCGGACGGCGAGCAGGTCGGCATCGTGGGAGTGCCTGAGGCGCTCAGTTACGCCGACAAACTCAATCTCGATCTGGTGGAGGTGGCGCCAATGGCCAGCCCGCCGGTCTGCAAGGTGATGGATTACGGCAAGTACAGGTACGAGCAGGAACAGAAGGCCAAGGAAGCGCGCAAGCGGCAGACGACGATCAGCATCAAGGAGATCAAGCTGCGGCCCAAGATCGACGACCACGACTTCGACACCAAGAAAGGTCATGTCGAGCGCTTCCTCAGAAAGGGAGACAAAGTCAAGCTCACCATCATGTTCCGGGGCAGGGAGTTGGTCCATCCCCATCTGGGGGAGAGGCTGCTGCGTCGCATGGCCGATGATCTGGCCGAGATCGGCGAAGTGGAGTCCGAACCCAATCTGGACGGCAGGAACATGGTCATGATGCTGGCGCCGAAGCGGAGTTAGGCCGAGGGCCACTCCGGACGGGTGTCTCTTCGGGCTCGATGCCCGCGCTTCTGCGGTGCTCCGGGTTCGTCCGTGTATGCACGAAGGGAAAACAGATGTCCAAGAACTCGAAGAACAAGACACACAAAGGCGCTAAGAAGCGCATTCGGGTGAGCGCCAAGGGTAAGCTCATGCGGCAGACGCGCGTTCGGCAGCCACTTGCTCACCAAGAAGTCAGCCAACAAGAAGCGCAGGCTACGCAAGGCCGTCGAGATAGACGCCCAAGACACCAGCCGGCTGCGCGGTCTTCTGGGCCGCTAGGAGGTCATCGCCATGCCCAGAGTCAAGAGGAGCATCCACGCGCACAAGAAGCGCCGCAAGGTGTTGGACGAGGCCAAAGGTTACTGGGGGCTCAAGAAGTCCTCTTACCGGCGGGCGAAGGAACAGCTCATCAAGTCCGGCACCTATGCCTACCGCGACCGCCGGGCGCGGAAACGCGAGTTCCGGCGTCTGTGGATCACCCGCATCAACGCCGGGGCCAGGGAGAACGGTCTCAGCTACAACCAGCTGATCCACGGGCTCAAAGAGGCTCAGATCGATGTCGACCGCAAGATGCTGGCCGATCTGGCAGTCCGCGAACCTGAAGTGTTCGCGCAGATAGCCGCCCGGGCCAAAGAGGCCCTCAGCGCGGGCTAGACTCGTTCGCGCTGCCCAGAAGAGCGGAGAACACAACGTGATCCGCGACATTGTCGGGCGGCAGAATCACAGCGTCAAGCTGGCGCGCAAGCTGCAGCAGAAGAAGCAGCGGCGCGACCGGGGTCTGCTCGTAGGAGAGGGCCTCGACCTGCTGCGCGCCGCCGTGGACGCGGGGGCCGACCTGCGCGACATCCTGGTACGCCGCGATCTGCTTCCCGACCTTCCCCCAAGCCTTATGGAGCGGGCCGCTCGAAGCGAGCCTTCGGACGCCGTCGGAGTGCACATCGGGGTGTGCGATGAGGAGACCCTGGCCTACGCCAGCTCCCTCGGCGGCTCGGCGGACGTCATCTTCACGTCCTCGGAACCCGCCTGGAGCCTTGGCGATCTCGAGCTGGCCCAGCGGATTGACGCTGTTTCTCGCCGGGGTAGGCGATCCCGGGAACGTAGGCACCCTGGTGCGGAGTTGTGCGGCCTTCGGAGCGACCGGGGTCATATGCTCGCCGGGGACGGCCGATCCCTACGGACCCAAAGCCCTGCGAGGGGGTATGGGAGCTCAGTTCACTGTCCCCATCGTGACCGATGTGACGCCGGGCGATCTCCGGGAGAAGCTGGGACGGTCGCCCCGCACGGAGGAGGGCGGACCGGTGGTGCTGGTGGCGGATCCTCACGCGGGGGAGGATGTGCGTAGTCTGAGCCTGGATTCGGGCGCCATCGTGGTCTTGGGCGCGGAGCGAGCGGGACCAGGCGCGGATTGGGCGCATGAGCGACGCGTCACCATCCCTCAGGGCGGGTTCGACTCGCTGAACGTGGCCATGGCCGGCACCGTTCTGCTGTATGAGCTCAGCAGGCACACGGCTGGACGGAAATACCCTTGATGGGGGCGCTGGTGGCAAACGACGGTGCGTTCCGCTAGGATTGAACGCTCGGAAGGAGGAGCTATCACGGGCAAGGACGGCATTCTCGAGCAGATCTCCAGGGACGACCTGAGGAGTATCTACACTCAGGGCATGGCCGCGATCGCCGCGGCTGGGGACCTGGTCGCTCTGGAAGCCGTTCGCGTGCGTTTCCTGGGCCGAAAGGCCGACCTGGTGCTCCTTCTGCGCACCATCCCCGAGCTCCCCGTGGAAGAACGGCCCGAGGTGGGGAAGGTGGGAAACCTCATCCGCAAGGAGTTGGAGGCTGCCGTCGAAGTGCGCCGGCAAGAACTAGAGGCCGAGCAACTGGTGCTCGGACTCGAGAAGGAGCGGGTCGATATCAGCCTGCCCGGGTGGCGTTCTCCTCTTGGAAGCCTTCATCTGGTCACCCAGACCCAGCGAGAGATCGAAGACATTTTTGTCGGGATGGGCTACGAGATCGTCGACGGACCGGAGATCGAGACCGAGTACTACAACTTCGAAGCTCTGAACACCCCTGCCGATCATCCGGCCCGGTCGCTTCACGACACGTTCTTCATCAGCGATCAGGTGGTTCTGCGCACTCACACCTCACCGATGCAGGTGCGCGCGATGGAAAAGCGACGCCCTCCCCTCCACATAATCGTCCCCGGCAAAACGTACCGCAGGGACTCCGACGCCACTCACACACCCATGTTCCACCAGGTCGAGGGCTTGGTGGTCGGCGAGGACATCACACTCGCCGATCTCAAGGGCACCCTGGAGACGTTCGCCAAGGCTGTTTTTGGTGCGGACCGCAAGGTGCGTCTGAGGCCGCACTTCTTCCCCTTCACCGAACCTTCCGTGGAGGTGGACGTGTCCTGCATGATGTGCGACGGAGCCGGTTGTCGCCTATGCAAGAAGAGCGGTTGGCTGGAGATCCTGGGCGCCGGCATGGTGGACCCGAACGTGTTCGGCTTCGTGGATTACGATCCCGAGGTCTATTCCGGCTTTGCCTTCGGCCTGGGGATCGAGCGTATCGCCATGCTCAAGCACGGGGTGAATGACCTCCGACTGTTCTTTGAGAACGACCTGCGCTTCCTGCGCCAGTTCTGACCGGAGACCATATGAAAGCCCCACTTACCTGGCTGCGAGAGTACGTACCCATCGAGATGGATGTGGAGGAGCTGGCTTCGCGCCTTGCCCTCACCGGTACCGAAGTGGAGCGGGTGGCGCAGGTAGGGGTACCCGGCGATCAGGAGAACCTGGAGCGCTTCGTGGTGGGGAAAGTGCTCGATTGCCGGAGGCATCCCGACGCCGACAAGCTGTCGGTGTGCACGGTCGACGTGGGGGAAGACGACCCACGGACGATAGTCTGTGGTGCTCCCAACGTGGCTGCGAGGCAGACGGTGGCCGTGGTCCTGCCCGGCGGAGTGATGCCGGATGGCACGCGCATCCGCGATGCCAAACTGCGGGGGGTGCAGTCGGCTGGGATGATCCTTTCCGAGGCCGAGCTGGGTCTGGCCGCGAAGAGCCCAGGGACGATGGTACTTCCCGACTCGTGGGAGGCCGGCGAACTGCTCGCGGACCACTTTGCTCTGACCGATTGGGTGTTGGAGGTGGAGGTCACTCCCAATCGCCCCGACTGCCTTTCCGTCCGAGGCTTGGCGCGCGAGATAGCCGCCATCACCGAGGCGCCTTTCGCCGAAGACATAGCCTTCCGGCACTCCTGGGGCAGCCGACCCGTGCATGAGGACATAGCCATCGAGGTCCTCGACCCCGACCTGTGCCCCCGTTACGCCGGTCGGGTCATCAGAGGCGTGAGGATCGGGGAATCGCCCTTGTGGCTGAAGGCCCGCATCTGCCACGCGGGCATGCGCCCCGTGAGCAACGTCGTCGACATCACCAACTATGTCCTCTGGACACTCGGGCAGCCGCTACACGCCTTCGATCTCCGCACGATACGCGGGGGACGGATCATCGTGCGCCGCGCCTACCCAGGCGAGAAGCTCACCACCCTCGACAACGAGCATCGCGTTCTAACCGACGACATGCTCGTCATAGCCGATGCGGAGCGGGCGTCAGTCGTCGCCGGCATCATGGGGGGACTGGACAGCGAAGTCACTGAAAGCACCACCGACATCCTCCTGGAAGGCGCCACCTTCGCGGGACCGTCCATCATGCGCACCTCAGGCGCGCTGGGCCTGCGCAGCGAGGCGTCCACCCGGTATGAGAAGGGCCTCGATCCCAACATGGTGCCGCTGGCCCTCGACATGGCCTGCAGCCTGTTGGTCGAGATCTGCGGCGGAGAGGTATCGGTGGGCACCATAGACGTACGCGTCCCTCTTCCCTCGGAGAAGGCTATCAAGCTGCGGCCGGCGCGCGTGGAGGACATCCTGGGCGCCGCTGTCTCGACCGCGGAGGTCGCGGCTATCCTCGCTCGGCTGGGCTGCAACGCGGGTGAATGCGGCGAAGACATCTTGGTGACGGTACCGACGTTCCGGGGCGACCTGGAGCGGGAGATCGATCTTATCGAAGAGATCGCCCGCATCCATGGGCTGGACCAGATCCCGTCGACCCTACCCGCCCGGCGCGAGGGCATGGGTGGTCTAGACCGGCAGCAGGCGGGCCGGCGCCGGGTCGAGGACCTCCTGGCCGGCGCCGGGCTGACGCAGGTGATCAACTACAGTTTCGCTGACGACAAATGGCAGGACAGGTTGCGCCTGGACCCCGGGGACCCGCGCCGGACGACCGTGCAGATCACGAATCCGCTGAGCAACGATCAGGCCTTCATGCGCACTATGCTGCTGCCGGGCCTCCTGGAGACGGCGCGGAAGAACGTCTTCGTGCGCGAGGACCGGGTGCGCGTCTTCGAGACCGGACGGGTATACACACCGGGGGAAGACGTCCTTCCCCAGGAGAAGACGCAGGTGGGCGCGCTGGTCACCGGTGAGTGGGAGGAGCCGTCGTGGCTGCGTTCGGGTGCGACCGTGGACTACTACCTGGTCAAAGGGCTCGTCGACCGAGTGGCCTCCGGGCTTCACTGCCGGCTGGACTATGGAGTGGCCGACGAAAGGTTCCTCCATCCCGGCAAGAGCGCGGTAATCAAGGACGAGAAGGGACAGGTGCTGGGGTGGCTCGGTGAAGTGCACCCTCTGGTCCTTCAGGCCTATGATCTCCGTGGACCTGTGGTGGCCGCTGAGATCTGTCTGCAGGACCTTGTGGAGGTTTCAGGAGCGGTAACTGCGTTTCGCGACCTGATCGCGTATCCAGTGGTAGAGCAGGACGTCGCTCTGGTCGTCGACGCCGACATCCCGGCGGCAGAGGTCATAGGCCAGTTGAGGGAGGCTGCCGGGGAGTTGCTGGAGGATGTGGCGGTGTTCGACGTATACGAGGGAGCCCAGGTCCCTCCTGGCAAGAAGAGCCTCGCTCTGCGCCTGAGCTTCCGGGCGGCGGACCGCACCTTGAGCGATGCCGAGGTGGGGGAGATCCGCGAGCACATGCTGGCAAAGGTGGCCGGCACTCTGGGCGCCCAATTGCGCGCCTGATCAAGCCCGGCGTCTCTCGGCACGATCACCGATCGGCGCGGGAGGGGATCTCGGCCGTGGACTTTCGGAGTCCCCAGTTCTACTGCCGCCTTTCCTTGTATGTTCTTGCAAGAGACTGTATATTCATGCACTCGTGATCGTCGATCGGGAGATAAGAAGGTAGGCAAGTGATAACGGCCAGCGTCGTCGGAGCGACCGGTTACACCGGAGCCGTCCTCACAGATATCCTTGCGTCTCATCCGGACGTGCGCTTGAAAGCTCTGACCTCGAAGTCGTACGTCGGCCGGAGTGTGAGCGAGGTCTTCCCGCACCTGCGTGTGGAGGGAGTCTATGCCCAGTACTCGCTCGAGGCCGTGGCAGGATCGAACGTGGTGTTCGTCTGCTATCCCCACGGCGAAGCTCACGAGGTGGTCGCTGCGCTTGTGGACTCCGAGTGCCGGGTGGTGGATCTGAGCGCCGACTTCCGGCTGACAGACCCTCACGCTTATGCAGACTGGTACGGCTTCGTGCATCCAAGACCCGATCTGGTGGCAGAGGCGGTGTTCGGCCTGCCCGAGCTGCATCGGAGCAGGATCGCGAAGGCCAGGTTGGTCGCCAACCCCGGCTGCTATCCCACGGGCATGCTCCTGGGCCTGTTGCCGATCGCCGAAGAGATCGATGACGGCGGGGTGGTGGTGGATTCGAAATCGGGCGTCTCGGGCGCGGGGCGATCCCCTTCCGAGAAGACGCATTTCTGCGCCGTCAACGAGGACTTCCGCGCCTACAGCGAGATCGGACACCGTCACACCCCCGAGATGGTACAGGAGCTGAGCGTGGCCGCGGGGCGGGCGCTTTCAGTGTCGTTCACGCCCCATCTACTGCCGGTCGACCGGGGGATCCTCAGCACCCTGTACTTTCGACCGCGAGGCGGACCGATCGGTACCGAGTCCTGGTTGGAACGGTACCGTGCCTTCTATGCAGACGAAGCGTTCGTCGAGGTGTGCGAGCACGCGCCCGGCTTGGCGGAGGTCGCGAACACCAACTACTGTCGACTGACCGTGCGGGAGGACGCCGCAGCGGGCCTGGTGAAGGTCATCACGGTCATCGACAATCTCGTCAAGGGCGCTTCGGGCCAGGCGGTACAGAACATGAACTGCATGTTCGGGCTTGCCGAAGATGCGGGACTGAGGAGGAGAGTATGAGCAACACCGGTGGGCTGGACCACCCGGTCGTCGTCGCCCCCAACGATTCGCGTTTTCTGGTGGTCCCCGAGGGAGTGAGCCTTGTGGAGCCGCCCGCTGGATCGCCCGGGGCCACGTTCCCGGGTGGGTTCTTGGCTGGGGGGATCGTGGCCGGCCTGAAGGACAGCGGAGGTCCGGACATGGGCGTCCTCAGTGTCGCGCCGGAGTGGCGATCGCAGGCGACTTCTGCCGCGGTCTTCACGAGCAATGCCTTCGCCGCTGCCCCGATCGTTCTCAACAGGACGGAGTGCGACCTGGACCACCTCGTGGCGGTGGTCATGAACAGCGCGAACGCCAACGCCTGCACGGGCGCCGCTGGACTGGCCGTAGCCCGGGCGATGCAGACGGCCTCTGCGGAGGCGCTGGATGTTCCGCCCAGAGCGGTAGCGGTGTGCTCGACCGGCATCATCGGAGTGCAGCTAGACGCCGACTTCATGGCCGCCGGCGCCAGGAAGGCGGCGGCTGCGATCAAGCCAGGAGGTGGTCCCGAGTTCAATCGTAGCATCATGACCACGGACCGCTTCCCCAAAATATGCGCCTACGAGGTAGAGACGAGCGCCGGCATGGTCCGGCTGGGCGTGTGTGCCAAGGGCGCTGGCATGATCTCGCCCGCAATGGCCACCATGCTGTGCGTCGCGACCACCGATGCGGTGCTGTCGTCTGCGGAGATGCAGTCTCTCCTTGCGGCAGCCGTGGCTGGGTCGTTCAACCGCGTCACCGTCGATGGCGAGATGAGCACCAACGACTCGGTGTTCTTTTTGTCCAGCGGCGCTTCGGGCGTGCGACCACGGGGAGACGATCTCTCCCGCCTTGCCGGCGCCCTGGAGGCCATGCTTCTGCGGGTAGCCCTCATGATGGTCGCCGACGGTGAAGGAGCGAGCAAGATCATGCGCCTGCGCGTCGCCGGCGCCGAGACGGCCCCCAGCGCCATAGCAGTGGCCCGGGCTGTCGCGAATTCGCCCTTGGTCAAGACCGCCATGCACGGCGGCGACCCTAACTGGGGCCGCATCATCAGTTCGGCCGGCGCGGCCATGGCCGGGCGGTCTCTGCCGGATGCATCGCTGCAGCTGTGTGGGGTCACCGTTGTCGAAAGCGGATCGGCCTGCGCGGTCTCGGACGCCGACCGAGCCGTCATGACCGAGGCTATGAAGCAGCCGGAGATCGACATCACGGTGTACCTCGGGCTTGGTTCCGAGTCGACGGAGCTGTTCTTCGCCGACATGGGTCACGAGTACATCACCATCAACGCCGAGTACCACACCTAGGAAGGTCGACCGAAGTCATGCGCGAGATATATCGCAAGCGGGTGCAGACGCTCCTCGAATCGCTCCCGTGGATCCGCATGTTCAGCGGCACCACTATGGTCATCAAGTACGGGGGAGCTGCGATGAGCTCCGCCGACTTGAAGGACGAGTTCGCCACCGACATAGCCCTGCTGCGCTATGTCGGCATCAAGCCCATCATCGTCCATGGGGGCGGAAACGAGATCAGTGACTACATGAGAAGGCTCGATCTGCCCGTCAGATTCGTTGAGGGTCTTCGAGTCACCGACGCGGCCACCATGGAAGTGGCGAAGATGGTGCTGGTGGGCAAGGTCAACAAAGAGATCGTCAGCCTCATCAACAGTAAGGGAGCACCGGCCGTCGGCCTGTGCGGTGACGACGGCTTCCTCCTGCGGGCGGAGCCGCTGCTCAAGCGGGGGCCCGACGGAGCTCCGCTGGACCTGGGTCTGGTCGGCGAGGTGACCGAGGTGAACACCGAGCTTCTCAGCCTTTTGGACGCCGATTATGTGCCGGTGGTGGCCTCGGTGGGCACCGGGTCAGGAGGGGAGAGCTACAACATCAACGCCGACACCGTCGCCGGAGCGCTAGCGGCGGCTCTCAAAGCGGAGAAGGTCATCTTTCTCACCGACGTCACAGGTCTGCACGCCGATATCGAAGATGAGACCAGCGTGATCTCGGAGTGCACGAGCGACGACCTGATCGAACTCATGGACAACGGCAAGGTCTCAAAGGGCATGATCCCCAAGTTGGAAGCAGTACTGACCAGTCTTCAAGGGGGAGTGGCCGCAGCCCATATCATCGATGGAAGGATCCCCCACTCTGTCCTCCTGGAGGTCATGACCGACGATGCCGGGTTGGGCACCAAGATCGTCCCTGGTAGCAGCGTTTCCCGAGTCTAGGGGGTGGGCAGTGGAACTCAGGCACTTCCTCAAGATCACGGACCTCAGCCAAGCGGATTTCGACGCCGTGTTGACCCAGGCTGCCGCCTGGAAACGCAATCCCCGGGGGGGTGTCCTTCAGGGCAAGACCGTGGCCCTGATCTTCGGGAAGCCTTCCACCCGCACTCGCGTCTCCTTCAGCGTTGGAGTCCACCAGTTGGGGGGGATGCCCCTCTATCTCTCCGAGCAGGAATTGCAGATGCGGAAGTCGGAGAGCCTGGAAGACACGGCCCGGGTACTGTCCCGGTACGTGGACGCGATCGTGATCCGCACCTTCGCCCAGAAGGATGTGGAGGACCTCGCCGCCGCCGCGTCCGTGCCGGTCATCAATGCCCTGACCGACTCGGACCACCCGTGCCAGGCCCTCGCCGACATCCAGACGTTCAGGGAACGGTTCGCCGATCCGGTGGGCCGTAAGATCGTGTACTTGGGCGACGGGAACAACGTCGCCGCCTCTCTGGCCGAGGCTGGGGCGCTGGCCGGCATCGACGTGTGTCTGAGTTCCCCGGAAGGGAGCGACCTCCCTGTGGCAAGGATGGAGTCGATCAGGGCGCTGGCGAGCGCGCACGGCACGCAAGTGCGGGAGGAGCGGGACCCGAAGGCGGCGGTGAGCGGCGCCTCGGCTCTCTATACCGACGTGTGGATCAGCATGGGCCAGGTGCCAGACGCAGCCAAGGTCGAAGCCCTGAGACCGTATCAACTCAACGCCTCCCTGCTCGCTCTGGCTCGGCCGGAGGCCATCGTTCTTCACTGTCTCCCCGCCCATCGAGGCGATGAGATCACCGATGAGGTGATGGACGGTCCGCAGTCGGCGGTCTTCGACCAGGCTGAGAACCGGCTCCACGCACAGAAGGCCCTCATGGTCTTCCTGCTGGGTGGCGGTGCGTCGTGAACAAGCGGCAACGTCAACAGATCATCCGCCGCGTGCTGAAGAGCCGGCCCATCACCAGCCAGCGAGAACTGGTGCAGGAACTGGCAGCCTCCGGTTGCGTCGTCACCCAGGCCACCATCAGCCGGGATCTACGTGAGATCGGCCTGCAGAAGGGGCGCGACCCGGTCGGACGGCTGCGGTACGTTTTTGTACCCAATCTCGAGGAACGCCCGGATCCTCCAACTGCCTGTGGCCGGATGCTCAAGGAGTTCGGGCGGGGTGTGGAGGCGGCACAGAACCTGCTCGTCGTACGGTGCGACCCCGGGACTGCCCCCGGCATGGGCCGGGTCATCGACGAGCTGGACCATGAGTTGATCCTCGGCTGCGTGGCCGGAGACGACACGGTCATCGTGGTGAGCAAGGACATGCAGGCGGCTGAAGCCGTATACAGGTATCTCACGCAACTGGGAGGGTGAAACAGATGGGCAACGAGAAGTGCGTACTGGCCTATTCCGGAGGTCTCGACACCTCCGCTCTGATCCCATATATGAAAGAGAAGCACGGCTACGAGATGATTTGCGCCCTGGTAGATGTGGGCCGCATGCAAGACATCGAGGGCGCCCAGTCGCGGGCGCTCCAAGCCGGCGCCGCCGAGTCGGTGGTCATCGATGCCAAAGAGGAATTCCTTCGGGATTTCGCCTTCCCGGCTCTCAAGGCCAATGCGCTGTATGAGGGAAAGTACCCTCTACATTCCGCCCTCTCGCGCCCGCTCATCTCCAAGAAGATGGTGGAGCTCGCGCATCAGTACGGGGCGAAGGTGGTGGCCCACGGCTGTACCGCCAAAGGTAACGACCAGGTGCGCATGGATGTCTCCATCCGCTGCCTGGACCCCTCGATCACGGTGCTCGGGCCGGCTCGGGACTGGAACATGACCCGTCAGGAGCTCATGGACTATATTGCGGCTCGAGGCATAGAACTCCCCCTTACCAAGAAGAACCCTTACTCCATCGATGAGAACCTCTGGGGGCGAGCTATCGAATGCGGAGAGCTGGAGGATCCCTGGCGGGCGGCGCCCTCCGATGCGTACGTCTTCACCGTCGATCCGACCAAGGCCCCCGATGAGCCCGTCGAGGTGGTCATAGGGTTCGAGGCCGGCATCCCGATCTCCCTCGACGGTCAGGAGATGGATCCTGTGCGTCTGGTCGAGACGGTCGACAAGATCGGAGGGTCTCATGGCTTCGGTCGAGTGGACATGGTGGAGAACCGCCTGGTGGGGATCAAGAGCCGGGAGACGTATGAGGTAGCCGGTTCACTCTCTCTGATCATGGCCCACAGGGAGATCGAAGACCTGACCCTCACCCGGGAGTTGCAGCACTTCAAGACCATCATCGACCAGCGGCTCACCGAACTGATCTACGAGGGCCTGTGGTTCAGCCCCCTGGCCGACGCCGTGCGCGCGTTCATCGACGAGAGCCAGAAGTACGTGACCGGAGAGGCCCGACTGCGCTACTACAAAGGCTCTTGCAGCCTGGTGGGCAGACGCTCCCCGAACTCGCTCTATGTGGGCAAGCTGGCCACCTACGGATCGGGCGATACGTTCAGTCACGAATCGGCCAAAGGCTTTGTCCAACTCTGGGGCTTGCCGGTGGAAGTGTGGGCCCGCCGTCGCCAAGGCCTGCTGTGAGCCAAGCGATCCCCGGCAGCGGTGGCGACAAGCCGTGGGGCGGCCGTTTCAAAGCCGCCCAGGCGCCCCTTTTCGAGCGCCTCAATGCTTCCATCCCGTTCGACTATGTGCTGGCCCCCTACGACATCGCCGGTTCCCGTGCCCACGTGCGCATGCTGGCAGCCATCGGGGTCATGACCGCCGAGGAGCGGGACCGTATCCTGGAGGGTCTGGCGCAGGTGGCTCGAGAGGTGGAAGACCGCACCTTCTCCTGGTCTTTGGAGGACGAGGACATCCACATGGCCATCGAACGGCGTTTGACCGAGATCGTCGGTCCGGTGGGAGGCAAGGTGCACACCGGGCGCAGCCGCAACGACCAGGTGGCGCTCGACCTGCAACTCTACCTGCGCGACGCGGTCGGCGGACACCAGAAGCGAGTGGCCGCCTTGATGGGCGCCCTGCTTGACCAGGCCGAGGACCATCAGGCGACTATCATCCCCGGCTACACTCACCTGCAGCGGGCGCAGCCCGTTTCGCTTGCCCATCACCTGCTCGCATACTTCTTCATGCTCGAACGAGATCGACAGCGGTTCGACGAATGGGTCGGCTCCTCCTGGATGCCCTTGGGAGCAGGTGCTCTGGCCGGGGTCAACTACCCTCTCGACAGGGAACAGGTGGCGGCCGAGCTGGGCTTCTCCCGGGTGGCACCAAACGCCATGGATGCGGTAGCCGCCAGGGACACCGCTTTCGCCTACCTGGCCATCGCCACCAGTTGCGCGCTCACTTTGTCCCGTCTGGCCGAGGAGATCATCCTGTGGACCACCCAGGAATTCGGTCTGGCCGCGCTCCCCGACTCCTGGACCTCAGGGTCCAGCATCATGCCCCAGAAGCGCAACCCCGACGCGGCCGAGTTGGTCCGAGCCAAGACCGCGGGTTTCCTTGCCCGCCTGCTAGGCCTGGGCGCGCTTCTCAAGGGACTTCCCCTCGCATACAACAAAGACCTGCAGGAAGACAAACTCTACGTGTTCGCCAGCCGCGACGAACTCGATCTCTGTCTAGACGCGATGACGGCCATGGTCCAGGGGCTGGTGTTCGACCGGGAGCAGGGAAGACGGGCCGCCGAAGGGGGCTACGCCCAAGCGACGGACGTGGCGGACTACCTGGTGGAGAAAGGTTTGCCTTTTCGCGAGGCCCACCGGCTCACCGGCCGCTTGGTAGCGCTTCTTGCCGCTCAGGACCGCCCATTGGCGGCAGCTACAAGAGCCGAGTTGTTGGAGATCAGCCCGCTGTTTGCCGAAGACTACTACGCTGCGGTGGACCTGGATCGCGTAGTGGCCGCCAAAGTTTCGCCCGGGGGGACCGCCCCCCAGCGGGTGGCGGAGCAACTCAGTCTTGCTCGAGATGTGTTGGGCCCCTCAGGAGAGTAGCCGGCGCGGGCGGGCCGGAACTTAGTACCTGACTAGCCCCACGCCTTGAGGTGACGTCGCGGCCTGTTCATCCACGCAGGCTGATAACATAAGTGCATGGATTCCTGCATAACCGAATTTCCCGCTCGCGTGGAACTGCCTCGCGGGTCAGTAGTTCCGTCGGCATTCTTCGCTCGCCCTTCAGATGAGGTCGGTCCGGACCTGATCGGGAAGATACTCTGGCGCCCTGGCATCGGCGGAGGTCGGCTGACCGAAGTCGAAGCCTATCTTCCCCAAGACGACCCGGCCTGTCACGCAGCCTGCGGCCTGACCAGGCGCAACGCGGCCATGTTCGGACCGCCCGGTAGCGTATATGTCTACCTGAGTTATGGGGTGCACGTCTTACTCAACCTGGTATGCGATCGGGAAGAGGTGGGCTCGGCGGTCCTGGTCCGCTCGTTCGAGCCTTTGGGTGAAACGCAACATCTCAGGTGCAACCGAGTGGGGAACGGGAGCGCCACAGGCCGGTGGGCGCAGGTTCCGGACTCCCGGCACGATGGACCTCGCCTCTGTTGCGGGCCGGGAAGGGTCGGGCAGGCTTTGGGCCTTCATCTGGGACTGAATGGTCTTCCTTTGGGGGAAGCGTCGACACTGTACGTCATCGACGACGGTGTGGCCCCCAAGGTGCATTGCACCGAAAGGATCGGCATCTCCAAAGGAGATCGCCTGCTCCTAAGGTTCATCATGAGTGAAAGCACCTACGTAAGCCGTCGTGTGCAATCAAGAGGAGGGTGAAGAGGATGAGACTGGGGGAGATGTACGAGGTAGCGTTCCGGGCAGGCATGGCCGCGGATCCTCGAGGTGAGGAGGGCGTCGCTCGGGTCCTCGAGCAGGCGCGCAAGGACTTCGAGGCCCTCGCGCAGGAGAAGCGCTGGGAGTATGACCCCGAATCCTTGGTCAACCCCTATGCCGATACCCGGATCCTCGTCGGTGATCCCGAAACCGAGGTCCGCGGCGTCCTGGTCGGGATCGACCTGGAGGTCGGTGAAGTCCTGCTGGCCGATGCGCTGCGGGCCAAGGGACGGACCGTCGACCTGCTTCTCGCCCACCACCCGGAAGGTCGCGCCCTCGCCCGCCTGGAAGAAGTGATGGGTGTTCAAGCAGACGTGTGGCGCAAGTTCGGGGTCTCCATAGCCTATGGCGACTCAGTGATGAGCGAGCGCATGACCGAGATAATGCGGGCCCTGCATCCGCGCAACAACGAGCAGAACATCGCCGCAGCCCGTCTGCTGGATCTACCCTACATGTGCTGCCACACCCCGGCCGACAACAACGTGAACGCGTTCGTCCAGGCGCGATGTGATGAGCTGGGGGCGGACGCCACCGTGGACGAGCTGCTCGACATGCTGAAAGCCATCCCGGAGTATCACCAGGCGGTTCTGGAGGGAACCGGCCCAGTGATCTTCGAGGGGAACGGCAAGCGGCGCACCGGCAAGATCATGGTGGAGATGACGGGCGGCACCTCGGGACCGGTGGAGTCCATAAGCAGGCTTGCCGCTGCGGGGGTAGGGACGATCGTGGGCATGCACATGGGTGAAGACCACCGTAAGAAGGCGAAAGAGGAGCGGGTCACCGTGGTCATCGCCGGGCACGTTTCCTCCGATTCCCTGGGCATGAATCTGATCATCGACCAGTATGAGCGCCGCGGGGTCGACGTGATCGCGTGTTCCGGGTTCACGCGGGTGAGCCGGAACTAGAG
Organism: uncultured Actinomycetes bacterium; assembly: GCA_963706025.1. Classification (GTDB taxonomy): domain Bacteria; phylum Actinomycetota; class Thermoleophilia; order RBG-16-64-13; family RBG-16-64-13; genus CAVPLM01. Next base: position 415,572 of record CAVPLM010000005.1, on the reverse strand, counting down.
CAAGGGGGAAACCCGGTTGGTGCCCCTTGTCATCGCGATGCGCACGGCCATTCTCTGAAGTTGCGCAGGGCCGGTCGCGGCCATGGTATGCTGCCGCCCGGGAGGTGGCCAATGGTAAGGTCAGTCGCGTCGAACGACGTTCCCGTCGAGGTGCGCGAGGAGTACGAGGAGTTGCTCCTCGGCAGCGTTGACACGTTGCCGAGGGAAGAGCTGCTGCACCAGCTTGCGACGGCGAGAGCCGAGAGTAGGCCCCTGCGCGTCAAGCTTGGGGTGGATCCCACCGCTCCCGACATCCATCTGGGCCACACGGTGGTGCTCCGCAAGCTGGCGCAGTTCCAGGCGCTTGGTCATCAGGCCGTTCTTATCATAGGCGACTACACGGCCAAGGTGGGCGACCCCTCCGGCCGGTCGAAGCTGAGACCGCGCCTCTCCGACCAGGAGATCACCGACAATGCGCTGACCTATGTCGAGCAGGCCGCCAAAGTCCTCGACATGGACAAAGTCGAACTCAGCCGCAACGGTGACTGGCTCGGTCCCTTGCGCATGGACGAGGTGCTCAAGCTCACAGCCAC
>CAVPLM010000005.1:0-410000 GCA_963706025.1 uncultured Actinomycetes bacterium | reverse complement strand
AGGATGTGCGAGTGCACAGACAACCAGGAGGTTGGCTTAGAAGCAGCCATCCTTGAAAGAGTGCGTAATAGCTCACTGGTCAAGTGTTCACGCGCCGACAATCCAACGGGGCTTAAGTCAGATACCGAAGCTACGGGATCCACGCGACTTCGGTCGCTGGATCGGTAGGCGAGCGTTCCCATGCCGGTGAAGCGGCGGCGTAAGCCAGCCGTGGAGGCCTGGGAAGTGAGAATGCTGGCATGAGTAACGAAAGGCGAGTGCGAAACTCGCCCGCCGAATGCCCAAGGTTTCCTGAGCAATGCTAATCAGCTCAGGGTTAGCCGGGACCTAAGCCGAGGCCGAGAGGCGTAGGCGATGGACAACTGGTCAACATTCCAGTGCCACCACCAAGCGTTTGAGCAATGGGGTGACGCGGAAAGGTAAGCGGACCGTGGCGTTGGTTGACCACGGACAAGCGCGTAGGGCGGTCTCCAGGAAAATCCGGAGGCCACATAAGCCTGAGACGTGACGTCAGCTGGCTTCTGCCGGCGAGCCGCCGATCCTCTGCCGCCAAGAAAAACCTCTAGCGAGCTCTGGTGTGTGCCCGTACCAAAACCGACACAGGTGGGCAGGTAGAGAATACCAAGGCGATCGGGAGAACTATGGCTAAGGAACTCGGCAAAATAGCCCCGTAACTTCGGGAGAAGGGGCGCCTCGTTAGGGTGACAGAATTGACTTCTCGAGCCCGAGGAGGCCGCAGAGTCTAGGCCCAAGCGACTGTTTACCAAAAACACAGGTCTCTGCTAAGTCGAAAGACGATGTATAGGGGCTGACGCCTGCCCGGTGCCGGAAGGTTAAGTGGAGGTGTTAGCTTTCGCAGGCGAAGCACTGAAATTAAGCCCCGGTAAACGGCGGCCGTAACTATAACGGTCCTAAGGTAGCGAAATTCCTTGTCGGGTAAGTTCCGACCTGCACGAATGGCGTAACGATTTGGGCACTGTCTCAGCCATAGACCCGGTGAAATTGTAGTATCGGTGAAGATGCCGATTACCCGCGACAAGACGGAAAGACCCCGTGAACCTTTACTGCAGCTTGATATTGGAGCTTGGTGCACTTTGTCCAGGATAGGTGGGAGGCTGGGAAGCGCGGACGCTAGTTCGCGTGGAGCCGTCCTTGGGATACCACCCTTAGTGTATTGAGCTTCTAACGGTAGGCCGTGATCCGGCTACCGGACAGTGTCTGGCAGGCAGTTTGACTGGGGCGGTCGCCTCCTAAAATGTAACGGAGGCGCGCAAAGGTTCCCTCAGCACGGTCGGCAATCGTGCGTAGAGTGTAAAGGCACAAGGGAGCTTGACTGCGAGACCAACAAGTCGAGCAGGTGCGAAAGCAGGCCTTAGTGATCCGGCGGTAGCAAGTGGAAGCGCCGTCGCTCAACGGATAAAAGGTACTCCGGGGATAACAGGCTTATCCTCCCCAAGAGTCCACATCGACGGGAGGGTTTGGCACCTCGATGTCGGCTCATCGCATCCTGGGGCTGGAGTAGGTCCCAAGGGTTGGGCTGTTCGCCCATTAAAGCGGTACGCGAGCTGGGTTCAGAACGTCGTGAGACAGTTCGGTCCCTATCTGTCGTGGGCGCAGGAGATTTGAGGGGACTCGTCCCTAGTACGAGAGGACCGGGATGAACAGACCTCTGGTGTATCAGTTGTCGTGCCAACGGCACCGCTGGATAGCTACGTCTGGAACTGATAACTGCTGAAAGCATCTAAGCGGGAAGCAGACCCCGAGATAAGATCTCCCACTAGGTAACTAGGTAAGACCCCTGGTAGACCACCAGGTTGATAGGCTGGATGTGTAAGGGCAGTAATGTCTTCAGCAGACCAGTACTAATCGGTCGAGGTCTTGACTTAACACATTGCTCAGTCACTATGCAGATTTGAGGGTGCGCGCGCCCGGGATGCCGTTCTTGAGTTTCCGGTGACCATAGCGAGGGGGAACCACCTCTTCCCATTCCGAACAGAGAAGTTAAGCCTCTCAACGCCGATGGTACTGCAGGGGAGACCCTGTGGGAGAGTAGGAAGTCGCCGGGATTATATTGGGGCCCGCCAGCGATGGCGGGCCCCCACTTTATGTCCGGGTTTCTCAGGGCCCCCGGACCCCCTATAATGCAGACCCAGTAGTGCACGAGTGCTTTGCGGGCGACGAGTCTGGGAGGAAGTCGTGGCAGCTAAGGTCGAATGGGGTCTGCGAGGGGTCATCTTGCCTTTGATCACTCCCTTCAAGGACGACCTCAGTGTGGACTACGAGGGCCTTGCCCGGCTGGTCGACTATTACGTCGAGGAGGTCAAGGTCGATGGGCTGGTCCCCTGCGGCACCACGGGGGAATCGGCCACCCTTTCCCACAAAGAACACGCCGACGTGATCCGAGCCGTGGTCGAGCATACGAAGGGGCGCGTACCTGTGATCGCCTCCACGGGGTCCAACTCGACTCGAGAGGCGATCGAGCTGACCCAGTCGGCTCGGGAGCTGGGTGCCGATGCCACGCTGCAGGTGGGACCCTACTACAACAAGCCCACCCAGCAAGGGCTTTTCAACCACTTCCAGGCGATCTCACAAGCCACCGGCCTACCCATGGTGATCTACAACATCCCGGGCCGCACCAGCCGCAACATAGAACCGCAGACCATTATCCGCCTCTGGCGGGAGGTGCCGCAGGTGGTCGGCCTTAAGGACTCCTCCGGAGACCTCCACCAGGCCATGGAGATCTACCGGGGCACCGACCCTGCTACCTTCAGTATCTACTCAGGCGAAGACATCATGACGTTCAGCCTGCTCTGTCACGGCGCAGCCGGAGCCATCGCCGCCGTCGCCCACGTCGTGGGCAGAGAGGTGAAGGCGATGTGCGAGGCGGTGTGGCAGGGACGTATCGCCGACGCACGCGATATCCACTATCGTCTGATGGAGGTGATCGACGCTCTCTTCGTGGAGCCCAACCCCACGCCGGTCAAGCAGGCGGTCGCATGGCTGGGCCTGCCCGCCGGGCCGCTTCGGCCGCCCCTAGCGCGTCTCACTCCGGCCGGACAAGAGGTCCTCGGCCGGGCTATGAAGGCGGGGGGCTGGCTCGCCTGAGTCGTTACCGCTCTTCCTGCCCGGTCTTCCTCGCCGCTCTTCTTTCCAGTGCTTGTCTCCCGTACGGGCGCTCGCGCGCCAAGTCAAATACGACCAAAGTCCCGTACCTCCCCAGTCAGAGCTGCGGTACCTTAGTGCGCGTGACGCCTTTTTCATTCAAGCCTTGGCGAAAAGGGCCGATATACGGAGGTAGCGAACGCGTTCCAGGGAGGGTGTGGCGAATTGCAGTACTATCTCTATGCAGTCGCACTAATGCTGGGACTGGCCGTAGGCAGCTTCCTGAACGTCGTCATCTATCGTCTGCCCCGCCACGAGTCCCTGATGCGACCCGGTTCGCACTGCCCTCAGTGCGGGACTTCCATCCGGTTCTACGACAATATCCCGATCGTGAGTTGGCTGGTTCTTCGGGGCCGATGTCGAGAGTGCGGGTCGTCCATATCTATACGGTACCCCCTGGTAGAGGCGATCACGGGCGCGGCGTTCGTACTTGCCTTCTGGCGTTTCGGCCTGGATTGGCCGCTGCTCGTATCTTGGGCGTTCATAGCGGCTATGGTGGCCGTGGCTTTCATCGACTACGATCACATGATCATTCCCAACAGGATCGTGCTGCCGGGAGCGGTGATGGGTTTGGTGGCCTCGATGACCCTGAACCCCCAGAGTTGGTGGGTCTACGTCGCCGGCAGTCTCGGTGCGGCAGCTTTCCTGTTCGCCCTCGCACTGATCTGGCCGGGGGGGATGGGGCCGGGGGATGTCAAACTGGCGCTTTTCATGGGGGCGGTGTTGGGGGCTTATGTAGTGGTCGCCCTGTTCGCAGCCTTTCTTCTTGGCAGTCTGGTGGGTGTTTTTATGCTCTTAGTGCAGAAGCGTTCGCGAAAAGAAAAGATACCCTTTGGTCCATATCTGGCTATGGGTGCGATACTCGCCGCGTTGGTCGGCGAGACCTTACTGAATTCGTACTTGAGAGTCTACAATTGACCCGAACAAGATTGTGCAAAAGGTGATTGCTCGTGTTGTTAGGCGTGATAGAGTTTAGAGTGTACAAGCAAACGAGGGCGAATCTGAGCGCGGGGTCGAGGTGAGCCGATGGCTTTAGGCTTTCACCAATCGGGGCAATGGGTGCTCGATGTCGGAGGTTCCAACATCGTCGCGCTTCACGTAGCCGGAGATCCCGGCAGCCTCAAGTTGCGCCAGTATTTCGACTGGCCGCTGCCTGAGGGGCTGGTGGTAGATGGGGAGATAGTCGACGGCGACCTTTTCGCGCGTGAGCTCAAGGCTCTTGTCAACCAGTACAAGCTGCGTGGCCGCTCCGTTCAGGTGGGGGTCAGCAACCAGAAAGTCATCGTCCGGAATATCGACATGTCGGAGATGACCGAAGAGGAGTTGCGGGGCGCCATCGAGTTCCAGGCCCAGGACTACATCCCCATTCCTGTGGACGAAGTCGTGCTCGACTTCCAAGTGGTCGGAAAGCGGGTGAATCCGGATGGGTCTGCCCGCCAGGAGGTGCTACTGGTCGCGGCCCAGAGGACGATGATAGGCACCCTTCTTGGTGCGCTGAAACAGGCCGGCCTCAAAGTCGCCGGCATCGACGTTTCCAGCCTGGCACTCATCCGTGCCCTTCTTCCACCCGCCTCTTTTCTTGGAGAGACTCCGGGCGGGGGGACGTGCCGGGGGATCGCGGATATCTCGTCGTCCGTGTCCACGCTGGTGGTAGCCGTGGACGGGGTCTTGAAATTCACGCGCATCATCAACTTCTCGAGCGATCGCTTCCCGCGTGCTCTCAGCGAGCAGCGGGCCATTCCGTATGCCGACGCCCAGACGATGGTCCAGCGCTTGGGTCTTCCGGGACCCTTGCCGGCCGACGCGGAATACTACCCAGAGGACGTGGTCGCCGATACCCATAAGCGGCTTGGACTAGAGGCATCGGAACTGAGTGATGAGATCCGCAGATCGTTCGACTACTACCAGGGGCAGGAGCACGCGCCGAGAGTCGTGGACCTCATACTGAGTGGACGGGGAGCGCTCGTCAGGAACCTGGATGCCCACCTGAGCGAGGCCCTGGCGATACCGGTAACCTTGGGCAACCCCCTTGTCCATATCTCCCAGAACGTTTCGGACGTCCCGGATGCCAACCTGGCATTCGTGGCGCCCTCGCTGGCAGTCTCGATCGGCCTCGCGCTGGCCGGAGACGAATAGGATGGCTCGGCGAGTAAACCTGGTCCCCCCGTCTGAGAGGTCGAGAACGGCCACCGACGTGGGCTTGTTGGCACTGCTAGGCGCGGCCATCGTCGTGATCTTCGCCATAGGATTCGGTTACTACCTCCTCAACAACACCCTGACCGATCGTGAGCAAGAACTGGCCGACCTGCAGCAACAGAACGCTGTGCTCCAGGGTCAGCTGGCGGAGCTCCAGCAATACGGCGACATCCAACGCGATCGGGCCGAGGCCGAAGAGGTCGTGCAAGGGATCTATTCAAGTCGCACCTTGGTCTCGGACATTCTGGACGCCATCAGCCTGGTTGTGCCCGAGAACGCCTGGTTCCAGACGATTGCGCTGACCACATTGGATCCCAAGTCTTCCGGCGCCGCAGCGGAAGGAGGCCAATCCGCCCCGGCTGAGGCCGGTGACAACGAGATCAGCATCGAAGGCAACACCTATAGTTTCCAGGAGATCGCGCAGGTGCTCGTCCGACTCCAATTGGTACCTTCCCTCTCGGGAGTCAACCTCGTATCGGCCGGTCTGCCTCGTGGAACCACAGATCCGGAGATCGAGGTCAAGGGCTTTTCCATCGATGCCGTGGTCGACGGCCCGGAGAGTACCGACACCCCGCTCCCTCTCAGTCAGGTGGAGGTGGAGTGACCGTGAACCGCACGCTTCGCCTCATAATCGTCGGTGTGGTCCTACTCGTCATCGTGGTGCTGGCTTGGTTCTTCTTGATCAACCCTCTAAGACAGGACATTGCCTCGGTCGAGGCCTCCATCGAGACCGAACGCGCAGCGCTTACCGCGGCTCAAGCAGAACTGGCTCAAGCGGAAGCTATCCGGGAAGACGGTGAGAAGAATCGAGGTAGGTTGCTGGAGTTGGCGAAGATGGTACCCGAAGGCGAGCAGATCCCCAGCCTTCTCCTTCAGATCCAGGATCTCGCGGACCAGTCAGGTATCGCCTTCATCGCCATCACTCCCGGCGCTCCCGTGCAATCGGGGGGTTTTGACATCGTTCCCCTTGCACTCGAATTCACAGGGACCTATTTCGATCTCAGCGATTTCGTCTACCGGGCGGAACAGATGGTGGCGGGACCAGGACGATTGCTCGCGGTCAAGAATCTTGATCTGCAATTGGCTGCAGAGACGGAAGGATCTGGGTCCAGTGCTGCCGTCAGCCCTGAGCTCGCCGTGAACATGGCTCTCTACGCGTTTCAGATGGCAGCCCCGGCCGCGACCGCCGCCCAGGCTCCCGCGACGGGCGCGACGGGCTCCACTGCACCCGAGCCGAGTTCCGGTGAGACAACGACCACGACCAGTCCCGGTGGTTTGTAGGAGGATGTGTTGAAGCCTAAGCTTCATCAGTCGGTCATCGTAGCGGTCCTTCTCGCCTTGGCCCTCAGCGCAGTGGTCGCCGGGTGCTTTGGCGGGAACGACGACACGGCGACCACCGAAAGCGCGGTGACCTCGCAGAGCAGCGCGCAGGCGGTCGCCACCGCCACGACCGCCGTACCTTTGTTCGCGCTTGACGCGGAGGCGTTCTCCACCTTCAGCAGCAAGGATCCGTTCGTTCAGCAGGCAGTCCCGCCAAGCACCAGCACGACGGCCACTACCTCCCCAAGCTCCAACACGACCGGCACGACTTACTACACGACCACGACGCGGTACACGACCACCACCCGGTACCCGACGACGAGCACCACGAAGCCCACCTCGACCACCACCACGACCGCGGTGCGCGTTCACTTCCTCAAGATCCTCGCGGTGGGCGTGGTCGGCGGCGCCGATGCTGTCACCTTCCAAGTGGACAGCAGCATCTTCAAGGACAAACGGGAGGGCGACGTGGTCTCGAGCAGTTGGGGTCAGATCCAGGTGCTCGATATCAACAGCACCAGCAAGGTCGTGACCCTCCTTCATGGGAGCGAGACACGCGTCCTCACCGTCGGATCGGTGGTCTACGAGTAGCGCCGTTGCAGCGATCGTGCGCCTTCGTCTGTAAGCTTGAACCGGCGCCGACAGGCGCCGTTACCTTGAGGAAGGGGATGTGAGCACCCTCCGTCTGACTACAGCGGGAGAGTCACATGGGCCCGCCGAGGTATGCGTGCTCGAGGGAGTGCCGGCGGGACTGGCTCTCACCCGAACGGACATCGATGTCGACCTCGGCCGAAGGCAACAGGGGTACGGGCGAGGACTCCGCATGTCGATCGAAACCGACCGTTGTCGCTTTCTTGCTGGTGTTCGCCAGGGCCGCACGCTCGGCACCCCTATATGTGTCGTGGTCGAGAATAGGGACCACACCAATTGGCTGGCTGTGATGTCTCCGGAACCACCGCAGGATCACGAGACCGCCGAACGCCCGCGTGTCACCGTCCCTCGTCCCGGCCATGCAGACCTGAGTGGTCTGGCCAAGTACGGTCACCACGACGTCAGGGATGTTCTTGAGCGTGCAAGCGCCCGCGAGACGGTCGGACGGGTAGCCGGAGGAGCCATCTGCAGGCGTCTTCTGAGCGAGTTGGGCGTGACGGTGCGCGGACGGGTCATCCGTATCGGTCCGATCGGCCTGGCTGAGAGCGCCGATTTCGCTCGTCCCGACCTGATCGACTGGAACGCAGCCTATGACTCGGCAGTAGGTTGCGATGACGCGGCGGCGTCGGCCGCCATGTGCGAGGCGATCGACCAGGCTCGAGAGGCAGGGGACACGCTGGGCGGGGTGTTCGAGATCTGGTCCTGGGGTCTGTGCCCCGGCCTGGGAGGATATGCCCGGCCGGTGGACCGCCTGGACGCTAGGCTCCTGGGCGCGCTTGGCAGTATTCCCGCCATCAAGGCCGTTGAGATCGGACAGGGTTACGCGAATGCCGCTCGGCCCGGCTCTTTGGTCCACGACGCCATCGTCCTCCGAGACGAAGACGGCAGCCGCTGGGTCGGAAGGGAGACCAACCGCGCAGGTGGGATCGAGGGAGGCATGACCACGGGGATGCCCGTGGTGCTGCGCGCCGCGATGAAACCGATCTCCACGCTCATTGCGCCCCTCCCTTCAGTTGATGTGGAGACCCTTCGCCCTGCTGATGCCCACGTTGAACGTAGTGATGTGGTGGCCGTGCCGGCCGCTCGGGTGGTGGGGGAGGCCATGGTCGCCCTCGTCCTCGCTGAGGCCTACTTGGAGAAATTCGGGGGCGATAGCCTTGAGCAGTTGCGGGCGGCCCTCCTCGCCTACGAAGAAACCCTGGAGGAGCGCGGACTGTGGCGCCGCTCCTAGCCCTGACTGGGTTCATGGGCAGCGGCAAGACGGCAGTCGGCGAGAGGGCCGCGGACCTACTGGGGTGGCGCTTCCTCGACCTGGATGCCGAGATCGTCGAAGCGGAGGGGGTCACCATCGAGGCCCTCTTCGCTACGAGGGGCGAGTCGGCCTTCAGGGCTCGCGAGAGCCAACTCCTCGCGGCTCTCCTATCCGACAGAGCGGAGGACAGTGGGCTGGTGCTGGCTCTTGGGGGAGGAACCCTGGAGAACGATGAAGCAGCGGCCCTGCTTCGCGGTCGAGGGCAAGTGGCATACCTCGAGACTTCCGCAGCCGAAGCCTGGTCGCGGGTGAAAGGAAGCGGTCGCCCCCTGGCTCGAGACCGGCGCGAGTTCGAGAGCCTGCTGGTCAAGCGAAAGGCCAGGTACGAGGAGGTGGCGGATTGGGTCGTCCCGGTGGGCGGCAGGACGGTGGAGGAACTGGCAGGGGGCATCGTCGAAATCGTCCGCATCGCGGGTGCGCAGCGCGTCGGGATGTGGGGCCGCTGGATGGTATCCACCGGCAGATCCTCCCTAATCATGGGAGGCAGCGGGTCGCTTTCGTGTCTGGAGCGACTTGCCGCTGCCGCCTCGGAAAGAGGTTCACGCTGGTTCGTCTTCACTGACGACAACGTCATGCGACTCTGGGGGGAGACTGTACTCTCTCACCTAGCCGAAACGTGCCCTGGACAGGGTCCGCTCGTTCTGCCCTTCGGCGAAGGGAGCAAGAGCGCACGCTCCCTCGAGCGCTGTTGGGATTGGCTGGCTGAGCATGGCGCGCGCCGCGACGACACCGCCGTAGCCCTGGGAGGGGGGGTGATCGGCGATCTTGTCGGCTTCTCCGCTTCTACCTACCACAGGGGAATCTCCCTGTGGCAGATCCCCACCAGTCTGCTCGCTCAGGTCGATTCGAGCGTCGGGGGAAAAACCGCGATCAACCTCAAAGCGGGCAAGAACCTGGCCGGGTCTTTCTATCAACCGGATGTGGTCTTGATCGACCCCGACACCCTCAGCACCCTCCCGGATCAGGAGTACACGAGCGGCCTAGGGGAAGTGGTCAAATACGGGCTGCTTCACTCGGAGGCCCTGTTCGGGAGACTCGAGGAGGAGGCGGACGCCGTTATCGCCCGCGATCCGGCACTTGTGGGCAGTCTGGTCAAGACCTGCGTCGGCTACAAGGCGCGAGTGGTGGAAGAAGACGAGCTCGACAGGGGCCGCCGGGCCGTGCTCAACCTGGGCCATACGATCGCGCACGCAGTCGAGGTGACTGAGGGCTACGGCTCGATCAGCCATGGACGAGCCGTGGCTCTGGGCACGCTGGTATCCCTGGCGGTGAGCGAACGGTTGCTGGGGCTCGATCGCTCGGTGCGCGAGCGCACCCACGCCCTGATGACAGGACTCGGTCTCTCGACGGCCCTACCCTTGGCGGATGTCGACGGGGTCCTCAACGCCGTCTCTCGGGACAAGAAGGTAGTCGCCGGTTCCACCGGCTTCGTAGGGTTGCGGGCGATCGGAGAGCCGGTGTGGGGCATGGACGTGCCCGCCCATCTGCTCGCGCAATGCGTGGAGGTCATCAGAGCATGAGCGACCGCCCCAATCAACTCGTGGTCTTGAACGGAGTCAATCTCAACCTGCTGGGTGAGCGTCCGGCTGCCCACTACGGTGCGATCACCCTGGCGGCGCTGGAACGGTTGGTCTCCGAGGAGGTCGAGCGTCTGGGCTGGGCCTGTATCTGCCGGCAGACCAACTACGAAGGGCGGTACGTCGAGTTCATCCACGAGTTCCGTCACGCAGGGGCTCTTCTTGTCAATCCTGGCGCTTGGACCCACTACAGCTACGCTGTACGAGATGCCCTGGAAGTCGTCACCTGCCCCATCGCCGAAGTGCATCTTTCGGACATCAGCAGCCGGGAGGACTGGCGCCGTATTTCCGTGATCTCGCCCGTGGCGACCTTCGTCATAGCGGGCAGGGGACCGGATGGATATATCGACGCGGCGCGCCGTCTTATCTCCCTGGCAGGCGGCTGAACGGCGTGCAAAGCCACCCGGTGGTGTACAATGCACCGGCGCAAAAGGCACGTTCGGAAGGTAGTAGTACAAGCAGCAGTCGCTGGAGGCCGGGCTCGTGATCTCAACCAATCAATTCAAAGTAGGCATGACTGTCAGGTACGAGGGCGAAATCTACCGCATAGCCGAGTACCAACATGTCAAGCCGGGCAAAGGTGGGGCGTTCGTGCGTACGAAGTTGCGCAATGTAGTCACCGGTGCTCTGATCGACCGGACCTTCCGTCCGGAACAGAAGTTCGACCAGCTACGCACCGAGAGCCGGCCGATGACCTACATCTACGAAGACTCCGACCAGGTAGTGTTCATGGACTCAGCGTCGTTCGAGCAGCTGGCCGTGCCCAAAAGCACGCTTGCGGATCGTTTCGACCTTATGACAGTGAACATGCAGGTCGACCTGGTCTACATCGACGGGGACCCCTTTGATGTGGAGCTTCCCACTTTCGTCGACCTGAAGGTCACCGAGACGGCCGCCGGAGTCAGGGGCGACACGGTGTCGGGGGGGTCCAAGGAGGCGGTCCTCGAGACCGGAGCAGTCGTCCAGGTTCCTCTCTTTATCGAACCCGGGGATGTGGTGCGGGTCGATACCCGCACGCGAGAGTACGTCACCAGGGCCTAGAGAACGCGCGAGGCATTGTTATGACTGAGTATTTGATAGCCACTTCCGTGCTCGAAGCTATCGTCCGCGGATCACTGGAGGATGACGAGCGACTGCGGGTGCACGCCCCCCTGCCGCTGGTAAGGACTCATCCGGTCATGGTCGAGGTAGATGGTCAGGAGTGCCGTGTGACGGTGCATCTGGATGCCCGCTTGGGCGAGAATCTACCCTCGTTGGCCGACGGGACGCGCCAGAAGATAGCCGCAGCTTTGGACCACATGACCGGTCTGGCCGTTATCGGGGTCGATGTCGTGTGGAGCGGCGTGTTCCCGGCGGGCGTCTGATCGTTGTCCGTCGTGTCCGCGGGGCGAAGAAGTGCGCGACGTCAGACCGTCTTCATCCTCTACCAGCAGGATCTACTGGGACGAGACTGGCAGGCCGCCCTGGAAGGTGGAGACGGCGCCGATATCGATCCATACGCGCGTGGCCTGGTCCTGGGCGTGGCGGAGGAGCATACTGCCATTGATGCTATCCTCCAGCCCCATGTAGCCGGATGGAGCCTGGAGCGTCTGGGCACCCTGGAGCGGGCGATACTGAGACTGGCGACCTACGAACTGCTGTGGGAATCCGGTGTGCCGGAAGCAGTGGCAATAAACGAGGCGGTGGAATTGGCGAAGCGCTTCTGCTCCGACGAGGCGGCCGCCCTTGTGAACGGCGTGCTCGGCTCCTTGGCGGTTTCGGAGAAGGACCGCATCAGCGAGATCCGCGGCCCTGGGGAGCCGGACCCGAGAAGAACGACATGACCGCAGATAACGCTAGACTCATCGACCAGCTCGACCTGCCCGCGGACCTACGGACCCTGGACCCCGCAGCCCTGCGGGTCGTCGCTTCCGAAGTGCGCGAGGAGATCATCGCCACTATCTCTCACAACGGGGGCCATCTGGGTGCCAGTCTGGGAGTGGTCGAGCTGACCATCGCCCTTCACGCGGAACTCCAGACTCCACGAGACGCGATCATCTGGGACGTAGGGCATCAGTCGTATGCGCACAAGCTGCTGACCGGCAGACTGCGCGAGTTCCGTTCGATCCGCACCTATGGAGGACTCTCCGGGTTTCCTTGTCGGACCGAAAGCCCGTTTGACGCGTACGGTACCGGGCACAGCAGCAGCTCCATCAGTGCCGCCGTCGGCATGGCGGAAGCCAGACTCCGCGGTGGCTTGTCGGTGGAGGTCCGACCGGAAGAGGGAGCCTTCGAAGCACCTGACCCGACCCCGGGACGGGTGGTCGCGGTCATAGGCGACGGAGCCCTGACAGGGGGGATGGCCTTTGAAGCCCTGAACCACGCCGGGCATCTGGGCACGCCCGTCCTGGTCATCCTCAACGACAACGCCATGTCCATCGAGCGCAACGTGGGCGCCCTCAGCTCCTATCTTTCCCGACTGCGGACTGATCCCAAGCTGTATCGCTTTCGCCGTGATCTGGAGAGGAGGCTCCAGAGGCTACCGGGAGTAGGAGACCGGGTCGCGGCGATAGGCGAGCAGTTGAAGGACGGTATCAAGGCAGCATTGGTGCCGGGCATGCTGTTCGAAGAACTTGGCTTCACCTATCTGGGTGTCATCGATGGACACGATATCGAGGCTATCCGAGCGAGCATCAAGCGGTCGCTCGCGGTGAACGGCCCCGTCTTGCTCCACTGTCGGACCGTCAAAGGCAAAGGGTACCCTCCGGCCGAGAGGCAACCCGGCCGGTACCATGGCACTCCACGATTCTCGGTCCCCACAGGCGAGAATCTCGACCCAGAGGGCCCCACGACGTTTACTCGGGCCTTCGGCGAGGCGATGGTGGAGTTGGCGCGGGCGGACGACCGCGTGCTCGGCATAACCGCAGCTATGGCGACCGGGACCGGCCTCGACCTGCTCAAAGAGGCGATGCCCGAACGCTTCTTCGACGTCGGGATAGCCGAGGCTCACGCCGTCGGCTTCGCCGCTGGGCTTGCTGCCGCGGGGAAGCGTCCCGTGGTGGCCATCTATTCCACCTTCCTACAGAGGGCGTACGATCAGATCATCCACGACGTATGCCTGCAGGAGCTCCCCGTGGTCTTCGCCGTCGATCGAGCCGGCTTGGTTGGACAGGACGGTCCTACACACCATGGCGCCTTCGATCTCTCCTTCTCTCGGATCATCCCGGGTCTTACTGTGTTCGTCCCCAAAGACGAAGCTGAATTACAGCGACTTCTGGCCACCGCCCTCCGTCTTGAGGGACCGGCCATGATCCGCTATCCGCGCTCGGCCGGGTTGGGGGTACCGCTCTCCCGGCCCATCCTTCCCCTGGAGGGACCCTGGGTCGAAGTCCTCCGCCAGGGCCCCGACTTGTTGATCCTGGGAGCGGGGCCCCAGCTCCAGGCCGCCGTGGAGGCAGCGGAGCACCTGTCTGAAGAAGGCGTCAGCGCTTCGGTCGCCAACGTAAGGAGGATCCATCCTCTCGATGACGAGCCCTTGTGCGACTTGTTGGTTGCGCATCCGGCCGTGCTGACGCTGGAAGACAACGTCCTCGCCGGGGGCTTCGGCTCCGCCGTCTTAGAGTTGATGGCAGAGCGCGCCATCTGCCGGCCGGTCCAGCGTCTAGGTCTTCCTGACGCCTTCGTGGGCCATGGCCCGCTCAAGCTCCTGCAGCGCGACGTCGGCCTGGATGTTGAGTCCATAGCAGCAGCCGCTATTCGACTGGTCGGATCCTCACCCATCCCCGAGGGATGACTCGACGTGCCCCGAGCAGCGCGTGTGCGCCTGGATGAGCTTGTGCTGGCCAGGGGACTCGTGCCAAGCCGAAGCGCGGCGCGCGGGCTGATCATGGCGGGAATGGTCCTGGTCGGAGGGGAGACCAGTGACAAGGCGGGCACCCTCGTGCCCGTTGACGTGGATGTCCAGCTCAAGGCAAGGCCCCGTTTCGTCTCCCGGGGAGGGGAGAAGCTGGATCACGCCCTAGGTCTGTTCGGATTGGACATCGAAGGCACCTCTGCCCTCGATGTCGGGGCATCGACGGGCGGGTTCGTCGACTGCCTGCTGCGATCCGGCTCCGGACGAGTCATCGCCCTGGATGTGGGCAGGGGGCAACTGCACGGGCGCCTCCGCAACGATCCGCGAGTCTATCCTTTGGACGGTGTCAATGCCCGCTACCTCAGTCCAGACCAGCTGCCCTACCCGCCGGACATGCTGACGATGGATGTGTCCTTCATTTCGGTGACCAAGGTACTTCCGGCCGTCGTCTCCTGCATGGCCCCGGTCTTCAGCGGCCTTGTTCTGGTCAAGCCTCAGTTCGAGGCTGGACCGGATCTGGTGGGTAGTGGCGGGATCGTCCGCGATCCGGCCGTTCACCGTGAAGTCCTGCTCGAGCGGGCCCTGTTCGTCGTCGCCGATCTCGATGCACACTTACTAGGCATTTGCCGTTCCGCTCTCGCAGGAGCCGATGGGAACGTCGAGTTCTTCTTCCATCTGGGACGGGGTGGAGAAGAAGGGGTGGGACTTGATACGCTGGAACGACTGGTGGACGAGCTTCTTGCCCACAACGGCACAGGTGAGGTGGCGACAGGCGCGTGAACCCTACGATCAAACGTGTAGTCATTTGTACGCATTGGGATCCCTCTGTGACCAGGCAGGCGCTGCAAGAGTCCCTCGACCTGCTTGCTGATCGTGCCATCGAGGTGCTGGCTCCCCCCGCCGAATGGGACAAACACGGCGGACTGCTAACCCAGGCCGGCGCGGCCATCCTCGCCCAGGACGGGGAGGGGATCGAAGGGGTGGATCTCTGCCTGGTACTGGGCGGAGACGGGACGATGCTGCGCGGGTTCCATCTGACCCGCGATCACCGCATTCCAGTGGCCGGCGTCAATCTGGGACGGGTAGGATTCCTGACCACCATCCCGAAGGACGACCTTGAACGAGGCCTAGGGCGCCTACTCGACGGCGACTTCGTCGAGTATCCGATCCTTGGGTTGGAGGCGGAACTCGGCCCTCAGGTCTTCAAAGCCACGAACGATTTTGTGGTCAGCAAGGGCGCTCGCTCGCGTCCTTGCTCGCTGGCCTTGACGATCAATGGTGTCACTTTGTTCGAAGTCCTGTGCGATGGAGTGGTGGTAGGGACTCCAGCGGGATCCTCCGCCTACAGTCTGGCTGCGGGCGGACCGCTCCTGGGGATATCCGTGGAGGCCTATGTGATAAGCCTGGTGGCGCCGCATGCCGTCGGAGTGCGTCCCGTGGTAGCCGCGCCCCGGGACATCCTGGAGGTCATCAACACCGACGAGGATGCCGACTGTCATATCGACGCCGATGGTGAGCGACTGGCCGTTCTAGGGCCTGGGAACACCCTTAGGGTGAAGACCAGCCCGGCCATGACGTCGCTCGCCCTCTTGGAGGGAGACAGTCTCTACCGCCATTTCCGCGACCGTCTGCTCTAGACTGTAGGGCAGGATCCCATGCTGTCCTCCCTCACCATCCGCAACTTCGTGCTCATCGAGGACGCCGTGCTGGATTTCGGTCCGGGCCTCACCGTTCTGACCGGCGAGACCGGGGCCGGAAAGACCCTGCTCACCCGGGCGCTGGGTCTTCTGGCGGGGGAGAGAGCCGAGGAGGGCCTGGTCGGCCAAGCCGCGGAGGAAGCCCTTATCCAGGCGATCTTCGAACTTGACGAAACCGAGGTCGCTGAGATCTCGGAGGACATCGCGGCGTTGATCGGAGCAGGGCAAGACCAGATAATCGTCACCCGACGCCTGAGCAAGCAAGGCCGTAACCGTTGCTACGTCAATGACACTGCGGTCACCCTGGTCACTCTGGGAGAGGTGGTGGGGAGTCTCCTTTCGTTCGCCGGACAGCACGAATACCGTAGGCTACTCGATCCAAGCTATCAGCTCGCCGTCCTCGACCGGTGGGCAGGAGAGGACCTCGTGCAGCTGGCCGCTCGGTTTCGATCCGCATATGAGGAGGCGTCAGAGACCATCCGCCGGCTCGAGACCGCTCGCAGTATCCGGGAAGCGCGGACGCGCGAGATCGAACTGCTGCGGTTCCAGGTGGCCGAACTTGCCGAGGCCCGGCTGTCGCTCGACGAGGAACGTGCGCTGCAGGCAGAGCAGAGAATGCTGGCGCGCGCGGAGGATATCCTGCGTAATGCCGGCGCGGCGGCCGATCTTCTGAACAGCGAGGACGACCGGCCCGATGCCGGTAGCTTGGTAGTTCAGGCAGCCGCTCACCTCTCCGGGCTCCACGGCGTCGACGAGAGTGTGGACGCAGTATCCTCCGCTCTCATCGACCTCCAGTATCAGATCGTCGACCTGTCCCGGGAACTGCGGAGTCACCTGGAACGCGTCTCAGTCGATCCGCTACGGCTTCAAGAAGTCGACGAGCGGCTGCGACTCTACACCGACTTGGCCCGGAAGTACGGGGGTACTACCGAGACCGCGGTGGCTTATGGTCATTCCTCGGCCGAACGTCTGGCCGCCCTTGAGGATTCGGAGGAAGACCTAGCCCGGCTGGAGGCGGCGCGCGCCGCGCAGGCTGCGCGCGCCCTCGAACTCGCCCTGGCTCTCAGTGAGCGGCGACGCAAAGCGGCGCCCCTTCTGGAGCAGGCCATCGGCGTCCAGCTGGCGGACCTGAGTATGGTAGAGGCCGTCGCAAACGTCGAGTTCCATCAGCGCTCCGGGTGGGAGGGACTGCGCGAGACAGGCGCCGAATCAGTAGAGTTCATGCTTGCTGCCAACCCCGGACAGGTGCCGCGAAGCCTCGCCCGCACCGCGTCCGGGGGCGAGCTTTCACGCGTGCTGCTCGCCATCAAGTGTGCCTTGGCGGACGCGGGGGGGCACGAGACTCTGGTCTTCGATGAGATCGACGCGGGCATCGGAGGCCGGACTGCCGTGGCTGTGGGACGAAAGCTGCGCGAACTCGCCGGCCGCTCACAGCTCATACTGGTGACGCACCTAGCTCCGGTGGCTGCCCTGGCCACCCGACACTACCTCATCGATAAGGTCAGCGCTCCGGGGGTCACCGTAGCCCGGCTGTCGCAGCTCGTCGGCGAGGGGATCGTGGAGGAACTATGCCGCATGATGGGCGGCAGTCCGGACGATGCCGAGGCCATGGCTCACGCCCGCGAGCTGCGAGACAGCGCGGCAGGCGGACTGATAGACTAGATAGGGCGCGGGGCTTTTCGGTCATGCGCCTCTCGGTTCCACCACAGAGCGGCAGGGGTGAGCATGGCAAAGCACGTCTTCATCACGGGTGGGGTCGTATCGTCACTCGGTAAGGGCATCACCGGAGCGTCCCTCGGTCGTTTGCTGAAGAGCCGTGGACTGAAAGTCAGCATCCAGAAGTTCGACCCCTACCTGAATGTCGATCCCGGCACCATGAGTCCCTTCCAGCACGGTGAGGTGTTCGTCACCGACGACGGAGCGGAGACCGACCTCGATCTGGGGCACTACGAGCGATTCGTGGACGA
Organism: uncultured Actinomycetes bacterium; assembly: GCA_963706025.1. Lineage (GTDB taxonomy): Bacteria > Actinomycetota > Thermoleophilia > RBG-16-64-13 > RBG-16-64-13 > CAVPLM01. The sequence continues at coordinate 392,286 of CAVPLM010000005.1, read as the reverse complement.
GAACCTCAGCCGTGACTCGAACGTCACCGCCGGGTCCGTCTACTACAACGTCATCCGCAAGGAGCGCAAAGGGGACTATCTCGGGGGGACGGTACAGGTCATCCCCCACATCACCAACGAGATCAAGGAACGCATCTCCCGCGTGGCGCGACACCCCGATGTGGACGTCGTCATCACCGAGATCGGCGGTACGGTCGGCGACATCGAAAGCCTCCCGTTTCTCGAAGCCATCCGGCAGTTCCGTAAGGATATCGGTCGCAAGAACGTCATCTACATTCACGTCACGCTGATCCCCTTCATCAACGCCAGCGGCGAACTTAAAACCAAGCCCACCCAGCACAGCGTCAATGAACTGAGGAGCATCGGTATCCAGCCGGACATCATCGTGTGCCGCTCCGACCGCGCCATCAGCCAAGAGTTGAAGGACAAGATCGCGCTCTTCACCGACGTGGAGCCTCAGGCCGTGATCAGTTGCGTAGATGCCCCTCACATCTACTTCGTGCCCCTCAACTTGCGCGACGAAGGCCTTGATCGGCTGGTGGTCGACAAGCTAGGCCTCGAAGCAGGGCCGCTGGATCTCACGGAGTGGATCGATCTGGCCGAGCGGATCAAACAGGCCTCGGGCACGGTGCGGATCGCTCTGGTCGGCAAGTACGTGCAGCTTCAAGACGCCTATCTGAGCGTGGTCGAGGCGCTGCGTCACGCCGCGATCCATCAGGGACGTAATCTCGAGGTGATCTGGGTCGATGCAGAAAGCCTGCGCAAGGAAGAGATCACCTCCAGGCTGGAAACGGCGGACGGGATCCTCGTTCCCGGCGGGTTCGGCATCCGGGGCATCGAGGGCAAGATCATGGCCATACGCTACGCGCGCGAGAACAAGGTCCCGTATCTCGGACTCTGCCTCGGCCTTCAGGTAGCCGTGGCCGAGTTCGCCAGACATGTCGCAGGAATGGTAGGCGCTAACTCTTCTGAGTTCGACCCGTCGACCAACTATCCGGTCATCGATCTGTTGCCGGAGCAGAAAGACGTCGCCGACATGGGAGGGACCATGCGCCTCGGCGCTTCGCCCACCAAGGTCGTCGCTGGGACCAGAGCGCACTCCGCCTATGGGGAAGAGGTCATATACGAGCGGCACCGTCACCGCTATGAGGTGAACAACATTTACCGCAGCAAATTGGTGGAGGCCGGGTTGGTCATAGGAGGTGTGACCCCCGATGATCGCCTGGTGGAACTGATAGAGCTTGCCGACCATCCCTGGTTCGTCGCCTGCCAGTTCCACCCTGAGTTCAAGAGCCGGCCGACCAAACCGCACCCGCTTTTCCGCGATTTCGTGGCCTCGGCCATCACCCACCAATGCGGGGTCAAAGCCTCAGCGGACCAAGAAGGGTGCGAGGAAAGCCTGGGCGTGGGTACATGACGGCCATACCGGCGCCTTCACGTGAGCGCCTCACCGAGCTCTTCCTCGAATTGGCCGGGCTCGTAAGCCCATCGCGTCGCGAGCGCCCGGTAGCCGACGCCGTCACTGCTCATCTGCGGGCTGCGGGGATCACCGTGCACGAGGACGACACCGGTCCGATCATCGGTGGTGATGCCGGCAATATCTGGTGTACGGTCGAGGGCGACGGAGCCAGACCCCATCTGGCGCTGGGAGCGCACATGGATACGGTCGAGGCCACCGACCGCATCGAGCCGGTGCTGGACGAAGCCGGCGTGTTTCGGAATGCGCGTCACACGATCCTGGGAGCAGACGACAAGGCGGCCGTCGCGGCCTTGCTACACGCGACGGAGCTACTGCGCGCGGCAAACGCGCCCTTTCCCACCTTCGAGCTGTTCTTCACCGTTTCCGAGGAGACCGGTCTGGTCGGGGTGAAGCATCTTGGTGAACACGTCCTGAGCAGCCCCTTCGCCGCGGTATTCGATTCGTCGGGCCCAGTGGGCGGTATCACCGTGAGGGCCCCCAGCCAGCAAGGCCTGCGCGCGGTATTCCGCGGACGCTCTGCCCACGCGGGCGTGGAGCCCGAGCGCGGGCGGAGCGCCGTCCAGGCGGCAGCCCGAGCCATCGCCGCCATGTCGCTGGGCCGCATCGACGAAGAGACCAGCGCCAATATCGGCGTGATCCACGGAGGGGTCGCGGCCAATATCGTGCCCGATCTGTGCGAGATACGCGGGGAATGCCGGAGCCACGACGACGAGAAGCTGGCCCACGCGGCAGCGTCCATGGTCGACGCGCTTCAGGAAGGCGCGGCCCGGACCGGAGTGGACGTGGAGGTCAATCTGGTGTACGAGTACCGGGCCTTTGCGCTCACTGCGCGTTCGCCGGTCGTGCGGCTCAGCAAAGCGGCGGTCTCCGCCCTCGGGCTGGAAGCCCGGCTCTTGACAGGCGGGGGTGGTTCCGACGCGAATATCCTCAACGCCCGCGGACTACCCACAGTCAATCTCGATGCCGGGATGATGCAGGTCCACAGTCCCGACGAGTATCTGCCCCTCGAAGAACTGGAGCGGCTGTGCGCCCTCGTGCTCCGCATGATCGTCCTCGCTCCCGATTTCGAACCCCGGACGAAATCCGCCCTCTCCCAAGCCCATGACTGAGCCGACGGACTTTATCCTCAGGGAAGCGGCCGAGCCCCCGCCCCAAGTGGTTTCGTCGCGGACTATATACGCGGGTAGGATCATCAGCGTGCGGGTGGATGAGATCACTCTGCCCGGGGGCGGTACTGCACTTCGCGAGGTCGTCGAGCACCCCGGGGCGGTCGTCGTCGCCGCGGTCGATGACCAGAATCAGGTCTTCCTGGTCGACCAGTATCGGCACCCGATCGGCCGAGATCTTCTTGAACTCCCCGCCGGCACCCTCGAGCCGGGTGAGGAGCCTCTCACAGCCGCCAAGCGGGAATTGCGTGAGGAAGTGGGGCTGGAGGCGCGTCGATGGACTCCTCTCCAGTCCTTCTTCTCTTCCCCCGGCTTTGTCAACGAAAGCTTGTATCCGTTCCTTGCTCAAGACCTCACTGTGGTGCCCCCCGATCCCGATGACGACGAGGTGATCTCCGTGATACGTTACCCATTGGCGGGACTGCTGGAGCACCTTGACGAGATCGCCGACGCCAAGACTCTGGCGACCCTCATCCTTCTGGAGAGGGCTCTTCTGAGGTGAGGCCCAGGATGCGACCTGAAAGATACGGAAGATGAAAGTCGGCGTACCCACAGAGATCAAAGAAGCGGAGTACCGCGTGGCCCTGACGCCCGCGGGCACAAAAGAACTGGCCAGCCGCGGCCACAACGTGATCGTGCAGCACGGAGCAGGAGAGGGATCCTTCTTTGCCGACGACAGCTACGTAGCGGCCGGCGCTCGGATCGCACCCGATGTAGCCTCGGTCTTCGCTCAGGCCGACCTTATCGTCAAAGTCAAGGAGCCGCTGCGGGAGGAGTACGAGCGACTCGAGCCTCGCCATATCCTCTTCACGTTCTTGCACTTGGCGCCCGACCCGGTCCTCACCAAGGGCCTCGTGGAGAGTGGGGCCACCTGCTTCGCGTACGAGACGGTCGAGACGGCGGACGGACGCCGACCGCTGCTCGCTCCCATGAGCGAGATAGCCGGTCGGCTCGCTCCGCAGGTGGGGGCCTATTTCTTGGAGCGCATGAGTGGAGGCAAAGGCAAGCTTCTCGGGGGGGCGACCGGTGTCAAGCCTGCGAACGTGGTGATCCTGGGGGCGGGCATCGCCGGCACCAATGCGGCCTGTATCGCCTCCGGGATGGGCGCCCACACCAAGGTCCTGGATATCGACCTCGATGCCTTGGCGGCGGTGAAGCGTCAGTTGTCCAGCGTCGATACGTTGCACAGCAATCAACTCACTATCGATGAAGAGGTGAGGAAGGCAGACGTCGTCATCGGAGCGGTCCTCATCCCAGGAGCGAGGACGCCGGTCCTGGTGTCAGAGTCACTGGTCGCTGCCATGCAGCCGGGGTCGGTCATCGTCGACCTCAGCATCGACCAGGGCGGGTGCGTGGCCACCTCCCGGGTGACGACCCACCGGGATCCGACCTTCGTCAAGCACGGCTGCATCCACTGCTGCGTAGACAACATGGCCGGGGTCGTGCCCATCACTTCCACCCTGGCCCTCACCAACGCCACACTTCCCTACATCTTGACCATCGCCGATAGGGGCGCGGTGGGCGCCGCACGTTTCGACGCCTGCCTGGCCCGCGGAGTCAACGTGATGGAGGGAAAGGTCACCATCCGTGAGGTCGCCGAGGCCACAGGAAACCCGTATTTCCCCCTTGAGTACTTGCTGCCCATAGAGTACATGTAGCCCCGGCCGAGGCCTCTTTTTCATGGCGCTCCCGCCCGAAACGGACTCATCTCTCTCCCTTCACCTGCGTGCCCTTCGTTTGGAAAAAGGGTTGGCCGAGCGCACGGTGGAGTCTTACCGGCGCGATCTGGTGCAATTCGCCGCGTTCCTGCACGAGCGAGGGAGCCGTCTCGAAGACGCTGCCGTCGACGATATCCGCGACTTCCTTGCCGCGGGACAGTGGCGCCCCTCGACCCGGGCCCGAAAGGCTGCCGCCATCCGCTCCTTCTATCGAGAACGCCTTCTGGCCGGTATTGCTCATTCCGATCCCACCCGAACCCTATCCAGTCCCCGCCTGGAGTCCGATCTGCCGCGCTGCCTCACGATCGACCAGGTAGCGCGCCTACTCGCCGCTCCGAAGCCTACGCCGCGCGGCCTCCGCGACCGTGCCTTGCTCGAGACCCTCTACGGGGCAGGCCTGAGGGCTTCAGAGACGCTGGCCCTTCGTCTGCAGGACTTCGATCTGGATGTAGGGTTCGTACGCACTATGGGAAAAGGCGATAAGGAACGGGTTGTGCCGCTGGGTCGCAAGGCCATCGAGGCTTTGCGCCTCTATCAAGAGCGGGGGAGGCCCTTCCTCGGCAAGGCCGGCATGTTGAAGGCTCCTGAGCTCTTCCTCAACAATCGCGGACGACGGCTGTCCCGACAAGGACTGCATCTGATCATCAAGCGCTACGCCCGCGAGACCGGACTCCCGGATGACGTCTCGGCCCACACGCTGCGCCATTCTTTCGCCACCCATCTGCTCGAAGGAGGAGCAGACCTGCGCGCGGTCCAGGAGATGTTGGGGCACGCCGATCTTTCCACCACACAGATCTACACGCACGTCACCACCGCCCATCTGCAGAGGGTCTATCGAGACGCCCACCCCCGAGCGAGAATGGACTAGAGCTTCGTGCCCCGCTTCGTCTTCATCATGCTTGACGGTGCAGGTGTGGGAGCCCTGCCCGACGCGGCCGACTATGGCGACGCAGGATCCGACACGCTCGGCAACCTGAGTCGCGTGGTCGATCTGCGCCTACCGTTCTTGGAGAAGCTGGGCCTGGGAAACATCCTGCCGATGGCAGGGGTCCCGCCCGCACCCCAGCCGCTGGGTCTCCCCGGAAGGCTTCTGCCCCTGTCGGCGGGCAAGGACACCACCGTTGGCCACTGGGAGCACATGGGCATCGTCACCCAGTGGCCGTTTCCTACCTACCCCGAGGGTTTCCCCGATGAGATCCTCGCTCCCTTCAAAGAGCGGATCGGGAGAGGCGTGCTCGGTAACAAGTCGGCTTCGGGCACCGGCATCATCGCCGAGCTCGGAGCCCTTCATCTGGAGGGCGGCGAGCCCATCGTCTACACCTCGGCCGACAGCGTGTTCCAGATCGCCGCCCACGTGGACGTGGTCCCTCTTGAACAGCTCTACGCCTGGTGCCAGATCGCGCGCGACCTCTTGCAGGGAAAGCACGCCGTGGCTCGGGTCATCGCCCGGCCCTTCACGGGTACGGCGGAGGGCTTCGTGCGTACCAAGGACCGCAGGGACTTCTCCTTGCCACCCCCCGGGCCCACCTATCTCGATCGGCTCTCAGACGACTCCGTACCTGTGCTCGCAGTCGGCAAGATCAGCGAGATCTTCGTGGATAGGGGAGTCACCACCAAGGTCAAGGTGGCTTCCAATCCCGACAACCTGGCATTACTGCTGGACCTGCTGCGTGGACGATCGCGGGAGATCGACTTCTCGGAGGGCCTGCTGTTCACCAACCTTGTCGATTTCGACATGATCTGGGGCCATCGTAACGACGTCGAAGGCTTCGCCGGAGGACTGGAGGCAGTCGACAGAGCCATGCCGGCGATAATAGGCGCCCTCGCACCGGAGGATCAGCTCATCGTCTCCGCCGACCACGGGGTCGATCCGACCACCAGGAGTACCGACCACAGCCGGGAATACGTGCCCCTCCTCCTCTATCCCCGTCCGGCCCAAGCGCCGGCCGCGGTGTATGAGGGTGGTTTCGCCGATACGGGGGCTACCATCTGCGAGTATTTGACCGGCCGGCAGGCCGGTCTGGCTGGAACGTCCATCTTCCGGCTGCTTCCCCAGCGTGGTTGGCGCCGATACACGCCGGCAAGACCCTCCCCGATGGGAACAGGTCCTGCCTTGCCCGGAAGGGTGGGACCGAAGGAGGCCGAGGAAGCGGCCCGCTGGCTTCGCGCACGCTTGGGCGAGGCTCCGCGGGTAGCCGTGCTACTTGGATCGGGACTGGATGTGCCCGATCTCGAGACGACCGAGCGCGCGCTTCCCTACGCGGAAATACCCAACTGGCGGTCGGGATCGGTCCCGGGACACGCCCACAGCCTTATCCTTGGCGATTGGAGGGGCTGCCACATGGTCCTTCTCAGAGGAAGGATTCACGGTTACGAAGGCTTCGACCTTAGTGAACAGGAATCGCCGGTCCGCACGCTTGCCGCCTGGGGAGTGAAACATGTCGTCGTCGTTTCGGCCGCCGGTGCCGTCGCCTCGGACCTTCAGGTGGGAGACATCGTGGCAGCTTGTGAGATCCTCGATTTTCAGAACCTGTTGCCCGACGGAGCCCCGGTGAGATTTCGGGCCGCCGGGGAGGATCTGGTATCAGCGGCCTTACAGAGAGCGATCATGACCCCCGGCTTTGCCACCGGCATCCATGCAGCCGTGCCGGGACCGCAGTACGAGACGCCGGCGGAACTCGCCGTGCTGGGGGCACTGGGGGCTACCACCGTGAGTATGTCCGGTGCGGCGGAGATCCGTGTGGCTCGTGAGGAAGCTCTGGAGACGGCGATGATATGCGTCGTCACTAACGCGGGGGAGACCAGCCACGAGCAAGTCCTGCTGAATACAGCCCGCGCCGGCGAGGCGCTGGCCACGACCGTCGCAGCCATGCTCTCAACGTGGGGCCTGCTCGGAACGGGGCGGGGCGCAGGGGCGGCCGGCCCGGCCTAAGGGGCCGCCCCTGCGTGGCTCGCTGCCCAGCGCCGGCGGCCTGCTTACTCCCTGGAGACGACGCCGATGACGTCGATCTCGACCAGAAAGCCAGGTTTGGCCAGATCGACCTTCATGAAGGTGCTCGCTGGGGGATCCTCGACCAGAAGGGGGGCGTACTTCTGGTAGTACTCCAGCTCCGTCTTACGCATACGCGGGTAGTCCTCCAGGTTCTTCAACAACATCAACGTCTTGATGACGTTGTTCATGGACGAGCCGGCTTCCTCCATCGCATGCCTGACCTTGTCCAGGGCGATGATCATCTGCTCTTCGAAGACGTCGGTCTCGAGCTGCACGGTCTCGTCATTCTGCCCCTGGCAGCCGGAAACGAAGATCAGATTGCCGGCCACCACCGAACGGGCGAACTTGGGTGACTCGGCAGGCACGTTGGGGTAGGCCAGCTTTTTACCGCCCCAGTACTCGGCATAGAAATGGACTTTCTCGCTCACTTGGCGTCCTCCTTCGCGGGCGATCGGCTCTGCATCCATCATAACCAGCTCGATGCGCCACCGGAAGCTCCCTGAGGAGGCACAGTTCGACAATATGGGTGATCTAAGGCCGCAAGAGTGGTCGGCGGTATACTAGCCGACATGACAGCCCCACCTTCACTCATCGAGGTCTCGACGGTCATTACGACCCATCAGAACGCCGATTTCGACGCTTTGGCGGCTGCCGTAGGGGCGGCGCTTCTCTACCCGGAAGGCCGCATAGTCTTCGCCGGGTCTCTCAATCCGAACGTGCGCGAGTTCGTGTCCCTCCATGGCGAGAGCCTCCCCATACTCAATCTGCGCCTTATCGACCAAGAGAAGATCCGGCAACTTATCATCGTCGATACGGCCGATCCCGAGCGAATAGGTGACTTGAGCCGCCTTTGCGGCCGGCCGGAAGTGGAGGTCGTGGTCTTCGACCACCATGAGGCCGAGAACCCCCAGCGTCCTTCTTTCGTCAAGGGCGAGAACTGGGTCCTTTCCACCGACGGTTCGCAGGCCACCTCCATGCTCCACATCCTCCGCGAGCGCGACGTGGAGATCCCCCGCCTGGAGGCCACCATCTTCGCCCTGGGCATCCACGAAGACACGGGCTCACTGACCTATCCACGGACTACCATCCGCGACGCCGAAATGCTCGCGGCCTGCATGCGCCTGGGAGCCTCGCAGGCTCTGATCGAACGCTACCTGCACAGCGCTCTCACCAGAGAACAACGGGAGGTGCTCATGCGGATGGTCGACGCCGTCGTGGTCGAGAGAGTGCGTGGCATCGACGTACATGTCGTCAATGTCGACATGCCCGCCTACGTGGATGGGCTGAGCATCATCGCGCACAAGCTCATGGAGCTCGTGAACGCGGAGGTCCTGATCCAAGCGGTCGGCATGATGGACAGGGTGTTCGTCACCGCGCGTTCACGAGCCGGGTCGGTGGATGTGGGCGCCCTCTTGGAGACCATCGCGGGAGGAGGTCACGCCCAGGCGGCCTCCGCCGTGACCCGGGACAAGACCCCACACGAAGTTATCGCCGCGCTACTCGAGACCCTTGGCCAGACCAATCTGGGGGTGCCCAGCGCCGGAGAGATCATGAGCCGTCCGGTGCGTTTCATCGACGCCGATACCCCGGTCACCGATGCCCTGGTCACCGCCCAACGTTATGGCCACTCCGGCATCTGCGTCCAGGAGGCCGGCCGGGTGGTGGGCATAGTGGCCCGCCGCGACCTCGACAAGGCTATGCGCCATGGTCTGGGGCATGCTCCCGTGAAAGGCGTCATGACCAGGAGCATCACCTTCGCCCGTTCCAACACCACAGTGGATGAATTGCGCCGCATCATGGTGGAGGGGAACGTCGGCCGAGTCCCCGTAGTGACCGACGAAGGGTACGACTTCACCCTGGCCACGCAGACCGCCCGCGTGGAGGACGTCATCGGTATCGCTACCCGCACCGACGTCCTCGCCGCCTACCAGGGACGATGGGAGCAAGAGGAGGCCCAGGCGGCAGAGGTCCACGTATACACCATGCAGGCTCTCGCCGATCACCCGTTCTTCGGACCGCTTTTTCGAGCTTGTTCGGCCTTGTCGGAGGATTTCGCGGGAGTGTATCTGGTGGGGGGATTCGTCCGTGATCTCCTTATCGAGCAGCCCAACGTCGATGTGGACGTCGCGGTGGAGGGAGACGGCATACAGTTCGCCACTCGCCTGGCCGCACAACTCGGAGGCAGGGTGCGGACGCACCGGAAGTTCAAGACGGCGGTCGTGCTGTTGCCGCCCGCCGTCCTAGGCGGAGCTCTAACCTGGCTCCGCTCTGCGGGCGAGCCCTTCCACGTCGACGTGGCCACTACCCGGACTGAGTTCTACGACTACCCGGCGGCGTTGCCCCGCGTGGAGCACGCTTCCATCCGTCAAGACCTCTTTCGGCGTGATTTCACGATCAACGCCATGGCCGTCTCCCTGCGGGGAGGCGACTTCGGCGCCGTGATCGACTTCTTCGGTGGGTACCGAGACCTGCGGGAGGGAGTCATCCGGGTGCTCCACAACCTGAGCTTCATCGAGGACCCCACCCGTATCTTTCGCGCGGTGCGCTACGAGAACCGCTACGGCTTCCGCATGGATGAGCAGACCAAGGCCTTTGCCAAGAGCTGTGTGGACATGCACCTGGTCGGAGATCTGTCCAGCGTCCGCCTGCGGGAGGAACTCATCCCCCTGCTGAGCGAGTCCGACGTGGAATGGACACTGGGACGGTTGTTCGATCTGGGTGTGGCCCGCGAGGTCCATCCCAAGCTGGCCACGGGAGCCAAGACCATCACGCTCGTGAAGAGGATGGACCATCTCGTGACGGAGCTAGGACTTGTCGGAGAGGTGATAAGCTGGCGGCTGCGGTTGGCCGCGGTCACCCGCAACATGAGTCACGAGGAGCTGTACCTGTGGCTCGACAGGCTGAAGCTCAAGCGGTCGGACAGTGCCGTGGTGCGCGCCGCGGTCGTGGTGGGACCTCTGCTCGCCGACCGTTTGGCCAACGATGACATGAGCGATTGGGAGATATGCCGGGCGCTCCGTACCACGCCCGTGGAGGCGCTGGTTTTCGCTCTGGCCGGTATGGAGCCCGGGCCGGTCTTCACTCGAGTGTGCCGGTACCTCGTGGACATCCGTCACCGGACGCTCAGCGTCACCGGGGACGACCTGCTGGCCCTGGGCGTGAAGAAGGGACCCGCACTGGGTCGCATTCTGGAGCGATTGAAGGAGTTGCGGGTGGACGAGATCATCAAAGGCAGGGAGGGCGAGTTGGAGGCGGCACGACAGATGGTGGAGAAGGCTAGATGAACATAGACTGGCTTCTGCTCGCAACTCTGATACCGGTGCTCGTGTTCTCAATGACCCTCCACGAGCTGGCCCACGGATTGACTGCCTACAGACTGGGCGATCCGACGGCCAAGATACGCGGGCGCCTGACCCTCAACCCAATGAGACACCTGGATCCGCTGGGTACGGCTATGTTCTTCATCACGGCCATGATCCCCGGAGGTTTCATCTTCGGGTGGGCGAAGCCGATCCCGGTGTCCCCGTACTACTTCAAGAGCCGGCAAAGAGGGATGATGCTGGTCGGTCTCGCGGGCCCGTTGACCAACTTCGTGCTCGCCATTATTTTCGCGGTGGTGCTCAATCTACTCGAACCCGTCCTGAATCAGCCCGGGGATGTGCGGGAATGGCTCTTCACGCTCCTTTTCCTCGCTCTGCAGGTGAACGTGGTGCTGGGGATCTTCAATCTCATCCCGGTACCGCCTCTTGACGGATCGAGGATCGTGGGAGGCTTCTTGCCCAAGCGGGCGTACGACGTCTGGGTCGGCATCGACCGCTACGGGATATTCATAATCGTCATCCTCCTGGTCCTGATTCAGAGTTCGGCGCTGGGCGACCAGATGAGCGACGGTTACATAGCGCTGTTCCGCGCCCTCTTGCCCGCCTATGAGTAGAGGCGTGGTCTAGAACGAGGTCGTCATGATCCTGCGACCCAGGCACGAAGGAGCGAGGTCCCTCTGAGAGCGCTTGAACTCGATCTCGACGTTTACCAGGGGCCTTTCGACCTGCTCTTGTCCCTGGTCCTCAAGGAAGAGATCGACCTCCTGGAGGTCCCTCTCCTCGACGTCATCCTGGCCTATCTGGAGGCCACGGAGGAGAGCGGCGCCACACAGTACTGGGAGGAGATGACCGAGTTCCTGATCCTCATGAGCCTGCTGCTGGAGGTCAAGTCCCGTCTCTTGCTCCCCGAGGCGTACCCAGAAGTCGAGACCGAGCTATCGCCCGAAGAGGCTCGTGAACAGCTGCTTTCCCGGCTATTCGAATACAGCAAGTTCAGATCCGCAGCCGTCCAGCTTCGCGAATCGGCCGAGGCCGCCGCTGCTGCTTTGCTGCGCGCGCCGGCCGCCCACCCACGGCGCAGACTGCCCGCTTTGGAGGACATCGCCGGTACCGGGGACGTCATGGAATTACACGATTGCCTCGTCCGGCTTGTTGGGAGCAAACGCGACCCCGACACGGGCCACATCGCTCAGATCAAGGTGGAACTGCGTCGTCAGATAAGTATCATCCGGAGGGTACTGGCCAAGAAGGGCCGGCTCTCTTTCAACAGCATTTTCGGTGGAGAGGAGCCTCTCGTTCAGGCGTTGTCTTTGTTCGCTCTTCTCGAGCTCGTATCGCGGGGCGAGGTGCGGGTCTCCCAGTCCAGACCTTTCGGCGATATCGTGGTGATTGCGCAGGCGACCCGCGAGACCGCGTGAGGAGCACCTATGAGCAACCCCAGGATTGATGACGCCACACTGAAGGCCTTGAAGCGCGATGTCGAGGCCGTTGTTTTCGCGTCCGGCACGCCGCTCTCCACGGAGGTCATCCTGCAGGCTCTGTCCCTGCAGGAGCCTGTCGACCGCGACGTCGTGGAGGAGATCCTTGGTTCCCTGGCGGACGAGTTCCCGCCGCAGGGGGAGAGAGGCTTCGAGCTCGTGCGCCTGGCCGGAGGGTGGGCCTTTCGCACCAACCCTCGCTGCCAGACCGCGGTCTCCGCGCTCTTCGAGCTTCCCGAGGACGCCAGCAGTCTCTCGCCTGCAGCCGTGGAAACACTGGCCATCGTGGCCTATCTGCAGCCGGTGTCCCGGCCCCAGATAGCCGAGGTCCGCGGGGTCAACTCCGACTCTCCTGTCCATACTCTACTCGAAAGGGAATTCATCACCGAGGTCGGTCGCTCGCCGACTGGGGGAGGCGCGATCCTGTACGGGACCACCCCGCGGTTCGAGGCCATGTTCGGCCTTTCCGGCCTTGACGAGCTTCCCGAACTGGAGGGCTTTTCTCTAAACGATTCTCAGAAGGACGATCTACGTCGCCGGCTGGGGATGCTCTCCGTGCCGGAATGACCGAGCGCCTGCAGAAGTTCCTCGCTGAAGCCGGGCTGGGTTCGCGACGGCGCTGCGAGGAGCTCATCCGCACCGGGCGGGTGACGGTGGACGGGAGAAAGGCTGAACTGGGAGCGTCCATCGATCCGGATTCACAGGCAGTGCTGGTCGACGGTCGGCGGGTGACCCGCCAGAAGAAGGAATACTGGCTACTCAACAAGCCGCCCGGGATCCTGAGCGCCGCCTTCGACGCTCGGGGCCGGCCCACAGTGGTCGAGTGTGTGCCGGCTCGTGCGCGTGTCTTCCCTGTGGGCAGGCTCGATCTGAACAGCTCGGGGCTGCTGATACTCACCAACGACGGCGAGTTGGCCGCACAGCTCCTCCATCCTCGGTATGAGGTGGAGAAGGAGTATCTGGTCACAGTCCGCGGGGTAGTCGATGGATCGAGTCTGGAACAGTTGCGCCACGGCGTCGTTCTCGACGACGGCAAGACGGCGCCGGCCACGGTTGAGCTGGTGTCAAGCGGCCGGTCGAGAACCGGGAGCACCAGCAGCACTCTGCGCGTCGTCATCCACGAAGGGCGCAAGCGCCAAGTGCGGCGGATGCTCGAGACAGTCGGGCACCGCGTGATAGCACTTCACAGAAGCCGCTTCGACGGGCTATGCGACGCAGGTCTTGCGCTTGGGCAAGTCCGCCCTCTTTCTCCGGCGGAGGTGCAGGGCCTTCGCCGGTCTTCCGGCGCGGGCTGAGCTAGGATACCGGGCGGCTCGCGGCGACTACTCTTACCCTCGCTGCTCTATACTGATTTGTTCCGCGGCAGCGCCGGGCGCGATACCCCGTGGGACGCAGAGCACGCAAATGAGATCACGGCGGAGAGAACATGAGACTGAATCCTGTTTTGGAAAGACTCACCCCTTACCGGGCAGGACCTCCGGTGGCCGACATCCGGACGAGATACCGACTGGACCGAGTGGCCAGGCTTTCGGCCAATGAAAGCCCCTACGGGCCCTTTCCCGAAGTGATCGAGGCAATGAAGGCCGCTCTGGATGGGCTCAACCGCTATCCAGACGGGAGCTGTAGCGAGCTGCGCGCTCTCCTGGCCCAGCGACTGACCGTCCCCGAAGAAAGCCTGGTCTTCGGCAACGGGTCCTGCGAGTTGCTTATGCTTCTGGGGGAAGCGTTCCTCGGCCCCGAGCACCATGTGGTCTTCCCGCAACCCTCGTTCGTGATGTACCGGTCGATCGCGCTCGCTCATAACGCTCCATTCACTGCCGTGCCTCTGCCGGCACTCGACTATGATCTCGAGGCCATTCTGGCTGCTGTGGGGGAGAACACGAGCCTCCTCATCGTCTGCAATCCCAACAACCCCACGGGCAGCTATATCGAGCCTCGGGCGCTACGGCCCTTCTTGCGGCGGATCCCCGCTGATACTGTGGTGGTCCTCGATGAGGCCTACGGCGAGTTCGTGACCTCGCCGGCCCGGGAGGATTCTGCAGCCTGGGTGGCCGACCACCCCAATCTCGTCGTCCTGCGCACGTTTTCGAAGATCTATGGGCTGGCCGGACTCCGGCTCGGGTATGGCGTGGCCCATCCCGAAGTAGTCCAGGCCCTGGACAAGCTGCGCCAGCCCTTCAACGTCGATTCGCTCGCTCAGATCGCCGCCACTGAGGCTCTCCGCCACCCCAGGCTCCTGCAGGAACGTCGCGAGCTCCTCAGGGGCGAGAGGGACCGGATGGCGCGGGGTCTCGAACACATGGGTATCGGATTCAAGCCGAGCGAGGCCAACTTCCTCCTGGTGGACGTGACCGCTCTATCCACACCCGGCCCAGAGGTTGCTCAAGTCCTCCTGGAGAACGGGGTGATGACCCGTTCGGGGTATGCGATGGAGTGTCCCGGTTGGATTCGGGTTACCATAGGTGAAGCCGAGGAGAACGACCTCTTCCTCTCGCTGATGAGACGGCTGCGCGAAACCCCGGCGGCCCAGGTCGTCCCGCACGTCGTGAATGGTCTGAGCGCTGAGGCGTTGAGCCCGGAGAGTTGATGTGGAGATCGCAAGCACAGAGATGATGATCGTCATGCAGGAGACCGCTACCTCCCAGGACGTGGAGCGCATCCTCGAGCGGCTGGAGAGCGCGGGGGCGAGCGGTCACGTCTCCACGGGCGATGTGGTCACGGTCATAGGGGTCATGGGAGAGCGGGATGTCATCGCCGGTCTGCCTCTGGAGGCTTATCCCGGCGTGGACAAAGTAGTGCCGATACTCCGTCCCTACAAGCTGGTGAGCAGGGAGTTCCGTCGGTCGGACACCGTGATCACCGTCGGTGGTACGAGTCTGGGAGGAGGACACGTGGCTCTCATCGCCGGCCCTTGTTCGGTCGAGAGCCGGGAGCAGCTGCTCGAGGCAGCCAGGTTGGCCCAGCAGGCTGGGGCGACCATGCTCCGGGGGGGCGCGTTCAAGCCGCGAACCTCCCCGTATGCGTTCCAGGGCCTCGGCATCGAAGGATTGGAGATCCTGGCGGAAGCCCGCCGATGCAGCGGACTGCCTATCGTCACCGAACTGATGGACCCCCGTCATCTGGAAGATGTGGCGGCCTACTCCGACATCATCCAGATCGGAGCCCGGAACATGCAGAATTTCCAGTTGCTTTCCTCCGTGGGCGAGGTCGACAGGCCGGTGCTGCTTAAGAGGGGGTTGGCAGCCACGATCGACGAGCTGCTCATGGCCGCTGAATACATCGTCAAGGAAGGGAACGACAGAGTTATCCTGTGCGAGCGAGGCATACGCACCTTCGAGACTGCCACCCGGAACACGCTGGACATCTCGGCCATTCCCATAATAAAGCAGCGCAGCCATCTTCCGGTGGTCGTCGATCCCAGTCACGCGACCGGCAGGGTCGAATTGGTCGAGCCCCTGTCCTTGGCGGCCATAGCCGCCGGGGCAGACGGCATCATGATAGAGATGCACCCCACGCCTGAGACGGCTCTGTCCGACGGCGCCCAGTCTCTCGACCCCGATCAGTTCGCGCGCGTCTCCGCCCGCATCAGGGATATCATCGCTTGGACCGGCAAGACCCTGGGATAGAGACCATGGCCGCGGATCATCTGCACAGCGTTCTTCTTGGCGGCCTGGACTTCCCCATAGTCGTCAGCTTCACCGGTGACGGCAGTGACTGAGGGTCCGAACGCATCCTTGTTCCGGCCGGCACCCGACGGCCTGCGCGGAACCATACGGGTGCCCGGCGACAAGTCGGTATCGCACCGGGCGATCCTGCTGGGAGCCGTGAACGACGGTGACGTGACGGTCACCGGGTTCCTCCGCTCCGCCGACACTCTGGCCACCGTAGCGGCGGCGGAAGCTCTGGGCGTGGAGATCGAGGACCGCGGCAGTGAAGGTCTGGTGGTCAGGGGCCGCGGTTGGGCCGGCCTCTCCGAGCCTGATCATGTCATCGACGTCCTCAACTCAGGGACCCTCATCCGGCTGCTTCCGGGCCTGGTGGCTTCGCTGCCTTTCCTCTGCGTGCTCACGGGTGACGCGAGTATCCGCAGGCGGCCGATGGCCCGAGTACTCGAGCCTTTGCGGGTCATGGGAGCTGTCGCGATGGGGCGGCAGGCCGACACGTTGCCACCGCTCGCTATCAGGGGCGGGCCGCTGCGAGGGCTCACGCATCATATGACCGTCGCTTCCGCGCAGGTGAAGTCGTGCCTGCTGCTGGCCGGACTGCGCGCCGATGGAGAGACTACCATCGTTGAACCTTCGGCCTCTCGGGACCACACGGAGCGCATGATCCGCTTCGCCGGTGGGCGGGTCGAGCGTGAAGGCCGCTCCGGGGGAGCAGGGCTGGTGCGGGCATGGCCCCTCGATCGCCTGGCTATGGAGACCGTCCCGGTCCCGGGTGATTTCAGTTCGGCCGCCTTCTTCCTGGTCTCGGCACTCCTCACGCCTGGCTCTGAGGTGACCGTCGAGAACTCCGGCCTCAATCCGTCGCGCACAGGACTCTTGGCCGTTCTCGAACGCATGGGCGGCAACATCCACCTGGAACCGGGCCAGATGCTGGGACCCGAACCGGAAGGGAGCATCACTGCCCGCAGCTCCAACCTGGTCGCCACCGAGGTCGGCCCGGCCGAGGTGCCGGGCCTCATTGACGAGCTGCCGCTCTTCCTCCTGGCCGCGGCCAAGGCGGAGGGGGTGTCCCGCTTGCGCGGCGCGGCAGAACTGCGGGCCAAGGAGAGCGATCGTCTGCAGGTCATGGCCTCGATTCTGCGCGCGCTCGGCGTCGCCGTGATCGAGCAGCCGGACGGGATGGATGTCGTGGGCGACCCGGGCGGCTGGAACGGAGGCGCCGTCAGTCCGCGAGCCGACCACCGGATGGCTATGGTGGGAGCGATTGCCGGTGCTGCCTCACGAAAGGGTGTGCTGGTCGAGGATGTGGGATGCATCTCCGTCTCCTATCCCGGCTTCGCCGACGCATTCTCGGCCTTGGGGGGCGAATGGACGCCTCGGGACTGATAGGCGGCCGACGGGGGAGGGTCGACACATGATCATCACCATCGACGGCCCCGCAGGCTCCGGCAAGAGCACCATCGCCCGGGAGGTGGCCAAACGCCTGGGCATGCGCTACCTGGACACGGGGGCGATGTACCGCACTGCCACCCTCCTGGCCCTCGAAGCGGGCCTTGTGCCCGATCGCATCCATGAAGCGGCGGCCTTGGCCGCCGCGGCGCCCAT
Organism: uncultured Actinomycetes bacterium; assembly: GCA_963706025.1. GTDB lineage: Bacteria > Actinomycetota > Thermoleophilia > RBG-16-64-13 > RBG-16-64-13 > CAVPLM01. The sequence goes on along the minus strand of CAVPLM010000005.1, from coordinate 374,862 downwards.
CCGCTTTGTGGAGCGCCCCGACGATCTTACCCGCGTGTTCGTGGGAGAACGTGAGGTCACCGACGAGATCCGCGGACGGCTGGTGTCGCAGCACGTGTCGGCCGTGTCCGCCGACCAAGGCGTGCGCGCCGTCTTCACCGAGCGGCAGCGCGCCGAGGCTGCCCTCGGCGATGTCGTGCTGGAAGGCAGAGACACGGGTACGGTGGTGTTTCCCAACGCGAACCTCAAGGTGTACCTCGTCGCCTCCATCGAAGAACGGGCCCGCCGCCGCCAATTGCAGCTGGAAGCACAGGGAGTCTCCCAGTCTCTCGATCAACTGATCGCCGACATCGCTGCTCGGGACGCCTACGACTCGGGGCGGGAGTTGGCCCCGTTGCGCAAAGCCGACGATGCAATGGAGATAGATACCACCGGCATGTCCATCGCCGAGGTGATCGAAACGGTGTGCGCGTGGGCTGCCGCCGGGCAGCCCCGCAAGTGGGCTTTGAGCCGCATGGTACGCAGCCCGCTCGACACGCCGCTGTATCGCTTCGCCTTCTCGTTCGTACCCGCACTCTGGCGCCTGCTCTTCCGAATGCAGATCCAGGGGCGCGAGCATTTCCCCCTTTCAGGTCCCGTGGTGCTGGCCTCCAACCATCGGTCCAATCTCGATCCGTTCTTCTTGGGTGTCTCCACGCCCAGGCAGATCCACTTCATGGCCAAAGCCGAGTTGTGGAAGGTGGGTGCCCTCGGTTGGTTCATCGACAGGCTGGGATCCTTCCCCATCAACAGAGGGGAGGCCGACCGTCAAGCGGTCAAACGGGCGCTCGAAGTGCTGGGGGCGGGCGCCGTTCTGGGGATCTTCCCGGAAGGCCACCGCCAGCGCCAAGGGGGCTTCGGCGGGATCCACCCGGGTGTGGCCCTGTTCTCGCTTCGACAAGGGGTGGTGACGATCCCAGTGGTGATGGAGGGCACCGAACGCATCATGCGGGGTCGGATGATCCGGTTTCCCAGAGTACGCGTAGCGTTCGGTCCTCCTCTCCGGCTCCCCGAGCAAGACGTGACCCGTTCTGAGAGGGCACTTGTCACCAGCACCCGTCTCACCCACGCCTTCCAAGACCTCGCCGGCACCGCGGGAGACAGAGAGTGAGCCCCCTGACGATCAGACTCTCGGAGTGCGCAGGCTTCTGCTGGGGGGTGGAGCGGGCGCTGGAGGTGGCTCGAAATGCGGCCGCCGAGGCTCCCGGGCCCGTAAACACCCTGGGGCCTCTCATACATAACCCCGGGGTCATCGCCGACCTGCAGCGGCTAGGGGTGGGAGTCATCTCCCGAACAGACGAGGTGACATCCGGCACCGTGATACTGAGATCGCATGGGGTTCCCAAGGAGATCAGGGAGGAATTGGCGACTGCCGGTCTGAACGTGCTGGACGCCACCTGTCGCTTCGTCACCTCGGCCCAGGACAAAGCGGCTCGTCTGAGGGCCCAAGGCTACCTGGTGGTCATAGTGGGCGAAAAGGACCACCCTGAGGTTCTGGCGCTGCGGTCCTATGCCGGCGAAGAGTCGCTGGTGGCGGAGACTCCCGTCGACCTGCCGGATGAGCTACCCAATCCTCGCGTGGGCGTGGTGGTGCAAACGACGCAATCGAAAGAACGCCTTGCCGACCTGGTGGCGTACTTGGCGCCTCGCGCGCGGGAGCTCCTGGTCCACAACACCATCTGCAGCGCTACCGAACAGCGCCAGACCGCCGCGATAGCCATGGCCCGGGACGTGGACGTGGTGGTCGTCGTCGGCGGAAAGAACTCGGGTAACACGAGGAGACTGGCCGAGCTCTGCGCCCTCGAGCAGCCACGGACCCACCACGTGGAAACCGCCGCAGAGATCGAGCCCACCTGGTTGCGCGACGCTCGAGTCGTGGGCGTCACGGCCGGAGCCTCGACCCCTCCCGAACAGATCGAGGCCGTCATCTGCCGCCTGCGGGAGATCGAGCCGTGACTTCAGCCATGCCCAGGGTAGTGATCGTCGGTTACCCTAACGTGGGGAAGTCGACCCTTTTCAATCGGATCACCGGCACCCGCGACGCCGTGGTGGCGCCCGAATCGGGCGTGACCCGCGACCGCAAGGAAGGACAGGCCGAGTGGAGAGGGCGCATCTTCATGGTGGTCGACACCGGCGGGTTCGACCTGCAGAGCGACCTCCCTCTAGGAGCCGAGGTACGCGGCCAGGCCCAAACCGCCGTTGGTGAAGCGACCGTGGCCGTATTCCTCCTCGACGGCAAAGCCGGGGTGGCTCCCCAAGACCACGAGATCGCAGCTCTGCTGCGGCGAAGTCGGGTCCCCGTGGTGCTTGCGGTCAACAAACAGGACGCCCAGGTGGCTCGTGAGAATCTTCACGAATACTGGGAGCTGGGGTTGGGCGAACCGATGGGCGTCTCGGCGGAGCACGGCCTGGGAGTGGGGGACCTCCTCGACGAGATCGTTGAGCTGCTCCCCGAGTACGAGGTGGACCTGGACACCGCGGCGCCCATTCGGGTGGCCATCGTCGGCCGCCCGAATGTGGGGAAGAGCTCCCTGCTGAATGCGCTGCTTGGCGACCGACGAACCATCGTCTCACCGGTTCCCGGTACGACCCGTGACGCCATCGATACCGACCTGGTGTTCGATGCCACTCCGATGACGCTTATCGATACCGCCGGGCTTCGTCGGCCCGGCAAGCGCACGACGACCGACGTGGAGTACTACAGCGGGCTTCGTGCGCTCCGCGCTCTCGAACGCAGTGACGTGGCCTTGATCGTGGTCGATGCGAGCGAGGGCCTTGTGGATCTCGACCTGCAAATAGCCTACGAAGCTCAACGGGCCAAGTGCGCGACCGCCATCCTCTTCAACAAGTGGGACGTGACCCGGCTCGATCTGGACATGGCCACCGCTCGCATCAAGGCCAAGGTGCAGATGAAACCGCGGTGGCTGACGGTGTCGGCGCTCACCGGCCGGGGCATCGACCGCATACTCCCTCTGGCCCGGGAGCTTTACATCCAGTACAGCAACCGCATACCTACACCCGAGCTCAACCGCTGGCTCGAAGGGGTGCGGGCCCGGCGTCCAGACAGGGCCAAAGGGGTCAAGGAGATCAAGACCTTCTACGTCGTGCAGTATGAGACCCGTCCACCGCGCTTCAAGGTCATGGTCAATTCTCGGGCCTTGGTGACCCGGTCCTTTGCCTACTACTTGGAGAACCGCCTGCGCGAGGAATACGGGTTCTGGGGGATCCCGCTGGTCATCGATTTCGAGGGCAAAGAGGAGAGGTACTCGTGAACACCTCCTCTCTGCTGGAGGCGATCGGCCTGGTAGCCTTCGGCTACGTGGTCGGCTCGCTGTCGCCGAGCGTTCTGCTCGGAAGGCGATTCAAGGGCATCGACGTGCGGGAGCGTGGGAGCGGCAACGCCGGCACCACCAACGCCTTCCGGGTCCTGGGCACTCGCCTGGGTGTGGCGGTGCTGTTCGCCGACCTGCTGAAAGGGATCCTCCCGGTCCTTGTTGCCCGATACCTGAGCACCCCTCTGGTCACGGTGCTCGTGGCCTTCGCCTGCGTGATCGGTCACAACTACTCGCTCTTCCTACGGGGCCGCGGGGGGAAGGGGGTGGCGACGGGAGCCGGAGCCGCCATGGCGATGATGCCCATCCCGATGGCCCTGCTGATCCTGCTGTATCTCGTGCTCTTGTTCACCACTCGGATCGTCTCCATCGCTTCCATCGCCTGCACCATCATGTTGCCGGTGACGGCGGCGCTCTTTCATCAGCCGCTCCCGTACATCGTTGGTTCCTGCGTCATGTCCGCAGCCGTCCTCTGGGCCCACCGGGCCAACTTCCGCCGGCTCTGGAGACGGCAGGAGCCCCGGGTCGTCTTCCCCTGGAACAGGCGGCCCGTCTCCACGCCTCCTGGTCCGGAGGAAGGGGATATCCCCTGACCGGCGCCGTGCTGGTATAGCTCAACCCCCCGGAGGCGCGCTATACTCTGGGACGCGTCGGGACGTGGCGTAGTTTGGTAGCGCATCCGGCTGGGGGCCGGAAGGTCGCCGGTTCAAATCCGGCCGTCCCGACCTTTTGTTGTTCTCCGATTCTTCAGAATGGGTACGACAGGGTGTAGAGCGCATCCCCCGCACCGGCAGGAGGCCCAGATGAAGGCAGTCGTCATGGCAGGCGGTCAAGGGACCCGTTTGCGGCCGTTGACCTCCAATCAGCCTAAGCCCATGGTCCCCGTGGTGAACAAGCCGACCATCCAGCACATCCTGGAGTTGGTCCAGAGACATGGGATCAACGAGGTGGTGATCACCCTGGCCTTCCTGCCTCGACTCATCCGCAATCTCCTGGGCGACGGTAGCCACCTGGGCATGCACATCGACTACACGGTGGAAGAGACGCCGGCCGGCACGGCCGGGTCTATCCGCCTGGCCAAGGACCTGCTCGACGACACCTTTCTGGTCATCAGTGGAGACGCGCTCACGGACTTCGATCTGACCAGCGTCATCGCCTTCCACCGGGAGCGGCAGGCCATGGTCACCATCGCGCTCAAGAGCGTCGGGAACCCCTTGGAGTTCGGGGTAGTGATCGTGGATGAGGAGGGCCGGATCCAGCGTTTCTTGGAAAAACCGGGTTGGGGGCAGGTCTTCTCCGACACCGTCAACACCGGGATCTACATCATCGAACCAGAAGTGTTCGACCACATCCCGGAAGGCCAGCCCTACGATTTCAGCCACGATCTATTCCCCAAACTCTTCGAGATGCGGAAACCCCTCTACGGGATGGTCTGTGAGGGCTATTGGCAGGACATCGGGAGCCTCGAGCAATTCTTGCAGGCCAACCGTGACGCGCTCGACGGCAAGGTGCGACTCACTCCTCCCGGGGTCCGACTGCGCGGCAATATCTGGGTGGACAGGGGAGCGGCTCTCGACAGCTTGGAGAACGTGGAGGGACCGGCCGTCATCGGCAAGAACGTGCGTCTGGACCCCGGGGCCCGCATCGCCGCTCATACGGTCTTGGGCGACAACGTTGTGGTACGGACCGGCGCCCAGGTCGGTGGGTCCGTGTTGGGAGAGAACGTCTACGTGGCCGCGGGCGCAGTCGTGCAGGGAGCCGTGCTCGGCGACGCGGTCGAGGTCCACGAGAACGCCTATATCGCCGAGGGAGTCGTCATCGGCGACCGCACGATCATAGGACATGACGCGGTGGTCGCCAACAATGTCAAGATCTACCCCTTCAAGACCATCGAGCCCGGCTCTGCGGTGCGGTCGTCTATCGTGTGGGAGACGAGAGGCCCCAGCACGCTCTTCGGCCGCAACGGCGTCCGCGGTCTGGCCAACGTGGACGTGACTCCGGACATGGCCATGCGTTTGGCCATGTCCTATGGGAGCCTCATCGGCCAGGACAAGTACGTCACCACCAGCCGGGACCCTCACCACGCCTGTCGCGTCTTCAAGCGGGCCATCATCAGCGGACTCAACTCGACGGGGGTGAACGTCCGCGACCTTACCATTGCCCCCTTGGCCGTCAACCGCTTCGACATCAAGAGTGGTAACGCGATAGGTGGCATACACGTACAGATGTGTCTGGAGAACCCCGAGCAGATCGAGATCCTGTTCTCGGAATCCCCGGGAGTCCCGCTCGACGGCAAGAAGGAGCGGGCGATCGAGAACCTCTATTTCCGAGAGGACTTCCGTCGCGCTGCCTTCGAGGAGATGGGGCAGGTCATCTATCCTCCGAGAGCGATAGAGACCTACACGAACTCGCTGCTTGACAACTGGAACACAGTAGCTATCCGAGGACGACAGCCCCGTCTAGTGCTGGATTACTCTGCCTCGGCTCCGGCTTTCTTCTTCTCGGCCACCCTCGACAGGCTGGGGGTGGAGACGATCACGCTCAACACCACCTCCCGTGGGCGCTCGGGCTTCACGCTCGCCGATAGCCTGCCCCACGCGGCGGCGCGAGTGGGGGAGTTGGTGCGCGCCGTGGATGCCGATCTGGGGGCAATCCTGGACCCGGGGGCCGAGTACCTGTACGTGGTGGACGAAAAGGGGAACCTGATGCCCGATTCGGCCCTACTGCTGCTCCTCCTTCAGCAGGCCATACGGGAGGCAGGTTCGGGGGCCGTGGCTCTTCCCCTGCACGCTACCCGTCTGGTGGAGCACGTGGTCGCCTCCACCGGGTTCACCGTCCGGCGCACCAAGTACTCCAAGGCTGCGCTGATGGCCGAGGCCACCCGGCCCAATACCGTGTTTGCCGCCAGCGTCGACGGAGGCTACATCTATCCCTCGGTGCTACCCTCCATGGACGGCCTCTACGCCCTGGGCAAGGTGCTGGAAGTGATCTCGACCGCCGATGCGCCGTTATCACAGCTGATCGGAGGAATGCCGGTCGCGCACGTGAGTCACCACGAATCCCAGTGCCCTTGGGACCTCAAGGGCGCGGTGATGCGCCGCATGACGGAGAAGCTGCGCGAGGGACGCGTCTCCCTCGTCGATGGGATCAAGGTCTTCCTCGATCGTTCGGAGTGGGCTCTGGTCCTTCCCGACGCTGAGGAACCCCTTTTCCACGTATACGCTGAAGCCGGTGACGACCCACGGTCCGCGGAACTCGCGGCGACCTACAGAAGCATCCTGGAGACCGTCATCGAGGAGGCGCGCTCCGCTCAGAACTGAGAGCTCTTGGCGATGGTCTGCTTGCAGGCGGTCTTGAGAGTCTCGAACACCCCTGCCCCTGTGAGGGCGCAAGCCTCGACCACCGGGCAGTCGGTATGGTTGAGCAACTCGTTGAGATCGGTCACCGAGAATATGGCGCTGAGGTCACGTTTGTTCATCTGCAAGACCATGCCCAGTTTGCTCAGATCGTCTCCCTGGGACATCAAGTTGTCCCACAGATTGAGGTAGCTATCGACGTTCTCGTCCAGCCGGGAGACCTGGCTGTCGGCCACGAACACTACCCCGTCAACACCCTGGAGAACGAGCTTCCGTGACGCGTTGTAGAACGACTGCCCTGGGACGGTATAGAGATGGAATCTCGTTCGCAACCCTTGGACCGTTCCTAGCGACAACGGCAGGAAGTCGAAGTACAGGGTCCTTTCTTCCTCAGTGGCGATGCTCACCAACCGGCCCCGGGCGGCCGGGTTCACCCGTCGGTGGATGTACTGGATATTGGTGGTCTTGCCACACAGACCGCAGCCGTAATAGACGATCTTGTAGTTGATCTCACGTGCAGCCAGATTGATCAGTGCCACGCGCCGCCCCTTGCCAAAGTCAGTCCGGGTCGGGGAAGAGGCCGTCGATGGCCTTGCCCGCCTCCGAAGAGTATTCGCCGTCGATTATCACCGCGTTCCCACCGGTATCTTCGGCACCTTCGAATACGGGCTTGAGTACCGCCAGCGCTCTGCTCGTGTAGAGCCGGACCCTCCCTACTTGCGTCCCTTTGCCAAAAGTCACCAAAAGAAGCACCTGATCGGTCACCTGCACCACATGAAGATTGGATTCTCGGCCCTCGTGGAATAAGAGGGTGAACTCGCGTTCGTTGAGCGCCTGGGCCAACTGGCGGGTGGCCGCGAACGAGCCGGCGGCCAGCGCTGCCAACGAAAGGGTATCGGAGTGTGTATCCGCGGGAGAGGTGGTTATGGGTTGGCCGCTCGTCGATACGATGGCAACGAACGTGGATCCAGAGACGCGCTGCAGTTTGGCGAGTATGCTGTCTACCAGGCGCATCTGTTCATCGCTGATGACGAGGCCCTTACGACGTGCCACGCACGACCTCCCTTGATTCGGGCGTCCAAGTTCGGATTATACAGTCCGGCGGTCAGTGACGGGCGCTCCTCTCGACAATGAGCAAGAAAATCCCTGTGTTATCATGACCGCCAGCCGATTATGGCGAGAAAGGAGCGCATGTGAACCCTAAGAACCTCAGGTACCACAGGGAGCACGACTGGGCCCGGGTAGACGGTGATATGGCCGTTTTTGGCCTCACCGACTACGCCCAGGAAACCCTCGGTGACATCGTCTTCATCGAGCTCCCCGAGGTAGGCGTGGACGTTACCGCCGGAACGCCCTACGCCGAGGTCGAGTCGGTCAAGGCAGTGTCCGACGTGTACGCCCCGCTGAGCGGCTCGGTAGTGGAGACCAACGAGGAGGTCGTCGACGCACCCGAGTTGATCAATGAGAGCCCATTCGAGAACGGATGGTTAATCAAGGTACGCCTCAGCGATCCCGGCGAGGTCGATGACCTGATGACGGCCGAGGAGTACGAGGACCTGATCGCCGAAGAGGAGTAGGGGGAGCTCTCATCCTCGACTTGAGCTCCATTCTGGAGCGCGACCCACATCAGAGAGGGTGGGAGAGCCGCACCTCCACTTAAGGTTGAAGGTTGATTATCCAGGCGTTATAGTGAAAGCGTGGAAGCATTGGACGACATCTCCTTTGACTATCTGGTCAATATTCAGGCATACACCGACGATGAACTGAAGGAGCTTAGCCGCCGCCTGTCCGAAGAGGAAAACGAGCTCTCGAAGCGGAGACACCTGCTTCATGGGCAGATCGATATTCTGAGAGCCGAGACTCAAAGACGACTCCGCGACAAGCACCAGGGTGGGTCCGATCTCGTGAGCGACGCCGGAGTGGACGCCCTCACAGACGTGTTGAGCCGGCGTCCGCCGAAAAAGACCCCCTCAGGGGAGGGTTGATCGGCGATGGCAGACCAGGTGGGCCCGGCTGTCCGCGGCATTCCCAAGCGATTCCGCGACCTCTCCGTCGACGTTAGACAAGAGCGGTTGATACGCTATACGGTGAAGCAGTTGGGACTCGGCCGACATGTCGACGACATCATGAATGATCCTGAGATCGTCGCTCACACCAGCGAAGTCACCCGCACAGACATCCTACAGAACGCCGTGGTCCTCAAGGCCATCGAGGAGCAGATCAAGCGTCAGTTCTCCGGCTACAGTGCGGTGACCGGTTCCGACACCGAGAACTCCGATTCGGACTGAAAGGTGGACACGGCTTGGTGATGGATTGTCCCGCGTGCGGCTTTCACAACACCGAGGACTCAATCTTCTGTCGACGGTGCGGTAGTCGCCTGACGCCGATCGACCTGTCCGAAACGACGATCGCCTATGCGGCCAGTGAGCGGGAGGAGACCGAGCTGGACGCCGGTGAGCGCAGTAGGCCTCGCGAAGACACCGTTCTTCTCATCCGCACGGGAGGCGGGAGGGAAGGGGAGACCATATCGTTCGACAGCGATGTTCTCACTATCGGCCGCAGCCCGCACAGCGACCTGTTTCTCGACGATGTGACGGTGTCCCGCCACCACGCGCGGTTGATACGGGATGAAAACGGCTATCTGATCGAAGACTTGAACAGCCTCAACGGCACATACGTTAATCGCAAACGGATAGAGCGGCACCGGATGTCTGACGGCGACGAGCTACAGATCGGCAAATTCAAGCTGGCCTTTCTCGAGCCCACCGGTGCAGAAGGGGCTGAGTCATGAACAGACCCGTCCGGACCTCAGCTACGGACAAGCCGGCCGGCGCGAAGCCTCAGCCCGAGCGGCTTCTGACGATCGGTCAAGTGGTGGAGCAATTGCAGAATGAGTTTGCCGATCTCAGTATCACGAAGGTCCGCTATCTTGAGGATCGCGGGCTCTTGTCACCGGTCAGGACTCCTGGGGGATACCGGAAGTACAGCGCCTCGGACGTCAGACGTTTGCGCACAGTACTCGCTCTTCAACGCGACGAGTACCTTCCTCTCGAGATCATTCGAGAGCGCCTTGACCGGGGAACGGCGTCTGTCCTTGGGCGGCCTCTGTCTTCTGCCGCCGCCCCTCGGGGGGGCAGCCCGTCGCTCAAGCGTGAAGAGCCCGTCTATACCTGGGAAGAGGCGTGCGAAGCCGCGGGCGTCGACGAGCAGTTCCTGCGCATTTTGGCCGAGTACCGCCTCATTCACCGGCCGGCGCCGCAGTCCGGAGCCGTTCTGACCGACAGCGACCTTGAGATCGCCCGCATCTGTAACCTGTTGGCTCGCTACGGGCTGGAGCCGCGCAATCTCCGGCTCCTAAGCTCCTCGGTGGAGAGAGAGGCCGCGCTCCTCGAGCAGGTCGCTACTCCCGGCCTGCGCTCCACCCACCCGGACAGAAGAGAGTATGGGGAGAGGATGCTCGAGGACCTGGGAGCCCTGCTTTCCCAACTGCTTCACCTCCTTCTCTTCAAGGAGCTCCGAGATCTCCTTTGAGGGTATCCTGCGAGCGAGCGCGCGTGATACCGAGGCTTTCTCTCAGGCAGCATCTTCGCTTCGGCATGCTTCAGCGGCACGTCTATACAGCACGTCTTGACAGCGCTTCTTGGCAAGGAGACACATGGAACTCGACAGGTTCATCCGCCATATTCCCGGGTTTCCCAAGGAGGGGATCCTCTTCCACGACATCATGCCAATGCTTCAAGATCCTGAGGCCTTGCGCTACGCGGTAGACCGACTGGCCGACTACGGGCGGGGCAAGCATGTCGATCTCGTGCTCGGCGCGGAGGCCAGGGGTTTCATTCTCGGGGCTGCTTTGGCCTACGCGTTGGGTGTAGGTTTCGCCGCAGCGCGCAAACCGGGGAAGCTCCCGTGGACGGTCAGCCGCTGCGAATACGACCTCGAGTACGGCACAGATGTGCTGGAGATGCATGCCGACGCCATCAAACCGGGACAGAGGGTCCTGATCCACGACGACCTGCTGGCCACGGGGGGTACGGCCTGGGCCAAGATACAGCTGGTGGAACGGGCCGGCGGGGATCGTGGCCGGGTTGGCGTTCATCATAGAGCTCACCGAGCTACACGGAAGAGACAAGCTCGCGGGTTATGACGTCATCAGTCTGCTGCAGTACGACGTCTAACTTGGACTGAAGGCGGCCGGCGGCTGATCTGCGGCCGCACGCTGTGGGGCGGGCAAACATCTACTCGCGCCGGCCGAGATTCATGGGGTGGGAGCGGGCCGAACGCCTGGTAGAGTCCGGTATTTCAAAGGCATGCCAGAGCGCATCGTTCTTATTAGCTTTACATAATGCACATTATCGTGCATTACGAATGGACGCTCCACACAACGGGTCGCACAAAGGAAACTCCGCCGGCGGCCCTCACGGCCGACGGCGGAGTTCTTGAGCCAGCTCAGCTGCGGGATGGGCGCCGATGGCCTCGTCGCCGAATGCCCGGCCCCATTCCCTACTTGACCAGATTCATCATGTTGAACATAGGCAGATACATGGAGATGACGATCAGACCCACGAGTCCGCCCACGAAGACCATCATGATCGGCTCGATGATGGAGGTCAGCGCCTTCACCGCGGCGTCGACCTCGTCTTCGTAGAAGTCGGCGATCTTGTTGAGCATGGAGTCGAGTGCCCCGGTCTCTTCCCCGATGGAGATCATCTGAGTGACCATCGGGGGGAATACGGATGCGCGAGCCAGTGGCCGCGCGATCGATTCACCGCTGCGCACGCTTTCCTTGACGTCCACCATCGACTCCTCGATCACGCTGTTACCGGAGGTCTTCCCTGTGATCTCGATCGCCTGCAGGATAGGAACGCCGGAGCTCACCAGCGTGGCCAGGGTCCGACTGAAGCGGGCCACGGCGATCTTCTGTATGACCGGCCCCACTTTCATGGGGAGTTTGAGCTTCAGCCGGTCCCAGCCTCGTCGGCCCTGCTCGGTGTTCTTGAGCCGCACAAGAGCCCAGATCATGAGGATGAGAGCTGGGAACACTATGAACCAATAGCCTTTGAGCACGCCGCTGATGTCCATCATCATGCGGGTCAACGACGGTAGCTCGCCCCCCAGATCCTTGTACATGTTCGCGAAGATAGGGATGATGAACAGCAGCATGCCCATCATGACCATGATCGCGAACGCCGCTATCACGATGGGATAGGTCATGGCGGACTTGACAGCCCGGCGGAGACTGTCGTCCTTCTCCAGTTGGTTGGCCAGCCGCATCAACGTCTCGTCGAGAGCGCCGCCGGCCTCGCCGGCTCTGACCATGGACACGTAGAGACGGTCAAAGGCCGCCGGGTGCTTGCTCATGGCATCCGAAAGCGGCATGCCCGCCTCGACATCCTCTTGCACCGCCTTGATTATCTTCTTGAAACGGGCATTGCCCGTCTGCTCTTCGAGCACATACAAGGCCCGCAGTACCGCGAGCCCCGAGTTGATCATGGTCGCGAACTGACGCGCAAAGACCGCTTTGTCCCGGGTCTTGATGCGCATCGAGCTTTCGAAGAGCTCGGAGATATTCGGCAGGCTCCGTTTTTCCTCCAGACGGAGCACCGTCAAGCCCTTGCGTCGCAGTTCGGCGACTACCGCGGACTTAGAATCGCCGGTCACTTCGCCCGAAAACGAACCGGCCCGATCCTTCCTGGCTGTGTAGATGTAGGTTGCCACGCCGCCCCGCTCCTCCGTTGGTGTCTGTGTCAGCCTGCTGGCTTCTCACTCGTTCTATCGGCTATTCGCGCCAAACTCTCAAGTCGGTATCGCACGACGAGCCTCCCCCGCTCCGCTGGTGCCCATCGCTCACTTGTGAAGCATTGCTCAAGCTGCGCCGGCCAGCAGCAGTCTCTCGAGTTCATCCGGGACCGATGAACGCCGGATCGCAAGATCTCTGGTTATCTGACCCCTGCGGACCAGATCGGCCAGGGACGTGTTCATCGTCTGCATCCCCTGCGGGCCCCCCGTCTGCATGACGGTATAGAGCTGATGGGTCTTGCCCTCTCGGATGAGGTTCCGGCAGGCGGGTGTGGCTATCAACACCTCGCAGGCAGCCACCCTCCCCTCCCGGGAGGCCTTGGGCAGCAACTGCTGCGTCACGATGCCCTCTAGGGTCGCTGCTATCTGCACCCGGATCTGCTCCTGCTGGTGCGGAGGGAAGACGTCGACCATGCGGTCGATGGTCTGGGGACAGTCCTGCGTGTGCAGCGTCGCGAACACGAGGTGTCCGGTCTCTGCCGCCGTGAGAGCGATCTGGATGGTCTCGAGGTCCCTCATCTCCCCGATGAGGATGATGTCGGGATCCTGCCGCAGGGCGGAGCGGAGGGCAATCGGGAAGGCCTTCGTATCGTTGCCCACTTCCCTCTGGATGACCACGCAACGCTTGTGACTGTGCAGGAACTCGATGGGATCTTCGATGGTCACTATGTGATCGGCACGGGCGCCGTTTATCTCATCGATGATGGCCGCCAAAGTGGTCGACTTACCCGAACCCGTGGGACCGGTGACCAGCACGAACCCCCGCGGCTTATGACAGAAAGAGTGAATGACCTTGGGCAATCCCAGCTCTTCGATGGTCTTGATCCCGGTCGGCACCAGCCTGAAGGCCCCCCCCACTGTCCCTCGCTGGAAATGGGCGTTGACGCGGAAACGCGCGTGCCCGTAGAGCGAGTAGGAGAAATCCACTTCCCAGTCGGTCTCCAGTCTCTGGCGCTGATCCTGAGAGAGAATGCTGTAGATCAGTTCTCGAGCCTCGCTGGCCTCGAGCGCCGGATAGTCCAGGCTCTGCAGATGTCCGTCGATCCGTACGACCGGCGGTACCCCCACCGCCAGATGGAGATCGGACGCCTTCCTGTTCACCACTTCCTTCAGAATCTCAGCCATGTCCATGGCCCCAGCCCCTTACGCCGAGTGCTTGATCGACCCTACACGATGACCCGGGAGATCTCCTCTATGCTCGTCAAACCCTGGAGCACGCGCTCGAGGCCGTCTTCCCGGAGGGTGCCCATGCCTTCTGCATGCGCCACCCGCCCTATCTCATCGGCACTCTTGCGCTCGACAATGAGTCTTTCTATTGCCTCGCTTACCGGCATGATCTCGTAGATGCCGAGCCGGCCCTTGTATCCAGTCGTGCTGCAGCGGCTGCAGCCTGTCGCTCGATAGAGCGTGATTCCCTTCCAGTTCTTTACCGCTTCCTCGGGGAACTCAAGCCGCTCCAGCATCTCCTGAGTGGGTTTGTACTCCTCGCGACAATGCTCGCAGAGGCGCCGCACCAGCCGCTGGGCGATGACGCAATCGACCGCCGAAGCGGTGAGAAAGGGCTCGACCCCCATTTCCGTCAACCGGGATAGCGCGCCTGGGGCATTGTTGGTGTGGAGAGTGGAGAGCACGAGGTGCCCGGTCAAAGCCGACTCGATAGCTATCAGCGCCGTTTCCCTGTCCCGGATCTCGCCTACCATGATGATGTCGGGGTCGCAGCGCAGGATAGAGCGCAGCCCGGAGGCGAACGTCAGGCCGGCCTTGGGGTTGATCTGTACCTGATTGATCCCCGCCAGCCGGTATTCCACCGGGTCTTCGACTGTGATGATGTTCTTTTCCGGCGTGTTCAGGATGTTGAGCGTGCCGTATAGCGTCGTCGACTTCCCCGAGCCGGTGGGCCCGGTGACCATCACGGCGCCGTACGGCTTCATGAAAGAACGCTTGTAGCGGGCCAGGGCAGCGTCGGAGAACCCCAGTTCCTCGAGACGCAGCATCACGTTCGATCGATCCAGCAACCGTATGACGATCTTCTCCCCGTAGACCGTGGGCAGAGAGGCCACTCTCATGTCGATCGGCCTACCCCCCACCGTGAGCCCGATCCGCCCATCCTGCGGTACCCGGCGTTCAGCGATGTCCAGGTCGGCCATGATCTTGAGGCGCGACACCACTCCGGCCTGAAGCCGCTTGGGGATGGTCATGATCTCGTGGAGCACACCGTCGTGCCGGAATCTGATGAGCAGCTCTTTCGCCTGGGGCTCGAAATGGACGTCGGAAGCTCCCTCGTCGGCCGCTCGGGCCAGCACCCCATTCACGAGCTTGACGACCGGGGCGGCATCGACCTGTTCCCTGATGTCGCGTAGCTCGTCCAGGCTGGGCTCGTCTTCGGAATCGTGCCCCCTGCCTCCCAGGTGCTCCGAGATCTGCTCGTCCGCGCGCCTCATCTTGCCCAGCATCGCGACGATGTCTTCGCTGCTGGAGATGGCCGGTTCTATGTCGAAACCCGTGAGGATCCTCAGGTCGTCGATGGCGACGATGTTGGAGGGATCGGCCATAGCCACGAGCAGCGTGTGCTCGTCGACGAAGCTGACGGGGATGGCGGAGTAGCGACGAGCGTCTTTCTCCGAGATGAGGTCGGAGGCGACCGGATCGATCTTGATACTGCCCAGATCCAGATACTTGATGCCCAGACGCCGCGAGAGCGCCTCCATGAGGTCGTTCTTGGTCACCCAGCCGCGAGCAACGGCTATGTCACCGATGCGAAGATGAGAGACGTGCTTCTCGGCAAGGATCTGATCGATCTGTTCCTGAGTGAGCAGGCCCATCTCGACGAACACTTCCCCGACCCGCTTGCCTACCAGCTTCTGCTCGGGGTTCTCCTCTCTGGCTGCCTGCATGGGTTCCATTCACCTTTCGTGCCGATCGAGACTCTCCCGCATCGCCTCCACGGGCGGCTCGAGGCCGGTCCACAGGCGATACGAATCGGCCGCCTGCATCACCAGCATCTCTCTGCCATCGAGAGCAATCGCGCCTCTTGCCGCGGCCGTGGCCACCAGAGTGGTGGAGTGCGGGCTGTAGACCACATCCATCACCAGGTGGTGGCTGTCCAGAATATCGACAGGAACGGCCGACTCCTTGACCGAAGGAGGAAGGCCCACGGAGGTTGCGTTGACCACCAGGTCGGCGCCTCGGGCTACGGCCCTCAGGTCGGCGGCGGCCACCACTTCACAGCGAGACTCGCCCCAGAGTCGCGCCGACTCACGAAGCGAGACCGAACGCTCCTGAGTGCGGTTGTGGATCAGTATCTCGGCCGCGCGGTCCTCGCTCAAGGCCGCCACGACCGCTCGAGCCGCCCCCCCGGCGCCCACGACGAGACAACGAAGGTCGCGGGCGCCTTCTGCGCGGATCGTACGCAAGGCCGCCAGGAATCCGGCCACGTCCGTGTTGTAGCCGACCAGACTGCCTTGATCGTTGACGATCGTGTTCACCGCCCCCAGGCGCGCTGCCCGCGGATCCACTACATCCAACAGGGGGACCACTTCCTCCTTGTGAGGCAGAGTGACGTTCGCCCCTCTCATCCCGAAGGCCCTTAGGCCCTCCACGGCCTGTCTCAGCCGGTCGGGATACACGTCGAAGGCCAGGTAGACCATGTCGATGTTGTGCGCGCGAAAGGCAGCATTGTGCATCCGGGGAGATAGAGAATGGGTCACTGGATGACCCAGCACGGCCACCAGGCCGGTGCGGGCCGTGACATCGAGAGATCTCGCTTCCATGGGATATCACCTCCGGCGATGGTCGGTGCCTCATACGCACAGACTAGCGCACCCTGGAGGGATGCGGCCTATGACCTAAGTAAGAGACTGGTCCGTGCCCCCAAGGGGCCGCGGCTACTGGGAAGGGGCGTTCTCCTTGGCCTGGAGAAATTCCTCGTAGTCCGCGGTGAAGAAGTGATTGCCGTCCGTATCTTCAAGAACGTAGTAGAGATAGTCCACTGCGGCCGGCTCCAGAGCAGCGCGCAGGGCGTCCACGCCCGGACTGCAAATGGGGGTCGGCGGAAGACCCTTGAAGATGCGGGTGTTATAGGGCGAGTCGACCTCCAGGTCCTCACTGGTCAGGGGTCCCGTCCACTTGTCGACCGCATAGCGCACGGTGGCGTCGATGCCCAGGGTCATATCTTCCTTGATCCGGTTACGGATCACAGCCGAGATCAGCGGCCTCTCCTTGGCGATGCTTGCCTCCTTCTCGATCAAAGAGGCCACGACGACGACCTCATACGGGGTGAGCCCGAGAGCCTCCGCCTTCTCCCACGGAAGCGAAGCCGTTTTCGCCTCGAAGGCGGCCAGTTGAGCGCCGATCAACTCCGTGGCGCCGTCTCCGATGAGTAAGAAGTAGGTACTGGGAAACAGCAGACCCTCCAAAGTCGTAACCTCGGGTACCTCACCCCCGACGGCGGGGACGACGAACTCCTCCGGCTTTGACGCCAGATCGGCGTAGTCGTCGCCGTTGATGGTCCCCTCCTCATCCAGCAATTCCGCCGTCTGGCTGATGGCCAGACCCTCGGGAATGGTCAGCCTAAAACTGCTCGAGCCCTTCGCCCCTCTCCAGCGCGTCGACGACCTCGATCAACTCCAAGTCACTCGCGAACCGGTAGGTACCCGGACGCAATTTGCCTTCGCTTCCTCGCGACTTGACAAGGTCGACGAAGGCCGAGGAGGACTCTATCACCCCTTCCTCCTCCAGTACTTTCCCCACCTGCGTGGCCGTCATTCCGGAGGAGATGACCACTCTGATCGTCGGGTTCTCCGCCGCCTGAGTGGTGCTGGTCGTGGATCGCTCCTGCACCCAACTGACCCCTCTGTCGACGACATAAGCCACGATGGAGATGCTCGCGACGAAAGCGATAACGATGAGGATCCGGGTGATCCATCGTCTGCGCCGGCGGTCACCGGGCCCCCAGGGATCGCCGCTAACGCCCGGACCCGATGGCCACTGCGAGGACGGTGGTCGTGAGGGATAGCTCATTCGTCTCTCCTCCGGCTTGCTCGAGAGTCCAGATAGCTCTGCAGAATGTAGCAGGCGGCTACGGAGTCCTGCGGGCGTCTCCTGCTCCTTCCCCTTTCCGCCAGCTTCGAAGTGAACCGCTCGTCCCAGGTGACGACGGGCACCGGCGAACGTCCCGTCAAGGCTTCCACGAACACCAGGACGCCCTCGTACTGAGGATTGGTCCCGCCCGACAAGGGTCGGGGCAGCCCCACTACGATCTGGGCCACGTCGTGTTCCTCAGCCACCTGCATGATCTTCTGAAGCAGTTGTTCCTCGTTTCGTTCCTCCAGGACTTCCAGCGGCGAGCACGCCACCTCGTGGGGATCGGACAAGGCAAGCCCGGTTCGGGAGCGCCCCAGATCCACTCCCAGTACGCGCATTCACCCACCAAGGGCGGCCAGCACGGCATCGCGCGCAGCCGCCACCGCTTCCGGGAGCTTCGTGGGATCCCCTCCCCCCCGCGACCCAACTGCCGGGTGCCTCCACCACCGCCCTGGAACTCGCGAGCGGAGCCTTTGACGATCTGACCGGCGTCGACACTATCTAGCCCCTGGCTGACACTGACCACCAAGGTTGCTTTGCCCTGCAGATCGGCGCCGAGAGCCACTACGCCAGGTTGGATACGATCTCGGACCCGGTCGACCAACGAAAGCATATGGTCCATGTCTCTGGCTTCCACTACCCCCGTGACAAGAGAGACTCCATCCCGCTTCTCGGCGCTATCGACCAGGGAGCCCACTACGTCCACGGTCGTACGGGAGAGG
The DNA here is from genome assembly GCA_963706025.1 of uncultured Actinomycetes bacterium. Taxonomy (GTDB): domain Bacteria; phylum Actinomycetota; class Thermoleophilia; order RBG-16-64-13; family RBG-16-64-13; genus CAVPLM01. The sequence goes on along the minus strand of CAVPLM010000005.1, from coordinate 356,556 downwards.
AGGTGCTTGACCTCCGCCTCCAGCGCCTCCACTCTCGCCTGCAGCTTGACCACCGAAGCCGGCAGCTGGTCTTCAGTAGCGCCGAGCGCACCGGCCGTCTCCGCCACCAGGGCATCCCGCCCCCGGTAATAGGCCACCGCCGCCCGTCCGGATAAGGCCTCGATCCGGCGCACATTGGCCCCCACGCTGCCTTCGGATACGATCTTGAAGATCCCCAGCTCGCTGGTACCACCCACGTGTGTACCCCCACAGAGCTCGCGACTGAAATCGTCGACCTCCACGACCCGCACGAATTCTCCGTATTTCTCGCCGAAGAGTGCGACTGCTCCCAGATCGCGGGCGTGCTCCAGGCTGGTCGTGAAAGCCCGCACAGGATGGTTCTCGACGATGCGCCGATTGACGAGGTCCTCGATCTCCCCAAGGCGCTTCGCTCCAAGCGGCTCATGGTAGGCAAAGTCGAAGCGGAGCTTGTCGGCCCGCACGGAGGAACCGGCCTGGGTGACGTCTTTGCCCAGGCGAGCCCGGAGGGCATAGTGAAGCAGATGAGTAGCCGTGTGATTGGCCGCCACGTCGTGACGGTGGCTTGAAGATAGGACGGCCTTCACCCGGGTGTTCGCCTCGATCCTCCCCTCAAGCACACGGGCCACTATGACCTGGACCTGTCCATGGGACTGCACGTCCACCACCTCGGCCTCGCCGGTCTCGGACTCGATCAGGCCCGTGTCCGCGGTCTGCCCCCCCATCTCCGCATAGAAGGGGCTCTCTCGCAACGCCACCAGCACTCGGCCGTCGTCGAGGGCTTCGATCCTTTCGACCACCGTGTAGAGGTCCTCGTGTTCGTATCCTTTGAACTCAGTCGGGTGAACCGTCTCCCGAGCGAACCGCGCGATGACATCCTGATAGGCTCCCCCGCCTTTGTGGGCCTCTCGAGCGCGGTTCCGCTGGTCTTCCATGGCTGTCTCGAACTCCCCGAGGTTCAAACTAAGACCCTGCTCTTCGACCAGCTCCCGAGTCACTTCGACAGGGAATCCGTAGGTATCGTGCAGCTGGAACGCTACCGCCGCGGGGAAGACGCTCGCACCTTCGTCTTTCGCCCTGGCGATCGCCTCTTCCACCAACACCAGTCCCTGATCGAGCGTGCGGTTGAAACGCTCTTCCTCCGAGTGGACCACGCGCAAGATGGTGTCCCGCCGTTCGCCCAGTTCCGGGTAGACCCCGCCCATGAGCTCGATGGTGCGGGCCGCGAAACGCCGAAGGAGCGGGGGTTCCATACCGGCCGATCGACTGAAACGGGCCGCCCGTCGGATGACCCGTCTCAAGACGTATCCCCGGCCCTCGTTGCTCGGAAGGACGCCATCGGCTACCAGGAAGGTCATGGCCCGGGAGTGATCGGCCAGAACCCGCAGAGCCACATCGACCTTCTCGTCATCGCCGAACCGCTTGGTCGCCACTTCTTCCCCCAGCTCTATCAGGGGTTTCAGAAGATCGGTGAGGAAAACCGATGAGACCCCTTGCATGATGGCGGCCACCCGCTCTAATCCCATCCCCGTGTCGATGTTCTGGGCCGGTAGCGGCGACAGACGCCGGTTTTCGTCCATGTTGTAGCCGGTGAAGACCAGATTCCAGTACTCCACGTAGCGGTCGCACTCGCAGCCCGGACGACAATCTGGGTCGGAGCAGCCGTGTTCGGGCCCTCGATCGTAGTACAGCTCAGAACAGGGCCCGCAGGGTCCGGTGGGCCCCACTGGGCCCCAGAAGTTTGCACTCCGGGGAAGACCCACCATCCTATCCGCGGGGACCCCCAGGGCACTCCAAACCTGCATTGCCTCCTCGTCGGCCTCGATCGTCTCATCGCCCTCGAAATAGGAGATCCAGATCCGCTCCGGCTCGAGTCGCAGGTAGTCGAGAGAGTACTCCCAGGCGAAACGGATCGCCCCTTCTTTGAAGTAGTCGCCGATCGAGAAGTTGCCCAGCATCTCGAAGAAGGTGCAGTGGCGGGCCGTCAGACCCACGCGATCGATGTCCGAGGTCCGGAAGCACTTCTGGACGCTGGCCAGACGACTGCTGGGCGGCTCTGCCAGGCCCATGAAGTAGGGTTTGAGCGGCTGCATCCCGGCAGTGGTCAGAAGCACGGAGGGGTCCTTGTACGGGACCAGCGAGGAGCCGGGGATCACCAAATGATCCCGCTCGAGGAAGTAGTCCAGATACATCCTGCGTAGTTCAGCCGACTTCACGATTCAGTCCTTGTCTCTGCCCGCGGACGATCCTGCCATGCTCTCTTCCTCCGCCATATACGAGCGGAGATCCTCGATTGAATTCCGTATGAGCCGCGACACGTGCATCTGAGATATCCCGATCCGAGTCGCTATCTCGGTCTGAGTCCTACCTTCGAAGAACCGCAGATGCAGGATCAGGCGCTCGCGCGGATCCAGCCGTCCCATCGCCGGAGCCAGCACGCGCCGTTGCTCGAAGATCTCGTACGCCTCCTCCTCGGTGCCCAGGCAGTCGAGCAGTTCGAGGGATTCGTCTTCTTCGTTGGTGCCGCCCGAGAAGATAGAGACCGAACTGTAGGCCCTACCACTCTCCAGAGCCTCGACGACTTGCTCCTCGGTCACCTCTACCGCTGCCGCCAATTCTCCTATGGTCGGCGAACGTCGCAGTTCCACCGTAAGTTGTTCCACCACCCGGTTCAGACGAACGTTCAGGTCCTGCAAAGCCCTCGGGACCTTGACCGCCCAGCCCTTGTCCCGGAAGTAACGCTTGATCTCCCCCAGGATGGTCGGCGTCGCATAGGTGGAGAGCTCGACCCCTCTGTCCAGATCAAAACGGTCGATGGCTTTGATGAGCCCTATCGACCCCACCTGGATAAGATCCTCTACCGGTTGACCACGCGACGCGAAGCGGCGGGCGAGGCTCTTGACCAATGGAAGGTAGCGGGTTATGAGCTCCTCACGAGCGAGCGTATCTCCATCCCTCCGAACCCGAAGCAGAAGTTCCCGCTCCGGGAGATCCACCATTCTCTCTCCATGACGGCCAGACGCGGTCAGCGGCCGGCTGCGCCCATACCCTGATCCCGATGCCTGCACCTAAGACGCCCGCTTCACCATCTCGACAGCAAAAGACTCGGCACTCTCGTCCACGACCCGGTAGTCATCCACCAACGAATCGAGGAGCATGCGCACATCCAAGGGACACCCGTGGCGGGGGCGAAAGGCATCGGTCGCCGAGAGGGCGGCTTTGAGGCATTGGTTGAGGAGGCCGTCGAGACGCAAGGTCAGTCTGCCGCCATCCGCGAAGATCTCGAGCTCCAGGTCGCCTCCGTCTTCGGGTTCGTCGGCCACCAGCGACTCCACCGCAAGCTGGATGTCGTCCAGCCGGTCGACCGAAAGGTCATGACGGGAGGCGAAACCACTGATGAAGACCCGCAGGAGCGGCAGCGCAAGAGAACCCCTGATAGTACGTAGGACTGCGATGTCCGAAGGGCCGCTCACGCCTGTTAGGGCCAGCCTCTCTATTCGGCCTGCGCAGCGCCCTGCAGATTCTCCGCGATCTCCGACTGCTTCGAATAGTAGGCCTCGCGGCCCCGCGCAAAGGCTTCTTCGGCCCGTCCTCGCACATCGGAGAACAGGCGTTGAGCTTCGCCCGGAACGTCGGCCAGCGCCTCCGGGAAGCTCTTCCCGCTCTCCTGGGACACCTTGTAGGCCAGGAACAGTGCTCCCCCTATTGCTGCGCCGACGGTCAGGACGAACAGAGAACGACACGCGCCCATCAGGCCTCCTTACCTTTTCCGAACACAAACGTCCCCACTCCTTCATAGACCCCAGCAGCCACACCCGCCACCTTCTTTAGGGGCGTAGCGACGATACCGTAGACCGCGGTGGTGGTGTTCTCAGCCGTCTTCGCCATCACGGCCGCCGAACCGGTGATCTCATCGATCTTGCCGAGCTCGGAGTTGACACCGTCAAGAGTGCTCTCCACCCGCGTCAATAGGGGGATCACTTGCGTGTTGACGTCGGCCAATGTGCTGTTCAAACGCTGAAACGTAGAGGCAAGACGAAAAAGCGCCCAAAAGAGCCCCACTCCGAAGAGGAGGAAGAAGACGCCAATGGCGATATACATGAAAGCTTCGGCATCCCATTCCATTGTCTGCCCCTTTCTAGCCGCTATAAACGTCAAAACTATACCATAGGCCCGGTGCCGGCCGACTCTAGAGGCCCCGCTCTCCACGGACCCGGCGCGCAGTGGACCGGATGGTCCCGGCCAACGTCACGACGTCTCCATCGTACATCACAGCCGTCTGCCCGGCAGCGACGCCGCATACGGGTTCGTCCAGGATGATCGACACCTGATCATCATGGAGCACCGCCCCGGGGGCCCCTTCTTCCCCTCCTACGTGCGCCGGAACCGCTTGGCCGGACGAACGCAGCTGGACGGTTCCAGAAAAAGTCGTCCCAAGACGATGCCGGACCACGCCCTCGACGACGACCCCTCTCACCTCACATTCCTCTGCATGCCCTGCCACGACCAGCGCCCGTTCGGCATCAACGGCCACCACGTACAGTGGGACCGGCGACGCGATGCCCAAGCCCTTTCGCTGCCCGATGGTGAAGTTGTAAGTGCCCGAGTGGCGGCCGATAGGCCGGCCTTCTCCATCCACGATGATTCCGGGGCGCTCCCCCAGACGCTCGCACAAGAAACGTCTGTGATCGTCGTTCGCCACGAAGCAGATCTCCTGGCTCTCGGGGACTGCATGACCCTCGAGCCCGGCCTCAGAAGCCATGGCCTTGACCTCTGTCTTGGTCATACTGCCGACAGGGAAGACCGCCTGGCGTAGCATCTCCGGGGATACCTCTGCCAGGACATAGGACTGGTCTTTCAGACGATCGACCCCCCGCATAAGAGTGGGCGGGCTGCCGCCCAGCCGGGCGTAGTGCCCGGTAGCGATACGAGAGAGTCCGAGGCGACCCGCGATCTCCAGCATCAGGCCGATGCGCACGCGTGCATTGCACTTGGCGCACGGGTTGGGGGTCATGCCCTTCCCGTACTGCTCTACGAAGTAGCTCACGACTTCTCGGTAGAAGGCCTCCGACGCGTCCACCGTCAGATGAGGGATGCCAAGGCCGTGGGCCGTCCGTCGCGCCCGCCGCACCGCCTCCGGGGAACAGCAGGTCCGCTCGTCGGTCGACGACGGATCGCTCCACAGCTTCAAAGTCACTCCGACCACCCGGTATCCCTGGTGCTTGAGCAGCATGGCGGCCACAGCGCTGTCCACGCCCCCGCTCATCCCCACCAGTACGCCGCCTTCGTCGACGCTCGGTCCGGGGGGGTGCAACTCCTCGATCGAGGCTGCGGCGCTGCCCAACGCGCTGTGCAGAGCTTCCAGCGCGAGCGTAGCCGACGTCAGTTGCCCAGGGGCCAGGCCAAGAGCTTCACCGATCGCCTGCTCCGACACCGTCGCGGCCTCCAGGAACGACTTCCCCTCGACCCTGGCGGCGGTCTCGCCGGCGCAGGCGATCGTCGCAGGACAACCGTAGGCTTGGTACCGAGTTCCCTGAACGGCACCGCCGCCCAGAGTCAGCTCGATCCGTACCAGCGCCCCACAGTCGACGCTGCCTGCCTCGCCGGTAGCGTCCACCCGCTTGAGCGGGGCTACGCCCGCGCCGGAGCCCAGTCGAGCCACGATCGGCTCGCTGTAGACAGCTTGGGCCTTGTCCGGCCTCTCGTCGGTCATGTCGGCCATGCGCGTGTCTCACATTGCACTGAGGGCCGGAACGACCCGGCCCTCGCTTCGATCTCGATTACCACAGAGAGGGTCAGATCTGCCCCAGATTCACCAGACCCTGGTTGATGGTGCCTTCGTCGACGAAGCCGTTCCAGATCTCCCTGGGGATACCCAGTCCGTCTACCAGCACGAGCTCAGGGGGATAGTTCACTTCGAGCAGCGTTGGCAGGTCGCCGTAGGCACTCGGCCTACTGTAGTCGTAGAGCAGGAAGACATACTCTTCGAAATCCGCCTGCAGCGTGGTCAAGCTCTCCAGGACCTGAACGTCATCGGTGCTCCCCGGCACGTAGAACAGAAGCACCACGGGCCGTCCCTGTTCGACGGCCTCGGTGTATTCGACGGGGGTGGAGTCGGTGGTCTCAAGCGGCTTGCCCAGCACATCCTTCGCGCTGCCCCCCGACCCGCCTGTCGGAACGGTGGCGGTGACGGCCTGACCTATAGAGGTGGTGGTCTCCTCCTCCCCACTGCACCCTGCTACGACAACCGCTGCCCAGGCCAACAGCAGCAAGACCACGATCAGATATGTGCCTCGTCTGAACATCTCTTCCCTTCCTAAGAAGAATGCTCCACCTTGCCGTGTCTGACAGGCGCTTGAACCTGCCGAAGCAGGTGGGTGACCGCCCCTGAAAGGTAATACGCCGTTCAGGCGAACAAGCCTCCCGAGCAAAGTGTGTTGGCTCAAGTTTGGGCCAGATCACGCACAAGGTCGAGCACCACGAGGTTAGCACACGGCCCTTTGCCGGGCAATGAGCTAACGCCACCGGCACTCTGCTACAGGCACCTCCTAAGACCGTTGTCGGCAACAGAAGCCCCCGCCTTGAGGGTCACGAGGTGCCGCCGTCGCTCAGGCGTCGCTTCAGACGGTCCGAATACGGAGCTCCCGCAACTGGTCGAGCGCCACCTTGGAAGGAGCGTCCGTCAGCGGGCACGAGCCACTCTGCGTCTTGGGGAAGGCTATGACGTCCCGAATGGAGGATTCCCCCGCCATCAGCATCACCGCGCGGTCCAGACCCAGCCCGATGCCGCCGTGAGGTGGGATGCCGTAGGCCATGGCTTCCACCAGGAAGCCGAACTTAGCCTTGATGGCGTCTTCGTCGAGCCCCAGGGCCTCGAACACCGCCTCCTGCATCTCCGGGTCGGAGATGCGAAGCGAGCCGCTGCCGAGCTCCACACCGTTCAGCACCAGGTCATAGGCGTAGGTGCCCAATTCCAGAGGCTTCTCCTTCAGATCCGCCAGACTCTCCAGCCTGGGCTTGGTGAAGGGATGGTGTTGGGCTTTGAGGCGTTGTTCCTTCTGATCGTACTCGAACATGGGGAAATCGAGTACCCAGGCGAAGGCCCAGCCCTTGCGCTCGACCCCCAGCTGATCCGCCAGGGCGAGCCGCAAGGCCCCGAGGCTGGGTTCCACGACCGACGTGGGTCCGGCGACCAAGAGCAGGAGGTCGCCGGCGTGGCCGTCCAGAGTATCGATCAACTCCTTCATCTGCTCGGGGCCGATGAACTTCTGCAAGGGCGAGCGCACGCCCCCCTCCTCGATCCATAGGGGGAGCACCCCTTGGGCGCCGAACACGGCCGCTTGAGCCGCCAGTTGGTCGACGTCCTTGCGGGAGAAGTGTCCCCCTCCCTCGGCCTTGATCCCCCGCACCACCCCGCCGCCTGCCACCGTGTCGGCGAACACCCGGAAGTCGACCTGCGACGCGATGGCGCTCACGTCCACTATCTTCATACCGAATCTAAGGTCCGGCTTGTCGCTGCCGTAGCCGGCCATCGCTTCAGCATACGTGAGCCGCGGGAACGGCCTGTCTACCTCGACGCCAAGCGTGTCCCTGAACGCAGCCGCGAAAGCACCCTCCACGACCTCCTGTATGTCCTGCTCCTCTATGAAGCTCATTTCCAGGTCGATCTGGGTGTGTTCCGGCTGCCGGTCGGCCCGCAGATCCTCATCGCGGAAGGCCCGGGCTATCTGGTAGTAGCGTTCGAAGCCGGCGATCATCAGCAGCTGTTTGAACAACTGGGGCGACTGAGGGAGCGCGTAGAACTCTCCGGGCTGAAGGCGGCTGGGCACCAGGAAGTCCCGAGCGCCTTCAGGAGTGCTCTTGGTCAGGATGGGAGTCTCCACGTCGATGAACCCCTGCTCCCCCAGATACCGCCGGACGGCCTGCACTACCCGGTGGCGCAGGAGGAGGTTGCCATACATGCGGGGACGGCGCAGGTCGATGTACCGGTACTTGAGCCGGAGAGTCTCGTCCACTTCAAGATCGTCATCGGGGAAGAACGGCGGCGTACTAGCCGCTGCCAGGATCTCCAAAGCCTCGACCACGATCTCCACCGAACCCGTGGCCAGGCTGGGATTCACGCGCTCCGGCGCCCGGGCCACCACTGCGCCGGCGGCCGACACCACGAACTCACCTCGTAGCTCGCGCGCCTGCTCATGCAGCGCCGATCTCTTTTCGGCCTCGAACACCAGCTGCACCAGCCCGGTCCGGTCTCGCAGGTCTACGAAGATCAACCCGCCATGATCCCGGTAGCGTTGGACCCAGCCGGCCACCTTCACCTGCCGGCCCACGTCCTCCGCGGTGAGGTTCCCGCACCACTCGTCCCTGTATCTCAATGCTGGTCCTCTTCTTCCGGAGTCTCAGTGTCAATCGATTCGAGGGTTGTCGCGTCGCGCATCGCCAGTTCGACGACGTCCGTTCGCGACACGGAGCGTTCTTCACCCGTCGACAGGTCCCGGACGGTCACCACCCGGTCTGCGAGTTCCTTCTCACCCAGTATGAACGCGTATCGTGCCCCGCTGCGCCCGGCCTGCTTCATCTGCCCTTTGGCGCTCCTATCCATATGGTCGAAGTCCACCGCGCCACCACGAGTCCGGACCTCGTGCGCCAGCACAAAAACCTCATCGCGGGCGGCGGGCGTCATGGCCACCAGATAGGCCGTAGGTGACGGCGGCTGGGGGAACTCGACGCCGGACCGGGTAAGCGCTAAGACGATACGTTCTACTCCAGTGCCGAACCCTACCCCTGGAACAGCAGGTCCGCCTATGGCCTCAACGAGATGGTCGTACCGGCCTCCCCCACCAACTCCGGATTGGGCCCCCAGCACCGGGGATCGAAATTCGAACGTGGTCCGGGTGTAGTAGTCCAGACCGCGAACGAGGGTGTGATCCTGAATGAAAGAGATGTCCTGCATCTCCAGGCATTCCTGCACCCGCCGGTAGTGATGGCTACACGCGGAGCAAAGGTGATCGGCAAGCCTCGGTGCTGCCGCCAGAGCCGCCCGGCACGAGGCGAGCTTGCAGTCGAACGTCCGCATGGGGTTCAGATCGGCTCGATCTCCACATTCTGTGCACAACTCACCAGCCTTTTCCGCCAGGAACACCCGTAAGGCGGCCGCGTAGGGAGGCCGGCAGATGGAGCACCCCATCGAATTGAGGCTGAGCTCCAGGCTTGTGAGCCCTACTTCCCGATAGAGAGCGGCCAGGACTCCGATGACCTCGGCGTCCAACTCCGGCGCCTCAGAACCGAAGGCCTCCACCCCGAGTTGGTAGTGTTGGCGATACCGACCCGACTGCGGGCTCTCGTAGCGGAACATGGGACTGTGGTAATAGAGCTTAACGGGTTGGGGGAGCGTATGCATCCCGTGCTCGGCATACGCCCGGGCCACCGGGGCGGTCCCTTCGGGACGCAGGGTCATGCTACGTCCGCCCAGGTCTTCGAACGTGTACATCTCCTTGCGCACTATGTCGGTCGACTCCCCCACGCCCCGCGTGAACAGCCGTGTTTCCTCAAAGGTCGGCGTGTCTATGCGGCGGTATGCATATCGCTGAAAAACGCGCTCGGCACAGGAGACGACCCAGCGGCGCAGTGGTTGCTGCTCGGGGAGGATGTCATAGGTCCCCTTGGGCGCGCTGATGGATTCAGCCATGGATCTTGAGTCCACCGAGAAACGGGTTGTGAGCCAGCTCTTCTCCCAAAGTGGTCGACTGCATGTGACCGGGGTGCACCGGAGTGGAGCCCGGATAAGAGCCGGCCAGCTTGCCGACGGAGGCCAGCAGCTCGGCGAAGTCGCCGCCGGGGAAATCGGTGCGGCCGACCGAGCGGAAGAACAGGAGATCGCCGCAGAAGAGATGCCCGCCGATCTCGAACGTGAGGTCACCGGGCGTGTGGCCGGGAGTGGCGATCACCGTGATAGTGAGCTCTCCCACGGACAGATCACTATCCTCGTCGACGATCTCGATCATTTCCGGGTCGGTGCCCGGGACGGGGTATCCGGTAGCCGCGCACCCCTCGGAGCCGGTGAGCACCGGGGCGACCGAGGCCGAGCAACACACGCGGGCTCCACTCGCCGCCGCCAGACCGTGTACCCCGTCAACGTGATCGAAGTGTCCGTGGGTGACCAGGATGTATCGCAGAGTCAGTCCTTCCCGAGCAATGATGCTCACCAGACTCTCAGGCTCTCCTCCTGGATCGATCGCACACGCCTGCCGGGAATCGTCCCAGATTAGGTAGCAGTTCGCTTGCAGCGGCCCCACGGGCGCACAGACTATGTTCATGAACGATCTCTTTCCGAATGTCCCCGGGATGGCGGCGGAGGATGAACGCAGCCTCAGCCCATGGCCTGCAATTCTACCAGAGGGTGGAGGGGCGAGGATTCCGGACGCCCCCTGTCAATGGGGCGTGACTCGATAGGCGTCGTACACCGTGTCGATGCGGCGGATGCGCTGTAGGACCGTCTCCAGGTAGTCGATCTCGGGTACATCGAACACGAAGCGGTCTTTCACCATGTTGTTGCGCGCGGTGAAAACCTGCGCGGCTATGATGCTGACGCCGCTCTCGCTGAGAGTGCGGGATATGTCCTCGAGCAGGTGGTTTCGATCGTAGGCCTCCACTTGTATCTCCACGCGCAGGGGCGTTCTGGCCTGGGTGTCCCAGTGCACCGAGGTGAACCGCTCGGGAGTTTTCTCCAGCGCCTTCACGTTGGGACAGTCTCGCCGATGGATCGTGATCCCACGGCCCAGAGAGATATAGCCGACGATGTCATCACCTGGCACGGGGCGGCAGCACTGGGGTATGCGGATGGCCACATCTTCGATGCCGTCGACCTGGATGCCCAGTTGGCTGGATGAGGGAATATCCTTGGCACCCTTGGAGACAGTCCCCGGGACCGATAGGACCGCCGCCCCTTCTCCCTCCCCATGCAGGCTTTGAATGACCCTCGTGACCACGTGCTGAGGGCTGATCTTTCCCGAGCCGACCGCGATGAAGAAATCTTCTCTCTTGGGATGGTTCGTCTCCCGCATGACCTCGGCGAGGAGATCGGAACCTATCAGCCGCTGCGCCGGGAGTCCCTGCTTGCGGAACGCCTCCAGGAGCGCCTCCCGTCCCAGGTGCTCGGCGTCCTCTCTGCGTTCCCTCTTGAACCACTGGCGGATCTTGTTGCGGGCCCCCGAGCTCTCCACGAACTGCAGCCAGTCCCGCGAGGGCCCCTGCGCCGTTTTGGAGGTGAGGATCTCCACGATGTCGCCCGACTGAAGCCTATAGGTGAGCGGAACGATGCGGCCATCGACCTTGGCCCCGATGCAGCGATGCCCTACATCGGTGTGGATGGCATAGGCGAAGTCGACCGGCGTGGAACCGGCGGGAAGGCTCTTGACTTCTCCCTTGGGGGTGAACACGTAGACCTCGTCCTGAAACAGGTCGACGCGCAGCGACTCCATGAACTCGCCTGAGTCCTTGGTCTCCGACTGCCAGTCCATGATCTGCCGGAGCCATTGGAGTCTTTCCAACTGGGCGGCCTCCCGCTGTCCCCCTCGCCCCGGCTTTTCCTTGTACACCCAATGCGCGGCGATGCCGTATTGCGCCGTCTCATGCATATCGTAGGTCCGTATCTGGATCTCCAGTGGCTTGCCCTGGGGACCTATCACCGTGGTGTGCAGAGACTGGTACATATTGAACTTGGGCATGGCCACGTAGTCCTTGAACCGCCCCGGCAGCGGCTTCCACAGAGAGTGGATCACTCCCAACGCCGCGTAACAGTCCTTCACGGAATCGACCAGGACTCTGAGCGCGGTGAGATCGAGTATCTCGTTGAACTCTTTGCCCTTACGCACCATCTTGTCGTAGATGGAATAGAAATGCTTGGCCCGGCCCGAGATCTCGGCCTCGATACTCACCGCTGCCAGCTCCCTGTCAAGGATCGCCCGAGCCTCATCGATGTCGCGCTCCCGGTCGGCTCTCCTCTGAGAGACCATACGCTGCACCTCCGCATACTTCCGCGGGTGCAAGGTGGCAAAAGAGAGGTCCTCCAATTCCCATCGCACCGATTCGATACCGAGCCGGTGGGCCAGGGGCGCGTATACCTCGAGGGTTTCTCTGGCCTTTTGGATCTGTTTCTCCTTGCCCAGATACCCCAGGGTACGCATGTTGTGCAGCCTGTCGGCCAGCTTGATGAGGATGACACGGATATCCTTGGCCATGGCGATGATCATCTTGCGGATGTTCTCCGCCTGCTCTTCTTCCACGGTCCGGAACGAAATCTGCGACAACTTGGTGACGCCGTCGACCAGCAAGGCCACCTCGTCGCCGAACTGCTCGCGCACCGCCTCGATGGACATCCCGGTGTCTTCGACCACGTCGTGCAGTAGGGCGGCCGCCAGAGTGGCCGAGTCGAGCCTGAGGTCGGCGCAGACGTCAGCGGTCCCGACCGGGTGGTTGAGGTAGGCCTCGCCGCTGGCCCTTAGTTGAGCGTGGTGCTGAGAGGCCGCTACTGCGAAGGCCCGCGTCAGGAGTTCCCGGTCGAAGGCCGGGTTGTACTGCTCGACCTTATGCAGAAGACCGTCAAGCAGGGCCTGCTGCTGAGCCTCTAGGTCCTCGAGTTGGGCAGCAGGTGCTTCCTTCCGACGCGCTGTGGGCCGAGTGGTCTTCAGAGGGTCTGGCAAAGTCTCGAACACTCCTCGTACTCCGCTTCCGCCGCGACATACGCGGGGATGCGCTTGGCTTCTATTCTAGCCTCTCCGGTGCCGGGACGTTCGATACCCAGCTCTCTGAGCATCGATTGGGCCCGGAACAACTCCTCGGGCCCGAGAACGACACCGGCCTCCAGCCGGCCGAGTTCCGCGGCTCTCTCCATGAGCGTATCGGGATCGGCATCGTCGGCCATGGCCCGGTAAAGACAGACCATCGCGAACCGCGGGTGGACCAGGTAGCGGAGGAGCGACGCCGTGGCGCGTCGCTCTTCTTCCCCGTAGTAAAGGTGGACAAGAGCGCCTTCCTCGGCCAGGCGGTGCAGCAAGGTCACGTGGTGCCTCCGGTAAGGTGGATCGGCAGCGATCACGTGGACCCTCCCCGCCACAAGCGCGGGGGTGCGCGCCGCCGCGTCCCATTCCGCCACGACCAGATTGGCCGACGAGATGCGATCCTTGTCCCGCAACCGGCATGCTCTTCCCACACAGTCGACCGCACCCCCACTCAGTTGCTCAAGGGGCAGGCGCCCCAATCCAACCCGCGACGCATGCGGGATGGAACAGGTGAGAATGACCGTCCGCTCGCTGCTGCCGACCACCTGGGCGATCGCTCCCGTCCGGCCGGGCCGATCCCTCAGGTCCCTCGTCTGAGGCACGGCCGGCATGGGCGAGGCATGGCCCGGCTCCAGGAAGAGGTCCGCTCCCCGCGGCCCGACTCCCGCCGCTGCCAGGTCGGCACAACCGGGTCCGCACTCGCACAGCCTCCCGCCATCCCCGCCGGCCTCTCCCACGCGTTCAAGCAAGAATTGCGGGCGCAGAGCCCCCTGCCATTCGTCGACTACAAACTGAACCCCTAACACCCGTCCCTCACCGTCGGCGCGCAGTGAGGCGGCTATCTCCCCCATCCCGAAACCGATCGCCCGCGTGAGGACTCCGTCGATCTCCACCTGGCACCGCAGATGCGTCCCGGTGCGCGTAACCTCTGGCTGCTTGATGCCGGCCTCTACGAGAAGCAGACGGGGACGAGGATTGCCGCTGCCGAACGGCCCCAGAGAAGCCAGAGCCGTAGCGGTGTCGGCGTTGACATCCTCACCCCTCAGCACGACGTCTGCCCGGTACACGCCTCGAAGATCGCGGGCCTCGAGAGCGGCGGCCGCATGCGTTTCGACGGCGTGGCGGAAATCATCGACGGCGCCGGCGTCCAGGGTGAGACCGACGGCCTGTTTGTGGCCCCCGTAGACGGTCAGGTGTTCCGCGCACGCGTTCAGCGCAGCCAGCAGATCATACCTGGGGATGCTCCTGCCCGAGCCCTTGGCCACTCCATCCCGGAGCCCCAGGAGTATGGTGGGACGATGGTATCGCTCCACCAGCCGAGCCGCGACGATACCGACAACTCCTTCATGCCATCCCTCTCCCCCAAGCACCAGGGCGGCGGGCAGCTCGACCAAAGCCTCCACTTGAGCGACCGCCTGCTCCAAGATCTCTCGCTCCACGTCCTGCCGGGCGCCGTTCAGCTCATGCAGCAGCGCGGCGATCTCCGCCGCTTCTCCCTCGTCGTCGGTGAGCAGCAGACGGAGCGGCGGTGAGGGATCGGCCAGCCGCCCGGCGGCGTTGAGCCTCGGAGCCAACCGGAATGCCACCGCACCTGAATCGATGCCTCCGGTGCACCCGGACACCGAAGCGAGAGCCCGCAGGCCCGGCCGGGAACCGATGGCGATCAGCTTCAGGCCTTCTCTGACGTAATAGCGGTTCTCGCCTCGAAGAGAGGCCAGATCGGCTATGGTGCCTATCGCCACCAGGTCGAGCAGCGCATGCAGCGTCTCGGGTAGGGTCGCCACGGGCGCCGACCCGCGGTGAATATGGAGGGCGTGCATGACCTTGAGGGCCAGCCCGACCCCGCACAGGTCACCGTGGGGATACGTGCCCACCGCAGAGTGAATGAGATGACAATCCGGGAGGATAGAGCCGGGCTGGTGATGGTCTATGACCACCACTTCCAGGCCCAGGTCCTTAGCCAGAGCCACTTCATCAGGGTAGTTGACGCCGCAATCGACGGTGATGAGCACCGCCTCCCCACCGGCCGCGATAGTCTCGACCGCGGTCCGAGAAAGCCCGTACCCTTCTTTGAAGCGGCTGGGAAGATACCATTCGGCCTCCGCCCCCATACCACGCAACCCCAAGACCATGAGCGCGGTGGCCGTCACCCCGTCGGCGTCGTAGTCACCGTGTACAACGATCCGCCGTTGCCGGTCGATGGCGTCGGATATGGTCCGTGCCGCTGGGTCCATGTGCCCGAACAGGAAGGGGTCAGGTAGAGGGGTAGAGCAGCTCAGGAAGGTCCGGGCTTCAGCCGGATCGGCAAAACCACGACCGGCAAGCACCATGGCCGCCACCAAAGGCAGGTCCAATTCGCGACTCAGCCCGGTCGCGGACTGCCAGGAGTAAGGGGTCACCGCCCATGCAGTGGGGTCTGAGGGAGCCAGCGCTCTCCAATCACTCGTCGAGCCGGGCGGCAGCTCGCGCGGCCGCCCCGATGGTCATTGACGGGTCACTATCCTCCGTACACTATACCGAGCACGAAGGACGGCGTAACGCGGGGAAACGTGCGCCGAGGGAGTCAGAGCCTCCCCGAACGGATGATGGCATATACCAGCCAGGCGCCAAAGAATAGAGAGCCGATGAATCCAGGCAGTCCCCAGACCGACAGCCCCCCGATGTGCGGACCTTCCTCGACCATCACCGCCACGGCCGTGCTGGCGAGGCCCAGACCGACGCAGACCACAGCGACGACCAACCGGTTGGTGATGCTATCCAGCCGGTGCATCATGCTCTCCAGGCCCGTGTGCCGGAACTTGATCTCTATCTCACCGTCGCGAGCTTCCTCCAGGATGTCGTGCAGCTGCAAGGGATAATCGCGCAACAACTGCGCGTATTCGCCCGCATAGCGCTGGATGCGGTCCGAGATCAACCTGGGATCGAGACGCTGCCGTTGCAGCGCGTTTGCGTAGCCGCGAGCGTTAGCGAAGAAATCGAGGTCCGGGTACAACTGACTGACCACGCCCTCCATAGTGAGCAGAGCCTTGTCGAGAAGAAGAAACCGGCTCGGGAGGCGCAGTTGGAGGGAGTAGACGATGTCGAACACCTGATGGAGCAGCGACGACACGTCGATATTGGCGAGCGACATGCCGAAGTAGCGGCTGAAACCCTCTTCGATGGACTGAGTGACGGCCTCGTCCGCCGACGGGGTCCAGTGCACTCCGAGACGCTTCAGCGACCGTTTGATGCCGAGCACGTCTGACTGCATCACGTGCAGAAACAGCCGCACCCCTTCCTCCAGATCTTCGCGGCGCAGGAAGCCGGCCATCCCGAAGTCCAGCAATCCCAGCCTTCCTACCCCCAGATAGACGATGTTCGCCGGATGGGGGTCGGCGTGGAAAAAGCCGTCGTGGAGTATCTGCTTGAACCAACAATCGGTGATAGCCTCCGCCAGGGCCTTGCGTTCCTCGACCGGCAGGTTCAGGACTTCGGGCGTGTTGAGCGTGGGGCCGTCGATGCGCTCGAGGGTGAGGACGCGCTTGCTGCAATACCGCCAATAGACGCCGGGTATCCGGACGCTGTCGGAATCCTTGAAGTTGGTACCGAATCGCTCTGCGTTCCGCGCCTCCAGGACGTAGTCGAGCTCGCGGTTGATGTTCCGAGCGAACTCCTGCACTACGCTCGTCGCGGAAACACCTAGCTCGATGCGCCCTTCGAGCATCTCGGCGACCTGGTAGAGGAGATCGATATCCTTGGGTATCTGTCGAGCCGCGCCGGGTCGCTGCACCTTGACCACGACCCGCTGCCCTCCGGGCAGGACGGCCCCGTGTACCTGTCCGATGGACGCCGCGGCAAGCGGCTCGGAATCGAAGCTCTCGAAGGCGCGGGCCAGCGTCAGTCCCAGTTCTGCCTCCACAACCTGCCGCACCGTCGCGAACGGTACGGGGGTGACCCGGTCCTGAAGCTTGACCAGCTCCTGGACTATGTCGGCGGGCACGATGTCTGGACGCGTGCTGAGCAGTTGCCCGAACTTCACGAAGGTGGGCCCCAGCTCGTCCAGCATCTCCCGGATGTGGCGGCCCCGCTGAGCGGGAAGCTGAGGGTCCTGTCGGCGTCTGCGGGGAATCGAGCCAAGAAGACGGTGACGCTCGAAGAAATACCCGAAGCCATGCCGGACCGCGACCTCGGAGATCTCCCGTATCCGTTCCATGTTGCGGATACGGGCCATGAGACTCGCATGCCTCACTTGGGACGGCTGCACTCGGACCTCCCCGCGCAGACCCATATCTGTCGCCCGCCGGCTCGCTTCACTTCGGACAGCCGCCGGTCAGACCCCGCGGCTGCTCAGGAGGTGGAAGATACCTCCGCAGAGCCGGCCGCCGGGCTCGAAGCGGCGTCTTCGGCAGCCTCCAGCAGCTGCACCCGGTGTTCGAGCTGCCGCAGCCGGAACTCGATGTCCTCGACCTCGCGTCTCGTGACCAGACCGATCTCGCGATACGCTCCCTGCAGCGAAGAATCGGCCCTCTTGGCGGCCGCCCGAGCCTCTTCCCGGCTTCGCGCGACTAGTCTGTCGGCCACCTCTCGACCTTCTTCGCCACTGAGCTGACCACGCCGGACAAGCTCCTCCACCAGCTCCTGCACCCGGTCTTTGGTCAGTGCGGCAGCACCGACGCCCAACAGAAACACGCGCTCGATCAGATCTCTGACGCTCTGGCTGGTGGAGCCCAAGGACTCCTGCTCGACTTCAGGACCAGACTGTTCCTCCACGGCGTTCTCCTCTCTAGCGAGCTGTCCGCTTGGGATTCTTTGCTGCCGGTCGTTTGGAGGTCTTCCCTTTCTTGGACTTCTGCGAAACCTTGGCCTGCGCCGGCTTGCCGGACGCACCCGCCGCGGCCGTCGCTCCGGCCGGGGTCGCGAGCTCCAGCGCGGGTGCGCCGGCATCCGTGGCACCGGCGCCCACGTCGACCACCAGCCGCCCCAACGGCTCCGGCAGCGGCCAAGCGCTTGCGATAGCGCGGCTCCCGTTCTTTCCAAATGACTACCAAGGGGGCGGCCACGAAGAACGAGGAGTACGTACCCGCTACGACCCCGATCGTGAGGGCCATGGCGAAGTCTTTGAGGGTAGGGCCGCCGAAGATAAGGATGGCCACCAACGGCAGCAGCAGAGCGATGGTCGTGTTGATGGACCGGATCATGGTCTGGCTGATGGAAAGGTCGACCATGTCTCCGTATGTTTCCTTCTTCATGAGCGGAGTGTTCTCGCGCATCCGGTCGAAAACGATGATCGTGTCATGAACCGAGTAACCCAGGATGGTGAGGATGGCGGCGACCGTGGCCGCCGTGACCAGACGGTTGCTGGCCGCGTATATCCCCAGGGTGAGACCGACATCGTGGATGAGGGCGACGATGGCCGGAAGGGCGAACTTGATCTCAAAGCGCAAGGTCAGATAGGCAACTATGACGATCACCGCGATCGCGATGGCGATGAAGGTCCTGTTGGTGGTCTCCTGGCCGAAGCTGGCTCCTACGGTCTCCACCCCCACGGAACCTTCCTCCACCCCGTACTCAGCATCCAGATCGGCGATGATCTGATCGACCTGCTCCTGGGACATTTCCTCAGCCGTGATCAAGAAGGAGTCGCCGCCCCCGGCTCCCGTGACCGATTGGACCACCGGCTCTTTGACACCCGCCTCCGTCACCACCGTGCGAACCTCGTCGACCGTCGCGGGCTGCTCCACGGTCACTTCCATCCTCACCCCGCCGCGGAAGTCGATGCCGAGATCGAAACCCACAGCGAAGACGAACACGAAAGCAAACACGGTGACGGCGGTCAGAGAACCAAGGAACCACCACTTGTAGCGCATGAAATGAAACATCCTCACGACCGCCCCCCTTCATCCACGGGGACGATCTTGCTCTTGGGGACGTGTAGCCCGAGCAGCTTCGGGCTGCGGAACGGTTTCCACATGGCGAGCAGCATCAACAGGGAGCGGGTCACCAGGACCGCGGTGAACATGGAGAGGGCTACCCCTACCCCGAGAGTGAGCGCGAAGCCCTTGACTCCCCCGGACGCGGCCCAGAACAGTATGATGGCCGTCAGGATAGTGGTCATGTTGCAGTCGAAAACGGCCCGGAAGGCCTTCCTGAATCCCGCGCTGGTCGCCGCGCCGATGGACTTGCCCGCAGCCACTTCGTCTCTCATGCGGGCGAAGATGAGCACATTGGCGTCCACCGCCATCCCCAGAGTCAAGATGATCCCCGCGATGCCGGGAAGGGTCATGGTCACCCCGATGCCGTTGAGGATGCCAAGGAAGAGCACTCCATAGATGAGGAGGGCGAAGCTCGCAACCACCCCCAGCAGCCGGTAGTAGGCGATCATGAAGACGAAGATGAGCAGCAGGCCGACGGCACCGGCGATGAGAGCCTGCTCCAGAGCCGCCTGACCGAGAGTGGCCCCGATCAAGTTCTGGCTCACCGACGTGAGTTCGACAGGCAGAGCACCGGTCTGCAGGACCAGGGCGAGGTTCTTGGCTTCGTCCATGGTGAACTTGCCCGTGATCTCCGCCTCGCCACCGTCGATCTGCTCCAACACACGCGGGGCCGATTCGACGTTGCCGTCGAGAACGATAGCCAACAACTGGTCCTCGCCGGTGATCTGGGAGGTCTCGGCCAGCTTACCGGTGATCTCGGAGAAGAGCTGGGCACCCTCGTCGTCGAACTGCATGTCGACCTTGGGGTTGTTGAACTGGTCGTAGCCCACTTGGGCGCCGGTGAGCCTCGCCCCGGTCAACTCCGGTTCAGCCGTCACCAGGAACCACTGTTCGGTACCGGTCCCTGACTCAGCTGCCGGCCAGTAGACGATCTGGTTATACCCCGGGAGGGCATCCAACTCCTGCTGAGAAGCAACCCCCGCCGCGGCCAGTGCATCTGCCTCACTCGAATACGCTTCGCCGAAGTCGCTCACCTCGTGGAATTCGAGCACTGCCGTCTTGCCGATGATGTCAAGCGCCTGCTGGGGATTATCGATCCCCGGAAGTTGGACGCTGATCTTGTCCGTGCCCTGCCGCTGGATCTCGGGTTCAGCGACGCCCAGCTTGTTGACCCGGTTCTGGATGATATCCAGCGCCTGGTCCATATCGTCGCTGCTGGTACCTTCGGGGGCCTGGAGTATGACCGACAGGCCTCCCTGAAGATCGAGCCCGAGGTTGGTCTTTGATACCGGGAAGGCAAAATAAGCGGCGACTCCGAGCAGGATCACCACCAGCACGAGTATCCCGGCGTCACGTCTTATTCTGGACAAGGGCGCACCTTCCTAAAGGAGCGGTTCGATTACAGATCCAGCGGTCACATACCGGTAACGCAAAAAACGCCCCGTAAGAGCGCAGGTTCCAGGGACGGTGCTTTCGACGACCCGGCCACGCAGTGGACCCCAGGACGAGGCCTTGGCCTTCGATTCGCCTGACGCTATCCGTCGCTCTTCTTGGAACCGTTCGACTGCGACGCGGCGGACTCATCGGCCGGTGCCTCTTCAGTGGCGGACGCCTCCCCGGGGTCGTCTGCGGAGAATGCCTCGGCGGGCTCCACCTCGTCAGCAGTGGAGACTTCCTCGATCTCAGCGAGGGCAGCTTTGCCCCGGCCGGCGGTCCCCTCCGGCGCGGCGGCCCGGATCTCGGCCTGATCTCTGATGATCTCGGCAACAGCCCGGCGGGCGACCTTCATGGACACGCCTTTCGCAACCTCGACCACCACGATGTTGTCCTCGACCCGTTTGACCGTCCCGTAGATGCCGGCCGCGGTGACGATACGGTCACCTTTCTTCAATGCGGAGAGCACGGCTTGGTGTGCCTTGCGCTGTCTTTGTTGGGGCCTGATCGCCATGAAGTAGAAGATGGCGATAAAGGCAACCACATAGATGATTAACATCCCTGCTGAACTGCTCAAACTCTCCTCCTTCTCAAGAACCGTCCGCATACTATCGGGACGGAAACGGGGCCCGTACGCATGAAAGCGTATCTTAGCACGCGACGGCGTCCAGGCCATCCCGAAAGGAGGCAAAACGGCCCGCCACGATCGCTTCTCTGGCCGCAGTGACCAGCCGGGTGAGGAAGGTGAGGTTGTGCTCGGTGAGCAGCATCAGCCCCAGGATCTCTTTCTGCATCACCAGATGGCGAATCGCTCCCCGCGAGAAGCCCTGGCAGGCGGTGCAAGGGCAGTCTTCTTCCAACGGCTCCTTGGATAGGGTATTGGCGGCGTTGCGCAGGTTGAGCCGTCCGGCGCTTGTGAACGCCGTCCCCATCCGGGCCGTCCGGGTGGGAAGCACACAGTCGAACACATCGACCCCCCGCGCTATCACCTCGACCAGACCCTCCGGGTCGCCGATGCCCATGAAATAGCGGAGCCTGTCCTCCGGAAGAAGAGAGGCCGTCAGTGCAGTGGTGTCGAGCATCGCCGCCCGGTCCTCGCCGACGGTGAGGCCGCCGATGGCGTAGGCTGCGAAGCCGATGTCGGTAAGCCGGGCCACGCTCTCCCGGCGCAATTCCGGCACCACTCCCCCTTGCGCGATCCCCAGGAGCATCTGCGGACCGTCGGTCCCCCGGCCACTCGTTTCCTGGTGCGCGTGCTTGCAGCGCTCGGCCCACCGGGAGGTCCGCTCCACAGCTTCCTTCACCTCGGAGAGAGACGCCGTTCCCGGCGGGCACTGATCGAGACACGTGATGATGTCGGCGCCCAGAGCCTGCTGCTCGGCGACGGCCCGCTCGGGCGTGAACACATGCTTGGAACCGTCATATATGGAACGGAAGGTCACGCTCGCGTCATCGATCCGCGCCGTATCCCGTAGACTGAAGACCTGATATCCCCCACTGTCGGTCAGTATAGGACCGTCCCACTGCATGAACCGGTGCAGCCCCCCGAGGCGGCGGACGACCTCACTCCCGGGTCGGAGCGCCAGGTGGTAGGTGTTGGCCAGAATGATCTGCACTCCCACCATACGCAAACGCTCGGGGGCGATGGCCTTGACCGTCCCCTTGGTTCCGACCGGCATGAAGCACGGTGTAAGCACGGCTCCGCGCGGAGTCTCGAGCACGCCGGCCCTGGCGGCTCCGTCGCGCGCCTCTATCGTGAACGGGAAGTCCGGCAGGCCGTCAAGGAGTCTCACATTCCCTCCTGGCGGCTCGACGTCCGCGGGACCAGGGGTTCGATCAGCATGGCGTCTCCGAAACTGAAGAAGCGGTACCCGCGCTGGATAGCCTCGGCATAGGCCAGCCGGAGACGATCGACCCCGGCAAAAGCCATAGTCATCAGCAAGACCGTGCTACGCGGCAGGTGGAGGTTGGTGAGGAGCACGTCAACGGCCTGGAATCGATATCCGGGAGTGATGAAGATGTCGGTGGAGCCACACACCGGGACCGGAGGCCTCGCATCGTCGAGGAGCCCGTCACGGGCCAGCGTTTCCAACACCCTGGAGGCGGTGGTCCCGACGGCCACGAGGCGACTCCCCGAAACAACGGTGGCGCGAATGGTGCGCAGCGCTTCAGGGCTGACGCTGTAGGTCTCCCGATGGATTCGGTGTTGCTCGACGACCTGCTCTCGGATGGGCTGGAAGGTATCCAGCCCCACGTGCAAAGTCACGTAGGCGGAGTTCACTCCCCCCCGGTCGAGGCGTTCCAACAGACCCGGTGTGAAATGAAGACCGGCAGTAGGTGCGGCCGAAGATCCCGGCACCGAGGCGTAGACGGTCTGATAGCTGGACGGTTCTTCGGGATAAGTCTTGATGTAAGGCGGCAGGGGAAGGCGTCCTTCGGCCTCCATGATCGCGACAAGCGAGCGACCGGGGGGACCTTCCACCACCCAGCGTCCTTCGCCGAGGAGGCCCCAGAGCGTCAGCTGCTCACCTCCGGACAGGGTCAGTCGCTCCCCGGGGTGCAGCCGATGAGAGGGACGCGCCAGTGCCTCCCACAGCTCTCCCTCGGCCGCGTTCTCACCGTCTGCCGGCCTGAGAAGAAGCAGTTCCACGACGCCTCCGGTGGTCTTCTGCGCGCGCAAGCGCGCCGGCAGGACGCGAGAGTCGTTGAAGACGAGAGTGTCTCCTGCAGTGAGGCGGCCGGGGAGGTCGGAGAACACCGCGTGGTGGCAACCGCCATCCGCGAGCAGGTGCATGAGGCGGCACGAATCCCGGGGCTCCATGGGAGACTGGGCGATAAGCGCCTCCGGGATATCGAAATCGAGCTCTTCTAAGCGCACGTCACGGAACCCGGCTTCAGCGACGGAAGAAGAAGTGCATGAAGAGAGAGGCAAGGACGCTGACCAGGATCATGAGCCCGATGGGGATGTAGACGGTGACATTCTTACCCCGATAGACGAAGTCCCCCGGGATGCTGGTCAAGCCCAACTTCGCAAGAAGGAACAGGATGCCCCCCAGCACCAGCACTCCCGCGCCGATAGCGAGGACGATCTTCGCGACGGCCTCAAGACTCACGGTACCGCTCCCACTCGGACACCAGGCAGCCGCAGTATTTCTGCCGGTACACCCCCCATTCCCGGCTCAGGCGGCGGGATTCCGGATACAGCGGGCGCAGGTCCTCGTAGGCGAACTCGACCTCGTGGATCCGGGCGGCCTGCTCTCCTCCAGCTCGTATGGCCTCGTGGTCCTGCCAAGGGCTGATAGCGAGAGTGGTGGAGAACGCGTCGCAGCCCTCGGCGACCGCCTGAGCCGCCGCCCTCTCCAGCCGTTGGCCGATACAACGGGCGCATCTTGACCCTGCTTCGCCCCGGCTGCGGGCGTCAACGCCGCCCGCGACCCGGGCGAACCATTCCTCCGGGTCGTAAGCCTTGTCCTCGATGAGAGGCATCGCCATCATCTGAGCGACGTCGCGGGCGCCCGTGAGCCTGCGGCGATACTCGAGCAGCGGGTGGATGTTGGGATTGTGGAAGAAGCCGACCACCTCAGCGACGTTTGTCCGCCACCAAGGGATGGTGGCGCTGGCACAAGGACCGCAACAGACGTGGAGGAGCAGCTTCATGAGCGCATGCGTGGACCGGGACTCTTAGCCGAACAGGGTGTCCGGCCGGGTCGTTTGCGCCTCTCGAGGCGGAACGGCCCCGCAGTGCTCGTAGCCCAGCCGGGTGAGCACCCGCCCGCGGGGAGTGCGCATGAGAAAGCCCCGTTGGAGAAGAAACGGCTCGTACACGTCTTCGATGGTGTCGGCCTCCTCACCGATGGCCACCGCCAGCGTGGAGAGCCCTACCGGGCCGCCGTCGAACTTGTGCAGGATGAGATTGAGGATCTCCCGGTCCACTCGGTCGAGGCCCTCATCGTCGACTTCGAAGAGATGCAGCGCCTCCAGCGCGATCTCGCCCGTGATGCTGCCTTGGTGGCGGACCTGCGCGTAGTCCCGCACCCGCTTGAGCAGCCGGTTGACGATACGGGGCGTCCCCCGGGAGCGCAGAGCCAGTTCTTGGGCGCCGGCCTCATCGATCCCTACTCCCAGGATCTCCGCCGAGCGGGCCACGATCACCACGAGGTCGTCCACGGAGTAATAGTCGAGCCGGTGGGAGAAACCGAACCGGTCGCGGAGCGGAGTTGTGATCAGACCCGAACGAGTGGTGGCGCCGATGAGGGTGAACCGGGGCAGTTCCAGCCTGATGGTGCGCGCGCTGGGTCCTTGGCCGATCACGATGTCGATCTCGAAATCCTCCATCGCTGGATAGAGGATCTCTTCGATGGAGCGATTGAGGCGATGGATCTCGTCAATGAAGAGGACGTCCGCTTCCTGCAGATGGGTGAGGATGGCGGCCATATCTGCCTTCCGCTCCAGAGCCGGCCCCGAGGTGGTGACGATGTTGACCCCCATCTCGATGGCGATGATGTTCGCGAGTGTGGTCTTGCCCAGACCGGGGGGGCCGGCCAGAAGCACGTGGTCGAGCGGTTCCCCTCGCGACTTCGCCGCTTCGATGAAGATCTGCAATTGCTCCCTCAGGACCGGCTGTCCCACGAAAGCTCCAAGCGACCGGGGACGCAGGGAACGCTCGAGCTCCTGCTCCTGCGGGATCTCCTCCGGATCCGCCAACCTCTCGCCGTCCGTCACTCCCCCACCCTTCTCTTGGTCGCGCCTTGATCCGCGGTCTTCCCCATGCCCCGTCAGCGGCCGGCCTGACCGCTACAGCCGCCTCCCGAGCGCCTGCCGCACCAAGTCCTCCACCGGTTGATCCGGATCGAGCGTCGCCAGCAGCCTTTCAGCTTCTTGGACGCCGAAACCTAGCTCCACGAGCGCCGCCCGCGCCAAGGGGAAGGAGCCGTCTTCGACGAAGGCTACCCCCGGCTCGCCCGCGGAGAGCGTGAACCCGGGCACGCTCACCTTCTCGCGCAGCTCCAGGATGAGCCGCTCGGCGGTCTTCTTGCCGATCCCGGGCACCGAGGCGAACAGAGCCACGTCGCCCGCAGCCAGGGCCCGCTTCAGATCGGAGGGGCGCCGGCACGAGCACGCCGCCAGGGCCAGCCTCGGTCCGATCTTGCTGACCCCTAAGAAGAGGCGGAACAGCCCCCGCTCTTCCTCGGAAGAGAACCCGAACAACTGCAGGGCATCTTCGCGCACGTGCAGGTGGGTGAAAAGGATCACGTCTATCCCCAGTCCCGGCACGTCGCGCAGGGTGATCCCAGAGACCTCCAGAAGAAAGCCCACCCCACCTACATCGAGGACCACGCCGTCTTCGGTCTTGGCTGCGACCGCTCCCGTTAGCCGCTCGATCATCGAATCGACCCATCTGCAAGGCTCCGCGCCTGGCTGCGGGCTATGCTCTCCCGCATTTCACACGTGTTCGCATGGCAGATGGCCACGCCCAAAGCATCCGCGGCATGGTCGGGACGTGGTGTTTCGGACAAGGCAAGGAGCACGCGCACCATCTCCATCACCTGTTCCTTGCCGGCCTTTCCGTAACCCACCACCGCCTGCTTGACCTGCTGTGGGGTGTACTCGAAGACCTCGCAGCCCGCCTGGGAACATGCGAGCAGCGTCACGCCTCGAGCATGCCCCACGGCCAGTGCCGTCCGGACATTGGTGTTGAAGAAAAGCGACTCCACAGCGGTGGCCATGGGGCGGTGACGACGGAGAAGTCCACCCACCTCACCGTAGATCTGCTCGAGCCGTCGCTCCAACGGAAGTCCTGCCGGGGTCTCCACCACTCCGAATTCGAGGGCCCTCAAACGATTCCCGGACACGGAGATCACACCGAAACCGGTGGCCGCCGTCCCCGGATCGAGCCCCAGAATCACCCGGCCCTCGCGCTCGTTCATGCGGCCGGGGCCTCGCTCACCCTGCCAGTGTTTCCATCACGTGGTCGGGGATATCGAAGTTCGCGTAGACCTCTTGGATGTCGTCGTTGTCTTCCAAGGCGTCCAGGAGGCGCAGGGTCTTGCGGGCATCCGATTCGCTCAGCGCCACGGTGTTCTTGGGGATCATGGTGAGCTCGGCGGACGAGTACTGGATGCCGGCTGCCTCCAGAGCGGCCCGCACGGACATGAAGTCGGCGGGTTCACACAGGATCTCGAAAGAGTCGCCCTCGCTCAGGACGTCCTCGGCTCCCGCTTCGATCGCCGCCATCATCACCTCCTCTTCATCGCGCCCGGCGGCGTCGACGAAGATCACACCTTTGCGCTCGAACATCCAACTCACGGAACCATCGGTGCCCAGCTTGCCTCCGCCCCGATCGAAGACGTAGCGGATGTCGGCGGCCGTGCGGTTCTTGTTGTCGGTGAGGACCGTCATGTAGACGGCCACCCCGTTGGGTCCGTAACCTTCGTACGTCAGGTGATGGAAGGTCTCGGCATCGGAGGCAGTGCCCGTGCCCTTTTTGATCGCCCGGTCGATGTTGTCGTGGGGCATGTTCGCGTCTTTGGCCTTGACGATCGCCTGGGCCAGCGTGGCGTTGTGATCCGGGTCACCCCCGCCCTCGCGAGCCGCCACGGTGATGGCACGTGCCAGCTTGCCGAACAGCTGGCCACGCTTTGCGTCGACCGCCGCTTTCTTGTGCTTGATGCCCGCCCACTTCGAGTGCCCCGACATGTCATGATCCTCCGCTCGAGCGCCTGTCCTCTCGCACCGTTCGCGCTGGACTAGAGTTTAGCCGAGCCCCCGGACGCCTTCAACGCGCACGGGCCACCGGCCGTCCAGACCGGAGCCCCCGATCAGCGGAGCCAACCCGATTCGGTCGCCTTGTCACGCACGATCCTGACCCGGGAATCATACAGATCGCGGTCCCGGCTATAGACCGCCGCCGCAAGGGCGCTTACCAGGCTGACGGGGCCCACCAGTGAGTGGGCGAAGAAAGTGGAGTCGATGTCTGCATACAGGGTCAGCGTGCCCTTCCCCGCCAACTCCGACAGGGAATTGTCGGTGATCACGATCACGGTCGCCCCTTGTTCGGCTGCTTTCTCAGCGAAGGAGATCGTCACCGAGTGAGCTCGGCGGAAGCCGATAGCCACGAGCACATCGCCCTCGGTCAACCGGCTCAGGCGGGCGACGTTGGATTCGGCGCTGTCGGTCACCGCCAAGCAGGGAATGCCCAACAGCTCGAACACGTACGAAGCGTGCTCGGCCACCGCGGCGGCTTCGTGGAGGCCCACCACCAGCACCTGCGCGGCTCCGCTCAGAGCCTGCACGGCCCGGTTGAAGCGCTCCAGCGTGTTCTTGCTGATGGTCTCCTCGAGGCTCAGGGAGTCGGTCTTCAGGGAACGGGTGAGGATGTCCTCCTCGATGACGAACCCGAGCTGGTCATCATGGACCACCGGGCGGGCGGTGGCCCCCAATCTGTGCTCGTCTCGAGCTGCCTTCTGGAACTCGGGATAGCCGGCGAATCCCAACGACTGGGCAAAGCGGACCACAGTCGAGCTGGAGGTGCTGCCTTTCTGCCCCAGCTCCTCGGCGCTCAGATACCCCACCTCTTCGAGGTGGTCGATGACGTACCGGGCGATGCCCTTCTGCCCACGAGAGAAACCATCGAAACCCTCTCGGAGAAGATCACTCACCCGCCGTGGCCTGCCGTCCTCCAAGTCCCCTCCAAAGCTGCCAAGGGTTGCATGTGTTGAATTATACAACATTCATTGCAACCCTCCTGCGCACTCTTTCGGAACGGCAGGTGAATCCCTTGAGCCCGGACCTTCAGGTGGAGATAGAGCTTACAGGTGCTTTGACACCCGATACGCCAGCTTGGCTATCTCGCCACGATCGGTGTGGTTAAGGTGCTCGGTCAGTCCTCCATCTCCTCGAACTCTTCCACTCCCACGCCACAATCTGGGCATATCCAGCCCTCGGGCAGCTCTTCGAAGGGGGTGCCCGGCGGAACATCCTGTGTAGGATCCCCCGCGGCGGGATCGTAGACGTAGTCACACACCAAGCAGATCCACTTTTTCATGTTAGGACTCTCCTGCCTTGCGGGCTTTGGCTTCCGCGACGATCTTGTCCACCAGGTGGACGGGCACTTCTTCGTAGTGATCGAACTCGAGCGTGAACGAACCGCGGCCGGCGGTCATGGAACGCAACTGAGGCGCATAGGTGAGCATCTCCGCCAGTGGTACCTGGGCCCTGATGATATGCATCTCCCCCATGCTCTCGCCCCCTGAGGACGGCCTCGACGGCTGGAGAGGTCACCCATGATGTCGCCCATGCTCTCCTCGGGAGCGATCACCTCCACGTTCACGACCGGTTCCAGAAGGACCGGCATGGCCTCGCTCATCGCCTTGTTCCAGGCCAGAGTACCCGCCAACTTGAAGGCCAGCTCGGAAGAGTCCACGGTGTGATACGAGCCGTCGTAGAGCTTGACCTTGACGTCCACAACCGGATAGCCCGCCACGACGCCGTGCTCCATGGCCTCGATGACGCCCTTCTCCACGGCGGGGATGAAGTTGCGGGGGATGGAGCCACCGAAGATGGCATCATCGAACTGGTAACCCTCGCCCCGCGGCAACGGTTCGACCTCGATCCAACAGTCGCCGAACTGTCCCCGGCCCCCGGTCTGCTTCTTATGCCGGCCCTGGGCGGTCGCTTTCTTGCGGACGGTCTCCCGATAGGGCACCTGCGGCGGGTGCAGGTCGACTTCCACGCCGAAACGGCGCTTGAGCTTGTCGAGTATGACCTCCACATGTACCTGGCTGGTCCCCGAGATGATCATCTCCTTGGTCTGAGGATCGAAGCGCAGTTCCATCGCCGGGTCTTCTTCGCCCAGGCGCCTGAGACCGTTGGAGACCTTCTCCTCGTCGCCGCGGGTCTTGGGAGTGATGGCAAAGGAGATCGCCGGCGGCGGGAACTCGTAGCGGGGGAAGCGCACCGGGTTGCCGGGGTCGGACAGGGTATCGCCCGTGCCGGTGTCCTTGAGCTTCGCAAGCGCGACGATGTCCCCGGCGCCGGCTTCCTCGATCCCCTTGGTGTCTTTGCCCTGCATGAGGAGGATATTGCCGGTGCGTTCCTTCTCGTTCGTCCGGTCGTTGAGCAGCTGCGTGTCGGTGGCGATCTTGCCCGAGAACAGCCGGACGAGGTTGACCCGGCCCGAGAACTGGTCGTAGATCGTCTTGAACACGAAGAGAGAAGTGGGAGCCGACGCCTTGAGAGCCACCTGGATCTCTTCCGTGCCGCTCGCGCCCTTGAGCGCTTTGCGCACCTCCTTCACTTCCGGAGAAGGCACCGACAGCATGAGGTCCAAGAGCCTGTCGGAGCCGATGTTCTTGGTCGCCGAGACAGGCGTCACCGGACAGATGCCGCCGGCCGCCACGGCCGCTCTGAGGGCGGCCGCGATCTCACCGGCTGTCAGTTCTGTCCCCTCCAAGTACTTCTCCAAGAGCGCGTCGTCCGCCTCAGCCACCCGGTCGACCAAAACCTCACGAGCGTCTTCGGCAGCCTGCTGCAATTCGGCTGGGATGGGGCCTTCGGCGCCCTTGCCGGCTGTGTCGGAATAAGTGCAGGCCTTCATGGTGATCAGGTCGATGACACCTTTGAAACCGGCTTCTTCACCCATCGGCAGTGCGACCGCCACAACCTCGTCGCCGAACCGATTGCGCAGAGCAGCCAACGCTTCACCGAAATGAGCGCGCTCCCGATCCATCATGTTGACGGCGACCACTCGGGACACACCCATATCGCCGGCGCGTTTCCAGATCCGCTCGGTCTGTACCTCCACCTTGGTGACCGCGTTCACCACCATCAGCACCCCCTCCACGACGGACAGGGTGCCCAGGGCCTCATTGATGAAGGAAGCCTCTCCGGGGGTGTCGACCAGGTTGATCCTGTGGTTCGCCCAGTCCACGTGGGCGAGTCCGGTGGAAATGGTCATCTGCCGTCTGATCTCATCCTCTTCGTGGTCCATGGTGGTCGTGCCCTCCATGACCGCGCCGAGACGGTTCTTCGCCCCTGCCGTGAACAGCAGCGCCTCTACGAGAGAAGTCTTCCCCGCTCCTCGGTGGCCCACCACCGCGATGTTCCTTATCTTGGCCGGGTCCGCCAACGCCATGGCTCCTCCTCGCTTCAGGCTTTCATTGCGATATCGTTGAATCCCGGGTTTCTGGCCCCGAAAACAGCGAACGCCGCCCGCCGGGCAGCGTCCTCGACATACCTACGGTCTTCTCCAAACGCAATCGCGGTCTTCACTCGATCCTCGCGAACAGGCACGGATTAAGGCCCCGCTTTCGCCCTAGTCGCCGCTCTTGAGCTGGTAGCAGCGATCTTTCCTTATCCAGCTGATGGCCGCAATGGCCGCCGGCATGATCTCGAGCGAACCTTCGCGCGTGTCGATGCGTACCACCTCGAAGTCCCGATAGTAGACCTTGACGGGCCCCGCTACATGGCTGACCGTAGTGGTGCGGAGATTCTCATCCGGAGCATGGATAGTCGCCACGAGACTAACCGACGCCTCTCCCTCTTGCACTATGATCTGCATAGGCCCTCGTTTCCCAGCCGGCCGAGGCCTAGCGGCTGTCTAGGCCCGGGTCTCACTCCTCTACCTTGACGATCTGGCGGCCGTTGTACATGCCGCAGTTGGGGCATACCTTGTGCGGCGCCTTCGGACTGTGGCAATGAGGGCACTCGACGATGGTCGGGGCGCTACAGGCATGGGTCGCGCGCCGCGAGTCTCGGCGAGTCCGCGAAGTCTTTCTCTTGGGAACAGCCATTATCTGCCTCTCTCTTCACCGACGGGGAAACCGTCAGTTTGTACCTCATCCATCGCGATATTTCAAGGCCCGGCCCACACGGCGGTCAGTCCTCGAGCTTCAGATCCCTCAGCTTGTTCCAGCGTTCTTCGGCCTCTTTCCCGCCGCATTCGCAAGTGCCCCGGTTGAGATCCTGGCCACACTGCGGACAGAGCCCCCGGCACGATTCCAAGCACAGCACTTGACCGGGGAGGGCGAGCACGAGCGCCTCCCTGGCGATACCATCCACATCCACCACCAGGTCCTCCACAAAGGCACTCAGATCCGACTCCTCCCACCCGTCCTTGGCGGTGGGTGCGAACTCCTGCTGCCGCGCTTCGACCTCGACAGTAGCCTCCTCGAGACAGCGGGCGCAGGGCCCGTAAACGCGGGCCCGGAGAGCGACCTCCACCAGGAACCCGCCCACCACCCGCTCGACGACCACAGTGACATTCCCCGGCACGAGCACCTCGTACGAAGCTCCGCCCAGGACGAGGGATGCCATCTGCAGGGGAAATGAACTCTCGAACCGATCGCCCGTGCGCAGGGCGAGGTCATGCAGGTCCAGTATCACTTGACCGGGGAGAGGCGAAAGGACCGACAGGGCTACAGGCCGGCTTACGCTCCCTCTCCGGGACCACCGGTCTGGAGGCGTTCCCGGCCTCTTTGCACGGCGGCCAAGAACTTGTCGAGGTTGGTCTCCAGAGTCTTGAGGATCTCGTCGGCGTAATCCTCGGCTCCTAGTCTGATCTCGCGTTCCCGGGCTTCCGCCTCGCGGATGATGTCCTCGGATTGCCGCTGAGCCCGTTTGACGACTTCCTGTTCGCTTGCCAGCCTCTGCGCCTCTTCGCGAGCTTCGGACAGTATGCGCTCAGACTCCTCTTTGGCCTCTTGGAGCATCTCCTGACGTTCCTTGACGATCCAGCGAGCCTGCTTGATCTCTTCCGGTATGGTGGCTCTCATCTGATCGAGCAGGTCATAGATCTCATCGCGGTCGATCATGACCTTGTCGGTCATCGGGAACGTGCTGGCACCGTGGACAAGATCGTCCAGTTTGTCGATCAGAACGAGAACGTCCATGCTCTATGCCTCCGCGAATCCATACATTTCCGTGAAACGACGCTCGACTATCTCGGGCACCAGATCACTCACACAACCACCGTACCTGGCGATCTCCTTGACCCCACTCGAGCTGAGGAACGAATACTCTGGTGAGGCCATAAGGTACATCGTCTCCAGCTCAGGGTCCAGCTTCCGGTTGAGTTGCGCCATCTGGAACTCATACTCGAAATCAGTGAGGGCCCTGAGCCCCTTCACCAATACACTGGCGCCGACTTCCCGAGCGAACTCCACCACCAGGGTACGCATGACAGCGACTCTTACATTCGGCAGGGACTTCGTGGACTCCTCCAGGAAGTAAGCCCGCTCTTCGGTGGAGAACAGGATCGACTTGCGGTACGGGAGATCCACGACTGCCACGACTACCTCGTCGAACATAGCCGCACATCGCATGATGGTATCGATGTGTCCGACAGTCACAGGATCATAGGTGCCCGGGCACAGCGCCGTCTTCACCGAATACTCCCTCTGTTCCTGACCATCGTGACCCTCGTGGCACCATAGACACGGTCGAACACCGGGGGCCGGCTGAAGGTCACGCGTGTCGACCTGTCTCCCTCGGTGACCACCACCCCGTCGTCGGCGAGAAGGGATGGCAACAACGGTCCCAATGCGACTTCGACCTCCGCCAGCATTCTATAGGGAGGGTCCACAAAGAGCAAATCAAAGGCCGAGCTCCGCTCGACGAGTCGCTGCAGAGCCTCTCGGAAGTCGCACAACATGACGTGGCAGACCAACTGGTAGCCGAGCATCGTGATATTCGCTCGTAAGACGGTGGCCACAGCCGGGGTCTCTTCTACGAAGACGCATGATCCGGCTCCGCGCGAGAGCGCCTCCAACCCCATGGCGCCCGTGCCGGCGAACAGGTCCAGGACCGCCAGACCGTCCACGGGACCGAGCACGTCGAAGATGGCCTCGCGTACCTTCTCGCCCGTGGGTCTGATCCCGGCAGCAGCGGCCACCTTCAGATAGCGGCCCCGGTTGGCGCCGGCCACGATCCGCACTCTGCCCGGGGATGGACCGGTCACACCCTGTCCACCCAGGTGATCTTGTTACCGAATCGGGCCTCCGCGGCCTCGATCAGGGGCGCCGGGGCTTCGCGCCCGGCGCCTCCCCCAAGCATAGCGGCAGCGACTTCTCGCGCCTCCTCCAGGAGACGACGGTCCCTCACGAGAGAGGCCACCTCCAGATCGCCCAGGCCGGACTGTCGCTCCCCGAACAACTGCCCTTCTCCCCGGGCGAGTAGGTCGGCCTCGGCCAGGGCGAACCCATCGCTGGTACGGGCGAACAGAGCGAGCCGCTCCAGAACCGTTTCGTCCTCGCCCTCGGCCAACAAGAAACAGTACGAGTCCTCCGCCCCTCGCCCTACCCGGCCCCGCAGTTGGTGGAGTTGCGAGAGGCCGAACCGGCGGGCGCCCATGATGACCATCACCGTGGCGTTAGCCACGTCCACCCCCACCTCGATCACGGACGTGCTCACGAGGACGTCGACCGAGCCCTGGACGTATGCCGCCATGGCGGCCATCTTCTCGGCCGAGGGGAGCTGGCCGTGCAGGAGCCTGAGTCGGAAGCCGGCCAGCTCCCCTGCCCGCAGGTCCTCGTAGGTCTGGCGCGCCGAGGCCGTCTGCAGTGCCTCGCTCTCCTCGATGAGCGGACACACCACGTATGCCTGCCGACCCTGAGCCAGCTGAGCCCTGACAAACTCCCACATTTGGGCTTCGGACCCCCCGAAGACCAGCCGCGTACGAACCGGCTTTCGGCCGGGTGGCATCTCGTCCAGCACGCTGACGTCCAGGTCGCCGTAGAGAGTGAGGCTCAACGTACGGGGAATGGGTGTGGCCGACATATGAAGCGTGTGCGGCCAGAGCCCGCCCTCGTCCGGAGCCAGGATCGCCTCGCGCTGACGCACACCGAAGCGATGTTGCTCGTCCACCACGGCCACCCTGAGGTCGCGGAAGCGGACACCGTCCTGGATCAGAGCGTGCGTTCCCACCACTACATCCGCCTCTCCCGCAGCCAGGGCTTCGAGAGCCGCCCGACGCTCGGCCCCACGCTGACTGCCTTTCAGAAGCCGCACGTTCACCCCATGAGCGCCCAACTGCTCCGACAGGCCGAGGTAGTGCTGGTCGGCGAGGACCTCGGTGGGCGCCATCAGGGCGGCCTGTCCACCCTCTTCGACCGCCCGCAGAAGGCAATACGCCGCCACCATGGTCTTCCCCGAGCCCACGTCTCCGTGCAGCAGGCGCCGCATGGGCACCGCCCGTACCAAGTCGGTCTCGATCTCGGAGATGACCCGCCGTTGCGCCGAGGTCGGCGCGTAGGGCAGACCCATCCACGAAACCATCGGCCAGGCCGGCGGCCGGAGCCAGGGGACGGGCTTTGCGGAGCGAGTCCTCAGCCATCCGGCGGCGCAGAACGGCCACTTGCAGGAGGAGCAATTCCTCGAAAGCCAACCGCTCGCGCGCGCGCTCAGCCTCCCTCAGACTCGACGGGAAATGGCAAGACAGCACCGCCTCCGCCTTGCCGGGATAGCGCCTTTGCGCCCGCAGTGCGGCCGGCAGAGGGTCGAGGAGATGACGCGCGTAAGGTGCCGCCTGGTGCAGAACCGTGCGGATGGTCCGCACGCTCAAGTCGGCGGTGCTCGGGTAGACCGGAACCAGACCAAGGATGTGATGGCTCTCGCCGGCGGCCGCCAAGATCTCGTGCCGCTTCACCAAGAACGTCGACTTGCCCCGCCGCCGCAGCAGCATTCCCTTCACCAGCACTTCCGGCCGCTCCCGGAAGGCCGGTTCCAGATAGGCCTGGTTGTACCAGGTGGCCAACACGCTGCCGCTGTCATCGGACACGAGCGCCTCGAGCACTTTCACCCGGCGCCTGGC
This sequence comes from uncultured Actinomycetes bacterium, assembly GCA_963706025.1. GTDB lineage: Bacteria > Actinomycetota > Thermoleophilia > RBG-16-64-13 > RBG-16-64-13 > CAVPLM01. The sequence continues at coordinate 321,607 of CAVPLM010000005.1, read as the reverse complement.
CGTCTCACTGACGGCACAGGAGATCACCTGCACGCGTAGCGTCACTTCTTCGCCCAGGCACATGTCGCATATCCTCGCGATGCGGGAGGGCGTCTCGTGACGGAAGGGCAGATGGAGCAGCAGATCGCGGACCGTCTCTATGCCCAGGCCGCGGAGCTTTCTCTCGGTCGCCCTGCCCACTCCCTGAAGCATGGAGACCGGGTGCTCGAGCTGCCTCGGGTCCAGGTTCTCCTTGGAGACATGGGCCGGCCGCAGACCACCAGGCCGGAGCAGGGAGACAGATCCTAAGGGGTAATGAAGCCCACCCCTTGCGGCCCTGCTCATTCCTGGATGAAAGAGAGGGCGACCGCGCCCCAGCCGACGTAGGTCCCGATGACGGAACCGACCACACTGGTCAGCCGGATCTCGATATCGCGATCGGCCACTCCCAGGACCAGCGCGCGCAACTCCTCCAGCACCGGCGGATTCTCGGCGTGGGATAGGCTGACGAAGATCTTGGCCCCCGGTGCCGTCCGCTCGATCATGCCGTCGCGCATGAGCTCCAGGGCCTGCCTGAGCCCCCTCACCTTCTTGTACACGTCGATGACGCCCTCGTCGATGCTGAGCACCGGCTTGATGTTGAGTAAGGTCCCCACCAGATGCGAGGCCCGGCCGATGCGTCCCCCTTTGTAAAGCTGGTCGAGCGTGGTGGGCAGGAAGAAGAAGGTCTTCTCGGCCAGGAACCTCTCGATGTAGGCGTCGACCTCCTCCTCCGGGGTACCCTGATCCACACGAGCGAGTACGCGATCGACCAGGAGCGCGATGCCCCCGGTGGCCAACTGGGAATCGACCACCTTCACCCCGTCGATCTGACCCGCGGCCACCTCGGCACTGGCGACCGTGCCGCTGAGCTTGCCGCTCAGGTGAATGGAGTAGACGCGCTCGTACTGCTCGCGCAGCTTCTTGTACTGCTCAAGAAAGGCCCCGGCGGAGGGCTGTGAGGTGCGGGGAAGCTCAGGTGCCGCCTTCAGCTTCGCGTAGAATTCGGTGGGCTTGAGCTCGGTCCAATCGAGATAGGCCTCCTCGCCGAAGTACACGGTCAGAGGCACCATAGAGATGTTGGAGTCGGTCGCGAGGTGATCAGGCAGGTCGGAGGTGGAATCAACGACTATCGCGGTGGATCTGCGATCGAGGATCATTTTGTCCTCACCCCTCTCTAGGTCGACGCCGCCTGTCTCTCACTACTCTGCCGACAGAAGCACCGGATAGAACGGTTGCCCGCCTTCGTGGACTTCGATCTCCAGTGTGGGATGGAGGGCGCGAAGCCGATCGACCATGGCGGTCACCCTGGGGGCGTTCGCGTCATCGCCTACCAACAGGGTGAGTATCTCCCGATCCTGGCCAACGAGCCGAGCGGCCACCTCTTCCACGACAGCCTCGAGGTCGCGGCTCGCGACCACCACCCTGTCCCCTACCAGGCCGATGAAGTCCTCAGCCCTTATCTGCACGCCATCGACCAGCGAGTCCCTGACGGCCTGGGTGACCTCGGCGGTCAGGACGCTCTCCATCGCGACCTGCATCTCCCGGGCGTTATCGGCACCCGAGAGTCTCCGATCATAGGAGACGGCCGCGGTGAGACCCGCCTGGATGGACCGGGTAGGCACCACCAGCACTTCCTTCTCCGCAAGTTCGATCGTCTGCTCGGCGGTCATGATCACGTTGCTGTTGTTGGGCAGTATGACCACTGAGGGAGCGGCCGCTCTATCCACCGCCCGAAGAAGGTCTTCTGCCGAGGGGTTCATCGACTGTCCACCATCGACGACGAGGTCGACGCCCAGGTTGCGGAACAGCGTCTTGTTCCCCTCCCCTACGACCACAGCCACCACCTGAGTGAGCCCTGGATCCGTCGCAGCCGCTTCGGAAGTCTCAGCCAGGCGCCGCAGACGCGCGGCGGTCTGTTCCTTCATGTTGTCGATCTCTATCTCGCTCAAAACACCGAGAGAGGTCGCCAATCCCAGCACTCGGCCCGGGTCGTCGGTGTGCACGTGGACCTTGAGTCGCCACTGATCCCCCACGACCAGCAGGCTGTCTCCCAGCTGACTCAACTGTTCCTCCAGAAGCGCCTGGTCCAGTCCCTGACCGGTCAACAGGAAGCTGGTGCAGTAGGTGAAGCGACTCTCCTCCTCGGCTTCCTCCTGGGCGAAGCGGGCGGCCATGACGGGGGCTTGCTGGATGTGAGTGGCTACGGCCGGCTCCCAATCGCTCCGGCCATTTCTGGCGCCTTGGACGAGCACCACCAAGCCGTATCCCCCCGCGTCGACCACTCCGGCGTCCGCTAGGACCTTGAGCAGCGAGGGTGTCCGCTCCACGCTCTTCCAGCCCGCCGCCACCACTTCATCCATGAAGACCGCACAATCGCCGCCTGCCGGCGCCACGGCCGCGGCCTCCGCCATCTCACGCAGCACCGTGAGCATGGTGCCTTCCACCGGCTTACGGACGGCTCGGTACGCCGTCTCGGTCGCGTGCCGGAAGGCGCGCGCCAAGACTTCGCAGGTGACCGGTCCTGCCTGACCCAGCACTTCCATGGCCCCGCGGATGATCTGAGATAGGATCACCCCGCTGTTACCCCGCGCTCCCATGAGCGCAGCCTGCGAGATGGCGGCGCAGAGTTCGGGCTCTCTGAGGCCGGCCGGCAGCCTGCCTACAGCGTCCAGGATTCCCCTCATAGTGAGAGTCAGATTGGTCCCCGTGTCCCCGTCGGGGACCGGGTAGACATTGAGATCGTTGATCTCCTGCTTCCGCTCTTCGAGCGCCCGGAAACCGGCCGTCAGTAGAGCACGCGCCTGCGGGACGGTGAGGGACACTCCATCGCTATTCGCCAACCCGGACCCCTTGCACGTAGATCTGCAGCGCCGTCACCGGGCGACCGGTCATCTTCTCTACGTTGTATGCCACCTGGGACCGGACGTTGCCCGCCACTTCGGCCACATTGAGCCCATACTCGACGATGATGTAGAGCTTGATGCGGAGTTGCTCCGGGGTCTGCTCGACAATGATGCCCTGATGCAGGCGGTCGCGCGAGAGGAGCGAGGCCACGCCCTGACGGAGACTGGGCGCGGCCATGCCCACCACACCGTAGCACTCCAGCACGGTCCAACCCACGATGTCGGCGATGGCCCGGTCGGTGATGGCCAGGTCACCCCCCACGATCCGAGCGTCGCTGCTGCGGGTCTCGATATCGTTGTCCACGTCGGGCGTTCCGCTCATTCGGGCTGGGACTGTTCCGCGGAAGCGAGTTTGTTGAGGTCGGCGAGGACGACCGCCGTATCGAGGCCGTGCATTTTGGCCCCGTCCTCGATGGATTCCATGCTCACACCCATGCATCCGGTGCATCCCATGCCGTAGGCGGTGAAGACCTCCCGCGCGCGGGGGTCGGCCTGCAGGGCCTCCATTATCGACATGTCTTTGGTGAAGATCGCCATCTCACCTCTTCCCCGGTCGCGCTCGACAGATGTGTCGTATTCTACCCTACCGGATGCCGGCCGGAGCCGCCGTCTCTGTGGCCCTTGTCAGACCGCATGGACCTGCGGCATACTATGGCGCTCTCTCCAGCTTGGGCAATTCGACGAAGGACAAGCAGCCACATGTCTAAGATATGCGTGATCTGCGGCAAGAAGCCGAGTTTTGGCAACAACAGGAGTCACTCCATGCGTGCCACCCCGCGGCGTTGGGATCCCAACGTGCAGAAGGTACGCATCCAGTTGGACGGCAAGCCTGTGCGGGCGTACGTGTGCACCAAGTGCCTCAAGGCCCACAAGGTGGAAAAGGTAGCCTGACAGCACCCTCGTGGCTCCGGACCCGTGCCGGAGCCGTCGGGCGCTTGTTCCTCAGCCCTCAGCCGTCAGCCTGATCCAGGTTCTTCACTAGGTTGGCCATCTCCAGAGCGGAGACCGCCGCATCCCAGCCCTTGTTGCCCGCCTTGGTGCCCGCCCGCTCCACCGCCTGCTCTATGCTATCCGTGGTCAAGACCCCGAAGATGACGGGGACGCCGGCGTCCAGCTGCACCTTCGCGACTCCTTTGGCCACTTCGGCCGCGACATAGTCGAAGTGGGGGGTCGAGCCCCGGATGACCGCCCCCAGGCAGATGACGGCGTCGTATCTCTCGGTCCGGACCAACCGTTGGGCTACGAACGGGATCTCCATGGCTCCCGGCACCCAGGCCACGTCGATGTCTTTGTCGGCCACCCCATGCCGGGTGAGGCAGTCCCAGGCCCCGGAGAGCAACTTGCTGCTGATGAACTCGTTGAACCGGCTTACCACTAGGGCGAGCCGCAGCCCCTCCCCCTTCAGAACCCCTTCGAAGACCCGCCCTTTTTCAGTCATTCCCTTTGTCCTTTCCTTCGCGTTCGACGTACTGCAGACCCTGGTGATGGAGGATGTGTCCCAACTTCTCCTTCTTCACCCGCAGATAGCGGAGGTTTTCATCGGTCGGCTTGACCTCCAACGGCACGCGCTCCGTGACGGTGAGACCATATCCCTCCAGACCCACGAGTTTGCGGGGGTTGTTGGTCATGATGCGTATCGAGGTCAGCCCCAGGTCGACAAGGATCTGGGCTCCGATACCGTAGTCGCGCAGATCGGGGGCGAACCCCAACTCCTCGTTCGCCTCCACGGTGTCTCGCCCCAGTTCTTGCAGTTCGTAGGCTCGCAGCTTGTTGAGCAGGCCGATCCCCCGGCCCTCCTGAGCCATGTAGAGCAACACACCACGGCCTTCCCGCTCGATGAGTCCTAGCGCCGTCATCAACTGGTCTCCACAATCGCAGCGCAAGGAATGAAACACGTCTCCGGTGAGACACTCGGAGTGGACACGGACAAGCACGTCGGCCTGTCCGGCTGCTTCTCCCTTCACCAAGGCCAGATGTTGCTCGCCGTCCAGGAGACTCTCGTAGCCGTAGGCGGTGAAGTCGCCGAATCTCGTGGGCAGGTTCACCACGGCCACCTGCCGTACCAACTTCTCGGTCCGCCTCCTGTAGCGGATGAGGTCCGCTACCGTTATCATCTTCAGACCGTGGCGCTCGCAGTACTCCACCAGATCGGGCACCCTGGCCATGGTGCCGTCTTCGTTCATGATCTCGCAGATGACCCCAGCCGGCGTGAGTCCCGCCAGCCGGGCAAGATCCACGGCGGCCTCGGTCTGGCCCGCCCGAGCAAGAACGCCCCCAGGCTTTGCGATGAGGGGGAATACGTGTCCCGGCTGCACCACGTCGTGCGGGCGGCTGTCCGGGTCTATGGCCACCTGGATGGTGTGGGCCCGGTCGGCCGCGGAAATGCCCGTCGTCACTCCCTCACGAGCCTCGATCGAGACCGTGAAGGCCGTCCCGAGGCGGGATTGGTTGACCCGAGCCATGGGCTCCAGGTTGAGGGTCTCGGCCCTCTCGGCCGTGAGCGAGAGACAGATCAAACCCCGTCCGTGAAGGGCCATGAAGTTGACCGCCTGGGCTGTGACGAACTGAGCCGCCATGGTCAGATCGCCCTCGTTCTCGCGATCTTCATCGTCTACGACCACGACCATGCGGCCATTCTTGATCTCGACCAGAGCCTGCTCGATAGTGGCGAAGTGCGCCCCTCTGTCTTTCACCGATATCCTCCCCCGCGCCACACAGCGAGCCTCCCGTGCGTCGCGTCTTGTTTCCCGTCTACCATCATGCGAACCCGTGATCGCGCAGCAGTTCCTCTGTCAAACCACCTTCACGTCGCGGTCCAGGCCCGGACGACCCGCCTCCACCAACCGAGGGGGCCTGGCTCCTATCCGAGACCGTCTGCTCCTGTAACACCTGCAAAGCCCCAAGAACATACCTGGCCAAAACATCTGCTTCCACATTGACCCGCAGGCCTGTCTTTACATTGCGTAAAGTCGTTTCGCGTAGACTGTGGGGGATGATGCCCACCGTGAAGCTCTCCCCATCCGCATCCACCACCGTGAGCGAGATCCCGTCGAGGGCGATCGAGCCCTTGGGGGCGACGCAGCCCCGCACTGCTTCGGGGAGCGAGACCCGCAGATCCCAGGACTGGCTCCCCTGCGTCACAGAGAGGATCTCCGCCACTGCGTCCACGTGCCCCAGGACCAGATGTCCCCCAAGACGCCCCCCGAACGACAGGGAGCGTTCGAGATTCACCTCGGTCCCGGTCCTGATCCCACCCAGAGTGGTGTGAGAAAGAGTCTCGGCGATGCAGTCGACCACGAAGCCGTCACTGCGCGTCTCGACCACCGTCAGGCACGCGCCACTCACCGCGATGGAATCTCCCACGCGAGTCCCGGCTATCACCCGGTGAGCCCTGATGCTCAACCGGCCCCCATCCCCTCTCCGCTCGAGACCCTTGACGGTTCCCACCTCTTCCACCAGTCCCGTGAACATCAGAATGGTTCCTTTGAGTAGCCTGAGATGAGCACGTCGGACCCGATGCGCTCCACCTCGATCTCCCTGAGCTCCACGCAGTCCGTGATAGCTTGCGACCCAGCGCCGATCAGGGGCGCGTGGTTCTCGAGGCCCGAGACGAGCTGGGGGCAGACGAAGGTCGCGACCTTGTCGATCAAGCCGGCGGCCCACCAGGACCCGGCCAGCCGCGGTCCGCCTTCCATCAGGACCGTCTGCACACCACGCGCCGCCAGTAGGCGCGCCACGGCCTCGGGCCCGAGCCTCCCTACCCCGTCTCTCGTAGTTACCGCCGTCTCCACTCCCCATGCCTCTACTTCCGCCCGCCGGGCCGCGGTGACCTCCGGCCCGCAGATCAACAGCACCGGTCCTTCGCCGGCCGTCTTCACAAGGGCGGCTTCCACCGTGATGGCCAGCTCGGAGTCTATCGCCACGCGCAGTGGCTGCCGCCGGCACGCCACTGCACGCGCTGTAAGAGAAGGGTCGTCTCTCCGCAGAGTCCCGGTGCCCACCAACACCGCATCCGACCAGGCCCGCCAGCGGTGCACCAACTTCCGGCTCTCGGGGCCTGAGATCCAACGCGAGTCGCCCGTGTCGGTGGCCACCCGGCCATCCAGAGTCATCGCATACTTGTAGGTGACGAAGGGAAGGCCTGTGGCCACCGATTTTCGCAGCCCGTTGTTCTGCCGCTTGAGGCGCCGGGCCAGCTCACCCTCGGCCAGATCCACCTGGATCCCGGCCTCACGCAATCGCTCCAACCCCCGGCCGTTGACCTCCGGGGAAGGGTCGACAGCACCCACGACGACCCGGCCGAAACCGGCGGCTATCAGCGCCGACGTGCAGGGGGGGGTCCGGCCGTACGTGCAACAGGGCTCGAGGGTCACGTACATGGTGGTCCCTGCGAGCACTTCGCCGGAAAGCGGCGCCGGCCCATCCCCAGGGTCCCCTTCCAACCCGCCGGCCCGGCGAAGCGCATCCTTCATAGCGTCGATCTCGGCGTGGTCCCGCCAGGGACCGGCATGATAGCCCTCGCCGATGATCCGGTCCCCACTCACGATCACCGCGCCCACCAGCGGGTTGGGACTGGCCTGACCCTGACCCTTTTCGGCCAGGGCCAGGGCCTGTTCCATGAAGATCGTGTCCCGTTCGCCTGAGACCAAAACAAAACCCCTCAGCCCAAGGCCCAGGGGTCGAGGGAGCGCAGGCAGGCCGCTCCGGTCTTCTCTCTTCCAGACTTTCACTGTCGGCCCAGGAATCCCACCTGGTCTGCCATATCCGGCTCGCGGGCTGTCACCGCCGGTAGGGAATCTCACCCGACCCCGAAGACCAAATCTTGGTTCGCTTCAGATTCTACGAAAGAGAATCTACCACAGCTACGCTTGAACTGTCATCAGGCCCCGCAGCCTTCGCGCCTCGGCTCCCACGTCTGCAGCCCCGAACACGGCCGATCCCGCCACCAGCCAATTGGCCCCAGCTTCCACCATCTGCCTGATGTTACCGTCATGGATCCCGCCGTCCACTTCGATAGCCGTCCCGGCGGGCATCATCTGCCTCAGAGGCGCTACCTTGTCCATGGCGGACGCGATGGACCGCTGTCCTCCGAACCCGGGATTGACGGTCATGACCAGCGCGTAGTCCACGAACGGCACGATGGCCTCGACCCGGTCCAACTCGGTACCAGGATTGATGGCCACCCCCGCCCCCGCGCCGAGTCGCTTGATGCTCTGGACGGCGTGATAGAGATGAGGGCACGTCTCCACATGAACACTGATCGCGTCGGCGCCCGCTCGGACGAATTCCTCCAGGTAGTCCTCCGGTCTCTCGATCATCAGATGTACCGAGAGGAGGCCGCCTCGCTCGTGCACCAAGGGAGCGACTGCCTCGACCACCACCGGCCCAATGGTGATGTTGGGCACGAAGTGCCCGTCCATGACGTCCACGTGGATCATCCGCACTCCCGCGTCCATCACCAGGGATACTTGCTCACCCAGGCGAGAGAAATCGGCTGAAAGGATCGAGGGGAGAAGATGAAGCTCCGTATAGACGGAAGAGGGTACGGGCATGTCAGCTCCTACTCAAGCCGGGATGGGGGCTCCTGGATAGGGGGCAGTTCCAGCCGCTCGCCCAGGCGTTTGGCGTAGCCGCGGAGGAAGTCGGCGGCGGGCATCTTGCCCTTCCCGGCCGGCTGTATGAGCAGGACCTCCACCATTCCCGACGCACACCCGACGAAAAGCCTATCGCCCCAGATCTTCAGTCTGCCCGGGTCCCCCGAGACGGCTGCCGCCGGGCCGGGCGCCGGATCCAGTCCCGGCTCTCCATAAGGCCACGTCCGCCAGATCTTGAGTCCCATGCCCGCAGCCTCCGCGCGTGCCCCGACGCCAGGGCTCAGCGACCGGACTTGGTCGTGCACGACCCTGGCGTCCTGGAGAGTGTCCAGTAGCTGGTCGGACGGACCTAACTTGGCGGCGTAGGTGGGGACGCCCCGCTGCTCGGTCCACGAGATAGTGCCGTCGGCCAGGCCGGTCAGAACCTGGTCCACCCCGCAGGCTCCCAGCACCGCCAGGACGCGTGCGACGGAGCCGGCATCGTCTCGCAGCCCAACGCAGACCGAGCTCTGCAGGGCCCAAGGACCTTCGTCCAGACCTTCCACCATCCTCATGATGCTGACCCCGATATTCGGCTCTCCGGCCGCCAGCGCGCGCTCGATGGGTGCGGCACCACGGTATGCGGGCAGGAGTGAAGCGTGAACGTTAAGGCACCGCAGTGAATCGAGCAGGTGCTGCCGCAGCATCTGCCCGAATCCGGCGACGACCAAGGTCCCGACCCCGGCCGCTTCCAGGCGAGTGACAACGTCCGGGTCGTTGATGTCCGCTTCCTGCAGGCAGTCAAGACCGAGCCGCTCCGCTTCGACCACCACCGGCGGGGCCGCCGCCCTGCGTCCCCGGCCCCGGGGCCGGTCCGGCTGAGAGATGACCATCGCCGGCCGCCGCCCAAGAGCGACCAGATGCGCCAGCACCCAGGCGGCGAACTCAGGGGTCCCGGCAAAGGCGTATTTCACGGGTCGCCGGCCAGCGCCCGTTCACGAAGCTCCTTCAGCACCCGCCGCCGTTCTTCGGGCGAGGTCCGGTCCAGGATCAAACGGCCGTCGAGGTGGTCTACCTCGTGCTGCACGATCCGCGCCAGCAGCCCGGTGAGGTGGACTTGGAAGGTCGTCCCCTTCAGATCCTGGGCTTCGACGTCGACCTCTTCCGCGCGAGTCACCTCCACAGTGGCGCCGGGAACAGAGAGACACCCTTCCGGCTCGGTGCAACACGTTTCGGACTGCCCCACGATCCGTGGATTCACGTATACGTACCGCTCCGATTCGCCCTCGGGATGCTTCCAAACCATCATCCGGGTCAGCGTACCGACCTGAGGAGCCGCCAGGCCGACGCCTTCCTCGCGTTCCATCACCTCGAACATCATTGCCGCGAGCCTCTGCAACCGCGAATCGAACACGGTGACCGGGCGGGTCCCTTGTTTGAGGACTGGGTCGCCGAAGGTGCGGAGACTCTCGAGCGGCGTCTGCCGGGCGGAACTGGTTCGCGGGATCGCTTTTGGCTTGCTCATCCAGACCTCGATCGTGCCCTCCGCCGCCTCAACTGAAAGACTGCGGGTCGACATCCACCAACAGAGTCACCCCTCGCCGTCGATATGGCTCTCCGAGCTGGGCCATGGCCTCACCCACTATCGCCCGCGCCCTCTCGCCTTCGCTCGAGGCCACCAGCAGGTGCCACCTGTTCCGGCCTCGTATGACCGGCAGCCGTGCCGGTCCCCGCAGTTCTCGGGCGGAGAAGTGCGGAGCCAGCCGCTCTGCGAGGTACCGAGCGCCCACGTGAGCCCGCTCCGCGTCGGCGGCCACCGTCGTCAGGCGAATGAGTTCCATGAACGGAGGGTAGCCAAGGCGTTCCCTCGCTTGGAGCTCTTCCCGATAGAAAGCCTGTTCATCCCGCTCCAGCGCCATTCTAATACACGGTACATCCGGATTCCAGGTTTGCACCAGGACCCGTCCCGGCCTGTCCGAGCGTCCGGCCCGGCCCGCTACCTGGGTAAGCAACTGGAACGTGCGCTCAGCAGCGCGAAAATCTGGCATATAGAGCCCGGTATCGGCGTCGGCCACCAACACGAGCGTCACGTCGGGGAAATCGTGTCCCTTGGCCACCATCTGGGTCCCGACCAAGACGCCGGGCCGGGCGCCTGCGAAGGCGTGCAGTATGCCGCTGACCCGCGTTGCCGCTGGTGAGGATATCGGAATCCATCCGGAACACCTGCTCGCGCGGGACCAAGGCCCGCAGTTCCTGGTCCAGCCGCTCGGTCCCCGGCGACGAGCGCGTCAACGGCGCCCGCCCACACGAAGGACAGAGGACCGGCTGTTCGTAGGCCCGTCCGCACTGATGACAGAGCAGTCGCCGGACCCGCTTGTGAAAAGTCAGCGAGAGCTCGCACTCCTCGCACATCATCACGTGGCCGCAGAGATCGCAGTGCACGTGCCCGGCATAACCCCGGCGATTGAGGAGCACGATGGCCTGCTCGCCACGTCGAAGCGTCTCCGCCAGGGCTTCCCGCGAAACAGGAGCGAGAAGCTGGCCGGCCCCTTGGCGGCGCATGTCGACCACTTCGCAGACCGGCTGCGTCCCGGCGGCGCGCTGCGACAGCCGCAGGCGCGCCCCGGCTTCCTGCATGCTCTCCACCGACGGGGTCGCGCTCCCTTCCAGGAGCAGTCCGTCCAACGGCTCCAGGCGCATCCGAGCCACAGTGGCGGCGTGATAGCGTGGCTCTTCCTCCTGTTTGTAAGAGCCGTCGTGCGCCTCGTCGATGATGATCAGGCGCAGATCCCGCACCGGCGCGAAAACGGCCGAACGAGCCCCCACGACGATTGCGGCCTGGCCGCCGGCGATCCGCCGGTATTCTCGGACCCGCTCACCCCTGGGAAGGCCGCTGTGAAGCACCCCCACCCGAGTACCGAATCGCTCTCGCACCCGCTCGATCATCTGCGGGGTTAGCGCGATCTCGGGCACCAGGAGGATCGCACCCGCGCGCTGCTCGAGGACTCGTTCGAGCAGACGAAGGTAGACCTCGGTCTTTCCGCTCCCTGTCACCCCCCACAATAGATAGCGGCTGAAACCGGGGGTCTCGAAAGCAGTCAGTAGGTGCCGCACCGCCTCTTCCTGTTCGAGGCCCAGCCGCGGGATCACGGCGGCACTCGGGATCCCGGCGATCGGCTCCGGCCGATCAGACGCGCTCGCCTCGCGCAGCTCCACCAAGCCCTTGGCGACCAGCGTCTGCAGGACCCCCCGCCCCACTCCCACCTGCTCACACAACCCACGAATGGCGATACCCCCCGCGGGGATGGCGTCCAAGAGCGTCTGCTGCTTGGGAGTCACCCGCCCCTGAGCCGATCCAGAGCCCACGTCCGCAAGTCGGACCACCCATGACTTCCGCGGCGTCAGGGCCGTCTTCTCAGGGGCACCAAGCCCTGGGGGGACCATCAACCGCAGGCACGATTCGAACGAGGATAGATACCTCTCCGCGAGGACGCCGGCGAGATCGAGCAGTTGTGCGGGCACCCGTTCGTCGGCCACCGCCTCGATGGAGCGGAGGCCGGCCGCGTCCATCTCCCCGCAGCCGCTCTCTTCCACCACCACGGCGCGTACCAGCCGGCGCCCGAAGGGCGCGGTCACTATCGCTCCGACCTGAACGCGCTCCGCCAGTGCAGCCGGCACCAGGTAGTCGAAGCGACGGTCGCCCAGGTGGCGGAGCTTCAGCAGAGGAACCAACTGGACCACATTCCCGCCTTCTGTCGTCAAAGGCGGCGCCACCCTCTCCTCCAGCTTGCTGTTCGACCGCAAGCGCGCGGTACGGAGATCGGGAGGATCCCGCTATTCCAGACCGGCGTCCCGGCGGAGGGCATCCGCCTTGTCGGTGCTCTCCCAGGTGAAATCGGCGTCTTCGCGGCCGAAATGGCCGTAAGCGGCGGTCTTCTCGTAGATGGGCCTGAGCAGCCTCAGATCGCGGATGATGGCCGCGGGCCGCAGGTCGAAATGACTGTGCACCAGCTCTTGGATCGTCGCCTGGCTTACCCGCTCGGTCCCAAAACAGTCGACCATGACGCTGACCGGGTGAGCCACTCCGATAGCGTAGGCGATCTGGACCTCGCAACGATCCGCCAACCCCGCCTTCACGATGTTCTTGGCCACGTAGCGAGCCGCGTAAGCGCCGGAGCGGTCGACCTTCGACGGGTCTTTCCCAGAGAAGGCGCCCCCGCCGTGACGGCCGAAACCACCATACGTATCCACAATGATCTTGCGACCCGTTAGGCCGGTGTCGCCCATGGGCCCGCCGATGACGAACTTGCCCGTCGGGTTCACGTACAGCGTGGTCTTCTTGAACTCGGGGTCGTACAGCCCCTCCGGCAGTACCGGCCGGATGACGTGTTCGATGAGGTCGGGCCTGAGCAGGGTGTCGATATCGACGCCGTCCATATGTTGAGTCGACACGACGACCGCTGTGATGAACTGGGGCTTGCCGTCGGCGTATCTGACCGTCACCTGGCTCTTGCCGTCGGGGCGCAGGTAGGGCAAGACGGCGCCCTTACGCACCTCGCTCATGCGATGGACCAGCCGGTGGGCCAGCAGGATCGGCATGGGCATAAGCTCGTCGGTGTCGCGGCACGCGTAGCCGAACATCATCCCCTGGTCGCCGGCACCCTGGCAATCGAGCGCATCGCGGTCCTGAGGGTCGACACGGCACTCCAGGGCAGCCTGGACGCCCTGGGCGATATCCGGCGATTGATCGTGGATGGTGGTTATCACCCCACAGGTGTTGGCATCGAAGCCGTACTTGGCCCGGGTGTAGCCGATGCGCTCGATGGTGTTGCGCACCACGACCGGCACGTCCACGTAGGTCTCTGTGGTGATCTCGCCCGAGACCACCACCAGACCGGTGGTGATCAGGGTCTCACAGGCCACGTGGCCCTGCGGATCGTCCTTCAACACCGCGTCCAGGACCGCGTCGGAGATCTGATCGGCGATCTTGTCGGGATGACCTTCGCTCACCGACTCCGACGTGAACAGGAACTCATGGTTTTCCACATTGACCTCCAGAGCAATGGCCGCACAACCGGGCGGGGCCCGGCGGATCACTATCGTCCCGGCAGTGTATCAGAAGCCCAGGTCGACACCCATTCGCCGCCTGCCCGGCCTCTACGTCGCCGGACCGCGAATCGGGCCCCGATTGTCGATCACTCTCTTTGCCTTCCCGGTGGAGCGGGGGATGGTCTTGGGCTCGACCAGACGCACCCGGGGACGGATGCCCAGCTCCTGACGCAGACGTTCCTCGACGTGCTGCTGGAACCCCTGGAGCTCCTTGACGGCATCCGGGAGGAACGAGGGCGTCACCTCGATCTGGACCTCCATCTGGTCGAGAGCCCCTTCGCGATAGAGCACGATCTGATAGTGCGGCTCCACCTTCTCGATATCCAGAAGCACCGCTTCCACCTGGGAAGGATAGACGTTGATACCGCGGATTATGAGCATGTCGTCAGACCGCGCGTAGACCTTGCTGTGCCGGGCGAACATCCGCCCGCAGGCGCAGGGGCGGTTGCTCAGGCTCGCCAGGTCGCCTGTGCGATACCGGATCACGGGCAGCGCCTCCTTGGTAAGCGACGTGAAGACGAGCTCGCCCTCCTTGCCGTCCGGCACCGGCTCCCCGGTGGCCGGATCGACCACCTCGACCAAGAAGTGGTCCTCGTTCACGTGCAATCCGTCCTTGTTCCAGCATTCGTAGGAGACGCCGGGGCCGATGACCTCCGAGAGACCGTACGTGTCGCAGGCCGATATCCCGGTGCGCTTCTCCAGCTCGTCCCGGAGCTGATTGGTCCAGGGCTCCGCCCCGAACAGGCCCACCCGCAGGCGCAGGTCCTTGAAGTCGTACCCAGCTCGGCGGCCACCTCCACGATGTGCATGGCGTACGACGGAGTGCAGACCAGGACCGTGGTCTTGAAGTCGCGCATGATGTGCAGTTGGCGCTGGGTGTTGCCCGTCGAGGCTGGGATCACCGTCGCCCCGACCCGTTCGAGCCCGGCGTGCATGCCGAACCCTCCGGTGGTGAGCCCGTAGTCGTAGGCGATCTGGGCGACATCGTGGAATCGGGCCCCGCCGGCCACTGCCGCCCGGGCGCAGATCTCCGACCAGGTGTTCAGGTCCCCGCGGCTGTAACCCACGACCGTAGGATTCGACATCATGCCTGAAGTGGCATGGATGCGGATGACTTTCTCTAGCGGCAGAGCGAAGAGTCCGTAGGGGTAGGCGGCCTTGAAATCGGCTTTGCTGGTGAAGGGCAGCTTTCGCAGGTCCTCCAGCGAGCGCACGTCGGCCGGCTTGAGCTTCATCGCCGTCCAGCGCTCCCGATGAAAGGGGACGTTCTCGTAGACCCAGCGAACGGTCATCTGCAGCCGCTTGAACTGCAGCTCCCGCAGTCCTTCTCTGCTCATGGTCTCGTATTCGGGGTTAAAGATCTCGTTCATGTGCTCTCCAGACCGCGCCTAAGACCGGTCGCCCGTTGCTGCCCGAAGTAGATCGCCCGCACGTCGGGGTTCTCGAGCAGAGCCTGGGCGTCATCCTCAAGTACGAACCTGCCTCGCTCCATCACCAGGCCTCTGTCCGCCAGGCTGAGGGCGATGCGGGCGTCCTGCTCCACAAGGACCATGGTCAGACCCTCTTCATTCAGCCTCCGCAGACTGGTGAATATGTCCCGGACCATGATCGGCGCCAGGCCCATCGACGGCTCGTCCAGCAGAAGCAGGCGCGGCTCGGCCATCAGTGCCCGGGCGATCGCCAGCATCTGCTGCTCACCTCCGGACAGGGTGCCGGCCTGCTGGGCCAGACGTTCCTCCAATCGCGGGAACAGCGCGAACACGCGCCCCAGCCGTGCCTTGAGCGGAGACCCGCTCCGCCGGCGCGAATAGGAACCCAGCTCAAGATTCTCCTCCACCGTGAGCGGACCGAACAGCTGCCGGCCCTCGGGGATCTGTATCAGCCTCCGAGACACTATCTTCTCGACCCCCAGCGCATCGATGCGTTCGCCTTCGAAGCCGACGGTGCCGCCCGAGATCCGCACCACGCCTGAGATCGCCTTGAGCAAAGTGCTCTTGCCGGAGCCGTTGGCACCGATGATGGTGATGATCTCGCCCTCTCCGACGGTGAGGTCGAGGCCGTGCAGGACCTCGATCCTGCCGTACCCCGCCCTCACCCCGTGAAGCTCAAGCACGCCGCTCTCCCCTGCTCCTACTCGGCCAACACCCAGGTGCCGCCCTCGATCCTGACCATGATCATGTCTTCCGCCCTCAAGCCATCGTGATCGGTCGCGGAGTAATTGTAGAAACCGTCGGGACCGGCGAAGTTAGTGGTCTGGTTGAGCGCGGCCTGTATGGCAGCCGGGTCGGTGCTACCCGCCTTCTCGATCGCGTTCACCAGCAGGAGGACGGCCTCGAAGGCATATCCGGCGAAGGTGTTCGGAGACGCGCCGTATGCCGCCTCATACTGCTCTATGAAGGCGTCGGTGACGGCCTTCTGCGCGGGATCGGTTATCGAGCTGGGGACCAGGAGCCTGCCCGCAGGGAACACGACTCCCTCGGCGGCCTCGCCTGCCAACTCGATGAACTTCTTGTTGGCGATGCCGTGGCTACCTACGTACGGCATCTCCATGCCCAGCTGCGCCATGTTCTTGGCAGCCAAAGCCGGACCTGGGTTCGTGCCCCACACGATCAAGACCTCGGGGTTCGCGCCCCGGATCTTGGTCAACTGGGCGGTCAGATCGGTGTCGTCGGTCTTGTAGGACTCGGTGGCGACGAGCTCGAGCCCATAGTCACCCGCCGTCTTTTCGATCTCCGCGGCCCCCGAAGACCCGAAGGCGTTCTCATCGTGCAGCACGGCGACGGTCTTGGCCTTCAGGACCTCCGAGATATAGGTCAGGGCGCGGGCCACTGCCAGCGCGTCCTTGTGCGGAGTCCGCCAGATCCACTCCATGGGAGCCTTGCCGGTGATGTCGTTCGCCGCGGCCATGGCCATCTGAGGTAGGCCCTTCTGCGCGGTTATCTCCTTCACGGCCAGAGTCGACGCGGAGCCGGTGGCCGCGATGAGCGCCACCGCCTTGTCCTGGTCGATCAGCTTATTGGCCGCGGTCACCGCCTCTTTGGCATCGGTCTTGTCGTCTTCGATGACGATCTTGAGCGGTCTTCCCAGGACTCCGCCTTCAGAGTTCACCTGGGTCTCCATCATCTGGAGCACGTTGCGCTCTTGCTCGCCCAGGGCCGAGTTGGGCCCTGTCGCCGAGACGATCGCGCCCAGCACCACCGGATCCCCGGTCGGCTGCGCGACGGCGGAGGTCGACGATCCCCCGGATGGCGCAGTAGTAGTCGCTGCCTCTTCACCCCCGCAGCCGGTCGCCAAGACGGCGGCCAACAAGCCCAGGACACACAACAGCACGATCCAACCCGACTTCTTCCTGATACCTTTCATCACCCCAACTCCTCTCCCAGATACGCCTTTATCACTTCCTCGTTGTCCTGGATCATCAGTGGCGGGCCCTCGGCGATCTTACGCCCGTAGTCGAGGACCACCACCTCGTCAGATATGTCCATGACGAAGGTCATGTCGTGCTCTACCAGCAGGACCGTCACTCCTTCGTCCCTTATCTTCCTCACCGTGTCGGCCAATCGAGCCGTCTCCTCGTCGTTAAGCCCCGCTGCCGGTTCGTCCAACAGCAGGAGCTGCGGCTCCGAGGCGAGCGACCGCGCTATCTCCAGCAGGTGCCGCTCCCCCATGGGAAGGTTCTCCGCCGGCTCCAGCGCCCTATGATCCAGGCCCACCCGGCGCAGCGCCTCGTGGGCCGCTTTCATGGTCTCCCCTTCCTCACGCCGGTGGACGGGCAGCGTGAGCCCGGCCGCCAGGACCCCGGCCTTGGTACGCACGTAGCGTCCCACCGCCACATTATCCACCACGCTCATCTCTTCGAAGACCAGGCTCTGCTGGAAGGTCCGCCCCACGCCCATCCGGCATATGCGGTGCGGGGGTTTGCCGGCCAGGTCGACACCCGCGAAGAGCACCCGGCCCGCGCTGGGCCGATACGATCCCGATACCAGATTGAAGAGCGTGGTCTTCCCCGCCCCGTTCGGGCCGATCAGCGCCTTGATCTGCCCTTGATGCACCGCGAACGTGACGTCCTTGAGGGCATCGAGCCCGCCGAATCTCTTAGACACGTTCTCCACGCTCAGAAGTGCCATCAGGGACCTCGCTCCTCGTCGCCGGGCGGGGTGACCTCATCTCGCCCGCCTTTCGTCCTCCACTCACGCACCAGCTGCAACACCCCCTGGCTGCGATCCTGCCAGAAGATCATGATGGCTATCAACAGGACGCCGAAGACCAGATTGGTGATGTCCTCGTTCACCCGTTTGAGCACTTCGGGCAGTATCACTATGACCAGCGTCCCCCACAGAGCCCCCCACATGCTACGCAATCCGCCGATGATCACCCCGGTGATGAGGATGATGGAGAAGGTGATGGTATACCCATCGGGGCTGATGTAGCGGACATAGTAGGCGTCGAAGCTACCGGCGATGCTCGCGAACACCGCGGCCAGCATGAAGACCTGGACCTTGCGGTAGGAAGTGTCCACCCCCAGGGACTCCGCCGCCGGCTCCGACTTGTGCAGGGCGCGAAGCGAACGGCCGACCCTTGAGCTCGAGAGGTTCAAGGCGAGCCGGAACATCAGGAGAGCGACGCCCCATACGACCAGATGGTAGGCCTTGGGTGTACCCATGCCCAGCTCGAGTCCTCCGATGGAGAGCGAGGGTATGCCGGTGACCCCGTCGGTACCGTTGGTGAGACTCTTGAGCTGCACCAGCAAGATGTAGATGATCTCGTTGATGCCCAGCGTGGCCATAGCCAGGTAGTACCCCTTCAGCCTCAGGGTCGGTATACCCACCAGGCCGGCGATCGCGGCCGCCAGGATGGCCGCCAGAGCCATCGCCAGCCACGGATTGAATCCGAGTTTCGTGGTCAAGATCGCCGCACCGTAGGCCCCTACGCCCACGAAAGCGGCCTGCCCCAGGGAGATCTGACCGGCCTGTCCGAGGAGAAGGCTGAGCCCCAGGACCATCATGAAGCGGGTGGCCATGAAGGCGAGCACGGATAGGTAGTAGGTGTCGCTCAGGTACAGCGGGATGGTCATGACCACCACCACGAAGACCAGATAGCCGGTGTGCCTGCGAGCGAACGCGGCGGCGGCGCTCATTGCCTACTCACCACCCGCGCGCCTAGCAGCCCGGCCGGGCGCAGGAACAGCACCAGGAGCAGGATGACGAAGGAGATCGCGTCCTTGTAGCCGGCCGACACCACTCCCACACCCAGCGCCTCCACGATGCCCAGCATGAAGCCCCCGGCCACGGCGCCTACCGGGCTTCCCAGCCCCCCCAGGGTGGCGGCCGCGAAGCCTTTCAGCCCCAGGAGCGCTCCGGAGGAGTAGCTCATGAAACTGATGGGGGTGATCATCACGCCTGCGGCAGCGGATATGGCCCCACTCAGAGCGAAGCTGAACATGACCACCCGGCTGTAGGAGATTCCCTGCATCCTGGCCGAGGTGGGATTGATGGCGCAGGCCCGCACAGCCTTGCCGAACAGGGTCCTGCGATAGAAGATCTGGAGGGCGATGACGATCACGACGGTCAACCCCACGACCCACAGTGTCTGCGGGATGATGGTCGCCCCACCCACACTGATGGGGTCGTCCCCTGAAAACGGGGGTAGAGCCACGGCGTCTCTGCCCCATATGAGCATGGCGACCGTCGCGAACACGAACGACGCCCCGACCGTGGCGATGATCTGAGCCAGAACGCCTTTCTTGAGCAGCGGCCTGATGGCGATCTGTTCGAAACCCACGGTGACTCCCGTCACGACCGCCACCGCGACGACGAAGCACGCCCACAGCGGCAGACCCGCTCCGTAGAGAGCCACCGCCGACATCCCGCCGAGCATGACCAATTGACCCTGGGCGAAATTGATGATCTGGGTGGCGTTGAAGATCAGGGTGAAGCCCAAGGCCGTGAGCGCATAGATGCTGCCGCTGGTGATGCCGCTGAAGATGTACTGGACGAATTGGTCGAAACTCACGGTCGAGCCCGACCCCTGTCCGCCCTCATCCCATCCATGTCTCGCCGACCTCGTTCCAACCTAGAGTTGGTCGCCGGGCCCCAGCACCCGCAGGCCCTTCGCCACCAGAAGCTCTTCCAGCCGCCGGTACTCCTCCGCCTTCAAGAGCAGGGAATGCCGCGCCCCCAGATAGATGTACTCGATGTCCAGCCCCGATTCCGCCACCAAGCGGGCGATAGCGGCCAGCACGCCCGGCTCGTCGGGTATGACCGTGCAAACCACCTCGTGTTCCACCACCGCATAGTCGGCCGCCTTCAGGAGTCCCTTGGCCAACTCCACTCTGTCGACCACCAGACGGAGAATGCCATAGTCTGTGGTGTCGGCGATGGCGAAGGCAAGCACGTTCACTCCACCGTCGGCCAACGTACCCAGCGCGTCGGCAAGGTGGCCGGTCCTGTTCTCCACAAAAACCGAAAGCTGAGTGATGCTCATCGGGACCCCCAGTGAAACGGATTCAGGAGCGGCCTCTAGCGCGTCTGGTCTTTGACCGGACGAACAGACGCATATTCTACCGTCGTCGCGACCGCGCGAACAAACGCCCACCAAAACGACATTGTGAGTTCAAGCTTCGAACCCGGGCTCGAGGGGAATAAGCAGACGATGGACCAGCGTGAACACTGCCGCCGAGTGGCTCTGGGCCTCGATCCGCCTACTCTGCTGATCGAGAATGGCAGGGTCTTCTCGCCCTTCACCGGGGAGTTCATTCCGGCGGATGTCGTCCTGTGCGGTTCCCTCATCGCCGGAGTAGGTGATTATCCCAACCCCACCACCCGCACCGACGCCCGGGGAGAGACGGGCCCCGACCGGGTGATCGACGCAGCCGGTTCCTACATACTGCCCGGCTTCATCGACGCCCACGTCCATCCCGAGACCTCACTGCTCTCCCCGCCCCGCTTCGCCGAGGCGCTCGCGGTGCACGGGATCACCACCGCCCTGGCCGAACCGCACGAGATCGTCAACCTACTGGGCGCGGCGGGCATCGAATTCTACCTTCAAGCCCGTCGTGGTCTTCCCCTCGATCTGCGGCTCATGATACCCACCACCGTCCCCGCATCGCCCTTTGAACAGGCCCACGGCAGCCTCGATCCCGCGGCGATCGCTTCCTTCCTCACTCGAGAAGGGGTGAGCGGCTTGGGCGAGGCGATGGACTATAAGGGCGTCATAAACGGCGCCGGCTCCGGTCTGCCTTCGACCCTTTTCGGCCAGACGGTGCTGGACGGCCACGCCCCCGACGTGTCCGGTCGCGAGCTCGCCGCGTATCTTGCCGCCGGGCCCAATACCGATCACGAGACGTCCGACCCGGAACTGCTGCTCGAGCGCCGGCGCTTGGGCATGTGGACGCTCATACGGGAGGGCTCGGCCGCGCGGGATCTCGAGCGCTCCCTGCCCTTCCTGGTCGCGTACGGCACCGAGCGCACGGCGCTGTGCACCGACGACCGCAATGCGGCTGCCCTCGCCGAGCACCATCACCTCGACGGAGTGGTGGCCGCCCTGATCCGGGGTGGCGTCGCCCCCCTCGACGCACTGCGCGCGGTCACCGTCAATCCGGCCACGCTCTACCGTCTGTACGACCGGGGCAGCGTCACTCCCGGTCTACGGGCCGACCTGCTGGTAGTGGACGACCCCTCGTTCCCGCACCCCCGCGTGGTCATCCAGGCCGGCAGGGTGGTCGCCCGCGATGGGCGCTTGACCATTCCTCTGCCGGCCACACCGCCCCTACCTGCGTCTACGTTCGAGGTCGCCCTCTCGCGAGCGGAAGACCTGGCTCCTCCCGCGGCCGATGGCCCGCACTGGGCCCGCGCCATCAACCTGGTTCCTCGCTCCTTGCCGACCACCGAGCGGGTGGTCAGGCTGCACGCGCGCCACGGTCGCCTTCAGGCGGCCCCGAACGACGACATCGCCCTGGTCGCCCTCCTGGAGCGCGATCGGAAGACGGGCAGGATGGGCCGCGGCCTCGTCAGCGGTCTGGGGCTGCGCCGGGGAGCGATCGCCACCACCATCGCGCACGACGCCCACCACTTGCTCGTGACCGGGATCGATCCTCGCGACATGCTCACCGCCGCGAGAGCAGTGGCTTCTTCCGGCGGCGGACTGGCCGTGGCCGAAGGGGGAAACGTGCAGACTCTGCCTCTGCCGTTGGCCGGGCTGATGGCCGATCTTCCGGTCGCGACGGTGGGCGCTCGGCTCCGAGCTCTCGAATCGGCGGCCGCCGCACTGGGAGTGGAGCTCGAGGAACCGTTCATGGCGCTCAGCTTCATAAGCTTGAGCGTGATCCCCCGCCTGCGGATAACGTTGGGAGGGATCTTGGACGTCGAGGCCCAGAGCGTGGTCCCCGTCTTGGTCGAGTAGAGTCCGCGCCCGTGGGAGAGCGGCCGCCGGATCAGCTCTCCTGGAGCCTCAGAGCCCCTTCCATGTACTTCAGCGACGGGTCCCACAGGATCCATTCGTTGAAGCCCTGGTCCTCCGCCGCCTTGATCTGCTTCTTCACTTCGGCCACCCCATAGGTGACGCCCCGGAGAGAGAAATCCTGGAGCCACGGCCGGCCCTTGGCGCCCGTGCCGGCCAGCCGCTTCGTGGTGTCCTTCATGGCGGCCGTGATGGTGTCGTACGGGTTAGCGTTGGGACTGTCGATCCCGTAGGAACCGGCCTCGTAGTGGGAGGGGTAGACCATGGGACAGACGATGTCGACGTTCTGGCTGATCTTCTCGATCCGCTGACCTATCCCCATATCATCGTTGACATGGACGGTCAGCCCGAACACGTCGGCGGACACCCACGCGCCCAGCTTCTCCAAGCGCTGCCGGGCATACGCCAGGAACCCGGCTATAGCATCCTCTTTCTCACAATACTTACCGGGGTAGACGGCCTCGGATATGGGGCCGTCGCTGGGGAAGCGGACGTAGTCGAACTGGATCTCCCTGAACCCGTGACGCGCGGCATCCTCAGCCTACCTGGACGAGGTACTCCCACACCTCATGGCTATAGGGATTCGTGTAGTTGAGCCCCTTGTAGTCCTCCCAGATGCCCCCCTTCTTGCTCTTGACTGCCAGATCCGGCCGCTTGGTGGCCAGAGTGGTGTCCTTGAAACAGACCAGCCGAGCGATAGGGGTGATCCTATGTTCCCGGAGTGTCGCGATGAGGGCGTCGATATCGTCGATGCGGGGGTCGATCAGGTCCAGCTCCTTGGCCAAGGCGACATCGGCTTCGTAGGTCACCAGACCGAGGTCCTCCTTGACATCGATGACGAAAGCGTTTATCTCGGTGCGATCCGCCAGCCCGATCATGCTCTCGAGTTTTTCGGAGGAGCCGGCCGCATAGCTGGTCATGTAGACGCCCTTGACCGGAACGTACGAGAGATCTCGAAATACCCGCGGATCCACCAGAGGTTCGACCGCATAGTCGGTCTGCACCGGCACGGCGACTGCCGCAGTCGCCGTGGTCTCCTCTCCGCCCCCAGGGAACCCGCCACCACCGACGACCCAGCTTCCCGCAGACCACAGGAGGATGAACCCACCGGCGAACACTGCCGCGCCCATGAGCGCGATGAAGGCCAGACGGAGACCTGCTCCCTTGCGCCGCCGCGATGGGCGGGGGCGGCGATGATCTCTGGAAGAGCGCGTCTGGGCCATGGTCCGGGTATTCTACCAGAGGTCTCTGGTAAACTTGGGCCGTTATGCGCACACGTAGGGTCTTTCGGTTCCTTATGTTCGCTTTTGCCATCGGGGCGGTCGTCGGCCTGGTTTCCGGGCTGGCGTTCGGCGGTCCGCCTGGAGCGGCCACTCCCAAAGCCGCCGCCCAGAGCGAAGACGGCTCGTCCGATCTCTCTTCCGAGTCGTCCCTGGCGTCCGGCTCGTCCGAGCCCATGACCGCCGAGCAAGCCAAGGCCATCGGAGCCAACGAGATGGGCCAGGTCTTGGTGGTGATGTATCACTTGATCGACTCCGAGGAGGCGGACTGGACACGGACTCCCGAGCACTTCCGGGAGGATATCGCCCTGCTCAAGTCGGAGGGCTACTATCCCATCAACGCGCGTGACCTCGCTTCCGGCAACATCGACATCCCCGCGGGGAAGTCCCCGGTACTCATCACCTTCGACGATTCCAGCCCCGGGCAGTACCGCATCCTCGACGACGGTAGCGTCGATCCGGACTCTGCGGTGGGGATTCTGCAGGCGGCGGTCGAGGAAGGGGACTGGGCTTCCCGCGCCTCGTTCTTCCCTCTTCTGGACGTGGTCCCCAAGGAGCGCGAGCTCTTCGGACAGCCCGAACGGCAACAGGAGAAGTTGCGCAATCTGATCGAGTGGGGCTATGAGGTGGGCAGCCATACCGTCACCCACCTGAATCTCAAGGAGGCCTCCACCGGGGAAGCCACCAAGCAACTGGCCGAGTCCCAGGCCACCCTCGAAGACCTTATCGGCGGCGGCTACGCGGTCACCACCCTGTCCATCCCCTTCGGGGAGTACCCGGAGGAAGAAAGCCTCATCGCGAGCGGGGAATACGAAGGCACTTCATACGAATACAACGCCGGCCTTGCCTTGGGGACGACTCCCTCGGCCTCCCCCTTCTCCTCGGCCTTCAGGCCCCTTCACATCCCGCGGGTCAGGGGCAGCGATCCCTACCTAGGCGAGGCGATCCAGTATCTCAAGGAGAACCCGGAGCTACGCTACGTCTCGGATGGCGACCCCACCACCGTCTCGGCGCCGGCCGAATTGCCGGCCAAGCTCGGCAAGTTGCGGGACGACCTCGGGCGTCCTGTAGTCCGTTACTGACCGGTGAGATCGACCGGGGCTCCTGACCGGTGGGTCAGCGAACGACCCGGGTGAGAGTGACCGTTCCCTGCTCTTCGGCGACCGTGGAGGTCCCGCCGCAAAGTCCGCACTCGTAGCGCTCCCCTGCCTTTGCTTGGAGCCCCACGTGCACCACCACATGGCAATAGGGGCAGCGGGCGTCGACGTCCGGCTCCCCGCCTTGCAGAGCGATCTTCTCATCGACGATCGTCCACAGAGGGTCATATTTCTTCTTTGACACCGATCCTCCCGCATCCCGGCATGCGCAGGCGCCGATCCGCCCGCCGTCCGTGCTGTATCTTGACCGCGTAGTTCTCTTGACCGCTTGGGTTTGAGTCTCTCATACCCGGGCGGCGTGGCTCAAGGGCCGTTGGGATTAGGGAGGTCAGGCACGAGCGTTCCGATCGACGAGCCAGCTATGGGGTGGCCCGCAGGCCCGCTTGCCACCTTCGACCTCGGGATAGCGCCGTACGGTCCGGTCCAGGAGCTGCAGGCCCGCCTGCGCAGAGCCGTGGCCGGGCAGGCTTTGCCCGGTGTGATCCTCCTTCTCGAGCACCAGCCTGTGATCACCCTGGGCAGCCGGGGTGCGCGTAGCGATCTGTCTGACCTCGAGCGCGTCCGGAGCCTGGGGATCCCAGTGCTCGCTTCGGAGAGAGGCGGCCAGGCCACCCTACATGCCCCCGGGCAGCTGGTCAGCTACCTCATCGTGCCCATCCCTGGCGGAGACCTGCACAACTTCGTGCACGACCTCGAGGAGGTCCTGCTCCTTCTGCTCGACGGCCTGGGTGTGGCCGGACATCGTCGCGAGGGCCGGCCCGGACTGTACGTCGAGGGCGAAAAGATCGCCTCGGTGGGTCTGCGCTGCCAGAGATGGGTGGCCAGCCACGGCACGTCCCTCAACGTCAGCATCGATCTCAGTCTCTTCGACCTGATCGTATCCTGTGGAGAACCCGGATTGCGCCAGACCAGCCTGCAGGCCATAACCGGCCGCGCCTATTCCATGGACCTCCTCAAGGCGCTCTACCTGGAGGCGCTACCGCGCGTCTTTGGATGGGCGCTTTCGCCGTTACGCGCGCTCCCGTATGGACAGGTGGAGGCGGCACTGGGGCTGGATATGCCCACGGCAGGATTCGAACCTGCGGCACCTGGCTCCGGAGGCCAGTGCTCTATCCCCTGAGCTACGTGGGCGCTAGGAAGGTGATCGCCGGGCGGCCCGGCGCTGGGCGGCGGCCGGCCGATGGCGAGGGGCAATTATACCCGTTCGAGTCGGGCGCCGCCCTTCTCTGGGAACGGCACGACGAGAGTGTCCAGATCTCGTGGCAGTAGAGCCCCGGGGAACAACGCCCGAGCTTCGTCGCGGAGCTCGCGCCAATGATGGCGTGAGCTCAGGTGGGTCAAGACAAGCGTCCCGACCTCAGCGTCGCAGGCCACTTCGGCCGCTTCCCGCGCGGTCGAATGGCCGGTCTCCAAAGCCCGTTCCCGCTCCGAATCGCCAAAAGTAGAGTCATGAACCAGCACCGACGCTCCCCTGGCCAACTCGATCACCGCTGGGGCCGGCCGGGTATCCCCGGTGACCACTATCGTGCGTCCTTTGCGAGACGACTCCATGACCTCCTCGGGCCTCACTTCCCTCTCTTCCGCCGTCACGATCGTCTCGCCACGTTGGAGCCGGCCGAAATCGGGTCCCGGGGCGACCCCCAGTCCCGCCGCCCATTCGGGGTGGAACAACCCCGCCCGGGGCTTCTCTTGGATACACCAGGCCAAGCCCGGGAGACCGTGATCGGTGGGCGCCGTCACGAGCCGATAGTCCGCAGTCTCCAGGACCAGTCCAGGACGGGCTTCCTCCACTAGAAAAGGAAAGCGGGGCCTACCCACGATACGCTCGGTCTCTCTCAGAACCTCATAAAGGCCCTCGGGCCCGAAGAGCAGGAGGGGCTCCTCCCTGCCCAGGAGACTAAGGGTCTTAAGCAGGCCCGGCAGGCCCAGATAGTGATCTCCGTGAAGGTGAGTAAGGAGGATCATCCCGATCTTAGCCAGCCCGACCGAGCGCATGAGTTGCCGCTGGGTACCCTCGCCGCAGTCGATGAGGATCCGTTCGCCTCCCCGGATCAAGAGTACTGCGGGAGAGCCTCTGTCCACCGTCGGGGTGGCTCCAGCGGTTCCCAGGAAGACCAGGTGCAGGTCCAAGGGGTGCTCCCGTCAGTCCCGGGAATCGGGTCTGCGATCAGAGGAGAACTTGGTTGTGAGACGGATCGTGTCGTCCAAAGGAGCGGCCGGATGCTGAAAGAACGTCGGATTGCAGCAGTTTCCGCCGACAGAGGGGGAGCTGTATGCCTGCTCTATCGCCACACGGCAATGTGGCCGAGGGGCGCGACTGACCCGTATCAGCCCATAGGGGTCGTTCCCCTGTCCGGGGCGCCCCTTGCCGTCCACGAACGCAGCGAGGTCGAGCTCCGGCGAGAACACCTTGTGCAGGCAGCCGAAGTAGGTGGTCTCGCCATCCTCGTAGGAATAGATGAACGCGCATTTGGACTTCAGGCAGCGCCAGGGCGAGACCACCCGTTCGCAGATGACCTCGCACTCCCGGCATTCCAGCCGCAGACGCCGGCGCCGGATCCTCCACACCGCGGCTTCGTTCGACCGGTTGTTCGTGCTCTCCATGTTGATGAGTATACCGTCCGCCGCCTATTCCATGCCCTCCTCGCGCGTGCCCGGCACAAGGCGCACCCGGTTCAATGAACGATCGGTGGCCCAACGAAGGATGGAACGGGAGAAGAGCAGACGTCCGGTTTCACCCATGTCGATGGTCCCGGTCGCGAACACCGCGCCGTGCACGGTGGTGTCCTGAAGCAGCACGTCACCGTCATCGACCACGATGACACCGTACAGGTCGCCTCTCGTTCGCGCGTCGAGAGTCATGCCACCCGTCACGAGTATCAGGCAGGGGGAACCAGGCGCCTGACCGCCGCAGTCGGCGGGCAAGAACGCCGTCTGCCCTGTCCTGCCTGTGATCACCGTCACCCCCGACCCAGCGGCGACGCTTCCTGCTTCGCCGAGGACCGCAGGATCCTCGCTCGAGCCCGTATCGTCATGGATCACCGTTTCCGCGCCCAGGCGCCGCCACCCAGGGTCCAGCCGCCATGGATCCTCGAGCCCGACCAGCGAACATCCTTCTCCGAGCAGAGGCTCCGACGGGAGGACCCGCACATATCCTTCGGCGGCCACATCGGTCCCCGCTCCGGAGGCGCCGGACATCCCGCTTGTCTCGAGCTCCAGCCAGGGCGACTCCCGACCGGCAGCGACCGCGAGGGCCCCCGCCACCAGAGCAGCCAGGGGTAGATCGAGGCCATCCCGGCCTTTCTCGAGCCAGCCTGAGGTCACCAAGCGAGACACCTCAGGAGCATGCCGGACCGTCGCGTCCAGCACCCAGTCTCCGCCGCCCGGCAGCTGGGAGACACTGCCCTCCACCGCGTTAGGCTCGGCTCTCACGACCGTCCGGGGTATCGACTCCCAGCTCGCCAGCGCTCGCTGGCGCAACACCGCCAGGGCCGCATCTCTCTCGGCCAGGAGTCCGCGCCCGGCAGATTCGTCCACCACGGCCCCCTGCGCGCAGAGGATCACGGTCGACAAGGCCTGGATCGATACGGCCACCGCCAGACACGCGAACAGGACCAGTATTAGTACCGATCCGGCCTGGCGTCCAAGCGCCGCCGCCTCGCGGTCAGGCGCCAGGCTCCGGCGGTCAGGCCCCAGACCGCGGTTGTCAGGCCCCCGTGTCTGGCGGCCAAGCGCGCGGGGCCTATGCTGGTATCGGACCTTCATCGGCCCACGCGAGCTGTCGATACCGTACGGACGGAGGACCGGGCCCCTTCGCTCTTGGCCCGCAGGTCGAGGACCACTCCCTCGATGGAAGCCAGTTCGGCATCGGTGGCGGGCGCGGCCGCCACGACGCCGCCGACGATATAGGTGAACAAGCTTCCACTCTGTACGCCTTCGAGCATAGTCTTGTTGTCGCGATAGGCCGCGCCGGCCAGTGCGACCGACCGTGTCGGCGGACAGTCTCCCCATCGCCGCATGAGTGAGCCGTTGACGATTTCCCATTCGATCACGATCGGGGCAGAGCCACTCCTCGCCTGCGTCACGAGCACCACCCGGGAGCGCTTGGCCTCCACGATCGGAGCGCTCAGATCGAACGGGCAACCAGCTGCGCTGGCAAGCCTGAGGTCTCGTTCGAAACGGCTCACCGCTACCCTCTCCTGCATCAGACGCACCGTCTGGTCGCTTTCACGGGCGCTCCCGGTCTGGAGGGACACCCACAGCGGAGCGACCGCCAAGGCCAGGATCACCGCGAGCGTCAACCCGCATACGAGCTCGATCAAAGTGAACCCCGGCTCGCCGCTGCTGGTCGACCTCCTCGAGGCCGGTCTCTCAGAAGTAGATGTCGAGACCACGGCCCGCCTCCGTCTTCCAGAGTTGCTCCCGACCGTCCAGGTCGACCACGCACGTGCCGGTACCGGGACAAGGAAAGAGAAAAGGTAGACCTGGAGGACTCGCCTCGACGGCAGTGTCTGCCCATGGCACCTGAAGAGCGGGGTTGGCCAGCGCCGGCACATGCGCGACCGTATCACCGCCGACGCCATCGCCCACCAAGACCGCAGACGTGGACCCGCCGTCGGCGGCCGGTACGACCAGCCGCCAGGGTGGCCCCCAGGTCCCTGCCGCCGCGCGCACCCGGACCACAAGCTCATCACCGATGTGGCCGTACCAGACGGGCGCCTCCACGCGGACTGTGCCGTCGCCCTCCGGTTCATGTTCGCCAAGAAACCAGCCATCGACCCAGAGGCCGGCGATCTGTTCTTCGCCGGCAGTCTCCACCGTCTGTACGGTGAGGATCGGTCCCGGCTGCCACCAAGTCGACAATACAGTCGTTCCCCATTCCCAGGCATCGCCACTATCGGCGGTCTGGGGCGGATTACGGACCTGGGCGGCCTGGCTGCGAACGGCGTCTGCTCTTCCCGTGGCCGATTGGACCCCGGAGACGAGCGGCACGACCAGTAAGCCCAGCAGCACCATGGCGATCAGTACCTCGATCAGTACCAGGCCGTCGCTTGGACGAAGCGTCTTCGTTCGCGCGAGCCCTCTCACGGTCCTACCTCGACCCGGGTCCTGGTGGTAAGACCGCTCTCCGGGCGGACGACCACACGGTAGCTCCCCCGCCACGTGTCGAAGAACAGCGACCCGCCCCCATCCGGCGACGCGAAAGCCCCCGTGAACGATACCTTCACGCCTTCGCTTTCGCGCCACCGGGCGAGGTTGGTGCGGACCGGGACCGCGGGCGCCGATGGACCCAAGTCGCCGCCGCATTGTCCCGGGTCATGGGAGAGGGCCAGGAGTCCAGTAGCATACTTGACGTCAGTGGCTCCCCCGTGCCAGAGCACCCCGATCTGGGCCCACGTGGCCGCGGCCTGCCAACTCTGCGCCGCTCCCCTCGCTTCTTGCATGCGCAGCCCGTGAGTGAGCGACAGCGAACCGGCCACGAGACAGCTGCCGAGCACTGCAACGACGAGAAGCAGCTCGATCAGGCTGTAGCCGCCCGATCTGAAGATGTGGATTCGCCTTCCCATAGCGGGGAGGCTACCGGAGGGAGGGATTCAGGGAAGACGGACCTTGGTATGAGGTTGGCGCGGGTCCGCGTGCGTTCGTCGGAACCGTGACCCGGCCCCTGCGAGCTGTCTCACTACCAGCCGATTCCGGCGCTCCCGTCGATGACCTTGACCTTGACGTAACCGGTCTCAGTGAGATCAACGACATCGATCTGGATGCCGAACCAGTTGCCACTGCTGCTTCGGCTGGCCAGGTCGACAACCGTATCGGACTCGACGGCGAAAGCGACTTCATTGCTTGCAGCGTCGGCAACGACCGCTGGAGTGATTCCCGGGGGGCTGGTGCTCACGAGAACCCCGCCGTTGTCAATCCAGACAAAGCTCGTGTCCAGAGACTGGAGCATCGCGGCGTTGATCCCCGTGTAACCGCCGGTATCCACGAAAGCCGTCTGCATGGCTGTGAGAGCGTTGCGCACGAGCGTATAGGCAGCCGTATCCTGCGCCTTCTCCCGCTGTCCAAGGAACGTCGGGATGGCTATGCTGGCCAAGACGACTATGATAATGATGACGACCAGCAGTTCGATGAGAGTGAAGCCGGCGGCGCTCCCTGCGCTTCTTGTCATCCGCTTGCTCATGCCAGACCACTCCTTTTCGCTCTGGTCCTCGTCACCTCAATCACGACGACTCTGCGATCGTGATCCCTTGCTGAAGAGCCTGCGCCTTCACCTGTCCCGCCTCGCTTCCGCGACCAGCGGCTTCAAGCAGCCTCACCAAAGTCGTGTATGCATGGGGGTATCGAGGGTCTACGTCAATGGCCTGTAGTAGGGTCTGCTCGGCCCCTCCCCTGTCGCCTGAGATCATCTGGGCTTGGGCGAGAAATGTGAGGTTCTTGGCGCTGGGCTCCAGCACCGTCGCCTCGCGCAATACTCGAGCCGCGTCGCCCGGCCGATCTTGATGGTTGAGGTAATTGAAGCCCAGCTCGACACGGGTCTGCACGTCTCCGGTATCCAGAGCCACCAGACGTTCCTGCACGAGGAGAGCCTCATCGTGCCGCTGGAGCATTAGCAGACACACGGCCGCGCCCGAAAGGGCATCGAGATTGTCAGGGTCCGTCTCCAGCGCCGCCAGATAGCCCGCGACCGCGCCATTAAGGTCACCTCGCTCCTCAGACTCCCGCGCATTCGCCAGGAGATTGCCGCATCCCAGCACCGCGAGACAAAGAGCAATCAGTGCCACGGAAACGAGCGGGACGCCTGCGACCCTCAGCCGAGCCCTCCCCTGACCCTCACGAAGCCCGTTGCCGTGACTGAACCTCATTCGTTGACCTTTCTCACGCTGACGTTTCTGCTCGCCACTCTGGATCGGCGGCGCTTCTTCTCCGGATTAGAAGAAGGGCGACGGCCTCCGCCGGCCGCCGCCCTTCTTCGTCCTTCAGTTCGCTTTCAGCCCGCTCGTGTGTAGCGGGGTTGTGGCTCTGATCGTCTACCAGGTTGCCGCGGCACCATTGATGTAAAAGGTATTGCCGGGATTGAGGCCAGCGATCACCGCTGCGCTCTTGTTGACTGCGACGCCGAAGGTCTTGGCGGACTGCGAAACAGTGCCAACCCCGTAAGCAGCCGCGGCTATCCCGTTGTCGACATTGACCCCGTTCGCCGAGGCGAGAGCGGTCGGGGCTGTGGCTGCCGCAGCCGCAATTGTGAACACGATCGACGGTTCGATGGCGGTCAGCATGGCGGCGGTAACAAGTGTGAAGTCACGCGTGTCGGCATAGGCGGACTCGACAGCCATCATACCATTGCGGACCAGGGACTTGGCGGCTGCGTCCTGAGCCTTCTGGCGCTGGCCGAGGAAGGTCGGGATCGCGATCGCGGCCAGGATGGCGATGATGATGATCACCACCAGGAGTTCGATGAGGGTGAAGCCCTTTTCCCCCCTCATCCTTTTGCGGATCAGACTGAGCATTACCTGTTCCTCCTTCTGCTGTTGTTGCTGCTTTGCGGGCCCTTTGCGATTTGCGGACCGGACGGGTTGTCGCGGTCCGGCACACCCATAAGAATGCGTGCTCCTGATATCGGCACTTTGGCGCAGGACTTTAGCTATGAGGCTACGACTTTTGACCGAGAGTGGCGCTGTTTTCTCATGGGTAGCGCAGAGGCGACAGACCCACCGACCGTCCAAGGCCGCCAGAGCGGCCGCTCACTCTATATGCGCGAGGTGCGCGAGGTTCTTCGAAACGCTAAAGAATTGCACTCTGTGTGCCGATATCCTGGGTCAAGAGCGGGAAACCGGCCGCTTTGACGTCCCCGTCAACGGTCACCACCCGCCGGTCGGTCTCCCGGGATCGCGAGAGGAGCAGAAAGGCGATGTCGATCAGAGGCATACGAAACAGGTTCAAGAGTCATCTGGCCGCCCAGGGTTTCACGCTCATCGAGATCATGGTGGCCGTTTTGTTGCTGTTGTTCGCCATGGCCGGCATAGTGCCGTTCTTCCTCGGTGGTCTGAGCCAGGCCTCAACCGTGCGCTACAAGAGCATCGCCACCAACGTGGCCCGTGAGCGCATGGAGCAAATCAGGCAACTCGACTACCGTGAGATCGAAGAGCAAGAGGCGATAGACAAGGGCTTGCCGTCACTTACAGAGCGTTTTGGCTCGTCGGCGGCCCAGCGCGATCTGAACTTCGACATCACATATGTGGTGGAGGAGTCCGCTTATGAAGAAGGCACGCTCAAGAAAGTGACCGTGAACGTGGGCTGGATCGAGCCGCCCAGAGTATCAGCCGCCGCGATCACCACCCTCATTCACCAGCAGTTCCTGGGGCCGCGCATAGCGCTGCTGGAGATCGAGCCGACCTCATCCGACCCCTTGGACAGTCCGTTCCCCCTCATAGGCAGCACGACCAAGGCCCGCTGTCATATCGCCCAAGCAGACTGGGGACTGGTCTATCGCAATCTCGACCAGGTAGGCATGGCGGCCCGCGATGTGTACACGCGCCTGGTCTTCTTCGACGAGGACGGCCAATCGGTGCCACTGGGCGACCCGGATGACGATTTCAAGATCACCAATACCTACCTGCGCTACTCCACGGATGCCGATGGCAAGGTCGACGACGTCTGGTTCGAGTACGACTTCGACGCCTGGTCCATCCCAGACGGTTACTGGGAGATGCGGGCCGTGGCGTACAACGAGTACGACGAGCCCGGCAACGTCTGGCGGCTCCGAGCGCGCGTCGAGAAGGGCGCGCCCACGGCGCCCACCGACTTCGTGGCGACTCCCCAGGCCGACAATCAGACGGTGGTGCTCACCTGGGCCGGCGGTCCGGAACGGGACCGCGCCTACTACGTGCTCGAACGCGGCAAGTGGGACGGGGGAGGCTGGTCAGGATGGACCCCTCTGGCATCCGCCCTCGACCCCAAGGCGACCAGTTACACCGACCAAGGTAACGTTGGGGCCGAGCTGGATCCGTGGGGCAGTGGTGTGACACCGAACAGCTATCAATATCGCCTTTGGGCCGTCGACTCCTGCGACCCGGGACTGGTGGGACCGGCGGCCGAAGCTGAGACGGCGCTGCCGCCGTTAGTGACGACCACCACCTTGCCGACGACGACAACCACTGCGCCGACCACCACGACCTCCACCTCGTCGACCACCACCACCTTGGCGGTCTACTCGGTGCAGATCCGGAACGTCTCGAATGCGCACTACAACGTCACCATCAAGAACGGCGCCGGCAACACGGTCTTCTCGGGAACGGTCAAGAAGGGTGACACCGAGACGATCACCGGCCTTACCCCGGGCAACTACTTGATCACGGCCACCGCCAACAAGAAACCTACCATCACGCAGTCGTTCTCGCTTCCGGCGCAGGCCGGCCAGATCGTTCTCACCATCTTCTAGGCGCCACAGTGATGACCCCCATCAACAGAGTAGCGAAGCTTCTGGGGCGGCGCCTCCGCGGGGAGCGCGGGTTCTCCCTGGTCGAACTGCTGGTGGCCATGGTGCTCATGCTGGTCATCCTCGCAGGCATCTACGGCATCTGGTTCGGGCTGCAACGCTCGTACAGTTTCACGAACGACGACATGACCGCACAGGAGCAGGCCCGCACGCGCACTGAACGAAATGGTCGAATACATTCGAACCGCTCGCCAGCCCGATCCCGCTCCTTCGGAAGAATTGAACATGGTCATCGTCGCTGCCGACGCCAACAGCCTGGTGTGCTGGACCGACACCGACCGGGACTCCGCTCACGACTTGGAGTTGGTGCGTTTCCGAGTGGACACCGGCACCCGCACGCTCTATCGAGACGACAGCCAGACCGGTGACGCAACCTTTGCCACCGCCCATTCAGTGCGACTCGTGGGGAACTGGGTGAGCAATGACGGCTCCAAACCCCTGTTCACCTATACCAGCGCGAACGGGAGCACCCTCTCCACACCGGTGACCGACCCCACGATCATTCGTCAGGTGACCATAGACCTGCGGATCGACATACGCACCGACCAGGCGCCGATTGCCCACCAATTGCGCTCGGTGGTGCAACCGCGCAACCTACGCCAGTATTGACGCTGCGCAAGAGGAGCATACGATCATGATTGCGTCGAAGAAGCAAACAAGAAGTCGGGGCGATCGCCCCCTCTGCCTTTCCAGGCAGGAGGGCTCGGTGATCGTCATCGCCATGGTGTTTGTTATGATCTTCATCATCCTTGGGGTGGCTCTGTATTGGCTGGTTTCCTCGCAGACGAACTCCACCGAATTGGAGCGCACCGACGTCAAGGCGTTCAACGTGACCGAGGCCGGCGTAGACGCGGGTATGCTGAGTCTGAAACTGGCCTGGCCGGCCCGCTCCACCGACGTGGCGACGGTCGACAACGACCTGCTCAAGACGGCCATCCAGCAGAACACGACAGGCCTGTGGGATCCAAGTCGATCCGACCCCAGTGAGTTCATCCAGGTCACGATGTATGACAACGTCGACTCTGCGACCGGCCTGACGACCACCGTCGCCGATCCCGACGCCCCGCGTTGGGATTCAAATGGCGACGGCATGATGTTCGTCGACTCCGCCGCCAACGTGGACGACGATCGCCATCGCATCCTCATCCTCGCCCAGCGGCAGAAATGGGACCTCACTTTCCCGGCCACGCTCGCGCTCTACGCGAACGTGGTCGACAGCAACGGCCAGGGACTTGAAATAGTCCTCGAGGAGGGCACGCCGCCCGCGCTCTTCGATGTTCACGACGCCCAGGGCAAGGGGCTAGATTACGACCCGAGCGTTGTGCAGCAAGTCTCCACCCCCGTGACGTTCGACAGCATCGTGAACGAGGCCCTTCGGCGCGCACTGGAGGGCATCGCGGTCGGCCAAGGCACGTATTTCACCAGTGATTCCGAGGCCAGCGACTTCCTGACCTCCGGCGAAGCGGGGGGCAAGGTGGTCTACATCAGGAGCGACAGCGCGGTCACTATCTCGGGGAACAGCCAGATCGGTTCGGTGGACGAACCTGTTGTGGTCGTGATCGACACGCCGGACGGCTCGGAGAACACCTGGGACATGAGGGGCACGGCCGACTTCTACGGTATCTTGGTCACCATCGGCGACAGCATGTTGCGGGGCACCTGCGGCATCCACGGGGCCATGTACACCGAGGGCCAACTGTCCAACAAAGGCAACGGCTCGAGTGGCGAGATCAACTACAACGCCAGGTGCATCACCAACATCAACGGCCAGTACGTGATCAGTGTGAACATCGTTCCCAACACCTGGGAGGAGTACACGCTGCCCCGTACTGAGACCACGGTGGCCGGCCCGTAGATCTACGGCGCGCCCGCCGCACGGCGGGCGCGCCCGGTCCCAACCGGCGGATCCTCACCGCCCGCTGCTGCCGAAGCCTCCTTCGCCCCTGACCGTCTCGGGTAGCTCAGCCGCGGCCACGAACGCGGCTTCCTCCACCCTATGCACGACCAGTTGGGCGATCCTCTCCCCTACGCGGACGACGAACGGCTCCTTGCCCGAGTTGTAGAGCGAGACCCGTACTTCCCCCCGATAGCCGGCGTCGATCAGGCCGGGCGAGTTGACCACCATGATCCCGTGTCTGAAGGCGAGGCCCGAGCGAGGCTGGACGAAACCGGCGTAGCCGGAGGGTATGGCCAACGCCAGGCCGGTGCCCACGTCCCGGCGCTCGCCGGCGGGGATGGTGACCTCCTCCACAGAGAACAGGTCGGCGCCGGCGTCTCCGGGATGCACCCGCTGAGGAAGCTTCGCCGCCGGGTGGAGGAACTTGACCGCTAGTTCCACGGGTACGTCATCCGCGCTGGACGGGTCGGCCGAGAATCGGCGTCATGGCGCCTACAGCCGCAGCGACCGCTCGATGCGGTCCACGGCCTCGGCGATGCGGTCGTCAGGAGTGGTGAGCGACAGCCTTACGAAACCCTCCCCCGCCGGGCCGTAGCCCGAACCGGGGGTGACGACCACGCCAGCCTGCTCCAGGACGTGCTCGCTGAAGCCGGCCGAGGTGTAGCCGGAAGGCACCGGGATCCACATGTAGATGGTCCCTTTGGGCTTGGGCACTTCCATCCCCACCGAAACCAGAGCTTCGGCCAGAAGATCGCGGCGCCGGCGATAGACTTCGCACATGTCGTGGACGAAATCCCACGGGCCGTTCAGTATGAAGGCAGCAGTGCGTTGAAGAGCGTCGAAGACACCGGAGTCCATGTTGGTCTTGAGACGCCAGAGGTGCGCGAGGATGTCCGGGTTGCCGACGGCGAAACCGATGCGCCAGCCGGTCATGTTGAAGGGCTTGGAGAAACTGAACAGCTCCACCCCCACGTCTTTGGCACCGGGCACGCTGAGGAAGCTGGGAGCCACGTAGCCGTCGTAGGTCAGTTCGGAGTAAGCGTTGTCGTGCACCACCGCGACGTCGTATCTCTTCGCGAAGGCCACCACCCGCTCGAAGAAGCCGTCCTCAACCACCGCGGCGGTGGGGTTGTTGGGATAGCCGATAAAGAGCACCTTGGCCTTCCGGGCCTCCTCTTCGCTGATCTCGTCAAGATCGGGGAGGAAGCCCTTCTCGGGACGCAGACGCAGATAGCGGACCTTCGCGCCCACCATGGTGGAGCCGCCGGCATACACTGGATAGCCCGGGTCGGGGACCAGAGATAGATCGTCCGCATCCAGCAGGGCCCAGCATATGTGAGCCAGACCCTCCTTGGCGCCCAGCAGGGGGAAGAACTCCTTCGCGGGATCGAGTTCCACGCCGAAGCGACGCTTGTAGAAGGAGGCTACCGCCTCGCCGAACTCCGGGAGGCCCCGGTTGCTGGGGTAGCGGTGATTGCGGGGGTCGGCCACCTGGCGCTGCATCTCTTCCACGATGAAGGCCGGGGTGGGCAGATCGGGATCGCCGATGCCCAGGCTGATGACGTCCACCCCGCTCTGGCGCTTCTCGGCGATCTTGCGCTCCATCTCCGCAAAGAGATAAGGGGCCAGGTTGTCCATCCGCCGCGAGAATCGCACGTCTGCCTCCTCGTCCGTCAGTTGTCGGTGATCCCCTTGTCGATGGTGTCCGGGTGGGTGGTGCTCGTATCGGTGGCGTCGGCGTGGGCGAGGACCATGCCGCTGGTGCTCGAAACGGCACCGACCGGCCAGCCCAGGCGGCACAGCAACTCGGCGGAGAGAGCGCAGGTGAAGACCTCCTCCGCGGCGCCGGTCATGAAGACCCGCCACCCGGCGCCCGCCTCGCCGACGTCTGGGTCGATCTTGCCCTCGCCGGCGTCGCCGTCGGCGCCGTTCCCGCGCGCGGTGTCGCCGCCATCTGGGGCGGCGCTGCCGTACCCGGCGCTGCAGTCGCCGCCCGCTGGACCCACCTCGATGACTAGATCGCCACCCAACAGGTGCACCAGCACCGGGCTCGCGGCCAACCCCAGGCGCACGCATGCGGCTCCGACCGCGGTCGCGCCCGTCCCGCAGGCTTGGGTCTCCCCCACGCCTCGCTCCCAGACCCGCATGCGCACGGAACCGTCCGGCTCCACGTGAATGAATTCCACGTTCACCCGGTTGGGGAACACGGGATGCCGCTCGATCGCAGAGCCGACGCCGCCCACGTCGAAGCTCGCGGGGTCGTCCACCAGGATGACGCAGTGCGGGTTACCCACATCGACGAAGGTGAACCGATAGTCCCGGCCCTCAGCGGTCAGAACGGCATCGACCACGTCGCCGGCGGCGGGCAGAGCGGCTCCCAAAGCCGGGGCGATGTTGGCGCCCCGAAAACGAGCGCGGCCCATGTCGACTCGTACCGCACCGTCGCTCAGGAGTCGGGGTTTGATCGCTCCCGCCAGAGTCTCCACGATGAACTCGGGCTCGACCACCGCGCCGGAGGCGGTCAGGTACCGGGCGAAGATGCGGATCCCGTTGCCGCACATCTCCGGCTCGCCTCCGTCGGGATTGAACACCCGCATCTGGGCGACGGCCCCGGGAACCGCCCCCGTCGGCCGTCCGTGGAGCAGGATGCCGTCGGCCCCTACCCCCAGATGGCGGTCACAAATCAGGCCGATGATCTCGGTCGTGAGGCGTCCGGGAAGGGCCGACTCTTCGACGATGAGATAGTCGTTACCCAGCCCCTGCCACTTCGCCAGCTTCATGAGTGATGAGACTCCCTCGTGCGGTCGCCCTCGTGTGGTCGCCCGACCGGCCAAGTGTCAGGATCTCCTGCGCCACCTCACCGGGGTTCCGGTCCTGGACGTCAATGATAACAGCGTCCCCAAGCTTCCGCAGCCAGGTGAGCTGGCGACGCGCGTACCGCCGCGTCGCCGCCGCGACCTGAGTCACGGTCTCCTCCAGAGTCTGCTCCCCGTCCAGCAGTCGGCAGATCTCCGAGTACCCGATGGCGCTGCGGATGCCGGCGCCACCCGGCCGGGTCTCTTCGAGCCCCCGCACCTGCCGAAAGTGCCGGACCTCCTCCACCGCCCCCTGCTGCATCATCTGCCCGGCTCGGAGATCGATGCGGCGGTAGAGCTCCTTTCGCTCCGCCACCAGTCCGATCAGCAAGGTGGGATGGTAGTAGGCCGGCGTCCACAGGTCGTCGCGCCCCGACCACCGCCGGCCCGTCACGCTGATCGCTTCGAGCGCCCGTATCACCCGGCGGCGGTTTCGGGGGTCGATCTTCCCGGCGGCCTCCGGATCGAGGCGGGCGAGTTCCTCGTAGAGGACATCGAGGCCTTCGGCGGTCGCGCGCGCTTCCAGCCGCGCGCGCAGTTCAGGGTCGCCCCCCGGAGCCACAGCCAGCGGCGCCAGCGCCGCCCGCATGTATAACCCCGTGCCCCCGACCACCAGGGCCCATCCTCGCGCAGACAGATCTGCCTCCACCAGGGGTCGGGCGAGCGCCGCGTACTGAGCAACCGAGAACTCCCCCTCCGGTTCGACGAACCCTACCACCGCGTGCGAGACAGCTTCCCTCTCAGCGACCACCGGCTGGTTCGTCAGGACCGGGAACCCCCGGTAAACCTGCATCGAGTCGCACGAGATCACGCGCCCGCGACCAACTACCGCCCCGTCCCCAGGGCGGGCCTCCGGGGTCTCGCCAGGGCGGCGTCCGGGATCTCCGCAGGGGGGGCGCCGCGGACCGTCGCCACAGCGGCGGGCGGCGGCCACGACTCGCTCAGCCGCCGCGCCAGCTCCACGGCCACCGCGGTCTTGCCGACGCCCGTGGGCCCCAGCATACCTATGACCATACGAGCCATCTCCACTTCCTCGCCCCCCGACCCGCCGGCGCCACTCACGCCACCGCAGCCCCCCACGCCGTCGTCACTCACCGCGCTGCTCGCCCGCGGAAGCTGGTGGACGTCGCCTCGAGCAGTTCCACCATCACCAGGTCGCCGGGCGCAGCCTGCGAGGGGAAGTTGACCGGCTTGTGGCCGCGCGTCCGTCCCATCACCTCTCCCGCATGCTGGCGGCTGGCCCGCTCCACCATCACCTCCACCGTCCGGCCTATCTGAGCTTGGTTCCGCTCACGCCCCAGTCTCTGGACCAGGTCCACCAGCCGCCTCATGCGCCGTTCGGCGACGTCGGGCGCCACCCGCTCCGGCAGGCGCGCCGCCTCGGTCTGCCTGCGGGCTGAGTAGACGAACGTGAAAGCCCCGTCGAAGCCACACTCCTGCACCAAAGACAGGGTCTCCTCGAAGTCTCCCTCCGTCTCGCCCGGAAAACCGACGATGAGGTCGGTGGTCAAGGCCAGTCCGGGCACAGCGTCCCGAAGTCGCCGCACGAGGTCCAGATACCCCCCACGGTCGTAGCCCCGGCGCATCGCGGCCAGGATACGGTCGCTGCCTGACTGCACCGGCAGATGCAGATGCTCGCATACCTGATTCTCCCGGGCCATCACGTCGATCAACGCTTGAGACATGTCCTTGGGGTGCGAAGTCATGAAACGGATCCGCTCGATGCCCCGAACGGAGCAGGCTTCTTCCAGGAGATCGGCGAATGTCTCCCGGCCGGGGAATCCCGGCTCCTTACCGTAGGCGTTGACGTTCTGCCCCAGGAAGGTCACTTGACGCACGCCTTCGGCTGCCAAGCGCGCCACTTCTGCCAAGATGTCGGCAGCGGGCCGAGAGGCCTCCGACCCCCGCACGTACGGCACGATGCAGTAGGAGCAGAAGTTGCTGCACCCGGCAACGATCTGGACCCAGGCCCCCGGTCCCGACACCCGGGATCGGGGAAGATCCGCGCTCCACCCGACAGTCGCCTCCTGGAATGCCCCCACCTGCCGGTCGCCGGTCCGGCGGCGCTCCAGCAACAGGGGCAGCTCGTGCAGGCTCTGAGGCCCGACCAGAACGTCCACGAAAGGGAAGTCGGAGAAGAACTCCTCTTTCCGGCTCTGGGCCAGACATCCGGCCACCACCACTACCTTGGCCGGATCCTGCCGCTTGAGGCGAGCCGCAGTACCCAGGTGGCCGGCCAATCGGGTGTCGGCCTTCTCACGGATGGAACACGTGTTGAACACCAGCACGCCCGCGTCCTCGGGAGAGGCCCGGGGCTCCAGTCCCATCTGCTCGAGCAAACCGGCGATCCTCTCGGAATCGTGATCGTTCATCTGGCACCCGAAAGAGCGCAGATAGTACGTCCTTGGCTCCCCGCGAATCACGAACCGGCCTCCAGAGTCATCGGATGGCTACGGGCCGAGCCGCGCATGGGACCGCGACCAAGACCACGCCCGGCGTCCCGCGCCGCGACGGGCACGGCATCGCGCGAGACTCTCGCCTGATCGCCGTGGCGAATCGCCTACTTGGCGATCTCCACGGCTCGGCTCTCCCGGATGACCGTGACGCGGATCGTCCCCGGGTAGTCGAGCTCCTGCTCGATCTCTTTCGCGATCTCACGGCACAGAAGAGCAGCATCCTGGTCGTTCACTTCCTCCGGCTTGACCAGCACTCTGATCTCCCGCCCCGCCTGGATGGCGTAGCACTTCTCCACCCCGGGCTTGCTCTCTGCGATGCGCTCCAGTGACTCGAGCCGCTGGATGTAGGTCTCGAGCGTCTCCCGGCGAGCCCCCGGGCGGGCTCCGCTGACGGCGTCGCTGGCCGCGACCAGTACCGCCTCCACCGTCGTAGGTTCGGGTTCGTTGTGATGAGCCTCGATCACGTGGGCGACGGCTTCGGATTCTCCGTAGCGACGGGCCAGGTTCCCCCCGATCATGGCGTGCGATCCTTCGACCTCATGGTCCACAGCCTTGCCCAGGTCGTGGAGTAGACCGGCTCGCTTCGCCAGCTTCGCGTTGACGCCGAGCTCGCTGGCCATGAGTCCGGCGAGGTGTGCGACTTCCAAGGAATGCACGAGCACGTTCTGTCCGTAGCTGGTCCGGAACTTCAGACGGCCGAGCAGCCGGAGCAACTCGGGAGCCACCCCGTGCACGTTCGCGTCCAGCACCGCCTGCTCCCCCGCGTCCTGGATCTCTCTATCAACCTCTTCTCGAGCTTTAGAGTACATCTCCTCGATCTTGGCCGGATGTATGCGGCCGTCGGCGACCAGCTTGGACAGCGTAAGCCGGGCTATCTCCCTGCGGACGGTGTCGAAGCCGGAGAGCACGACCGCTTCCGGAGTGTCGTCGATGATGAAATCGATGCCGGTGAGATTCTCGAGGGTGCGGATGTTCCGGCCTTCGCGACCAATGATCCGCCCCTTCATGTCGTCGGTGGGAAGGGCCACCACCGACACGGTGCTGTCGGCCACATGGCTGGAAGCCGTCCGTTGTATACATGTGGACAGGATGTCCTTGGCCCGGCGGTCTCCTTCGTGTCGAGCCTCTTCCTCGATGGCCCTGACCATCTTGGCCATGTCGTGCCTGACCTCGTCCTCCGTGCGCTTAATTATCAGTTCGGCAGCCTGGTCCCTGGTCAGCCCGGAGATCTCTTCCAGTTGGCGCTCCTGCTCCGCCCGCGTCGCTTCCGCCTCTTCGATCACCTTGCGATAGTGTGCCTCGCGGTCGGTGATCGATTGCTCCCGCCGGGTCAGGTCCTTCTGGACTTCATCTAGAGCCTCCTCCCGGCTGAGCAGGCGGTTCTCCAGTTGCGTCACCTCTTGGCGTCGTTCCCTGGTTTCGGTCTCCACCTGGGTGCGGAGCTGATGAAGCTCGTCCTTCAACTCCACCCGCGCCTCGCGTTGCAGAGTCTCGGCCTTCCGCTCGGCATCCGCCACGATCTGCTCCGCTGCTTTCTCCGCGGAAGCGATCTTCGCCTCCCCGAGGTGTCTCCGGGCGAAATAACCGGCCCCGGCGCATACAGCAGCAACCACCAACACGATCACGATCCATACGACGGTCATCTCTTCACCATTCCCCACTGGCGCGTCACCGCGGCCTTGTCCGGTCAGGGATGTGACGGTCGGTCGATGGCCGAGAAGCAGAGAAAGGCCGAGCCTATGCCCGGCCGACGAATACCTTGCTACACCTTGCCCTCAAAAGGAGCACATCGTGCCGGCACACACCACTAAATGAGCGGCGGCCGGCCGCATTCATCAATCTTCTACGTCTTAAGTCTTCGGCTCTCGCATTCCAACGCCAGATACGCCGACTTACAATGCCATCTACGGTCAAAAGCAAGGTCGCGCAACACCGTGTCGACCGATCATCACACGTCTTTGGAGTTTACCGTTGCTGTAAGGAGACTGTCAAGGAAACACGCCTTCACCGCCGGCTTCCGCGCGCAGCTTCCGGGCCACTTGGCCGATGGTCTCCCAGTCGTACCCCCGACGAGCGAGGTATCCCGTCATCCTGCGTGCGGCGCCGTCGGGGTCGATCGCGAACTGCGACCCGAAACGTTTGCGAACCAACAGCATGAGGGCCTCAGTACCCTCAACGACAGCTTCAGCGTTGGAGCCTTCAACGGCGAGCGCATCCTCGACCAAGGACCGACCGACTTCTTTGCGCAGTAGCTCAGCGGAGATCCTCCTCGGGCCCCATCCCGCCCTCAGCTTCTCCGCGGCATATCGTTCCGCGAATCGACCGTCGTCCAGGTATCCGAGCGATCCAAGCCAGGCACTGGTGTCCGCGACGGTCTCCTGACTGAAGCCGAGATCCCTCAGACGCGTCTCCACCTCCCGCCGCGAACGATCCCTCAGCGCGAGTATGTGGAGCGCCCGCGAGCGGGCTCGATAGGGTTCGTCCTCGCGAAGCAGTCGCTCCCGTGTCTCCTCGGTGAGGAGGGCGCCCGTACGGAGGCCGGCCCTTTCCACTAGGACGCTGGCCAGCTCGACCTCCGAGACACCGTCCAGGCTCACTACGGTCCGGTCGGCCCGGCCCCGGCTGACAGAGAGTGACGTGATGAGGCCATCCCCCTGCGGCGCCGGCTGCTTTCGGCCCCGGGTCCGCATTGCGACCTGAGTCCTAGTCGGTGGCGTCGTCCCCGGCCGAGCCGCCCCCGGTCGGAACCGCGCCCGGATCCGCGGCCGCGCCCGGGCCGCTGGCGGCAGACGCTCCGGCGGCGAC
Source organism: uncultured Actinomycetes bacterium (assembly GCA_963706025.1). GTDB lineage: Bacteria > Actinomycetota > Thermoleophilia > RBG-16-64-13 > RBG-16-64-13 > CAVPLM01. The sequence goes on along the minus strand of CAVPLM010000005.1, from coordinate 277,598 downwards.
CGCGGCAGCGCCGGCGTCGCCCCCGGCAGCTCCCACGACGTTCCACTCGGGGTTCACCGCCTGCACGACCTCACGCCGCAGGTGCTGCACCAACTCCGGATTGTCGCGCAGGAACTGACGGACATTCTCCCGGCCTTGTCCCAGACGCTGGTCGCCGTAGGAGAACCAGGCCCCGCTCTTCTGCACGATCTTGTTGTCGACCGCCAGATCGAGCACGTCACCCTCCGTGGAGATGCCCAGGCCGTACATGATGTCGAACTCCGCTTCCTTGAACGGGGGAGCGACCTTGTTCTTGACCACTCTTACCCGCACCCGGTTGCCTACGGCTTCGGTGCCCTCTTTCAGAGTCTCGATACGGCGGATATCGAGACGCACCGAAGCGTAGAACTTGAGGGCCCGGCCTCCCGGAGTGACCTCGGGATTGCCGAACATGACCCCGACCTTCTCCCGCAACTGATTGATGAAGACCGCGGTAGTCTGGGTCTTACTGATGGTACCGGCCAGTTTCCGCAGAGCCTGGCTCATCAAACGCGCCTGTAGGCCGACGTGGGAATCGCCCATCTCGCCCTCGAGCTCGGCCCGAGGCGTGAGGGCGGCCACGGAGTCGATGACCACTATGTCCAGGGCGCCGCTGCGGATGAGGAGCTCGGTTATCTCCAGTGCCTGCTCGCCGCTGTCGGGCTGCGACACCAGGAGTTCGTCGATGTTCACCCCGATACGCCGGGAATAAGCGGAATCCATGGCGTGCTCGGCGTCGATGAACGCCGCCCTACCCCCCGCCTTTTGCGCCTCTGCGATCATGTGCAACGCAAGCGTGGTCTTGCCGCTCGATTCCGGCCCGAAGACCTCCACCACCCTGCCCCGGGGCACCCCGCCTACACCCAGGGCGAGATCGAGCCCCAACGACCCGGTGGAGATCGCCGGAACCTTGAGAGCCGCCGACTCATCCCCCAGTCGCATGATGGAGCCTTTGCCGTATTGGCGTTCGATCTGCAGAACGGCCATCTCCAGGGCCTTGTCCTTTTCCACCATTCCTCCTAAGAACTCGTTTCAGAATGAGTCCCGGCCACCCCAGTTCGCGCTGGGCGGCGTGATTCCTCGTCCTCGGTCGCGCCCGTAGCGCTGCCACGCGCGCTCCCTGCTTCCTTGACTCACTCGCGCCGATCGCACCCTGCTGGCGAAACGTCGTTCTGAAACGAGCTTTGAGCCTTCGCTCCGTCTTTCGTCTCGAACTTCGCGCGTGCGATCACCGCATAGACCGCGCCCTCGCGCCTGAGTTCACTCTCGTAAAGGCACACCGACTCTACCGCAAACCGAGCCTCCCCGCTCTCAAACCTTGGTTGCACCACCCCCGGATGCTTGAGCCGGGCCACGGTCAGATGAGGCCGGAACGGCCGTTTCTCTCGCTTCATCACCCCCGCCGCCTCGAGACCACCCATCACCTTGGCGAACAAGCCTGCGAACACGCCCTCCCCGTCGTCTATCTCGAGAGAGACGACCCGCGCCTTCGCGACCGACGGCAGCATGAGGAACCGTGTGATACGCCCCTCTCCCCCCATATCCCCGGGCAGAGAGTCCACTACCTTACATGCGGCCTTGGCCTTCACTTCGTCCACCTCCCCGATGAAGGCCAGAGTGACGTGTAACTGGTCGGGACGGAGCAGCCGCAGCCCCTGCACCGGCGTCAGCATCGCCTGCGCGGACTGCGCGAACCCCAGCAGATCCTCGGGCAGAGGGACGCCGATGAACAACCTCTGCAAGGCGACCTGCGCGCCACCCATCGTGTCTAGTCTTCCCTCGGTGGCACCGCGTCGGGGTCGGTCTTCTCGCTCAGGCGGCCCCGTAGCTGCTGGCGGGCGCGGACGAAGTAATCCAGGCCGCTCAGCACCGTCAGCACCAGCATGATCATCACCAAGTACCAGGTGACGCTCCGTCCCGCTAGGGTCCACTCCGGCTTGAGCCAACGGGGTTCGATGATGAGGGCCGCGACGGCCACCATCTGACTGGTCGTCTTGATCTTCCCCCAGTTGCTGGCCGAGATGACCGTGTTCTGCACGGCGGCCACCATCCTTAGTCCCGATACTGCCAACTCGCGCGCTATGACCACCATAGCAACCCAGGCGGACAGTTCGTTCAACTCCACCAGCGTGACCAGGGCCGCGATCACTAGAAGCTTGTCCGCCAGAGGGTCGAGGAAGGCTCCCATGACCGTGGTCTGATGACGGCGGCGGGCGAGGTAACCGTCGAGAGAATCGCTGCCGGCAGCGACCAAGAAGATAATGATCGCGATGATGTCGCTGGCCGGTTCGTCGACGAGCATCGCCACCATCAGGACCGGGACCATCAGCACCCGGAAGAGGCTTATGGAGTTCGGTAGATTAGGACGCATCGATCGTTCCTATCAGGTCGTATCCCACAGCGGTACTCACGGTGACCGATACTTCGTCTCCCGGTGTCGTCCCCCGGGGCAGGTCCCCTTCGATGTAGGTTACCCCATCGACCTCGGGCGCCTGCCCTTCCGTCCTGCCGATCGCCGAGATCCCCTCCTCCGCGTCCTCGGGATCAAGCGAATCGACCATGACCGTGACCCGCGAACCGACAAGCCGTTCGAGCCTGCTCTCGGCGCGCTCCAGCAGCAGAGCGGTCAGGCGGTTGAGCCGGGCACGCGCGACCGCCGGCCTAACCCGGGGCCTCAAGCCGAAAGCCGGTGTCCCTTCCTCAGGACTGTATACGAACCCACCCGCGTGGTCAAACCCCGCCTCGTCGACAAAGTCCAGCAAGACCCCGAACTGGTCCTCGGTCTCCCCGGGAAAACCGACGATGAAGGCCGACCTCACCGAGACCTCCGGCATCAGCCGTCGCGCCCGTTCAAGCAGATCGAGATAGGTCGCGGCATTCCCGGTCCGGCCCATTCGGCGCAGGACTTCCGGATGAGCGTGCTGGAAGGGCACATCCAGATAGCGGCACAGCTTGGGCTGCTCCGCCATGTAGCGAAGGAGAGCGTCGCTGACGTGCTCGGGCTGCAGGTACATGAGCCGCACCCGGCGCACCCGATCGTCGGCGACCAGCAAGTCGATCAATCCGGGCAGTTCCAGACCATCGCCTTCCCATACCGCCGTGTCCTGACCCACCAGCACCAATTCCCGCGCCCCCTCCTCCAGACAAGCGTCGGCCTCCCTGAGGATCCGGGAGGTGTCGGCCGCACGGTAGCCCCCCTTGATGGAGGGAATGGCGCAGAACGTGCAGGGCTGGTCGCAGCCGTCCGATATCTTCAGGTAGGCATACGAAGCCGCCGCCAGGACAGGCGACGTGGGCCTGCCTTCCGACGATCCCAGATGCTCGAGCAAGGCCGCGAACCCTCCGGAGAACGGAGACCCGCCCGCTCCAGGCGCATCATCCGGACCCACAGTGTCCATCAGGCCAAACCACCCCGCGACCTCTGGGATGCCTTTCTCCAATTCCTTCCGGTAGCGCTCCACCAGACAACCCATCACAAGCACCTGCCGGTCCCCGTATTGACCGCAGGCATCGAGGATGGCGGCTATGGATTCTTCTTTGGCGTCGGCGATGAAACCGCAGGTGTTTACGAGAAGGTGGGTCGCCTGCCCGGGGTCGGTCTCCACCCGAACGCCGGCAGCCGACAGATGACGGGCCACCGCGCGGCTGTCGGCCTCGTTCTTGGGACAGCCAAGTGTGTGGATGTAGACCCGCGGAAGGGCGGCAGGGAGAGCGCACATGCTACTCTGTGCGCTCTACGCCAGCCTCTGTGACGACGAATGAGCCGGCGGGCTCCTCAAGGGTATGTGGAGCACCGTTTATCGACAAGGCTATGACCTCGGGCTTACCGACCGTCATCCAGTAGCGCTTTGAGCCATCGAAGGTCTGCTGGCTTCCAGCGGAGAGAGTACCTGCGAAGAGTTCGGTCCCGTCTTCGCCGTCCTCACGCACCACCAGCCAGCAACTGCTCTCAGTCACGCTGACGATCAACACCACGTCTTCGCCGCTGGGGATACTTCCACCGTTTCCCACAGTGGTCTCGGTGCTGGTCGTCGCTTCGGCCCCCTCCTCCGAAGTGACGGTTGTACTGCTCACGTCGGCAAGGCTGACGCTCGAAGTCGAACTGCTGACGTTACTCGCGTCGAGCGACGCCGGGTCCTGTCCCCGTCCCGATCCGAACCAGGCCAGCAGGACCACGATCACCACCGCCACCGCCGCAATAAGAGCGTAACCGCGTTGATGACGGCGGGTCCTCTTTCTCTTCCGCTCTACGCTGGTGGGAGACCGCCGTTCCTGGGTGAGCTCCGACCGGACCACGGCCTGTTCCTCGCCGCGAGGCTCGTAGGTGCTGCGATACTCGGCGATCAGAGCGTCCGCATCGAGCTTGAGAAAGGTGGCGTAGGTCCGCAGAAAAGCCTTCACATAGGTCGGCCCCGGCAAGACCTCGAAGTCGTCTTCCTCGAGTGCCTCGAGGTACTTGGACCGAATCTTGGTGGCGCCTTCTACGTCCTTGATGCTGAGGCCCTTGCGGATACGAGCCTCACGCAGGCTGTTACCGATGTCCGTCACGGGGGTCGGATGACACCTCTCGGATCAGGCGGGCCATGTTCTGGGCGAACCGGCGCGCGTCCAGGATGGGGTCAGGGCCGGTCTCGAATTCCAGGATGAAACGCCTCCCCTCCACACACGATCTCTCGTAGAGAGGGTCGTAATACTCGACCAAGAGCCCCTGCACGACGTCGGTAAATCTACCATCATCGAAGGCTGTTTCCAAGGAAAGGTAGGTGCGCCGGGGCAGCCGGGCGGCTATTAGCTCCAGGCTGTGGCGGAAGCGCTCGGTGTCGGCAGTGTCCCAGCCTTCAGGCGCGTATTCCGCCACGATGCGCTCCGCGCGGGCCTCCAGAGAGGCATGCACGTACACCGGCATGCCGGAGCGTATCGCCGCGGCGACGCTGCCCGGAAGGATGATCCTGCCGATCTTGCGGCCCTCTCCCTCCAGCACCAGGTAGTCACCATGCGGCCTGCGCAGCTCATCCCAGAGGAGGGCGTCGAAGTCTTTCTGACATCTCTCTCCCGGTTGGTTGAGTCCTCCCAGGAGCGAGCCCCGATGCAGGGCCAGATCCTCCAGATCCAGCGGCCAGGGACGCGGCCCCCGCAGGCTGGATGCGACCCCAGCCAGACTGCGCAGGAGAGCGCTCTTGCCCGCCCCAGTATGGCCGAGCAAGGTGACCACCGGCACCGGGGGGCGCCAACCCTCCAGGCCAAGCAAGACCTCTCGACGATAGGCTCGATAGCCTCCGCCCACCGTCACGGCATGCACCCCGATGAGGGCCAGCAGCAGGACCACGTTCCGGCTCCGCTCCCCGCCCCGCCAGCACATGATCGCCAGCCGCCGGCCCCGCGGCTGGGAGTGGGCCAGCGCCGTAAGCTCCCCCAGGTACCGGGCGAGACCGGGGCTCACCTGTTCCATGGCGACCACGCGCGCCCGGGCGGCTCCTTGCTCCTTGTAGGCGATGCCGACCACAGAGCGCTGCTCGTCGTCGAGCAGGGGAAGATTCACGGCTCCCGGCACATGCCCGTCGGCAAACTCGCTGGGAGAGCGGACATCCACCACCTGGAAACCGCCTTCCACGACCTCGGCGGCGGTGATGGAGGGGACCCGAAGGTCAGTCACCGGCCATCCGGTCATCGGCGCGCTCCTCAGCCCTGAGGCCGGCGATGATGTGCTCGTACTCGTCGGGGTCGACCAGGATCTGCCGGGGTTTGCTGCCTTCCCAGGGTCCCACGATCCCCCGCCTCTCGAGCATGTCGATGAGCCGACCCGCCCGCGTGTAGCCCACCCGCAGCCGGCGCTGGAGCATGGAGACCGACGCGCTCCCCGTCTCGATCACCAACTGAGCCGCATCCGCGAGGAATTCATCGGAGTCCGGGTCGAAGAGGTCGTCGTCGCCCCGCTTGGTCTCCTGGGGACGGCGCAGGAGTTCTTCGCGGAACTCCGGTTCGGCCTGATGGCGCCAATGATTGACCAGGATGGCGATCTCCTCTTCGGTGATATAGGCTCCCTGCACCCGCTGAAGATGGCTCGAACCCAGAGGCTTGAAAAGCATGTCCCCCATGCCCAGCAGGGTCTCGGCCCCATTCACGTCTAGGATCACGCGGGAATCGGTCTGGCTGGAGACCGCGAAGGCGATCCGGGAGGGGATGTTGGCCTTGATCATGCCCGTGATGACATCGGCCGATGGACGTTGGGTGGCCACTACCAGGTGTATGCCGACGGCCCGTGACTTCTGGGCCAGGCGGATAACGCAGTCCTCTACCTCCTGCGGCGAGACCATCATGAGGTCGGCCAGTTCGTCGATGACGATGAGGATGTAGGGGAGCGGGCGCTCTCCCCGACGGGCCCGGCTCTTGTTCATCTCCGCCAAGCTGCGGGAGTGCTCCAACTCCATGAGCTCGTAGCGATCCTCCATCTCCTTGGCAACATTGTGAAGCACGCCGGCGGCATCCTTCATGTTGGTCACCACCGGCACCAGCAGATGCGGTATGCGGTCGTAGTGCGAAAGCTCCACCTTCTTGGGGTCGATCATGATCATCCGCACCTGCTCGGGAGTGCTCCTCAGCAAGACTGAGGACACCAGACAGTTGACGCAACCGCTCTTGCCCGACCCGGTAGTCCCGGCGATCAGCAAGTGAGGCAGCCGGGTGAGATCGGTGTACACGGCCTTGCCGGAGATATCCTTCCCCAGCCAGACCATGAGCGGCCCCGCCGATTTGGGGAACTCCCGGTAGATGTCGCCCAGGGTGACGAAGTCGGGTCGCTGGTTGGGGACCTCCACCCCCACCGCCGATTTGCCGGGGATGGGCGCGAGGATACGGATCTCGGTGCTGGCAAGGGCGTAGGCCAGGTCGTCCTTGAGACTGGATACCTTGCCCACTTTGGTGCCCGGCGCCAGTTGCAGTTCGTACCGCGTGACCCGCGGGCCGACGACCATGCCGACGACCCTCGCCTCCACCCCGAACTGTCCCAAGGCCTGTATAAGCACGGCGGAGGTGTCACGTTCGCTCCCCACCCGCCCGATGGCCGCGGGCGCGGTCTTGCGCAGCAGATCCGGCTCGGGCAGCACGTAGGCGGGCTGCTCGACTGGAAGAGCTATCTGTCGCGGTTCCCGGACCAGACCGGGAAGCGTCTCCTGCTGGGGAACGGTACCCTCATGCCCTGCTTCGGCGCCGGCAGTCATCGTGGTGGCGGCCCCCGCGGCCCCATCACTCATCCCGGCACCTCCAGTGGCGCCGCCCTCGGCGGCGGGGCCGGATGCGGCCGCGACCGCTGCAACTGCCGCTGTCGCTCCGCCCATGCCCGCGGCCCTACCGCCTACCCGGTCGCGCTCGTAGATATCCCCGAAGGCTTCAGCGCCGTCGATGACCCCCGGACCGCCGGATGATCCATACGACTGCATAGGAGCCAGGGGACTGCGCGAGGCCGGCCGGCCGTCGGACCACTCGTGGAACGTCCCGTCGTCGGGCCAGTCACCATCCACCAGGTCTACCGGACCCAAACGGGGGCCGAAGCCGCCCTGATAAGGATCATCCGGCGAGCGGCCATCGGCGGCCGTGACCATCGGCGCGGGGTCTTGGTCCCGACGTCTCGTCACCAGCGTGCTTCGTTCTGCGGTCTCTTTGACCGCCTGGGCCGCCCGTCTACTCCCCCGGCCAAGCCTCCGCACCGTCATGCCGGTGGCTAGGCTGAAGCCGGCCAGCAGGGCCACCCAGCCGATGATGCCCACTCCGATCGTGCCTACCATGCCATGGAACAGGGCGTACAGGGCCTCGCCGAGCGCTCCGCTTCGCGTCTCGAAGACCGAGCGGACGAAGGTGGCCTCGTCATGCCCCCCGAACGGCGGAACACCGGCCGCCACCAACAAGAACAGTCCGAACAGGAAGACCATGGCGCCGGCGAAAAGGTACGAACGCCGCAACTTGACCTCGAAGACCGTCGTCACCGCGAACACGATCAGGGCAGTGGGGATGAGAAAGGCCAGTCGCCCGAATAGGTAGGTGAGCCCGGTCTCCACTGCTTCACCCACATAGCCGCCTCTTCCACCCGCGATAAGTACAAAGGCCAAGAAGACGGCGATCCCAAACAGGATCAGGGCGACGATCTCCTGTTTCCGCCCGGGGACGGACCGGTTGGAGCTCGAGCCGGCGCGGCCGCCGCCCGCGCGAGCCGTCCGCGACCCTCCGGAGCGGCCCGTACCCGCTCCCCGGCCGGGAGCCTGAGCGGCGGCGCTGCGCGCAGCCGCGGTGTTTTTCGCCGGGGTACGCGGGGCTGGGGCCGCGGACGGACCGCCCGGCTTCACAGCCGTGCGATCCGTCCGCTCAGTGTTCCCATTCGCCCGACCTGCCATCTTGCGATATCCCTCTCTCGCCCGCTCCCCGCAGCGTCAGACCTCGACGATCACCGGCAGCACCATGGGACGCCTGCCTACCTCCTTATGCAGGTACTTCTGCAGAACGTCGTGCACCCGGATCTTCAGCAGGCTCGTGTCCGTCATCTGCTGGATCTCGCCCCCGCTCAGCGAAGCGACCACCCTTTTCTTGGCTTCTTCCGTCAGTTCGTCCAGATCTCCCGCGTGGGCGAAACCCCGGAACACCACCTCGGGCTCTCCCACTATCTTGCCGTCCTGCATGCTGCGAGCCACGACCACCATCACCAGACCGTCGGTGGCCAGGTGCTGGCGGTCCCGAAGTACCAGGTCCCGGAAGTCGCCCATGGCAAAGCCGTCGACCAGTATCATGCCTGCCTGCACCTGCCCGGTGACCTCGGCATGATCGGGCCGGAGTTCGAGCACGTCGCCGTTCTCCAAAAGAAAGATATGCTCGTCGTCCATGCCGATGGCCCGCGCCAGCTCCGCGTGAAAATAGAGGTGGCGATGCTCGCCGTGTATGGGCATGAAGTACTTCGGCCTGACCAGGTTCAGCATCACCTTGAGCTCTTCAGCAGCGGCGTGGCCGGACACGTGGACCCCGGCGGTCGATTCGTAGATCACCCGTGCCCCGGCGGCGAACAGGCGATCGATGGTGCGATAGACGCTGGTCTCATTGCCGGGCACGGGGCGAGCGGAGATCACCACGGTGTCGCCTTTCGTGATCTCTATCAGAGGATGATCGTGGGACGCCATCCGAGCCAGGGCCGAGAGGGGCTCCCCCTGGCTGCCGGTGCTGAGGATCGTCACCCGATCCGGTGGCAGCAGGGCTATGTCGTGCGGCCGTATTGTCAACCCCTCCGGTACCGAGAGGTATCCGAGGTTCTGGGCGATGTTCACGTTCTTGACCATGCTGCGCCCCACGACGGCCACGGAGCGGCCATGCCGGGCGGCTGTGTCCATCACCTGCTGGATGCGATGGATGTGGCTCGCGAACGAAGCCACGATGATCCTGCCCGGAGCCAGGGCGAAGATGCCGTCGAGGCTCTCCCCGACGCTTCGCTCGGGAGACACGAAACCGGGAACATCGGCGTTGGTGCTGTCGGACAGGAGCAGAAGAACGCCATTGCGCCCCAGTTCCGCGAAACGCTGCATGGCGGTCACGCGGCAATCGATGGGAGTCTGATCGAGCTTGAAGTCCCCTGTGTGGACGACCGTGCCCACCGGCGTGTGGATGCCCAACCCCACCCCATCTGGGATGCTGTGACAGACCTCTAGGAACTCGATCGTGAAGGGACCCAGAGTGAGATCCTTGCCCGGAGAGATCTCGTTCAGCGAGACCTTCTGCTGCAGGCCGTGCTCGCCCAGTTTGGCGTTCACCAGACCAAGGGTCAGCCGGGTGCCGAAGACAGGCGCATCCACCTCCTTGAGCAGGTAAGGCAGGGCGCCCACGTGGTCCTCGTGACCGTGGGTCAGGATTATGCCCAGGACCCGTTCCCGGTTCTCCACCACGTAGGTGAAGTCGGGCAGCACCAGGTCGATCCCCAGCATGTCGTCATCGGGGAACATAAGACCGCTGTCGATGACCAGGAGGGCGTCGCCGAACTCCAACACCATCATGTTCTTACCGATGGCCCCCAGCCCGCCCAGAGGTATGACTTTAAGCGCTTGATCCGTCACCAGTGGGGGTTCCAACCTCCGCGTGTCCGGGACATACACAGAGCCCTCGCGCCCTCTTGCCCAGCGGGATGGGACGCCTGAAGAGCCTCTATAAGATGTTCTCCAGACCGACGATGAGTCCTTGCAGTCCGCGAATGCGCTTGACCGCCGACAGCACCCCGGGCATGAACGATTCTCGAGAGAGCGAATCGTGGCGGATGGTCAGGGTCTCCCCCAGGCCGCCGAAGATGACCTCTTGGTGCGCGACCAATCCCGGGAGGCGCACGCTGTGGATGGGGATCTCTTTCTCCACGCCGGCTTCGCGCCAGGTCTCGTCGACCTCGAGGCGGGTGAGTCTGGATGTCCCCGAGGGCGCGTCGAGCTTGCGGTCGTGGTGCAGCTCGATGATCTCGCAGGCGCGGAAGTGCGCGGCCGCCTGCCGGGCGAACTGCATCATCAGCACCGCCCCCATGGCGAAGTTCGGAGCTGCCAGCACGGCCACGCCTCGAGCGGACGCCTCCTGCTCGATCTCGGAGAGATCGGCAGCGGTGAGCCCGGTGGTACCCACCACCACCGGTACGCCGTGGCGCAGACAGGTCATGATGTTCTCCCGCACGACACCGGGAGTGGTGAAGTCGACGACGACGTCGATGCCCCCGGCCTCCAGGGCGCTCTCAAGGGTCTCGAAGCATCCTTCGGCTGCCGGGCATGACGTCTCGGACGACGTCGCGGCAGCGGCAAAACCGGGATCCACCGCCCCCGCCAAGGCCAACGCCTCGTCTCCGGCAACAGCCTCGCAGGTCGTGCGCCCCATGCGCCCCAGAGCGCCGGCTACGGCTACCCGGATGCGGCCTGCGCGGACCTGCGCAGCACGGTCTTCGCCGGCTGCGGCGCCCGCCTCACCGGCGCCTGCCTTCGCGACGTCGTTCATCACTTCTCCCCCTGGACCAGGCCGGCCAGGCAATCCTCGGGCACTGCGCTTGCGAACTGGCTCTCGTCGGCTCCGATGCCCACCACTGAAAGCGCCGCCGGCCGGTACACCTCGGCCGCCAACTCCAGGACCTGGTCGCTGGTGACATCTTCGATGTGCTGGGCCAGTTCGTCGAGCGAGAGGATCTCGGTCTCGGTGACCACTCCTTTGCCCAGTCTGGTCATGCGGCTCGAAGTGCTCTCCAGGCCCAGGATCATGCGGCCCTTGAGATGCTCCTTGGCCCGCTGCAGTTCATCCGCGGGGACAGGCTCCGTGACCAGACGAGTGAGTTCGCGGCCCACGGTCTCCATGACGGCCTCGAGGCGCTCGGGCCGGCAGCCGAAATAGAGACCGCTGAGCCCCGTCTCTTTATACATGGTCGAGAACGAGTAGACGCTGTATACCAGACCGCGCTTCTCCCGCACTTCCTGGAACAGCCGGGAGCTGAGCGACCCCCCGAACAGACTGTCGAGCACCGAGAGGACGAATCGGCGCTCGTCGTCCCGCGCCAGCCCGATGCCCCCCAGGCAGACGTGCATCTGCTCCGTCTCCTTGCTCAAGAAATGACGGCGCGGGATCATCCGTGGGAGCGCAGGTTCGCGCTGGGGGTTGTTGCCCTTGGATTCGGCCTGACGTTCCACCAGCAGGGCCCTCAGACTGTCGTGTTCGATGTTGCCGGCGGCCGCCACGACCATGTCGCTGAACTGGAAGAGATCTCGATGATAGCCGCGGATATCTTCCTCGGAGGCGCCGGCGATGCTCTCTCGGGTGCCGAGGATGGGGTGGGCCAACGGATGCCCGTCGAGCACCACCTCGGCGAGGACGTCGTGGATGAGATCCTGGGGCGAGTCCTCCACCATGGCGATCTCCTCCAGTACCACCTCCCTTTCCCGATCGAGATCGGTGAAGGTCGGGGTGAGGAGCATGTCGGTCATGACATCCAACGCCACGGGAAGCTGATCGTCGAGAAAGCGCCCGTAAACGACCACGTATTCCCGAGAAGTGCTGGCGTTCAGCTCCCCCCCGAGGGTATCGAAGATCTGGGCGATCTCTTCCGCCGTGAACTTCGACGAACCCTTGAAGAGGAGATGCTCTATGAAATGGGTGGCCCCTACGAGCGGCGCGGGCTCATCCCGCGACCCGGCCGGGATCCAGAAGCCCAGACACACCGACCTCAGGTGGTCGAGCTTCTCGGTTATCAGCCGCTGGCCGTTGGGGAGTTGCTCCAGACGATACTCGTCAGTCGACACTGCCTTCCTTCTTGGACAGGTTCTCGAGCAGGCGCAGGCTGATCTTTTCCTTGCCGCCCTGCATCTGCACTTCCAGGACTTCCACCCGCACCAGATCGCCGCGGTTGACCACCTCTTCCACGGTCCCCACCCGGTGATCGGCGAGGCGGGAGATGTGGACGAGTCCGTCGGTGCCCGGCTTGAGAGTCACGAAGGCGCCGAACGAGGTGGTCGAAGCCACCCGGCCCTCGACGATGTCTCCCGCCTGGGTCTCGCGCGTCAGCAGGCCGATGCGCTCGATGCAGGCGTCCCCGAGCTTGCCGTCGGTGGCGAAGACTTTGACCAAGCCGTCCTCAGCCACGTCGATGGTGCACTCGAACTCCGCCTCCATGCCGCGGATGGTCTCTCCGCCCTTGCCGATGACCGCTCCGATCTTCTCGGGATCGATGCGGATGGTGGCTATGCGGGGAGCGAAGTCGGACAGTTCGGCGCGCGGGGAGCTGATGGTCTCGGTGATCTTGTCAAGGATGAACAGCCGGGCCTTGCGGGCGCGCTCCAACGCGTCCCGCATGATGGCGAACGTCACCCCTGTGATCTTGATGTCCATCTGCAGAGCGGTGATGCCCTTGACGGTACCGGCCACCTTGAAATCCATGTCGCCCAGGTGATCCTCCACCCCGGCGATGTCGGTGAGCACGACGTAGTCTTCCTTCTCTTTGATGAGACCCATGGCGATACCGGCCACCGGTCGGGCGATCGGCACACCGGCATCCATCAGCGCCAGGGTGGAAGCGCACACACTGGCCATGGAGCTGGAACCATTGGACTCCAAGGTCTCGGAGACCAGGCGAATGGTATAAGGGAAGGCTTCCTCATCGGGGATCAGCGGGAAGAGCGCCCGCTCCGCCAAAGCCCCGTGGCCGATCTCACGCCGGCCGGGACCGCGCATGAAGCCGGTCTCGCCCACGCTGAAGGGCGGGAACTTGTAGTGGTGCATGAAGCGTTTGGACTCCTCGACGTCGAGGCCGTCGACACGTTGCTCGTCCCGGGCCGCCCCCAAGGTGAGCAACGTGAGCACCTGCGTTTGACCCCTGGTGAACAGACCAGAGCCGTGGGTGCGCGGAGCCACTCGGATGTCGCAGGAGATCTCTCGGATCTCGTCCACGCCGCGGCCGTCGGGGCGCTTCTTGTCGACGGCGATGACCCTGCGAACGGTCTCTTTCTCCACGGCATCGAAGGCCTTGGCAAGCTGAGCCGTCTCGTTTCCGGGGTCCTCGGAGTCCTCGCCGGGCGCGAAGGCTTCCAGTACCTCCCGCTTGACCGTCGCCACCGCGTTGGCGCGCTCGTGCTTGTCCAGCACGTTGCTGGCTTGGTCGATCTCGCCGGCGAAACGGGCCTTGATCTTGTCCATGAGGAGGCGGTCCGGCAGCTTCTCGGCGAACTCCATCTTCGGCGCGCCCACTTCGGCGGCCCAAGAGCGGATAACCTCCACCTCTTTCTTGATGGCCTCGTGGGCAACCTCGAGTCCGGCGATGATGTCGGCCTCGTCGACTTCGTCGCAGCCCGCTTCGACCATGCTGATGGCCTCGCTCGTCCCGGCCACCACCAGGTTCACCGGGCTCTGGTCGATCTCCTCGTACGTCGGGTTGACCACCCAGGAACCGTCGACCTTGGCGACCCGCACCGCGCCCACCGGGCCCAAGAACGGCGCTTCCGAAAGGCTCAGCGCCGCCGAGGCACCCGCAAGCGCCAGGACGTCGTAGGGATTCGTCTTGTCGACCGAGAGGACGGTGGCCACGATATGCGTCTCTTTGTTGAAGCCCTTGGGCCAAAGGGGCCTGATAGGTCTGTCGATGAGCCGCGCGTTCAGGATGGCCTGATCGCTGGGGCGGCCTTCCTTCTTGATGAACCCCCCGGGGATCTTCCCGGCAGCGTACATCCCCGCTTCCACGTCAACCGTCAAGGGGAAGAAATCCACGTTCCGCTCGCTGGCCGCCACGACCGCCGTGACCAACACCATGGTGTCGCCCGAGCGCACCACGACGGCCCCACTCGCCTGCTTCGCCAACCTGCCCGTCTCGAAGCTGATCTTCTTGTCGCCCAGCCCTACTTCTGTCCTACTCACTCCACTGACCACTGTTTTCTCTCCCGTCCGAGGACCTATCCTGGGTCCTCCGCTTCCGTCCGTTGCCTACTTCTCCGCCACTTCTCCCGGCCGACCGCCGCTGAACTACCTACGTAGGCCCAGATCCTTGACCACCGTCCGATAACGCTCCACATCCTGCTTCTGCAGGTAGGTGAGAAGGCGCCGCCGATGGCCAACCATCTTGAGCAGGCCGCGGCGGGAATGGTGATCCTTGGAATGGGTCTTGAGATGCTCGGTGAGCACGTTGATCCGCTCGGTGAGGATGCCTATCTGCACCTCCGGGGACCCCGTGTCCACGTCGTGCTTCTTGAACCGGTCGATGATCTCGGTCTTGCGGTCTTTGCTCAGCATGCATGGCCTCCTTGGGCTCCTTGCTCCCAGCGGGGACGCTGCGGTCCAAGCCGAGATGCAGGTTTCAATGCCGGCGCACACGGGTGCACCCCGCCCCCGGGCGGAACGCGCCCGGAGCGGTGATGTAGGTTACCACAGGGGGAAACCTGAGGCCTGTTGCGGGCAGCCGCACCCAGGCTAGTACACGTGCACTTTCGTCCCCACGGCGATCAAGGGGAAGAACTCGTCCATGTCCCACAAAGGCACCCTTATGCAGCCGTGGCTGGCCGACCAGGGTGGCACCGAGGGGTAGCCGTGGATGGCCAGGACGCCGTAGCTACGGATGTACAGGGGCTTGTAGCGAGGGCCGTCCCACCTCGGCGACTTCCGTGTGATACTGAAGGTGCCACTGGGGGTGGTTATGCCCACGCTGGGATTGCCCGTCGAGACGGGAAGCGTCCTCACGACTATGCCGTCCTGAACGTAGAGAAGCACCTGCTTCGCCTTATTGACCTCCAGCCAGGTGCCGGACCCGCTCCTGCTCGGCGAAGGCGAGACGGCGCTCAGAAGCCGCGGCCAGACCTTTGCTCCCACCACCCCATCCCGGGCCAGACCCTCCCATTTCTCGAAGGCGAGCACCGCCTGGTAGGTGCGTTTGTCAAAGACCCCGTCGACGGAGCCGGGCCGGTAGGTCAGGTCGGTGAGTCTCTGCTCCAACCACAGGACATCCGCTCCCGAGGAGCCCTGGCTCAGCGTGGAGAACGTGAGACCGTCGGGCAGGCCGGTGACCGAGAGGATCAGCTTGACCTGGCTCGCGACCGCCGGGACCAAGCCGATGAAGTCGACCCGCCCCACTTCTTCCGCCCGGGACAAGAGCAGAGACGAGACCGGCGCGGGCACGCTCTTCGACTGGGTCAGGAGGACAATCCCCGCATCCAGCGCCACGAAGGGCCCCGCGGCCAACGCGTCGGGGAAGTTGTCCCCGGTCACCATCGCCACATGGGCATAGCTCAGGCCCTGCGTCAAGGAGTACTCGGCGATCTTGGCGGAAGTGTCGTAGCGATCGCTGCCTACGATCCGGGTGAGCGTGAACCCGGGGATGCCCGGATCGACATACGTGCCTACCACGAGTCCTTCCAAGACCTCCAAAGAGACCAGCCCCTGCATGGTCGCGTCGGGAAGCGGGCCGTTTTCGGCGATGAGGAGAATGGGCCATCCTTTCACGGCCGCCAGCGGCGCCACCGAAAGGGCGTCCGCGAACGAGTCTCCGCGGGCGAAGACCACGCCCGACACTGTCCCCAGCCGAGCTTCCACCTGTTCGGCCACCAAGCGAGCCGTGTCATAGCGGTCGAGCCCGGTGAGGACTACGATACCCTCCGGCGCCGCGGCCAGATCCGGGAAGGCGGCCGTGACTTGATCGACCACGACCGCCTCGAGCCCCACCACGAAGATCTTGGCCGGCTGCAGCCGGGCCACTTCAGCCCGTGTCTCCTCGTCGAATTCGTTCGAGTGAGTCAGCAGCACCGGCCCCCCGTAGGCGGCCGCGAGAGGGGCCGCGCTGAGAGCATCGGGATAGTTCTCCCCGGTCGCGAGCACCACCGCACCCACTCCCGCACCGAAACCCGCTTGAGAGACCATGATGGCCGTCTCGTATCGGTCGGCACCGCTCAAGCTTCTGTATTCCGGGGCCGCATGAGCGGCCGCCGGTGATGCAAGCATCCAGATGGCCAGAAGTGCCACCGTCACGATGGCCAGACTCACAGAGGTCGCTGAGACTGTTCCGCGTGCCATCCGAGATTTAGCCTTCCGGGACTTCAGCGATGACATCTTCCCTCCTCCTTGATCGACGCGCGGGCGGCCGCTCGACAAACGAGACCCGGCGCCCAAGGGCGCGAATCCGACCGGGGCGCTGGCTCCAGATGCCCAGAACCGAGGCAAACGGAACATCTGCTTTCCGACACGAGTTCGGCGGTGAAACGACCCCGGTGCCGACCCGGCACCTCGTACATCATCTCAGACTTCGGGCCGGAAGGCGCGAGGCTGTATCGGCCGGCCGGTTCAGGGCTCGCGGCAGGTCTCGAAGTAACCACGGGCAAACTCGGAGTCCCGTCTGATGCGCGTGGCGAGAGAGGCCGCGTCGGGAAAAGCCCGCTGACCGCGGATGCGCTCCAAGAGATCCACCTCCAGACTGCGGCCGTAAAGGTTGCCGCCCTGCTCGAGAAGCAGAGTCTCTACACGTATCTTCCTATCGCTCTCGAACGTGGGATTAGTCCCCAGACTGGTGACCGAGGGACCGGCCACGGACCCATCCACGAAAGACCGCGTCACATAGACCCCCATAGCGGGCAGAGCCATCCCCGCGGTTACTTCCAGGTTGGCGGTCGGAGCATCGAGGGTCCGGCCCCGGCCCGCTCCTTTCACCACCGTTCCCTGCAGCCGGTGGGGGCGACCGAGAAGGCGGGAGGCTTCGACCACGTGCCCGGCACGGATCAACCTGCGGATACGAGTGCTCGAGACAGGCTCCCCGTCTTCCACAGCGAGAGCCACGGAAACAAACTCGAAATCATGGGCGTCGCCGAAGTCGCGCAGGTCGGCGGCGGTGCCGGCACCCCGGTAGCCGAAGCGGAAATTATCTCCCACCAGGACCACACGAGCACCCAGTCGATCGGAGAGTACCAGACGGCAGAAGGCTTCCGGTGAGAGTCGGGCGAACTCCAGGTCGAACTTCACCACCACGAGTTCATCCAAGCCCAGGGCTTCCAGAAGCGAGGCCTTGCGCTCCAGCGAGGTCAGCATCCGCGGCGCCGATCGGGGATGAAGGACCCCTTCCGGATGTGGGTAGAAGGTGACCGCCGCCGAAAGGGCGCCGCTCTGGCGGGCCTTCTCTACCGTCTTGTCCAGGATCCGCCTGTGCCCGCGATGGACGCCGTCGAAGACTCCGATGGCCACGATCCGGTTGCGCCCTGACGCCTCTTCGACCTCATTCAGGGAGTTATAGACGCGCATGCTCACAGGGGTTTCGGAAAGATCACCAAAGGACGCGCTGCCCCGCCGCGGCCCTCATAGACCCCTACCAGACCCGCCGGCCCGCAAACGCGGAACCGCCCGATGGGCGCCCCGCTCAGTTCATTGCCGTTGGCCGCCAAACAGGCTTCGCGCCCGCTCACCTCGTATCGGGGAAGGAAGTCGAGGGCTTCGTCCAAGGTGAGGACCCCTTGGCCGCCGGCCGCGTAGCGCGCCGGCGCCAGCTCGTCGGGTCTGAGAGCCTGGTCGACTCTGAAACCTCCGACGCGGGTCCGACGGAGCGCCGCGGCATATGCACCCACTCCGGTGGCCGATCCCAGGTCTTCCACCAGCTTCCGCACATAGGTGCCCTTACCGGTGAGGGCGACGAGTTGGGCGGTCTGCGCCTGCTCGTCGAACCCCGTCATGACGAGGTCGTAGATCATCACCTCCCGTTCGGGAGTCTCGGCCGTCTCCCCCCGGTGAGCCCTACGGTACAGAGGCTCGCCGTTCACTTTCACCGCGGAGGTCAGAGGCACCCGCTGGCGGATACGGCCCCGGAAACGGTCCAGTGCCTCTGCCACCTGACCCGCCTCGACGCGACCGCTGGTGGGCACGATGACCCCGGTAGGATCGGCCGTGGTCGACACCGCCCCGAACTGCACGGTGGCTTCGTATTCTTTGGGCAGCTCCATAAGCAGGGCGGAGACACGGGTAGCGTGGCCTATCATCACCAGCAGCAGGCCGCTCGCGAAAGGGTCCAGGGTGCCGGCATGACCGACGCGCGCCCGCACGCCCCGGCGGGCGGCGCGCACCATCTCGAAACTGGTGGGGCCGACCGGCTTGTCGACCAGCACCACACGGGAAAGGTCCGAGGGCCCCTCGGTCACGCATCGCTCCTATCGAGGCCTTCGCAGTGCTCAGAGCTGCCACCTGGGGTCCCGCCCCGGATCTGACCCCGGACCTCAGCCTCGATCCACTCGAGGAGCGCGATCACGTCGTCGGCGCTGGAAAAGCCGGCCGCCTGCACATGTCCTCCCCCACCCCGTTTCTGCGCGATCGCCGCCACATTCACTCCCCCGTCTGTGGAGCGCAGACTCACCTTGTTCTCCGCTCGGCCCTCTTCACTTCTTTCCCTCACAAGGGCCACCGCCCGCGCCCCCTGGACCTGCCTTAGGTTATCGATGATCCCTTCTGCATGCCCCTCGCCTGCTCCCGCACGCGCGAAATCGTCGTTCCCCAGCCAGGACACGACCATGTCACCTCCCAGCCGCACCTCGAGATGGTCGAGCGCACGCGCCAGCAACAGCAGTTTCGGAAGGGGCGTGCTCTCGTACAGCTCTCGGTAGACCCGGTGGACGTCCACCCCGTACCCCTGAAGCTCCGCGGCCATGAGATGCGCAGCCGGGGTGGTGTTCGAGTACTGGAACCTCCCCGTATCCGTCACCAGCCCCACATAAAGCGCCGTTGCCACCTCCGCGTCCACTGGGAAACCGCCGGCCTTGAACACCTGATGGAGGACGGCGGTGGTCGACGGGGCCGCAGCGTCGAGCAGATTGAGTTCTCCGTAGCCGGGGTTGTCCTGATGGTGGTCGATGTTGACCCGCACAACGTCTCCCTCGAACCCATGCGAGTTGGAGCGCAGCAGCGAGGCGCAGTCGAGCAGATAGACGGTGGTCCCAGCTTCTAGAGGGGGAGGAGAGCCCCTTTCGATCCGTTCCAGCCGCGGCAGGAACATATACTCGGGAGGAAAGGCGGTTTGACCGGGTATGTAGCCTCGGCAATCGATACCGAGCCGCTCGGCCATGAGGAGAACAGCGGAAACGCACCCGAGTGCGTCGCCGTCGGGAGCCTCGTGAGACACCGCCAGTATCCGGGTCTCAGTGGGCAACCGGGCGGCCAGTTCAGCGACCGTCGCCGCGCGCGGCGCCGCGGGGGGGCCGGTCATTCTAAGCCCTCGCATCCGGCCCCAGGAGGAACCGCTTCATCCTCCGGCTGCAGTTCACCGGCACCGCTTGACTTGAGGATGGCTTGGATGCGCATGCCGTAGTCTACGGTGGCGTCGTACACGAATTCCAGGGTCGGTGTGCGCTTGAGGTGCAACTCGTCGCTGATAAGGCGCTGCAGGTAGGGGCGGGCGGCCCGCAGTCCCTCCATGGTGGAATCCTTCTCCACCTGCTTCCCGTAGACAGAGACGAAGACTTTCGCGTGAGACAGATCGGGGGCGGTATCGACCCCGGTCAAAGTCACGAAACCTATGCGCGGATCCTTGAGCTCCTGGGTCAAGGCCGTGCCGATGATCTCCTTGAGCGCCTCGTTGATCCGGCGCATCCGGTATGAAGTCACGTTACGCATCTACATCCACCACCTCGGTGGCACTCGAGGCGAGCACCCACTCCTGGCTGTCCAGATAGGTCCTCAACCGATCCAGCGTCCCCTCGAGCACCTGTAGGTCCGACGCAGCCACGGCGATGACCACTCGCGACCGTTGCCATAGATCCTGATGGCCAACCTCTGCGAACGAAGCCCCGTGACGCCGGGTGACCTGATCCCGGATCCGCCGCAGGTACATGCGTTTGCCCTTGAGGGAGCCGTTATCGGGGAAGTAAAGCTCGGCCGTGATGATGCCGACGAAACCCTTGCTGCTCTTATTGAGTACGGGCAACTTCCTTGATCTCGTACGCCTCGATGATGTCACCTTCGTGCACATCGTCAAAACCGTCGAGGTGGAGACCGCATTCGTACCCGGCCGACACCTCCCGGGCATCGTCCGCGAAACGCTTCAGCGAGCCGATGGTGCCTTCGTGGACGATGCTCCCGTCGCGCACCAGGCGGATCTTCGCGGAGCGGACGATCTTACCGGTCTGTACGTAACACCCCGCGATGGTCCCGATGCGGGAGGCGTGGAAGACCTGCCGCACTTCCGCCGTCCCCAACTCCTCCTCCACCTGCTCCGGTTCGAGCATCCCCACCAAAGCAGCCTCTACGTCTTCGATGGCTTTGTAGATCACTCGGTAGGTGCGCACGTCCACATGCTCCTGTTCGGCCAGAGCCTTCGCTGCCGTAGAGGGCCGCACGTTGAAACCTATGACCACGGCCTTCGAAGCCGATGCCAGCATGATGTCGGATTCGTTGATACCTCCGACGCCCGCGAATACCACTTCCACCTTCACTTCCGGATGAGTGATGTTACGCAGCGCCTCTTCGAGGGCTTCCACCGAACCGCCCACGTCGCCCTTGATGACCAGGGGAAGCTCCTTGACCCGGCCTTCTTTGAGGCGGCGGTAGAACTCGTCCAGGGAGCTGGCCCCGCCTCGGCTCTTGGCCAGTTGCTCCTGCCGCAGACGAGAAGTGCGGTGTTCCGCCTTCTGCCGGGCCTCGCGTTCGTCCTTCGCGACCATCACGAAATCGCCGGCTGCCGGTAAAGTGTTGAAGCCCAGAATCTGGGCCGGGACCGAAGGTCCGGCCGTTGTAAGCGCCTTGCCGGTGAAGTCGAACATGGCCTTGACCTTGCCGTAGGACTCTCCGCTGACCACCGCATCGCCGATCTGCAGAGTGCCGCGTTGGACCAGTACGGTGGCCACCGGCCCTCTTCCCACATCCAACTGGGCCTCGATGACCACGCCCGAAGCCGAAGCCTTGGCATTGGCCTTGAGTTCCTGTACCTCAGCCACCAGTAGGATCATGTCCATAAGATCTTCCAGGTTCGTGCGCTGCTTGGCCGACACTTCCACCATGACGGTGTCCCCACCCCAGGCCTCGGGTACCAGCCCCTCGTCGGCCAGCTGCTTCTTTGCCAGGTCTGGATTCGCATCGGGGAGGTCCATCTTGTTGATGGCCACAACCATGGGAACTTCGGCAGCCTTCGCGTGGCTGATCGCCTCCAACGTCTGAGGCATGACGCCGTCATTGGCGGCGACGACGATCACCGCTATGTCGGTGGACTTGGCTCCCCGGGCGCGCATGGCCGTGAAGGCCTCGTGACCGGGAGTGTCGAGAAACGTGACCTTCTTGTCGTTGTGGGTCACTTGGTATGCACCGATATGCTGAGTGATGCCCCCGGCCTCGGACTTCACCACCTCGGTCTCCCGGATCGCGTCCAGCAGCGAGGTCTTGCCGTGGTCGACATGCCCCATTATCGTCACGACCGGAGCCCTTGGCGTGAGATCCGCGGGATCGTCCGCGAACGCCTCGGTTCCCTCGACCTCCTCCTCGGCGTGCTCGATCTCGACCTGGCGCTCGAACTCCTCGGCCAAGATCAGGATGGCTTCGTCGGAGAGGGACTGCGTGATAGTGACCATCTCCCCCAACTTGATGAGGGTCTTGATGAGCTCGCCTGCTCCCAGCTCCAGCGCCTCCCCGAGATCTTTGACGCTGGCGCCGCTCTTCACTTTGACCGGAGACTCGGTACCGGGGGCGGCCTTCTTCTTGACGGCAGGTCTCTCCGCTTCGACCACTGGACCGCCGTGGTGGTCGCGCAACCCTCCCTTTCCACCTCTGCGCCCCGCTTGCGAGTCGATGATGACCCGCCTCTTGGCCGGCTTGTCGTCACCGCGGCGCACCCGTGAAGGGCCGGCGACGCGGCTCCCAGGCGCAGGCTGGACCGGCTCGACAGCGTCGCCCCATGAGCCGGGAGGAAGGACCGGCGCCGGCCGACTCGGACGCTCCCGCCGCTCTTCGACACTGCGGGGAGGACCAACCGGGCGCGGAGGACGGCTGCCCGGGGGCGGCGCGGGACGAGGCCCGGGCTGAGACGCGGGACGTGGCCCGGGCTGAGACGCGGGACGTGGCCCGGGGTAGGGCGCGGGCTTCCGCGGGCCCGGCGTCACAGGCCCCGACGGCGCCGCCTTGGCCGCGGCTTCACGGGCCTTGCGTGCAGCCTCTGCCTGCGCTGCCTTCTCGGCCTGAATACGAACCAGCTCCTCTTTGCTCACGACATTGCCGGAGGGCTTGACTCCCTTTCTCAAGGGGACGCCCGGACCTACCACCGTGGGCATGTCCTCGAGGCGCGGTCCACGGCCCCGTGGTCTGGGCGGCCGGCGGAGCGGCGGACGGGGCGCCTGGCCGCCGGCCGTGCCGGCAACCGCCGATACTGTCTGGTCCTGTCCGAGAACGGCTACTTCCCGGGCAGCGGGTTCTGACGGGATCTCGGCAGGCGCCTCGGTCACCGGGGCAGCAACGGTGTCGATGAGCTTGGGAGGCTTAGGGGTCTTCGATCCTGCCGGCGACCCGGCCGCCGCCCTTGTCTCGGACGAAGTGCTCTTGGCCGCCGGTGGTTGAGTCGCCGCAGCTTCGGACGGAGTGCTCTTGGCCGCCGGCGCTTTCGGTGCCGTTTTGGGCGCCGCAGGTGCTTTGGGCGCCGCAGGTGCTCCGACCGTCTCAGCGCGCGCGACGCGGAGGCCTAGCCTTGGTCGGCTAGCTGCCGCAGGCTTGGGCGCCGCAGGTGCTTTGGGCGCCGCAGGTGCTTCGACCGTCACCGTCTCAGCCGCTGGCGGCTTCGACGCGGAAGGCCTAGCCTTGGTCGGCTTAGCTGCCGCAACCGGCTTGGAGGCAGCGGGTCCTTCGGCCGGGGCCGGCTCCGCCGCCGGCTCTTTGGGCGCCGGCGTCTTCGCGGCGCGGACCTTGGCCTTGGGAGCAAGCAGACGATCGACCTCGGCCTCTTCAACGGTGGAGACGCTGCTCTTGACGTCCAAGCCCGCCGCCGAGAGACGCTCCAGCAGCTCCTGGTTGGTCAGGCCCTTCTCCTTAGCGATATCGTAAACCCGTCTCTTCGCCACCGTCCACCTGCCGTGTTCTTCGTCTAGCTACATTACAGCCTCGATCGTTCGCAGGGCCGACGCGATCTCATCCTCGTCCACCCGCACCGCGGTCCGGAACGCTCTCTGAAAGGCCTTGCGCTGCAGGGCACGGTCCAGACACGCCTGTCGGCGGCAGAGATACGCCCCTCTGCCCTTACGGTCCCGCGAACTCGTCACAACGACCCGCGGCGGCCCGGCCTTCCGATCGAGAGCCAGGCGCACGAACCCCCCCTGTGGTCCCCGGCGGCCGCATCCGATGCACTGCCGTTCAGGCTCACTCACCACCAATTCCCTGATGCGAGGGTATGCCGCAGTATAGACTGCCAGGCAGCGCTGCGTTAGGGCACCGCTTTCCACCAACCGTAAGCGCGTGACAACGACCGTCCACCACCTGCGGTTCCACCTCTGCCGCGACGTAGACGGTCTCTTCCTCGCTCATCTCGGTCTCGGACTTGATATCGATCTTCCAACCGGTTAGCCGGTTGGCTAGGCGGGCGTTCTGACCCTCTTTGCCGATAGCGAGCGACAGTTGATCGTCGGGGACCACCACCGTGGCTTCGCGCTGTGCGTCGTCCAGTATCACCTCTCGCACACGGGCGGGTGAGAGCGACTTGGCCACGAATCGAGCCGGTTCTTCGTCGAAGGGTATGATGTCGATCTTCTCGCCCCGCAGTTCTGAGACCACCATGCGCACTCGCGAGCCTCTCGGTCCCACGCACGCACCGACAGGATCCACTCCGTCGCTGTGAGACACGACCGATATCTTCGAACGATAGCCCGGCTCCCGGGCCACACCTACTATCTCCACCAGCCCGTCGGAGATCTCCGGCACCTCCAGTTCGAACAGGCGCCGAACCAAGTCCTCACTGCGCCGGGAGAGGATGATGGGTGGCTCCTTGGGATTCTGGGAGACCTCTCTTATGACCGCCTTCAAGCGCATACCGTGCTCATAGCGCTCGGTGGATACCTGCTCACTCTTGGGCAGGCGTGCCTCTACCCGCCCCAAGTCGACGAGAGTGTACCGGCTGTCGGACTGCTGGACGATGCCGGTCACGATCTCACCCACGCGGTGAGAGTATTCCTGGAACACTATGCCCTGCTCCGCCTCGCGGATGCGCTGATAGATGACCTGCTTCGCCGTCTGGGCCGCGATGCGGCCAAAATCCTCGGGCGTGATCTCCACCCGTTCGGCCATGGAAGTGTCGATCTCCGTTTCTTCGTCCTGCACGACCGGCTCCTGGCCGGGAGGAAAGATCAACTCGAACACGTGGATCTCTCCCGTCTCCCGGTCGATCTTCACTTCCGAGAACGGCACGGCATGTGCCGTCTTCTGGTAGGCGGAATGAAGGGCGTCTTCGAGAGCCTCGATGAGCACGTCGAAGGGGATGCTCTTTTCTTTTTCGATCTGGCGGAGGGCTTCTATCGTCTCCTTGTTCATCCCTTCCCCTTATCCGAACTCGTATATCAGATGGGCGCTTCCGATCTCGCCCAGCGGGATCCTTGCTTCACGCCCCGCCTCTTGCACGACTATCTCGTCAGGCCCTACTTCCAGTAGGACCCCCTGCCAGATCTTGCTGCCTTCAATCGGGACCCGGGTCTTCACGTAGACCTTCTTGCCCAGTTGCGCCTCGAAATGGCTCCGCTTCCTAAGAGGCCGCTCGATACCAGGCGAACTGACCTCCAGAGTGTACGCCCCCTCGAACGCATCGGCCTTGTCGAGCGCCCGGCCGACCGCCCCCGAT
Source organism: uncultured Actinomycetes bacterium (assembly GCA_963706025.1). Taxonomy (GTDB): domain Bacteria; phylum Actinomycetota; class Thermoleophilia; order RBG-16-64-13; family RBG-16-64-13; genus CAVPLM01. Next base: position 252,301 of record CAVPLM010000005.1, on the reverse strand, counting down.
ACCCGGGCGCAGAGATCGTGCGTGACCCCATCCGAGCGGTCGATGTACAGGCGCACTATCCTCTGTCGCCTGCTGCCCGCCTCCTCCAGGGTCACGAGCTCGACGTCCTCGATCTCGCTGTCGATGACCTGCTGGATCCAGGCTTCCGTCAGCTCCACGATCTCCCTCGAGTAAAACAAAAGTGGGCCCGACTGCACCCACTTTGGCGAAACAGATTGGCTTTGTTACGGGCGGATTATAGCACGCAGCCCGTCAACCTCGCAAGAAAAGTGGCTTCACTCACAGAAACCAAGGGTCAACGCGCAGCCTGCCACAGGGCGTTCACGCGAGCACAGCAGTCCGCGATGAGCACCTCTTCACGCCCGCCCCCGGCACGCGGTTCCACCTCTACCACCCCGTCCGAGGTCTTCTTGCCCACCGTGACCCGGATCGGGCATCCGATGAGCTCGGCGTCGGCGAACTTGACGCCAGGGCGCTCGTCGCGGTCGTCCCAGAGCACTTCCCGACCTTCCTCCATCAAGCCCTCGTAGAGGGCTCGCGCTACGTCACTCTGTGCGGGATCCTTGGCCTGGACCTGGACCAGATGGACGTCGAACGGAGCGATGCTCTTGGGCCAGACGATGCCGCGCTCGTCGTGACTCTGTTCGATCGCGGCCGCGGCGATGCGGGCCGGACCGATGCCGTATGAGCCCATCACTATGGGACGCTCCCGCCCCCCCTCATCGAGGATCGTGGCCCCCAGAGGCACGGTGTACTTAGTGCCCAGTTTGAATATGTTGCCGACTTCGATCACCTGCTCGATCACGAGCGGACGGCCGCATTCCGGGCAGCCATCTCCCCCCTCGGCCTCGCGCAGGTCGGCGTATTCCGGGTCGAAATCACGTCCGACCACCACGCCGAGAAGATGGGTCTGATCCCTGTTGGCGCCCGTTGCGTACTCTCGCGGATCGGCCGCATCGTCGGGACCGGTGGGGCGCAGAGTCTCGTCGGCCACAACCCGCAGCCTACCCGGGGGAAGGCCGACCGGCCCTACGAAACCAACCTCGGCGCCGGTAGCCGCCTTGACCTCCTCCGGGTGCGCCGGGCGCACCTCGCTCTTCAGAAAGCGAGCCAGCTTGTTCTCGTGCAAGGCATGGTCTCCGCGCACGAGGACCATGATGGGCGAGTCCCCAGCCATGTAGACCAACGTCTTGATTATCGAAGTCGAGGGAAGGTCCAAGAAAGCGGACACCTGCTCTATGGTCCGCTGCTCAGGCGTCGCTATCTCTCGAGGTGCTGTGCCGCTGGAGCCTCCGGCCACCTTCGGAGGGCGGGCCACCGACCGAGCCAACTCTAAGTTGGCGGAGTAACCGCAGGCCGGGCATAGGGCCACCCGATCCTCGCCGGCACGGGAGGGCGCCATGTACTCGTGAGCTTGAGCCCCTCCCATGAACCCGCTGTCACTCTCCACCCGATAGAAATCGAGGCCGCAGCGGGTGAAGATGCGGTCGTAGGCGCCGATATGCCTCGCGTAGCTCTTGTCGAGGCCCGCCTCGTCCACGTCAAAGGAGTAGGAGTCCTTCATGAGGAACTCCCGGACCCGGAGCACACCGCCCTTGGCCCGGGGTTCGTCTCGGAACTTGAGCTGCAGCTGGTACCAGATCTGGGGCAGGTCGCGATAGGATCGCAGCTCCCGCGATGCCAGCCAGGCGAAGACCTCCTCGTGGGTCATGGCTAGGACCATGTCCCGGCCGCCGCGGTCCTTGAACCGGAACATCTCCGGACCGATGGCGTCGTAACGGCCGGTCGCCTGCCACACATCTGCGGGATGCATCGTGGGCATGGACAGCTCCACCGCCCCGATGGCATCCATCTCCTCCCGGACGATGCGACAGATACGCCGTATCACCAGCCAGCCGAGGGGCAGCATGATGTAGATGCCGGAGGCGAACTGGCGGACGAAACCGGCGCGCACCATCAGCTTGTGACTGACGGCCTCGGCATCGGCCGGGTCTTCCTTCACTGTCGGCATGAAAAAAGCGGTCGCCCGCATCGATCCCTCCTCGGATGCATGTGAGAGACTGGCGCACGGCTTGAAACTCGCGCCCGCGGTGCAGACAGTCTAGCAGGCCACGCCGTCCTCAGGGCCATCAGCGAGCCCGCCACCCGGACCACCCAGCACGGCCTTCCCACCTCCGCCCCCGGACTCCGGCCAGCGGGAGGCGATCTCGGCGAAGAGCGCCTCCACCAATGCTTCCTGGGCCACCCTCTTGACCGGTCTCCCGGCGGCGAACACGACTCCCTCGCCTTCTCCTCCGGCGATCCCGAAGTCCGCCTTCCGCGCCTCTCCAGGTCCGTTCACCACGCAGCCCATGACGGCTACTTCAAGCTCGAGCCCCAACGCTTCCAAGCGCCGCTCCACCTCTAGGGCCAACGGCTCCAGATCGATCCGGGTCCGCCCGCACGTGGGACAGGAGATGACCCGCGGTCCCCGCGGTGCGAGACCGAGCGTGCGCAGTATCTCCCAGGCCACGCGCACTTCCTCCACCGGATCCCCGGTGAGCGACACTCGGATGGTATCGCCCACTCCTTCGCCCAGCAGTACGCCCAAGACCACGGCGCTCCTGATGGAGCCCGCCCAGCGCGTACCGGCCTCCGTCAGGCCCAGATGCAGCGGATAGGGGATGCGCCTGGCCAACAGGCGGTTGGCGGCGATCGTGACCAGCGGCGAAGAGGACTTCACCGAGACCTTGAGTTCGTGGAAATCAAGCTCCCCCATCAGCTCGCAGTAGCGGACCGCGGATTCCACCAGGGCGCCGGCCGGGTCCTTCTCCTCCAATCCCCGCAGATCACGTTGCAGAGAACCGCTGTTGACCCCCACCCGGATGACCGCCCCCATTTCTCGGGCCGCGTCCACCACCTCGCGGACCTCGAGCCGCCCCCCGATGTTCCCCGGATTGATGCGCACACCGGCCGCCCCGACCCGCAGAGCGGCTACGGCCAGGCGGTGGTCGAAGTGGACGTCGGCGATAAGAGGCACGGGTGACTCCGCCGTCAACTCCCGGACAGCCGCGGCAGCGGCGGGGTCGGGCACCGCCACCCGCACCAACCCCGCTCCGGCCGTGACCAGGGCCCGGATCTGACTCAGGGTCGCCTCGACATCGTCGGTGCGGGTGTTGGTCATGGACTGGACCACCACCGGAGCACCGCCGCCCACCTGTACCCCGCCGATGATGACCCTGCGTTCGCTGGGCACGGTCCGCTCCGAGCTAACCGCCGAAGATACGGCCGATGTCGTTGGAGGTGGCTACGATGAAGAGGAGGACGAAAAGTGCGAACCCCACCATAGAGATCCGCTCGAATGCCCGCAGGGAGATGCTCCGGCCCCGGATACGCTCGATGATGCTGAAGAGCACGTGCCCGCCGTCGAGCGGCAGCAGAGGCAGCATGTTGAGGATGGCCAGATTGACGCTGATGAGGGCCAACAGCATGAGGTAGTAGCCGCCTTGTACGGCTTCGCTGGAGAGTTGGATGATGCCCACCGGACCGGCCAGGCCCTGCGAGCCGGTCACCGGCACCTGACCGCTGAACATCATGCCGATCCCTTTGAAGATAAGCGTCACCATACCGGCAGTGGTCCTGGCCGCATAGCCCAGAGCCCCGATCACCCCGAGATCCCTGTGCTCGAAGGTGGGCTGCACGCCGAGGTAGCCGGTGCCGTCCTCTTGCTCGGCGAGGTCGGCGGTCAACTCGACCAGGGCGCCGTCCCGCTCCACCATCAGAGCGACCTCTTCGCCCGGATTGAGGATGATCTGCGTCCGCACCTCCTCCCAGGTATCGGTTTCGGTGCCGTTGAGACTCACGACACGGTCCCCGGGCTGGACGCCGGCCGCCGCGGCCGGCGTCCCAGCCTCCACCTCGGCGATGACCGTGCTGGTGATGCCCTCTCCCTGGCTGAGACCCACGATGAAGATGAGCAGGAACGCCACTATCATGTTCATGGCCACGCCGGCCACGATGAACGCGAGTTTGTGAAAGAACGGATGGGAGTAGTAGCGGCGCTCGAGCGGCGTGGCGGCGATCTCAGCGGCGCTCAGTGCCCGCTTCCCGGCCAGACGATCCTCAGGGTCTTGGGGGCGGTGCTTGGTCTCCCACTCTTCGTCCCCATCCAGCGACCCCGACTGTCGGCGCTCCTCCTCCAGGGCCTCCGCCACTCGGGCTTCGAACTCCTCCCTATGCATCCCGGTGACCCGCACATATCCCCCCAGAGGCAGCGCGGATATCCCATAGATGGTCTCTCCGACACGGCGACTGAAGAGGTAGCGGCCAAAGCCCAAGCTGAATTCCTCCACCCTCATGCCCGTGGCCTTGGCCACGATGAAGTGACCGAATTCGTGAGCCAGGATCAGGAACCCCAGTCCCACGATGGCTACGATGACCCCGATGACACTCAACACAAGATCCTATCTCCCTATGGATTGCCCGGCACAGGCCTGAGCGGCCCTGCTTCTGGCCAACTCATCGACGGCCGCGACCTCCGCGTAAGTTCCCAGATCGCCTCCGTCGCTCTGGGCCAAGACCGTCTCCACCACTTCGTATATACCCATAAACGGCAGGACTCCCTCCAAGAAAGCACTGACGGCCACTTCGTTCGCCGCGTTGAGGGCGCAGGTCGCCGCATCACCCCGGATCCCCGCCTCCCGTGCCAATCGGACCGCAGGAAACGTCTCCTCGTCGGGCGCCCAGAACTCGAGAGCGAGCCCGCCTGAGAGGTCGAGAGGTCCGACCTCCACGCATGCTCTCTCCGGATGGTGTAGCGCGTACGCGATAGGAACCCGCATGTCGGCAGGCCCGAGATGGGCCAGCAAGGCGCCGTCGATCAGCCGTACGAGAGCGTGTACCAGCGACTGGGGATGCACGACGACTTCGATCTGGTCATAGGCCAGGTCGAAGAGATGATGGGCTTCGATGACCTCCAGCCCTTTGTTCATGAGGGTAGCGGAGTCGATACTTATCTTCTCCCCCATCGACCAGGTGGGATGAGCCAGCGCCTCATCCCGGGTGACCCCGGCCAGTTCCGCCTGTTTCTTGCCCCGGAAAGGCCCTCCGGAAGAGGTGATGATCACCGAGCCCACCGTTCTTCTATCGGCGGAGGCGATCAATTGATAGAGGGCCGAGTGCTCCGAGTCCACCGGTAAGATCTCGATCCGCCGCCGGGCAGCCAGACCCGTCACCAACGAGCCGGCGCAGACCAGGCTCTCTTTGTTGGCCAAGGCGAGAGCCCTGCCGCTCTCCAGCGCGGCGATGGTCGACTCCAACCCCGCGAAGCCTACGATGGCGTTCAACACAAGGTCGGCTTCCACCTCCCGCACCAAACGCGCGGCCGCGCCCGGACCCTTCCGCAGGTTCAGCTCCGGATAGAGGGCTGGAGAGACGGTCCCCGCGGCTGCGACGTCGGCTACCGCTAGATCGCGCACTCCTAGCGAGACGGCCTGCTCCAGAAGCAACTTCACATTCCGGTCGCAGGACAGACCCGCCACCGTCAGGTCGCTGCTGGCGGCGACCACCTGGAGGGCCTGCAATCCGATCGACCCGGTGGCGCCCAGGATGACGACGCGCTTCACGCGACGGCCCGCCTCATGCGACGACCCGCTTCACGCGACGACCCGCTTCATTTCACCAGATCACCCAACAGCACAAGGGACGCCCAGTAAGCGACGAACCCGGCGAAGAGGATAGAGTCGAAACGATCGAGGATCCCTCCGTGACCCGGCAGGATCCTTCCTGAATCCTTGACCCGGAAATCCCGCTTGAAGGCGGACTCGAACAGGTCACCCCATTGTCCGACCACGCCGATGATCAGCCCTAGAACCACCGCCTCCATGGTCGGCAGCCAGGGCGAATAGATCTTCACGACCAACGCCGCCACGACAGCCCCGACCAATCCTCCGATGGCGCCTTCGACCGACTTGTTCGGGGAGATGCGGGGAGCCATGCGATGACGCCCGATGGCCCGCCCCACGAAGTAGGCAAAAGTGTCGCTTAGCATCGTGCAGGCCATCACCAGGATGGTCAAAGCCATGCCGTGCTCGAGCGCCCGCAGCAGCAGCAGATACGCGAAACCCATAGCCACCCATAGGATGCCGAACCCTGTCACGGCCATCCGCCCGACCAAGTGCGCTCCCAGTTCGCCGAAAAGCGACCAGAAGAAGGTCAAGATGACCAGGGCGGCCAAACCGGCCAGGATACCCGAGACATCCAAGAAGAAGGCACCGGCCACGACCCCGAGTCCGGCCAGGAAGCCCACCAGAAGGTTGGGCCGGTACGGCCTCACGATCGTGTAGTACTCGTGCAGTCCGAGCACGGTCAGCAACACCGCCAAGCCGAAGAAGTAGTAACCCCCCAGGATGACCGCCGCCAGTCCTATGGGGATGCCGACCACGGCGACAAGCACGCGGTATCTAAGCATCGGCATCCTCGGCGCGAGCGCCGTACCGGCGCTCGCGCGCCGCATAGTCGTCCAGAGCGCGCTGGAATTCCTTCTCGTCGAAATCCGGCCACAGGCCATCCCAGAAATACAGTTCGGAGTAGGCGGACTGCCAGAGCAGGAAGTTCGACAGCCGCTTCTCGCCGGAAGTGCGGATGACCAGGTCCGCATCGCGCATGAGAGGAGAGTAGAGATGACGGGCTATGTCGGCTTCGTCGATCACGGCGGGGTCGACGCCGGCGGCCGCCGCGCGGCGCACCGCGTCGACGACCTCTCCCCGGCCCCCATAGTTGAAGGCGATGAAGAGGATCATCCGCCGATTGCCGGCCGTCAGTTGCTCCGCCCACTCCATCTTGGCGAGGAGGTCGTCGCTGAATCCCCCGCGCCGGCCCACGAAGACGACCCTGCAGTCGTTCTCGTGGAGAGTGGGTACCTCGCTGTCGATCATCTCCGCGTGCAACTGCATGAGCCCCTCGACCTCCTCTGTTGGTCGACTCCAGTTCTCGGTCGAAAAGGAGTAGAGGGTGAGTTGCCCGATCCCCGCGTCACGCGCCGCTTCGATCACCCGCCGTACGGCCCGTGTACCCGCCCGGTGACCGGCGGCCACGGGTAGATGCCGGCGCCGGGCCCACCGGCCGTTGCCGTCCATGATTATGGCGACATGGAAGGGGATCGCACTCCCCGGCCCGGCTGTGGTCCTGTCAGGGACGTCTCTCCAACCCCGGCCCCTAAGAACTCGTTTCAGAGCGTTACGCCAGTCCGGTAGGCTCACGTCAGATCTCGAGGATCTCGTCTTCCTTGTGGTGCACCAGGTCGTTGACCTTCTCGATGAAACCGTCGGTCAGCTTTTGTACCTCTTCTTCGGCCCGGTGCTCATCGTCTTCCGAGATCTCGCCGTCTTTCTTGAGCTCTTTGAGGTCGTGGATGACATCCCGGCGGACGTTCCGTATTGCGATACGGCTCTCCTCGGCCATGTTCTTGACCAACTTGGCCAGATCCTTGCGCCGTTCGGCCGTCAGCGTGGGGATGTTGAGCCGGATGACCGTGCCTTCGGTATTCGGGGTCAGCGCCAGATCGGACTCCTGTATGGCCCGGACGACCGCGTTAACCGCGTTCTTGTCGTAGACGGTGATGGATATCGTCCGTGGGTCCGGAGTGGCCAGACTGGCCATCTGCTTCAGCGGAGTTCTTGCGCCGTAGTAGTCCACGTGCAGCCTGTCGAGAAGTCCCGTGGAGGCACGGCCCGTTCGCACGGTATTGAACTCGCTCCGGAGCGCATCGAGCGCGCTTTCCATGCGCCGCTTGCCGTCGGCGATCAGTTCGCGGATCATTCCTCTCCCCTTCGATCGACGCCATCTGAGACTATCGTGCCCACCCGCTCGCCGTGAAGGACGCGGCGGATGTTGCCTGGCACATTCATATTGAACACCATTATCGGCAGATGGTTGTCCATGCAGAGCGAGAGGGCGGTCGAGTCCATGACTCTGAGACCCCGCTCCAGTGCTTCGCGATGGGTGATGCTATCTATAAGTCGTGCATCGGGGTCGATCTCCGGATCGGCGTCATAGACACCATCGAACTTCTTCTTGGCCATGAGCAGGCATCCGGCTCCGATCTCCAAAGCCCGGAGGGCGGCGGCTGTGTCGGTACTGAAGAACGGGTTGCCGGTACCGGCCGCGAATACAACCACTCTCCCTTTTTCCAGGTGGCGGATGGCCCGCCCCCGGATGTAGGGCTCGCAGATCTCCTGCATATCGATGGCCGAAAGGACCCGTGAATCCGTGTCCAACTTCCGAAGCGCATCCTGCAGAGCGACAGAGTTCATGACTGTGGCCAGCATCCCCATGTAGTCGGCCGTGGCCCGCTCGATGCCCTGGGCTGCGCCCGACACACCCCTGAAGATGTTGCCCCCCCCGACGACGATGGCCATCTCGGTGCCGCCGGACACCACTTCGGAGACTTCTCCTGCCACCACCCGCAGCCGCTCCGGGTCGATACCGTAGCTCAGATCCCCCATGAGGGCTTCCCCGCTTAGCTTGAGCAGGACCCTCCTACACACCGGTTGCTCGCCCATATCTCCTCGCTCTGGGCCTCCCTCGCGGCATGACCTCGCCCGGAGGCCTGGTTGATGGAATGCAGCGCCCTTAGGCTACCTCATCGCCCACGCGGAAACGCGCGAACCGCCTGATCTCGATGTTCTCTCCGATCTTGCCGATGACTTCGCGACGAAGGTCGTCGATCGTTTTGTCGGGATCCTTGACGAACGGTTGCTCGAGAAGCACGACTTCGGAGAACCACTTGTTGAGCTTGCCCTCCGCTATCTTCTGGATGACGGCTTCAGGCTTGCCGGATGCTTTGGCCTGGGCCGAGTAGATCTCGATCTCCGCGGCCACGGCCACCTCGGGAACGTACTCGCGGCCGACCCACAGCGGGCTGGAAGCAGCGATATGCATGGCCACGTCGTGCACGAAGCTCTTGAAATCCTCGTTGCGAGCCACGAAGTCGGTCTCGCAGTTCACCTCCAGGAGCACCCCCACTTTGGCTCCGGGGTGGATATAGGAGTCGATCATCCCTTCGTTGGTGGCCCTGGCGGACTTCTTGTCGGCAGTCGCCATGCCCTTCTTGCGCAGGATCTTCAGCGCTTCATCCATGTCACCTTGCGCTTCAGTAAGCGCCATCTTGCAGTCCATGATGCCGGCACCACAGGCATCGCGTAGCTTCTTCACCAGACTCGCGTCAATACTCATCAATCAGCCTCCGTCACAACGACGATTACCGTCTTCAATGATCCAGGCCGTGGGGCCGCGCCAGGCGACCTCAGGGAGCCGCGCTCCCCGCTCGTGCACCCACCCCGGCCTCGGATCAAGCCTCGGGCTCTGCCCCGGCGCCCTCGTCGAGGGCCGCGGGCTCCACGATCCCTTCCGCCGCCTCAGCAACGTCAACGACCTCAGCGACAGGAGAGGGAGCGGCCTCCATCACCGGCGCGACCGTCTCGGCGAGCGCCTCCGAGAGCGGTGCCTCCTGGGCGACGGGTTCGCCAACGGGCACCTCGGTGCCCGCCTTCTCGCCACTCTTCGCCGGCTTGGGCGAAGCAGGCTTGGGCGAAGCCGGCCTGGGCGAAGCCGGCCTGCGCGCGGGAGCGCTCTGTTCCGGCCCTCCTTCGCGGGACCCCGGCCTCCCCGTTCCGCCGGAACGGCCTCCTGAACCAGGGCGACCCGGCCCTCCCGATCGGCCAGGTCCGCCGGAACGGCCCGGTCCTCCCGACCGGCCGTCACCGGCCGCGGGGCGAGGAGCTCGTGAAACCCGAGACTGAGGAGCCTCACCTGGGGCAGGCCTTACTCCCTCGCCTGAACGAAGCGGGACCTTCTCACTCTGGCTCTCAGCCGCCGTCCTGGCTGCCTCGGCGGCCAGGAACTCCGCGACCTGCACCTTCTGGCGACCTTCCTCCACCGCGCGAGCGAGGGTCTTGACGATCAGACCGCACGAGCGGATGGCGTCGTCGTTGCCCGGGATGAGGTAATCCACCTCGTCGGGGTCGCAGTTGGTGTCGACCAGTCCGATGAGGGGCAACCCCAGCTTGATGACTTCCTTGGTAGCTATGGCCTCCCGCTTGGGGTCGGCCACGAACACGGCGTCCGGCAGGCGGGTCATGCTGCTGACGCCACCCAGATTGATCTCCAGTTTCTCCAGTTCCCGCTCCATCGCCATGCGCTCTTTGGTGGGGAGAAGGGCCAACTGGCCCTCTTCGCTCAGTTTACGTAACTCATGCATCCGCTTGATGCGGTTCTCGATGGTAGAAAAGTTCGTGAGAAGACCGCCCAACCAGCGATGGGACACGTAGGGCATCCCCACGCGGCCGGCTTCGTCACGGATGATGTCCTGGCACTGCTTCTTCGTCCCGACGAAAAGCACGGACCCGCCCCTGCTCGAGATATTGCGCACGAAATCGTAAGCGCGGTCGAGGAGGACCGTCGTCTGCTGCAAATCGATGATATGGATCCCGCTCCGCTCGGCGAAGATGTAGGGTTTCATCTTGGGATTCCACCGGCGGGTCTGGTGGCCGAAATGCACTCCTGACTCCAGGAGCTGCTTCATGGAAGCTGCAGGCATGATTACCTCGCTCTGGTTTTGTTCTCGAGACTCCCTGAGGCCCGCTCCGGAACCGGTCGCCCGGCACCACCGCAGCGGTCACCCTCAGGTCCGATGGTATAGCCGAAGCAGTTTACCATAAGGAAGCGACCCCACAGACGCCCACAGACGCCCACGGGCGGCCGCCACGCGCATCGCGGACCGGTCGCGAGTGAGGCTACCGAAGCTAGGACACGAGCGCGTCCAGGTCGAGCTCCTCCCTCAGACGCCCCTTCAGACGAAGGATGGCCTTGGTATGAAGCTGCGAGATCCGGGACTCGGTGACTCCCAACACCTCACCGATCTCTTTGAGGGTCAGACCTTCGTAGTAGTAGAGGCCGATAACGATCTTCTCCCGCTCCGGCAGCCTTTGGATGGCCGCCGTCAATGTCTCTTTGATGGCCTGGATCCGATAGGCACGCGAGGGATCGGGGGCCTCGGAGTCCTCTATGGTGTCGATCAGGTTGACCCTGTCCTGGCCTGAGTAGCCGGAATCCCAGAACTCGTCCAGGGCGACGATCGAAGAGCAGCTGATCTGATTGAGGATGTCTTGATACTCGTCCACGCTGATCGCCAGCGCAGCCGCCGTCTCTTCATCTGTGGGCGCCCGCATCAGTTCGTTCTCGAGTCTGGTCACCGTCGCCTCTACCTTGCGTGCCCAACTGCGGACGGAGCGGGGCACCCAGTCCAGGGCCCTAAGCTCGTCGATGATGGAGCCTTTGATCCTGGAGATCGCGTAGGTTTCGAACTTGATGTTGCGGGAAGGATCGAACCTTTCCAGAGCCCCTATCAGCCCCAGGAGACCGTAGGAGACAAGGTCGCCCTCCTCGATGTGCGCGGGCAGACCGGAACTCATCCGGCCGGCCACGTACTTGACCAGGGGTGAATACGCAAGGATCAGGTGATCCCGCGCCTTGAGATCACCCTGCTCCTTGTAGAGGCGCCACGCCTCTCCGATGTCGTGCTGCGTTGCGGGGTCGATGGCCATCTGTCTTTCAGTCCCTAGGCCCGAGGGTGGGCTTTGCGATAGGCCCTGCGCAGATGCGCGGCTGATACATGAGTGTACACCTGCGTAGTGCGGAGAGACGAGTGCCCCAGCAGTTCCTGGATGACCCGCAGGTCCGCCCCTCCTTCCAACAGGTGGGTGGCGAATGAGTGGCGCAAAGTGTGAGGCGTAGTGCCGGCGGGCGCGCCCGCCTGCGCCAGGTAGCGCGCCAAGCGGCGCCAAACGTCGGAGGACGACAGCGGCCTGCCGCTGCGGCTGAGAAAGACGTGTTCGCTCTCCCCAGCGCCGATCAATCGAGTACGTCCTTCACTGAGATACCGGTCAAGGGCGTCGAGCGCCGCTTCACCCACAGGAACGAGGCGCACCTTGCGCCCCTTGCCCTTGACCCGCACTTCCGAGCTCTCGATGTGGACGTCCCTCATTTTCAGATCCAATACTTCCTGACAACGCAGTCCCGATGAGTATATTAACTCGAAAAGGGCGCGGTCCCGCAATTCAAGCGGCTTCGGTCCGCCGATCGACTCCAGCAACGCCACGGTCTGCTCGGGAGTCAGGACTTGGGGCAGGTGGCGAGGCATCTTCGGGGAGCGCACGCCGGCAGCGGGACTGCTGTCGACCAACCCGCTGTCTTCACAGAACCGGAGGAAGCTCCGTATCACCGACAGCTTGCGCGCGACGGTACTGCGCGCGCAGCCCTTGACCCTGGTTCGCTCGGCACCCGAGACGTGGAGAGCCCCCCCGGGAGCGAGCGGCCGGCTGTCGCATGTGCCTGGTTCGCTCAACGCCGAAGCGAAGCCGCTCACCTCCGCGCGGGTGACATCGGCTACTCGATCGATGCCTCGCCGGTCCAGGTAGCCCGCAAACTGCCGGAGGTCGCTCAGGGTCGCTTTGATCGTTCGCGCGCTGTAGTCGGCCGCGATCAGGCTGCGGATGAAAGTGGATATCGCCTGGTCGAGGCTCCCGGGCTGGAGAGGAGACGCGGTGCGCTCCACTTCCGACTGCATTCTCCTTCCCTCCCGTCTTGCGGTTGGATCACGGCGCCCTGATGAACTGCCCGGGCCCAGCGCGGACGATCAGGCCCAGGATATCCAACTCCGCGAGCGCGACATTAAGTTGCCGTGCACTCAGGCCCGTGACCTCCATGAGACCGTCCACGGAGCAAGGACCAGCGCCCAGCGCCGCCAGGATACTATCTGCATGCGGCCGTTCGGAAGCGCTGCGGCCGGGGACGCCAGGCCGGTCGCCGGTCGCCCCTGCTCTGCCGCCTGCACAGCCGGTCCGCCCACATTCACTCGTGTGAATTCTTGTTTGTAGAAAGAAATCCTCCACTGTTACGCAAGGATCCACCGCCGGCCCGGCTCCGTCGTAGAGCAACTGGTTGCATCCCCTGTGACTCTCTACCCCTATCGGGCCGGGGACCACGAACACCGGACGACCGAGTTCGAGCGACCAGCCAGCGGTCTGCATAGCGCCGCTGACCTGCGAGCCTTCGATGACCAGCAACGCGTCACCGAGCGCCGCCAACAGCCGATTACGACGAGGGAAGGTCCAACGGGCGGGTGGAGTACCGGGAGGCAGCTCGCTCAAAATGATCCCCTGCACCCGGATCCTTTCGTACAGAGCCCTGTGGCAGCGCGGATAGATGACATCGGCTCCACAGCCCAGGATGCAGACGGTGAGACCTCCGGCATCGAGACTCGCTCGGTGCGCCCGGCCGTCGATCCCCAGAGCCATGCCGCTCATCACCGCCACTCCTCTGGAGGCGAACGTCGCGGCGAAGGCCTCCGCAGCCCTAAGCCCGTAGGCCGTGGCTTTGCGGGTCCCCACGATCGTCACTCGAGGAACACGCAGCAGGCCAGCCAACGCCCGATCTGTTCCCCGGGCGAAAAGACCTGCGGGAGGGTAGTCGAGCTGTATCAACTCACGCGGATAGTAGGATGACCCGTACGGCAAGAAACGCAGATCACTTTCAAGCAGAAGAGCCTCGACTTCGTCGAGCGGGAACTCCCGGCGCTTCGTTTCGAACCGGCCTACCACCGCCGGAGTCATCCCCCACTCCAGAAGACGGGCGCGCGATGCCCTCCAGACCGCTTCCGGTCCCCATCTCGGCAGTAGCCGAAGCGGCGAGTAAGAACCGCCGGCGCACAACCAGGACAGACCGAGAGCCGCCTCTCGCACGCCCGGGGAATGAGAAGCGGGATCCTTCACGCGAACTGGACCCGCCGATGATCAAGGCGGAGTGCCAGGGCCTCAGCCACGTGCTCGGCGCCGATCGGAAGGACGTTGTCGAGGTCGGCGATTGTCCGGGCGAGGCTGATGACCCTTACGTACGCCCGGCCGCTCAGACCGTCACGGACTAGAGCTTGACAAAGAAGGGCCCGGCCCTCAGGGGTCAGGTGATTCCCCTTTTCGACTGATCTTGGAGCCAAGCCCTTCTCGGCTGCCGAACGCTGTCCCCGAAAGACCAGCGCTGCGGTCACCCGAGCCCGGACTGCGGCCGACGTGTCTCCGGTGATCTCGCTCTCTAGCGCAGAGATCGTGAGTGGAGGCACCTCGATGAGGGCATCGATCCGGTCGAGGAACGGTCCGCTGATGCGGGCACGGTAACGCTCGACCGCCGAGGCCGGACAACGGCAGGTCTTCTCCGTGTGTCCCAGATAGCCGCACGGACAAGGATTCATCGCCGCCACCAGGCTGCAGGCCGCCGGGAATATGGACGTGCCGATCCTCCTGCTGATCGCTATCCTGCCCTCCTCGAGAGGCTGTCTCAGCGCCTCGATGGCGTCCCGGGAGAACTCCGGCAACTCATCGAGGAAAAGGACTCCCCGGTGCGCCAGACTGACCTCCCCCGGTCTGAGCACCGCGCCCCCACCCACCAGGGCGGCCCTGGACGCGGTGTGGTGTGGCGCCCTAAAAGGCCGCTCTTTGATCAGACCCGAGTGGGCGGCGGTGAACCCAGCGGCGCTCCAGACACGAGTCACCTCAACAGCTTCCTCGTGAGACAAAGGGGGCAGTATCCCCGCGAGCCTGCGTGCCAGCATGGTCTTACCCGCACCGGGCGAGCCGACCATCAAGAGGTGGTGTCCTCCGGCGGCGACGATCTCCAACGCCCGTTTTGCCTGGTGGTGACCGGCCACCTCGGTCAGATCGTGCGTCTCCGACTCCGCGACGCTTGCAGGCTCGCGATGCATGCGCAGCCACCTCCCACCCCGCTCGATGACCCGGGACCGATAGCTCGCGCTGCGCACTACCATTACAGCCTCGGCCAGAGACCTGACCCCGGCGACCGGCACCAGGCTCACCTCGCTGGCCGCAGCGAGACCCTCGACGGGAACGATCAGCAGGCCCACTCCGATGCGTCCTGCGGTCTCCGTCACCGGGAGCATCCCGCGGCTTGGCCTCACCATGCCGTCCAGCGAGACCTCACCCACGGCCCCCACCTCTCTCACGGATTCCACCGGCAGGTGACCGCAGGCGGCCAGGGTCGCCAGGGCCACGGGCAGGTCGAAACCTGATCCGTCTTTGGGCACATCCCCGGGGCTTAGATTGATGGTTATGCGCTTGGTGGGCAGAGAAAGGCCACTGCTGGCCGCCCCCGACCTTATCCGCTCTCGGGCTTCGCGCACCGCCGCACCGGGGAGGCCCACGATGGTGACTCCGGGCAGCCCACTGCGGGCGTGGGCCTCCACCCTCACCGGCACCGCCTCGATGCCCACCAGAGCGAAGCCCCACATGGAGGCTACCGCCACAGCTACGACGCCCCTTCGATCGCGTCCTCGAGATGCTCGAGCCTGCAGGGCAGCCCTTCGCCGTCGAGCAGGACGGTGACGACGTCGAACCTCACCTCGCAGGGAAGTAGGCAACGGTCGGCCAACCACCACAGTGCGGCGGCTCTGAGCCTTCTCGCCTTGCGGGGGCCTATCGCCTCCAAAGCGGTACCGTAGGCTGTGCCGGAGCGGGCCTTGACCTCTACGATCACCACTCGGGAGCGATGCCGACAGATGATATCGATCTCGCCGACAGGAGTGCGTTGATTGATGGCGACAACGCGGTACCCTTTTCCTGCGAGGTATGAGGCCGCAGTCTGTTCCCCGGTGCGCCCCCGAGCCGTATGATCGATACTCCTATGCGAGTGAGGATTCAGCTGGGCCTCCCTCTACAGAACGGACAGGCGGTGCCCCAGGCCGGTGCCGCCAGGCCGGTGGCGGGCCGAATCGGCCCCAGGCCGAACCGGCCGCGAACCCGGCCGGCGCTGGGCCCGACGGCGGTGGCGGTCTGAGGCCAGACTAGTCAAGAGGAAGGAATGACCATCTCGGACTTTGGCCCCAAGTTGGCAAATAACGACAGCTCTGTCCCGGCAAGTTTGACGGAGAGCTTCCGTGCGGTCGTGCTTGCGCACTATCGAGAGCTTGGCCGTGACCTGCCGTGGCGAAGGACCCGTGATCCCTACAGCATCCTCGTATCCGAGGTGATGCTTCAACAGACGCAGGTCGCCCGGGTGCTCCCTAAGTACGACCTGTTCCTCTCCTTGTTCCCAGAACCGCGCGCATTGGCGACTGCCCCTCTGGGTGCGGTCCTAGTCGCATGGCAGGGCCTGGGTTACAACCGGCGAGCCCTCGCTCTTCATAGAGCGGCGCAGATCGTGACGAGCGAACACCAGGGCCGCATCCCCCGCTCGGTCCCCGAGCTTCGACGGTTGCCCGCCATCGGACCGGCCACGGCTGCAGCCGTGTGTGTCTTCGCCTATGGCCATCCCTTGACCTTCATCGAGACGAACATCCGCTCCGCGTTCCTTCACTACTTCTTTCGAGAATGCATCGCCGTCCCTGATGCCGACATCCTCCCGTTGATCGAAGTCACCCTCGACCGTGAGAACCCCCGGGACTGGTACTACGCCCTGATGGACTACGGGGCGTGGGTGAAGAAGACGCAGCACAATCCCGGCCGCAGGAGCAGGCACCACGCCACTCAGACTCCCTTCGTGGGCTCCCGCCGTCAGCTACGAGCTCAGGTCCTGCAACTGCTGCTCGCGGCGAACACCGTGTACCGCCCGCCCGATCAAGCGGGGACAGATATCGCGACGAGTCAGGACGCCGCGAGCATCATGGCGCAGTTGCCGAACTGGGACCCCCAAGAGGCGCAGGCCGTGTTGAGCGAACTGGCCGCCGAGGGCTTCCTTGTTGTCAAGGCGGGGCGCTACCGGATCGCCTAAGTGTCCCGAGGTGAGGGCGCCAGAAGTGGCGCGCAGGGCCTGAACGCCTCAGCGGGGAGCAAAGAGATAGTGACCCACGAAGTGCTCACTACCTGAAGCCAGAGCGAAAGTCTCCTCGCAGGCCATGAAGAACAGCCGCCAGTGGGCAAGCCGCAGCCGGGCCTGGTCGACGCCATATGCCTGCCCCAGGATAGGCAGCACCAAATCTCGTTGCCGGTCGAGATTCTCAAGCCAGGCCCGCAGGGTGCCGGCGTAGTGCTCCCCACCCACCTGCCATCTCTCTGCCAGGGCCAGGTGTTCTTGATAGAAGGTCAGATAGTCCCAGGACGGCATCATGCCACCTGCGAAGAAGTGCTGCGCCATCCAGCCGCCCGTCCCTTCGGGATCGAACTCGTAGACCTGTCGGCGATGACAGAACACGTGTACGAAGAGCCTGCCGTCAGGTTGGAGCCACCCGGCGATCCGCCGCAGAAGCTCCCCGTGGTTCCGCAGGTGCTCGAACATCTCCACCGAGACGATCCGATCGAAGCGTCGGTCCGCCTCGAACCGACCGACCTCGGCCGTGATCACCTCCACGTTTCCTATGCCTCGTTCCCGGCACGTGCGCTCGATGAACGAGCCCTGCTCGCGTGAATTGCTCAGAGCGACCACCCTGCTGCGCGGGTAACGTTCCCCCGCCCACAGAGCCAAGGACCCCCAGCCGCAACCCAGATCGAGGATGCACTGGTCGTTGTCGAGGCCGGCTCGCTCGGCGGTCAGCGAAAGCATCGCTTCTTCGGCTTCGGCAAGACTACGGACCGACGAAGGCCACAGGCAGCAGCTGTACTTCATTCGCGGACCCAGGACGACACGGAAGAACTCGGAGGGAAGATCGTAGTGCTGCCGGTTCGCTTCGTCGGTCTTGACCGCGATCGGTCCCGAATCCAGACGGGCCAATACGGCCCGCTCGTGTTCGGCGCGCCCTTCGGGGCCGAGTCGCTCGAAGCCATCGACCAGCCCTTTCACGCGGGAACGCACGATGCGCCGCAGCGCGAGATCGGGTATCAGTCCCTTGGCGAGCAGCCTATCCTGCAGATGGTCTTCCATGCCTTGCTCCCGGTCCCTTTCACTGCCCCGGCAGGACCCTCGCCCGGCTCACTCGTCCCACAATCCCAGCTGCGACGTGTTCACACCCTGGAAGCTCAGCCGGTGAAGGCGGCAGGGTCCGTGGCGCCGGAGCGCGTCCCGATGCCGTGCGGTTGCGTAGCCCACGTGCTCATCGAAGCCGTACTCCGGGTGCGCTAGGGCAAGAGTCCTCATCAGACGGTCTCTCACCACTTTTGCCACGACCGACGCCGCCGCCACCGCGGCGCTCTTGTAGTCCGCACCCACGATCGCTCGGGCGAGCAGATCGGGACGATCGAGATCGAACCCGTCGACGACCGCGAACGCATAGTGCCTATCCAGAGACTCGAGCGCTCCGGAGAGGGCCGCTAGATTGCAGCGGTGCAGCCCCACGCGGTCGATGGTCCCCGGACAGTAGGCCACCCACGAAACATGGGTGGCCGAGCGGAGCACCCTCTGGTACATCTCCTCCCGGGCCTCGGACGAAAGGAGCTTGGAGTCGGTCAGCCCCTTGAGGATGGTGAAGGGGCCGCCGGCGTAGTCCAGCACCACGGCGGCCGCCACCAACGGGCCGGCGAGGGAGCCACGACCGGCTTCGTCGGCTCCCGCCAAACGCAGGTCGGTCTCTTCTTGAGACGGTCCGTACTCAGCAAGCAGAGCAAGGTCGAATCGGAAAGGATCGGAAAGTCGCCGCTTGCTGCGACCTGTCCCTCGGCCGGAGGTCGGCCGCTGCAGGCCGTCGCTGGGCGGCTCCAGTGGGACCATCCTGGGCACGAATCCGGTCGGGCTAGAGGCCGCTGAGATGGCCGAGCGGCCAGTAGACGGCGAAGGCCTCGCCCATGATGGCCTCCTCGCTCACCGGCCCGAAGATACGGCTGTCGCCGCTGTTGTTGCGATTGTCGCCCATGACCCACACATAACCAGGAGCGATGGTGGTCTCGGGGAAATCGTCGAGGATGGGGTATTCCTTGATGAACGACTCGTCCTGAGCCACGTCGTTCACCCAGAGCGCCCCGTCGTGCACGGCGATGGTATCGCCGCTCACCGCCACTACTCGCTTGATGAAGGGGTCGGACCCGGGTCGGTCAGGAGGGTGGAAGACGACGACGTCGCCTTTCTCCGGGGACCGGAAGTGGTAAACGAGCCGGTTCACCAGGACGCGGTCGCCCTCGACCAGAGTGGGCTCCATGGAGGGAGACGGGATAGCAAATGGTTTGACGATGAACTGTTGTACCAGAAGGGCGAGCACGAAAGCGGCCGCTACGATCACGACCACCTCGACGACCCAGCGAAGGGTGCGATTCCCTCGCTTGACCGCCTCAGCCACAGGCGCCTCTTCGACGGCGCCCAACGGCTCCGGCTCGGCCAGAGAGACCGAATCCGGTTCGCTCACCGGACCCCCGCTCCTCAGATACGCTTCTCTTTGACTCGGGCTTTCTTGCCCAGCTTCTCACGCAGGTAGTAGAGCTTGGCCCTAGAGACATCACCGATGGCGGTGACCTCTATCTTCTCGATCTTAGGGGAATGCAGGGGGAAAGTGCGCTCCACCCCTACTCCGAAGGACTGCTTGCGCACCGTGAAGGTCTCCCGCACCCCATGGCCCTGCTTGCGGATACAGAAGCCCTGGAACACCTGGATCCTCTCCCGGCTCCCTTCGACCACTTTGAAGTGCACACGCAAGGTGTCTCCGGATTTGAAATCCGGGATGCCCTGACGGAGCTGTCCCCGCTCGAATTCCTCTATCGCGCCCATGTGTATACCTAGCCCTAGCGTCATCCTGCGTTCATCAGAAAGGCAATGCCCAGAAAAGCCAGCAGACTTTAGAGCATACGGCCGCTGAATGCAACCTGAAGCCGCCGGCGGCCTCGGACCGCTCGCCGTGCACCCTGCGCGGCCGACGGGTGCTAGATGCCTCCCCAGTGCCCGATGGGCCAGTAGATCACGAACCCGGTCCCGATGATGGAGTCTGCGGGGATCGGCCCGAAGATGCGGCTGTCGCCACTGTTGTTGCGATTGTCGCCGAGCACGAAGACGTGGCCGACCGGGACGACGGTCTCGCCTTCCTCGCCCTGGAAATCCTGCTCGAGAAGATACGGTTCTTCTTGGGCGACACCGTTCACGAAAAGGGACCCGTCTTGGATGGCTACTTCGTCGCCCTCTACGGCCACGACGCGCTTGACCAGATCCTCGCTCTCGTTGATGGGAGAATCGAAGACCACTACGTCACCACTCCGGGGATCCCTGAAGTGATACGTCAGACGGTTGATAAGGATGCGGTCCCCTTCCATCAGGGTGGGCTGCATGGACACCTGGTGGATAGTGAACGGCTTGACCAGTAGCCACTGCACCAGCAGGGCGATCGCGAAAGCCGCCGCTACGATCACCACGACCTCGATCACCATCCCAAGAGCACCACGCCTCTTCTTCTCGACCCCGCGGGCTTTGGAGCTTCCCGTCGTCGCCCGGCGGTCCTCGCTCCGCGGCGTGCTGCTCCCCGTGGTCTCCGTAGGCGATGAGCCGGAGCTTCCCCGGTTCGATCGGTCTTGCTCGCCGCTCACGTTCTGCTCCCTTCTCTCCACCCCCACGGTGAAGGACGGGCGTTCTCCCGCCGCCAACGTGCGATGGCCCCATGATCTCCACTCACCAGGACCGCCGGGACCTCCGCGCCTTGGTAGATACGAGGCCGGGTGTAATGTGGGTACTCCACCATCCCCCCCAGTCCTTCGCTGAAGGATTCCTCCAGCACGCTCTCAGCGTTTCCCAACGAGCCCGGAAGATGTCGTATCACCGCCTCGACCACGGCCAACGCGGCCACTTCCCCCCCGGCCAGCACATAGGGCCCGATGGAGAGCGATCCCGTGGCGAACAGCGCTTCCACCCTAGCATCGAAGCCCTCGAACCGGCCACAGAGGAGCACGAGCTCTCGTCCGCTCTCGGACAGTCCGCGACTCAGAGTTTGGTCGAACGGCCGCCCTCCCGCGGACAGCACATAGACGTCTCGGGTGTCGCGCACGTGCCCGGCCGGCTCCCCGAACACCTGCTCGAGGGCGTGACCGACCACATCGACCCGGGTGACCATGCCCGGTCCGCCGCCATAGGGGGTATCGTCGACCTCATGATGCGGCGGGGCGCCGTAGTCGCGCAGGTTGTGGACGTGCAGCACGGCCGCGCCGCTCGTGATCGCGTTGGCGACCGGATGTTGGGCCTGGAACCAAGTGAAGGCCTCCGGTACCAAGGTGAAGACGATGATGCGTTTCATCCCGGACCGAGGCCGCCCTCGTCGTCAGGGCCGCCCTCATCGTCGGGGCCGCCCTCGTCGTCAGGGCCGTCCTCGCCAGCGGCCCCGGGAGCGTCGTGGTCCCCCAGGAAGCCCGGCGCGACCACCAGGTATCCTTCGGTCAGGGCCACGACCGGCACCGCCGGGCTCACGAAGGGGATCAGGTACTCCGTCTCCGTGGTTTCGACCGTGCCCGACCCGCTCGCGACCAGCAACAGTGGGTGCGCCGGGGAGTCCAGCACGTCCTTCACCCGGCCGATGACGGCTCCGCTTTGGTCCCGGACCTCCAGACCGATGAGATCGAAGGGATAGAACTCGTCTTCGTCCAGTTCCGGAAGTTGGCTCGAGCGGATCTCGAGCACGTAGTCCCGCAACGCCTCGGCCGCATCGCGGCCCACGACCTCGCTGAACCCCAGGATGGGGAAGCCCTCGTCGCCTCGGATGGTCGAGATGGTCAGCCGCACTTGCTCCCGGAGGCGCGGCCCCGCGACGCCCAGGCGCCCAGGCCGCGCGTACAGGACGGAGTCGGGGGTGAAGCGCTCCGGGTTGTCCGAACTGGGCACGATCCGCACTTCTCCGTGCACGCCGTGAGGCCGGGATACCCGGCCCACCTCGATCCACTCCGGGCGCGACATGCCGGTCACAGGGCCCGTTTCGGGACAACATCTCGGCCGCCGAGCCCGCACTGAGCGGCGTGGCGCGTCGTCCTCGGTCCGCGAAAGGTCATTCGAAACGAGCCTAGTCGAGTATCTCGACGGTAGCTTGCTTACCGTCCTTGACGGCGCTCGCTTTCACCACGGTCCGCAGGGCTCGGGCGATGCGACCCTGTTTGCCGATGACCTTCCCCACGTCTTCCTTGGCCACGCTGAGTCGCAGTACCACTCCGTTTTCGGACTCGATCTCCTCGACCCGCACCTGTTCGGGGTGGTCGACGAGCGACCGGGCCAGGAATTCAAGCAGTTCTTTCACCTAGACGATGCCTTTCAGACTCAGGAGTTTGCGCACCGTATCGGAGGGCTGAGCGCCGGATTCCAGCCATTTCTTGGCCTTGGTCTCGTCCACTTCGATGACAGACGGATCGTTCTGCGGGTTGTAGTAGCCGATGGTCTCGATGAACCGGCCGTCACGGGCCCGGCGAGAATCCGCCACCACGATGCGGTACGTCGGACGCTTCTTGCTGCCTCGACGCGCCAATCTGATAGCTGTTGCCATAGGTCACCTCCTCCCTCTAACTTGGGTTCCCGAACATCTGGAACGGGTTCTTGGGCATGCGGCCTGAGCCCAGCTGCTTCATCATCTTCTGCACCTGCTTGAACTGGTTGAGCAACTGGTTGACCGAGTGGATATCGGAACCTGAACCGGCCGCGATGCGCCGGCGGCGGCTGCCGTTGATGAGTTCGGGGTGACGACGCTCCTCTGCTGTCATCGAGTAGATTACGGCCTGGATCTTGTCGAAGGCCTTGTCGTCCACCTGCAGACCCTTGAGCTTGGACGAGGGGATCCCGGGGATCATCCCGAGCAGGCTGGAGATCGAGCCCATCTTGCGCACCTGCTGGATCTGCTCGAGGAAGTCGTCGAAGGTGAAGGTGCTTTTGCGCAGCTTCTGCTCCAACTCCCGCGCCTTCTTCTCGTCGATGGTGCGCTCGGCCTTCTCGATGAGCGAGAGCACGTCCCCCATCCCCAGGATGCGCGAAGCTACTCTGTCGGGGTGGAAGTACTCGAAGTTGTCGAGCTTCTCACCGCTGCTCGCGAACTTGATCGGCTTGCCGGTCACGGCGCGCACCGAGAGTGCGGCGCCGCCCCGGGCATCACCGTCCATCTTGGTCAGGATCACCCCGTCGAACTGCACCCGCTCCTGGAACTGCAGGGCCACATTGACGGCATCCTGGCCGGTCATGGCGTCCAAGACGAGCAGGATGTTGTGCGGCTTGACCGTGTTGCGGATGCGCACCAACTCTTCCATCAGCTTCTCGTCGATGTGCAGCCGCCCGGCTGTGTCCACGATCAGGACGTCGCGCCCCTTTTCGCGGGCCCATTCCACGCCGTGCTTGGCTATGTCCACCGGATCGGCCTTGACGCCCTCGTCGTACACAGGGACGCCGAGCTGCTCACCCAGCGTCTTCAACTGGTCGATGGCCGCCGGCCGGTAGACGTCCCCTGCCACCAGGCCGGGGCTCTTGCCCTGTGTGAGCAGGAAGTTGGCCAGTTTTCCACAGGCCGTCGTCTTGCCCGAACCCTGCAGGCCCACCATCATGATCACGGTCGGCAGCCGAGGCGAGAAGGTCAGCTTCGTAGTGGACGAACCCATCAGAGCTACCAGCTCTTCGTTGACGATCTTGATGAACTGCTGGGCGGGAGTGAGGCTCTCGAGGACCTCGGCGCCAAGAGCACGCTCCTTGACCTTGTCCACGAACTCCTTCACCACCTTGTAGTTGACGTCGGCCTCGAGCAAGGCCAAGCGGATCTCGCGAGCGGCCCGCTCCACGTCTTTGTCCGTGAGCTTGCCCTGTCTCTTGAGGCCGTCGAAGGCTATCTGCAGCTTGTCGGAGAGGGAATCGAACATCTGTCACCTTGTAATTCGGCGGCGCCCCACGGGCACCGCTTCGCAGCGGCCCCGTTCCGGCCGCGAGGGTGGGAGTTTACTAGCCTCCGGAACTCCCGTCAAACCGCCGCTCGTGGGTGGGAGCGTCAACGGCACGCCCTAGTCCGGATGAGGCCCGACTCATCGCCGGGCCAGCGAGTCATCGAACAGCAGCCCGGCAAAAACGACCGGGTCGAACGGCTGCAGGCTCTCGAGCTTCTCTCCCGTGCCGATGAGCTTGATGGGCAGCTCCAGCTCGTGTGACACGGCCAGGGCGATACCGCCCTTGGCGGTGCCGTCCATCTTGGTCAGCACCACCCCGGTCAGATCGACCGACTCTTTGAACATGCGGGCCTGGACCAGACCGTTCTGTCCGGTGGTCGCGTCTATGGTGAGCAGACACTCGTGCGGGGCGTCGGGCACACGTTTCTTTATGACCCGGACGATCTTTTCCAGCTCCTTCATCAGGTTGACCTGGGTGTGCAGCCGACCGGCGGTATCGATGATCACCACGTCGGCTGCCCGGGCCTCGGCGGCGGCAAGGCCATCGAAGACCACGGCTCCGGGGTCTCCACCCCGCTCGTGTCGCACCACTTCGCAACCGACCCGCCGGCCCCACTCAACGAGCTGCTCCACTGCCGCCGCCCGGAAGGTGTCTCCCGCCACCAGAAGCGGCTCCTTCCCCAGCTCTTTCAGATGCCAGGCGATCTTGCCGATGGTGGTGGTCTTGCCCGTGCCGTTCACGCCGGCCATCAGGATCACGGCGGGCGAGTGAGCCACGTCTATGCGAGTGTCGGCCTGGCAGAAGTGGGCCGCCGTGACCTCGCGGAGCTTTGCCAGAAGCCCGGCCGAGTCCTTGATGGTCCCGGCGTCGGCCTCCGCCTCCAGGGTCTCGACGATCGAGACGGTGGTATCGACACCGACGTCGGCGTATATCAGCGCCTCCTCGATCTGCTCCCACAGATCTTCATCAAAGCGGTCGAAGAGCACCGAGGCGAACTGCTGTTGCAGCAACCTGCGACTCTTTGTCAGGCCGTCCCGGAGTTGTGAGAGCCAGCCTCCCTGCTTGTCTTGCTCTTCCTCCGGAGTGTGAACGACAGCCTCTTCGGCTACCCCGATGAACACTTCCGACCAATCGTGGCTCAATACGTCACGCCCCTTTCGGAACCAGACCCGCTGCCTCCCGCCGCCCGGCACGGTCGCGCGTTTCCTTCTTCTCTCCAAATCTGCGAGACAGTACGCGCGAGGTGCCATCGCTCTCCAGAGCGACGCCATAGAGCGTGTCGGCTATCTCCATGGTCTGACGCTGATGAGTGATGACTATGAACTGCGTCTTCTCCCTGTACTTCCTTATCAGGGACAGGAAACGGCGGATGTTCACATCGTCAAGAGAGGCTTCCACTTCGTCCAGGATGTAGAAGGGGCAGGGACGAGCCAGAAACAGCGAGAAGAGGAAGGCGATCGCCGTCATCGCCTTTTCTCCTCCGGAGAGCAGACTCATGCTGCGCGGGGCCTTGTTCGGCAATCTCACCTCGAGAGCTATGCCGCCCATGGCCTCCCCGACGACTTCCTCATCTTCCAGATCGCCGGGCCGACCGTTCACCCCCGTTTCCGCCCGCGCAGCGGCGGTCCTCGCCTCCGTGAGTCTGAGCGTTCCCTTTGCTCCCGGGAACACCGTGGCGATAACCGCCGAGAAATGCTCTCTGGTGGCCTGAAAGATCTCGGAGAAAGCTCCCTCGATGTGTTCATCGAGCCCGGAGATCAGCTCTTGCAGTTGGGAGAGCGAAGCTTCCAGATCACGACGTTGCTCCTTCAGGAAGCGGGCTCGCTCTTCAAGTTCCGCGCACTCTCGTTCGGCAAGTGGATTGACCGGCCCGATCTTCTCTCGTCTGCGTTCCGCTCGCTCCACGGCCCCGAGCAGAACGTCCGCATCCTCACCCACCACTCCCGCGAGGGTCAGTCCCCGGGGAGACAGGTGCCGACGGCGGAGTTCGGCAAGGTCACCCTCGAGCGCCGACCGGCGATCGTCCAGCCGGGCCTCGTCCACCTGCAGCTGACCTATCCGGTCCGCCGACGCGTCCTGCTCGCGCTGAAGCTCGGCTTCCGCCCCTCCCCAGTCCCGGATGGTCTTCGCTGCGTCCTGTGAGCGCACCCGCACTTCTTCCAACTGCGATTCCAACCCCACCGACACAGTCCGAAGGCGCTCCGCAAGCTTCTCGACAACGGCAAGCAAACCGCTCAGGACCGGTAGATAGCGCTCCAAGAACGTCACCCTGCGCTCGCAGCGCCCCGCCTCCGCAGTCGCTGCGTCCCACTGTGCCTGCGCACGCTCACGTTCGTTCTGGTTGGCCCGGCACCGCTCGCGCAGCCTGACTTCGACCAGCTCCGCCTGGCTCTTCTTGGCCCGCAACCTGCCCACGGTGTTCCTCAGAGACTCAAGACGAGTCTGCGCGCCTCGAAGGGACGCGCGAGCCGCCTCCAGCTCCAGCTCCCTTGAGGCCGTCGTCTCTTCCAGCGCGTGTAGATCGGCCGCCAACTGGGCGAGTGCTGCAAGCTCGCGCTCGTGACGAGCCTGCAACTCCGAGCGCCCCACCCCGGATTCCTCTACGCGACGGGCGTGCAGGTCGCACTCGTTCGCATGAGCCGCCAGCCTCGCCTCGGCCTCGCGCAGGGTCTCCTCAGCCCGCCGGCATTCGTCTTCGGCACCCGCGGCCACGTCCCGCGCCTCTTCGGCAATCCTGCGGGCCTCCCCCAGCCTCTCTGCCAGCGTCGCGCGCTCCCCAGCGACAGAGCGCAGTTCATTCTGCGCTTCCAGGATGGCCTCGGCTCCCACATCCTTGCGTCTCGCAACGTGCAGACCCGCCCGGACCAATTCACCCGAGCGGGTGACCACGCGCCAGGACCCGCTCCCCTCGCCCGGCAGATACGCGCCGAGCCGGTCATCACCGGTCAGCACCCCCGTGGGCGGGAGAAGCACCTTCAAGGTGTCGATCAACTCTCTGGGTCCCGAGACGAACTCCCACAGATCTCGGGTCTCCGGAGGAAGGGATCCTGCCGGCTCTCCGTACGAGGTCACGGGATCCACCGCCCCTGTGTCCTCCGGTCCCGCCTCCGCGGCGACATGCGCGTTGGCCCGAATGGCTTCGAGCGGCCCGTCGACTTCGAGGGCGAGGGTGATATCGGCGCGGTCAGCCCAGACGACGGCTTGGGCCAAGGATCCCAGTGCGGCGGCCAGGGCCCTCTCGTAGCCCGGTTCCACAACGAGAACCTCGGTCAGGAGCCGATGCTTCTCGGCTGAAGTCAGCAGTGCCTGCGCACCGGCCGGGACGCCCTCCCTCCGCTCCAGGACATCCCGCAAGACCGCCTCTCTCGATTCAAGGCCGGCGACGACCTCTCTAAGGGCCGTTTCTTCGCGGGCGGCTTCCGTCTCGCGGGTCCGCGCTTCCTCGCGCCGGGATACGGCCGCGGTGAGCGCCTCCTGGGCCGAGCGTAGCGCCTCCTCGCCCGCCTTCTTCTGTCGCTCCAGCGCGGCTGCTTCTGCCTCCAACTCCTCCAGACGAGCGATCGCCGCTTGCATCACCGCGGTCAATTCCGAGATCGCCCGCTCTTTGCTTTCGATCTCCCTGCGGAGGAAGTCACGGTCCTGCACGGCCCGCGAGCGGGCCGCCTCCAGCTCGAAGACCGCGTCCTTGAGATCGTCTTCGGTCTCGCTCAGAGTCCGATAGACGGGGAGCGACTCCTCCAGTGCCGAATTCATGGCCGCTTCCCAACCGTTCACTACCCCAAGCCTGGCCTCGTCTGTGGACAAAGCAGTGATTGCCTCGAGCCGGGAGGCCAATGAAGCCATCTCGCCCTGCGCCAGTTCCCGGCGCCTGCGCGCGCGATCCAGATCCCCTTCAAGGCGGGCCACCCTCTGCCGGAGGGCGACAGCCCGTCCTTCAACGCGCTCGGCTTCGGAGCGCAGCCGATGGTAGTCACTGCTCAGCTCCTCCCGGCCCTGCAGCACGGCGGCGAACTGCTCCTCTTCGGCCAGACGTTGACGGCGAAGCTCCGCCAGTCCGGTCTCTGTCTCCCCCCGCCGCCTGCGCAGTTGAGCCAGCTCTTCCCCGGTCTCCCGACAGGAGTCCTGGATGCCGGCCAAGGTGAGAAGGACCCACTTGGCCTTGGCGCGGGCCCATTCCTCCGTAGCTTCGGCAAACCGCTCCGCGGCTGCCACCTGCTGTCTGAGAGGCCGCAGGGCACCATTGACCTCCCGCTCGATGTCTCCCACGCGGAGAAGATTCCGCCGCGTCCGTTCCAGCTTCGCCTGGGCCCGCTCCCGCCGCTTCTTGAACACTCCCAGTCCGGCCGCCTCCTCCACCAGTCCCCGCCGGGCTTCAGGAGTGGAGTTGAGGAGGGCCTCGACCTTACCCTGGCTGACGACACTGTGCATCTCCCTGCCCAGGCCCAGGCCGCCGACCAGGTCCTGGACATCCAGCAGCCTGCAACCGGTACCGTTCAACCGATACTCCGACCCGCTGTCTCTAACCAATCTCCTGGTGATCTCAAGCTGGTTGCAGTCCATCGGGAACGAGCCGCACTCGTTGTCGAAGACCAGACTGACCTCAGCGACCGCGCTTGACTTCCGTCCGTCGGGGCCCGAGAAGATCACATCCTGCATGGACCGTCCCCGGAGATTGCCGGGGCTCTGCTCGCCCAACACCCACAGAACGGCGTCGGCGATGTTGCTCTTGCCGCTCCCGTTCGGTCCGATGATCACGGTGACCCCGGGTTCGAAGACGAGTTCGGTGGGCTTGGCGAAGGTCTTGAAGCCCCGAAGCCTCATGGAATGCAGGTGGGGCAAGCTACTGCACCTTGCCTTCCCTCAAGGAGGCGAGGGCCTCCTCGGCGGCCGCTTGCTCGCTCATCTTGATGGTGGTGCCCGTGCCCCGCCCTCCGAGTGACCCACCGACCAGGACCTCGGACGTGAACACGCGGGCGTGCGGCGGGCCGGTCTCGACCACCAGCCGGTAGACCGGCTGCAGACCGCGCGGGGCCAGCAACTCCTGCAGCGCCGTCTTGTGATCGACGTGGGCCGTAACCGCGTAGTGGATCTGTCGCTCAAAAGCCCCGACCACCGCGCCGCGGGTCTGCTCGAACCCGTGAGTCAGATAGATGGCGCCGATAAGGGCCTCGAGCACATTTCCCTGGATGGTCGGGTTACCTGCCGCCTCCCTGCGTCTGCTCTCCGGTGCCGGAGCATGCTCGACCAGCAGCCCCTCTATTTCGAGCGCCCGGGCGACCTGTGCGCAGCTTGTCCGGCTGACCACGAAAGCCTTGACCCTGGCCATGTCACCCTCGTCGTTCCGCGGATAGCGCTGGTAGAGAGCGGAAGCGATGGCCAGCCCCAGGACGCTGTCGCCGAGGAACTCCAGCCGCTCGTACGATTCGGTCCTTGTGTCCACCCAGGAGGAGTGAGTGAGCGCCAGTTCAAGCAATCTGGGGGGCAATTGCCGCGCAAGGGCCATGAGCATCGGACCTTCACTCGCGGGAGAAAGACGGTCGGCCCGACGTGACCGCGGCCAAGGCAAAGCGGGGACTGCCCGCACCAGCGCCGGCAGCCCCCGCACTTTCCAGTCTCTCCCCGGGATGGACGTCAGACGCGGGCGGCGATGAAGTCGACCGCTGCGCCCACCGTGGTGATGGTCTGAGCCTCTTCGTCGGAGATCTTCACGCCGAACTGGTCTTCAAGCTCCATGATGAGCTCCACGAGGTCCAGGCTGTCGGCGTTCAGGTCGTCCTGGAAGGAGGCTTCCTCCGTGACGTCGTCGGCGTCGACACCAAGCTGCTCCACCAGGATAGTCGCGCACCTTGGCGAAGATCTCCTCTCTGATCATCTGCTGCTCCTTGCGTCCAGTATCGAAACGATGACGGAGGTGACTCCAGGGACAGGACCATTGTATCAACGGCGGTCAAGAAGAGGCAGCATCTCCCCGGCCCAGGATCGCGACCACCTCCGCATCCACCCCGGTCAGTACGCCTCTTCGCAGCGCGTCGGCGCCGAAGCGCAGGGCATTGGCGATAGCCTTGCGGGTGGCGTTCCCGTGACAGATCACGACCAGGCCCCGCACCCCCAGCAGATACGTGCCCCCGTACGCCTCCGGGTCGAACCCCGCGCGCAGCCCGCGCAACGCCGGCTTCAACAGCATGCCCCCGGTTCTCGCCCGTGTGCTGGAGCGTGCCGCCTCTTTCAGTCGACCGAAGAGGACCGCTGAGCACCCCTCCAGTAGCTTCAGGGCCACATTGCCGGTGAAGCCGTCCGTCACCACCACGTCGGCCGTGTTCCGGAGCAGATCGCGTCCCTCCACGTTCCCGATGAAATTGAGCCCCGATGCTGTCAGGCCGCGGTAGGAGGCCTGAGCCAATTCATTGCCTTTGCTCTCCTCTTCACCGATGTTGAGAAGGCCCACGCGGGGTGCCGGCAATCCCATGACGGTGCGCGCATAGGCCGTACCCAACACACCGAACTCCACCAGGTGCTCGGGACGGCAGTCGGCATTAGCCCCCGAATCCAGGAATACTACCGGGCCTTCCAGCCCCGGCAGAATGGTGACGATCGCAGGCCTTCTTATGCCTTCCACGCGCCGGACCAGCAGCAGGGCCGCCGCCAGCACGGCCCCAGTGCTGCCGGCGGAGATGAACCCCTGAGACGAGCCGTCCACCACGGTCCGGGCTCCCACCACGATGGAGGAGTCCTGCATGCCCTTCACGGCCGCGACAGGCTCCAGATGAGAGCTGATTACCGATGCGCTCGGCACGACGTCCACGTAGCGGCGATCGGCGGCTCCGAGCTGGATCTCCAAGACCTCCGGTCGTCCCACCAGAAGCACGCGTAGTGAAGGCGAAGCGGCCAGAAGGGCCCCGGCCACGATCTCCGCCGGCGCGTTGTCTCCTCCCTCGGCGTCGATGGTGAGAACAACAGGCGCCTCGGCTTGGTCAGATCCGACGAGAGTCATGTCCGGTGGGTCTCCTTGATCCTGCGACTTGGCCGCATCATGGTCATCGAGGCTGGACGCCCCTCGAAATGTCTCACAAAGCGGCCCCGGCGGGAAGGCCGAGCCGGGATGGCGCCCGTTTAAGAAGACCCGGGCGCCGGGAACTTCCTCTTGGGTATCGGCGTCAGGTCAGGGAAGCTACTGGTGCGTGGAGTTGCGGTACGAACGTTTGTTCGGTATACTATACCTGTACCTGTAGGCAGGGAGTGACGCGCGCATTGACAGCGTCGAGGAGTCGGAGTAAACTGTTGCGGTTTGCGTCGTGAGAGGGTATAAAAAGAGAAAGCTTGAATCTCCAATTAGGATAGCAGAAGACAGTGCATAGAGAAAGTGATATCGCCACCATCGACGTCCGCACCATAGTGGACGTCCAAGACCTTTTGCAGCTCGGCCAGGAGCGCGGCTACGTCACCAGCGACGAGATCATGGCCCTGGTCGAGGAATACGACATGACCATGGAAGAGATCGAGGATCTGTATTCGCAGCTCTTCGACCAGTCCATCGAGATCTACGAGCAGAGCCCGGTCACGCAAGGCGTCCTGGAGCCCACCGAGCCCACGCTCGACCTGTCGATCGAGACGGTCACGCATGACCCTCTTCGCCTCTACCTCAAAGAGGCGGGGAGATCCCGTTGCTCACAAAAGATGAAGAGATCGAACTGGCCAAGCGCATCGAGGCGGGTGACAAGCGCGCCAAGGACCGCATGATCCAGTCCAACCTGCGTCTGGTCATCTCCATCGCCAAGAACTACTACACCCAGGACATGGACCTGCTCGACCTCATTCAGGAGGGCAACACCGGTCTCATCCGCGCGGTGGAGAAGTTCGACTACCGCAAAGGCTACAAGTTCTCCACCTACGCTACCTGGTGGATCAGGCAGGCCATCACCCGGGCCATCGCCAACCAGGACCGCAACATCCGCATCCCGGTGCACATGATCGAGAAGATCAACAAGATGGTCCGCACCGAGCGGAAGCTCCTGCAGGAGACCGGCAAGGAGCCCAACGACGACGAACTGGCCTACGAGCTGGGTATCGATCCTCAAGAAGTGCAGGAGATGCGCAAGATCGCCCAGCGTACCACCTCGCTCGAGACCCCCATCGGCGACGAAGAAGACGCGGAGCTCGGTGATTTCATCGAGAATTCCAACACCCCGGATCCTGCCGACGTGGTGTCCAGCATCATCGCCAAAGAGAGCCTGGACCGAGTGCTCAAGGCCATGGACGAACGGGAGCGCAAGGTAGTGGAACTCCGCTTCGGCCTCAAGGGTGAGCATCCCCGGACCCTGGCCGAGGTCAGCAGCCGCTTCAACGTCAGCCGCGAGCGCATCCGGCAGATCGAGGCCAAGGCCCTGGAGCAGATCAAGGCCGCCGACGAGATCCAAGCCATGAGAGAGTCGGCCTAAGCAGTCTCCCTCTGGCCGGTTCAAACCGGCGAACGCATCCAGGCCTAGGACGGGTCCCGCGGGAGGTTCGCCCTCCTTCCATTGGCGCCGTCGCGGTGCTTCCTCAAAACGCTGATGGTGGATCTGTTTCCACCTCACTCAGGTTTCCTTACTCGCCCTGTGCCGTCTGGCAGGCAGGCGAGCGATGTGGTAAGTATGCACTCACATTTCAATCCCACAAGGAGGGGCAGCAGCATGTCCGACAAGGAAAAGAGACTCTCGGACGGAGAACGAGAGGAGCCGGGAGCGCTAAAAGACAAACCGGTGAGCCGTCGCGAGTTCCTCAAGGTGGCGGGTATCGCCGGTGCGACGATAGGCGTCGGGGCGGGCCTCGGAGGATTTCTGGCCGCGTGCGGTGAAGAGGAGACCACTACGACCGCCGCAGCCGAGACCACCACCACCGCCGCAGCCGAGACCACGACCACCGCCGCAGCCGAGACCACGACCACTACCGCGGGGGTCGAGGCCGGTCGTCCGGTCAAGATCGGAGCCGTGTCTCCCATTACCGGACCACTGGCCTCGTTCGGCGGTCCCGACAAGTGGATCGTCAGCTACGTTCTGAAAGCCGTCGGTGAGGGCGTAGTGTGTGGAGACGGCAAACTTCACCCCATCGAGATCATCCAGCTCGACACCCAGTCAAGCCCCAACCGGGCGGCCGAGGTCACGCAGGATCTGATCTTCAACGAGAAGGTCGACATGATGGTGGCGTCGTCCAGCCCCGACACCGTCAACCCAGCGGCCGATCAGTGCGAGGCGAACGGGATCCCCTTCCTGGCCAACTTCGTTCCGTGGCAGCCGTTCTACTTCGGCCGCGGCGCCACCCCGGATACGCCTTTCACGTGGACCTGGATGTACCACTTCGGCGTCGAGGATGCAGGCGAGTGCCGCTTGGGTATGTGGGACCAGATCGAGACCAACAAGACGGTGGGGTACCTCTTCCCGAACGACGCGGACGGTCAGGCCTGGTCGAACCCCGACACCGGGCTGGAGCCCATCCTGGTGAAGGGCGGCTACACCACCGGCTCCAAGCCGGAGATGTATCAGCCCCCGTCGGAGGACTTCACTTCGCAGATCTCTGACTACAAGAAGAACGGCTGCGAGGTCTGCACGGGGCTCCAGACCCCGCCTGACTTCACCACCTTCTGGCAGCAGTGCGCGCAGCAGGGCTACCAGCCTAAGATCCTCAGCATGAGCAAGGCCCTTCTGTTCCACAAGAGCATCGAGGCTGTGGGCGACATCGGTATCGGGACCTCGGACCACATGGTGTGGCACCCCAAGTTCCCCTACAAGAGCTACCTCACCGGGCAGACCTGCGAGGAATACGCCGAGCAGTACACCACCGACACAGGCGAGCAGTGGACTCAGCCTCTCGGTCAGCTAGGCAAGTACGAGTGGGCTGTCGATGTGCTGAAGCGTGTTCCCGACATCGAGAACAAGGAGCTCTACGTCGAGGCCATCAAGACCACGAAGTTCGAGGGTATCAACGGCCCGGTCGACTTCAACCTTCCGGTCGCGCCGAAAACGGTCCGCCCGGTCCCGAACGTGTACAAGATCAAGATCGCCGGCGGCCAGTGGGCCAAGTCCGAGGATCCCAGGTTCAAATACGACATCTACATCTGTTACGGGATGGACCCGAACATGCCGATCCAGAAGAAGTTCGAGCCGATCCCCTACGCATAGTAGAGCCGTCGCTTCCGGCCCGGCAGGGCCGCGAGACCGGTCTTCTCAAGGAGGAGCAGCCGCAGGGCTGCTCCTCCTTTTTGCGCGGGAGTACGGCACACGAGCCCGGTGTGGTCAAACGCTCCCGAGGTGAGGGGCAGGCGCTCGCGGGCTGCGGTACCGATGCGAATGCGGACGGCCCGGCAGGGCGCCTATGCCGGGAGCGGGGTTTCGCCGCGCCCGGCGCGCACGGCCAGGGCGATATTGTCAAGAATGATCTCGGCGATGGTCTCCTTGGGCGCCTTCTCCACCAGGACTTCGGAGTCGGGGGTCAGGATGCGCACCTCGTTGAAGTCGGAATCGAAGCCGATGTCGGTGCGGGAAATATCGTTGAACACGATCATGTCGAGACGCTTACGCTCCATCTTCCCCCGGGCCCGCTCAAGGCCCTCGAGGCCGTATTCGGCGGCGAAGCCCACCAGGAACTGGCCTTTGTGATGGGCGGCCACCTCGCACAGGATGTCGGTGGTCGCCTGCAGTCCGATGGCCCATTTGTCCTTGTCTTTGCCGATCTTGCCGCCGGCAGGCCCGTCTGCTACCCGGTAGTCCGCCACGGCAGCGGCCATTATGAGGATGTCGGTGTCGGGCAGACGTTTCATGACCTCGGCGTGCATCTCGCCCGCGGTGGCAGCCTCGGTTTGACGGACACCGGGCGCTGCAGGCATGTCGACGTTAGCCTCGATAAGGTCCACCATGGCACCGCGGTCAAAGGCCGCTCTCGCGAGGGCGAACCCCATCTTCCCCGAGCTGCGATTGCCGATGAAACGCACAGCGTCGATGGGCTCCCGGGTGCCGCCGGCCGTGATTACCACGCGCAGGCCCCTCAGGTCGCGTTTCCGCTGCACCTGCAGCCGCAGCTTGACCTCGGCCACTATGCTATCCGGTTCCGCCATGCGACCCGAGCCGTAAACGCCACAGGCCAACTCGCCCGCGCCGGGCTCCACCACGAACACGCCACGTTCGCGCAGCAGATCCACATTGTGTTGGGTCGCCGGGTGTTCCCACATGTTGGTGTTCATGGCCGGCGCGACCACCACCGTTTTCGCGAAGGCCAAGCACATGGAGGTGAGGAGATTATCGCCTATGCCGTTGGCCATCTTGGCCAGCGTGTTGGCCGTGGCCGGGGCGATCACCATGATATCGGCGTCTTGGCTGTCCTCGACATGGGTGATGCGCGAGTCAGCGCGCATCTCGCTTATGTCATCCAGCCGAACGGGATGTGTCGACAGCGCTTCGAAGGTCATGGGGCTGATGAACTTGGTGGCCGCCCGGGTCATGATCACCCGGACTTCCATGCCCGCCTTCTGCAGACCCCGCAGCAGCTCGGCAGCTTTGTATGCGGCGATCCCTCCCGTCACCCCCAGCAGGACCACGGGCCGATCAGCCATCACACGCTCCCTGCTCTCCCTACTGGCGGGTAGGACGCAGCCTGTAAGCGATCTCGGCCCTAGCTACCTCGGCCATAGAGATGCTGAGGTAGTTCTTGGTGAAGCTGGCGACCAGAGGGGGAGCGAAGCTGTCGAGAGCCCCTCCCTCGCCAAGACTATGGTAATAGCTGTTGATCTGCCGGGCCCGTTTGGCGGTGACCATGACGGCCGTATACCGATTGGGTTCCTCGGTCTCCTCGTCACGTGCAGCGGATAGACCAACGAGTATCTCATCGACTGTCGGCTTGTTCATACCCTTCCCTGGTTTGCTCGATTACGCGGACCAGCTCTTGGCTCGCCCGTTTCACGCTATCGTTCACTATAACATAGTCGAATTGACGCCGGCCCGGCCACTCCCCGGCCGCCACGGCCGCCATCTCTTCTGCCGCACGCCCGAGCCGCTTCTGGATCGATTCCTCACTTTCGGTCTTTCTTCCCCGCAGCCGCCCCTCCAGCTCGGCGAGCGAGGGCGGCATGATGAAGATCATCAGCGCTGCCGGACACTGTTCCAGCACCTGCCGCGCGCCTTCGATCTCGATCTCAAGAATGACATCGAGTCCGGCGTTCAGATGGTCACTCACGGCCTGTTTGGGAGTACCGTAACGATGCCCGCTATAAGTGGCCCATTCGAGAAACAAGCCCCGCTCGACCCAATCCTTGAACTGGGTTCTACTCAGGAAGAAATACTCTCGGCCGTCCACCTCACCCAGTCGCCTGGGCCGTGTGGTGGCGGATACGGAGAGGACAATACCGGTGAGCTCTTGGAGAAGGCGGGCTATCAGAGTGCCTTTGCCCGCCCCCGAAGGCCCGGCGATGACGATCAGCCTGGCTATCACCGCACCCGGCTGTGCGCCGGTCAGTCGACCAGCATATCGATCAGCTCTTTGCGCTGACGAGGAGTAAGCCCGTTCACCGTCTTCGAAGAACTCACCCGGCACCGCTCAAGGAGCCTATTGGCCTTGACCCTTCCGTACTTGGGAACTGCCAGAACAAGATCGAGCACCTTGGCCGTATGTATGCACAACGGAGGATCGACCAGCACTTCGACGATGGTAACGTCGCCGTTACGAAGCCCCTCTTTGAGTCGAGCCCTTTCGGAACGGATATCGTTCGCGCGCCGAAGCGCTTCCATCCGCTGCTGATGACTGCGCTCGGGGGTTTGTGGGGTCATATTCAAGGTCTGGTCCACGGAAGTCATTATACTCATGGCGTCGAAGGAAGCAACAAGTATCGCGCGATTCTATGGTCAAGTATCAGGCTTAAGTACAGCCTGATACTTGACCACGGTGAGCCAAACCGACCAGCTCATCTAGGATCAGCCCCCGAGCGGCCAACTCCTGCGCCAGCCCATCGGCAAGATCTTGGGCGATCCAAGGATCTCGAAACGCAGCAGACCCTACGGCGACCACTCGGGCCCCGCATGCCATGAAATCGAGCACGTCCTGCACACTCGCCACTCCGCCCATGCCGACGATGGGTACTTCCACCGCCTGAAAAACTTCGTACACCAGGCGTAGAGCGAGCGGCTTGATCGCCGGGCCGGAGACACCTCCCGTGATGTTGCCCAGCCAAGGCCGCAAGGTCTCCCGGTCGACAACCAGTCCCTTGAAGGTATTGACGGCCGCGATGGCGTCGGCTCCGCCTTGCACCGCCGCACGGGCGATGGCGCCGATATCCGTGACATTGGGCGTCAGCTTAGCTATCAGAAGCCCCGGCCAGACCTCCCGGATGGCGGCCACGACCGCAAGCGTCTCTTGAGGATCGCTGCCGATGGAAGCGCAACCTGAGTGCACGTTGGGGCAGGAGATATTGGCCTCCAATCCTACTCTCGCCGGCCAGTCCGCCTCCCAGTGCTTCAGGGCGCTGTGCAGCCCTGCGGCAAGGGATGCGTATTCCTGCAGAGAGAAGCCCCCGATGCTCAATATGAGCGCGCAGGGCAAAGCAAGGAGCCGCGGTAGTCGCTCGTTCACGAACGTCTCCAGGCCCTCGCCCGGGAGTCCGATCGAGTTGATCATCCCGGCGGGGGTCTCGAGGATCCGGGGTGGCGGATTGCCGGCACGCGGCGAAAGGAGAACCGTCTTGGGCACGTACGCGGCCACCGGTGGATGTCCCAGGATCCCGGGTCCCAGCGTATCCGCTAGATCGAGGATCTCCATAGTGCCGGAGGCATTGATAAGCGGGTGCTCCAGCCGCAGCGGGCCCAAGCGGACGGACAGATCGGGTCGATCGACAGCGGCGGCGGGGGTAGCGGGAGTGGTCATGCCGGCTCCTTCCCCCCGGCGACAGGCGCCACATACCCTCCAAAGACCCTCTCCCCGGGGAACACCGGTCCATCATGGCACACCCGGGCGAACGAACCATCGGCAAGAGCAACAGCGCAGCCGTGGCACGATCCGACCCCGCAGGCCATGTTCGCCTCTAAGCTGAACCACGTGCGCACGTCCGCGGTTTTGGAACAGATCTGCCATACCGCGGCCGACATGGCGGGCGGGCCGCATACCACCACCTGATCACCCGGTCGTAGTTCGGTCTCCAGCAGGTCGGTCACCCTCTGAGGGGGACCCAGAGAACCGTCTTCTGTGGCCAAGACGAGGCGGCAGGACAGGCCGGACTCGGTCGATCTGCGGACCGCTCCCCTGACGGGAATCGCTCCCTGAGCTCGAGAGGCGTCACGGAAACCCAGGAGCACCACTACCTCAGGGTGACCGGCCCGGGCCGTCTTCCGACGAGCCAGACGGGACAGGAACAGCGGGAAGGGGGCCACTCCCGCTCCGCCGGCGACGACGACCAGCCGGCTCCGTTTGCCGGACGTTGTGCCGGATATGCCCGGTGGCGAGCAGCCCGAGACTACCTCGTCCAGGTCGAACCCATTGCCCAGCGGACCGAGGACCCATGCCGGATCGCCTGCACTGAGGCTACAGAGCTCGCGCGTACCTTCGCCGACCGGGTCGACCAGGAAAGAGACCCTGTCCTTCTCCTCGTCAGAGATCGACAGGGCCCGACCGAGGAAGCATCGAGAGGGCTCGGCCTGGAGCAGCGCAAACTGGCCCGGCCGGGCTTCGGCCCAGCCGGGAACCTCGATGGTCAGCCAAAAAAGGCTTCCTGTCGACTCGTTCCCGGTCACCCGGCCCAACACTCGTCCGCGCCTGCTCTGATGCGGTATTCCGGCAGCGAGACCTGGCATCGCTCCGTTCATGATTGGGGGTCCTTCTGATACGGACGGGGGTCGCTCTTGAGAGGACCAACAGCGTCCTGGAGGGAGCCAACGTCGTTCTGGCCAGGCCCGGCGCCGCCGGCCGAGGCAGCCAGGCGGCTGTGTAGGTCCTGAAGGCAGGTAACGGAGACTTCTCGGCTTCTACGGGCACTGGCGATAGCCTGAACGGCCGCGTGGGCCGCGGCGGCGTTGGTCATGGTGGGCACTCCCTGGCGGAGCGCAGCCCGCCGGATCTCGTAGCCGTCGGACCGGGCGCCGCGTCCGCGCGGGATGTTGATGACGAGGTCGATCTGGCCTGCCTCGAGCAGATCGACCACAGTGGTGATAGGCGCGGCGGCCGGAGCCCCGGCGGCGGCCGGCGCCGCGGCGGCGGCGCCGTTACTAGTGGCGCTGGCCGCCTCCATGGCCGCCCTCATCGCCAGCCCGACCGTATGCTTCAACACCGACTCCGAGTCGATACCGTTGAGAGTCAGGGCACGATGCGTGCCCTCGGTCGCCAGCATGCTGAAGCCAAGCGTGCTCAGCATGAGGGCCATCAGGATGACCGCGTCCTTCTCGGCGTCGGCCACCGACACGAACACCGTGCCCTCTCGGGGGAGCCGATCGCCGGCGGCCAAAGAGGCCTTGGCGAAAGCCGCGGGGAAGCTGCTGCCCACGCCCATGACCTCCCCGGTGGACTTCATCTCCGGGCCCAGGGTCGTGTCCACCCCTGGGAACCTGGGGAAAGGCAGGACCGCCTCCTTGACGGCGACGTGCTGCAGGTCGCGCCGGCAGGGGACCCGGCCGGCGCCGATGGATTCCACCCAGCCGGGGAGCCCCATGTCGCGCAGTCTCTGGCCGGCGATGACCCGGGTGGCTATCCGGGCGAGCGAGACCCCGGTGGCTTTGCTCACGAAAGGCACCGTGCGGCTGCCCCGCGGGTTCACCTCCAGCACGTAGATGTTGGCCGCGCCGTGGTCGCTTTGCTGCACCGCGTACTGGACGTTCATAAGGCCCACCACGCCCAGTTCGCGGGCGAGAGCGGCGGTCTGTTCCTCGATGCGCCGCACCGCCTCCTCCCCCAGCGACACCGTGGGGATCACGCAGGCCGAGTCGCCCGAGTGGATGCCCGCTTCTTCCACGTGCTGCATGACGGCGCCGATGTAGACGTCGTCGCCATCGCACAGGGCGTCCACGTCGATCTCGGTGGAATGCTCGAGGAAACGGTCGATGAGCACCGGGTGGCGGGGCGACGCTTTCACTGCGGTGCGCAGGTAGCGCTCCAGGCTCTCCTGGTCGTAGACGATCTCCATGGCCCGCCCGCCCAGGACGTAGGAAGGCCGCACGAGGACCGGGTAGCCGATGCGCTCGGCCACGGCGAGCGCCTCCTCGACGTTGCGGACCGTGCCGAACGGCGGCGCCTTGAGCTTGAGCTTCTTGAGCACCTCGCCGAAGCGCTCGCGGTCTTCGGCCAGGTCGATGGCGTCCTGCGAGGTTCCCAGGATGGGGACGCCGGCGGCGTGCAGCCGCTCGGCGATCTTGAGGGGAGTCTGCCCGCCGAACTGCACCACCACACCCTTGGGCTTCTCGTTCTCGATGATGTTGAGCACGTCCTCGAAGGTGAGCGGTTCGAAGTAGAGGCGGTCCGAGGTGTCGTA
This sequence comes from uncultured Actinomycetes bacterium, assembly GCA_963706025.1. Lineage (GTDB taxonomy): Bacteria > Actinomycetota > Thermoleophilia > RBG-16-64-13 > RBG-16-64-13 > CAVPLM01. The sequence goes on along the minus strand of CAVPLM010000005.1, from coordinate 212,052 downwards.
GTCGGTGGAGACCGTCTCGGGGTTGCAGTTCACCATGATGGCCTGGTAGCCCAGACTCGCGCATCTCTTGGACGGCGTGGACGCAGCAGTAGTCGAACTCGATGCCCTGGCCGATGCGGTTGGGGCCGCTCCCCAGGATGATCACCGATTCCTTGTCGGGGACGGGGAAGGCTTCGTTCTCCTCCTCGTAGGTGGAGTAGAAGTAGGGGGTGTAGGCTTCGAACTCGGCCGCGCAGGTGTCCACCGCCTTGTAGGTGGGGATGATGGCCTCGGCGATGCGGCGCTCCCGCACCTCCGTCTTCGGTGGCCTCGAGGAACCGGGCGATCTACTCGTCGCTGAAGCCCAGCCGCTTCGCGTGCCACAGTTCCTCTCGCGGCAAGGCGGGGAGACCGCCTTTTTCAGCGAACGCCTTGAGATGGTTCTCGGCCTCCACGATCTCCCGCAGCTCTTCCAGGAACCACTCGTCGATGAGAGTAGCGGCGAACATAGCCTCCAGAGTCACGCCCCGGCGGTAGGCCTCGAGGATGAGGTCGTAGCGCTCGGCCGAGGGGATGGCGATCATGGCCACAAGGGCGTCGTTGTCGTCGGGGATGTCGGGACGGACGTCGAGCTCCCGGGAGCGCATGGACTTCTGGAAGGCCTCCTTGAAGGTGCGGCCGATGGCCATGTTCTCCCCCACGCTCTTCATATGCGTGGTGAGCCGGGCGTCGGCCAGGGGGAACTTCTCGAAGGCCCAGCGGGGAGTCTTGACCACCACGTAGTCGATAGTGGGCTCGAAGCAGGCCGGCGTCTTGCGGGTGATGTCGTTGGCGATCTCGTCCAGGGTGTAGCCCACGGCCAGCTTGGCCGCGATCTTGGCGATGGGGAAGCCCGTGGCCTTGGAGGCGAGGGCGGAGGAGCGGAGACGCGCGGGTTCATCTCGATGACCACCAGCTCGTCGGTCTCGGGGGAGTAGGCGAACTGGATGTTGGAGCCGCCGGTCTCCACCCCGATGGCCCGGATGATGGCGAGTGAGGCATCGCGCAGCCGTTGGTACTGCACATCGGTGAGGGTCTGTTGAGGCGCAACGGTGATGGAGTCGCCGGTGTGGACGCCCATGGGATCGATGTTCTCGATGGAGCACACGATGACCACGTTGTCCTTGAGGTCGCGCATCACCTCGAGCTCGAACTCCTTCCAGCCGATGACGCTCTCCTCCAGCAACACCTGGTGGGTGGGCGAGGCATCGAGACCGGCCTGGACGACGTCGTCGAACTCCTGGTCGGTGGCCGCCACCCCTCCCCCGTGGCCGCCCAGGGTGAAGCTGGGGCGGATGATGAGGGGCAGGCGCAGACCGTCCTGCAGGGCGGCCCGGGCTTCGGCCACGCTCTTGACCACCGCGCTGTCGGGCACGCGCAGGCCGATGGAGGCCATGGTCTCGCGGAACTCGTCCCGGGCTTCTGCCCGGCGGATGGCGGCGTAGTTGGCGCCGATGAGCTCCACCCCGTACTTCTCCAGGGTGCCGTCTTCGGAGAGGGCGACGGCCAGGTTGAGGGCGGTCTGGCCTCCAAGGGTGGGGAGCAGCGCGTCCGGCCGCTCCACCTCGATGATCTTGGCCACCACTTCGGGCACCAGGGGCTCGATGTAGGTGCGGTGGGAGAAGGAGGGGTCGGTCATGATGGTGGCCGGGTTGGAGTTGACCAGCACCACCTCATAGCCCTCTTCCATGAGGACCTTGCAGGCTTGGGTGCCGGAATAGTCGAACTCGCAGGCCTGCCCGATGACGATGGGACCGGAACCGAGCAGGAGGATCTTGCGGATGTCGGTGCGGCGGGGCATGCGTCAGCCACTCTTCCTTTCGGCCTCACGGGGCTCGATTAAAGGTCGGGGACAATCGTAGCGTATCGGGGAGCGGGTGGGAAGGCGGGGCCGAAAGCCGCCTGGATGCTTTGTTGCGAGGTCTCCTGTCGGCCCTCCGTCGTGCTGCATCGCCTCAGCGGATCTGGATCCAGTACCGCCTCTTCGGCTTCTCGAGATCCGGGCCGTCCACGACGTTCTCGAGGACACCGCCGGCCTTCTCGATCGTCCGCATCGACGCGATGTTGTCCTCGTCACACGTCACCAGGACGCGGGCAAGTCCAAGCTTGTCGCGGCAGATCCGCACCGCCGAGCCGAGCATCGCCGTGGCGTAGCCGCAGCGGCGGAACTCGGGGACGACGACGTACCCGATGTGTCCCCCCACCCGCTCGAGACGGGGATTGAGGGATGGACGGATCGACACCCTTCCGACGATCTTCCCGCCCACAAAGGCAAAAAGGAAGATCGACGGGACGTGACCAGACGGAACGCCTATGCCTCGCTCCTGCTCGGCGAGTGCCTCCAGATAGCGACGGAAAGGCATGTCTTCTTCGTAATAGTGGAGGAAGGTGGGGTACCCGGGCGAGGTAGCGCGATGTGCGCGGAGGAATTCGTCCTCGTCGTCCTCGCGCAAGGGTCGAAGGATGAGGTCCACGGGCATTAGCGGCCGTCAGTTCATCACCGTTGCCGGCCGGACCCGACCGAAGCCTGTCGCCTGCTCGAAGGCATGAGCCATTTGCAGCACGGAGAAATCCGCTCGATGGCGACCGACGATCTGGATGCCGACCGGCAATCCATCGGAGTTGAAACCTGCCGGGACCGAGATCGCCGGCCTAAACGTCGTGGTGATCCAGTAGGCCGACTTCATCCACGCGACGTAATGCTCCATCTTCACCCCATCGATGGCCTTGGGCCAGTCCAGCGTGGCCTCGAACGGCGGCACTTGATTCACGGCGCACAGCAAGAATTCGTACTCTTGCTCGAAGCGGCGCATCCGCTCCAGCAGCTGACCGTGCTGGATCATCGCTCGACCAACGTCGGCACTCGTCAGTGCGAGCCCCTGTTCGATCTCTTCAACGGCTTCCGGCTTCAGATGTTCAGGGAACTCCGCCAGCAATGGCCCGTAGACCGTGGCGCTCCGAAACCTGCGGATGGTGAGAAAGATCGAGTCTGCTCCGCTGAGATCGGGACACGCGTCCTCAGGGACGCAACCCAGTGCCTCGAACGTGCTCCTCTGCGCTCCAAGCACTGAGCGAACGCCGGGGTCGAGAGGGAGGCCGCCCAAGTCGGGGCACCAGGCGACGCGCGTCCCCCGGAAGTCGCGGTCCAGGGTCCCGCGGAACGCCGAGGGATCGGAGGGGAAGCACCCGGGGTCGCGAGGATCTGCGCCGACCATGACACCCAGCAGAAAAGCTGTGTCGACGACTGTGCGTCCCATCGGGCCGTTGACGCCAAAGCCCAGCAGCGGCAACGGGTCCGGCGCCGACGGGACCAATCCCACGGTGGGTCGCATTCCCACGATATTGTTGAAATTCCCCGGGTTTCTGAGAGACCCGGCCAGGTCGCTACCGTCGGCGATAGGCAGCATGCCGGTCGCGAGCGCCGCGCCGGCGCCGCCACTCGAACCGCCGGCGCTTCTGGTGTGGTCGTAAGGGTTCAGGGTCGTGCCGTACACCTTGTTGTAGGTGTGCGAGCCCATTCCGAATTCCGGAGTGTTCGTCTTTCCGATCGGTATCGCTCCCGCTCTACGCAACCGCTCGACGAGCACGGAATCCTCTGCCGGCATCGCGTCCTTGTAGATGGTGGAACCGCGCGTGAACGGAAAGCCCACGGCAGGTTGGAGGTCCTTGAAGGCGATCGGCAGTCCGTGGAGCGGCCCCAGCACCTCTCCCCTTGCGGCCCGTCGATCGGCCGCGTCGGCCAGGGCCAGGCATTCCTCGTCGTCCAGTTTGGCGACGATGGCATTGATCTTCGGGTTGACTCGTTCGATCCGCTCAAGATGCGCGGCCATGACCTCGCGCGCCGATACCTCTCGAGTCCGGATAAGAGCGGCGAGCTCTTTCGCGCTCGCAAAACAAAGGTCTCCAGCGGCACGATCGGCCGCCGCACTTTGCGGAGCCCGTCGGTCGTGTTTGGAGCCTTCCATGCTGCTCCTCAATCAGCTGACCGGAGTTCTGCGAACAACCTGAAGCCGCCGGGCGTCAGGTCGATTCGCTTGTCGGCTGTACGCTCGGGGAGCGTCGGGAACGACTTCCTCCGCGCGGCGTGGCATGTCCCGGCGGCGTGGGCATCAGCGGCGATGACTCCGGGACTTCACACTACTGAGGAGGCTCGATCACGATGTCGGACGAATTGATATCGGTGACGTCCTCTTCGATGTACACGATCTCAGTGCCCGAAGGACCCCCCTCCAACTCGGTGGTCGTGGTCTGCAAGAGCTGCGCCCTCACCACGAACGGAGACCATCCCTCTTGGTCGGCCACCCAGATCTCACCCTGAGTACCTTCGGTGAGGGTGGCCTTGGCACTCAGCGGCGCCTGGTATTCCACGCTGTAGGTGTAGGTCGAGTCCACTGTGTACCGCTTGCAGGTGACCCCGTTGACGGTCTCCTCGCCTGCCGGGGTCAGGCTGCCTTCGGCAATCTTGACTTCCGACTGTCCCATCAACCACTGAATATCGTTCTCCACAGGTGTCTGCTCCTCGACATCCACCAGCGATTCCGCCTCGGAAAGCATGCTCGCCCAGTCAGCCGTCTCTCCCTCGGGCAATTCCGTCTTCTGCCAGGGCAGGTCCATGAACCTGGTCCACAAGGTTTTCCCGACCAGGACCATCTCCATGTCGACGTCCCCTTCGGCCTTGTGGTGGACGGCGAGCGGATCGGCGACATACGCCGTATCCCATTCGGTCTTAACCGGTCCTTCACGGCTGCCATCCCGCCAGGTGGTATGAATGCGGTAGCTGGTCAGGTCGCCACCGGAGGCCGCAGTGGTGGTGGAACCAGCCGGAACCGTTGTCTGCTCACCGGGGGATTGCGAAGTAGTCGTCTGGCCGCCTGTCACCGCCGACGACCCGGACCCACTCGGCTCGGTGGATCCCACCGCCGATGATTGCGTCGTCTCGCTTTGCCCATCACCATCGCCTGACCCTCCACAAGCGAAGGCGGTCAGCGACAGGATCAGCAGGATGACCAGCACACCATAGCCGTGAATCTGTTTCCCGTTCATTCTTGCCTCCCTTGATTCTCCTGCGACCGCCGTGATTCCTCCGGTCTCGTACCTTCTGGTCAAACGCCTCGCTGCGGTACTGTTCTCCCGAGCCAGAGCGATCGCTAAGCGGGACCAGCCTGGTCTCTGGCGCGGCCGCAGTGAACGCAGCTCTCCCTGTGGACGCAGACCAGCCCGCCGCAGTCCGCGCATTGCCATCGTTCCTTCTCCAGGGCCAGAAACGCCTCCGGCCCATGCGCGGCTATGTAGCGGAGGTTCTCCAGCATGCTCATACCGTACTTCTTCCGGTATCGAGAGTCCAGCCGCCGCAGGCGAGCGCAGGGATAAGTCGCACATCCGCCGCAGAAATCGCCCCTGCGCTCGGGACAGTTCTTGATCGCGCACAACACGCAGTAGCGCGGCTTGGAGCCATCGTCGCCATTGCAGCCGGCACACCGGTTTCTGGGCCTGAAGTACGAGTAGCAGAGGCCGCAGTCCATCCCGCAAGGAGCGAGCATCTCCAAACGTAGCGACGCCGGGAGCACCTTTTCAGCGGCAACCATGACATCCTTCCCTGAAGACACGGCTCGATCTGCCAACTCTATCGCCTCGTGCCGGTCGCTGCATGCCCGCAGTTGCGCGGCTCAGGCGGTACGCCGTACCGGATCCCTCACCATGTACCAGATACAGGCGCCACCATCAGAGAGGAGCGCCTCCAGGCGCACTTCGAAGCCGCGCCTTCGGTAGAAGGGTACGTTGAGCGGATTGGTGGCCTCGAGATAGACCGGATAGCCTCCCGCGTCTGCTCTCTCGAGGCCTGCTGTGAGAAGGCCGCTCCCGATCCCTTCGTTCTGCCTCGTTGGATCCACGGCCAGGAGGACCAGGTACCAGTGCAGATCGGCTGCGACTTCTTTGTGGCACTCCTCCGACTCCGTGATGAATCTCATCAGGCGCTCTTCGGAGCCTGCGCCGATGCGTGCGGCCGAGTCCCACATGCCGATCTCGGCCATGCGTTCTTGCGTGAAATCCGTCTGGCCCGGCGGCAACCATACCGCGCAGCCACTGAGGTCGGGTGCCGCGTAGGCTTCGCCGAAACGAACCCCATAATGCACGATGCCTCCAAGCTCCCATGCTGCTAGGGCCTCCCGCGTCGTGGGATCCGGAAAGACATGCTCGTAGAGTGGATCGTTGACGAGCGCTCGAGCGGACAGTTCGGCCAGGGCGTCTATGTGTTGTCTGTCGCAGCGGATCATGTCGTCCACGATAGGGATCCTCCTGCAGCGGGTTGCACCGGCGCGCCCCACATCAACGGTCGGTGTCGCAGGCGGCATCGCGAGCAGCGCCGTGAGCGGCAAACGCGGCGGCGCGCGCCTCGCCCACGGAGATCTGCCCTCGCGCCCAGGCACGGCCTGCTTCGAGGGCTTTCCGAGGTCGGTCGTCTCCCGGGTATTCCTCCTCGAAGCGCGGGAGCACGTTCTCGGCGCAGTCGGCCGCCCAGAGCGCCAGTGACCGGTGATCCTGCTCGGCGGACCGGGTCACAGACCTGAACGCCTTTCAGCCTCCAACGCTTCGGCAAGCGTCCTTCGATGTCTATCCGTTTCGGCGGCAAGATCCTCCAGCACCGACCCGATCTCAACGTTCACGGGACCGCTCAGCTTGGAGAACTCGTCCTCGATGAGCGCATTCTCGAGATCTTTGGCGATGGAGAGGGCCTGCAGCAGTCTGAGCCTGCCTTCCTGAGCCCGGGCCTTCTGGCTCTCCACATAGGCTATCGACGACTTGACCGCCTGCGGTCTGAGTCCGCTGTCGAGCCAGAAGCGGCCTACTTCGGTCGACTGAGGTCTCAGCCTCTCGAGTCTATCGGCATGTCCCTGCTCATCTCGGGCAAGGCTCTGCCAGAAGTCCCGCCGATCTGCGAACAACACGGCGAATGCTTCGTACAGCCGCTTGACCGCCAGTTCGTGCTCGATCAGCAACTCGAGAACACTAGGTTCGTCTCCCGTCATTCCTCTGCCCTCGTATCGGGTGGTCCGGAGTGCACCTGTCTGGATGCTCAGCCCAGCCTATCCCCCACTCGCATCCCGGCCGACGCCACGAAGTCGGCGGCGCTCAGTTTGGCCGCGCCGGCCGGTTGGACCCGCTTCACGAAGATGCTGCCGCCGTTGGCCGCCACCAGGAAGCCGTCCTCCGCGATCCCGGTGACGTGCCGGGCGCCTGCGGGCCGCTGACGGCGCGCCTCTCGCAGTCGAAGATCTTGAGCCCCTGCGCCCTGCCATGACGTGGACGCACCCGGCGACGGGTTGCAGCCCCGGATGACGTTGTAGACGATCCCCACCGGGTACATCCAATCGATCGTCATGCGCTTGCAGAGCGGCTCGTACTCGCCCTGCGTCAGATCCTGGGGGATCTTTGGGGCTTTGCCCTCCTTGACCAGGCGAACCGATTCCAGCATGGCCTCCACACCAAGCGGAAACAGCTTGTTGAAGTAGACCGTCCCCAGGGTGTCGTCCGGCTCGATCGTGACCTCTTTCTGCATCAGGATCGGCCCCGTGTCCAGACCCTCGTCCGGCCAGAAGATGGTGAGGCCGGTCTTCATCTCCCCGTTGATCACGGCCCAGTTGATCGCGCTCCCTCCCCGATGCCGGGGAAGCAAGGATGGATGGTACTGGATGGTCCCCAGCCGAGGATAGTCCAGGATCGCCAGGGGAACGATCTCCGTCACGAAGGCCATGACGTTGAGGTCGGCCTCGAACTGCCGGTAATCCTCGTAGACCTCGGGGTCACGCATCCTGGCCGGTTGCCGCACGGGGATCCCCTTGGCCTCGGCCAACTCCCTGAACGAGTTGCCCTTGCTACCAGGGGCATCGGGAGGCATGTAGACCACCGCCACCTCCTCCCCTTCCGCCAACAGGGCCTCGAGCACTTTCTCTCCGAAAGCCGCCTGCCCGATAAGCGCGATCCTCATGTCTCACTCCTGTCCGGATCCCGGGACTCAGCCGTCACTCCGTCCTTCAATGGTGATTCTAGCGCCTCAGACACTCCCGCCGCTTCCATGCCGCCGGCCGGCGCCATGCGTGCCACCAAGATTCCTGCCGCGACCACCCCCGCACCCCCGACCACCGTGGCCCAGGTGAGGGGCTCCGCCAGGAATACGGCCGCGAAAATGACGGCCGTCACCGGTTCGGCGTACATGAACACCGCCGCGTGATCGGTGCGCACGTGGCGGAGACCCGAGAAGAAGACGAGTATGGCGAAGGCGGTATGCACGACGCCCAGGGTGACGAGAGCGCCCCATTCTGTGGGGGCGGAGGGCCCCGGGAGCAGCAGGACGGCGGGTAGCAGGAGGACGGTGGCGAAAGCGTACTCTCCGAAGGCGAGGATCGGAGCGGAGATGTTGCGCAGGAGCCGCTTGCCGGTGAGCATCAGAGCCGCATAGGTGAGCGCCGAGCAGAAGGCCATGCCTGCGCCCAGCAGGCTGCGCCCACCCTCGAGGGATAGTTCACCCAGTCCGACGATGATCGCCGTGCCGCCGAGGGCCAGGACGAGCGGGAGCACGATCCGCCTGTCGTAGGGCTCGCGGGATATCAACGGCGCCAAGGCGGCCACGAACACCGGCCCGGTATAGCCCAACAACTCCGCCACCGCCACCCGAGTCATGGTCAGCGCGCCAAGGAACAGGACCCAATTGACGGCGATGAGAGCACCTACAGCCAGGAGCGCCAGTACACGGCGCCGGTCCAGCCGAGCCAGGTCCCTCACCTTGCCGGTGAGGAGTAGGTAGACCAGACATGGCCGCGGCGCCGAACGCCACCCGCCAGAACACGAGCACGAACGGTGACGTATCCACCATACGTACGAAAATGGGGATGGAGCCCCAAATGACCGCGGCCAATCCGACACGGAACAGTCCGGACGAGCGCCTCACGTGGAGCGGCCGGATCCCAGCGCCCGCACTCTCTCGAGCACGGGCGGGTGCGAGTAGTTGAGGAGCACGAAGAAGCGGTGCGGAGTGAGATTCGAGAGGCTGTCTTTGGATAAGCGCTTCAGACCGGAAGCCAGTAGATCACCACGGCCGGTGGTAGTCGCGGCGAAGGAGTCGGCTTTGCGCTCGTGATGCCGGGAGAGCGCGGCGCCCCCGATCGAGAGGACGAATTGCAGCGGCCTGAGAAGGATGGCCACGAAGATCACCCCGGCGTACACGGATGGCTTGTCCACGCCGAAGGCCTCAAAAAGGGCCGTTTGCTCGATGAGCAGGGCGAACAGCCCGAGAAACACGCCCGTCTCCAGCGCCGAAAGGATCGTGCCGATCAGCACATGCCGTTTCTTGTAATGGCCCACCTCATGGGCCAGGACCGCCACCAGCTCCCCCATGGGGTGTCGCTGGATCAGGGTGTCGAAGAGCGCGATACGCTTGCTCTTCCCGAAACCGGTGAAGAATGCGTTCCCTTTGGTCGTGCGCCGGGAGGCGTCGATAGAGAACACTCCCTTCAGGGGAAACCGGATCCGTTGCGCGTATGCCAGGATCTCTTCTTTGAGCTCGCCCTCCTCCAAAGGGGTGAACTTGTTGAAGAGCGGCATGATGAGGGTCGGAGCCAGGATCTGCATGACTAACGAGAATGCGACTACCGCCGCCCAGGCGTAGATCCAAGCCGCATCCCCGCCGTATTCGAACAGGGCGAGGAAACCGATCGTCAGGGGCACGCCCAGAACGACCGCGATTCCCAGCCCCTTGACGAGATCGAGGACAAACGTGCGGGGCGAGGTACGGTTGAAACCGTACTTCTCCTCGATGACGAACACGCCCCAGATCTGAAAGGGCAGGTCGAGGATCCCTTTGGCCACGGCGAGGATCAGTAGGAAGACCAGCCCGGTCCACACGGGGCCCAGCCCAAAGGAGCGCACCACCTCGTCGAGCCAGCCGAAGCCGCCGGCCAGCCAGAACGCGAGCAGGACGGCCAGATCGAACAGCGAGGCCACCAGACCGAAGCGCGTCTTCGTCCGCGTGTAGTCCTGGGAACGCCGATATTCGGCGGCGTCGTAGACGTCGGCGAACTCGTCAGGCAGCGTAGGCCCAAGGGCGCGGAGATTCAGCAACTCGCCGATCCAGCCGATCGCCTCCACGACCATCAGTCCGACAAGCGCAGCGATGAAGTAGCCGTTCAAAGCAGAGTCCCGCCCCCAGTTTCGTTCAATCCCACTCGATCCCGCACAAGAGCCCAGTCCTTTGGGCGGGTGTGCATCTCTCGAGAAGCTTACCGTGCCGGGACCGGAGACGTCGCCTCCTCAGACACGGCGTCCCCCCGGCGCGTTTCCCGTTGGGGACCTAACGGCGCCCCGTCGTGGTAGTGCAGTGTGATGCGTTCAACCGCAGTCGGATCGGAACGGTTGTCTGCATCCCTCTCACGAGCAACATGCGATGGGCCGATGCCCCCGGCAATGTGCTCCTGATCACGGAACTGACAGGACTCCCCAGAGATTCGGTGGCCAACGTCTCCCAGCCCATCACCCTTGACCGGGGCGCGCTCAGCGATCCTGTGGGTAAAGTGCCTGACGTCAAGCTCGAACTGGTGCTCTCCGGGATCGACATCGTTCTCGGTCGATAGGGCGCGCGAGAGGAGAAGCGCGGACGCCCAGCCGCCGGTCGATAGATAGCCTTCATGAGTGCCCCAGACCGGGCACGGAGGATAGCGGCTGCCACAGAGAGACCGCCAAGCCACTGCGACGGACGGCGGAGCAGCTTGAACCCCCCCCTCCGGCCCGCCGATTCAGGCATCCATCTCCGCCGATGCGGGCGGTCTTGTCAAGCAAAAGCCCCAGTCAGACGTTTAAGGAGTAGATTTGAAGTGTGGGTCGGATCGAGTCGATCTTGAGATCTTGATCGAACCGGCCGCATGAGGGAGCCGGGGACATGGCTGGTCCTATGATCGCAGTGGAGACGGGAACCTCGCAGGCGAAGAGGAGCCTCTCCTGGGCACGGCGGGGTCTCGGAGCCACGCGGAGCCCCGCAGAGTTCGAAAACCGCAGCTACGCCTCACCAGAGTCCCTCTTCATGGATCAGTACGAAGCCCTCGCCCGCGCCCTCACCCTCATGACCCACGATGCGGATGTCGCGCGCGACGCGGTACAGGAGGCCTTTGCCCGTCTCTGCCGCGAGTGGCCCACGGTGTCCGGCTATCACCATCAGGCGGCCTGGGTGCGCAAGGTGGCCGTCAATCTGGTCCGCGATCAACAGCGAAGGCAGAGCAGGCAGGCGCACCTTTTCCTCAGCTTGGATGAGGACGCCGCGGAGCTCATACCAGCTGAACTCCCGGCCGAAGGCAACTCCGAGCTGTGGAGAGCCGTGCGACAGCTTCCTGAGAAACAGAGGACGGCCGTGGGCCTCTTCTACATCGCCGGCCTGAACGTGGCCGAGGTGGGCGCGGCCATGGGCGTATCGCCAGGGACCGTGAACCGCCACCTCAACCGAGCCCGAAACACCCTGCGAACGAAAATGGAGGCCTAGTTATGTGGGGCCGCAGCCGCGATAACGATCTGCGAGACGAGCATCTGCGCGCGGAGCTCGACCGGCTGGTGCCAGCGATGTCACCCGAGGGAGAGTGGGCCAAGGTTCTGGAGAGGGCCGCCAGCGGGACCTTTGCCGTGAGTCCAGGCGCAGCTCGCGGCATGCGGACTGAAGCCGATACAACCTCAGCCGCAGCGACGCCTACAGCGACGAAGACGCACCCGACCGAAAGCCATCTTGTCAGCCGGGACGGACGTCGCCGGAGCGCTTTCGCCTACGCCGCGATCTCCTTCGCGGTCCTGGTCTTGCTCGCTGGTCTCGGTACCGGCATCTTCGAGGCGGTGACCCAACTGGGCAAAGACCAGCCCATCGTGGTCATAACCGACGACACGATCGGCATCTCCCCGGGCTCGACCGGCCAGACCACTCAGACGGCGGCGAGCGTGGAAACCACCGCGCAAAGCGGCAGCTGGGAGCGCCTACCGCTGACGACCGAGGGCGGGGTCGTCCGTATCCTGGTCATGGACCCGACCGACCCGTCGGTTCTGTATGCCGCGGTAGCATCGAGTGGCCTGTTCAAGTCCACGGATGGGGCCGAGAGCTGGAAGCGCCTGCCTATGGACGAGGGCGACGTGGGTTGATCGGCGTCGATCCCGCCTCCCCTTCAACGATCTACGCCTATGCGGGTGACTATTCTGAGCCCACCCTCTTCAGGTCCGACGACGGCGGGACCACTTGGAAGAAGCTGACGACAGCTCCTTCTCCCTTTGTCTACAGCCTCCCCATCCTCTGGATTGACCCTACCTCCAGCCCTTCCACGATCTACACCGCTGCCCAGTCTGGAGGGGTCTGGCGCTCCACCGACCGAGGCGAGACCTGGCCCGGAGCTGGCGCGGCCCCGACAACCGCGGTCGACGCTCACAAGCAGTCGCTCCGCCTGCCGTCCAGCAAGCTCTGGATGCGTTCCGGGCTCCCTTCGAAGCCACCGGGAGCAATGTGACCGTTACGGACTCCGACACCGGGTTCCCGATCGAAGCCGGCATGTCGCCCTGGACCCTGCGCGTGGATCCTAACGATCCATCCATCTTCTATTTGGGACCGACCAAGGCGTCTACAAGTCCCCCGACGGCGGCAAGACGTGGAGGAAGTCGAGCGTCGGCCTGACCTCGTGGGCGGTCTCCTGGATGGAGCCCGATCCGGACTCGGCCTCCATACTTTACGCAGGCGTGGCTGAGGGCATCGTCAGATCCGACGACGGCGGGGAGACGTGGCGTCTGATCCTGTCCGGCGGAGACTCCCTGGTTATCGCTCCCTCCGGATCGCCCAGGCTATACGCGACCACGCCGGAGGGGCTGTTCCGTAGCTCGGACGGCGGAGACGCCTGGGACCTGGTCCTGCCCGGCGGAGGCTCCCCGCTCATCGCCCCCTCCTCCCCCTCCACGCTCTATGCCTCAACGTCGGAGGGGTTGTTCCGCAGCGGGGACGCGGGGAGAGTTGGACCCGGCGCGCCGGGGAGGTCGTGGCTGCGTCGTCCTCCTCTGAGTACCACGTTTCAAATCCGTTCCTCGTTGCGGCCGACAATCCCGATACTGTGTTCGCGATGGGGAATTCAAGCGCCGTCGACGAGTATCTGCGTTGGCTGTTCAGGTCGACCGATGGCGGGGACACCTGGAGCTTGGTCCTTGGTGGAGATACGCCTCCCGAAGAACGCGAGCATGACTTTGTCGAGTCGGTCGTGGCCGACCCGCAGAATCCCTCCGTAATGTACGCCGAGAGGCAGTTGAAGCCACCGGAGGACCCCGATTTCAGCAACGTCCTTCTCAAATCGACGGACACGGGGCCACTTGGACGGTCATCTCTCCCGACGAGTGGGTGGTCGACCGTACGATGATCGCGGGAATCGCGGTGGACCCGCGCACTCCCACCACCGTCTATGTGCTTCGAAACCTAACGCCACTATCGACCACCGGCGTTTCACCCCTGCTGGTCCGCTCGCTCGACGGCGGGACCACCTGGGAGGAGGTCCAGGTACCCACGTCCCGTTGGGGCAACCTACCGCTGTTCGATCCTCGCTCCGCCGGTACGCTGTACATCGGCGGACCTGATTACGGCCTCTACCGGTCCATCGACGGAGGGGCAGCCTGGCAGAACATCACTGGGGAGCTCTCGGTGGTGCAACGCATCGACTTCGTGATCGACACTGCTCCCGGCGGTGGAGTCTATGCAGTTGCGGACAACGGCCTCTACCGGTGGGTGCCGGACCAGGAGTAGCGCCGGCAACCATATGTGGCTTTGATCGACAGTGACCGAGCCGACTGGGAATAAGAACCAGAAGCGAAGGGGCGCCTAATGAAAGCCTCATTTCCACCGGGCAGCAAGATCGACAGCCGACTCCTCGCCGTTGTTGTTGCCCTTACCCTCGTGCTTCTTGTCGGGCTCGGTGCTCTGGTGGCAGCCTGTGGCGACACTGAGACGGCAAGCACTGCGGCAAGCACACCCTCAACCACAAGCGCTGTGACCACCACTGCGTCGGTGAAAACTACCGAGCCCGTGACAGCCACCCAATCCGTGACCACTGTCGAGGCACCGACAACCACCACCGAGAGGACGATCGAACTACGGACGGATATTGGTATCCCGTATGTCAACCGGGCCGACGGGTCTACCGGTGTGATCCACGTGTGGGCCCCCAAAGAGGGGGGTCCCTGGCCCGTGGTGGTGATGCTGCACGGGGGCGCCTATCCCACGATCCCCGGTCAGTACGTGGTCCCACCGGCCGCGAAAGTGGCCCAGCGCGGGGCCGTGGTGTTCGTACCGGTGTGGTTGCCCGACAACAACAGCGACTTCATGGGCTTTACCCCGGAAGAGCTACGGACGAGGATCGCCGCCAGTAACAGCGATGTGGCGGCCGCCGTCCGTTTCGCTCGGGGCACCGCCGCGCAGTACGGAGGGGACCCGGCGAACTTGACCCTTTACGGCTACTCGGCCGGAGCCAACCGCGCCGCGATGGAGGCCCTCGGCAATGTCGCCGCCTCCGAGGGGGCGCTCAAGGGCGCCGGCTCCACCCTCCCGGAGTCACTGGTGCTCTACGACCCCGACATACTCATCTGCTCCACGTGGATGCCCTGGGACGAGGTTTTGGCCCGCGATCCCAGCGTGCTGCAACTCGAGACACCGTGGCACCTATTGGGGCAGCGGTAACTTTCCCATCACCATCATCGCCTCGGGCGATCCCGAGCTCAGCCGGGATCTGGTTGACATGTGGGCTGAGGATTCCTGGATGGCGGTGCGAGACCTCTCCGGGGACATCCGTCGGGGCCTGGAGAAGCTCGAGGCTCTTGTGTTTGATACGGAGACCAGTTTCCAGCTATTCGCGGATTTCCTCAGGGCCGACGGGGACGAGGTGACCTACATCACGCTCAGCGATTCCACCCACTCCGGTCCGAGCCCGGAGGGTGAGGAGAGCATCATCGACCTGCTCGTGCCGGGCGCCCAGCAATAGCGGCCGCCGGAGAACGAAAGATCGGCACGAGAGGTACAGGGCCAAATCAACGGGGCACGCCGTAGGCGGCCGGCGAAGGCGCCGCTGCTCATCCCTGTTGCTACTCCGCTTGGTGAAAGAGCGACGGCCAGTACTCGATGCCGTCGAACTCGGTCGACACCAGCGTGCCTGCACGACCCTCGATGATGGCGACGGCATCCTCGAGCGCGCCGATGCCGGCGCGCCCCCCGGTGGCCCGGGCATAGTCGCAGGCCGCCTCCACCTTGGGGCCCATCGAGCCGGCGGCGAACTGCAGCTTCTCCAGCGCCTCCGGCGCGGCGCGGCTGATGGCCCGCGCTTCCGCCGTCCCCCAGTTCTCCCACACGGCCTCCGCGTCCGTGAGCATCAGGAAAGCTCCAGCTCCCAGCGACGTCGCCAAGAGCGCCCCGGCGTGGTCCTTGTCGATTACGGCCTCCACGCCCACCAGCACTCCGTCGGGAGTAAGCATCGTGGGGATCCCGCCTCCCCCGGTGCAGATCACCACCACTCCCCGCTCCACCAGCCATTCCACCACTCTGATCTCGAAGATCCGTTTGGGGCGCGGCGACGGCACCAGTCTCCGGTACAGGCTGTTGTCGGGACCCACGGTCCAACCATGCTCTCGGGCCAGCCGTTCGGCTTCTTCCTGCGTGTACTGGGGGCCGATAGGCTTCGTAGGGTTCTGAAAAGCCGGGTCGCAGGGATCGACCTCCACCTGAGTGAGGATGGTGGCGAACGGCACGTCCTCGGGCAGGATGTTGCCCAGCTCCTGCTCGATCATGTAGCCGATCATGCCCTCCGATTCGGCGCTGAGCACATCCAGAGTGTAAGGCTCCACCCCCGTGTACGCGGCGGCCTCCAGAGCGAGCAGACCCACCTGAGGACCGTTGCCGTGGGTGATGGTGAGGTTGTGATCGCGGGCCAGAGGCGCCGAGCGCCCGGGCCGCCACTTTCACGTTCTCGCGCTGGTTCTGCTCCGTGAGCGGCTCCCCGCGCTTGAGGAGAGCGTTTCCCCCGAGAGCTACCACGATCCTCATGCTCTAGACCTCAGCACCGGCTAGACGGAGCGCTGCGAGCAGCTCTTCAGCGCGCTGCGTTCCGACCAGGACGCGCTTCCCGTCGGTCAGCACCAACTGGACTCCCATGTTGCCGTAGGCGTTGTAGGCTCTCCCCCCGTCGCCGGACGTGCGTATCCCCCAGCCGCCGAACTCACGCATGGGCGAGTACTCACGCGCGTCGGCCGACTGTATGTCACGTGTGGGGATGTGTCTGCCCCGGAAGGGTATCAGCCTGACCGAAAGCATCCCCGGCCTCACCTCGGTGAGCAGGCGCGCGATGGCGGCAAACACCGGGAACCCAATGCCGAACACGATGGCCAGGGCCCAGGCCGCCCAATCGGGTATCGGCTCGGTACCCGGAGGACGGCCGATGACGATCTGCTGCACGAACTGCCACCAGATGACCACGGTGACGATGCTGATGGGGATCCAGAAGAACCAGTGGCGGAACCTCTGTACTTCACGGAAGAGAGGGGTGGTAGCCCTCTCCAAGGAGTCGCTTCCTCTAGCCCGGATGCTCATATGGACTCATCGCCCTCACGATGTCGCATCTCTCGCGTCTGCCGGCGCAGGATGCACAAGGTTAGACCACCGACCAGGTTTTGGCCAACCGAAGGTACACTAGTGCGACCATGCCCACCGGCGACCAGACAGAGCCACTGCCCTCCGACCCGCGGACGTCAAGCACACAGACGCCCGACTCTGCGGATTCCGGCAGACGTACGCGCTTGGCCTGGTACACGTTCGATTTCGGCAACACCGCTGTCGAGTTCGCCATCCCTTACTACCTCACCCCGTGGATGGTCAACGACCTGGGAATACCGGCCGTCGCCTTTGGCCTGGCATCGGCCGCGTCGTCCTGGGCCATCGGCTTGAGTGGTCCCTATATCGGGGTGAGCGCAGATGAGAAGCGCACCCGCAGACAGTGGTTCGTAGTCTCGGCCCTGATCGCCGCCGTGCTTCTCGGGACGCTCAATGTCCTGCCTCACTCCACGACTCTGGCGGTGGCAGGCGTGCTCGTCGCAGCCATGATCGCCAATTACTTTTTCCAGTTATCCAGTCTCATATACAACGCCTCCATGCTCAGCGCGGCGGGAGGTGCCAACGTGGTGAGCGTCTCCTCGCTGGGGATGGGACTCAGCTTCCTGGGTGGGGTGGTCGGGGTCGGCGTCATCCAACTGTTCATCTCCGGCCAGCTCGTCCCCGGAATCAGCGGACGGGGTTACGCCCTAATCCCGGCAGCGGTTGTCTTCCTAGCCTGTACCATCCCCAGCATCTTCGCGAAGCGGTTGTGGCAGAAGAAGTCCGACGTGGTGGACATCCCTCGGGGGAAGCTTAACCACCGCATGAAGGAGCTATGGGACCAGGCTTCCCGCGAGCACCGCGCAGGCTGGTTCCTCGCCGGCTACTTCGCTATGAACTCCGCCATTATGGGACTCAGCCTCTATCTGACCCTGCATATCCAGGCACTGACCGATCTCGAGGGGATACAGCTGTGGGCGGTGCTTCTGGGGGTGGTGCTCTCGTCGGCCGCCGGAGCGGGGGCCGTCGCCCTGGTCAGACCCGACCGGCGCCTCGTGAAACGCATCATCATGGTGGGGCTCACCTTGTGGGCGCTCAACGCCTTCGCCTTCAGCCTGGTGTCGCCGCTGGCTCTAGTGGTGCTCTGCTCGTGCCTACACGGGCTCTTCTCCGGAGCTCTGATCCCCACGGTGCGGGGGGCCTACGCCGAGAACTTTCGGTCGGACTACCAGGCCCTGGCCTTCGGCCTCTTCGGCGCCGTGCAGCGGGTGTCGCAGGGGCTGGGGGCGGCGCTCTCGCCCATAGCGAGCAGCGCCGCAAGCGGATCCAACGCCACAGCCGCGGGAATTGCGGCCATGGGGGCTATTGCCCTCATCGGGGTGCCTCTTTTCGCCCGCTGGCGACCGGGCGACTCACCGGCCTCGCTCGGAATGGCCGGAGACCAAGAAACCGCTGCCGCCCGTGAGGACATGCCCTGAGTCTCATCGCTCTGGGGGAGCCGCTACTGCTCGTCAGGAGAGCCCCCAGAAGGAGATTCCCCCAGGGCGAAAAGCCGCTCCAGTGATCGGTAGTGTGCGCCTTTCCAGTAGACCTGGCCGCAACCGGTACAACTGCCAGAACTCCTCGTGGTGACGCGCGGTGCCCGGCGGAAGGCTCCTGCAACGACCTCCGCCTTCTTGACCGGCTCCACAGGACTATTGCAGAGCGAGCAGCGCGTGAACGGTCGGAGGGATCCCCAGAGGTCGAACCGCTCGAGCACCTCCGACAGTTGCTGCCGGGGAGAGGTGTGCCGCACCAGGTGGCCATGAGTCACCGCCGACCGCATGAGCAGCCCTCGATCGCGAGTCAGGATGATCCGGTGCTCGCGCAGGGCGGCCTCCACGAGATCCTCATCGGACCACTCGTTCCGGTACGACGTATCGAACCCGGCCAAGCGCAGGTAGCCTGCCAGCCTGCCCAGATGCACGTCGGCCGCGAACCGCACTTGGCGTAAGGGTCGCGCGCGGACGCGGGTCACGGGCCCGACATCAAACGCCTCGAATACCGGATATACGCTCACGTGCTCGCCGTTCCCCACGGGGTGGCGAAAGTCGACAGACCGTCCATCGACGAGCACCAGGTCGACTTCCGTATGCGGCACCCCCAGGCCCTCGATCAGGTCCTTGACTGCACCGCCGGACGCGAAGGGATGCTCGAATTCGCGGCCGCGCCGCTCTGGCGCCAGAAGATCGCCCAGTTCAGCGTAGAAACGGATGAAAACGCTGCCCATTTCCATCAACCTCGTGACCGGCGCCAGGCCGACCGAGCCGGTCACTGGGTCCCGGTCACTGGGTCCCAGTCACTGGGTCCCGGTCACTGGGTCCCGGGCGCCAGACGCACGGGCCCCGTCAGTGAGAACACTATGATGCGCTCGCCGATCTGGGTGCTGATGTCGGTGTGCAGGCTGCGGACGTCCTGACCCGTCACGTCCCGGACGATGGCTTCCAGGAGGGGCCTGGCCTTCTCGATCAGTTCCCGCCGGATCTCCTTGACGAGCGTGCGGCCCTGAGGAGTCCCGTCTATCCCTGCCAGTTGCCGCTCCGCCGGAGTCAGCACCCCGCGCAGGCGCACGATGACCAGGTCGTCGATGATGTAGGTCCGGGCCTCTTCCGGTCCGCGGCCCATGTAGTCCAGTTCGAACTTGACGATGGCGTCGCTGATCTCCGCCTCGAGCTGACCTTTGGTCTTGGACATGCTCACCCCGTCTTGGACTTAGAACTCGTCCTGGCTCCGCTATCCCTTCTTCATCTCCAGGGCACAGGTGAGCATAACATCGAAGAGGTCGGCGATGTCGGCTTCGTCCACGCAGGAGAACGCGATCCGGATGTCGGTGTCGCTGGTGGAGATGACCCCCACCCCATACTCGTTGAGGAGATGCACCCGGTATGCTTCGGCGTTCAGATCGTTCAGACGCAGGCACATGAAGTATCCGGAGTTGAAGGGATAGGGCTTCCAGGCGGCGGCGAACCGGGGCTCGGCCAGCACCTCTCTCACCTTGGCCGCCCGGCGCTGGAGAATGGCGAACTTCTCCTCCTTCTGGGCCCGGTAGCCGGGATCGGCCTTGGCCTTCAGCACTAATTGCTGCGAGACGTTGGGGGTATTGGAGATGGTCCCTCTGATGCAGCCGCCGGTCTTCTTCTCCAAGGCTTCATAGGCACCGGCTCCCTCGGCTATTCCATAGGTGATGAAGGCCACCCTCAGCCCCCAGGCGAAATCCTCTTTGGAGGCGCCATCAAGCTTGATGGCCAGAATGCGGGAATGAGCCGCCGCCAGCCGGGTGAACAGCGACTCCTTCATACTCTCTTCGTCGTAGAAGAGACCGAAGTAGGCGTCGTCACACACGGCCACCACGTCGCAACCAGCTTCGGCGACCTCCACCAGCGCATCCCGGATGGCGTCGGCTTCCGCCGGAGTGATGGAATACCCGGTGGGGTTGTTCGGGAAGTTGAAGAGCACGAGCAGCTTGCCTCGATCGACGTTCTCGCCGAGCACCCGGCGGAACCCGGCCACATCGAAACCCTGGTCAAAGGACAGCAGCGGGTAACGCGTCACCTGCGCGCCCCGTTTCACGGAGAAGATCATCAGGTAGTTGCCCCACAACTGATCGGGAAGCAGCAGGAGATCGCCCGGGTCGACGAACATGTCCGCCACCGTGCTCAGGCCATGGGTGATCCCGCTCGTGACCACCGGCAGGCTGAGAGGAGTGTCGCCCAGCGACGGGTTCTTCTCCTTGATCTCCTCTCGCCAGGCGGCCCGCAGATCGGCCCGGCCGGCCGAAGGAGCGTAGGGCAGCACGGCGTCCGGTCCAAGGTCGGTGAAGTGGCGCATGATCGCCGGGAGTCCCATGGAATGCTGCAGTTCCCGGGCTTCGCCGATGGTGGCGTTGTAGCGGGTGGCCTTCTGATTGGCCTCAGCCGTCTGAGTGAGGATCCCTTTGGGAAAGTACAGTTCTCTGCCCAGATCGGAGAGCATCCGCATGACCGCGGGAGCGTGCTGCTCGATGGTCTGGTTGAGCTCAGCGGCCAGGGGGTTCATGGATCACCTCGCGCCCAGACGGTCCTGCAGGGCCGCGAGCTGACTGCGCAGGGTCTCCGGCAGGCGATCCCCGAATTCGTCGTAGTACTCAGACAGGCCGGCGGCTTCCTGCTTCCAGCCTTCGATGTCGACCTTCAGGAGTGTGCGCAGGTCGTCGGCGGGCAGATCGAGGCCGGAGAGATCCAGCGCCTCGGCCGTCGGCAGATTGCCGATCGGGGTCTTGACCGCTTCTCCACCGCCCTCTACACGCTCGAAGATCCACTTGAGCACCCGGCTGTTCTCGCCGTATCCCGGCCAAAGCCAGTGTCCATCCTCGGCCTTGCGGAACCAGTTGACGAAGAAGATCCGCGGCAGCTTGCCGGCGTCCGTGCGGTCGGCCATCGACAGCCAATGGGCGAAGTAGTCACCCATGTTGTAGCCGCAGAACGGCAGCATGGCGAAGGGGTCGTGCCGCAGCACCCCGGTCTTGCTCAGGTTGGCCGCGGTGGTCTCGGAGCCGGCAGCCGAGCCCATGAAGACGCCGTGCTCCCAGTCGAACGCCTCGTTCACCAGGGGGATGGTGCTCGTCCGCCGCCCGCCGAACAGTACGGCCGAGATGGGGACCCCCGCCGGGTCCTGCCATTTGGGATCGATGACCGGGCATTGAGCGGCCGGAGCCGTGAAGCGCGAGTTGGCGTGAGCCGCCTTCCGCCCCGAGTCGGGGGCCCAGTCGTTGCCCTCCCAGTCGATGAGATGGGCCGGAGCCTCGACCCCCATGTCTTCCCACCACACGTCACCCTCATCGGTGAGACCGGCGTTGGTGAAGATGGTGTTCCGGGTGAACGTGTCCATCGCATTGGGATTGGAGTCGTACGACGTCCCCGGCGCCACGCCGAAGAAACCGATCTCGGGGTTCACCGCATAGAGACGGCCGTCCGCGCCGATGCGCATCCAGGCGATGTCGTCTCCTACGGTGGTCACCTTCCAGCCGGGCAAGGTGGGCCGCATCATCGCGAGATTGGTCTTGCCGCAGGCGCTGGGGAAGGCGCCGGCGATGTAGTGCGTCTTGCCCTCGGGTGAGGTGAGGCCCAGGATCAGCATGTGTTCCGCCAGCCAGCCCTCCTTGTGGGCCTCGGTCGAGGCGATGCGCAGAGCCAGACACTTCTTGCCCAAGAGGGCGTTGCCGCCGTATCCCGACCCATAGGACCAGATGGACGGATCCTCGGGGAAATGCACGATGAACTTGTGCTTGGGATCGCGCTCGCAGGGCCAGGGCACGTCGCCCTGGAACGGGGCGAGCGGCGCTCCTACCGAGTGCAGGCAGGGAATGAACTTGCCGTTCTCGCCCAGCGCCTCGAGGACCTCGATGCCGGTGCGGGTCATGATCATCATGTTGGCGACCACATAGGGGGAGTCGGTCACCTCGATGCCGATCTTTGAGAAGGGCGAGCCGATCGGTCCCATGGAGAACGGGATGATGTACATCGTCCGCCCCTCCATGGTGCGCTTGAACAGGCGGGCCATCTTGCGCTTCATCTGCCCGGCGGGGGCCCAGTTGTTGGTGGGACCGGCATCCGCCTGGTCGGTGGTACAGATGTAGGTGCGGTCTTCGACCCGAGCCACGTCGCTGGGATGAGAACGGGCCAGGTAGCAGTTCGGCCGCAGGGAGTCGTTCAGCCGGGTGAACGTTCCCTGCTTGACGAGCAGGTCGCACATGTGCTCGTAGTCTTCCTGCGAGCCGTCGCACGTGTAGACGTTGTCCGGCCTGCAGAGCTCGACCACGTCGCGTAGAAAAGCCAGCAGCTCCCCGTTCTTGGTGAGGGCGTCGATCGCGGCCGCCATTCTCTCTCCTTCCGTATGCCTTAGCGGTCGTGTAAGCGCCTAGAGACAGGCGAAGCCGGCCACGCTCTGCCCGAGTGTCATAGCCGGCCTCACATCGCGGCCGATGGACACAGATCCATCCTCCGCCAGTCTGCCGGGGAGAAAATACCACGTATGAAGACGACAAACACGCCGAGGGTAACGCCCATAGCGGCCGGAAGACTCAGCGAGAGCCTCCTTGCCCGGTCTCGCCGTCCGGCGTCGATGCCCGATCTCGTCCAGACTCGGCGGGCAGCCGCCGCACTGCAACCGCCACGGCGCCCAAACCCGTGTGAGTGGCCAGGACCGCGCCGGACTCCATCATGGGGATGTCCTGCTGCTGTCCGAACCGCTTGTGCAGTTGCTGAAGAAGGTAGGCGGCGGATTCGGGCGAATCGGCGTGGGTGATGGCAACTCGGGCCGGCTCCCCGTGGGCGAATTCAGCGGCCCGCCGGGCGATGCCTCTAATCGTCCGGCCGTATCCCAGATGGCCGCCGTCGGCGTGGGCTCCCCCCTCCTCATCGAACAAGATGACCGGTTTCAGCTTGACGAGGCCGGCAAGATAGGCCACCTTCGAGTTCACCCGGCCCCCCTTGACGGCGAAGTCCAGAGACGGGGTGGCTCCATAGACCCGGGTATTCCGGGCGGCAGCCTCGGCTGCCGCCACCACCCCCTCCAGGGTCTCGCCGGCGCGAATGGCTTCGCCCGCGGCCTCTACCACCAATCCCAGCCCCACCGACACGTGCCTCGAGTCGATGACTCGCACCCTTTCTGGATCGACCTCCCCAGCCGCTCCCAGGGCCGATTGGTAGGTCCCCGAAAGCCGCGCTGAGATATGGACCGAGACCACACCCTCGTGATCCTCGAGCAGGGCTTCGTATACGCGTTTGAAATCTGCCCGGTTGGGCTGAGAGGAGCGGGGCAACTCGTCGGTCTCGCGCACCATCCGGTAGAACTCCGGCGAGCTCAACTCCACCCGGTCGAGGTAGGTGCCTCCCCCGATCGAGATGGTCAGAGGCACCATCACACTGCCGTAGCGCAGTTGGGCAGCCTCGGAAAGGTCAAAGGTAGAGTCCGTGACGAGGGCGATCGTGGCGGCGCGCGCAGCCGCCTGCTGTTCCACCATGTCGTCGACCTTGACGCTCTCCGGGGTGCCGAACTCCGCGAGAGTGCGCAAGAAGAGGTCGGGATCATCCGTATGCAGGTGCACGCGCATGTGCGAGCCGCCCCCGGCCAAGACCAGCGACTCCCCGAGGCGGCCGACCGCGCGCTGGATGGCCTCCCTGTCGAGGGCGTTCCCGCGCAGAAGGGCTTCGGTGCAATACCGGAAGCGCTCGTCGATCTCGAGAGCCCGAGCCCCCTCCACCGAACGGAGACCACTGGCAACGAACCCTTGGGCCGCGGAGCCCACGGCTCCCGACAAGCGCTGATAGGCGGCGGGAAACGTGAGGGCCTCCAGGGTGGAGAGGTCCGGGATGTGAGTACCCTTGAGCGTATCCAGCACGCCTTCGAGGAAGTACACCAGACCCTGCCCTCCAGCATCGACGACGTGATTTCGAGCAAGGACGTCCAACTGCCTCGGGGTCTCTGCCAGTGCCACGCGGGCCGCTTCCAGAGCCTCGTCCATGAGATCCCCGAAATTGAGGACCGCAGCCGCGCGCGCGCTCATCTTTGCGGCCCAGGCCCTGAGAACCGAGAGGATGGTGCCTTCCTGCGGATGCTGCACGGCCAAGTAGGCGGCATCCACACCGGCCTCGGCAGCCAGCGAGAACTCGCCCGTCGTCACGACTCTCTTCGAATGAAGGCCCTCGGCCAGGCCGTGAAGGAACTGGGCGAAGATAGCCCCGGAATTGCCCCGTGCACCGATGAGAGCCGCGTCCGCCGCTACGCGGGCGGCCGAACCGACTGCGGCCGGCGGGTTCCGGCCCAGTCCGGCGGCCGCCGCACTGAGCGTAGCGGCCAGATTGGCCCCCGTGTCGGCATCGGCGACCGGGAAGACATTGATGCGGTCCAGAGCGTCTTGCGCCCTCGTAACGGCGTAGGCGCCCGACTGCACGATCCGGGCAAAGCTTTGGCCTGTGAGAGTCTCCACCCTATCCCCTTACCCGATGATGACCGCTCCCTCGATGAGCAGCGGTAGCTACCTACGTCGCCACCGCCTTGCGTACTCCTTCCAAGGTGCCGGCAGAGCCCAGTTTCTCGTTCTTGTGGGCGATGAACTTGGCATACTCGGCCACAAAGACCTTGCCGGGATCCCGCAGGTCGAACTTCTCCGGATTATCCCGGAAGAACTCCCGATGAACTCGGGTCCACACCAACCTGCCGTCGGTATCGATGTTGACCTTGGTTACCCCAAGGGGAACGGCTTTGGCGAACTCGTCCTCGTCAACCCCTTTGGCCCCTCTTATCGAGCCGCCCGCAGCGTTGATGCGTTCGATCTCCTCTTGAGGCACCGAGCTCGACCCGTGCATGACCAGGGGAAAACCGGGCAGGCGCTGCTGGATCTCGGCGGCCACGTCCAGATGCAGGCTCTGGTGACCACTGAACTTGTAGGCTCCGTGGCTGGTGCCGATAGCAACAGCCAGTGAGTCGCAGCCCGACTCCCGTACGAACACCTCGGCCTCAGCCGGATCGGTGAGATGGGCATTCTTCTCCTCCACCTGCACGTGCTCCTCCACCCCACCGAGTTGGCCCAACTCCGCTTCCACCGAGATGCCTCGGGCGTGGGCCGCTTCCACCACCTGGCGAGTGATGCGGATATTCCCCTCCAACGGCTCGCTCGAGGCGTCGATCATGACCGATGAGTAGAAGCCGCTCTCGATGCAGTCGAGCGCGCTTGTGAGATCGCCGTGATCGAGATGCACGGCGAAGATCGCTTCGGGGAAGATCTCGTCGGCCGCCTTGATTATGGCTTCAAGCATGCTCTTGTCGGCGTAGGAGCGGGCACCGCGCGAGATCTGGATGATGAAGGGAGCCTGGGACTCGAGGTTGCCCCGAAAGAGGCCCAGGGTCTGCTCCATGTTGTTGATGTTGTAGGCGCCGACGGCGAACCTGCCGTAGGCGACCTGGAACAGCTCGTTGGTGGTGACGATCATCAGTGACCCCTATTCGCCGTCGTCGGCGGCCGCACTAGCGGTCTTGGAAGACACGCCCAATCGATCGTGCTCGACAAGAATAGCAGGCGCTCGTCCTATGCCTCTACCTCTAGAGCGTCCTCCAATACCGTGGCCGTATAGGTGGTTCCCGCCGTGGCCCACTCCACCGCCTCATGCAGTTCCAGCCCCTCGGCGAACTGCTTGGCTCTCTCCACGTCGTCCCACTCGAAAAGCGCCATCAGGTTGCCGGGATCGTCGACATTGCGGAACAACCTCCCGCCCTTGCAGCCGCTCCGCCGACGCCGCTCGCCGTCATCCAAGAAGACTTCCTCGAACATCGAGTAATCCTTCACCTGGTGCTGTATGAGCACATATGGCATCTTGCTACTCCTTTCACGGCTTCCGCTTCGGCTCAGCACGGTTCTCGACTCTCTTTACCCGGGGGCGACTGTGTCGACACGTGGTGGGGCGTGCGCGAGCTTCGTTCCTTGACCGGCGGGCCACCTTTTCTACATCTAGCCCTCACCCAGCGCCTTGAGCACATCCCGGGTACTCGTGACCCAGCCGAAAGCATGTTCCACGTTCCACTCGGTCGCCAGGCGGTTGTGCTCGGGCCCAGAGTTGTTGCAGGCGTCGGCCACCAGGATGGGCCAGTAATCCAGCAGGTAGCCGTCGCGCAGGGTCGTTTCCACACAGACATTGGTGGCCACGCCGGTGTACAGGCAGTAGCGGATACCGAACGTCTTCAGCACCATGTCCAGATTGGTGCCGGCAAAACCGCTGTAGCGCTGTTTGCGCACGACGACGTCCCCTGGGCAGGGAGCGATCTCCTCCCGGATCTCCTCGTCCCAGGTTCCTTGGGTGACGTACTTGCCCCACTTCTCGGGCCGGTCCTGCATCAGCACCAGGCCCAGCTCTTTGTGCCAGTTAGGCGATTCCGGGCCGCCGGCGTCGGAGTAGTCCTCCGTGTAGCTCATCTTGATATAGACGACCTTGACCCCCGCCTCGCGTAGAGCGGGGAGAAGCTCGGAGTTCCTTTCGATGGCCGCCGGGGCTCCGGAGATGTCGTAGCCGGCCTCGTCGAACATCCCGCCCTCGCTGACGAAGGCGTTCTGCATGTCGACCACGATGACCGCCGTACGGGCCAGGTCGATCTCTACGGGCGCGGGTTTGGCATTGATCTTGACCAGCTTGGGAACAGGCGCTGTTTCCCTCTCGTCATCCATCGTCTCATCCTCCGTCATCTGGTCCTCCTTGTCCTCGGACGTTGAGGTGGTGGGTTACGATAGCCAGCGCGGTATCCAGATCTACAAACACCACACCCGCCGCGGTCACTTCGTAGAAGAGCGTGCTCATCCCCGCCTGGCGCAGCATATCCACCTCGAGATGGTCCTTCCTGGGACAGCCGGCAGGACCGCGAATCGGGGAGGCATGTAGGCCGGCCACGAGCCCTGGTACATCGTCTCGACTGCCTCCTCGGCGCTCGACTTGAATTCGAAGAGAGCGGCAGCGCGGTCGCCGTCGCCCCGGATGTATAGCTCGCCTCTCAGGCCGACCGTATCGCCCGCCACCGCGTAACCGCGGTCCTCCAGCTCATCGCAGAGGGCGCGCCGGACGCTACTGGGGTCAAGCTTCGAGGTCATCATATGTCCTCTGGATGCCAGGAAGTGTCGAAGAGATCACGATTCACCCAAACGTTCTTGTGACGTGTCGATGTTATCGAAGTATCAGTCTACGAGTCCACCGCACTTACGGTCGTTTGCAGCGCTTGACAGAGGGCCTGCGATGAGAGACTGTTCCCGCGCGCTTTTGAGATCACGACCAGGAGGGCTGAATCTTGACGAAGACCACCGGCAAGCGGGCTTTGGTCGAGATCCTGCGCGGCGAAGGTGTGGAGTACGTCTTTGGCATCCCGGGAGCCACGGAGATCCAATTCATGGACGCTTTGGAGGAGGCCCCCGAGATCCGCTACATCCTGGGCCTCCAGGAGGTCGTGTGCGCCGGCATGGCCGAAGGATACGCCCGGGCATCGGGGAAACCTGGATTCCTGAACCTCCACACGGCTCCCGGCCTGGGCGCAGCTTCTCCCCTGCTCTACAACGCCCAACTGGGTAGGGTCCCGCTGGTGGTCACCGTGGGCCAGAACGACACCCGGCTCCTTCAGTACGATCCCCACCTCTCGGGCGACATCGTGGGAATAGGCAGGCCCCACACCAAATGGAGCACCGAGATCGTGCACGCGGAGGACATCCCCACCGCCATCCAGCGGGCCTTCAAGATGGCCCTCCAACCACCCACCGGGCCGGTCCTCGTCTCCATCCCTCAGAACGTCCTCGAGCAGGAATTCGTTTTCCAGAGCGGACCGAGCACCACGGTATACCCCCGGTTGCGACCGGATACGGCGGCCCTGGCCTGTGCCGTCGAGATCCTCTCGGCGGCGGAGCATCCCGTGCTGCTGGTTGAGAGCGGCGTGGCCCGATGCGACGCCCTCGATGAGGTCGTGAGGTTCGCGGAACTGACGGGGTCCCGCGTATTTCAGCACTGGATGTCGGATGTCAACTTCCCCGTCACCCATGCTCAGTATCTGGGGGATCTGGACCCGACGGGGCCCGAGGCGTTCGACATCCTGAGGGATACCGACGTCCTCATCGGGATCGGTTGCTCTCTCTTCACCCACGGGTTCTTCCATCCGAAGGCTCCACACCTATCGAACACCAGGATCATCCATATCGATGACGATCCCTGGGAGCTCGGCAAGAACCTGCCGACGGACTGCGCCATCCAGGGCGACATCAAGGCGGTGCTCCTGGAGTTGAACACGGCCCTGGCCGCATCGCTGTCGCCGGAGGCACGCCAGGGTAGGAAGCGGAGGGCACGCGACCTCGGCCGGGAGAAGGCCGCCTCGGAGGCCTCCTGGCAGGCTGGATGGGAGACCGAACAGGATCAGATTCCCATCTCGATCTCGCGCCTGATGATGGAGATCAAGACGCTGATGGGACCTAACACCGTGATCGTGGACGAATGCTGGTCGTCATCGCCCGCACTGCGGCGGATCCTCCCCTTGACCGACGCGAAGAGCTTCTATCGTTCGCGCAAAGGAGGCAGCATCGGTTGGGGCCTGCCGGGAGCGTTGGGGGTGAAGCTGGGGCTGCCGGAAAAAGAGGTGATAGCCGTATTGGGGGACGGTGGCGCAGCCTGGTCCATGCAGGGCCTGTGGACGGCGGCGCGCTACCAGATCCCCGTCACCTTCGTGATAACCAACAATGCCGCGTACCGCCAGGTCAAGCTCGTCCGCAAGGTAGTGCTCGGGGACTACCCCCTGGACGAGAGGCATGAGGGGATGGAGCTCGACTCGCCGGTGATCGATTTCCGGATGCTGGCGGAGTCGATGGGAGTAGCGGGGCAGAGAGTGACCCGGCCCGAGGAGTTGGGCGATGCGTTACGGGACGCCGTCGGCTCGGAGAAACCGCGCTTGATCGAGGTCCTCGTCGAGAACAAGGCCTGAGCGCAGTCTGGTGCTCGGCGCGGCGCCTGCGCTCCGTAGACGTCGAGCGGACGCACCCCCTGGGAGAGGCCGGCCCCGCGTCTAGTAGACCGTCACGGTCATCGTGAGCTCGGGTAACGGCTGCGCGGTTCCTTCGGGCCCGACGGTGGCCGTCACCGTGGCGACCAGATCATAGTCGCCGGACGTGACTCCAAACTCATCGTTCAGAACGATCGGGAAGATCTGCCCCGGTGCGCCGGTAAACGTCTCGATGGCCTCCGTGAACGCCTTGCCTGCGCTCCAACGGTACTTCTCCTCCCCGTCCTGGCTCAAGACGATATCTGCTCGCTGCCCGCTCGAGAAGGTTAGAATCACCGGCTCGGAGCCGGTGTTCTGGACATCGAAGGCCCACCACACGGTCGTGCCGGCCGTCAAGGGCTCGGTCACTGGGCTGAAGCGCACCTGCACATCCCCGGAGGTGGCTTCGACCACCTGCGGCGTACTCTGCACCTCCAGGACCCCGTCCTTAATGACGCCCCCCAGGACCACCTGGTAGTCGGACCAGGTGACCGGGGCCAGATCGGGCTGGCCTTCGGTCGAACTGAGTCCCACCAGGGATTCTAAGTCGAGGCCCGTGACCGGCAGAATCGCCCCTCCCGCCTGCGGAGGATACGACTCCATTAGAGCCGAGGCGAGAACGATCTCGCGATCGGCGCCATTGCCGGTGGCGACGATCGCGCCGCTCACCTTGATCGTCTCACCGGGCTCGGAGGCAAGGGCCTGCTCGATGGTGAGCACTGCGCCGGCGCCATTACTCGGTTCGTCCGAGCCGCATCCGGCAAGAGACAGCGGCCAGAATGACCAGCATGACAGCAAGCATGGTCGCAACGGCAAGAAAGTAGCGGTTGACCCCTTGCGTGGCGCTTCATCAGTCAAACCTCCTCCAATACCTCGACCGGCCCGCACTGCCGTTGCGACGCCGCCGTCTCTCGCCTGGTTCCGGCCAGGATGAGCGCCCAGAGGACCCGCACCGGGTCCCCGCCGCTAGGACCCCCGGACTTCAACGATCCTTTGCACCCAGGCCCTTACCGATCGAAAAACCCCGGCCCAGGCTTTCCCCGAGCGCATAGTAGACATTCTCGGGAGGAGCCCAACTGAACGGCCGCACCAAGTCGGCCGAAAGCTTCCCACTCTGGTCGAGACAGGACTCCTCCGCCTTGACATCGAGGATCTCTCCGACAAACAGGGTGTGCAGCCCCAACTCGGCCACGTGCACGACCCTGCACTCCAGCACCAGGGGGAACTCTCCCACGTAGGGCGCATCCACAAGGTCCGAACGCACGGGAGTGAGTCCAGTGGCCGCGAACTTATCCGCCTCCCGGCCGGAGACCACCCCGAAGTAGTCGGCCGCCACCACGTGATCGCGGGAGGGCACGCTTACGGTGAAGGCCTTCTTCTCCACCAGGTTGCCGTAGGTATAGGTGGCCTTGCGCACCGATATGTTCACGCAGGGCGGCTTTGAGCAGCAGATCCCACCCCAGGCCACGGCCATCGCGTTCGGTCGACCACCGGCGTCATAGGTCCCCACGATCAAGACGGGGGTCGGGTAGACGTAGGTCTTGGCGCCAAGCGAAGTCTTCATACGTTCTCTCCTACCAGTGGTCGACGTGGATGCGGGCGGGGTCGAAGCGATCCGCGGGGGCGGGATGCTCGGCCGGATAGCCTATGGGGATGACAGCAAGAGGGATGATGTGCTCGGGCAGACCCAGGATGGCCCTGACCTTGGCTACCCGATCTTCCCGAGGATAGGTGCCCGTCCACACAGCCCCAAGACCGGCTGCGTTGGCGGCGATGAGCAGGTTCTCGGTGGCCGCGGCGCAGTCCTGCACCCAGAACCCCGGGCTCCTCTCCCGGCTCAGATCACCGCAGACGATGACGGCCAATTGTGCGTCCCGGGTCATGCCGGAGTACTGATGGGCAGACGCGAGACTCTCGAGCAGGGCCCGGTTTCTGACCACCACGAACTGCCAGGGCTGCTGGTTCTGCGCGGACGGCGCCGCCATGGCCGCCCGGAGCAGATCGGTGACCAACGCGTCGGGCACCGGACGATCGGTGTACTTGCGCACACTGCGGCGGGTAAGAATCGCCTCCACTGCTATCACTCCCCGGCCATCAGCAAGGAAAAGCGCGGGATCATGACAGACCTCCTTCGCGCACTGTTCGTGAGTCGGCGCCTTCCTGTCGAGGGCGATGACTCGACTATTCAGTGCATAGTACCCGGTGGAGGCGGACCGGAATCACCGCAAGCCCTGGAACGGCTCAGGGTCCGAATCCGAGACCAATCGACCGAGCACCCGCTCGTGCGCCAGGAGCGCCGACTCGTCCCTCAGCACGAAACGGACGCGCCTGACCTTCGTGAGTGAGCCTGCGACTTCGACGACCGTGACCAGGGCCACTTCCGCCGCCTCCCCCAGCGGATAGCCGAATATCCCAGTCGAGAGGGCCGGGAAGGCTACCGACGAAAGACCGTGTTGCTCGGCGAGGGCCAGCGCGTTCCGGTAACAGTCTGCGAGCAGCCGATCGGAAGGTTCGTCCACGCCGTACACCGGGCCGAGACAATGGATAACATGCGGATTGGGCAGGCCGTAGCCGCCGGTGATGACCGCTTGGCCGGGTTTGATCGGCGCGAGCGGCCGGCATTCAGCCGCCAACGCCGGCCCCGCCGCCCGATGGATGGCTCCGGCCACCCCACCCCCCGGCTGCAGGTAGGCGTTCGCGGCGTTGACCACCGCGTCGAACCCGGTCTGGCTGGTGATGTCGCCGATCGCGCATTCGATCGTGACTCCGCCGATAGTCCGCTCCATGGTCTATCCCCTCTCGAAGCGTGGATGTCCAGGCCGAAGAATACCCGTCCTTCATTCCGCTCTAAGCGTGTAGACTCGATCGTAGGTCCGTCTGGAAGCGCATGGAGGAATGGAAATGGGTGGCGACGTGTATCCCACAGTCAGGGTGGCGGCAGTCCAGGCTGCTTCGGTCTTCCTGGACAGGGAAGGTTCGGTGCGGAAGGCCTGCCGGCTCATCAGCGAGGCCGCGGCCGGCGGGGCCCGAGTCATCGCCTTCCCTGAGGGCTTCATCCCAACTCATCCCATCTGGTATCACCATCATCCCGCCACCGGTGCCATCGCCAACAGGTTGGCGGTCGAGCTGTTCAAGAACTCCCTGGAGATCCCGAGTCCTGATTTCGATGCCCTGTGCGCCGCGGCGAGAGACGCCAACGCCTACGTCGTCATGGGAGTATGCGAGAAGCTCCCCGACACCACCGGGACGATGTACAACTCCCAGTTGTTCATGGGGCCGGACGGTACCTATCTGGGTAAGCACGTGAAGGTCATGCCCACGGTAGGAGAGCGGCTCGTGCACGCCGGCGGCTACGGAGACACCATGAAAGCCATCCCCACGGAGTTCGGGCCCATGAGCGGCCTCATCTGTGGGGAGAATTCCAATCCCTTGGCCGCATTCGCATTCATCGCCCAGGGGACCCGCATCCACGTGAGCAGCTGGCCCAACCACTTTCCCACGAGCGGCGATCCGATGAGGATCCGGGTGTCCGTGGACTCCCAGGCCTTCGCCCAGATGAGCAAGGCCTTCGTGATATCGCCGTGCGGTACGGTCGATGAGGACATGATCGCCAGGCTGCAGGTGAGCCCCGAGGCGGAGGCTTTCCTGCGCAACCCCGACTGCTGCGGCGGTTCGGTGATAGTCGGACCCAACCAGCGCATCCTTGCGGGACCGATGGGACCGGAGGAGGGCATCATCTACGCCGACTGCGATATGGAGGTGGCGGTCGCGACCAAGTTGCGCCACGACTTTGCCGGCCACTACAACCGGCCGGACATCTTCCAGCTATGGGTGAACGAGCGCCGGCCCAGGTTGTACAACCCGTACGGCTGCGAGGAGCCGGGCGGAGATCTTCTCGACCCGGATACTGAGCTCCCCTAACAACTCGTTTCAAAATGAAGCCCCGGCCGCCTAGCGCACCCTGGACGGCACGACTGTACGTCCTCGGTCGCGCAAATAGCGCTGCTATTCACGCTCCCTGCGTTCTTCTCTCGCGCTCACCCAGGGCGTCCCTGACGGCGGAGCTTCATTCTGAGACGAGTTCTAAGTCTTTCCTAGCCCGGTGGCGTGCCAGTTGGGGAAAACGATGCTCCCCTGTTTCAACCCTTCGCAGGCTCGTCGATCGCCGACTCGTCCCGGCCGATGAGGGCAACTCCCAGCGCGGCCGGCATCTGGGGCTTGTCAAGGACGAAGACCTCCTTGTCGAGCTGATCTTCGAAGGCCTTCTTCGCGGCCACGTTCAGGGCGACCCCACCCGTGAGCACGATGGGCTCCTCGTAGGGGATCCTGGCCTGCCTGCCTATGGAGACTACCCGTTTGGCCATAGCTTCGAGGATGCCCATGGCTATGTCCGCGGCGGGCATGCCTTCAGAAAGGTAGGAGATGATCTCCGACTCGGCAAAGATAGTGCACACGCTACTCAGGTAGACGGGGTTCTTGGAGGTCAGAGCGAGCGGCCCCAACTCGTCCAGAGGCACGCTCAGCAGGCGCCGGCTGAGGACCTCGAAGAACCGGCCGGTCCCGGCGGCGCAGCGATCGTTCATCTCGAACATCTCCACCGTGCCCCGCTCGCCCATTGCGATGATCTTGCTGTCCTGGCCGCCGACGTCGATCACGGTCTTCACACCAGGATGCAGGTGTTCGGTGCCGAGGGCGTGGCAGATGATCTCCGGCATCACCTTCTGCGTGCGCTGGAACGACCGGCGCCCATAGCCGGTAGAGGCTACCACGGCCAGGTCGGCCTCGTTCCTGCCTGCGGCCTCGAGAGCCATGGCCAGGACTTCCTCTCCACTCCGGTTGCGGTCGTGTTTGGTGTCGATGATCGAATAGGCGGCGACCGTCCCCGCCGCGTCGATGATCACGGCCTTCGAGGTGGTCGAGCCGATGTCGACGCCCGCGAACAGGGGATCGACCGCTGCCCTGCCGTCGCCGCTCCGCCTACCGCCGGCTTGGCCGCTACCCGCTTCGCCGGCTTCGCCGCTGCGCCCGCCGCCGGGTTCGCCGGTTCCCGCTTCGCCGGCGCCGGCAGGGTCCGCTGTACCGGTGGAGCCCACTCAGGCCGCTCCCCGCTCTCCGACCGCTCCCCGCTGTCCAACCGCCCCCTGCTCTCTGGCCGCCTTCCGCATCTTGATCACCTGGCTGATGCTCTCGATCCGGGTGCGTAGGGCCTCCTGGCTGTAGTCACGATCGTCGAAGAAGTCGGCCTCGATGTAGAAGGTAGGTACCCCGGTGGCCTTCTCAACTTCCTTCGCCCCCAGTTTGTGGATCTGCCCGATCCAGCGGTCGTAGTCGAAGAAGCCCAGGAGTAGTCCGTCGACCTTCACCCTGTTGACCTTCTCGATCCAGGTCTTCACCTCGGTGTGGCAACCCATGCCGAACACCATCCTCAGCCACTGCTCGGCGACGTTCAGGTACACGTCGTCGTGGCTGGGCGGGATCAACTGCTTCTCAGACGGGATCATGCCCAGACTGAACGAGGTGGCGACGCCGTTGTCCATGAAGACCTTGTCCACCCAGGGGACCGCGTACGGGATGAAGAAGGCGGCTATCTTGGGTGCTCCCTTGGGGTAGTCGCCCGTGCCATTCGCCACTTCCCGCCTGACCTCTTCGATCATGGTGTCGAGAGCGTCCTCCATGTATTCAATCCCCGTGTTGAAGGGCATGGAGAAGGGATGACAGAAGTTGTTGAGCTCCGAGCCTCGCAACATCTGCGGGTCGGCCTCCCCGACCAGCCGGGTAAGAACGTCGGTCTTGCCCAGGTAACGCTGGAAGTCATCCGATGCAGCGGCGAGGTGCTCTTCCTTCACTTGGATCCCCGTGACCCGCTGGACCTCCTCGTAGGCGTCCTTGAAGGCCCCGGCGAGGTACTCCACCCTCTCCGGTATCTCGTCATCGACCTCTCCCAGGCAGGTGTCGTGAGGCAGCCTGGTTATGACGGCGAACCATTGGTCGTCGTACATGCAGTTGATGAACTCGTCGACCTTGGTCGCCTCATCGCATACGAGACCGAAGGACCACTGGATGTCCGGAGCCGGTACCACGTCCTTGAGCCGGAGCCCGATCCTCAGTTTGTTGAGGGCGCAGTGGCGGCAACCGTAGGTGAGGCCGGCCTGCTCCGCCAGTTCGAAGAGGGGGGCGCCTTTGTGGAAGAGCGGCTGGAGGAAGTTCATAAGGCACATGTCGGGAAAGCTGACGAAGATCTTGTCCCCTCCGGCTTTCTTGATGGCCTGATAGGGCGTGAGGATGGCCGGGATGATGCCGTACACCAGCTTGACCCCGCGCTTCTTGTGCTCCATCAGATGGGCGTGATCGATGGCTTCCCGCGTGATCGCCCCGATCATCTTGCGGATGCCCAGGTACTTGAGGTCCCACATGTCCGGGATCCACTCGCGGACGGCGAACTCCATGTCCTTTTCGGT
This sequence comes from uncultured Actinomycetes bacterium, assembly GCA_963706025.1. Classification (GTDB taxonomy): domain Bacteria; phylum Actinomycetota; class Thermoleophilia; order RBG-16-64-13; family RBG-16-64-13; genus CAVPLM01. Next base: position 176,382 of record CAVPLM010000005.1, on the reverse strand, counting down.
CAGCCCCAAGCGGGTGGCGGCTTCGATCCACTGCGGCAGCAGCCGCTGCCGTTCTTTGCCCTCGTAGGCGCCCAGCTCGAGATACTCTTCGTAAATGGTGCTCGCCATGGTTACCTACCTCTCCGCAGGCTCTCGACAAAGCTCTCGATCTTGGTGTTGAGCGGGCCCGTCGCTTCCCTAGAGTACTCGTACGAGGTCTCCAGCTTCAGAAGTGGCACCTTCAGGTCCCGCAGCCACTTGGCGATAACGGTGCACTCCATATCGTAGATCTCGTCATACGCAAGCTGGTACCACACCACGCCGTCGATCCGGTAGTCGCCGATGAGGGTACGCATGTGCTCGAAACGGTCTCTCCAGGCAGGCTGGAAGATGTTGACCGGCACCTTGTCCAGGTATCTCACCCGCCACAGGTTCCTGAGCGGATCGCCCTCGACGGCGGTATCCCACCGGTACCAGCGGATGCCTTCGTCCAGCATCTCCGTGGCGATGAGAGCACCCGAATCCTCCAGGTTCTTCACCACGAGATAGTCGCCAACCGCCACGGCGTGACCGGCCAGCAGGATCCGTGGAGCGTTCTTGGGGAACTTCGCCGGGGCGTCCTCGAGCGCAGCGAAGACCTGGTGGAGCTTCTCCACAGCGACTTCCGGCTCGGTGAAGAACGAGTGGTGGTTCAGGTGGATGAACTCGTAACCACCGAGCGGCGGGGAGTCCCGTTTTCGAAGCTCGTCGATCTTGCGGAGGGCTCGGTTGATGTCGTTCGAGTAGCCGATGTACTCGCGCAGCTTTTCGTCGGCGATGGCGTTTCCGGTCAGCTCTTGGAGCCTGTCCTTCAGTTGTTCCAGCTCGCGGAAGTAGTATTCGCCCGCATATGCCTTGTCCCAGTTCGGGGGCACACCCACCTTGAAGACGGGCAGTCCCTTGTGCTCGAGGAGCTCCGCGATCCTTTGGATGTGGCACTCGGGCTGGCTGGCCACGATGAGATCGGCCAGCGGCATCACTGGATCCAGGCCCATCAAGTGGAACCCCGCTATCGACCGGGCCAGCGGATTCAAGAACCGGAGCATGTCGTCCAGCACCGCCTCCGGTGGCTCCGGCTCGCCCCCCCTACAGATCAAGTACGGCTCGACGCCGGCAGCGTAGAGCAACTCCTCAGGGACGAAGTGGCCGATGTACGCGACTACCTTCTTGCCCTGTTGTTTGAGTCTCCGGAGCTCGGCCGGCCTGTCTGTGGCCAGCTGGGCGAACTCTTTCATCACGTCTTCCATCCAAGTCATCTCCTTCGGCCGGGAGGCGGGCAGGTCAACGGGAGTGGAGCTTCTACTTCCCCAGGTACTGCAGCGCGCTCTCCCCTGCCATGCGTCCGGAGTTCACGGCAAAACTGAGCGAGCCCCCGGTCGTCGACACTTCGTACGTGTCACCAAGAAGACCGCCGGCGCAGCACCCGGCGGCATAGAGTCCGGGGATCGCCTTGCGTTCTTTCGTCAGGACCTCGGTCTTGTGATTGATCCTGATTCCGCCGTTGGTCATGAAAGCGGCGAGTCCGAGCTTCACGGCATAGAAGGGGGGTTTCTTGATCGCCTGCAGGTAGATCTTGTCCTTTCCGAAGATGTGGTCGTAGTTTTGGTCGAAGCAGTCGTTGTATTCATCTATTGTGGCCTGCAGAGCTCCGCCGTCCACGCCGATTTGGGCCGCCAGTCTCGCGAGCGACTCTCCCTTGAAGACCTTGCCCGCTTCTATCCCCCGCGCCAGCTCTTCGTCGATATCCGGCAGGTTCTTCAGGATGTCGTAGAACTCGCCCAGCACATACAGAACGCCCTCTTCCTTCATGTGCACCCGGGTGTCGTCATCGAATACGCACCAGGCCGCAGCCCCCGGCTGCCGTGCCAAGGCGTTCCCCGCCATGGGGAACTTCCAGCAGATCGATTCGTTGCAGTATCTCTCCCCCAGTTGATTGACCCACAGACGAGGCTGATAGCCCGCTGTCAGCAGCTGAGAGGTGAGCTCCTCTTCGGGAACGAGGACGATGGTCTGCATCACGCCGAGATCGTAAGGTTCGGCGCCGACGTCCCAGGCCATCTGGATGGGACCCCCGGTCTGGTTCGCCGGAACCACCGGCCTCGTGAAGCCAGACTTGCAGTACCTGTCCACCCACTCTTGGTTGTCCTGGTAACCGCCGGACGCGATGATGACCGCCCTGGATTCGGCCCGGATCGTGTTCCCGTCCTTGTCTTCAGCCACCACCCCCGCGGCGCGCCCTTCCTCCATGACTAGGCTCGTTACAGGGGTCTCGAAGAACATCTGGATGTTCTTCGCTCCCTGCGCCCTGTCGAAAAGCGGCTTGACCAGCCCCTCTTTGCCCAAGCCGACCATCTGGTGCCATACCCTCGGCGTGAACGGAGATATGTTGAACAGGCCGATGAACTGGGCGCCCAGACCCTCCAGCCAGTCGATCGTCTCGCCCGACCGCTCCATGAAAGTCCTCACCAGGCGGGCGTTCGCGAGCCAGTGGGTCTCTTCCATGTGCACGTTGAAGGCCTCCTCGACCGTGAGTCCGACTTTCTTCTTCTTCTGCAGCTTGCTCCCGACCGCGAACATCCCTTCCGCGTAGTTGGTCATGCCTCCAGGTTCGGGCTCCTGCTCGAACATGAGTACGGAAGCCCCCCCGAAACTGAGGGTCAGCGCGGCACACAAGCCCGAGGCGCCAGACCCGATGATCACCACGTCAGCCTCTACGGTCCTCTCGTGCTCCATTGCGATCTCCGATCTGTCCGCGATGTTCACCGCCGGTCGGCTTCACGTCCATCCCCGCCGGCCATTGTACCTATGCCGCCAGTTCTGCGCTCAAGGGTCGGGCGCTGCGTGAACTCGGACTAGATCTCCGGGCCCTTGGTGCCGGTCAGGGCCGGTTCAGGTTGGACCGGGCGTTGCGCCCGCTTGAGTTGCCGCATTCCGAACAGGAAGCGCAGAACACCCACGCGGCGCACGATCTCGTAGAGGGCGAACGTGCCGGCGACGGCCGCGATGAGTAGTACCACCCACTGCACCAACTGCGGCACCGCAAGTTGGACTACGTAGAAAGCGATGATCACGATGACCGTCTGATGCAGGATGTACACGGGGTAGGAACCCTCAGCCAGGTACTTCTGCGTCCGCGACGTTCGATCGAGGTACCGCTTGCCGAAGCCCATCATCCCCACCAGCATCAGCCAGGTGGCAGCCACCTCCGCGATGGCAAGGACGGCGCGCTGCCATGACGGATCGGGGAACGACTCACGGAAGTCGGTACTCAGCACTTGGAACAGCGTCAGAGCCACCCCGACCACGAGCGCCGGTACCCGGAAGCGCTCCGCCGATTCCATGAACTTCGGGTCGCATACTGCAACGAAGCCGAGCGTGAAGACGAAGAGGTAATACACGAAGGGGCCACCAGGGATGTCCGGCGCTATGCCACCCACGTAGAGGATGACGAAGGCCAGGATCCACCAGACGGGGCGGGCAAGGCGCCGGCTGAAAGCCTGCATACGGCGGACACCCCTGCCCCTGGCCCCCCATAGCATGAGCGGAAGCGCGATGAACGAGATGAACAGCAGGAAATAGATGAACCAGAGCTGTCCGATGCCAAACCCGCCGAAGTAGTCGCCGCCGTCCTGGACGTTCCACACCAGGAAGTCGCCGCTGGAGAGGTAGTGCCAGTAGGAGTCGGTGTACCCGGAGTTGAACTGGGCGCCGTACCACGTCTGTGGCGGGATCAAGACAAAGATCCCGAATACGAGCGGAATCAGCAGCCGCTTGACCCGCTCCCACGAATACTGGCCGCCACTGCGCTTGCGCAAGGCATAGTATGTCGAGCACCCCGCCAGAAAGAAGAGCAGCGGCATGTGCCACACCGAGATGAACGAAAGAACGCCTCCCACCCACTCCACCAATGGGGAAGACTTGACGTAGAAAGGGTCGCCAGCATCGAAGACGCGCAGCGTGTGAAACGGAAAAAGCAGCAGTACCGCGAGGATCCGCAGCCAGTCGATGAAGTACACCCGACGAAACCCAGGATCGTCCATAGCCCCTCCCAGTCACGCCCGGTTCGATGCAGACCGGTCCCACTCTAGAGGTTCACACGGCACTTTGCATAGCCCGTCTGGGGGGTGTTGAGGCCGGGCCAAGGAACAGGTTCGACAGCCCGCTGGAAGACCAGGGGCGGGGCGGCGCAGTCACAAGAGTTCCGCGCGGTCGCGACCTGCGCCGCCACTCTCTAGGGCAGCATCTGCAAGAGATTCCAGAGCATCTGGGCCACTTCGCCCCGAGTGGCGTTGCCATCTGTGTTCCAGCCGGCTAGGGTGCCGCCCGGACCTTGAATACCGGCCAGCAGTCCGTTGAACTCGGCTTTCTGGATGTTGGCCCCGTGGGTAGCATCGGCGTAGGAGAGTTGGCCGACCCAGCCGGTGGGCACAGCCTGCAGGCTGCCGGCGGCCAGATTATCTGCCGCCCGCACCACCATGGTGATCATCTGGGCGCGAGTTATGTTTCGAGTAGGAGCGAAATGAGTGGCATCTGTGCCCTTGGTGATGTTGTTGAGGGCGCACACGGCTACGTACTTGGCCGGGTAGAAAGGATCGGCCCCGGTGCCGGCGCTCACGTCGACGAACGGACAGACTTCGGTGCCCGTGACCGAGAGACCCAGGGTCTTGACGATCATCTTGGCGAACTGCTGGCGGATGACCAGGTCGCCCGGACCAAAATTGCCGTTGGTGTAGCCCCCTATGATGCCCCGGGCGGCCATGCCGCTGATGGCTGTGTAGTAGGGATGGGTGGTGGCGACGTCCGGGAAGCCGGCCATGCCACGAGTCGCCAAGTAGACACCGTGACACCGTCCGCCTACGAAGTCCCCGACCCACGCTACCTGCGAGGCCGCGACCGCCGGATGCATGCCCACAGCGCCCGGCATCGAGACCGACTCCCCAGTGGAGATGTCGTACCACCAGATCGTCCCCTGGCGGATCCAGGCCAGATAAGAGCCGTCACTGGAAAGGTCGATCACCCCGCTGGTATTCGCCAGCTTCGTGACCTGGCCCCCCGGCTTCTTGATGTATACGTCCCCGGACGCCCAAACGGCGTTCCCACCCCGGATGTCGGAGCAGAAGGTGTAGGTCGCGGCGTCGGCTCGGAGCACCTCCGGCTCGGTCTGGCCGGGGTTCCTCAGCCAGAGACCGTCCAAGAGGCCACCTTGCGAAGCGGGGTTCGGGGAACCCAAGCGGATGAGCAGGTACCCGTTCCACATCAGGTTGGCCTGCCCGACCCCGTAGCAAGGCCAATAGGTGTGCGCTGCCGGCAGCTTCCACTGCCACTCGACCGTTGCCGTGGCTAAGTCCATGATGCCGAGATAGGGGTTGCCATCGGGGCGCTCGAAGGTCCACGCCATCTTGCCGTTCGATACCCAAGGAGCCTCGTCCATGGAACGGTAGTCCGCCGAGTGCGCCTGCGTCTCATGCGTACGCCAGCGGATGACCTGGACAGGGCCGGAGGTGGAGATGCGATATGCGAACACCACCGGCTCATAAACCCAATAGTCCGGGCCGGGTGCCACCAGCCCGTCCCATACCACCCAGTCGCCCTGCACACAGGGATGCATCTCATATGTGTCGAGGGCGCCGCCGCTCAGTCTCTTCGTCTGTTCGGTGGCGATGTCGTAGAGGATGATGTCGGACGCTTCGTCCGAGGTTTCTTCTTCCCAGACGACGTGGGTGCCGTCGAGCAACGGTTCTTCGTCGATGTGGAACGCGAGGTCGCGCCCGGCGATCCTCTTCGTCTGCTTGGTGGAGATGGTGTACACGAACAGGTCCGCGTACTCTCCTTCGCTGCGGTCGTACGTCGCCCAGACCACGTAATCACCTTGGGTCCTAACCGCGGCCGTCTCATTGGTCGCGTTGCTGTAGATGCGCTCCGGCGTCCACGTACCGGCTGCGAACGCCCTCGAAGGCGAGAGGAGACCCGCCCCGAACACCGTGACGGCCAAGAGACAGAGGATTCCAAAAAGGACAAGAACGCGCCTTTGGCTCACTAGCCCTCCCTAAGCTCGGCTTCGCGACTCCCGGCCCATACTAGAGGGACAGAGCGTCTTCGGCAATCAGACTGAGGCGAGACCTCAGAAGGTAAGAGCTCACCATATGGCGGGGCGGCGCCCCATGGGCGCCGCCCCGAGTTCACGACCACGATTCCCTCCCACCGGCTCGACTTGGGAACCCGCCCCGCCAGGACCCCTCAAGCGGTGGTGCGTCCGGTCAAGCAAGTCACTTCCTTCACCAGGTCTTCGAAGGCGCTCACGTAGCGATCGATGTCCTCGTCGGTGTGCTGCACCGAGAGGGTCCACTCCTCTTCGCGACCCGGGGCGATGATGACGCCGCGGTTCATGTTGTACAGCCAGGCCAGGTAGCACAGCTCGACGTTCTGGTACTTGATGAACGATTCGTAGTCGGTGATCTTGCCGGTGGCGAAGTTGACGCAGCCCTTCGACGAGATGCCCACGGTGTAGCCGGGGAAGTCGTACTTGGCGCAGATGGCGTCGCATTCGTTGATCAGCCGGTCGTTCAGGTAGTTGAGGTGCTTGTAGGCGTCGGGGGTCATTACTTCTTCAAGGCTCGTGCGGGCGGTGGCCATGGACAGCGGATTGCCGCTGTAGGTGCCCACCTGGTAGACCTTGCCGCTCTGCACCACTTCCATGACCTCCTCGGAGGCGCCGATGGCTCCCGAAGGCAGCCCGCCGGCCAGCGCCTTGGCCAGGGTGACCATGTCGGGCACCACGCCCCAGCGCTCGACGGCGCCGCCGGCGGCCGTGCAGATGCCGGTCTTCACTTCGTCGAAGATGAGCACGATGCCGTGCTTCTTGGTGATGTCCCGCACCGCCTGGAGGTAACCCGGCTCGGGCAGCACCACGCCCAGATTCATCATGGCCGCTTCCATGATGACGCAGGCCGGCTTGCGGCCTTCTTCGATCAGGTGTTCGATGCGGGCCTCCATCATGGGGGCGTCGTTGAAGGGCACGGCAGCCGTCATGTCGATGACGGCCTTGGGGATCCCGGCCCCGTAGGAGATCGACTTGTAGTTGTCGCGGGGTCCGATGTCGCCGAAATCGGCGACGCCCAGACTCACCATCACGTAGTCGTGATGGCCATGATAGGAGCCGAAGATCTTGAGCACCTGCTCCCGGCCCGTGTACGCCCGGGCGATGCGGATGGCATCCATGGTGGCCTCGGAGCCGGAGTTCACGAAGCGCCACTTGGGCAGGCGGAAGTTCTTGGCCAGATGCTCGGCCACGATGACCGAGTCCTCGGTGGGTAGGGCGAACTGGGTACCCAGCTCGCACCGCTTCTTGATGGTCTCGACGATGGCCGGATGCGCGTGCCCCTGCACCATGCAGCCAAAGCCGTTGTGGAAGTCGCTGAGCTCGTGTCCGTCGACGGAGTAGATCTTGGAGCCCTTGCCGTGGGTGAAATACACTGGATAGGGATCGCGCATCTGATAGGTGGACGACACCCCGTTGACGAGCGATTTCGACGCCCGCTTGAACAGCTCGTATGACTTGGGAGTCTCGGCCTCGAGGCGCTTCTCCTCCCGCGCCGCCAACTCGGCGACCCGTTTGCTATCGATCGTCGCTAGTGCCATTCTCGAACCCCCAGATTGTTGGTCGTGATGATCTCACCGACGCTTGTCCCAAATGATACCCGGCGAAGGGCATCCTGCACTATCAGAGATCGCCCTTGTCGAGCATCTGATCCTCGACGTCCGCCAGCTCTCTTCGGACCTCCCTTTCGGACATCTTGCGGCCCCACACCTCCCATTCGCCCACCGAGCCGCCCCGCTCAAGCAGGACCGGCCGGAGCTCGACCCACCGAGTCACGCGGTAGAGCTCTCCCTCGTACTGCAGGATCCGCCCCACCGCCCAGGCAGGGTTACCGAAGGGCGACTCGTGCGTTCGAAAGAGCAGTCGCTCGCGACGCCTCAACCAGGGCACGTCAGGCCGTCATCTCCTTGAGACCGAAGGGGAAGTCGTACGTGGGCATCAGGGCCACGAACGGGTCGGGGTCGAAGGCCTCGGGCCCGAGGACCCCGCGCCCTTCCACACCTCCGTCTCGAGCAGCTCCCAGGCGATGACCGGGTTGACCGCCGTCTGCCAGACCACGGCCTGCACGCCGTAGTTCTTCATGCAGGTCTCGTTGTCGGCCACCTGGTACAGATACACCTGGCGGGGCTTGCCGTCCTTGGTGCCTTTGACCCAGGTGCCGGCGCAGGTCTTGCCGAACATCTGGTCGCCCAGATGGGCCGGGTCGGGCAGGGTGGCGGCCACCACGTCCCGCGGTGCCACCTGCACGCCTTTGACGTCGATGGGGAAGCGGTTGTCGAGGCCGAGCATCTTGATGGTCTTGAGCACGCCGATGAACTCGTCGCCCAGGCCGTACTTGAAGGTCACCCGCTTGCACTTGACCCAGCGCGGCACCAGCAGCACCTCCTCGTGCTCCACGTTGACGCACTCCACCGGCCCGATGCCTTCGGGGAACTCGAAGACCTCCGGCTCCGAGAAGGGCTCGGTGGTGCACCAACCCTTGCCCTCCTCCCAGATCACCGGAGGATTGAGGCACTCCTCGATGGTGGTCCAGATGGAGAAGTTGGGGGCGAACTCGTAGCCCCGCACCTCCAGGTTGGCCCCGTCGCGCACGCCGATCTCCTCGATCTCGTCGAAGAGGTTCTTCTCGGCGTACTTGGCGAAGACGTCGGCCATGCCCGGCTCCACGCCCATGCCGACAAAGGCGAGGAGGCCCTTCTTCTCCCACGCCTCGGCCCGCTCGAACTGGTAGTCGCCCAGCTTGACGCCGCAGGCGTTGTAGGGGTCGGTGGCATGCGGAGTGGACAGGGTCATGGCCATGTCCATGTAGTTGCAGCCCACCTCGTAGGCGGCGTCGAAGATGGCCTCGTTGAACACCGGGTCGACGGCGTTGTGGATGAGATCCACCCCGTGCTTGCGGGCCAGCGCCGCGATCTGTTCCCTGTCGCCGGCGTCGACGAACTCCACAGGCATGTGGGCTGGAGCGCCCACCTTGGCCTGGACCTCCTTGGCCCGGTCGAGGTTGTAGTCGCACAGCACGAGTTTCTCGACCCAGGGCTTGTCCTTGGCAAGGACGGCGATGGCCTCGCCCACGCCACCAACACCTACGAGCAGAATCTTCATCTGGGCCTCCTAAAGCCGTTTGTTGGAAGTACTAGTCCGAGTCCACGGACGACGGCGGCACCGCGCCCTTCTTCGGCTCGAGCTTGATAGCAGCGACAGTACAGGCGACGGCTATCGCCGCAAAGACCCCCGCGATGATAAGGATGGTGGTCAGCATGGTGTCGAAGTTCCCCAGGAACCCGGAGAGGTACGATTCACCGTAGGTCTCGAGGTAATACTCCTCCGCCCAATCTCCCTCGAACCATCTCAGCCACGGAACGGCCACAAAACCCACGACCGCGAACCCGTAGAAGACGCCGGCCATCCTCTTCAGGTCGCCGATACCGAGACGCGTCCGTGGATTGAGCGGGTAGTGCACCGGATCCTTCTTGGCAAGACCGCCGTATCTTCTCTTCCAGATGACATACATGACCGGCCCTGTGAGAATACCGATCAGGCCGCCTATGAAGAAGTCCGTGCCGTTGATGAAGAACGACAGCACGCCGATGATGATGGGCACGACGCAGAGCAGCACGAGAAACGGGTAGCCACCCGGGATCTTGAACTTGTATTCCTGCCCGGGGATCCTCTTCCTGAGGATCATGGCCGAGATGTAGACCAAGATGTACGAAGAGATCAGCAAGAAGACATCCACGATGACGACCGTCGTGAAAGCGAAGTTGCATCAGTATCAGGTTGACGATCGCGACAGAAATGACCGCGACGTACGGTACGCCGTGCTTCTTGTCGACCTTGACCAGAACCGGCGGCGCCAAATGGTCGTCGGCCAGCGCGAAGAACCCTCGTGATCCCGATGCGATGTACGTGTTGTAGATCGAACACTGAGCCAAGACGGCGATGACGACGAAGAAGATGCCGAATCCGGCCCCCCAGAAGGTAGTGACGACATCCGCGTACCCGACACTCTCAGCAGTCGTACCCCAACTCTCCCATGAGTCTATGGATGCCAGGCCTGCCATCGTCGGCAGGATGTAGACGGCCATGATCAGGGGAATGGTGATAAGGGTGGCCTTCGGGATGACTTGCGGGTTCTTGAGCTCTCCGGCAAGGGTGGACATGGACTCGTAGCCGGAGTACATCCACATGCCGATGGCTAAGCCCGCGCCGATGAACATGATCCATTCGGCAAAGGAGATACCCGTCACGCCGAGGATCTCGCCGTGCGACGTGAAAGGCACGAACGGGTTCGAGTCCCAGTTGAGGAAACCGGCGATCGCGACGATGGCGAACGCGGCGATGACGAGGGACGACAGGATCGTGGTGATGAGGCCGACATCTTTGACGCCGCGAATGTTGATGTACGTGAAGATGAGGATGATGGCGGCCTTGACCGCGAACTCCTCGTAGGAGTTCAAGTCCCACTGAGATGCGAGATAGCCGCCTGCGAGGATCACGTAGAGGGTGTTGTCGATATAGACGGAGATGGTCCTCCACCAGCCGGCCTGAAAGCCCCAGAACTCGCCCAGTGCTTCCTGCACCCACTTGTAGTAGCCGCCCTCCTGAGGCCTGACGGAGCCAAGTTCTGAGGCCACCAGACCGAATGGCAACCCCCACAGAAAGGGAAGCGCAATGAGCATGACCAGCGTCAGGCCCGGACCTGACGCGGGAATCATCTCCTCGATGCCGTAGGCGCCCGCCGCTACGAGGGAGAAGACCATGAAGACGACGGTCGAGACTCGAAGATCGTACTGTTTGAGCCCGTGTGCGCCGACGTCAACCTTCACCGTGCGTTTGTCGTCTGCAGCCACGTGGTGCCCTCCTTTACGGCCGGTCTAACAGGCGCCCTACGGATTCTCCCCCCGCGGCGTGGGCCCCCACGAGCAACGCCACTGAGTGGCACGATGCTTGAGGCGAATGCCGCGGCACAGGCAGGCCAAGCGTAGCACTTGGAAGCGTGGCGCGAAAGCCAGTTGCAGACTCTTCAGGTCCCCGGACGAGCTGAGATCTTTGAGCCCCGTGGGAGGCACGGTCAGGACCGTCGTCCACTTCCAGAAGCGCGCCGGTTTGCCCGATCCGCCGACCAAGTGCCTGCTGCCTGCACTTCCGCAACCGCAAGCCGCCGCGGGCCACGGCCGAGCGTCCGTATCCCAACCGGCCAGGAAGCAGTCGGGGAACATCCGCTATCATCTCCCCATGGACCCCGCTCCGCCCCCAGACCAGGGATCGTCCCGCCGGCAAGAGCTTCCGGCAGGCCCGCAGGGCCACCAGTCATTACGGACGCCGGCGAGTGGTCGCCCTGGCGATAGTGGTCGTCGTGCTGGCCGCCATCGGGTACGGTGCCTATCACCTCGCGAGCGACGAGCCGTCGAGCGCCGCGGGTACGGTCACGACGGCGCAGAGCGGTCAAAGTCCCAGCACGGTAGTCTCCGCCCAGGTGGGCACCTCCGGACTGGAGCTCACCACGACCACCAGCGTCGGCGCCAGCAGTGTCGGCGCCACTACCACCACCCGCCCCACTGCTCCCAACCTGGCTCCGCAGAAGCTCACGGTCAGCAGCTCACCCAAAGGGGCCAAGCTCGAGATCACCCTGCAGGACGGCACCGTAGTGTCGGAAAAGACCCCCTACGAGGCGGACACCCCGGGTGGGAAGATCCAACTGAAGATCTGGGCTTCGGGCTTCAAAGTGATCACGCGGGAGGTCGATCTGGACGAGCCCCAGACCGTCTCCGTGTGGCTCGATCCCAAGGGACTCCTCTACGATAGCCTGGTGCGCTTCAAGTGCGGGCCGAGCCCCAAGCAGGTGGCCTTCACCCCCGACGGCAAGGAGATGTGGGTCTCGCTTCTGGGCGGCCACGGCCTCGAGATCTTCGAGCCCACCACGGGTAAGAAGATCGACCCAGGTCAAGCTGGGCGAGTACGGCGCCGTGGAGGTCATCTTCACCAAGGACGGCAAGACCGTCTATGCCAGCCAGATGGAGACCGCCTCGGTCTACGAGATCGACCGGGCCACGCGCGAAGTGAAGCGCCACTTCAAGACCGGGGGTAGCTGGACCAAGGTCCTCCTCCTTTCCCCCGACGAGAAGACCCTGTGGGCGTCCAACTGGATCAGCAACGACATCTCCGAGATCGACCTGGTCACCGGCAAGTTGGTGCGCCGTCTCAAGACGGTGGTCACGCCCCGCGGCCTCTACGTGACCCCCGACGCCAAGCGCCTCTTCGTAGCCGGTTTCGAGAACGGCGACATCCAGCGCATCGATCTGGCCACCGGCGAGGGCGAGGTCATCTTCAAGACGGGCGGCGCCATGCGCCACATGGTCGGCGACGACGTCCGCGGACTCCTCTACGTCGACGACCTGTCCACCAACGAAGTCTTCGTGGTCGATCTGGCCACCGAGAAGGTGACTAAGCTGGCCGATACCGACCACCGACCCAACAGCATGGACCTGTCGCCCGACGGCAAGGTCCTCTACATCTCCAACCGGGGCAAGGACAATCCCAAGACCTACTACATCCCCGGCCCGGAATGGGGCTCCATCCTCGCCATCGATACGGCCACCGGCAAGATCCTGGACGCGATCGTAGGCGGCAACCAGTGCACCGGCCTGGACGTCTCCCCCGACGGCACGCTCCTGGCCTTCTCCGACTTCCTGGATGACAAGATCCGCGTCTACACCATCCCCGACTACGAGACCCTGGCGGCCGGAGGCGGAGGGCGGGCGGAAGCCCACCTCAAAGACATCATCAAGCAGTAGCGGGAGCGGCGAGTCAGTCGAAGGCAAGGGAGGGATCAGCGATGGGCAATCCGATCGTCCACTGGGAACTGATGGTGACCGACCTGGAGAAGGCCAAGCGTTCTACTCGGCGTTTCGACTGGAAGTTCGACGAATCCACCTATCCCGGCTATCACGTTGATCGACACCGGGTCGCAGCCGGGCGGGGGGATGATGGCGAAGCCCGAGACGGCTGCCCATGTGCGCCCTCAACACCTACTTCGCGGTCGACGACCTCGATGCCACGCTAAGCAAAGCGGCAGCGGCAGGAGCGACCGTCATAGTGCCCGCGACGGCCATCGAGGGCGTAGGCAGGTGGGCCATGTTCGCCGATCCGGACGGCATCCCCATAGCCCTGCTGCAGCCCGAAGGCCAGATGTAGCCGGGAACCGCCTCGCCGGCCGATCGAGACCGATCGAGACCGATCGGTCTAACCGGCGATGTCGAGACGGTAGCCCCGGGCCAGCAGCAGCCTGCGGACCTCCTCATAAGGCACCTGGTCGGGGGCGACCCTCAGCCGGTCGGCGACCGCGATGATCGCCCCCGCGGCGCCGCCCATGTTCGCCCGGGTATGCTCCATCCGAACCGCGGAGCTGTACGCGCGGAAATCGGTGGACACGGCCGTGGAGATCAGTAGGCTGGGGTGGCCTTCGGCCATGAGGGCCTCCATGGGCATGCGCACGTACCGGGTCGTCCCCACGTACGTGGGATAGATAGGCGTCGTGCCGGTCATATTCGGTGTAGCAGCCGACCGCTACCGGATGGCGCAGAGACCCGTTCTGAAGATCGGCGACCGTGTAGGTATCTAGGCCCACGATGCGCGGCCCCTCCCGGACGTACAACTTCTGCGGTATGGCGGCGATCCCCACGCGAGGATACCCGTGCTCCTGGAGATAGCGCACGCGATTGATGGACCACTCCAGCACCCGGCGGCGTATCTCCCCCCTTTTCTCCGGGGAGAATATCCACTGGTAGGCCAAACCTACATCGGGCCAATCGTTCCAGGTCTCGTTCAACTCTCGCTTGGCGTTGGGAAGCACCGCGATAGTTCATCGTCCAACTGTTCTTGAAGGCGGTCACGTTCTTCTGATTCATCGGCGCGAGAAGCGCGTACGTCGCGGGATTGTAGTTGGGATGCACCAGCGTGGCGATGCGGGGAGCGTAGCCCGTGGCATACACCTTGAGCGTCAGGAGTGGCGAGAACCACTGGGGAGCAGTCTCGTAGCCGTTGGCGGCGGTCGGATACTCGGGCTTGACCCCGGCGACGTCGTTGTAGACGGCCTCGTGACGCCCGATCCGGTAGCTTGCCCCCAGCATGCGCGCGAGATCACCTTCCACGCTGGCGTCGATGAAGTAGCGGGTGTTGAAGCGCACGACGCCGCCGTTCTCCACCTGCACGTCCGCGTAGCGCCCGCCTTCCTGGTCGCTCGCCGCCACGAGCCGGCCGGAGTAGAACAGCACGTTGGGAGCGTTGGCGCCCCTTACGAACGACCAGAGTGCCTGCGCCGACACGTCCGGCTCGTAGACGAAGCGGCCGCCGGCGTTGTAGGGTCTGAGACCACGCAGGGAATAGGACCTTATGACCGCCCGGCGCCATTCGTCGTAGAAGCCGCCCTTGACCCTGCCTATGTCGCGTGCGTCCTCTACCCCCAGCCCCTGGGCGAGGGGAGTCTCGAGGAGATTGCCGGCTGAGATCAGGGCTACCCGCAGATGGGGCGCACCAACCGCCAGCTCCCGCACGGCGGCCAGGCCGGAGGTCTGGGTCGAGAAGACGAGCACATCGACGTCCAGCACCTGGGCTGCGCCGGCTTCGAGCTCGGTCTGGGATTCCTGTTCAGAGACCGGGGCCGGCCCGGCTTCAGCCGCGGCCGGCGCCACGCCGCCTCCCAAGCCGGCCAGCAGGCCGAGGAGGCAGGCCGCCAGTCCCGCCACGAACACGTAGAGAGCCGGCTTTGCCCCGGGCCTCAACCGTGTGCGGCCCCGGAAGCCCTGTCTTCGCACTCTAGATGGCACCTCTTTCACGCAACCCCTTCGCCGCCGCCAGCACTTCGGCCGCGTGCCCCTTGGCCTGCGCCCGCTGATAGGCTAGCAGAATCGTCCCGTCGCGACCGATGAGCACCGTGTCTCGTTCGTGGGCTCCGGTCGGCCGCTCTTGAGGGTGCCGAAGGCCTGCCCCAACCCCCGGTCGACGTCGCTCACCATGGGAAAGAGCAGGGCGTACTTGGCGCGGAAACGCTGGAGCCGCTCTACCGGGTCCACCGACGTGCCGACGACCCCTATGCCCAGATCTTCGAACTCCGGAAGCAGTTGGTTGAACTCAACCGCCTCCAGCGTTCAACCCGGGGTGAACGCCTTGGGAAAGAAATAGAGCACCAGCGGTCCCCGGGCCAATGCGGCCGCCAGATCCATGTCGCCCTCGGTGCCGGGCGCCACAAAGAGCGGCGCCCTGTCTCCCACAGCCAGCATCGTTCCGCCTCCTCCCTATTCAGATTCGTCAGCGGGTGGCTGGCCGGCGGGTGGCTGGCCAGCGAGCGGTTGGCCGGCGGGTGGCTGAAAACCCATTCTGAAGCCCGGCTGGCTACCCGAGCCCCTGATGGGCCCATGAGAAGCCTCATATCTCGCGAGGTTCTCCTGGAGAGCTTCCATGATCCGCTTGGCGTGAGCCGGACTGGTGATCACCCGAGAGACGACCGTCCCGTTGCCCCCAAGCACCATGGCGAAATCGAGGACGACTTCGTCGCTGGTATGCTGCACCATCATGCCGTTGGCGTAGACGCCACCCGCTATCTGCTCGGGCAGGCGCAGGTTCATCTCTTTCCTCTTCCCTCCGTTGCCCCGGCCTCCGGGGCTCTTGGGACTTGGAGTCGCTGCCATCGTTACCTCCTAGCGGACGCCGGCCGCCGACACGGCGCCGTCTCGCATCAGGCGTGTGAACTGCCGGAACAGATAATAGCTGTCGTGCGGACCCGGACCTGCTTCTGGGTGATACTGCACCGAGTAGACCGGGAGGTCCAGGAGCCGCAGGCCCTCGACGGTGCCGTCGTTGAGATTCAAGTGCGTTACCTGCACGGGGCCGAATCCGGAGTCCATCACCATGTCCTCCGCCCGTAGCCCGGCCACCCCCGTCTCACCCACGACAGCCCCACGGGCAAGGGCGGCGCGCACCACCTCCGGCGGTTCCACGGCGAAGCCGTGGTTCTGACTGGTGATCTCTACGCGCCCGGTCAGGAAGTCGCGCACAGGGTGGTTGATGCCCCGATGCCCGAACTTGAGCTTGTAGGTGGAGAAACCCACCGCCCGGGCCAATAGCTGATGGCCCAGGCATATCCCGAAGACCGGCACCCTGGGGACGAGCTCGCGGACCGTCTCGACCGCGTACCCCACTGCCGCCGGGTCACCTGGCCCGTTGGACAGGAACACCCCATCGGGCTCCAGAGCCAGTATCTGTTCCGCCGTCCAGAAGGCCGGGACCACGGTCACCCGGCAACCCACAGCGGCAAGGTTCTTGAGGATGCTCCGTTTGATCCCGTAGTCGACAGCCACGACATCGAACTCGGCTCCAACCTCGGGGCCTGCCTGCGCCGGCGCCCATTCGTAGGGCTCGCGGCAGGTGACGGCGCTGGCCAGGTCAAGGCCCGTCATGGAAGGGAACCCCTGGGTCGCGGCGAGGAGGTCGTTCACCCTCAGGTCCGGTCCGGCCGCGACGCAGGCGGTCATGGCTCCGTGCTCTCGGATCCGCCTGGTCAGGGCCCGGGTGTCGATCCCCCCCACTCCCACGATGCCACGGTCGGTCAGCCAATCCACCCAAGCCTCGGGACAGGTGGCGTTCCAGGCGGTGTTCTTGATCTCCCGCACGATGATGGCCCGGGAATGCACCTCGGCGGACTCGAGCAGGTGGTCCGAGGCCCCGTAGTTGCCGATCATCGGGTAGGTGAAGGTGACCATCTGTCCGTGATAGGAGGGATCGGTGGCGATCTCCTGATATCCGGTCATGCCGGTGTTGAACACCACCTCACCCAGCACCTGGCCCTGTGCTCCGAACCCGAAACCGGTGAACACGGTGCCGTCGCTCAGCACCACGTAGCCGGGAACGTCGCCCCGGTACATCAGACCTCTCCCCGGGCGCGCGCGAAGCGGCGCGCCCCGTCTACGACGGTCAGCCGCACCCGCCCGGTGAGTGTCTCGCCCAGGAAGGCGCAGTTGCGGCTCTTGCCCCGCAGAGTCGCCGGCGTGACCTCCCAGGTCTCCTCGAGATCGACCACGCAGAAGTCGGCGGGCGCGCCCTCGGCCAGGCGAGGCTCCGTCAACCCGAGCACCCGGCAGGGCGCGCCGGACATGGCCTCCACCAGCCGGGCCAGCGGCAGCTTCCCCGTGAGCACCAGACCGGTGTGAAGCGCCGCGAAAGCCGTCTCCAGGCCGGTGCTGCCACACAGGGCGTCCTCGATGGGGACCTCTTTCTCCTGGGGAGCATGCGGGGCGTGGTCGGTGCCGATGCAGTCGATGGTCCCGTCGGCCAGGGCGGCCACCAAGGCTTCGCGGTCGTCCGCTGAACGGATGGGCGGATTCACCTTGAGATTCTGGTCGAAGCTGCCCAGGCGCTCGTCGGTCAGCAACAGGTGCAAGGGGGTGGCTTCCGCGGTGACGGGGAGCCTCTCGCTCTTGGCGCCGCGCACCAGGCGCACGCTGTCCGCTGAGGAAAGATGCTGGAAGTGGACGAGGGGCACAACGCGGCCGCCTGGGCGGGTGCCGTCGCCGGCGCCGCGATCCGAGCGGGCGCTGTCGCGGCCCGCGCCCACACCCGCGTGGCCTGCCGCCTCCTCCACCGCCGTGCGGCCGGCCGCCAGCCGGTCCTCTTCTCCAGCGACGTAGCGGATTATCTCCAGGTCGCGGGCCAGCGGCCCTGATTCACAAGCGGAGGGGATCCCCCGGAGGCCCAGACGGGCGCTCCATTTGCCCTCGTGCATGACCCCGTCCAGAGAAAGGCTCTTGTTCTCGAGATGGAGCAGCACGGGGCGCCCCGTACCCCGGGCATAGCGAAGGGCGTGGAGCAGCAGATCGGCGTCAGATAGGGGCTGGCCGTCGTCGGCGAACGCGACCACCCCGGCATCGGCCAGTTCCCGCATTTCGGCCAGTTCTTCACCCTTGAGGCCTTTGCTCACGGAACCCACCTGCCCTACGCGAACCACAGCCTCCTTGGCCGCCTGATCCAGGATCCAGGAAGCGATGGCGCCCGAGTCGACCACCGGGTCGGTGTTGGCCATGCCGACGACCGTGACGTATCCCCCGGCAGCGGCGGCCATCGAGCCGGAGGCCAGGTCTTCTTTGTATTCGTAGCCGGGAGTGCGAAGGTGGACGTGGGGGTCCACGAACCCCGGGAACACCCAGCATCCGCTAAGGTCGACGAGGACCTCCACTCCGGCCGGCCGCTTCACCCCCTTGCCAAGCGCGGTGATCTTCCCGTCTTCGACCAACAGATCGCCTTCCAGGTCGAGACCGCGCTCAGGATCGAACAGATGCACGCCGGAAAGAAGGAATCGTTCGGGGGGCAACGCGCGGCAGGGGAGTCTGGGCGGGGAAGGACGGGGGCTGGTGTCCATCCAAGTTCCTTTCGGTCTCACGGGACTCGTTTAAAGGCCGTCCTATGGTATCGCGGACTGGCGAGACGGTCCAGGCCGCAGTGCACGTTCGCCGAACCAGGGCGGGACGTATCGATGCGCTTCTCTCATCAGCTTGCTCTTGACCCGGCAATCGGGGTCGTGCTCCGCGAGAAGAGCCCAGAAAGCGGGCGAATGGTCGGGGACGACCGTGTGGCAAAGCTCGTGCAGAAGCACGTAGTCGACCAACGCCGGCGGCAGGAACAGCAGCTTCACGTTGAGACTGATGACGCGGCGGCGCGAGCAACTGGCCCACCGTGTCCGTTGCGCCCGCACCGAGATCGGCCCCATCGCAAACCCGTGTTCATGTGCCAAGACGGCCAGACGGGGCACGATGGTCGTGCGGGCTTTTCGCGCCAGCCAGCGCCGGAGCGCCGCCCGGCAGGCGGCGGCGTCGCCCAAGCCCCCGTGCACGACGAGCCGTCGGCCGGGGCGCTCCCGGACCGCGGTCCTCATGGTAGCCCCCGGACCAGCGCGCGAGGGCAGGTACTCGACCCCCCACTCGGCGCCAAGACACCGCAGTTCAAGCACTGCGGGCAGCTCAGTCGGATCTTCCGCCGACACCCGGGCGCGTCTGGCATCAGCCCGAACCGCCGCCCGTTCGATCCAGGGCCGCTTCCGCTCGACTATCGCCGGGATCTCTCTCTGATCGAAACCCCGCGGTACCACCACGACCAGCCCGTCGCGCACGGTCATGACCAGGCGGACACGTCTTGCCCGATGGCTTTCACGGACCGTGAAAGCCGGAAGGGAGCCGACTGCGCCGCCAGGCAAAGGCGTCTCGGCGGTCACGCCGCAGCGCCCGCCATCTTGTCCGCCCAAGACGGCGTTAGCCGACCAGTTTGGCGCTCAGTACGATCTCCGGTACTGCAGCGAGCGCCTTCGAGACCGGGCACTCGGCCTTCGCCTGCGCTGCCAACTCCTGGAAGTCGGCCTCTCCCACGCCGGGAACCGTCGCCTCGCACTCCAGCTCAATCTTCTTGATGGTGGGCCCGGCGCCCAGATGGACGGCAGCCGTGGTATGGACGCTCTCTGGTGTGTACCCTTTCTCGGTCAGCAGCGCCGCCAAGAACATGGAGAAACACCCCGCGTGCGCCGCGCCGACCAGCTCTTCCGGGTTGGTGCCTACCGCCTCCTCGAACCGGGACGAGTACGTGTAGGGCCCCTCGTACCGGCCACTGGCCAGTCTCATGGTCCCGGCGCCCTCTTTGAGGGTCCCTCGCCAGACTGCTTCTGACTTGCGTATGGGCATCATCCACTCCTAGGGTCGGGCGACGGTTGCCGTCCCGTCGCATTGCCTCGCTCGTCCGCCGCCGCAACCGTCCGCGCCGTATGGGCATCCTCCGGCTCTTCGATACCGCCGAGCCTACGCCGCCGGCTCCTCGCTGAGGGTCCCAGCCAGACACTGGTAGAGGATCGCCATTCGCACGGCCAGGCCCGACTCCACCTGGTGCAAAATGAGGGAGCGTTCGTCGTCGGCCAGGTCGCCGGACAGCTCCACTCCCCGATTGATCGGTCCCGGGTGCATCACCCGCTGACCCGGCTTGACATTGTACGGCGATAAGCCCCAGACCCGGCTGTACTCGCGCAGCGAAGGCACCGGCGGCACCTTGCCCTTGGCCCGCTCGAGC
Source organism: uncultured Actinomycetes bacterium (assembly GCA_963706025.1). Classification (GTDB taxonomy): domain Bacteria; phylum Actinomycetota; class Thermoleophilia; order RBG-16-64-13; family RBG-16-64-13; genus CAVPLM01. Next base: position 156,170 of record CAVPLM010000005.1, on the reverse strand, counting down.
TGCATGCGCAGGAGGTAGATGACGTCCACCTCTTCGAGGGCCTCGAGGTCGTTGTAGATGGGCACGTCCCAGTACTCGATACCGGGCGGCATGAGCGTGGGCGGCCCCACCAGACGCACGTCGATGCCCATCTTGCGGAAGCCGAACAGGTCGGAGCGGGCCACCCGGCTCCGCAGGATGTCCCCCACGATGGCCACCTTGAGCCCCTCCAGCTGCCCGTAGATCCGCCGCAGGCTGTAGAGGTCGAGCAGACACTGAGTGGGGTGCTCCCCCGTCCCGTCGCCGGCGTTCACCACCGAGGCGTTGGTGTACCGGGTGGCCAGGCGCGATGCCCCCACTCGGGGATGGCGCATTACGATGATGTCCGGACGGTAGCTCTCCAAGGTCAGGATGGTGTCCTTGAGGCTCTCACCCTTGGACACGCTGGACGACGATCCTTTGATGTTGATCACGTCTGCCGACAGCCGCTTGCCGGCCAGTTCGAACGACGACTGCGTGCGCGTGGAAGGCTCGAGGAACACGTTGACGACGGTGCGACCGCGGAGGGTCGGAACCTTCTTGATGGAGCGCGACGCTATCTCGAGAAAACCGTCGCTCAGCTTGAAGAGATTCTCGATCTCAGCGACGCTGAGATCGTCGATGGAGATGAGGTGCATTTCGGTACCCTTTCGGCCTCACGGGACACGTTTAAAAGGTTCGCCTTCTCCTGAAGGATTGTAGCGCTCTCGGGGCGGGGACTCCAGCCCCAAGACCGGCTCCCCTCCGCGAAGCGACCAGGGGAGACTTCGACACATGCGGGGAAGAGGCCCGCTGCGCGCACGGCGGGCTCAGCGGGCGCTAGTCTTCGATCACCACCTCGTCGACTCCATCGGTCTCCACCAGGTGCACCACCACCTGTTCGTTCAAGCTGGTGGGGACGTTCTTGCCCACGAAGTCGGGCCTGATGGGTAGGTCGCGGTGGCCTCTGTCGACCAGCACGGCCAGGCGTATCGAAAGCGGCCGCCCGTAGTCGAACAAAGCATCGATGGCCGCCCGAATGGTCCGGCCCGTGTAGAGCACATCGTCTACCAGCACGATGGTCTTGTCGTTGACGTCGAAGGGAAGATCGGTGGAATGGACCCTCGGCTGCTCGTACTGGCTCCCGACCCGGGTGTCGATGTCGTCCCGATAGAAGGTGATATCGATGGCTCCGGTAGGTGGTTTGACCGAGTAGAAAGCTTGGAACAGGCCGGCCAGCCGCGCTGCCAGCTCCACTCCCCGGCGTTGGATGCCCACCAGAGCTAGATCTGCAAGATCCGGGTCCTGTTCGGCGATCTCGTGGGTCATGCGGGAAAGGGTGCGGCCAAGCTGCTCCTCATCGAGAAGCACCTTGGATTTGCGACTCTGATCGTCGGCATTGTCCGCCACTACCCTCACCACCCTTTCGTCACCAGCGCTGGTCCGCCCGAGACCGCCTCGGGCCTGCCCTCTGACCGTACCCTACCGGGACGCCAGGCCGGCGTCAAGACGCGCCGGGTCCTCGATCGAGCTAGGATACGGCCAGGGGTCTCAGCTGAGACTGCTTCTCTTATCGTCCAGGGCCGACCGCAAGGCCTCGAACGAGTCGGCGAATGCTCTGACCCCGTCCCTTTCCAACTGCTCTGTGACCTCGGCCATGCTGATCCCGGCCTTCTCGAGTGCGTCCAGATGAGCGGCCGCCTCGTCGACCCCCACAGTCACCGTCTCTGCCGGCCTTCCGTGGTCGCGGAAGGCGTCTATGGTGTTCAACGGCATGGTGTTGACCGTGTCCGGCCCGATCAGCTCCTCGACGTAGAGGATGTCGCTGTAGGCCGGGTCTTTGGTGCTGGTGCTGGCCCACAACGGGCGCTGCGCGTTTGCGCCCTCTGAACGAAGCGCCTCCCAGCGTTCGCCCGAGAACGTCTCCTCAAAGAGCCTGTACGCCTGTTTGGCGTTCGCGACCGCGGCCTTGCCCCGGAGGGCCTGCAGCGGGGCCGGATCCCGGCCGGAGCGGGCCACTTCCTCGACCAAGGCGTCGAGACGCTTGTCCACGACCGCATCCACCCGGCTGACGAAGAAGCTGGCGACGCTGTGAACGTCCGCCGGCGCGGGCAGGGCGCGGTCGGTAGCCCGCCCGGCCAGCAGCGATTCCAGACCGGACAGATAGGCCTCCATGACCTCGCGATAGCGCTCGAGCGAGAAGATCAGCGTCACGTTGATCGAGTAGCCCAAGGCCGTTAGATCGCGAACCGCGGCGACCCCCTCCTCGGTGCCGGGCACCTTCACCAGGATGTTCGGGCGATCCACCAGAGCTTTGATCCGCTTGACCTCGGCTACGGTGCCCTGAGTATCGTACGCGAGGACAGGCGCCACCTCGATGCTGACCCAGCCGTCCCGCGAATCCGTTGCGATCGCGATCGGCTTCAGTTCGTCGGCGGCCATCCGAATGTCGTCGACCATCAAGGCTTCCATGATCTCCGTCGAGGACGCCCCGGTGCCGGCCAGCTCCGCCACCGCCCGGTCGTAGCTCGTGCCCTGAGTGATGGCCCGGTGGAAGATGGTGGGGTTCGAGGTCACTCCGGAGACGCCGTCTTCTTCGATGAGCGCCTTCAGCCGCCCGGCCAACAGGAAATCCCTCCCGATGTCGTCACACCAGACGCTCTGCCCGAACTCCCTCAGCCTCGTCAGCGCATTGCCGCCCACGCTTCCCTCCCATCTTCGGGGGCGCCGCCGCCCGCGGCGGCGCCCCTCAGTTTCCCGGCGGGGCTCGGGCCGCGCGATGCGGCCCGAGCCCCGCCCCTATTTCAGAAGTCCCAAAGCGCTCCTGACGACGTCGTCGGCGGTGATGCCGAACTCGCGGTAGAGCACGCCCGCCGGAGCCGAGGCGCCGAAATGGTCGATGCCGACGATCGCGCCCTCGTCACCCACATATCTCTCCCAACCGAAAGGCGAAGCGGCCTCGATGGCCACCCGTCTCTTGATGCGACGAGGCAGCACCGATTCCCGATAGACCGAGTCCTGGGCCTCGAAGAGCTCCCAACTGGGCAGAGCCACCACCCGGACCGCCACGTCCTGCCCGCCAAGGACGGCCGCGGCTTCGAGCGCGATCGCCACCTCCGAGCCGGTGGCTATCAGATCACACTCCGGGTCGCCCGCGGCGCATATCCGAGAGCACGTACCCGCCCCTGAGCAGCTCTTCCGCCGGCGCCAGCTCGGTCCGATCGAGGACGGGCAGGTTCTGCCTGGTCAACACCAGCGCCGTGGGACCGTCCCTCCGTTCCAAGGCCGCCTGCCAGGCGACCGCCGTCTCGGCCGCGTCGCCGGGCCTGATGACCACCAGCCCGGGCATCGCCCGCAGCGAGGCCAGGTGCTCGATCGGCTGATGCGTGGGACCGTCCTCACCCAAGGCGATGCTGTCGTGGGTGAAGACATAGATCACCGGCAGGTGGGAAAGAGCCGCCAGCCTCACCGCTGGACGCATGTAGTCCGAGAAGATGAAGAACGTGCCCCCGAACGGGAACAGTCCACCGTGCACGGCCATGCCGTTGAGAATGCCACCCATGGCGTGCTCTCGCACCCCGAAGCGCAGATTGCGCCCGGCGGGCGTGTCTGCCTGGAAGTCGCCGAGCCCGGTCAGGTAGGTGTTGTTCGAAGGCGCCAGATCGGCCGAGCCCCCTATGAGCGTCGGCAGCACCGGCGCCAGAGCGTTCAGCACCTTGCCGGAGGCAGATCTGGTGGCGATGCTCTCGCCGGCGGCAAAAGTGGGAAGACGGTCCTTCCACCCGTCGGGCAGCCGCCCGGCCATGGCCATGGCCCACTGCTCCGCCAGATCCGGATGGTCTTTCTCGTACCCGGCCAGCAGCTCCCGCCAGTGCGCCCGGGCCGCTCGACCGTTGCCGGCCACCGCTTCGTACTGCCGCCGGACCACTTCAGGGACGGCGAAGAACAGGTCCCCCGGCCAGTCGAGGGCTTCTTTGGTGAGCCTCAACTCGTCGGTGCCCAACGGCGCCCCATGGGCCTCCGCAGTACCGGCCTTGTTCGGGCTGCCGTAACCGATGGTGGTGCGGACCTTGATCAGCGAAGGGCGCGACGTGTCGGCGCACGCCTCCGCGATCGCCCTGTCGATGGCGTCCAGGTCGTTGCCGTCGTCCACCGTCGAGCACCTGCCAGCCGTAGGCCTCGGAAACGCAGCCCCACGTCCTCGGTGAACGCCAGATCGGTGGAGCCTTCGATGGAGATGCGGTTATCGTCGTAGAGATAGACGAGCTTGCCCAGCCCCAGGTGGCCGGCCAGCGACGCCGCCTCCGCGGCCACGCCTTCCATGAGGTCCCCGTCACTCACTATCCCGAACGTGCGGTGGTCGACCAAGCTGTAACCGGGACGGTTGAAAGTGGCCCCCAGGAAGGCCTCAGCGATAGCCATACCCACCCCGTTGGAGAACCCGGCGCCCAGCGGCCCTGTGGTCGTCTCCACACCGGGGGTGAGACCGTATTCGGGATGGCCGGGCGTGCGGCTGCCCCACTGCCGGAAGGCCTCGAGCTCCTCGATCGCCAGGCCGTATCCGGAGAGGTGAAGCAGGGCGTAGAGCAGCATCGAACCATGACCGGCGCTCAGTACGAAACGGTCGCGATCCGGCCAGGCCGGCTCGGAGGGATCGAACCTGAGGTGACGGGTCCAAAGCACGTGCGCCATCGGAGCGGCACCCAGCGGCATACCCGGATGGCCGGAATTGGCCTTCTGGACCCCGTCGATGGCCAAGGTGCGGATGGTGCTCACGGCCAGCGAGTCCAAGTCTCGGCCGGCGGCTAGCTCTTCGGGGAAGGTGTCGGCCATGTTCGTACCTCCGGGAGAGTGGTTCGATCGCCGTTCAACACGAGCGAGTCACGACAGTATGGGCCAGCCGGACCGCTTCGCGATCTCCAACAGTGCCGGCTTGGGGTTGACTGCGACCGGATGGCCCACCGAGCGCAACAGCGCGATATCGGTCTCGTGATCGGCGTAGGCCCAGCAAGCGCAGGGATCAGCGCCCCAGCGCTCCATGAACCCGGCCGCGACCCTGGCCTTCTCGTCACCGTAAGGGATGGAGCCGTTCAGGCGGCCGGTGTAGCGATCCCCATCGACCTCGCAGGAGGCCCCCACATGATCGGCCACATGCAGCCGCTCGCACAGCGCGCGGACCACCGGATCGAGTGCGGCCGACACGACCACCACGCGATCGCCCGCAGCCAGATGCTCCGCAAGGGCGGCCGAAGCCGCCCGGTGCAACCTAGGCGCCATCACCTCCTCGGTGAAGCGCTTCATCAGCTCCTCGACCTCGGTCACCGCAAGTCCCTTCAAAACCGAGGCGCTCTTGCTTCGCGACTTCTCGGTGACCGTCACCAGCCCGGCTTTGTAGGCGAGGAACCACAGACCCGTCCCCAAGAGAAAGGTCCCACTGACCACACCCGCGCGGCGGAGAAACACTACCAACAGCAGCGTCGTCTGGCCCGCGACGAGAGTGCCGTCGAGATCGAAGAAGGCCACGGCAGGTGAAACGGTCGGACCCAGGAGACCGCTCTCAGAGGGCTGGTTGTCTTCGGCTTCTTTCACGGCGAGAGAAGTCTAGCACCCATCCCCGCCAGTCCCGGGACGGGCGGGGACCGGGTCGTAGCCCAACACCCACGCGGCTCGTCAGAGACGACGGTCCACCCGGAGGCTGGGACTACGAGTCTGGCGGACGGCCGGCACGCAGGCGGGCAAGCGCTGCCTCGAGATCGGCCGGCAACGGCGCCTCCACCCTTACCTCCGCACCGGTCATCGGATGCTCGAAAGACAAGTAGTGGCTGTGCAGAAACTGCCGGCCCAGGCCCAGAGCATCCCGACGCCCGTACGTCGGGTCGCCGGCCACCGGGTGGCCGATCGCCAGGAAGTGCACCCGGATCTGGTGGGTGCGCCCGGTCTCGAGTCGCACCTCTACCAGGGTGAAATCGCCGAAGCGCTCCAGGGCCCGGAAATGAGTCCGCGCCTCCCGGGCGGCCACCCCACCCACCGCCATCGACTTCCGCCGGGCCGGATCACGCCCCACCGGCGCCTCGATGGTGCCGCTTTCCCCGGCAAAGCCTCCATGGACCAGAGCCAAATAGCGGCGGTCGATCGCCCGGCGCCTCATCATCCCGACCAAGCGCCGGTGCACCTCGCTCGACTTTGCCACCACCAACAGCCCCGTGGTGTCCTTGTCCAGGCGGTGGACCACGCCGGGCCGGAACTCTTCGCCGCCGGCCAATCCGTGGCCCAGGAGCGCGTGAACGAGAGTCCCCGAGGAGTGTCCCCGGGAGGGGTGTACGGCCATCCCGGCCGGCTTGTCGACCACCAGCAACCACTCGTCCTCGTAGAGCACGGGGACCGGGAGCGACTCGGGGACCAGATCGAGAGGCGCTTCCTCCGGAAGAGTGACGGCCACGGTCTGGCCCTCGGTGAGCAGATGGCTCTTGGCCCGCTGGAGACCGTCCACGGTCACCGCCCCGGAGCGGATGAGCTCCGCGACGCGGGTACGGCTGCCCATTTCCGCCCGCCGGCCCAGGACGACGTCGAGTCTCAAGCCGCGCTCACCCGCCTGGACAACGAACGTCTGACGACGGCCGTCTTGCCGCCCCTCCATCAAGATGAGGCCGGCGTCCGCCGGCCGGCCCTCCAGACCCGCACCATCTCCACGATCAACCCTATGAAGATGATGGCTATCCCGACGTCGACGAAGACATCGGCCATGTTGAAGTTGGGCCAATGGGGGAACTTGAGGAAGTCGGTCACCCGCCCGTCGGCCGTGACTCGCTGGTATAGGTTGCCGAGGGCCCCCCCGATTATCAGGCCCCCGGCTACCGCGGCGAGCAGATAGCGCCGCTCCATCGTCACGTAGAAGACCACCACGGCGAGAGCGACCACGTTGGCCACGATGATGAGCGCGCCTTTTCCGCTCAGGAGCCCAAAAGCCACCCCGCTGTTGACCGTCCGCTCCAGGTAGAGGAAGGGCAAAATCTTGCGTGATTCTCCCAGAACCAGATGCTGCTCGGCCATGTTCTTGGTCAACAGATCGATGGCCAAGGCGATGGCGGCCAGCACGATCAGAAGGGACCACTTGAGGATGGTGCGACGCCTGGTGGCGAGCGCTGCGGATCCGAACTTCATGAATGGGGGCCGCCCGTCAGCGGTTTCGCTCCTCCAGGCGCTTACAGTCGATACACAGGGTGGCGAAAGGGGCCGCCTGCAACCGGTCTTCACCGATGGGCTTGCCGCACTTGTCACACCGCCCATAGCTGCCGTTCTCGAGCTTGCCTAGGGCCCTATCGATCTGCGCCACCGAGGCGCGGGCGTTCTCTTGCAGGGTGAGATCGATCTCGCGGTCCAGCGTGACCCCCGCCGTCTCTGCCATGTGCTGATCGTAGGGACTCTCTTCCGACGAGTCTTCTAAAGACTCGGAAAGATCGGCGTCGAGTTCCGCGATCTCGTGTTCCAAGCGCTCGCGCTCGACGAGCAGTTGCTCTCTCAGAGCCTCTTTATCCATCGGGCCGTCCGTCCCCTCGCCGATCATCCACATCCAGCAGCCCGGTCAGCTTCTGCCTCAACCCAGGTTCGTCCATGCCGATGAAGACGACGACCTTGTCCCGACTCCCGTGACCGGTCTCGACGCGCACGCTGTCACGAGACACTTCCAACCAATTCGCCAGGGCATCCGTCAACTCCTGGTTGGCCCGGTTGTCTTCCGGCGGTGCACAGACGGATATCTTGAGCCGGTCACCGTAGACTCCTCGTAGCGCCGTCCGGCGGGCCGAGGGGCTCACCCGGACTCCCAACAGGACTCCCCCGCCCCCAGGGCGAATCGCAGGGGCCGCCTCCGCTACGGGGGCCGCCGGCGCGGCCGGGGCCGTGCGCGAGCCGCGGGCCACGGGCGTCACGTTTGTCATAGACCGGTCACCATTCGAAGTCGCGAGCCTTCTCTTGCTCACCTTCCGGGGGAACGAACGTGTCGTCGATATCGTCGGGCTGCTTGCCGAAAAAGAACCCCCGTGCCGGCTCCTCTGACTCCGCGGTTTCGGCGCTTATGGCTTCGGGGGAGATGGTTTCGGCCGTGCTTTCCTCCGCAGCCAAAACCGTTTCCGCAGTCGACTCTTCGGTCCCGATCGCTACGGAGGCGTGGACCGCTTCATCGCCCACAGGTCCGCCTTTCGCTTCCTCCGTCGCAGCGACAACGGAAGCCAAAGCGACCAGGGACGCCTCGGCGCCGGTGCCCGTCTCGGTCTCCTCGGTAGGCACCTCATCATCGAAAGCCACTTCGTCTTCGATCGCCACCTCGTCTTCGATCGCCACTACCCCCGGCGAGGGCACGACGAGCGGAGGCTCCACCTCGCTGACGGCTTCAGCCGTAGGTACCCGGGGCTCAGCTGCAGGCGCGGCGATCGGCGCCTCGTTGAGAAGCTTGAGGTGGCCCTCCAGCAACGAACGGAACTTGAAGCGGAAGTCCTCTTCCAGGTGTTTCAATTGGATCAAAGCCTGCTGCACCCGCTGGGTCTCGCTGTAGGATTCGTTGACTATCTCGCGGGCCTTGAGCTCGGCCTCTTGGAGGATGAGCCCGCCCTCCTTGCGAGCATTAGCCTTCATCTCGTCTGACTGCATCTGGGCCGAGATCAGGGTCTTCTCCAGCGCATCCTTGATCTGTAAATGGCCGGCTATCTGCTCCTCGAGTCGCTGCACGCGGTCGTTGAGCTCGATGTTCTCCTGGAACAGCCGTTCGAACTCATCGGCCACGTCGTCAAGGAAGACATCGACCTCCTCGTCGGAATAGCCGCGCATGGAACGTTTGAATTCCTTGCGCCGGATGTCGAGAGGCGTCACTTTCACTTCGCTCTCCCTTCGCTGGGGATGTCCCGCTCTTCAGACTTCTAGCCCGGGTTCGTCTCCTACTATTCAACCACGTGAGACAGTTCTTCGTCTCGCTTCTCGCGAGCGCGCACCACTGCGGCCTCGACTGCTCGTATGAAGGCCCCCCGCACACCCAGGTCCTCGAGGACCGCCAGACCCGCTATGGTAGTGCCGCCAGGAGAGGCCACCTGGTCTTTGAGGTCGGCCGGCGAACCGGGATGGTCCTGGAGCAGGAGTGCCGTTGCCAAAGCAGTCTGACGCACGAATACTCGAGCGACGTCCCTGGGCAGCCCCGCCTTCACCGCCCCGTCCTCCACTCCCGCCAACGCGGTAGCGAGAAAGCCGATGGAGGAGCAGATCACCGCGTTTCCAGTCTCGAGGGAGTCCTCGGGAAGCACTTCCACCACTCCGATGCAGGCAAGAACCTGGGCGGTCCGCTCTACCACCTCGAGCGCGGTCCCCGGTTCGGGAGACACCGCGAGCGCGCCGTCTTCCACTCCGCCCTGGTCCAGCGCGATCCTGAGCAGCGCCGAGACCGGGCCCAGCGCCGACCGCAGACGATCCAAAGCGACTCCAGCCGACGAGACGATGACGATGTGATCCTCACCCAGGTACGGAGCGAGGGCTTCGAGCGTGTCGAGAGCATCTCCGGGCTCTGTCGCAACCAGGATGACGTCGCAGCGCGCCGCGAGCTCGCGGGTGGACGCGACGACGGCCAGGCCGTGCATGCCGGCAAGATCAGCGTCGAGCGCGCCCAGGGTGTCGAAGAAGATCAGATCGATGGGCTCAGCGGAACGGGACCGGCTTGGTGTCAGGGCCGAGAGGACGCTCCCTGCGCCTACTACTCCGAGGGTCGTGGGCATGGATCGCAACCCTCGGGGTACGCAACCATCAGAACTGGTTGAAGAAGCCTTTTTCCAGGAGTCGCTGGCGCTCCTCCGCCGAGACTTCGACGTTCTTGGGGGTGAGCAGGAACACCTTGTCGGCCACGCGCTGCATGCCCCCATCGAGGGCGTAGGTGAGACCACTCGCGAAATCGATCAGTCTCTTGGCCAATTCCGTCTCGCTGGTCTGTAGATTGAGGATCACAGGGATATCGCTCTTGAACTTGTCGGCGATTGTCTGCGCGTCGTTGAAGTTCTTGGGCATGACGAGGTGGACGCGCACCGGGGGCTGTTCCACGGCGGTTGGTAGAGGTCTGACCGACGCACTGCGCCCAGACGAGGAACCACCCTTCTGACCCCGGTACTCCTCCTCAGAATAGATGTCGTCGAATTCGGTGGATTGGCGCCGTCGACCGCTCTGTTCGATCTTTCTCACGTTCGCCCGCTCCTTGTAAGTGGACTCGATGTCCGGCTGCGCGGTCAGTGTCTCGTCGTCATAGTCCTCGTCCTCATCGGCCAGACCGAAGTACACGAGCGTCTTGTGCCACACGCCTCCGAGAGCCATCCCATCCTCCTTATGCGTTGGAGAGAAGCGCGGTACCCAGCCTGACCATGGTCGCGCCCTCCTCGACGGCTATTTGATAATCGTTACTCATGCCCATGGATAGTTCGGAGAGTTCGTAGCGGCCGGCAAACGTGGTAGCCAAGCGGTCGCGGAGTTCGCGCAAGCCTCGAAAGAACGGCCGCGCCTCCTCCGGATCGTCTACCAGAGGAGCCATAGTCATGAGACCTACGAACATCACGCTCCGATAGGCCGCAGCCCGCTCCAGGAAAGTCTCCGCGGCCGCCGGGAGGATACCATACTTGGTTTCCTCCCCACTCACGTTGACCTCCAGGAGCACTCGTACCTCTGTCTCCGCTCTCCTCTCAAGCTCCTCCACCAGAGAGATCGATTCGACCGAGTGGATCAACGACACGTAAGGTAGGACCTGCCGCACCTTGCGACTCTGCAGGTGGCCGATGAAGTGGAACTCGAAAACGTCGTTCCACCTGCGCCATTTCTGCTCCAGCTCATCTGCCCTGTTCTCCCCGACAAGCCGGATTCCTGCTCCGTGAAGCAACGCCATCTCCTCTACCGAGAAGTATTTGGACGCCACCAGCAGGCGAGGCTGGGCCTGCTCTCCCCCTCTGACACGAGCCTCCTCGAGGCGCCGTTCCACCTCGGCTAGGTTGGCGCGCAGTTGCTCCAGGCCCGTATTCAACTCTCCACCGCCCAGGCGATACATCCCTGCCGACCCGTGATAGGACCCTCCCGGCGATAAGAGTAGAAGAAGTCCGTATTGCAGGCAGTGCATAGTCTCGGGTTGACCACCTGGCCTTCTTTCACACCCATCTCTACAAGCGCCTTGGTCACGGCGGCCCAAAGGTCGACCCGGTGAGCACCGACGGAACCGCCGGGCCGGGCGCCCGCCTCCATCCCGTCGGCCTCCGGCTCGGCGATGACCTCCCGCTCGGCGATGACCTCCCGCTCGGCGATGACCTCCGGCCCAAAGCGAGCGCCGAAGGCCCGGGCCACTTCCTCACCGACGGCGAAGCAGCAAGGCCCGATACTCGGGCCGATGACCGCGGTTCCCGGCGGTCCGGTCATGGCCCGCCCGGCTTGCTGGACGATGCCTCCCAAGATGCCTCGCCAACCTCCGTGGACCACGGCCATATCAACCTCGCCGGCAAGCACAACGGGGACGCAGTCGGCGAAGACCAGGAGGGCAGCAAGGCCCCTATCGAGCATCGGGTTGAGCGTCAAGCCGTCACACGGAGTGCCTGCATGGTCGCGAGCGTATTCCGCGGCCCCCACGACACGCACGCCATGGGCCTGGACCGGGCTCACGAAGCGATAGCCGGAGCCGGCGCCTTCGCCCGGTGCGGTGCCACCAGCACGTAGCGCAGTCCCGCTTTGCTTCAGTATCCCCATCGCCAGGGCCCGGTTGAGGTCCACGGCAGCAGGGATCGTCGGTGGACCCGGTATCAAGGTTGAGGGTGGCGAAACGCCCTTCGCTCACACCGCCCAGCCGGCTGGTGAAGACCGTACGAAACAGACCCGGCAGTTCGGCCTCTAGGAAAAGCACGCGACCCGACGCGCGCACTTCCAGTCGAGAGCGGGCCTCGGGATCGATCCGCTCCTCTAATGATTGACTGAGGAGCCCTTCACCGACGTTGGCGGTCACACCAGGCGCTAGTCCTTGTCGCGCAAGAACCGGGGGATATCGAGCACATCCTCGTCCATCTCGAACGTGTGGGTCTGGGGTGGGAGCACCTCCGCCGGCCTGGGGGCGACACCTTCGACCGAGTTGTCGGCCTGCCTGTCGGCCCGCTGAAGCCGGTCGAACCCCGTAGCGATCACGGTCACCCGCATCTGTTCACCGAGGGAATCGTCGATGACCGCGCCGAAGATTACGTTTGCCTCGGTATCGGCGGCGTTGGAGATGATCTCGGCCGCTTCGTTGACCTCGAACAGACCCATGTCCGGGCCCCCGGTGATGTTGAGCAGGATACCTGTGGCCCCCTCGATGGAGGACTCGAGAAGAGGCGAAGAGATGGCGGATTTGGCCGCCTCCACGCCCCGGTTCTCGCCACTGGCCACGCCGATGCCCATAAGGGCCGAGCCCGCGTCTCGCATGATGGTGCGCACATCGGCGAAGTCAAGGTTGATGAGCCCCGGGACCGTGATCAGGTCTGTGATTCCCTGCACTCCCTGGCGCAGCACGTCATCGGCCACCTTGAAAGCCTCGATTATGGAGGTCCGCTTCTCCACCACCTGCAGCAGCCGGTCGTTGGGGATGATGATGAGCGTGTCGACCTTCTTGGTCAACGCCTCGATCCCAGCCTCGGCCAGAGACGCTCTCTTGCGCCCCTCGAACCCGAACGGTTTGGTCACCACCCCCACGGTCAGAGCACCCAGCTCACGCGCGATCTCCGCGATCACCGGGGCTCCGCCGGTGCCCGTCCCGCCGCCCTTGCCGGCGGTCACGAACACCATATCGGCTCCCTTCAAGATCTCTCGGATCTCGTCGCGGCTCTCCTCGGCGGCCGCCCTGCCCACCTCGGGATTCGCGCCCGCTCCGAGGCCCCGGGTGATCTTGCCACCGATGTGCAGCTTCACGTCGGCGTCGCACATCAAGAGAGCTTGGGCGTCCGTGTTGACGGCAATGAACTCCACGCCCCTCAGCCCGGCATCGACCATGCGGTTGACGGCATTGGTGCCTCCTCCGCCCACCCCGACGACCTTGATCACCGCGAGGTAGCTGGATCCCGTGTCGCTCATAATCCTCGAACCTCCACAATCATCGAATCACAGGACTCCAACTCGAGCCTTTGTGCCAATCCCTCAATCACTACTTGATACTCGCCGCTTGATACTCGCCGAAACACCGCACCGGACGCGATTGTCAAGCATCCCTCGGCTTACTCGTCAGTACGCGTTGAAACCGCTTATTCCTTCCAAAGCGCACAATACCACGTTCACTCCGCGTTGACAGCCACCCTATCGGGCACGCTCGCGTCCACATAGAGCAGCTGCTTACCATCCCTCAAGTACTGCTCGATGATGGACGCGGCGACCGTCAACTTCTGCTCGAGTTCTTGGGCTTCGCCCAATCGCAGTTCGGTCCCGCCCTCGAACACCACCACCAACCCGCCTCCGGTGGAAACGGCTATGTGATCTATTGCCGGGAGGGCCTGGGGCGCGTCGCGGGCGACTATCAGCTGCGCGAGCAAGAGAGCGCCGGCGACGACCGCGGGGAGGTTCTTCCCAGGGACGGGAGAGATCTCGGCGGCCGTCACTACGAGGGGAAGGGTGGCCGCGACGGCCTTTTCCAGGACCCTGCCGTCCCCCGCCACGAACCACACTTCGCCGGACCCTGTCCGCACTCGGGCCACCGGAGCGTACTCGACGAGCTGGACCTCGAGAGTATCGGGAAACCGACGGTGGACTTCGACGGAGCGCACGTACGGAAGCGCGGAGAGATTGGCCTCGATATTCCCGGTCGACAAGCGCAGCAGGCTGACCCCGCGAGCGGTGACGGTGGCCTGGTAGATCTCCTCTTGGGTGACGTGCTCGGTGGATGTGGCGGTAACCCGCTTCACGGCGAATACGTCCGAAGCACGCAGCCAGAGAAACAAGGCCGCGCACACCAACAGGAAGGCGATCACCACCGCGAGTGTTGCCCGCCGGTGGCCGCGCTGCCGCCCGACGATGCGGCGGCGCGCTCGGACGCGCTTATCCATCAGGGTCCGGCAGCCCCTGGGAAACAGCGGGAAGCGACTCCCAAGGGAAGGCCGCCCCCAGCAGTCTGACTTCGGGCTCCAGCAGGATCCCGCTGCTTCGGTGCACTCCCTGTCGCATGAGGCTCATCAGAGTAAGCACGTCGGTCGTAGTCGCATCTCCCAGGTTCACCACGAAGTTCGCATGGACTCTGGATACTTCGGCACCACCCCGTCTCACTCCTTTGAGGCCGGCAGCCTCCAGCAACCTTCCCGCCGGCTCGCCCGGTGGGTTTTTGAACACGCTCCCGAACGTTCGCGCGGCACGGGGCTGGGTGGTACGACGCTTGCGGAGCAAGGAGCGATGCTGCTCGAGGATGGCCGTCCGGTCACCGCTCGTGAGTCGCATACGTACGGCCGTGACGATGGAATCTTCGGGGAGCCGGCAGTAGCGATAGCCCCATTCCAAGGCATCGGCGGGCATCCATCGCAACCCGGAACCTGAAGCTATCTCGACCTCTTCCACCACATCGGCCAGCGACCAGCCGTGGGCTCCGGCGTTCGTGGACACCCCTCCCCCCACAGATCCAGGGATCCCGCAGGCGAATTCCAATCCCGAGAGACCGGCTTCGGCCGCCACGGCGGAAAGCCTGGTCAGATAAGCACCGCCTCCGACGGTCAGGCTCACCTGAGCTCCGCTCTTCTCCGACGCCGAGGGCAGGCCCTCCACGTAGTGGAACTCTTCGTCCAGCTTGATCAGGATCCCGGGGTATCCCCTGTCGGCGACAAGGAGATTGGAACCCGCCCCCAAACAGGTCCAGGCACACCCGCTCGCTACAATACGGGCCAGCGCTGCCGCGAGAGAGCGGGGGGTCGCCACCGTGACGAGCAGGCCGGCGCTGCCCCCTGTACCTATGGTCGTGAAGGGAGCCACGGGAGCTCTGGCCCACAACCGTACGCCCTCGATGAGGCGCAGATCGTTGGCGAGAGGTGCTACGGGAGGCGTGACGGGATCCAAAGAAGGGTGATTGTTAAGCCGCGGCCAGGAAGCGCTCGCCGACCCGATGTACATCACCAGCCCCGAGGGTAAGGATCAGGTCACCGGGGACGGCCAGTCCCTCAAGGTAGTCCACCACCGACCCGAGTCGGGGAAGGTAGGCCACGGGTTTGCATCGATCGAGCCTGAGCATGCTATCCACGATCAGTTTGCCGCTGACTCCGGGGCGGGGATCCTCACGGGCTCCATAGACATCCGTCACCACAGCGATATCTGCTTCGAGTAGAGCTTCGGCGAATTCAGCGTGAAGGAACTCGGTACGGGAGTAGAGATGAGGCTGGAAGACCGCTACTACCCGCGACCAATC
Source organism: uncultured Actinomycetes bacterium (assembly GCA_963706025.1). GTDB lineage: Bacteria > Actinomycetota > Thermoleophilia > RBG-16-64-13 > RBG-16-64-13 > CAVPLM01. Next base: position 140,773 of record CAVPLM010000005.1, on the reverse strand, counting down.
ACCTTCGCGGGCGGCCCGCAGAGTGGCCCTGAGTTCGGTGGGATGATGAGCGTAGTCGTCGACCACGGTCACTCCGTCCCTTTGCCCCTTCAATTGGAACCGGCGCACTGCTCCCCCGAACGTGCCGAGAGCCGCGCTGATCTGATCCGGAGCCGCCCCCAGCTCGGTCAAGGTGGCGAAGCAGGCCAGGGCGTTGAGGACATTGTGCCTTCCCGGTACTTCGAGGCTCGCGTCGGCCAGCTTTCGACCGCGTTCCCAGACCTCGAAACTGCTGCCCAGGTGCCTCATGAGCACCTCCCGAGCCTGATAGTCGGCCGCGGGGGCGAATCCGTAGGAACACGTGCGGCAGCCCACGCCGCCGGCCAGGACGGACACTCGGGCGTCTTCGGCGCAATAGACCAGCCGACCCTGCGCCGGCAGCCGCCCGAGGAAATCCCGGAATACGTCCTCGACGTCTTCGACATGCAGGTAGTGACTATGATGATCGAGTTCCAGATTCGTTAGGACGGCCATCTCGGGGTGCAGAAGCAGGAGGGATCCATCGGATTCGTCCGCTTCACAGACCACGAATTCCCCGGAGCCGTTGCGGGCGTTGGAGCCCATGTCGTTCAGTTCGCCGCCCACCAGGAAGGTCGGGTCGAGGCCGGCGTCGACCAGTACCCGAGTGATCATCGACGTGGTGGTGGTCTTCCCGTGGGTGCCACACACGGCGATCCCGCGGCCTGAATCCACGAGCCACGCCAGAGCCTGCGCACGCTTCACCACCGGGATCCCCCTACGGCGAGCTTCCTGCAACTCTACGTTATGCGACGGAATGGCAGAGGAGATGACGACCACGTCGGGGTGATCGATGTTCGTCGCCTTGTGGCCCATCCTGACCGGCACACAGGCCTTCTCCAGTAGGCTGACGTAGCGCGAGGGCTTGAGGTCAGATCCGGTGACGTGATAGCCCCGGTCGTGTAGCACCAGGGCGATGCCGCTCATCCCCGCTCCCCCGATGCCGATGAAGTGGAGTGCCCGCAGCCAGGCCGGGGCGGTTACGCTGGTGTCGGTTGGAGTGGGTTCAGTCATGGTCGTGACGCGTACGCGCGGCTGCCAATTCTACTACGAGGTCGGCGATGCGGGTAGCCGCGTCCGGCCGCGCCAGTCTGAGAGCGGCCGCCCTCATGCGGGTGTTCACCTCGGGGTCCAGGAGCGTCGCGACTTCCCGCGTCAAGGCCGCCGGACTGAGGTCGGCGTCGGCGACCACCAGCGCCGCTCCCCTGGCGGCGATGGTCTTGGCGTTGCGGGTCTGGTGATCACCGGCGGCCAGCGGATAGGGGACCAAGAGCGCGGGCACTCCTCGAGCCAAGACCTCCGCCACCGACCCTCCCGCCCGCGCTACCACGGCATCTGCCGCCGCCAGGGCCAAGGGGAAATCGTCCAGGAACGGGAAAGCCTGGTAGGCGGGGTTGACATCCGGTCGCGCCAGCACTTCTGTGATCTTCTGATACTCGCGTTCGCCGGTCACATGCAGTATCTGGAAAGGCGTGTGCGCGCGGGCAAAGGCCCCCACGCAGGCGTCGTTCAAGGTGTGGGCGCCCAAGCTGCCCCCAAAGACCAGCAGCACCGGCCGGTCCGGTGCCAGCCTGAACCTGGCCAGTCCCTCCTCTCTGGTGGCAGTCAGAAGAGCGGGGCGTAAGGGCCGCCCCGTGTACACGTACTTGCCCCCGACCCGCTCGGCCGCAGGGAACGACAGGCAGACCCTGTCCACCATCCGGCTCAGGATGCGGTTCGTCCAGCCCATGTGAGAGTCCATCTCCACTGCCACCGCGGGGATCCCTCGGAGGGCGGCTTCCGCCACCACCGGGCCTGAGACGTACGCCCCCATTCCGACCACGCACGCCGGCCGGAACCTGTTGAGCAGTCTCCAGGCGTCCACGCCGGCCACGGGGATCGATCCCAGCGTCCTCAGGGTCGAGAGACCCAACTCACGCGTGAACCCGCGGATACGGACCACCGAGAAAGCGTAGCCCGCCCTGGGGACCAGTCTGCTCTCCATACCTCTCTCGGTGCCGCAGAAGGCCACCTCGTGGCCCCGGCTCGAGAGAACGTCAGCGAGCGCCAGCGCGGGCACCACGTGCCCCGCCGTCCCGCCTCCGGCGATCAATATGCGTGACATTTGCGTGGACCTCCGCCGGAGAGGGTGCCTGCCGGGCCGGGCCGAACCGGCCCACCGACAGTATCAACCCGATGGCGACGAACATGACTAGGAGGCTGTTGCGTCCGTAGCTGATGAAGGGCAAGGGCACCCCGGTGAGCGGCAGCGCCCCCATCACCCCACCAATGTTGACCACGGCTTGAAGCGTGACGAGCATACCGCAGCCGGCGAGCAAGTACTTGCCCATGGGGTCGGCGCACCGGGTGGCCAGCTTCCAGGCTGCGGCGGCGAACACGGCGAACAGGATAAGGACCAAGCCGGCTCCCAGAAGGCCGAACTCCTCCCCCAGGATCGCGTAGATCATGTCGGTGTGTGCCTTGGGCAGGTAGCTGAATTTCTGGACGCTCTCGCCCGGACCCACCCCCAGCCAGCCTCCCCGACCCAAAGCTACCAGGGACTGCGACAGCTGGAAGCTCGCCCCTTGAGGATCGGCGGAGGGGTTGAGGAACGAGAGGACCCTGCTGGTTCTCTCGCTGCTCGAGAAGGTGAAGGCCACCGCGGTGATGAGTCCCACCCCGGCTGTGAGCGCCCAATTCCGGCCGCGCATGCCTCCGATCCAGAGCATGCCCAGAAGCAGTCCGGCGATGATGACGGCGGTACCCAGGTCGCCCTCGATCATCACCAGCGCGCTCATCCCCAAACCCACGGCCCCGAAAGGCCACATGAACGAAGCGAAATCGCCTACCCGCCGGCGGCGGTTCACAAGCAGATGAGCTCCGGCCAGGATCACCGCCAGCTTGGCGAACTCAGACGGCTGGAACGCTATCGGTCCTAGCGGGATCCAGCTGGCGGAGCCGCCTTCACTGGCGCTCAGACTGGGGACGTGCACGAGCAGCAGGGAGAGCACCAGCATCCCGAGGAAAACCATGGACGCGGTCCCCATGCGACGATAGTTGAGACGGGAGATCCCCACGAGCAGCAACAGGCCCACCACGGCGGTGATCCCCTGCTGGCGGATGTAGACAAACCTGTCTCCGCCCACCTCTGTGGCCGCCGCCGAGACCGACAGCATCATGCACAGACCAGCGATGAGAAGGAGGACGGCCGTCACCCAGATCAGGTGGTAGGGGGCGGGGCAAAGGTCTTTGAGCCTGGCGGTTCCCGCTCTCGGCCGGCTCTCGGGCATCGTGGGCTGCGATGCGCGCGATCCAGGGGGGTCGGACCTCTGCCGCGCCGGATGACCGGCTCCGGTGGCGCCGGGCGGCACTCTCTGGACGTGTTGTCCGCTCAATGAGGCTCCCTTTCGATCACTTTCCGGCCAGCCCGGCCACGATGGCCCGGAAGTGATCCCCTCGCTCTTCGAAGTCCCTGTACTGGTCAAAACTGGCGCATGCGGGCGCGAGAAGCACCACGTCTCCGGCGACGGCCGCCGCCGCGGCCGCCAGCACCGCACTCTCCAGGTCTCCGGACGTCCTGGGCTCGGGCAGCTCGTCCCGACCCTCTCGCAATCGCACCTCGGCGAAAGCCTCCGCGATAAGAGGGGCGGCCTCGCCGATGAGATAGACCGCCCGGCACCCTTGGGAACAGGCACGAGCGATCGGCCGGTAGTCCGAAGCCTTGTCCCGCCCCCCCAAGATCAGATGGATCCTTTCCGGGTAGGTTCTCAGAGCCGTCAGCGTCGCTTCGACGTTGGTCGCCTTGCTATCGTTGACATACGTCACCCCCGCGATGATTCCTGCGCTCTCCAGGCGGTGTGCCACCCCGGCAAAAGTGCGCAACCCTTCCGCCACGGCGGCTTTCTCGACTCCCCGAGCGACTGCGGCCAAGCCCGCAGCCAGGCAGTTCTCCAAGTTATGAACACCGGGTAGTCGGATGTCGCCCACTCGGAGCACCGGCTCTCCCTGCAGAAAGACCCGACCATCGGCCACCCAGGCAGCCGGCGAGAAGACCACACTCTCACCCCGGGCGTGTCCGGCGGGCGCCACGACGGTCGGGGCGGAGCCGGTGGCCCTCGAGACGGCCACCGGCTCCGCCCCCTTCACCGAGAAGAACGACACCCGCGGACCATCGACGCGGCCCGCCAACTCTGCCCCCAGCCCCGCGACCACCGGGTCGGTGAGATTGAGCACGGCTGCGTCCCCGGGGCGCTGGTTGGCAAAGAGCCTCGATTTGCAGGCCATATACCGCTCCATACTTCCATGACGGTCCAAATGGTCCGCGGTCAGATTCAGAAACACGCCGGCCGCCGGCCGGAAGGAGTGGATATCCTCCAATTGGAAGCTCGATACCTCCACTACCAGTTCCTCGCCAGGGCCGGCATCGCTCGCGGCCGAGGTCACGGCCACACCGATGTTGCCGAGGACCCGCGCAGGCCGGCCCGCGGTGGAGAAGAGGTGTCCGAGGAGGGCGGTGGTGGTGGTCTTGCCGTTGGTGCCGGTGATGGCATCGAACGGATTCGGGAGCAGGACGTAAGCCAGCTCCACTTCGCTCCAAACGGGCACTCCCTGCCGGCGGGCGCTGACCACCGGCCAGACCTCTCCCGGCACGCCCGGGCTCTTCACCACCAGATCGGGCGTAGGCCAGCTTGAGGCCAGGTCTTCTTCCTTCAGGAAGCGCACTCCGGCGGCCGAGGTCGCCGCCATGCCGGACAACGAATCGGGGTCTTTGCGATCGGCGAGATACACCTCGAGTCCCAGGCCGGCCAAGGCCATGGCGGCGCTGGTGCCGGAGCGGCTGGCTCCCAACACCAGCACGCGGCGCACCCACGGGGGCAGGCCGGCCCCTCCCGGTACGACCTCCCGATGCCGGTTTTCGGGCGCGACCAAGGTCAGACCGCCGGGAGACGGGTGTTGCTGAGGTAATAGAGGGCGAACCCAGCGGCAGCCAGGATCGCCGCGATTATCCAGAAGCGCACGATGATCTTGGTCTCGGACCAATTCTTGAGCTCGAAATGATGGTGGAGCGGGGCCATGAGGAAGACCCGGCGGTGGAAGAAGCGGAAGCTGATGACCTGGATCATGACGCTCAGGGCTTCCACGACGAACAATCCGCCGATCAAAAGGAGCAGTATCTCCATCTCCGTCGCGATCGCGATCCCCGCCAGGCCCGCGCCCAGCGCCAGAGAGCCCGTATCTCCCATGAACACGCTGGCCGGATGGGTGTTGTACCAGAGGAAGCCCACCGAGGCCCCCGTCAAACAGGAAGCCAACACAGCCAGGTCGGTCTCCCCCCTGAGAAAAGCGATCCCAGCATAGGCGAACATAGCCACCGCGACCGCCCCCGCAGCTAACCCGTCCAGGCCATCGGTGAGGTTCACGGCATTGGAGAAACCGGCGATGAGAAAGAAGGCGAATACATAATAGAACCCGCCGATGGCGAGCCCCTCACGTACGAACGGCAACGTGAGATCGGTGTCCACGCCTCCCCAGCGGAGCGCTATGAACACCGCCAACACGACCAACGGCACCTGCAGCAGCAGCTTGATCCTGGCACTGAGCCCCAGAGAGCGCTGCCGTCGCTTGCTGATCAGATCGTCGGCCAGGCCGATCGCACCTGATCCGAAGGCCACTATGAACACCACCAGACTGGGTACCGCCTTGCTGGCGAAGATGAGATACGGGATGACCGCCGCTACTAGGATGAGCACGCCCCCCATCGTGGGAGTGCCCTCTTTGGCACTGTGCCGCTCGGGGGTCAGTTCCCGGATGGTCTGCCCGATCCCCCTCCGCTGCAGCCAGCGGATGTAGCGCGGTCCCGCGAGCATCGCGATGACCATAGCCACCAATGTAGCCGCCATGACTTTTGTCATGCCTGCGATCCCTCCGTCGAACCATCCTTGTCCGCATCCGCCTCAGACGGACCAAGCCACCTACCGGCCGCCGCTTCCTCGGCGATGTGCTGCACCAGGACCTCCAACCCCATGCTTCGCGAAGCTTTGAGGAGGACCACATCGCCGCGGTGCAAGCCTGCCAATACGGGGGAGGCTTCGTCGGCCGAACGCAGATTTCCTGCCCGCAGGGGCAGTGACGTCTCCTTCTCAGCGCCCCAGGCCCGCGCTCGGCGGAAACCCTCGACGGTGTAACGAGACAGAGGGCCCACTCCCCAAAGAGCACCCACCCCGGCCTCAGCCGCGTAGGCGCCCGTGGCTTCATGGTAATCCTGCGCGCCCCTTCCCAGCTCCAACATGTCACCCAGGACGGCCACCGGCCGACCACCCGATTCCGCCGCAAGCTCGACGAGGTCGTCGAGTGCCGCCCGGACCGCCGCCGGGCTGGCGTTGTAGGTGTCGTCGATCAGCGTGACCCCCGGCAGGCGCATGATGTCTCCCCGAGACCTGCTGAAGCGGGCGTCCGCCACTCCGGCAACGCACCGGTCCATGGGTAGACCGGCGGCATAGCAGGCGGCGGCGGCCGCCACTGCGTTCTCAAGACGGTGCCGGGAGCCGAAGGGGACCTCAACCTCGGCTTCACCCTCAGGCCAATGCAGGCACAAGACCGCAGTCCCCTTCGGCCCGTCCGAGCGCAAGAAGCCGTGGACCTCTGCACCATCGCCAACCACGGCCGTGGAACCAAAGCTGAACCTGACCACCCGGCAGGACGCGGCGGCGACGTAAGGCCCCAGGAGACCGCAGTCCGCGGGGATGACCGCCACCCCGCCAGGCCTCAAAGAGCCCAATAGCTCAGCCTTAGCTTTAGCCACATTCTCGAGAGTTCCCAGAAGCTCTAGGTGAACTGGATGGATGTTCGTGACGACCCCTATGTCGGGTTCGGCCACTCGGGCGAGGGCTTCGATCTGACCGTGTCCCCTCATGCCCATCTCGACAACGACCAACTCCGTGTCTGGCTCGATGGCAAGCAGCGTGAGAGGCACTCCCACCTCGTTGTTCTGGTTCGCAGCCGTGACCACCACCCGGCGCGCTCTCCCAGCCATCGCGCTGATAAGGTCCTTGGTGCTGGTCTTGCCCACGCTTCCCGTGACGGCCACAACCGTTGCTGCCGACTTCCGCCGCACTTCCCTGGCCAGGGCGCTCAACGCCACCAGCGTATCGTCGACTGGATATACCATCCGTCTTGCATCAAGAGTCGGAGCCGCCCCACTAGGGACCGGCCGAACCAGCTCCCCGGTTCTTTCGTCCGTCCATCGCCGCCCCTCCACCAGGGCTCCGGACGCGCCCGCGGCGAGGGCCTCGGCGACGAAATCATGACCGTCGAAACGCTCGCCTTGCAGCGCCACGAACAGGTCCCCGGGCCGGACCTGCCGACTGTCGATGCAAACGCCTGTCACGGGCGCGGCCAACGGCCGAAGGCCGAGCGCGCGCCCCGCCTCCTCTGTGCTGAGCACGATCACTACCGACCCCTCGCCCGCGAGGTCAGGGCCTCCCGGGCCACCGACCGATCGTCGAAAGGTAGGGTCTCGGTCGCAAACTCCTGCCCGGATTCATGGCCCTTGCCCAAGATCAGAACCACGTCGCCGGCGCGCGCCTCGACGACGGCCTCCTCGATGGCTTTCCGGCGGTCCGGCCGCACTTTGGCGTCGGAAGGGCGCTCCAGACCCGCTACGATATCGGCGATTATGGCTTCGGGCCGCTCCGTGCGCGGATTGTCGGAGGTGATCACCACAACATCCGCTCCGATCTCCGCCTCGTGGCCCATCTGGGGGCGTTTGCCCCGATCACGATCCCCCCCGCAACCCAGCACAGCGATGAGCCGGCCCTTCGTGATCTCTCGAGCCGTGCTCAGCACATTGCGCACGGAGTCGGGCGTATGCGCGTAATCGACCAGCACAGCGAAGTCCTGCCCGGCATCCACCGGTTCCATCCGGCCAGGGACGCCGGGGAACGCGCTGAGTGCAAACAGCATATGCTCCAGATCCAGACCAAGACCCAGACCGATGCCCAAGGCGGTGAGGGTGTTCGCCACGTTGAACGCTCCCACCAGACGGGTCTCCACTTCGAGGCGCGACTCGGGACCGCCGACCCCCTTCGCCCGCTCGCGAGCCTTTCCGCGCAGGACGAGAACGCCCTTGGTGCCGCTGGCATCGATGACGAAGTCGCTCAACTCCATCTCCGCGGCGTCCGGTCCCGACCACTGGCCGGAGCTCGAGATTCGGATCATGTTCTGAGGGTCACACCGGTTCGCCAGCATCCGACCGAAGGCATCGTCGACGTTGATCACTATCGCGGGTCTTCCGCCGGCGAACTCGGGATCGAGAAACAGCCGGCTTTTGGCGGAGAAATATGCTTCGAGGGTCTCGTGATAGTCGAGGTGGTCCTGGGTCAGGTTGGTGAACGCCACCGCCCGGAAATCGATTCCCCGAGCCCGGCCGAGATCGAGGGCGTGAGACGACACCTCCATCACCGCCGCCTCGTCCCCAGCCGCCACCATGCTAGCCAGGTCCCGCTGGATGTCGAGCGCTTCCGGAGTGGTGCGTCCGGCCGGAAGGACCTCGCCTCCGATCCGGCGCTCCACCGTGCCCATGAGTCCCGCCCTGTGACCTGCGCGATCCAAGAGGTGGGCCACCAGGAAAGCAGAGGTGGTCTTGCCGTTGGTACCTGTGATGCCCACTGTGAGTAGACGAGAACTCGGGCGACCGTAGAACGCCGCAGCCACCGGTCCCATAGCCTGCCGCACCGAAGGCACTACCACCTGCGCGACCGGAAGGTCGAGGGGTCGCTCGACACACAGGGCGCTCGCCCCCCGAGCGACCGCGTCCGGCGCGAAGTCGTGCCCATCACGCACGAATCCAGGCACGCAGAAGAAGAGGGTGCCCTCACCAGCTTGGTCGCTCCGATAGCTGAGTGAACTGATGTGGACATCGGCAGCGCCGGCCAGGCGACAGCCCTCCACACTGGCGAAGAGGTCACTGAGTCTCACGACCGGGATTCTACCATCCGGTGGGTCCTGCCCGGCGCCGACCCGGAGCTCCCACCGTTCAGTCCGCGGTCGAGGGCCCGATGCCCAGGCATTTGAGTGAGAAATCCGCGATCTGGGCGAAGGCCGGAGCGGCCACGTAAGCTCCGAGGTGTTGGTTGGCCGGCTCGTCCACCATGACCAGGATCACCAGACGCGGTGCATCGGCGGGCACCATGCCCACGAACGAAGCGATGTAACGGTCTTCTGCATAGCCGCTGCCATCGGTCTTCACCTTCTGGGCCGTCCCCGTCTTCCCTGCTACGACGTAGCCCTTGACCTGGGCCAGTTTGCCGGTGCCGTCTTCCACCGTGACGGTCAGCATGTCTCGCAACTCAGCCGCCACTGTCGAACTCACCACCCGGCGCGTCCAGGGCCGGCTCGAGTCGCGGACGAGATGGGGCTGTACCAGCTGACCGTCATTTGCGACAGCTGCGTAGGCGGCGGCGAGTTGCAGCGGCGACGCCGCGATCCCCTGACCGATGGGGACGTTTGCGATGGTGGTCCCGGACCATTTCTCCGGAGCGAGCATCTGGCCGTCGGCTTCCCCCGGAAAACCGATCCCGAGCTTCTCTGTGAACCCGAACCGGCGGATCATCTCGACCAGGCGCGTCTTGCCGACTTCCAGACCGAGTTGCACCGCCCCCACGTTGGAGGATTGGGCGAGTATCTGGGTGACCGTCAACTCCCGCCTGTCGGGGACGCTTTCAGCATGAGACTCATGGACCACGCGGTCGTAGACCTCGATCTCTTTTCCCAATATGAAAGTGGTCTCCGGGGTGACCAACCCCCCTTCCAGAGCCGCCGCGGTGACGACCATCTTGAACGTGGACCCGGGCTCGTACTGGTCGTTCACCACCATGTTGCGACGGTCCGGCTCCTCGACCGAGCTGAACGCGTTGGTGTCGAACACGGGAGTGTTGGCCATGGCAAGTATCTCCCCGGTGTCGGGCTCAAGAACGATAGCGCAGGCTCTCTTGGCCTCGAACTCCTCCACCACCGCGGTGAGCACCTTCTCGGTCTCGAACTGGATGTCCTCATCGATAGTCAGGGTGATGGATTCACCCGGAACGGCCGCCTCCACGGAGACCGTGGCCAGACGGTTCCCGGAGAGGTCGCTCACGACCTGCATGGTGCCGGGGGTGCCGGAGAGCACTTCTTCATTCTCGTATTCGATGCCCGCCAGCCCCTCGTTATCGGTGCCGACGAAACCCAGCAGTTGCGGGGCCAGGGCGCCCTTGGGGTAGATCCTCTTGTCCTCCGCCACTACCCAGACGTCTGGGATCTCGAGTTCTTTCACCCGTTCTCCCGCGGCTTGATCGATCTTTCGCGCGAGACACTCCGAGTAAGAGTCGCCGGTCAACTTGGCCACCAGTTGCTCCTCGGAGCACCCGAGTATGGGTGCCAGCCGCTTGGCTACCCCGGCGGGATCTCCTATGCGGCTCGGGTTCGCGTAGACCGTGGCCATCGTCTGCGATACGGCCAGCGGTTGGCCATCACGGTCATAGATGGTCCCCCGGGGAGCATCCAACTTGACCGTGCGCACGTGCTGGTTCTCCGCCTTTTCTTGAAGTCCGGGCGCCGCGACCACCTGCACGTAGAAGGCCCGGGCCAACAGGGCACCGAGGAACAGGAGGGCGAAGCCCATGAACAGCGCGATGCGCTTGTTGGCGCGGCTCATGGTCACCGACCGGCGACCGTGGTATCACCCTCCGATGCCGCCGTCCCGCTCTCGGCCTGAAGATAATGGACCGATTGGGCCGGAACGAGGCCCAACTGGATCGCTTGCTCAGCCACGCGCTCGGGAGAGGAAAGAGCGGAGACCTGGGCCGATAGGGTGGAGGCAGCCGCAGCAAGTTCCCGCTGTTGCGCCTCCAACTCGCCTACGGCGGACTCGATCTCAGTGGTGGCGCCGCTGACAAGCATCGGCACCACGATCGACACCCCCAGTAAGAAGGAGGCGAGCACCAGCGCGACAAGAATGGCTCCCCAGCGAGGTCTCCGCCGGCTGACTACCTTAAGTTCGGGTAAAGCCTTAGCGTACTGGGCCTCCGGCTCTGCTTGAGACAGCCGACGAGCGGTCGCCTCCCGCCCGTAGTAGCGGGCGGAGCGGGAGCGAGCCTCAAGGCGAGTCGCGCTCCGCCTGGCCGCGTCCGAAGGGACCAGGTCTTTCCCCCAGGCGTCCATCCAGGCTGACCGAGTGCTGCCGGCCATCAGAACTTCCTAAGAGCCCGGAGCTTGGCCGAGCTCGAGCGAGGATTGATCTCCAGCTCTCGCATTCCAGGGGTGACGGCCTTGGGAGTGAGCACTTCTCCGGTGGCGGCCCCACCGCACACGCAGATGGGGAACTCGGGAGGACAGGTGCACGATCGAGCCTTGGCGGCAAAGAACTCCTTGACGATACGGTCTTCGAGTGAATGGAAGCTGATCACCGCCATGATCCCGCCCGGGTCCAGCAGTGAGAAGGCCTCGGGCAGAGCCCGCTTCAGGCTGTTGAGCTCGTCGTTGACCTCGATGCGCAGCGCTTGGAACACTCGGCGGGCAGGATTGCCGGCGCCGAAGCGGGCGGGGGTGGGAATAGCTCCTTTGATCGTGTCGACCAAATCCGATGTCCGGGTGTAGGGGGCAGAGGACCTGCGCACTGTCACCGCGCGGGCGATGCGCCGCGAATAACGCTCCTCTCCGTAACGGCCAAAGAGCTCCGTCAGCGCCGCCTCCGCCCAGCCGTTGAGGATGTCCGCGGCGGTGACAGGCAGAGACGGATCCATACGCATGTCCAGGGGAGCGTCGTAGCTGTAGGAGAAGCCCCTGTCCGGCGTGTCGATCTGCATGCTGCTCACGCCAAGATCCATGTATACCTGCGTAGCTCTCAGACCCTCTTCGAGAAGACGAGGCAGGACGGCGGCGAAATTGCCCAAGCAGAAGCGAGAGGGGCAGAGTAGGCCAGTCTTCAGTGTCAGGTAGTAGCCCTCGGCGATCGGGTCCTGGTCGCAGGCGACGAGCAGGCCCTGGGGACCAAGGCTACCAGCCACGGCTTCCGCGTGCCCGCCGCCACCGAACGTGCAGTCGACCACTCGGCTGTCCGAACGCACGTCCAGCAGTTCGAGCAGTTCATCAGTCAGTACCGGGACATGGGCCATGGCCATCTCCGTGACGAGGGAAGCCGCCGCGCTAGGCATTCCCGACTCCCTTTTCTTCTTCCATCGCAGCCAGAGTGCCCGGATTCCATATCTCTAGATGCGTGCGGTTGCCCACGATCTTCACCCTGCCGGACAGCCCCAGCTCCTTGATGCGCTTGGCCGGCAGTAGGACCCGGCCTTGGCGATCGACTTCGACCGTATCCTGATTCTTGTAGATCGTCCGCGTGCGCCAGCTGTCGGCCTCGTTCTCAAAGACGTTGAGAGGTTCCAGGTATTTCTGATCGAACTCTTTCCAGGAAAGCGGGTGATATACGCGCACGCATGGTTCGCTGTCCTGGAAGCGCACGAGAACCGCGCCGTCACGGAAGTAGTCGCGATACCGCGCCGGCAGAGTCACCCGGCCCTTAGGGTCGAGAGTGTGGTCGAACTCGCCAGATAGCAACATATCTTGCATGTCCCCCACTTTAAACCAATTCTCCCCACTTTGCAACACTCCATACGATGTTTTGGCAGAAACTCCTGCTCAGGGTCACTGGACGGCGGCTGATCCGCACCTTCCATATGCGCGCTTTGGTGCAAACAACAATGTAATTGTATCAGAATGAATGGTCTATTGCATAGAAAGCAGGCAGAAACAGACAGATCGGTCATGAAGAGGGGAGCGCCGGTACCGCGACTGGAGCGGCAATCCGAGCCGCGACTGAGAGCGAATCGCCGCTCCGACTAGAGACGGCGCAGAGGCGCGTATTCGAGCAGGAGCCTCTTCTGTTCGCCCTGGTCTGAGAAGAAGACCCTTACGATCCCCCCTGGTTCCACTCCTAGAACCACTCCTTCGCCGAAACGGGCGTGCAGGACGCGATCACCAGGCGCCAAACCGACCGCAGCGGTGCGATCACGGGGCGCGGAGGGGACGGGTCCCGGCCTGCCCGCGGCGCCCCCTTGACGAAGGGCGCCGCGCTCGGACGCCGCGTGCGCCGGCCGCGCCGGGACCGAACTGCTGCGATAGTCGACCAGGCTCTTCGGGATCTCACTCAGAAAGCGGCTGGGAATCTTGTACCCCGCCCCACCGTGTAGCGTCCTTGAACGAGCGAAGGAAAGGTGAAGGCGATCCTGCGCACGGGTGACGCCCACGTAGCACAACCGTCTCTCCTCCTCCAAACGCTGTTCGTCCAAGGACCGGGAGTGAGGAAAGAGCCCTTCCTCCATCCCGGTTATGAAGACCACTGGGAACTCGAGACCCTTGGCGTTGTGGAGGGTCATGAGAGTGACGACCGGCTGACCTTCCTCCAAGCTGTCGATGTCGGCATACAGGCTGATCTCCTGCAAGAACTCGGCCAGACCGCTCTCCGGGTTCAAACGGTCGAACTCCTCGGCTACTCCCACGAACTCCTCCAGGTTCTCCAGCCGGCCCTCGGCTTCCAGCGTCCTTTCGGCTTTGAGAGTGTCGAGAAGCCCACTTTCATCAAGCACCTGGCGTAGCAGACCGGCCACCGACGGCGCCTTGGGCGGCACCGCCTCCGCGAGCGGCGCCCCGGTGTCAGCCGCGCCTATGTCTGCTGCGGCCGCCCAGCAGGCGAATCTCTCCCCCAGACCCAGGCAGGTCTGGGTCGCTCCGGTCGTGAAGCCGGCCACTTCACAAGCGCGGAGCAAGGCGTCTCGCACGCTGATGGCGTGCTCGGCTGCAAAGCCCTGAAGACGTCCCACCGCCACTTCTCCGAGACCACGGCGAGGGGTGTTGATGATGCGCAGTAGAGACACGTCGTCGCCTGCGTTCATCGTGACGCGCAGATAGGCGAGAAGATCCTTGATCTCCGCCCGCTGGTAGAACTTAGCACCGCCGATCACCCGATAACCCACACCTTGGCGGACCAACATGTCCTCCAGAACCGCGGCTCTGGGCATTGACCCTGTAGAAGACGGCCACGTCGGAAGCAGCACGATATCGAAGAGCCCCGACGATCTCCTCGCCAACGAGTCGGGCCTCCTCGTGCTCGTCCCGACACTCGAGTACCACCACCGGTTCGCCGGCACCCCGCTCGCTCCAGAGGTTCTTCGGCTTGCGGCCGCGATTGTGAGAGACCAGGGCGTTCGCCACCTCGAGGATGGTGGTGGAAGAACGGTAGTTCTGCTCCATTTTGACCACTTTGGCATCGGGGAAGTCGTCCTCGAATCTGAGGATGTTGCGTATGTCGGCGCCTCGCCACGAGTAGACCGACTGGTCGTCGTCTCCCACCACCGTCACCTGCCGGTGCTCTTCCGCGAGGAGCTTGACCAGGACATATTGGGCCCGATTGGTGTCTTGATACTCATCCACGAGTACGTGGCGGAAGAGATCCCTGTAGTACTCCAGCCTCTCGGGGAAGAGCTGGAGCACGTCGACCATCCGCATCAAGAGATCATCGAAATCCAGTGCGTTGGCCTCCAGGAGCCTCGCCTGGTAACGCCGATAGACCTGGGCGGCCACGTCCAGGTAGCCGGAGAGCCCCCGGTCGTCCCCGCCCTCCCCTTCCGTCCAGTCACCCTGGCCGTCGCGACTTCGGCGCCCGAAGTCGTCCACGTCGACCAACTTGTTCTTGGCATCGGAGATGAGGTTCTGCAGGGCGCGAGGAGGGAAACGCTTGCCGTCGAGGCGGAGATCGTCCAGGCAATGCTTGAGGAGACGGACGGAGTCGTCTTCGTCGTAGATGGTGAAGTTCGAGCGATAGCCGAGAAGAGCGGCGTCATGACGCAGCATGCGCGCGCAGGCCGAATGGAAAGTGCAGACCCACATCCACCGGGAAGAGGCCCCCAGGAGCGAGGCTACCCGCTCCTTCATCTCCCCGGCGGCCTTGTTGGTGAAGGTGATGGCCAGGGTCTGATGGGGTCTCACCTGGCCGGTCCTGATGAGATTGGCCAGGCGATAAGTGAGCACGCGGGTCTTGCCCGAACCGGCTCCGGCAAGGACCAGGAGAGGACCCCCGTCGTGAAAGACAGCTTCGCGCTGGCTGTCGTTGAGGTCCTTGGCTAGCTCAGGGTCCAAAGATCAGATCTCGGGCGTGCCTTCGAGCCTCACTGGGTCGCAGGCCTCCTCCGAAGCCGGGATAGGACGCCGGGGGCGCGGGCGCTTGCCGGAGGCCTTCGGCTGGGCGGCCACCGGCGAAACGCCCGCGGACTCGGCGCGCAGTTCCTCCAGCTCGTTCTCCAGCTGCACCACTCGGCGCACCAAGCATTTCATCGCCGCCGCGACCGGGTCGGGGAGATGCGTGTAGTCGATGTCGGGGATCCCGACCTTCGCTCCCTCCATGATCACCGGGCGACCCGGATTGCCCACCACTGTGGAATCGGAAAGAACGTTCTGCACCACCACACTACCGGCGCCGACCTTGACGTTGTCGCCCAGAGTGATCGACCCCAGCAGCTGAGAACCGGCTCCGATGACCACGTTGTCTCCCACGGTCGGGTGGCGCTTACCCGTCTCTTTGCCCGTTCCACCCAGGGTCACCCCCTGATAGATAGTGACGTTCTGCCCGATCTCCGCGGTCTCGCCGATGACCACTCCGGCCCCATGGTCGATGAACAGCCCCTCGCCCAACGTCGCTCCCGGGTGTATCTCGATGCCGGTCAGAAGACGGCCGACCTGGGAGACCAATCGCGCGGCCAAAGGCACATCCCGCCGCCAGAGAGCGCGGGCCAGCCTGTGGAACCACAGGGCGTGCAGCCCCGGATAGCAGGTGATGATCTCCAGATCGCTGCGAGCAGCGGGGTCGCGCTCTTTGATGGCCTGGATGTCGCGTTTCATGGTCGCGCTCAGTCGCTTTCCCGAATCGGTGAAGCGTAGGAATGCGTATGTACCACCCGTCAAGGCGAACAGGGTCATGGGGCCGGAGCCGTGCCGGGAACTCTGGTCCCCGCTGGTCTTCGCGCTCATTCCTCCTCCTCAGTTCTGGCCCTCGCCCCGAGCACCTCGTTCAGGCTGCCGCTCCTGAAGCCCTCCAGATCCAGAGCCACATACGCATAGCCAAGCTTGCGCAGGCAACTTACGATAGCACGCCGCCCGGATCCTTCGACCACTTGGGGGATGTCATCGACAGGCACCTCGACCCGGGCCAGATCCCCATGGTGCCGGACGCGGCAGACGCCGAAGCCAAGCTCCCGCAGGCATCGCTCAGCGGCTGCCACGACCCGGAGGCCGGTCGCTGTGATCTCCTCGCCATAGGGGAACCGGGATGAGAGACAGGGCGAGGCGGGAAGAGACCAGTTGGGCAGCCCAAGTTCGCGCGCCACCTCGCGGACTTCCTGCTTTCCCATCCCCGCTTCGGCCAGGGGGCTGAGGACTCCAAGCTCCTCTCCCGCTCTGATCCCCGGCCTGTAGTCCGCCTGGTCGTCGCGGTTCGCGCCATCGGCGACCGCCCGCATCCCTTCTTGCTGGGCCAACTCGATCAGCCTGCCGTACATCGACCGGCGACAGAGATAGCAGCGTTCCGGGGGATTGGCGGCGAAGCCCGGCACCGCCAGCTCGTGGGTGGTGATGATCACGTGTCTGGCCCCCAGGCAGGCGGCCATCTCCCGGGCAGCCTCCAGCTCGTCGGCAGTGTGCACGTCACCGTGAGCAGTGACGGCGAGTACGCGTCTGGGACCCAGTTCGTCGAGGGCCAGTCGGAGGAGCAACGTGGAGTCCACTCCGCCTGAGAAGGCCACCAGCATCGAGCCCGCATCCCGGATAAGGGCCCGGGCTTTGCCCAAAGCCGGCCGGTTATCGTCCATCAGCGCCCATCGAGACTCGGGGACCGCAGCAGACACAATCCGGGTCCCGGGCCACCTCCAGCTTGTCGAACGTGAGATCCCAGAGATCCAGCACCAGCAGATGGCGGCTCCGTGCCTCCGGCTCTACCAGCAGCTTGATCACCTCGGTGGCCTCCACACTAGCTATCACCGCCACCACGGTGTTCAGCACCCCAGCCACATCGGCAGTCGGCGTCTGCTCGCGATCGGGCAGGTCGCGGATCAGGCAGCGCAGGCAAGGCCCGTCGCCCGGGATGATGGTCATCGTCATGCCGCTTGACCCGATCACACCGCCATACACCCACGGCATGCCTCGGCCGACCGCGTAGTCGTTCAATGCGAACCGAGTGGGGAAATTGTCGGTCCCGTCCACCAGGAGGTCGAGACCGGCGGCGAAAGCGGGCAAGGTATCCGGGTCGATGGTCACCTGCAACGGCTCCACCGACACGTCGCTGTTGATCGCCCGCAGATGGGCCGCTGCTGCTTCCACCTTGGGAGTGCGGCGAGCCACATCGTCCTCGGTGAAGAGGACCTGCCGATGCAGGTTATGCAGTTCCGGATAGTCTCGATCGGCGATGCGAACTCGGCCTATCCCCGCACGAACGAGATGATTGGCAATGACCGAGCCCAGTGCCCCGCAACCGACCAGTCCGACCCGAGCGGCGGCCAGCTTCTCCTGACCTTCTCGACCTATCCGCGAGACCAGCATTTGCCTACTGTAGCGATAGAGAGGGTCAGTGAGGTCGTTGGGGTCGATCCGTCCTCGGTCCATCGCCGCCTCCTAGCCCGTCGGCTCGGTCTCAGCGGAAGCCGGAGGGATGAAGTCCTTGCCCACCACCACGATAACGCGCCCTGGATCCAGAGAGTCGTCTTGCTCGATCCTACCCACCCCCAGGGCCTCTTGCACGCGCTGAGCCTCAGCGCTCGCATCCGGGGCGGTGATGATCCGGGTCGACTTCACATCGGGAAAGTCATCCGCATTACGAAAAGGAAGCAGATCGTAGCCCAGGGGTTCCAGCATCGCTCCCACCTGCTGGGCGACACCCACCACGCCGGAGCCGTTCTGCACCTCGACGGTGATGACCGCACCTGCGCTCTCGCCGGCGAGCAAGGCCCTGGACTGCCCCAGGTCCGGCTCGAAGAACTCGAACCCCACGCCTTCCACGACCTTTCCAGGGAGTACCTCCTCCGTCCAACCGCCCTCAGAAATCGATTCACCCAAGAGTCCCACGGCGGCCCGAAAACCCTCTGGGTCCCCAGCTATCTCCACCTGGTCCCAGACGGCGGCCCCCTCCCCTGCGCCGGAAGCGCCAAGGATGGTCAGCGCGGCCCCGGCGGCATCGGCGGCGTCTTCCTCGGTGGCCTGCAGTTCGGTGGGCAAGGAGCCGGCTTTCCCCATCTCGGCGAGTGCCTCCCGCAGCTCCGACCACTGCACCGAGGCGGTTGCTCCGATCTCCAGGGCCAGGTCTCGAGCGAGCCCCTCCCTCAGTGCCTCATCCTGGTTCGAAGCGTGGAGCTCCGCCAGGGTCTTGAAGCCGCTCTCCCCCGTCTTAAGAAGCATGTTCCCCGGCATCGCGAGGGCAAGGCCACCCTCCTCTTCGGGGAGCAGTACCACTACGACCGACACCGTCTCTCCCTGCTCGATGAACAGCATGCTGCTCCCCTTGACAGGGCTCGCTCCCACTGTCGTCGTGGTGGTCTCAGCCCCGCTGGTGCTCTCCGGACCGCCCAAGAACACCAACAGAGCCACGATCACCAAGATCACGACGACTATCGGCCCGGCCACGAACGACAGCCGGGTCATCGCCTTTCGGCGACGGACAGCCCGGCGGGCGGAACGGCGCTCCGCTCGGTGAGGGGATCCGGTCTCGGACCGGCGTTCCGTGGAAGAGGGGCCCTCCGTGGAAGAGGGGCGCTCCGTGGATCCTGTCTCGGCGCTCACAGCCGGCCATCACTCCCGGCAGCGGGTCGAGAAGTGGGCGCGGAGTAGAAGCCCGCTTTGTCGATGAGCTGTGCCACCGCGTCGGGGACTAGATAGCGGATCGGCTTGCCGGAGGCCAAACGCTCGCGGATCATGCTGGAAGAGACCGCCAGCGCCGGGATCTCCATCACTTTCACCCGAACCTCAGGACCGGCGCCGGCTACCCCGAGACCCAGTCTCTCGAACACGCCGGAGAGACGAGAAAGGTCATGACCCGGGCGGGTAGCCGCTATCAAAGTGCACAGCTCCAACACCCTGGCCGGGGCTTTCCAGGTGAGGATGTCGAGCACGGCATCCGCCCCGGTGATGAAGAATACCTCGGTCTCCGCGCCGAAGGTGGCGGCCACATGTTCAAGGGTGTCCACGGTATAGCCCACCTGCTCGCGGTCGACCTCATAACGCGAGACTGAGAAACGAGGGTGGCTGGCAGTGGCCACGCAGGCGAGCAGATAGCGGAACTCCGCGGGAGCCAACCGCCGGGTCTTGTGAGGAGGATTGCCCGCCGGCATGAAGACCACCTCATCGAGGCCGAACTGCATCAAGGCCTCCTCGGCCGTGACCAGGTGCGCGATGTGGATCGGGTCGAACGCGCCTCCCATGATCCCCAGGCGCATCCCGGAGCATCCGCTCAGCCGGTAGAGAGGGTCTTGCTCATCCATAGTTCCTCCGCCATCCCAGGCTGATCAGCCAGGGAGCTAGCGAATGTGGCCTCTTCCGGTCACCACGTACTTGGTCGACGTCAGCTCCCGGAGGGCCAATGGACCTCGGGCATGCAGTTTCTGCGTGGAGATGCCGATCTCAGCGCCCAGACCGAACACCGCGCCATCGGTGAACCGGGTGGAAGCGTTGATGTAGATCACGGCTGCGTCTACCGCCTCGGCGAACCGGCGGCTCGTCTCCAGATCTTGCGTGACGATCGCCTCCGAATGACCCGTACCGTACTGTGAGATGTGCTCGACGGCCTGCTCGAGCTCTTCGACCACCTTCACCGCCATCTCCAGGTCGAGGAATTCCGTGGCGTAATGCTTGTCTGTAGCCCGCAGCAGTTTGATCTCGGTCTCTCCCAGGATCTCGCGCGTCCGGGCATCGACGTGGAGTCTCACCTTCCGTTCGTGCAGTGCCTTCAAGGCTACAGGGAGAAAATCGGCCGCGACCTCCTCATGCACGAGCAGGGTCTCCGCGGCATTGCACACTCCCGGCCGCTGGCACTTGGCATTGACGGTGATCTCCAAGGCCTGTCTGAGATCTGCGGCCTTGTCCACGTAGACGTGACAGTTTCCCCCCGCAGCGTATATCACGGGGATCTTGGAATGCTCGAGTAAGAACTCCTTGAGGGCTTCGCCGCCTCGAGGTATGACCAGATCGATCTGGTCCCGGAGTTGGAGAAGCTCCACGAGGGCCGCCCGGTCCTTGTTGGCCACGAACTGGATGCAATCGCCGGGCAGGCCTGCTTCAAGAGCCGCCCCGGTGATGACCTCCGCCAGGATCCGGTTGGAGCGGTAGGCGTCGCTGCCTCCGCGCAAAACGACGGAATTGCCGGTCTTGAGGCAAAGAGCAGCGGCATCGACGGTGACGTTGGGGCGGGCTTCGTAGACCACTGCGATGACCCCGAACGGCACGCGTACCTTCTCTATCTGCAGACCCTCCGGGGTCCGCCAGCCTTCGACCACCTGGCCCACCGGATCCGGAAGCGCGGCGATGTCCAACAGACTTCGGGCGATGCCCTGCAGGCGCTGTTCGTCGAGCATCAGGCGGTCGATGAGGGCGGAAGAAAGGCCTTTCTTCCGACCCTCGATCACGTCTTTCGCGTTCTCGACCAGGATCTCCTCCGAGCGGCGCGCGAGTGCATCCGCCATGGCCACCAGGGCTCGGTTCTTCTCAGCGGAAGAGGCCAAGGCCAACCGGCGAGAAGCCCGCTTGGCGTTCGTGGCAAGCTCTCTTGTCTTCAATTCGCCTCCAAGTCCGTCAACATACCAACACGAGATAGTCCCTGTGGATGGCCTCCGGAGAGGCCTGGGGAAGCACTTTTGCCACCTTGCTGCTGTGGAGTCCCTTCACCCGGTCCAACTCCTCTCTCGAGTAGCTGGCCAGGCCCTTGGCCAATTCGGTGCCGGTCTCGTCGACCACCGTGACCGCGTCTCCCGCCGCGAAATCGCCCTCCGCGGCTATCACGCCCACGGGCAGCAGGCTCCCTTTGCCCCGTAGTGCCCGGGCAGCGCCTTCATCCACGACGACTCTGCCTCGAGCCGGCTTGCCGTAGAGAAGCCACAGCTTGTAGTCGGGCAGACCCAGGGGCCGCGCCGAGAACCGAGTACCGACTTGGTCGCCGGCCAGACAGGCCTTGACGACCCCCGGCAGAGTCCCCCGAGCGATCACGGTCTCCACTCCACCGCTCGTGGCTATTCGAGCGCTGTTGACCTTGCTCCCCATGCCTCCCGACCCAAACGACCCGATCGGACCGATCCGCACACACTCCAGTTGGCTCAGATCGTCGATCGTCTCGATGAGGAGGGCGCCGGTGTCCTCTTTGGGATCGGCGGTGAACAGTCCGTCCGTGTCTGTGAGGAGTATCAGCATGTCGGCTTTGACCAGCAGCGCCACCTGCGCCGCCAGAGCATCGTTGTCGCCGAAGCAGAGCTCGTCGGTCGACGTGGTGTCGTTCTCGTTGATTATCGGCACCACTTTCCAGTCCAGCAACCGTCTCAAGGTGTTGCGGGCGTTCAGATACTGCGTGCGCGCCGCCACATCGAAGGCCGTGAGCAGCACCTGGGCCGTGATCACTTCCTCGTGGGCGAACAGCTCAGTGTAGATGTGGAACAGGCGGCCCTGGCCCACGGCCGCGGCGGCCTGCAAGTCCACCACTTCCACCGGCCGGCGTTTGCGCCTGAGCACTCCCATGCCGGACGATACGGCACCTGAGGAGACGAGCAGCATCCGATTCCCTTGCGCCTGCAGCTCGCAGACCTCCGCCACAAGACCGGCGACCGGGTCCAGGCGGAAGGTGCCCCGCTCACTGGTGAGCGTGCTGGAACCGATCTTGACGACTACCGTCTTGCCTGAGCGCTTGCCCGCCATCCACTCACCTCTACTGGAACTCGAAAGCGTGCCCTGCGATCTCTACATCGTCGCCCGGCTGAGCCCCTTGGGCGCGCAGTGCAGCATACACCCCCAACCGGTCGAGCCGCTCCCCAAGATACCGGATAGCTTCTCCATCGGTCAGATCGAACCTGCTCACCAGGCGCTGAACAGCGCGGCCCTCGACCACGAACATCCCTTTCTCCCGGCGCACGGTGAAGGCTCTGGCAGCCGCCCCCAGGGGTCGATAGGTGACGTGCCCGCCGCCCTCTCCAGCCGTCACCACCTCGCCCGGAGCCCCGGGAGTCCGCCCGGCCTTCGCCGAAGACGTGGCGGACTCTCGAAGCTGCTCCGCCGCCTGCTGTGCCGACAGGTCGCGCAAGAGCGGCCCGATCCAGCGGATCAAGGGCGTCAGCCCCACACCGGTCAAGGCCGAGATAGGCCATACGAGGCGTTCGACCGGGACTTCCCCCGCTCCCGCACTGCCTGAGAAGGCCGGGTGGCCATCACTGCGAAGGCGGGCGATCTCTGCTCGGAAGACCGCCGTCTGTTCCGCGACCACGTCGGACGAAACAGCGTCGGTCTTGTTCAGGAGGACTACCTGGGGCTTCTTGCCCAAGTCCGAGACCGTGGGCGTCCAACTCGCGCGAGGATGATCCGGAATCCGTCCAGGGGTTCGGACCCGTAGTAGCCGGTCAGATCTACCACGT
The DNA here is from genome assembly GCA_963706025.1 of uncultured Actinomycetes bacterium. Taxonomy (GTDB): domain Bacteria; phylum Actinomycetota; class Thermoleophilia; order RBG-16-64-13; family RBG-16-64-13; genus CAVPLM01. The sequence continues at coordinate 118,058 of CAVPLM010000005.1, read as the reverse complement.
GTAGGATCAGTTGGCACCGTTCCAGATGGGACAAGAACTCGTGACCCAGGCCGACACCGAGGCTGGCCCCCTCGAGAAGCCCGGGGACATCGGCCAGGACGAAAGAATCCCCCTCACCCGACCAGTCGACCACTCCCAACATCGGTTCGACGGTGGTGAACGGATAGGCAGCCACTTTGGGTTTGGCGTTGGACAGGCGGCGGAGCAGAGAGGATTTGCCCGCGTTCGGCAGTCCGGCCAGCCCGGCATCGGCCATGAGCTTGAGCGTGAGCCGCAACCAGAGGCTCTCGCCTTCCTCGCCCAGTTCGGCGAACTTGGGGGCCTGGCGCACGGAACTCGTGAAACGAGCATTGCCCCGGCCGCCGCTGCCGCCGCGGGCGACGAGCGTCTCTCTGCCGGCTTCAACCAGGTCGGCGATCAGTCGGTCTTCGGCCCAGACCTGCGTGCCGAGGGGCACCCGGATGTAGATCGTTTCCCCGGCCGCGCCATGCTTGCGGGCACCCTGTCCGGCCTGGCCCACACCGGCCTTGAAGTGGATCTTGTAAGTGAACTGCTGCAGATCGCGCGGCTGCGGGTCGGAGACCACGATGACATCGCCACCGCGGCCACCGTCACCTCCATCCGGTCCACCGCGAGGAACGTGCTTCTCTCGGCGGAAAGAAACGCAGCCGTTCCCGCCGTTCCCGGCCGCCACATGGATCTTTGCCTGATCGAAGAACATGGACGGCCCCGGAGGAGGCGAGCCCAGCCGTGGATGATCGAGAGGCCGTTACTCGGCGAGGATGCTGACGACGCGCCCCACTCTGCCTTTGGCGAAGACCACCCGACCGGCGGCTTTCGCAAACAGGGTGTCGTCAGAGCCAATGCCTACGTTGAGGCCCGGGCGGAAGCGAGTGCCACGCTGGCGCACCAGGATGGCGCCGGCCTTGACCGTCTCGCCGGCAAACGCCTTCACGCCCAGACGCTGGGCGTTGGAATCACGGCCGTTCCTGGAACTGCCGCCGCCTTTCTTGTGAGCCATCTCTAGTTCCTTCCTAAGAGATCTTCTGCACCTCGAGACGAGTAAGCCCCGAGCGGAAGCCGGTCTTCTTGCGCCAGCCCCGCTTGGGCTTGAATCTCGAGATGGTGATCTTGGGTCCCCGAAAATGCTCCACGACCCGGGCCGTGACCGTGGCTTCCTTGCCTCCCCCTGCCAGTCTGACCTTCTTGCCGTCAGCCACCAGCAGAGGTTGGAACTCGACTGTCGTCCCTTCGGCAGCGTCGAGGCGGTCGACCACGACCTCCCGTCCCTCTTCTACACGGTACTGCTTGCCGCCGATCACGACGATAGCGAACATCTGAAGTACCTCGCGTTCTCATACCTTGCTGCACGGGCCGCGCGGCGCGGCCGCGAGCAAGGCAGTATAGCAAGCCTGCCCGTGGGAGACCACTAGTCCGGTGCGACGGTCAGGTAGTCGAGGGGAACGCCTTCACCGGCGGCATCCACGAAGAATTGACGCCCGGTGAGCGCCTCGAGCTTCCGTATGCGCGGACTCCGTCCTCCCAGCAGGAGCACCGCTATCCGCGGATGCACCTCTACCCTTAGTCCCTGGAGAGTGGCCGCTAGCGCCAGGCTCCGTAGGCGTCGTTCAACTTCGATAAGCGCGGATTCCTCGGAGATCACCCGTCCTTCTCCGTGACAGACCGGGCACGTGCAGGTCATCGCCTCGCGCAACCCTCGGGTGACGTTCTGACGGGTCATCTCTACCAAACCCAGGGGTGAGATCTCGACCACGTAGGTCTTGGTACGGTCCTGAGCCAGTTCGGCCTCCAGAGCCGATAGCACGGCCTCCCTGTTGGCTCGAGCGGTCATGTCGATGAAATCGATGACGATGATGCCTCCGATGTCCCGCAGCCGCAGCTGGCGGACGATCTCCCTGCAGGCTTCCAGGTTGGTCTTGAGGGTTGTCTCTTCCAGGAATCGCCGACCTACGTAGCGGCCGGTGTTCACGTCGACCACGGTCATCGCCTCGGTGTGGTCGATCACGATGTATCCGCCCGAAGGCAGCTCTACGCGGCGGACCAGCGCCTTCTGCGCCTCTTTGCTCGAGGCCAAAACGCTCGAAGAGCGACACCGGCTCCTCGTAGAGCTCCACTCGCCCCGCCAACTCAGGGGCAGCGGCTCTAAGGTAGTTCACCAGGCGGCGATGAAGCTTCTCGTCGTCTACCAGCACGCCGCCGAACTCGGCGCCCAGAAGATCGCGCACCGCGCGCATGGCCACCTCTACCTCCGTATACACGAGGGATGGCGCCCGGGACGCAAGAGCGCGGCGTTCGACCCCGTCCCAGACCCTCTGCAAGAAGCGCAGGTCCCGCTCGACGGCCTCTTCCCCTACGCCTTCGGCCGCAGTGCGGACGATCAACCCTCCGCGGTCGGGCTTGAGTTCCCGGCAGATATCACGCAACCGCTCCCGCTCCGGGTCGTCCAGCCGACGAGATACTCCTGAGGTCGCGGCCTGCGGTAGATAGACGACGTAGCGGCCGGCAAGTCCAAGCTGCGTGGTCAGCCGCGGACCCTTGCCTCCCATAGCGTCGCGGGTCACTTGGACGAGCAGCTCTTTCCCGCCCCGTAGCAAGTTGGTGATCTTTCGAGTCTGCCCCGCCCCTCCGTCGGGGGGTGCGACTTCGTCCACATAGAGGAACCCGTTGCGCTCCAGACCGATATCCACGAAGGCCGCGTCCATCCCGGCCAAGACGTTCTCCACCCTCCCCTTGTAGATGTTGCCCACCAGAGAGAGGTGCCCCGGACGTTCCAGGTAGAGTTCAGCCAACCGTCCTTCCTCGAGCAGGGCGACGCGAGTCTCCAAAGCGTCACGGGAGATGAGAAGCTGTTTCATACGAGCTCGATCTCCGTTCGGATGATCTGTACGATGCCAAGCTCCAGGCCGGTCAGGGCACTCATGGCTTCGACGATGCGTTCCGGGCGGGCGGTGCCCGAAGGTGTGACCGCGGCCCTGAACGTCAGGGTATGCACCTCCTGCTCGCCTGTCTCCACCCTGAGGCGGTCGACGTAGGCTTTGACATCGAGGTTGCGGACCCTCCCCTCTCGCCTCTCTTCCACCACCAGCGCAGGAGCTCGTTCGAAGCGCTCGGAGGCATCGGACAGCAGTAGGCCCGATTCGGGACCCGCACCTGGTCCAGGAGACAGCACGCGTATCCGGACCTCGTACACCGCCCCGACCACTCGCGCGGGGAGCGAACGCAGCGCCTCGTGTGGAGCAAGCGAGAGCAGTCGCATGTGCGCAGGCACCACTGAGCTGAGCCGCTGGAAGAACAGCGGCGGCGGCTCTTCGGCCAGTTCGAACTCGCACAACTCCTGGACACCCTCCCATCCCACGGCCAAGGGAAGAGCCAGACTGAGGAGAGGCTTGGGACGCATGCCTTCAGAGAGGGCCAACCGTCCCCCGGCCTTCCTCACCGCCCGCCGGAAGATCTCTACCCGGTCCAGATGCCCTACGAACCGGCCCTTTCCTGTGACCGAGAAAGCGAGTAGGTACCGCCGCCGCTGGGTCTGACCTCGGGGACCGTGTTGCTGGGGGGCAGCCTGTTCGATGGCGGCCGGGTCTCCGGCCGCCTCCACCGGCCGGCCGGACGGCGCAGCCAGGTCGTTCGCCGGGGAATCCGGGCATGCCCCACAGGCGCTGCAACCCTCCCACCGGCAGTCCGCTGTGACTGCACCATCCACGGCTCGCTTCCACTCCTCCAAGAGGAAGTCCCGGTCCACGACACCTCTGATGACCTCCCAAGGTAAAGGCGAATCTCGCGGGATCGGGGTCGTGGCCAGGCGCTCGGCCGACGTGCCGGCGCCCGCCAGCGCCTCGGCCCAGGCGTCACCGCGGAACTGCTCGGTCCAGGAGTCGAAGCGGGCCCCTCGCCGCCAGGCTTCCTCAATGACCTCGCCCATCTCCTCCCCGCCTCGGGCTAGGGCCGCCTCCAGGTAGCTCTTGTCCACCCCATGCAGGGTGAGCTTCACGCCCGGCTTCCGCAGCCGTGAACGCAGCAGGTCCTGCCGACGGGCCAGGGTGTCGCGGTCGGCCATGCCGGCCCATTGGAACGGAGTGAAAGGCTTGGGTACGAAGTTGTTGACGCTCACGTTGAGCTGCAGCCGCCCCGCCCGGGCCCCCAACACGCGTCGGCCCAGGTCGCGCACGCGCAGACACAGATCGGCGATGGCCATGACGTCGGCCTCCGTTTCCAGCGGCAGCCCGATCATGAAATAGAGCTTGAGAGTGGTCCGTCCCGACCGCAGGGCCTCCTCGGCGGCCGCCAGAACGTCCGCCTCGGTCACGTTCTTGTTGATGATGTCCCACATGCGCTGGCTGCCCGCCTCCGGGGCCAACGTTAGCGAAGGCCCCGTGGGAGACGCCAACTGTGCGAGCCTCACCGCCGCGCTGTCCACCCGCAGCGAAGGCAGCGACACTTTGACGTCAGGATACGACCGCACCGTCTCCGCCAGCAGCTCACCGAGTCGCGAGTAGTCCGTGGTCGAGAGCGAGGCCAAAGCCAGTTCCTGATGGCCGCTGCTTGCGAACTGGGCGCCGGCCATCGTCACGATTTCGACCGGCGACCGCTCCCGCACCGGCCTGTACCACATACCCGCTTGGCAGAAGCGGCAGCCCCGGGTGCAGCCGCGCATGATCTCCACCCAGGCGCGATCGTGCACCCCGGCCGTCAGAGGCACGAGACAAGACTCCGGATAGGGAGCGCCTGCAAGCCGGGGCAGGCCTCTCCGAGTGACGGTGGCGCTCAGACCGGGCACGTAGACTCCCTCGATCAGCGCGAGTTGCCGCTTCACTTCGGCTCGCGGGCCTCCCCAGCTCTTGCTCTCCACGAGAGCGTGAAGGATCTCGGGGAACAACTCCTCACCGTCGCCAACGGCCACGGCGTCCAGGAACCGGCTCAAGGGCAGGAAGTCGGCCACAGGCCGGACCGCCCGCCAGCACGATAGGATCCGCTTCTGTCCTCTCGCGGGCAAGCAGCGGGATACCCGCCAGGTCGAGCATCTCGAGCAGGTTGGAGTAGTTGAACTCGTGCTGGAGCGTCAGCCCGAGTAAGTCGGCCTCCCGCACCGGGCTCCAGGTTTCGAGGGTCAAGAGCGGGACTCCCTGCCGCCTCATCTCGGTGATGGCGTCGATCCAAGGCAGATAGGTGCGCTCGACCGCTATTCCCTCCATCTCTCGCGCGAGGTGATAGAGGATCTGGATGGCCTGGTTGGAGATACCGATCTCGTAAGTGTCCGGAAAACCCAGCACGACGCGAAGTTCGCCGGGAAACCCCGCGAAGCCGGGACCGGCTCCGAATTCTTCGCCTATCAGTCTGGCGGGCTGCCGGATCCTCGAGAGGATTTCTTCGAAGCGAAGCTGGACCGCCGTCTGAGTCAATGCTTCAGAGAGCCGGCAAGAGCCACCACCCGGCTGGTGGAGGCAGGAGCGCCTTTCTCGAAGTAGCGGACTGCACCCAGACCCATCGCCATGGTCGCCCCATAGCCGGTCAGGGGCTTCAGCACCCAGCCGACCGCCGGCATCCGCCGGGCGAGCCTGCGGGAAACGGATCGGAACCCGAAGCCCATCCCCACGATCGCCGCAAGCTCCACCGCCCGATCGAGATCGATCCTTTCCCCGTGGATGCCGGCGACGGATAGCACCATCTTGATCTGGTTGAGAGTCATGGCCGGCATGTCGGCCCCGGGAACGAAGAACGCCAAACCGATCAAGGCGTTCTGGCCGGCGGTCCTGTTGATCACTTTCTGGGCCGCGGCCATCCTCAGTGCCGGATAGCGGCGGGCGAGGGCCACCGATTGATGCCCCGCCTCGGTGGCGCAACAGGCAAAGACCTGACGCCAGCCGGCAGCCGAGTCGGAGAACGACACTCGTGCAAGCCCCAGACCCGGATGAGTCACCCTGCCCGTTGCCTGCGCGCCTTCTTCGACCGCGATGACAGCTCCGCCCCTCGGCGCCGACCGCTCTATCGCGTCCAAAGCTTCCGCTTCGGCGGCGGCCGGAACCAGCACCACCAGGACTTCGCCGGGGCCTGACAAGAATCCGGGCAGCTCCGCCAAGGGTCCGACCCAGGTGGCCGGCACGGTTCCCCCGACCGAGAAGTGGTGCTGCGCCAACTCCACCAGCCGGCTCTCCCCGGCCAGGACGTATGCCGGCCGACTGCTCGGTCCTGGTCGAGACTTCTTTCCAGGCCTCGATGGCTTTCGACAAGTTGAGCGGTAACTTGGCCACTTGCACCCTCCCGATCCCTCTGGTGTCAAGGTCCCTACGTGTTCGGGCCGGCCACTGAATGGACGTGCACGCTCTCCAATAGGCCGACAGCCATAAAGAATACTACCAGGGAGCTGCTACCAAAACTGACGAGGGGCAACGGGATCCCGGTCACCGGCATGATCCCCATGGTCATGCCTACATTCACGAAGACCTGGAAGACGAACACGGCCGCCACACCGGCGGCGATCAGGGTACCGTACAGGTGGCGAGACATGCGGGCGATCCGAAACGCCCGCCAGATGATCAACGCGAACAGTCCGAGCAGTAGCATCGCTCCCATGAAGCCCAACTCCTCACCGATGACCGAGAAGATGAAGTCGGTGTGATGGGCCGGTAAGAAATTGAGATGCGTCTGCGTTCCTTCCATGTAGCCCTTCCCGGTGAACATGCCGCTGCCCACTGCGATCTTGCTCTGGGTCAACTGGTATCCCAGGCCCGTGGGATCGATTCTCCGGATTCAGGAAGGTCGTGAGCCTATTCATCTGGTAGTCCTTGAGGAGGCTGACGCCAAAGACGCTGGGTAGGATCCGCAGAGCGAACACGATCGCGAAGATCCCTACGCCGGCCAGAAGCCCCAGATGCGACAGGCGGATGCCCCAGACGATCAGCATGACCATGAGGATGGCGAGGAACACCAGTGCGGTCCCGAGATCGGGCTGCAAGAACACGAGCGCGCAGGGGATGAGCGTGTACACGACGCACAGGATCACGAAGCGCAGACGTCGCCGGAGCTCGACCCCCTCGGCGAGCACGGCTCCGAGGGAGAGGATGAGTAGAAGCTTGGCCAGTTCGGACGTCTGCAGTCTCAAGAACGGCAACTCGAGCCAACGGTTGGCCCCCACCGTCTCGTCCCCGGAGCCGAGGACCAGAGTCAGGACGAGCAGCACCAGGGTGAGCCCATAGATATAGGTCCGCCATCGAGCGATGTGCTGGTAGTTCACGACGCTCAGAATGATCATGAAGACGAATCCCAGCACCAAGCCGATCCCCTGTGACCGCACGTAGAAGAACGGGCTGGAGATGTTCGGGTCGGCGTGGGTGGCCGAGTAGAGCATGAACAGGCCGAACGCGGCCAGAGCAAGCGTGGCCGCCAGCAAGATCCAGTCGAGGCTGCGCAGGTACGCGCCCAGGGAGAAACCCAGGGGCTGCCGGCGTTCTCGCCCCGTCTGTAGCACGCTGGCGTGTTGATTCATCGGGCCGCCGTTTATTCCGTCACCGGGACGTTTTGCGGTCCCGGTGATTCGGTATGGAAATAGGCCTCCATGACACGGCGGACCACCGGAGCAGCCACGGAACTGCCGTGCCCTCCTTGCTCAACGATGGCGACCACCACTATCTCCGGCTCGGAGTTGCCGTCGGCGGGGGCGTATCCCATGAAGAGCGCGTAGTCGGCATCCGGCTTCTTCTCCGCAGTACCCGTCTTGCCGGCCACGGACAGGGGGAAGTTCGCAAAAGTGGCGTACGCGGTGCCGGAGGGGTCGGAGGTCACCAGTCTCATGCCTCTCCTCACCGTGCTCAAGATATCGTCACTGAAGCCGAGCTCCCCGCGCTTCTCGCTCTCGAACTGGTGGATGACGTTGCCGGAGGAGTCCGTGATCTTCAGACCCAGATGAGGCACCCACACATCACCGCCGTTGGCGATGGCGGACAGCGCCACGGCCATCTGCAGGGGCGTGACCAAGAGGTCGCCCTGCCCGATGGCCAAGTTGATCTCGTCCCCGGGCTTCCAAGCCTGCGCTTCCGCGTCCTTACCGGTTTCCTGCTTCCACAATCTGTCGGGGACCCGAGTCCCGTTCGTCTCTCCGGGAAGGTCGATGCCGGTCGGCCGCCCGAAACCGAACTCGCGTACCCCCTCCTGGAGCACGGCCCCGGTCTGCTTGTACAGCAGGTATCCCAGGTTGTAGAAATAGACATCGCAGGATTGGGCGATGGCCGCGATAAGGTTCAGATCGCCATGGCCTTCATCCTTCCAGCACTTCCACTTCTGCCCAGCCGCCTCGAAGCTGCCGTCGCAGTGCAGGATGGTGTCCGCTTTGACGATCCCTGCGTCGAGAGCCGCGGCGGCTACGAAGGCCTTGAACGTGGAGGCGGCCGGATACAGACCGCTGAGGACCCGATCGAACAGAGGATTGTGGGCCTCCGGCGCCTTCAGCTCCGCGTACGACTCGCTGCTCATGCCTCCCACCCACAGCGTAGGATCGTAGTCCGGATAGGAGGCCAGGGCCAGTACCTGCCCGCTGCGCGGGTCGAGAGCCACCACCGCCCCAGCGGCCGCTTTCGCGAATTGTGGGTCCTGGTGGGCCCGCTCGAGGCCCTCTGCGATGGCTTCTTCCGCCGCCTGCTGCAACTCGGTGTCGATGGTCAGGACCAGATTGTTGCCCGGCTTGGCCGCCACATCCTCGAGGAACTTCTTCGGGCGGCCGGCTGCGTCCACCTCGACCGTCTTACGGCCATCCGTACCGCGGAGGAACGAGTCGTAGGTGCGTTCCACCCCATCCTTGCCGATGTGGGCTCCGGCCTCGAGCTCGGCGAACAAGGTCTGATCCAGATCGTTCTCGGATATCTCGCCGACATAGCCCAGCAGGTGAGTGGCAAACGATCTATACGGGTATTGGCGCAAAGACGATGTCTCCACCTCGACGCCGGGAAAATCCAGGCTGTGCTCTTTGAGGTAGGCCACCGTCGAGCTCTCCGAAACGTCATCTTTGACCGTATGTGTCACGTAGGGGTCCTTCGTGGCCCGCTCGTAGGCCTTGAGTAGATCGGCTTCGGGGATCTCGAGCAGTCCCGCCAAGTTGGAGATCTCAGCCTGGAACTGCGCGGGTTCTTCCTCCGGGTCGTACATACGCATAGGCAGAAGCCCGACGCTCAGACCCGCCCGATTCTCAACCAGGATCTGTCCATTGCGATCATAAACGACCCCCCGGGGCGCCTCGATCACCACCTCGCGCACTCGATTGTCTTTCGCGTAGGCGACGAACTCGTCGCCGGAGAGGACCTGGAGGAACCACAAACGGAAGACAAGCACCGCAAGAAGGGCGAAAGCGACAAGCAGCAGCACGCCCACCCTGATGCCCACAAAGGAATCGTCCTCGGGCGGTCTTCTCTCTTTTACCGGACGCAGGATCATTCCGCCCCACTCCTACCCGTTGCTGGTGACACACCGGGAGCCCGGATGACCCGCAGACGGACCAAGAGCGCGTAGACCGGGACGGCGATGAGCGCGTCGAGGATGGCCTCCGGCAGCATCTGCGTGCCCACCATGGTAAGGAAATCAGCCTGCGGGCCCATGATGTACTGGAACAACCCAAAGACGAACTGGGCGACGAAGGAAGTTCCCCCCGCCAAGAACAGTACCCCCCAGGGGGTCATCATCCCGAACCGGGCGACGAACATCCCCACGAAGTAACCTGCAAGCACGTAGATGAGCGCCCGCACTCCCAAGGGCTGGAAGAAGGCGATGTCGGCGATCAGGCCGGCGAAGAAGCCGAAGATAGCGCCCTCCATGGAACCCCGACCCATCGCCACCACCACGGTGAAGATCAGAAAGAGATCGGCGGTGACCCCAAGGACACTCACTCGCGACACGATAAGGGTCTGCAACGCGACCGCGATGACGAGGAGCAACAGCACTTTCCCCGCCGCTATGAGGCGCCTGCGACCCACTTCATGCCTCCGGAAGGATCAGTACCATGACTTCCTCGAGCACCCGGAAATCGACGAAGGCCTGGACCTCGATCTCTTTGTAAATGTTGACATCCTCCTCGCCCACGTCTGCGACTATGCCGATAGGGATGGCCGGAGGATAGATGCCGCCGAACCCCGAGGTGACCACCACCAGCTTGGGCTCCACGTCGGGAATGTCCCGGTCGACGAAATCCATGGTCAGCGTGCCCGACACCGAACCCTCGACGATACCTTCGGCCCGGGGTCCTTGTATCTTCGCGGCCACGCTCGATTCGGAGTCGGTTATGAGCTGCACCTGGGCCGAATGAGCGGTGACCGCGGTGACCTTGCCCACCAGCCCCTTGCCTGCCAGCGATTCTCCGGCCGTAGGCGTAGCTCCCACCACCGGTTGATCCACCCTGATACCGTCGGCCGAGCCCTTGTCTATCTGGATCCAAGCCTCCCAGCGGGTGGGCGACTTCCCGGTGACCCGAGCCACTTCGAAATCGGTCCCCTCAGGGAAGGTAGCCTTGTCTCGGAGATCCAGCAGGCTCTTCAAGCGCTGGTTCTCTTCCGCCTGTTCCTTGAGTTTCACGGCTTCCCCCTGGAGCTCTTGCAGCTCTGCCGCCAGGCGTTCGACCTCTTGATGCGCCGACCACAGGGTCCGGATCCAACCATAGCCGTCCTGGAAGGGTTCCGCGGCCCGAGCGCCCCATGACTGAAGCGGAGACAGGAGGCTGAGTCCGGCCTGCTGAACCGCGTGAACAGGACCCGACTCCGATTCCCTGAACGAGACGGTGAGGATCGCCAATGACGCGATTATCAAGACGACGAACACCAGTCGTCTCCAGACTACCTTGTTACGCACCATCTGGGCCCCCGCTATCTAGTAGCGGCGTCTCTTCGCCTTTTGTGACGTCCGATGTAGCGTATCGAACTCCTCGAGGGACCGGCCGGAGCCCACCGCTACGCAAGTGAGCGGTGACTCGGCCAGATTCACCGGCATCTGGGTCTCATCGCGGACACGCTCGCACATGCCTCGCAGCAAAGACCCTCCTCCCGCGAGCATGATGCCCCGGTCCATGATGTCGGAGGCCAGTTCCGGGGGAGTCTTGTCGAGGGTGGCTTTGATGGCATCGATGATGACCGCCACCGGTTCGGCGATGGCTTCGCGCACTTCCTCGGAGGAGATCACCAGGGTCTTCGGCAGGCCGGTCACGAGGTCGCGTCCTCTGATCTCGGCCTCTTCTTCCTGCTCCAACGGGAAGGCCGAGCCGATCTCCAGCTTCAACTCCTCGGCGGTCTGGCTGCCGATCATGAGCTTATATTCCTTCTTGATGTAGGCGATGATCGCCTCGTCGAGCTCGTCGCCCCCGATCCGGACCGACTGCGCCACGACTATCCCCGCCAGGGAGATGACCGCCACCTCGCTGGTGCCGCCGCCGATGTCGACGATCATGCTGCCCGTGGGCTCGACCACAGGGAGGCCCGCCCCGATGGCGGCAGCCATGGGCTCCTCGATCAGGTAGGCCGAACGGGCGCCGGCGCTGATGGTGGCTTCCTCGACCGCGCGCCGCTCCACCCCGGTCACCCCGGAGGGCACGCACACGACCACTCGAGGGTGAGCCCAGCGATTCTGGTGGACCCGCTGGATGAAGTGCCGCAACATCTGCTCGGTCACGTCGAAGTCGGCGATGACTCCGTCCTTCAGCGGTCTGATGGCTGTGATGGTCCCCGGCGTCCGGCCGAGCATGCGCTTGGCATCGGAGCCGACCGCCAGAACCTCTCCCGATCGGGAATCGATGGCCACGACCGACGGCTCGGAGAGGACGATGCCTCGTCCGCGGACGTACACCAGCGTGGTGGCAGTACCCAGATCCACTGCCATATCTCGTCCGGCAAAGCCGGTGATGAACTCAGCAAAGCCTATAAAGCGTCCTCCAGGTAAGCGCTCGCCGAGCCGCGTCCCTCGGGACACGGCGCCCGGGTATTATACCCGCTGGCCCGCGAACGCGGCGGGCGGCCGGCAAACAAGCCGCTCAAAGCCAGGTCCGCCGCAGCAGATCGAAGCCCGACTCCCTGAACATGCGAGCGAGCAGGCACAGAGGGAGTCCTACCACATTGCTGTACTCACCCCGTATCTCCGAGACGAAAGATCCGGCCAAGCCTTGGACGGCATAGGCCCCCGCCTTGCCCCTCCATTCCCCCGAGGCGATGTAGGCATCCACGTCCGCCGCTTCCAGAGCGAGAAAGGTCACGTCGGTCACGGCATGCTCGACAAGGACCTCGGACAGGATCACGGAGCCGCCGCGTCCGACCGTCAAGAAGGCATCGACCATTCCAGAAGGCCGAACGGTCCGCGCGAGCGCCACCCCAGAGACGACCTGGTGCGTCCTACCCGAGAGGGCTTCGAGCATCTGGGCCGCCTCGCCGGCCGAGCCCGGCTTGCCCATGGCTCGACCGCCGACGGTCACCAGGGTGTCCGTGCCCAAAACGAACGCACCCGGCACGATACCGGCAGGCAGAGCTCCTCCTCGCACTTTGGATACGGCGTTCTTCTCGGCCAAAGCGGCGACAGCCTCTCCCTCAAGCACTTCCTCGGCATCTGAGGGCACGACGGTGAAAGGGACCCCGACATCTCGCAGAAGAGAGTGCCGGCGCGGAGACTGCGACGCGAGGACAAGCTGGAAATCAGCTGGGAATGACGGCCTGAGATCCACAGTCCCGCCCGAAGTCATCCTTTTCTCTGATTGAGTGATCTACGGAACCGCTCAGGGGACCAGGTCTCCACCCTCCGGGAAGAAGATCTCGATCTCGCGCTCGGCACTGGCCAAGCTGTCCGCGCTGTGCACCACGTTTCGCCGCACATCCAGCCCGAAATCGCCCCGCACCGTACCCGGAGCAGCCTCCAGAGGGTTCGTGGCTCCCATCATGCCCCGGACCACCTTCACCGCCGAGGGGCCCTCGACGACCATGGCGAAGATCGGGGCCGACGTGATGTGCTCAACCAAAACCTCGTAGAAGTCCTTCCCCTTGTGCTCCGCGTAGTGGCTGGCAGCCATCTCCGGGGTCACCACGAGCAAGCGTGCGACCTTGATGGAGAGGCCCCGCCGCTCCAATCTGCTTATGACTTCCCCGATGAGACCACGAGCCACACCGCTTGGCTTGACCAATACGAGCGTCCGTTCTATCACTCTTCCCTCCAGACTCTCCGGGCGATAATCAGCGCACGATTCATGATAAGGGCCCCCACGGAGCCCGATCACACAGGACACGAGGCGCAAACGCCGGTCAGATCTTCACCGGGCCTCAATGAGCTCGGAGGTCTCATCCATCGGAGGTGGGACCCTACGGGCCTTCGAGTCGTGGGCGCAATAAGGACATATCTTCCAGCTCGGCTCCAGTACCCTGTCGCACGAGGGGCAGGCCGACCGCAGGGGCCGCCGACAGCTGGGACAGGCCAGGTAGTCCGGTCGGATCAACTCGCCGCAGGAGGGACAAGCCCTCAGGACCTGTAACTCCTGCTCCATGGCCCGCACCTCCAACTCTCGCTCTCGGGCCTCGGCCAAGTATTCGGCCGGCCGGAGAATCGCATAGACCACAGTGCCCATGAAGGGCAGGATCAGCGAGGTGAGAACGGCCACCGCCACGATGACCGGATCGTCGATGCGCTTGCGGGCATCTTTGTAGGTCCAGAAAACGAGCGCCAACCAGAGGACCACCACGCAGAAACCAAAGACATACCCGGCGAGTATCCAGAGAGGAGAGCTGATGATCGTGTTGACGGTCTCGAAGAGCTCGTCCAACCCGCACCCCTAGTTCAGGACCTGGGTGAAGACATAACCGGCCGTAAAGAATACCACGGTCACGGTCAGCTCAGTCCTCGCTTCAAATCGGAGATGAGCGTCAAAGAGCCGGTCACCAGGATCACTTGATTGGACGTTGCCAGCCGGTACGCGCTCACCATGGCCGAGCGTGGGTCCGGGTCGACGAACACCTCCGGACCTTTGCCTAATCCCGATATGACAGCGGCCAGCTCGTCGGCGGTCAATGCGCGGGAACTGGAACTCTGTGTGGCGAAGATGATGTCGCACCGGGAAGCCAGATGGCGCATCATCTCCGAGGCCTCCTTGTCCCGAAGGATCGAGACCACGGCGATCAACCTACGCCGCTCGAGGATCTGATCGAGTGACGCCACGGTCTCCGCCATCCCTGGGGGATTGTGAGAGCCATCGAAGATGCAAAGCGGCTGGGTGCCGATGACCTCCAGCCGGCCGGGGACCGCAGTGGAGGCAAGAGCCTCGCGGACCGAAGCGGGGTCCAATTCCCCGCCGGTGAACAGCTCCACAGCGGCCACAGCCAGGGCAGCATTGGCCCGCTGGTAACCACCCAACACTCTGAGGCGCAGATCGGTGTAGCAGCCATAGACGCCGAAGACGTCGAACGACTCCGCCCGCGGATCGGTGAGGATCACGACTTCCTCGCCCAATAAGTGACACGCTGCGTCTCGGTCGACGCAGATATCCTTCAACTCGGCCTTCAAATCCGGGTCCAGCCATCCGGCGACGACCCGCCCCTTCGACGGGATGACCGCCGCCTTCTCCTTGAGGATGGCGGAGAGCGTTTCGCCCAGAAGCTCAGTGTGCTCCCTACCGATGCTGGTGAGGACCTGCACCTCGGAAGAGATGACCGCGGTCGCGTCAAGGCGGCCGCCCAGGCCGGCCTCGATAACGGCCACCTCGCAGCCTTGCTCCCTGAAATGGAGCAAGGCGACGGCGGTCAGCACCTCGAACTGAGTCAGGTGCTCTCCCTCAGGGAGCGTACGCTCGAGCTCCTCGACGACGGGGCGGACGCGGGCGACAAGTTCGCAGAACTCAGCTTCGGTGGAAGGGCAGGAGTCCACCATCTGCCTCTCGGCCAGGCTGACCAGGTGGGGGGACACGTACGCGCCCACCCTGAAGCCTTGGGCTTCCAATAGCGAGGAGATGAAGCGGGTGGTCGAGCTCTTGCCGTTCGTACCCACCACGTGGATGGTGCGGTAGGCCTTGTGAGGATCTCCCAGGGCTTCCACCAGCTTGGTGACACGCTCGAGGCCCAGACGCATACCCAACCGCTCCAGGCTGTTGACGTACTCCCACGTCTCCTCAGGGCTGCACGCGGACCCGCCCGCCTTGTCCTCGCTCGCTCTCTCTCCGCTCACTTCTTCGTTACCTCCGTGAACGGCAGCTCTCCCCCGACGCGCTCGGCGTACTGCCGCCCTACCTCCTCCAGCACCGCTTCGGCCTCCGCCAGGCGGCCTCGCTCTTCGGCCACCACCGCTTCGGGCGCCTTGGCCAGAAAGCCGGGGTTGCCCAGCTTCGCCCGGGCCTTGGCGGCTTCTCCGTGCGCCTTCTGAGCCTTGGCCACCAGGCGAGCGCGCTCCCGGTCGACGTCCACCAAGCCCTCGAGATCGAGCAGGGCTTTCACCCCCGGTCCCTCGATGGACGCGTAGCGCCCGGCCGGGCTCTCTCCGCCGAGGACGACCTGAAGGAGCTCGCATCCAGAGAGTTGGCGGAACGCGCCCTTGAGGCCGGCAAGAGCCGAGACCGCCCCCGGTTCCAGTTCGAGCACCACCACTTTGCCGGTCACGTCCCGAGCCAGGCCCAGCTCCTCCCTCGCCGACCTCAGCCCCCCGACCACAGCGGTGAACGCCGCCATAGCCGCCTCAGCGTCGGGATCCATCCACGTGGTCTGCTCGTCGGGGTACCGCGCATCGAACAGGCTCGCGGGATGCCGTCCCGAGACCACCTGGGGCAGGTAGCCGTAGATCTCCTCGGTCACGAACGGCATGAGCGGATGCAGCAGAACCATCACCCGCTCGAGGAGGTAGAGCAAGTTCCCGCTCACCTGGCGGCGCTCCGTCTCGTCGGCGCTGTAGAGGCGGGTCTTGGCCACCTCCAGGTACCAGTCGCAGAGCTCGTTCCAAACGAAGCGATACAGGAGCCGGGCCACATCGTCGAACTCGTAGCTCTCGTACAGGACGGCGACTTCTTTGGTGACCGTCGCCAGCCGGCTGAAGATCCAGCGGTCGGCTACCGTCCCAAGCTCCACCTGTGGTTCAGCCTGAGGGTGGGTACCCTGAAGCACCAGGCGAGAAGCGTTCCAGATCTTGTTGGCGAAATTCCGGCCCATCTCGATGCGCTCCGCGCTGAAGCGCACGTCTTGCACCGAGCTCATGTAGGCCAGCCCGAAGCGGGTGGCGTCGGCTCCGTATTCGGCGATGAGGTCGAGCGGGTCGACTCCCGTGCCCAGGCTCTTGCTCATGCGTCTTCCGTCCGCGGCCAGCACCGTCGGATGGATGATGACGTCCCTAAAAGGCACGTCTCCTCTGAACTCGAGTCCCATCATGATCATCCGAGCCACCCACAGGTAGATGATGTCCCGGGCGGTGGACAGTACCGTGGTGGGATAGAAGGTCTGGAGCTGCGGCGTCTCCTCCGGCCAGCCCAGAGTGGCGAACGGCCAGAGAGCGGAGCTGAACCAGGTGTCGAGCACATCCTCCTCGTGGCGCACGGATCCGCCGCACTTCTCGCAAGCGGCCGGCGGGACCGCCGCCACCATGAGGTGGTCGCAGGCCTCGCAGAAATAGGCCGGTATGCGATGCCCCCACCACAGCTGGCGGCTGATGCACCAGGGCCGGATGCCCCGCATCCAGTCGAGGTACACCTCGCCCCAGCGCCCGGGCACGAAGCGGACTCGTCCGTCTTCCACGGCCTCGATCGCGGGTTGCGCCAGGCGCTTCATGTCCATGAACCACTGCAGGGACAGAAGCGGCTCGATGGTCGTACCGCAGCGGTAGCAGGTGCTGACCGCGTGATCGTAATCCTCGGCTTTGACGAACAAGCCCTGCTGTTCCAGTCGTTCCACGACCGCCTCGCGGGCCTCGACGGCGGTGAGCCCTTCGAACTCGCCCGCCTCCGCGGTCATGAGTCCATCCAGGCCGATGACGGACACGCTGGGAAGGCCGTGACGCAGACCGATCTCCCAGTCGTCCGGGTCGTGACCCGGGGTGATCTTGAGGGCGCCGGTCCCGAAGCCGATATCCACGTGCTCGTCGGCGATGATGGGAACCTCGCGGCCCACCAGCGGCACCACCGCGGTCTTCCCTACAAAGCGCCCATAGCGAGTATCCTTGGGATTGACCGCCACCGCGGTATCTCCGAGGATGGTCTCGGGGCGTGTGGTAGCGACCATCAGCGTCTCGCCCGAGTCCGCCACGGGGTACTTCACGTAGTACAGCTTGGCCGACCGCTCCTCGTGCTCCACCTCCAGGTCGGAGATAGCCGAACCGCAGCGGACGCACCAGTTGACCAGGTAGACATCCCGGTAGATGTCGCCCTTCTCGTAGAGCGACACGAAGACCTTGACCACCGCCTGTTGGTAGGCCTCGTCCATCGTGAACCGCTCGGACTCGTAGTCGCAGGCGCAGCCCAGGCGCTTGAGCTGGTGGATGATGGTGGAGCCGTACTGGCGCCTCCATTCCCACACCCGTTGCTCGAAGGCCTCGCGGCCGATGTCTTCCTTCCGCACCCCTTCGTCGGCCAGCTGGGCCTCCACTTTGTTCTGGGTGGCGATGCCGGCGTGGTCGGTGCCCACTATCCACAGAGTGTTCAGCCCGCGCAGGTGGTGATAGCGGATCAGGATGTCCTGGATGGTGTCGTTGAGGGCGTGGCCCATGTGCAGCGAGCCGGTGACGTTCGGCGGCGGGATGGCGATCGTGTAGGGCGGACGAGGGTCGGCGGCGGCCGCCCGGAAGGCCGAGCGGTCGAGCCAACGCTGCATGATCCGCCCCTCGACTTCGTTAGCCGCGTAGCGAGCGGCCATGACGATCTCGGTCAAGGCTGCTCCGCCTCCTCTGGCCCGCTGGACCCTAGGAACACGTGAGGGAGCACGTCGACGAAGTTGTCCACGTACACGATGTCGAGCCCCTTCTTGAGTTCGGCGGGCAACTCGTGCACCTGCGGCCGGATCGTCCCCGGCAGGACCACCGTCTCCACTCCTTCCCGGAGGGCGGCGAGGAGTTTCTCTTTGAGACCGCCCACCGGCAGCACCTGGCCTGTAAGCGTGATCTCGCCGGACAAGGCCACCTTGGGCAAGACCGGCGCTTGGACCAGAGCCGAAAGTAGCGCGGTGGCCACGGCTATCCCCGCCGACGGCCCCTCTTTGGGGACGCCCCCTTCGGGGAAATGCATGCGCACTTCCAGAGCCGACAACAGCTCGTGGTCCGAGGGCTGCGGAGGCTCGCACTCGGATGCCCGTCGATCGTGGCCACGTTCGGTCCGGCGCGGTCCGCTCTCTTCTCCGGTCTCATCCGGGCGGAAGCTGGAGTCGCGCCCCCCTATCTCGATCACCTTCCCCATGGCCGTCGGGAAGTCCGCGGGCCCCCAGACGGCCTCGGTGTCGTTCCGGTCCGCCGGCAGTGCAGGGACACCGGCATCCTCCGCCGTCTCCGGAGGCTGATAGTTCTCGAGAAGGTACGCGCGGCCGGGAGAGTCCAACCAGAGACCGGACAGCGCGGGGTCCCTGGCCAGCGATGTCTTCAGGTAGCCCCAGGCCGCGGTCACGCTTTCCTGCATGATCTCGCCCAGTTGGCCGGTGAGATGGAAGTCCCCTTTACCGGGACTGACCACGCATTCGATGCGCAGGACATCTCCCCCGGCTCCGGTGTATGCCAGACCCAGACTGACCCCCACCTGGGGTTCCGTACCAAGACGAGCCGCCAGGAACGGCGCCGGCCCCACCAACCGGGCCAGATCGCGCGGCCCCAGCCTGCGCGGCACCGGCCTGCTCTCCACCTTCATGCGCGCCAAGCGCCGGTACACTTTGCCGACCAAACGGGCCACCTCCCGCACTCCTGCTTCCCGCGTGTACTCGCGTATCAGCAGGCGCAGCGCCGCCGGCGTGAACACGTTGCCCAGGTCGCTCAACCCGCTCTCCTCAGCGATCTTGGGGACCAGATGGCGTTGGGCGATCTCGGACTTCTCCCGGTCGGTGTAGCCCGGCAGGCGGATGATCTCCAGCCGGTCGTGCAGGGTCTCGGGGATGTCTTCTTCGTAGTTCGCTGTGGCGATGAAGAACACGTGCGACAGGTCGTACTCCAACTCCAGGTAGTTGTCCCGGAACGTCCGGTTCTGCACCGGGTCGAGGACCTCCATCAGAGCCGCCGCCGGGTCGCCCCGCCAGTCTGACTCCATCTTGTCGATCTCGTCAAGGACCACCACCGGATCGTCCACCCCCGCCCGCTTCAGGGCGTCGATGATGCGGCCGGGCATGGCGCCCACGTAGGTGCGCCGGTGTCCCCGGATCTCGCCCTCGTCCCGCACCCCGCCCAGACTGATGCGCTGAAGGGGACGCTCCAGCCCCTTGGCGGTGGCCATAGCCACCGAGGTCTTGCCCACTCCGGGGGGACCCACCAGGCACAGGATGGCGTGAGGGGGCGTACCGCCCCGCAACGAAGCCACGGCCAGATATTCGATGATGCGGTCCTTCACGTTCTTCAGCCCGTAGTGAGTCTCGTCGAGGACCCGGGCCACAGCGGCTACGTCGGGGGCGGAAGACCCTGACTGCACCCCCCAGGGCAGCCCCAGGGCGGTGTCGAGGTAGGTCTTGGCCACCGCCACCTCGGCCGACAAGGGCGGAAGATCGCCCAGGCGCTTGATCTCTTTGGTGAGCGCAGCCGCAGCCGCCTCGGGCAGCTTCTTCTCCGCCAGCTGCCTGAGGTACGTGCCTCTCTCGCTGTCCTCCTCGCCCTCCTCGCCCAGCTCCTCCTGAAGGACCTTCAGACGCTCGTGAAGAAACACCCGGCGCTGCTGTCGTTCGAAGTTGTCGTGCACGCGCTCGGAGATCTCGTTCTCCAGCGCGATGAACTCGTTCTCCTGGATAAGGGTCTCGAGCAATAGGAGTAGGCGGGCTTCGGGCTCTTCCCCTTCCAGAAGCTCCTGCTTGCGGTCGGGCCCGATCATGAGATTCGAGGCCGCTACGTTCACCATCTCCTCAGGGTCGGTGACCACCTCCAGGGCGGTCTCGGCCTCCTCGGGCAATTGGGGGGTCTGACCCACGTAGTTGGCGAACTCCCGCGCCACCGAGTCCATCAGCGCCCGCAGACGGGGCTGCCTGCCCTTGGGCTTGGTGAGCACCGGACTGTAGGCCACGGTGAAGAACGGCGATACCGATTCGAAGGTATCGATCACGACCCGCTGCCGGCCCTCGATCAGTGCCTTCAAGGTCCCGTCGGAGAGACGGGAGAACTGCACCACCTTGGCCAGAGTCCCGACGCGATGGATATCTCCGGGCTCAGGGTCGTCGGTGACCGCCGATCTTTGCGCCGCCATGATCAGGAGCCCGTCGGACTGGCTCGTCTGCTCGAGGGCACGAACGCCCTTGTCCCGCTCGACGAAGATCGGCGCCAGCATTCCGGGAAAGAGAACGAGGTCGCGCGTGGCCAGGAGCGGGACCGCCCGCTGCAATTCAGACATTATCCGTCCCCGCCTATGCGGATTCTTGATCCAGCTCCAGCTCCTCGCGCGCAGTGCTGGTGACCAGAGTGGGGTCGATCCGCTTCTCTATGACCTCCCGGGTGACCACGCACTTGCTCACATCCCGTCGGCTGGGCAGTTCGAACATCACATTGGTGAGCGCCGATTCGATGATCGAGCGCAACCCGCGAGCCCCCGTCTCCAGTTTCAACGCCTGCTGCGCGATGGCCTCGAGCGCGTCCCTGGCGAAGATCAGATCCACCCCGTCGTACGCGAAGAACTTGTGATACTGCTTGGAGAGGGCGTTCTTAGGCTCGGTGAGGATAGCGACCAGGTCCTCCTGGCGGAGCTGATGCACGTTGCAGATCACCGGCAGACGCCCGATGAACTCGGGGATGAGCCCGAATTCCAGCAGGTCCTCGGGCAGCACCTTGGCGAACAGCTCGCCCACGTCGCGCTGATTCTTGCTCTCGATCTCGGCCCCGAAGCCCACGCCCTTCTTGCCGATCCTGCGTTCGATGATCTTCTCCAGACCGGCGAAGGCTCCGCCGCAGATGAAGAGGATGTTCGTGGTGTCGATGGTCAGGAACTCCTGGTGCGGGTGCTTTCGACCGCCTTGGGGCGGGACGCTGGCCGTGGTGCCTTCCAGGATCTTGAGCAGGGCCTGCTGCACTCCCTCCCCCGAGACGTCCCGGGTGATGGAAGGGTTGTCGGCCTTGCGGGCGATCTTGTCGACCTCGTCGATGTAGATGATGCCGGTCTCGGCCTTCTTGACATCGAAGTCCGCCGCCTGGATGAGCTTGAGGAGGATGTTCTCCACGTCCTCGCCCACGTAGCCGGCTTCGGTAAGGGCGGTGGCGTCGGCGATGGCGAAGGGCACGTTGAGGATGCGGGCCAGGGTCTGGGCCAGGAGGGTCTTGCCGCACCCGGTGGGACCGAGGAGGAGGATGTTGGATTTCTGCAGCTCCACGTCGCCCTCGTCGAAGGCGCCCATGTGCACGCGCTTGTAGTGGTTGTAGACGGCCACCGACAGAGCGCGCTTGGCCTCCTCCTGCCCGATCACGTAGTCGGACAGGACGGAGTAGATCTGCTTGGGCTTGGGCAGGTTCTCCAGGTCGAGAGACGCCGGCGGAGCGAGTTCCTCATCGATGATCTCGTTGCAGAGATCGATGCACTCGTCGCAGATATACACGCCCGGCCCGGCGATCAGCTTCTTGACCTGACGCTGGCTCTTCCCGCAGAAGCTGCAGAGCAGCTGCTCGGACCCTCCCGGCGGCTTCGGCACCAGTCGACCCCCTCTACCTGTGCTCGAGTATCTTGTCGATGATCCCGTACGCGAGAGAATCCTCGGCCGTCATGAAGTAGTCCCGCTCGGTGTCCTGCTCGACCTTTTCCAGCTCTTGGCCTGTCTGCTCGGCGAGTATCTCGTCAAGACGCTTTCGCAGGCTGAGCGCTTCGCGAGCGTGGATCTCGATGTCGGTCGCCGGCCCTTCGAAGCCTCCCGATACCTGATGGATCAGTATCTTCGAATTCGGGAGAGCATAGCGTTTACCTTTAGCACCCCCCGCAAGTAGGAGAGCGCCCATCGACATGGCGATACCGACGCAGATGGTCGAGATGTCGGGCTTGATGAACTGCATGGTGTCGTAGATGGCCAGCCCGGCGTAGACGTTTCCGCCCGGACTGTTGATGTAGAGGGAGATGTCCTTGTCAGGATCGTCCGACTCCAGATGCAGGAGTTGAGCCACGACCAGGTTGGCCACCTGGTCGTTGATGGGCGTGCCCAGGAAGATGATGCGTTCGTTGAGCAGGCGCGAGTAGATGTCGAACGCCCGCTCGCCGCGGCTGGTCTGCTCGACCACCATCGGGATCAGTGGACTCACGGCCTCATCCTTTCCGCGTAGACTCAAGTACCTTCTGCAGGAGTATCGGCAGCCGGCCCGGCCTCGGCAAGCTCGGCGGCGGTTGGTTCCTCCAGAACCGGCTCGGCCAGGCGCTGCCCAGGCTTCCGATGCCGCGTCGGCGTCACGGCCACGGCGTTCGCCGCGATGAAGTTGGCCGCTTTGTCGCGGACTATCTGCCATCTCACCGGCTCGATACGACCGCTCTTACGCAGCCGGGCCTCGAACGACTTGGCGTCCACCCGGCCCGCGGCGGCCATCTGGCCCACCGCGGCGCTTATCTCCTCGTCGCCGGCCACGATACCTTCGGCTCTCGCCACCGCGTCCAGCACAAGGCCCGTCTTCACGTTGTTGGCTGCTTGCGGCTTCAGATCATCGATCATCTGCTCGACCGTGGCCCCGGTGGCCTCGAGGTATGCCTCCAAGGAGGCACCCTGCGACTCGAGAGAACGTTTGAAGTCGCCCACCATCTCCTCAGCCTGCTCGCGTACCACCACATCGGGCAGATCCAGCGTGGCGTTGTCGGTGACCGCCTTGACCGCCAGAGACCGGAAGCGCTGGTCGGAGGCGTAGGCTTTGCCCGCCTGAAGCTTGCCGCGAATATCCAGGCGCAGCTCGAGGAGAGTGGCGAACTCGCTCACTTCGGAGGCCCATTGGTCGGAAAGACGGGGAAGTACTTTTTCCTTGACCTCTTTCAATGCCATCGTGAAGTCGACGGTCTTGCCCTCTGCGCCGGCTGGGCCGACGCCTTCCGGCAGCGTCAAGGGGAAGGTGCGCTCCTCGCCCGCGTTCATGCCCAGGATCTGCTCCTCGATCTCGGGGAAGATCCGGCCCCCGCCCACTTCGAACACGAAGTCGCCGGCATCGAAGCCCTCGACCGGGACGCCGTCCAAGGACGAACGGAAATCGACGGTGACGAAGTCACCCGCCTGCGCCGGCCTGCCCGTCACCGGCCGCAGTTCCGCGAACTCGTTCTGCAGCCGCTCCATCTGGGCATCGACTTCCCGGTCCTCAACCTCGACCGGTTCTTTGGGAGCCTCCACGCCCTTGTATTCGCCCAGGACCACTTCCGGCATCACCGTGACTTTCGCCGTGAAGCCCAGAGTCTTGCCGAGTTCGGGGTCGTCGTCGTCGAGCTCGATCTCGGGGCGGTCCACCGGGTCGAGACCCAGCTCCATCACGGCGGCTGTGAACCAGCCGGACATGGACTCCTCCACGGTGTTCGCCAGGATGGCTTCATCCCCCATCCGTTGACGGACCATGGCCGCCGGCGCCTTGCCGGGCCGGAATCCGGGTATCCGCGCTTCGCGCACCAGTTCTCTCAGGTTCTTGTTGAAGGCTTCCTGCAGCTCCTCACTGGAAACCTCGACCGCAAATTTGACCGTGTTTCCTTCGCGCTCGCTGAGGGTCGTCTTCACGTCCGTCCTTTCTCTGGGTACGGGTCAGGGCTACTCGAATGCGGGTGAGAGGACTCGAACCTCCACGTCAAAGACACATGATCCTAAATCATGCGCGTCTGCCATTCCGCCACACCCGCTCACGCCCGAGGGGTGAACGACGGGACTTGAACCCGCGACCGCTGGGGCCACAACCCAGTGCTCTACCGTCTGAGCTACGTTCACCACGTTCTCCACTCCGGTGACCCTGCACCGGTCCGAAGGCGCGCCTGGCAGGATTCGAACCTGCGACCCACGGATTAGAAGTCCAGTCCAGGCCCTGCCGCGCTCTGACGCCTCATGCCGGATTGGTGCTCTGTGCAGGGACTTTTCAAACCCCTCGCGCCCTTGTCTGCCGCGCCCTGACGCCTTCTGACGGCTGGTCGCCTAGCAAGCGCCTAGCAGTATAACGGATTCACCTATACCGCGACGACGAGGCCCCCGCCGGCCGAGCGTGAACGCTACCGAAGGGGGCCTTCGTCATGGCTGAACGTGTTCACTTGCGAGAACGATCCGAGTGGCTTCCAAGATTACCCCGGGTGCCTTGGCCCTCCACTCGCCGAATTGCGCTTCCCCGCCGACCGGCAGGGGGTTCTACCCTCAGCCGCAGGGTTCCTCGTAGATCTCAACCGGCAGCCCGGCTTGTAGCCAGGCCTGAATGCCTCCGTCCACGTTGTACACCTCAGTGAATCCCAACCGAATCAGTGTTTCGGCGGCTTGCCGGCTGCGGGTGCCGCTCTTACAGATCACGTAGACGGGCCTGTTCCATGCTAGTTCGGCAGGGGCTCGGCCTTCGACCTCCGCCAGAGGGACGAGCAACGCTCCCGGGGGAACACCCGTCGCCGCCCACTCGGCGGGCTCACGCACGTCTATCAACCGCGCTTCGTGGTTCGCGCTCAACCGCTCATAGGTCGTCAGAACATCTACGGTCTCGTACGTCCTCTTTTCCACGAGATACGCGGTCAGGCTCCATAGCATCTGGGCGCACTCACCCCGTGTGGCGTACTGGGTAGCGTCCCAATACGCCGCTGGTCCCTCCAGCCCCTCAAGAAGGCTGTTGAACTCGGCTATGCGAGTGTTCTCGCCGTGCGTGGGGTTTCCATAATTGAAGAGGCCCCCCCACTCCAGGGGAGGAGTCTCCAGCTTTGAGCCTCCGGCTCGCACCACCATGGTTATCACCTGCTGACGGGTGATCGGGTTGTCCGGGCCGAAGGTGCCGTTTGTGTATCCCGTGGTCAGTCCAGTGGAAGCGGCCTTGGCGACATAGTGGAACGGATACAGGTCACCCGGTATGTGTTCCACGCCGGGGAAGGGACACCAGTCGCTCTCGGTCGGCTCATATCCCATGGTGAGAACGATCATCTTGGCGAACTGTTGGCGCTTGACGAGGTCGGAGGGGCCGAAGGTGCCATCGGTGTATCCCTCTATGATGCCCCGCGTGGCCATGCCCTCGATAGCTGTGTAGTAGGGATGGGAAGCGGAAACGTCGGGGAAGCTGGAGGCGGCAACGGCCGGCGATGCGATGGACACCATGAAGGCCAGCAGTACGATAGCCCCGGCGCCCAGACTGATTGCTAGTCTCCGCCGGTGCCCACCACCGAGAGAGGTGCGAACGGCCGGCTTCAAGTTCATCATGGTCCTCCCCCTGGCATCGTCCTTCTCTTCACTGTACCGCTCTTGAGGGCGCGATAGAAGCAGACGCCCCCAACGGCCAAGCGTGGCTTCTGGTTCGGCCCCGTCTACGGCCCGGTCCTCATCGTCCCCCAGACGTCCAGGGCATCGAGGGTGAGGTACTTGCCCGTGGTGCTGCTTGAGCTGCGGACGATCTCCACCATGTGGTCGCCCTCGGGGAGGCTGCCGGTAGACCAGGCGTTCACCTGGTAGGTGGATGCCGGGGCGGCCAGGTCGATTGTCGCCTTCTTCACTCCGTCGAGGTAGACGTCGGCCACCCCGGGGGTGAGGCCCTTCACCGCCATCCAGTCCAGGCGGGTGCC
Source organism: uncultured Actinomycetes bacterium (assembly GCA_963706025.1). Taxonomy (GTDB): domain Bacteria; phylum Actinomycetota; class Thermoleophilia; order RBG-16-64-13; family RBG-16-64-13; genus CAVPLM01. The sequence goes on along the minus strand of CAVPLM010000005.1, from coordinate 92,236 downwards.
ATGGAAGTAGACGGTGACCGAGGCCCCAGGCGTAGACGACCTTCTGTAGCTGCCCCCGGAGGCGAGGGTCTGGCCGATGCTGGACCAGGTGCCGGTGTAGTGGAATCGCGGGTCGGACTGCTCCCGGCGGCGACACTGGCCGAAGTCATCCGCCGTCACCGTGAGCCTGTCGCAATGGACACCGCCGATCCAGAGCCCGGTCACGTCCTGACGCATCTGGGCCTGGGGATGCCAGCCCTGCGGCTGAGGCCAAGCGTTTGATTGGCAGAAGTAGGTCGCAAGGCCATGCTCGTAGATCCAGTCGATGGTCACGTAGTTGCCATAGACGCCCACTTGGGAGACGGGTACCACCGAGACGACGCCCCGGAAGTAGGCGTCGATCTCACTACCGTCCGAGGCGGGGAAGTCGACCGTGTAGTAGACAGGGGTGTCGGTCGGGACACCGAGCCTCTCGAGGGCGCGCAGAGCTTCCTGAGCATCCGCCGCTCCCTGCGCGAAGCCGTTACGGGCCGCGAAGTGGTTGTCGGAGTCCTCGAACCAGAAGAAGAAGTCGACACCGGCGGCGGTCGCCGCCTGGAGTTCGGCCTTGCTGACCTGCCGCCACGCGGCCCCCTTCCACGGTAGATAGCGCCCGACGAAATCGCGGCCGGAGGCTTTGAGCCGGCGGAAGAAGGTGGGCCAGTCGACTTTGGTCATGGAGTAGTCCACGCCGTAGCGCCTGTCACCTGTCAGCACCTCCGCCACCTCTCCCCTCGTGGCGGAGGCGAAGAAATTGAAGCTCGGTCCCATGCCCTGCAGGCCGTCGAGCAGTCCTGCGTAGGCCGCTTTCCGCGCCCACGGGTAGTGAGCCTCACTGAAGTCGCCGAAGGGAGGCACGTAGGATGCGGGTGGGTCCGCCAACCCCGCGGCCCGGGCCACCATGGTGATGAGCTGGGCCCGCGTCACATCGCCATTAGGGTCAAAGGCCGATGCTGTCTTGCCCGTCGTGATGCCGGCCACCGCACAAACGGCAACGTATTTGTCCGGGTAGAAGGGATCGCCGGCACTCAACCCCTGACCGACGTCGCTGAACGGGCAGGTCTCGTCCCCGGTAACTGTCAGCCCCAGGGTCTTCACGATCACCTTCGCCAACTGCTGCCGGGTCATCTGACTGTTCGGCTGGAAGGTCCCGTCTGCGAACCCGCTGATGATGCCTCGACCCTTGAGGTCGTTGATGGCCGGCGCGTAGGGATGGGTGTCGGGGACATCCGAGAAGGAAGAAACTGCCAAGGCGGACGAAGTGAAAAGCAGAAAAAGGACCAGAACTGGGACACAAAGGAAAGCGACGCAAGAGCCGCCCCTCGTAGGTAACCGCATAGGTGGCCTCCAACAAATCTGCTCTCCTCGACACGCCAAAACTACGCGTCATGGATGAGCTTGTCAAAAACGGCCGGCCGGGAGAGTGAACGAAACTCAGACGAGAGGGTCTCCCTTTCGAGCCCACGCCTCAAAGTCGCCCATCGTAAACGCCTAGCATATGGCGCGGATGGAGAGAGGAACGGACCCCGTTCCGAGAGAAAATACCTACAACAAAGGCGCGCCTGGCAGGATTCGAACCTGCGACCCACGGATTAGAAGTCCGTTGCTCTATCCAGCTGAGCTACAGGCGCACATGCCGTCGCGGCCGCTGTGGCTTTCGACCGGCGAAAGAGCGGGCGACGGGATTCGAACCCGCGACAAACGGCTTGGAAGGCCGATGCTCTGCCAACTGAGCTACACCCGCCTGCGCATGTCCTGCTGCTCCAACCGAACCATGGTCGGGACGAGAGGATTTGAACCTCCGACCCCCTGCTCCCAAAGCAGGTGCGCTACCAGGCTGCGCCACGTCCCGTCGTCCGTGCGTCTCCGGCTTCGGCCGCGAGAGTATAGCGTATCGCCCCACGGCCTGACCTTGCGGGCGTTTGTGGACTACACTGGAGCCGTCGAAAGGCGACCACGGCACGGCAGGGAGGAGCGGGTTTGAAGATACTGGTCACCGGAGGAGCCGGCTTCATCGCCTCGCACCTGAGCGATCGCCTGCTCGCCCTGGGCCATCAGGTCGCCATCGTGGACAACCTGGTCACCGGCAAGCGGGAGAACCTACCCGGGGGCGCGGTCTTCTACGAGACCGACATCTGTGACCAGGATCTTCATCGTGTCTTTCGCGTCGAACGACCGGAGCTGGTCATTCACCACGCGGCCCACATCGACGTTACCCGGTCCGTGCGAGAACCCGCCTACGACGCCTCCATCAATATCCTGGGCTCGCTCAACCTGCTCGAATGCTGCCGGGAACACCGCGTACGGAAGATCATGTACGCGGGGACGGGAGGAGCCCTTTTCGGGGAGCCGAGCTACCTGCCGGTGGACGAGGATCATCCTATCGACCCCATCTCGCCGTACGGAGTGAGCAAGCATACGGTCGAGCACTATCTTTTCGCTTATCACGCCAATCACGGTCTCGATTACATCGTGCTCCGGTATCCCAACGTCTATGGTCCCAGGCAGGATCCTCACGGGGAAGCGGGGGTAGTGGCCATCTTCTCTCTGCAGTTGCTGACCGGGCAGCAGCCGGTGATATTCGGTGACGGCACCAAGACGCGCGACTACTGCTACGTGGCCGACATCGTAGAAGCGAACATCATCGCCCTTAACAGCCCGGCCTGCGGCGTCTACAATCTTGGACGAGGCATCGAGGTGAGCGACCTGGAGGTATTCGAGACCGTACGCGCGGCCGTAGGTTCGGATACTGAGCCGGTGTTCGCCGCCGTACGGCCGGGAGAGGTCGAGCATATCGCCTTGGACGCCTCCAAGGCCGGGAGAGAGTTGGGGTGGATATGGAAGGTGGGTCTGAACGAAGGGGTGGCAGAGGCAGTGGATTTCTACCGCAGGCAGACCAAGGGGAAACTACCGTGAGCAGGAGGGACCGACGGGATGACCGGCGGGATGACCGGCGTGACGGTCAACCGGAGGACGAGCAACAACGCCGGACGGGCGATACCGACATGCAGGAGGGTGAGTCGCTCACAGCACTCAAGGGCATCCTGGCCAAGGTCGCCTCGCTTCTCAAGCCGCTTCAGTTGACCCCGGAGGAGTCCATTAGGCTCGTCGAGCAACTGTACGGGAACGTGCTGGAGATGGATGTCAAGCTCGCGGGTGAGTCCGACGACACCCGCAAGTCTTCAGTGCTTGCGCATATTCAGAACACCGTCGTTCGTCGCGAAGGGGACGGGCTTGTGGTGGAGTACCCGGCCGAAGGAAAGCCCGAGGAGGCCTCCTCCGGCGAGTGATCCTCGGGCCGGCGCCGGGACACGCCGGCGGCCTCATCGTCGGGCGGCCGGGAGGCTTCCGTAACGGCGCGCGTCCGGCCGCCGGCTCCGGGCCCCCGCCAAGACCCAGCCGCACTCGCAGTTCACGCAGGCACGCGCCGCAGCCGGACGGAGAGACTAGAGGGTCGGCTAGCCCTCGTCGAAATAGGTCAGGCGCTTGAATTGGCGGAAGCGGTCCCTGATCTCGTCCTGCGTCAGGCGCAGGAGACGATCCAGGCTGAAGTCTTCGACCGCGAACGACGCGAGCGTGCTGCCGTAGATGATGGCGCGCGCCATCGCGGCGTCGGTGTTCTCGCCGCACGCTGCGAGTGAGCCGATGAAGCCGCCGGCAAACGTGTCGCCGGCCCCCGTCGGATCGAAGACCTCCTCGAGCGGCATGGCGGGCGCCGCGAAGAACTCTCCTTCACCCGGACACGTCATCAGTACGCCGTGCTCGCCGCGCTTGATGACGACCGTGCAAGGCCCCATCGACCGGATGGCGCGCGCGGCCTTGACGAGGTTGGCCTCATGCGACAGTTCCCTCGCCTCGGAATCGTTGATGATCAGCACGTCGACGCGCTTCAGCACCTCGCGCAGGTCATCCGGCGTGCGCTCGATCCAGTAGTTCATCGTATCGGCAGCCACCAGACGAGGCGCCTTCACCTGGTCCAGGACGTCGAGCTGGAGCCGGGGATGGATGTTGCCCAGGAACACGAACGGGGACGAGCGGTAGGCCTGGGGTATGACGGGCTCAAACTGCTCGAAGACGTTCAGTTTCGTATAGATCGTCTCCCGCGTGTTCAGGTCGAACCCGTACTCTCCCTTCCAGCGGAAGGTCTCGCCGGGCACGGTCTGCAGACCGGCAAGATCGATCGGACGCCCCTCGAACACGGACGCACCCCGGCCCGCGAAGTCCTCGCCAACCACGGCCACGAGTCTCACCTCGGTGAAGAACGACGCCGCCACGGAGAAGTACGTGGCCGAGCCCCCGACAACGCGCGACGCCTCACCGAACGGGTTCTTGATGGTATCGAACGCCACCGAACCGACGGCCAGAATCGGGTTCATGCGCACCTCACCTGACGTACTTGCCGATGATCGGGGCGAGATCCCGCTTCGTGTCCGCGGGAATCGCGTCGGGGCTCGTGATGATCGCCGCCGCCAGCGCGCTGGCGCACGCGCAGCCGCGCTCGTCCGGCACGCGCCCGACAGCCTCCGCGATCAGCTTCTGCGCCATCTCGGCGTTCCGGATGCAGGTTCGCGACGATCATGTCCACGGTCACGTGATCGTGCTCGGGATGCCAGCAGTCGTAATCGGTGACGAGCGCGATGGTCGTGTAGCAGATCTCGGCTTCGCGGGCCAGCTTCGCTTCCTGAAGGTTCGTCATCCCGATGACGTCCATTCCCCAGCTCCGGTAGAGCTGCGACTCGGCCAGCGTCGAGAACTGGGGCCCCTCTATGCACACGTAGGTGCCGCCCCTGTGGGCGTGCGCGCCCGCCGCCTGCGCCGACTCGAACGCTATCCGGCTCAGATCGGGGCAGACCGGGTGCGCGAACGACACGTGCCCTGCGATGCCGCCGCCGAAGAAGGTGCTGATCCGCCCGCGGGTCCTGTCGAAGAACTGGTCCGGCACGACCACGTCGAGCGGTGGGTACTCTTCTTTGAGGCTGCCGACCGCGCTCGCCGAGAAGATCCGCTCGACGCCGAGAAGCTTGAATCCGTAGATGTTGGCGCGGAAGTTCAGCTCCGACGGCAGGATCCGGTGGCCGGCCCCGTGCCGGGCCAGGAACGCTACGCGACGCCCGCGCAGCGTCGCGGTCACATAGGGCCCGCTCGGGTCGCCGAACGGCGTCGACAGCCGGACCTCCTGCGGTCCGTCAGTTCCTCCATGTCGTAGAGCCCGCTCCCACCGATGATGCCAATCTGGACCGACATGCTCCTCCTTCAGGGACGTGCGGCCGCGCAGCTCCTCGCGATGGCCTCGATCCGACGGCAACCCACCTCGGGCCCCGCTTCCGAAACAGCCTACCACGCGGGAGCCGTCAGTCTTCGCTCCCCGGCGTGTCCGCCGGCGCGTCGGCCGGCGTGTCGGCCGGCGCGTCTTCGGACCCGCCGCCGCCAAGGACGCCGACGTAGTTCATCTGCAGTTGCGAAAGCACGTCTCGGTGAACGGCCATCTCCTCCGGCGGCCGCACTCTTCCCACCAACTCGACCAGAGCTTTGAAGGCGTCGATGGCGAGCCGCGCCTCGTCCAGGTCCCGGCGGGCGCCCGCCTCCCCCGTCAGACCCAGGCGATCGACCGCCAGCGCCGACAAGGAGTGCATCATGAAGAGCAGGTGGTCGCTCACCGTCAGGTTCTGCAGTTCCTGGCGCAGCTGTTGCATCATCTCCGCTTCATCAACATCCGGTCCGCTTTCCTCTTCCTCTGCCATGGGTACCGTCACCTCCTTGCACCGATATCGTTCCCGATCGACGTTACCATAGCGACGAGGGCTCTCTGGCGCGAAGGCTGCGCGAGTCCCGTAGGGCAGGGAGTCCGCCGGCGCCGAGGACGCAGGGGCGCTTAAGGCACTCGAGCACCGGGGCCTTTGCGGCGACGGCGCTGTTAGAATGAGAGGTCATACAGGCCGATTCGAGCCAGAGGAGTCCAGAGTCAGCTTGAGTGCGATCGAACAAGTGCGGGATGCGGACGCCCATCTTGTCCAACGCGCCCGTGAAGGCGATAGCGACGCCGTGACCGAGCTCTACCGGCGCCATGAGCGCCGCGTATACAACCTGGCTTTGCGCACGCTGGGAAATCCCTGGGATGCGGCCGACGTTTCTCAGGAAGCCTTCATCAAGGCCTTTCGGAGCCTGGATTCCTTCAAGGGAGAAGCGCGTTTCACCACCTGGTTGCATCGCATCGTGGTGAACGCGGCTTACGATCACCTTCGTCGCCAGAGACCGGAGCCGATGGACGCCGAGATCATCGCTGATCTCTCCAGCCCATCCGGATCCGGGGCTGTCGTGGGATCGGGCCGGCAAGGCACCGATCCGGCACTCGACGGCCTATCCGATCCCCTCCGTCAAGCATTAATGAGTCTGAACGAAGGCTTCCGTTTCGCCGTGGTGCTCTGTGACCTACTGGGCTTCCCTTACAACGAGGCCGCCGAGATCCTGGGTGTGCAAGAAGGGACCATCAAGTCCCGCATCTTTCGAGCTCGCGAGGCGCTTGCTGCCGCCTTGATCGAGGCCGGTTATGACTTGCCGGGCGCACGGAACCCCGGGCATGGGGACGGCGTCACACGACAGGGCACAATAGGGGAAGATGGATGATGTCAAGGGGCAACGAAAAAGACGGTCACGGACGGGCGTCTATGCCCGTGCCTTCCGGCCACCTGGATGAGTGGGCCGAACTGGCCGTCGACTATCTGGACGGGCGAGCGGCTCCCGAAGCCAAGGCCGCGATCCAGAGCCACCTCCGAGAATGCCCCGAATGCGCCGCCCGCCTGCGCACCCAGCAGAGCGTGGTCACCTTCCTGCAAGAGACCTATCTCGACGACCCCCCGATCGATCTCGAGGATCGAGTACTCGGCGAGGTCTTGTTCCCCTCTCAGCCGGTAGCTGCGCCGCGAAAGGAAGAGCCGAAAGGCTGGTCGGCCACGTGGAACAAAAGGATCAGACCCTGGATTCCCGCCACCATCGCGGTGGTCGCGCTCTTGGCGGCAGTAATAGGGTACGGAGTGGTCCGGTCGGGCAACGACCTCTCCACAGAGGGTGGGGATACCTCCCAGCCCGTCGCGGCCGCGGAACAGGCGTCCGACAACACTACCCGGGAGGCGACGCTCAGCGCCACCAGCACCACGGCGGCCGCGGCGACCACGACGGCGACGGACGTTGCCGCGGGTGGCACGGAGTCTACTGTCCCCATGGCGGCGTCAGGACTCGCCGAGCCCGTGTTCACGGTGGACAAGAAGGCCATGGTCGCCGAGCTTGGCGACGCCGAGGCTCCCGCGTACCTTGCCTTCATGGCTGCCGCCCCGGAGCAGTCTGACGACTCTGGATCCACTGAGGTCAGCTCGACCGCTACCGAGTCCACCAGCGAGACCTCGGCCGGTGACGAGACTGGAGTGGTCTCCGCCAAGCAAGTGGAGGACGTCGCTTCTCAGATCACCACTTTCACAGGGCTGACGCCATTGGATGCAAGCCTCTGGCTGGGAGGCCCGACGTTCGCGGCTTACCTTCCCCGGGAAGACGCAGAGGAGTTGGTCGACCTGGTGCGCTCCATAGCAACCTCCGTAGGGCTCGTAGTCGGCCTGATCGTGGCGCCGCCGGCAGGAGCTGCCGAGGCCAATGCCCGCCTGCTCGAAAACAAGAGAGACCTTTGTGTGCTTGCCGCCGACAGGGCCCCTCAACCCGCCGTCATGAACTGGAACTTCACGACCTCCACCTTGCTTCCCTCTGGGGACCAGGAAGATGGCGTCGAGTGGGTACCGCCGGACGAGGCCGGAGGACACGTCCTCGTGGTCATCTACGTGCAGAATCCCTAGCGCGGGCTCTCTGCGCGAGGACGGGCCGCCTACGCGACGGCGAGCCTCCGGCGGGAGCCACCAGAAAGACAGAGAGCCGCGATCGCGGCTCATTGCTGTCCATGGTCGGGGTGCCGGGATTTGAACCCGGGACCTCATCGTCCCGAACGATGCGCGCTACCAGGCTGCGCTACACCCCGCCCTCATGCGTTCCCGCCCTGGCGCGGTCGCCTATTGTATACCATGACCGATGGAGCCGGCCATTCCTGCACAGAGCGTCCCGACCGAGCAGCGAGGGCAATCTCCTCCAGGCTGCGCGGCGAAGTCACCCTGCCTCATCCGGCCAAGCACTTGTTCGAGCATGGACTCCAGGCGTGGCTCATCGCCCCGATCGAACGATCGGCTTACGGGGGCCTCCGGCCGTTCCAGGAACAAGAAGTGCATCAGCACGGCCTCGGCACCCGCTCGGAGCGCGGCCAGAGCATAGACGGCTCCCTGTAGCTCATAGCCGGCGGCCACCTCGGCGAGCGCGCGCCCATCGAGGGCGTTGGTCTTGTAGTCCACGATGTGGCAGACGCCCTCGTCCAGCCACATCAGGTCCATCACCCCGGACACGATGGTGTCGTCCAGGGTGAACACGAACGACGTCTCCCGGGTAGCACGGGCAAGGGCTTGATCTCTCGGGAAGGGCGAACGCCAGAAAGCCTGGGTCAGGGAGAGGGCGCGCTCCTGGTCGGCCTCCGAGAGGCAGACATCGGCGGCCACCTGCTGAGCCGAGTCGGCCGCCTCCAGGCGAAGGAGATCGGGGGCCGGGCACTCCTCGTCGAGCGCATGTCGTTCGAGTAACGCGTGGACGATGAGGCCGACGGTGCGACCGGACTGGGTCTCCCCTTCGTCGATCAGTTCCTCTTCTGCGGAAGGAGTCTCCGGCCCGCTGTCTGGCTCCTCCCCATACCGGCTAGACCTCGTTCCAGAGGAAACAGGCGTTCCGACCGGATCGAGCTGGAGACCCAGCAACCTCTCCAAATAGAACCGCCTCGGACAACGCAGGTAGAGAGCGAGTGCGGAGAAGCTGACTTGCCGCGGACTGGCTCCCCGGGACGCGCATTCCACGAAACTGGGACAGGGACCCGGAGGTTCCTGCGCTTCCTGCCGGCCTGGTCCGGCTGAAAGCGCCTGCTCCCGCTCGGCTCCTGCACCATGCCTCCCCTCGGTTTCCGCGGCAGAAGCGGTCGCGCCGACCACGATCGCGTCGAGTCCTTCGACGGGTACGGTCGTGTCCACTCCGGGCAGCGTGTCGAAGCCCAGGGCCATGGCTATGCGACCTATGCGGCAACCGTCCAGTCCTTTCCCAACCGGCTTGGCTCCCACGAGCACGAGTCGCTCCTCCGCCCGGGTCATGGCCACGTACAGCAGGCGGACGTCTTCCTCCCGTTCCTTGGCTGTCTCCTCAGCGACTATCTCGGCGGCCGGACCCCAGCTGAGATCACCCGACTCGTACGTCTTGTGCCCGGAGCCCTTGAGGAAGACCCCCATGCGTCCGTCGCCGCTCAAAGCGAAGCGAGGACGGCTACCCCGGGGCACGTCCGAACCGAGACCGGCCAGGACGACTACCGGGAATTCGAGACCCTTGGCTTGGTGGACGGTCATCACCCGCACCACGTTCTCTCCCTCGGCCAAAGTAGGAGCGCTGCCTTCCTTGTCGCTGAGGTCGCCCATGGACTCGATGGCGCTTACGAAGCCGGCCAAGTCGGGGCCCCGCAGGGCTTCATAGTCGTCGGCGATGCGCATCAGCTTGCGCACATTGGCGAACCGGCGCCTCCCCTCGGTCGAGGTGAGGAGACAGACATCGTAGCCGCAGTCGCTCACCGCATCGTCGATCAGTCGGGCCAGCCCCGGCCTCCCGACCCGGCGCCTGAGAACCATGAGTCGCGCCACGAAATCGAAGAGGAGCTCCCGATCGGCTTCACCGATACCGGGGATCGCTCCCTCGCGGACCACCTCCCAGAGGGATCGGGCCCTCCTCGCGCGGGCCTCGCTTCCGAGCAGGTAAAGACCATCGTCGGATAACCCGACTATCGGCGACCTCAGGACCGTGACCAGCCCCAGATCGTCATGGGGATTGACCAGTAGCCTCAGCAACGCCGTCAGATCGGCTATTTCATCCCTGCCGTAGTAGCCCTTGCCCCCTACGACGTACACCTCCACCCCGCGGTCCAGGAGAGCCTGCTGGTACAGATCGACGTGCGTCTGAGCCGGGGTCAGCACCACGATCTCGCGGGGCTCCCAGCGCTCTTCGTCCAGCAGCCGCCGGACACACGAGGCGACGGCCTGCGCCTCAGCCTCCTGCATGAGACGCGACCGCGCATCGGGCCCGGGTTTCTCCAAACGCTCCACCGCCAGGACCTCGACGGCCACCGGCGGACGTCCGAGTCCAGGATCCGCAGCACCGCCGACGCTCGGCCTGTCGCGGCCGTGTCCGTCGCAGTCATGCTCGTCTCGGCCATGGTCGTCGCGGCCATACCCGAGGGCGACGAACCGGGAACCGAAGAAGCGCTCGTCTGCGAACAGCCGGTTGATGAAAGCCAGTATTTCGGCGCGACTGCGGTAGTTGACGACCAGCCGATGGATGGAACCGCTCGGCCCCTTGTTGTGCCCGCCCTGGAGTTCGAACTCGGCTTCTCTGCGCCTGAACACTTCGACATCGGCCCCCCGAAAACGGTAGATGCTCTGGCGTTCATCTCCGACCATGAGCAGTCTCGAAGCTCCGAGCCCTTCGAGTATCGAACACTGCAGTTCGTTGGTGTCCTGGAATTCGTCGATCATGACCCGTGGGCCCGGCGCATCGGCCTCCGCTGCCGATCCCCCCTCCTCGCGGAGCAGGGCCCGGGCGCGCAATTCCAGGTCGGTGAAGTCCAGCAGGCTCCGTTCCCGCTTGTAGGCTTCGTAGGCCCGGTGGAAACGAGCGAGCAGATCGTTCACTGCCGCGACGACCGGTCGAAGCTGATGCTCGGCAAGAGAGCACCTATAGATGGTGAGGGCTGCTCTGACCGGCTCGAAATAGGGCTCCACGGACGACGTCTTCCTGCTTGGAAAGAAGCTCTCGCTCAAACGCAACTGATCTTCTGGATCGAGCGCCGGGTCCGGGTCGTCTATCCAGGAGAGGCACTTCTCCAATACCGCCAGGTCGGATTCCAGAGAGATCGACCGGCGAGACACCGCCGATCCGGCGCTCAAGGCTTCGCGGACGGCCTCCGCGAGCGCCGTGCGGGCGTGCTCCGCCGGCCTGCCCGGCGGGATCATCAACCGCGGTCGCTCCTGCCCGGCGCCGCGCAGTCGCTCGTACAGAGAGACGACTTCCTCCCGCAGGAGTCCACTGTGGGAGCCGAGGACATCCAACTCCGCCTCTTCTGCTCCCTCGACGGCCTGATCCCAGACCTTGTCGCGTACTTCCCGTTTGACCAGAGCTGCCGCCTCGGCCTCGAGGATGGAGAAGGCTGGGTCGACTCCGGCCTCAAGGGGACGCTCCCGCAGCAGCCCCGCGCAGAGGCTGTGGATGGTACCGACGGTGGCCGCGTCCAGGGCAAGGGCTAGGCCGGGGTGCCCGAGATCTTGCAGTCGCCCCCGGATGCGGGTCATCAGTTCGGCGGCGGCCTTCCGCGTGAAGGTCACGGCTACCAAGCGCTCCGGCGGCAGACCCTCGTCGACCAAGGCACGGACGAAGCACGCCACCAGCAGTCGAGTCTTTCCGCTCCCTGCGCCGGCCGCCACGAGGACCCGCTCGTTGGTGTCGAACGCCGCTGCTTCTTGAACGTCCGACAACGCCATGTCCGCGGTCGTCCTCACGATCGGTACCCTCCCGGACGGGCGCGGCAGACGGGTCCCATTCCGCACCAGGGCGGGCAATCGCGTTCGAGGCGCGGCGCTATCGCGCCGGCGCGCATGCCTGCCGCCGCAGCGCACGCGAGGGCGCGGGTCTCTCCGAACAGCCTCTCCAAGTCCACCGGGTCGACCACCCGACAACCTTGCCTCCCCGCGCCCAGGAGGTCTTCGGAGCCGGCATAGACCAAGCCCGAGCGCCGCTTCTGGAGAGGAGAAAGATAGGCCCCGCCGATGACCTGCGCCTCCGGCCGCTCCGCAGCCAGTGCCATCAGGTACAGAGGCAGCTGTAGGGCCCGTTCGGTCCCAAGGCTGGAGAACTCGGCGACCGTCCCGCTCTTGTAGTCGAGCACGAAGAGAGCTCGTCCCTGAGGATCGGCGTCGATCCGGTCGATGCGCCCCCTGATCCTGAGTCCCCCGATATCGACCCCCTCTCGACCACCGATGGCCGACTCCGTCTCCACCATGACCAGCGCGCCCGCCGCGGCACTCTCCATCTGAAAAAGGTGCCGGACCATCCTCTTGAGTCTCCACACGGCCAAACGCTTCTCTGCGGCAGTCCCGGGGCATCCGTCGTCCCCCACAAGGCGTTCGATAGCCGCAAAGGCCAGGAGTTCCGCTTCCGCGACGCCCTCCGGGCAGAGCGGCAGCGCATCACGGGAGGCCAGCTCTTGATAGGTGAGGCTGAGAACGCTGTGGAGCAACTGCCCCGTGGACCGCGCGTCCAGCTCCGGTTCCAGCTCCTCGACCCCGATCACCCGATCCACGAACCAAGCGAAGGGACAGGTGAGGTACGCCTCCAGAGACGACGGGGCGAAGCTCACGGTCGCCGCCAACTCATCGAGGATCACCTGCTCGGTGAGGCGCGCCGGGGCGCGCCGCCACGCGCGCGCTCGTCTGCGGTCCGCGTCGGGCCAGACGCCCGGGTGGGGAGAGCAACCCTGAGCCGCGCATGCGCGCAGGTAGTGTCTGAGCGACGGGGCCGCCTCCACTCCGAACACCACCTCGGCCAGGGTACGCGTCTCGTTGTCACGATCGGCCACCCCCAGCAGCTCTTTCGACAACGACCAGAACCGGGAGGGCAGGACTTCTCCGCCGCCGTCATCCGCGTCCCGCGCGCTCAGAAGCAGCAGCTGCCAGGCCCGAGAGAGGGCGCTCACGAAAAGAGCGGCCTCCTGGTTCGTCTCAGGGACGAAGAGACCTCCGCCTCCCAACGAATCGAGACGGGCCCGTTGGGCCGGGGTGAGCAGGGACGGAGGGTCGGAGTGTCCCGGGAACTCCCCTTCCGTCAGTCCCAACACTGCGACCACGGCGAAGCGACGAGCCCGCGCTCGCTGAACGCTGAGGACCTGCACCGCGTCCGTATCCTCGCTCCGGCTACCCGGAATCGGGACTCCGGCAAGTACGTGAAGCACCAACTCGGCCTCGAGCCGGGCCGCGCCGTCGCCACTGCCGACCAGTCCGCGCATGGCCTTCGCTGCTCCGACCAAGGCTCGGAAGGCGCGGGCCTCTTCTTCCAGCTCCTGATCGCCCGCCATCCCCAGTTGGATGCTTGCTTCCAGCATCCGCCGGCACACATCTTCCAGTCCAGCCGGGTCGATACCCGTCAGGTCGGGATCAGCCGTGATGATCGCCCAAAGGGGAGCGAGCGATCCCGGGCACAGTTCCTCTCCGATATCCGCCACCACCCTGGCCCCATAGCGCGTCCCTCGCCTGTATCGCAGTTCTAGATCGGCGACCATCTCCGGCGTCAGCCCGCTGTAGGGGCTGCGAAGGTAGGCCAAGATCGCTTCCGCATCATCGCTCAGCACCCCGCGCAGAATGCTCAGAAGCGCGTGACCAAGCCCGGTCTCTCCCAGCGTGCGGGTGTCATCGATCCGATACGGGATGCCACACGACTCGAACACCTGCCTGAGCAGGCTGCTCCAGGTCCGCAACCGACGGACGACGACGGCGATATCTCCCGGCCTGAAGCCTTCGCGTATGAGACCGGAGATATGCTGGGCGACCAGTTCGGCTTCGTTCCGCTGTCCGGAGGCGAGCAGGAAACGCACCCCCTGCGGACCCGACGACGGCGGAGGGGGCTCGGGCAGAGGCAGATCGGTCATGAAGTGGCGCTCGAGATAGGCGATCACCGGCGAAGAGTAAGCCCGGATCTGCAGGGGCAGTTCGACCACCTCGGCGGCGATCGCCCTCCATCCCGCGACCTCGGAGGAGGTGCTGAGATTGGTGGGTCGGGTCGGCTCATGGGGTAGCGTGACCAGGATCTGGGCATCCCTGGACAGCGTCTCGACGAGACTCCGCTGCACGGTGGTGAAGGACGTGAACCCGTACAGTACCAAGGGCCTGGTCCAGCCGGCTGCCCGAACCACAGCCTCCCGAGCTGCCGCCGGGCGGTCGGTCAGGCCCCAGGTGGCACAGGCAGCAACATACGCTTCGTGGAGATGCCGGATATCCGCGGCCAATCCGGCCGCACCCGGCTCTTCCCCTGCCCAAAGGCTCAGGATGCCGTACAGGTCGTCCGGGCCTCTACCGCTCTCGCCCAGCTGCTGCAGCAACCTCGCGAGCGTAGCGACGGCCCCCGGCATCGAAGCCATCCCGCTCAGCGAGCGTAGGGGTGTTTCTCGTAGGATCCGGCCCATGATGAGAGCGCGCTGGAACTCCCCCGGGGGCTGCAAAGGCCGTCCGATGATGGTGCGTACCAGGCCGTCGAACGTAAGTGCAGGCGATTGCCCGACGAGGGCGCCCACGCGCCGGACCATTTCGACGGTGAGTTCCTGGGCATCGGGCACGGTGGGCGCCACCGCGACCGGACTGAAGGGGAGCCTCTCCCGCCACCACTCAAGAGCGTAGCCCATCTTGCCCGAATTCGGAGGACCGAGGACAAGGGTGAGCCCCGGCCCAGCCTCCGCACTACTGTTGTCCGGTGATCGCTCCATGCTGCCCACCATTGTAGAGCCCGACCCGGACGGGTGCTGACCCGCCTGGCACTTCTGCGCTAGTCTTACGGCATGAGTCGCGATGAGGACAAGCTCATACGCCAGTTGTCGCTCGTTTCGTTTCTTCTGAGCCAACCGCGCCCTTTCACGAGCCGTGAGATCCAGGAGTCGGTCGAGGGCTATGCCGAGATGAGCGACGATACTTTCGCCCGGCGCTTCTTTGGCGACCGAGCCGGTCTCGCTGAGATCGGGATAGAGATCAAGGGCATCACCGAAGCCGAGATGGCCGAGAGCCAGCTCTATTTCTTGCCGGCGGAGGATTTCCACCTTCCTCGCGTCGACTTCACGCCGGCCGAGTCGCGCGCTTTGGCAGTAGCGTTGGCGGCACTTGACGGTCGGTTCGCGTATGCAAGGCCCTTGCGTCTGGCCCTCACCGCGATCTCCCATGGGAAACCGGACCCAATCCGGGACCAGCTGGAACAGCTGCCGGTGGCCGTCGCGCCCGACGAAGACGCTCAGCGGGCGGGAAGGCAGTTGGCCCGACTGGAGGACGCGCTGAACCGGGGCAAGACGGTGTGTTTCCACTACCCCTCCGCCGACGGGAGCCTCGAGGAACGTACCTTCGAGCCGTACAACCTCTTCCTCATCCAGGGTCGTTGGTACGTCGTGGGTTTCGACCACAAGCGCCAGGCCATCCGCACGTTCCGCGTGGGCAGGATCCAGGGGATCGTTCGTTTTCGCACCGAGAAGGTGCGCGATTTCTCCGTCCCGGCCGACTACGATCCGGAAAGATACCGGGCTCGCCCTCCTTGGCTGCTCGGCGCGGTGAAGGGAACGGCTACCATAAAGGTGAGTGAGGGCCTAGCTTGGTGGGTCACCAGACTACAGCCACACGTTGGCTTGCTCGGCGACGACGGTGAAGGCTACACGCGGTTCACCGTGCCCTATGCGGACGAGATCGTCCTCCTCTCCTGGGTGGTCGGCCTCGGCGGCTGCGGCGAACTGCTCGAACCCGCGTCCCTTCGTGGGGAGTTGCGCCGGCGCCTCGAGGATGTCTGCCGGGCTCACGCAGAGGTGGTGACCGAGGAGGCCACGGCTGAAGGGGGGGCGGCCGCTCGCGGCCGCCCCCCGCGCCCTCGTCTTTCGAACCGAGTGGCACCGGGAGAGGCCGAGCCGATCGCTCCGGAGCATCTCGCGCGGGCCATCGCGCTGCTCAACTATCTGGTCGACGAACGCCGGCCGGAGGTAGTCACGTGGAGAGCGCTGAAGACCGACCTGGGCCTCACCCGGGCAGAGGTCGAGGCGGACCTTCAGCTCATCAATCTGGTCAACTTCGGGGGGGGAACGTACGCCTTGACCGCTGAGGCCACCGAAGAAGGGGTCGAAGTCGTCCGCGATGTCATGGCCGACACGTTCAGCCAGCCCGCCCGGCTCTCGTCCCTCATGGCCCGCGCGCTTCTGCTTGCCCTCGACCTCATAGGTGAGGCGATCACGCTTGAGGGCATCGAGTCTCTGGCTTCCGTGCGGGCAAAGGTCTTTGCGCTCATCGGGGAGGGTTCCCGCGAGGGAGCCATCATCGTCGACGACGTGTTGCCGGCCGACCCCCGCATCGTCGAGGTGCTCACTCACGCCATCCGCGATCGGAAGATCGTCGTCATGGAGTACTTCACCGCTTCGCGAGACGAACTGAGCGAACGCCAGGTGGAGCCCTACTTGCTCTTCCGTTCCCCGGACGGATGGTACCTGGAGGGCTATTGCCTGAAGGCCGGGCACCAGCGGACGTTCAAGCTGGAACGCGTCCGCAGTGCCCACGCCACCGAGAATACCTTCGCCCCGCGTCCCGAGGTCGATCTTGTCTCGCGGCAGCAGGGACAGGCCTTCTCGCCCGACAGCCGGGCTCACTGGGCAACGGTGCGCTTGGCGCCCCACTGGCGGACCTATCTTGAGGATCGGGGGACCGGCTGGGAACCCGGCCCTGAAGACTCCCTGATCGCTCGGATCCCATACCTCGACGAGTCATGGATCGCCCGCGAAGTGATACGTTTCTTGGGAGAAGCGGTCCTCGAGCGACCTGCTTCGGCGCGCCGGCGGGTCAGAGAGTCCGCCGCGCTGCTCATGAGCCGCTATTCGAGGAGCACGGCGTGAAGTTCTGGCTTCGCTGGACGGCGAACAGCCTCGCCATCTTCTTGGCGCTCTACCTTGTCGATTCGGTGGCCGGCGGCAGATTCCGGGTGGAGGCCGTTTGGGCGGCGGTGATAGTGGCCTTGCTCTTGGGCTTTCTGAACAGTCTCGTCCGTCCGCTGCGCCGGGCGCGGAGTAAACCCGTGGTCGCCATCGTAAGCGCCGTGCTCACAGTGCTGGTGAACACTCTCGTCCTGCAACTGTTCGTTTGGGTGGGTGCGTCACTTTCGGCCGACAGCTTCGCGTGGGTACTGGCCATGGCGGTGTTCATCTCTGTGCTCGCCGGCACGATCAATTGGCTGGTGGGCTTCAGCGGCAAGGAGAAGCAGCGCGCGACCGCGCGAGGTCAGATGGATACCCGCTCCCCGCGCGATGGCGAGGCCAAGGCGTCGCGGACCCGGACCTGAAACGACCCTAGTCCAGAACCGGTACCTCGTGACCGTGTGACTGCACCAGCAGGCGGAAGTCATGCGGACTGGTGGCCATCAGTTGGGCGTCCTCGAGCGTGACCATGTCTCTCTCGAACAGACCGAGCAGGCTCTGATCGAAGGTCTGCATGCCGTAGAAGTCGCCTTCCTGGACGGCGGTCCGGATATTGTGCGTCTGTCCTGGATCGAGGATCAGGTCGCGGATGCGGCCCGTCATGACCATGACTTCCACCGCCGGGACCCGGCCTATGCCGTCCGCCCGCACGAGCAGCCTCTGGGAGATGATGCCCCTGAGTGAGCCGGCCAACATGATGCGCACCTGCTTCTGCTGATAGAGCGGGAAGAAGTCGATGATCCGGTTCACAGTCTCAGCCACGTCGATGGTGTGCAGGGTGCTGAGGACGAAGTGTCCGGTCTGAGCTGCCGTCAGAGCCGTGCGCACGGTCTCCTGGTCACGCATCTCCCCTATGAGGATGATGTCCGGGTCCTGCCGCAGCACGTACTTGAGCGCCGAGGAGTAGTTCTCGGTGTCGAGGCCTACCTCGCGCTGGTTCACGATGCAGCGGCGGTCCTGGTGAAGGATCTCGATGGGATCCTCGATGGTGACGATGTGCCTGCGCAGACGATTGTTGATGTGGTCGATCATGGCGGCCAGAGTGGTGGTCTTGCCGGAGCCCGTGGTCCCGGTCACCAGCACCATGCCTCGCGGCTCCAGGGACAGCTTCTGTACCACCGGGGGCAGGTTCAGTTCGGCGAAGGTGGGCACGCGGGTGACCACCTGGCGCAAAGCGATGGAGATGGTCCCTCGTTGGCGGTAGACATTGATCCGGTAGCGGCCGACACTGGGCGCGCTGTAGGCGAAGTCGATCTCGTTGGTCTCGCTGAAACGCCGGATCTGTTTCTCACTCATGAGGGAGGCGGCGTAATCCTTGGTGTCCTCGGGTGTGCAAGACGGCTCGTCGAGTTCATCCAGTTCACCGTCCACCCGGATCGTCGGAGGACTACCCACTTTGAGGTGCAGGTCGGAGGCGCCCGCCTCGACCACCTTCTGCAGTAGCTCATCTATAGTCTTCATAAACCCCAGACCCTCCCGGGTCCGCGTCTCGACTACCCGTCCTCTCCATGTGTCGGTGCAAACCGCCTCAGACTTGAGAGGATCCTGAGCTAGAGCACCCCTTGCCAGTAGGGTTTCACGGCCTCCAGAGTCCCCAACACATCGGCCCGCTCATCGTCAGAGATCACGCGCTCGAACGGCGGAGCCTCGCCTCCCAAGCCTCTGAGGGTGGCGACGATCGACGCCGCCAGCATATGCGGTACATAGCCACCCTCCAGGAAACAAAGGGGGCCGGCGGCGCCCACGTCCTGAGCGAGCGCCAGCAAACGGGCGGCCATCCATTGGAACGCCGCTTCCGAATAGCGTAGGTCGCCCAGAGGATCTCCCTTCTGGGGATCGTACCCGGCGGAAACAAGGATGAGCTGAGGTCTGAAGGCCCGCGTGAGCGGCGAAAGGAGCGACTCGAAGGCCAGGAGTACAGCCCCGTCCGAATCACCTCCGTGCAGGGGGACGTTTACGGTGAATCCGGCGCCCTCACCACTTCCAACTTCTCTTGCGAGCCCAGTCCCGGGAAAGTGACCGCCTTGATGGATGCTGAGGAACAACACTCGGGGATCGTCATAGAACGTAGCCTGGGTGCCGTTCCCGTGATGCACGTCCCAGTCCGCGATGAGCACCCGCTCCAAGCCCAATTCTTCCAAAGCGTGGGCGGCAGCGACCGCGATGTTGTTGAAAAGGCAGAATCCCATCCCCCGCGAACGGGTGGCGTGGTGGCCGGGTGGCCGCACGAGCATGAAGGCCAGTTGCCCCGTCGAAAGACAGCGCTCGGCAGCCGTGATACCAGAACCGGCGGCCAGAAGTGCCGCTTCATACGAATGAGGGGACACGGCGGTGTCCCAGTCTAGCCAACCCCCACCGCTCTCGGCCGTCTGCCGGACTGAGTCGATATAGTCCCGGTCGTGCACTCGCGCGATCGCCGCCACCGATGCCGGTTCGGGCGTGACCCACTCCAATTCCAGCCCGCTTTCGAGCAGAGTCTGCCTGGCGACCACGAGACGCTCTTTGCTCTCAGGGTGATCGCCCGTCTCGTGCTTCAGGAACGAGGGATGGTAGTAGACGGCCGGGATCCCCATGCCGAAGGGCATCTACAGGATGATGCGGCAGGCGCCGTAGTAGCTGCTGCGCCAGGCGCTGTCGATGCGCACCCCTTTGCCCACGCCGGCGGCGTGGATCATCTTGCCGTCACCGATGTAGATGCCCACGTGGTGGATGGGGTTGTAGAAGAAGACAAGGTCGCCCGGCTTGAGGTCGCCTCTCGAGACGGCCACGCCGGCCCCGTACTGCATACGACTGGAGTGGGGCAGGCCGACGCCGACCTTCTTGTACACGTACATGACGAAGCCCGAGCAGTCGAAACCATCGGGACTAGCGCCGGCCCACACATACCGGCACCCGAGATACTCCATGGCTATCGAGACCACATCGCCGGCGCTGGCCGAGTCCGGCACCGAGACGTTGACGCTGGTGGAGCCACCCGAGCCCGACTTGTTGGCAGCGGCCGCCTTCTTGGCCAAGGCAGTGGCCGCTGCCGCTTTCTTGGCCGCGGCAGCCGCTGCGGCGGCTCTGGCCCTGGCTTCAGCGGCCAGCCGCGCCTGTCGGGCAGCCTCCTCCTTCTGCAGCTGCGCTATCTGGGCTTCTTTGCCCTCCAGCGCACGCTCGTTGGCGACGAGAGTCTCCTCCACCTTGGTCTTGGCAGACTCAGCTTCGGCTGCCAGTACCTTCTCTTCTTCGAGCTGAGCCGCCAGCTCGCTCTCGCGATCGGACACCCGGGTCCGATAGGCATCGACCTCTTCAAGCATCTCGTTGTCTTGGGCGCTCATGCGCTCGAGCATGTCGAGGCGGTTGATGAGGTCTGAGAAGGAAGAGGCGCCCACCAGCATGTCGAGCGTGCTCAGGTCGCCTTGCTTGTAGATTTGCACCACCCGCTCGGTCAGCTGGGCGCGCAGAACCTCTAGGTCGGCCTCGGCCTGCGCCAGCTTGGCCCGCTTGTCCTCGATAGCCGCCTTGGTCTGGCTCAGCTTCTCCGTGGCGTAGTTGTAGTCCTCGACCACGGCCTCGAGTTGATTGTTCAGTTCGTCGATGCGTTCCGCGAGGGCTTCAGCCTCGTTCTTGGCCTTCGTGATCGCCGCGGGCTCAGCCCGTACGGCCTCACTGCAGACCAAGGTGATGACGGCAAGGATGAGAAGGATTGGGATGAGACGTCGCCCGATGCCGCCTGACGTGCCGGTGTTGATCGGAGCCTCCCTGGTCGCTTACGGGGCCGGAGCCGCTTCACGCCGCTCGTCTCGAAGTTCTGCGCACTTTACCATTTTCCTCGGCGCATACCAACCCGGACCTCGGCGGAGCTCCCGCCCACGCAGGCTCGCGGAGACGCTTAGAGTCTCGCCAGATAGGCCTCGATGCCGTGGATGATCGCAACCGCTTCTCGTCCGATGACCACCGGATCGGCCAGTAGCCGGCCCTCCTGAGGGTGGCTGATAAAGCCGGGTTCGACCAAAACGGCCAGGGGCTTCACTTCCCGCATGCAGGCGTAGTTCCGACCGTGCTTGTGGAGGTCCACCCGGCCCAGTTCCCGGCTCAGTGCGTCGACGATGTAACCGGCCAGCCGTCTTCCTCCCCTGGAGTGATACACGGCATTGGCGAAGTAGAAGGCAGCGGCCCCCTGGGCCCGCGGACACGGATTGTGGCTGTGACGGAGACACACGTGGATATCGGGTTCCCAAGCGCTGGCGGCTTCAGTCTGCTCGTATAGGGACAGAGAATCGACTTCGCTTTGGAGCAGGCAGACCAGAGCTCCCGCACCTTCAAGGAGGTCGGCCAACCGCGTCCCCAGAGCCAGGCTAAGACCGCTTTCAATCCGGCCGGGTTCCCCCGAAGCGCCTCGCTCCAGGCCGAGAGGCGCAGGTTCGATGCTCACCCGCAGCCCCGGGAGGGAACGCCGTCCCACGTACCCGTCCATCCGGTCGGGGATGCCGCCCAAGTGCTCGGACTGGTTCACCTGACGGAGGCGACGAAGCCGGTCTAGGGTCGTCTCTCCCACGATCCCGTCGACATTGAGCCCGGCGTTCCGCTGGAAATCGGTCACCGCCTCCTCAAGTGGCGGACCGAAGATGCCGTCCACGGGGCCGGAGTCGAATCCCAGCTCGTTCAGCCGACGCTGTAGATAGAGCACGTCGTCCCCGCGCATGTAGGGCACGCGTAGGTACAGAAGACGCTCTCCCGGCTCGTACCCGGCCTCGACGAGCTCGGTCCAGGTGTTGTCCTCGACCACGCCGTCGGCGACCAGAAGCCTCTGTTGCTGGAACGCGCGGATCGCGCTCTCGGTGTGGGGGCCGAACATGCCGTCGGCGCCCTCCCGGCCCAGGAAGTAGTCAAGGGCCGCCAGACGCGTCTGGACGTCGACCACACGCTTGCCTCTATCTCCTCTGCCGACCGGTCGCATTGCTCCTCAGACGCCTCGAGTGACGAGAATACTCTTCGACCCTCTCCGCCGCGGCACCATAGTCGCCTACCGGGCAGGCTCGGCTATTATACTCACAGGCATGGGGCCCAAGAACACACCCGGAGGGTCGCGCTTCACCGATCGCAGATTGGTGGTGCTGGCGGTCGTGTTCTGGGCGGCCGCGATCGCGCTTGCCGGCTGCCACTCCTCCCAGGGGGCCGACGGGAGCTCTTCGATCAGCGCTGAGGCCGGGACCACACCCATAAGCGCGCTGAGCTCCTCCGGCACCTCGCCGGGCTTCGGGGACACCTTGGCAGCGGCCACCACTGCGACTGTCGCTCCGGCCGCCACCTCCACCAGCGCTTCGACCACGACCTCCTCCACCACGGCTTCCACGACCACTACCTCCACGACCACCACGACCGAAGCGCCACCTCCCGCGCTCACGGTCGCCGCCGGCGGCGACGTGCTCGGCGACCGGCGAGTAGGCACCTTTGTCGACGAGCACGGCGGCGAGGCGGTCTTCGCCAAGGTCAGACCTCTGCTCGAAGAAGCGCACCTGGCCTTCGTGAACCTGGAATCGCCCCTCTCCGACCGGGGCACGCCCGACCCCCACAAGGAGTACACCTTCCTCGGCCGCCCGGCTCTAGTCGACGGACTGGCAGCAGCCGGCGTCGACGTGGTGAGCCTTGCGAACAACCACGCCGTCGACTTCGGCCCCACCGCCCTCCTCGACACGATCGACCGGCTGGACGAGGCAGGCGTGAATCACGCGGGCGCCGGCGCCGACGCGGAAGCGGCGCAGGCGCCGGCCTTGCTCCTCACCCCGGCCGGCATCGTGGCGGTCCTTGCCTTCACGGAGTTGATCCATCCCGGTTTTGCCGCTACCGCCGATCGAGCCGGGATCAATCCCACCACCCCAGACCACAAGAAGCTGCTGGCCGCGATCGCCTCAGCCCAGGAGAAAGCCGACTTCGTCGTCGTGAGCTTCCACTGGGGTAAGGAGTACACGGGCCGGGCGAATCAGGAGCAGCGCAGACTCGCCCACCAGGCGATCGACGCGGGGGCCGATCTCGTCCTGGGTCACCATCCCCATGTCATCCAAGGCCTAGAACTCTACCGAGACAGACTGATCGCCTACAGCCTGGGCGATTTCGTCTGGGACCACCACTCCCGGGAAACGGGAGAGACCTTTGTTCTCCAGGTAGCCATGAAGCCTGGGGAGCCGCCGTACGTCGAGGTCGTACCCGTCTACCTGAGCGAGGCCACCGGCGTCCCAGCTCCCGTCACCGGGAACGAGGCCGATGTGATCCTGAATCGTCTGGCCCGTCTGAGCTCCGACTTGGGATTGAAGCTCACCCGCTCGGGCGACCGCGCGGTCTATGCTCCAGCCACTACCACCACTACGGCTGCCGCTCCTGCTGATTGGCCCCCCAGTCCCTGACCTGGAGCATCACTTTGTACGCTCCCCCGAGCCCTTGGGGATCCAAGAGACCCGCCAACACCTGCGCCTCGTGATCGGCCTCGAGTGCCTCCCCGGACGGTGAGGTCGCACGTTCGAGCAGGTATGCCAATCGTTCCCCGCCTCCATCGGCCGTGAGCAGAGCAGCGACGGTCGTGAAGAGCACCGTCTCGAACCCGGCCTCGCGACCGTGAAGGTCCATAGCTCTGAAGTCAACGTCGGCCGTCAGGTCCTGAAAGCCCACGCGAATGTAGGGGTCGAGCGCGAGCTGGTGCCGGAAATACCCGCGGATGGTGCGCCCGTAGGCGTTCCCTCTCGTGGAGTCGCGCCCGCAGTAAGCATCTTCGGCAGGCGACGTCACCCCCCACTCCCCGTAGTCGATGGTGAGTAGGCAGCCCGACGGCATGACGGCGGTGATCTGGTCCATCAGCGGCCCGGAGGGCGGGCCGCACCTCGATGACGCCGTCGCGACTGAGCGACCGCAAGGCCTCCGTTTCGGCGGTCCCGAATAGGGCCAGCAGTTCGGCTTCGGCCTCCTGGGAGACGTCCTCCCAGATCTCGGTCGGTCGCGCCTCCACATGCCCACTCCCACTCGCACCATCGCCGACGGCGCGATCGATGGTCACCCATGCCTCGCGCGGTCGCCGACCCTGCACGTCCACCAGATGCACCGGCAGTGCGTCGACGAACTCGTTACCGAGGATCACGCACGGTCGGGTCCCGGTCGCGGCTACGAGCAGGTCGGCCGCCCAGCGCACCTTCCAGCCCTGTCTCCTTGCCTCTGACAAGGCCCCGTCCTGGCGGGCGCGCAGTCCTGCTCCGATCTCCACTATGCTGTAGACCACGAGTGAGCGCAGATCGGGACGGGTGTCCTCCCACGTCCGCAGCACGGCGCCGGCCAGGTCCCCCTCTCCCCCTCCCAACTCGATCACCGAACCCGGCAGCTCGCCGCCGATACCTGCCGACCCGGCGCCGGTCGCACATGCCACGCTCCATGAGTCCACCAACTCGGCAAGCAGCCTGGCTACCGCCCGGTTGAAGAACGGCAATAACCGCGGGGCGGTGCTGAAGTGCCCCTGCGGCCCGAGGAGAGGTTCGGCCCGCGTGTAGTACCCCTCAGTGGGGTGGGTCAGCGCCAGTTCCATGAAGCGGGCGAAAGTGACTCGACCCCCCTCGGCCTCGATCTGTCGGGCTATGCCGTCGGGCAACGATGCTCCGCGGCTCAGCAGCGCAGGCTCCTGTCGTTCTTCTGCAGATACGCGCTGTAGGCCGCCATCTTGCCCAGGATCCGCACTCCTCGAAGCGGGGAGGGAAGAACGAAGGTCGAGTAGCGCCCCCCCACGGAGAAGACGGCCTGGCTCATGGGCTTCTGCGATATGTTGGCGATGGGCTTGCAGTAGCGGTCCATGAGTATCGCGTTCTGTTTGATGAAGGCCAATTCCCGCTCGCTCAGTTCCGGCTCGGCCTGCTCCTCGTCGCCGCAGGCAGACGGCGCCGGCGCCTTTTGCCCCTTCGCACGCCGCTTTCAAGCCTTCTATCTCCGTGATGGCCCGGCGACTCTCGCTCATAGAGCCCACCACTCCCATGACTATCACCGCGTCCACCCCCTCGCTGGCTACCAGCGTCTCCACCACGGTCTCCGGCGCGCCCGGGGTAACGGTCGCCACCATGTCCACCGGGTTGGAGTGGCTCCAGAAAGGAGGCAAGACCTTGTTCAAGCTCTCGATCACATCGGGCGACAACTCCGCGAGCTGAAGCCCGCAGCGGGAGATCTCGTCCGACACCAGCACGCCCCAGCCCCCTCCCAGAGTAGCTACCGCCACCCTCCTCCCCGGAGGGAGGGGCATATAGGCAAGGGCGAAGGTGAGATCCATGAATTCGTCGGGATCGGTGACCACTATCAGGCCCGATTGTCGCGCCGCCGCCTGGAACACGGCGGTGGACGAGGTCAACGCCCCGGTGTGGGAAGCGGCCGCTTTCTTGCCGTAGTCACTCATCCCGCCGCGCAGCACCACCACGGGTTTGTCCAGCGTGGTGCGCTTCATCACGTCCAGCAGGCGCCGGCCGTCGTCGAAGCCCTCCATGTAGGCGACTATGGTGTTGGTCTCGGGGTCGGTGTGCAGGTAGTTTATGAAGTCCACCGCGTCGATCATGGCCTCGTTCCCCACGCCTATGAACTTGCCCACCCCACCCTTGCGCCGTTCCGCGGACACCAGCAGCTGCAGACCCAGGTTGCCGGACTGCGACACCATGCTCGCCCCGCCCGGCGCCGGCCGAACCAGCATGAACCCTGTTCCGTAGAGCTTGTGGTGAGAGGAGATGACGCCCATGCAGTTCGGGCCCACGAGAGCCATGCCGTACCTCTCGGCGATGTCGACCATCCCGTCTTCCATCGCCCTGCCCTCCGGACCTACCTCGGAGAACCCGGCGGATACCACCACGACCGCTCCCACCCCCTTGCGGCCGCACTCCTCCACCACGCCGTTTACCAAGGACGAATGCACGGCCACGATGACCAGATCGGGGGCTTCCGGAAGCTCGGACACACTGGCGTGGACCGGAAGGCCCAGGATCGTCCCTCCCTTGGGATTGACCAGATAGATGGGGCCCGGGAATTCGCCCAGCCGCAGGTTCGCCACCAGCATCCCCCCCACTTGGCCGTATCGGCAGAAGCGCCGACCACCGCCACGCTGCGCGGGGCCACCAGGGCATCGAGGCGCGAGATATCGGCCGGAGGTCGGGTCGACACCTCTACCGGCTTACCCACCGCGATGAGGGCGTCCACCGCCACCGGGGTGGCTCCGTCGATGAGCAGGGGATTGACGTCGATCTCGCTGATCTCGGGGTGATCCTCTGCCATCCGGCCCACGGCCATGATTATCCTGGCCAACACGCTCCGATCGACGGCCGGCTCGCCCCGGACCGGGCCCAGTAGGACCTTGGCTTCGATCTGGTCCATGAGCTCGTACGCGTCGGTCTCGGACACGGGAGCCACGGCGAACGCCACATCGTGCAGCGCCTCCGTGTAGATGCCGCCCAGGCCGAACATGACCACCGGTCCGAAGAGAAGGTCGCGAGAGAGGCCGACCACGAATTCCCGCTTACCCCTGACCATGTGCTCCACCAGAACGCCATCGAGCGTGGCCCCGGCCGTCGCGGCCCGGGATTCGAGCGTCCGATAGGCCTCGCGGACCTCGGTCTCGTCGGCGACGCCCAGCAGCACCAGTCCGGCGTCGGTCTTGTGCTGGACCTGGGTGGACGACCCCTTCATGACCACGGGGTAGCCGATCTCGCCGGCAAGCCGGACGGCTTCGTCGACCGTCTTCACGGTCCCGCCCTGAGGCACGGCGATGCCGTAGGCCGCGAAGAACTGCTTGCCGGCGTCTTCGTCAAGAGCAGGCGCCCCGGCTCGGAGCGCATCCTCGATCAAGGCCCGCCCGGGGGAGGCCGCGGCCGGCGGAGTCGCCGCGGCCGGCGCGGACGGCTCGGTCACTGCGGCCGGCGGAGTCGCCGCGGCCTCAGGTGCAGCCCCGCCCCCTTGACCCGGCTCCCGTCCCGGCTCGCTGCTGGTCACTGCCGCCTCCTTGGTCTGGTTGGACAGGCTATCAGTATGCCCGAAGGCGGCACACTGCAAAACTGCTTTCTGGGCCGGCCCGTGCGCGCCCGCACCTGCTTGCCCTCGGGGACGGGGTCCTGGAATCGCTTAGACCGAGCTATTTACTCACACCGGCGGGGACTTAGACGGTGCCTGTGACCGCCCCTGCTCGCGCGCCTCCTCGTCCACGGCACATCCCGTCACGCACGAGGCCCTGCACTCGTAGTCACAGGGCTCCACGTGGATGTAGACTCGGGATTCAGGCACCCGCTCTTTGATGGCCACCACGATCTCGTCGGCCAGAGCGTGGGCCTCCGCCACCGACATGCGGTCGTCGACGACCACGTGGAAATCGATGAAGCGGGTGGAGCCGGCCTTGCGCGTCCGCAGGTTGTGAAAGCTGCGCACTGCCGGCCATCTTTCGGCCACAAAACCATGGATCCACTCGACATCCTGATCGGGCAGGCTCACGTCGAGAAGATCCCGTGCCGACTCCCGGGTCAGATCGTAGGCGGCTTTCATGATGAGGCAAGCGACCAGGATGGCCACGGCCGGGTCCAGCCAAGTCAGATTGAGTCCGGGCCATAACGCCCCTCCGACCCAGATCACCAGCAGTCCGACCATGACCCCGACCGACGTGTAGACGTCCGTGCGCAGGTGCCAGGCATCGGCCTGCAAAGCCACCGAGTCGGTCTCCTTACCCACCTTGAACAATCGCCTCGAGACAAAGGTGTTCACAAGCGCCGACACCAGCATGACCGCCACCCCCCAGCCGGGCATCTCGATGGCCTGAGGATGGATCAGCTTCTTCACCGCTTCGTAGATGATCCAGGCCGCGGCCACGAAGATCAGCAGCGCCTCGATGGTGCCCGAGATGTTCTCGAACTTGCCGTGGCCGTAGGGATGTCTATCGTCGGCCTCGCGACTGGAGGCGCGAACCGCGAAAAGGGCGATCAAAGCAGCAACAAGATCTACACCTGAGTGGATGGCTTCGGACAGTATCGCCACCGATCCGGTAAGCAGACCAACCGCCACCTTGAGGATGATGAGCAGGCTGTTGGAGGCCACTGACAGCGCGGCTACTCTGGTCTTCTTCTTGGCTGACCCCATCTCGACCTCCAAACACGCAAAAAAGCCCCGCGGGAACACCACGTCCCGCAGAGCTCACGTGCCTGCTGCCAGAAGCCCGGCTACACCCCGCACGCGCCTTCAGTGCGGCGGGGCTGCCTGTTCAAGGCCGCAGTATAGGGCCAAGTACCTTCTGTCGCAAGACTGTGGGAAGGCTGCGGACAGGTCGGGCTGGCCTTACCTTACGAGGTGCCCGTAGACGATCACATTGGAGAGATAGTGACCCGAGCTGCGGTCGAAGTCCCCCCCGCACGTGATGAGCCTGATGACCGGCTCCCAGGTGTCGTTCCAGATGCGGTCCGTGGGCAACTCGCTCTTGAGTTGCTGCTCCTTGGAGTCCACGACGAAGGAGGCCGGGGCGCCGTTGTCACCGTAGACCAGGATCTGATCACCCGGTTCCAGATTCTTCAGGTCATAGAAGACGTCCGGACCCTTCTTGGTGTCCACGTGGGCCACGATCACAGCCGGACCGCCGGCTCCGGGTGCCGGTCCCAGCTTGTACCAAGCGGCAAGACCGAAGGGCGGCACTTCCATGTCCCCGTTCTCGCGCAGGCCGACATGGATGAGTTCCGCATCCACATCGATCGCCGGGATGACGATCCGAACCGGATCCGGGATCGCGTGAACATAGAGGGTCGTGGAAGTGGTCGAGGGCGTGGTCGATGTCGTCGAGACGGCGGCGAAGCCGGCAGTCGTGGTGGACGAAGGTGGGACGGTGGAAGTAGTAGTCGTCGCTTGGACGGACGAGGCAACTGCCGAGGGGCCGGAGGGCAACGCTCCCGAGGCCTGCGACTCCCGGATAACCATGGTGGTAGTCGCCCCTCCGACCACTAACGCCGAAACCAGGAGGAGCGTCGCAAGCGCGCGTCTTCTGCGCTTGCGACGCCTCTGGGCCCGCATGTATTCGCGTCTTCTCATCCGGGGCCGCCGGCCGGACTCGCTATCTCACCTTGTGACGGGCCCATAGCGCGGAAGCAAAGAGCCCGATACCCAGAACCGCGGTCAAGGCAGCCAGCGACCATACACCCGCTCCCGGGCCGGCCGTGCCGCCGCCGCCGGTCTGGATATTGCTCGGGGTAGGGGTCGACGTCAGGGGATACGAGGTAGTCGACGTCGTGGTGGATTCGCTCGAGGGCAACGTGGTCTCGCCACCTTGAGTCGTGCTTGTGGCGCTGGTACTCGTGGTATTGCTCGTCGAATGGCTGATGGTCAGGAGTTGGTCCTTGGGCGTCCCTTCGTAATCGAAGGTTGCGGATGCACTTACGACCTGCGTCGAGCCGACGCTGTCGAAATGCATCGCTCCGTTCCCCTGACCCGACGGGAAATAGCCCGGGAAACTCCTCGGGGGCCCGCCTGCAAACTCCACGTGCAGAGTTCCGGAGAGAATGGTTGCAGTTCCCCCCGGCGTCAAGATCCAGTGGAGGGTTCCGCCGAATTCGCAGTTGTTCTCGCTGCCATTGCCCAGCCAGGGAACGCCGGCCGTAGGAGCGGCAAGGGCCTGACCATTGCTCGGTGGTTCCTCGGCCATGGCCGAGGTCGCAAAGGAGAGCGCCAGGATCAAGCCTAGAACTAGCACCAGTAACGCGAGAGTCGGGTGATTCCGAACTCGTGGTCCAACGGTTCTCACCAGTCACCCCTCCTAGAGAGCGTTCCGTCGTGGTCGCCCGGCCATCTTGCCGGGCATCCGGGTCGGTCTCACCACTCGCTCTCTCAGAGGACTGGAGTGCGCCGCACTCCCGGGCAACCGATGCTGGTCCTATGAGGTCACTGCACCCCGATCTCGCTTCGTCTGCTGCTTCCACCACAGATCCGGCGAGACTGCTCATCGCGATTATACAATTGGTGTACGCAGAGTGCAATATATTCTTCTGAGATCGAAACACTGTGATGTGGGTAGAGCCACTGGCAATCCGCCTGAGCCGATCTTGTTGCGCCGACGATGTCCCGGTGGCCCCGGCCTCGCCGACCACCAACGTGGGCGCGGGCTCCAGCGCTGCTAACCCTTCTGGTACAGCCGAACAGCGGATCCTACGAGGCCGAGACACAGAACCGCCGCCAGCGCGACGAGCGCCCACATTCCTGCCCCAAGGCCGGCCGTACCGCCCCCACCGGCGGTGATGTCGCTCGGAGCGGGGGTGGACGTATCGGGGCTCGCAGTCACTGAAGTCGTGGAGGTGACGGGCCCGATCGTCGTGGTCGTCGACTGGATAGTGCTGGTGGTGGTTACACTAGCCATGGTGGTGGTCACACCAGCCGTGGTGGTGCTCGACTCCGGGACGGTGGTGGTCGCCTCTGCGACCGTCGTGCCCGCGCCGGCGCTGGTCGAGCTGCTACTCGTCCCGTCGGTGCCGCAGCTCTCACATCCCCAGATCAGTCCGCCCGCCACAGCCGCCAGCACTATCACGACGATCACCGCCACTGCCGTGATCATGCCCCTAGTCATACCATTCTCCCTCCGAGGCGGCCGATTCGAATCCGACATGCCCAAACTAGGCCGAGGCTGACCTCCGACAGGAGAAGATTCGAGAAAGATGACGATTCCCCTGTCTCACGACGAGACTATGCCATGAGCACAAAGCGGGTGGCCGTCACCCGGGTCGGGGGGTACAAGGGGACGCACAAGTGCGGCCGCAGCGCGATCGTCGCGAGATCGAGCGATCCCGAATGGTGGAGGCGGGGGGAATCGAACCCCCGTCCGAAACCCGTCTGGCCCAGGTTTCTACGAGCGTAGCCCCTACTACGTTTCTCGCCTCGCGCCCCCGTAGGAGCTGGGTGCGTCCGGCCAACCACCTGAATGTCCCCCCGACGCCGGCGGTGCTCGCCGAGAGTAAGCCCGCCTGGTTTATGCCGCGGCCCTCCCCGGCAGGCACGGGAGGCGCGACAGGCGCTTAAGTCTTAGTCAGACTAAGCGGCCAGAGCCAATTCAGGTTTGGCAATTGTTGTTTTCCAGCCTGTTTAACGAGAACGGCCGGGATCTCGGCTCGCTACCCAAACTCAGACATGAGCCCCGTCGAAACCATGTCGCCCCCACGAGGCCCAGACGCCCGGTCCCTGAAACCGCGCCATCTGAGCTATGCAAGTATACAGCACCCCGGTCCGGACGACCTTGCGAGAGCCCCTGGGCCCCACGCCCTCGGCCTACAGTGGCACCAACGCGCCAGACTCAGCCCTTGGTTGTACGGCCTACCTCGAGGCCCCGGGCTAGGCTCTCCCCAGGCCAAACGGGCCGGATTCCGTCGACTGGACCCTCGGGGAGAATATGACTATAATTATGGTCATGGACAGAACAGTACCTTTGGCGAGAGTCAAAGCTCATCTCTCGGAGATCATCGACCAGGTCGAAGCCGAGCACGATCGGGTGATCCTTACGCGGAATGGCCGAGCGGCGGCGATCATCATGAGCCCGGACGACCTGGAGACTCTCGAGGAGACCCTCGATCTGCTCTCCAGCCCCAACGCTCTCCAGGAGATCCAGACAGCGAGGCAGGAGTTGGAAACCGGCGCCTATCTTACGTCCGCTGAGCTACGCGCGCGTTTCTTGGCGCGTTGAGCCCGTTCGAACTCCGGGTCTCGGCCAGTGCCGCCCGGTCCCTCGAACGTATTCCCGGCCCGGTCGCGGCGGCGGTAGTTGAGTTCATCACCGGCGCCCTTGTCGAGCAACCGAGGCGGGTCGGCAAACCCCTGAGCCGGCAACTCTCCGGATACTGGTCGGCCCGTCGAGGCGCATACCGCGTGGTGTATGCCGTGAACGACGACGCGAAACTCGTGCTGGTCGTGCGGACCTGGCATCGAGCGGATGTCTACCGCCCTCTGTGAGTCTTTGCGGCAAAGACGCTGAGTCCCGCGCCCGCTATTCCTCGCGATCGCGCGAGCGGAAAGCCCTCTCCATGTCGCGCTGGGCTTCTTTCTTGGCCAAGGTCTGGCGCTTGTCGTAGGTGGTCTTGCCCTTGGCCAGTCCGATCTCCACCTTGATCCGACCATCCTTGAAGTACAGCTTGGTGGGCACCAAGGTGTAGCCCGCCACCTGCACCTTCCCGTACAGGCGGCGTAGTTCCCGAGCGTGGACCAGCAGCTTACGGGACCGAAGAGGATCGTGGTTGAAGATGTTCCCCTGTTCGTAGGGGCTGATGTGGGTCCCGACGAGGAACAACTCGCCCTTCTCCACGGCGGCATAGGAGTCGCGCAGGTTGACCCGACCGGCGCGGAGTGACTTGACCTCGGTGCCGGTCAGGGCGATGCCGGCCTCCAGCGTCTCCTCGATGTGATAGTCGTGGTAGGCCTTCTTGTTCTGCGCGATGAGCTTGATGCCGATGGGTCTCATAGTCCACGGAGTATAGCCGAGGGGGAACCGGCCGGCGCGCGTCCTGGGTTGTCCTGTTTCCGACTTGCCGCGGCGAAAGGGACCCCGGGGCGCCACGGCAGCGGCCGCGGACCAGGCGACCCCCACGGGCGGGTGCGCCGATCGGGTCCGACCGGCGCCCGCCAAGCCGCTGGGTGCGGCACCGACGGCCGCCCGCGCCGGCTATCGTTTGCCGCGGGCTTGAGGCGGACGTGTCGTCCGAGCCGAGCGGGTCCGAGGCGACCGGGTCTTGCGAGGCCCGCCGTGGCGGCCTCGCGATCCATCCCGGCCTCCGGGCGCCCGGACGGACGTCCGTCCGGGCGCGGCCCCGGAGTCGCGGTCGTCTTCCCCGTCCGCGCCCTCGGCCAAGGTCAGGTCGACCCTCCCCCGGGCTTCGTCCACGGCGACGACGCGCACCGGCAAGATATCGGCGATCTTGTAGGCCTTGCCGGAACGTCTGCCCTCCAGCGCCGTCTCCAGGTCGTTGAGCTCGTATTGGTCCAGGGGAAGCTCCCGCACCGAGAGATAGCCCTGGAACAGGCGGTCGAAAAGGACGAACATCCCCCGCCGGGTCAGGCTCAGAACCTGACCCTCGAAGCGGCTCTCCTGCCAACCTTCCTCGTCCAGGCGTCGCCTCAACAAATGGCTGAGCGCTATGTCATCGGCCTTCAGTTCGATCTTGGCGGCTTCGCGCTCGGTCTGGGAGCAGTGCTCGGCCCAATCGCCAAGCACCGAGGTGGTGGGCGCCGGACCCAGACCCAGTTGCGCCAACAACCCCCGGTGCACCAGCAGATCGGGATAGCGGCGAATAGGCGACGTGAAGTGGCAGTAGCTCTGGGAGGCCAGTCCGAAGTGGCCGATGTTGGCAATCTGATAGACCGCCCGGGCCTGGGCGCGAAGCACCTGCTGCACCAGCGCGGCCTTGCCCCGGCCCGCGGGCGTGTAGCGATCGACCCAGTCCGCGGTCTCTCGAGTGACGCGACGGATCTCCTGCGGCGTGGCCGCCATCGGGTCGAAGACTGGGGTGGGCAGCCCCAGGCTCGACAGGACGTCGAGCAGGTGATCAACGTGGAAGGGGTCGGGCAGGTCGTGCACCCGATAGACGGTAGGGACGTGCTCCCTTTCGAGAAAAGACGCCACCTGTTCGTTGGCCAGCACCATGAAGACCTCGATGAACCAGTGGCTCTCCAGCTCTTCACTCGGATCGGCGGCGATCACCTGCCCGTGCTCGTCCCACTCGAATTCCGGCTCAACCGACTCGATGCGCAGGCTGCCTCGCTCGTGCCTGATCTCTCGTAACGTCCGGGCCAGCGCCCTCCCCCATTCGAGAGGCCGCGCCAGGTCCTCGTCCAGCGGTTCGGACCCCCTGAACATGCGTTCCAGCTGCTCGTAGTCCAACCGCCGGTCGCTGCGGATGAGCGATCGATAGAAGCGGGTCTGCAGCACACCACCCTGGTCGTCCACCTCCATCTCCACGGTCACGGCCTTGCGGCTTTCTTCCGGCCGCAGCGAGCAGACTCCCGACGACAACTGCGGCGGCAGCATGGGTTCCACCCCCGTGGCTACATACACCGAGTTCCCCCGCCGTAGCGCCTCTCGGTCCAGCGCCGTCTCCTCGCGCACGAAGTACGAAACGTCGGCGATGTGGACGTACACGGTGGTGGTCCCATCGGGGGTTCGTTCGAATGAAAGAGCATCGTCGAAATCCTGAGCCATAACCGGATCGACGGTGAACGTGTAGAGATCGCGGAGATCGCCGCGGTAGGAGTCGTGTCGCGCATGGAGCTCGGCCGCTTCGGCCGCCTCCGCCAACACCTTGGGGCCGAAACCCCGCTGCACCAGGCTATCGACCAGCAGAGCTTCCAACACGTCGCCAAGCACATGACTCTTGCCCAGGGAACGGACGATCTGGGCCTTGAACCCGTAGGAGAAGGTGAACAGCACCAGATCGCCGGGCTGAGGTTTGACGGAGCCTCGCTCCAAAGGCAGCGCCGGACCGGGCTGGAACAGGGGTTCCACCTCCAGGCTCTTGCCCCGGCGCACTACCACCCCGGCGATATTGGCCGAGCGCCCGGTGGGATCGCCGGGCGGGATCAGGCCGGCCCGCACCAATGTGGCCCGGCGCCGGTCGGACCGGCCGCGACCTGGCGTGTGGCGGGCCAACGGGCCTAGCCTCCGTCCCCCGGGGCCGAGTCCGGAGCCGAGAGGCCCCCGCCGGCCGACGTCGACCCGCCCCTGCCGGCCGACATCGAGGCGGCGCCATCAGCCAGGGCCAGGACGCCTCCGCGGGCCGGCGCCGGGAGAAGCTCCAGGCTTACCCACTCGTCCTCGTAGATCCGCCGCCGGGCGATGAAGCCGCATTTTCGAGCGGTGCGCAGGAGCTCCCGCTCCTGCGCACCCGCGAGTATGCCCGAGACCACCAGGCGGCTGGGCCGGCCCGCCGCCGGGATCGTCGCGGCCGCGACGGGCCCCGGGGCGGGGACACCGGCTGTGCCCCCTACCGCGACCCCGCCGGAGCCGTCCTCGGGAACGTTTCGCCCTTCGCCCAGCCGCCGGAGCAGGCAAGAGACCGGTTCCAGGGTCATGTTCGCAAGCACGGTGGCCCCATCGAGCCGGTCGAGGGGAGCCTCGGCCACATCGATCTCACGCACCTCCACGCCGTCCTGAACCCCGTTCACCTGGATGTTCTCGCGGGCCGAGACCAAGGCCACGGGATCGTTTTCGAAGGCAAGAACCGGCGCCCAGCCCATCTTTGCAGCCGCGATGGCAAGGACCCCGGACCCTGTCCCGGCGTCCACCAGCGGTCCTCGGAGCCGGTGTGTGCCCCGCCCGCCCGGCTGCGGAGTCGTATCCCCCGGCGCTTCTTGGAGCAGCAGCAGAGCCCCCCTCGTGGTCGGATGCAGACCGGTGCCGAAGCCGAGTCCGGGATTGATGACCACTTCCACGAGGCCGGAACTAGGCTCCAAGCCGGGGCCCGGCCCTGTCCCCCCGCTCTGCCCCATACCGCCGGCCGACCGAACGCCACCACACAGAGCCGGCTCCCACGGGGGCCGGATGCGCACCGCCCCGACGACAACGGGATGGAAGTGGGCCCTCCAGCCTTCGACCCACTCCCGAGACACCTCCCTTACCTCGATCCGGAACAGGCCCGAATCGCGTTCGCGGATCTCAGCAGGCAAGGCCGCCAACACGTCATCGAGCGTCATCGCCGCGTCGGAGCCTGGATAGAAGACCAGGACGACCGTCCCGTCTGAGTCGTTTTCGGCGGGCTCCTCCTGCTCGAAGGGACCCAGAAGATCCATAAGGACGGCCCCCACGATATCAGCCGAGCCTGCGGGGACGGCGAGGCGAAGGGCCCGGTCCGTCCCGCTGTCCCCGAGGGTGCTCCCGCCGGCCGAAGCCTCGACCATCAACCGTTGAACAGGTTGCGGAGCTTGTGAAGTACTCCCTCAGCC
Source organism: uncultured Actinomycetes bacterium (assembly GCA_963706025.1). Lineage (GTDB taxonomy): Bacteria > Actinomycetota > Thermoleophilia > RBG-16-64-13 > RBG-16-64-13 > CAVPLM01. The sequence continues at coordinate 56,439 of CAVPLM010000005.1, read as the reverse complement.
TTGGGGGCGTATTGCTCCTCGGTGAGGGCGTCGTCGAAATCCCGAAGGAGTTGTCGGTGCTCTTCGTCCAAGTCGTGGGGGATCAGTACCGTGATCTGTATCTCCTGGTCGCCGCGGCCATGCCCGTTCAGATGCGGCACTCCCTTGCCCCGCAGCACCTTTCTCTCACCCGGCTGGGTACCAGGCGCGAATTCCACCTCCGTGTCACCATCCAGGGTGGGGATGGTCAGAATGGCCCCCAGGGCAGCCTGGACCATGGTGAGTTGGACGCCGTAGAGGATATCGTCACCCCGGCGTTCGAAAAGCTCGTGCGGTTCCACCCGGACGCGCACGTACAGGTCGCCCGACCGGGCGCCTCGTTCGCCCGCACCCCCTCGTCCTGACACCCGGATACGCTGCCCGGCATCGATGCCGGCCGGTATCTGCACGGTAACCTTGCGCTCGGCGAGCACCCTGCCCTCGCCCCGGCACTCCTTGCAGGGCGACTTGATGACCTGCCCCAGTCCGGCACAGTGCGGGCAAGGACCGGTCTGCACGAACTGCCCCAACATGGTGCGCCGGACGGTGCGTACCCGGCCGAGGCCTCCGCACTGGCTGCAGCTCTCGACAGAAGACGGATCGGTCGTGCCCACGCCCTCGCAGGTGGGACAGGTACCTTGGGCTTTGAAGGTGATCTCTTTCTCCACCCCGAAGGCGGCATCCTCGAGGGTAAGCTGCGCCTCGACGGCCAGATCGTCGCCCCGAGCAGGACCCATGGGCCGAGTGGCCGCGAACGGACCCCCGCCCGCGAACGCACCGCCCCCAAAGGAGCCGAACAGGTTCTCGAAGAGATCTGAGAACCCCGGGAAGTCGTCGAAACCGAAGCCGCCCCCGCCACCCGCTCCTCTCCGACGCAATCCCTCGTGCCCGTAGGCATCGTAGACCCCGCGCTTCTCCGAATCGCACAGCACTTCGTAGGCCTCGGTGGCCTCCTTGAACTTCTCTTCACATTCGGGGTCACATTGGTTGACGTCGGGATGATGCTCTCGCGCCAGCTTGCGGTAGGCCCTCTTAATCTGCTGGAGATCGGCGTCGCGCTGGACCCCGAGGACCTCGTAGTAGTCGCGTTTCATCTACCCGCGTCTCATTCGTAGCGCGACCCGACGAGTTCGGAAAGCCGTTGGGCGGTCTCCCGCACCGTGGCGATGGCGGTCTCATAGTCCATGCGGGTGGGGCCCACCAGGCTTACGGTTCCCAGCCGGCGCTGAGGCAGTCCATAGCTGGCCGCCACCACGGAGAACGGTTGCAGGGCGGTGGCTTCGTGCTCGCTGCCGATCCTCACCACGACCGTCCCCGCCCCCAGCGCGGTTCTCAGTACCTGCAGCAAGAGGAAACGCTCCTCCAAGAGGGAGAGCAGGTCGCGAAGCGAAGAGACATCTTGCAGCCGCGGTTCGGCCAACAGCCGCGAGGCCCCGCCGACAAAGAGCTCCTCTTGGGAATGCTCGTCGACCAGCTTCTCGAAAGCGGGCGCCAAGGCCCGAAGAAAGCCGGCTTCTCGAGGACTCAACTCGGGATTGTCAAGCGCCCGGCGGATCAGCCGGACAGTCAGCGTGTGGTCGTTGAGGGTCTCGTTCAAGTAGGTGCGCGCCCACTCCACCAGACCTGGATCGACGGCATGCGACCAGTCGATCACGCCTTTCATGACGCCGCCGGTCGATACGATGAACACGTACATGAGCTGGCTGGGATGGAGGGCAAGGAGTTCCACGTGACACAAGCGGGCGCCGCTCACCCGGGGCGCGAGGGCGAGGGCCAGCAAGTTGGTGGCCTTCGACATCGCATCGGTGGCCTGGCGAAGTGTTGTGTCGATCTCGCCGGCAAGATCTTCGGAGAGCACCGCGTCCAGGATTCCCGGGTAGGCGCTCAGGCGAGCCCTCTGGCGCAACCCAGCGCCGCTCATCAGGTGGTCGACGAACTCCCGATAGCCCAGGTCGGTGGGAACCCTGCCGGCGGAGGTATGGGGATGAGTGAGATAGCCCCTCTCCTCGAGCAGCGCGAACTCACTCCGCACCGTCGACGAGGAGACGTTGAGCCCGGCCGCGCCGACCAATTCTTTCGACGGGACCGGGGCCCCTGTGTATATGTAGCGCTCGGTGACGCTGTTAAGAATCGTTCTTTGTCGCTCTGTGAGTGCCATCGCCTGCCGGCGCCTGTGTGAGATGTGACTCCTCCGGGGAGACCAGAAGAGCTGAGATGACCGCGTTACTGATATCCAAGAACCCTGGATTCAAGCGCAGTTTACCACAGTGCCTCTCCAGGCAGCCCTGGCTGAGTAGCCGGTCTCGGGCAGAGGCTGGTGAGTACCGGCATGACCTCGGTCTCGTCGACCCCTTCGCTTGTCCGCAGACCCAACATGGCCTTCTCCCACAGTCGCGTACGGGGAGAAAGGACCTCGATCCGCGCCGCGGAGCCGGCCAGGTAGTCCTCGACCGACCGTGGGTTGGTCCACCGCTCGCCGCCGGCCGTGGAAACGGCGGCGGCACCGATGCCCAGGTAGTCCTCCCCTCTCCAGTACGCTTGGTTGTGCCGGCACTCGTGACCGGGTAGAGCGAAGTTCGACACCTCGTAGCGCCCATAGCCCGCCCCCTCGAGTCTCGCCACCGCCCCAGCGTAGTGTTCCTCCGCCCAGACGACGGCTGCCGGGCCGCGCGCCGGTCCCGCGCGTCATGTCGACGTGCGCGCTGAAGGCGGCTGTATACGCGAGATCGTAAAGGGAGATGTGGGACGGCCCCGCGGCCACGACCGTCTCGAGATCGGCGACAGCGTCGTCCCAGGTCTGCCCGGGGATCCCGAACACTAGGTCGATGTTCCATTCGCACCAGCCGGTCTCCGCGATAGCCCCCAAGGCGTCCTCGATCTCCTTCTGGGCCACCCTGCGACCCAGCGCCGCGCGCAGCGCCGGCGCGAAGGACTGCACGCCCAGGGAGAGCCGCGTCGCTCCGGCACGCGCCAGCCTCTCGAGCAGCCGGCAGTCGATCGTGCCTGGATTGGCCTCTACCGTCAGTTCGGCCCTGGGGCCGCCGAGAAACCCCGATAGCTCCCGGACGAGGGTCACCAGACCGTCCTCGGGTAGGACGGTGGGAGTGCCGCCCCCTACGTAGATGGTCTCGAAGATGTCGAGACGAGGATCGCGTTGGTCGGGTCCTGCGGTCGTGGTCCCCGGGACGCGGGCCCCGGGGACCCCCGCGGCACGCGCCACCCCTGAAGCCCCCGGGACCCCCGCCAGGTCGGAGCTCCCCGCCACGCGGTCCGCGAGTTCGACCCGCAGGGCGTCCAGATACCGCTCCACCCGCCCCGCCCGGGCGTGAGGCCCCACCGGTTCGGAGACGAAATCACAGTAGCCGCAACGAGACCGGCAGAAGGGTATGTGGACGTAGAGGTGTTTCATGTGATAGGTGAGACCCTCCCCTGTACGCGCCGCGGATCCGCGGGCGCCCGCTTCCGGCCCGGGGACGCGTCAGCACCGGCTCCCGTCCGGCATGTCTTTCAGCGACCCAGGACTCCCAAGACGACGAGGACGATGCCAAGCGCAATGCCGACTCCCCCGAGGATCGCGGTCCAGGATTCCCAGGCGCGCCCGCTACGTGCTCCTCGAGAGCGCGGCTCCGAGCGGTCCGCGTCGTCGAGCTCCTTGGCCCCCGGCCCATGTCGCAGCCAGGCCTGCACTGCACCCATGACGATCAGGACCACGCCCAGGACCATGTACTCGACCGTCATCTCTTCCCCTCTTTCCCTTCGCCCAGATCGAGGACCGCCAGGAAAGCCTCCTGAGGGATCTCCACCGTCCCCACCATCTTCATGCGCTTCTTGCCGGCTTTCTGCTTCTCCAGCAGCTTGCGCTTGCGGGTGATGTCGCCCCCGTAGCACTTGGCCAGCACGTCCTTGCGCAAAGGGGCCACGCTCTCCCGGGCGATGATCCGACTTCCCACCGCCGCCTGTATGGCCACCTCGAACATCTGCCGGGGGATCTTCTTGCGTAGCCGCTCGGCCAGCCCCCGCCCGATGGCGTAAGCGCGGTCGGCGTGCACGATAAGGCTGAGGGCGTCGACGATCTCGCCGGCAATGCGGATGTCGAGACGCACCAGGTCGCCCGGCTCGAAGTCCTTGAGCTCGTAATCGAGACTGGCGTAGCCGCGGCTGCGGGTCTTGAGCAGGTCGAAGAAGTCGAGCACGATCTCCGCCAGGGGCAGATCGTAATCGAGACGTACCCGATCGGAGGTCAGGTACTCCATGTGGGCGAAGCGCCCGCGCTTGTCGTTGCACAGCTCCATCACCGGACCCACGAATTCCGCGGGCACCAAGATGGTGGCGGCGATGTAGGGCTCGCGCACCTCCTTGATGTCACCGGATTCGGGGAAATCCACGGGATTGCTTATGGAAAGCACCTCTCCCGTGAGCAGCTCGATCTCGTAGCGCACGTTGGGGGTGGTGGCGAGCAGGTCGAGACCGAACTCCCGCGTCAGGCGCTCCCGGACGATCTCCATGTGCAGCAGGCCCAGGAACCCGCAGCGGAAACCGAAGCCCAGCGCCTTGGACGTCTCCGGCTCGTAGAAGAGGGAGGCATCGTTGAGCTTGAGCTTCTCCAGAGCGTCGCGCAGATCGGGGTAATCCTCGCCGTCGATGGGGAATAGGCCGCAGAACACCATGGGAGTGACTTCGCGGTAGCCGGGAAGGGGCTCGGCGGCGGCCCGCTGGGCATGGGTGAGGGTGTCGCCCACCCGCAGATCGGCTACTTCTTTGATGCCGGGGATGATGTAGCCCACCTCGCCGGCGTGCAGAATGTCGGTCTTGAGCATATCGGGGCTGAAGATGCCCACCTCTTCTATGTCACTGCGGCGCCGCGTGACCATAGCCAGCAACGGATCGTCCTTGCGGAAGCTCCCGTCGCGCACGCGCACGAAGGCCACGACGCCCCGATACTGGTCGTAGACCGAATCGAAGATGAGCGCCCGCGGGGGCCCATCGGCGTCGCCCTGAGGCGGCGGGATCCGATGCACCAACGCCTCGAGCACCGCCGGCACGCCTTCACCGGTCTTGGCCGAGATATGGAGGATGTCGGAACGCGGACAGCCGATGACGCTGGCGATCTCCTCCGCCCGCTTCTCCGGCTCGGCGCCGGGCAGGTCGATCTTGTTGAGCACCGGGACTATCTCCAGGTCGTTCTCGAGGGCAAGGAGAGCATTGGCCAGGGTTTGCGCCTCCACGCCTTGGGTGGCGTCTACCACCAGGATGGCTCCCTCGCAGGCGGCCAGGCTCCGGGACACCTCGTAGCTGAAGTCCACGTGGCCCGGGGTGTCGATGAGGTTGAACTGATACTCCCGGCCGTCCTCGGCGTGGTAGTAGATGCGGACGGCTTGGGCCTTGATGGTGATGCCCCGCTCACGCTCCAGGTCCATGCGGTCGAGCACCTGCTCCCGCATCTCCCGCTCGGCCACCGTGTTGGTGATCTGCAGGATGCGGTCGGCCAGGGTGGATTTCCCATGGTCGATGTGGGCGATGATGGAGAAGTTGCGGATGTGGTCGAAGCGTCCCATGAGGGGACGTATTCTAGCGCACGGGGCGGATCGCGCCGCCTGGCGACGGGGCGACTGCTGGGCCACAACGATGTGCGTACCACCATGATCTACACCCATGTGCTCAACCGGGGCGGACAGGTTGTCCCTAGCCCGCTTGACGCTCTGTAGGGCTGCATATACAGTCTGTTTATTGTCGAACGACGGTCGGGGCGGGACATAGCGTCGTGCGGTTCCCAGCGCTTTCCGCCCCTTTCCGGGGGAAGCTGGAGCCGGCGCCACGAAGACACCCAGGCGCTGCATCGGTGGGGTTCGGCAGACCGGATAATGGTTGTTCGCACCAACACTCGGTAGGGGTTCGGCGTCAGATGCGCGAGGTACAATATCGGCGAGAGCATTCCGGCGTTTGCGAGGTGTGATATGACCGTTGACGAACTGATGCGCGAAGCCCTCATGCTCAGTGCCAGGGATCGTGCTTCCATGGCTCACGAACTCCTGAGCAGCCTTGAGTCCCTCTCGGAGGCTGAGGTCGAGCAGTTGTGGGTCGAAGAGGTGCTACGCCGCAGCGCGGAGATCGATGCCGGCCTCGTTGAGACCATTCCAGCGGATCAGGTCATCGCTGAGGCTAGGGCTCGCCTCAAGTGACGCGGGTGCTGCAGGTTCACCCTGACGCTCGTCGTGAGTTCAATGACGCCGTCGACTACTACGAGCGCGAGAGCCCTGGTCTTGGATTGATCTTCACAGATGAGGTTGATACCGGATTCGCGCGCATCCGGCAGTACCCCGGAGCTGCCCTGCAAGTCACTAACGACGTTCGCAAGCTCGTGCTCGCCAAGTTCCCGTACAGCCTCATCTACGAGACTCGTGAAAACTCCCTTAGGATTCTGGCCGTGGCGCATCAGCGGAAGCGACCCTACTACTGGCGTGGCCGCCGATAATCGCGAGTGTAGTTCGAACAAGCGCGTGCAGCCGACTTCGCGCGTTGTCCGAGCATGCGCGCCAGGCTCGTCCTCGCCGCTCTGCCGCTACAGCTACCCACCCCAGGATTCTGAGCTTCGCGACGAGGCCGATCTTCATTGGGTGGAAGGCAAGTTCGGCACCGTCGATGACATCAACGCTATCGCCCGGCTGGCGGACGAAGGAGTCGAACTGTGCTGCGCCCAGAAGGTCAAAGGCGATCCGGAGGACACCTACCGGGAGATACTCGAGCTGACCGACAACGCCGTCCTTCTCGAGTGCGTCGCCGTTGGCCAGGCTCAGGTGGCGGCCGGCACTGCCTGGGTGTGGGCGCGTCCTGACTTCCGCGATGCCGTGGACGTGCTCTTCGTGGACGAAGCCGGGCAGATGTCGCTCGCGAACGTCATTGCGGTCGCTCAGGCGGCACAGAGCATCGTCCTCCTCGGCGACCCTCAGCAGCTGGAGCAACCACAACAAGGCAGCCATCCCGAGGGCACGGAAGTGTCGGCCCTCGAGCACCTGCTTCAGGGCCGTCAGACCATCGCCGACGATCGCGGACTCTTTCTCGACGAGACCTGGCGTCTGCATCCCGATATCTGTCTCTTCACCTCCGAGCTCTTCTGCGAGGGCCGGCTGGAGTCGAGACCGGGTTTCGAGAACCAGGCTCTGCGGGGGCCGACGCCCCTTGCAGGCGCGGGGCTCTGGTTCCTGCCTGTGGAGCACGAGGGCAACCAGAACTCCTCCCCCGAAGAGGTGGAGGCCGTCGGCCGGCCGGTGGAATCGCTGACGGACGGCGTGCTCTGGGTCGACGCCCAGGGCGAGGAGAGTGCGCTGGACGCCCAGCAGGTGCTCATCGTCTGCCCCTACAACGCCCAGGTGGCCGATGTGACCACTCGTCTTCCGGGCCATCGTGTCGGCACCGTGGACAGGTTCCAGGGGCAGGAAGCGCCGGTGGTCGTCTTCTCGCTGGCGACTTCCTCGCCCGAACTGGCCCCCCGGGGCATGGAGTTCCTCTACAGCCTCAACCGCCTGAACGTGGCCACCTCGCGGGCGCGGGCGACCTGCATCCTGGTGGCAAGCCCGCGTCTCTTCGAGGTCGATTGCCGCACGCCCCGCCAGATGCAGCTGGCCAATGCGTTCTGCCGGTTTCTGGAGATGGCGGAGGAGATCCAGGCCGGGTGAGAGTGTCAAGGACGGCAACCGCACCTTTCGGGCCTCGATTCGAAGCGCGCAGCCCTGAGAAGTGCCAATCGTCCACCTGCAACTAACGACCTATGGTTGGGCCTTCGACGCGCCGGTAGACTGAACCGAGAACCAGACACGCAAGGAGAGAACGTTGTCGACTTCGTGGGCCATGGCGTTCGAGCCGAGCAATCCCGATGACCACTTCGTCATCGGAGGTCTTGCGATCCACGAAGCCGATGTCCTGCCTTCAAGCGGACGCTCGACACGCTAGCCGCTCGCCACCTCTCGCCCCATCTCCAGCACCTTGAGCTTCATGCCCAGTGGATTCGCACGGCTCCTCGGCACCTTCGGAGGGCACCACGGGTACGGCCTTTTCGCTGTTGTTCGTGCTCCGCGGGCAGTCCCGGCGGCCGATCCGCTCGAGAGAACGTTCGAGGAACTCCGGTTGCGGTTTCAGGAGATGCTCAACGAGCCTGCAGCGCTGCGTAGGTTCATCAGTGGTACAATGAACGCTAGTGAAGGAGGTACCATTGATGAGTACAGTCCCCAACATCGTCCCAATCAGCGAGCTGCGTCAGGATGCTTCGGCCATCCTGAAGCGGGCATCTGCTTCCGGTGAACCGGTGTTCATCACGCAGCGCGGGCGTGCTGTTGCGGTCCTGGTCAGCGCGGGCGCCTACGAGCGCAGCCAGCACAACTTCGAGATCCTGCGCCTGCTCGCGCGCGGTGAGGCCGACATCGAGGCCGGCGTGGGCTACGACCTGGAGACCGTGATGGCGGAGGCCGAGGCGCTTCTGGGCGAGTCGTGACCCTGAGGGTCCAGTTCACGCCGCCGGCCCGGATCCAGTTCCTGGCGGCTCTCGCCTATGTCCGCGCAGACAGACCGTCCGCAGCCCGGGCATTCCAGCAGAGAGTGAATACCGTACTTGCCCGGCTCGCGGAATTCCCCGAGTCGGGTCGCGTGGTTCGCGAGTTCCCTGATCTCCAGTTCCGCGAAGTCATTGTCGACCCGTACCGCTTCTTCTACCGTGTCAAGGGCAACACAGTCTGGGTCGTGGCGGCATGGCATGGGGCGCAGATTCCTGATGAGCCAGCCGAAGCCGGCGACGCCTAACAAGCAGTTCGAGCAGACAAACCACGGCCTCCGCGTTACGCTCTGATCCACTCGCAGCGGGCTGCAGCTTGCTGCTCAACTGCATCACACACCGGGCGCGTCTCGACGCTCCCGAGCCCTGGAAAGGCGGCTGAGGAGTCGCGACGAAAACGCTTTTGGGTCATTTCAAGGCGGATTCCGGCAGACTGTCGAAGTATTGTTAGCACCATTGCCGTCGACCGATTCGGAGGAGCAGACCATATGGACTCGTTCGAGCGGCAGGTGCGGGCGACCGTGATCCAGACGCTTCGCGACACCGGACAGGCACCGACGGCCGCCGCCATCGGCGACATGCTCGGTGTGGCGGAGTCCCACGCCTCGGCGGCGCTTCACTCATTGGCAGACGAGCATCGCCTCGTGCTAGTTCCTGGCACCGATCGCGTGAGAATGGCGCATCCGTTCTCGGGTATCGACTCGGATTTCCTTGTCACCATCGGCGAGCGAACGTGGTTCGCCAACTGCGTGTGGGACGGTCTGTCGATCCTCGCGATTCTTGGCGACGGCACGCTCCACACGCATTCACCGGCGACCGGCGAGCCGATCACGCTTACGGTGCGCGATGGGGTGGCCGAAGGCGACGCCATCGTGCACTTCCTCGTTCCCGCGAAGCAGTTCTGGGACGACATCGTCTTCACTTGAGCGAACATGACGGCGTTCCGGTCGGAAGCAGACGTGTTCTCGTGGCTGGATGCAGAAGGACTGAGCCTCGGTGCGCTCGTGACCACGCAGACGCTCTACCACCTCGGTCGTGACTGGTATGGGACGCGGATGGACCTCGATTGGCAACCGGCGACCGAGACCGAAGCGACAGACATGTTCGCGAAGCACGGGCTGGTCGGGGATTTTTGGTCGCTGGTTTAGGAGGTGCCACCGAGCACTTCGAGCGAACGCGCAGACGGTAGTACTCCCAGAAGACCACCTTCTGCTCGCGCCAGTGCCACTCGAGCATCTCGGCGAGGAGCCAGCGAGCGTGTTCCTCATCGGTCCGGGCAGCTGGGTCGACGGAAACATCGCCGGCGAGCTCGGCGGCGGAGCTCTTCGCCTGAACTCGCCCTCAGGTCGCCCCAAGCAGCGAGGCCAGCGGCACGGCCACGATCGTCTGATCGACCACCCGGACGTCCTGACCGAGGTACGCGATGATGCCGAGCCGGAAGCGACCACCCAGGTCGGCGCGGAGCGCACGCAGACCACTGGCGTCGTGGCGTGTAAGAGTCACCGCGCTCTTGACCTCTATCGCCACGACAGCTTCACCACGCTCGATCACCAGGTCGACCTCAGCGCCGGCTCCCGTCCGCCAGAAATGATATCGAGACGCGCCCGAGAGCCCGTCCCACGCCATGACGTCCGAAAGCGCGAAGGTCTCCATAAGCGCGCCATCTTTGGCCGACGCCACGGCTGCGCGCCAGTCGAACGCATTCGCGGCCCAAGCGGCCGCGCCGCTGTCGATCGCGTACAGCTTCGGCGCCTTCACCAGTCGTTTGGTGACGTTGGGGAAGAACGGCTGTAGCAGCCAGATCTGGTAGGCCACCTGGAGGAGGTTGAGGTACCGATCGACCGTGGAGTGCGACACCTGAGCGTCGGCGGCGATATCGCTCTTGTTGAGCAGCCCCCCGCTCCGGAGCAGAGCGAGACTCAGGACGCGACCGAACTCCGGTACGCGGCTGATGTCCGAGAGCTGTCGCAGATCGCGTTCGAGGAAGGTGCGCCGGTAGCTGTCGTACCAGGCGCGACGGCTGTCCGCGTCAAGGCGAAAGGCCTCCGGCATCCCGCCGCACAGCGCCCGCCGGCGCGCGTCCTCACCCGCGCCGGGACCGGCGGCCGGCAACGATGCGGCGAACTCATCGGCCGATTGGGCGGAGAACGCCTGGTCGATAGTGTGGGGTCGCGTCCCGCCCACCGACTCCGACCACGAGAGAGGGAGCAGGTCGAGGTACACCGCCCGGCCCGCCAGCGACTCCGTGACCGCCCGCATGCCCAGCAGGTTCGCCGAGCCTGTGAGCAGAAAGCGGCCGGGCGTCGGGTCGCGGTCGACCGAGAGCTTGACCGCCCGCAGCACGTCGGGAACCCGCTGGACCTCGTCGATCACCGTCAGGCCGGTAGTCGAAGCCACCAGACCATCGGCATCTCCCGCGGCCTGGGACAGCGTCAGCGGGTCGTCGAGTGTGAGGTACGACCCACCGAGCTGCTCGACCACCAGCCGCGCAAGCGTCGACTTGCCCACCTGGCGCGCCCCGGTGACGACCACGACGCGGAAGACTTGAAGACGTTGCAGCACGGTTTCGGTCGCATGACGGGCAAGGAAGTCCTGCTTCATGGCGAGCATTTTACGCACGATGTGGTGAATATGCAAGGTATAGTGGCCGCCCTGGGCCACGGACTGACCACCCGTATCGGACCAGACTGACCACTGACACAACGACCTTTGCCGGTCGATGACAGCGGACCCAGAACTTCAGGATCATCCGCTCGGACGGTTGCCGAGCCTCTTGTAGACCCAGGCCAGCGCAGCCTCCGCCGCCAGCAACGCCACGACGATGGCGACGATCTCGAAGAAGTGGCCGAGCGCCGCGCGTCCGGCGGTGACCAATACGACCACCTCGAGGATCACGAACTTGCTAACGAAGAGGATCGCCCAGGCGCACAGGTACCGCAGGACGCGCGGCACGACCCCTTTCCTTTCGCGGAAGTAGTCTGCGATTCGGCGCTCAAGGCGCACGGTTGCACGGAGCATCAGCCACAGAAGTACCGCCGTCACGAGCGAGACCGAGAACGACTCAATGACTACGGCGTGCACGAACTCAGCGAACAGGTTGAGCACGACGATGTAGACGAGGATCTCGGCGAGCGCCTTGGCGAAGCGGAACTGCGCCTGTGTGATACTCAGTTCGGTTCCGGGGTCACGTTCCATGCGCACCTCCCGTCGACGCGTCGCAGCCTTTCAAGTGTAACAAAGGATACGCTAAGCGTATCCGCAGTAGTGTATCGAGTGGAGCTCTAGAGTCGGTTCACGACCGGATTGGACCCGATCACTTGGACAGGTGGGCGGCGAGATGTAGCTTGAGCCGGCGGTTCTCTTGACCGTCTCCGCGATCTCGATCATCTCAGTCGACGTCTTGACCAGCGAAGGGATCTTCTCGCCAAACGCCCGCTCGAGCTCTTCTTCGATGAGTCGTGTCAGCTCGAAGGCGCCAAGCCCGGACTCGAACACTGCATTCCCGGAGTTCGCTTGTAGCCCACCCTTGGCCGGCCATACCACGAATCGGCTCGTACTGGCGTTGCGTGCGCTCATAGGTCTGGGCGTCCACTATGACGGCAGCCGGTCGCCCCCGCTGGGTGATGAACACCAGCTCCCCTGAGAGCGCCGCCCGCTTGATGACGCCCGCCGCATCCTGACGCAAGTCCGAGATGGGGACGATAGCGGGGAATCTGCTCATCTATGGTACCTCCTAGAGTACTGCCCATGATACTACCGACGGACACGGATAGTTGCGCGAGGATGCCTTCCAGAGGGACGACCGTCTGCGCGTTCGCTCGAAGTGCTCGGTGGCACCTCCTAAACCAGCGACCAAAAATCCCCGACCAGCCCGTGCTTCGCGAACATGTCTGTCGCTTCGGTCTCGGTCGCCGGTTGCCAATCGAGGTCCATCCGCGTCCCATACCAGTCACGACCGAGGTGGTAGAGCGTCTGCGTGGTCACGAGGCAAATGGTCCCTGCTCGGCAATTTGCCTTCTAACATTTCGATCGAGAGGGACGCGCCGAAAGCGGCGCCCTCCTCACCTTGAACGTTAGGCACAGAACTTAGGTACTACACTCAATGACAACACGCACCAAGGTATCCGACATAGCTCCTTGCGGAATGAACTGCCGCCTTTGCATAGGATTTGTTCGTGATAGAAACAAATGCGATGGCTGCCTCACCCCCAACACTCAATGCAGCAGGAAGTGTACTTTGAGATTCTGTGACAAGCGCAAATGGAAATACTGCGATCATTCCTGCGATTCCTTTCCCTGTTCACGATTAAAGAACCTTGATAAGAGATATCGAGATAAATACGGCATGAGTATGATTGAGAACCTGATGCAGATAGAGGAAGTGGGAATCAGACAGTTCGTCAGGAATGAAAACGCCCGCTGGCAATGTACAGCTTGTGGAGAACTGATTTGTGTACACAGACCCACGTGTCTGAATTGCGGGGTGTCAAGAAATGCATAAAAAGAGCGTTGACCACTACGTTTCGTCCGGCGTGGATGCCGGATTAAATGAGGATCAAGCTCGACGTTAGGCAGGAGAGACAATGGGGCCTAATCCAGAAGTAATTGAGTGCATGATGGGGCGACGTGAAGTGGAATGCACTCTGCTACTTCAAAGGGGATCGAGAGCGGAACTGGATGATCAGCACCAGGTCCTTGAAGGCGAAGGGCACACAGTGCGTCACATCAATACTCATTTTTTGGACGACTTGGAGAAGATACATGCAGGTTCACACATCAGGCAATTGCACAAACTGGAAGAGGAGAAGGACTGATGATCGCACACACACTGTCTGCATGCATCACGACGGCGAAGGTGGAGGAGTCGTGCGATTTCTACGTGAAGTATTTCGGAGCCAAGGTCACGTTCGATTGCGGGTGGTACGTGAACCTCCGATTCGGAAAGGAGACATCAGAACTGCAGTTTATAGCCCCGCAGGAGCAAGGCCCTCCGGCGTTCAATCCGGCAGGCCTGATGTACAACTTCTGTGTGGAAGACGTAGATGCCGAGTGCGACCGTATGACTGCCAGCGGCCTTACACCTGTCATGCTGCTTGCAGATCATCCGTGGGGTGATCGCGGATTCGCCATTCTCGACCCGAACGGAGTCATGCTCTACATCTATTCAGACCGGGAACCCGCAGAGGAGTTCAAGCAGTACTACAAGGAATGATCAGCCGAACAAGAGCGTCGACCACGTCGGCATCCTCGGCACCTACGTGGCCGCCGCGTATCGCCGCCAGGGCGTCGCCGAGCGCCACCTCAGGGTCGCGGACCGGGACATCGACGAAATCGTGGTGGAACGGTTTCTCTAGTGAGTGTGCCGCAGAATGATTGTCAGAGGTGTTGCTCCCAGAGTCATCAGGTGATACAACCGGCACCAGTTCTCACGTGCTGCTTGGAGGCTGCCATGCCGCGTCGAGTGGAGTTCTCGGAAGACGTCGTCTCGCTCGGTGAGATGAAGGTCAATCCCGACAAGATTGTGATCTTCGAAGATGGCTTCGCCGCCCGCGTTCCCAACGTTAGATCTCAAGTCGCCGGTGTTCCATGAAACTGAAGCAGTATCAGATTGATGCATTCTCCTCGCGTGCTTTCGCGGGAAACCCCGCCGCCGTGGTTCCCTTGGCCGCGTGGCTGTCGGATTCCTTACTTCAGGCTATTGCCGAAGAGAACAATCTGTCAGAAACGGCTTTCTTCGTGCCTGTTGCCGAGGGGTATGAACTACGGTGGTTCACTCCGGTCTCGGAGGTCGACCTCTGTGGGCATGCAACCCTTGCCTCTGCACATGTCCTCTTCTCTCACCTGAACCACACAGCCGACAGCATTTCGTTCTTCACCAGGAGCGGAGTGCTCTCGGTCAGACGCTCCGGCTCGGACCTTGAGATGGACTTCCCCGGACGCAGGCCGGTGCCTTGTGATCCACCGCCGGCGCTACTGAGGGCCTTTGGGGCTACGCCCGTGGAAACGCTCGCCGCAGACGATTATCTGCTCGTGTTCTCGAGCGAAGAAGTCGTGCGAAACATCACGCCTGAGATGTCCTTGCTTCGGCAACTTGATTTGCGCGGAGTCATCATCACCGCGCCAGGGAATAGTGTCGACTTTGTGAGCCGCTTCTTCGCCCCGAAACTCGGAGTTGATGAAGACCCAGTGACCGGAGCCGCACATTGCCAGCTCGCGCCGTATTGGGCAGGGCGTCTCAATCGATCTATGCTCAGTGCTCTGCAGGTTTCTAAGCGAGGTGGTTCTATCCAATGCGAATTGAGAGGGGATCGGGTTCTATTGTACGGTCAGGCCTGCACTTTCATGGAAGCCGAAATCACGTTCGAAGCATAAGGATTCGCTGCAGGCGCGATGTCCCTGCCGGGCCGCGAATGACGCTGGAGATCACATGATCGAGACATCAACACCATCGGACGGAATCACCTTCTCCATGGCCGGCCGAGATGAACTCCCGATGGTACGAGAACTCTTGTCGGCAAATGGTCTCCCCGATGAAGACGTTGGCGAACACATCGAGCATTTTCTGCTGGCCCGGGATGGGCACGCGCTTGTTGGGACGGCCGGGGTTGAATTGCTCGGAAACGATACAGCGAAAGAGTTCTTCGGGCACCGAGGATACTCGGTCTGTTTGCGCGAGAGCGTACCGACCGGAGTGCGAGGTACAGCCGAGTTCCGCTCCCTCTGTCCATCCACGGCGGTCTGTATGGTGCGATACCTGGACGACGGCGCTCTTCACCTGTCCCGCGATCTGTTGCCTCTTCGGCAGCTGCGAAGGCATTCGATGCGTGGTCTCCGCCGCCTCCCAGATACCAACGCGAAGGGGCCCAGCTCAGCGCTCCGGCGAACGCGGCAGACAGCGCCGCGCCGCTGAGCTGATTCGTTGGGCGGCGCAGGCGTCGTAACAGGCGAAGCCACCTGAGGCCGCCTCGGGAGACTCCCCATGGGATCGAGATCATCACAGCTCTACGGACGCGGCATATGGAACGTATGGATCTGGATGGCTGCCGGCATACTCTTCGCGGCTCTGAACATCGGCGGTACTCCCGAGCCCAGGTCGCCCTACTGGTTTTCGGAGATTGCTCTGTACGGTTTGATGCTCGCAGGGATGTGGGCGAACGCGAAATACGATCTCAGGAAGAAGATACCCATCCCGAGGAGCCTCGCGCCGCTTGCGTACGTCTTCCTTGTTTGGCTCTTCGGTATGCTGTTCGAAGTCAGTCTGACGGTCACTGGGGAAGGTATCGGCGGTCTACACGCTGAGACCCTGCCTTCCTTCATCCTGGCACAAGGCGACTACATTCCGATTGCCCTCGTCTCGTACTTCGTCATCAGGAAGACCCAGGCCTCGTTTCGGGAGGTGTTCTTCTTTGCCGGCGGGAAGAGCCTTACCGAAGGTCTCATCTTCACCGGGGTGCTGACCTCCGTGCTCCTCTCGCCCCTGTTCTGGCTTTCTCCCTTGGTAGTCGCATACTATACGATTGCTTATGCCAGCTTCATTGCCCTTCCCTTACTATTCATCGATGAGGAACGGCTATGGAAAGAGCCCCTTCGTACTCAACGGCACTCGATACCCTTCTTCTGGCTTATCGGCTTCGTCTTGGCCCTGGTAATCCGCTTGTTCTGGGGGCTGATCTATGGCCCGCTAGTGACCCAACTATTCCACCTTCCTCCGAGTCCGTAGGTGGAGCCTTCGGGGGCACGCCGTTCCGGCACCGCGAATGCCGCCCTACGCGCCGTCGCGGTCGATGTTCGAGAGCACTACGGCCTTGTTCTGTCCGGCGACGACACCACTTGGCGCAGGATCGTGGCTATGCAGAACGCGCCCCGAGAGAAGAGAGTGCTGCCGTGATCGTGCCGCGGAGCGGACGGGCCCCGTCCTACAACCGTCGCTGATTCTCGCGTTAGGCGAGACGCTCCGGCGGGTATAGAGGCGGCAGATTCGCGGAGTGTCAATGCGCCCTACCGGTGGAGGTCGAGATATGGGGGCAACGAGTTTGAGCGGCTCCGGCAGTCGTGAGGATCCCTGGGTTCTCAAGACACCGAGCGGGTCGTCGGAATATCAGATGTACCGCGACGAGACCGCCGACCCGCCCGCCCTGGTGTGCGTCGTCGGCAAGACGGTGCTCAGCTATCGGTTGCGCGCCATCGAGGATCTCCACGCGATGCTCAAGGAGCGCGGCGACTGGGTACCTCTCGGGAGCGCTGATGAGCAGAAGCCTGCCGCTGAGGGAACCGTCGAGGCGTGGGGCCGCTCTGCAGACAACCCCGTCGGTGGCTGGTACGGGCTCAAGAAGGGTCTGCGCGGCCGGTTCGGGATGTACATGCCCCCGCTTCTGGAGGCGCTCGGTCTCGCCGAGGTCGAACACAACCCTAAAAACAACCGGATGCGCGCACTCTAGCCGCACCGGATGCGGTCGATCGACGCACAAGAATGGCTGCCTCGCAGGCCAGGGCCACCTGCCATCAGCGATGCAGGCGACAGGAGAAGTCACGGACGTATTCGAAATCGCGACCACTGCCTACCTCTGCGCCGGCGGCCGAACCGGGGGCCATCTTGCTTGCGGACGCACCAGGAGGTCCACGTACGCACTGCGGCCGTGTAGAGACTACGTCGGCTACGCCTATGCCTTCGAGACGACCCGCAAGGCGAAGTGGGTCCGGCCTGGTCCGCCCGCCGTCCGGTTAAGGCCGGGTCGGAAACCGTTCTCCGAGCACCCCGCGGATCCTCTCCGTGTGTTTGGGGATGCCGTTTCGCACCCGGATCCACCCCTCGTCTCCGAGAACCTCGTACTCCCGGAAGCAGCAGGGAATTCCCTGGGCCTTCAGGAGATCTTGCCGGTCCATCATGTGGAAGTGCAGATGCGGGGCTGTGGAGTTTCCGGAATGGCCGACATCGGCGAGGTGGACGCCCGGGTCGACCGTCTCCCCCGTGGACACTCTCAGTGACCCGGTCCGGGCATGAGCCAAGACGGCGTAGCCGTCGTTCGTCTCGATGATGATATGGTTGCCGGCCAGGGGCCGGAGGTCCGTTGCCCGTCTCGGGTTGAACGTCAGCCCGTTCTTGAGGGCGATAGCGAGGTCCTTGACCGGGTGCAGCCGCTGCCGCTCGGGCCACCCGTCCTCAGCCCGGACCACGACCCCTGCCACCGGAGAATAGATGGGCTCCCCCCATCCGAAGCAATCCTCTAGGCGTACACCTGCGAAGAGGTAGTGGGAAGTGCTCGGCTTGTAGAAACGCATCCCCTTGGACGCCGGGTCCACGCGCACGAAGTCGTAGGCGTAGCGCTGGCCGAGCATGTCGGTCCCGTGACTGGGTATTCGCTTGCCAGGGGTGTTGGGTGCGGCCCATTCACCCTTGAGAGGGAACTCCACGACTACCCAATCAACTTGATCAGGCTCCTTTGGATGCTTCTCCTGCTGTGCCTCTGCCATGACGAACATGAACATAGCCCGCTAGCCGCCGCCCTCGAGGTCGATCACCTCGTCCGTGGAGCGGGGCTCGCGCCGGCGGCGGATCACTTTCAACACGTCGCGCAGTTCGGGCATGCGCATCAACCAGGCGGCCAGACAATAGGCGGCGGCGCCGGCCAGGTAGGCCAGACCCACCGAAAGGATCTGCGCCCAGAGGTCACGACCCAGGACGGCGTCCAACCCCCACCACACCCAATAGGCAACCGCCGCCAGGGGGATGAGGGCCACGATCGATCGGGTAGCCGACCAGGCCACCCGGCGTGCGTCTACCCCTCCGATGCGTGGGCTAAGCAGCACCATGAGACCGAAAAAGTTGAACAGGCTCACCAGGGAGGTGGCCAGTGTGATCCCGCCGACGCCCATGGGTTTGTAAAGCAGCAGCATTAGCGCCGCGTTCAGCGCCAGGTTCGCTACTCCGACGATCAGGGGCACCCAGGGCTTCTGGATGCTGTAGAAGGCCCGGTTGAGCAGAGTGTTAACGCTGACGAAGGCCATGCCCACGCTGAAGAAGAGTAAGGCGGAGGCCACCAACTCGGTATCGCTGCTCGTGACCTTGCCGTGCTCGTAGATAAGTCGCACCGTCGGGACCGCCAGGACCGAGAAGAAGGCCGCGAAAGGCAGGGTCATGAAGAAGATCTGGCGTATGCCGGTAGACAGGTCTTCGCGAAACTCCGCCATTCGTTTGGCAGCCGCGTGGCGCGAGAATGCAGGGAACAGCACCGTGCCGATGGCGATCGCGAAAACCCCTTGAGGCAATTGGAACAGGCGGAACGCCCTCTCGATGATGGCTGGAGACGGGATGCTGATGAGAGTCGCTATGACGGTCCCGATGAAGGCGTTGAAGTTGATGATGCCGAGGCTGAGGATCACCGGACCGATGAGGATGCCCACCCGGCGCACCTCGGGACTGCGCAGGGCGAGCCGGTAGGGGGAGCCCTCGGGCTCGGGTGCGGGCGCGTCGCCGGCGCCGGCTCCGACGCCGGTGCCTCCAGGCGCGGCGGTGGCGGCCGGCCGCCACCGCCTCCGCCACACCGCCGGTATCTGCATCAGCAGCTCCACGATCGTCCCGATGAGCACCCCCCACGCAAGAGCTTCGACCCCGTATCCGGCCGAGAACGCGACCACCACTCCGATGATCACCAGGTTCCAGACGATGGGAGCCAACGCCGGCAGGGTGAAGTGGTTGTAGGAGTTGAGGATGCCCATGAAGACGCCCGCGATCCCCAGGATCACTACTGTGGGAAACATCAGGCGCATCAAGTGCACGGTGAGGGCGACGATGTCCGGATTGTCGCTGAATCCGGGGGCCACCACTTTGACCACTTGCGGCGCGAAAACCATCCCCAGGACGGTGATCACTCCCAGGACGGCAGTGGCGAGCACGGTCACGGTGTAGGCCACCTGCCAGGCCTCCCGGTTGCGCCCCTTCTCCAACAGAGCGGAGAAGACGGGGATGAAGGCGGCGGAGAGAGCGGTGTCGGCCAGGAGGGTGCGGATCAGGCTGGGTACCTTGTTCGCGACGGTGAAGGCTCCCATCTCGTCGCCCAAGCCTAGATAGGAGACCATGACGATCTCCCGGATCAGACCCAGCACCCGGGAACCGGCGGTCGCCAGTACCAGGAAGGCAGCCGCGGTCGCAAGATGTCTCTTCGTGTCATTGCCCATGAGCAAGGGCTATGCTAAACTCCTGCGACTTTGAAGGGAAGACGGGAGGAATGAAGATTGGCTAACACCAAGCAGCAGCGCAAGCGGGTGCGTATCGCCCAGCGGCAACGGCTGGAGAACCTGCGCTACAAGTCGTCCATCAAGACTCACTTCCGGCGCCTCAGTGATTCCGTCACCGCCGGCGACGCCGACACCGCTGCTGAAACGGCCAAGAAGCTGACCTCCACCATCGACAAAGCTGCAGCCCGCAATGCTATTCACAGCAACAACGCGGCGCGCAAGAAGTCGAGGGTGGCGCGTCTCCTCTCGCAGCTCTAGACCTCTAAGCACCACCGAGGTCTCCCCACCCAGGCGGCACCCAGGCCGCACTCAAGCTGCAGCCAGGTCGCGCCCAGGTCGCCCTCAGCCCGCACTCAGGCGGCCAACATCCGGCCGAGACATAGCTGCAGCTCCATCTCCGCCGGCAAAGTGCCTGACCCCTTCATGCGGGCATCCGTGTCGGCCAAGATGGCGAGTCTCCGGGCGATCCCGTCTGCACCCAGCAGGGCCGCTTGCTCCACCAACTTGCCCGTGGGGAAGGCCTTCATCTTGAGCTCGGCCTGAATGGCCTCCCGGCTCATGCCCTCCTCCCGGAAGGCCGCCACCCGGCTGAGGTTCTGAAAGTGCCTGCAGGATTCGGTAGAAGAGCACCTCGACCCGCTCTCCCGAGGCGAGAAGGTCGTCGGCGGCCGAGAAGACCGCCCCTCCCCGACCCAGGGCAAGGGAATCGAGCAGGTCGAAGACACTGGCTTCGATCGTGGCCGTCGTGAGCAGACGGATGTCGTCGACGCTGACCGGCTGACCGGCGGCGTAGATCTGCAGCTTCTCCAGGTCCCGCAGCAGGATGCTCTGATCGTCCCCGCAGCGTCGCACCATGAAGCGGGCCTCGTTGAGCCCCAGTCTGAGCCCTCGCCGGCCTGCTTCGCGGACCAACCATTGGGGGAGCTCCCCCTCTCTCGGGGCTCGGAACTCCAATACCTCGCCGTGCTTCTCCATGGCCAGTCGCAACACGTCCCCGGGGGGCACCTTCTCCGCCACCAGGGCGAGACAGGCATCGGGCGCCGGGGCTTCCAGATAGCCGACGACGATGGACTTGTCGGCCTTGAGCCACACCTGCGCGTTCTGCACCAGCACGAGCCTCGTGCCGCCCAGAAAGGCCATGGTGTTGGCGGCGTTGACGACTTGTAGAGCGTCGTGCTCCCCGGCATCGAACTCATCGATGTTGAGATCGCTGCCGGACTGCTCCACGATCCTGGACTTGAGGCGTTTGAGGGCATATTCGACCTTGGGCAGATCATCGCCCAAGATGAGGTAGGCGGGCTTCAGCGGAGCACGGTTCGCGGCGGATTGGGACCCGTCGTCGGGCTTGTAGGCCTGCTCGTTCACTGCCCGTATCCCCTCTCCGTCGCCAGCACCAGATCGTCACCGTCCACGGTAAAGGATACCCAACCGGATTGGTCCGTGCGCAGCACGCGGGCGACCCTTTGTCGAAGGAGCGATACGCTGGCGGGATCCGGGTGGCCGAAGGAGTTCTCCTCCCCCACCGAGATGCAGGCGGCTTCCGTTTGCAGCCGGTCCAAGAGCCGAGTCGAGACCGCGCCGAGGCTGCCATGGTGCGGGACAAGGGCGACCTCGGCGGGGGGCAGGCTGTAAGCCTGAAGTACGTCTGCCTCGGCGTCTCCAGGTATGAGCACGTCGACGTTCCCGATGCTGACGACCGCCACCAGGGAGCTCCCGTTCAGCTCGTCACCGGTGGGCTGGCCCGACGGCCAGGGCTCCGGTCCGTCGACCATGGTCAGAGGCCGCGTCGGAGCGAAGAACCGCACCACCACGCCGTCAAGCTCCACCACCGACCCGGTCACGGCCCGGGCATACCGGCAGCCGGTCTCGGCCAGAGCCTTCCGGAGCTCCAGGTATTGTGCTCGCCTCCCGTGATCCGGACCTCGCTCCCCCCTCTCCCCTCAGAGGAGCCGAGGCCGGAGCCGCGACCACCATTGTCGGGTCGATGAGCGCGTCGACCTCCAGCGAGTCGACAGCTTCGAGCAGCCCCGCGAAGTGGTCGGCGTGAGGATGCGAGATGACCAACAGGTCGAGCCTGCTCACCCCAAGCCCGCGCAGTTGTGAAGCCAGGCCGCAACCGGCGGGGCCTCCGTCGAAAAGCAGGGCGTGATGTCCCGGCGTGCGCACCAGGACGGCATTGCCCTGGCCGACGTCCAGGATCCGCACTTCGGTCCCGTTGGGCCACCGCTCTCCCGAGGCATAGGCGGTCGCGGTCTCGAGGCCGCGCACGAGCTGGGGATACAGAGCGCCGCTGACCAGCATCGCCGCCAGGACCACGGCGACTCCCAGGGTCCCGGCCCACCGGCGGTCCCGCGGTCGCCTAGCGCGGCACCAGCGAAGGGTGCGCGCAAAGAAAGGCAGCGCGAGGCCGAAGGGCGTGGTGACCGCCCGCCCGGTCAGCGCCAGTGCGACCGGTAGCACCGCCACGCCGCCTCCGATGGCCATCAGGGCCCTGCCCAGATCCTGGATACCCAGGACAGGAGCCACCGCGAACAGCCTCGAAGCCAGGACTATCCAGGCCACAGGGATGGCAGCCATGAAGTCGAGCGCGGTGCTGAACCCGGTCCACAGGAACCCCAGTAACACGCTCGCCATGCCCAGGCCCGTGATGGCCGGCAACATGGGTACCACCAGCAGGTTCGCCAGGGGAGCGACCAGTGACGTCCTCCCGAAGACCAGAAGCGAGACCGGAGCCGTCCCGAGAGTGGCGGCGACAGAGACGGCCAGACCGGAGCTGATGGAATCCGGCAGGCGTCTGAGCGCCCTCTGCAGTGGCCCGGCCAAGGCCACCATGCCGGCGAAAGCAGTGAAGGAGAGCTGAAACCCCACGTCCCTCAAGGCAAAGGGATTGAGGGCGAGCACTACCACTGCGGCCAGAGCCAGAACCTGCCACTGGTCCCGACCTCTCCCCAGCCAGCGACCGGCGAGGACGATCACGATCATGACCGCGGAGCGCACCACCGGTGGGGAAGCTCCGACAAAGGGGATCAGGAGAAGGGCAGCAAGCGCGGCGAGCAGGAAACCCACTCCCCTCGGAGCCCGTGCCAGCCCGGCCAGGCCGATCATGATGGCGGCGAGGCTGGCCACATGGAGACCGCTCACTGAAAGCATGTGCGCCGTCCCGGAACGCCGGAAGGCCTCCGACCAGGCCTTGTCTATGCCGGCGGTCTCGCCGACCACGACCCCCTGCAGGACCTCGTCCAGCCGCCGATCGGGACCCCGGCTCAGATGGGCCAGAGCGGAGGAACGTAGGCGATCGAACCAACCCGAGACCCCACCCCGGCGCCCGATGGCCGTGATCCCATCACTTTCAGCTTTGAGGACGATCTGCACGCCCTGATTGCGCAGGTAGGCCGCTTGGTCGAAACCCGAGGAAGAAGGCCCTTCCGGAAGCTGCACGGTCCCTTCGAAAACCACGATCTGCCCCTGGCTCAAAGACACAGCGCTCACTCCCCCCGCCGGAGCGAGCTCGAGTAGGACCTTCTCGCCATGGGCAGAGACCTGCACGACCGCGGCGCCCTCGGGATTCCCGGGACTCGAAGAGTCGCCGCTGGTCTCTCGGACAGAGGCTATGGCACTCTGCCAGCCGGCGCTGGAGCGCACCTGGCCGGTGATGATCAGCTCCGCTCGGATGGATGTCCCCACCTGGTCTTTCAGATGGCTGTCGGTCAGCGCTGCCACCCTGACGCTTCCCGCCAGGTATCCGGCAAAGAGGCCGATCAGCACCACGGAGACGACCACCGGAAGCGGGGGGCGACTACCGGTCGCCCGCCGCCGGCGCGAGAACATGAGACCTCCGACGGCAGAGAGCAGGGCGAGAGTGAGACCGAGGACCGCGGCCGCAGGCCGAGCCCCGACGAGGGCGGAGACCGACAGACCCAGCGCGCAGGCGAAGGTCGTGACCCGGGCCAGGCCTGCTCGGCGCAGGAACCAGCCGGTTGGATCGGCGCAGGAAGGGACCGGCATGTCAAGAACCACTCAGAGCCCGCTCACAGCCAACTCACGGCCCGCCTGGCGCGCTCAGAGCCCTATCAGTGGACGAATCCGCTCCAACTTCGCAGGACCGATGCCGGACACCTCGGCCAGTTGGTCTATGGAAGTGAACGGGCCGTTGGCCTCACGATACGTGATGATGTCCTGTGCGATGGTGGGGCCGATTCCTGGCAGGGAGTCCAGTTGTTCGAGAGTCGCGGCGTTGAGCGAGACGACCCCCGCGTCCCCGCCGTTACCGCTGTCCCCGCCCCCGACCTCCTGAGACGGCGGTGCGAGCGGTTCCGCGACAGTCTCCCCGACGCGAGGGACGTACACCCTGCAGCCATCGGTAAGTCGGGCGGCGAGAGTAAGCCCTGCTGGTCGGCCTCGTCGGTGAAGCCGCCGGCCTCTGTCACGGCCTGGAACACGCGGGCATCCGGCGACAACCGATATACCCCTGGGCGGCGCACGGCGCCGGCCACCTGCACGTAGATCAGCTGCGCCGTCGTGGTAGTCGTCGAGGAGGTAGGCGCCGAGCTTTCCGTCCCGAGGACGCCAAGCGCGGTCTCGCCGTCGCTTATGCTGATACCAGTGGCGCCCAGCACTTCGCCGCGCCCCGTCTCGCCGTGCATCGCGCCATCGCGCATCGAGAGCACGCCGAGCGTTCCGACGACGAGCACCACGATCCCGACGATCACGTAGACGAAGAGTCGTTTTGTGGGGATGGCCGACATGCCCGCAGACTACCGCCCGAGCGGCCGGGCACGGCTACGACCTAGGACTAAGCCTGGCCGGCAGCGCCCGCGCGAGACCGCCGAGCGGTCATGCCGGGCCGGAATGGACGGGGGCTCGGAGCGGTATCCCGCTCCGAGCCCCCGGGATACCCCTTGCCGGGAGATCAGTACGCCTCGCAGTAGACCTCGAAGTAGGCTTGGGGTTTGTTGCATACCGGACATACCTTCGGGGCTTCGTCGCCCTCGTGGACGAGCCCGCACTCCTGGCACTTCCACAGAGTCGGTCCGTCCTTGCGGAAGACCCTGCCGGCCTCCACGTTGGCAAGGAGTTTGCGATAGCGACGCTCGTGGTATTTCTCCACCCCCGCGATCTTCCGGAAGGTGGCTGCCGCCTTCTTGAAACCTTCGTCTTCAGCCACCTGAGCGAAATCGGGATAGAGAGTGCCCCACTCGGCCAGTTCTCCCTCGGCGGCGGCAAGCAGGTTCTCGGCCGTCGTGTGGACCGGGCCCGCGGGATACGACGCCGTGAACTCGGGCATGCCCCCGTCGAGCAGGCTGAAGAAGCCGAAGGCATGCGCCCGCTCGTTGTCGGCCGTCTCCAGGAAGAGATTGGCGATCTGCTGGTAGCCCTCGTCCGCCGCTACTTGGGCGTAGAAGGAGTAGCGGTTGCGAGCTTGGGACTCGCCGGCGAAAGCCTTCATCAAGTTCTGTTCGGTCTTCGAGCCTTTCATGTCCATAGATCGACGCTCCTTACTAGTCTGTCGCGAACTGGGTCTCGCTGCATTACGGTCTGCCGGGAAACTACCCCGGCGGCCGCGAATCCAATCAGCATGTTGCTCATGCTTCCCTGTCAAGGGGGCGCGGTCCACCGTCGTGACCCATGACGTCGTCCAAGAAAGCGGCGACCCGCTCCCCTACTTCGCGGTGTACTCCCCCGAAAAAGTGGTCGGCTCCCTCCACCACACTCAAGCTAAAGTTTAGCTTCAGTCCGGTCAACACACGCCCTACTTCCTGGGGAGGAGCGATCTCATCGTTCTCTCCGCAAACAGCCAGCACAGGTCCGGAGTACATGGCCAGCTTGTCAAGCACGGCGGGGAGCATGTCCTCCCAGGTCGCCACGAAAGCGATCAGCGCCAGAGCCTTCACCGGCACCTGTCCTGCGGTAGCCATGGCCGCCATGATGCTCCCGAAGGAGTACCCGGCCAGGGCCAGGGGCCGGCTCTGACGGCCGAGACCCGGCTCGCCGTCCAAGGCGTCCAGCTGACCTCTGAGGAACGCTGCAGCCGCTTCCACATCCCGGTACTCGTCGAAGCCGCTGTACGTGCCTTCACTCGCGCCAACGCCGCGGAAGTTGAAGCGCAGAGTCGCCAACCCACGTCTCCGGCAGGCCTGCGCGGTACGGTACACGACGGGCTGGTCCATCGTCGCCCCGTGCAAGGGATGAGGATGGGCCACGACCACCCCGCCCCAGGCCTCGACCCCCTCCGGCTCCTCGTAGATCCCTTCCAGTCGGTCCTCGGCGGTGATTATCACGTCTACCATGCTCGCACCCTTTGCTCCGCTTACTGTGCTTGGTTCAGTGGAATCGGAGGAACCGGCTGGGGTTCTGCACCAGTATCCGGTCTATCTGGGCCTCGGAAAGGCCTTTGGCTCTCATGAGTCGCGCCACGTTCCTCACGATGTGAGCGTATCCGAAGCCTCCAAACACCGTGAGGCAGTCTTTGAAGCACACGTCTTGCCCGATGAGTATCTGATCCATGTATCCGGCTTCGATCAGTCCCATGATCAGCTCTACGCGCTCGAGGTCTCCTGTCAGGTTCAGGAGCCTGCCTTGCTCCATGTGGGGATAGCCCAGATGACCGGCGCGGATCAGATGGAGGTTCTCCCAGGTCACGGGGGCCTCGAACAAGCTTCGCTCGGACCCCTCGGACGGACTCACGCTCCAGACGGACATGTCGAACAGGACATGCTCGTGAGTCGAGGTGATCCCGAGGGCATCGGCCTCGACCGGCCCGAGCACCGTCTGCACCAGCCCCGGGTGGGTGCTTTCGAGTGCCGTCAAGCGTCGGACCCGTCTTCTCGCACGGCGCCGGCCTGGTCGCGCGGCCGCTCTTTGGCAGGGACGAACGTGAGCACGTCTCTCGGATTCTCGATCGTCAGGGTGTGCACGTGCTCCTCGGTGAACCCCTTCGAGTACATGACAGGCAGCAGGTTCTCGAGTATGTGGGCGTACCCCCAACCCCCGAACGACCGTAGCCGGTGCTTGGTGCAGTTGTCGTGGGAGATCAGAAGGCGACCGAGATAGCCGTCGTCGATGAGTCGTTTGATGTCGTTGAGTCGCTGGGCGTCGCTGGGCAGGTCCCGCCATTTCCCGAAGGAGAACTCCATGTCCGCCTGGAAGCCCAGGGTGTCGTGCTCTATGTAGCAGCCGGCATCGGCGATCCTGCGCCGCGTCTCCAGGCTGTAGCACCATTGATCACAGTGGCTGAAGACCACTCGATCCAGGTCGGCGCCTGCTTCGCCCAGGATGCCGACTATCTCCAAGGCCAACCCGTCGTTGAAGGGACTGGGATGGACGTTGAGCGCCGCCCCGGTGCATCGCTGGGCCAGGGCCGCCGCCTCCAGCACCTTTCTCTCGCCGGCCTCGAGCGGATCGGAGCACCCGATCTCTCCGATGATCCCGGAGCGTATGCCGGTGTCGGCCACGCCCACCAAGACGTCGCGGATCATCTCCTCCGCGATCTGCCGCACGGTCTTGCGCGCCACGTCCGCCGGATGAGAGACACCGATGTAGTAGCCGCATCCCATGACGAGGTTCAGGCCGGTGGCCAGCGCTATCTGCACCAATCCCGCGGGGTCCCGACCCAGTCCTACGTTGCTCAGTTCGACGATGGTCCCGCCTCCAGCCCGCTTGAACGCACAGGCTTCCTCGATGGCCAGGACCACATCGCCCATATCCAGATTGTCCTTGTTCTCGAAGTAGTCCCGCCGGACCCGGAACAGGTTGCTGAGCGACACCGGCTCGTACGCCGCCGCCTTCTTCCCGGGCTCGGACGGTTCCAGGAAATAGGCCGAGAGGTCACAAAGAAGGTGCTCGTGCGGGAGGACGACACCCAACGAATCGGGATCGACGGGACCCAGGACGGTCTGGACCGCGCCCACCAGGTTCTCTTGCTGGACCGCCTCCACGGGAACGGGCGGCTTCGCGCCCATCTCCATCACTCGCGGTAGTTCACGAATTGGAGGGGCAGGCCCAGGTCGGTCTCTTTCAGCGCGGCGATGACTTCCTGGAGATCATCTCGTTTCTTGCCGGTGATCCGGACCTCGTCACCCTGGATGGCCACCTGCACCTTGAGCTTGGTGTCTTTGACCAGCTTGACGACTTGCCGCGCGGTCTCCACGTCGATGCCGTTGGTCACCGAGACGCTCTGGCGGACCATATCCCCGCCCGCCTTCTCCGGTGCCCCGAACACCAGCGCTTCCGCGTCGATGGAACGACGCACTGCCTTGGCGATCAGCATGTCCTTGATAGCCCGGAGTTTCATCTCGTCTTCGGTCAGGACCTGGATCTTGCCCTCTTTGCGATCGAGACCTATTTGAGTCTTCGAGCCGCGGAAGTCGAAACGGGTGCCGATCTCCTTCTTTACCTGGTTGACCGCATTGTCCATCTCCTGCATATCCACGCGGCTGACGACATCGAAAGACGGCATTCTTCCTCCTTCCCAGGCAAGAACTACGGGCATCCAGGATACCGCAACGCCCGTCCGCGAGTGGTAACTCCGCCCTCACCTTGGTACACTGCCTCCCATGTCGCCTGACGGAAAACGGAAGGGCGCCGCGGGTCTGTTCCGAGCGCATGGACGATCTGGCGCCCTGAGGTCACGAGCAGCGCATCTGGCCACCTGGGTGATGGTCGCCGCCCTTCTCGGCAACCTCATCGCCGCACTCCTCCCCTCCCCCCAACTGGGCCCGGAGCCTGTCCTGGCCGCTTCCAGCCTCGAGTCGGCTCGAGCCGCCCTCAAGGAGGCAAAGGCGGAGTTGAAGGCGGAGCAGGCTCGCCTGGATAAACTGGCTCAGAAGCAGGCGGATGCCGAGACTCGCTTGGAGGAAACGCGCATCCGCATCGAGGAGGTCCAGGCGAAGACCGAGAAGGCCAAGGCCGATCTGGCCCGAAGCCAGGAGCAGCTGGCCGGGCGGCTGGCGGAGATATACAAGAATCGCGGCTCTGAGGGTCTCAACGCTTTGGAGGCGGTCTTCTCCGGCGAAGACATGTCTCTGACCGCCGTTCTGGAGCGGCTGGCCCTGGTCAACTACGCCGCCGAGAGCGACGCCGAACTGGTGGCGGCGGTGGAGGATCGGATCGGAAAGCTGGATCGGCTGACGGCCGAGTTGGAGGACCAGAAGACAGCTGAGCAGCAGGAGACCGCGGAGTACGAGGCGGCCAGGGAAGAGACGCTCCAGGCCTTGGAGGGCTCGAAGGACAACTACAACCGGCTCCGCGCGCGCGTCGCGGCGCTTGAGGAAGAAGAACGCCGGCGCCAGGAAGAGGAGGCCCGCCGGATAGCGGCCGCCAAGGCAGCGGCCGAGGCAGCAGCCGCCAAAGCGGCGGCCGAGGCGGCCGCCAAGGACAACGGCACCACGGCCACCACGAAAGCCAAGACCACCAACACCACGAAGCCCAAGACCACCAATACCACGAAGCCCAAGACTACCAATACCACGAAGCCCCCGGCGATCGACACCAGCGCCGGTTGGGTGTTCCCGGTCCAGGGACCGAACAGTTTCGTGGATACCTGGGGAGCGCGCCGCTCCGGCGGCCGGACCCACAAGGGCACCGACATCATGACCGCCAGGAACACGCCGCTGGTCGCAGTGGTGAACGGGGCCATACGCAAGACCACCCCCACCGACTCGGGGCTCGGAGGGATAACCATCTACCTCACGGGCGACGACGGTAACGTCTACTACTACGCCCATCTCTCGTCGATCGAGAGCGGCATCAAGGCGGGAGTCCGGGTGAAGATGGGACAGGTGATCGGCTACGCGGGCAACACCGGGAACGCGAGCGGCGGCGCCGTCCACCTGCACTTCGAGATCCGGCCGGGGGGCGGGGCCGCGATCAACCCCTACGCGACCCTGGTCAAGTACCGCTGACGGGTATCCCGTGCGGACCGTCGGCTAGATAGGCCACGGCCGGTTTGCGCCCCAGCGTCGCCTCCGCTTCCTCGCAGGCTCGAGCGACCGCCGCGGTGACGAAGTCAGTCACCAGATCCCCGGCGCCGCGTCCTTGGGCGCCGACAAGCAACGGTTCGGGGCGGACGCAGGGCAGGATCTCGTAGTCTTCCATCCGGGTCTGGGGACTGAAGTAGAAGATGTGCTCCCGGGGGACCTTGCCGAACGCCTTGGCCCACACCTGCACCCCCCACTGGTCGTGGACGAACTCCCAGTCCTTCGCTTGGATCGCCCGAACGAAGGCCTCCGGGCCGATCTCGGCGAGAAGCCTGAGCATCCGGCGGTAGGACTCGGTGCCCAGAGGGTCGACGTCGGTGGTATCGGCGACCACCACCAGATAACCCCCGTCCCTCACCGCTTTCGCGGCCACCTCCCCCGCTTTCTCCGCCTGATAGTGGTTGATCCCCACGAGTCCCCCGTGAGTGACGACGACGTCGTATTCCCGTTCCAGAGGGATCTGAGAGAAGCTCCGCACGTGCTCGACGGCAGCCAGATGGGCCTGTTCCATGTCCCCGGCGAAGACCCCGGCGACCCTGCCATCCTGGCGCATGGTCACGTTGAGGATGAAATCCGGTCTCGCCATGCGGGCGATCTCCAAGGCGACCTGGTGACAGGGATTGCCGTCCAGCACCAAGTCGGTGGCCCTTTCGTCGGCCAGGGTCACGGGTCCGTGGAACTCCTGCACGCTCTCCACGTTGAGCAGTCCGGGGCAGATGCTCTTCCTCCCTCCAGAAACGCCGGCCATCAAGTGAGGTTCGACCAGACCCGTGAGTATCCGGAAGTCGGCCTGCACGTACTCGCGGTTCATGAAGACCTCGACCCCGCGAGTCGACCGGCCGACGTGGGTCAGCGTTTCCCGGTCGGCCGAGTCGTGACAGCGGACGCGGACACCTGCTCGGCGCACTCGCTCATCGAACAGGGCCCACATCTCCTCATCCGAAAGGACCCGGTGAGTCCCGGTCGCCACCAGGAGGGTGACCGAATCTGGGGAGAACCCTGCGGTCAGGAGGAAGTCCACCAGAGGCCACAGGATGCCGCCGTCACCCCGGTAGGGCACCGGCCGGGTATTGTCCGACACCACCACGACCACCGACGGCTCCGGCAGCCGTCGCGCCGCCGAGGCCGTCACGACCGCCGAGGCCGTCACGACCGCCGAGGCCGCCCCGGCGGCTTTTTCCCGGCATATTTCGGCGAACGGCGCGCTGCCGATCGGGTTCGCCAGCGCCTCGGCTATCGCCGCCTGTACGTCGGGGAGGGCGGTCCGGTTCGCGGGTCCGCAGGATATCCGTGCCCGGAGGAAGCACCAGGTCGGTCGCGAAGGTCCGCAACTCCAGATGGACCCGACTCCGGCTTGTCCGTCGCGCCGAGCCATCATGCCACCGTCGTCCCCAAGGACTCGGCGATCCTGCCCCACTCTTCGTACAGCGAGGTGATCTCATCGGCGAGGTCGGTCGCCTCGGCCGACGCCGAAGCGAGAAGCTCGTAGTCGGAGGCGTGCTCGGGGTCGCTCAGGGAGGACGCAAGCGCAGCCTGCCGCTCCTCCGCCGCTAGGATCCTTCGCTCCACCTTGCGATAGCGGCTCTGCAGCTCCTTGCGCTCCTTGTAGCCCAACTCGACCGTCCGCGCCCCGACCACGGCTGCGGGCTCCGCTTCCATGACTGCAGCGGAGGTGGCGGTGGGCGCCGAGGCGGCGGCCGCCTCGGCCGCCGGGCGCGACGGCGAGAGTGGCGACACCGGCCCATCAGGGGAAGATCCAGCGGAGAGCCGCCCCGACGACCCCGCCTCCTGGGCCTTCTTCCAGCTGTAGTACTCCCAGTCTCCCAGATAGTGGGTCAAACGCCCATCGCGTACCTCGATGACCTTGGTGCCGATGGCGTTGATCAAGTGCCGGTCGTGGCTGATGAACACCACCGAGCCCTCGAACTGCCGCAGTGCCTCGGTGAGCACCGCGCTCGAGTCCATGTCCAGGTGGTTGGTCGGCTCATCGAGCAACAGCAGCCCCGCGGGGTCTATCAGCATCCGGGCCAGAGCGAGACGAGCCTTTTCTCCCCCCGAGAGCACGCCCACCTTCTTGGTCACGTCGTCCTCCCCGAAGAGGAAGGTGCCCAGATAGCCTCGTACCTCGGGCAGGCGTCCGGCGGGCCCGGCCGCTTCTTCCATGGTCTTGAGCACCGTCCGGCCGGGGTGCAGCACCTCCAGTTGGTGTTGCGCGAAGTATTCCCGGCGCACTGCGTGTCCCAGCTTGATCGAACCTCCGTCGGGTTCTACGACCGCGGCCAGAAGCTTGAGCAAGGTGGATTTCCCGGCTCCGTTGGGGCCCACGAGGGCGATCTTCTCCCCGCGCTCGATGACCAGGTCGAGTCGCCTGTAGACCACGTTGTCGGCGTAGGCCTTGCGGACGTGCCTGACTTCAGCCACCACCCGGCCGGTGCGGGGAGGCTGGGGGAAGCGGAACTTGATGGTCTTGCGCTCGAGGGAGGGAGCGTCGATCCGTTCGGTGCGCTCCAGCTGCCTGATCTTCTGCTGTACCTGCTTGGCCTTGGTGTTCTTCGCCCGGAACCGGCGGATGAAAGCCTCGGCCGAGTCGATCTCGCGCTGCTGATTCTTGGCCGCGTTGACAAGAGCTTCGTACCGCTGCCGTTTCTCTTCCTCGTAATGGTCGTAGTCGCCGGCATAGAGATCGATGATCCCCCGGTCGAGATCGGCGATATGCGTGACCATGCGGTTGAGGAAGTAGCGGTCGTGGCTGATCACGATGAGCGCCCCCGGCCAGGTGAGCAGGAACTCCTCCAGCCAGAGCAGGCTCTCCAGGTCCAGATGGTTGGTGGGCTCGTCCATGAGCAGCAGATCCGGCTGCTCCAAGAGGAGCCGGGACAAGGCGACCCGCATCCGCCAACCGCCGGAAAGCTCGGCGATCGGGCGATCGAAGTCTTCTTCGCGGAAGCCCATGCCCCGAAGGATGGTCTGGGCTCGGGTCTCGAGCTCGTATCCGTGGGCGTTCTCGAAGGCGCTCTGGAGGGCACCCATCTCGCGCAGCAACTCGTCGGGATCCCGATCGGCCGCTTCCCCGGCCTTCCCACGGCCTTTGGGACCGGCCTCGGCGGCACCACCATCACCGCCGGCATAGGCACGGGCGATCTCTTCGCCCAACTCGGTGATGCGCCGCTCCGACGACAGGATGTCGAGATGCGACGCCAGCACTTCGTCGATGACCACGTGATCGGCGATCTCCTCGATCTCCTGGGGCAGAAAGCCGATGCGCAGGTCTTTGCGGGCGCTGATCTCTCCACCGTCCAGCGACATCTCGCCCACGATCAACCGCAGCAGCGTGGTCTTGCCGGCCCCGTTAGGACCCACCAGGCCGACACGCATGCCCGGCTTCACGTGCAGGCTGGCCTGGTCGAGGACCGTCTGGGTGCCGAACGACTTGGAGATGTCGGTGAGATGCAGCATCAGACCGGTAGGATAGCAGCCTGGCGGCCTCCCGCCCCGCGAGACCGGCGCTCATCGGGGCAGAGACACGGTCCCGTCATCCGTCCCAGAAGAGACTCTTGTCCGAGCCGGGAGATAGGCCCAGCTCGGCCGCGGTCCCCAGGAGCCGCCGGATCGCCTCCTCCCCTTCGGGCCCGTAGTCAGGGTGAACTCGTTCACATAGAGGTCGATGTGGGCCTGACACACCGCGGGGTCCATCTCCTGAGCATGCGCGCGGACGTACGCGAGAGCGGCGTCCGGATGAAGACCGGCATATTCCACACTCGCCCGCATGGCGCTTTCCGCGCTTTGCTGGAGAGACCGCTCGAGAGTCCGGGAGACCACGATCCCTCCGAGGGGGATGGGCAGCCCGGTGGTCTCTTCCCACCACTCCCCCAGGTCCACAAGACGACGAAGACCGTGAGCGGCGTAGGTGAACCGGCCTTCGTGGATGATGACCCCCGCATCCACTTGACCCGAGCTCACCGCCGGCATGATGCGCTCGAAAGGCATGACGACGGGCCGGGCGATGCCACCCGTGAACAGCCCGAGGAGAAGAGCGGCGGTCGTCAGTTCACCGGGAATGGCTACCCGGGCCTGCCCGAGATGGTCCGCAAGAGCGGCCACCCGTTGCACCGACGCCGCCGGGCGTAGCCGTGAATCCTTTCGCGCCACTACCAGCGGACCACATCCCCGCCCCAGCGCCCCTCCGGAATGCAGGAGGGCGTAGCTCTCTTGCAGATGGGCGAACGCGTGCATGGAGACCTTCACGACATCGGCTTCACCCCGCAGAGCCAGATGGTTGAGCACATCGATGTCTGCGAGCCTCTCCTCCACGGGGGGCGCACCGGGAACGAGGCCGTGGACCCAGGCGTGGAAGACGTAGGTGTCGTTCGGGCAGGGGGAATAGGCGAGGCGCAGGCGATCCATGTCAAGCTTCCGAAGGGGGAGGACTGCCTGGGGACGCCGGCCTGCCCGGGAGGGGGAGCGTATCGAGGGCGGCGGTCACGGCCAGCGCGGCCCGCCCGGCCACTTCGGCGGCCCGGGTCACCTCCCAGGTGTCCCGCTCCCGATCGACGACCAGGTTGCTGATTCCCCTCACCTCCAAGAACGGCACCCTGTGAAGGGCACAGACCTGGGCTGCCGCCGCGCCTTCCATGGATTCCGCCACCGCATCCCAGCGCCGGGCGATCAACTCACCCTCACTCCGGATCCCGGTGACCCGCGAGGAGGTCACGCACGGTCCCGCGAAGACGGCAGGACGGCCCCCGGGCCAGCCTTTGTCGTCGATCCGATCGACCACCTCGACCGCCGCTTGGACCAGGCGCGCCTCGAGGGGGAAGCGCCCGCCCGATTCGATCCCACCAAGACAGGCGATCGGTAGTCCGAGCTCGCCGGCCGGTATCCAGCCGGCCGGGCTGGAACTGCCCGTATCGGAGTAGATCTCTTCAGTCGCGAAGACGAGATCACCGACCCCAGGCCGCCGACCGATCCCAGGCCCCGGGAACGCTCCCGCCACGCCCACTTGGAGCACCAGGGAGGGCTGGGGGTCCATGGTCAGAAGAAGACAGGCCAGGGTATGGGCGGCGTTGACCTTGTCGCACCCACTGATCGCAAGCACGGCCTGGACGGCGCCTCCGGCGACGCCTCTTTTCGCCGTATCTTGTTCCGCGGCGACCGCGCCCACGACCAACTTCCTCGTGAACACCAGGTAGGTCGCGGGCTCCCAGAACGCGCGCAGGAGTGGCTCGGCCTCAGTATCGGTGGCTGCGAGCAGAACCAGCCGGCAACCACGTGTGGCCTCGCGGAGCGCTTCGCAGCTTTCCGGTTCCATCAAGCCCCTTCCAAGAGCAGCAGATCGGGGTCCTCCAGGTACCCCATGACCAGATTCAGGAAGCGGGCTGCCTCTGCGCCGTCGATCAACTGGTGATCGATCGTAAGAGAAAGAGGCAACATCAGCCGGGTGACCACCTTCCCCCCGCGGACGACCGGCAGTTCGCGGATCCGCCCCATTCCCAGTAGAGCGACCTCAGGGTAGTTGATCACAGGGGTGGCGAAAGTGCTCCCCACCGCCCCGAAATTGCTGATGGTGAAGGTCCCTCCGTGGAGTTCGCTCAGGTCGAGGCGCCGCTCATCGGCCCGATCGACCAGATCCACGATTTCCTCGGCTATCCGGAAGATGCTCTTCTGATCGGCGTCCTTGATGTTGGGTACGACCAGCCCGTACTTCGTGTCGACCGCGATACCGATGTTGTAGTAGCGCCTGAGCACGAATTCTTCCCCCGATTCCTCTAGGACGGCGTTCAGACGGGGAAAGCGCTTGAGAGAAGCCGTGCAGGCTTTGACCACGAAGGCCAGATAGGTCAACCGCACCCCGCGCTCCGCGGCGACGGTGCGCTCTTTCTCGCGGATGCGCCTGATTATGGTGACGTCGGCCTCGTCCATGATCGTGACCTGCGCCTGTTTGGCCACCGATTCGGCCATATGCCGGGCCATGGTCCTACGGACCCCTCGGAAGGCCACCCTCTCGACGGGGCCGAACGGGTCCGACTCGATGGTCCCGCCCAAGACCGGGACCGGGATCGACGGTTCGCCGGCCGGAGGCAAGGGTGCAGGGGCACCGGCCTCCTGCGAAGCGCTCGGAAGCGGAACGACGGATGGGGACGGGGCCGGTGGGGGTGCGCCCGGCAGAGAAGGGACCTGCTCGAGCGTTGGCGCGGGGGCCGTCTCTGCCGGAGACGCTGGGGCCATCTCTACCGGGCGGGCCTGGGCGGCCGCCGAGGGCACTCCCGGAGCGGGCGCTCCGTAGGCCATCGCCTCAGCCACGTCCTCCACGTCCTGCTTGATGATCCGGCCACCCGGGCCGGTCCCGCGAATACCGGCGAGGTCGACTCCCAATTCCTTCGCCAGCGCGCGGACGGAAGGCATGGCGAGCACCTCGCCGCCGGCCGCGGGCGCGCCGGCGGTCGGGCCGGCTACCGCCTCGGCCTCCTCCTCCGGAGCCTCCTCGAGAAAACCCACTACCGAGCCCGTATAGGGCTCAGGCTCCTCAGCGGCGCGCGGGGCGGCGGCAACTGGTGTCACGGGCGCCGCGGCTGGAGCCGCGACCGAGGCGGCGACGGCCGGCGTCGCGGGCCCTGGGGCCGCCGGGGCCGCGGGCGCCGCCGGGACCGCGCCGGCGGGGACGCTCTCCGGGCCGGGTGCCGCGGCCACGGTCTCCTCGATGGTGACGAGCACATCGCCCACCTGGATGATGTCGCCCTCCTCGGCGTGAAGCCTGCTCACCCGACCCGCGCGGGGGGAAGGCAGCTCGACCACCGCCTTGTCGGTCTCCATCTCGGCCAGGGTCTGGTCTTCGGCGACGATGTCGCCCTCTTTCACCCTCCAGGCAAGGATCTCTCCCTCGGCTATCCCTTCACCTATGTCGGGGAACTTGAACTCATAAGCCATGACTGCCGCTCCATCGTCGCGGTGGGCCCGGCCGAGGCGCTCCGCGCGCTCGGCGGGCGGGACGGGGCCGCGCCGCGCCTTCCGGCGCGGCCCCCGATCACTCACTCGTCGGCCTTCTCAGCCTCCTTGTGACGGGCAACGTTTCCCACTCTCAACTTGCGTATCTGCTTCCTCAATTCCTCCTCGGAAAGGAAGTCCCCCTCTCCGGCCCGGTCGCGGTGCACCATCTCGTCCAGGTGCCGCGTCAGCTTGGCGGAGGGACCACCCTCCATGGCGCTGTATCCGACCAGCAGGAGTTCGTAGATGTAGATGAAATCGGGGAGATCGAGGAGATGTTTCACCAGTCCCTGCACCCGGGAGTTCTTGACCGCCGAGACCGGCTGGGCGGCGAGACCGAGGCTGTGCGCCGCCAGCCACAGATACATGAAGGCATTGGAGAGGGACGACTCGAAGATGGAGTCGCCTTTCTGCTTGGAGTAGCGGGCGTTCATGGGAAGACCCGCGCGCCGCCGGGTATCCCCCAGGACAAGGATGAAGACCGGCGCGAGAGGGCATTCCAGCCGGCCACGTGTCCTGGGATCCCACGAAGGACCCTGCCACTCCTCCCTGGTGGTCTCCAGAGTGTAGAAGTCGCTTTCTATCCAGTCGTCGATGATCTTCTTGACCGCGGAGCGGAGTCCGAGGTCCTCGACGACCAGGAACTCCATGAACTGCATGTTGAAGCCGGTGGGAGCCCAGCGCCCGACCTCGAGTATCTTCTGGACCGTCTCCTCCGGTATGGGGTCGGGCTTGATCGCCCTGATGGTGCGGCGACTCTTCACCAATTCGAGCAGGTCGTCGTACTGCACGTCGGTCCCTCTCTCGGCCACCAGGTCAGCCACCAGGGGCCCTACTCGTTGATCTTGTCGGCCTCCACGTGCCGGGCCACGTTGCCGGCCCGGAGCTTCATGATCTGCTTGCGTAGCTCTTCCTCGCTGAGGAACTCGTCATCAGCGGCCCTGTCGTAGTGGACCATTTCGTCCAGAGGGCGCATGAGCTTGGCCGACGGCCCATCCTCCATGGCGTTGTACCCGACCAGGAAGATGTCGTAGACATAGATGAAGTCGGGGAGGTTGAGCAGGTGCTTCACCAGCGCCTGCACTTTCGGGTATTTCACCCCCGAGATCGGTTGGGCGGCTAGCCCCAGGCTGTGGGCAGCCAGCCACATGTACATGAAGGCATTGGAGAGAGACGACTCGAAGATGGAGTCGCCCTTCTGCTCGGAATAGCGGGCGGCCATGGGCAGGCCCACCCGGCGGCGCGTGTCGCCCATCACCAGGATGAACACCGGCGCCAGCGGACAGTCCCACTCGCCGTGAGTCTCGATGGCCCAGGGCGAGCCCTGCCACTCCTCGCGCGTGGCTTCCATGGCGAAGAAGTCGCTGTTCTTGTAGTCGTCGACGATCTTCTTGATTGCCGTGCGAAGCTCCAGATCTCTGACCACCAGCATCTCGAGGGGTTGCATGTTGAAGCCGGTCGGTGCCCAGCGGGCCGCTTCGAGGAGCTTGTCAACCATCTCGTCGGGGATGGGATCGGGCTTGATCGCCCGCAGCGTGCGCCGACTCTTGATCAACTCCAGAAAACCGTCGTATTCCACCGCGCTCTCCCTCTCTTGTGATCGACTAGAACCGGATCGATGCTTTGATGGCCTCCACCACCGTGTCCACGTCGGGCTGGTAATAGTCCTCCAGTTTGGCCAACGGGGGGATCGTATCGAACCCGGTGACACGTAGCACCGGGGACTTAAGGTGCAGTACCGCCCTCTCCATGATCTGGGCGGAGATCTCCGCACCGAAGCCGCAGCTGCGCGGCGCCTCGTGGACCACGACCGCGCGACCGGTCTTGGTCACGCTGGCGATCACGGTCTCGAAGTCGAACGGCGAAATGGTGCGCACGTCGACGACCTCGACGTCGGCGACGCCTTCGGCCTCCAAACGCCCGGCCGCTTCCTTCACCGTGCGGACATGGGCTCCCCAGGCCAGCACCGTAACGTCCCGACCCTCTCGAACCAGGCGGGCCTTGCCCAAGGGAAGAGTGTAGGGCTCCTCGGGTACCTCGGTCTTTATGGCTCGGTAGACCCGGGCCGGCTCCATGAACACCACCGGATCCGGATCGCGGACGGCGGCCGCCAGCAGGCCCTTGGCTTCGTACGGGTCGGCGGGGATGACGACTTTGAGCCCGGGCACGTGGGCGAACACCGCTTCCATGCTCTCGGAATGATGCTCCAGCGCTCTGATCCCGCCGCCGTAGGGCGTGCGGACCACGAGAGGGACGGAGAACTCGCCCCGGCTGCGGTTGCGCATGCGGGCGGCATGACAGACGAGTTGGTCGTAGGCCGGATACGCGAAGCCCGAGAACTGGATCTCGGCCACCGGACGATACCCGGCTATGGCCATGCCGATAGCCATCCCCACGATCCCCGACTCGGCCAGGGGTGTGTCGATGACGCGCTCTTCGCCGAACCGCTCCACGAGACCGTCGGTCACCCGGAACACCCCACCGTCCCGGCCGACGTCTTCGCCGAGCACGACGACCCTGGGGTCCAGCTCCATCTCTTGCGAGAGAGCTTGGTCGATGGCTTCGACCATGTTGAGACGGGCCATGCTCACCTCCCCCTCGCCAGGCGGGCCCTCAGCTCCGCCTGTTGCTCGGCCAGTGGCGGCGTGAGGTCCGCATAGACGTGGGCGAAGATCTCCTCGGGTCCCGGCGGCGGGATGGCCTCAAAAGCGGCGACCGCCTCAGCCACCTTCTGATCGGCCTCGGCCAGGGCCTCAGCGGCGGCGCCATCGTCCAGCAGCCCTTGTGCGCGCATGTAGCGCGCCAGGCGCTCGATGGGGTCCCGACTCCGCCACTCTTCCACCTCGTTCTCCTCACGGTAGCGGCGGGCGTCATCGGAGGTCGTATGGTCCATCACCCGATAGGTGTGCGCCTCGATGAGGGTGGGCTCGTGCGCCGTGCGCGCCCGTTCCAAGGCCTCGGCGGTCACGCGATACACCGCGAAGACGTCGTTTCCATCGACCTGCACCCCGAACATCCCGTAGGCGAGCGCCTTCTGCGCCACCGTGGGTGAAGCGGTCTGCTTGGTGAAGGGGACCGAGATGGCGTACTGGTTGTTCTGGCAGAAGAACACCACCGGCACCTGGAACACCCCGGCCATGTTCATGGCCTCGCTGAAGTCGCCCTCGGAGGTGGCGCCCTCCCCGAAAAAGGTGAGTACTGCGGCCTCCTCGCCCGCCTGCTTCAGGGCCCACGCGATACCCACCGCGTGAAGCATGTGGGTGCCCACGGGGATGGATACGGGAAGTGTGCGCAGCTCCCGCGGGAAGCCGTGAACCGCGCTCGTCCCCGCCCCAGAACTGCAGAAGCTGCTCCATGGGGATGCCCCGCAACATGAGCGCGCCCGTCTCCCGGAAGGCGGGCACCAGCCAGTCGTCCGGCCGGAGCGCGAAGGCCGCCCCCACGTGCGCCCCCTCCTGACCGGCCACCCGGGGAAAGGTGCCAAGCCGCCCCTGGCGCTGGAGCTTGAACATGCGCTCGTCGAACTGGCGCGTAAGCACCATGTGCCGGTACAGATGCTGGATCTGCTCCGGCGTGAGATCGGGCATGAGAGCCTCGTCGACGAGACCCTCCGCGTTCAGCACTTCGACTCGATCTATCTCGTACGAGACCAGAGGACGGGTCGGCACGGCTTCACCTCCTTAGCTGTCCAGGACAAGCACGGCGGCCCCCCGGATCGCTCCCCGGCGAAGACGCTCCAGAGCGTCGTTCGCCTCCGCGAGCGGGAAAAGCTCCACTTCGGTGTGCACCGGCACCCGGGGAGCCAAGGTCAGGAACTCCGCGCCATCCTGCCGGGTCAGGTTGGCCACCGAGCGGATCGCGCGTTCCCCCCAGAGGATCTCGTAGGGGAAGGAAGGGATATCGCTCATGTGGATCCCTCCGCATACGACCACCCCGCCTTTGGCCACGGCGCGGAGAGCCATCGGCACCAGTTCTCCCGCGGGAGCGAAGACGATGGCCGCGTCGAGTTCCTCGGGGGCCGCCTCGGAGGTGTCACCCGCCCAGTGGGCTCCCATCTCCCGGGCGAAGCTTTGGGAGGTGAGGTCGCCCGGACGGGTGAAAGCGAACACCCTCCGACCCTGGTAACGCGCCACCTGGGTGACGATGTGCGCGGCGGCCCCGTAGCCGTAGATACCCAGGCGCTCCGCCTCGCCCGTCATGGAGAGCGAGCGATAGCCGATGAGCCCGGCACAGAGAAGGGGCGCGGCCTGAGCGGCAGGGTAGCCCGGCGGGATGGGAAACGCGAAGCGGTGGTCGGCCACGGCGTATTCGGCGAAACCTCCATCGAGGTCGTATCCGGTGAACTTGGCCGAGTCGCAGAGGTTTTCGCGGCCGCTCAGGCAATAGCGGCAACGACCACAGGTCCAGCCCAGCCAGGGGATCCCCACCTGTGCGTCCACGGCCGGGGAGGAAACGCCCTCCCCCAAGGCTTCCACGGTACCTACTATCTGATGACCGGGAATGAGAGGGAGCTTGGGATGCTGCAGTTCCCCGTCCACCACGTGCAGGTCCGTCCGGCAGATACCGCACGCCTGCACCTTCACCCGCACCTGTCCCGGCGCCGGCGCGGGCACGGGCACCCGCGCCGGCCGCAAGGGGCTTCCGGCGGTATCGAGAAGCATCGCCTGCATCAGCTCAGACACCGGGGTCTCCCCCCTAGGCCCACACCCGCGACTCCTACCCCACCACCCGTGGTCTTCCTCCCTGAACTTGACTCACGAACACCGACGGACGGCGGAAGTGGACGTTCACGTAGTAGTCCACGACTCGATCGATCAGCTTCTCGGGATCGCGGTCGTAGATTATCGCCGCCCCCGTCTCTTTGTTGATGGCCTCGACCAGTTCCGGCACGATATCGGCGATGCCGCCACTCCCTTGAAGCACGCCTATCAATTTGCCCTCATCGTAGGCGATGGCAAACTCGCCCAGGGTGCCGGAGTGCCCGTTCACGATCAAGACGATGTCGCTGGAACGGATATTCACTATCTCCCTGCCCATCAGGCCGCTGCCCGTGTAGATGAGGACGTCGAAGCCCTCCACCGGCGAGTGGTAGACGTGCAGATGCTCATCGAGGCTCAGGGCCGGCGAGATGCCTATCGAAAGACCCCCGGCCGCCTGCGCTCCCAGGGCGCTCTCCAGTGGTAGGCCCGGGGCCGAGCCGCTGATCAGCACCATACCGCGGGCCGCTATGATCCGGCCTAGCTCCCGGGCGTCCGCCCGCTCTTGAGCGGTGAAGTCTCCCGAGGCCGCCCCCATGACGCCCACCTTGAGGGCCATGGCCTCGATCCCCTTCGCATACCGCTCGGGATCGGTGCTGAAAAGGTCGCGATGCTCCTCCGAACAGAAGAGATACACGCGGCCATTGTAGAAAGAGGCGGCCACTGCGTCCCGCTCGGAGACGGTGGCACCGCACACCGGGTCGGCAGTCACTCGGCTCCTCCCTTAAGTTCGAAGATCTCGTTTCTCTCTGCCACCACGACCGCGAAATGGAGTCGGTCCTCGAGCAGGCGCTCGAGAGTCATGGCCGCCCCCGTCTCGCCGTGGGTCAAGATAGTGAGCCGCGGAGGCTTGAAATGCGAGGCCCAGGCCAGCAGTTGCTCCTGGTCCGCGTGGGCCGAGAGCCCAGTGATCTCGTGGATCTGGGCCTTGACCGCGATCTCCTCTCCGAACAGGCGCACCTGCTTGTCGCCCTCGAGAAGACGGCGGCCCAGAGTGTGCCGAGCCTGGAAGCCGACTATCACCATGTGCGCCTCGGGGCGCCACAGGT
The DNA here is from genome assembly GCA_963706025.1 of uncultured Actinomycetes bacterium. Lineage (GTDB taxonomy): Bacteria > Actinomycetota > Thermoleophilia > RBG-16-64-13 > RBG-16-64-13 > CAVPLM01. The sequence continues at coordinate 13,883 of CAVPLM010000005.1, read as the reverse complement.
TGTGCTTGAGATGGTGCCGCATGCGGCCGGCCTCGGCCATCCCGCTCGCGGAGATGATCACTATTCCCTTCTTCTCGTTCAGAGCCCGGGATTCGTCGGCGCTGGCGGTGTAGTGCAGTTGAGGGAAGTCGAAGATGCCGCCCGGTTCTCCGACCAGCTTCCAGGCCTCATCGTCGAAGGCCTCCCTATGCCGCCGGAACACCTCCGTGGCCCGGGAGGCCAGGGGACTGTCCACGTACACCGGCATGTCCAACTGGTGCTTGTCGAAGATCTCGCGCAAGAAATAGAGGAGCTCCTGGGTCCGCCCCACCGCGAAGGCCGGGATGATGACGTTCCCTCCGGTGCGCTTGGCCTCCTCCAAGATCGCGGCCAGCTCGTCCTCCGGCTCTCCGTCGCGGACGTGCAGGCGGTCGCCGTAGGTCGACTCCATGATCAGATAGTCGGTCTGCTCGATGATCTCCGGATCGCGGATGATGGGCTGGTCGGGTTGGCCCACGTCGCCGCTGAAGAGCACCTTGACCTTCTCGCCTCGCTCCTCCAGACGCAATTCCAGGAAGGCCGAACCCAGGATGTGCCCGGCATCGTGGAACACCACGGTCACGCCCGGGGCCAACTCCTTGGGCGCGCCATAGTCCACCGGTCTGAACAGGCGGATGGCTCGGTGAGCGTCGTCCTCGGTGTAGAGAGGCTCGACCTCCCGGCGCCCGGCGCGCCGCGCCTTGCGCGTGCGCCACTCCGCCTCGATCTCCTGGATGTAGGCCGAGTCGAGCAGCATGATCTCGGCCAGGTCGCACGTGGGTGGGGTCGCGTAGATGGGCCCTTCGAAGCCCTTCTTCACCAGCCGGGGGATCATGCCCGAGTGATCGATATGGGCGTGCGTGAGCAGCACGAAGTCCAGCTCCACGGGATCGAAGGGAAAGGGCGCGAAGTTGAGAGCCTCCTCCTTATCGCCCCCTTGGTGCATGCCACAGTCCACCAGGAACCGGGTGGCACCCACCTCGACCAGGTAGCACGATCCGGTTACCTCGCGCGCCGCTCCCGTGACCTGCAGGAACATCTGACCTCCTCGTATTCAGCGGAAGGCACAACGATGCCTGCCCGTGTCTGACACGACATACTGTCTCATACCGGGCAGGACGGCGTTCGGAGGCGGTATGTTATCCTACGCTGGTGTGCGTTCGCTCCCGAGCTGATCGGGAGAGGGTTGTTGTTGTCTTGAAATCGGAAAAAGCGGAGGAAAAGGTGGCGAACGAATCCCTGGAAGAGAAGATCTTCGACGTTCCGGCCGAGTTCCAGAAGACCGCCTGGATCTCCAGCATGGAGCAGTACCAGGAGATGTACAGGCGCTCTCTGGAAGACGCCGACGCCTTCTGGGCCGAGGAGGCCGAGAAGAGACTGCACTGGTTCAAGAAGTGGGACTACGTCCAGAATCACGACTTCGCCCAGGCCAAGGTCCGCTGGTTCGAGGGCGGCAAGCTGAACGTAGCCTACAACTGCCTCGACCGGCACCTGGACACTCCTGTAGCCGACAAGGTCGCCTACTACTTCGAAGGTGACTCCCCGGATTCCACCCGGACCATCACCTACAGGCAGCTCTGGGAAGAAGTCACCAAGTTCGCCAACGTCCTCAAGAAGAAGGGCGTCAAGAAGGGCGACCGGGTCGTCATCTACCTGCCCATGATCCCCGAGCTTCCCGTGGCCATGCTGGCCTGCGCCCGCATCGGCGCCATCCACTGCGTGGTCTTCGGCGGCTTCTCCGCCGACGCGCTGCGCGACCGCGTCCTCAACGCGGAGGCGACCGTCATGATCACCGCCGACACCGGCCTGCGCGGCGGCCGGCCGACGCCCCTCAAGACCGCTGCCGACGCCGCCATGGCCGAGTGCCCCGCGGTCAAGACCTGCATCGTGGTCAAGCACACCGGCGCCGAGGCATCCCCTGGGTCGAGGGCCGCGACACCTGGTATCACGAAGAGCTGGCTGCCGGCGACATCACCACCGACTGCCCGTGCGAAGAGATGGACGCGGAAGATCCGCTGTTCATCCTCTACACCTCCGGCTCCACGGGCAAGCCCAAGGGCGTCATGCACACCACCGCAGGCTACCTGCTCTACGGCGGCATGACCCACGAGCTGATCTTCGACTACCATCCCGAGCAGGTCTACTGGTGCACGGCCGACATCGGCTGGGTCACCGGCCACACCTACATCGTCTACGGCCCGCTGTGCAACGGCGCCACCAGCGTCCTGTTCGAGGGCGTCCCCAGCTACCCCAGCCCCGACCGCTTCTGGGCGGTGGTGGAGAAGTACAAGGTCAACATCTTCTACACCGCTCCCACCGCCCTGCGCGCCATCGCCCGCGAGGGTGACGACTGGGTCAAGAAGCACGACCTCTCCTCCCTGCGTGTGCTGGGCACGGTGGGCGAGCCCATCAACCCGGAAGTCTGGCTGTGGTACCACGACCTCATCGGCGGCGGACGCTGCCCGATCGTCGACACCTGGTGGCAGACCGAGACCGGCGGCATCCTCATCACCCCGCTGCCCGGCGCCATGAAGATCAAGCCGGGTTCGGCCACCCTGCCCTTCTTCGGCGTGGAGCCGTGCATCGTCGACGAAGACGGCGACGAGATCACCGGCCCCGGCGTGGGCAACCTGTGCATCAAGCGCCCCTGGCCCGGCATGATGCGCGGCGTCTACGGCGACCCCGAGCGCTTCTACGAGACCTACTTCGTCCAGTATCCGGGTCTGTACTTCACCGGCGACGGCTGCCGCCGCGACGAGGACGGCTACCACTGGATCACCGGCCGCGTGGACGACGTCATCAACGTGTCCGGTCACCGCATGGGCACCGCTGAGGTCGAGTCGGCGCTGGTCAGCCACGACTCCGTGGCCGAGGCCGCCGTGGTGGGCATGCCCCACCCCATCAAGGGCCAGGGCATCTACGCCTACGTGACCCTGAACGCCGGCGTCGAGCCTTCGGACGACCTGAAGAAAGAGCTGGTCAAGCACGTGCGTACGGAGATCGGCCCCATCGCCACTCCGGACGTCATCCAGTGGGCCCCCGGCCTGCCGAAGACCCGCAGCGGCAAGATCATGCGCCGCATCCTCAAGAAGATCGCCGCCAACGACATCGGCGACCTGGGCGACACCTCCACCCTGGCCGACCCGCACGTGGTCGACAACCTGGTGGAGAACCGGCAGAACCAGTAACCGGACCAGCCCGCTTCAGCGGGCAACGCGTGAAAGAAGGGGCGGCCGCAAGGCCGCCCCTTTTGTTTCCCCGCGAGCCGGCCGCGCCACGCCCGCGGTGGCGACGCCGGTGCCCACTACCAGTCCGGAGGCCCCGCCCATCTGGCCCACCCGGCACCAAATCCGAACTCCTGCCGATAGTCGTCCGAGGCGGTGACCGTCACATATCCGAAATCCTCGTCGACGAAAGTCCGCACCATCCTGCCATGCCCTGCGTACCTGGCCTTGGCCGCTGCGTCGATTGCACGCCACGCCGCCTCGGCGGTGTCGTAGCTGGAGAACGCCGCAAGGTCGAACAGGATGACCAGATCATCGTTCGCGAATTCGTAGGCATTCGCCTGCGTCACCTCCGGGACTGCCTGCGAGAGCCAGGCGCTCTCTCCGGCAGGCTTGACCGCGAACGGCAGGGTGCCGCGAAGGTCCTCATGAGCTACCCAGGCCTCGAACCGCTCGGTGACAGCGGCGAACGGCCTTTCGAGCTGCTCGAAGTAGTGCTCTGGCGGCGGTCCCTCCCTGGCCATCTGTGCCAGCCGGCCGAGCTTATCCGCGTAGTGCTCGGAGACCACGAGGTACCCGTAGCCGTCCGCAACACGAGCCCACATCTCTTCAGCACTCCGCGAGTAGCTGGCCTCGGCCAGCCCGGCGAGGGTCTTCTGCGCCTCGCCCTGGGAATCCTCCGCCACCGGCTCGCAGAAGAGCATGATGACCAGGCCGCCGTCGGCAAATCGGTAGCCCTTCGCTTCTGAGACCGTTACCAGCGGGGCTGCCTGTGAGAGCCAGGATAGCTCCTTCGTCGTCAACACCGAGTAGGGAAGGGTGCCGGCCAGGCCTTGATGCTCGACGAGCATCTCGAACCGCCGGGTGAGAGTGTCGAAGGTCATCACCCCTGGGGGCAATGTGGTCGACGTGGCCGGTTGCTGCCACGTGGTCGACGGCTCTGACGTAGTCGATGACGCGACGGCGGGAGTGGGCGTGCTGGAGAGCGTGGCCGCCGTGTCGGGAGCACAGCCGGAGAGGACGCTCGCCAGAAGCACCAGCATCGTCACCAAGGCGCACCCGAAAGAAAGGAAGCGAGCCTGCACGATCACCGTCGCCCTCTCACACACTGCCCATACACCTATGATACGACCGCTCAGCCGCTTCCGTTCCCGGCGACGGCGCGGGCGCCGCACACGGCTCTCGCTACTTGACCACCAGGCTCACCAGCCGCCCCGGCACCACCACTTCTTTGACCAAATCGTTGCCCTCCAGGTACTTGGCCACCCCGGGCAACGCCTTGGCGGCCGCCAGGACCTCGGAGGCCGTCGCGTCCTGGGCCACTACCACCCGGTCCCGCACCTTGCCGTTCACCTGCACCGCCAACTCCACCGTCTCCGCGACCAAGAAGCGGGCGTCAGGCTCCGGCCAGGGCGCATCCCAGATGTTCTCGTAGCCCATCATCTCCCACAGCTCGGCTCCCATGTGCGGCGCGAACGGCTCCAGCAGCCGCACCATCGTCTCCAGGGCCTGGCCGAGCACGGCACGGCCGGTTGCGGTGGCCGCGAGGCCCCCGGCCCGAGCGGCCCCGATGTCGTTGTTGAGCTCCATGATGGCGGCCAGCGCCGTGTTGAAGTGGAACCGCCGGCCGATGTCCACGGTGGCCTTCTGTACCACCTGGTTGGTCTTCACCAGCAGGGCCCGCTCGGCGGGCGTGAGCGACGCTTCGTCGAAGTCCGCCGGCGCGCCACCAGAACCCAGCAGTCCCTTCTCGATCGCGTCGGTCACCTGCCGCCACACCCGGCCCAGGAAGCGGTAGATGCCCTCGATGCCCTGGTCGTTCCACTCGACGTCGCTCTCCCCCGGGCCCATGAAGAGGATGTAGCTGCGCAGCGAGTCGGCGCCGTACTCGGGCCACGTGCTCGTCGGGATTCACCACGTTGCCCTTGCTCTTGGACATCTTGGCGCCCTTGTAGTAGATCATCCCCTGGGTGAACAAGTTCTTGAACGGCTCCTCAAAGCCCACCAGACCCAGGTCGTAGAGCACCTTGGTGAAGAAGCGGGAGTACATCAAGTGGAGGATGGCGTGCTCCACGCCCACCGATGTACTGGTCCACCGGCAGCCAGTAGTCCACCGCGTCCCGGTCGAAGGCCACGTCGTCCCGCCAGGGCGAGGCGTAGCGCAGGTAGTACCAGGACGAGTCCACGAAGGTGTCCATGGTGTCGCTCTCCCGCCGGGCCGGGCCGCCGCAGCCGGGGCAGGTGGTGTTGACCCAGTGCTCGGCCGCGGCCAGAGGCGACTTGCCCTTGGGCGCGTAGTCGGTGATGTCGGGAAGCAGCACCGGCAGCTGCTCGTCGGGCACCGGCACCTCGCCGCAGGCATCGCAGTAGACGATGGGGATGGGGGCGCCCCAGTAGCGCTGCCGCGACACCAGCCAGTCGCGCAGCTTGTAGTTGACGGCGAAGTCGGCCTTGCCCTGTTCCTTCAGCCACTCGGTGACCTTGACGATGCCGTCGGCCTTCGCCAGGCCGTCGAAGGCGCCGCTGTTCACCAGCAGTCCGTCGCCGGGATAGGCCTGGACCAACCGGCCCTGCTCGTCCTTGAACTCGGCCGGGCTCTCGATGACCTCGACCACCTCCAGCCCGTACTTCGTGGCGAAGGCGAAGTCGCGCTCGTCGTGACCGGGCACGGCCATGATGGCCCCGGTGCCGTAGTCCATCAGCACGTAGTCGGCCACGTAGATGGGGATCCGGCCGCCGGTGACCGGGTTGACGGCGTAGCGACCGGTGAAGACCCCGGTCTTCTCCTTCTCGATGCTCGCCCGCTCGATGGCCGAGGTGCCCATGGCCTTCGCCACGTAGCGCTTGACCTCCTGCTCCTGGGGCCGGCCGCGCACCAGTTCGTCCACCAGCGGATGCTCCGGAGCCAGGATGAAGAAGGTGGCCCCGAAGAGGGTGTCCGGCCGGGTGGTGAAGACCGTCACCTCGGTGATGGCGTCGCCGGCCGCCGCCGGACCGTCGCCGGCCGCCCCGGCAGACGCGCCGGTCCCGCCGCCGGCCGAGGGATCGTCCGCCGGCGCGATGGTGAAGACCACGTCGGCGCCGATGGACTTGCCGATCCAGTTGCGCTGCATGGTGATGACCCGCTCCGGCCACGACTCCAGCTTGTCGAAGTCCTGCAGCAGCCGCTCGGCGTAGTCGGTGATGCGGAAGAACCACTGGCGTCAGCTTCTTCGCCTCCACCAGGCTGTCGCAGCGCTCGCAGGTCCCCTCGATCACCTGCTCGTTGGCCAGTACGGTCTGGCACGAGGGGCACCAGTTGACCGGCGCTTCCTTCTTGTAGGCGAGACCCTTCTTGTAGAGCTGAAGGAAGAGCCACTGCGTCCATTTGTAGTAGTCGGGCCGGCAGGTGACCACCTCCCGGGTCCAGTCGATGGACACGCCCAGCCGCCGGAGCTGCCGGTTGATGGTGGCGATGGCCGCTTCGGTGAAGCTGCCCGGAGGCTCCCCGGTCTTGATGGCCATGTTCTCGGAGTTCAGACCGAAGGCGTCGTACCCCATGGGATGAAGCACCCGCTGCCCCTGGTGGCGGCGGAAGCGGGCGATGACGTCGCCCATGGTGTAGTTCTTGACGTGCCCCATGTGCGCGCTGCCCGACGGGTAGGGGAACATCTCGAGGACGTAGGTGGCGTCCGGCCCCTTGCCCCCGGATCTCGACCCCCCGGGCCCCGACCGCGCCGGGCGTCGGTCCGCGACCGGGTTGGGGACGACGAAGGTCTCCTGCTCTTCCCAGACCCTCTGCCACTTGGTCTCGATCTGCTCGGGATCGTACTTGCGCGCCATGCGCCGTCCTTCCGCTCTAGTCCTAGTCTCTTATCTGGTGTCAGGGTCCTGGCCGACGACGAGGCCCCAGCGAACCGTTCCGGTCACCCATTATTCCAGCCCCATCGCGCGGCGCCAAATCCCGTATCGCCGTCACCGCCACAGCATCCGATCGCGCCCGTACCCGCGGTGAGGGCAACCGGGGCCTCCAAAGAAGTAAACAGTGAAGATACCAACGATCAAGAGCATTCAGATCCACGGGGACACCGTGAACGCGAACCCTTGGCGGCCACTAGCAGATCGACCTCACATTCCAGCACATGAAGGAGCACAAGCACCTTGTCGACCGACTTGCGGTAGTTGGTGGGATCGAGGAGCCGATAGAACTGGGTCGGAGACGTGCCAAGCCTCCGGATGATCTCGCGCTTGGAAAGGGGGCTGTCCTCGACGCGCTTGATAGCCTCTAGAGTCAGTCTGTAGAGAAGAAGGTCGCGCATGTAGCCGGGGTCCCGATTGTACTCAAGGACCTGCTCGATGTGCACCGAGCCCTCCAAACCAGAGACCAAGCGGTAGGTGAACCCCTCTCCCCCAAGCTCGGCATCGATCCCGATATCAGCGATCGGATCGGCTGCGCTGGGAATCGGCGCGGCCTTCGAGTAGGGGAAGCTGAACTCCCCGCGAGGCGTTGTGACTGCGAACGCGTGCCTGTGGTTGTTGTATCCGACCGACCTGATCTTCACAGCAGACCCTCAGACTCCAGTTGGCGAATCAACTTCACTACCCTCCGCGATGGCCTGCCGGCCATCGGCTTGTGGCCGTCAAGGTCCCACTTCAGGACGAAGAGCCCACCCCGCTAGACATGCACGTGCCGGGGCGAATGATCACCCTTCCAGACAAGGAAGACATATCCGCCTCGCCGGACCTTGGGCATGACTAATGTTACCTTCTGTGATAACGTTTTTCAAATGGCGCAGACGCCCCGGGTCGTGTTCGCCCCTGGGACTCTCGCAGGAAAGCCTACGCGGAGTAGCCGACGGTGAGCAATCCAACCTTCGATCGATGATGGCGTCAAGACGGCCCACACACTTGGTTCCAGCCGCAGGCGAACTCGCGCCATTCAGGGCGGCGGAAACCACCCAACCGCACCACCTCAAGATATGGTGACATGTGATGTAATATGTCATCAAGCTGCATATCTCGGACGAAGGTCCTATGGCGCAGTCCCGCGAGGAGAGAACAATGGCACGCATGACCCGAACACAAGTGACGCTGGAAGAAGAGGAGTATCGATTCCTCAAAGCCCGGGCCGCTGAGAGCGGGTCCAGCCTGTCCTCGGTGGTGAGAGGCCTCGTTCGGGAACGCATGCAGCGCGCAGCCGCGGATGCGCCCCACATCTGGGATGCTGCCGGCCTTATCGGCGAGAGTGATTTCAGCGGCAAGGATCACGACGCCGTCCTCTACGGCCACCGACCGGGTACGTCTGCCGACGGCACGAGTACCGATCGCCCATGAGGCCTCTGTTCGTCGATACTTCCGGCTGGTACGACCTCCTGTTCGCGGGTTCCCCCAAGCACAAGGAGATAGTGCGGCTCATGCGGCAGCCAGATGCAGTCTTCGTGACCAGCACCTATGTGCTCGACGAGCTTGTCGCCCTGCTTCTGACCCGAAGCGACCACGAGACGGCGGCCAGAGCAGGTTCGCACATCCGTTCGGCGGCGGAGGTGAGGGTGGAGCACCCCGACGCGACCGAGGAGCTGCGGGCCTGGGCGCTCTTCCTCGAGCGCCCACACAAGACGTACACTCTCACCGATTGCCTGAGCTTCGTGATGATGCGGCGACTGAGAATAGAGGCCGCCATCGCCACCGACGAGCACTTCCGCCAGGAAGGCTTCGCAACCCTGCCTTGAGCCCTTGCCCTGAACCCTGCCTTAGCGCCGGCCTCGCGCTGGTCAGAGCCAGGCCCCCAGGGCTATCAGAACGGCCGACAACGTGAAGATGACCGGACACAGCCTGAAGGGCAGAAAGGCGACCCTGAACCCGGGAGCATACGGCCGATGCTCGGGGCGAGTTGAGCGCGTCCATCACGGGGGACTGCCGTTGCAGGGCAGTCCCCCGATTCAGACCCTATGAGTATTGCCGTCAATACGTGACGAAGCTGGGTAGCCAGGTGGCGATTTGAGGGAAGATCAGCAGCAGTGCGGCCAAGATGATCATGCCGACCAGGAACGACAGGCCCCTTTGAATATCTTCCCCATAGGCACGTCCGGCGCCACTCCCTTGATGATGTAGACGTTTATGCCCACCGGCGGCGTTATCACCCCCATCTCCACCACCAGGACGATGATGACCCCGAACCAGATCGGGTCGAATCCCAGCGCCATCACTGTCGGGTAGAGTATCGGGACGGTCAGTGTGACCATGGCCAGGGAGTCCATGAACATTCCGGCGACCAGGTACATGGCCAGTATCATTATCATGACGACGGTCGGGGGGACCGGGAGACCGCCGAGGAAATCGGCAGCGGCCGACGGTATGCCGGTGACGGCCATGAAATGACCGAACACCGTCGCGCCCGCCACGATGGTCATGATCATGGCGGTGATAAGCAGGGTGTCCTTGACCGAGAGCCAGAATCTCCGCAGATCGAACGACCTTCTCACCACTCCGATGACGATGGCGGCCGCTGTGCCCACGCCCGCGGCCTGGGTGGGGCTGAAGAGCCCCGCGAACAGGCCGCCGATGACCAGCGCGAAGAGAAACAGCATCTCAATGAGGCCGGTCACGCCCGATCAGCTTCTGCCTTCATGCTGGTCCTGCCCCCGGCCGGGGCCGCGGTCGGTCTGAACACGGTCCAGATATACACCGCGATACAGAACAGGAAGGCCAGGATCAGACCGGGGACCACTCCGGCGACGAACAGCTTGCCGATCGACTGCTCGGACAGGATGCCGTAGATGATGAAGATGGTGCTGGGAGGGATCATGATCCCCAGACTCCCCGCCGCGGCCATGCAACCGCAGGCCAGGCCGGGATCGTACCCGTGCCGCCGCATCTCTGGTATCGCCACCTTGCCCATGGCCGCCGCGGTCGCGCTGGTGGAGCCGCAGATGGCCGAGAACCCGGCGGTCGCGACGATCGTCGCCATGGCCAGTCCCCCGCGCCACCTGCCGAATATGATGTACGCGGCCTGGTACAACCTGCCGCTCATCCCGGCATAGAAAGCTACGGAGCCCATGAAGACGAACATGGGGATGACCGTCAGGTTGTAGCTGGACCAAACCTCCCAGAAGTCACGCGCCAATATGCTTAGCCCTGCCTCCGGGCCCTTGACCGCCGCGAATCCGATCAATCCCACAAAGGCCATGGTGAAGCCCACGGGCATGCCCAGCAGGAAGATGACAATCAGGACGGCGACCCCGATGATCCCGATCGTCACGGGGTCCATGTTTTAGCCGCCTTTGCGATCGATTTCACGAGATCCATGATCAGGACCAGAAGCAAGGCTACAAAGCAGACAGCCATCCCGTACACGAAGGGATAGAAGGGGATCTTCTGGGTCATGGACACTTCGCCGGAGGACCTGAGGCCCCCGGCGTATTTGAAGCTGTACCAAGTCATCACCGCGAAGAGACAAACGCTGAAGAAGATCATGATGGCGTCTATGATCAACTTGGCGCGGCGCGGGAACTTCTCCACGATGAAGTCGACTGCGACATGCCCCTTCATCACCTGCGTGAAGGGTACCGCGCCGGCTATCGCGACCACCACCAGGAAGGATACGATCTCGATGCCTCCCGGCACCGGACGGGAGAGTATCTTGATCCCGATGACGTCGGCTACTATGAGCAAGAGCAGCCCCACGAGACCGGCGCCGGCTATCCAGAACAGGACCTTGCTGAAGAGGACGATGTACCTGTCCAGCCTCTTCAGGATACCTGTGTCCAATCCGGTCTCGCGGAGCGGAAGAGGCTCCTGGTCGGGAGGAAGCATCTCCATAGGACCTCCTTGCCTCGACACCTTCCATTTAGGCATAGAGGCGGGGCACACGCCCCGCCTCTATGCTGGTTTTCACAACTGCTTGCAGATCGCTATCTATCGTGTATGGACCCCTACTGCGCCGACGGGGACTTGATGTTCTCCTTGACCCAGGCGGAGCATTCTTCTTCGGGTACCTGGTTCTCCGTCCAGTATGCGATCCGCTCCTGGATGAACGCTTCATAGTCGTCCGTGAATCCCGCGTCCTTAAGGGCGGTGTTCTTCTCGTCTATCATCGGCCTGACGGCGGTCTTCCAGGCAGCGTTCTCCTCTTCGGACAGGTCGATCTCCTCACGACCCTCCTGCTCGTTGAAGAAGACCATGGCGTCGTAGTCGTAGGCCGAACCTACCTTCGCCCAGTATTCGACGTACTCCGCGCTGACGTCGGTGAAGACCTGCTGGATGTCGGGCGGAAGCTCGTTCCACTTGTCGTTGTTCATGATCAGATACATGCCGGTGCACGAGCCGATGGAGAAACAGTTGGTGACGTACTTGACGACCTCAGCCTGTTTCCAGCCCAGCAAGACCTCGCGAGGAGCGATGCTCCCGTCGATGACCCCTTTGGACATGAGTTCGTAGGCTTCGTTCTGAGGCGCGGCATAACCCTCGGCCCCCAGGAGGCCGGCGATGGTGGCCCCCACACCGGTCGACCTGAGCACCAGCCCCTTATTGTCTGCCAGCGTCTTCACGGGCGTGCCGGTGGTGAAGACCACCTGCGGGCCCGTCCCGTAGAAGGCAAAGACATGCACGTCGTTGAACTCGGCCGGCTTGTACTGGTTGTAGTAGTCGTTCACCACCATGGTCGAGACGTACCCCGAGGGATACCCATGAGGAAAGTCCACGAATTCCATTACGGGGAATATCCCCGGGGTATAGGCCATGACCGAGAACCCCAGATCCGAGATGCCGGTCGTCACACCGTCATAGACTTTGGGGGCGAGCGGTCAGCGACGCACCGGGCAGGTACTCGAACTCCACGGCGCCATTGGTGCGTTTCGTGATCTCTGCCTGCCACATCTCGCCCACGATGGCGATATTGTTGGTGGCCGGGAAGAACGTGTTGAACGTGAATTTCCATTGTCCGGCAGCATAGGTCGAGGTCGTCGTCGTTTCGGGGGCCGCCGTCGTGGTCGTCTCCGGCGCGGCGGTGGTCGTGGTCGTCTCCGGCGCGGCGGTTGTGGTCGTCTCCTCTTCCTCGCCGCAGGCGGCCACCCCCATGGCCAACGCAAACACAAGCACCAACCCTAGGATCAACGCCTTCTTCATTGCACCCTCCTCCTGCTTTCCCCGGCGAGGCCCAAAGGACCCCCTGCCGACTTGCCTAAAGAGCACGTCCCGACTGTATCAGATGGATGATTGCGTGTATATCGCTCGAGTGGGGGAAGAAGGAGAGAGCTAAGATGAATCCCACCTGTGTCCGGCACGCTCCCTCCAGGGCAGGCTGTACGCGCAGCGGCCGCGCCGGCCCGCTTGCCACCGGGAGTCAGTGCCCCTAGTATGAAGGCATGCCGATCATCGACGTGGTCATACGCATCCTCCTCGCCGCCGTGCTCGGTGGACTGATCGGGATCGAGCGCGAGATCCGGGAGCACACGGCGGGTTTCAGGACTCACATCCTGGTCGCGGTGGGGGCGGCCGCTTTCACCCTGGCCTCCTCTTATGGTCTCGAGGGGACAGATTTCGACCCCAACCGCATCTCCGCCCAGGTAGTGACCGGGATAGGGTTCTTGGGCGCCGGTGCCATCATCCGCTACGGCGTTTCGGTGCGGGGCCTCACCACCGCCGCCAGTCTCTGGACCGTAGCCGCGGTAGGATTGCTGGCCGCCCAGGGTTTCTACTCCGCGGCGTTGATCACCACGGCCTTGGTCATGATCAGCCTCTACGTCCTGCGACTGATCGAAAACCGGATCCTCTACCCCCGCTTGGGGCAGCCGGTGGGAATGCGGGTCCACTTCCGCTCTCCCGGCTACGGGTCCCTTACTCAGCTTATCGGCGTCCTTCAGCAGGCCCAGGTGGTCGTCAACGAGATGGCGGTGGTGCCGGGCGAGGATGACAGCAACACCATCCATCTCCTTCTCAAGCTGCCGCGCGGCACCGATAGGGCGAAGCTGACCGCCCTCATCGCAGAACTGGATGAGGTACGGTCGGTCAGCGTGGACTAGGTGGGCCGAGGCGCCGCCCCACCGACGTCGCGATCACTCTTCGAATAGGGAACGAGGGAGTCCGGACTGGCGGACGACTGAGGCGAGTGTGCCTCGTCTGAGCTCAGCATGGGTGGGAACGGGCACCGTGACTGTGCGGTCCGGCGTGCCCTTCTGCATCACGACGTGACTTCCCCTGCGTCTTACTTCGGTGAAGCCCTGATCGGAGAGAATGCGGCAGACGTCGGCTCCGGACAGGACCCTAAGCCGCCCCACCGCGGGCCTCGAAGTGGGTCACATAGACGCGAGTCTTCAGCCGCGAGGAGATCTCCGCAGGATCGGCGCACGAGAGGAGAAGTTCGACGGCCTCGCGAAGATTGTCCGTCGCCTGCTCAACGCTCTCGCCCTGGCTGGCGACATCAAGCTCGGGGCACAGGGCGACGAATCCGTCGCCATCTTCTTCCACGATCGCCGTTAGATACATGTTCGCCGTCTCCGGCGGCAGGAGATGGGACCTCACTTCTGACGCTCGCATCTTGTTCCCTTCCGAAACCGAGTATAGACGACGCAGCCCCTCTTGGTGGCGACAGCCGAGCGCGAAGCATACACATGCGAGGCCCTCGCTCGCATCCGACTTTGGATGGATCTTGGGCTGGAGCGATAA
>CAVPLM010000004.1:0-65766 GCA_963706025.1 uncultured Actinomycetes bacterium | reverse complement strand
CGTGAGTTCGCCGAGCGGGTGGGTGCGGCGCACGCCGTCGCGGTCAACTCCTGCACCGCCGCTCTGCACCTCGCTCTCGAGGCGATGGGCATAGGCCCTGAGGACGAGGTCATCACCACGCCCTATACCTTCGCCTCGACGGCCGAGGTCATCAGGTACTTCGGGGCGCGGCCCCGTTTCGTCGATATCCAGAGCGATACTCTCAACATCGACCCCGAAGCCGTCGCCGCCGCGATCGGTCCCCGCACTCGAGCACTCATCCCGGTGCATGTAGGCGGCCAACCCGCCGACATGGACGTGCTTGACGAGATCGCCGGGACGAACGGGCTGGCGCTGATCGAAGACGCCGCCCACGCCCTGCCTGCCGCGTACCGAGGGCAGACCATCGGCTCCCGGCGACCTGGACTGGCGCCGGTCTCCCCATCTCACCTGCTTCAGCTTCTACGCGACCAAGACCATGACCACGGGCGAGGGCGGCATGATCTGCACCGACGACGAGGCTCGCTTGCCGATCGGTGTCGCCTGATGTCGCTGCACGGCATCACGAAGAACGCGTGGAACCGCTACGCAGCCGACGGCTCCTGGTACTACGAGATCGTCGCTCCTGGATTCAAGTACAACCTCACCGACGTCGCGGCGGCCATCGGGATAGCCCAGTTGGCGCAGACTCGATGCCATGAACCGGCGACGCGCTGAGATCGCCTCACGCTATACCGAGGCCTTCGCGGAGCTTCCCCAGGTCGAGACCCCTCGGTGCGACCCCGGATGGAGCATGCCTGGCACCTCTACGTGCTGAGGCTGCAGCTCGACAGACTGAGCGATCGACCGGGCCCGCTTCGTCGAGGAACTCCGGACGCGTAACATCGGGACCAGCGTGCATTTCATCCCCCTCCATCTCCACCCGTACTATCGGGAAATCTACGGGCTTCAGCCCGGACGACTTCCCGGTCGCCAACCGCGAGTATCAGCGAGAGGTGTCACTGCCCATCTACAGCGCGATGACCGACGACGACGTGATCGACGTCATCGAGGCGGTGACCGATGTCGTACGTACCTTCCGCCTGTAGGCTCAGGTCCGGTGGCGGCGATGGTCGACCCTGGCCGACAAAGCCGCTATCGCGCTGCCTCGACCTTGCCGGCGCCGGATTCGGTCTCCTCGTGCTGTCGCCCCTTCTGCTCACCCTCGCCGTGGCGGTCAGGCTCACCAGTCCCGGCCCGGCGCTGTTCCGATCGACCCGGATCGGCCGAAATGCCCGTCCGTTCACCCTCTACAAGTTCCGCTCGATGATCGACGGGAGCCCAGACGCCGGCCCCGCGATCACGACCGCCGGCGACCCCAGGGTCACCGACATCGGGAAGACCCTACGCCGCTTAAGCTCGACGAATTGCCGCAGTTGCTCAATGTCCTTTGGGGGGAAATGAGCCTCGTGGGACCGCGCCCCGAAGATCCCTCATACGTGGCCCGCTATTCCCGCGAGCAATTGAGATCCTCGAACCAAGCCGGGCATCACCAGTCCTGCCTCTCTACACTACCGGACGAGGAGACCCACCTGGCCGGCGACGACTGGGAGGACCACTATCTTCACGAGGTCATGCCGGCGAAATTGGCTATCGACCGGGCCTACTTGGCCGAAAGAACGGTGGTGTCGGACCTGCGGATGATCTTCCGAGACGATCGGGGGCCTGCTGGGCCATGGCATACGCCTCTGAGGCGCCCGCCAGATCGAAAGAGGGACAGAAGCCGCCGCGTTTGATGGCCGGCGCATTCCTGTCTGCCTCGACCGGCATCCGTTTCATCTGCGAGGACATCGCCGAGGGCCTGATGCCCGCGGGTGGTCTGTGACCACCACTTCCAGCGTCAGGAACCGGGGCCTGCGTCTTGCCGATATGCTCACCACCGTCTGGACGAAGCGTCGCAGCTACAAGGTCGCGCAACTGGATGTCTACGGCGGCTCTGCCTTCATTTGGGCGGAGGCCGTGGGGGCCAGCCTCACTGCGCTGCGCTGCCCCTACGTCATCACCCTGCACTCCGGCGCGTTCCCGGAATTCGCGCGAGCGATGGCCGTCCAGATTCCGGCGACTGCTATCCGCCGCCGCAGTGGTGACCTCCCCGTCGCCGTTCCTGCGCGCGCAGTTCTTGCGCCTACGTCCGGACATCCGAGTCATCCGTAACGGATTGCACCTCGACCGCTACCCTGCCCGCACCATCACCGAGGCAAAGCCGAGACTGGTGTGGATCAGGGCCTACGAGCAGCGCTACAACCCGGTCCTGGCCCTAGAGGTGGTCAGAAGACTTGCCGGTGAGTTCCCGGACATCGAGACTCTTGATGGTCGGTCCCGACACAGGCGATTGGAGTGCGGCTCAGACCCGCGACGAGGCGCAGAGGCTCGGTGTTGAGGACAGAGTGCGTATAATGGGACCGGTCCCCAAGACAGAGGTACCGCGGGTACTCGAGGAAGGGGACATCTTCTTGAACACCACCAATGTCGACAACGCGCCGATGACCGTTGTGGAGGCGATGGCTTCCGGTCTGTGTGTCGTGAGTACCGACGCAGGTGGAGTACCCGACTTGGTCGAGAACGGACAGGACGCGCTGCTTGTTCCAAAGGCGGACCCCGAGGCCATGGCTGAGGCGATACGGAAGATACTGTCGGATCCGGGCTTGGCAGCGCGGCTCTCAAGGCGCGCTCGGCTCAATGCTGCTGAATACGACTACGAGACCGTCCTCTCGCACTGGGAGGAGCTTCTGACCGCAACGGCGATGGCAAGATGAAGGGCGGCGCCTCGCCGGCCACTAGGCCCCCCGGGCCGCTGAAGGTAAGCATGTTCGCTTCCTCCATGAGATGGGGCGGTGCGGAGAAGATGTTCGCACGTCTCGCGACCGGCTTCGCCCAGGCCGGACTGTCCGTCGATCTTGTGCTGGCCAGCGCCACCGGGACGAATCTCATCGGTCTGTCACCGGCAGTACGAGTGGTCGATCTGGCGTGCGAGCGGACCATCGCCGCCACGGTACCACTTGCCCGACACATCAGCCGGGCCAAGCCTGATGTTCTGATATCCACCCTGCATTTCGCGAACATCGTGGCCGTCTGGGCTCGGTCGATGGCTTCAAGCTCACCCAGACTGATCTTGAGGGAGGCGACCACGATGAGCATGGCTACTTCGGACTCGGTTGGCATTCGGCTCCGGGCGATCCCCGCGCTGGTCAGGGTGTTCTATCCGTCTGCCGACGTCGTCGTCGCGAATTCGCAGGGTGCAGCAACGGACCTTGTCGAGGGCTCGGGCGTACCTCGAGCCATGGTCAGAGTGATATACAACCCTGCCTTCAGCGATGACATGACCGCCCTGATGCAGGAGCCCGTACCTCACCCCTGGTTTGGTGACGGAGGTCCGCCGATCGTTCTTTCCGCCGGTCGACTGAGCCCACCGAAACGCTACGACCTTCTGATCGAAGCCGTGGCGGCTGCTCGGCGCCACCGGCCCATCCGCCTCGTTATTCTCGGGGACGGAGAAGAACGGGACCGATTGGAAGCGGTGGTGCGGGACCAAGGCGCCGAGCATTTCGTCTCCCTACCGGGGTTCGTCGAAAACCCGTACGCCTATATGGCTCGAGCCGACCTGTTCGTCCTCTCCTCAGCTTGGGAGGGTCTCCCGAACGCTCTGATCGAGGCAATGGCCTGCGGCTTACCGGTGGTCAGTACCGATTGCCCAAGCGGACCGCGAGAGATCCTCGAGGCCTCCGACTATGGGCCGGGACGTCTGGGACGCTCGTGCCGCCCGGCGACGCGGGGGCCCTATCTGCAGGGATCCTGCAAGAGCTGGCGACCGACCGCGATCGCGACGTCCTGAGACGGCACGCCAAGCGATTCCACGTAGATAGGGCCGTGCGTGGCTACATCGATCTGATGCAAGCGGGCGACCTACGATGAAAGGGACGGAAAGAGCTACGGCTCCGCGCGGAGCGCGATCGGTAACCTGCTCGGGCAACAGGGATCGCCGCGGCCGCCACGAGAGTCTACGCAAGTCGAGGAAGGTTCGCCCTGCTGTTGCACGGGATCTCCACCCACCGACTGCCGGATATCGACCGGCTGGCCCAACCGCATCTGACTTCTAGTGAACTGGCCTTCTTGCTTGACTGGTTGAGGCGGAGGTTCGCATTCCTGACCCCGGAGGAGTATCTGGCCGGTGAGAGAGCCGGAGTGCTGCTCACCTTCGACGACGGCTTCGCCAACAATTTCCGTAACGCCCTGCCCGTGCTGCGTTCGCGCGGCGTGCCTGCCGTGCTGTTCGTCAGCGCTCAGCACGTTTTTGACCCTCGCGACTGGCTGCCCTTCGTCCGCGCTCACGCCGCGGAGGTCTGGGGCAGCATGGATGTCGTCCCAGACACGGTGGCGCGCGACTGGTACGATGGCATGACTGTAGAAGAGCTCCGACAGTGCGCCGGCGACCCCCTGATCACCATCGGTTCTCACGGCGTGACTCATCCTATTCTCACCCAGTGCGATGATGCTTGGCTGAAGCAAGAACTGAGGGATTCCAAGTCCTTCCTCGAGGAGGTCACGGAAAGAGCCGTCCGGTTGTTTTGCCTATCCCCACGGGGCCTACGATGCGCGGGTGGTGCGACAGACCGAGGCGGCCGGATACACGCAGGCCTTCGCCATAGACTCGAGCGCGGTGGGAGTGCCCGGCCTTTGAACTCCCGAGGGTGGGCATATCCAGGTCGACCGCCTATCGGAGCCTCGAAGCTGAGCGGCCTGCATCGACGGCCACTCCCCGTTCGGTCGGTCAGGTCAACCGGCAAGTAGGAGCTAAGCCGGGCAGCAAGACTCGCCCCGAGAACACGCTAGCTGTGTTGTTGTGCCGGGCGTCCCATCGGGACTCACGAGCGTCACGTTCTCGAATACCGCGCCGCTGCCCAGCTCCGACCCCACGTAGACGCCGTTACGGAAGACGACTCCGTCGGGTCGGGCGCCGCCAGGCCCCACCAGCGAATCCCCTCCCGAGGCCCAAAAGCCGTCGAACGTGACGTCGGAAGCCCCGTAGATCGAGGCTACCGCACCTTCTGGATTGGCGAACAGGGTGCTGTCTGTGAAGACGATGTCCGACCACCCGGTCCCGATCACCAGCAGGTACCTCCCCGGACGGGCGTCCAAGGTGAGGTTCGTGAAGGTGAGGTCACCGGAACTGCCTCCCGATACCCAGAGGTGCAGGGTGTAACCGGAGCCGCCGCTGAGAGTGCAGTCGGTGAAGTTAAGGTTGCGGCACTCGCGCTCCAGGTAGATGGTATGGTCCTGGTTGTCCGAGATCCTCGCGGCCTGGAGATCGAGACGGGTGAAGCTGGAATCGCGGATGTGGGAGGCGTAGAGGGGATCCAGGCAGTCCCGAGCCACGATGTCGCTTACCACCCAGCCGCTGCCGATGTTGCCCGAACCCAGCTTCATGCCGTAGTACAGACCCTCGAAGCGCAACGAACTCGCTCTACAGTTCTGCGCTCCCACCATGTAGAGACCATTGACGTTCTGGGTGTAACCACCGCCCCGGAAGGTAAGATCGGAGAAGCTCACCTGGCTCAGGTCGCTGCCCTGCACCATGAAGGTCTGGGAGGACTGGGCCGACATGGTGAGGATCGTCTGCCCCGGCGTACCAGCAAGGCTGATGCCGTTTCGCGGATATAGGGGGGAGCCGAGCATAAAGGTGCCTGCCGGGATGGTGACAGTGCCGGTCACCGCCGCCGCGTCGTCGATCGCCGCTTGGATGGCGCCGGCGTCGTCAGCTGCACCATTGCCCGTGGCGCCGTAATCCATAACGTCGAACACACGCCGGCTTTCCGTTGTGCCGAGAATCAGAAGGGCGGCACACACTGCTAACGCGATCGCGTATAAGACGATCTTGACGGTCCGGGGAAATCGCTCCCGCGGGTTTTGGCGACTTGGCAGCGGCATTCCTCACATTGGCGCGCCCGCGGCGCATGACTGTCGGCACAGGAATTCTATGCCGTGCGCGGCGCCATGACAAATCCCCCTCAGAACCCGCGAGATCCCCGGCTGCGAATACTGTCGCCGGGGGGATGACCCCCGGGCGACAACGTCTCTAACAGGGCTTCCGTAGTGCTCTGATGGTATCCGGGACCTAGTTCAGGCATACCAGGTTGGAGAGCAGTTGCGCGATCTCACCACGGCTGGCCGGTGCCCATGGCTCGTACGATGGACCATAACCTTCGAGACCCTCGAGCAGACCGTTGTATTCCGCCACTGCCATCGCATAATCGTGATCTGGATCGAAGGTACCCACCGAGCTGACATATTCTGCCGGTGGTTTGGCCAGAGACCCGGGGGCGACAGTCTGTACGGCTCTCACCATGATCGTGACGACTTGCGCCCTGGTTGCCGTCATCCATGGCGAAAACTGGCCCGGCTGTATGCCTTCGACCGCACCTACCGAGTGGAGTAGCGCCACGTACTTGTGGGGATATGAGTCGGCATCGGCGAGACCGAGATCCTCGAACGGATTCTGAGGCGCCACGCCCTCATCCGCGATGCCGAGTGTCCGAGCCATCATCTTCGCAAGCTGTGCCCTGGTTACAGTCGCCCCGGACCTGAAGCTCCCATCCTCGAAGCCTGCCACGACCCCGGCTTCAGCTAGGCGCCCGATCGCGTCGGCATAGGGATCGTCCACCTGCAGGTCCGCAAACGTGCTCGCTGTTAGTTGCACGCTTCGGAATGATCTGAGGGGCGCAGGACTGGGTTCGCCGACCTTTATCTGAATACTGTCGTGAGCGATCTCCACACCCGTCCTGCCATATGCCACAGCAGTCAGCGTGTACGTGTTGCCCGCCGCGACCCAATTCGTATTCCACGTGAACGCGTAGGGGGCTCTGAAGTCGTTAGCCAGCAGCCTCCCCCCGACAAACAGTCTCACTTTGCGCACGTCTGCCCCAGAATCGACAGAAACCTTTACGGGGACCCTCCCCGAGACAGTAGCGCCCTCCGACGGACTCGCGAACGCCAATCCGGCCGCCAGCTGTTCCTCCGGAGGCTCCACTACAGTAGTAGTGGTGGTCGGCGCCAACGTGGTGGTGGTCGTTGGGCGCAGAGTGGTAGTCGTCCTCGGAGGCGCCGTGGTCGTGGTTGTCGGCGCCAGAGTCGTGGTGGTCGGTGCCAGGGTGGTGGTGGTCGGTGCCAGGGTGGTGGTGGTCGGTGCTAGGGTCGTGGTGGTCGGTGCTAGGGTCGTGGTGGTCGGCGGCCTGGTCGTTGTGGTGGTCGGTGCTAGGGTCGTGGTGGTCGGCGGCCTGGTCGTTGTGGTGGTCGGTGCCAGGGTCGTGGTGGTCGGGCGCAGCGTGGTAGTCGTCGCCGGAGCCGCCGTGGTCGTGGTGGTCGATGGCGCGCCGCCGCCCAGTGCCACATTCTCGACCATCACCCCACCTACGCTCCCAATGTTCGCTCCCCCGTAGGTGCCGTTTCGGATGGCGCAACTGGTAGGCGTCCCTCCTTCGGTTCCGTGCAACCGCGAACCGCCCGAGGCAGTAATACCATCGATTGTCACGTTGGAGGGCGAGTACCACTTGATGAGGTAATAGTCTGTGCGCGGATTGATGAGTGTCAGATCCTTGAAGACAACGTTGGAGAAGCCGTCGCCGATGACCAGGGGATACCGACCAGTGGTCGCGTCGAGGGTCGTTCGGTTGAACGTGATGCCACTCGAAGTCCCGCTGGAAAGGTATATCTGAAGCGCGTACCCCCCGCCTCCTGAAGCTTTGAGACTGTTGAACTCCAGGTTACGGCACTCGCGCTCCATGTAGATACCGTGATACTGGTTGGAACCAACATTGACGGCATTGATGTCCATTGTGTTGAACGTACCGCCGTTTATGTGGCTGATGTAGAGACCTGTTATGCAAGAGGCGGTCTTGATGTCCTCAAAGAGGTAGTTCCTGCCGATGTTGCCCGAGCCGGTCTTGATGCCATACTCGAGGTTGGTCATCTTCAGGTTCGACAGGCGCGGACTATCGCACCCACTTAGGAAGAGCCCGTAGACATCGTTCCCGTACGCGGGGGAACGAAAGCCAAGACCGGAGATGGAGATCCCAGAGCGGTCGATGGCGACCATCATGAAGCCGAAGTCCTCCGTCCCCAGGATGATGCTCTTTTCGGGACCGTCGCCTACGAACTTGGCCCCATTGACCAGGGTCAGCGAAGAAGTGAAGCGATAGGTCCCGGCGGGAACGTAAACCGATCCGCCCTGAGCAACCGCCGCGTTCATGGCGTTGCTGAATGCGCCCTGATCGGCGGTAGTGCCGTCTGCGCGAGCGCCATAGTCCATGACGTTGAAGGTCGCAGCGTCGGCCTGCGACCCCACGGCAAGGATCATGACCAGGGCCAGCAACACTAGCGCCAAGAGTCGGGGGGCTCTGATATGACGAGACCCGTCAAATCGCACGAGGATAGCCTGCAGTTTCATCGGTCGCCTCCATGAACAAGGCCTGACCCGAGAAGGCTTGATGCCCCAGGTCAGGCCTGGAGACTTCGGTAACCCGGCTGACTCGGAGAGAGTCCCGTGGCTTTGCGTCCCCGCCTCGCGGCGGGTTTGCCTTTTCGCGCCTGGCGAACTGCTATGTGCTGTCGAAGGCTTGTATCGGCCTAGAAGCACTGATACTTAAGCAGCCGTTGCACTCAGGGTGAATATCGTCGGAGAGCAGTCTGGGAAGCGAAGCGATGCAGACCGTCGTCTCCTTCATGCTCTTTCCGCGCCAGAATCACGCCGCGAAGGGCCTACTCTTCAGTTTGCCCCTTGACTGCGGAAAGGGCTTCAGTGCATAGTTTCTGGGCCGGCTCTCGGCATGCTACCTTAGCGACCCGGAGGATCGGAATGGTTCCAGTGGGATCGGGAACACAGATCGTGGATGCAGCGCGGGTCGACCCCAGGGAGCTTGCCGCCATGCTTGACGAGGCCTACGGGCCCGCCAAGCGGCGGTTTCTGATCGAGCACGGGGACTGGTGGTATCGCGGGACTGAGCGCCTCGTGATCTTGCACGATGGTTCGGTCGCAGGATACAGCGGCGTCATTCCCACGACATGTCTCGTTGAGGGCCGAGAGCTACCCGCCCTCTGGGCAGTCGATCTCTACGTGTCACCTCGTTTTCGCGGCCTGGGACTGCAGCGAGTCATTACAGACGTAGTCCACGGTATGACCGAGCTCCACTTGGCCTTCGCGAACGATCTGAGTGCCCAGATCTACCGCAAACAGCGTGGCGGTCGAGTGCGAAGTGATTTCGGAGTACTCATTCTCCCTCTGCGTCCCAGGGAAGTCGAGGCCGTCAAGCGAGCGGAAGGCCCTGCAGGAGCGCTTCTGCGGGCCGGCGCGGCAGTTGCGACGCCACTTGCCAGAACGTATTGGTCCCGCGTTGCACACTACAGACCCCGGTACACTGAGATCATGGGCGAACCGGATCCGGCGATTCTCGAGGGGATCTTTCGCAACTACACGAGCACGGGCCTGGTGACAACCGTCAGAGGCGAGGACTTCCTCCGGTGGCGCTATCTTGAGGCGCCATACCGGTCCGAACTCTCGTTCTACGTCGCCGGCCGAGCAGGCAAGCCCTCCTGCTACGCCATAGTCAGGTGTGTGATGTCGGGCGGGCAGTCGAGGTCCCGCATCCTGGACATCTTCGGAGATCTCAAGGATGAGGGAATCTGCAATGACCTATTCCGAACGATCGCGCGCGATGCGGACGCGAAGGGAGCGACTCAATTGACGGTCATGGCGTGCGCTCCCGAGCTTGTTCGTTCACTGCATCGCGTTGGCTTCCTGGGACGCCGAAACGCCAATCTCTGCTGGACGGCCAGCGATCCGGTGGTTCAGGAACAGCTCTTTCGGGCTCCGTTGTATTGGACTTTGGGCGACAGCGATAACGACGAGCCGCCGCGCACCTGCTGAGCTCTGCTCGTCCCTCAGACGGTCAGGAGCATCAGATTGCACAAGGCAGCGCTCACAACCGGTCAGGTTCTTGGACGCTTCGAGAGGTCGGTCCGATGCGAGATACGTTTTCCCAACTGTTCTTCGCCATCTCCTCGGCCCAAGAGTCGAGCCTGCGTCTCAGGTCTTCGCCCTGCTCCAAATAGGACTGCAGCTGCCTCCCTATTGCTTTCGTCTCGCCCGACATTTCGAGGGCGCCGAACGTGGCGGATGACAACCCGGCCATATCGGTCAGTGCCTGCATCTTGAAAGTCTTCGACGACAGAGGGAGGACGGGCGTCCCTCCCCGCAGCGCAAAGATGGCCGGATGCCACCTGCCTCCGATGTATGCATCTGCGTTGCCGAGGATGTCCACCGCCTGCTGAACCGGGATCGTGGGACCGATCAAAGGCAGATCCGAGCGTGCCGAGACCGGGCGGAAGACGGTCAGATCGGTGCGGTCCGAAGCAGTGAGGACGATCTGTCCTGAGTATACGCCGCGTAGGTGCTCGATGAACCGGAGATAGTCGGTGACGAGCGCGTCCCGTTTCTCCACGGGACCGAAAATGGACGAACCACCCACACACAAATAGGGCGCGGACGGATCGAAGGAGGCAGAGTCCGGCCAGACATCGAAGTAGGTCGGGCGCCCCGCCAGAGGCGCCCAGGTCTGCCGCGAGGCCGGTTTGAACAGGAAGGCCGTGTCTGGCGCGAACCTTCCCGCGCATAAATCCATGTATCGCTGCACCGACATCTGGTCGCGGAACACCACGTCGTCGAACAGCGGATAGACTCTCTTGGCCACGTCCAGAAGGTCTGGATCGTCGAAATCGGCCGTGTGATTCAGCATGACTACCGGCTTTTCGAAGCGCTTCTTTATGAGGAAAGACAGGAAAAGCAGGGTGCGCGGAACTATGCCGTTGCCGTATATGTCGCCGTCACCGAAGACGACTGCCACGTCCAACTCCTCCATGGCTTCCAGCAGCCCGGGCCAGGGAGTCGTCTTGCCAAGGACTTCGCGAGCGCACCTGTCGTAGTCTCCCCATTCCCTCGGTATTAGTGACTCCTCGCGGGCTCTCAGAAAGTCGGGCGCGAGTCTCCTCCTGAGCTTCAGCGCCCAATCGGGGACAAGAGCCTTGATGACTTCCCTCGAGCTGGGTCCCTGCGCTTCCAGGGCGACGTGACGGTCGAGGGAGGAATGACAGATATCCTCTATGGTGATGGTCCTGAAGATGGTGCCGCCCGACTGGCAGATCATCATCCTCAGCGAGATCGTCGCGGCGCGCCCACCCCAGTTGGGGTTTGTGGTCGAATCGTTGATGAACAGCACCTTCACCGAGCCATCGTCTCGCTGTCGCCCTCCGCAGCCAGCGGCGCCGTGGCCGATCTGGAGTCCGCGCTCGTCCCTCCCCCTCGAAGACTTACGAGGCCCTTGCCTTCCCATTTCCGCAGATAATCCAGCACAGCTTCTTCGGGGAGGGCAAAACGAAGCGCAAGACTTCGAACCGTGACGGGAAACCTGAGCGACGGAAGGAAATCCTGCAGACGGCGGAGCTGATGTTGTTCCTCACTGATCTGTTGACCAAAAGAAACCTGGCCGGGATCGATGTACAGGTCATAGCGCGGGTTTGATAGGCAGACAGTCCCGTCAAAGCGTTTTTCCACCAGTGGAGTGGACTCTAGATCCTGGATCGCCGCGAGGATGATCGTCACGGCCTCCTCAAGGCTCTCCTCACTCATGATCGAGACATCGTCACGCGACGAGTGGTACTCCGGGTACGGGAAACGGGATAGCGAACAGGTGGGGATACCATATGCTTCCCAGATGTACTCGTCGTTTATGATGATGCTCTCGAAATCGCCGCGACGAAACGATATGCGCCTATCAGCCATGGCTCTGGCGATGGCGTGCTCGATAGTAGAGCGCGACTCACGCGAGTCCTGCAGCGCGAGCTGGGTCCGCGTACCCAGCATCCAGAGACAGACGCACTCGAGGATCGAGACGTCGCTCCTCAGATTCGAGCTTGCCAAGGTAGTATTCTGTGCCGATGATGCCGGGCCCAATTACCAGCTTGTAGGTGTATTTGGTCGGGTGAGTCTGCAAGCGCCGAAGGACCTCGAAACCGACGGCGACTCCGGCCAGCCCGTCGTTGGCGACTCCGGGATGATCGAGATTCGCGTACAGGACGACGGTGTGGGGCAGCGAGCCGGGGTGGGTGCCCACCAGTACCTTGAGGACGCCAGGCGCTTCCCGTGTCAAGATGCGGACATCGTACTCCCCTGGTTCGAGCCTATCGTAGAGGTCCTTGGGCACGCAGAATCCCCAGTCTCGATCCCAGCTGCGGAACTGCTGTCGGAAGTGGAAGGTGAGCGAGTCGCCGTAGCGGTGGTCGTAGTGAAGATGCTCCTTGAGCTTATCCAAGGTCACTCGGCCCTCGAAGGGGGCGGAGAGAGCGATCACGCCGAGGGGATGCTTGGTGCCCTCATAGACGATCTCACCGTTCCGGCAGATGGTAGCCTCCAGAACGTCCCACTTCGGCGGGATGACCCAGCCGTTGTGCTCGTCCGCGTCCGGGTATTCCACGACCGCCATAGGCAGCAACTCACGGAGGTAATCCACTGTGCGGTCGTAGTCGGAGGAGCACATCACTCTGTTCAGCGGCGTAAGATCCCTAAGGAGATCCATCATCGTAGCTCACAACGTGCCATCCTCCCGCGACACCTTCATCGTCCATTCGTTGGGGGGCGCCTTCCCCTGCTTGGGAAGGTCGTTCGTGTCCAGCCGGGGCAACGTCAGGGGATCATCGACTCCGACGTCCGCCACGCGGACCTCGGTCGTGAAACCGGCTTTACAATTCTTTTCCCTGACGATGCTAAGAAGCGACTCATTGTATGCTCCATAGGGATAACCGATTGTCCAATTGTCCATATCACTTCCGAGCTCCCGAAGGAAATCCAGAGAGCGATCGATCTCGTTCCTTTGCCCTGGTTCGTCGAGAGCATCGAGCCAGTAGTGGTCGAAGCCATGGCTTCCCATATGCATGCCAGCCTCCACCATGAGGCCCAACTCATCGAGGCCCATGTAGAGTTCGCCCGAAAAAGCGGCTTCGTCATCCGTCACGTACCGCACGAACAGCTCATGGGTGATTCTCTTGCGAAGCCTCTCGGCAGTTCCCTCTGGAGCATCCGCTTGATGAGGATCACTTCTGCGGTGTCGAATCGATTGGGATGCGCCAGTTCCCGAGTACTGGTCGCGCTCCCGCAGTGAGAACTCTCCCCTCGCCTCATCCATCAGGCCGAAGAGCGATGCAAGATCCGTCTCTTGTCGGGGACGGCGGCAAGGATGAAGTGTATCTTGTTGACATCCAGCACTTCATGCTCCGTTACCGCCTTCGCCGGCGGAAAGAAGCATCCGGTCAGCCCGTTCTCGACAGGACGGAAGCACATTGTCGAAGTGATCGCGGTAACCATCATCGAAGGTCAGCAGAAGCGCCCGCGGAGGAAGCGCCTGCTCCGACGGTTCCGAGCGCGTCGAGCAACTCACCCCAGCCGATGACGTTGTAGTGCCGCCGGACATATGCGATCTGGCCCGCGAACTCTTCAAGGGAGAGTCCCTTGATCTCGGGGTATCTGCTGTGCTTCAGGTCCCGGACGAAGTGGTACATGACGACCGTGACGCGGCGAGTCGTTTGTTGTTTCACGTCTCTTGCGTCATAGGGCTCGCTCCCATAGCAGATCTCACCACGCGCTCAGTCCGCCGTCGACGACGAGTTCCTGACCGGTCACGTAGCTCGAGGCATCCGAGGCCAGAAAGATCAGGGCTCCCACCATCTCGTCGGCCCGAGCCATCCTGCCCATCGGGACGCGGGCGGAATAGCGCGCCATGAACCCTCTCGTTCTGTCCGCTTTCCACACCCGCCGGAACCAGGGTGTTGACCCTGATCCCCTGGTCGGCCCAGTAGGCGGCAAGGTACTTTGTCAGCCCCACCACCGCCGCCTTCGAGGCGGAGTACACCGCCGGGATTGCTGATCTGCCGGCCCATGTAGAAGGAGCCCTCGTAGATCCTCTTGTCAGAACCGCGGATGCCGTAGATGGACGCCGTCTGGATGATGCTCCCACCGGTTCCCTGTCTCATCATCTCGCGACCCACCGCCTGCGCGACGAGAAACATCCCATCGATGTTGACGCTCATGACTCTTGCGCCACTCGTCGAGCGAGTACTCCTCGAACGGCGCGAAGAAGGCATCGAGATTCGGCCGACTTCGACGCCGCGTTGTTGTGCAGGACATGGACGCCGCCCAGCCGGTCGACCACCTGCGCGACCATGGCCTCGACCGACTGCGGATCTGCGACGTCGCAGCCGACGCCGATGGCTTTGAGTCCGGTGTCGCCGGCGAGTTCTTCCGGCAAAACCGACACAGGCAGCTTCGTCGAGGTCGACCACCGCGACATTCGCGCCGATACTCTGCCAGTCCGCGACAGAAGCCGCGGCCAAGAATACCGAGCCCGCCGGTGACGATGGCTACCTTACCGGTGAGGTCGAACAGGTCCCTATAACTGGATTTCACTGAGCAGCACTCTCCTTCCCGCTCCCTAGCCCTCTGCCGGCGATGAGCAGTCGCATCGCGTCCAGCGTGTCCTGAGCAGGCACCACCGGCTCGTCCGGTCCGAATCATCTCAGCGAACCGCCAGAGCATCCGCCTGAACATGGAGAAGTTGTCAGTGATCTCGCAGCTCGACTTCGTACTTCTCGCCCCAGACGTCGACCCGGAATGTGGGGAGCACCGTCGCCCAGTGCGTCGATCTGCAGCAAGGAGCCATCGTCCATGGCGATGGCCATCGAGCTGTGCGGAGCGTCCAGGGCGATAACGGACGAGGGCCGCGCGGATACGACCCCGAACAGGGCGTCTATCAAGTGGATCCCGTACTTCTCCCAGGAAAGGACGATCGGCCCCGCGCAGCAGCTTCAGACGCCCATACTCGGCTATGTGGCACGCAGTTCGTCCAGTTCGCGCGCATACCTCATGCCGGAGCAGGACATGAGCTTGCCCGCCTCGAGATAGGGCCTGAAGAAACGCAATGCCTCAAGGTCGAGAGAGAGGGGCTTGTCGACGAAGACGGGCAGGCCTGCCTCCAGGAACGGCCGCGCCAGTTCCAGATGCGTCTCATGATCGTCTCGGGCGATGATGACGGCGTCCACGTTGCCGAGCATATCTTCGAGTCGTGCGACGGCGTGGGGGATGCGAGCAGGCCCTGCACAGGCTCTGGGTGACCTCCTCGTCCTGGGTCCAGGCATGGGTGACCTGCAGGTCGCCGATGCCGAACTCGGAAGGGTCACGCCGGCTCACGTAGTCATATATGCCCGGCCAACCCGACGTCGGCCAGCCCGGACGTCGTCGTACCCGTTGATGATCGCGGAGAACGAGAACGGATGGCCGTTGCCCTCGCTCATGCCCACTATTCCGACGCGCATTGTCGCCATCTCAGAAGACCCTCGTAGCGCTCATCTGCGCGGCCCTCGAGCCACTCGATCCCCTCGAGACTCGGGAAAGAGCGGATCTCGTAGCCCAGCCAGAAGAACCGGCCTGTCGGTCCATCCGCGTCCAGCGATAAGCAGGTAGTCCACGGTCGGGTGACAAACTGAGGGGTCCATGGTCCGTTGGGGGCCATGTTGGTCTTCACCGGCCCCGGGCTCATCAGATTGATCTTGATGTTGTACTCGGCGCACTCCCGCGCGGCGGTCACCGTGAAGGCGTTGAGCGCGCCCTTGGAGGCGCTGTAGGCGCCGTACCTGGGTAACAGTTCAGCGGGGCGCCGGATGTGACATTGATCACCCGGCCGAAATCGCGGGTCTTCATCTGGGGCAGAAGCCGCCTCATGATCATCGCCGGCGAGATGGCGTTCACCTGCAGCGAGCGCACCATGTCGTCTTCATCCAGTTCCTCGAGCGTCGGCCGCTATGTTCACGCCGGCGTTGTTGATCACGTAGGCGATGGACTCATGCTCTGCGACGATCCGTGTCCAGCAGGTTCCTGTCGCGAATCGGGATCAGCGAGGTCGACGCCGAAGACCGAGACGTCGGGGTTCTGCGCCGAACTCCGCCTGCAGCTTCTCCAGCGCCGAGCGGCCGCCAGGACGTGGAACCTGCCGGCAAGATGGTGGGCCAGAGACAATCCCACTCCACTGCTCGCCCCCGTTACCAGGACGACCTCATTCGCCTTCACTGCGCCCCCCTGTTCTCGCGAGCACCATCTCGGCGAAGAGGAGGTCGGTCCTCGTGTCGATGTCGACGGAACGCTCCGCGCGGCATGATCATCGCGCCCTGTCTCCCCGAACAGCAGCCCTTGCTCCGTTTCGGCCGCAGCCGTCGGTCCTGAAGCAGTACACGGCGCCGTTCAGCTGGTATGCTTCGCGGCAGTTGTTGCCGGGGAAGCCATGGATTCGCACCACGCAATGAAGCTCGACGGGCCCCCTTCCGTGATGGTCCAGGCGCGGTGGGGATTCAGATCCGCCTGCTTGAAGGTCGCGACCGAGTCCTTCCCTCCCTGACCACTCTCTCGATGCATGCCTTCACATCGTCGCCGGATCGGAAAGGGCAAGTCGGCTCCAGAAGCACCATGATGCGTCCCGGTCTCGCCCTCCGCTTTCAGTGTCTCGATGAGGTCCCGCAGCGCATCGATCACGAGGGCCGTGTCGGAGGCAAGGTGCGCGGGCCGCGGTATACCTCAGCGCTCCTTTGCCGTGCCACCGCGGCGATCGCTTCGTCGTCGGTCGAGACGATGACGCGGTCGATGAGTCCGACCGTCTCGGGCGGTCTCGATCGACCAGACGACGAGCGGCTTGCCGCCGAGGGGCACGATGTTCTTGTGCGGAACGGCCTTGCTGCCGCCCCGAGCCGGGATCACGGCTATGACCCGCTCGCCGATCATGGATCATCTCTCCGTTGCCGCCCTCGATGCTCACGTATCTACCTCGAACTGTTTCAGTGCCTTCCGGTACTCCGCCCATTCGCCGGTGTCGAGCCAGGCCTTGTCGCTTACGGGGAACACCGCCACCTTGCCTCCGTCGTCCTTCACCTTCTCGATGAGCTGCGTCATGTGGAAGAGCTCGATCTTCGGGAATGAGGTCGAGTGTCTTCGGCCTGGAGTACGTACATGCCCGTGTTGACCAGGAAGTTGTATTCCGGCTTCTCCGTGATCTTCACTAGTGTCTCCCCCGTTCATGATCTCACAGATCCCGTAGGGGATATGGTAGTTCTTGAGCGAGCCGACGATGGTGATATCGTTGGGATTCCTCATGGTGGAATGCGACGAGTTCTGTGTAATCGGTGTCGAGGATGATGTCGCAGTTGGTCACCAGTCAGGGATCCGTTGGACTACCGCGTAGCTAGCTCAGAGCTCCCCGCCGTACCCAGTGGTTGTCTTCCTCGATGTAGATTGACGGTGTAGGAAGGGCTCGAGTTCCTCGAAGTAGGACTTGATGATCCGCGACTTGTTGTTGACCGACAGGTAGAAGGTCGACACGCCGAATCTTAGGAACGAATCGATGATGCGCTCGATCACCGTCTTGTCCCCCAGGGGTATGAGGGGCTTGGGAAGCACCTTCGTGAAGGGGTCGAGGCGGGTCCCTTTCCCGCCCGCCATGATGACCACCGGAATATCGATCGGCTGGCTGGCTTGTGTTCGCTGCCGTCCGTGAATACGTGCTCCCAGAACAGCAGGTCGATGACCCGTCGTTGCCGTTCGACCACCGGGACGCAGCCGATCGTCTTCTCCGACCATGAGCACTTCGGACGGACGCGAGATCATAGTCCTTCTCCGACCCGAAGGGCTCCCGGTTGCAGACACCTCCACGACCCTTCTGGAGATCCCCCTCTGCGAGAATCCACCGCCGGATATCCCCATCGGTGAGAGAGCCCACCAGGTACCCTCGCTCGTCCACGACGAAGAGGATCTTCTGGGCCGTGTCCTCCAGTTGCCGCATGGCTTGAGGACGGTCGTCCCCGTCCCTACGAGGAAGGCTGTACCCGTCGTTCACGGTGTCGCCCACGGCGTACCCTCCCAGTCCGAGGTAGTCGTGGAAGCCTCTTCTTCAGGAGCGACTCGCCAAGCTCCGCAGCCTTGAGTCGCTCCTTGATGCGGAAGCTCACGGTCCTGTCGCCGCACCGGCGTAAGGGTTCTCCAGACCCTTGCAGCCCTCCTCTCCAAGGCTCGAACAGCGACTGCCGGATGCCGGCTCGCGATCTCGGCAGCCGGAGTATCCGACATCGATCACGTTCGCCGCCTTGATGCGGCCTTGCTGTCTGTCGCCGATGTTGACGGCCGGGAGTCGGAACGAGGGCGCTTCGATCAGCCCGCTCGATGAATTGCCGATCATCAGATCGAGGTGGCGCAGGCAGCTCAGGTAGACCGTCTGGCCGAGATTGTCGTAGAGCCGGTAGTCGGCGGGATGTTCCCGGCAGAACGCGGCGATCCTTTCGTTGATGAGCCGCCCCTGCATGTCGGCGTTCGACTTGGTGAAGACGGCTCGCACGTTCTCCTGCACCAGCGCCTGTAGACAGGCTCTCGATCTGCCCCTCGGCGGCGTCCCTCTCCAGCGTGACGGGTGATAGGTCACGATTGCGTCGGGCTGCTCAGAGCTTGAAATCGAGCTGCGACTCCAGTTCCTGCTCTGGTGAGCAGCGTCACTGCTGCAGTGCATCCAGGCCGGGAGCGCCGTAGGCGAAGACGGAGCCGGGATTCTCGCCCATCTGGATGATCCTGCAGCGGTAGGCCTCGGTGGCGGGGAAATGCAGGACGCCATCTTGGTCACGGCGTGCCTCACGCCCTCATCGATCGCGCCCTGGCTGGTCTCGCCACCGTGGATGTGAGCGATCGGTATGCGAGCGATCAGCGCGGCGATGCCGCGGCCAGCAGCTCGAAACGGTCCCCGAGGACGACCAGATGTCGGGGCGCAGATCGTCGAAGGCGTCCGAAAATCGCCATGAGACCTACCCCCACGGACTTCGTCGCCG
Source organism: uncultured Actinomycetes bacterium (assembly GCA_963706025.1). Lineage (GTDB taxonomy): Bacteria > Actinomycetota > Thermoleophilia > RBG-16-64-13 > RBG-16-64-13 > CAVPLM01. The sequence continues at coordinate 46,800 of CAVPLM010000004.1, read as the reverse complement.
CGCTGTCGGTGTCGGCCGAGAGCAGCATCTCCACCCTGCGGTCGATCGGAAGGCCGTCCTGCTCGATGCTCTCGGTAGGTCAGACCGAACTCCGGACAGAGGTGCATGCCTGCGGCGATCACTTGCAGTTCCAACTCCGTGTCCTCCTGATCGCCCGCATGAGCCAGCGGAGCAATCCGTAGTCGGCGCGAGACGTGGTGACGACGCAGATGCGCCTTCGGCTCATTTCAGATCCTCCCATGTGATCGACACTCCCGGCTTTGATGTCGACTGGCGACTGTCAGACCCATCACCTTCTCCAGATCGCTTGGCTGGATGCCGTGCCCCGGGTCGCTTGATGGCGACGTTCTCAGTGGTGATTCGCTCTCCGTTCATGATGTCTCGCTCGCCACGACACTCTTTCGGGCAACAGCCAGATTCCTGCTCTCGCACGGTGCCGGGGCCTTGACGCCGTTTCCCGAGCGCCTGCTCGACGTTCCGGATCGCGCGGACCATGGCACTTCAGCTCCTGGGGCTCCAACGAGGCCCTGTGGTCCGGACCCGCCATGTTCCTGCTCAGTGTGAAGTGCTTCTCGACGATCCGCGCGCCAAGGGCCACCGCCGCGACGGCGATCTCGCTGCCCGGCGTGTGGTCGGAATAACCCACCGGGAAGCCGAGGGCATCGGCCAGCGTGAGCATCGCCCGGAGGTTTACCTCAGCGAACGGGGCGGGGTACTCGGTCACGCAGTGCAGCAGATAGAGCTGCCGGTTCCCGCCCGCACGATGATCGCATCGACCGCCTCGGCCACCTCGGCTAAGGTCGACATCCCGGTCGAGAGGATGATGTGGCTTGTTCTTCTGCTGCGAGGTAACGCAGGAATCCGTGGTCGGTGATCTCGCCTGAAGGGACCTTGTAGGCGACCACTCCCAGTTTTCGAGCATATCGGCGCTTTGGTCATCGAATGGGCTGGACAGGAACCGCATTCGTTGTCGCGGCAGCAGGCGACCGAGGGCCGATGGTCCTCTTCGCTCAGCTCGAGACGCTCTGAGCATCTCGAACTGGGTCGTCAGCATCTCCCGTGGACTGCTTCTGGTACAGCGCCTTTTCAGCGGAGCGGCTGACCAGTCTCTCCGTGGAAAGCTCTGGAACTTGACGCAGTCGGCGCCGGCCCGACGGGCCTCTTCGACCATCCGTTAGGCGAGGTCGATCGAGCCGTTGTGATTGACGCCGGCCTCGGCGATTATGAATACCCGATCCTGAGGGATCATGTGCGTTCTCTCTCCAGAACTCCCCTGAGGGTGGAACTTGAACGATGCTAGATGCACCAAGACTTACTCCAAGGTAATCGGCAATCCTGTAGAAGTAGTCAACTGCGCATGCCACCTTGAGACGACGGGCGAGGAGGGTGTGTAGCCCGTTCACACTAGCGCCCGTCTTGTCCGCTCCTTCTGGCGGGGGTGCCCGCATAGGTTCCAGGAACGTCGATCCTTCGTGACCACCGAGCACCCGCACCGACCACGGTGTCAGGTCCGATCACCAGACCTTGGATGACGGTCGCTCCGGCTCCGATCATGCACCCGCTGGCGATAGCGACTCCGCCGCTGATCGTGGCTCCGGACGCGACGTGCACGTTATCTCCCAACCCGGCAATCATGCTCGATCGTGCAATTGGTGTTCAGGATGCACGCCCTCCCGGTCACCGTTCCGGTGTTGACGACCGCGCCATCTAGAACGGCAGTCCCCGGCCCAAGCTCCACTTCATCGTTGACCACCGCTTTCGGCGAGATAACCACAGGGAATTCGAAGCCCATAGCCTCGATCTCTTCCTGCAGCTGGATCCTTGTCGAGGATGCATCGATCTTCCCTAGTCCGAGGATCGCCCGGCAGCCTTTGCAGGTGCGGAGGAGCTCCGGGAGGACGGCATCGCTCCCGAGATAGCGGTACGCCCAGGATGACGCCGCGATCCCGCGGGTCAGTGTAACCGACGACATCCCACGGGAGCTTCCTGAGCACGCTGATGAGGACCTTGGCGTGGCCCCCGCCCCCGACGACGACTATCTTGCCGGCGTATGAGTCATTGTCTAAGGTCCCCCCGGCTCGACACGCGTCAACGTCCCGGAGCCTACCGACCCGGCTCTGCTTGTCTTATGGCGGTCACCACCTGCTCGACCTGCCCGGGAGTCAAGCTGACAGAACAGGGCAGATTCACCAGACGATCGTAGAAATACAGCGCATTCTCGATCCGGTAGGACTGCATTTCCATATAGGGCTGCTGCAGGTGATTGGGATACCAGAGCGGGCGCACCTCGATATCGGCGGCAACGCAGGCCTGCAAGCAGTCTCCGCTTGGCCCGCCGGGTCCGCGCACACGTATGCAGTAGAACCACCGGTTGGAGTCGCTCCAGGGCGGTTGCTGAAGCAGCTTGTCCGGACCCAAGCGCTGCTCGTATCGTGAAAAGTTCGCTGCGTTTGATGGCGACCCGTTCCTCTATGGTCTCCAACTGGGCCAATCCCAGTGCGGCAAGCACATTGTTCATGCGGTAGTTGTAGCCGATATCACGGTGGATATACTCCATGCCGTCTTCTTTCGCCTGCGTTGTGAGGTATCGGGCCCGGCGTGCGACCGTCTCATCATTCGTCAGGATAGCTCCGCCCCCGCCCGCAGTGATTATCTTGTTGCCATTGAATCTCAGGCAGCCGATCGGGGCCACATCCCCCGCACTTCCTGCCCTTGTAGAGCGATGCCCAGCGATTCGCTGGCGTCCTCGATCACCGCGAGATGGTATTCGTCAGCCAACTCCAGGATAGGATCCATGTCGGCTGGAGTGCCAAAGACGTGCACAGGGGACTATTGCCGAGATCCGCCTGCCCGTAGTCTCGTTGGTGGTCATCCCGTCGCGGAAGGCACATTCAGACTCGAGAAAAAGGCCGTAGGGCAGGAACATCGATGCTGCAGTACTCATCGCAATCAATGAACACGGGGGAAGGCGCCGACATACCGCACAGCGTTCACGGGAGCGATGAACGTTACGGTGGGAACAATGACCTCCTGCTCCAGGCTGCACTCCCGAAAGGATGAGCGAGACATGTATGGCAGAGGTGCCGCTGTGACACGCGACGGCGAAATCCACCTCCACATATTCCGCGAGTGCCTTTTCCAGACGCTGAACGTAGTCTCCATTGGAGGAGATCCAGCCACTTTCGAGGCAGTCAGTCACATACTCGAGTTCTTTGCCCTGCAAGACGGGCTCGGATAGCGGGATCATTCTAGAGTCCAGTCAAGATAGTCCATACCGATTAGTGAGGCCGGGTCCGTGAAATCTATTTGACATATCCAAGCCGGTACCCGCCGGCACCGGAGGCTGCATGGAACCATTCCACAGTGCGCGTCAATCCAGTCTCGAGCGACACGCGTGGCATCCAGTCTGTAAGCGAACTGATCAAACCGTTGTCGCACAGCAGTCGGTCCACTTCGCTCCCCGCCGGGCGAACACGATCGGCGCATTGGACCGGACATGCGTCAGAACCAGCAGTGCCCAGGAGCAAAGTGACCAAATCAGCGATGGATATCTCACGCCCCGATCCGATGTTGACCGTCTTGCCGAGCGCCTGATCACATTCTGCCAAGGCGATGAAACCGCCCACAGTGTCGTCGACATAGTTGAAATCCCGAGTCGGGTGCAGTGATCCCAGGCACAGTTCCTTGGCCCCAGCCAACAGCTGCAGAATAATCGTCGGTATCACGGCTCGAGCGGACTGCCTCGGACCGTACGTGTTGAACGGTCGTACGGTCACGACCGGCAGGCCGAACGAGAGATGAAACGATTCGGCGAGCTTGTCGGAACCGATCTTGGAGGCCGAGTAGGGAGATTGTCCCTGAAGAGGATGCTGCTCATCGATAGGCACATAGCGCGCGGTTCCATATACCTCGCTGGTGCTCGTCACTATCACGCGCTCCAACCCAAGATCACGCGATGCCTGGAGCACATTGAGAGTTCCCCTGACATTCGTGTCTACATAGGAGTCCGGCGAATGATACGAAAAGGGGATCCCAATCAGTGCGGCAAGATGAAAGACCACATCGTTTCCGGCTAGGGCGGTGCGCACTCCGTTCGGGTCTCGAACATCACCCATGAAGACCCTGACCTGGTCCATGACTTCGATCGGAATCCTGTCGAGCCACCCGCGTGAATCGAAGGAGTTGTAGTAGCAGAAGGCTGAGACGTCTGCCCCAAGGGCGACCAGCGCCTCAGTCAGGTGGCTTCCGATAAAGCCGTCTGCGCCGGTGACCAGTACTCTCTTGCCTCTTAGACGCATCTGCCCTCCACAGAAAGCCGGTTCTGCTCGTAGTTTATCAGTACTGTCACGACGACCTGCAGCTCACGAGGCGGAGCGTGTCTCGCGGCCGAAGGTTCGCTCCAATGGATCAGGCCTTGTCGACGGCCCGCTCGCCTATGCCACGTCCTTGCGGTCGTCGCCTGCCCGGCTGAGTCCCCCCAAGACCCCCGCGATTCTTGCGGAGGCAAGACCGTCGAGCCTGAAGAGATGGTCTTCGATCAGGCACATCGCGCCTTCGTGCAGCTCCCGTTGGACGTTCTCGTTCTGGGTGGCGTCATGAATGGCCTTCTCCAGATCCCGTGCGATCACGAACGTCTATCGCCGCACCATAGCGATAGGCGTCGAATTGCCCAAAGCCCTTGGTGAGATAGTTGACGGTGACGACCGGTATGCCTCTCACCAGCGCATGGTAGGCCGTTGTCGAATTCACGGTCACCAGGACGTCGACGTCATCCAACATCTCCGTGGCGTCACCGTCCTTGACGATCTCGACCAGCGAACGCCTGGGAGCGGACTGGAGTAACAGTCGCGACAGTGGTTCCACCTTGCGAGCAGAACGGGGGTGAAGCTTTATGCGCAACCGGTCGCCACTCACCTCGCAGCAGATCCGCGCCAATTCATCGTAGAACTTGAGCTCCACTTCTGGCTCAACGACATCAGCCTGTACGTACATCACAGTATGATGACCCTGACGGACGGGCAGTCGACTGGGCCGTTCTGTGAGATGGTCGAAACTCGGACTGCCGACGACGAAGATCGATTCCCCTGAGCGGCCATGGCGAACAAGTTCATCTTTGGCTGCTTGACCGTATGCCAAGAGGTAGTCCGCGTAGCTGTAGGGCATCCAGGTCCGAACAGATCGTGCGGTACCTGTTGGACGACCCAGCTGGCCGCGGCATAAGGACCCGGCGTTCCAAGCCCTTCTGTCGGTCAGCTCATCGTCGTCACGCACGACCATCATTCCTTCCTGCATCACAACGGATGCGACCCCGGACCTTCTCGCCCAATAACAGAGCAGCTTGCAGAGCCCATGGTTGTCTTGGTGGAGGACAAGCACGGGAAACGGCGGCCGCGGGGAAGATGGCTTCGAGGCAGGCTAGCTTACCCAACATCACGAACGGACTTGGGAAACTCATCAGACCTCTTTCGCCAGGTCCCCGAGCGGAAGCCGGATGATGCGGCCGCCGAGATCAGAGTAGTCTTCGATCACGGCTGTCCAGGAACCGCCGATTTCAACATAGAGCAGGGCGACCCTAAGGCCCTCGGCGACACATGCCCGCACCACCCTCCTCTGCTGCTTGACGACATTCTCGTTCGGTGTCATCACGAAGGCCACGTCGGCCAGCGACGATCCGTCCCAGGGCCGGCCGTCGACAAGAACAGGGGAGGAAGGGCTCCCTGTCACCAGGGCCGCGACTCGATCAACGACGCCAACAACCACTGAACTCACACGGCTGAACACCCGCCGGGCCCTCCTTCGGACACATCGTCGCCCTGTGAATGCATGCTAGGCCAACAAAGAACACTAATCATGGTCCCTATGGCGTAGCCGACATGCCACGCCCTCGACCTTGTTATAAATAGGCCAAAGAACAGAAGGGGGAGCATGAAGCTGGTCAAGGCGCGACTGGCAGCGAAGACAGACATCCACCGCCAGGCCTTCAGACTATTCAACGCCATGCTGGATATCGATGCCCCGAGAGACAATCCTGCAAGCAGAGTCCATCGCACGGCGTCAATCGCGCCCGAACGTACTCAGGGAGGAATGCCTCGATAAGGGGAGGCACCAAGAAGAACCCGACCACAGAACACGGGTACGGCAAAAGCCATGAAGCCGAACGACGTCTTCCAGGCGGTCGGCCAGATAGACCCGGGATCGCCGGTCTCACCGAAGCGATGTGTCATACGGGGATAGACGTATTGGGCCAGGGACTGCGGCAGAAGAGACATCAGCGTGATCATGGCCGCAGCCGGGGCCCAGAGCCCCACCATCTCCAATGTCCCCTGGGGAAGTAGCACCACCCGGGGGAGCGAGTCCGATACTACGAGAACGTATGCGAAGCCATACAAAGGGACCCCACCTTCAGGAGCGAACCAGAAATAGCGGGGGTCTGAGACGGATCGGTACCCGATACGGTCTCCACAGATGCCTTGTACCCGTGGCCGCGAAGGCCAGGACCAGATAGCGCAAAGGAAGTCCAGGATATCCGAGATAGTAGACGAGCGGCAACGTCGCCAGGCTGACGCCGGCGTCAATTAGCAAGTATGGTCGATAGCTTTCGAAAGGATCCCGCGGACCTGTAGGTGGCCGCCAGGAACTGCTGGTAGATCGCGCCGCGGAGGCGATGAAGACCGCCGGAAGGACGAATCGCACATTCGGGTCCGAGGATACGAAGACAGATGCCACGGCAGCGGCCATGACACAGGCCAGACAACGACGATGGAGAATCCTTGGGCAGTCGACACAAGCTCGAGCGCTTGCGGGTCTCCCCGCCCCTAGCCTGAAAGGCAACTCGCGATTAAGACCGTTGAAGACCCCCAACTGCGACGAACGTGGAATAGGTCTGAACGAGCAAGAGGGAGGACCAAAGGCCCATCTCCTCCGGAGCCACCCACCTGAGTATCACGAAACTTGAGATCATGCCGATCACGCCGAAGAGTGTCGAAGAAGCAGTGAACTGCATGAGGATCCCGTGGGCTCAGGCGTAATCGCCAAAGGACTTAACCAGGCTCTCGAGGTGCTTTTGCAATCTGTTTGATCTGAGCCATTTGAGACTAGTCCCGATCCTATTGACTGACGAGTGCAAGCAGCCAAGGGCATTCCCGGCATGCTGTCAGTTTCCCACAATCGCTCTATTCTGACCACTGGAACATTATGCTTTATCATGGCCGAACAGAATGGTCGTGCTGCGGCGACACAACGGGGGGCAAGCGGTGTTCGGCAGATTCCTGGATGAGAGGATCCTGAGCCTCCTGTCTCACGACCGCAACAAGATGACCGAGGAACAGATCGTCGCGAAGGCGCAATCCGCCGTTTCGGAGAAGACCTATGTCTGCACAAACGAGGATTTCGCAAAGTTCACCGAGAACGCCGGCGACTACTTTCATTGGGAAGGCAAGACGGTCCTCGACGTCGGCTGTGGAACTGGTGATCTCGCCGTCCACACTGCAACGCGAGGGGCTGCACGGGTCGTGGGGATCGACGTCGACCGGGAGCGCTTAACCGTAGCGAGGGCTGTCGCGGAGAGATTGAGGGTCAGCAACGTCGAGTTCGTACAGAGTAGCTTTCACGATTGGTCCACGAGCGAAGAATTCGACTATGTCGTTTCATACGAAGCCCTCGACCATATTCCTGACACGAGAGCAACGCTTCAGAAGATGGCCGCTTTGACCAAGGACGACGGCAGAATCATCAACTTCGCGGCGGGCTTCCGGCTGGGGCCGATCGGCGCGGACCATGCCGACGGCTATATGCGCTTCCCTATACCCTGGTGTCAACTCCTTTTCAACGAGGAAGCCTTGTTCGCGGTCCGTCGCAAGAAGTACCGGCCGACCGACCCGGCTACAAGCTTTGATGACATTCGCGGCGGACTGACCCACTATACTCTGTCTGCGTACATACAGGCCATCTTCGATCAGGACTGACCGTGATAGCCTGGGAGACGCAACTATCAATTCAAGAAAGGCTCGGGGGTTTCGTCTATCCGATAAGCAACGCGATCTCCCGAATCCCCCAATAGGAGAGTACGTGGTCTTCAGTTCTTTCGGGGTCTTTGCCAAGGGGGCGCCGTCTGGACCGGGCCGCCTATGAAGACCAGCACGGCCGCAAGAAGGTCAGGGGCACCGAGGGAATCTGCATCCCCCAGTCGACTCGAATCAGGCCAAGCTATTGAGAGGAAGGGAGGAGATCCGACCGTGAGAATCACACGACTAATCGCCCCGGTTCTCGCAGGTCTCGTTCTGTCCTTGGTTGTGGGTCATCAGGCCAGTGCTCAGTCGTTTGTCGATGTTCCGTCGGATCATCCGTACTTCACCGCGATCGACAAGATCGCGGATTTGGGCATCATCGGAGGATACAGCAATGGCAATTTGGGCCGTCTGATCCTGTCAAGCGTCAGCAACTCGCGAAGATGATCGTCCTGGCCATGGGTTTCGCAGTAACCGAACAAGACTCACATGTGTTTTCGGATGTGCCCGACAGCCTCTCAGAACTCTACCCGTACCACTACGGCAGCGGCAGCGAACAACGGCTTGATGCTGGGCCACGACGATGGTTCGTTCAGACCCTTCGAGCAGACAACCCGGATGCAGCTGATTACTATAGTCGCCCGCGCAACGGGGTCACTACTCCGGAAGCCGCCCGACGACTGGCACGGATTAGTGGATAGTTCTAATCCGACACACGGGCAGGAACATAAGGTGGGCGGAATACAGCGGCCTCCTGTAGGGCATTCAGAATCTGACAAGTTGGGACACAGGAGGGCAGCCACACGGGGCGAGGTGGCACAGATCCTGTACAACCTCCTCGTCAAGACCGAGAATCGGCCCCCGCTGACGGTGCTCAACTACGGAGCCAAAGGCGACGGGACCACCGACGACGGACCGGCGATACAAAGGGCAATAAGAGCCCGTAAATCCGGAGGTCCGATCATCATCCCAGCGGGCACCTACGAGGTCGACTCTACTGTGATGCTGGAGTCCAACATCACGATTCAGGGGATCCCCGATCAGACCGTGCTCACCATGCCGGCACAGTCCTCGGAGGCTTTTATCATGAGCTCCTGGCCGGGAGGTACCATTTCCAACGTGGAGATCTCAGGCATCATCTTCAAGGCTTCGAGCTTCGCGAGCAAAGTTGGCGGCATGTTCATTTCCGGTGGGGAAAACTGCTTGGCTCACGATCTGCGCTTGGAAGGGCTCTACTACGGCCTGAAACTCGGCTCTGGTCCCATGGCCAGCGGCTGGGTCGTCACCAATATCGTAGCCCGCGACTGTCTGCAGCCGCTGTTCATGGCGAAGATCAAGGACTCCAGCTTTGTCGATCTGGATCTCGAGGCCGTGGAGTACAGTAATCAGTACCACTCCGTCTATGTGGAGCGAGAGTGCTACCGAGTGAGTTTCACGGACATCTCCCTTAGCGGAAGCGGAGGCTATTGTCTCCATCTCTACGCCTCTGACGGGCAGTCAGGAGACATCACGTTCACCAACACGGTGATAGATGCTACGAACGGACGCTATGGGGTGGTCGTAGGGGGACGGTTCGCGAACATCACCTTTGACACTTTGGCCATCACTCAGACTGACGCCTCGGGCCCGTGCATATCCTTCTCGGATCCGAGCAACGTTGTCATCGACGGGATCGTGGCCAGAGGAGGCTCTTCTCTGTTCGCGTGCACGAGTGCTCCAGACCGCATCCCGACAGACTGCATCATCAAGAACGGCACCTACGACGGACCGGAGATCGGTGCGGCACCGGGCGTCAAGATAACAAACGTGACCCTGCTGTAGCAGCCGGGTCGAATCGCCATAGTCGGACTAACCGCTTTCCATGACGGGGGTCGAGGTGTCGACCTCCTCGTGGCTGGGTTCGGCGACACGCTGTCTCGCAGGAAGTGCCGCGGTAGCAGAGAGAATGGCCAGCCCGATCCAGACGCCTTTGTCATCAATCAGATTGGCAACGAATGAGGCTGTCATCAGAACGAGGAAGAGGACGACGTGGAAGCCCAGACGGAAGTCCCGCCACTTCACAGCAGGTAAGAAAGCCGTCACCAGAGTCGTGAACAGCAGGACCAGACCGATGATCCCGGTCTCGGCCGCAGTTTGAACCCAGATGTTGTGCGCCGCGTGCCGCTTCCCCAGAAGAGACTCTGCCGCATTCGTGAAAGTGTTTGCCCCCATACCCGCCACCGGATGGTCAGCGAACATCTCCAGACCTGCCGACCATATTTCTGTGCGACCGGTGAGCGTGCTCAGTGACTCCGTGTCTGCAGAGAAGGTTATGCGCTGTATGTTGGTCTCAAGACCCTTGCTGACCGGCAAGCCGAAGAACAAGCGCTGCAAACGCCGCGAGGATTATCGCCGACCAGACCAGTCGGTATACCGGTCTGGCTTGACGTAGCGCGAAGAACACGCTCATAGACCCAGACATGTAGCGATGAATCCGCTCCGCGACGCGGTAAGAACGACGGCGAAGATGCCCAAAGGAATGTAGGCGAGGTTGAGCCATCGCAGGATACCGCCGCTGCGTGAAGTCGCGACGAGCAGGGCCATGGGTATCCCGATTGCGATCATATCCGCGGACTCGTTCGGGTTGAAGTTGGCGGGCGCGTAGCGGAATCCTCCCCCAGAATGACCTGAGAGGTAAGCCTGGATGAGCACCAGGCAAACAACGACGCACCCGACGACGAAAGCCTGCATCATCTGCAGCCTCTCCCGCTCACTGGTGCACAGTTCCGAGACGAGCCAAACCATGGCCAGCAACTGGACCATCGTGATCGTTCTAGCCAGCGTCGAGACCGGATCCACGCTCCAGAAGTAGGTCGCCAATTGCCATGCTACGAGTACACCGAAGGCGAAGACGAAGGCCGAAGGCTTCGCCACCTTGCCTTCGAGAAGACAGGTGATGAGGGCAACCACCAGGGCAACAATACCGATGAGACTGTCAAGTCTTGCTTCCGCCGATGGCTCAGGGCGTTTTTCCCAGGGCACGGTGAACACGAAGATCAGAAACAAGAAGAGGCTCAGTCGGCGCATGCTCTCTCCCTTGCAGCTGCGTCCTTCGCGCGAACGAACGCGGATCCTAGGCCCGGTTGCGTAGTAGCCCCCGATAGCGGCGATAGTAAGCCTTGGCGCCCCGCACTCCGGCAACGATGACGCCTAAGGGCTTGACGCCGATCCTCTCCAGACTCTGTCGGTCTTCGCGCCTCATCGACACGAGTAGCCCGCATCCGGCCGACCACCATGACGCCGTCCACTTTCTTGGCGATCTCCAGCGCGTCCGACACCGGCAGGATCGGCGGAGCATCGATCACGACGTGATCGCAGACGGCCATGAGTTGTTTCAACACCTCGGTCGTTCGACATGTTGCCAGCAACTCGGCCGGGTTGGGGGAAAAGGACCGGCTGCCACGTACAAAAGGTCTCTCTTAGATGAGCGTTCAGCGTTCGCTCCAGCGCTACCGATGCGGGCATCATGCTCGAGGAAGGAACCGATCTGTCTCCACGATTTGGACGACCTCGGCGATCGAGCGCGTGCCGGCCAACAAATCTGTGAAGCCCCTGCCGCTGTCCAGGCCAAGGTACTTGTCGAGCATCGGCCTCCGTAGATCGGCCTCGAGGAGTATCACCCGGGAACCCGACATTGCCAGGGCTAGAGCAAGGTTCACCGAAGTCACCGACTTCCCTTCACGCGGCAAGGGACTCGTAACGAGGATCGTCTTCAGTTCCTTCTCAACCTCGAAGAACTTGAGATTCGAACGCAGCGTTCGAAAGGCCTCGAGCGAAAGATAGCCACGCTCTCGTACCCGACCGCAGCACGTGAACGCTTTCCGTGACCCGGCTCCACTTCTTGCCGACCAACGGGATGCTCGCGATAACCGGAACACCGAACTCTGTCTCGAAGGTGTCTTCATCTTTGATGCGCTTGTCGAAGACTTGGAGAATCGAGGCCACAATCACGCCGAGAACAAGACCCAAGATGAGCCCGATCACAGCGTTGCGATTGGTGTGTATGTTGAAAGCGACGGTTGGCGCCTTTGCGGTTTCGGCCAACTCGTATCCACCGGTCTGCATCGACTCAAGAACGGCCAGCTCTTCCACCTTCTGGCTGAGGGTCTGGCCCCTCGCTGAGGCAGCCTCGGCCTCTGTCATGGCCTCAAGTTGGCCTCAACCTGTGCCCTGGCATTGGCCAAGACCGCCCGATCAGCCTGCTGACGGTATAAGATGAATTGACGAGCGAACGAATTCGCCACGTCCGCAGGCTCGACCGGATTGCACTCCGCGCCAAGATATCGATGATATTCGCGGATGAGTTCGGTTTGACTGTCACCATGCGCTGTAAGGACTCGATCGATCGTGAGCTCCCGGTTTCCTGCTTGACCTTCTCCGCCACCTGGTCCAGCTCGACGAGGTCCGCGCCCGTGAGTAGCGCCCGCTCTTGATCACTGATCTGGAAGATCTGCGCGTCGAACAACGCCCGATCGAGTGTGGTGTTCTGCCACAGTATCTTCGCCGTCGCCTCATACTGGGGAGTGGTCAGCAGCGAAAGGACAAGGGCACTAGCGAGACCAAGAGCCCAAAAGCGACGATGACCCACTTTCGGTCCCTGAAGGTGCGCAGAGCTCGCGCGATGTCAACGCTCTGTGCAGTCTGATCTGCGGAAGAATCGACCATTCCCCGCCTAGCTCCCTGTTTCCCCTGGATCACTGTGCTAGATGATACCTTTATTCGTCCATCCGGCCATTCTGCTTGAGACGCGCGCATTCCGCGTCAGGATCCCATCTGCGGCGAAGAGGCCTTCTAGGCCGACCCCCAGCTTCCTTTGCCAATTCCCTGTCTCCCAGCCCGTACCAGGCATATTCTGAGGACGTGCTTCCAGAGAGGAGATCCTCTAGATTCACCAGTGCCAGCTCACTATCGCCGACGGCGAGCCAGGCCAGCACCGCACGAAGGAGACCAGCCTCACCCTGGTCGGTTGGAGAACAAGGACCTCAGCCTTGCCACCAGGCGGGCGCGCGCCGCCAGCTCGCGGCGCGCGCGCTCGCGGTCGAGTTGTCCTGTCTCAAACGGGCAAGGATGTCCTCTCCCCGCAGAAACCCTGCCAGCGGGAACATGTCGTGCGTGTTCAGAACGGCCACGGCTCTCGGTGGCACGGGGCACAGGCGCAACGGTTCGGGGTCGAAGTGAGGCCTGGAAGACCCAGGTGCGGAGTACCCCGTGTCGCCTCATGGCCGGCGCACCCCGGGCGGAAGGTCCCCAGATCTTCGCCCGTGACCATCGTGCGGTGTCGCTGAGATTCCAGACACAGCACCGCGTACAGCTCATCCGCTGGGTACTCGACATAGACGCCATCGACCGGCTCAGCTCCCGCGGGGACCCAGAACAGACGATGTAGAGACATGACGTGATCGATGCGCAGGTAGCCGCCGTGGCGCATCTGAGTCCGGAGACAGGAGGCAAAGTAGCGGTGACCCTGTTCGCGGATCCGCTCAGGATGAAGGGGGGGGATGGCCCAATCCTGACCACGAGCGAAGAAGTCGTCGGGTGGAGCCCCGATCGACATCCCTTCGGCGAACAGCTCCGGCCACCTCCAGGTATCGAACCCACCGGGTGTACGCCCAGAGGCAGATCCAAGCAGAGCCCCGGGTAAGGCCCGGCTGCGGGACCACCCCGCGGCGGATCCTGCGAGGGGCCGTCATCGGGCATGACGCGCTCGGCCCACGCGAGCCGCGGTCCCCGGAAAGCTGGGTTAGTTGTTCCTCCATCTGCCATTGACAGTAGAGATGATAGTGCGCCGCGGCGAACCTCTCGGCCGGGTCCCCGCCCGCTCAGAGCCCAATGGTCGGCCACGTTCTCCTTCCCGGCCGACCGTCTCCGACCGGGCCCGGAAAGCCGCGTATTCCTCGGCAGTGGATGGTCGCGCAGGTAGGCAACAAAAGCCCTCTTGCCGCCGCGGGTCCCGCTCTGAAGAAACACGCGCCCAACTCCTCCAACACCCGTCGCTTGAGAGCCATGACCTCCGCGATAATCGACCATAGGTTCCCCGCGAAGGACGCCTAGTCGAGCCTGCACCTCGCTGCTGCCCCACAGCTCGGCGCGCAGCTTGGCAAATGTCCCACTCCTCGATCTCGTCCGACAGCCAGATAGAACTCGTTCCAGAAAAGGCGGCTGACAGGTCGATAGGGCGTCGGATCGAAGGGACGATCAAGATAGCTTGCCATTAGAGGCAAAGTGGCGACAACCGACCCTCCCTGCTCGGCCACCCAGCGGCCAAACCTCCCAGATCGGCAAGATCACCTGCCCCCCAGTCGCGTTCACTCCGCAGAGCATAGAGGGGGGCGAACATCCCCAGGTCTTCCCGCCCGCGAGACCATGATATCCGGCAGGGCATGTAGGTGGTCACTCGCAGGGTCTCCCCCCCCATGAAACCCTCCGCCCGGCGGGACCCAGGTCCCCAACACCGCCGCGGCGCCGAGATCACTGTCGCCTCCGCCACCCGTCCGGCTGCCTCGACGATCAGCCGGTGATAGCCATATGGCAATCGCCTCGCTTCCTCTCTGAGGTTGGGTAGCCGGTAAGCCGCGAACCGGCTCGGCCGACCGCCTCCTCTCCCACTGTCTCCAGAGTGTCCCAGGGCACATCCCAGGAGCTCGGACGCCTTCTTCCAGAAGCAGTGTGACCTTCAGGCCCCCTCCTCTGAGCCCGCTGGAAGCTGCCGAGCGGCTCGGACCCACCGGCAGCCGCACAGTCATCGGCGGCAGCTTCCCCTCCCAGGCCACGATCACCGGCTCCACCACCCGGCTCCAGAGCTCCCGCTTCCGCTCCGCGATGGCGGCAGCCATCCGAGCCGGCGTCACGCCGCGAAGCGGGTCGGCGGCGCCCCCATCGCCCAGCTCCGCCCCCAGCGCGCGCAGCACCAGCACCACGCTCTCCAGCGGCGATTCGCGCCACCGGCCCTTGGAGTCCCGATAGGCCAACTGAACCCCATACAGGCGGGCAAGCTCCGCCAAGAGCGGATCCGGGGATTGCGGATGTCGGTTATGGGTTACCATCGTCGTGTGACCAGCTTACCCGACTCAGCGCTCCGAGGCTTGGTACACCGTGAAGGTGCGCGATACGGCCAAGTCCCCCGCCACCGTGAAGGTCCACGGTGCACCCGAGCTCTTTGCCACCGCGCCCGGTGGTCGACCGTGCTCCGATCGGCGGCGGCCGGGTGGGCTGCCCGGCGGCCGCACCCAGGAGGTCCAAGATGACCGCTCAACCCCGCTACGCGCTGCCCACCGTGCCTGACGCCTTGAAAGGGCTGGTGGACCTAGCCCTCGATATGCGTTGGTCGTGGAGCCACTCCTCCGACGAGCTGTGGGAGCGTCTGGCGCCCGAATTGTGGGAGGCGACCCACAACCCTTGGCATATCCTGCAGACGATCGCCCAGACCAGGTTGGAGGAGTTCGCAGCCAATCCCGAGTTCCTCGAGCTACTCGAGCGACACCTGCAGTCGCGGCGCGAGACCCTCGAGGCCTCCACCTGGTTCGAGCAAACTTACGGGGCGACGGCGCTCTCAGCCGAGGCCCCAAGCAGTCCGGCGGCCCCCCGGCCGGCCGGCCAGCTCGGCGCCCCTCCGGCCGAGCCGCCCTCGACCAGCCCGGCAGAGGCCGAACGGACGGCGTCGGCCCTCGGCGCCGCCCCGCCCGCAGTCGAGGGCTCGCCCAAGTCGGCGTCAATGGCCGGCCTCGGCCCGGCAGAGGCCGAAGCGGCCGGCGTCGGCCCCCGGCGCCCCCACGCCCGTAACGGGCGGCGCCGCCGTGCCGGGCGGCCGCGCCCGTCGGCCGGGCGCTGCCGCGGGTCCACCCCTCGGCCCCGTCGCCTACTTCAGCATGGAGTTCGGCCTGAGCGAGGCCCTGCCCATCTACAGCGGCGGCCTGGGCATCCTGGCCGGCGATTTCCTCAAGGCGGCCAGCGACCTGGGTGTCCCCGTGGTGGGTGTGGGGCTGCTCTGGCAGCAGGGCTACTTCCGGCAGGCACTGAGCGCGGATGGCGACCAGATCGAGATCTTCCCTTACAACGATCCCGGACAGCTCCCCATCATGCCGCTGCGCGATGACGACGGCGAGTGGGTGAGCGTCGACCTCCAGTTTCCCCGGCGACCGGTGCACCTGCGCGTGTGGAAAGTCCTTGCCGGCCGGGTCGAGCTCTACCTGCTCGACGCCAACGATCTGATGAACAGCCCGGCCGACCGGGGCATCACGAGCGAGCTCTACGGCGGCGGTCCCGAGATGCGCCTGCAGCAGGAGATGATCCTGGGCATCGGCGGCTGGCGCCTGCTGCGCGAGCTGGGGATTGAGCCGGAAGTGTGCCACCTCAACGAGGGCCACGCCGCCCTTGCCGTCCTGGAGCGGGCGCGCTGTTACATGGAGGACCAGGGAGTCAGCTTCGAGGTGGCCCTCACCGCCACGAGAGCCGGGAACCTTTTTACCACCCATACGCCGGTGGAAGCCGGCTTCGATCGTTTCCCGCCCGGGTTGGTGTCCGAGTACCTTTCAGAGTATGCGAGCGAACTTGGTATCACAATCGATGAGCTGCTGGCATTGGGTCGATGCCCGGCCCCGGTGATCTGCGGCCCGGTGTACCGCCCCGGTGCCCCGGGTGGCGCCGCCTCAGTTGAGTGCTCGCCGAACGCCCAGACCTCGGGTGGCGGCTCCTCGATCAGCGGCCTCTCGGGCGACGGCGCCTCGGTCCAGGGCGCGCCGGACGGCCACGGCGCCGAGCCCTTCAACATGGCCTATCTGGCCATCCGGGGCAGTGGAGCCGTCAATGGGGTCAGCCGCCTCCACGGCGAGGTGAGTCGCGGCCTGTTCCAGTCGCTATTCCCCCGTTGGCCGCGCCGCGAGGTCCCGGTGGGCCATGTCACGAACGGCATCCACGTCCCTTCCTGGGATTCGAAGGAAGCCGACACCCTCTGGACCAGGATCTGCGAGAAGGGCCGTTGGCTCTCCGGACTGGAGGGTCTGGGGGACCTGATCCGGCAGGCCAGCGACGAGGAACTGTGGGAGTTCCGTGACGCCAACCGTCGGAAGCTCATCACCGTAGCGCGCGAGCACGTCGAACGACAGGGCCCGGTCGCAGGCAGTCTCGAGACCCTGACCTCCGATATCACCTGCTTGTGCGACCCGGCCGTGCTCACCCTGGGCTTCGCCCGGCGCTTCACCAGCTACAAGCGGGTGAACCTGCTGCTGCACGATCCCGACCGGCTGGAGCGCATGCTTTGTGCCCCAGAGAGCAAAGTGCAGCTGGTGCTTTCCGGCAAGGCCCATCCGGCCGACACCGCGGGTAAGGCGATGATCAGGCAGTGGACCGAGTTCATCCGCCGCTGCAACGTACGTCCGCATGTCATCTTCCTGGTCGACTACGACATGGGCATCGCCGAGCACCTGGTTCACGGGGCCGACGTGTGGATCAACACGCCCCGCCGCCCCTGGGAAGCAAGCGGCACCAGCGGCATGAAGGTCCTTGCAAACGGTGGTCTGAACCTCTCCGAGTTGGACGGCTGGTGGGCTGAAGCCTATGCCCCCGATGTGGGTTGGGCTCTGGGAGATGGCCTGGAGCATGACTCCGACCCAGCCTGGGATGCGATCGAGGCCGAGCGTCTCTACGATCTGCTGGAGAACGAGATCATCCCCGAGTTCTACGATCGTGACGAGCAGGGGATCCCCCGGCGCTGGATCGCCCGGGTGCGGGAGAGCATGGCCCGCCTGGCGCCCGAGTACTCCACCAACCGGATGATGAAGGACTACCTGGAGCGATACTACCTGCCCGGGGCAGCGGCCTATCGGGAGCGCACCGGCGCCCGCTCCCTGCCGGCCGGCCTCGCGGCCGCCTTGCCGGGCGAGACCGCATCGGGCCAAGCGGCCGCCGAGCCGAGTGAGACCGCATCTGGCCTCGCGGCCGCGGAGCCCAGTGAGACCGCGTCGCACAAGGCGACCGTGGAAGCGCCCGCGCCGGCCGTGCAGGGTCTCGCTGTGAACACGGTCGCCGTCGACATCGAGGCCTGGCGCACGCTCCTCGACAGACACTGGAGTGAGATCGCCTTCCTGGATTACTCCGTGGAGACCGTCGCCGGGCCGAAGGGCCAGACGCACTCATTCAGGGTCGAGGTCGCCCTGGGGAACATCCCGCCGGGCGCGGTCTCGGTCGAGCTCTACGCCGAGCCGGTGGAGGGAGACGTCCCGGAGCGGCATGTCCTCATCACCGACGTGAGCGCGCTCAAGAAGGGGCCCCGTTCTCGCGGATCCTGGACGCTACGAACGCTCATACCGGCCAACCGGCCCGCGAGCGACTACACGCCCCGGGTGGTGCCATGGCACGCGGGTGTCGCCGTGCCCCTGGAGGCCAACCACATCCTCTGGTACCGATAGCGCTGCTGCGCGGCCGCAGCCGCGCCGGTGTCACGCCCCGCGCACGTCTGCGCGCGGCCGGCGTGCACGTCGCGAGGATGCCGGCGACCGTTTACGCCGCCTGTGGCGAGTAGCCGCGCGGCCCCGGCACCCCGCGGCGCGGCCCCTACCCGCTCGGCAGCCGCACGACGAAACGGGCCCCGGCCTCCCCCGGCCTGACGTCCACGTCGCCGGACGCGGCCCGGGCCAGACGCCTGGCCAGAGGCAGGCCCAACCCGGTGCCTCGGGATCCATCAGTCTTCTTCTCGGACGCGCTGCCCCGCACCCCGGGCTCGAAGATGCGCTCCTTCTCCTCTTCGGTGACTCCCGGGCCGTCGTCCTCCACCAGAAAATACACCTCTTTGCCGTTGCGGGCGGCTCCCAGAAGCACCTCCGCCCGCGCGAAGCGGCAGGCGTTCTCCACGACCGGCCTGAGGATCTGCACGGCGATGTCGCGCTCCACTCCCACGCGCAGATTGCGGGGCGGGGGTTGGACCCTCACTTCCACCTCGTGCTCGTCGGCCAACACCCCGATGGAGCTCACCACGTCCGCCAGGATCTGCCAGACGTCGGCACGACCCCGGGCCAGGCTGCCTTCTTCTTGAGCCGCGGCCAGCAAGGCCTCCACCGTACGGGCCATCTGATCGGCGCTGTGAAGGACCGAGCCGAGCGCCTCCTGGTAGTAGTCGGGATCGCGCTCCCGGCGCAGGGCCAGTTCGGCCTCGGTCTTGATCTTGGCCACGGGAGTCCGCAACTGGTGCGACACTTCGGCCGAGAACCGCTGCTCCCGGCGAAGGCTGGCGGCCAAGCGGTCGAGCATTCCGTCCAGCGTGTGCGCCAACTGGGTCACCTCGTCGTGGGGCTCCCCCATTTCGAAACGGCGGTCGAGATCCTCCGTGCTCCAGGCTTCGGCTTCGGCCGTCATCTTCATCACCGGACGGAAGGCGGCGTTGAGCACCCAGCGGCCGGCGAATCCCACGATGACCAACAGGACCGCGGTGAACGCCACCGTGCCTACCAGAGTCGTCCTTTGAGTGCGGGTATAGGAAGCCGTGGACAACCCTGCCACGATGGTGCCGATGCGCTCACCTTCGTACTCGAGGGGGATGCCGTACAATCGCACTTCGTACTCCGGTACGTCGGCGAACTGGGCCGGTTGACCGTCGAGTGCCCTGGCCGCCGCCTCGATGGCGGGATCGACGGTGGGCGCGGAGAAAGTGATGCCTCTCACGAAGACCCAGATCTGCGAGCCCAGTTGTTTGATGTCGCCACTGGGCCGGGCCAGGCTCACCTGACCGTTCGAGAAGGTGATGGTGCGGCTCTCGTCGAGGGCCATCGCCTGGAGACGCTCGTCGGCATCGGAGCTCAGGCTGGCATCCAACACCAGGTTGAAGGCCACGGTCATGGTCACAAGGGCTACGGCGACGGTGCCGAGGACCGCCAGCAGGAGGCGGTCACGGACGCCCATGCGGGAGAACAGGCGCCTCATGATAGGCTCCAACCAGAGCGGTCGACCCGCGGCGGCTCGTTAGTGCCCGGCGCCCCAGTGCCCGACGCCCCAGTGCCCGACGCCCTACCGGAGCCCAGCGGCCAGCTGGCCTCCCGCGCCCCGGCGACCCCCGGTAGCGAGGCCGTCCGCGGCAGCGGGGTGGCGCGCGCCGACCTCATTGGAGGGAGTAGCCCACGCCGCGCACGGTCACGATCTGCGGCGCCCCCGGTAGCGAGCACACCTTGCGCCGCAGGCGCGCCATGTATGCATCCAGCGTGTTGTCGTAGACGATGGCCCCGTGGGGCCAGGCGGTCTCTATCAAAGCCTTTCTCCGTATCGCTTCCCCTGGAGCGGCGGCCAACTTGGCCAGCAAGCGGAACTCGGTGGGAGTAAGAGGCACGGTCTCATCCCCGCACGTGACCGCGTGCTTGGCCGGATCGAGGATCAGACCGCCGGTCTCGATGACGCGTTCCGCGCCGCTCCGGCGGGTGAGGGCCTCCAAACGGGCCAGCAGCTCCGCGAAGGCGAACGGCTTGGTGAGATAGTCGTCTCCCCCCACCCGAAAGCCCGAAAGACGGTCCGGCAACGAGGCGCGGGCCGTCAAGAACAGGACCGGGGCCGACACGCCCTGGGCTCTGATGGCCTGGCACACGTCGCGCCCATCGGTATCCGGCAACCCGATGTCGATCACGAAGAGGTCGGGGACCACGTCGGCCACCTTGCGCAACAGCTCAGAGCCCGTGGTGTAGCCCTGCACCTCGTAGCCCTCCTCGCGCAGACCGCGGACCAGCAACGAGCGCATCTGAGGGTCGTCCTCGAGAACGAAGATGCGCAACTCCATCATGGTGCCAGTAGTATCACCCGCCACGCGGCTCCGGACAAGCGTCAGCCCGCAGCGCTATCGCGAGCACGATCAGGGAGCGGCAGAATCAGTACGAGAGGGGGAACGAAGCGGGGATTTGTCGAGAGTCACACGGCGGGCGTGGCGCCCGGATGTTCCGGGCGCCACAAACGCCGTCTCCGCCGTGTGGGCGTGGTGGTGTTTCGCCCCGGTCGGGTCCAACATCCACCGGACAGGGTTGGGGCCACAGCTCAGGAGGGGGGTTGAGCAATGCTGTGTGACTCCATGGCAGTATATTCGCATTAGTTTCCTGAATGAATCCTGAACGTGTGCGCAGGTCCGGCGGGCAGGGTTTGCGGCTCCTGTAGTCGTGGTAAAGTGCCCAGGAGGCAACCTCGAAGAGGCGGAGGACGTCACAGGTAGTCGACGCGCCTCAGGTTGGGTCGACGCACTTGACTTCGACAGACTGTCAATCGCGTGTCCTGGAACACAGCCTCGGAAATGGTCTCGGAAGGAATGAACATGCGCAGATATCAGAGAGTACTCGTGATCGCCCTGGCGGCGGTGATCGTGGCTTCCGCACTATCGTTCGGCCTGGTCAAGGCCTATGCCCAGGGCGATTCCGCTCTCGCCCCTATCACCCCGGCCGAGTTGCTTACAAGGATGGTGGACCGCGGTTCGACCCCCACGGCCGTGAGCGGGGACATCTCGGTGACCAACCAACTCCTGGGGGCTTTCCCGGCCGAACTCAACCTAGGTGGTGGCAGCGGCCCGGCTGCTCTCTTGCAGAGCGGCGGTGGCCGGTTCTGGATCCAGGACGGGAAGGCCCGCATAGAGGCCCAGGGAGCGTTCAATGACACCGTCCTCTACTTCGATGGCGAGAAGGCGACCCTGTACGATTCGACCGCGAACACGCTCACCGTATACTCGCTGCCGGCACCGCCCATGAAAGAAGCAACCGACGAAGGTACCTGGGGCGACCGTACGCCCTTCGATCCCCAGACGGTCATTCCCCAGATGATCGAGAAGCTGGCTCCGGTCGCCACGCTCGCCGTGACCGGCCAGGAGCAGGTGGCGGGTCGTGACTGCTACGTCCTCACCCTCACTCCCACCGCTCAGAACACCCTGTTCGGCTCACTACGAGTAGCCGTGGACGGACAGACCTATCTGCCCCTGGAGCTGGCGGTCTTCGCCAAGGGCAGTTCCGAGCCGGCCTTCCTGGCAGGGTTTTCCAGCATCTCCTACGACCCGATCGACGATAGCGTCTTCGTGGTGCCGGCTCCCGCTGGAGCCAAGACCGAGCAGAAGCAGCTGCAATGGCCCTCCGATTGGGCGGACGCCGGTGCGGGCGTCATGGGAGGCGCGGAGACTGCCCACGCGGGCCTCGAGGCTCTGACGATCGAGGAAGCCTCCGCCAAGGCCGGCTTCGACGTGCTCGCCGCCCAGACGACCGAGCCCGACTACGCATTCCAGGGCGCGTACGTGTTCGATCTGCCCCAGGAGGCGCTCGACGCCGCTGGTGGCGCCGCTGGTGGAGCCGCTGGTGACGCCGCCGGTGCGCTGGGCAGCGTGCTCGAAGGCCCGGTTGTGGTCCAGGTCTACGGACAAGGTTTTGGGACCGTGGTGATGGTGCAGGCGAAGACCGCCTCGGTCCCGCCGGAGGCCCTCCAGTCGATGTTGGGCGAGCTGCCCTTCATTCAGAAGACCACTGTTAACGATGCCGTGGCCTTCCGATTCGCCACCCCGCTTCTGTCGTTGATGGGCTGGCAGCAAGATATCGAACAGAGCTCCGCTGGAAGCGCCGGGCCGAAGGACGCCATCACCGCTATCGTTGTCGGCAGTGTCTCGTCCGCCGACCTGACCGCCTTTGCCGCTAGTGTCCGCTGACACCGAAGCCACGACGGTGCAGGAACCCGCGAGCTCGGCCGCCCCGCCGGGCTCGAGCCCGGCCGTGGGCCCGACCGCGGGCCCGGCGGGGCCGTTGCACGACAGGTGCAGCGACGAGACGGTCGTGCTTTCCACGCACGGCCTTACCAAGGACTTCAAGCGGCTGAGGGCCGTTGACAATCTCGACCTCTCCGTGTGCCGAGGAGACGTGTTCGGCTTCCTTGGGCCTAACGGGGCCGGTAAGACCACTACCATCCGCCTGATATTCGGCCTCATCTACCCCACGAGCGGCCACGCCCAGGTGGTCGACCACCGGGTCCCCGAACAGCGTCAGCAGGCTCTCCGTCACATGGGGGGCTTCGTAGACGACCCAGTGTTCTACGGCAACATGACGGCCCGGCGGAACTTACGCATGCTGGGCCGTATGAACGGTTTCGTGACCGAGGAACGGATCACTGAGGTGCTCGAGATGGTCGGCCTTTCCGAGCGGGGTGGGTCCAAGGTCGGCGGCTACTCCCACGGCATGCGTCAACGCCTGGGGATCGCCTTGGCTCTGATCCACGGCCCCGAACTGATCATCCTCGACGAGCCCACCAGCGGTTTGGACCCTCAAGGCATGAAGGACGTGCGCGAGCTGATCAGGGAGCTGGGTCGGCAGGGGACCACGGTGTTCCTCTCGTCGCACTTGCTCCACGAGGTGGAGCTGGTGTGCAACCGGGCCGCCATCGTACGCAAGGGAAGGCTGGTCGCCCAGGGGCCGGTCTCGCAACTGCATCCCACGAGCAACGCCGTCAAGGTGCTCACCCGCGATCAGGGCAAGGCCCTCGAGGTCCTGCGGGGGCTCCTGGGGCCCACCGGCGTCAAGGAGGACGAGGAGTACCTGGTAGTGGAGGCCGGCGAGGAACTGGTGCCCGAGATGGTGCGTAGACTGGTGGCCGACCAGGTCGACATACTGGCCGTGGTCCCCGCGATCGAGCAGGGACTCGAGGACATGTTCCTCGAGCTCACCGCGCGCGAAGAGGAAGAGGAGCGCCGATGAGTCACATCCGCCGTGAGTTCTCCAAGATCCTCTTTCTGCGGCGTACCTACTTCGGGTGGGCCGGTCTCTTCTTGATACCGTTCCTGATCACGGTGGCCTTGCGCCTCTCCGGCGAGGGCCCGCCGCCCGCGGAGCAGGGGGGACCGGAGTTCTTCGACCTGATCGCCAATAACGGGCTGCTGGTGGCCGTGGCGTCGCTCTTCGCCCTGGTGACCTTCCTCCTGCCCCTGTTGGCCTCCATGGCGGGGAGCCAGACCATCGCCGGTGAGGCGGAGAACCGGCACGCTGCGGACGGTGCTGATGCAGCCCGTGCACCGTGGGGTCCTGCTTCTCGCCAAGTGGTTCGTCGCCAATCTCTACATCGCAATAGGCCTCGTGATCCTGGCGATAGGCTCGCTCATCGCCGGGGGAGCCATCTACGGCCTGAAGCCTCTGACCCTTCTCACCGGGCAGACCGTGAGCGTGGGGGAGAGCATCTGGCTCATCTTCCTGGCCTACGCGTTCGTCTTGGTGGGCATGGCCACGGTGGTCTCGCTGGCCGTCGCCTTCTCGACCCTTACCAACTCCAGCCTCACGGCCGTGGGCGCCGCACTGGTGCTGGTCATCATCATGCTGGTCCTTGGAAGCCTGAGCGTGTTCGATTTCCTGCAGCCATACCTCTTCACCAGTCATTTCGCGGCGTGGGTGAACTTCTTCCGAGATCCCGTCGATTGGGATCCGATACGCGACGCGCTCATCAACTTCGTGGTCTGGATCGTGGGAATGACGGGCATCGCCTGGTACGTTTTCCGGCGCAAAGACATCCTTTCGTAGCCCCGTCGCTCGCTTCAGTTCCGACCCCGTTATGCCGACAAAACGGGTGAGGAATCAGCGTGCGATTCGAATTCACACCTAGCCTGCTGCTGCTTGCCGCCGTCGTCCCGCTCGCGTTGGGGCTGGCGTGGCACGCCTGGCGCAATCGCTCCCTGGCGGGAGCGCTGCCGTTCGCCGTCATCGCCGGATTGGCGGCCTTCTGGTCGCTGACCGGCGCCCTGGAGTTGGCCGCGGTAGGCCTGCAGGCGAAACTCTTCTGGGCCGATCTCGAGTACGTCGCCATCGTGTCCATCCCGGTAGCCTTGCTGGTGATGGCGCTCGACTACACAGGACGGCGGTCCTGGCTCACGCGTCGCAACCTTCTTCTGCTGAGCGTCATTCCGCTCGTCTCGCTGTATCTCGTGTGGACGAACGGCTTCCACCACCTGATGCGGGCTGAGGCGTGGCTGGATACCAGCGGCTCCTATGCAGTGGTAGGCCGCACCTTCGGCACCTGGTTCTGGGTGCATTCGGCCTACAGCTATCTCGCGGCGCTCCTGGCAGCGTTCCTCCTGCTGAAGGCGCTCCTATCCGCACCACGATCCCAACGCGGCCGGCCTTTGGTGCTTCTTCTCGGCCTCCTGGTCACTCTCGGCTGGAACATGGTCTACGTGCTGGCGCCCGACGCGCTGCCCCGACACGACTTCACCCCCGCCGTCTTCGGGGTGGCGGGGATTATCGTAGCCTGGGGGTTGTTCCGCTTCCATCTCTTCACCTTGGTCCCCGTGGCCCGGCGAGCGCTGGTAGACAACATGAAGGACGGCCTTCTGGTCCTCGACGAGACCGATAGAGTGGTGGACCTCAACGAGGCCGCCCGCCGCCTCATCGACAAGCCGGCCGCGCACATAGTGGCACACCCGCTCGCGGAGACCTGGGACGCCTGGCCTCAACTGGCCGCACCCTATGCCGCCGGGACGGAGCAGGCTCAGATCACCTGGGGACCAAATGGCGACCAGCGCGAATACGAGGTCACCATCACTCACCTCAACAAACGGGACCGCGCACTGGGAAGACTCCTAGTGGTGCATGATGTGACCGAACGCGCCCTGCTGGAGAAGAGCCTGCGCGACCAGGCCCTCACCGACAACCTCACCGGGCTTCCCAACCGCCTCCTCTTCATGGCCAGGCTCGAGAACGCCATACAGCGGGCGCGGAGGCAGGCAGACGCGCTCTTCGCCGTGATCGTGCTCGATCTCGACCGCTTCAAGTTCATCAACGACAGCATCGGACACTTGGCCGGAGACGTGTTGCTCGAAGGCGTCGCCGCGAAGCTCAAGACCTGCGTGCGGGAGGCGGATTCCGTGGCCCGGATGGGGGGCGACGAGTTCATGATCCTGCTGCACGAGATCACCAGCTACCGTGACGTACTTCCGATCCTGGAACGGATAAAGGAGGAACTCCGCGTACCGGTGCACTTCCGCAAACAGGAGATGTGCACCACGGCGAGCATCGGCGTAGTTATCTGGGACGACTCCTACCAGGATCCCGACGATCTATTGCGCGCCGCCGATACTGCCATGTACCAGGCCAAGGAAGCGGGCAGAGACCGCTATCGCATCTTCGACGAACAGATGCACAAATCGGTGCTCCGCACCATGAAAGATGAGAACGACCTTCGCGCAGCCATCGAGTGCAGGGACTTCTCGTTGATGTATCAGCCCATCGTCGACCTCAAGACCGGGGCGGTCTCGTCGCTGGAGGCCCTGGTACGCTGGCGCCACCCAGAACGAGGCCTGGTCTTCCCCGATGAGTTCATGACCGTCGCCGAGAACAGCGGTCTGATCATCCCTCTGGGCGCCCTGGTGCTCGACGAGTTATGCAGCCAACTGAGCCGCTGGCGCGTCCCCGGCGATCCCCTCGCAGGGATGCCGGTGAGCTTCAACCTTTCCGCACGCCAGCTCACCGAGAGCGACTTCATAGGCAGCCTCCATGAATGCCTCGATCAATGGCGGGTGGCGCCCGACAGCCTCATCATCGAGCTCACCGAGACCGCTTTCATCCGGGACCCACAGAAGTCTAGGCAAGTGATGCGGGAGCTGGGGGGAATGGGCATCAAGATGTGTCTCGACGATTTCGGCACCGGCTCGTCTTCACTGCAACACCTGACCGCGTTCCCTGTCCAGGAGCTCAAGGTAGACCACTCGTTCATCTCCAACATCGCCAACCGCAAGACCGACTTCGAGATCGTGCGCTCGATAATCGCCCTGGCCCACACGTTGGGCCTGAAGGTCACCGGCGAAGGAGTGGAATACAGCGAGCAGTTGCGGCTTCTGGAGACCCTGGGCTGTGACAAGGCGCAAGGCTACTACGTCGGCGGGCCGATGCCCGCCGAGGAGTTGGCGGAGTACCTCGAAGACATGCGACTGGGCAGCGGTCTGACCGAGACGCCGGGGGTCCGCAGGCACCCCGCGTTCTCGCCGGTACCGAGCGGTGACCTCGCGGGTGTGTTTGACAACGGTCCGCCGGGCTGGCATCATCCGGCGCCGCTGTATAACAAACAGCCTTAGTCTCGACGGTCTTAGACTCTGGCAGAGGGCGAGCTGGAGAGCTTTGACCAGGGAGAGGTCGAACTCCTCAGAGCCACGCTTCGGTGGTCCGCTTCCCCTCAGACCAAGGCTCAGAGCACAGCAATATAGCTCTCGATAACGGTGTTCAGTCGCCTGAGCAGACGCAGCTCACAGAGATTCTCGACGACCGTCCGCAGATCTTCCGCCGGCAGCTTCGTGAGCCAGGCGATCTGTCGCACGGTGAGAGGCTGGTCCTGGGCCGCTATCACCTCGAAGATGTGCATGTGGGCAGGCCCCAGAGTTGTGGAGCCGGCAGCCTCGACCGACGACCCCGATGGCAGCAGGGCGAACGTTACGGGCTCTCCTGGCCCCTCCCTCGCATCCGCTGCCCGTGAAGGCTTCATGGTCCTTTCCTATCAGACCAGTGACACCCCTACCGTACCGAAGAGGAGAGGACCGGGCGTTAACGCTGAGCACCAGAACCGCGACAAAAGTGCTAAGCAGATCTCCGATGGTGTGCTTCTTCGCCGCATCCGAAGTCTACTTCCCTCCCATGCTGCGGGAATCGCTCGGACATAGGGGGAGCAGAGGATGAGCTCCTAGGTAAGGAACTCCGCATCGCCGGTGATGAAGTAGCGAACTCGGTCACCAAGATTGACGGCGTGATCGCCGATGCGCTCCAGGTAGCGGCCGACCATGGCCAGGCGGAGAGCTGGGCCGATGTTCTCCTCGCCGTCAAGGTCGATGAGTCTTCTAATGAGTTCCGCATGGAGTTCATCCAGCTTGTTGTCTTGGAGAGCCAGATCGGCCGCGAGGCTCTCATCCTTCGTGGCCCAGGCGTCGATAGCCTTGCCCAGCAGAGAAGCTGATGCCCGCCCCAGTTCGGCGACCAGGCCGCGGACGGGTTTCACGGACTGCTCGCGGAAGTCGTCAAGCTGAACCAGTTTGGCGATGTTATAGGCAAGGTCACCCGCCCGCTCGAGATCGCCAACTATCCTCAGGATGGCGACGACCAGGCGCAAATCGCCTGCGACTGGCGCCTGCTGAGCCAAAATGACCAGACAGCGCTTCTCGATATCCAGGACCGTTTCGTCGACCTGCTGGTCGCCGTCGCGTACCTTCTGCGCTAGGTCCCTGTCCGCCTCCATGAGCGCAGTGGTCACCATCTGGACGCTCTGCTCCACGAGTGCGCCCATGCGCACGACTTCTTGGTCGAGGCTCTCGAGTTCTCTTAGGTAGGCATCTCGCATCGGTCACACTCCGCCTTTTCTGACGTCCTATCCGAAGCGACCGGATACGTAGTCCTCGGTACGCCTGTCCCGCGGTTTGGTAAAAATCTGACTGGTCTCGTCCATCTCCACAAGAGTCCCCCAGCGGGCAGACGTCTTCTCATCCACTTCAGTGTAGAGAAACGCTGTCTCATCTGACACCCGCGCCGCCTGCTGCATGTTATGGGTCACGATAATGATGGAGTAGTCCTGCTTTAGTTCCGCCATGAGGTCTTCGATGCGGACGGTCGATATGGGGTCCAGGGCCGAAGCAGGCTCGTCCATAAGAATGACGTCGGGCTCCACCGCAATCGCCCGAGCTATGCACAGCCGCTGCTGCTGACCGCCGGACAACTCGAGGGCGCTCTTCTTCAATTCGGTCTTCACCTCGTCCCACAAGGCCGCGCGCCGCAGAGAACGCTCGACCAGTTCGTCCATGTCTCCTTTGTAGCCGTTGATCCTCGCCCCGAACGCGATGTTGTCGTAAACCGTCTTCGGAAAGGGGTTGGGTCGTTGAAATACCATGCCGATGTGCCGCCGCACAACCACGGGATCCACTTCCGGGGCGTAGATGTTCTCTCCGTGATAGAGGATCTCGCCCGATACCCTGGCACCAGGTATGAGCTCGTTCATCCGGTTGAAGCAACGGATCAACGTGCTCTTGCCGCAACCGGACGGTCCGATGATCGCGGTTATCCGGCGAGGCCGGATATCCATATTGATGCCCTTCAGGGCTATGTTCTTGCCGTAGTAGAAGTCCAGATCGCGCACGGAAAAGACAGGCTGCTCGGTCGGATCCTTCGCCTGTTGGCCCGGCATCGCTCTGACCTCGGGAACAGGTGGAGCCACGACCACGACCGACGGATAAGCGGCTTCCGCTGTCACGTCTTCGGACATCGGGTTCTCCAGCACCAGGGTAGGGTTCGCACCGGCTTGGGTATCGGCGTTCATCAAGAGATTCTACTCCTTGAGGCTACTATTCGGGCCAGGACAGTAAAAACGAGCACAATGACGAGCAGCTGGAGGGCACCGGCCCAGGCCCGCCCTTGGCCTGCCGCAAAGGGTTGCCGCGCCCCGCTCCAGATCGCGAGAGTGAGGGACTGCATGTTCACTCCCCAGAGTTGCGCGGTCAGATAGAGGGAGCCTAGAGCCGTAAGGATGAGGGGCGCCGTCTCGCCCGCGGCGCGGGCCACCGCCAGCATAGAGCCGGTCGCGATGCCGGGCGCCGCGGCAGGCAGAATTACGCGG
This sequence comes from uncultured Actinomycetes bacterium, assembly GCA_963706025.1. Lineage (GTDB taxonomy): Bacteria > Actinomycetota > Thermoleophilia > RBG-16-64-13 > RBG-16-64-13 > CAVPLM01. The sequence continues at coordinate 17,203 of CAVPLM010000004.1, read as the reverse complement.
GTTACCGTCTGCCATTTCGCCGCGCCTAACGCATAGCTCGCGTCCTTCAGATCCTGAGGCACCAGTTTCAGCATCTCCTCGGTGGATCGCACGACGATCGGCATCATGATGAGAGCCAGACCCAAGGCGCCCACTAGACCGCCAAATCCGTATTCGAGCACCAGCGCTGTATAGATGAATAGACCGACGAAGATAGAGGGCACGCCGGTCATCACATCGGAGAAGAAACGGATGAGCTTCGCCAACCAATTCTTCTTGCCGTACTCCACCAAGTAGACCGCCGCCAGGATGCCGAGGGGGATCGAGATGACCGTCGCGATACCTACCATGATGGCAGTCCCCACGAAGCCATTGAGGAAGCCGCCCCCTTCCTTCCGCACGCTAAGGGGCTCGGGGCTGGTAAGGAACTCCCAGCTCATCGTGGCCAGGCCCTTCTGCGTGATCTGAACCAGGATCATGACCACCGGGATCAGGGTCAGGACCACCGCCAAGATGATCAAACCTGTGTTCCTTCGATTCCGTAAGGTCCGTCTGCGGGCCAGGCGGCAGTCCTTAAGAGAGACTCCCGGTCCGACCCGGTCGCCGGACCAGCGGTCGCTGAGGCTATCTAACGCGACAGTTGCAGTCGTGTTGGGGCTGATTCTTGGGTCCGCGCTCATGTTTGAACGAAGCGGTAGACGATCGCGCGGGCGACCATGTTGATGACAATCGTGATCGCGAAGAGGACCACCCCGATGCCTACTAGGGCCGGGATATCCATTGCGCTTGCCTCGGCGAAGGTGTTCGCGATCACAGCGGCCATCGTATGGCCCGGTCTGACGACGGACAGGTCTATTCTGGGCACCGAGCCGACCAAGAGCGCCACCGCGATGGTCTCACCCAGCGCCCGGCCAAGACCCAGCATCGTCGCGCCGGTGATGCCCCCCCAACTGCGGGGGAGAACCGACTGCCGGATCATCTCCCATTTCGTGGCGCCAAGCGCATACGCGGCGTCGCGGTCTGCCTGCGGGACAGTACTCAGGACTTCCCGGCTCAAGGCGCTGATGATGGGCGTGATCATGATACCCAGTATGACTCCGGCGCCAAAGTAGGATAGACCCGAGGCAGGGCCGGCAAAGATCGGTATGAAGCCCAGATACTTGCTGAAGAACTCTGCTACCGGCTGCAAGAACAGCGGCAGGAGCACGAAGACCCCCCACAACCCGAAGATGACGCTGGGGACCGCTGCGAGCAGGTCCACCGCGTACACGATGGGGCCCTTCAGCCGCCTCGGACAGTACTCGGTCAAGAAGAGGGCGATCCCCAGGCTTAGCGGCACCGCGATGACCAGCGCGATGACGGAGGTAACCACCGTGCCGTATACGAATGCCAATATGCCATACGTGCCGACATTGGGATTCCAGTCGCTATCGGTGACGAAAGAGATGCCCTCCAAACGGAAGACGGGGAGGGCCGTCCTGGTGGTCGAGAAGACCATGTAGGCCAGCGCCAGAAGTACGAGCACACCACATCCGGCGGCAACAAACGCAAACAGGGAGTCGGCTCGACGGCCGACTCCCTTGCGCTGCCGGAGACGCGCGGACAGAGTCCCGGCGGGAGGATCAGAAAGTGCCGATCGCATTAACCTTGTCGAGAGCCATTGCCTTCAGGTCCTCGGGAAGAGGAGCGTACCCTAGTTCCGCAGCGAGAGCGGTACCCTCATTGAGAGACCACGTGAGCCAAGCCTTGAGGATCTCGGCTTTCGCTGCATCTTTCATCTTATCGTAAGCGAGGATCCAGGTCGCACCGACTATGGGGTACGCCTCGGGATTGTCACTGTTGGCGACCGAGAAGCGCAGGTCCTCGGGGAACTCGGCTCCGGCAGCTGCCGCAGACGTGGATTCCAGACTCGGGGTCACGAAGCTGCCGGCCGCGTTCTTCAGATTGGCCATGAGCAGGCCGGACTCGATGGCGTAGGAGAGTTCGACGTAGCCCATACCTCCGGCGGTCTGCTGGATGACCGCGGCCACACCGTCGTTGCCTTGGCCACCGACGCCTACCGGCCATTGGACTTCCTTGCCTTTGCCGACTTTCTCAGCCCATTCGGCGCTAACGTCGTTTAGATAGCCGGTGAAGATGCTGGTGGTGCCGGACGAATCCGAGCGATGAACCGTCGCGATTTCCAAATCGGGAAGGGTGACCCCCGAGTTGAGCGCAGCGATCATGGGGTCGTTCCACTTAGTGACGTTGCCCAGGAAGATCGCAGCCACGGTGTCACTGTCCAGATTCAGCTCCTGGACGCCCTCCAGATTGTAAGCACACACTACCGCACCAAAGACGGTGGGGATGTGCAGGACTTTGGCGCCGCCGGCAGTCTCGGCCGCAGCGACTTCCTCGTCTTTCATAGGAGCGTCGGAGGCTCCGAAATCGACCGTAAGCTGCGTGAACTGCTCGATGCCGCCACCGGAGCCGATGCCTTGATAGTCGATCTTGACATCCGGGTTGACTATCTGGAACTCCCCGATCCACTCAATGTAAAGCGGCTTGGGGAAAGTAGCGCCCGCGCCATTCAGGCTGCCGCTCAGGGCAGGCACAGTGGTCTCGGACGCCATTGTGGTCGTGGTTTCGGGCGCCATTGTGGTCGTGGTCTCTTCGTCGCCGCAGCCGACGGCCACGAAACTGACGGCCCCCACCGCGACGAGCGCAACCGCCAGGACGGCGACCCAGCGTGCACGCCTGCTTCTTAGAATCATCCCTGTCTCCCTCGCCTTTCTCATTTCCCAATGCTCGTTTCTCTTCTAGTTCGCTCCAAAGGAGATCGCGAATCTCGCCCACAGGCTAACAGCGGGTATGATGCCTGATGTTAACTGCGTGTTACCGGTACGTTAATTGTGCGTTCACCCGGGGCAAACCGGGATGGGAAGGCGTTAGCATAGAGCGGACACATTCTGGATCCTGGAGTCGGCATGCCGGAGTCTGACAAGAAGAGAATCCTCCTCGTGGAGGACGATGCCACCATATCCGATCTTGTCGCTTACAACCTGCGTCGTGCGGGCTACGAGGTCCTGCAGGAATACAACGGCCGGGCCGGTCTGCAGACCGCGCTTTCACACGACGTCGACCTGGTCCTCATGGACCTCATGCTCCCTGCGTTGGACGGCATGGCGGCAAGCAGGGAGATCATTCGCCGGAAACCGAGTCTCCCGATAATCATGCTTACTGCCCGCAGCGAGCGCGAGACGATGCTCGAGGGCTTTGATTCCGGGGCGGACGACTACATCACCAAGCCCTTCGATATCGATGTGTTGCTTGCCCGGATCCAGGCGCGCCTGCGGCGGACCCCCGCGGGTATCACGGTCGGCGGGTTGGGAGCGGATGGAGGTACTATAGGCACAGGTGATCTCGTGCTCGATAGGGACACGCACGCCATCCGCACCAGCCACGGCGAGGTCGCCCTCAACCCGAAGGAGCACGACCTCCTGGAACTACTGCTTTCCCGACCTGGGCATCTCTTTCCGCGAGAGGAGATCGTCGAACGCGTGTGGCACCACAAGTATCTGCCCGCTTCCCGAAGCCTCGACGTCCACGTGCGTCGGCTGCGGGCGAAGCTCGAGCAAGTGCAAGCCGAGGTATCGTTGCAGACGGTGCGCGGCGTGGGTTACCGGCTAGCCCCCCGATGACCGGCGACGAGTGATGCGCATCCGCTGGAGGCTCCCCCTAGTCCTCGCCCTCACTACCCTCGTGTTCGCCGGCATCGTAGCTCTGGCCTCTGCCCTGATTCTTCGCGACGTCTTTCTCGACCGCCTCCAGGACGATATGGCCCGCCAAGCCTATCAGTACGCCGCGGTGCTGGAGACAGCGGCAGGGTGGGACGGCAACACCGGGTTGGCGGTGGGAAGCGACACCGCCACCTTGCAGGACCTCACCCGCGAAGCCGGCGTAGACGGCGAAGTGCGCTTCACGCTCATAGCTGACGATGGCACCGTGCTCGCCGATTCGGAAGCCGATCCCGCCAATCTGGACAACCATGCAGACCGGCCGGAAGTGGCTCAAGCTCTGGCCGGGAACGAAGGTCGGGAACGCCGCCAGTCCGCCACTCTGGGACAAGAGGAGGTCTACGTTGCTGTTCCGCTCCCTACGGGCGAAGCGGCCTGGTCTGAGGGCGTGTTGCGGGCCGCCGTGCCTGCCGCGCGCATAGACGCGATGCTGCAGGCGTCGTGGCTGATCCCCTTGATCGTATGGGCGATCCTCCTTCTTCCGACGCTGGCTGTTGCCTACTTCCTTACCCGCTCCATCACCAGACCGATCGAGCGGCTGCAGCACATGACCTCGCGGGTGGCCGCGGGTGAGTTGGACTACCGCACCAGCGTGCGCACGAAGGACGAGCTGGGAGATCTGGCCGGGTCTCTGAATGATATGGCCGCCCAACTAGAGGTGCGAGCCGGGCAGCTCGGCGCGGAGATGGAGCGCTCCGGTCAAGTTCTGGCGTCCATGAGCGAGGGGGTCCTGCTCGTGGACGCCGACGGGCGCCTGCTCCGAGGCAATCCGGCCGCAGGCAAGATCCTGGGCGCTGATCTACAGGGGATAGAGGGTACACCGTTGGTCCTAGCGGCTCGCTCTTTCCCAGCGCAGTCTTTGGCGCGCAAGGCCCAGGAGGCCGGAGGGGCGATCACCGAGGTGCTCGAACTTCCTGGAGGACGCTCGCTAGCGGTGGAAGTGATCCCCTTGCAGTCGACGGAGACGAGAGCCGCGGGCGCGCCACCCCGCGGCGCGCCCCAAACCTTCGGAGGCCAAACGCTGTTCGTCATCAGGGACGAGACGGCCCGCCGCGTCACCGAACGCATGCGGCGGGACTTCGCCACCAATGTGTCTCACGAACTGAAGACCCCACTGGCCGGACTCTCCCTGCTGGCGGGCACCCTCGGCCACGCCGTCCACGAGGATCCCGAGCAGGCTGAGAAGTTCGTCGACAGGCTCTCGGCGGAGATAGGACGCCTGACCGACCTGGTAAACGACCTGCTGACTCTGTCCCGGCTCGAGGAACCGGGAATCTCGACGGAGACCGCTTTCGTCGAAGTCGACCTGGTGCCCTTGGCAACCGAAACGGTGGCAGAGGTAAGACCGCTGGCCACGGCGAAGCACCAGGAGCTGACGGTCGACGCGCCGGCGGCGGCGTTAGTGATCGGCGACGAAATCGCGCTGCGCACCCTCATCCGCAACCTACTCGACAACGCCGTCCGCTACACCGAGCCAGGGGGGAACATCGCCTTGGAATTGCGTCTCCAGACCGGCGCCGACGGCCGGGACCGAGTGGCGCTCAGCGTGCGCGACGATGGAGTGGGCATACCCCAAGCGGACCAGCAACGCATCTTCGAGCGCTTCTACCGGGTGGACAAGGCCCGTTCGCGCGAGACAGGCGGGACCGGCCTCGGCTTGAGCATCGTGCGGCATGTGGCCGAGCGCCACGGGGGACGAGTCGAAGTGGAGAGCACGGTGGGCGTGGGCTCAACCTTCACGGTGACCCTGCCCGGCGCCCCGACTATGCCGACCGTCTGAGCCCCGCTCTCCGCGGGCCTGCGGTCTGAGGGCGAGGGCGTTTGGTTGTCCAAACGGTCCACGCCGCGTAGACAATGAGACCCCCAGCCCACACCGCGACCGGCAGCCAGAACCACCATCTGTCGGGCGTTCGGGCCAGATTCACGATGAAGAGGTTCCAGGCCCCGATCAAGAAGATCATGATATGGGCCAACAACCATTCGCGCCGGGTGAGGCGTCCGCGGACACCGGGCTCCTCGTGGGAAGCCTCGGGCGAAGCATCGGTGACCAGCATGTGGGCCGACTTCTCGTCCGCCAGCAACTGCTGGAGGATCTCGGAACCCATGCACGGCCTAGGTCCAGGCGGACGTCTTCGTGCGGGCAACCAGTTCATCGTCAGGCTGCCTCGACCAGTGGTTCCGGCTCGGTCCTGGGCCAAGCGGGAGTCCTCTCCGAGCCGATCGCTGCGTTGCACCGCGAACAGAAAAGCGCAGGCGGATCAGGCGGCCAGCATGCTAATGGCGGCCCTTGGAGGGGGCTCCCGCAGCACAAACAGGGGGAGCCGGGCGCAAGTGCCAGCAGATAGCCGGCGAGAGTGGGTCCCGTGGGGATCAGGTGGCGCTCTCCGTCGTCGACCGGCCGAAGCAGGATCTCCACCGTTGCGCTCACCGCTCCCTCCCTGGAATGGTCGAACCTGCATCCAGATTAGGTCAGGACTCGACCGCTTGTGTTACCAGGAAGTTAAGAGAAAGGAAAAAGCGCGTGCGCGATGCAGCGTGGCGCCTCAGAGCCCGATGTCAAGCAAAGCCCCCTGCCTGACGGTACGCGGGGTATTGGTCACCTGGAGGACGGCCCCGGCGGCATCGATGGTCGCCGTGGTGTTGGTGCAGCCGCCTGCTGAAACGGACTGGTAGTTGACCCTCACCGCTGCGGGCCTCAGTGAAGCGCCCGTCTCATCCACCGCCTCCAGATCGCTCCAGCGCACCGTGACCGACGGAGCGTCGCAATCGGCGAACACCTCCGACCACACGAGGGGGCGGACAAGGTGTCCACCTTCGTTGCCGGCATCCACGTAGAGGTCTCGGATCACTGAGATCTCGTCCGCGGCCACGTCGGTCACCTCTGCGCGCCACGCCCCCGGCCGGTCCGGCGAGCGAAAGATCCGAAGACGATACGGGCGGCCTGGCTCCCAGGAGTATCCAAGCGTGTGGGGATCGTCGGGGAAGCCGGGCAGATCGGAGATCGAACCAGAGAGTATCCCGCCCCCGTCCTCTTGCGACGCATATCCGCCCCAATTCACGGCGGTGTACCCAGGGTAGCGCCGGTTCCACTGCAGGCCGGTATGAGCGCCCCCGCGGAAACGGTCCCCTGCGAGGAAGTCCACCTGCAGGGCCCAGAAGTAGAGGGCCGGCACTTGCGGGAGGGACCACGATCTCGAGCACGGCCGATACCTCGACCAGCCGGGCCGACCGCGCCGCTGCGGGCAGCTCCCAGACGAGATGGAACGAGGAGGCCCCGTTCGGCGAGCGGGGCGGGCCCGCTTCGCGCGGCCCGCCGCCACCTACCATGGCCGCAAGATTGCGCAGAGTGTCTGTCCATCTCGACATGGGCGCCTCTTCGTGGGATCTAGAGGGCGAATCGCATCGGCCCTGCGCCTCACCGCGGGATCGCCACATTCTTACCCCGATGAAGATACCGCAAACGCGCCCGGCGGACGTTGCGACGATGCTAGGATGGGCGGGGTCGGCCGGCGCATCCGAGCATGCCCCGCACCGGTCTCACCGGCCGCAGAGGTCTCGCCAGCCACACAGGTCTCACCGGCCACACCTGTCCTATGTCCGATGGGAGGTACAGATGGGCGCTACGCGCAGGTTCACCATCCTGCATTCCAACGACATGCACGGGGACTTCTTGGCCGAGCAGGAGGCAGGCGGGGGAGACCTCATCGGCGGCCTGCCCTTGCTCTCCGGTTACATCAACAAGGTGCGCGCCGAGGAGGAGAACGTCCTCTACGTGATCTCGGGCGACATGGTGCAGGGGTCGATCATCGACTCCGACTTCAAGGGCACCTCCACCATGCAGATCATGAACTACCTAGCCCCCGACGTGGTGGCTCTGGGAAACCATGAGGTCGACTACGGCCTGCCGCACCTGCTGTTCCTGGAGAAGATCGCCAACTTCCCCATCGTCAACGCCAACCTCTACATCAAACCGTTCGAGAAGCGCATGATGCGCCCCTATCACATCGTCTCCAAGGCCGGGTTCGACATCCTCTTCACCGGCATCCTCACCGAGAAGGTCATGGACTCCATCAAGCTGGACGAGCTCATCGGTACGTTCGTCACCCTCGAGGAAGCCGGCCTGGAGGTGGGCAAGATCTGCGACGCCTTCAAGAACGACGACGTCGACCTCACCATCCTCTTGACCCACATCGGTTTCGAGTCGGACAAGGAGCTGGCCGCCATGCTCCGGCCCGAATGGGGCGTGGACATGATCATCGGCGGGCACAGCCACACCCTGCTTACCGAGCCCGAGCGGGTCAACGGCATCCTCATCACCCAGGCGGGCACCGGCACCAATCAGATCGGCCGCTTCGACATCGTGGTGGACGACGACACCAACTCCATCGTGGGGTCGAAGTGGCAGCTCATCCCCATCGACGAGCACATCGCCGAGCCCGACCTGCGCATGGCCGAGTTCATCGAGTCCTTCAAGTCGGTGGTCGACCGCAAGTACAGCGTGATCATCACCAAGTTTGCCGAGACCCTCACCCATCCGCGGCGGGAGGAGGAGACGACGCTCGGAAACCTGTTGGCCGACGCTCTGGCCGAAGGAACGCAGAGCGACGTGGTGCTGCTGGGGGCCGGATCGGTGCGGGTGCGGGAGATGGGCCCTGCGGTCAGTCTCATGGATTTCGTCTCCTGCTTCCCCTACGACGACTCGCTCACGCGCTACACGTTGAGCGGCGCGGCCCTCAAGAAGGCGTTTGCTCACTGGATGCGTCCCGAGAACCGCGATGGGGAGGGGGAGTGCTATCAAGTCAACTCCGCCGTCCGAGCAGTCTATTCAAACGCGAGCGCCGGACTGGTATCGCTTTCGGTGAACGGCATCCCGGTGGACGATGGACAGACCTACACGCTCGTCCTGCAGGGTTACCACGCCAAGAACGCCGAGCCGTATCTGGATCTGGCGCCGGATGAGCTCACGGCTGCCGGGCCGAGCAAAGTCGCGGCTACCTCAGCTCAGACGGTGCTACGCGAGTGGCTGCTTGCGCACCAGAACGTGAGCAGCAAGGTCGAGGGACGGTTGGTCTACCAGGATTGAGGCCGTCCACACCCTCGAGGCCGCGTCAGTTGGATGGCACCCCTTCGGGCTCGTCCAACGAGTCGAGAAAGTCGCTCAAGCAGCGTTTGAGGAAGAACTCAAGGGCCGCGAAGGAACGTTCCAGTTCGAAGCCTTTGGGTCTAAGGGCAGCCTGCAGCGCGAGTCCGTCCACCACGGCGACCATCAGAGAGACGAAGCCTATGTATCGCTCTCGATTCTCCGGTCGCACCCGCTCCGCCAGCCCAAGCCACTCGACGTTCATCTTGTAGTACCACTCATACAGGGCGGCGACTCGCTGGCGAAGCCGCTCGTCGCGTATTACGTAAGGCAGGAGGTCGAAGAACACGAGAAAGCCGTCCGCGTCGGCCGCCAGCCGGGTCTGGCCCTCGATGTACCGCTGCAGCCGCTCGTCGCCGGTGGTCCCCCGAGTGTGCTCGGCCAGGGCGAGACAATCGTCATAGTCCAGAGAGTCGAGGATGGCCAGGATAAGTCCATCTTTGTTGCCGAAGTAGTACTTGATGGAGGCTTTGTTCTTGCCCGCCTCGGCCGCGATGGCATCCAGCCGTAGCGCATCGAACCCGCCCGCGAGCAACAAGCGCCGAGCGGCTTCCAGAAGCTTCTGCGCAGTGTCGGGCAACGAAAGCGCGGGGTCCTCTACCGGGAACCCCAGGAGCTCGTGGACCTCCGCGGCTGCCGTGCCGGGGGCGGTGGCCGCCGAGGGTGTGATCGGGGCGGGGGCCGTGGGCGCCACGGGAACGGACGCGGCTCCGGTCGCGGTCGCTGCTGCGATAGCGGGCGCGGCTCCAATCGTGGTGGCTTCCGGTGGGGAAGAGGTCATGGGGTCTCCTCCGCGCCGGGTTCCACTGGCCGGGACTCGCGCCGGCGGCGAACAGCCGCCTGGACCGAGTCGATGGCTCCCATCATCCCGCGAGGAGCCAGCATCACCATGATCACGACCAGCGCCCCAAAGATGAGTAAGCGCCAGCGGTCGAATTCACGTAGCCAATCGTTGACGAAGATGATGATGAACGCGCCGATTGCCGGGCCGGGAAACTTCCCGATGCCCCCCAGAAGCACCATGATGACAAGGTAGATGAAGACTTCGAGCCCCAAGACCCTAGGGGATACCACCCCCGTGTAGTGCGCGTAGAAGGCGCCCATCAGGCCCGTCATGAGCCCAGACAGCCCCACGATGAGAAGCGACACCTTGTACCGGGAGATACCCAGGCTCTGGGCGAAGGACTCTGAATCATGCAGGGCGACGAAGCTGGTGCCGAAACGGGAATTGATGGCGAAGAAACCGACCGCGAGGCAGACGATGAAAAGCCCCAGAGCGAGGTAATACCAGGGGATCTGATTCGACCCGCTGAAAGTATAGCCGCCGATGCTGTACGGGGTCACAGGTGAGATGCCTCGTTTGCCTCCGGTCCCGATTGCCGCGCCCACGGTCAGAAGAGGAGCCAACACTTCGTAGAAGGCGAGGGTCAGAAGGGCGATGTAGATGCCGGCCAACCGCAGACAGGGCAGACCGATAAGTACGGCGATGATTCCGCCGGTGGCCGCGCCGGCCAAGAGGCCCCACCACGGGTTTATGCCCGCGTTCTCCGACAACATGGCCGACGTATAGGCGCCGATGGCAAAGAACCCGATCTGGCCCAGATTGAAGATGCCCGCGTAGCCGAGTAGGAGATCCCAAGCTATGGCTACGCCGCCCCAGATCATGGAAACCACCAGCAGCCGCATGGTGTAGTTGCTGTCACCCAAGGCAAGGGGCAATAGCGCAAGGATGACGATCATGCCCATCACCATGCCGGTCTGGCGACTAAGCCGCAGAGCTTTGGGCCGGTCGCCCGGCAGTGGCGGCTCTTTCGTTCGGCCGCTCGTCCTTCCGTCGTTCATATCCGGCATATGGGCGGTCATCCTTTCCTCGCCGTGGCCCCGAACAGGCCGGCCGGGCGCACCAGAAGGATCAGGAACAGGACGAGGAACCAGAACGGCATCACCCAGAGGAGACCCAGCTTCCAGCCCACGATGGCTTCAAGGATGCCCAGAATGAAGGAAGCGTAGAGAGTGCCTTTGATGCTGCCCAAGCCCCCGGCGATGACGATGATGAGAGCCTTGACCAGGAAGGTCCAGCCGCCCAACGGCGTCATGAAGAACCGCGGCGCGAGCAGGATGCCCCCCGCCCCACACAGCAAGGTGGAGATACCGAACGTGATAGCGAAGACGCGGTACAGCGGGATCCCGACGATGCGGGCCCCCACGGGATCCTGGGCCACAGCCCGCATGCTCATGCCGGTGCGGGTCTTGGCCATGAATACGAAGAGCACAACGGCCACCACCAGAGCGAAGGCGAACATCGCCAGCAACTGCCAGCTGATGGTGAAGCCCCCGATCTTGACGCTCCCCTCCAGAAAGGCGGGCAGGGATTTCGTGCGCGGCCCGAAGATCACGAGCACCAGGTTATCCAGGAACACGGCCAGGCCCAGAGTGGCGAGCAGCACGCTGAACTCGAACTCCGGGCGGCTGCGCAGAGGCCGGATGATCACCTGGTCGACCGCCAACCCCATGAGGAACATGATCGGCAGCACGACGATGAACACTAAGAAAGTAGTTGAGCGACGCGTAGCCCACCGCGATGACCCAGGCCAGATACGCGCCCCAGGTGAAGAAGGAGCCGTAGGCGTAGTTGAGTACCCGGCCCACCCCATAGCAGAGGGTGAACCCCACCGCCACCAGGAAGTAGACGATGCCGATGGTGAACCCGGTGATGAGTACTTCTATGAACTCTCGCACCTAGGTCTCCGATCCCCTCTCGCGCTTAGGTGATCCCCAGGAAGACCTTGCGCACCGCGTCGTCGCGCAGGGCCTCGTCTTTGCTGCCCGAGAACGCGATGCGCCCGTCTTCGAGGAGGTAGATGTAGTCCGACTGCTCCGCGATGTCGCCGGTGGTCTGCTCCACCAGGAGTATGCTGAGCCCCCGTTCCCGCAGAGCCACGATCTGTTCGAACACTTGCGTCCGCAGGATGGGCGCCAGACCGAACGAGGGTTCGTCGATGGCCAAGAAACCCGCGTTTGACATGAGACCCCGCCCGATGGCCAGCATCCGAGCCTCGCCGCCGCTCAGAGTAAGGGCGGTCTTCTTTGCGAACTCCTTCAGTCGAGGGAACATACCGAAGACCAGTTCGAGATTCTCGGCTTCCTTCCCACGAGCGTTCTTGTTGTAAGCCCCCAAGCGCAGGTTCTCCATCACCGTCATTTCGGGGAACAGATGGCGCTCCTCGGAGATGAGCACGACCCCCATCTCGACCAATCTTATGCGAAGGCAGACCCTGTATCTCTTGACCCTCGAAGCGCATGATCCCGCTGGCCGGCTTCATGAGTCCGCAGATGGTCTTGAGCAGGGTGCTCTTGCCGTGGCCGTTGGGTCCAAAAATCGACACCAACGTGCCGCTCTCCACACGCAGTGACACGTCGTGGATAGCCTGGTACTCGCCGTAGAAGGTGTTGATGCTCTCTACCTCAAGCACGCTTACCCCCGACCAGGCATTCGATCACAGCGGGGTCTTCTACCACTGCCCGGGGCTCGCCTATGCAGAGCATCTCTCCGTAGTTGAGAACCAGCATGCGATCGCACAGGCGGGTCAGCGCACTCATGAGATGCTCGATCATGATGATGGTAAGACCCCATTCCTTGTTCAAGCGCCCGACCAGATCGAGGCTCTGCTCGGCCTCCACGGCGCTCAGCCCACCCAGGGCCTCGTCCAGCATCAGCAGCCGGGGCCTGGTGGCCAGGGCGGAGGCCAGCACGGTCAGCTTCTTGTCGTAGAGCTTCAGAGTGCTCATGGGGCGGTCCTCCTTGCCCTCCAGACCGACGAAGGCGATGAGTTCGCGGAGGTCGGGCCAGGGGACCCGATGGAGCGGCCGGCTCGCCTCTCGCCGCCGTAGTACTCACCGATGCGGAGATTCTGCGACCACCGTCATGGAATGGAAAGGCTGGACGAGCTGGAACGTGCGGGCCACGCCCAGGTGGGTGACCCGGTGGGGCGGCAGACCGTCGATACGCTTACCGTCGAGAAAGATGCGACCGGAACCGTGCAAGAAGCCCGAGATCAGATTGAACACCGTGGTCTTCCCGGCCCCGTTCGGTCCGGCCATGCCGAAGACCTCCCCCTCCTCCACGTCGAAGGAGAGGTCGTTGACCGCGGCCAGTTCGCCGAACCGCTGGGTCACATGTTCCAGAGTGAGCAGCACCTGGTGGGTCCTCGATCCCTTCGCACCGTGTGGTCCGGAGCGCGGGGGGACACGTCGCGCCGCCGCGCCGCCTCATCGGGCGGGGTGCTACTTGGCTTCCCAGGCCGGTTCGATGTACGGCGGGAAGATGAACGCGTCGGTGCCGAAGAACGCCAGCTTACCGTCGCCCTGTACTGCGCGTAGGCGATGGCGAAGTCGGGCCGGCCTTCACCGTCTGTTCCGGGTTGTTGAAGTCGTACACGCCCAGCAGCCCCGTGTACGGGTTGGCGCGCATGTAGTCGCGATCTCCGCGTACTTGGTGGGATCGCCCACCGCCTTGACCGCCTCCGCCCAGATCATCACCGAGTCGTAGGTGGACGGAGGAGTGGTCAGGGGCACGTCCATGCCGAACATCTCTTTGAAACGGGCCTTCCAAGCATCGTGCTCTGCGCTGGGGGTACGAAGCTCGTCACGTAGCCCATGACGCCCGATGAGGTCGTTCACCCACGGCCTCCTGGGTCTCGGTGAACACCACCATGTAGGAGATGTCGAGCAGCGAGGGGGTGGGGTCCTCCATGAACTGCTTCACGAACGAGGAGATGTCGGCCACCGAAAGCACCGAGCACACGATGGCCGCCGGCTTCACCGACCGGATCTGGGTGAGGATCGAGCCCCAGTCGGTGGTGCCGTAGGGGAAGGTCTCGTTCATGACCACTTCCCACCCGGCGGCTTCAGCTTCCGCCGCCACGGCGGCAGTGTAGTTCAGGTCCCACTCGAGGTCGCCGTGCAGGATGGCGATCTTCTTGTTGGGATAGGTGTACTTGTCTTCGAACTGGATCATGCCCTCCCAGGCGCGCTTGCCGTAGTCGGCCTCGATGGAGAACACCTGGAACATGTTGCCGTACGTCGCCGGATCGTCGGCGACCATCTGGGCCGCCCGCACCGAGCCGCTGCCGTGGATGAAGGGCACGTCGCTCTGGGCCCCGAAGGCCTCGAAGTCCGGGCCGTAGCCACCGTAGCCCTCGACTACGAAGTCGACCTCCTTCTTTTCGATGAGGTAGTCCTTGGAGGCAGCCACCGTCTCGGGCAGCAACTCCTCGATGTCGTAGGTCACCAGCTCCACCGGGCGGCCCAACAGCCCGCCGGCCGCGTTGAGGTCGGCCACTGCCATCTTGACCCATATTGCATATGCTCACCGTCGGCCGCATAGGCCCCGGTCAGCGGCAGTGGGGCCCCGATCTTGATAGGTTCGCCGGTGGGCGGCTGCGGTGGTCCAGTGCTGCCGCGGTGTCCGGTGCCGCCGGCGGTGGTGGTGGCCGCCTCTTCTCGCCTCCGCACGCCGCCGCGAACACGACGAGCGCGAGGACACCAGCACCGCTAGGAGCACGATCAGAATTGTGGTCTTTTTCTTGATCTTTCTTCCCCCTCCTCCTAGAGCGTCTTCTCTACGTCGATGGCCACCGTCTTCAGGTGGGTCACATCATCCAGGGTATAGCGGCCCCCAGTCGTCCGTGGCCGCTCTTGGTACCTCCGCCACCCCCGAAAGGCTCGTGGGCCTCCCAGTAGTCGGTGGTGTCGTTGAACACGATGTTGCCGGTGCGGAGTTGGTCCGCGTACCAGAAGCAACGTTTGATGGATGAGGTGAAGACCGACATCTGCAGACCGTACCCGGTCTCGTTCGCGATCTCGACGGCTTCTGCGTCGGTCGCGAACTCGATGACAGGCGCCACCGGCCCGAAGGTCTCCTCCATGTTGAGCAACATGTCGCGCTTCACCCCGTCTATCACCGTGGGCGGGAAATAGAGGGCGGTCGGCCGCCCGGATTGCCGCGCCCCACCCAGGAGGATCTGGGCCCCTTTGGCCCGCGCGTCGTCCAGATGCTGCTCGGTCTTGACGGCCGTGGGCTCGTTGTTGAGCGGGCCCATGGTGGTCGCCGGATCCATGGGATCTCCCAGGACCCAGCCCTTCGCCTCTTTCATCAGCAGATCGACGAACTCCGCGTGGACCTTCTTGTCGACAAGGATACGCTCCGTCGCGCAGCACACCTGACCGGCGTTGAAGAAGCAGCCGGTTGCGGCCGCCTTCGCCGCCTCTTCCAGATTGGCGTCGGCGCAGACGATCTGCGGACCGTTGCCGCCCAGTTCCATGAGGGTCTGCTTGATGCCGGCCCGCGAACAGATGGCCTCGCCGGTCACCGTCTCGCCGGTGAAGCCGACCAGGGCCACATCGGGGTGAGCCACCAGATAGTCCCCGACCACTCCTCCGGGACCGGTCAACAGGTTGAACACCCCTGGCGGCAGCCCGAACTCGTCGAGCGCCTCCTGGATGCAGTGAGCAGTCAAGATCATGGAGAGCGGAGTGGTCGACGCCGGCTTCATGACCACGCAGTTGCCCACGGCCAGACCCGGGCCCAGGTACTCCGAGGGGATGACGGTAGGGAAGTTCCAGGGCGTGATCACCGCCATGACCCCGTAGGGCTCGCGAAACGTCAGCACCCGCTTGGCCGGGTCCCGCATGGGGATGATGGGCGTCTCCATGCGGACCACGTCTTCGGCGGCAAGCTGGAAGTTGAGAGCCGTCTCCAGCACCTCGGGAAGGGCTTCGCCGGCGTAGGGCTTGCCCTGCTCCACCGTCATCACCTGCGCGATGGTCTCGGCGCGCTCACGCATCAGCTCGGCCATGCGCAGCATCAGTTCCGCCCGCTTGTAACACCGGCATGGCCCGGTAGGCCGGCCACGCCGCCTTGGCCGCGGCCACGGCGGCATCGACATCGGAGGCATCGCTCTTCGGCACTTCGGCCAAGAGCGCCCCGGTCACCGGGCTGAGTACCGCGAACCGGGCCCCCGAGCGCGCGCTCACCCAACGGCCCGCGATCAGGTTGGTGTTGCCGTCCAGCTCTTTGGGATCCGCACTTCGCCGCTCGGAGTCACCATAGGCCCCTTCACGTCCTTGCTCGCCAAGATCTCGGATAGGCTAGTGTCACAGCCAACGGGTGCTGCGCCGAGCTATCCTCAGTCCGGCGCGTTTCAGGTCCTCCACATAGGCCAGACGCACCTTTCGCTCCAGCCCTTCCGGCGGCAGCACCCCCCTTTGCGTGATGGTGCCGTCGAGCAGGTAGCCGGCATAGATGGCGGCAGGCGTCGAAGTCCCGTACGAGATGCGGTTGGCCCCCGGGATCATCGCGGTGACCTTCTGGATGTTGGGGGGAAAGACGTAGAAGGTCTCGGTAGCCGGCTCCCCTTCCACGGCATAGAGATCGATCATGTAGGCGCCTTCGTCGACGATGCGGCCCTTCGGCCGCCAGCCTGGCGATCTCTTCCTTGGGCGCGGAGGCGGCAGCACCGAAACCAGCACGTCGATCGGCCGCACATCCTGGCCCCGGATCTTGCGCGGGATGGGGCTGGCGATGCCCGTCTCCACCAGGATCTTGGCCTTCTTCATGCCTTCTTCGCCGCCCGCCAGCTTGAAGTCCATGTGCTTGAGGCCCTTCTCGCCCAGCTTGGGCAGGAAGCGAGGCAGGGTCGAGCACTCCTCGTGCTCGTGCAGCACGGCGGCCAAACGGCCCACGGGGGCGGGAAAGTCCACGTACTCCCAACCGGCGAACGGCTCGGCCCGCAGGAACTTGCCCTCGTCGAAGTAGAGGGTGGGCGTCTGGGAGTCGATGTAGTAGGTCTCCTGCGACCAGACCTGGACGGGGACCTCCGACTTGAAGAAGCCTCCCGGCCTTGATCCGCACCGCTTCGCAGCGCTCCATCTCCTCGTAGCCGATGGCCGCCAGAGTGTTGGTGACGCCCGGGGTCATGCCGGTGTGGATGAGCGCGGTGCGCCCTATGGCGCGAAACTCCTCGTCCAGCGCGATCTGCAGGAGATAGCCGTCGTCGATGGTGCCGCCCTCGACCCGGGTCGCCATGTCGAGATAGTGGGTCTTGGCCTGGAGAGCGGCCTTCATCAGCGGGTCGTCCCACTCGGGGATCACCGCGTTGATGATCAGATCGGCGCCCTCGGCCAGCCGGGCCACGTGCTCGATGTCGCGCGCGTCCACCTGCACGGCAGTCGTCTTGCCCGCGCCCCAGGCGGCCTTGACCTCCTCGGCCCGCCCGACATCCCAGTCGCCCAGGACGATCTCATCGAC
>CAVPLM010000003.1:0-881969 GCA_963706025.1 uncultured Actinomycetes bacterium | reverse complement strand
TCGGGCTCAAGGCCCTGGGGCCGGATACCATCCTCGTCGTGCCGCCCAGTTGCCTGACCGTACTGCAGGGACTCTTCCCCGTCGCCTCCACCAAGCTACCCTGTCTGAACGTGACCTTCGCGTCCACCGCAGCGGCGGCCACCGGTGTGCTGGAGGCGCTCAAGGCCCAGAACAAGGAACACATCAAGGTCGTCGGCTGGTCCGGCGACGGCGGTACTGCGGACATCGGCATCCAGGCGCTGTCCGGGGCGGCCGAGCGCGGGGATGACTTCATCTTCCTGTGCTACGACAACGAAGGTTACATGAACACCGGGGTACAGCGTTCGGGCACCACGCCGCAGTGGGCCTTGACCGCGAATACGCCCATCAAGGGAAAGCGGCAGCAGAAAAAGGACGTTCCCGCCATCATGGCCGCGCACGGCATCGACTACGTGGCCACGGCCTCGGCGGCCTACCCGTTAGACCTCTACGACAAGATCGGGAAGGCTATCTCCATCCAGGGCACCAAGTACATCCATATCCACACACCCTGTCCGCCGGGGTGGGGTTTCGACCCGCGTTATTCCATCAAGGTCGGCCGGCTTGCTGTGGAAACCGGATATTTCGATCTCTACGAGGTCGATCATGGCGCGTTCAGACTGACCGGCGCTTCGGAGAAGCTCCTGGAAAAACGACAGCTAATCCCGGTGCGGGACTATCTGAAGACCCAGTCGCGCTTCAAGATCCTCACGGAGGAGCAGATCGCCGAGATCCAGGCGCGGGTGGACGCCAAATGGAGCACGTACTACCAGGGGGCGTAGGGGTCCGCCTCGAGCACTGCAGAGTACTGCAAAGCTCGCGCCAAACCCCTACGCCCCCTTGGTCACGAGGTGTGAGTCGCGGCAGCCCCGCCGTTGCCGGCGACTAGACGTCCGCCGCGAGCACTGCAGAGTACTGCAAAGCTCGCGCCAAACCCCTACGCCCCCTTGGTCACGAGGTGTGAGTCGCGGCAGCCCCTAGCCGAAGTGCCGCCGAGGGGGAGAGCGAAGCTTTGCGTACCCGCAGTGCTTCGCGGAGACCCCTATGCCTCCTCGGCCACTAAGCGAGTGCCTGCAGCAGGTGCTCGTGATCCAGGTTTCCTCCGGACATGACGAGGGCCACGTTCTTGCCGGCCAGCCGGTCTTTGATCTGGAGTGCAGCCGCGATGGATGCGGCCCCAGCCCCTTCAGCCAGGTTGTGTGTGACCTGTAGGGCCAGCCGGATACCCCCCAGTATCTCCTCTTCGCTCAGCAGCACCACGTCCGTGATGTGGTCCTTCATGATCGCGTAGGGGAGCTGGAAGACGCTCCGTGCCGCCAGACCGTCGGCCACGGTATCGGCCCCCTCGATGGTGACCCGCTCGCCCTTCTTCCAGGAGTCATGGAAGGCTGCCGCCCGTTCGGCCTGCACCCCGATGATCTCCACTTTCGGGTTGATGGCCCGGGCCACCTTGATGAGCGAGGCGCAACCCGAACCGCCGCCGATAGGACAGATGATGATGTCCACCTCAGGGAGGTCCTCGAAGATCTCGAGCCCCATCGTGCCAAGACCGTTGAGGATCTCGGGTTCGTCGCCCTGTTCGACGTAGTAGTACCCGGCGCTGTCGACCAGTTCGTCGCAGTAGGATTGGGCATCGTAGAAGTCATGCCCATGCACGATGAGATCGGCCCCAAAACTCTCGACGATGCGGTTGATCTCGGGATTGTTGTGCTCCGGCACGACCACGGTGCAGGGCACATGGAACCACCGGCCGGCCCAGGCCATGGCGAGGCCGTGGTTGCCGCGCGTGGCGACCAGCACGCCGGTCTCCAGTTCCTCTGTGGACATGTGGTGGAAGAAATTGAGAGCGCCGCGGATCTTGAACGAACCGGTGGGGTTGTGGTTCTCATGTTTGATGAAGACCTCGCAGCCGGCCAGGCGGGAGAGCTCCGAATAGTAAGTCAGATTCGTCCGGTTCAGGTAGCGGCTGATGACCGCCCTGGCCTTGATGACACCTATCAGATTGACCTCAGCGCTGAGCGCTTCGTAATTCCTCAACACCCACCTCCTCCACCGTATCGTGGGCTTCCTCCTGCCAAGCGAAGCGTCATCTCCACCGTCTAGAACGAGAAGCCTTCGGGTAGCGAACCGACTTTCGTGCCCGCGGGAACCCAGGAGAGATCCAGGATCGTATAGGTCGGATTGAATATCTTGAAAACCGGCAGCACCCGCATCCCGATCTGGGGCTCGCCTAATAGAAGATAGCTGAACAGAATGGTAGGCACGTTCTCGAACTCGACATTGATGAACTTGATCGGCTTGTCGAGCACGCTGAACGCACCCGATCTCTCGCAGACCATGAATGTGTGAATGGTGGCCGTTTCCTTGGCAAGGTCGGTCATGTCGATGACCGTGCACTTCGAGAGACAATCCGGGCAATAGATCCTGAACGGCTGGAACACCGAACCGTTGGCTTCGCAGGCCGGGTTCTCGCACTTAGTAGCCATCAGCTTACCTTGTGAGAGCGATTCAAAGAATATCGCCTCGCCCCCATAGGAATGGACATAGGTCATATCCCTGGGCTTCGTGACGCCCATAAGCTTCCAGCCATGATCAGCATCCCTGATGGGCATATTCTGCTCGAGGCGATGGAAGTCACCCCTGAACCTGTACTTGTTGTCTTTTACCTGGACCCGTCCGTATGAACTCATTGTCAGCCTCTCTCACGCGTCTTTCTTCAACAGATGATCGGGGTCCATGAGGATGGTCGCCGTCACGTGCGACCCCACGCCAGCGTGGCTCACGGAAAGGGCCCTCTTGGCATCCTTCACCTGCAGGTCGGTCCAGTCCGCGGGCTTCACCCTGCCGAATTCCTTCCACCGGTTCGCGTCGCCATGTATCTCGGCCCACCGGCCCCAAAGATGCGTCGCTATCTCAAAGACCTGCATGATGCCACTGGCGCCGACCGCATGCATGCAGCCCAGCAACCCGCCGGAGAGGTTTGACGGGAGCTTGCCCGGCTTTCCTGTGTGAGGGTTGACGTGATAGCAGTCGCCGGACTCGACATAGTCACGTCCGTGGCCATATGGTCTGATGCCGACGTCCTCGTACGTCTGCACGTCGCTGATCGTGAAAGCGTCATGCAGTTCGATGACGTCAAAATCCTCCGTGGGATCGACAACGCCTGTCATATGGTAGGCATAGTAGGCCGCCATCCTTGCAGCGAGAAAACCGGTAAAACCCGGATAGCGCTCGCCCCCGGGGAATTCCTTGCCCAAGTTCTTGTACTGATCGGCCGTTTCATTGGGAAGCAAGGGTATGGCCATATCGCGTCTGTCCGCGGGGCGCAGGGTATGCGAACCGGCGGTCACCCAGATCCTGAGCGGCTTGTGCTTGCTGTCCTTGGTCAACTCCACCGCCGTGTCCTCGTCGCAGAGGATCGCGCATGCGGCCCCCGTGCTCATCAGGCACGCATCCAGAGCCCGCAGTGGGTCGGCGATCACGGGCGACATCAGAACGTCGTCGACGGTGATCTTCATGCCGCTCTGCGCGAACGGGTTGAACCGGGCGTAGCCGTGGTGTTTCACGGAGATCTCGGCGAGAGTGCGCCGGAACGAAGCCTCGGCCTTGCCGAACACCTGCCAGTATTTCTGGGCCATGACCGCGTAGTAGCCCGTGTATATGTGGCCCAGGGGAGACTCCCAGTCCCTGTCGGCCGCGCACGAGATCAGGAAGTTTCCCTCGTCGGTGGGGACTTCATCCATCCGTTCCCACCCCATGGCGAGAACGCAGTCCGAATACCCGGATGCCACCGCCTTCGCGGCTTCCCAGAGGGTCGAGCCGCCCGTTGCCCCGCCGGACTTTATTCCGATGTTGCCCAGAGGATCCAACCCAAGCCGGTCGTGGATCACCGCCTCACCAAGAAGCTGATCCCCGAAGTGGTCTGCAAAATGCCCGTAGTAGCAGGAATGTATGTATTGCTTGAGTTCTGCCGGAGTAAGGTCGAGCAGCTCCGCCGCCATAGTCAGGGCGTCGACACACAATTCTTCGGTTCTCTTGTCCGGAATCGCCCTGTCGTACTTTGACTGACCGGCAGTCACCAGATACACCGGCCGCAGAAACTTGGGCGCTTTGAGTTGTTGCTGGCTGAACTTGATCATCTGTCCCCTCTTGTGCCGGATAGTACGTGCACGAGCTGAACCCATCCCTAGGTCAGTGTCCTATGATAATGCGAGAGCCGACCCTTGTGTTAAGGCGGAGGTTGCACCTCCGCCACAAGAAGTCCAGGTGAGCTACAACTCGTTTCAAAATGAAGCCGCGGCCGCCTAGTGCACCCTGGACGGCGGAGCTTCATTCTGAAACGAGTTCTTAGGCCCGCGCCCCGCCTACCGACTCCACCATGGCCTTGATATGGGCGGGCGAAGTCCCGCAGCAGCCGCCGACCAGCCGGGCTCCTGCCCGCACACACTCCTCAACACCGGCCGCAAAACGAGCAGGCGGCATGTCAAAGACAAGGCGCTTCTCGACCAGTCTGCCCTTGCCCGCATTGGGCTGGGCAAGAATGGGCAGCGACGTCGCTTCTCGCATCAGCGAGACGACCTCGGCCAGTTCGAGCGGATCCAGACTCCCGCAGTTCGCCCCGACCGCGCACGCTCCCGCTTCGGCCAGTGCCTGCGCACAGTCACGAGCGGTGTTCCCCATGACGGTACGCCCCCCATTGCCGGCGGTGTTGAAGGCGATCGAAGCGATGACGGGAAGATCGCTCGCCTCTCTCGCGGCGCGTACTGCGCACAAAGCTTCGCGAAGGTCGAACATCGTCTCGATGATGAACCCGTCCACCCCGCCTTCCGCCAGAATGGCTGCCTGCTCCCTGAACGCGGCGTACGCGTCATCCTCATCGAGTTGTCCATACGGCTTCAGCATCTTCCCGGTGGAGCTCATATCGCCAAGCACGTATTGGCCGTCACGAGCGGCTTCTTTGGCCAGCCTGACTCCGGCCAGATTCACCTCGCGTACATCCACCCCCACCTTGTGAGACTCGATATTGACGCGATTCATGGTCAGGGTGTTTGTGATCAGGAGGTCGACTCCGCAGTCGGCGTATCGCTGATGAACGGCCAGCACTGCGTCTGGGTGGGTGACATTGTTCTGGCCACCCATCTCCAGACAGGCTTCTCCCAGTTGAGTCCCCATCGCCCCGTCAAGGAAGATGGCCTTTCTCTCGCTCGCAATAAGATCCGACACGCTCATTCAGGCTCTTTTCATCGTCGCGTCACTGCCCCGATCGAGTATGTACGACCGGGATTCGGGAGCGAGCACTTCGAGGTCGAAGCGGTCGATCAACTCCGTGTAGCCGATTATAGATCCTCCAACGCTTCGGCTCGCCATGAGCATCGGCACCACCTCCTCGAGTTCTTCAGATACTCTCTTCTTAGTCGACCGGCCCCTGGCGGCCAGGTTCACGGTAGAGTAGAGGAATCGAGTCGTGAGAGGAGGAGCAGCATGCAGGTTATCAGAGTGCACCGGTGTGGCGGGCCGGAGGTCCTGGTCCTCGACACCCTCCCGACGCCGGAGCCCGGCCTGGGGGAGGCCCTCGTCCGGGTCTCGGCGGTGGGCGTCAACTTCATCGAGATCTACCACCGAACCGGGCACTACGCCCTTCCACTTCCCATAGCCATGGGGGGAGAGGGGGCGGGAGTCGTCGAGCGACTGGGACCGGGTGATTCGCCCGTGGCCGTCGGCGACCGTGTCGCCTGGGTGGGTGGCCAAGGAGCCTATGCCAGCGAGGCGATCGTCCCTGCCGACCGGCTCGTCCCCTTACCCCCGGGTGTCGACGAACGTCTGGCCGCGGCCGTGATTCTGCAGGGCCTCACCGCCCACTACCTCACCCGCTCCTCGTACGAGCTCAAGCCGGGAGACACCTGCCTCGTGCACGCCGCCGCCGGTGGAGTGGGGCAGTTGCTCTGCCAGATGGCGAAACTCGCCGGGGCCCGGGTCATCGGGACGGTCTCCACGGAAGAAAAGGCTTCCATCGCCAAGGCCGCGGGCGCCGACGAGACGATCAACTACGAAGAAGAGGACTTCGTCGAACGGGTAAGGACGCTCACCGGAGGGGTGGGCGTCCAGGTAGTGTACGACGGAGTGGGCCAGAAGACGTTCAGCCAGGGGCTCGATTGCCTCGTGCCCCGGGGATACATGGTCCTTTTCGGCGGCGCGAGTGGACCGGTCGCGCCCTTCGATCCCCTCATCTTGTTCCACAAAGGCAGCCTCTATCTGCAAAGACCGACTCTCTGGGACTTCATCCGGACCCGAGACGAACTCATGGCGCGGGCGACGGAGATGTTCGGCTGGATCGAATCCGGCAAGCTGAAGGTGACCGTGGCGGCAACCTTCCCCTTGTCCGAGGCACCCGAGGCACACCGGCTGCTGGCCTCCCGCAAGGCTGCCGGCAAGATCCTGCTCATCCCCTGATTCCTGGTTCCGGCGAGGAAGGGCGCAATGATGGAAGAGGAGTTAGCTGAGGCAGCCTGCAACCTCGGGTGGGACGACCTGCCCCGGGAGGTGCGCGCCTCCATTCGCGATCTGTTCGTGGATTGGCTCGGATCGGCCTTCGCGGGAACGCGCTCCGACCCGGTGCAGGCCCTCTTGGCCGCCGGACATGATCTGGCTGTGCAGTCGGCCGCCCCATCGGGGAACGGAGCTACTGTGCTGCCTACGCTGGCTACTGCCAACCCGCTTTGGGCGGCGCTGGTCAACGGAGCATCGAGCCACGTTGTCGAGATGGACGACCTGCATAACACCTCGATATATCATCCAGGCACCTGTGTCTTCCCTGCCGCGCTGGCGGTAGCCGAAGCGAACGGCCGTTGCGGCAGCGACTTTCTTCTCGCAGCCCTTGTGGGCTACGAGGTCTCTCTAAGGATCGGTGAGGCTCTGGGGCGCGAGCACTATGTGTTCTTCCACACGACTGGAACGGTGGGTACGTTTGGTGCGGCCCTGGCTGCGGCCAAGCTCCTGAGGCTACCTAAGGCTCAGACTCTATGGGCTATGGGCAACGCCGGCTCCCAGGCGGCGGGGCTTTGGGAGTTCCTCGCGGATGGTGCGATGACGAAGCAACTCCACCCGGGCAAGGCGGCGCTCAACGGTGTCCTTGCGGCCTACGCCGCCCGTCGTGGCTTCTCCGGACCTGCACACATCATCTCCGGCAAGCGAGGCATGCTGCGGGCTATGATGGCGGCGGGTGCACTGGAGATGGGGACTTTCGATCCGGAAGATTCGGGGGCCGAGAACCGTTTGGAGGCTGCGCTTCTGGAAGGGGTCGAAAAGGGGGAGGGATCAGAGGCGGTCTTCACCCGATTCAAGTCCCCAGAGGTCTCTCTGAAGTACCATGCCTCCTGCCGGCACACGCATCCCGCGGTCGACGCGCTCCTCGAGGTGATGGCGAAAAGCAGGATCCCTGTGGAAGAGATCTCTCTGATCCGTGCGCATGTCTACACTGTCGCCTATGATCGACTCAAGGATACCGAGGTGTCGAGCCCGTGGTCGGCAAAATTCAGCTTTCCTTACTGTCTGGCTCGGGCGGCACAGCTCGGCAGTCTGGGAATTGGGGCGTTCACTCCAGAGTCGCTGGAGGATCCCGCACTGGCCGGCCTCATGGGCATAGTTGACGTGCAGGTCGACCCCGAGCTTGACAGGCTCTATCCCGGGCGCTGGAGCTCCTGGGTCGAGGTCGAGACCCAGGACGGCGTGGTGCATACGGGACGTGTTGAAATCCCCAAGGGAGATCCTGATAACCCTCTCACGGCACGCGAATTGAGAGAGAAGTTCCTCGAACTCACCCGATCCGCCGAAACGCTCACGGAGCAGGGCGCCCGGGAGCTACTGACCAGGTGCTATGAGGTCGAATCGCTGAGCGACATGAGTCTGCTGTTCACCGGCCTTGAACGCGGCAGCAGATGAGCACCGAGCCCTGCCACAAGGTCCTCTCCCCGACGGCGATCCTGGGCTACGGATTCCCGGAAGAGTCGTTCCGTCGGGGTCTGGAGAAGCACCCCGACCTCATCGGTGTCGATGCCGGGAGCACCGACCCGGGCCCCTACTACTTGGGTTCGGGCACGTCGTTCACCAGCCGGGCCGGGGTCAAACGCGATCTGACGCTGATCCTCGAGGCGGCGCTGGAAGCGGAAATCCCGTGCATCATCGGCTCCGCCGGGGGATCAGGCGCTCGGGAGCACGTGAACTGGGCGCGGGAGATCATTCAGGAGATCGCCCGGGAGCGCGGCCTCAGGTTCCGCATGGCCGTCATCAGCGCGGATTTCTCCCGGGACATGGTGACCGCGGCCCTGGACGCCGGCAGGATCTCATCCCTGTTCCCCGCTCCCGATCTCACCCGGGCTGATATCGAGAGAAGCACGAGAATCGTCGGGCAGATGGGAGCCGAGCCCGTGCTGGCCGCCCTGCGCGAGCAACCCGACCTGATCCTGTGCGGTCGGGCCTATGATCCGGTGGTGTTTGCAGCCCCCGCCATCGGGGCCGGCTTCGACCCAGGTTTGGCCCTTCACATGGGCAAGATCCTGGAATGCGCTGCCATAGCTGCCACTCCTGGGAGTGGCAGCGACTGCGTTCTGGGTTCGCTCTACGAGGATGCGTTCGTACTTGAATCCCTGAACCCGGCTCGAGCATTCACCTCTGTGTCCACCGCGGCTCACACGCTCTATGAGAAGAGCGACCCCTACTCGCTGCCGGGCCCGGGAGGGACGCTGGACCTACACATGACCCGGTTCGAGGAACTCGGCGGGGGCCGGGTGAGGGTGACCGGGTCGCGCTACGTGCCGGCCCCGGTCTACACGATCAAGCTGGAGGGAGCCGGTAAGGTCGGATATCGCACCATATCCATCGCCGGGATTCGAGACCCCCTCTTGATCAGCCAGATCCACGATGTGCTGGCGACCATCGAGGGCCGAGCGACACGAGACCTGAACATCGAGGGCCGGGTGCTGTTCCACGTCTACGGGCGCGACGGGGTGATGGGCCCGCGCGAGCCCGAGCGAGAGCGCGCCTCGCATGAACTGGGGCTGGTGATCGAGGCGGTGGCCGCCACTCAGGCCGAAGCGGACAGTCTCTGCTCGAGCGTACGCAGCACCCTGCTTCACTTCGGGTATCCGGGACGGATGGCCACCGCGGGCAACCTCGCTCTTCTCTACAGCCCCTCCGACATCGCCTGCGGGGAGGTGTTCGAGTTCACCATCTACCACTTGCTCGAGGTCGACGACCCGGTGGCTCCTTTTCCTATCGAGTACTGCGAGGTGGGACCATGAACGATCGGCTCCCCCGGCTTGTGGCTCTCTCGGAGCTGGCGGTCGTCATCCGCAGCAAGAATTCGGGGCCCTATGAACTGACTCTGGATGTCATCTTCCGGAACGAAGACGACTATTTGCGACTCAAGGAGAGAGACTTCTTCACCCCCGCTCTTATCGCGGGGCTGTACCAAACCGACCCCGAGGACGTGTTCAAGATCGTCTACTTCGACCCGGCTCTCGCCGTGAAGGCCACCATGAAGCGGCCGGTGCCTTCGGGGGCGCTGGGCGATACGGATATCTATGGGGCGCAGCAACACGCGCCTCTCCTGGGGTTGATGGTGGATGCTTGATCCGTTGTCGGCTGTGAAGGCGGGCGACCGTTGCTGGGCTCGTCTTCCGTTGCGCTGTGGTTTCATACCAGGGGGTTGGTGGGCAGATAGGGTATCTTGACGCGACATCATGCAGCACATGGGAGGGCTTGGAAAGTCCCATCCGCTGTCAGCCTGTGACCAAGCGTGTCTACCAATAGAAGGAGAGCCCAGAGTGGGCAATTCGAGGGCCAAGATCCCGGGCTACGTGCACGCTGCCCGTCGTCGCCGGTTGGCGCAACCACGTGTGCTCCCGGTGTCGCTCATCGTCCTTGTGCTTTCGCTGCTGGCGATCTCTCTCGTTACAGCGTGCGACGCGAGCTCAGAGACAACGACCAGCGTCACGAAGCCGAGCACCACCCTCTCAGCATCCAGTACCACGACACTCGGCGTTTCGGAGCTCGTCCTGGTGTCGACCACATTGACGAAGGACTCCGGAATTCTGGATGTCCTGATACCCGCCTTCAGCGAGGCCTACCCGCAGCACATGGTGACGGTGATCGCCCTGAGCAGCGAGGAAGCTCTGAAGCTCGGGGAGACCGGCGACGCCGATGTCCTGCTGGTGCACTCCCCAGCCTCCGAGGAGATCTTCATGGCCAACGGCTTCGGAGTGGAGCGCAGGGCGGTCATGCATAGCGACTTTGTCATCGTTGGCCCGAGAGACGATCCCGTGGGGATCAAGGGTACGACCGACGCAGCCGGGGCGTTTACTGCCATCGCCGGGGCACAGGCCGAGTTCTTCAGCCGCGGCGATGACCCCGACTTCTACACTATCGAAAAGGGTATATGGGAGGCCGCGAACATCACACTCTCGGGTGTCTGGTATCAACGCACCGACCAGGGGATGGCTGAGACGCTCGTACTGGCCGACCAAAGCGGGTGGTTACGCGCTGGCCGACCGGGCGACCTATCTCTCGGCAAGGGCGTCACACAAGCTGTGGATCCTGGTGCAGGGCGACAAGGCGCTCTTGAACCAATACCACGTGATAACGGTCGAAGGTGCCAAGAACATGCAGGGCGCCGTCGATTTCATGAATTGGGTCACTTCCGACGACGTCCAGCGGGACCTCATCGCTCCGTTCCGGTTCGAGAAGAGGGGCCTGCGGCAATTCGTACAGCAGCTCTTCGTTCCCAACGCGGGCGAGGTCGACTAGGGTCGAACTGCCTTTCTTCACCAGATAGGGGGCCGTGAGTCCCCGCAGCATCGCTGCAGCCCCGGCCAGATCGGAGGCCGGAATACTGTCGAGTCTGCCGCTGACCGGCTGGGGGCGAACCATTTCGTCGGCAAAAGCGACCCTCCGAGAGGCTGCTGGAATTCCTTCGAGGACTATAGACCCCAGGGTTCCCCCGTCGGACCACCCGATACGGAGAAGATGCGGCAGGGGAGCGGCTCGCGTCGACGTGACGGCCGAGTACTCGGGCCCGATCTGGGCGCCACTTATTGTGGGCGGGCTGCGGCGGCACCAATGTGTGCCCAGGATGGGCGGCCGCCCGCTACAAGTCTTCAGCCGCGGCGACGAACTCCGACACGGTCAGATCCGCCGCCCTGATGAGCGACCGCAGGGTCCCTCTTGGCGACCGAGCGGCCATCCGGGACGGACAACGTAGCCAGAGAACCCTCTTTCACCAGCACGATATGACTCCCACGCCGGCGCGACTTCCCAACCGAGGGATCGAACACCCGCACCACCTCCCGCCCGCTCAGCGAAGGCAGAGGAGGCATCTAGAGGACCACCTCGACCTGCTTCGTCTCGATAGTCAGCGGCAGCCCACGCTCGGCACGCACCTCCAGGCAGAGGGCGATAGCTTCCTCGACGTTGGCAAGGGCCACCTCGCGCGTCTCTCCCTGGCTCACGCAGCCGGGAATGGCCGGGCATTCCGCGATCCAGACTCCATCCTCGTCCCTGTCTACCGTAACGAAGAACTTCATGGCGGTCTTTCCCTTCACCTGCTCACCACTGCAGATATGGAACCCCAGCCCAAGGTGTGGCCACCATCCTCGATTGTCCGCGCCGTGGTCGGGCCATCAAGAAGCCTCTGCGAGGGCCTCCACGAACTGGCTGTTGTAGAGGTCGTAGTAGAAGCCGCCCGCCGCGAGAAGCTGTTGGTGGGTCCCCTGCTCCACTATGTTCCCCTCGTTCATGACCAGGATGAGATCGGCATCGCGGATAGTGGAAAGCCGATGAGCGATGACGAAGCTGGTGCGCCCCGCCAGCAGACGGGCCATCGCCCGCTGGATCAGCACTTCGGTACGGGTATCGACGGAACTGGTGGCCTCGTCCAGGATGAGGATCTCGGGGTCGGCCAGGAAGGCGCGGGCGATGGTCAGGAGCTGCCGTTCCCCTTGGGAGACGTTGGCCGAGTCGTCGTCCAACCGGGTCTCGTAGCCCTCGGGAAGGGTACGTACGAAGTGGTTCACATGTGCGGCTTCGGCTGCGGCCTGGATCTGCGTCTCCGTCGCTCCCTCCCGGCCGTAGGCGATGTTCTCCCGGATGGTGCCTCCGAACAGCCAGGCGTCCTGCAGCACCATCCCAAAGAGCCGCCGCAAGTCGTCGCGAGTCATCTCGCGGGTGTCCACGCCGTCGACAAGAATGGCCCCGCCGTCGATCTCGTAGAAGCGCATGAGCAGGTTGACGAGGGTGGTCTTTCCGGCCCCGGTGGGGCCCACGATGGCGACGGTCTGTCCGGGCTGCACCTCCACGCTCAGGTGTTCGATCAAGGGCACATCGGGCAGGTAGCGGAAGGACACGTCCTCGAACTGCACGTGGCCGGTGACGTGCTTGAGCACGACCGGCTTCGCCGGGTCGGCCGACTCTTCCGGCTCGTCGAGCAGCTCGAACACGCGCTCGGACGATGCGACGGCAGACTGAAGAACGTTGGCCATGCTGGCCGTCTGCGTGATCGGCTGCGTGAACATCTGGGAGTACTGGATGAACGCCTGGACGTCACCCAAGGACAGGGCGCCCGTGGTGACGCGCAGCCCGCCGACCACGGCGATGGCGACATACTGGAGGTTCCCCACGAACATCATCATGGGCATGATGATGCCGGAGATGAACTGGGCCTTGAAACTGGCCTGGTAGAGATCCTCGTTCTCCTCGTCGAACTGTGCGATCGCCTCCTTCTGGCGCCCGAAGATCTTCACGATGGTATGGCCGGTGAAGCTCTCCTCTACGTGCCCGGTAAGGTCACCCGTGTGCTCCCACTGAAGGGCGAACTGTTTCTGGGAACGCTTGGCTATCAACATCGTGATCACCACGGAGATCGGCACGGTGACGAGGCAGATCACGGCCAGGAGCGGGCTGATCCAGAACATGAGCGCCAGCACCCCGATCAGGGTCAGCACGGCCGTGATGATCTGCGAAATCGTCTGCTGCATCGTCTGCTGGATATTGTCGATGTCGTTCGTGACCCTGCTGAGGATGTCGCCCCGCGGGTGGCTGTCGAAGTACTTGAGGGGCAGACGGGCCAGCTTGAAGTCGACATCTCGGCGTAGCTTGTAGATCACGCGGGCGACGACTCCGGCCGCGATGTAGCCCTGCAGCCACCCAAACAGCGCGCTGAGAAGGTAGATCGCAGTCACTATGAGGAGGACCCGGCCGACGGCGGCGAAATCCACGCCCTGGCCGGGGTTGATGTTGCTCATCCCCGCCAACATGTTGGCCAGGTTTTCCTGACCTGCCGCCCGCAAGCCGGCGACCGCCTGTTCCTGGCTGACCCCGGGCGGCAGTTGCTTGCTCACGACGCCGGCAAAGATCAGGTTCGTGGCCCGGGCCAGTATCTTGGGGGCCGCGACCGTGCAGGCGACGCTGACGACCGCGAGCAGGATGATCAGGATGAGCTTGCTCCTCTCGGGGCGCAACCTCCTGACCAGCCTCTTGAAGGACCCCTTGAAGTCCTTGGCCTTCTCCCCGGAGCCGATGAGCCCCGGCGGGCCGAAGCCGGGGCCGTGGGGCGGGCCACCCCGGCCGGCGCGCCCCGGCGCCCCGTCTGGGGCTTCTCGCAGCGGCAGCGGCTGGGCCGCCGTCACCGGGGCCGCCGTCGCCTGAGGCGCCGTTCGCCCGCGCTGCCTGGTCGCTCTGTTCTTCGGGGCTCACGCCACTTCCTCCGCGGTCAACTGCGAATAGACGATCTCGCGGTAGGTCTCGCAACGGTCGATCAGATCGGCATGGTGGCCGATGCCGCAGACGCCTCCCTCTTCGAGCACCACGATCTGATCCGCATGCAGGATGGTGCTGACCCTCTGCGCGACCACTATGACCGTCGCGTCCTTCGTCTCGCGCTTGAGGGCGGCACGCAGCATGGAGTCGGTCTTGAGGTCGAGAGCCGAGAAGCTGTCATCGAAGACGTAGATGTCGGGCTTCTTGATGACCGCCCGGGCTATCGCCAGCCGCTGCCTCTGGCCGCCCGAGACGTTGGTCCCCCCCTGGGTGATCGGCTCGTAGAGGCCCTCCGCCATGGCGGAGACGAAGTCCTCCGCCTGCGCGACCCGTAGGGCGTGCCACAGTTCATCATCGGTGGCGTCCGGGTCGCCGTACCGCAGGTTGCTCGCCACCGTCCCTGAGAAGAGAAAGACCTTCTGCGGAACGAACCCGATGTGCTGCCAGAGATCGGCCCGATCCATCTCCCTGATGTCTATGTCGTCGATGTGGATGCTACCGGCGGTGACGTCGTTCAGGCGCGGGATGAGCCCGATCAAGGTCGACTTGCCGCTCCCCGTGCTACCAACGATCGCTGTGGTCTCGCCCGGGCGGGCGGTGAACGAGATGTGGCCGAGGATGGCATCCTGGGCTCCGGGATATCGGAACTCGACGTCCCTGAACTCCACCAATCCTGGCGTGCCGCCATCTCTCGCCGGGATCAGGACCGGCACCCGGGGATCATGGATCGCCGGCTCGATGTCCAACACGTCCTGTATCCGGCCCCCCGAGGCCACGGCGCGAGGGATCATCGCGGCGAGCATGGTGGACATGAGGACCGCGAAGAGGATCTGCATGACGTAGGCCATGAAGGCGAAGAGGTTCCCGATCGGCATGGCTCCGCTGTCCACCCGATGGCCGCCGAACCACATGATCGCCACGATGGACAGGTTCATGATGAGGAACAGGGCCGGGAAGACCAAAGCGAAGAGGCGGAAGACCCGCACGGTCGTGTCGGTCAGGTCTTGGTTGGCCTGGGCGAACCGCGCCTTCTCATAGTCGGTACGGGCGAACGCTCTGATCACTCTCACGCCACCGAGGGTCTCGCGCATGATCTGGTTGATTCGGTCGATGCGGGCCTGGATGGTACGAAACAGTGGTATCGCCCGGCGGAGGACGACGAATAGGAAGACCCCCATGATCGGCAGAATGACGGCCAGCGCCGCGGAAAGGGGTACGTCCTGGCGGAGGGCCATGATGATGCCGCCGATAGCCAGCATGGGCGCCATGACCATCAGAGTCAGGCCGATAGCAATCAGCATCTGCACCTGCTGGACGTCGTTGGTGTTCCGGGTGATGAGAGACGGGGTGCCGAAGCGCGCCATCTCGCTTTGCGAGAGACTCTCAACCTTCCTGAAGAGCGAGCCCCGCACGTCGCGTCCCATGCCCATGGCCGTCTTGGAGGCGTGGTACACCGACGTGATGGAGCAGGCCGTGATCAGCAGCGCCACGCCGAGCATGATGGCGCCGGTACGAAGGATGTAGCCGGTGTCGCCCTTGGCGATGCCGAAGTTGATGATGTCCGCGTTCAGGGTAGGCAGATAGAGGTTGCCGATCGACTGAACGAGAACCAGCATGACGACCAGGCCGA
This sequence comes from uncultured Actinomycetes bacterium, assembly GCA_963706025.1. Lineage (GTDB taxonomy): Bacteria > Actinomycetota > Thermoleophilia > RBG-16-64-13 > RBG-16-64-13 > CAVPLM01. Next base: position 866,515 of record CAVPLM010000003.1, on the reverse strand, counting down.
TGCGCCCACGGTACGGGCGGAGATAGGTGAACAGAAGACGTTTCACGAGGCCCGCGTCTCGTGGTCAGGTACGCCGGGACCAACCACTTCGGCGATGTGGCGGGATACCTCGTCCAGGAGGCGCGTGAGTTCGAGCTTGTCTTGGTCGCTCAGCTTGCCGATTGTCTGGTTGACGTACTCCTCGAAGGCCGCGTGGTTCTCCAACTCTTGCCGCCTGCCCTCAGCCGTCAGGAAGACCCGGGTGATGCGCTGGTCGTCGGGGTCTACCTCCCGCCTGACGGCGCCCGCCTTCTCGAGCCCTTGAAGGATGCGCGTGACCGAGGGCCGCGACAGATGCAGCGTCTCGGCGAGGTCCCTCTGGCTCATGCCTTCGCCGGTCGCGAGCAGTCGCAGGCTCATGAACTCCCCGTGATGCGCGCCCGGATTGCTCAAGCACCGCTGCATCGCCTGGCGGTGAAGGTGGAAGAACCTTGCCAGGGCATGAAAGGCCTGCAAAGTAACCCGATCGACTTCGCTGTTCTCAGGCGTCGGTGGTATCGGCGTATGAGTTCTGAAACCAGGCATGTACTCTGTCGAGCCCCTTATCTGGTCTTCAACAGATCCTTATTGATTGCGTACGAAACAGTGTTGCGCAGAATCATCGTATCGTCAAGTCTCTGCGGGCAGGTGAGCCTTGGAACAGGAGGCGGATACGTCGGGCAAGCGAACATGGTGTCGCCCTCTCACCCTAGCATGGAGACCGGACACGGCTTCAGCCCAAGCCCTCGCCTTCCCCGAGGAGAACCTTGCAGCGTGCCCCACTCTATGCTGATGGACCTAGGACGAATCGGGCCCGTTCGTGCCGGAGCATCTCAAACGGCGTCATGCACTTGACGTCAAGGCCGATGCACACGTTAGGAATCTTGATCTTCTTCGGGGAGAAGGATGGGATTTCGTGTGTGACCACGGTGTGCCCGTTGGCAAGGGCATGCGCGACTACGTAGTAATCGGCCACCTGAAGAAACGTGCTTACGGCAACAGGTTCGTACGGCTGATCCATAACCCATGAACTGACCGTCCCGAGCGCCGGCAGCATGGTCGCATCTGGCTTGAGGAAGAATTCGCGCCCACGCCGCGACGCCCACTCAGCAAGCTCATCGGCACCGGCGTCGATCTCGTCTCCAACCTTCTCGATGCTGAACACCATTCCAGCCTCGTTGTTCTCCACGAGCCAGTCCCAGAAGGCCGGGCAGAAGTCCAGCCCGTAATGGAGATTCTTCGCTTGCATAAAGACATTCGCATCCAGGAGATACGTCACGAGACGACTCCCAGGCTGTGGCCGAGATCGCGGAATGTCGCCAACTTCGAGATGCCGAGAAGACGAAAGGCATCGCGGTGAAGTGTCTGGCCCTCCAGCGTGCTCGCAACCAGCGCGCGCGCGAAGCGTTTGCCAACCCGCGCCCCCTGAGTCAGATAGAAGTCGCCGCCTGTTCCTCGGGGAATGGCTCGCAATCGTTCCAGTTCTTCAGCATAAGCTTTCCTAAGCTGATCCTGCGTTATGCCGCCGGCATCATGGATGCGACGCAGGATGACCAGCGTGCTGACCTTGAAGATACGAGCAAGACGGTCAACTTCGGACCGAGTATCGGAGTCCTCACGATATACACCCCGCAGAGCGGCCAGAGGCACCAGGAATTCGGCCGCGACCCGGTTGCACCACGCCTCGATTCGCTGCGACGGCGAGGACAGGGGCTCGACGTTGGATAGCGCGGATTCACCGAGCCATAGATGGGCCAGCTCGTGCGCCAAGGTGAACATCTGCGCCGCCTTGGTATCCGCGCCGTTGATGAACACGAGTGGCGCCAGCCTATCCGACAAGGCAAAGCCCCGGAACTCGTCGGGATCGAGCTTGCGCCGAGTGTTGTTGCCGACGATGCCGCTTACCATCACGAGCACGCCAAGAGCGTCCGCCTGCTCGATGAAACCGCGCAGCGCGTCGGTCCACGTCGAGGCTCGGCGGCGCTCCTCGAGGTCGAACCCCAGGGCGTTTCGCATGCCGGCCGCGGTCCTCTCAACATTGCTTGTCAGGTCGACGGACCCCACGAATGGAAGCACCTGGTCACCGAAGGATCGAGCGTAGTCGCGGAACCACTCCTGGCGCTGCTGGCAAAGGTAGAGTGTGTCTAGCAAGTCAGGGCTGGGGCGCTCACTACGTGCGCTGCCAATTGTTCGCAAATCTGGGATAGGGACCCGCTCGACGGGTGGCGTCTGAAGGAACAGGTAGCCAACAGGGGTGTGCGTGGCTTTCGCGAAGCCTTCGACCTGTTTCAAGGTGGGATGAGTCTCCTCGCGATACCACGAGGGGAGCTGCGGGATACGCTGGGTCAATTCGCGAAGGTCAAACCCGGCGCGCTCCCACGCCCAGCGCAGCAGTTCGGGCTTTATCTCGACACGCAACACCCTCGCCTCCGCATCTCTGCCCTGCGACCCGCCACCCGGCCGAGAGCGCCGGCCACCGCGATGCCAATCATGCCTGGAACCGCGCAAGCCAAGCTTACCATCAAGGCCAGACACGAGGAGTCGATGAAGGTCGCTCCGAAGCAAGAGCCCATTGCTGACCCGGTGCCTTCGCTCAGAATCAGAAAGCTGGAATCCCGGCCCCGGTGTCCGCACATGCGAAGTCCCGTACATCAACAATCGGAACGTGATACCCACGGGCCTTGCTCGCCTTGCCCGAGAGCGAACTCGGGTCTGCCGCCACCAAGAAGTCGCACCCTTTCTTGGTCACGGAGTCCACCACCCGGAGACCCAGGCTCTGGGCAATGCGGATGAGTCTATCTCGCGGTATCTCTGTGCCGTCGGAGTATGTTGCGCTGCCCGTGAAGCAGACGCTCATATCGGGTTGGATTCGAAGCAGATGGGCTACCTCCATGAAGGGCTTCACTGCCTCGTCCAGCAGTGTGGGTTCGAGATGCAGCGCGTCAACCGCCCTCCTGAGAAGCGCATACTCCTGGTCGGTAATCCTGCCGTCACGACCCGCCGCGACCACCAACTCGCGAAGATAGCGTTGATGAGCAGATTCTATGCCCGCGTCTGTCATGCCGAGGCTCGAGGCCAACCTCGATAGCTCGGACCATTCCTCGGGAGAAACGGCTAGGTCGTCAAGCGCCCAATCAAGCATGTCGAGGTACACAAGGCTCGCCCCTCGCTCGGCTCGGTGATGAGAATAGGCGGCCAGCCGCGCGAGATAGGGCATCTCTGCGCTGGAATCGGCGAGAACGGCGTCCCGTCGGAGAGTGCGGGGGCAGGCCGGGCTGCTAAGACTCCCGACTCTCGCGGGCGAAGACTCGTCCACCGCGCATCGGGCAGCAATCAGAAGTTGCGCAGTCGCACGTGCGTCCGCCAGGGCCCGATGATGATGGTGGAGTTCGACCCCGTGCGTGGCGCAGGCATCTTCAAGGCGCTGCCCACACTGGGCCAAGGTACAGACTCCTCTGCCGGGATCCAGCGTGGTGCCGAGTCGAGCATACTCGTTGGTCAGCATCCGCGAATCAAAGGCTAGGTTGTGGGCGACAAGAACGGCGCCATCGACGCGGCCGGCCAACGCCTCGGCCACCTCTTCGAAGCAGGGGGCGGCCGACACCATCGAGGCAGTGACTCCATGGATGTGTGTCGGGCCGACGTCACGGCCCGGATTGACGAGGGTGTCCCACTCGTCGACGATCTGTCCGCCCGCCGACAGCGTCACCGCGGCTACTTCGACGACCCGGTCCGAGTTGTACAGGCCGGTCGTCTCCACATCAACGACAAGAAGACGATCAACTCGCCATGTTGTCATCTAGGGAGCACCTCGTTGGAGTGAGCACCGTAGCTACTGTAGTGCGGGTGGAGAGTCGAGTCACTCGCGGTTGGAGCTACATCCAGACCTAGACCCAATCGTACCCCGCCGGGGACTCCTCGCTCCCAATAGTCTTTGGTACCCACGTGGGCCACGCCTTGTAACATCTATGGTTCATTGGTTGGTCTAGTTTCCTCTTGGATGTTTCGTGAGTATGGTGAAGATATGGTTTTTGCCGTGCGAAGTTCTGTGAATATCTTTAGATGTTGGATAAGCTGGCAGTTTTATTGGTTTCAAAGGTGAACATGTATTGTTCGAGCTTTTCCTATCCACAAATCATAACCGGCCCACAGCCCTATCCGCACACTCCAGCGTTCTATTTACGTCCTCCTCAGTGTGAGCACTGGTGATTAGCCAGCGGCCGCCAAATAGAATCAGTACACCCTCATCGGCCAGACGTAGGCGGAACTGGTGAGCCATGGCGGAGTCCGCTGTCGTGAGGTCTCTTACACTCCAGACAACAGCTTTGTCTGTGAAATGGACGATGAAAATGCCCCTAACGCTCTGGATCACCGCCGTGACTTTATGACGCTTCAGAATTGCTCTCAATCCTTCAATGAGCTTGGTTTGCACATGATCTACTTGCCCGTATATAGCCCCATTATTTCTTTCCAGGATTTTCACGGTGGTCAATGCCGCAGATATCCCCAGAGGGTAGCCGTTAAATGTACCGGCGCCCACTACCTTGGGTCCCAGCAGGAGATCCATGATATCGCTTCGACCAGCCAATGCCGCTAAGGGTAAGCCGGCTGAGAGTGCCTTGCCGTAGATGGCCAGATCCGGGGTGATCCCCAAAAGCTCCTGGGCACCCCCCAACGCCACTCGAAAACCGGTGACTACCTCATCGAAGCAAAGGACGATACCGTATTTGCGACACAGCGCCTGTACGCGTTCCAGATAGCCGGGTCTCGGGGATATGACCCCGCTCGCCTGGATCGTCTCAACAAGGACCATGGCAACCTGATCACCCCAGCGATCAAGCACTTTCTCGAATACTTCAATATCATTGTATGGTAGGCAGAAGCATTGCTCGAAGGCAGAAGGATCTCGCCCAGCGGTCCCCAGGGAATCGCTCTCTCCTTCGTACGGAAAAGGGTTCTCCAATGGGTCGTCATGAACCAGTCCGCCGAGGACATTGTCCAACCAGCCATGGTAGCTTCCCTCAAAACGTACGAAGTAGCGACGCCCCGTATAGCCCCTGGCCAGTCTTATGGCCAACTGTACCGCTTCTGTTCCCGATAGAAGGAACCTGACCTTCTCTGCGCATGGAATAATCTGTACGAGCTTCTCGGCAAGATCAACTTCCATGGGCGTCTGCGAAGCTCCTGAAACTGAGTAGAGCAGTTTGTCCAGCTGGTTCTTCATGGCGTCGGTGAATTCCGGGTTACTCTGTCCAAGCACCCCTGGCCCTGCCGCGATCATGTAGTCTATGTACTCGTTCCCATCCACATCCCACAAATGGCACCCCTGTCCCCGCTCGATGAACGTGGGTCTGATGTTGATGGGCATGCGAAGATTGCTCTGTGGCCCGGGCATCACCTTCATTGCCCGTCTATGCAACTCGTTGGTTCTGGTATCAGATGTCATCTGTAGTCTCCTTAAGGTCGGCATGACACGGCCCAGAATCTCATCATAGTCGGACCTCTCTGGAGCCCCGACACAATGTACGGTGGTCTTTCTCCACGTCTGATCTTCACTCAGCCAGGAACTTCCTCAGGTCCACATCTACGAACTGGGAACGCTCAAAGTGCTCCTTCATGCCGAAGGGAGCCGTACAGTCGAAGATGGTCTTGCAGGAAAGGCCCCTGTCGCGCAACATCGGGTTGTATTCAGGGTTGGCGGTCGGGTCCAAGGGGTGGCAGCGCACGCCCGGGATGCAGATGGTGTCCACGTCTCCCTGATAGCGGGTGGTCATGGCCCACATGACATCATTTGTGTCATAAAGATCCACATCGTCGTCGACGATAATGACGTGCTTCAACTCCGCGAAAGCGGCGAGCGCGGTCAGCGCTGCTTGACGCTGCCGGCCCTCGTCCATCGAATGTCTCTTCTTCACCTGTAGCACGGCCAGGTATTTGCCACCCCCCGATGAATGGCAGTACACATTCTGGAGGAAGCCGGGCATGGCATTATGGATGAGCCTGTAGATGCTGGCTTCAGTGGGTAGACCCGTGAGGGTCACGTGCTCCTCTCCCGGTCCAATCAGTACCTGAAAGATAGGATCGGTCCTGTGAGTGATTGCGGTCACATGGAAGACAGGCTGATGAAGATGGGCCTTGCCCACGTAGCCCGGGAACTCAGGCATGGCCCACCCAGTCCGGCTGACCGCGTCTTCGTCCACATACTCGCCCGGTCTGAACTCCCCTTCCAGAACGATCTCGGCCCGAGCAAGGGCTCGTGTGGGCTGCGTGACGCAACCCGCCAGCTCAACGGGCCGTTGCCGCAAGGCGCCGGCGACCGTCAATTCGTCGAATCCGAGAGGCGTTGTGGGGGGTTCGAAGGACGTGGCCACGTGCACGGCCGGGTCCAAGCCGATATTGATCGAAGCAGGGAAAGGCCTGCCCTTCGCCTCAGCCTTCAGTCGGAAGCAGTCGATGTGGCGGCCGGGCGTGAACTCCACCGTCATGGTTTCGGGTCCATGGATGCACATGCGATGGAACGTGACGTCCGATTGGCCGTTCTCAGGATCCTCAGCGCGGACTATTGCCATGTTCAGAAAGACTCCGGCGTCCTTCTTGGTACTGATCATCGCCGGAATGAATCTCCGGATGTCGAATGGCGGCTCGATGACCACTTCCTGGCACGGGGCCCCGGTCCCCTCTGGGATGTCCACCGCCGGCACGGGGTGCTCCAAGGCCGCGAGCAGATCGAAGGCCAGCCGTTCCTTTTTGCTTCCCAGGAGAAGGGCAGTACGCTCCCGGCTGGCCAGCACTCCGGCGACCACCGACACGTCGTGGCCCTTGACGTTCTGGAACAGCATGGCCGGGCCGATCTGAGTGGGTGGAGCCGTCGGCGTGCCGGATCCCACCCGTCTGTAGATACCGGCCAACTCGAGGTACGGGTCGACCTCCACTCTCGTCGACACCAGTTGGCCGGGTATCGCCTCGAGAAACTCGAGCGCCGTGCGCAGGTCGGTGATGTCGGTAGCGTTCATCAGTACCAAGCCGGAGCCTTGCGGTAGCAGAGCGAATCTCCCGGAGGATGCCCGAAGAAGACCTCGGCGCCGTGCTTAGCGGCGGTCGCTTTCACCTTCTCAATCGACCGGTACGCAGCAACCGGGTCTACATGGAATCCCGGCACGATCATCTCCTCCAAGTGCCGCGGGAGGTGACAGGCGTCGGCCGGGAACATCATGGGCGCGCGCTGTAGACCCTCAACCACGAGGCTCATGTGACCCAGGGAGTGGCCAGGAGTCTCGTAAAGCCAGATGCCTTCGGCGACTTCGATGTCCTTGTCGACGAACTCGTACCTCGGCGACCGCGGGTTGGCCGGCTTGGTCTCCTCCGTGCCGGCCCGGCCCAGGATGTCTCGCGCCCCCATGAAGTTCAGCCGGTGGAGTTCAGGATCGAAGGACAGGTCCGAATAGCTCTGGTATTCGAACGGCATGGGGTCCTTGGCAGCTTGGTATTCCTTCTCATGCACGACGATAGTCGCGTCGGGGAGGAACTTGAAGCCACCCACATGATCGATGTGAAGGTGCGAGTTCAGGATGTACCGCACCTCGCTCATGTCGATCCCAAGCTTGGCGAACTGAGCCGGTATGGTCTGCTCCGGGCTGTGGATCGCATGGTCTTGCGGGGTCCACTTGTCCATGAAGTCGCCGTCGTATCCGCTGTCGAAGAGGAACAGGCCGTCCTTGTGATCGATCAGCACGCTGTAACTGGCGAAGCGGACAAGCTCGGCCGAGCCACGCCCCCAGAACAGCTTGTATCCTTCTAGAGCCAAGGTGCCGCTATCCAGGAGGCTAAGCCTCGTCTTCTTCATCCTGATCCCTCCTTCGGGTTACCTAACTTGCGTTTGTTAGGTATAGCAGTGCCTATACCACGTGACGGCTTGCACATCAAGTGCGAGTCTCACAGGCAACCGGTGTCGCCGGGAAAGGTCGCGCCGGCAATCGCCACGAACGGTCTTCGCTTTCGCGCATTACCTAACTTTGCTTGTTAGGTAGAATAGTATCCGTGCCATGCGCACGGTCGGCACGTCAAGGAAGAATCGGAAAACGAGTTGCGGGTCCCGATCGGCGCTAGACCGAACCGCGGCCGGAGCACTATTCTGAGGAATCAGTCACTCAGTCTCGGCGAGAAGATCGACAGTCGTCATAGTCGTCAAGAAGGCTCTTGCGAGAGAAGGTAATCCCGTTGGACGGAACGCCAGAGAGAGGAAGAAACGACCGGAAAGCTCCGCAAGGTAGCAGCCCCCGCAAGACCGGGAACAAGATGCCCCGAGCTCGACTTAGCGGTCTCGAGAGAAAGGCCCAGATCGCCGACGCGACGCTTCGGCTGATAGCTCGCCACGGACTCCACGGCACAACGGTATCCCGGATCGCCGAGGAAGTCGGGATGGAGGCACCATCGCTGTATGCCCACTTCCCCAGTAGGCAAGATATGCTGCTTGCCGCTGTGGAAGTCATGTGCGAGAGGGTAGTCATGCACCTGACCGTGCCGTCCGAGCCCAACGTGCTCGACCGCCTCCGAACCCTCGCCGAAACCCACTCCACCTTTATCTCGGGAGAGTTCGACGGTTTTGTCCTCCCTACCTTCGAGGTCCTCACGGCTCCCCCAGACTCCGGCCTCTGCGAAGTCTCGAGTGAGAGGCAGCGCGAGACCCTGAAGACACTCGCCGGTTTCGTGGAAGAAGGAAAACGACAGGGCACCATCCGTCCAGACATGGACCCGCGGGTAGCGGCCTACGAGATGATGCTTCTCTTCTGGGCTGAGGACGTTACAAAGCTGATGGGAATCGAAGAGTTCGTGACCGACGGCATCTCCAGAAGAATCCTGGAGCTCTTTCTGCGCGATATGGCGGCGTCACCGGAGCTCGTTGCTGCGAAAGCATCGAACGAAGACGAATCACTCGCCGAATTCGCGACCGCGCGCCGGGGCACCTAACCGGTGTAGAGCCGCCGCCGAACTGGGGTAGCCGGGGTCAACTGGGCGTGTGCACATCCCGCGCCGCTGTTGCTGCTCATCCCCGGCTCGATCCGAGCAGCGTTGCTACGTCTTCGGCGACCTTGGATGGCGAGAGGCGGTACTTCTCGAGCAGGGCGTCGTCCGGCCCGCTTTCACCGAAGACGTCGAGAATGCCAAGGCGCTTCACGGTGACTGGATACCGATCCCCGAGCGTTTCGGCCACCGCTCCGCCGAGTCCCCCGATGACCGTGCCGTCTTCTATCGTGACGACAAAGCCTGTTTCTCTCGCGACCCGGACGATCGCGTCACAGTCGAGCGGCTTGATCGTAGGCACGTGCAGGACGAGCGCCTCGACCCCTTGTGCAGCTAGGAGCTCCGCTGCTTCCAAGACCCGGCAAGTCTGCACGCCGGTGCTGATGAGCGCCACGTCACTGCCGTCCCGAACCACGACCGCTTTCCCAAACTGGAACTTGTAGGTTGAGTCAAAGAGCAGTGGAGAGATCTCCCGGGTGATCCGCAAGTACATGGGGCCCTCGATCTCGACAGCGGCCTCGATCGCCTGTCGGGTCTCGATCTCGTCGGCCGGGGCGATCACCGACATGTTCGCCATGGCGCGCATGATTGAGACATCGTCCAACATCAGGTGCGTCTTCCCCGTCTTGCCGGCTAGAAGCCCGGCATACCCACCGGCGATCTTGACACTTAGTCTTGGTTGAGCAATCAGGACACGGATCGAGTCGAGCGCGCGGGCGACGGCAAAACAGGCGAACACACTGACAAACGGAACGAATCCAACGCTTGCGAAGCCCGCGGCAACGCCTAGCATGTTCTGCTCCGCGATCCCCATTTGGAAGAACCTATCGGGGTAGGCTGCCTCAAAGATGTCGGCACGAGTGGAAATGCCGACGTCACCGTCCAACATGACGATCCGGGGATCACGCTTCGCGATCTCCGTGACGCTCTCTCCGAAGGCTACCCGCAAGGCTTTCCCGCTAGGAAGAGCCACGCACGCCCCCCTGCCCTTCAGTCGGAGGCTCTTTCAACTCCTCGAGCGCAGCCGCCAGCTCTTCGTCGGTGGGCACCCGGCTATGCCAGAGGAAGTCCCCCTCCATGAACGAAACGCCCTTGCCTTTCACGGTGCGGGCGATGACCAAAGCGGGCTTGTCGCTGACATGCCAGGCCCTCTCAAGGACATCGACCACGGCCGCCATGTCGTGCCCGTCGACCTCGAGCGTCTCCCATCCGAAGGAGGTCCACCGGTCTTTTAGCTGGGTCCCCGTGTAGGGAGGAAGACGATCAGCTCCATCCTTACCGCGCCATCCAAACTGCTGGAGCTGATTGTGGTCGACTATGACAACGAGATTGCCGAGCGCGTGACGTTGGGCGACGTGGGCCCCCTCCCAGACGATACCCTCGTTGCACTCGCCATCGCCGACCATCACGCAGGTCGTGAAGGTCTTCCCGGCCAGTCTGGCCGCCAGCGCCATCCCTATACCGGCAGAGAACCCAAGACCAAGGGAGCCGGACGACATGTCGACGCCCGGAGTGATGGTCATGTCCGGATGTCCCTGCAGCCGGGAATCGATCGCGTCGAAGGTCGATAGCTCCTCAAGCGGGAAGTAGCCGCGGAGGGCGAGGATCGTGTACAGAGCGATGGAGGCGTGACCCTTCGAAAGGATGAATCGATCCCGGTCGGGCCAGGAGGGCTCGTCAGGCCGCACGTTCAACACTCTGAAGTAGAGGGCGGTGAGAATGTCGAAGGCAGAGAGGGGCCCACCCAGATGACCTCCCTTTGCGCGAGCCACTGCCTTGACGATCTCGCGCCTTCCGCGCCGGGCGATCGCCCGCATCTCGTCGATGCTGGGCGAGGCCTGGGTCATCTCTCCTGCACCTCATACGATCCGGGCATGACCGGGGGTGAGAATGCCGTGACCAGTTCGAGAGGTTCCGGGCCGTGTGAAGCAGTAGCGTGATGCAGCCCGATGGGGACATAGACGCAGGTCCCTGGCTCCAACGACACAGAGCACTCGGGTGTGTGCAGCTCCCCTCGTCCCGACACGACGTAGATGACTTCCTCCTCGCGGTCGTGGACATGGCCGGGCGGAGCGGACCCCGGGGGAAAGATCGAGACACCCACCGTCAGGTTCTTGACCTCACTGATGCCGGGACCCATGCACAAGCGCCAATCGCGGCCCGGCAGGTGGTATACGGGGGCATCGTCCCTTGTTACGCGCTCTAGCATCCACTCCTCCTTGCCGGCCTTAGCATGACCTGGGCTCCATCTGTCGCGTTGTTCATCGCATCAACCCACATTCGGGAGCGAGGCGTCCACAAACTCCGCAAAGGCGTTGATCATGTAGAACATCGCCGTGGCGCCGCCGTCCTGCACGCCAATGCTCCGCTCCTGAAAAGCCCTGGCCCTGCCGCACCTGGCGACCATATCTGTGGTGGCCCTCATCCCCTGCTCACCGGCCCGCGACGCTGCCAGCACCGCGGTCCGTTCATCGCTCCCCTTGCGCGCCTCGGCTGCCAGCGACGCGATAGCCGGCACCAGCGTGTCCAGCAGGGTCTTGTCTCCTACCGACGCCTTGCCACGGCACTGCATGCTGTCGACCGCGCTTTCGCCCATGGCGACCCAGTCACTGAGCCCGATAGACGTCTTGCCGACGACAGCTTTGCCACCACCCATGAATCCAGATGCAAGAATAGTGGCGAAAGTGGAGGGATTGGATCTGTTGACCGCCAAGCCGCACTGCATGAGCAGCTTCCCTACATCTGCTTCGCTCGTTGTTTCTGCGAAGTCGGTCAAGGCTTTGGCGATCAGGCCAACCGTGATCCCCAGGTCTCCATCACCTACTTTTGCGTCTAATTCTCGCATTTCTTCGCTGTGCGCCGCAAGACCGGCCGCTACCTGACTTAGCATGCGACAGAGGTCAGCACTGTCGAAGGCAAACGCGCTCACGGCCTAGGCCACTGCAGCAAGAACGGTGAGTACGCAGGCGCATCCAGCAGACTCATGAATTCCTCGTCCAGCCTGAATAACGTGACCGACGCGCCGGCCATTTCCATGGACGTCGCATATTCGCCAATGAAGGACCGATATATCCCGATGCTGTGCTCCCTCAGAATGTCGTGGACCTTGCTGTACAGGATGAAGAGCTCTTCCGGCGGAGTGGCCCCCAGACCGTTGACCAGCACAGCCACCTTGTCGCCGGCCCTGAAGGGCAGATCGGCGATGAGCTTCTCCGTGACGATAGTGGCCACTTCGTTGGCCGGCTTCAGCTTGGTGCGCTCGATACCGGGCTCTCCGTGGATGCCCATGCCGAGCTCCATCTCATCCTCAGCGATGGAGAAGGTGGGTTTCCCGACCGCTGGGATCGTGCAGGGGCTGAGAGAGAACCCCATGGTGCACGTGCTCTCGATCGCTCGGTCGGTCACAGCTTTGACCTCGTCGAGACTGGCCATGGTGTCGGCCTTGGCTCCGGCGATCTTGTAGGCAAAGAAGATGCCGGCCACGCCTCGACGGTGCTCCATTTCGGAACGCGGGGCTGAGGCGACGTCGTCCATGGCGATGCACGTCTTTACGGCGATTCCGTCGACTTCCGCCATCTCCGCGGCCATGTCGAAGTTCATAATGTCGCCCTGGTAATTCCCGTAGAGATAGAGCACGCCGGCACCGCCGTCGACCTCTTTGGCGGCAGCCAGCATGTCCTCCGCGCTTGGAGACGAAAAGACGTTGCCTACGGCCACTCCGTCAAGCAGGCCCGGGCCGACATAGCCGAGAAACACAGGAATATGACCCGACCCTCCTCCCGTGCAGATGCCTACCTTACCTTTCACCGGCGCATCCGCGCGCACCAAGGCCCGCTGGCTTTCCCGACAGGCCCGCAGATGGAATGGATAGGCTTTGAGAATACCGGCGAGCGTATCGTCGACGACCTCGTATGGGTTGTTGATCAACTTCTTCATCTCTCCACCTTTCGCTCTGTGACGACCGTCTTCTCCCCGATCGACTGCTACTGGGCCGTGTAGCCTCCGTCGATCACCAGTTCCGAGCCGGTGGCGAACTTGGACTCATCAGACGCCAGGTAGAGGACTGCGTAGGCCACGTCCTCCGGATCTCCCAGGTGCCCTATTGGATGCAGACTGTTGATGATGTCCGCCATCTCCTTCTTCTTGAGCAGAGGCTCCAGGAGAGCCGTGCGCACGCATCCGGGATGGATCGAGTTGACTCGGATGTTGTAGTCGCGCCCCGCCTTTGAACATTCGAGGGCGGCCGCTTTCGTCAGCAGCCTGACGCCGCCCTTACTGGCGTTGTAGGCAGCAGCCCACAACTGACCGACGATCCCCCCGGCCGAAGAGATATTGATGATCGAACCGCCCCCGGTCTTCTTCATAGCCCCCATGGCGTATTTGACCCCGAGGAACACACCGTCCAGGTTGACACTCATGACCCAGCGCCACTCTTCCAGCGTGGTCTCCTCGATATCCTTGTTCACGGTGACGCCGGCGTTGTTCACGAGTACGTCAAGCCTGGCGAAACGCTCGAGAGTGCCCGCGATCACCCGCTGCCAGTCGGACTCGCTGGCCACATCGTGCTTCATGAAGACACAGGTGTCGCCCTGACCTGCTATCTCCATGGCTATCCTGTCTCCAGCTACCTCGTTGATGTCGGACATCACGACTTTAGCCCCCTCGCGGGCCAGCAGCCGCGCCGAGGCCTCGCCCATGCCGCTGGCCGCCCCGGTGACGATCGCCACCTTGTCCTTCACGCGTTTCATGTGTACGCCCCTCTGTACTCGTAGGGAGCCATGGCGTTGGCCACCCGGTACTCGGCCGCGGTCATGGGCTCCCGGCCGAGCAGCCTGGCCAGCACGACGTGCTGTTCCACAGCGTCTTTGCAGGAGACGATCTTGTCGTCCTTGTGCGGCACCACGTGGATGGCGTCCTCTTTGCCCACACGCACGTTACAGCCGAGCAGGATCGCCAAGGTCGACAGGTACGAGGAGGCCCGCCCCGCCTGGCACACGGTGATGAAGGGGCTGTCCGAGGGGTCGACGTCCCTGATGCGCCGGATAACGCCCAGCAGCGTCTCCGCCATGCCGAGCGGGTCCCACATCGGGGCTCCGCCCGGCGTGCCGATGCACACCCCCCAGCAGAAGGGGGCTTGACGACGCCTGGCTTGATGATCCACCGGTAGGTGTTATCGATATCCCCCGCGTTGTATACCGCCAGCGTGACCTTCTTGCCGCAGGCCTGGATCACCTCGGCGGTCGCCCGGCAGGTCTGCGGCGGCAGACAGAACAGGGCGTCCCCGATGAAATCCGCCATACAGTTGACGGCGGCGTTCTCCAGGTAGTCCTCGACTAGCGGCTGCATCATGGTCTCGAAGTCGGGGCCGGTGTTGGCCTCTCCCTCGATGTAGACGGTGTCCCTGAACCGCTCCCGCAGAGCGTTGACCACCTGCAGCGTCATCGTCCGGTCGGACGATGGGTTACCTTCTTCGTCGCGCACGTGGATGTGCACTCCGCAGGCCCCTGCCTCGACGGCCTCGATGCACTCCTTGATGATCTCCTCGGGCGTATACGGCTGATAGGGGTTCTGGTCACGCTTCACGAAGGCTCCCACCGGCGCGACGGTTATGCCCACCTTGTCCGGGATGTTCCACCTGTCGTGGTAGGACATGTCCATGATGGTGTCTTTGGCGAAGGGGATGAACATGTAGGGCGGCACATCTTTATACTTGGAAAAGTCAATCTCGTGCATCGACCCCTTCTCCTTTCGGTTAGGTCAACCCGCGCTTCGTCCCGACCCGGAAACGCCAATGTACTCCGCCTGCACGGCATCATTCTGTGCCAGCTCCGCGGTGGCTCCCCGGTAGACGATCTCTCCCCTGTGCATCACGTAGGCATAGTCGCTCACGCCGAGAGCCAATGACAGGTTCTGCTCCACCAGAAGGACCGACAATCCCATCTCCTTGAGCTTCAGGACGATCTGGCCCACTTCTTCCACGATCCTTGGAGCAAGGCCCTCGGAGGGCTCGTCCAACAGCAGTAGCTTGGGATTGGCAAGCAGGGCCCGGGCTATGGCCAGCATCTGCTGCTCGCCGCCGCTGAGCTGGTTCCCCTTGTGTTTCGATCTTTCTTTGAGGACCGGGAAGTACTCGTATATGTTGTCAAGCGAGAACCCTTCCCCCCGCATCCCCATGGTCAGGTTCTCCTTCACGCTCAGCGAGGCGAAGATCAGGCGACCTTGCGGCACCAGAGCCAGCCCCAGGCGGGCGATGCGGAAGTGCTTCAGGTGCGTGATGTCCTTGCCCTCGAACGTGATGGATCCAGCGCGAGGCGGCGTGAGCCCCATGATCGAGCGTGCGGTGGTGGTCTTCCCCATGCCGTTGCGTCCAAGCAGGGTGACTATCTTGCCCTCTTCCACGGCCAACGAGACGTTCCTCAAGATCTGGGTCTGGCCGTAGTACGTATCGATGCCGGCGATCTCAAGCACGGTCCGCCCCCGAGCCGAAGTAGATCTCCCTTACCTTCTCGTCTCTTTGAATCTCCTCGGCTTTGCCCTCGGAAACGATGGCGCCGTAGTAGAGCACCAGGATCCGATCCGCCACCCCGAAGACCAGGTCCATGTCGTGAGCCACCAGCAGGATCGCCACGTCCTCATAGGCCGGCAGCCGCAGCATTCTGCCAAGGGCGGCAGATTCTTCGTTCGAGAGGCCCGCGCTCGGCTCGTCCAACAGGAGGACTTTGGGTTGAGAGGCCAGGGCCAAGGTGAGCTCCAGGCGTCTCTGCTGCCCGTAGGAGATCTCTGTGGGGAGAAGGTCACGCGCATCCCATAGGTCGACCGAGTCGAGCAACTGCTTCGCCGCGGCGTTCGCCGCCTTGAAGGAGGTGATGCTCCGCAGCATGTGGTAGCTCGCTCTTTGAACCCCCAACAGGGCCAGCAGGACGTTGTGCAGGATGCTGAGCTGGGGGAAGAGGCTGGTGATCTGGAAGCTCCGACCCATGCCAAGGGCGATCCTCCTCTGCACCGGGAGTCCCGTTATGTCTTGCCCGGACAGGTAGACGCTGCCCGACGCGGGGGCAAGCAGGCCGGTAAGCACGTTGAGCACGGTAGTCTTGCCGGCCCCGTTGGGCCCGATCAGGGCCACCTTCTCCCCGGGGGCGACCACGAAGCTGATACCCTGGAGTACCGTGAGGCCGCCGTAGGCCTGGGTCACGTTGTCGATCTTGAGCATGTCCGCCATCTCAGGAGCCCTTGTCGCCCAAAGACACGTCTTCCGGCGCCCTCTCCGAGCGGCTGCCCCCGTTCACCTGGTACCGGCAGACCCGCTTCCACAACTTTGTGAAACGGGGCAAGATGCCGTCCCCGGCAAAGAACACGGCCGCGATGAACAGGGAACCAAGGATCAACGGCCATCTGGCCGGCGTATACAGGCTGATGACGTACGAGAGGAGCAGGATCACCACGCTGCCGATCACGCCCCCCCAAAGCGTGCCCATGCCGCCGATGATCAGCATCATGATGAGCAGACCGGAGTAGTCCAAACCCACCTGTTCGGGCCCGATGCCGCCATTGTAGTAGATGTAGAGCACCCCAGCCACGCCGGCGAAGAAGCCGCTCAGGATGAGGGCCAAGAAACGCCGCATCCAAGTGTTGTAGCCAAGGGCCTTGGTTCTGACCTCGTTGTCCTGGATGCCCCTGAGGCTGTAGCCGAACGGGGACTTCGTGATCCGGTACAGCAACACAGCCCCGATGGCTACCACTATCAGCACGAAGTAGTAGTAGCTCGTCTTGGTCAATTGCGGGCCAAAACCCAGATCCGGGTAAGGGACGCCCCAGATGCCGTTGGACCCTCCCGTGTACGCGGTGGAGGTTCGCGCGGCGACGTAGATCAATTGCCCGAAGGCGAACGTGACCAGCATGAAGTAGATCTCTCTGGAGCGCAGTCCTAACACACCGTACAGCGCAGCCATGATGACCGCCGCCCCCACGCCTATGGGAGCCACCACCCAGAAGGTCGTGAGACCTACCTTGATGACAAGGATGGCAACGGTGTAGGCGGCAACGCCGAAAATGGCCGCGTGCCCGAAAGACCACAAGCCCGTGTACCCGAAGATCAGGTCCAGGCTCATCGCCAGCAGGGCGTAGATGACGATCTTGATCAGGAGGCTGACCATATCCGGAGCCAGGAAGGCGGGGCCGCTCAGCAGAACGAGCAGGGCGGCGGCCAGCGGACTGAAGTATGCGAGCCGTCTGCCGAGATGCGGCGGGAGCGCTCGACCGGCAGGAACGGAGCCGTCTGCGGAACGCTTCGCTCTCATTTCTTGCCCAACAACCCGCTGGGCCGGAATATGATCACCAGCGCCATCAAGAGGTACATGATGTACAAGGCCAGCGGAGGATAGAACGTCTTGGCGAGGGCTTCGCACACACCAATGATGAGGGCGCCTGCCAAAGCTCCTTGCACCGAGCCTACACCGCCGATGATGCACACCGCGATCGCCACGAAGACATAATTTCCCCCGGTGAAGTAAGACACCCCTCCGATGACCCCGGCGCCCAGAACGCCCGCCAGACCCGACAGGCAAGAGGCCACAAAGAAGGCTCCGATGTTCACGGCCATCAGGTTGATGCCCATGGTGTTCACCATCTCGGGCTTTTCCATCCCCGCCCGCACGATCGCTCCCACTCTGGTGCGCTCCTGGGCAAAATAGAGAAGCCCGCACAGGAGCAGGCCGACAAGGATGATCATGATGCGGTAGTAGCTGAACTGATACGCGCCGATAGGGACCGAGTTCTGCAATACTTCGGGAACGGGCATTGTCTTCGGAATCGGCCCATAGAGCCAGAGGTGCAGATTGGTGATTACGTAGATAAAGCCGAAACAGACGAGTATCTGAGACAGTTGTTTGGCATAGAGCGTGCGGAGAAAGCCCCGCTCTATGATCAATCCCGCAAGACCGGCTGCGAAGATGCCGACCACCAGGGCGAGCCAGAAGCTGCCGGTGGACTGCACGACCTCTATTCCCGCATACGCGGCCAGCATGAAGAGCATGCCATGAGCCAGGTTCACGATGTTCATGAGTCCGAACACTATAGAGACGCCGGCAGACAGCAGGAACAGGACCATCCCGTAGGAGATGCCGGACAGGATCGAATAGAGTGCGCTCATTGTGGGGTCAGGCCTTCTCGAACATCAAGGCCCCTGGTGGAGGGAACCCGCCGAGGATCCGAATCGGAGGAGACATGCCACGGGCCCCCCATGGGTCGCCTTTGCGAGGCCGCAGAGCCGGCCGATGGGTGAAGACCCGTGGCACGCTATCTCCGATAGATAGGCAGTCGGTCAATTGCTGGGTCTTATGACCAGAGCTAGGCTACTGGACTACCGAGAGTACTGGTGCACCTGACGCGTCGTGTTCTTCCTTGACCTGGATGGTCTTGATCGCCTCCGGCAGCAAGTCCTCGCTCACTTTCATTATGAGAATGCGGCCTATGCCAATATTGTTCGCCTCGCTCGGGAAGTAGACCGGCCCGCACACTGTCTCGATGTTGGCCGCCTTCAAGGCCTCCTGCAGCGCCTGCGGCGTAGTGTCGCCGTTCGTAGCCTCCAGGACCGAGAGGACGTACTGCATCGTCGCGTAGCCTGTGCCGGCGAAGACACCCGGCTTCACACCGTACTTGGCTTCATACGCGGCAACAAACTCCTCGTTGCCCTCCGTCTCCATGAGATACGTGTACAACGTACCTGCTTCGCAACCCACAGCGGACGGGAGCTCGGCCAGGGCTTTCGGGTCGGCCGTAAGGCCACCGTCCTCGGGCTGAATCATGGGCATGGTCAACCCGGACTCCGCGTACTGTGGGAACCCGGAGAGCCCGTCTGTGCCCGGCCACCAGGTGGCGACGCAGTCGGCCTGCGGGAAGCTGGCGTAGAACGGCAGGAAGTCGGTCGTGCCAGGGGCATAGTAGGTTTCCTGGGCTATCGTCCCGCCCAGGTCCGTGAAGGCCGAGAGGAAACCGCCCAGGAAGGTATGGCCGGCATCCATATCGGCGCCCAAGCCGACAACCGACCTGTATCCCTTGTCATTGTATGCATAGTCCGCCACGGCGTACCCGAACATCATGCCGGAACCGTGGGGCATGAAGTTCCACGCAGCTCCGGACCCTGCCACTATCTCTTCCGTAGGCGCCAGCTCTATGCGGGGTCTCCCCTGCTCCTCCATGTATCCTGTGATCGCCTGGTCGCCCATGCCGTTGACGGGACCCAGGACCATGCTTACGTTGTCGGTCTCGACCAGTTTTCTTGCCTTGTCCATGGCGACGGCACCGTCGGTGGCGGCATCCTCGACTATGAACTCGATGGGATGACCGGCCACCTGGTTACCGGCCAACTCAAGGCACAGTTCCATCCCCTTCTGGTTGTCGGTCCCCGTCCAGGCGAGGAATCCAGTCAGGTCGAGGAGGCAGCCGATCTTGATGGGCTCAGCCGGCGCTGCCGAAGTCGTCGTGGTCGGCGCCGCCGTGGTCGTCGTAGCCGGTGCTGCTGTCGTGGCGGTGTTCGCCGCCGTCGTGGTGGTCTCCTCATCTTCGCCACAGCCGGCCATGGGTACGACAAGAAGTAATATGACAGTCGCGAGTGCCAGCAAGACTAATGGAACAGACCTCTTCATCTCATACCTCTCCCCTGATAGAGTGCCCAAACGGAGGCCGGTTTCCTAATGCGCATTAGGAGGCCTTGGATAGATACTAGGTTCTACGGACGGTCTTGTCAAGAACACGGCTGCGGACCCTTACTGTTCGCGCGAAGCCGCTCTTGGAGTTGGTGGGAGAACAGGCCCAGCGGCCGGGCCGGGCACCCACATTAGACCACAGTGGACCCGGGGCCTGGTGCCCTCGCAGTCACCGCAAGCTGCTCATCGATCCCCATGACGGACCCAACTGCATTGGCGATGGCCTGCGGTTTGGGCAGAACCCACCGTTCCAGATGACCGGGGGGGACGGGTATGTTCGCGGCCGCCACGCGCTTGATGGGCGTGACCAGCAAGCCGTAGGCCTGCTCCATGATCCGCATGGCGATCTCAGCAGTGACCCCGCACCACGAGACGTCCTTGTTGCCGACACGCGGTAGCCCGCGAAGGACGGGCGGAAGATCCTATAGACCGGTAACCTAACGTGTGTTAGTCTGGTCTCGTGGTCATGATCCAGCAGCTGGAGGTGAGACACGATGTTGGCGCTCACGAATGCCCAATTGATTGACGGCACCGGGCGAGAACCGATTGACGGTGCCACTGTTCTCGTCGAGAAGGACCGGATTCTCGACGCAGTCAACCGGCTCGTGTGAGAAGACCGGCATGGAGTTGACTAAGGAACAGCACGTCAAGCTATACACCAACCTGCTCCGCGTACGAAAACTGGATGAGTTGCTTGTCCAGGCCTACTACAGCAGGAGACTGTCGGGTCCCTTCTTCCACAGCCAGCAAGGTCAGGAAGCGATCGGAGTAGGGGTTTGCACGTTCCTCAGACAGGACGACTACCTCTGGTACACCCATCGAGGCCACGGCGTATGTGAAGTGATCTCCAAGGGGCTGCCGGCAAGGATGCTGATTGCCGAGCACTACGGCCGGGCGACGGGCTCCTGCCAAGGAATCGGCTTCATCAACACGTGTTATCCCGAGGTGGGCATATTCGGCATGGGCGGTACGGTAGGAGGCGAGTCCACCCTCGCCGCCGGTACGGCGCTTGCAGCCGAACTCCGCGGAAAGCAGCAGGTTGTCGTCTGCTTCTTTGGAGACGGTGCCGTCGGCGAGGGCAGCCTTCATACGGCGCTGCTTATGAGTGCCAACTGGAAGCTACCGATCGTATGGATCTGCTCGAACAACGGCATGGGTATGTGGGTCCCTGTGTCTGCGTCCTATCCCAGGGAGAACATCGCCGATCTGGCCTTTGGCTATGACATACCGGCTGCCATTGAGGATGGCCAGGACGTGATGAAGGTGTACGAGGCCGCCCGAGTCGCTGTTGAAAGGGCCAGATCTGGGGAAGGCCCGAGCTTCATCGAGTTCAAAACGTGCCGCTACCGTCCGCAGGTGGAGGGGATACCGGATTATTGTCAGGACGGCTTGCGTGACGAGGCAATGCTCGAGTGCTGGAAGGCGAGAGATCCGATCCAACTATGTGAACAGAGGTTGCTACAAACGGGGTTGATATCGGACACCGAGATACGACAGATCCGCAGCAGGGTGGCCGAAGAGGTAGAAGACGCGGAGAAGTTCGCTCTCGACAGCCCGCTGCCCGAGCCCGAGATTCTGACCACCGCCCTCTATGCGGATTAGGTGAAGGTAACCAGAGTGAGAGAGATCACCTACAGACAAGCCATAAACGAAGCGCTGCACGAGGAGATGGCGAGGGACCAGAGCGTCTTCATCCTCGGCGAAGACATCTGCCAGGATCAGTGGGACACTCACACGGGTCTGGTTCAGAGATTCGGCATGCGGAGGGTCAGGGATACGGCCATCAGCGAGACGGCCATCGTCGGGGCCGCGGTCGGGGCCGCTTTGGCAGGCTATCGGCCTATCGCCGACATCATGTTCGCAGACTTCCTTCTCTGCGCGGCGGACGAGACATTGAACCAGGCCGCGACCCACCGCTTCTCCAATGGCGGCAAGACATGTGTGCCGATGGTCATCAAGACGGCTATCGGCGGCTACAGCGGCGGTGGGCCGATGCATTCGCAGTGCCCCGAAGGCTTCTTGTGGCACCGACCCGGACTGAAGATCGCCCTTCCCTCGACTCCATACGATGCCAAAGGCCTGCTGAAGAGCGCGATACGGGACAACAATCCGGTTGTCTATCTGTTCCACAAGCTGTTGCTGGACGTGAAGGGCGAAGTCCCGGACGAGGAATACGTGGTCCCGCTCGGCGTAGCGGACGTCAAGAGAATAGGCTCAGATGTCACCATCGTCGCAACGTCCTACATGGTCACCATGGCAGTCCAAGCTGCAAATGACTTGGAGAAGAGAGGCATCAGCCTCGAAGTGGTGGATCCAAGATGTCTCGAGCCCCTCGATCTGAGCACCATTCTTGGTTCTGTCAGAAAGACCGGGCGGGTGGTCATCGTTGACGAGGACCTCTCACGGTGCGGCGTAACCGCCGAGATCGCTATGCAGATAACGGAGGGCGTGTTTAATTCGCTGCTCAGCCCGGTCAAGAGGGTGGCTGCGGCCAACATTCCTATACCCGCCGGCCATCTGGAGACGTCGGTTCTGCCAAAACCTCAGGACATCGCCGATGCGGTTGGATCGGTCCTCGGGCTAGCGGAGCAACTGAAGGTGGACGGGGAAATGCATACGTCGCGATTCACCGTCGTATAGGTCACTCATGGCCCTAATGGAGGTTGACATACCGGGCGGACTGCCGGTCGACCCAAACACCACACGAGTGAATGGAGGACACCGAACATGAGCACGGCACCCGGCATTCCCAAGGTAGCGACAATAGCTATCAATGATTTCTTGGACAATTGCGTTCGCGTCGAAGCGGGGCAAGAGATCCTGATTGTCTCACATGTTGACGGCCTCTATGGGGGAGACAACGTGGTCGACCAGGACGCTGTCGGCTGGATCCAATCCCGCATAGCCGCTCGGGGAGCCAACCCTACCGTTCTCTGGATAGACGAGCCGATGAAGGCTCACGCCTGGCGTATACCGCCCGCAGTGAAGGCCGCGATCGAGCCACTGATATCCTTATTCTCAATTCCTTGGATCTTGAGATCGAAGAGAACGTCGAGATGAAGGACATGGCCAATCTGGATCGCATACCGCACATTCACAATTTCGCCACGACGGCCCCCTTGCTCTGCACCGCCTGGGCTCGGACTCCCTACGAGCTTGTGAGCGAGATCCGTCATGAAGCCTCACTTGCTTTCGTACCCGGACAATCGTTGGAGATGTGGGACGACAAGGGCACCCAGCTGACGGGGGTGGTCCTGCCGCCGCAGCCGACAGTGTCGCCGCTAAAGCCTCGAACGTCTTCCCCACCTACGACGTTTGGCGCCACGAGCATGGAGGCATCTACCGGCCCTGGCCGGAATGGGTCTTCCCGCCCATAAACCATGGCCGAGGTGAATGGCACCTGCGTATTTGACTGCATGCTCAGCTACTGGTCGCGCTTCATAGGCATTTCCCCCTACTTCGGTTCTCCTATAAAGCTGACCGTAGAGCACAGCCGGATAGTCGACATTGAAGGCGGAGAAGAGGCTGAGGCTCTCAAGCGGTTCCTTGCGAAGATGAGTGAACCTTGGGAGACGGGGTCTACCGTTTCGACCACCTGCACGGTGGCGTCCACCCCCAAGCGAGCGTATCTCCTTACCAGTGCCCGAACGTCCTTCATCGCCGTATGATCGAGCATGCTCATACCTGCAACATCCATGTGCACATAGGAGCACCCGATTGGACGCCTTCCTACAAGTACTGGATGCACTGCACCGGAGATCTGAGGACGGCCTCTCTTCGGGTAGGTGACAAGCTCGTATGGGACAAGGGCCACCTGACCGCGCTGGATAGTCCGGCTGTCAAAGCAGTCGCCGCCAAATACCCGGACCGCCCCGGACTGGAGCCTGAGCCCAGGTCCTGGTAGGGGTGGAGAGGGGAAGCGGGTGGCCCAGTCACCTTATCTTTGGCACAGCTGAACTCAGTGCCTTCGTTACTAACGCTATGACTCTACTGCCCGGTGACATAATTGCTGATGGCACACCTGAAGGCATCGGCGCGGTAGGTGCCGGAGATACCGTCGAGATTAGGGTCGAAGGTGTGGACGTTCGGTCCTGAAAGGAGGCGCATCGTTCGATGCCTGTTTGGAGGTCCGCAACCCTTGATGGACGAACACCAAGCAAGGAGAAGCAATGCTAGCTTTCACCAATGCGCATCTCATCGATGGAACCGGTTCAGCACCCATGGTAGGCGCCACGGTGCTGGTCGACGGAAAGAGGATCGCGGCGGCGGGAAGAAACGTACCGGTGCCTGATGGGGCGACGGTCATCGACCTGAAGGGTATGGCCCTCCTTCCGGGGCTGATGGACTGCCATGCGCACTTCGGCGATCGCGAGGATCCTCCCGGCCTCAACAACGCGAGGGAGTCCTTCAACTACGCAGCGGTGCGCGACGCCACGCTGGCCTCCGGCGTTACCACGATCAGGAGTTGCGGCGACTGGCTTAAGGACGCGCTAGAGACCCGCGACATGATTGAGCAAGGACTGCTTCGTGGCCCCCGCATGATCTGCTGCGGAAAGCAATTCGGGAAAAGAGATGCCCACCCTACCAGGACCGTCTGGGGAAACGACCCAGATACCGTGGAGAATGCGGGCTGCTATCCGGAAACGGCAGAAGAGGCCAGGCAATGCGTTCGTGAGTTGGCGGCGGCCGGAGTCAACTACCTCAAGGTCACCGTGGCCATGTCCGGGCTCTCCGTTTATCCCGGGACCATGGAGCCCCTGGCCGACCACGTCATGGAAGCCATCGTGGACGAGGCCCACAAACACGGTCTATGGGTCATGTGTCACATAGACAACGCGTCCGATGCGATCAAACTAGTCAACTACGGGGCGGACGAGATCAATCACTTGATCGCCGTAGGTCTCGCAAAGCTACCCGACGAAGCGACCTACGACCGGTTGTTCAGTCTAATGGTGGACAGGGGTACCTGGTTCGCGCCCACCATCATCCTCGCGCGCACGAACGACCACCGTATGGCGGAGAAGGGGGTTCCCACGACCGCCGACGGGTACTTCATCCCTCACTATAGAAAGGCCTACGAGGCAGGCGTACGGATGGGCTGCGGATGCGATTCCGGCGCCCCGGGCATTCCGTGGGGGCCTTCCCTGCACGCAGAACTGAGAGAGTATGTGTACGGCTTGGGGATGTCGCCGCTCGAGGCCATCAAATGCGCTACCCAGAACAACGCGATCATCTTCGGCATCGACCACAAGGTAGGCACCGTCAAAGAGGGGTTGCTCGCCGACATCCTCATCGTCGGCGGCGATCCCGTGGAGAAGATCGAGAATCTCCAGGATATCCGTATGGTTCTCAGAGAGGGTTCGATCGTCGTAGACCACATGCTCTCCTAGAGGAGCCTTCGCAGGAGGGGCGAACAGGGGGGCGCTGTGGCCGATTTCCATAGCGAGCAGACCAAAGCCTTGGACTCTCTGGTCGGCTAGGTGTACCCACGGGTTACGCGAGTGCAGGAAGGACACCGAATACGGGCGCGGCACCTGGTATTCCTAGGGTGGCGGCAATAACCATCAGCGATTTCTTGGACAATTGCGTACGCGTTGAAGCGGGGCAAGAGATCCTGCTTCTTGCCCATGTTGACGGCCGCTACGGAGGAGACAACATGGTTGACCAGGACGCTATCGGCTGGATCCAATCCGGCATCGCCTCTCGGGTGGCCCACCGTCCCGGTCTCGCGACCAGTGAGCGGGAGCGGCCGAAAGAGTTGGAGCGCGAGAACCGGGAGCTCAGGCGCACGGGTGGGCCGGGAGAGTCGAGTCACTCGCGGTTGGAGCTACATCCAGACCTAGACCCAATCGTACCTCGCCGGGGACTCCTCGGGCACCCCGGGCGGCCGGAGCAGACACTACGCACACATGGTGACCTCCGGGCGAGGAGTAACATGGTCTGGTGCTGTTGGGAACGACCTCGGGATGACAGCGGTCGAACCTGAGTGAGAGCTCTCTGGGGGCACGCAGATTTGCCGGCAGACCGCGGGAAGCGGCTGCGGCTTCGCGGGAAAGGGGGGCACCGTGCCATTCACTAGGGTGAGGAAAAGGTCGGCGCTCGCGGGCGGTGTCGTGTTGGCGCTTGCGCTGTTGATCCTCGGCGCCGCCGCCTGCACCTCGGATTCAACCGAGTCAACAACGCCGGGAAGCTCGACCACCACGACGACCGGGTCAACGCAAACGCCGATCTCGACCGCGACGACCGTCGCCGCAGCAGAGGCGCAGAGTCCTCTTCTTCACACCATCACCGTTTCCGGAACCGGTCACATGAGCGCTCTTCCCGACCAGGCCGTCATCACCATAGGTGTTCAAGAAAGCGCGGCTACGGCAGCAGCGGCTCTCGATGCCAACTCCAAGAAGATGCAGGACGTCCTTGCTCGCCTCAAGGCAGAGGGGATACCGGACTCGGCCATCGAGACCACCAACGTCAGTGTCTACCCCAACACCGTCTATGACCAGAAGACCGGCCAGCCGACCGTCGTCGGCTTCCAGGCCTCCAACTCGGTGGAGGTCACCCTGACTGACTTCAGCGCCATCGGAAGCGTATTCGCGGCCGCGACCGAGGCAGGGGCCAACAACCTCTACGGCCCTACCTGGCAGCTCTCCGATAACACCGAAGCCCAGACCCAGGCGCTCGCCCAAGCCTCCGCCCAAGCCCACGCCAAAGCCGAGGCGTTTGCCGCCGCCAATGGCGTAGCCCTGGGCGACGTGCTCGTCCTTACCGAGGGCTACTCGTCCCCCGTCTACTACTACGGGAGAGGAACCACAGAGACTACGACCACGGCCGGCGCCCCGGTAGCTGCCCCGCCGATTAGCCCTCAGAACTTGGACATCTACGTCAACGTGACCATCACCTATCAACTCAAACACTAGAAGGCTGGTAGTCGACCCAGTTGGCTGAGAGGTAGATCAGACGCGGACCCATGACTCCCAGCGCAGACCAGGGCCGTGCCTGGATCTGAGACACATGACCTAGATAGCACGAGCAACGGCGTTTGCTTCATGTACGGCTTCGAGAACGCCGCGCGGAGCATTGGCGTCACCCACGACATGCACCTCTCCCCCGAGGCCGCTCAGCCGCTCCCTGAGCTCGGTGCGCGGCACCGAGCCGGAGGTCATGACCACGGTGTCGGCCTCGAGGAAACGCTCGCTCCCGTCTTCGGCCTTGATCACGCACACCCTTGGCCTCGACCACCAGGTCGGCGACGTCGGTCACGATCTCGATGCCCTTGCTCGCGAAGTCGAGGGGGAGGTTCCCGCCATCCCAACGTAGGAAGAAGAGGAGTGGGAGCATAACCCCATCCACGAGCGCCTCGGGAACCTTGACCAGTGTCACCTTCTTGCCGGCCTTGTGGAAGAAGTGAGCCATCTCATAGCCGGCCAGTTCGTCGCCCAGGACGACGATGTTCTTGCCCGTGGTCGCGTCCATCGCCAGGGCACGCCGCACAGTACCGGCGTCGAGGGATTTGGCGATCTTGGCGCCGGCGGCCCAAATAACGGAACGCACGTTGACTGTCTTCTTCTTCGCTTCGCCGTCACCGTGTGGCTGCATGAGTGCCGAGCTGAGGACGTTCGGTCCGTCGATCCCCTCGACCTTCAGAGGCCGTACCTCCGCACCTGAGGCGAGGATGATGACGTCGGGTTTGATGCTCTCAAGCAGGGCCGGGGTCACCTCCCGTTTTGTCTTGATGCTGACGCCCGCCCGCCTAAGGTCGTCTTGCGCGTACTGCAGGTACTTGTCGAACTCCTCGGAGATGACGGCACCGATCGACATCAGTCCGCCCAGCGAAGGGCCCTTCTCGTAGAGCGACACCTCGTGTCCGCGGAGCGCAGCCGTCTTGGCAGCCTCCATGCCGCCCGGCCCGCCGCCGATCACCATGACCTTCCTACGCCTGGCTGCTGGGCGGATGTCGTACTCCTCTTCGCCCTCATGGCCGACGCGCGGGTTGACGGCACACTCGACAGGCTTCTCCAACATGCAGTTGTCGATGCAGCGCACACAGGCGATGCACTGGCGGATCTCCTTGGTGCGACCCGCGACGGCCTTGTGTAGCCATTCGGGATCGGCCATGAAGGCCCGCACCAGGCCGATGATGTCGGCGTCGCCCCGCTCGAGGATCTCCTCAGCCATGGCGGGATCGGTGATCCTGCCCTCGGTTTCCACCTTGGCGTGCTTCACGACCTTCTTGATACCTGCCGCCAGCGGCACGAACTCTCCGGGTGCGAAGTTCCACGGGGGGATGATGGCGTCGTAGCGGTTGAAGTTGCCCCGCTGGATGCGGAACGCATCGACGCCCGCCTCCTCCAGCATCTGCGCCTGCATCTGGGCCTCGGCAAAGGTAAGACCGTCCTCGAGGAACTCGTTGCAGTTGAGATCCCAGATGATGGGGAAGTCGGCGCCTAGCTTGGCCTTGATGGCCCGGACGATCTCCAGGGCGAAGCGAGCGCGCTTCTCAGGCGTGCCCCCGTAGGCGTCTGTACGATGATTGTAGTGAGGCGAGAGGAATTGGTTTATCCCGTAGCCCTCGGCGCCGAGGATGTGGATGGCGTCAAACCCGGCCTCGCGCGCGCGTCGCGCCCCCTCGGCAAACGCCTCCACCAGTCCCTCGATCTCCTCGACCTCCAGGGCCCGGGTCACAACCCCGGGCTCCTGCCACGGGATCTCCGAGGCAGAGACCGGCTGTTTGCCGCCGAGTGTGTCTCGTATGGCGCCCCAGAGCGCCACGTTGAGCTGAATGGTCGACTTTGCACCGGCGGCCCGCACGGCATCGGTGAGTTCCCGATACATGGGTATACGGTCGTCGCTGTCGATGCGTTGGGCCTGCGTGCCCCACATGCCGTAGCCGGGAGCGACGGAGGTGTCCTCGGTGGAGACGATCGCGGCGCCGGCTTTGGCTCGTTCGACCACGTAGTCGATCTGCCGCTGCGTCACCTCTCCAGCCGGCCCAGCGTAGACCACCGCGTGCGGCGGCACCATGATCCTGTTCTTGAGCTGCAGTGTGCCGATGCTGATCGGCTCCAGTATCTTCACGAGTCGCTCC
Organism: uncultured Actinomycetes bacterium; assembly: GCA_963706025.1. Classification (GTDB taxonomy): domain Bacteria; phylum Actinomycetota; class Thermoleophilia; order RBG-16-64-13; family RBG-16-64-13; genus CAVPLM01. Next base: position 837,691 of record CAVPLM010000003.1, on the reverse strand, counting down.
ATTTCGCTCTGAATGGCCCTCTACCGGCTCCTCTGCGCTCCGCGCAGCTTGGCACGAACGCCGGCGCGATCTGCGGGCACGAGGCGTGGAGGCACAGGCGCGCGCCGACAGCTTCGCATAGTATGCAACGAGAGCGAGGCAGGTACAATCGAGGTGAGGCGCCAACGATCATGATCACCTGATCAACCCGGAGGAGCGCCTCAGGGTCGCGATGATGCGGCAGTGGAGCGCCCTTTGCCGCGATCCTACGAGGAGGCCCCGCCCGAAGCGCTCGAGGCCTCCTCGAAGGCCTCAACAGCAGCAGGCAGAGTGCGGAACATGTGATCCTCGGCAATCACGTCCATGAGACCGGCCCGGCGGGCGAAGTCGAGCACCGGGGCGTGGACTTCTGCCACGTAGATCTCCAGGCCGCGCCGCCGAAGCTCCTCAAAGAGCTTCCTGAGGACGTCGGCGCTGGTCACATCGAGCGCGTCCTGCGCTACGGCGTCGAAGAGCACAGCCCGAGGCGGGGGGTCCGTCTCGTCCAGCAGGAGCATGACGCGGTCGCGCATGGTCTCGACGTTGGCATAGAACAGCGGGCTGTTGAAGCGCACTATCAACAGGCCCGGGACGGGGATGCTGCCAGGGTGCCGGGTGATGTCGGTGAACACATCCTTCTGGCCGGGAGCCCGGCCCAGGGAAGCCAGATGCGGCCGGGTCGAACGATAGATGAACCAGACGAGCGAGGCCAGCAGGCCCATCATCATGCCCTCGAGGACGTCTGTGAGCAGCACGCCGAACAAGGTGAGGACGCCGAGCAGGAACTCGATGCGCGACTCCAGCCGTATGCGCTTCAGCTTGCGGGCCACGATGATGTGCCACAGCGCGTGGATGATGAGAGCTGCGAGCACGGCCTCGGGCAGGGTTTTGAAGAGAGGAGTCAGCACGAGAACGGTGACGATGATGGCGACCCAGGCCACCAGGTTGGACACCTGGCTGCGGCCGCCGGCCCCCTCCTTGACCGCTGATCCGGACATCCCGCCTGCGGCGATCATTCCACCGAGGAAGCCGCTCACGATATTGGTGACACCGTGAGCACGCAGCTCCTGGTCGGGGTCGATCTTGTAGCCGTGCTTCTCGGAGAACTCCCGGGCGACCCCGATCGCCTCGCTGTAGGCCACGAGGACAATGCCGAAAGCCGGGAGCACCATCGCCAAGATGGTGGTGGCCGGCACGTCGGGCAGGACGAAGGAGGGGAATCCCTGCGGCAATTCGCCTATCACCTCGACGTCGTAGCGCCCACTCAGATCGAGCACGTAGCTCACGAGGATGTAAAGGAAGAGCACGACAAGACCGGCCGGGATACGCCGGCTCAGACGGGGCAATAGAAAGAGCAGAGCCAAGGCGGAAGCCCCCACCAGAAAGGTGGTCCAGTTGGCCTCGGGCAGACTCCCGAGTACGTGGAAGAGCTTCTGAAAGCTGTTACCGGTGCCCTTCTCCACGCCGAAGACCTTGTTCAGCTGCCCGATGGCGACAAAGAGGGCCAGGCCGGTCACGAAGCCGTCCATCACCGGTTTGGAGAGGAACTGCGTGATGAACCCCAGGCGCGCGAGACCGGCGATGCCGAAACCCACCCCCACCAGCAGCACGAGCATCACCGCGTACGACTGGTAGACTCCGGTGTCGCTCGCCAGAACACCGAAGGCGGCCACGGTCGACGCGATGAGCGCGGCCGTGGCCGAAGTGGGACCGACCGACAGGTGGCGTGAGGTGCCGAATAGCGCGTAGACGAAGAGAGATCCGAGCAGCGTGTACAGCCCTGCCTGCGGCGGCAGCCCAGCGATGCCCGCATACGCCATGGTTTCGGGCGCCAGCAGGCCCCAGAGCGTCAGCCCGGCGACGACGTCCGCACCCAGCCACGAGCGATCGTAGCCCGTCAACCAGGAGACGATGGGGATGTAGCGGGCTATGCGGCCGGTTGGTGCGCGCTGCGATCTGCGGCCATCCGTCCGCCCCGTCTGCCCAACGCTGGTCTTCGCCCCGTCGTCCATCGCTCCAAGCATCTCCGCTCGCTGCTCACACCCGCGGCCGTCCGGGATACTCGTCCGCGAGCGCTCTCACCGCGAAGTGGTCCAGAACGCTCAAACGGCCCCGGTCGTGGATAACCGCGTCGCCCACCTCGAAAATAGCCGTCCGGGTGTCACCCGTGATGTGTGCCCAGTAAGGGTATTCTTTCGTGAGCTCCGACACGCCTATGTGCGCATAGCCTCACCCACGGCACAGTGCGGCAGTCGCTGCAGCCTCATGGCGCCCTCGCGTTTTGTCGCTTTGGCATTCCTACGAGGAAACCAACGAGGCAATGCAGTTTCTCGCGGGGGTTCACTCGCGCATCATCATGGCCACGGCCTCGCGCTCCAGGTTGAGGTAGGGCTTGCCGCTAACGTTGACTCTCACTTGCTTGATCACTCCGCCGGTAAACCGGTATGGGTGCTCGCCGGGGTAGTCGCCGGTGACGGGGCAGCCGCTGTCCCGCCCGACGCAGAGCCCTTCGCCCGCGATCGAGAACTCCCCGGGCTGGGTCTTGATCCGCCCCTCACCCACCTTCTTGTCGCCGTGGTACAGCGACAGGATGCCGGTAGCGACGCCGGGCGGATCCTCGCCGTCCTTCTCGAAAGAGGCCGCCAGGACAAGGTTCTCGCCAGTGGGGATGTCCTCGGTAGCGTCGATCTTCTGTTCCATCACCCCGACGAAGCTGTAGACGTAGTGCAGGCGGTTGTCCTTGACGTAAAGGGAGTGTCCGCCAAAACGCGCGCCGTGGGCGAACAGCACTCCTTGCGCACCTGGCGCCGGGATGTCGACAAGCGCGCCGAGAGAGTAGGATCGGTTACGGATGTTGACGGACTGCTTCTCGGGGACCTCGGCGGTGTCCGGATAGTACACGTACTTCTCGCGGGGTGCCGAGAGCTGCGGCCGCTCCGTGAGCGCGACCTCGAGCAAGACGCGGTCGTCGAGCGGGAATGCGCCGTTCCGGCCGGCCTCGGCGAACCAAAGGTTTACGAGCTCGCGCACCTTGTCGGGCATCTCGGCAGCGAGGTTGTTCAGTTCGGCGCGGTCGACGTCAGTGTGGTAGAGCTCCCAGTTGTCCGCGTTGAACTCACTCCAGCCACTAAGCGGCGGATGGGTCGTAACTGCCTTCCAGCCCTCGTGCCAGATAGCCCGCTGACCCAGCATCGAGTAGAACTGGGTCTTGCGCGCCCCCTCGGCAGCGGCATCGTCGAAGCTATGCCGCATGCTGACGCCGTCGAAGTGGCTTTGTACGTGGCCCTTGATGGTCTCCGGAGCTTCGATGCCGAGGCAGTCGAGCACCGTCGGCACGATGTCGATCGCGTGATGGTACTGGTCCCTAATCTCGCCCCTCGCCCTCATCCCGGCCGGCCACGAGATGATGCAAGGGTCGGCCGTGCCTCCATTGAAGTTGTAGCGCTTCCACAACTTGAACGGCGTGTTGAAGGCCATCGCCCAGCCGTTGGGGTAGTGGCCGTAGGTCCTGGTGCCGCCCAACTCGTCCAGCATCGCCAGGTTGACCTCGAGATTGTCGGGCATGCCATTGAAGAGCAGGCACTCGTTCACCGATCCGACGGGACCGCCCTCGCCGCTGGCACCGTTGTCGGAGACCACGATCACGATCGTGTTCTCGCGTAGCTCGGTCTCTTCCAAGTAGTCGAGTAGTCTCCCGATGTGGTAGTCGGTGTGGGCCAGGAAGCCGGCGTAGACCTCAGCCATCCGCGAGAAGAGCCGCTTTTCGCCATCCGACAGCGTGTCCCACGGCTTGGTCTCGTCGTAGGGCACGAGGGGCTGCCCCTTCGGCCCCTTCAGCGTGGCCGGGGTGCCGATAGGGTTCACCGGTGGCAGCCCGGTGTCGGGCGGGACCAGGCCCATCTGCTTCTGCCGGGCCAGCGTCTCGTGGCGCATCGCCTCGTAACCCGCGTCAAAGCGCCCCTTGAACTTCTCGATCCACTCGTTCGGCGCGTGGTGCGGCGCGTGGCAGGCACCCGGCGCATAGTAGAGGAAGAACGGCTTCTCGGGCGCTATACACTTGGCGTCCCTGATGAACTCGAGCGCCTTGTCCGTGATGTCTTCGGTGAGGTGATAGCCCTCCTCCGGCGACTTCGGCTGGTCCACCGGGTGGTTGTCGTAGACGAGGTCGGGATACCACTGGTTGGTCTCTGCCCCCAGGAACCCATACCAGCGTTCGAAGCCGCGGCCGCTCGGCCAGTTGCGCCGCGACGCGGCCAGGTTCATCTCATGCGTCGGGCACAGGTGCCACTTGCCGACCATGTAGGTGTTCCAGCCCATCTCGCCGAGGATCTCGGAGAGCATGCCGTTCTCGGGGGGAATAGTGCCACTGGCGTTCGGGAAGCCGATGGCGCCCTCGGTGATGCAGGCCATACTGTTGCGGCTGTGGTTGCGGCCGGTGAGTAGGCACGAGCGGGTGGGCGAGCAGAGCGCCGTGGTGTGCCACTGCGTGTACCGAAGGCCCTCGGCCGCGATCCTGTCGATGTTGGGCGTCTCAATCGCCCCTCCATAACAGCTCATCGCCGAGAAGCCGACGTCGTCGAGTACGATGCAAACGACGTTGGGGGCGCCGTCGGGAGCCCTTGACGTTTCGAACGGCGCCCAGTCCGGTATCGAATCGCGCACGTCGATGTTGATGACACCCTTGAATGGTTTGGCCATACCTGATCACCTCTTTCGGTCGCGTGTCCGAGCCCCGTATTACTCAGAAGACCGTCGCGAAGTCCTCTTTCACGCTGATCACCGTCCAACCGCGCTCCTTGGCCTCCGCCAGCACCCTCTCGGCGCCCGCGTCGTAGGCGAACTCCCGCCTGGCGTCGTCGTGATGCACGAGGAGCGCGAAGCGGGCAGACTCGAGCATCTCCGCGTCGCCATCGGCGTTGCCTCCGGCAAGCAGCGGCTTACGGCCGGTACGGGCCCAGATGTGGATGACCTTCCCCGGTCCATCGTCGATGGGCTGTTCCACGCCGACCGTGCGGTAGAGATCGCCGTCCCGGTACTCCAGGGTGGTGGCTGATCCGATCACGTGGTCTCGAGGCAGCCCGTAGACCTCCTCGCAGACGGCGCGCACGAAGTCGCGGCCCCCTGCCGAGCAGATATAGACCTGAAAGTCGTTCGCCTTCAGAAGCTCGATCAGTTCACGCATGGGCCGGTAAGCGACCTGCGTATAAGGCACACCGAGCGTCGGGTGAGTGGCCGACGCGAAGAACTCCCGTACGGCTGCATCAAAAGCTTCGGTAGTAATCCCCGCGAACGCTTCGGTCACCCCTTTGAGCACTTCCGGGACGTGTGCGTAGATGTCCCTGAGCCACTCGGTGTCGCCCTCCACGACCGCCTTGTAGGGCTGCTCCCTGGCCCGCTCGGGATCCTGCCGGACCATCTCTTTGAAGCGACGAAAGACAAAGTCCGCCTGGATGTACATGGGCTGCTCGCACCAGAGCGTGCCGTCGTTGTCGAAGACGGCGATGCGCTCGGCCGGAGAGACGAACGTGGTCCCCCGCGTGGTCACCGAGCGCACGAACTCGAGGATGGCGGTCTTCACAGGCCCGTCGTTCCAGTTCGGCAGAGTCGTGGACTCCTTCATCGTCTACACTCCTTTTCCAGCGTAAAGGGCGAGAGCTTCGAGCACGACGATCGGCTTGCGATCCGGGAGGAGTGTCATCACCAGGTAGGGCCGCAGAGCGGTGAGGCTATAGCCTCCTCTCCTCACTGCTCAATCTCACGGTGCTACGCTCCCGGCTTCTTGAGTATAGTTCGGTTTTCCTCTCCGTCAATCAGAAACATGCCGCCAACCAAGCTTCGCAGCTAACGCGCCGAGAACGGCTACACATGGACCGGACCACCTCCCAGCAGATCCGTGGACCATTGACTTATGTAGAGGACAACCGAACAGACGCGTGCGTATCACAGACTCGTGCAGTCTTGCGACACGCACGCCTAACGCCGTAACGACTCAGTCACTGATACGCCGACCCCTCATCTTTGCACGGGTCAGCCAAACCACCAAGTAGCAACCAAGCCCGAGCCCGGCGTTCGCCGTTTTGTTACACCCACCAGAAATATCCTCCAGTTGATCGCGCATGAGGATCTCTCCTCCGACGGTCACGCGAGCACCCATGGCTTGACAGGTCACAGTTGCCTGCAAACAGTCCGCGGAACGGGGCTGCTAGTGGTCGAGGTCGTGAAACTAGAAGGGAAGGAGACGCCGGCAAGCTGGACGTCAGCGCGCCCGTAGATGTCTGCTGGGAAAGCGCTCGCGGGCCCATTCTAGTGCAGCCGTGATGGTGAACGGCTGTTCTGCCGAGGAAAGACGCCAAAGGAGTCCTCGGTTGAGGACTCCCAGGCCTCCATATGCTCCACAGTGGATTTGAACCAGTGACGCTCGCTACGCAAACATCGTGGGGGGTTCACGCCACCAGCTCACCTCTTCTACCACGCCAAGCTCTAGTACTGTAGATCTAGAGTCGGGCCAGCACCTGAATGACAATGAAGAGAATGACCAGGCCCACCAGGACGCTCAGGTCGAGGCCGACGGAACCGATGCGTGCCACAGGAAGCAACCGGCGGAACAAGCCGAGGTATGGTTCCGTGAGCGTGAAGAGCGCGCCTTTGATCAGGAAGACCTGGCTGCCTGGGCGTGCCGGAAACCAGGACAGCACCACCCGGGCGAAGATGAGCAAGCTGTAGACCACAGCTACGGCGTAGATGATGTAGATCAGGGTGCTCACTTGCGCCAAACCTCCATCAACGACCAGTTGGGACCAGCCTAGACAAGCCGCGACCATCTGCGGCGTGTACATTCCGTGAACTTCCGGGCCGGCTCCGGCTTCAGAGCATCCCTGGGCCCACTCAGCCACACAAGAAAGCCCCGCAAAACGGGGCCATAGAGAATGAGCCGTGCTGGACTCGAACCAGCGACCCTCGGATTAAAAGTCCGGTGCTCTACCAACTGAGCTAACGGCCCGTATGGAGGGACGATTGTAGCCCCAGCCCCGGTGGGTGTCAACGCGCGGGGCACGGCTTCCCGGGCGCCGTGTCCGACAGGCCGGCAAGCCGGACTACGAAACTGTAATCCAGGATTTATGAATGCTTTATACCCCCGTGGGTACACTGCAGTCAGGTCGAACCAGGGTGCATCGTCGGACGCACGACCCCGCAGCACCGAGCCGGCCGGCGGTCAGCCCCCAACAAAGGTATGGTGCGATGGCAACTGTCAAGAAGAGAGTGGCAACATTCGCTCTGGTCGCCTCCCTGGCGACTTTTGGCATATCGTTCGGATTGGCCTTTCCCTCCCAAGCTCTAGCCTGGGATAACTGCCCCAAAGGGCTGGTAAACGATCCCTACCCGGGAGCATGCAGCCGGTACGTCGACACCGACGGCGACGACATCTGCGATCTCTCCCAGTCCGAGCCGGTCGAGTCGACCACGACCACCACCACGGCACCCAAGTCCGAAACGACTACCACGACCCTGGCGGTGACAACCACCACCTCTGGAGAACCGCCGACCGGTGACTGTCCTCTGGGCCCTTGCGCCGGCTGCGGCGCCTGCCTCAGCATCGGCTCGCTCGTCTCGGTCGAGACCGCAGCCGGAGCCGTCGCCCTGGCTGCCGCCAGCGGCTCCGCGACCACCTCGACCACCACTCCGTCATCCGGCGGTCCGAGCGACAGCTCCGCGACAGCTACGGGCGCGTCAGGCGACTCGGTCGCCACGGTCTCCGCCACCGGCGCCGAAGACTCCGGTGGGGTCTCGCTCTTCACCGGCTACAACGTGAGCCCCATCGCCATCGGATTCTTCCTGATCTACGCGGCCAGCTTCGTCCTTCACAAGACCAAGAGGATCAAGGTCACCACCCACCGCAAGATCTGGAACGTGCTTCTTCTGGCCACTTTCTTGATCACGGGCATCTTCGGGTTGATCCTTACGATCCAGCTCGATTACGAATTGCCCTTCACCATCCCCTTCGACCTCCTGTTCTGGCATGTGGAGGCAGGGGTAGCGATGACGCTCATCTCCATCTTCCATGTGAGCTGGCACTTCAACTACTACCGCAATCTGCTCAGGCGTAGCCGGAAGAAGGTGCGCGCCGCTCGCGCGGCGGAACAGGCCCAGCCCCTCGGCGGTCAGCAATTGGTTTGGGAGGCACGTGCGCAGCGCCGCGCCGAACGGGACACCCGACGTCATCCGGTACCGCGCCCCGATCCGGTGCCGCGCCCCGACCCGACTTGGCGTCAGAGTCAGACCCCGCGCCCGTACCTGCCCCCCACGGGCCGGCTGGAGCCGGAGACGGACTAGGCGGATCGAAACGTAGCGGCCGCAACGGACGTGCGGGTCCGCACCCGGAGCGCACGTCGTTCCAAGGTTCCAACGCTACGGGAAAATGGGCCCGCGGCGGGCCCGCCGCCGCCCCGCCGCGCATCGTCACCCCGCTGCCGACCAACGCCCGCCCCGACTTGCGGTTCAGGCCGCGTGAATCTATGGTGGTAACCCGACAATAGCGAGTCCACCCGATGAGGTAGCCCCTCACCGAAAGGAGCCGACGTGATCCGCAAGATCGACCTCGAGAACCATTTCGCGTCCGAATCCTGGGTACGCGCGCTCCAGGTCAACGACTACTACCCCCGGCTCACGGACGATCCGGACACGAAATACCGGCTGTATCCAGTCCCAGGAGTCAACATGCCCTACCGCCCGCTGGACCGGCTCCTGGATCTGGGCGAAGGACGCATCAAGCTGCTCGATGAAGCCGGCATCGACGTGGCCGTGCTCTCGCTCGCCGCTCCGGGGACCGAGCCCTTTCCCCCGGCCGTGGGCACCCGGGTGGCCCAGGAGACCAACGACACTCTGGCCGAAGCCGTCGACCGCTTTCCCGATCGTTTCCAGGGATACGCTACGCTCGCCCCCAAAGACGTGGACTCGGCGACCAAAGAGCTGGAGCGCAGCGTCAAGGAGCTGGGGTTCAAGGGCTGGAACACGCACTCCAACTTCGGGGATTCCTTCCTGGACGAGAAACGGTACTGGCCCCTCTTGGCCAAGGCGGAAGAGCTGAACATTCCCATCTACATCCACCCCAGCTATCCCATCGTGGCCCAGTTGGCCACCTATGGATTGGGAGTGGCCGGGCCCAGCTTCGGGTTCGGGATGGAGACGTCCATGGTGGTGATGCGGATGATCGTCGCCGGGGTCTTCGACACCTTCCCAAGGCTCAAGATCATCCTCGGCCATCTCGGCGAGGGGTTCCCGTTCATGCTGGACCGAGTGGACCGCCCCTACGTCCAGGGGCACGTGCCGGTCGAACCGGCTGTGGCGCCCAAGCTGAAGCGGATGCCGAGCGATTACCTCCGAGACAACGTCGTCTCGTCCACCAGCGGCAACTACTCTCCCCAGGCCTTCGCCTGTACGCGCGACGCCCTGGGCACGGAGAGGATGGTTCTGGGCACCGACTATCCGTTCGAGGATATGCCCGTCTGCATGGACTTCCTTGCCCGTCAGCCGATGGACGACGCCGAGAAGAACCGCCTCTACTGGGAGACGGCCGCCTCGCTGGGGATGGGCTCGTAGCTGGGGACGGCCGCGTGCAGCGGCAAGCTGCCGGCCCGGCGCCTGACCCGGCATGGCCCCGGCCAGGGCGCGTAGCTGAGCACGGGCGCGCGCGCAACTCGAAGACGACCAGACTGGAGGGCGATTTGGACTTCGATACGATCATCCGCAACGGAAGAATCGTCGACGGCACCGGCAATCCCTGCTTCTTGGGCGACCTTGCCTTGGCCGCAGGCAAGATCGCTGCCGTGGCACCCCGCATCCAGGCGGATGCAGCCCGGGTGATCGATGCCACCGGGCTCGTCGTTAGTCCTGGCTTCGTGGACCCACACACCCACTGCGACATGACAGCTCTCGTCTGGCCGCACGAGCGAAACTTCGCCACCCAGGGGACGACCACCGCGACGTCCGGCCAATGCGGCATGTCGGCCGGCCCAGATTCGCACACCTTCTTCGACTACATCACCACCATATGTGCCTACGGAACGAGCCTCTTCTGGAGCAACGTGCTTCCGTTGGAGGAAAGCTGGGAATCCCAGCGCGAGTACGCCGCTGCCGTCAATCGTGGGGGTACTGCGATCGATATCGCGCCCTACATCGGCCACGGCACGCTTCGCTGGCAGGTGGGGGCGCGGGGTCCGCAGCCGGCCGGCGAGGCACAACTCGAAGAGATGAAGACCCTTCTCCGGGGCGCGTTGGAGGATGGGGCGGTCGGAGCCACCGCCGGGCTCAGCTATGACCCCAACATATATGCCAGTTACGAAGAGGTGCTTGCCCTCGCCAAGATATGCGGTGAGCACGGCCGCGCTTACCAGTTCCACGCGCCCTACTGTGCCAACAGCGCCGCGGCCAGATACTCGGTACGCCTCGCTCGAGATGCAAAGGTGAGGCTGAGTATCGCCCATTACCAGGCTCTGCCGAGCTACTGGCATGAAGCGGAGGAGATGCTGTCAATTGTAAGCCAGGCGCGCGAGGAGGGTCTGGACATCACCTTCAACGTCATGCAAGATCCCCACCTCGTCTACGACGCGGACGGATGGAAACAGATCTTCCTCTGGGTCGCGAACACGTACGGGGGCCGTTCGTGGACCGCGGAAGGCTTTGCTCGAGACGTAATGGATCCCGAGTTCCGTAGAGGTTTGGCGAGGCTCATGAAGCGGCATATCGGCAAGGTGGCCGACATTCTGCCCGAGTATCTCGAGCTGCTCCCCACGCGCGAAGCTGGCCCGCACGGGGACACCCGAGCTCGAGGGACGGACCATCAGCGACCTGGCCAGGGAGAACGAGGTCGATCCCGAGGAGCTCACCTATGCTCTCATTTGCGGTCAATCGGGGCTGATTCCGATCGGGCGGAGTCCCATCCTGAGCCTGTCCTTCGCCGGCAACGATGACTACATAGGCGAGGCGACCCTCCACGATGCCGGCATGCCCTCCACAGATGTCTCCCCCAACGAATCGGCTCCAGGGCTGGCGGATATGACCCCTTGGCCCGTCGGCTACAACACCATGCCCAAGTTCTTCCGCGAAAGCCGCCGTCGGGGGGTGGGGCTGGAAGAGGCGGTCCGCCACATGACCAGCCTGCCTGCGTCGACCATGAACCTGTTCGACCGGGGGATCCTCAGAGAGGGGCTGAAGGGCGACGTCGTGGTATTCGACGAAGCGCAGTTCTCTCCGCAGGCCACATACGAAAACCTGAGCGCGCCGGCCACGGGAGTGGAGTGGGTCTTCGTCGCAGGAACGCCCATCGTCGAACAAGGCGTCCAGAACGGCAACCTGCCGGGGAGGATGATCAGCCTATAGAAGAGTCGCACCAGCGCTCAGCGTGCGGGTGGCGGCCCATCGACCCTTCTGTCACAGGCCCTAAGGGGGCGTAGGGGCTTCCTGGAAGAGTCGCACCCGCGCAGCTGGAAGGAAGCCCTTATGCCCCCTTGGCCGCCCGCGCAGCTGGAAGGAAGCCCTTATGCTCCCTTGGCCGCCCGCGCAGCTGGAAGGAAGCCCCGCCCATACTCAGCCGCCAGCGGACGGCGCTTGGGCCATCTGTGGCCGGTCCCAAGGGGTCAGGCGGGTTCCCTGGAAGAGTCGCGCAGGCTTTTGCGCGCAGCTGGAGGGGGACTCGTCTGACCCCGTCGCCGCCCGCGCAGCCGACGAAGCCCGACCCTTAACTAACAAGAGCGTGGCGGACGGCGCTTGGGCCATCTGTGGCTGGGTCCGAGGGGTCGGATGGGTTCCCTGGAAGAGTCGCACAGGCTTTTGCGCGCAGCTGGAAGGGGACCCGTCTGACCCCTTGGCCCTGGCTTAGTGTCTGAAGTGCCTCCGCCCCGTCACCACCATGGCCATCCCGCGAGCGTTCGCCAGGGCCAGAGACTCGTCGTCCCGCTTCGAGCCACCCGGATGGATGACGCAGGTGGCGCCGGCGTTGGCCGCCACCTCGAGGGCGTCCGGGAACGGGAAGAAGGCGTCGGAAGCCACCGCGCAGCCCGCCAACGGGAACCGGGCCCGCGACACCGCCAGGTTGGCCGAATCCACCCGGCTCATCTGCCCCGCGCCCACACCCACGGTCATGAGGTCCTTCACCAGGATGATGGCGTTCGACTTCGTGTGCTTCGCAACCCGCCAGGCGAACAACAGGTCGCCCCACTCCGCCTCGGTGGGGACACGATCGCTGATCACCTCCATGTTCTCCCGCTGGTCGACCTCACAGTCCCAATCCTGTACCAGCATGCCCCCGACGATGCGCTTCATGTCGAAGCCGTCGCAGGTGTCGCGATTCTGCTGGCCGGTGAGGATGCGGATGTCCTTCTTGAGGGTCAGGATCTCCATCGCCTCGTCCGCATAGCCGGGAGCCCACAGCACCTCCACGAAGTTGGTGGAGAGGAGCCGAGCCAGAGCGTCGTCGACCACCCGGTTGACCGCGATCACGCCGCCGAAGGCCGAGACCGGGTCGCAGGAGACGGCCTTCTCGTAGGCGGCAGCCACCGTCTCCGCCACCGCCACCCCACAGGGGTTGTTGTGCTTGACGATCACACAGCAGGGGAGGGCGAACTCATCGAGGACCCGGCGGCAGGAATCCAGGTCCAGCAGGTTGTTGAACGATAGTTGCTGCCCGTGGTGCTGCTCGAGAGCGGCCGCCAATTCCCCGGCAAGGCGCACCTCGGAATACCAGGCGGCCCGCTGGTGCGGGTTCTCCCCGTAGCGAAGGTCCTTGATCTTGACCATGTCGAGCATCAGGTACGTGGGAAAATCTTGTTCCTGTTCCCCGAACCAGGTGGCGATGGCCGAGTCGTAGTGAGCCGTGTGATGGAAGGCCTTCGTGGCCAGATGGCGCCGTGTCTCCCGCGACAGCTCCCCTTCGTTCTCATTCAGCTCCGTCAGTACCGCATCGTAGTCGGCGGGATCGGTGACGATGCCCACCCCCTCGAAGTTCTTGGCCGCGGCGCGCACCATGCAGGGTCCGCCGATGTCGATGTTCTCCACCGCGTCGGCTTCGCTGACCCCCCGCTGGGCGACGGTCGCCTCGAAGGGATAGAGATTCACGACCACCAGATCGATGGGTTTGATGCCGAGCTCGGCGATGGCCTTCAGGTGACTGGGCCGGTCGCGGTCGGCCAGGATGCCGCCGTGGATGGCCGGATGCAGCGTCTTGACCCTTCCGTCCATGATCTCGGGGAAACCGGTGACCTCTGAGATGCCGGTGATGGGCAGCCCCGCCTCCCGTAGGTGACGCGCGGTCCCCCCTGTGGAGATGATCTCGATACCCAAATCCACCAGCCCTCTGACGAAGGGCTCGAGATCCTGCTTGTCCGATACCGACACCAGCGCTCGCTTGACCTTCACTCTCTCCTCCTCGTCGGCTCCCCGGTCCCGTGTGGCCGGGCGTTGGTCCCATCTGCTCGCGTCTCCCTCGGTCACGCTATCACGTCGCTCGACGCCACTTGGTCGCTTACGGCCCTGCGTCGCCGCTTCGCGTCATGCCGTCGCTCGACGCGGCCGCCCAGCTCGGCGCCGTCCCGCCGTCTGCCGTCACTACGTCGCCCAAGTCTACCTGGACGACCCGCGATCCCGGAAGAGGCGGCTTGACCCTGGCCGCCGCGATGAGCCGGATCGTGGCCGGCAGCAGCTGATGCTCCACGGCATGGATGCGGGTCGCCAGACTCTCCGCCGTATCGCCGTCCTCCACCCGCACCGGTTCCTGGGCAATGACGGGACCGGTGTCCAGCCCCTCGTCCACGAAGTGCACGGTGACCCCGGTCGTCTTAACGCCGTAGCGCACGGCGTCGCCGATGGAGGTGGTCCCGGGAAAGGCCGGCAGCAGGGCCGGATGCAGGTTGATGACCCGCCACGGGAACGCCCGCACGAACGCGGGCGCAACCAGGCGCATGTAACCGGCGAGGACGACCAGGTCGGCCTGGGCGTCGCGGATGGCGCCGGCCATGGCCAGGTCGTGCTCCTCGCGGGTGGCATAGCGATCGGCCGGGAAGACGACTGTGGGGATGCCGGCGGCGCGCGCCCGTTCCAGGGCGCGCGCCCCGGGCACGTCGCTGATCACCAACGCGACCTCGATGGCCGGCGGCGCCGCGGCAGCCGGCGTCGCTGCGGACGTCGCGACGGCTTCCGTCGAGGCCGGCGGCGCCCCCGCGGGCGCGCCCGCCGCCGGGCGGCGGTGCAGCTGATCGATGATGGCCTGCAGGTTGGAGCCGCTCCCCGAAGCCAGGACGGCCAAACGGAAGACCGGCGGATCCCCGGCTCGGCCGGCATCGCCGCCCGAGGGACCGCCGCCCGCGGGGAGCTCCGCGCCCACCACGCTCACGGCAGCCCGTCCAATACGACCCTCTCCGTCCCGCGAACGATCCCGCCCAGGATGACGGCCTCTTCCCCGGCCTCCCTCAATAGACCGGCGGCGCGCTCCGCCATCGGCGCCGGCACCACAAGCACGTACCCTATGCCCATGTTGAAGGTGCCGAACATCTCTTGGTCCGAAATGCCGCCCAGACGCTGCAGGGCCCGGAACATAGACGGTATCTTCCACTCGGTGAAGTCCAATCGAGCCGACAGCCCGTCGGGGATCACGCGGGACAAGTTGCCGATAATGCCCCCTCCGGTTATATGGGCCATGGCCGCAACCGCTACCCCCCGCTCGAGCAGTCCGAGCACGCTCCGCACGTAGATGCGGGTGGGCTTGAGCAGGGAGTCGGCGATGGTCTCGTCGAAACCCGGGAACCTATCGCCCAACCCGCGGCCGTTCATTTCGAGGACTTTGCGGATCAGGGAGTAGCCGTTGGAGTGGAAACCGCTGGAAGCAAGCCCTAGGACCACGTCGCCTTCTTTCACGCTCGACCCGTCGATCAGCTTCTCCCGCTCGCCAAGGCCCACACAGAAGCCGGCCAGGTCGAACTCGCCCGGGTCGTAGAGGCCGGGCATCTCGGCCATCTCTCCTCCCACCAAGGCGCATCCGGCCTGGCGGCAGCCCTCGGCCACGCCGGCGACGATCTGGGCCATCTCCGCCGGCACCAACCGGCCTATGGCCACGTAGTCGAGGAACAAGATGGGGCGAGCCCCGATGGTGAGCACGTCGTTGACCGACATGGCCACCAGGTCGACGCCGACGGTGTCGAGCCTGCCGGTCTCTTGGGCCAGAAGCACCTTGGTGCCCACACCGTCCGTGGCGGTGACGAGCACGGGATCCACCAGGTCCTTGGGCAACTCGAAAAGGCCGGCGAAACTCCCCAGCGACCCCAGCACTCCCGGGATGTAGGTGCTCTCGGCGTCCTTCTTGATGCGCCGGACCGCCTCCTCCCCGGCCTCGATGTCCACACCCGCGGAGCGGTAGCTGAGATCGTCCTCAGGGTTATTGGACATCAAACGTCTCCGTCGTGAACACTGAAGTGACCGGAGAGATGGAAGTGGAAGTGGCCGGGAAGATGCTGTCCGGAGAGAGGACGGTGGCTGTGACTGAGGTCGTGACCGGGGAGACGGTAGCAACCGTGGTCCCCGAAACGGACGTCGGACCGGATTCCTCGTCGCCGAATCTGAGGCGCAGGGACGGCGGTAGTTGTACCGGGGTAAGGAAGACGATCACGCAGACCACCGCCACGAGACAGCCCCCCGCCACGGCCAGCAGCTTGCGGCTGTGCTCGACCGCACCCAGCAGGGCGCTCAGGAAGAAGCCGCTGAGCAGAAAAAAGAGGACTATGCTGACGGAGCTCTTCACCCGACCAGCGTACCAAAACGAGCCTGTTGCCGACAGCCGCCGGCCCAGATCCGGCGGCCGATACGCGCCCGCCGGCACCCCGCACCGGGGACCCGCCCGCGGAGCCCACCGGCCGGCGCGGTAGACCCCTCGGGCCGTCGGGTGATAGAGTCTCTCCAGCAAGCATGGTGCCTCCGCAGTCAGGCCCCGGGTCATCCCGAGGCCGAAAGGGAAGCCGGTGAGATGCCGGCACGGTCCCGCCACTGTAACCGAGGCTCCGCTCGAGCGAGCGACGCGACCGACCGACGGTCGCCTGGTCGCGCCTTCGGGCGGCGGACTTCGGGAGTCAGATACCTGCTGTAGAGGAGGAGCAGACGCTTTCCGCGGAGAGAGCGCACTCCGCCCTGATGTCGCGGGGCGCCGACTCGGTTCGACCACGTCATGGTCCGGCCGGGGAGTAGCCAACCTGCTCTCCACCATCTTGCGGACCAGTGACCATATAGGTTGAACCGAAAGGAGTCCGCATGAACGGACACCGGACGCCGCGCCGCGCATCGGCGGGGCCCCACCTGCTGCCATCCTGGCAGCGCTCATCGTCAGTGATCCTCTTCTATCTGGCCGCCTTGACGTGCGCCGCCCTCATGCTGGTCGCGGGCTCGCTGCTGATCTCCGGCTGTGGGTCAGACGACACCGAAGCGGCCGACCAGACCGCGACAACCGCGGCCGCGTCGACCGCGGCCGAACCGGCTGAGGGAACCTTCCCGGTGGCGCTGACCGACGACAATGGAACCGGTGCGACCATCGAGGCGAAGCCCATGCGCATCGTGTCCACCGCTCCCGCGAACACCGAGATATTGTTCGCCCTCGGGGTGGGAGACCGGGTGGTCGGCGTCAGCTCGCTGGACGACTACCCGCCCGAAGCGGCCGCTATCGCCAAGATCGGTGACTTCCAGGCCAACACCGAGGCGGTGATGGCCCTCAGCCCCGACCTGGTAGTGGGCTACTCCGGCAATGAGGAAGCCCTCGCGCCGGTCCAAGCTGCCGGGGCGCCTGTGCTCATACTCAACCCCATGACGCTGGAACAGATCTACGCCAATATCGCCATGGTGGGCGCAGCCACCGGGGCTACAGGGAGAGCCGCGGAACTGGTGGAGTCGATGAAAGCACAGATCAAAGAGGTCACCGAAGCCGCGGCGGCGACAGGAGAATCGCCCGCGGTCTTCTACGCCCTAGACAACACCTTGTGGACCGCAGGTCCCGGTTCTTTCGTGGACGAGTTGCTGACCCTGGTGAACGCCACCAACGTGGCTTCGATGCCCGGCGCCGACAGCGCTGCCGCGCAGGCCTACTACCAGTTCGCCCCCGAGCAGCTGGTGGCGGCCGATCCGGACGTGATCCTCCTCCCCGGGAGCATCTATGCCACGGCGGATGAGTTCACGGCCGACCCACGTTTCGCCGGACTCACCGCGGTCAAGGAAGGGCGCGTCCTCGTGGTCGATGACGTGCTGATCACGCGGCCGGGACCGCGCGTCGGGGAAGGCCTCAAGGTATTGGCGGAAGCCATTCATCCCGGGGTCTTCTAGCCCCTGGGATCACGACCGGTCTCGGCGCCGGCTCCCCGCGCTCGGGGAGCCGGCGCCGGGTGGGCGCGGGCCGCGAAGGGCCCGCGCCCCGGTCGAGACGGTCGAGACAGGAGTCGCGACTATGGCTGCGAGTAGCGATCGCCGCAGGAACTACCGCTTGGTCATGGCGGTACTGGTGGCCGCCCTGGTGGCAGGCGTGCTCGCGGCCGGAGTGATCGGCGCGGCGGGTCTCTCCGTCGCTGAGGCCCTCAGAGCCCTTGGCGGTATCGTCCGTCATGGGACCGACGCCGTGGGTGATTTCCCCGAGTGGGCGCCGCGCCTCCTCCTCGATCTGCGCTTGCCTCGTATCATGCTGGCCCTTATCACGGGCGCCGCGCTGTCGACCGCAGGCGCCTCCTTCCAAGGCATATTCCGCAATCCTTTGGCCGAGCCCTACCTGCTGGGCGTGTCCGCGGGAGCCGGCCTGGGGGCGACTATCGCCATCGTCTCGAAGCCTCTCACCTCCCTCGGGATCTATACGGTGCCCCTTCTCGCCTTCGTCGGAGCAACCCTGGCAGCCTTCCTCGTCTACCGAGTCGCTACCTTCGGTGGGCGTACCGGGATCGCCTCACTGCTGCTGTCCGGGGTGGCCGTCGGCTCCACGCTCACGGCGATGATGTCGTTCCTCATGGTCGCCACCGAGAGCGACCTGCACACGGTGGTCGTCTGGCTGATGGGCGGCCTCACCACCGCCACCTGGACCAAGGTCTACATCACCCTGCCGGTCGTGGGGGCCGGCTTCGTCTTCATGATGCTCATGTCGCGGAGGATGAACCTTCTCCTCATGGGCGAAGAACGGGCCCAGGAGCTGGGAGTGGACAGCCAACGCACTCGACGGAACCTCATGATCGTCGCCGCGCTCACCACCGCCGCCGCCGTGGCGTTCTCCGGCCTCATCGGCTTCGTGGGACTCATGGTCCCGCACATCATGCGGCTCTTGGTAGGACCGGACCACCGCCGCCTCCTTCCGGCCTCGGCTCTCTTCGGGGCTCTACTGCTGCTCGTCGCCGACACCGTGGCCCGCACCGCCCTCGCGCCGGCTGAGATCCCGGTGGGGGTCATCACAGCAGCCGTCGGCGGACCCTTCTTCCTGTATCTGCTGCGCGTACGGAAGGGGGCGTGACATGACGCGGGACATGACGATGGATCAGCCCCCTGAGCGGGAGGAGAGCGCCCGCACCCGCCCCGCCGACACCCCCAGCACCGTCAGCCCTGTAGCCGCCGGCACCGCACCGGTCTACGACATCCGCGGGCTCGAGGTGACTCTAGGAGGGCAGCCGGTACTCGGTCCTCTCGACCTCCAGGTCGCGCGCGGCTCCTTCGCTGGGCATCCTCGGCCCGAACGGCTCGGGCAAGACCACCCTGCTCCGCGCGCTCACGGGGGGCGTACGTCCTTCGGCCGGTGAGGTCCTTTTCGAAGGCCGGCCGGTCCACCAGTATCAGGCGGCGCAGCTCGCGCGCATGGTAGGAGTGGTGCCCCAGCAGTTCAACCTCGACTTTAACTTTACTGTTGAGGAGATGGTGGCCATGGGCCGCTACGCCCACGGTGGTCGAGGCCGCGCGACCGCAGGCGCGGCGGCCGACGGCGCAGCCGTCGCCGCCGCGCTCGAAGCCACCGGTATGATCGCCCTTGCCGGGCGGTCGGTCACCGAGCTTTCCGGGGGCGAGCGCCAGCGGGCCCTCATCGCCCAGACACTGGCGCAGGAGACACCGGTCCTGCTCCTCGATGAGCCGCTCAACAACCTCGACCTCAACCACCAGCTCGAGATCATGCAGCTCCTCGGTTCCCTCCATGCCGCCGGCCGGACCATCGCCGTGGTGCTGCACGACCTCAACATCGCCGCCCAGTACTGTGAGGAACTGATCTTGCTCGACAGAGGCCGGGTAGCGGCCCGGGGGACAGCAACGGACATCCTTGACCCGACATTGATCCTGGAAGTGTTCAAAGTCCGGGTGACCGTCCACAGGCAGGGACAGCGACCCTATCTCACCCCGCTATGGTCCAGATCCCACGAGGCCGGGCTCGAAGGCGAGGGCACGAAGGTGCACGTGATCGCAGGCGGAGGCGCGGCCTCGGAACTGATGGAAGAGCTCGTCCTGCGCGGATACGCGCCCACGATCGGCATCGTGAGCGTCTTCGACACCGACTACGCCACGGCCCAGCGCTACGAGCTGGAGGTGGTGTCGGCGCCCCCGTTCCAGCCCTTCCCGGCCGAGGCGGTGGCCGAGATGGAGTCCCTGGTCGCGGAGACGGACGTGCTGGTGGTGGCCCCGGTCTTCTTCGGGCAGGGTAACCTGGAGCCTTTGCGGGTGGCCCTCCGGGCGGCCCAGGGCGGCAAGAAAGTGGTGATCGTGGGGCGGCCGCCCATCGAAGAACGAGATCTCAGCGGCGGGGAGGCGACTGCGCTGGTCGGGGAGTTGCTGGCCGCGGGAGCGGTGGAGGTCGCCGGCAGCACCGAGGCCGTGGAGAAGGTCTAGCGCGCGGATCCACCGCCGGCGTATCCGGCGTCGCGGGCCTGGCGCCGCGCACCCGCGGGCCTGGCGCCGCGGGCCTGGCGCCGCGCATCTACCGCTGTAGCGCCGCGCAGGCTTCCGCTTCGTAGCGGAACTTGGAGCAACGCAGGTGCTCCGGCACCTCACAGGGATAGTCGCCGGTGAAGCAGGCCGTACAGAAGCAGCTCTCCCCGTCCCTCACTCTCGTCGCCCGCATGAGACCTTCAAGCGACAGGTAGGCGACCGAGGTCGCCCCTAGCTCCCGGCTGATCTCGTCGATGCTCTTGCCGAAGGCGATGAACTCGTCCTGATCGGCCATGTCGATGCCATAGAAGCAGGGGAACACGATCGGGGGAGAGCTGATGCGCAGGTGCACTTCCAAGGCCCCCGCCTCGAACAATACCCGCACCAGAGCCCGGGTGGTGTTGCCCCGCACGATGGAGTCGTCCACCACCACCAGCCGTTTGCCCCGGATCGCCGAGCTCAGAGGGTTGAACTTCATCCTGATGCCGAGCTTGCGTACCCGGTCTTCGGGATTGATGAAGGTGCGGCCGATGTAGCGGTTCTTGATGAGCGCCTCGCCGTAAGTGATGCCACTCCGGGCCGCGTAACCGATGGCGGCCGAGTTGCCGGTGTCGGGCACGGGGATGACCAGATCGACGTCGGCCGGAGACTCCGCGGCTAATTCCTCCCCCATGCGGCTGCGGGCGTTGTAGAGGGTCTGGCCCTTCATCACCGAGTCGGGGCGGGCGAAGTAGATGAACTCGAAGACGCACAGCGCTTCCCGCCTGCGGTCAACCACCTGCTCGATATGGTAACCGTCCTTATCGATCAGGCAGATCTCCCCCGGCTCGATCTCGCGCACCAGCCGAGCGCCCACGATGTCGAGGCCGGCCGACTCGCTGGCCAGGCAGTAGCGATTCTCCAATCTGCCCAGCACCAGCGGGCGGACACCGTAGGGATCGCGGAAGCCGATCACCTCGTCCTTGGTGAGCAGCACCGCGCTGAAGGCGCCCCGCAGTTGGGGGATGATGTCGCGCAAAGCCTCCCGGATGTCGCGCGAGGGGTGCTCGGCCAACAGGGCGGCGATGACCTCCGTGTCGGAGGTGCTCTCGAAGATGTGGCCGTTCTGGACTAGGTGAGCCCGAAGCTCGTCGGTGTTGACCAGGTTGCCGTTGTGAGCCAGGGCAATGAAGGAGCCGTCGCGAGTGCGGGCGAAGGGCTGCGCGTTGCGCATCTCGCTCGATCCTGTGGTGGAGTAGCGCACGTGACCGATGGCCAACTGCCCGGGTAGAGTCTGGAGGATCTCCTCCTCGAACACCTGAGAGACCAGACCCATGTCCTTGTGGACGATGAGCCGGGCGCCATCGGTGACGGCGATGCCGGCCGATTCCTGGCCCCGGTGTTGGAGCGCGAAGAGGGCGAAGAAGGTGAGGCGGGCGACATCCATCTCCGGGGCGTAGATCGCGAACACCCCGCAGGCGTCATGAGGCGAGTCATCCTGCCGGAAGTCCCGCATCACTCCCCCATAGTTCGGACATGAACGCTACCGCTCCCCATCCTCGGGGCGGCACGCTGCGGGGTCTTCTCCGGGCGCTTCCCCGGCGGGTTTTGCGCCCTCGTCCCCCGCGTCTCCCTCGCCGGCGCCTCCATTGGGCGCAGCGGCCGCGGCCACATAGATCGGGGCCGGGGGCTCCGGTGCGGCCTCGGGCTCGACCGGGTTGCAGTCCGGCCCACAGCCGGGGATCTCGCGCCAGTCGAGTTGACTCAGGCATCGCTGGCATACGCAGGTCTCCGGCAGATAGCCCTTCATGAAGGAGTCACGCGCTCCGCAGCGCGGACATACGGTCTGGCCGGCCATCAGTCATCCCTCCTCGACCTCTGAGCCCATCTCGGGAAACGCCTCATCATGAGCGCCCCTCCAGCATATAGTCGATCTTCGACCGGAAGGTCACGCCTTCTCTACCCCGCCGAGGTCGCGACGGAAACAGCCCTCTTCGAGCTCTCTCCTGATCGTACTCGGGCACTGCGACACGCGTCATCGTGCTCCTCGCGGCGGGGAACTGAACCGGGTTCGATTCTATCAGCTTCAGAGCCCGCGCAGTTCTAGACGCGGGGCCAATCGAGTTCGCTAGAAGGCGTCACGGCTCCGGAATCTCAAGATCGCGGCAGATCTTCCGGGAGAGAAGATCGTTGATTCGCCGGTGCCGAGGCACTGTAGACACCTTGCCAACAGATCGATTGACGAATACCGAGTGGCTCCCACCCTCCCGCAGGAGTTCACAGCCATAGGTGCGCAGATGTCGAATGAGGTCGATCCGCCTCACGCGCTGATGCGAAGCGGCTCGCGGATGATCTTCCGGGTGCCAAGGCCCTTTTCAACCAGCGAACGGTTGCTCTCCAGCACAAGCTCCACAGCCTCCGCCAGGTTGGTCCGCGCCTCGTCGAGGGTCGCGCCCTGAGTGTTGGCGCCGGGGAGCTCCTCGACGTAGCCGATGAAGCCCTCAGACACTTCCTCAAAAACGGCGGTAAACTCCAGTTTCACGTACCACCTTCCGTGATCACAGACAGGGTTCGATTCGATGGGATTATACCCGCCTGCGTAGCCATGACCACAACATACCCCGAGCAACATAGACCGCGGGTACACCTTTGGAGGGAGACGGAGACCTGACCTGTCGGTCTCGCTGCCGTGGGCGCCCCACACAGCCCCCCTACCACTCCAGGGCGGCCACCCGGTCGAAGATCACGCCGATGTTCCGGAGCTGGTAGCCGGGCTCGAATAGGGCTTCGATCTCGGCCTCCGACAGCCGCTCGCCGACCTCGGGATCGGCGTTCAGCAGACTCTGAAAGGAGCTCTTCTCTTCCCAGGCCTTCATTGCGCTCCGCTGCACCATCTTGTAGGCGTCGTCGCGGAGCATGCCGGCTTCCACCAGCGCGAGGAGCACCCTCTGGCTGTAGACCAGGCCGAAGCTCTTCTCCAGGTTGGCGGCCATGTTATCGGGGTAGACATTCAGCTTGTCCACCAACCAGCAGGCCTTCTTGAGCATGTAGTGCAGGAGGATCGTACTGTCGGGTAGGATGATCCGCTCCGCGCTCGAGTGACTGATATCGCGCTCGTGCCACAGGGCGACGTTCTCGAAAGCGGCGAGCATGTTCCCCCGGATGATCCGGGCCTGGCCGCAGAGACGCTCGGAGATGATGGGGTTGCGCTTGTGCGGCATGGCCGAAGAGCCCTTCTGCCCGGGAGCGAAGTACTCCTCGGCCTCCAGGACCTCGGTGCGCTGATAGTGGCGCACCTGCAGGGCGATCTTCTCGATGGTGGTGGCGAGCAGCGCCAGGGCGGCCATGAACTCGGCGTGGCGGTCACGCTGCACTATCTGGGTAGAGATCGGGGCTACGCCCAGGTCCAGGATGGACATCGTGATCTGCTCCACCTGCGGATCGACATTGGCATAGCTGCCCACGGCCCCGGATATCTTGCCCACCGAGACCTGCTGCACCGCGCGCTCGAGCCGGTGCAGGCCGCGCTGTACCTCGAAGGCCCACAGCCCCAGCACCATCCCGAACGTTATGGGCTCGGCGTGCACCCCGTGGGTGCGCCCGATCATGACCGTGTCTCGGTGCTCCAGAGCTCGGCCCTGAAGGATCCGGCCCAGCCTTCTGGTCTCCTCCTCGAGCAAGGCTCCTGCGGCCCGCAACTGCAGAGCCAGCCCGGTGTCGAGCACGTCGGACGACGTGAGCCCGTAGTGGATGTACTTGGAGCACTCCCCTACGTTCTCGGCCACGCAGCTCACGAAGGCGATGACGTCGTGCTGGGTGACTTCTTCGATCTCGTCCACCCGGTCGACGTCGAAAGCGGCCTTCTCCCTGATCTCGCTCATGGCGTCCTCAGGGATCTGCCCCAGATGAGCCCAGGCCTCGCACACGGCCAGCTCGACGTCGAGCCAAGCGGCCATACGGGCCTGGTCGGTCCAGATGGCCGCCATCTCGGGGGTGGAGTAGCGCGGGATCATGACGTCGCCCTCCCTCCAGTCCGCCCCTCCCTCGACATCCGCCCCTCCCTCGACATCCGTGGCCCCCGCCGCGCCCTCCGCCGCCAACCCGGCCACGCGCAGGATCTTGGCCGCCAGGATGGCGGCGTTCCTCGCCCCGTTGATGGCCACGGTGGCCACCGGCACGCCGGCCGGCATCTGCACCATGGAAAGGAGCGAATCGAGCCCACCGAGGTCGGACGTGCGTATCGGCACCCCGATCACCGGGAGGTCGGTCATGGAAGCGACGACGCCCGGCAGTGCCGCGGCCTTGCCGGCCCCGGCGATGATCACCTTAAGGCCCCGGGACTCCGCGCTCAAGGCGTATTCCCGCACCGCTTCGGGGTCGCGATGGGCCGAGAGCACGTTGACTTCGTAGGAGAACCCCCGGGCTTCCAGCTCCTTGACCGCCTCGTCCATCACGGGGGCGTCGGACTCGGAACCCATCAGAATGCCTATCAGAGGATGACCTGCCATCTCCGGTCCTTTCTGTGTCATGACAAGGGCGCGGCCGCGACCTCCGGCCTGCTCCACCGGCCGGTATCCGACCAGAGGCTTCCCAGGGGAACGGCGTGCATCGCGTCTCCAAAGGGGATGACTTCTCGACCCCCGTAGAGCAGTACTCCCCGGATGAAATCGCTACCTGCCGTCTTGGCAAGCATCCTGAGCCCCTTGAAATCAGAGCTGCCCACCGTGACTCCAGCTTTGACCTCTACCCCGACAAGCCGGCCGTCCCGCGCCTCCAAGACCAGATCGACCTCGTTGCCGAGATGATCGCGAAAATGCAGAGGTTGGGCATCGGTTTGGCTCCAACCCAACTGTTTGATCATTTCCATGCTCACGAAATCCTCGACCAGTGACCCCAAGAGCACTCGTTCGTCCGCGAGCCGCGCAACGTCCACCCCTAGTAAATGAGTGGCCAGCCCAAGGTCCGTCATCAGGATCTTGGGGGCCTTGACGAGCCGTCTGCCCCGGCTGCGGGACCATGCCGGCAGCAGTCGTAGCAGAAAGATGACCTGCAGGATGCCGATGTATCGCTTGAGCGTACTCTGGGGCATAGCCAGGGCGCTCGCAAGCTCAGCGTAGTTGAGCAGGGACGCAGAGCGAGCAGCAAGGAGGCCCAACAAACGCGGCATATCGGCGAGTCTCTCGATATTCGCAAGGTCTCTCACGTCTCTCTGAAGGATCGAGGTGAGATAGGAGGAGAACCAAGCTCCGCGCCGGCTGGGATTCGTCCGGCCGACCGCCTCCGGATAGCCGCCCAGTGTCAATCGGCTCGCCAAAGACGATCCAGTGGTCTCCGTCGCGGGAAACGAAGGTACGCCAGGCTGAAAGAGGACATCCACCAAGTTGTCCCGCACACCTTCGATCTCACCCTGAGAAAGGGGCCACAAGTTCATGATCTCCATCCGGCCGACCAGCGCGTCAGAAGCTTGGGGAAGCATCAGAGCGCTCGCGGAGCCCGTGAGCAAAAACCGACCTGGAAGGCGTTTGTGGTCGACCTCCAGCTTGATCGCCCGCGCCAGTTCCGGCACGCGCTGCCACTCATCCAGCACCATCGGGCCTTCAAACGCGCGCACAAAACCTACGGGGTCAGCCTGTGCGGCGGCGAAGACACCCGGGTCGTCCAGAGAGAGGTATTGGCCGGGGTAGCCGGCTTCGATGACCATTCTTGCCAGCGTGCTCTTCCCAGCCTGCCGTGCCCCGTGAAGCACTACCACGGGAGTGTCGGCAAGCGCCTCGACAAGACGTGGCATCAGGTTTCTGGCGATCATACCGACAGAATACAAGCTCAAGGGCTTAAATTCAACCGTTGCGTGGTTGAACATCAACCACTGAGTGGCTGAAATTCAGCCACTCCCGCCCTCAGCCGAGCCGGTCAGCGACTGCCGCGGCCCGCCTCCCACTCCTCCGCCCGCAGGGCGATGTCGCTGCGATACTGCGCGCCCTCGAAGCCGATGGCCGCCACGCCCGCGTACGCACGGGCCCGGGCCGCCGCGAACGTGTCGCCCAGGCCGGTCACCGTGATCACCCGACCGCCCGCCGTGATCAGCCGGCGGTCGGCTGTCTCACCCGTGGCCGCGTGGAAGACCTCCACCCCATCCAGAGCCTTGACCGCGTCCAATCCGCTGATCACATCACCTTTCGAGCTGGAGGCCGGGTAGCCCCGCGAGGCCATGACCACTCCCACAGCCGCCCCGTTGCGCCAACGGGCCGTCGCAGGCAAGGCCTCTCCCCGTGCGGCCGCCCAGAGCAGCTCCAGCAGATCCGACTCCAAGCGAGGTAACAGCGCCTGCGTCTCGGGATCCCCGAAGCGGCAGTTGAACTCGAGCACCTTCGGCCCGCCGGCGGTCAGCATGAGCCCAGCGTAGAGGACGCCCCTGAAGTCGATCCCCCGCCGGACAAGCTCGGCTACCGTCGGACGCACCACCTCCTCGACCAAGCGGTCGTAGAGCGCATCGTCCACCGCCGGGATCGGAGAATACGACCCCATCCCCCCCGTGTTCGGGCCCCTGTCTCCATCGAGAGCACGTTTGTAGTCCTGAGCGGGGGCAAGGGGCAAGATCTGGTGGCCGCTAACGATCGATAGGAGCGAGACCTCTTCTCCCTCCAGATACTCCTCGATCAGGACGGTGCTCGCCGCCTCCCCGAAGCGCCGCTCCACGAAGCACTGCTCCAGGGCCGCCTCCGCTTCCGCGAGGGTCTGAGCCACGATCACCCCTTTGCCGGCCGCCAAGCCGTCGGCCTTGATCACCACCGGGGCTCCGTGCTCGCGCAGATAGGCGAGGGCCTGCTCGTACCGAGTGAAGGTCGCCGCCCGGCCGGTGGGTACACCCGCGGTCTCCATCACTTCCTTGGCGAAGACCTTGGAGCCCTCCAGACGAGCTCCCACTGCCCCGGGGCCGAACACCGTGAAGCCACGGTCCCGCAACTGATCCGCCAGTCCGGCTACCAGCGGGGCCTCCGGACCGACGACGGTGAGGTCGATCCTCTCGCGCTCCACAAAGGCGATGAGGGCAGGGATATCCTCGGCTCCCACGGCGACGGTCACGGCGTCATCCTCGATGCCGGGGTTGCCGGGGGCGCCGATCAGCCGCCCGATCCGGGGGCTTCTCGCCAGACTGCGGACGAGCGCGTGCTCTCGAGCGCCTCCACCGACCACCAGGACGTCCAACCGGTCAGAAGCCATGATCCCCTCCTCTATCCCGGATATCCGTGATCGCGTTGGTACCCGTGATCGTGCCGATACCCGCGATCAGTGTGCGTGCCCGCCGTGGCCGTGGCCGTGCTGCTCGTGCTCCTGCCCGCGGCCAGGCTGCTGACGGCCGACATTCGGATAGGGCACCTTGATGTGCTGCTCGCGCTTCGGACCAACGGAGATCAGTGAGATGGGCACGCGGACGTTCTTGATGATGAAATTGAGGTAGTCGATGGTCTCATCAGGCAGGTCCTGGATGCTGGTAGCGCCGGTGATGTCGCTCTTCCAGCCGGGAAGTTCCTCGTAGATGGGCTCGACTTCGGCGAAGACCGCCTGGGCCGGCGGCAGTTCCTCCAGCAGCTCACCCCGGTAGCGATAACCCGTGCAGGCCTTGATCGTCTCCATGTCGTTCAGCACGTCCAGCTTGGTGATGCAGAGCCCGGTCAGCCCGTTCACGCGGGCCGCGTAGCGGAGCGCCACCAGGTCGAGCCAGCCGCAGCGGCGCGGCCGTCCAGTGGTGGTGCCGAACTCGACGCCTCGTTCGCGCAGGGCCTGGCCGGTCTCGTCGGTCAGTTCGGTGGGGAAGGGACCCTCACCCACCCGGGTCGTGTAGGCCTTGGCCACACCCCAGACCTCGCTCAGCTCGATCGGTCCGATGCCGGCGCCCACACAGGCGTAGCCGGCCACCGGATTGGAGGAAGTCACGTAGGGGTAGGTGCCGTGGTCGAGGTCGAGCAAGGTGCCCTGCGCCCCTTCTAGGAGCACCGCCTTCTCCTCCCGCAGGGCTTTCCACAGAAGGAGAGCGGTGTCGTCGACGTGCGACCGCAGCGATTCGGCCGCCTCGATGTAGCGCTCGCAATCGGCCTCCAGGCTGCTCACATCCTGGTCGTAGGTGCGGACCATCACCTCGGCTTTCGACTGCATGGTGCTCATGACCCGCTCGCGGAAGCCCGCCGGGTCGAGAACGTCCTGCATGCGCACGCCCTGGCGGGCGGCTTTGTCGGAGTAGGCCGGCCCGATGCCGCGGCCGGTGGTGCCGATCTTGCCCTTGCCCAGTCGCGTCTCCTGCACGTGATCGAGCATGATGTGGTAGGGCATGATCAGATGCGCCTGGCCCGAGACCTTGAGGGTGGCGGTGGACACACCCCGGCTCTCGAGATCGTCGATCTCCTTGCGGAGCACCGTTGGATCTATCACCACGCCGTTGCCGATGATGGCAACGACCTTACGGTTGAAGATCCCAGAAGGGACTAAGTGGAGGGCGAACTTGCCGTGCTCGTTCTCGACCGTGTGCCCGGCGTTGTTGCCGCCCTGATAGCGGACGACCACTTCCGCCTGTTCGCAAAGCAGGTCGGTGACCTTCCCCTTGCCCTCGTCGCCCCACTGGGCGCCCACCACCACGAGAACCGGCACGATGCCTCCCGATCGATCTTGACTCCGATGCGTCTCCGACTGGAGCCGCAGGATGCCAGTTTACACTAGGGCCGCCGGCCAACCGAGGGACCGCGGGAGTCCCAGGCTCGGGCCCTCAGCGATTGGGCACCGCCAGGACTGCCTCAGCGACCGGCCATCACCGCCCGAGCGGCCACTATCCCAGACGCCGAGGCCTGCACCAAGCCACGCGTGACTCCAGCTCCGTCGCCGACAGCGTAGAGGCCCGAGACCGGCGTCTGCAGATCGGGTCCCAGCGCCAAACGGGAGGAGTAGAACTTCACCTCGGCCCCATACAGCAGCGTGTCACGGCCCCCCACGCCCGGCAGGAGCGCGTCGAGGGCGTCCAGCATGTCGGTCAGGTCGCGGAGGTGGCGATAGGGCAGGGCGAAGCTGAGATCGCCGGGGGTGGCGGCGCGCAGCGTCGGTTCCACCACGCTGCGCGCCAACCTCTCCGGAGTGGTGCGATGCCCGGCCCGCAGATCACCCAAGCGCTGTACCAGGATGTCCTTGCCCAGCATGTTCGCAAGCTGGGCGATGGACTTGCCGTAAGCGATGGGCTCCTTGAACGGCTCGGTGAAGCGGGTGGAGACGAGCAGGGCGAAGTTGGTGTTCTCGGTCTTGCGCTCGGCATTGGCGTAGCTGTGGCCGTTGACGGTCACCGCATCGCCCCAGCTCTCGGTGCAGACCACGCCGTGCGGGTTCATGCAGAACGTCCGCACCTGATCCTCGAAGTGCCGCGACGTGTACAACAGTTTGGGCTCGTACAATTCCTCGGTGATCACGTCGGTCACCACCGCGGAGACCTCCACCCGCACCCCGATATCCACCGCGTTGTTCGCCAAAGGGATCCCCAGGCGCCCCGCCTCCCCCGTGAGCCAAGCGGACCCCTCGCGCCCTGGAGCCAGGATCACTACCGGGCTCTCGTAGGCCTCGCCCGATGCAGTCGCTACGCCGGTGACCCGGCCGGTCGCGGAGCCCGCGGAGGACTTGGTGGTCACGACCTCTGTCACCATGGTGTGAGTGGCGATACGCACCTTGTCTTCAAGCTCGGCCCTCATGGCGGCCAGCACTTCCGCCGCCCGCTCGGTCCCCAGATGCCGCACCGGCGAGCGCACGAGGCGAAGCCCCTGCCGGGCCGCCAGATCGGCCCAGCGGTCGAGCTTCTCGGGATCATCCCCGTAGAGTCGATCCGGAGCCCCGAACTCCCGGTACACCCGATCGACATCCGCGATGAGCGCCGGCAGCCCGGCGGGGTCCACGTACTCACCCAGCCAGCCGCCCACCTCGGATCCCAGTGTGAGCTTGCCGTCGGAGAAGGCCCCGGCCCCTCCCCAACCCGTGGTGATGTCGCAGGTAGGGCAATGCGCGCACGAACCCGTCACGCGCGCCGGGCAGCTCCGCTCGGAGATGTCGGCGCCTTTCTCGAGAAGGAGGACTCGAAGCTCAGGGTGCCGCGCCAATTCGAGGGCGGCGAAGATGCCGGCCGGCCCCCCGCCCACGATGATCACGTCATACTGGTCGTCGCTTCGTGCCATCATCGATCTCCCATCGCCCCGGCGCCGCTTGCAGGGCCCCACCGACGCCGCCCCGGTCCGACGCCACTTGCGGGGCGCCGGCCCTAGGGCGTCAGGCGCTTATCCGCCAGATCGGCGAATCGCGTGTAGTTCTGGATGAACACCATCTTGCAGTCGCCGATGGGACCGTTGCGCTGCTTGCCCACGATGATCTCGGCCGTGCCCTTGTCCGGACTGTCGCGGTTGTAGACTTCGTCGCGATAGATGAACAGCACCACGTCCGCATCCTGTTCGATGGCGCCGGAGTTGTGGCTGACCAGCCCATCGGCGAGCCAGGAGGAGGGTCCAGGAACGGTCAGATCGAACACCTCTTCTTCGCCCGCCGGCACGACGTCGACAACCCTATCCCAGTCCATGCTTTCTTGAGCAAAACCGACCCTGTCCCCCAGAGAGAGCCTCTCCAAAGACACCCAACCGTCACCGCCCAGCACTCGGTGTTGCCCCGTCGCCCGAAGCCGGCGACCGCTGGCCGTGCGAAGCTCGTAGACCGGTCTCTTTCCTACCGACCAAACGCAGTCGCTCCTGGCCTCAGTGAGCCGCCCATCGGCATCCACTGCGATCACATCCGGCTGTTGCCCCACGAGATCTCGCACCGGGATCCGACGTCCATCCGCCAAGCACACCATGGTGTCGCCCGTTACGCACTCCCTCAGGTCCGATAGCACCGGCTTGTTGCCGGCCCGCTGCTCGACCTGCCGCGATAACTGCGACAACGCGAGCACAGGCACCTCCAGCTCGCGGGCCAGTATCTTCAGCCCTCGCGAGATCCGGGAGATCTCCTGTTGCCGGCTCTCGGCGCTGGTGTCGCCCATCATGAGCTGTAGGTAGTCGACGATGACAAGGCCCAGGTTCTTCTCCTTGGCTCTGAGGCGCCGGGCCTTGGCCCGGATCTCCATGAGGTTGAGCGAGGCGCTATCGTCGACGAAGATGGGCGCGGTATGCAGGGGAGTGCAGGCAGCCGCAAGCTTGCTCCACTCCTGGGGCTGCAGGATCCCCCGCCGCACCCGCCAGCTGTCCACCCTGGCTTCCGAGCACATCATCCGGTTGACCACTTCCATCTTGGACATCTCCAAGCTGAAGACGGCCACCCCTTTGCCTTGATCGACGGCCACATTGCGGGCGATATTGAGGGCGAGGGCGGTCTTGCCCATGGAGGGACGGGCGGCCAGGATCACCAGGTTGGAGGGCTGGAACCCGCTGATGATGGCGTCCAGGTCGCGGAAGCCGGTCTGGCAACCCACGGTGTGGTGCCCCTCCGACATGGTCCGCTCCAGCTCGGCGAAGCTCTCGCTGATCAGCTCCCCGATGGGCTCGAACTCGCCGGCCACGCGTGTCTGCGAGATGTCGAAGACCATCTGCTCGGCCTTGTCGATGAGATCCATGGGCGGCTGTTCCCGCCGGTAGCCCATCTCGGTGATCTCGCCACCCACCTTGATGAGCGAGCGGAGGTAGTAGTTCTCACGGACGATCTCGGCGTAATGCCGGGCGTTCGTGGCCGCGGGAACGGCGGTGACCAGACTGTGGATGAACGCCCGTCCCCCTACCGAATCCAGGCTCGCGCGATTGGCCAGCTCTTCGCTGACGGTGATGGGGTCCACCGGCTCGCCTCGCGAGAAGAGTTCTTCGATGACCTCGAAGATGCGCTGGTGTGCCTGCCGGTAGAAGTGGTGCGGACGGACGATCTCGCTGACACCGGGGATCACGTTGGGCGTGAGCATGCTCGCGCCCAGTACGGATATCTCAGCGTCCAGGTTCTGTGGGAGCAGATAGTCGCCCCCACTCTGACCCTCGACTCCTCCGCTGCCCGCCATCATCTCCACATGTGCCCCTCTTCCTTCGGGGGACGAATGCCCGACTAGGCCTTGTGTTCCTCCGGTACCACGATGACCTTGACTTCAGCCGGCTCCACGCTGCTGTGGACGTCTACCTTCACCATGAATGTCCCCACGGTCTTGATGGGCTCTTCCAGAGCAACGTTGCGCTTGTCCACCCGGATCTTCCGGGCGGTGTATATCGCGTTGGCGATGTCCTGGTTGGTCACCGAGCCGAAGAGCCGCTCGCCCGATCCCACGGGTGCGGGGATGGTGAGAACGGTCTTGGAAAGGAGGTCCCTCGTCTCGTCGGCCTTCTCGGCTTCGCGCCGGGCATGGGCTGCCTTCTCTTCCATGATCTGCCGCACGACGGCGATACGAGCCGGGGTCGCCATCTCCGCCAGCTTGCGGGGGAAAAGGTAATTGCGGGCGTAGCCGTCCGACACGTGCGCCACTTCGCCCTTCTGGCCCAGCTTCTCAACGTCCTGCAAAAGGATTATCTCCATATCTCACTCCTTGTCGATGTCATCTCAAGGAACCCGCACCGGGGCTCTTGAGCGCAAAACGCTTGCGATAGTCCAACCAGGTGTCGAACAGGCCTGCCAGTGCCGTCAGGTGGACGAGCACCTGCCCTACGACCGCCGCTACGAACAGGGCCACCCCTGAGCCCGGGCTCAACCGGCGGGTGACGACGAACCACCTCACCACGGCCAAACCCTGCACGAAAAATAGTGTCTGCGACACCAAGAGGACGTTGATGCCAACATACAGCACCGGGGTCTGCCAGCCACCGTCGCCTCGGGCGAACACCAGCATAGCCAGTCCCGCGATCGACGCGTAGGCAGCCGCCCAGTGCATCCGGAACTTGGACAACGAGAGATCGACTGCCACTTTGTCCCTCACCCGCGGGAAGATCAGGTACGCCAAGCCCAGCGAGGAGCCGGCCAGCAGGATCACCCCCATGCCCAGGAGCCCCGGGGTCAGATAGGGGATGACGTCCACGAACTGTCGCAGCAGTGCAGAGACGGAATCGGCGGTATCCGCTCCCACGCCCATCTGAGCATAAAACGCTGCCGTCTCATCGACGGATGCGTAAGCGCTCTCGCGCAACTGGGTCAAGCTGAGACCCAGAACCAACCACGTAGCCGCCCCCCAGAGCACGAAGGCGACCAGCGCTGCGCCGGCCGTAGAAGCCAGGCTCCGCCCGAAGCTCCACCCCCGGCGCACCGCCTGGCCCATGATCATTCCCACGCAGAGCACGAGCAGGAAGACCAGCAGCGCCGAGCTCACGCCGCCGACCACGTAGACCAATCCCCCGGTGACCACCGCGACGAGCGCGCCGTTCAGCGCGCCCCGGCGGGCCACAATATGGGCCAGTGGGAGGACCAGAAAGGGGGCCAGGACCGCCGACGCGAACGGGAGAAGTAGCACGCAAAGACCAATGACGACGGTCGCAGCCGTCGCCTTGGCCAAGGGGGCAAGGGAGGGCGCCTTCACGGCCCAAGTATCCCTCTACCGGCTACTGTAAGGAAGCAGTGCGACCTCACGAGCCCGCTTGATCGCCACGGCGACCTGCCGCTGATGCCGCCGGCACGCACCGGTGGTGCGGCGGGACCGGATCTTGCCTCGCTCAGACATGAACCGGCGGAGCGTACCGTAGTCTTTGTAGTCGACTTCCACCACACCCTCTTTGCAGAAGAAGCAGTACTTACGCCGCCGCGAGCCGGTCGTGGGCCGCGTGCGCCGCTGCGGCTTCTTGGGATTCGCCACTTTGTCCTACCTCCTTGGAGCGACTAGAAGGGAATGTCGTCGCCCCCGAAATCGATGTCACGAAAGTCGTCTTGCGCCGCCGCGTCGGGCGAGGGCTGAGCCCCTCCCCGGAACGCCGGCTCGCGCGTCTCGTTCTGACCGCCTATGAACATGACCGTATCGGCAATGATCTCCACCTTGCTGCGCTTCGTGCCGTCTTGGGCTTCCCAGCTGCGCTGGTCCAAGCGGCCGTCGACCGCTACCTGGCGGCCCTTGCTGAGGTACTTGGCGCAATTGTCGCCCTGTGCCCCCCAGACGACCACATCGAAGTAGTTGGGTTTCTCGATCCATTGGCCGGACGAGTCTTTGTACGAGGAGTTGACCGCCACTCCCAGCTGGCACACCGAGGTACCACTCGGAGTCTGACGGAGCTCTGGGTCGCGGGTCAGGTTGCCCACCAGGGTCACATGTGCGATGCCGCGAGCCATCTTCTTCTCCTTGGACTAGGCTTCTTCCGCAGCCGATGCAGCAGCCGCAGCCGCGGGCTGCTGGAGGCTGAAAGGCTTCTCGTGGCGGACCGGCATGAATCGCAGCACGCTGTCGGTGATGCCGAGCACCCGGGTCACCTCGTCAAGAGTCTTGGGCGTCGCCTCGAAATAGAGGATGTAGTAGACGCCATCGAAGACATCCTTGATCTCATAGGCAAGACGTCGCTTGCCCCACTCGTCGATCTTCACGACGACGCCTTGGTCGCCCGTGATGATCTCTTTGGTGCGATCGAGCACCGCGGTTCGTTCTTGATCCTCCACGTCGGCGCGCAGGATAAGAACCAGCTCATAGCTGTTCAGCTTAGATCACCTCCTACGGTCTCAAGCGGCCCCGGCCTCACTGCCGGAGCAGGGGTGCAGTATGGGATTGTACCCGCGCCGCCGGACAGGACTTCTGCAAGCCACGGCCCCTTGCTGGCAACGCGAAAAACGGAGTATACACCGAGGGCGCTGGGAGCACCAAGGTGCGACCAGCGCCCTCACGCCCCCCCGGCGGACTGACAGGAGGGTGACACGGCCAGGTCGGCTGTGACCCTACCCTGTCGCCCCTACGACGCCAAAGAACGGAAGTCAGTTCCTAGCTTCCGCCAAGTCAGACCCGCCTGAAGGAGCCCGCGGCGCAGCCGGTGGGCATCGTCCCCCCGGTCAGAGATGGGTCAGAAAAGGGGAAGACCCAAGCCGGACAACCGCGCCGACAGCCAGCCGAACTGCCCTCCGATCAGGAGGGCCCCGTAGAGCACCAGGATTACTCCGCAGATTATCTGGATGACCCGCAGATGCTTCCGCACTCGCGAGAACGCCCGCAAGGCTCGGCCCACGAAGAACCCCGCCAACAAGAAAGGTATCCCCAATCCCAAGGAATACACGAACAGAAGCATTGCTCCAGCCGCCGGGTCGCCTCCCGAGGCGGCCATGGTCAGTATCGAGGCCAGCACCGGACCGACGCAGGGCGTCCAGCCAAAGGCAAAAGCCACGCCCATGATGAAGGCTCCCGTCGGGCCCCGAGGCACCTTGCCGAGGAGCGGCCGCACGTCCTTCTGCATGAAGCCGGGCGCTGTCAGACCGGCGATGATAGCCCCGAGTACGACCAACAGGGCTCCCGAGACGATCTGGAGCAAGCGTTGGTTGGCGACCAGCACGCCGGCGAAGGAGAAACCCGCCCCCAGTAAGGTGAACACGGCGGAGAACCCGAGCACGAAGGCGAGCGTGCTCAAGAACACTCGTCGATCCCCCTCCCGCAACTCCTCGACGCTCAGGCCGGAGACGAACGAGAGATAGGCCGGAAGGAGGGGGAGGACACAAGGGCTGAGGAAGCTGGCAGCCCCGCCCGCTAACGCCACGAGGAAGGCGGTGATACCGAGGTCAGCGGGTAAGGTCATCCACCAGGCTCGACAGTTCCTCGGCTGTGACGCCGCCGACCACAGTCTTGGCGACCTCGCCTTCGGAGTCGAGCACCACGATGGTGGGGATGGCGCGTACCCCGTAGTCCGCGGCCAGGTTGTCCGGATCGAGCATCACCGGGAACGTGTACCCGCCCTGGTCAACGAACTCCCGCATGGCGTCCTCGCCGTCGTTCACGGCTATCACCAACAGCCCCGCTCTTTCTGCTTCGTCTCGATAGAACCTATCGAGTTCGGGCGCCTCCGCCCCGCAGGCCCCTCACCAGCTGGCCATGAAGGCCAACACCAGGGGCTTACCCCGGTACTCGCTCAGAGAGACCTCCGTGCCGTCGAGGGTGACGCCAGAGAAACCGGCCTCGGCCTGGGCGGTGGCGCCGGTCGCGGAAGTGCCGGTGGAACCGCACCCGGCGGCCAAGACCGCGACCAAGGCCACAAAGAACGCCGCCATTCCGGCGGTGATCATCAGGGCGTTGTTTCTTCGCGGCGCGCGGCGCATGGCCTCACCTGGCCTTACGGCCGCTTGAGGCCGGGGCGACGACCGGCACGACGTTCCCCTGGTCGCCCACCGCCGGACGGAGCCGTCCGTAGGTCTCGAAGTACCACATCCCGGCGATGCCGATGGCGAAGAGCGCCACGCTGATCCACTGCTGTTGCGTGAGCCCCAGCGCCACCGGCTCGTTGGTGCGGATGAACTCCACCAGGAACCGCTCGATCCCGGCCAGCAGCAGATAGGCGAAGATCAAGGGGCCCTCTCGCTTGAAACGGGGGCTGATGACCCACACGAGGAGGGCGAAGATCACCAGCGAGGCCAAAGACTCGTACAGCTGGGTAGGATGCACTTGCACCGTGGTGGGGGGAAGACCTTTCGGGAAAGACAAGCCCCAAGGTAGATCGGTGGGCACTCCGTAGTCGTCACCCCTGAGGAAGCAGCCGATCCGCCCCACCGCGTAGCCGACGGCTACTGCCGGGCCACCGGAGTCCATGACGGCCGCCAGCCGTTCTTTCGAAAGCAGGGTGACAATGACCACCGCCACGATGGCGCCGAAGAGTCCCCCGAACCACACCAGACCCCCGCCGCTCAGGAGGTTTCCCGGCCATTCGGCGGGATGAAGGATCAGATAGTGGATCTTGGCGCCGAGAAGACCCCCGATGACGCACGCGATGAGTAGTCCGTAGATGAAATCAGGCTTGACGCCTCTCTGCTTGAACTGCCAATGAGCGACGAAACCGGCGGAGATGAACGAAAGCGCCATCATCACCCCGAACGAGTTCATCGTGAACCCGCCGATATTGAACAGCTCAGGGTACATTCAACTCCCTTGGGTAGACGACAGAGCTCTCAGGTCTCTGCCTCAGCGTGCCGATTATCGCACGCCGGCCCGCACTCCTAGGCCGCCTCACATTCGAACCATGGCCCGGGCCGGCTGGATCTGGGGCCACACGGGCCCCGTCACGACGCTCAGCTGAAGCCCGACCTGGGTGTACAGCCCTGGGGCTCACACCTGCCGGTGTCGACGCACGACGGAGCCGCCGGACCCAGACCCAACACGCCGCCGAACCCCGTGAAACGCTGCTCCACCTCGCGCCCGCCGCAGTCCGGGCATACCTTCTCATCGTCCTTGAGGAAGCCGCGGACGAACACCTCGAAGTCCTTGCCGCACGAGCGGCACCTCAGATCATACGAAGCCATCAGCCACCGTCTCCCTCTTCGTCGGCGAAGGGTGCAACACCCAGACCGGCAAGCTGGTCTTCGATCCAGTACACACTGATCGAGGCCGGAGTCTTGATCTCTTCTCCCACCAATACCAGCGGAGCCCCGTCACCCTCGGCCACCGCGCCGGCCAGAGCCGGGAAATCTTCGAGGTCGGGGTCATCGACATCGACGTATAGCAGGGGCCCGTCGTTCCCCATCCGGGCTCCCAGATCCTGGTTCAGATAACCGACTACCTCTTCCAGAGATAGCGAGGGCCGTCAGCCACCGCCCCTCCGCAAGGCATCCATGCGCCTGGAGCCCACCAACACCAGTTGCGCTTCAGAATCACTCATCCAGCGTCTCTCACTTTCGCGGCTCAGGCCTGCGGCTTATGCCAGCCCGAATTCCTTTTCGTAGTCTTTCTGGTTGCGGGCCCCGATCAGCTGAGTCTTGAGCTGTCCCCCTTCGAACATGATGACCGTGGGAATGCTCATGATCCCATAGCGCGCCGCCAGCTCTTGGTTGACATCGACGTTCACTTTGAGGACGGTCACCTTGTCGGGGTGGTCGGAAGCCAGCTTCTCCAGGACCGGGCCCACCATACGACAGGGACCGCACCAGGGTGCCCAGAAATCGACCACCACAGGGAGTGCGGACGTGGATACCACCTCGTCGAACCCCTTAGCGTCCACTTCCTGCACGATGCCATCACTCATCTCATTCTCCTTGCTGTCGTGGGCCGGCCGACCGGCCCTGCTGCTATGGTAACCGACCAGGCGGCCCCAGGACGCGTCGCGCCGGCCCGCCAAATCCTTCTTGAGTCCTGTCCATATACCCAAGGGGGTATATTAGCATACAAGTCGCCTCCGTACCATCAGGCGAAAGGATGTCGTGCCGGGCCAGGTCTCGTTCAAGTTGTTACCCGGTACCCCCATCGGCTAACCTATCAGCCGATGCCACGGAACCTATCGGCGGATGTCACAGCACCGAGTGGAGGCGATCGCCATGAGACTCACGTACTTCGCCCATTCTTCCTTTCTCGTCGAGACGGCGGACGGCGTCCGGGTGATCCTGGACCCCTACCGGCACGGGGCTTTTGGTGGGGCGGTCGGATATGCTCCGATCGGTGAACCGGCCGACGTGGTGGTGGCCTCTCATGACCACGATGACCATGGGGCCTGCGACACCATCCCCGGGAAGCCTCTTGTGCTCCTGCACACCACCACCGAGACGGTGGGATCGCTCACGATCACGGGGGTCGACGTGGCTCACGACGAGGCCGGTGGCCGCGATCGGGGGAAGAACACCATCGCGATCCTCGACGATGGGGACATACGTCTGGTCCACCTGGGCGACCTAGGCCACGTTCTTGACGCGGCTACGGTGGCGGCCCTGGGTAGGGTGGACGTCCTGCTGGTGCCCGTGGGAGGCTTCTTCACCATCGACCAACTGCAGGCAGCCGAGGTAGTGGAATCTTTGAGTCCACGCATCGTGGTCCCGATGCACTATAAGACCACCAGCGTCGATTTCCCCATAGCCGCGGTCGATCCCTTCCTGGCGACGCAGGCCAAGGTCGAGCGGTACGAGGGATCAATGCTCGAGGTGACGAGTGATACGTTGCCCGACGAACGGGTGACGATCGTGCTCACTCGCTGTCGGTGAGATCCAGGTGACCCCTCGTCGTCGGCGACGCATCGGCGCGTCCCGCCTGCGTCGGGACGAGGGGACCGTCTGAGAAACGGTTTACGGGCTGAGCCCCGTCATAGAGATCGTCGAGAAACCTGGGTGATAGAGTGTCGCCACTGCGAGGCCGGAGTCGGAGTCGGCACTATGAGGGAGGGCAGTAGTCATTTCGCCTGAGAATGAATCGTCGGCAAACGCCAAGAAGGCCGCCAAGGCCGCCAAGCCCGCCAAGCCCGACAGGCTCGGACGTATCCTGCGCCTGAAGCCGGGGCCGCTGCGCCGGGCCGTGGTCATCGCCATCATCCTGGTCGTGGTCCTCGGGGTGTTTGGATTCATCTCCCGTATCTGGACCGAGTACCTCTGGTATGAGGAGGTCGGGTACACGACCGTGTTCTGGACTCCGATCGTGGCCCAGTTGTGCGTAGGGCTCTTCTTCGCGGTCATCTTCTTCTTGGTCTTCTACGGGAGCCTCTGGCTGGCCCGCAAGATCTCTCCCCGACTCCTGGCCGTGCCGGGAGCGGAGGACGGCGAGGTCCTCGATCTGGCCGAGCGCCGCCGCTGGCCCGGGAGGTTGATGCTGATCGCCTCCATCGCAATAGCCGTCCTTGTCGGCATCATCTACAGCGGGCGCTGGGAGCAGGTGCTGGTCTTTCTCAATCAGGGAGACTTCGGGTATACCGATCCCCTATTCGAGAAGGACGCCTCCTTCTTCGTGTTCACCCTGCCCGTGTGGAACACGTTGGTGAACTTCGCAGGCGTGATCCTCCTGCTCACCTTCATCGCCACCGCCTTCACCTATGTGGTCGACCGGGCCATGGTCTTGAACGCCCAGAACAGAATCAGGCTGGCTCCGCACGTCAAGGCGCATCTCTCGGTCATCCTGGCGCTGGCAATGGTGGTCAAGGCCGGAGACTACATGCTCCAGACCTGGGCGCTCGACTACTCCGAGCGAGGCGCCACCTTTGGAGCGAGCTACACCGATGTGAACGCGTCTCTCCCGGTGCTTCATTTCCTCGCCATCGTGTCCCTGGTCGCCGCAGCCATCTTCCTTGCGAACATCCGCTACAAAGGCTGGAGACTGCCCATGATCGCCATCGCGATCATGTTTCTGACCTGGGCGATAGCCGGCAAGGCCTACCCCGCCATCATTCAGCAGTACAGAGTGTCGCCGAACGAGATCGCAGCCGAGACGCCCTACATCGCCAACAACATCGAGGCCACCCGCTGGGCCTTCGGGCTAGACAAGGTCACCAAAGTGTCTTCCGCCGCCACCACCGACCTGACCGCCGACGACGTGAGGGCGAATGCCGGGACAATCGCCAACATACGCCTCTGGGAGCCCCGTCCGGCGCTCGATACCTACTCTCAGATCCAGGAGATCCGCCTCTACTACTCGTTCGTCGACGTGGACGTGGACCGCTATCTCATTGACGGGGAGTACCGCCAGGTGCTAATAAGCGGCCGAGAGCTCGACCAGACCCAGCTCCAGGAGCAATCCCAGACCTGGGTCAACAAGCACCTCACCTACACCCACGGCTACGGGGTGGTCATGAGCCCGGTGAACGAGGCTGGAGGAGACGGACTGCCCATCCTTCTGATTAGCGACATCCCGCCCAAGACCGACACCGACCTCGTGATCACTCGCCCTGAGATCTACTACGGGGAGCTGGGGAACGACTTCGTTATTGTGAAGACCACAAGCCCGGAATTCGACTATCCCAAGGGTGATACCAACGTCTCAGCCACCTACCAGGGCCAAGGGGGGGTACCGGTCGGTAGCAAGGTGCGGGAGGCCGCCTTCGCCTTCAGGTTCGGAGACGCCAAGCTGTTCTTCTCGAGCTCCTACACTGAGGATTCCCGGGTCATGTACCGGAGGACCATCACAGAGCGGGTGCAGGCCCTCGCTCCCTTCCTCCAGTACGATAGGGACCCCTATCTGGTCCTCCGGGACGACGGCTCGCTGGCTTGGATGTGGGACGCGTATACCGCGACCGACCGGTTCCCCTACTCCCAGCCTCGGGCCGATGGGACCAACTACGTGCGTAACCCCATCAAAGTGGTCATCAACGCCTACGACGGCGAGGTGACCTTCTACCAGATAGATCCCAATGATCCACTGGCGAACGCCTGGGGGAAGGTCTTCGAAGGTCTGTTCACCCCGGGCGACCAGATGCCGGACGACCTCCGCCGCCACATGCGCTACCCCGAAGACCTGTACAGCATTCAGGCCGAGGCGCTGACCCTTTATCACATGACGGACCCCCAGATCTTCTACAACAAAGAAGATGCGTGGGAGATCCCGACAGAGGTCTATGCGGCGGAGCAGATCCCCGTGGTGCCCTACTACGAGACACTGGCTTTGCCGGGTTCCACCGATCCCGAGTTCGCCTTGTTGCTGCCGTTCTCTCCACTGGGCAAGGACAACATGGCCTCTCAGTTGGTCGCGCTTCAGGACGGCGACAACTACGGTAAGCTCGTCCTGATCGACTACCCCAAGGACAAACTGGTCTTCGGCCCGGCCCAGGTAGAAGCACGGATCTCCAACGATCCTGAGATCTCAGCACAGATAACCCTCTGGAGCCAGTCTGGGAGTCAAGTGATCCGTGGCAACATGCTTGTGATCCCCGTCAATCAATCGGTCATGTACTTCGAGCCGCTCTACCTGCAGGCCGAGCAGAGTCCTATACCCGAACTGACGCGAGTGATCGCCAGCTATGGGGACTCCGTGGTCATGGAACCCACCCTGGGCGAGGCCCTGACGAAGCTCTTCGGCGAGCCGGTCGGACCCGGGTCTTCGACCACGACCACCACCGGCGGTACGACCACCACTGTGCCGGGCGGGACGTCGACCACGACCACCACCGGCGGCACGACCACCACGGTACCGGGCGGGACGACGACCACGCTTTCGACCGACCAAGCCAAGCTGATCGCGCAGGCCAACCAACACTACCAGGCGGCCATCGAGGCCCAGCAGCGGGGAGACTGGGCCGAATATGGGCGTCAGATCGAGGCACTCGGGGCGGTGCTGGAGGCGCTGGCCGCCCTAGAATAGCTCAGGCACCTGGTTAGACATCGGCTCGCTGGGAGCGGGGTCGCGCTTGAGGCTTCACCTCCGGTAAGCATGGTTTTCTCCGCGGGTGGAGGGGGCAAACCCGCCCGGCGCGGTTTGCCCCGAGCACTTTGCGGCAATACTCTGTAGAAAGACAAACTCATCGAGATGAGGTCACGCCGTGGAACCGAAACGCAAGGACGATCCTGCCCGCTTCGGGCGGCTCCAGAGCGAGGTCGACAAGATGTTCCTCGACTTGCTCCGGGGAGAACGGGTGCCCCGATATGGCAAGGCCGCCTTCCGTCCCAGCGCCGATGTCTACTTCGACAAGAGCGAGAGAGCGGTCGTGGTCAGGCTGGAACTGCCCGGCATCGACCCGGACGCGATCGACCTGGAAGTCAACGACAATGTCCTGCGGGTGAGCGGCACGCGCTCCGACGAGCGGCACCCCGAGGCGGTGTACCAACAGATGGAGATTGTATACGGCCGTTTTGAGCGTGCGATCATGCTGCCCCCCGGGGTCGATGCCGGCAAGGCGTCGGCCGGCTATGCCGCCGGCTTTCTTACGATCATCCTCCCCATGAGCCCGCGGTCGGCCGGTAAGCGGATCAGCATCAACACGAAGGAAGAAGGCGGGCAGGAGCGATGACCGCCAGAGAGACGCGCAAGAGATCTATCAAGGAACCGCTTCCCGACCTCGATGGTCCCCTGGAGGCCGCCGGCCAGGATTTCGTCATCGTCTCCCAGGAGCCGACCGACAACGGCCTTGCCCCCAGCCCGACCAGTCTGCCCATCCTGCCGCTCAAGGACACGGTGGTCTTCCCCGACACCATGATGCCCCTGGCCGTCGGCCAGCCCCGTTCCGTGCGTCTTATCGACGACATCCTACGGGGAGACAAACAAGTGGGCCTGTTGGCATCCAGGGATCCTGAGATCGAGACCCCGGGCCCGGAGGACGTGCACACGGTCGGGGTTCTTGCCAGCATCCAGAAGATGATCAAGGCTCCCGACGGGACGCTCCGCATCATCGCTCAAGGCATCCGCCGGATCGAGATCGACGGCTTCACGTCGGAAGAGCCGTACCTCACCGCCCACGTACACGATCTTCCCGACGTCGTCGAGGAGGGCACCGAGCTGGAGGCCTTGCAGCGAAACCTGGTCTCGGTCTACACCAGGATCATACAGTTGGTCCCTTACCTGCCGGACGAGCTGGAGATGGCGGCAGCCAACATCGACGAACCGGCCGCCCTGGGCTATTTCATCGCTTCGACCATGCGCCTCAAGACCGAGGAGAAGCAGGAGCTTCTGGAGGAAGTGGACGTCTCCAAGCGCCTGCGCCGTCTGACCGCGCTCATGAATCGAGAGTTGGAGGTCCTGGAACTGGGTTCGAAGATCCAGGACCAGGTCCAGTCGGAGATGGACAAATCTCAGCGCGAGTACGTCCTGCGGCAACAGCTCAAGGCTATCCAAGAAGAGCTGGGCGAGTCCGATGAGACCCAGGCCGAGGTCAATGAGTTGCGGGAGCGTATCGAAAAGGCCGGCCTCCCCGAGGAGGTGGAAAAACAGGCCAGGCGGGAGTTGGACCGGCTGTCGAAGCTGCCTCCGGCCGCGGCCGAGTATGGGGTCATACGCACCTACCTCGATTGGATCGTGTCACTGCCCTGGTCGGTGGTCACCGAGGACGACCTGGACATCGCGCACGCCCGCAAGGTGCTCGACGACGATCATTACGATCTGGAAGACGTCAAGGACCGTATCCTCGAGTTCCTGGCGGTGCAGAAACTCAAGAGCGAGGTGTCGGGGCCGATCCTGTGCTTCGCCGGTCCACCTGGAGTGGGCAAGACCAGCCTGGGCAAGAGCATCGCCCGGGCCATGGGCCGGAAGTTCATCCGCATAAGCGTGGGCGGGGTACGCGACGAGTCCGAGATACGCGGCCACCGGCGCACCTACGTCGGCGCCATGCCCGGCACCATCATCCGCGCCATCCGCGACGCCGCCAGCGGCAACCCGGTGTTCATGATCGACGAGATCGACAAGATGGGCTCCGACTGGCGGGGCGATCCCTCCAGCGCCATGCTGGAAGTGCTCGATCCGGAACAGAACGGCACCTTCCGCGATCACTACCTCGATCTGCCGTTCGACCTCTCAAGGGTCATGTTCATCTGCACGGCCAACATGCTCGACACGATCCCCGGCCCTTTGCGCGATCGCATGGAGATCATCTCCATCGCCGGCTACACGGAAGGGGACAAGCTCCACATAGCCCGCCGGTACCTGGTGCCCCGGCAGCTGGAGAGGAACGGCCTGAGGGAAGACCAGCTGGGCGTGACCGACGATGCCCTGCGCACGGTGATCGAGAACTACACCCGGGAGGCGGGCGTACGCGGATTGGAGCGGCAGATCGGTACCATCGCCCGCAAGTTCGCCCGCATGGTGGCCGAAGAGGGGAAAGAGAACCTGACCGTCGATCGTGACCAGGTGGCCGAC
Organism: uncultured Actinomycetes bacterium; assembly: GCA_963706025.1. Taxonomy (GTDB): domain Bacteria; phylum Actinomycetota; class Thermoleophilia; order RBG-16-64-13; family RBG-16-64-13; genus CAVPLM01. Next base: position 793,131 of record CAVPLM010000003.1, on the reverse strand, counting down.
TTCCTGGGCAAGCAGAAGGTCTTTCGCGAGACCAAGCGCCGCACGGCCGATCCTGGAGTCTCGACCGGGCTGGCCTGGACTCCGACGGGAGGCGACATCCTGTTCATCGAGGCCCGGGCGATGCCGGGCACGGGGCGGCTGATCCTCACCGGACAACTGGGAGACGTGATGAAGGAGTCGGCCCAGGCTGCGCTGACTTTCGTGCGCAGTGTATCCGAGCGCCTCGGGATCGACGGCAAGTTCTTCCAAAAACACGACATCCACGTGCACGTGCCCGCGGGTGCCGTGCCCAAGGACGGCCCCTCGGCCGGCGTAGCGATGGCCGTCGCTCTCGCCAGCATGGTGTCCGGCCGGGTGGTCGACTCCAGCGTGGCCATGACCGGCGAGGTGACCCTCACCGGACAGGTGCTGCCGGTCGGCGGCATCAAAGAAAAAGTGCTGGCCGCCCGGGCGGCCGGGATCACCCGCGTGTTTCTGCCGGACCGCAACGAAGCCGACGTGAGCGAGATCCGAGGCGATGACCTGCTTCAGGGTCTGGAGTTCGTTTACGTGGACCATGTGGGTGCCGTCCTTGACCAGATCCTCGCCTCCCCGAAGAAGCCGCGCCGCCCGCGCACGACCATGAGCGCGAAGACCAACGCCCAACAACCCTCGAGCGATGACCGGCCGAGCGCGAGAAAGGCTCGGCCGAAGCCGGTCGGAGCCGGAAAAGATGGTGAACAAGGCAGATAGTCGGGCGCCGCAGAGTCGGGCGCCGCAGAGTCGGGCGCCGCAGAGTGGGGCGCCGCAGGCTGGGGCGCCGGGGAGTCGGGCGCCGAAGGCTGAGGTGTCGCCGACCTGGGCGTCGCGAGACCGGGAGGGCGTCTACCGGGAGCTGGAGCACCCCGCCGATCTGTTACTGGAGATCACGGGCCGGGATCTTGCCACGCTCTTCGAGAACGCCCTCTTCGCCTTTTACGACCAGGTAGCGGAGCTGGGTGGATTCGGAGCAAGCCGGGAGATGGTGATCACCGCATCGGGGACATCGCCACCGGACGCTCTGCGCGCGCTTCTGAACGAGGCGTTGTACCGGTTCGAGACGGAGGGTTTCGTGGCCGTAGGCGCCCAGGTCGCCGTCGAGACCGCCATACCCCCTGAGGGGGCGGGACTCCCGGCGGGAGAGGCCCGTCCGGAACCAGGCGGCGTGAAGGTCGTGGCCCGGTTGTGGGGGGACAAAGCCGCCGGAGACCGTCACACCCTCACCGCCGAGATCAAAGCGGTGACCTATCACCGGTTGGCTTTGGACCTTATGCCCGACGGAGCCTACCGGGCCACCGTGTTGTTCGACGTGTGAGGGGCGAGGGGATCAGAGATGAAAGCACCGTCACTGCGACAAGTGGACGACGTGGTCTGGGAGTTGCCGGTGACCGGCGGTATGCGCGTGCCCGGCCGCATCTACGCCGATCGCGAGTTGGTGGCGGCGTTAGCGGAGGATCAGAGTCTCGTGCAGGTGGGCAATGTGGCCCATCTTCCCGGCATCCTGTGTTTCTCGCTGGCCATGCCCGACATCCACTACGGCTATGGCTTCCCCATCGGCGGAGTGGCCGCCTTCGCCGTCGATGGCGGAGTGGTGTCGCCCGGTGGGGTGGGATACGACGTCAACTGTGGCTGCAGACTCTTGGCGACCGGATTGGAGGCGGCCGACATACGCGAGAAGGTGCCGCGAATGGTCGACCAGCTTTTCCGGGATGTGCCTTCGGGGGTGGGCTCCAGTGGGGCCATCGCCAAGCTGCCGCGTTCGGAACTGGAGCGAGTGCTGGTCAAAGGAGCCGCTTGGGCCGTGGAGCGGGGCTACGGCTCCCCCGACGACCTGGAGCACACCGAGGACCGCGGCGCGTTGCCGGGCGCCGACCCTGCTGCAGTCAGCGAGCGCGCTTATGCCCGCGGGCAGGACCAGGTGGGTACGTTGGGCTCGGGCAACCACTTCCTGGAGATCCAGGTGGTGGACGAGGTCTTCGACCGCGAAGCCGCGCAGGCCTATGGCCTGCGCCAAGGACAGATGACCGTCATGGTGCACTGCGGGTCTCGCGGTCTTGGGTACCAGGTGTGTGAGGACTACCTTGGTGTGATGGCGGCCGCCACCTCTCGGTATCACCTCGAGCTTCCCGATCGCCAGCTGTCATGCGCGCCGGTGGATTCCCCGGAGGGGCGTCGATACCTCGCGGCCATGGCTTGTGCGGCCAACTACGCCTGGGCCAACCGCCAGATGATAATGCACCTCACCGAGCAGGCCCTCCTGCACGCGCTGCGCATCTCCCCCAAGGAACTCGACTTGCGCCTGGTCTACGACGTGGCGCACAACATCGCCAAGCTGGAGACGCACGAGGTCGCCGGGGTCCTGTTGGAGACCTGTGTGCACCGGAAGGGGGCTACCCGCGCATTCGGGCCGGGCCGGGCCGAAGTACCGCCCGATTACAGAGCGGTGGGACAGCCTGTGCTCATCCCCGGGGATATGGGCACGGCTTCGTTTGTCTGCAAAGGGACCGAAGAGGCCATGAGACGGACCTTCGGCTCCACGTGCCACGGGGCGGGCCGGGTGATGAGCAGAGCCCAGGCCCTGAAGCGAGCCAAGGGCAGGACCATAGCTGGAGAACTGGCGAAAGCCGGAGTATTCGTGCGTTCGCAGGGACCGAAGACCCTGGGCGAGGAGATGCCCGAAGCCTACAAGGATGTGGAGCGCGTGGTGGCGGTGATGGACCGGGCTGGGATCTCCCCCCGGGTGGCCCGACTCCGGCCGCTCGGGGTGGTCAAAGGGTAGGGGAGCCGTCCTCGCCTATGCCAACAGCGACTTTGTCTTCCCCGCCCACGACGACAGCGCTGTCGTCGGCTTCGCCGCCGCCGTTCTCGCCCTTCTGCAGACGTTGCGCGGCCGCGTGGCGCAAACGAGCCGCCTCTCTGACCGGCATCGACTCACTGAGCTTGAGCAGCACGTCGGGTGGGAGCCTGTCCTTGAGCACGTCCATGACCGCATGCACGGCCCTGGTAGCCTCTTCCCTGGCCTGATAGGACCCTGCCTTCTGCACGGCTTGCACCAAGGCCTCCACCTGATCCTTGACCGCCTTGCCCTTGTCACTCAGCAGGTCGGGGACGGAGAAGCTGATCTTGAACTCGAGCTTGTCGCTGCGCTTGTAGCGCGTGATCCGTTGGATCACGCGGAGAAGTCCACTCCACATCAGGTGCCCGGTGGTGAAACGACGGTACTTGCGGCGACGAAACCGGGGGCCGACCACCACAGCGCCCGATCCACTGCTCTGCACGGGGATTCCTCTGTTATTCATGGCAGCCATAAGTAAGTTCGATGATACCGCAGGACACGGCCACTGAAAAGACTCCGAGGCCGGCAAGAGGGCCCTTCGACATATCCGCGGTGTCGTTAATGATGACGCTCCACACGGAACCGGGAGAGACGGTACTGATCTTGGCTGGGGTCGATGCCTCCCTTGCGGCAAGTGATGCTCAATTGCTGCTCGGGCGTCTCCACACCTTCGAGGTCGGGCAGCAGCAGCGCCTGCCGACCGTCGGCCGTCTGCACGATGAGGCCGTACTCCTTGGGATCGAGGTCGTCCAGGCCGCCAACGGCTTCCGGCGGCCCCAGCACGTCCACCGAGATATCCAGGTCGTCCAGTTCATCCGCCTCAAGAGGATAGAAGCGTGGATCCCTGGTGGCGGCGCTTATGGCGTTGCCGACGATCTCTTCCCCGATGCTATCCCGTGTGGGCCGTATCGTGCCGATGCATCCCCGCAAGGACCCGTCGCCTCGGTGCAGCGATACGAACACGCCCGCTCGCTCGGGCTCCGATCCCAGTGACTCCACCGGCTCAAGGACGATTTGATCCCGCACGTAAGCTTCGATGGCATCGCGGGCCAGTCTGACCAGGGGGTCGCCCTGCTCCTGCGCTTCCCCGCTCATCCGCCGCCCTCCTCCCCAGCCGGCGTTTCCCCCGTGATCTCCACTTCTCCCACCATGTAGCCGACCCCGAAGGGCCCCTCGTACGAGAGCATATGGTTGCGGAAATGGCCGCCGGCCGCCTCGACCGCCCCGACCACCCCCGAGAGCGTCGCCAGAGACCGGTAACCGCACTCTCCCGCCGCTCTCACCAGCCCGGGATCGATGGACAGGAGCGCTTCCCAGTCTCCCGCCGCGAAGGTGTCCGCCACCGCCCGGTCGAACTCGGCGCCGCGAGGATCGTAACCGGCCGGAGCTCCTGGAAGCAGCCGGTGGCTGAGGTCGCTGCTCGCCACGTAGACGACCCGCGTAGGCGCGGCGATCATGGCCCGGCCGACGGCCTCTCCGAAACGCACGTGCTCTTCCAGGCTTAGATAGGAGAAGGCGAGCTCGACCAAGTCGCAGGGTCTCGCCAACGCACCCATCAGATACCACAGCGGGACCGTGGCTCCGTGATCGAGGTCGACCACTTCCCCGTGCGACGCGGTGATCGTCGCCGGGACACCATGACCCAGAGCCTCTTCCAGGATGGCCTCCGCCAGGCCCTGGTCGCCCGCCGCTTCGATGCGCACGTGCGGCGCCCGGAAGAAGGCCAAGGATCCCTTGTAAGCGGAAGCGAGAGACACCCCCATCTGACTTCGGGCCAGCGGGCTGTGGGGAGACATAAGGACGATGGTCTCGGGATCGAGCAAGGCCGCTTTCTCCCGCACCGTGCGCATCGCCCGCACGGTGGCGTCCGCTTCCGCCAGGCTGTCACCCCCTACCTCCGGCACGATTATGGGCGGATGGGGCGTAACGAAACACCCGATAAGAGCCATCTTCACACCTCCCTTTACCGGTCCAATCCGGCGATCTGTCGACCGCAGGAGAGACAGCGGCCCTCGCCGACCAGACTACTACGCAGCGCGAAACCCCGGCGTTCGATCACCAATGCCCCGCAGTCGGGACATGCCGTCGATTCAGATGAATGGCCCGGGACGTTGCCACCATATACATAGTGAAGTCCTTCACCGCGTCCGATGCGAACGGCCCTCTCCACCGACTCGAGAGGAGTGGGGGCCACGTCAAGCAGACGATAGGTGGGATAGAAACGAGAGACGTGCCACGGGATATCGGGAGAGATCGAAGCAAGAAAGGAGGCTATGGAGCGAAGCTCCTCCTCGCCGTCGTTGCGCCCGGGGATAAGGAGCGTGGTGACCTCCAACCACACCCCCATGGCCCACATCCGGCGGATGGAGTCGAGGACCGGCTTCAAGCGCGCTCCCACCAAGGAGCGGTAGAACTCGTCCGAGAAAGACTTGAGATCCACGTTGGCGGCGTGCAGGTCGCCGTCTATGTCGGCCAGGGTCTCGGCCGTCATGTAGCCGTTGGTGACGAACACGTTCTTGAGGTCCGCGGCGGTGGCCAGACGGGCGCAGTCGCGGGCATACTCGTAGAAAATCGTCGGCTCCGTATACGTGTACGAGATGCTCCGGCAGCCCGCCGCCTGGGCGGCAGCCACGACCTGTTCGGGAGACTGGGGCCGGCCGACGATCCTGCCCTGGTCGCGGGGCATCTGGCTGACGTCGGCATTCTGACAGAAGCTGCACGAGAAATTGCATCCCACCGTGGCCAGGGAGAAGCTCAGGCTACCGGGCAGAAAATGAAAGAGGGGTTTCTTCTCGATGGGGTCGACCGCCGTGGACACCGGGCAGCCGTATACGAGGGTGTAGAGCACGCCTTCCCGGTTCTCGCGCACCCCGCAGAGGCCCGTTTCGCCCGGGGCGATACGGCAGTGATGGGCACAAAGGAAGCAATGCACCCGCGGACCACCGCGCCACTCCTCCCAGAGCACCGCCCGCGTGACACCTGGCGCCTGAGGGCTTTCCACCGGTTGGTCCCTCCTCGACCCGATGAGCGGATCTCTCAGTCCTGGCTGAGGGTCTACCCTGTTTTCTTCTGCTCTCTGTAATACCCGGGATGGCAAGAGACAAACAAGACACCCTCACCGCCGGTCTTCACTCCAGCCGTGGAGCACCCCCGAGATCGCTCGACCAGGGCCGTCTGGGAACGGGCGGGAACTGGGTAACGGGTTGAAGGTCAGAGACCGGGAGGTGAGGAACGGGCGCCAATCGACGAACGGGCAGCAGTCAGTCTGCGCCGGACCCGCGTAAACGGGGACAGGCTCTGGAAACCCCAATTCAGGGTGTATTCCTTGGGGTTGAGCCCGTTTTCCACTCTGCCCTGCTCCAATAGAGACAACAGGGTGTCTCGGGTGGGCACGGCGTCGACCACGATATATGTGAGACCCACCTCTGCCGCCCGATGGGCGTCGCTTCCCGCGCCGTACGGCTTGCCCAACTGCCGCGCCAGACGATAGGCCCTCCGCGAGCACCAGGGGCCTAACGAGCGACCGTTGACGACCTCGATGATGTCGGACTGCGCCGCGATCCTCTCCCGCTCGCGCGGTTCGATAGCCCCACGGCGCAGCCAGTCGAAGGGGTGGGGCAGGTACACCAGCCCTCCCTGGCCCCTTATGCGTTTGATGGCTTCGTCTATGGGGAGGCGGGCAGGGATGTCCTCCCTGATGTAGAGACCGATGACCTCACCGGCTCGGGTGGAGAGTTCCAGGCCGGGGATGACCCGAGGCAAAAAGGGATCGGCTTCGGCAAGACCGGCGGCTTTGAGAGCACCCTCGACGGTGTCGTGATCGGTGATCGCGATGCACGAAATCCCCCGGGCGGCGGCCTCTACCAGGAGCTCGCGCGGAGACAGCAGGCCGTCACTGGAGAAGACCGTGTGATTGTGAAGATCCAGCCTGAGGCCGGAGCCACCCATCCTCACACATCCGGGAACGAACCACTGATGCGCCGCCGCCTGCGGTCGCGCAGAACCCGCTTGCCTCCCCCTTCGGTCAACCCGCGTCGTTCAGCCTCGCGCCGGTCGATGATGACCTCGACTCCCTCCACGCCCTCGAAGCGCTTCTTGAACTCTTCGTAGTATCTGTCCGCGAGTTCGCGGGGGATCACGTAGTAGATCACGCGGCGCCTCCTCCAAAGCTCCAATAAGTTCTATGATAGTGTCTGCTGTCTCCATGTCCAAGAGTCACGAGCTTTCATACTAGCGTATGGCTGATACGCCTGATACTACCGAAGAAAGCGCGGCCGGACCGCTCCTCAAGAACCGATACCGATTGGGACGGGTCTTGGGACGCGGCGGCATGTGCATCGTGTACCAGGCCTGGGACACCCGGTTGCAGCGCAACGTGGCTGTAAAACGTCTCGAACCTCCCCTGAACGAGGATCCCCGCACCCGGGCCCGGTTCGATCGCGAGGGCCGGGCGCTGGCCCAGCTCTCGCATCCCAATCTGGTGACCCTCATCGACCGAGGATCGACGGATAGTGAGGACTATCTGGTCTTCGAATACGTCGAAGGTCGCTCGCTCAAAGAACTGACGCGCGAGGGTCCTTTGGGCGCGTCCGAAGCGGGCCAGATCGCGGGGCAGGTAGCCGAGGGATTGGCGGCTGCCCACGCAGCGGGGATAGTGCACAGGGATATCAAGCCTCAGAACATCCTCATCGACCGGAACGGCCACGCCAAGGTCAGCGACTTCGGCATCGCCACAGGCCCGGATTGGACACGGGTGACGCGCGCGGGCTCGATCATCGGCAGCGCCCGCTACATGTCTCCCGAGCAGATCAGGAGCAAGCCGGTGGATGCGCGCACCGACATCTATTCGCTCGGGGTGGTCCTGTACGAGATGCTCGTCGGCCATCCTCCCTTCGACGGCACCAACATGCCGGAGATCGCCCGCCAGCATCTCAACAATGCTCCCCCTCCACTCTCCGCCGTTCGAGACGACCTGCCGCCCGGGCTTGAGAAGGTGGTCATGCGCTGTCTGGAGAAGCTGCCCGAAGACAGGTTCGTCTCCATGGACGAACTGCTGGGCGCCCTCGTCGGCCTGGGGCTGTATGTACCCCAAGGCGTGGCCGAGGTGACTCCACCTCACAAGCGCCAGCAGAGGCGCGGCGCTGAAGACGAGCGAAGACCGCGCCACGTTGCCGGGGGAGCCTCCGACGATTCGTACTCTGGAGCCGGGGATGGGACGGGTGAAGGCCGCTGGGACCGCGACTGGGCGCGGGCCCGGGCGCGCAAGTCACGGGCGGCCCGCAGATGGAAGATCCTGGGGACGCTGGCCGCCATCGCCGTCATCGTTGCGGTAGCGCTCATATTCCTCTGGCCGGACGGCGGTGCCCCGGCCGTCCAAGGCCTTACCCTCGATCAGGCGAAAGAGCTGGCGGCAGATGCGGGGATGACGGTGGAGGTCGCCTCCGAGGTGCCGTCCTTCGACCAGCAGGCGGGCATCGTGCTGGCGCAAGACCCGGCGCCCGAAGCCAAGGCCGAAGACGACGTGCTCCGTTTGACCGTCAGCAGAGAGCCCACGCCGGTGGCAGTCACCGAACTCAAGGACTATGACCCCGAGGGCGACGAGACGGAAAACCCGGATACGCTCTCCAACATGATCGACGGTAAGGACAGCACGAGTTGGACCACCGAACTCTACCGGTCCGCCTCCTTCGGAGGGCTCAAGAGCGGCGTCGGCTTCGACTTCACCCTCGAAGAGGAGGCTACCATCGTCGAGATCGTATCCCCGGTCGAAGGGTGGAGGGGTGAGCTGCTGCAGAGCATTTCGTCCGGTCCCGCCGCCCGGCTGGCTACCCTCGATGGCGATGCGAACCAGATCATTACCCTGCGCGAGACATTGACCGCAGGGAGGATGTGGTTCACAGAGTTGACGCCACTCACCGAGGACCGGTGGGGCGTAGAGCTTTCGGAGATACGCTTCTACCGCTAGCACACGGCTCGCGTGGCGCACGCGGCCGCACGCGGCCCCTGCATAGGCGCTACTCGATCGTGAACCGCGTGATGCCCGCGTACCAAAGCCCCACTACCACCGCAGCCGTGACCGCCACCGCGGCAGCAAGAAACAGCCAATCGGAGGACCGCACGACCATGCGCTCCCGGTAGGTGCGATTCGGCAGGGCGCCGAAGGCCCGGGCGTCCATGGCCACCGCTGTACGGCCGGCTTTGCGCACTGCCCCGGCCAGCAACGGGATCGTATAGCGCCGCACGCGTGACCATAGGTGGAGAAAGCCTGTCCTCTCCCCAACCCCTCGGACCCGCTGCGCTGCGCGTATGGTCTGGTAGTCCCTCTGGAACGTAGGAAGCATGCGATATCCCACCATCGTCCCGTAAGCCACCCGGTAGTTCAGACGCACCTGATGCACCAGGCTGAGTATGAGGCGCTGCGGCTCTGTGGTCTTGACAAACACGATAGAAAGAAGAGCGAAACACAGCAACCGCACCCAGAGAGTGCCCGCAGCCCACAGGGCCGGACCGGTGATCTTGACCGGCCCGATGTAGACCAGGGCCGGAGAGACGGCGTTCTCTTTGTTGAAGAAGACATTGGCCAGAAGGATCGCCACTCCCGCGAGTACGAACACCCAAAGAGGACGAAGCAGAGCCCGCAGGCTGAGGCCTCCGAGAAGCAGGCCGCAAAGGAAAGTGAGGAGGAAGAGCACCGCCGGCGTGACGGGGTCGAAGATGAAGGTGAGCGCAAGAGCGATCAGGATGACGGCAAGCAACTTGATGCTCGGATTGCGCCGGGCCAGGTGGCTCTGGGGCGTGATCCCCCGCGCCGGAGGCCCTGCGGCGCTGTGCGCCGGCGGACGGTGCGCCGCCGAGCGGTCTGTCGCCGGCCCGTCTGTCGCCGAGCGCTCTGTCGCCGGAGCCGGCATCAGACCTCCCCATCCGGCGCAGACGCTCGGGCGGCTCCTGCGGCCGGGGCAGCTGCAGCCGAGGTCCTTGCGGCCGGGGTTCCCGCCGCCCGTAGGAAGGCCTCGACGGTGTGAAGACCCGCGGGCGTCCCCCCCAGATCGTGCAGCACTGCACACACGCGCCCCAGGGCCGGGACGGCCAGACCCGAGGCTTTCACCAATCCGGGCTGAGAGAAGAATCTCTCCGGACTGCCCAGGTAGACGGCCCGGCCCTGACTCAGGACGAGGAGCGATTCCGCGTACTCGGAAACGAGACGCATGTCGTGGCTGATCATGGCAACTGTGCCTCCCCCGGCGCGGAACTCCTGCATCATCGCCATCAGGCGGGCCGCCTGGAGCTCGTCCTGGCCCAGGGTCGGCTCGTCGAGGATGAGGGCGGACTGACCGCGGATGAGCATGGCCGCCACACTCAGCCTGCGTTTCTGGCCTTGGCTGAGGGAGAACGGGTTGGCTTCCGCCAGTCGGAGCAACCCCAGGCGCGTGAGCCAGTCATCCACCAGTTCCCGCTGCTGGGTCGTGAGGTGGCCGGCTCCCTTGCGACCGGCCTTCGGCGAGAGACTGAACGCGAGCTCCCCCGATACCGTGTTGCTCACGAACTGGTGCTCTGGATTCTGAAAGACACAGCCTACCTGGCCACTCAAAGCCTGTGTGGACATGCCCACCACGTCTTTCCCGTCCAGAAAAACAGTGGCCGGCGGCGGCTCCAGCACTCCCGTCACCAAGGAGGCAAGGGTGCTCTTGCCGGCCCCGTTCGCTCCAGCGATAGCCAGGAAATCCCCTCGCCTGAGGGCGACGGAGATATCGGTCAGCGCCGGGTGGCCGCCGGGATACCGGAAACTCAGGCCTTGTGTCTCAAGGTGGATCTCCCTCTGCTCGGACGGGGAGGCCTGCCCCCACCCGGATCCCTGCTGCCCGACCTGGCGTAGTCGATCCATCAAGCCTGGGGTCTCGGCCAGGGCAGCCGCCGTGTCTTCGATACTGAGAGGGCTCCCCGGTACATCCCAGCCCACCTCGCGCAGTGCCGCGACCAGTTCGGTCGTCTGTGGCCGCCACACCCCGGCTTCGGAGAGCCTGCCTACGTCGTCGTAGAAGGCTTGAGCCGGATCTCCCCGAAAGAGCAGGCGGCCCCCGGGGGCGAGCGCCAGCACGCTGTCCACCCAGTCGATCAACTCGTCCAGCTTGTGCTCGATGATGACCAAGGAGTGTCGTCCGTCTCTCGCCAGTCGCCGCAGGAGCCGGAACAGCTCGGAGGTGGCCTTGGGATCGAGGTTCGCCGAAGGCTCGTCCAGTACCAGCACGCGCGGCCCCATGGCCAGGACCGCGGCCAGCGCCACTCGCTGCTTCTCTCCGCCCGACAGGGTGGCCAGATGGCGAGGACGATACCCCTCCAGGCCGACCCAGCTCAGAGCCCGGTCGATAGCCGCCTCGATCTCTTCAGGAGGATGGCGCAGATTCTCCAGGCCGAAAGCGATCTCGTCCTCCACCGTAAGCGTGCAGAACTGGGCGTCGGGGTCCTGGAAGACCAGCCCGGCCTCCTGGGCCAGCAGGTGGACCGGACTATCGCCGACCACCAGCCCGGCCACCACCACCTCGCCCGTGTAGTCACCCTCGATCAAGTGCGGTATAAGCCCGTCCAGACACAGGGTCAGCGTGCTCTTGCCCGAACCGCTCGGCCCCAGCATCAGCACGGTCTCCCCTGGGGACACAGCGAAGGACAGGTCGACCAGTGCCGGCTCGATCCGGGTGGAGTAAGTGAAAGACAGCCCGTTGGCCGCGATCGCCGAGCGAGGAGCAGGTGTGGTCAGATCCTCCTCACCTTTCCTTTGGAGATCGCGAGACCGGAGAGGACGCCGGTCCTTGCGAGGGCATCGCCCAGCAACTGCGACACCACCCCGCCCAGCACCACCGAGCTGATGACGGCCAGAACGGCTGCCACCAGGATGCTGCCCCACGTGTAAGTGCGGTAGTAGCTGTACAAGAAGGTATCGAGAAGGATGCTGAAGGCTCCGGCCACCGCAGCTGCACCGTAGAGGGTGGAGCGATCGAAGCGCTTCCAGCGAAAGCCGGCGAATACAAGTTCGGCTCCCGCTCCTTGCACGAGACCGCTCGCCATGGTCAGGATCCCCCATTGATTCCCGAGAGCCATGCTGACGAAGGCCGCCACCAGCTCGCCCATCAGAGCCGCCCCCGGCCGGCGGATCACGTAGGGGACGAGCAGGCCTCCGATCATCCACACCCCGATGAACGCGTAGGAGAAGGGGAAAGGGATGACCTGGAACACGCTCGACCAGAGCAGGCCCCATCCCCAGAAGACCACCCCGACGGCCACAGCCAGAACGGCCGCTACTACCAACTCCCGTGTGGTCCAGTCTCTGGTAGACATGAGAGCCAACCTCGGGGCTCCGCTTAGATCTCAGTCCTGGTGGATGCGCCGCTGCCCCCGGGCGAGGCGCCGCTGCTGCCCGCTGCGCCGCTGCCGGCGGGTGGTGCGTCGCCGCTAGGCGATAAGTCGTCGACGAGCGCGGTTCCCGGCGAGGCCTCCCCGCGTGCGTCCAGGTCGCGCTGGATCTCACCGACCAGCTCGTCGGCAGGCATGCCTGCGGCCAACGTGGCGGTCATGACCGCGGGGCCGCGGCGCTGCGCGGCGCGGAACGCCGCCCGCAGCGCCGCGAACACCTGGTCTTCGCTGCCCGAGATGAGGGTGCTGAGATTGCCGACCCTCACCGAGCAGCCAGCGGCGCCCGCCGCCTGGATCGCGGCCTGGACGGGACCGTCGATGTCCGGCTGCCTCAGGGGATACACGGCGAACTGGCAGCCCAGGATCTCCGCGCTCAAGTACCCGCGCTCCGACATGGATATCTACCTCCCTCGATAGTGGATCAGAAGAAGGACGCCGTCACCATGGATCACCCTCGCTTCCGCGCCGGTCATGGCGTTGCTGACTCCCCGGGTGGTCGACTGCGACAGAGACTCGCCACGAAGGGGATAGAGCAGACCCTCGGTCCATACGTCCTTCACCGCCGGGGTCAGAGGAAGCAGAGAGACGGTATCGCCGTGCTCGCCGTCGAACGTGCTGTCCCCCTTGACCAAGAAGGCTTCGTGCCAGTCATCGACCATCCGCACCCGCACCGTTGCCAACCAGGGTGACGAGAGGAGCAGGAGATTCCCCACCAGATGGTCCAGCCGCGGCCCGCCGAGTGCCCCGTACACGGTGATGTCATCCGCGCCGCGATCGGCCACCAGGCGCAGAGCAGCCTCCGTGTCGGTCTCGTCCTTGGCCGTCGGCAACAACACCAACTCCACTCCCTTGGCCTCGAGAGCTTCCCGGGTGCGGACGCTGATGGAATCGAGATCACCGACCAGCAAGGCCGGCTCGAGACCCACTCTTGCAAGGGCTTCGGCCCCCCCGTCCACCGCCACCAGCAGATCGGCGGAGGCCAAGCATAGCGGCGTCCAACTCGGTGGCCAGACTGGATCCTGCCACGACGGCAGCACGCATTGGTCAGCTCCCAGTTCGAGCCTGGGGACGCGAAGCTGCTTGAGCCGAAGGACGCCGGCGCCGTCAGAAGGCGATCGGACTGAAACGGATCACCGTTACTTCCCTTCGCTGGTATTACCCAGATCAGGTTCGTAGGGTCTGTGGCAGAGCCACACTCTCAGCTACACGCTCCCCTAGCAAGGTATGTCGGAATGCCGGGCGATTATAGCACCGCGACCCAGAGACCGGGGCGACCGCCTCCCGTTCTACTTGTCTTCGTTCTCTTTGGCGGCGTCGACCTCGCAGGCCACCGGGCAGTTGGCCCCGGTCATGGTGCCGGTTACCTCCTTGGCGCCGGTCGAGGCCAGCGCCGTCTCGTCGACCACACCGGTGTCGAACGGGCACTCGATGTCGTAGGTCATCCCCGCCTGTTGCTTCAGTATCTCCCAGCGGGTCCACACGTGTTTCTGCGCCTTATCTGCGAGCAGGCCGGCCGCCTCCGGGTGCGATTTCTTGAGCATGTTGAAGCGGTTTTCCTCGTAGGCGAATTCCTCGAATGGGATCGACGGCTCTTTGGAATCGATCTGGAGAGGGTTCTTGCCTTCAGCGGCGAGGCGCGGGTCGAACCGGAACAGCGGCCACACACCCGACTGGACAGCGGCCTTCTGCCGGTCGTACCCGGTGGTCATGTCGATACCCATGTTGATGCAGTGGCTGTAGGCGATGATGAGGCTCGGTCCCTCGTAGGATTCGGCCTCGGTGAACGCCCTGACCGTCTGCGAATCGCTGTAGCCCATGGCCACTTGAGCCACGTAGATGTTGCCATAGGTCATAGAGATGGCCGCCAGGTCTTTCTTGGCTATCGGCTTGCCCCCGGCGGCGAAAAGCGCCACGGCCCCCATGGGCGTGGCCTTGGAGCACTGACCTCCGGTGTTCGAGTAGACCTGGGTGTTGAGGACGAGCAGGTTGATGTTCCGGTTCGACGCCAGCACGTGGTCGAGCCCGCCGTAGCCGATGTCATAGCCCCAGCCGTCGCCGCCGACGCCCCAGACGCTCTTCCTGACCAGGTAGTCGGCGAGGGCGAGCAGCTGGCCGTAGCGGGGGTCGGAACCGTTGTTCTTGATAGCCGCCCGCACTTTGGTCTTCAGTGCGGCTACCCGCTCTCTTTGCGCGGCGATCTCGGCCTCGTCGGCCTGCTTCGATTCGAGCAGCGCCTCCGCCAGTTCCGCCCCCACGGTGTCGCGCAGCGAAGCCACGAGCTCGCGGGCGAACTCGCTCTGCTTGTCCACCGTTAGACGCAGGCCGAAACTGAATTCCGCGGCGTCTTCGAACAGGGAATTGCTCCACGTGGGCCCACGACCCTCATCGTTCGTCGAGTAGGGGGTGGTCGGCAGGTTCCCGCCGTAGATGCTCGAACAGCCGGTGGCGTTGCCGATGAGCAGGCGGTCGCCCACCAGTTGACTGAGAAGCTTCAGATACGGAGTCTCGCCACACCCGGCACAGGCACCGGAGTACTCGAACAGCGGCCGCAGGAGCTGGCTCCCTTTGACGCTGCTCACCCTCACCTCCGACCGGTCCGCATCCGGCAGGCCGAGGAAGAACTCGTAGTTGTCCCGTTCGCTCTCCCGAAGCGGCGGCTGGAAGGCCATGTTGATCGCCTTGCGGCTCGGGTCGGCCTTGTCCTTCCCAGGGCAGATGTGCACGCAGGCTCCGCAGCCGGTGCAGTCCTCGGGAGCTACTTGAACGGTCCATTTCCGGCCGGCATACTCCTTACCCTTGGCATCGACCGACTTGAAGCTCGCAGGGGCGCCGGCGAGCGCCACCGGGTCGTAGAGCTTGGTGCGGATGGTCGCGTGAGGGCAGTGGAACGAGCACTTTCCGCACTGGATACACAGTTCCGGCTCCCACACGGGGATCTCGAGCGCGATATTGCGCTTCTCCCACTGGGTCGTGCCCGTGGGCCAGGTGCCGTCAGCCGGGATGTAGCTCACCGGCACGTCGTCACCTCGGCCGGCCATGATCATGGCGGTGACCTTCTTCACGAAATCCGGCGCCTCGTCGGGGACCACCGGTGGCTTCTCTACCGCGCTGGTGGGAGATTTCGGGATCGTGAGCTGATGCAGATTGGCGATGGCCTGATCGACCGCGTCGTAGTTCATCTGCACCACCTTGTCACCGCGCTTGCCGTAGGTCTTCTTGATGGTCGTCTTGATCGCGGCGATAGCCTCGTCTTGAGGCAGGATGCTCGACAGATAGAAGAAGCAGGTCTGCATAATGGTATTGATGCGGGCACCCATACCGGTCTCTTTCGCGACCTCATAGGCGTTGATGGCATATACCTTGATGTCCATGTCGATGATCCTCTGCTGCACCTCACGCGGGATCTTGTCCCACACCTCTTCCGTCGGGAAGGGAGCATTCAGCAGGAAGGTGGCGCCGGGTACAGCTGCGGCCAACAGGTCGAACTTCTCCAAGAACGCCCACACGTGGCAGGCGACAAAGGTGGCTTTGTCAACCAGATAGGACGATTTGATCGGCTGCGGGCCGAAGCGCAGATGGCTGACCGTCATGACTCCGGCCTTCTTGGAGTCGTAGACGAAGTACCCCTGGGCGTAGTTCGGCGTGTCTTCCCCGATGATCTTGATGGAGTTCTTGTTGGCCCCGACGGTGCCGTCACTACCCAGGCCGTAGAACAGAGCCCTCACCACGCTCTCGGGCTCGGTGCTGAATCGGGGGTCGTATTCCAGACTGGTATGGGTGACATCGTCGTTGATGCCAACCGTGAAGTGCTTCTTGGGATCGGGTTTGGCCAACTCATCGAGGACCGCCTTGACCATCGCCGGCGTGAATTCCTTGCTCGAGAGACCGTACCGCCCTCCGATGACCTTGACCGGACGGCCTGAGGCGGCGAGGGCGTCTACCACGTCGAGATACAGGGGCTCACCGCTTGATCCCGGCTCCTTGGTGCGGTCGAGAACGGCTACGGCCTTGACCGTCTCCGGCAGAGCCTCCACGAAGTGCTCGATGCTGAAGGGACGGTAGAGCCGGACTTTGAGCACCCCCACTTTCTCTCCCCTGGCGGTGAGGTAGTCCACGGTCTCGTGGGCCGCATCGGCTCCAGAGCCCATGAGTACCACCACGCGCTCGGCATCGGGGGCCCCAGCGTAGTCGAACAGGTGATACGACCGGCCCGTCAGGGCGGCCAGTCGGTCCATGTATTCCTGTACGATCTCGGGGCAGGCCAGGTAGTAGGGGTTGACGCTCTCCCGCCCCTGGAAATAAACGTCCGGGTTCTGGCTGGTACCCCGAAGAACGGGACGGTCGGGGCTCATGGCCCGCTCGCGATGAGCCAACACCAGATCCTCATCGGTCATGGCCCTAAGGATATCGTCTGCCAGGAGTTCGACCTTCTGCACTTCGTGAGAAGTGCGGAAGCCATCGAAGAAGTGGATGAACGGGACCCGGGCCTTCAGCGTACTTGCCGAGCCGACCAGCGCTAGATCGTGCGCTTCCTGCACCGAATTGGAGGCTAGGAGGGCGAAACCTGTCTGCCGGACGGCCATGACGTCCTGATGGTCCCCGAAGATACTCAGCGCCTGGCAGGCAAGGGAGCGTGCGGACACGTGCCAGCAGGACGCCGTGAGTTCTCCCGCCACCTTGTACATGGTGGGGATCATGAGGAGCAGCCCCTGGCTCGCGGTGAAAGTCGTGCTGAGCGAACCGGCCTGCAAGGCCCCGTGCACGGCTGCGGCCGCGCCGGCCTCGGACTGCATCTCGACCACCAGCGGGACCGTCCCCCACAGGTTCCTCTTGCCGGCGGCGCTCCAGGCGTCGGAATGCTCCCCCATGGGGCTCGAGGGGGTGATCGGGTAGATAGCGATCACTTCGTTCACCTTGTGGGCAATGTAGGCGACGGCCTCGTTGCCGTCCATCATTGCGATGCTGTTCACCATCTGGATCTCTCCTTCGCTGGGGTAGCCGCGGGCCATTATAGCCCTTTACGCGGAGGGGGCGGTCGTAGCAGCGCTAAGGGCGCGACTGAGGACGATGGATCGCTCCGCCCAGCGCGGACGAGACGGCCAAGACTCCATTCTGAAACGAGTTCTTAGGCCGGAGGCCTGACCGGCTTGGTGCGCTGGCCCTCGATGCGGATGCGAGGCAGGACCCGCCGGAGCGCCCGCGGCAAGTACCAGCTGATCTTGCCTAGAAGCGCCATGCTGGCGGGCACCAGTATCGAGCGGATGAGGGTGGCGTCGAGCAGTACCGCGACAGCCAGGCCGAATCCCACCTGCTGCAACATCACCAGGTTGCCCGCGGCGAAAGTCGAGAACACCACCACCATGATCAGAGCTGCTCCGGTGATGATGCGACTGGTCGCTTTGAGCCCTACGGCCACCGCCTCTTTGCTCTTGTCTGTGCGATCGTAATGCTCCTGGATGCGGCTGAGAAGGAACACGTGGTAGTCCATGCTCAGCCCGAACAGAATGCAGAATAGGAATATCGGCACCCACGACTCTATGGTCGGCGTCTGCTGGAAACCGAAGAGCTGATGCCCGATCCCCTTCTGGAACACCAGCACCAGCATCCCGTAGGCCGCTCCCACCGAGAGCAGGTTCATAAGGATGGCGTTGAGCGGCACCACGATCGAGCGGAAGACCACCATGAGCAGGATGAAGGTCAGCCCCAGGACGAACGCCAGTACCGCCGGCGTGAGCTTGTTGACGAGGCTGACAGAGTCGTATTCGAGGGCGGTTTGGCCCGTTACGAACACAGATGCGTCCTGGCGGGCAAAAGCCTCGGGGATCATTCCGGCCCGTAGGTCGTCGATCGCCGCATATGCAGCCTCGGAATTGCCCTCCACGGCGAGGGGAGCGCTGATCAGGGCCACATTCTCATCCTGGTTCCAGTTCACCGTGGCCACGGCGGCGAAATCCCCCGAGGTGTTCATGCGCTCGCGCAGAGCCTCGATCGCCCCGTCGATCGTGGCGGTCCGTTCCGCGTCCACCACGATCTGGACAGGGGCCAACACGCCCGCGGGGAAGTTGTCAACGAGCAACTCATAGGCATCTCGACGCTCCCCGGCGGGGAGCGCTTCCGGCCCTCCAGACGCCCCGGTCTTGAGCATGAACGCAGGTACGGTGATGGCCAGCAATATGACCACCGTCAGCACCACTCCCACGATCGGCCTGGCCATGATGCCTTTGGTGAACTTGCCCCAGAAGCCCTTGTATACGGTGAGGTGACTGTGCACGCGCTCACCGTCGTGCTTCTTCCTGTGCCAACGGACCAGAGGCCAGTTGACCCGGTCCCCGAGGAGGCTGAGCAGCGCCGGAACCAGAGTGAGCATCGCCAGGATGGCGACCGCCACGACCAACAGCGCACCCACTCCCAGGCTGCGGAACGTGGTGATGGGAATGATGAAGAGTCCCGCCAGGGCGAGCATGACCGTGCCCCCGGAGAAGAGGACCGCCCGGCTGGCCGTCGCCCCGGTTGCGGTGATAGCCTCGATCTTACTGAGACCCTGCCGCCTTTCCTCTCGGAAGCGCTCGATGATGAAGAGCGCGTAGTCGATGCCCACGGCCAGACCGATCATCATGATAACGTTCACGATGAAGAACGACTGGGGGACGAAAAGTCCCACGACGGCTATCACCCCCATGCTCACAAAGATGGCCACCAGAGCGAGCGCCAGGGAGACGCCGGCGGCCATCAGCGCGCCGAAGACGAAGACGAGGACGAGCAAGGTGATGGGCAGGCCGATTAACTCGGCTTTCAGCAGGTCCCGCTCGGCGACGGTGGTGAACTCGCGCCCGATGCTGGCCCCGCCCACTGTCGCGACCTCGAAGCCCTCGGCGTTCTGAGAGCGGACCGTTTCCAGATATGTGTCTATAGAGTCGCCATTCGCAGCAGCATCCCCGACGAATGAGACCGGGATGAGGGTGGTGTGACGGTCGGCCGAGACCATCGTCTCGGCCGCCTCCGGATCGAAGAGAGCGGCTTGGTAATACGTGAAGGCCTGGGCGACAGTCCCGCGCTGCGCGAACAGAGCCGCCGTGACCTCCTCGACTCTCTGCTGGAAGACAGGATCGTCGACGGTAGCCGTGTCGGAGTGAACAATCACGGTCTCCGTGATGTCCGGGGTCCCGATCATCTCCTGCGAGAGCAGGGTCTGGCCTTTGACCGAATCCGGGTTGTTGAGAAACTTCATCTCGTCGCCGGTGAGCGCGCCCTTGAGTCCGGGCGACGCGGCGAGCGCCAGGACCAGGAAGAGCACCCATATACCTACCACCCACCAAGGGTGGCGGGCGCTGAAACCGGCCAG
The DNA here is from genome assembly GCA_963706025.1 of uncultured Actinomycetes bacterium. Classification (GTDB taxonomy): domain Bacteria; phylum Actinomycetota; class Thermoleophilia; order RBG-16-64-13; family RBG-16-64-13; genus CAVPLM01. Next base: position 773,530 of record CAVPLM010000003.1, on the reverse strand, counting down.
TCTTTCCGTGGAAGGGAACTTCACTGCTGACCCCCGATAGAAACCAACGCGTCGTCGCCTATGTCGTCCATTCTTCGACTCGGACGGGGCGCGAAACGCTCCAACAACTCATCCACCATCTCGCGGAGCGGTTTCATGTCAAAGCTCTCCCCGAATTCCAGGCTCAGTACATGTATACCCACCATCAGAGAGACGAAAAGCAAGGCCAGGCCGCGCGCATCTATTCCGGGATCGAGCGCCCCCTGCTCTTGGGCCTCCCGGAAGAGACGCTCGGTCAGAAAGACGTACGCCTCCCTGAGCTGACGGCCGCGAGCCGGAGAATCCCCTTCCCGTCGCGCGTCTGCGAGAATGGCCTCCAGCACCAAGATGGTCTCCTCGCGCGCGGGTGCCTCCCTGAACCGCTGCTCTATCGCCCATCCCGCGCCTCTCAGTATGTCGGCCGGCGTGTCGGCCCTCTCCGCGGCTCGGGTAAAAAGTGCGCGCGTGCTCTCACCGATATGCTCGAACACGGCCCGCACAAGGTCGTCCTTACTTGGATAGTAGCGGTAGATAGCCCCCACGCTCAGGCCCGCCTCGGCGGCCACATCGTTCATGGTCGCCTGAGCGCATCCCCGGCGGGCGAACACGCGGGTAGCGGACGCGAGTATCTCGTCTCTGCGGGTCTGGAACTCCTCGCATGTGATTCTTGCCACTATGACCGCCCTTCAGGCACCCGGATTACCGACTCACCAGAATCCTGAATGAACGTTCATTCACTGGCCGAGGAAGCTTACAGAGACGAGCCGACATCGTCAAGTATCGGCATCCCAATGAGAGGTGATGAGTCGGCCATCGCCCTCCTCGTTCCCCGTATGTATCATGTCCACTATGGACGGCATCGAGATACGCCCCCCAAGGGAAGAGGAGTTCCACGCCGCGGTCGGCGTCGTGTGCACCGCGTTCGGTGAGCAACCGACGGAGGAGGACGAGAGAATCTACCGCCTGGCTTTCCCCTTGGAACGAGCACTGTGCGCGTTCGAAGGCGGCAAGATGGTGGCCACGTCCACAGTGCTCTCCATGGAGCTCACCCTGCCCGGCGGGTCGGCCGTGCCCGCGGGAGGCCTCACTTGGGTGGGTGTTCTCCCCACACATCGCCGGCGCGGCATCATCCGGCAACTTGTGGCGGCCCAATTCGCCGGCATGGTCCATCGCGGTGAGCCCGTGTCGACGCTTCTCGCGTCCGAGGGAAACATCTATGGTCGCTTTGGCTACGGTCCGGCCACCAGCGTCATCAGCTTCAGTGTGGAGCAGCCTTATGCGGCTCTCGCGGTCCCGGTCGAGGACCCGGGCCGCGTCATTCTCCTCGACGCCGAGGAAGCCGCCGCGGAACTGCCCCTCATCTACGAGGACCTTCGCCTTCTGCAACCCGGAGCGGTCAGCCGTTCACCCGGCTGGTGGAGCGAACACCTGTACGATCACCCTCGGGAGCGCGAGGGCGGAGGCGGGATGTTCCACGCCAAGCACGAGACCGTGCCGGGGGTCGCCGACGGTTACCTGAGCTACCGCATCAGAGAGCAATGGGAGGGCGCGATCTCTTTGAGTCACGTCCTGGTGGTCGAACTCATAGCCGGCGACCCGGGCGTCTACAGAGCGTTGTGGGATTACGCGCTGAATACCGACCTGTGCCGGACGATATCCTTTTCGAGCGGCCGGGCAGACGAGCCGCTACGCTGGCTCCTGGCCGATCCCCGGCGCTTCCGAGTGGACGCTCTTGCCGACTACCTGTGGCTGCGACTGCTCGACGTGCCCCGAGCGCTCGCGGCTCGAGCGTATGGGTACCCGGGACGCTTGGTCCTGGAGGTGACCGACGCCTTTCCGACTCCGAGCACCAGCCGCTTCATCCTCAGCAGCGGTCCGGCTGGCACTGGAGGCGCCGAATGCGCGCCCACAACGGCCGCGCCCGATCTCGCCCTTGGAATGGACAGTCTGGGCGCAGCCTATCTTGGCGGAGTCTCGTTCGCGGCGCTGGCGATGGCCGGGCGGGTACGTGAGCTAAGCACAGGGGCGCTCGAACGCGCTGATGCCATGTTCAGAACGGGCACAGCCCCCTACTGCGTCACGATGTTCTGACTAGGGGTCTACCGTGAAGGATCATTCGCTTTTCCCGGGACACCGGGCACAGCGGCTCAACGACGTACGGCGGCTGCAGGATCAGGTGAGCGAACAGGATCTGGCCGTTCGCCCCGACCTCGTCTGGTGGGACGTCGAGAACAGCGGCCGCCTGCCCCAGGACCGCGCCCGCCTTGAGTACTACTCGCCCATCAACCATCTGGACCGGATCAGGGCGCCCCTGCTGATCATGGCGGCGGCCCTCGACCCTCGCTGCCCGCCCGGCCAGGTCGACGAGGTCGCGCACAGCGCGTGCGCCTACGGCGTGGAGTGCGGGGCGATCGTCTACCCGGATGACGGGCACGAGATTAGCGGCACCGAGCACCGCGTGGACTACGACCGGCGCACGGTCGACTTTGTCGTTTCGCGGATAGCCGGCTAGTCGGTCGGCTGATGCGATCCACAGCCGCGTACCGCCGGCGCACAAGGGCGCTGCGCCGATCTCGAGACCGCCGCGAGCAAGACGCGGCGCGCGTCGGCGGACGGCGCCTCGAGTCGGCCCGCCGTGAGCGCCATGCAGGAGACCCGACGCTCCCGGCACAGGGCGCACGCTAGGCTGGACAGCCGGGAGTCGCTCCGGAGTCGATCCTCAGACGGTCGAGCAGAGAGCGAGCGCTTGAAGCTGCATCTTCCAGATCGAGCTCACGCCCGCGTGCGCGCAGCTCCTCCGATCTGGGCCCGAGCCGGGCGCTCAGAGAAGCGAGTGTGCGTTCGTGGGCTTCACGCTCCAGCTTCTGGAGGGGGATGCCTAGCCTTTCCAGGGCGGCCTCGCTCGCGCCGGCCAGCTGGGCAGCCGATTCGGGGGCAAACGGTGCCGCGAGCTCGGCCGCGAGCGTGACGCAGTACGCGAGGACCTCCGGGTAGCCGAGGTCGGCACCTATGCCGATCGCTGCGACGAGCGTTCCGCCGGCAGCTTCGCGATCTCCTCGCTCGAGGCGAGTCCGCGCGAGCGCAAAGAGCGAGGCGGCCTCGCCGTCCGGGTCAGCGGCCTCACGCGCGAGCGCGACGCTCTCGACGAGGAGCTGCTCGGCGCGGTCGAGCCTGCCTTGACAGAGGACTACCTCGCCCAGGTTGCCCAGGACGGCAGAAAGCCGGCCCTTCTCCCCCGACTCGCGGAACATGCGAGCTGCCTCCTCATACAGCTCTGTCGCACCCTCATAGTCCGACTCCGCGGCGGCGACATTGCCGAGCTCTCCGAGTGCCCGGGCCCTCACGCTCGGATCAGGAAGGCTCGCGCTGAGAGCGAGCAGCTCCCCGCAGGAGACTCTTGCGGCAGTGTAGTCGCCGGCCCGATAGGCAAGCCAGATGCATGCGGTCACCGCATCTGCGCGAACGTCAGGAGGCACCTCCCGCGCTCGGGCGAGCGCTTCGTTCAGGAACGTTCTCGCCTCCGTCTGGTAGCCCCGCACATAGAAGAACAGGCGAAGCGCCGATAGCAGTCTGATCTCGTCGATATCGCGGCGCCGGCCGTGTAGCCAGACGCGCGCCGCGCGCACGTTGTCGAGCTCGGCCTCGACAGCGTCGTAGTCTCGGCGGACAAGGGGTCGCTGCGCGGCCTTTCGGCCGAACTGCTGCGCGACCTTCAGGAAGAACTCCGCGTGCAACCGCCGCGCCGGGTCGGCCTCGCCGGCTTCGACCAGGTGCCTCACGGCGAACTCGCGGATCGTCTCGAGGCTCCTGAAGCGGAGCTCACCACCCACCTCCTCGGGCGGCACGACGAGACTGAGGTCGACCAGCCTCTCCAGCGCCTGGAAGACGTCGACGGGCGTCTCGCCCTCCGCGTTGCAGACCGCGTCGGCGGCCTCGAACGCCCACCCTCCGACGAAGGTCCCCAGCCGTCGAAACAGCCGCTTCTGCTCCTCGCTCAGCAGGCTGTAACTCCAATCGATCGTAGCGTGGAGCGTGCGCTGTCTCTCGGGCAGGTCCCTGATCACGCTACTGAGCACGTCGAAGCTGTGCTCCATACGCTCGAGCAGCGCTCGCGGCGAGAGCATCCTGATGCGTGCGGCAGCCAGTTCGATCGCCAGGGGCAGGCCGTCGAGCCGGTGGCAGATCTCCGCGACCGCCGGCGCGTTCTCGTTGGTGACCTCGAAGCCGGCCCTCGCCGCCTGCGCCCGTTGGATGAACAGCTGCACGGCGGCGTACTGCGAGAGCGGCTCGAGTTCGAGCATCGGACCCGCCGGGGGCAGGGCCAGAGGAGACACGCGAAGCTCCCTTTCGGCACGCAGACGCAACGGGGCGCGGCTCGTCACCAGCATCTTGGTGTGCGGACATCCCTCCAGAAGGCGAGCGATGCGCGGAGCCGCGGCGATCACCTGCTCGAAGTTGTCGAGGAGCAGGAGCAGCCGCTTGCCGCAGACGGACCCCTTAAGCGCATCGTCGACCGTGGTCCCGTCGGTCGGCTCGCGCACGCCGAGGGTCCTGGCGATGGTCGGGATCACGAGGTCGGGATCGGTGATCACGTCCAGTCCGACCAGGAAGACGCCGTCGGCGAAGCGGTCGCGCACCTCGAGCGCGATCTCGATGCCCAGCCGCGACTTGCCCGAGCCACCCGGCCCGGTGAGCGTCACCAGCGCCACGTCGTCATGCAGGAGCAGGTCGCAGCCCGTCTTGAGCTCCTGCACGCGGTCGATGAGGGGGTTGCGCGGGAAGGGAACGTTGGTCAGCGGGTGCTCATCGACGGCCTCGCTTGGCAGCTCGCGGCCGCGCGTCGCCTCGAAGCGCTCGGTCAGCAGGAGGGCGAGGTCGTTCTCGACGAGCTCCCCGAGCTCCTCCGCCGACGCGAACGACTTGTAGCAACCCGCGTTCTCCTCTCTGATCCGCGCCAGGAGATCGTCAAGGGCCGGCTCCCGCTCGGGCGCCGGGCTCTTGATGTAGAGCAGGCGCGGCAGGCCGGCGGACAGGTCGTACTCGTCCTCCAACCCTGAGCGCGTCTTCCCCGGCGCGACCCATCCGTATGACTGCCAGTAGATGCCGACGAAGACGTGGCTCTGGGCCAGGTAGGCCTGATAGACGTCATCAGCCGGGTGAGGCCGCGCCCCGAGCTCGAACATCACCGGGGCGAGCCGGAACCGCATGACGGCGCGGCGCACGGCGTCGCGTTCGTCGGCGAGCTCCTCGAGCGTGGAGCTGACGAAGACGCGCAGGCGGTAGTCCGGCGTGCGGATCACGGCCGAGCGCGCGTCGGGATTGCTCAACGGGCCCGCCATCGCCTCCCCTTTGCGGACGTTGGGCGCTGCTTGTCATTGTAACCACGTTGAGACGCGGGGGGTAGGCCCACCTTCCCAGCGCGAACGGGAGCGAGGCCGTGAGTCCTGCACCTCCACACTCGCGGCGAGGCTGCGACCACCGGGGCGAAACTTGGGCCGTGTCGGGATCCAGTCCAGCTTCGTCACCGGCCGGCGGGCGGGCGGCACACCCAGGCGGCGCAAGCAGGTGGCCGGCGCAGGTGGCGCGCGCAGCCGCCGTCAGTCTTCCGTGTCGACACCTACAGACCGCTCCCGCTTGACGCGGCTCCGCCGCCGCTTCGCCTCCAAGCGTCTCTCATTCGCCTGGTCCGGCGGAGTTACCGATATGCGCTCCGGCGCCTCGGTCAGGGCAGCTCTGACGAGTTCAACGAACCGCTCCACCGCGGCGTCCCGGTTCGCCAGTTGCGTGCGGTGGCGTTGGGACACCACCCGCAGAACGCCCTCCTTGTTGATCCGCCCGGGAAGTCGGTGGCGCAGCAGCGCACGCTGCTGCGCCGACAGGGAGGCCGATCCCTCCAGATCGAACAGCAAGGTGACACGGGTGTTCACCTTGTTGACGTTCTGACCCCCAGGACCGCTGCTCCGAGACGTGGCAAAGGAAAGCTCCCCGTCCGCGATCTCCAGGTCCTCAGTCACGCGCACCATCTGAGACCCAAGTCCTCTCCATTCGTGAGACCATCGTGAGGATGGAACAACCCCCTCTCAACTCTACCCGCATCATGGTTCCAGGCCGTGCCCGGGAACTCCTGCGTGGCCTCTTCGACGCGATGGTGGAGGCAGCGGCACCGGATCGGCATTTGCCTTCCATCCTACCCTCTCCACCCCGGGGTCGCACCCTCGTGCTGGGGGCGGGGAAGGCGGCCGCGGCCATGGCCAAGACCGTGGAGGATCACTGGACGGCCCCTCTCTCGGGTCTGGTCGTGACCCGCTACGGCCACGGTCTCCCGTGCCGGACGGTGGAGGTGATCGAGGCCGGCCACCCGTTCCCGGACGGTGTGGGAGAGGAGGCGGCCAGACGCATGTTGCGACTCACGCGGGACCTTACCCAGGATGACCTGGTTCTGGCGCTGTTCAGCGGGGGTGGGTCGGCCTTGCTGACGCTGCCTGCACCCGGTCTGACCCTCGCGCAACTCCTGGAGGCGAACCGGCAGCTGCTACGCTCCGGAGTCCCGATCGCGCAGATCAACTGCGTGCGCAAGCACCTATCCGCCATCGCAGGCGGACGGCTGGGAGCAGCCTGCGCCCCCGCGCGGGTCTTCACCTTCCTCATCTCCGATGTGCCCGGGGACGACCCCACCGCTATCGCATCCGGCCCGACAGTCGCCGATCCCACCACGTTCGCGGACGCGCGGGCAGTGATCGAGCAGTACCACCTCCGCCTCCCCCCGGCGGTGCACCGCCATCTGCAGGAAGGCGGTGAGGAGACGCCCAAACCCGGTGATCCGAGGCTGGCGCGTGGCGAGGTGCTCCTGCTTGCTACTCCAGGTAAGGCCCTGGAGGCGGCGGCCGAACGGGCGCGCGCCGCCGGTCTTGTCCCGATGGTGCTTGGCGCCGACCTGCAGGGTGAAGCTCGCGAATTGGCCGCCTCCCATGCCGACCTCGTCCGGGGCGTCCGGCTCGCGCAAAGGCGCCGTAAGAGGGAGGACCCTGTGGTCCTCCTGTCCGGCGGTGAGACCACGGTCACGGTGAAGGGCCGGGGACGCGGGGGCCGCAACACCGAGTATCTCCTTGCGTTGGCCCTTGCCCTACGCTCAGCCGAGGAGGCCACCCCGAGCATCTTCGCCCTGGCCGCCGATACGGACGGCATCGACGGCACCGAGGAGAACGCCGGAGCGTTTCTGTGTCCGGACACCTTGAAGCGGGCAGCGGCCGCCGGCGTCGACCCGGGGACGTTCCTGGAGGCCAACGACAGCTACGGCTTCTTTCAGAGGCTCGGCGATCTCTTGGTTACCGGCCCTACCCGCACCAACGTCAATGATTTCCGCGCCGTCATAGTGGCCTGAATCCAGCGGGAATCCCCGCCGCGATCGGGGACCGGGACCCTGGGACCAGGCTCCGGCCGCTCCCCCGCAGCACCCGGCTCCGCCGGCACCCGGGTCAGAGCAGCTCCGGGTCAGAACGTCCTCAGGATGCAGCGGCCCGAGACCGCCACCATACCGTGGGCCTCGCAGTAGGCGAGGGCAGCCTCAGACTCCGCTCCCGGCTGGAACCACACGCTGTCGATGCCGACCTCGGCCGCCTCTTTCACCACAGCCTCGCTCTGCTTCGGAGGCACCACGAGCAGGACCCTGTCCACCGGTTCCGGCAGCGCCGACAAACTCGGATAGCAGGTCTCGCCCTCGATCTTCTTCGACCTCTTGTTGACAGGGTATACCTGCTTTCCCCGGCTCTGCAGCTCGCGGAGGGTGATGTTCCCGAACTTGGTCCTGTCTGCCGAGGCCCCTACCACGGCCCAGCGCTGCCCTTTCAGGAACTCGTCCAGAGAATCCCTATCTGCCACCATCTCCCCCTCGTCTTTCTTCCCCCGGTCTGAGAGATGCCACCACCTCGGCGGTTAGCTCGGCGATCGAGCCCAGGACTAAGTCAGCCGCCCTCATCGCGTCGGTCGATGGTGGGAAGTCCAGGTTTGGCACGGCGATGACCGCTAGGCCGGCCGCGGCCGCGGCCTGAAGCCCGCTCGACGAGTCTTCCACCGCCGCCGAATGCTGGGGGGACGCCCCAAGCCGAGCGCACGCTTCCAGATACACGTCGGGCGCAGGCTTACCCCGCGGTACTTCATCCGAGGAGACCACGGCCTCGAAGTGCGAGCGCAGGCCGGCCAGCTCCAGAGCGTCTTCGATGAGCTCCCTCGGAGACGACGAGGCCACGCCCAGGCGATACTCCGAGGCCAGGCCGACTATCGCCTCCCGGGCCCCGGGGACCAGCGGTAGGTCTCGGGCATACCATTCGCGCAGTGCGCCGATTACCGCGTCGTAGATCTCTTGGTCGGACAGGTGCACGCCGCTCTGCTCGCGCATGTACGCCGCCCACTGCATGGAGTTGGCTCCCATGACGGCAGGCTGGTCACGCTCGTCCCAGTGGCCGCCGTGGGCCAAGGCGAAATCACGACGTACGGTGTGCCACACCTGCTCGGTGTCGAGGATGACGCCGTCCAGATCGAAGATGACCGTGTCGATGCTCATGGTCCGTTAGGTTAGCAGAGCGCTTATGCAATCGCTCCTGGTTTCGGCTAGAATCACAAAGAAAAGGAGGTCGGGCGTGATCGAATGGGACCGGAAGCTCGCTGGCGAAGGCCTGAGTTTCGACGACATCCTCCTGATCCCGGCAGAATCCGGGATCCTGCCCAAAGAGACCGACGTCCGGACGCGCCTCACGAGGAAGATCAGCCTCAACATCCCCCTGCTCTCGGCTGCGATGGACACCGTTTCCGAGACGGCGCTGGCCATAGCGCTGGCCCGGGAAGGCGGGCTCACCATCATCCACAAGAACCAGCCCGTGGATCGGCAGGCGGAGATGGTGCGCAAGGTCAAGAGGAGTGAGGCGGGCATGATCGTGGACCCCATCACCCTCCCCCTCACCGCCACCTACGGCGACGCCGAGGCCCTCATGAAGGAGTACCACATCTCCGGCGTCCCCATCATCTATCCCGACGGAACGTTGGCCGGCATCGTCACGAACCGCGACACCCGTTTCGAGACCGATCTCACCAAGCCCATCCAGCAGCTCATGACCTCCGAGAATCTGGTAACCGTCCCCGTCGGCACCACTCTCGACCAGGCCATCGAGCAGTTCAAAGTCCACAAGATCGAGAAGCTTTTGGTAGTGGACGACGATTTCAAGCTACGGGGCCTCATCACCATCAAAGACATCACGAAGATGATCGAGTTCCCTTACGCCTGCAAGGACGAACTGGGTAGGCTGCGCGCGGGAGCCGCCGTCGGTGTCGCCAAGGACACCGCCGAGCGAGTTCAAGCTCTAGTTGAGGCTCAGGTCGATATCATCTGCGTCGACACCGCCCACGGTCACTCCAAGGGAGTCCTCGATGCCGTGGCGGCCATACGGGAGCAGTATCCCGAGATCCAGCTCATGGCGGGCAACGTCGCCACGGCGGCAGGGACCAAGGCGCTCATCGAGCGAGGAGTCGACTGCGTCAAGGTCGGGATCGGACCGGGCTCCATCTGCACCACGCGGGTGGTCACCGGCTGTGGGGTCCCCCAGATCACGGCGGTATCGGCCTGTGCGGCCGAGGCCTACAAGTACGGCGTCCCGGTCGTGGCCGACGGCGGGATCCGCTACTCCGGCGACGTGGTGAAGGCGCTGGCTTCGGGGGCCCACAGCGTCATGATCGGCTCCCTCTTCGCCGGGACCACCGAGAGCCCGGGCGAACGCATCCTATGGGAAGGCCGGAGCTACAAAGCTTACCGGGCGATGGGTTCGGTGGGAGCCATGAGCGAAGGCCACAGCGCCGATCGCTACTTCCAGGAAGACCAGAAGAAGATGGTGCCCGAGGGCATAGAGGGCATGGTGCCTCACAAGGGCCCCCTGACCGACGTGGTGTTCCAGTTGGTGGGAGGCCTGAGAGCCGGCATGGGCTACACGGGAGCTGCCTCCATCGAGGAGCTACACAGGAAGGCGCATTTCATGCGTATCTCGGCGGCCGGACTGGCGGAGAGCCATCCGCACGACGTGCAGATCACCAAGGAAGCGCCCAACTACGAGAGACGTTTGCCCTTCTCCTGACCCGGATACAGCGCCACGTGCTGGTTCAGGATGTGTCGGGTTCATAGCCACGGCGCAATCCGATTCGCCGAAGGTGTCTACCGGTAGACGCTGCTTCGATGACCCACCTTGACCACGTACACCACGAGGCGGTCGTCCTCGATCGCGTAGACGATCCGATAGACGCCTTGCCGTACGCGGTACTGCTCCCGGCCGGTCAGCTTCTCGCAGCCCGGCGGGCGGGGGTCGTCACTCAAGGCCTCGATCTTTGCGACGATCTGTTGTCGCTGCTTCGTTTCAGCGATCCCCTCGATCTCGCGGACGGCGGAGGGCTTGATGAAGACCCTATATCTTCCCATCCGCCTTCAGAGCCCTCACCACGGTCTCGAACAGAAGGTCGGGCTCTGAAGCACGCTCTTCGAACGCTTCGAGATCCTCGGCATCCTCGGCCAAGGCGGACTTAACTGCGTTGCTGATCAAATCGGAGATAGAACGGTCGGTCTCCGCGGCTTTGATCCTGAGCGCCCTATGCAGCTCCGGATCCAGGTAGATCGTGCTCCTTCTCAATGCCTGAGTCATGACACCAGTATTCATCATTACCGTCATAACGTCAAGACGCTCTGGAGTGCTTGTCTTGCTTCGATTGCAGGCTATCTTCAGCTAGAGGCTTGATGTGAAACAGCGCGGGCGGGCAGGGTCCCGCTCATTGATGACGAAGGGCTTCCAGACATGTCCCCTCGAGATGGAGGCTCGAGATGACGCTTGATCTGGAAGCCCTCGTCGTTGCAGCTTACCTTTTCGCCGATGAGTACGGAGTCCCTTTTACCTACGGAAGACCGCCGCTCATAACCGATGCCGAGCTGGTCGCCCTTTCGGTGGCCCAGGCGGCCATGGGCATCAGCTCCGATCGGCAGTTCCTGGGGCTGGTCTCGCATAGGCTGCCGGGCTGGTTTCCCCACCTGCCTGACCAGTCCCAGTACAACCGCCGGCTGCGTAGCCTGGTGGGGCTCATCAGCATCGTGCAGGAACGGTTGGCCCGCCTTATCGATCTGGGCCGAGTGCGCCTGGCCGACGGCACGGCGCTGGCTGTGGCCGGCTATCCCGGATGTGAGCAGCGCAGCCGTTTCCGGGGCTTTGCCCGCTACGGCTATGCCAAATCCCAGCACCGCTACCTCTGGGGAGTGCGCCTCGTGCTTCTCACCGATCTGCGCGGTCTGCCCCTCGGGCTATACCGTGGTGCCCGCAAACGAGAAGGAGCGGGAGCCCTTGGCCGATCTGCTTTCCGGAACGCCAGCCGAGGTGGTGGTGGCCGACAAGGGCTTCTGGGGCGAAAGCTACGAGGAAAGGCTGGCGGCCGAGGGGGTGAGACTGCTCACGCCGGCCAAGGTGCGCACACCTGAAAACAGCGGCCGGGAGCGGGCCCTTGCCTCCACTCGCCTGGTGATCGAAAGCGTCTTTGCCAACTTGAAAGGCCAGATGCGGCTCGAACAGCACCTGGCTCGCACCCCGGCAGGTCTTGCCATGCGTATCGCTCAACGGATCCTCGCTCTTACCATCGGAATGCTGCTCAATACTCTCGCCCATCGCCCCGCCCGCGCTCTTGCCATCTATGATGGCCGCTAAATCACATCAAGCCTCTAGGAGAGCGCCCTTATTCGCCTCGGGCGGCGAGGGCAGAGCCAAAAGATCGCCCCTCGGCACGGTGTGACAACTACTTGCTGGCGACCTGCTGCCGCACCAGGTACGTCTCCTCCCCTCTTTGTACGAGCTTCACGCCTTCGGCTTCTTTGCCTTCGAGTGCCCTCGGCTGACCGTCCCACTGCGTGAACTGACCCAACTTGCTCCTCTATATGCAGGTCTGGGACGGACTGTCACACACAAGTTGGTCCCAGCACCTCCCCTGCCACCTTGAGACCATTCTAAGCGCCTGAGACTCGCGGTATACCCAGGCCGGGTGGCTGCGGGTCCAGCCAAGTCCGTCACCCGTGCGCGTTTCGCCGCCATGAAGATCATAAGCGCTGTCCGACGGGCACTACGTCGCCACGTGAGTCACCGGCGCAAGAAGTTCCTTCTCTCCAGCGTCGATTGTGTGTTGCCCCGGTCTAGCTCTGGCGGGATCTGTAGCTGCTCCATAAGCTGTGTTCAGGCTTTGGTCAGGCATTGGTTGCTAACATTGAAGCAACAGATTACTTACGGTCAGCTCAGTCTTGCTGGCTATCACCCCAACCGTACGTGACACGTTACCCCTTGTCGCGGGAAAGGCGGAGTGATGAGACCTGAAGAAGTGATCGGTCAAGCAGAGCAGCGGTACTTGCGAGCCATCTACGAGCTGGCGGATGGCAAGGCAAAGACTGGCGTATCGTACACCGAGCTCCAGGAACAGCTCGCCCTCTCTGACGACGATGCAGACCATTTCTGTGACTTCTGGGTTCGTCGCGGCATAGTGGCGTGGTCAACTCTCGGCCACATTGCCCTTACGAATGTTGGCTTAGCCAGGGCTGATCAGATAGGCAGCAATAACGGTGGCCCCTCTCGCCTTGAGATGATTCCCGGTGAACGCCGCCTAGAACATGAAGATGGCGACAACCCGAACGGTAAGGGCGCAGGGTCGGTTTCCGTGGTAATCCCGGTCCTAAATGAGGCGAAGACAATAGGTCACTTGGTCCGACTCGTGCAGCGCCATCCAACCGTGGGCGAGGTTCTGGTCGTAGACGACGGGTCTACCGATGGCACGGCGGAGGTCGCTTCACGCGAAGGTGCCCATACGATGATGAGCTCTTCGCTTGGCAAAGGCGCGTCCATGACGGATGGCATACAAGCTTCTACCGGGGAGATAGTGCTCTTTCTGGACGGTGACCTTCTCGAGATCCGGGAAGATTTCGCGCAGAAGATGGTCGCCCCGATCCTCGACGGAGAGGCGGATTTCGTCAAGGCCAAGTTCACCCGCGACGCTGGACGCGAGACTGTCCTTACCGCCCGCCCTCTCCTCGGGGCTTTCTTTCCTGAGCTAGCGGGTTTTGATCAGCCGCTCGGTGGGATCGTCGCTGTTCGGCGCTCGGTGCTTCGGAACGTTCGGCTGGAGAATGACTTCGGCGCCGACGTGGGTCTACTCATCGACGCGGTGAGCAAGGGCGCGCGGGCGGTAGAGGTGGATATTGGCTGGATCGACCACGAGAGCCAGTCGCTCGACGCATTGGGGCAGATGGCCAAGCAGGTCACCCGAGTGATCCTCGATCGTGCTTGGCGATACGAGCGCCTGAGTATCAACCAGGTGCGTGCTATGGAGGAAGTGGAGCGCCGAGCAAGAGCCGAGGTTCTTCCTGCCGTCGACGACCTCGAGAGCGTCCAAAAGTTCGCTCTCCTCGACATGGATGGGGTCTTGCTGGATGGCCGGTTCGTTTTGGAGGTGGCCGATCGTATCGGTGCGCGCTCGGAGTTAGAACGTTTTCTGGACAACCAGAGCCTGTCGGACGTAGATCGGACCCGGCTCATCGCATCCCTGCTTGTGGGCGTGTCCCAGCGAGTCTTCGAGGAGACAGCCGAAGCAATGCCGCTGATGGAGGGCGCCATCGAGGCCGTGATAAGGCTGCGAGAGGCCGGGTACACCGTGGGCATAGTGACCGACAGCTTCTACGTTGCGGCGGAGATAGTGCGCCGCCGAGTGTTTGCCGACTTCTGTGTGGCCCACGTCCTGCATTTCCAGAAGGGCGCGGCGACCGGGGAAGTCTCCCTTTCGTCGGCGATGGTCGACCCCGATGGGTGCCGGCTGCACCCCCTGTGCAAGGCGAACGTGATGCGCCACTTGGCCGAGACGGCCGGTCTGGTGTCGGAGAGTACGCTGGCCGTGGGTGATGGGGTCAACGACATCTGCATGCTCAGGGAGGCCGGGCTTTCAGTGGCATTCAGGCCGAAATCCAGACTCGTGGAAAAAGCGGCGAAGCATACACTTCATCGGTCGCTACTCGATATTCTCAACGTGCTTCCGCTCGACACGTCCGGGCGGGTGCGGCGTCGGGAGTCCGCTTCCATGGCCGAATTCCAGGCTAGGCGGGCTGTCGCAGGGAGAATGGGCTAGTCGCCAAAAAAACTCCCCGGGTGTCCTATGGTGTACCAGTCGCCAGCGACCAAAACCACGCGGTCGTGAGGCCTACTGGAACCCGTACATCATCCTGGAGTGGTGCGGCCAGTCTCAGCGGACGTAGAGCAGCACCAAAGACTTCCTCCCCGCGGACGTGAGGTACTGGGCCGGGGTCAGCATGGCCGGCTCTCGCGGCCTTGGTCACTGGTCTTGAGTCTAGCCGGCTTCATGGTGCTCAGGGATGTACTCCTCCAGGACCGGGAAGTCGCGGAGCTCTTTGTCGATGGCGGCGCGCATGAAGGAATCAACCCACCAGAACACATCCTGTGAACGGACGCTACGTCGCAGCTGCTTCATGCGATAGCGCCGCTCGCCTGGAGCCATCTGGAAGGCATTGTAGATGGCGTCGGCCGTCTGCTCCATATCATAGGGGTTTACCACTAAGGCCGCCCGACCCAATTGCGCCGCAGCGCCTGCAAACTGGCTCAGAATGAGGACTGAATCCTCCTCGAGGCTCGCGGCGCAGTACTCCTTCGCGACCAGGTTCATGCCATCCTTCAAAGGGGTGACAAGAGCAATGGTTGAGGCCCGGTAGAAGGCTAGGAGCTCGGTCTGGGCAAGGCTGCGGAAGAAGTAGTGGGCGGGTACCCATCCCATCTCCGAGAAGCGCCCGTTGATCTCGCTAACCATGCGTTCGATCTCCAGTTTGAGCTCGTCATACTTAGGGATGCCCACGCGACTCGGAACTACCACCTGGAAAAGGTGGATCCGTGTCCGCATCTCCGGGTATCGCTCCAAGAGATTGGCAAAGGCGCGCAGCCTTTGGGGGATGCCCTTGGTGTAGTCCAGGCGGTCCAGTCCCAGGACGATCTGACGCCCGGCAAAACGCGAACGAATGGCCTGTACTCTCTCTTCCACCTCGGGCGCTCCTGCCCTCGTGGCAAAGGAGGCCGCGTCTATGCCGATGGGAAAGTTGCCTACCCGCATCTCCCGATCCCCGAGCTTGATTACGTGCAGATGGCCCTGGGCCTGTACCCGAGCGCTCCTTATCAGCGTTCGCACGCATTGGATGAAATTGCGCCGGTCTCGCTGGGTTTGGAACCCGACCAGATCGTAGGCGAGAAGCGACGTGAGAATGGCCTGCCGTTCCGGGAGTTTCATAAAGATGTCTGGTGGCGGGAAGGGGATATGCAGGAAGAAGGCCAAGTCTACGCCGCAGGCCAATTCCCGCGCGTGGTGAGCCACGTCCATGAGCTGATAGTCGTGGATCCACACGAAGTCATCGGCCTGGCAATGGGAAGCAAGGACCTCGGCGAATTTCCTGTTGACCTTCACATAGCCATGCCAGTACTCCGGCTCAAACTCGCAGCGAGACTGGAGGTCATGAAAGAGGGGCCACACACTCTCATTGGAATACCCGTGATAGTACTGGTCGACTTCCTCCTTTGTGAGAGAGATCGGTTCCAAAGTGTATCCAGCCTCTCGGGAGGCGCCGTGGAAGAGTTCGGTGACATTTGGCACCACCTCAGTCGTACCCGGCCATCCGATCCAGACACCACCGCGATCGCGAAGCACCGGAAGCAGAGCTGTTACCAGACCGCCCGAGCCGGGCTCAAGCCGCCAGTAGCCGCCGTTCTGCCTCTCAAGTACGTAGGGCAGGCGGTTGGAGACCACGATCAGTCTCTTGGTCGATTCGGTACCCACTGGTCCTCCTTGGTCGATCCCGAGAGACGGCCGCCAAATGATAGTAGAAGCCGACCTCGATGCAGCCTCTTTCCCATGGGCGAGAGCCACCTCAAGTCATGGTAGATGCAGACGGACCGGATGTCACGCAGCATGTGCCCCAGCTGGCGCCGAGACTAAGCGCGGTCACGTCACGGCGACAGCCGCCCGGCTACGGCTGCAGATATGAAACCGATCGTGGAAGGTCCTTGCGCAGAGGCTTCCACGACGACGCTGCGGAAGCTAAGCATGGTCTCTACCGGCCGCGAAAGCGCCGAGTAGGGCCGTAGCCTCATCGCAATCGCGCACTCGATAGTGCGCCCTGGTCGGTCGCTCGGCATAGCCGACCACCACGGTTACTCCCCACCCAGCCGCCGCCGCGAACATGTCCTCGTCGGTAAGGTCATCTCCCAGGCAGACGGGGCACACATCGGCTCGTCCCAAATCCAGCCGTTCCAGCAGCCAGAGGATCGCCCGGCCTTTGTGCCAAGCTCCCGAGGGTCGCATCCCGTACACCATCTTGCCCCCGGTCAAACGAAGCGTAGGGAATCTCTCGGCCACCTCCGCCACCGCCCGCTGTACCAGCGGTCGCTTGTCTTCGACCACCAGGCGGTAGTGGACCGAGAGCGAGAGTCCCTTTGCTTCCACCATTGCACCATCAACTCCGAGCAGTCGGCGCTCCAGCTCCCGAGCGGCCGCTTGAAGTTCCTCTTGATATTCTGCCCCAACCTCAAGATAGATCCCCGATCCTTCGGGCCCCATGATGCGATGGCCGTGGTCTCCCACATAGTAGATCGACTCCAACCCAATGCGGCGCCGGACATCTTCCAGCCCGCGACCAGAGGCTACGCATACCAGATGGAGCTCGGCCAACGAGACAAGCACAGCTCTGGTCTTAGCCGGAACCTCGACCAGTTCGGGGCGAGAAGCAATGGGGGCGAGGGTACCGTCGAGATCCAAGAAGAATGCCAGCTTGCGTCCCCCGATTACTTCTCTGATTTCGGCCATACTCTCGAGGGCGTAGGGGAGATTCCTCTCTGCCATCGGCAGGCAATCCTCTCGTGGAGATCGTTAGCAGTCTCGGACCCTTTTCATCTTACAGTCCCAGAATCGGATCGTTCTGCGCCCAGCGCCTCGCCTGCTCCATCATGAGCGTCTGGAAGGACTTGACCGCTCGGTACCTGGTCCGGACCCAGGAAGCGTCGTTCCCGGTTCCATTGAGCAACTCGAGCAGATAGTCCACCATCGGCCTCGACCCCAGTGCCGCCGTATATGGCGCGAGCTTGCCCAGCGTGTAGACGATGTGGTCGCGTAGCGGCAGATGAGAACCGGTGGCTGGATCGATATAGACCGCTCCCAGGCCGAAGCGACAAGCCGTGAACCGGTTGTAGCTATAGACAAGGTAGTCGTCCTCGCGCGGGGTTCCCGGACGCACTTCCAGTATGTAGCTGGAGAGGGCCTGCATGTATGCGGCAAGTACCCCGGCCCGCTCGACAGTAAGAGGTGTATCGCAGACTCGGACTTCTATCGTTCCGAATCCCGGCTTGGGCCGGATATCCCAGTAGAAGTCCTTCATGCTCTTGACTATCTGCAAGGCCTCCATCTGCTCGAAATACGCGCAGAAGTCGCTCCACTTGAGTAGGCACGGAGCTCTTCCAGAGAGAGGGAACACCAGCACCGAGCTGAGTCGAGAGCAGTCGAACAGCGTCTCCGTTCCCTGGCTAAACGGCGAGCTTGCGGCTAGCGCGATGAAGTGCGGCACGTAGCGGGACAGTGAATGAAGCAGGTAGAGGCCTGGTCGCCGTCCGTGCAGCCGAGGTGAACGTGCTGGCCAAACACGGTGAACTGCTTGGCGAGGTACCCATACAGCTCCGAGACGACGTGGAACCGGGGTGACTCGTAGATGCTCCGGTCGGGCCAGTGCTGGAAGGGGTGGGAGCCGCCGCCGGAGACGACAACGTTGAGTGCACCGGCCGCCTTGGCCAACATCGTCCCGGATCTGCCGCAACTCGAAGACCAGCGACCAGAAGTCGTGAGTGCACTCCGGTGCTGACCTCGAGCATGCTCTCGGTGATCTCCGGCTTCACGTCGCCGGCGTGGGGACGTCGGACAGATAGTGAATCAGATCCGGCGAGGCGCGGGTGAGGTCGAAGTCCTGGGCTGACAGGAGCTGCAGTTCGAGCTCGATACCAAGGGTCAGACTCGCGGAGGACTGGAAGGCTTCCAGAGGCATGGCCTAGCTCACTCCGGGCGACTTTCCCCAGCCCGGCAAGAGCGACGCTGGTCAAGACCGGGCCGATCAGTTCGAGCAAGGAAACCGCGGCCACGACGACGATCACGAGGTCGGACGGGAAAGTGGGATAAATGCCACTGACATCCTGCACGAGGACTACGGCGAGACCGGAGAGGGGCGCGAGACCGAGTCCCAACAGGGACCCTTTCCTCCAGGGAATACCTGATGGCAGAGCAGTCACCGTCGTTGCTACCCACTTGGCAACAAGCCGGGCAAGCACGAGGGCGACTGCGGCAAGCCCCACCTTTCCGAGAGAGGCCAGGTCCAAGGTGGCACCAATCAGCGCGAAAAGCACCACAGCCGTGATGGAAGAAATCGTGGCGAAATGGGTCGGGAGGACCCTGAGCCAGCTCACCCAGCGCCTCACAAGCACGCCGAACGATAGCAGGGCCAGAAGAGCTGACAACTCAAGAGCTCGCGCTGCGGCGATCAGCAGCAGGACCAATCCAAGGACCAAGAGCAGCGTCGTGTTCGGCTGGCCGCGCAGCCATTTTGGAACGACGCGCGCGAAAGCAGCGGCTACCACTGCCAGCAAGATCGAGCCGACGATCAGGTAGAGCGGATGGAGAGCAGCAGTCAGGGGCGAGCCCGCATATTCCAGGTGAAGCCAGGACAGCCAGAGCGTGATCGCGATCACGGCATACGCGCTGTTTAGGGCGGTGAACATCCTGAGTCGCTCGGTCACTTGTCCCTGCGCCCGCAGTTCGCGGGTGATCTGAACTATGACGGCTTGCGACGTCGAGATAGCTATAGCCGCAGCTCCTACCGCGTACATGCTGGCAACACCGGCCAGGCGGAGCGCCCCGAATACGGCGAAGAAGGTGAGGACGGCTTCAAGGAGGCTGGTGACGAGCAGCCACGGGTTGCGTCTCAGCCAGGAGAGGTCGAGCCAATGCCCGAGTTCGAATAGAAACAGGCCGAGCGCCACGTCGACCAGTATTCTCAGGTCCGAGATGGTGGTCCAGTGCATCAGCCCGCTACCGCGAGGTCCAAGGGCGATCCCGGCGACCACGTAACCAAGGAGCCGGGGAAGTCTCAGTAGGTGGGCGACCTCACCGAGAGCCGCCGCGATGACCAAGAGTAGGGCGAACCAGCCTAACTGACCCAGGCTCGGCGCCGAACCGGGTAGGAAAGGAAATGGGGCCGACTCGGTATGCAAGCCTACTACGGACTACATTCGGTCGCACTAATCGGCTCGAGCTTTTAGGGCTGCCGAGAGATCCTCGAGAATGTCCGCTACTGAGGGGTCGACGAAGTTGTAGTCCTTGCCTGCCTCGAAGCTTGGATGTGGAGGCATGAAAGTCCGGCCGGATGGTTGCTGCTCGTTCAGCCCACCAACAAGCTCGTACCCTTGGACTAAGCCAGTGGCTCTGTCGAAGAAGACGTTCTCGACTCTGCCCAGTTCCCGCCCCGCGGTCGTCTGGACGCCAGTTCCCTCAAGCACGAAGCCTCGCTTGAGGACCTCCTCTATTTCCGGGACCTCCGGAGCCTTCACTACGCTCGACTCGGAGTCAATGACCACCGCGTCAATTCCCGCGACGAGGATCCCAGACCACGCCACCACTCGAGTGCTGCCCAGGAGACCTTTTTCACCCACAACGATACCGAGCACACGACTACCTTGCCGGTCAACGATCAGGTCTTCGACCTCGCCGACTCTCTTTCCCATGTCCCGTGTGATGACCGGCAGTCTCAAAATGTCTCTGCCCCTAATCATGGTCGCTCACCTTCTCCCCCTTAGTCGCGGGGTTCGGCAGTCGATCTGGCTATCTGACTTCTAGGATCACCACGACAACGATTATCACAATGACGATAATGACGGTCGCCACCCAGGGCCAGACCGACCGTCGTCTGCCTGCTACTCTCGGCATCGATACCCCCCTCAATTGCTTTCGCGGCCGCTGTCCTCCGGGTCTCTCGCACCCGTCACTACTCACCAGAATAATAGTACATTTGAGGGGCATTCGCGCCGTGAGTTCGGTCGAACGTTTACCCGATGCAACCGGCTTCTTCTGGCTATTTCAGCGCCAGGCTGGGACGGGGGGAAGACATGCGGGCCGACGACTGCGACGCGTTGTTGCCTCACAGGAGCCTCTCTATCCCGAACATTACGAGAGGAAGCCGCGCCGTCCCTGAGAGAACGGCTAACATTCAGCTAGCCACCCGAGGCCACCACAAGCGCCCGGCCCACGCCTGTGGGTCCCGCCTTGCGCAATCTGAACGGTCGCCGTGTCTGCTAGGCTGGCAGCGGTCAGTTGTCGTCTGATTTGAGCAAGGAGGTTCTGTGGTCACACCGGCACAGGAGATTCCAAGTATCCAGTTCCGACCAGTTCCGTCCAACCACAAAGACGACGTCCGCTTCAAACACGTCGAGGACCTGCAATCCGCTCTCGAGGAGTATGCCGCCTGGGCCCGGTCCTGATGCCGTACTTGTTCGACAACGTCTCTACCAGCATCCTGGCCCTCGCCCTCGCCTTCCTGCCCGCAGCCATCGCCGGGTCGGTACTCCCCTCGCGACTGGGTCACATCAGCGACCGCATCGGACGGCGCCCGCCGATTGTGGCCGCGCTGGTGGTGGCCGGTCTGGCCGCCGCCGCGGTCCCATTCGTGCGGTCGCTCTGGCCGCTGGCCGTTCTGTGGGTGCTCGAGGCTGCTGCCTTCGCCGCCGCGACGCCCGCCGAGGAGGCACTGGTGATCGACGTTGCAGACAGCGCCCACCAGGGTTCAGCGCTGGGATACTACATCGCCGCAGCTGCATTGGGCGGGGTGATCGGTCCGCTCCTGGGGGGCTGGATCTACGACCGCGTTGGCGCCGGCGAGGCTTTTGTCACCACTGCTTTGCTGCTGGTGCTCGGCGCTATCCTGATCCTCCTGCTCGTGCGCGAGTTTTCACGAGCGAAGCCGGTCCCGCCGCGTACGCAGTAGTTTCCTCCTTGGCTGCTTGCGCCTGCCTCCAGCCCCCTGATGCCGCCCGCTTCGCACTTCTACAGCATGGGTCATTTGCATGACTTTCAGTAGGTTTGTTGTCGGTCCCGAATGTCACTTCCTTGCTGGCCGTCGCACTCTGGCGCACGCGGCGCAACGGCGCGGATTCCTTGCCCTTCCCGGCCTTCGCACCCCGTCACGGAGGCCCTATCCGACGCCTCAGGCTACCAGGGTGGCCGCGAACTCGGCCGGTGTCGCCACCGCGCACCCCGAAGCCATGGCTTGAGCAAGACCACGATCTCCGGTGACGAGAACTGCGCCCGGCACGGACTCGAGCAGCGCGATCAGGTGCTCGTCGCCGGGAGGTGCATGCTGCGCCTTCCCAGCAACCGCCGACGCGCCGGTGGGGCCCACCTGGGCGGTGAGCCGCTCTATTGACACCGGCTCCCTGAAGCCGGCGTTGAGGACGAGTTCCTCGAGAACGGTGTCGACCTGGGCCTCCGTCAAACCGTGGCGCTCCATGATCGCAGGTCGGAGGAGCACCTCCCGGTATTCGGCCAGGAGGGCCTCCGACAAGACGAAGGGGACGGTGCCCGCCAACATGGCGTCGACGATGCGCCCGGCGCGCAGCGAGTTGGTTCAGTGCCCGTGGTACGCGAGGGTCTGGGCCAAGACCTGCTCGACCTCGGCCGTGGCCCGGTCGTCAAGATCCAGGTGCTCCACCTCCGCCAGTGGGCTCTGCAGCAATGCGCACAGCGTGGCCTGTGCCCCTCCACTGAGAGCGAAGCAAGCGACCGTGCCCGTCTCCGCGCATCCCGTGCACACCGCGCCGCCCAGGCTCGGCGAGAACCCGTAGAGGGGCCCTCGGCACCGCAGGCCGCGCAGCGGGACATCTCCGGCGCGTACCCCAGCAAGGCGAGGAGCTTGAGCCGCGCGGCCAGCACCACGCCCGCGGCTGCCGCGGCATCGGGAGCTTCCGCCAGGCGGGCCATGCCCCTCACCAGCAGGTTGAACACGGGGGCGCTCGCTTCTTCGCCGGGGAACAGGTGGCGGACGGCGCTCACCAGGCGCCCCCCTTCCTCCATGCGGAACAACTCGTCGCGGACTCCCTGGAAGGTGCGCAGGGTGTCGACCCCCACGATGGTATACAGGCCGCGTCCTGGGTAGAGGCTGGCCCGCACGAGGCTGAAGGGCTCGAGCCGGCCCCCCACCTTCGACTTGGTGCGCCGCACCCCCTTGGCGATGGCGCCCAGCCGGCCTCGATCCCGAGTGTAGAGCGTGACGATACGATCGGCCTCGCGGTAACGCATCGAGCCTATGACGAGAGCCTCGGTGGTGAAGAAACGGGAGCCCAGGGAAGCCTCCCTCCGGTCGCTCGGCCTCGCTCCGGCCGCCGAGCCCCCCGGCCGGTCAGTCCTTGTCGGAGGAGAACTCCTTGATGATGTCGACCGCGTGCGAGGTGCCGACACGCGCGGCGCCGGCGTTGATCATTATCTCCGCGCTTTCGGCCGTACGGATGCCTCCGCAGGCATCCACGCCCACGCTCTCGGGCAGGAGGTCTCGGAACAACTCCACATCCTTGGCGGTGGCGCCGCCCGGAGCCTTGCCGGTGGAGGTCTTGATGAAGTCCGCCCCCGAGTCTTCCACGATCTTGCAGACCAGGCGCTTCAGCTTCTCGTCGAGATAGTAGGCTTCCACGTTGGCCTTGACCAAGACCAGTCCCCGGCCCGTGTTGACGCTGCTCATGCGCACCGAGCGCACCACACTCCGTAGTTCGTCCCGCACATAACGGAAGTCGCCGGACAGCATGGCGGGGATGTTGATGACCACATCCAACTCGTCGGCGCCCAGGGCCACCGCCTGCTCGGCGCCGGTGATCTTGGTGCGTTGCGAATCGGCTCCATAGGGGAAGGAGACAACGGTCCCGACCTTGACGTCGTAGCCCTGCAGAAGCTGCCGAGCTACCGGAACGCAGTAGGGCAGGACGCACACCGAGGCGAAATGGTACGAGATGGCGTCGCGGCACAGCGCTTCGACGGCGGTGTTCGTGCTGGTAGCCTCCAGAAGGGCGCTATCGATGGTCTTGGCCAGCTCTTCGACTCTCACGGCATCCTCGCACTCACGGTGGGCTTTCTATCATACACCGCCCTGCAAGCCCTCCTCCGAGAAGCGCAGGCGCAGGATGTGTCTGTCCTCCCCTTCGCCATAGAATTGGGGGACGAAGGCCTCGTCCACGAACGCAGCGCTTCTGTACAATCCCAACGCTTTGACATTGCTGGGGGCCACCGTCAGTATCAGCCCCTCGGCCCCCAAGCCGACGCATCTCTCGGTCACGGCCTCCAGGAGTGTCCGTCCTAGACCGCGGCCTTGCCATTCTGGTCGAATGTAGAACCCGACCACGTAGAAGTAGCCCGGCTCATCCAGGACCCTCAACAGCTGGCAACCTCCCACGATCTCGTCTCCGATCCAAGCCAGATAGATGGCTCCCGCCTCGGCCACGACCGCCAGATCGTACGCGCGCAGCCCCGTCGAGCCGAAGGCCTCGAGATCATAGGCGGCCAGGGTGACGAGCAGATCGTGGTCCGGCCGGCGAAGCCGGGTGAGGGTGAGGTACTCATTTGGGAGGGGCTCTACAGGCATGTGCGGCCTCACACCGGAGGCCACAGCCGGGACAGCGGAACCACCACCCAGCGGCCCCGCTGTTTGACGACCATGGGCAGCTCGAGATCGAGCTCTGCGAGAGAACGGCAGGTGGCGGAGCTGGGAGAGACACTTTCAGACGTATCGTTCGCCAGAGTGACAACCGCTGTCAAGACCTCACAGTCCCCGGCCGCGCGGGCCAAGGCCAGCGCGGCTTCGGCGGCGGAGACCGGGCACCCCTGCTGATCCTCGCCCGCGGGGGCCGCGTAAACCGCCCCGATGGCCGTCAGGAGAGCGACCACCTCCGTTCGAGGAAGAGTGGGATCCACCCGCGCAGCCACGGCCTTCGCCGCATCGATCAGGCGGCCCAATCCAGGTGAGAGTCGCTCTTCGTGCACCAGTCCCTCCGTTCAGAACCACTATCCGGTCAGAACCACAATTGGAAGATCAGCGTGGTAACGGCGATTCCCAACAGCGCCCCCAGAACCGCCTCCAGCAGTGAATGTACGCCCGTCTCCACCCGGCTCTCGGCCACCAGGACCGCGATGACGAAAGTGATCGCACTCACCAAGAGCCCCTGGGGAGACGCCCCCACCACAAAGGTGACCGCAGTCCACCCGGCGAAGGCGACAGCGGCGTGGCCCGACGGCAGACCTCCGGTAAGTGGGGTCCCCTTCGCCCGAGTGGCTTTGACCACGACCACGGCCACTGCCACCACCGCAAGGGCAACGATGGTCAGGTGTGCGGGAGACCGTCGGATAGCGCTCAGAAGCTCCAGCGAGACGTCTGCCAGCCGATCGGCCAGCACCAGGTAGGCCACTACCAGAGCGTTGATCGCGGCGATGAGCACCGCCGCGGCGGCCATGTCTTTGGCTATCTTCGCCCGAGGGTCGAACTCGTCGGTCATCATGTCTACCGCCGCCTCCACAGCCGTGTTGACGAGCTCGGCCATCAGGACAAAGGCGATGGTAGCAAAGACGATGACCAGTTCCAGACGAGAGACGTTCAGAAAGATGCAGGCGACCAGTACGACCAGAGCCACGCCCATGTGGATGCGCATGTTTCGCTGATGCCGGACCGCGTACACCATGCCTTGGAAGGCATGGTTGAAACTCTGCAGCAGGGTCGTCTTCCCACGCTCCGGCGTCATACTCGGGTCCTCAACGCCGGACCGGCCTCAATCGTCCGGCGGCAGAGAGAGGGCACTCGCCAAGGGGCCCAGTTCCGCCAGAAGGGCCTGCTCCCGCCGGCGCATCTCGCCCTCATCCCGCTCGTGATCGTATCCAAGGACATGGAGAACACCATGGATTATTGTCCACGCCAGTTGGCTGCTCGATTCGCAGCCTCCCTCTTCCGCATAGCGGCGTGCCACCGCCGGGCACACGATCACCTCGCCCAGCTCGGGTGCGAAGTCACCCTCAGGAAGCGGTGTGGGCCAGCTGATCTCATCGTCTTCGGCGCAGTATGAGAGGACGTCGGTGGGCTCGGTCAGACCCCTGTCGCGGCCGTTGAGTTCCGTGATCACGTGTTCACCCACGAGCGCGACGACCACTGCTCCCTGAGCTCCCTCACGATCGAGGACCGAGCGGACCAGTTCGGCCACCCCATCCGTGGAAATACCGGAATCGGTCTCGTCGACCACTTCTATCACGATGCTCACGGCAGGTCCTCGGGGCTGTCGCCCGTCTTGGCCGCAGGAGCTGCGGCGCTGGTCGCGGCGCTCTCGGCCTTGAGAGCGGCGGCGCTGGGCGGTAGGGACGGCCTCTTGCGTCGGGGCGCGCCCAGATTCCCGGCCTGCCCCCCGGCCATCGGAGCTTCTGCCGGCGCGGCGTCCCCGCCGCTCGGGGGACGACCGCCAGGTCTGCCGTTACTCTCGGGATAGCGGATCCGATGGCCCACGAGGCCGAGCAGGCTCAGGTCGAAGGATTCCTCGATCCTGTGTAGATCGCTCTGTGTAAGTTCCGACTCGTCGAGCTGGCCGTCCTGGATCTTCTGCTTGATGATCTCTTGGATGAGCCCCTGGATCTTGCGGCGCGTGGGATTCTCCATGGTCCGCACGGCTGCCTCCAAGCTGTCGGCCAGCATGATGATGGCCGCCTCTTTCGACCGGGGTTTCTGCTCCTCGTAGCGGTAGCTCTCCTCGTAGACCTGGTCCTTCGCGGCTTCCTGGGCCTTGTGATAGAAGTAGGCGAGCACGGAAGTGCCGTGGTGTTGCTTGATGATGCCAATTACCGGCGCCGGCAGCCCGTACACCTTGCCCAGATGCTCCCCATCCCGGACGTGCGCGGTGATCGCCAGCTTGGACAGACTGGGACTCAGCTGGTCGTGCGGATTGTCCACGTAGATCTGGTTCTCTACGAAGTATTCCGGCCGGACCGTCTTGCCGATGTCGTGGTAGTAGGCTCCCACCCGAGCCAGTAGCGGATCGGCTCCAATGGCCTCGGCGGCGGCCTCGGCCAGGTTGCCCATGATGATGCTGTGGTTATAGGTGCCGGGGGCAACCTGCATCAGTTTCTTGAGCAGGGGATGGGCGGGGTTGGCCAGCTCGAGCAATCGCAGAGGAGTGGTGAGGTTGAAGACCGTCTCCATGAACTGAAGCAGGACGACGGTGAGCACGCCCGCCAGGAATCCGTTCGCGAGGCCCCAGGCACTGGCCTGCAGGGCCTCGCCAAGAGAAGCCTCGGTGAACACCTCGACGCTGAAGATGGTGAGAGCCGCCAAACCCATGGCCGCCGCGCCCGCTCCCAGTATGGCCCCCCGCTGGGCCACCCGGGACACGAGATACAGTGACAGCGCACCGACCAGCAGGGCTACCAGCGAATAGCGCATGTCCAGGTCTGTGAGCAATCCGATGTTGAGAGAGGTCAAAGCGACGAGCAGGAGCGCGCTGCGCGCATTGAGCACGACCGTCACCACCATGCCCAGAGTAGCGACCGGGATGATGTACGCCGACAGGGGTGGGATTATCAGCAGCCGGGAGACCAGCGTGGCGCCCACCAGCAAGACCACGAGCGCGAGCAGCAGGTTGTTGTCGAGCGCGGGCGTCCTGGTCCTGTTGAAGCGATGGAGCAGCAGCGAGAACGTAGCCGCCTCCAGCAGTACCACCAGGAAGACGCCCAGATAGACCCCCCACCCCGTGCGCGCCGCGCTGCCCTCCCGGACGCCTTGGAGGCCGGGCAGATAGGCGGAGCAGATAAGCACCGTGACGCCGACGACCAGGCAGGCGAGCAACACCAGTTCGAATCTGCGTCGATCGCGGTTTTCGATCCACTCTCGGTAGTCTGCCAGCCGCTCTCGCAGCCGAAAACTGTATCGATTCATGGGATGTGTGGCGGCGTCTATGAACCGGCCGCGGCGCCGCTCCTCCGGCCGCCATGACGTCGGTTCTCCGCCCCGCGGGATGTCGCTTTGCGGGCCGGCTGGTGTTCCTCGCCGTGTTTCTTGTACGCCGACACGATGTCCTGCACGAGCTTGTGCCGCACCACATCCTGACTGTCGAAGTACACGAAGGCGATATCCGGAATGCCGGCCAGCACCTCGCGCACGTTGACCAGGCCGGAGTGTTGACCTCGAGGCAGATCGATCTGGGTGATGTCACCGGTGACCACCATCTTGGCCCCGAAACCCAGGCGGGTCAGGAACATCTTCATCTGCTCCGGACTGGTGTTCTGGGCCTCGTCGAGGATGATCAGGGAGTCGTTCAGAGTGCGGCCCCGCATGTATGCAAGCGGAGCCACCTCGATCGTACCTCGTTGAAGATGATCGGTCAGCCGGTCCGTGTCCATCATGTCGTAGAGGGCGTCGAAGAGGGGACGCAGATAAGGATCCACCTTCTCCATGAGGCCGCCGGGAAGGAAACCGAGCTTCTCCCCTGCCTCCACAGCAGGTCGGGTGAGGATGATGCGGGCCACGGCACCGGACAGTAGCGCCGAGGTGGCCATGGCCATGGCCAGATAGGTCTTGCCGGTGCCGGCCGGTCCGATGCCGAACGTGATGGTGTTGTTGCGTATGGCATCGACATAGGTCTTCTGGTTGACGGTCTTGGGCCGGATACGGCGCCCTCGGTGCTCGAGGATGACGTCGCTGACGATACTGTCCAGATCCTTGGCCCAGCCAGGATCGCCTGCGCTCAGCGAAGCTGCGAGTTCGAGGGTGGACAGATCGAGCTCCTGGCCCGAGCGGAGCAGCGCCAGAAGCTCCTCGACCAGCAACCCCCCACGCTCCACCTCCGCGGCCTCGCCCTCGAGAGTGAGTTGGTTCCCGCGCAGGCTGATGTCACACTGCAACAGGTCCTCGAGAGTGCGAAGGTAGGTGTCGTGCTCCCCGACGAGCAACGCCGCCGCGCGATTGTCGAGGTCGATCTGCTTGGTGGAGCCTTCAGCACTCAAGCCGCTACTCCCCCCATGACCGTCCGTGAACCCCACAGAGGCCCCCCGAACCCGTTTCACGCGGATAGACGCTCTTTGACCAGACGCGATGCCACTTTGCCGTCGACCCTGACTCCACCCTGGGCCATGACCGCGGCCATCACCTTGCCCATATCCCGCGCGGAGGTCGCACCGGTGTCCGCGATGGCTTGATCGATCAGGGCGGTCAGTTCGGCCTCATCCAACTGTTCGGGCAGCAATCCTTCGATGATGTGCAAGGCGAATTCCTCGTGGGCCACGAGATCTTCGCGCCCTCCGGCCCGGAAGGCCTCGATCGACTCCTGCCGGCGCTTGAGTTCGCGCCTCAGCACCAGGAGTTCGGCGGCTTCATCCAGCTCGTGACCGGCCTGCTTGGCTTCCTTCTGCAACTCGCAAACGATCATGCGAAGAACGCCCACGCGCTCCTTGTCCCCGGCTTTCAGGGCCGCGTTGACCGACTCTTGGAGACCCGACAAGATGCTCATCGGAAATCACCCAGATCTTCCCCGCCGAGGATGTGGAAGTGCAGGTGCTGTACTTCTTGCCCACCGTCGGGGCCGACATTCGCCAACGCCCGGTAGCCGGTCTCGCCGATCCCAAGATGGTCGGCCACGCGCACGATGAACTGGAGAAGTGCATCCCCCTCGCAGTTCTCCCATCGACCTACATCGTTGAGCGAAACGATGTGCTCTCGCGGTACGATCAGTACGTGCTGAGAGGCCTTTGGATTTATGTCGCGAAAAGCGACGAAGGTATCGTCCTCGAGGACTCTGTCGCTTGGTATTTCCCCGCTCGCGATCCGACAGAACAGGCAATCATCCATGACCGGTGATTATACTACCAATCCCCCAGCGCAAGCCGGGCCACGGCCACCGCCACCGGTCCCGCAGTCTCGGCGCGCAGCACGCTCTGCCCCAGTCTAACCGTATCCGCGCCCGCCGCCGTCAACTGCTCCAATTCCTCCGCGGTCCAACCGCTTTCCGGACCCACCCAGAGGACGAGGCGCGCGGGCCGCCCGGGGGGCCGCTGCGCCGCCCGCGCGCCTTCAGCCGGACCTTCCCGCGCCCACGCCGTAGCCACTGCGTCGTACAGGCCGCCGGAAGCCCCCGGCTCTAGGACCAGCGACAACGTTCCCGGGCCCAGACGGTCAAGTGCTTCTTCGATGGAACCCAGCGCCTCGACGGGCGGCACCGCGAGCTGCTTGCTCTGTTTGGCCGCCTCTCGGGCGATCCGGCGCCATCGAGTCAGCCGCGCGCCCTGCAAGGACCCGGACCGGAGAGTCGATCCGGCGACCGGCACGAGGAAGAAGAAGCTGGCCCCCACCTCCGTCCCCTTCTCCAGAAGGTAGTCTGTTACCGTCGGACGGGTCAGGGCCTGCACTATGCCCACGGTAGTCGCGTAACGTGCCCCTGCCTGTCTTCCCTCCAGTCGAGCCAACAACTCGACCCGCACCTCGCCGGTCACCTGGGTCACAGTGGCCAGGTAGGCCGTGCCCTCGGGCCCCTCAGCCACGCCCCCGCGCTCCCCGGCCGGGGCTCCGCGACCCTCAGTCGGGCCCGACCCGCGGTCGGCGGGCGTCACCACCACCTCGCATGCGTCGCCCACCCCCAGCCGCAGTACCCGAAGCGCATGGCGCGAATCGTCGGGATCGAGCACCAGCTCGTTCCCCAACCGGTCCGTCCGCGGGACCGGCGACGAGGAGAATGGGGCTGATGAAAGCTCCGGGTCTACGAAGAAGCGGGGAAGATAGCCGGACCGCGCCTCGAAGGGCCCTTCAGACGATCCGCCGCATGGCCCCCCGACCCGCCCACCGACGGAGGGAGGCGGATCCCCCGCGCTTCGTCGTTTCCCGCGCGAGCCCCCCACCTTGGACCGGGCTCAGGGCGTGGCGGTAGTGGTACCGGTGATCAACTGCTTGGCGGCCTCGACTCCCTCGTCGACCGGGGTCTCAGGATCGTCGGGAGCGACTACGTCCGGGATGATGCCGGTATCGTTGATGTCCCGGCCGTCCGGTGTCAGATAGACCGCCGTGGTCACTTTCAAGGCTCCCCCGTTGCTGAGCGCCGAGATGCTCTGCACCAGGCCTTTGCCGAAAGTGGTCTCGCCCACCAGGGAAGCCCGCTCGTGATCCTGCAGGGCCCCGGACACGATCTCCGAGGCGCTGGCGGTGTACTCGTCCACCAGCACGATCAGAGGGATGTCCGTGTAGGCTACCCCCTCGGCATAGTAGACCTGTTCCGGCGAATGCAGCCCTTCCGTCGAGACTATCACTCCTTCCGAGATGAAGATGCTGGCCACCTCCACCGATTCGTCGAGCAACCCGCCGCCGTTGCTGCGCAGGTCGAGGATGATCGCAGCCACGCCTTCACCCTGCAGCGCTCGCTCCACCTCGCCCCGGAGTTGAGCCGCCGACCCGTCGGAGAAGGTGTAGAAGCTGATCAGCGCCACCTTCTCGCCCTCGACATCCAGCATCTCGCTCTCCACCACCGGCACCTCGATGCTCATGCGGGTGAGGGTGTATTCCTGGGTCTCCCCTCCGGGGGGGATCTGGGACACGTCGGCCGTGGAGTCCTCAGTGGAGCCCGCGGTATCCTCTTCGCCACCGCCGCCGTCCGTCCCGGCAACCGTGGTCGTCGTGGAGACCGGCGGGTGATAGATGGTCAAGTTGACGGTCGTGCCCTCTGGACCTTTGATCCCGGCCACCACTTCGTCGAGATTCTGGCCCTCGGTCGAGACTCCGTCGACGGCCAGGATGATGTCCCCCGGCGCGATGCCGGCTTCCTCGGCGGGGCTGCCCTTGAACGTAGAGACTATGGTGACGAGACCGTCCTTCATCTCCACCGTCATCCCTACACCGCTGTAGGACCCCGAAGTGTGCTCCTGGAAAGCGGCGTACTCCTCGGGATCCATGTAGACCGTGTACGGATCGTCCAGACCTGCCACCATGCCATCGATGGCCCCGGGCTCGAGCGCCCCTGCATCAACGGTTTTGTAGAAAGAGGACTCGAGCCTCTCGAGCACCTCCTGCTGCAGTTCGAAGTTCTCACTCGAGCCGGCGGACCCGAAAAAGCCGCCGGGCAGAATGTCGTAGAGCGCCCCGCGGACATCGGGGTTGAGCCCCACGAGGATCCCCCCTGAGACCAGCAGGATGGCGGCCACCAGACCGGCCACCGCCAACAGTACTATCTTGGCGCTCTTTGACATGTTTTGTCTCTCTTTGCTCTAGGGTCGCAACAAGATCGGCGAAGGCCGGCTCAGACTTTGAGGAAGCGCCGGAGCCCGATCCCCGAGCCGGCTGCCCCGATCACGACCCCCACCGCAAGCAGGATGACGATGACCAAGACGTACGGGACGGCGTCGAGGGGAACGGCCATGAAGGGCAGGCTGCCTCGTATCCTGTCCACGAGGTATGCGTTGAGAGCCAGGACCACCGCCGCCGCGACTGCCGCTCCCAGGAAGCCCACCGTCACCCCCTCGATCACGAACGGCCAGCGGATGAACCAGTTGGTGGCCCCCACCAGCTTCATGATCTCCACTTCACGCTTGCGGGCGAAGATCGAAAGACGGATGGTGTTGGAGATGAGAAGGATGGCCACGATCCCCAGGAGCACGATGAAGATGAGCATGAAGTTGCGCGCCTGAGAGGTGAAGGCGAAGAGCTTGTCGGCAATCTCCTTGCCGTACCGGACCTCGTCGACGATGGGATCGCCTTCGAAGCGCGCCGCCACGGTGTCGACCGCCTGCGGATCCACAAGAGCGATCTCGAACGAGGCCGGAAGGGGGTTACTTCTGAGATTCTCGAGGATCTCGGGATTGTCCTTGAAATCCTCCTTGAGCCGCTCGAGGGCGTCGACTTTGCTCACGTAGACCACGCTCTTGACCTCCGACCAACTCATGATCTCGGAGGTCATGGCCTCGACCGCGGTCGCATCGGGGTCGGGATCGGTCAACAGGTAGACCGTGATCTCAACCTTCTCCTCCACTTCCTTCAGCAGGGCATCGGTGGTGTAGACGAACACCAGCACCCCGCCCAGCACCACGATCGAAAGGAAGACCGTCACCAAGGCGGCGATGGTCATGAAGTAGTTGCGTCGTAGGGACCCGAAGGCCTCCTTGAAGAAGAAGCTAATCCTCCCCATAGCCGCCTCGTTTCTGATCGCGCACCACTCTACCCGCGTCGAGCGCCACCACCCGGCGGCGCATGCGGTCCACCATCTCCCGGTCGTGCGTGGCCATGAGTACGGTGGTGCCGGTCTTGTTGATGCGGTACAGCAACTGCATGATCCCCATCGAGGTGTCGGGATCGAGGTTGCCGGTAGGTTCGTCCGCGATGAGCAACGGCGGATGATTGACGAACGCCCGGGCTATCGACACCCGCTGCTGCTCCCCGCCCGAAAGCTCGTTGGGATAACTGCCGGACTTGTGACCCAGGCCGACCAGAGACAGGATCTCAGCCGCCTTCTTCTTGGAGGCGCCGCAGGCACTGCCCGTGACCACCAGGGCGTACATGATGTTGTCAAAAGCCGTCTTGTTCGGAAGCAGCTTGAAATCTTGAAACACGCAGCCGATGTTGCGCCTCAGGTACGGGACCTTCCATCTGTGGAGGGTGGCCAGGTCGCGACCCCCTACCGAGACCCGGCCCCGGTCGGGCTCCAGTTCGCGGATGAGCAGGCGGATGAAAGTGGACTTACCGGAGCCGGAGGGCCCCACGAGAAAGACGAACTCCCCCTTCTCGATATGGAGACTGACCTTCTCCAGACCGATGGTACTGGGGGGGTAGATCTTGGTGACGTCTTCGAACTTGATCACGTGATACCTTCAACCTCCGTTAGTGGGCATCTTGTGGGTATTCTGCAATGCTCCACAAAAGCCTCCCGTACCTGCACCTGCCGAACCGGACGGCAGCAGTTCGATCATCAAATCGGCCTCGTGAGCTATGAGACGCTCCGTCACGCCGTCGGTTTCCCGAGTTTCCCAGTGGACCTCTGCCAAAGGAACTCGCGTATGAAATCGTCTATCGCACCATTGAGAACGGCGTCCACATTGCCCTTTTCCAGGTTGGTGCGATGATCCTTCGCCAAGGTGTACGGGGCAAGCACATATGAGCGGATCTGGCTACCCCAGGCTATCTCTTTCTGCTCCCCTTTCTCCCGGGCCATTTCCTGCTCGCGTTTCTCGTGCTCGAGCAGGAGCAGCTTGCCGCGCAGCATGCGCATGGCGGTCTCCCGGTTCTGGATCTGAGAGCGCTCGTTCTGGCACTGGACGACCGTCTTGGTGGGGACATGGGTGATCCTCACCGCCGAGTCGGTCTTGTTGACGTGCTGACCTCCCGCACCCGAAGAGCGGTAGGTCTCCACCCGCAGGTCCTTCTCATCGATGTCCACTTCCACCTCGCCGTCGATGAGCGGAGCGACGTCCACCGAGGCAAAGGAAGTATGCCGCCGGCTGGCCGCATCGAAGGGCGACATCCGCACCAGGCGGTGTACTCCTCGTTCCGCGGAGAGCAGCCCGTAGGCGTTCTCGCCGTGCACGGTGAAGGTAGCGCTCTTGAGACCGGCTTCGTCACCCTCGGAGGCCTCGTTCAACTCGACCGCGAAGCCCCGCGCCTGGGCCCAGCGCAGGTACATGCGCAGGAGCATCTCCGCCCAATCTTGGCTTTCGGTACCTCCCGCTCCAGGGTGGATGCTCACGATGGCGTCGCCTGCGTCGAACTCCCCCATGAAGAGGCGCTGTTCCTCCAGGTGCTCCACCGTCCGACCGATCGCGGTCGCGACCCGTTCGGTCTCGTCCTCGAGTTCCTCGGGCACCTCGTCGCCGGGACCCTCTTCACCGGCCATGTCCAGGAGTGTCTCCAGGTCGTCCACCTGGGAGGCGAGCTGCTCGAAGTCCTCCAAGCGGCTGCGCAGCCGGCTGTAGCGCGTGCTCAGAGCCTGGGCGTGGCCCTGATCGTCCCAGAAGTCGGGGGCGCGCATCGCCTCCTCAAGGGCGGCGATATCGCGCTTCAGCGTATCCGGGTCAAAGATAGTCCCTTGCCCAGAGGAGCTTCTGGCGGAAAACCGCCAGAAGCTCTCGGTACTCGGCAAGGGACGCAGTCTGTCTCTCTATCTTCTCAGCCATCTTTCGGGGCAGTATAGCCTAGCCCGCCCGACATGTCCCGCTTGCCGGGACGGCGCCGGCCCGGGCGGATGCCGGGCGGCGGATCAAACGCCGCAGCACTTCTTGTATTTCTTGCCGCTTCCGCAAGGGCAGGGATCGTTTCGGCCCACTTTGCTGACGCTTCGCGGAGCAACGACGGTCCGGGTGGCCTGCTGGGCGGCCTCATACGCCTCGGCCGAGCTGTCCGTCATCCGCTCTGGTCGAGCAGCCGCCGCCGCTCCGGCCGCGGCGAAGTTCTGGCTCAGGCTGCTGTCGCCGCCCCCCGAGTAGGCCAGTTGCCGGGCGGGCGCCGCCTCCTGAGGCTGCTCCTCGCGGACGATCTCCAGGTGATAGAGATAGCGGACGAAATCGGACTGGATGGAGTCCATCATCTCCTGGAACATCCGAAAGCCCTCGTTCTTGTACTCCACCAGGGGATCGCGCTGAGCAAGGGCCCGGAGTCCGATGCCCTCCCGCAGATAGTCCATCTCGTACAGATGGTCTCGCCACTTGGAATCGATGGTGCGCAGGAGCACCCAGCTCTCCAGCTCGCGCATGGTCGCCGCCCCGAAGCGCTGCTCTCTCGCCTGATACACCTCGAGCGCGTCCTCCACCACGAGATCCGCGAGACTCTCGGCGTCGATCTCCGACGGATCGCCCAGACTCTCGACGGTGATCGTCGTGGGGAAGTAGGTGCGCAGCATGGTGAGCATCTCTTCCAGGTCCCATTCCTCAGAGAAGCGCGAAGATCCGGTGAAGATGGCCACTTGCTCTCGCAGGATGCGCTCGATGATGCTGAGCACGTCTTCACGCAGGTCGTCGCCGCCGAGGATGCGCTGGCGCTGCCCGTAGATGACCTCGCGCTGCTTGTTCATCACGTCGTCGTACTCGAGCACCCGTTTCCGGATCTGGAAGTTCTGCTCTTCCACTTTCTTCTGAGCGCTCTCCACCGACCGGGAGATCAGACTGTGCTCGATGGGGATGTCCTCCTCGAGCCCCAGGCGATCCATGAGGCGGTGGATGCGCTCTCCACCGAAGATGCGCAAGAGGTCGTCTTCCAGAGAGATGATGAACTGGCTCGCTCCGGGGTCGCCCTGGCGGCCGGAACGGCCCCGAAGCTGGTTGTCGACCCTCCGGGCTTCGTGCCGCTCGGTACCCAGAACGAACAGTCCCCCCACGTCGACGACGCCATCGCCCAGCTTGATGTCCGTGCCCCTACCGGCCATGTTGGTGGCTATGGTGATGGACCCTGGCTGTCCGGCCTGAGCCACGATCGCCGCCTCTTTGGCGTGGTGCTTGGCGTTCAAGACCTCGTGAGGGATGCCCCGGCGCTTCAGCATCTCCGAGAGCCGTTCCGACTTCTCTACCGAGATGGTGCCCACCAGAACCGGCTGCTTGCGCTCGTAGCAGTCGGCGATGAGATCGGCGGCCGCCTTGAACTTAGCCTTCTCGGTCTTGTAGATGAGATCGTTACCATCATCTCGGATCATGGGCTCGTTGGTGGGGATGACCACCACTTCCATCTTGTAGATCTCTTGGAACTCGTCGGCCTCGGTGGCGGCGGTGCCGGTCATGCCGGCGATCTTCTCGTACAGGCGGAAGTAGTTCTGCAGGGTGATGGTGGCGAGGGTCTGGTTCTCTTCCTTGATCTTGACGCCCTCGCGGGCCTCGATGGCCTGGTGCAGGCCTTCGGAGTACCGGCGGCCTTCGAGGATCCGCCCGGTGAACTCGTCAATGATCTTGACCTCACCGTCCTGCACCAGATAGTCGACATCGCGCCTGAAAAGGGCCGCCGCCCGCAGCGCCTGCATGAGGTGGTTGACGAGTTGGCCGGAGAGATCCTCGTAGATGTTGTCGATCCCCAGCTCCCGCTCGACGCGGGCCAGCCCCTTCTCGGTGATGGCCACGGTGCGCTTCTTCTCGTCGACCTCGTAGTCCCCCTCTTCACCCTCGCCGGGCGTGAGCCGGCGGGCGATGCGGGCGAAATCGTAGTAGGTCTTGGCCGCCCGTTCGCCTGGCCCCGAGATGATGAGCGGGGTCCGCGCCTCATCGACGAGGATGGAGTCCACCTCGTCCACGATGCAGTAGTAGTGGCCGCGTTGCACCTGCTGGTCGGTCCGCAGGACCATGTTGTCGCGCAGATAGTCGAAGCCGAACTCGGTGTTGGTGCCATAGGTGATGTCGGCCTGGTAGGCGGCCCGCCGTTCGTCCGCTTCCATGCCGTTCTGCAGGGCGGCCACCGACATACCCAGGAACTCATACACGGGGCCCATCCAGGCCGCGTCGCGGCCGGCCAGATAGTCGTTGACGGTGACCAAATGGACGCCCCGCCCGGCGAGGGCGTTAAGGTATACGGGTAGAGTGGCGACCAGGGTCTTACCTTCACCGGTCTTCATCTCGGCGATGGAGCCCTGATGCAGGACCACGGCTCCCATGACCTGCACGTCGAAGGGGCGCATGCCGGTGGCGCGATGCGCCGCTTCCCGCGCCACCGCGAACGCCTCCGGCATCAGATCATCGAGGGTCTCACCCTGCTCGAAACGGCGCTTGAACTCGGTAGTCTTCTCCCGCAGGGCTTCGCCGGTGAGCGAGGCCATGTCGCTCTCCAGAGCCGCGACTCGGGCGACCGCCTCCTCCAGCAGCCTCAACTTCTTGCCCTCACCGAAGCGGAGGACCTTATCAACGACCTTGATCATCGACTGCGCCTCTTCCAGGTCACTGACCCAAACATCGGCCTATTCCTATCCCGGTTCGCCGACCGACGCCCCGGCCCGGCCATGACAGGACCGATCGACGTCGAGGCAGCCGAGAAACGCCGTCAGCTCTGAGCTTCGATGAGCCCGTAGTTCCCGTCCCGGCGACGATACACCACCGCCGTTTCTTGGGTCTCGGAGTTGGTGAACACGTAGAAGTCATGCCCTACCAACTCCAATTGAAGCGCGGCTTCTTCTGGAGCCATGGGCTTGATCATGAACTGCTTGGTCTTGACGATCCGAGGCGAGGTCGCTTCCTCTTCGAGCTCCTCCGTCCCCTCGGGGACCTCGAAGCCCTCGGAAACGAACGTCTCCCTGTGCGCGCCTTGGGATCGGGCCACAAGCTTACCCCGGTACTTCTTCACTTGACGCTCGAGCTTCGCGAAGACCAGATCGATGGAGGTGTACATGTCCGGCGAGGCCTCGCGGGCCCTGATGACCGGGCCCTTCGTAAAGATGGTGACCTCCACCACTTGGTTGGCGGGGATACTGGGGTTCTTCTCGGTCCAGAGCTCCACTTCGCATCGAGATCCGTTCGCCAGGTACTTCCCAAGGCGTCCGATCTTCTCCTCGGCATAAGCGCTGACCGCTTCTGTGAGGGCGAGATTCCTGCCTTTGACCGTGAGATTCACGCCGGTCCTGCTCCTTGACTCGTCATGTGGATTCTCCCCGAAGGACCCGGATCCTCGGGGCCCTTCGTCTTCCTCTGGGGAGCGGTGAAAGATACCATATCCCTCCTTCAGTCGTGCCCCTCGACCTTGCCGCCGACCGCCCGAGAGAAGGTGAAGACGTGTACCGGTAGTCCCGTACCCCGGACAAGCACCGAAGACACCTCCTGCGCCGTGGCTCCGGTCGTATAGACGTCGTCGACGAGGACCACGGCCTCATAATCGGCGGCCAAGCCGGCGGCAGGGCCGGCATATCCTGACTGCCTCATGGTGAAAGCCCCACGCAGATTGCTCTGTCGTCCGGCTCTTCCCAACTCCTTCTGATGCCTGGTGGCGGCCGTCTTCTCGACCAGATCGGCCACGGGCCGCGGCAGGGGACCGCCGGCCAGCGCTCGAGCCAGCACCTCCGCCTGGTTGTAACCTCGCTCGCGTCGCGCGGCTCGATGCGACGGGACCCAGGTGACCAGTATCCGATCGCGCGGCCCGATCGAAGACAGGTACTCCGTGAACGCCGGTCTCGCCAGATCGGCCATCAGCCGGCCGAGCACCGGCTGTCCACCGAACTTGAATTCAGCCACCAGCTGCCGCGCCGCCCCCTGGTGGCGGAAAGCGCTTCGCGCACCGGAATAGCTGAAGTCCGCACTGATGCAGTGAGAGCAGCGGCCGGCCACGAGGGGCTGCGGGCCCGGCTCGCCGCAGCGCGGACAGCCGCCCGGACCGACCGCGACGAGGGTCCCTCGACATGAGGGGCACAGGTACGTCTCGAAGTCGCGGCAGCCCACACAACGGGGCGGAAAGAGGACCGACAGCAGGGGCTCCCCCACCGAGTCGCGCCACCACCCCGCCGCCCGCGCGATACCCCGACCGGCGCTCCTGCTACGCCCAGACTCGACTGCCTGCTCAACCACCATTGTCCTGCGCGGGCGAGCTCCGGCCCACGACTCCGTTCACCACCAGCGCGCCGGCCGGGATATACGATCCGGGCAGCAACAAGCTCCCAGACACGTGCGACCCGGCCTCCAGCACGCTCCCGTCTCCTACCACCGCAGGGCCTTCGACCACCACCTCTTCGCCCAGCAGGCACCCTTGCCCGATCGCTACCGGCGGCTCGAGGCGCACTGTCGGCGCCACGGTCGTCTCGGTCTCCACCCACACGCCGGGGCGGATCTCGTTTCCCGGGATCTCGACCTCCACCAGACCCTCCAGGGCGTCGGCATTCCCCCGCACATACTCGCCCAGATTGCCCACGTCGCTCCAGTATCCTGTCACGCTTTGGGCGTGAAAAGGGACCTGCTGGCGCAGCAGATCCGGAAACACGCGGCGCCCGAAGTCATCGAACTGGTCGGGTGGGATGTGCGCGAGGATATCGGGCTCGAATACGTATATGCCGCAATTGCACATTCTCGATCGGGCTTCCTCCCGGGTGGGCTTCTCCTGAAAACCCACCACCCTGTCGTCGTCATCGGCGACCACGACTCCGAAGAGGCTCGGATCGGGCACTTCCGTGACGGCCAGGGTGGCGATGGATCCACGCCGTCGGTGAGCGGCCACCAATCCGGTCAGGTCGATGTCGGTCAAAGCGTCGCCGCTCATCACCAAGAAGGTGTCGCCTCCCAGAAAGGCGGCATTCTTCTTGACCCCGCCCGCGGTGCCCAGGAGTTCGGGCTCGAAGGAGTAGGTGATGTCCATGTCCATCCAGGCCCCGTCACCGAAGTAGTCCGTGATGACCGCGGGCATGTGATGGAGATTGATCACTGCCTCCCGGAGGCCGTGACGACGAAGCAGGCGAAGGATGTGGTACAGCGCCGGCCGGTTGACAACGGGGACCATGGGCTTCGGAAGATAGTCGGTGAGGGGACGGAGTCTTGTCCCCTTGCCGGCGGCCATGATCATGACCTTCATTCTGCCTCCCCAGCTCCGACGCCCTCAGGGCGCGTGTGGTAGCCGGCCGAGACCGGCCGGGCCGTACGCCGCTCGGCCTTGGCTTCCAGTTGCGCGAGACTCACCGCATACGGCGGGAACGCCACACCCCGCTCGGTGATGATAGCCGTCACGTTGCCCGCGGGAGTCACGTCGAAGGCCGGGTTGCGCACCTTCACGCCCGGGGGAGCCCAACGCACCCCTCCGAATCCGGTGACCTCTGAGGAATCGCGCTCCTCGATGGGGATGGCGCTCCCATCCGCCAGCGATCGGTCGACCGTGGAGAACGGAGCGGCCACATAGAACGGTATGCCGTGTTCTCGAGCCAGCACGGAGACCGTGTACGTCCCGATCTTGTTGGCCACGTCTCCGTTGGCGGTGATGCGGTCGGCTCCCACCACCACGTGGGTCACGAGACCGCGGCTCATGAAGTGACCGGCCATACCGTCGGTGATCAGTTCCACGGAGATGCCCTCCCGCATCAGCTCCCAGGCGGTCAGCCGGGCGCCCTGGAGCAACGGCCTGGTCTCGTCGGCCAAGACGTGAACACGGGGATCGCGGGCATGCACCGCCCTGATGACCCCCAGGGCCGTTCCGTAGCCCGCCGTTGCCAAGGCCCCCGCGTTGCAGTGCGTCAAGATCACCGGCTTCTCTCCTTGGATGAGCCCGGCCCCAAGCTCTCCGATCGCCCGGCACGAGGCCAAGTCTTCCTTGTGGATCTCCACTGCCCGGCGCTCCATCGCGGCAGCGATCTCCGCCGGGGTGAGGTCGTCCCTGCTCCAGATGCGTTCCATCTCACTGAGTGCCCAGGGCAGGTTATACGCTGTGGGCCGGGTCTCGAACAGGCCTTTGGACGCAGCTTGGAGCGAAGCCCGGAAGCGGGCGGGCTCGCCGGCGCCGGCGCGCAGCGCGGCCCGCGCCGCCAGCGCCATCCCCATGCCCGCGGCTACGCCGAGAGCGGGGGCCCCGCGGATCGCCATGGTACAGATGGCGTCCGCCACGGCCTCCCAGGTCTCACAACGGAGGTACACCTCTTCGAGTGGCAGCCGGCGCTGGTCGATCATGACCACGACCCCTTCCTGCCACTCCACGGTCCTGATTGGGCCGCCGCCTTCCGGAGTCCTTGGACCCGCCACCGCGTCTACGTCCCCAGGTCCCAACTGGCCAGGTACTCCACCTGCTCGGGGGTGAGCACGTCGATGCCTGCCCCGAGCGACTCGAGCTTCAGCCGGGCGATCTCCGCGTCGATATCGGGGGACACGTCATAGACCCTCTTCTCGAGGGTGGCGGCGTTCTTGACCATGTATTCGGCCGCGAGCGCCTGGTTGGCGAAGCTCATGTCCATGACGCTGGAGGGATGTCCCTCAGCCGCCGCCAGGTTGATGAGCCGGCCCTCGCCTAGTAGGTAGATGTTCCTGCCGTCGGATAGCGTGAACTCCTCGACGAACTCCCGCACCTGCCGCCGCCCGACCGCCAGCTCTTCCAGAGCGGGGATGTCGATCTCGACGTTGAAGTGGCCCGTATTGGCCACGATGGCCCCGTCCTTCATGATCTCGAAGTGTTCCTTGCGGATCACGTGGATGTCGCCGGTGGCGGTGACGAAGATGTCGCCGACAGGCGCCACCTCGGCCATCGGCATCACCCGGAAGCCGTCCATGATGGCTTCCAGCGCGCGCAAGGGGTCGACCTCGAGCACCACCACGTCCGCACCGTGTCCCTTAGCGCGCATGGCCACACCCCGTCCACACCAGCCGTACCCGGCTACCACCACGATCTTGCCCGCGATCAGACGATTGGTCGCCCGGATGATGCCGTCCAGGGTGGATTGTCCTGTGCCGTAGCGGTTGTCGAACAAATGCTTGGTCAGGGCTTCGTTGACGGCCACGATGGGATAGCGCAGCACTCCGTCTCGCTCCATGGACTTGAGGCGGCTGACCCCGGTCGTGGTCTCCTCCGTGCCCCCTATCACCCCGGCTGCCGCGTCGACGCGTTCGGTATGCAGAAGGCCCACGACGTCGGCACCATCGTCCATGGTGATCTGGGGACGAAAGTCGATGACGCTTTGTATGTGCTTGTAGTAGGTGTCGCGGTCCTCACCTTTGATGGCGAAGGTCGAGATCCCATGCTCGACCACGAGGGCCGCCGCCACGTCATCTTGAGTGGAGAGCGGGTTGGAGGCGCAGAGCGCCAGTTCTGCCCCCCCGGCGGCCAGAGTGCGCATGAGGCTGGCGGTCTCGCTGGTCACGTGCAGGCACGCGCCGATACGCACCCCCGCGAGAGGCTTCTCCCTCGCGAAGCGCTCTCGTATGAGGGCGAGCACCGGCATCTCCTTCTCCGCCCATTCGATCCGCAGCGCCCCTGCTCGCGCCAAGCTCTTGTCCTTGACGTCATGATCCACCACCGGGCATCTCCCTTCCCTTAAGGACACATCACCACGGCTGCAGCCACCCGCAGACCCAGATGGGCCATGACGATGGCCACAGGCGCCAACTCGACACTCACCCCGGGGCATCCCAGGATGTCCACCATCTCCTTCTCGTGGTCGCTCAGGCGGCCGTCGTCGAACACCCCGGCAACGATCCCGGGGACTACTATCATACCCTCGCCGAGGACGCGCTCGCCGGGCGTATCCTCGCGCTCCCCCAATCTCTCTATCACGGCTTCGGGGGCGTAGACACCGTTCATGCCGGGGAAGCGCGGGCCCACGAGGTCGTCGTTCGGGCCGGTGAGCGGTGAGCGCCAGGTAAGGTCGGCGTGGTCGGTCGCTGCAATTACTGCAGCCGCGCCGGGCGCCGGCATGCCATCCGGGTCCGCGAGCCGGGAGCCGGCACAGACATAGCCTGCCAAACCTTTCCCCTTCTTCCCGGTCGACGCCGACCACTCGGGTTGGTCGCCCAGGACGGCCTCTCGCAGCAAAACGATCTCTGCCTCACTCAAACGGCGAGACAAGTCGGCGACGCCCGCCTTCCGCAAGGAGACGACCGTGCCCCCTGGACCGGCCAAGCGTTCGGCTACCTCCACTGCGAGCCTCCCCAGCCGCAGTTCGGCCAGAGGACCCACCAGCACTCTCATTCGGGAGGGATGGGCAGCATCGATTGGGCCACCGCCAGCAGCTCCTCCTTGCTGAGGAGGTGCGACAGAGTGTTCGACACCCAATACAGCACGCCGTCGGCCCTCCACCAGATGCGTTCCACCTTCTCGTTTGTGCCCACGATGGTGAACGTGGTGCCGCCATTCCTGACCTCCACGCCCTTCCCGGCAGCAGGGGCGTCCAACCAGGTGGTCTCCGTGATGCCCATGTATTGGTCGGTGTACTCTCCATCCTCTATCAGGCGGTACAACATCTTGAAGGCGGGCTTGGTGCCACCATCCGCGTCGATATCGTAAGTCGCGCCGGTCGGCGGCATCCGCTCCACGAACCTGTAGCCCCGGGGGAGATACGCCGGCGCCTGCACGGCGAAGGGGACCGTCTGGGCGATCGTCTTCCATCCACCGGCGTCGGGGATGTTGCTCGGGTTGGGAGGAAGAGCGTACTCCGCTGGAAGCCAGAAGTCCCCTCCCAGGATGACGGTGACGTGATCGACCGAGCTGTTCCTGCTCACCGACTCCGCTCCGAACACCTTGGCCACCTCTCTGGCCTCCGCGGAGAGGCCTGAGGGGTATTCGACCGACGTGGCTTCTTGGACGGACGTGTCGGCGTTCGCGACCGTGTGGACCGTGGCTCCCAGACTTTCCAGCCATTCGCCGGCTGCCGCGGCCTCTCCCGCCCGGCCGTTAGCGTTCAGTACGTCGACTTCCATGCCGCTTAGGTCGACTTCAGCGACGCCCGCAGACGACGAGCCGGCGTCCGGGACGGTCGTTCCTGTCACCGCCCCACTATCGCCGGCCGCCTGCGTGGCCCGGGGCGGAGTAAGGAAGGCGGTCACGGCGTCGACGATGGCGTCCTCGTCGACGAGGACGTACGATGCACCCCCGATGGTGTCCGTGGCTCCGACGATACTGATCTGCCGGATGCGGGCGCCGTCCAGCCTTGTGCCCCAATAGGCGAGCTTAAGGATGTCGTTGGCACCCAGGTCGGTGTCGACGTTCTTGAAGAGAGCACTGACCAGCCTCGGCAGTTTGAAGGGCAGATCCCAGCCCATCGCCTGCTCGCGGACGGCGCTTAAGAACAGCTGTTGCCGTTCCATTCGACCGAAGTCCATGTTCTGGTCGTGCCTGAAGCGCACGTAGTCGAGGGCTTGGTCGCCGTTCAGCAGTTGATAGCCGGGGGCGAGCTTGATCA
The DNA here is from genome assembly GCA_963706025.1 of uncultured Actinomycetes bacterium. Lineage (GTDB taxonomy): Bacteria > Actinomycetota > Thermoleophilia > RBG-16-64-13 > RBG-16-64-13 > CAVPLM01. The sequence continues at coordinate 729,593 of CAVPLM010000003.1, read as the reverse complement.
GTTCCCATTCAGGGTTGTCGTTGTAGTAGCGCCGATCGACGTCCACATAGACCCCGCCGAGGGAGTTGGTGATGTCTTTGAAGGCATCGAAGTCGATCTCCAAGTAGTGGTTGATGTCGACGCCGGTCACTTGCTCGACAGTCCTGATGGTGAGAGCCGGGCCGCCGAACGCGTAAGCGGCGTTGATCTTCGCCAACCCGTGACCGGGCACCTTCACCCTGAGATCCCGCGGCAACGAAAGCACGGAAAGATAGTCCTGGTCGGGATCGACGTGCACGAGGATGATGGTGTCAGAACGGCCGGAATCGTCCTCTTCGCTCTCCCTGCGGTCGGATCCCAGCACCAGCAGGTTCATCCCCGTGGGGGAGTCGGGAACCTCAGGCTCGGGCTGAGCCTTAGCTGCGGGAACGGTCACAGAGACGATCGTGCTGCTCGGCTTCTCCGCCAACACCGCCTTGACCTCCGGCGCCACCCGCTCGTTGGCTCCCGCGACCTGGTCTCGGAACCACAGATAGGATCCGCCGCCTGCGGCCAGCAGTAGAACGAACACGCCGACCAGCGTCCATAGGAGGATGCGCTTCCACCCTCCCTTTTTGCCGCCTTCCACCGAATACACGGTGTACGGTTTGTCAGTCAGTGCCGGCTCCACTCGGTATCACGATCATCGATTCGGCCACTTTGAGGAGCTCCGTCCTGTTCAGCACGTAGGAAAGGGTGTTGGAGACCCAGTACAGGACTTCGTCCTTCACCCACCAGATGCGCTCGGTCCTCTGGTCGGTTCCCACGAAAGTGTACGTGATCCCGTTCCTCTCTACTTCTTGGCCGGCACCGGCCGCCGGGGCGTCGAGCCAGGTGGTCTCCATGATCCCCATATACTGGTCGGTCTCTGTTCCCTCGACGTTGGTCAGCCGATAGACCGTCTTGATGGCCGGCCTGGTATCGTCGCCCACCACGATGTCGTACGCGCCACCCGTCACCGGCATCCTATCGACGTACGCGTAGCCCTCCGGAAGGTACCCGGGGGCAAGTACTTGGAAAGGTGCAGCCGAGGCTAGTTGGTTCCACAACCGGCTGTTGGCGATCTCGTCGGGATCGGTGACGAACGAAGTGGAGGTGTCGTTGGAAGAGGTCGTGGAGGTCGTGGAGGTCTCCGAGGTGGTGCCTGTCCCGCCGCCGTTGGAATCGCCGGAGGCCGCCGTCTGATCGCCCGCAGACGCGTCCGGCGCCGTCATCAGCTTCTGCACCGCCTCCTCCACCGCTCCATCCTCGGGGATGACATACGAGACGCCGTCGCGCTCCTGGATGTCGCCGATGATGCTCACCTGCCGAATACGGGCACCGTCGAGGCGCGCGCCCCAGTAGGCCAGTTTGAGGACATCGTTCGTCCCCAGGGTGGTGACCAGGTTGTCGAAGAGGGCGTTTATCACCCCCGGGAGATCGAGGGCCAGGTTCCAGCCCATGGCCTGCTCCCGCAGCGCCGTGATGAACCGCTGCTGCCGGTCCATGCGCCCGAAGTCGAAGTTGAGATCGTTCCGGAAGCGCACGTAGTCGAGGGCCTGGTCGCCCTCCAACAGCTGATACCCCGGAGAGACCTTGATCAGCTCGAACTCGGGATCGTCGTTGTAGTAGCGCCGGTCGATGTCCAGATAGACCCCTCCGACCGACTCGACGATATCGCTGAAGGCCTGGAAATCGACTTCCACATACTCGTCTATATCGACCCCGGTCAGTTGCTCCACGGTCTTGATGGTGAGCTCCGGTCCCCCCTGGGCGTAGGCCGCGTTCAGTTTCTCGATGCCCTGACCCGGTACCTCCACGCGCAGATCGCGCGGAAGGGAGAGCATCGAGAGGTAGTCCTCGTCGGGATCGGCATGGACGAGAATCACCGTGTCGGAGCGAGTCTCCTCCCCGGCGTTCGTCGGCCGCTTATCGGAACCGATGAGGATTATGTCCATGCCCGTCGGCGTACCGATGGCATCCTCTCGCGTGGACCCGACGGCTTCCGCGACGCCGGGGTCGGTCGTACGAGTGCCGGACACCTGCAGGTGCAGCCAGAGGTACGAGCCTCCCGCTACGGCCAAGACCGCCACCGCGAGCCCCACCACAGACCAGAGGACGACGCGGCGGACTCGACGCTTGTGCAGTCGTTCGACCGTATAGACAGTGTAGGGTTTGCTTTTCAGTGATGTGCTCCGCTCGCGAGTGAACAAGAGATTCTAGCGCGCAGCCAGTTCTGCGGCCAAGGTCAGAGCGACCGGCAGGATCCTGGCCCCACGCCGACTCTTTCCACTTCAGCGCCCAAGGTCCGGAGCTTCTCGTCGAAGCGCTCATACCCCCGGTCGAGATGTTGGACCTCCCGCAGCTCGGTGCAGCCCTCCGCCACCAGCCCGGCGGTGGCCAGTGCGGCCGCCGCGCGCAGATCGGGGCAACGCACGATAGCCCCGGTGAGCGACCGTTCCCCGTTGACGACCGCGTGATTACCGTCCACCCGTATCTCGGCCCCCAACCGGATCAACTCGTCTACGAAACCGAAGCGGCTCTCAAAGACGTTCTCGGTAACCACCGAGACCCCTTTGGCGATGGAGAGCAAGACCATCATCTGCGCCTGTAGATCCGTGGGAAAACCAGGGTACGGAAGGGTGGCGACATCCGCCGCCGTGTACGAACGCGGATCTCCGCTCGCCTTGATGCTGCGCGTGTTCTCCTGCACCTGCACTCCGACCGATCGAAGCTTGAACAAGAAAAGCTCGAGCACGTGGGGGCTGATGCCGGTCACCTCCACCTCCCCGCCTGTGACGGCCCCGGCGATGAGGAACGTTCCCGCCTCTATCCGGTCTCCCAGCACGGTGTGCTCGGCCGGATGCATCTCTTCGACACCGTTGATGCGCAACGTGGAGCTGCCCGCGCCCTCGATGTCCGCGCCCATGCTAACCAGGAACTTGCACAGATCGACGATCTCCGGCTCCCTGGCGGCGTTCTCCAAGATGGTGGTCCCTTCAGCCAGCACGGCGGCCATGAGCAGGTTCTCGGTGGCGCCGACGCTGGGATAGTCAAGGAAGATGTTGGTCGCGCGAAGCTTCTCAGCTGTGACCTCGACAAAACCGTGGTCCGAACGCACCACCCCGCCCATCTCGGCCAATCCGCGCAGGTGGATGTCGATCTTGCGCGGCCCGAGATTGCAGCCGCCCGGCATCGCCACCCTTGCCTGACCGAAGCGCGCCACCAGCGGGCCCATTATCTGAATGGAGGCCCGCATGCGCTGCACCAGATCGTACGGGGCCACGTGCGATTGCACTTCGGTCGTGTCCACCGTCATGGTGCCTCTGTCGAACGCTACAACGGCGCCCAGATGCTCCAGCACCTCCTGCATCGTGCGGACGTCCTGGATGTCGGGGACGTTGTGAAGCAGACTGGCGCCCGGAGCCAGCAAGGACGCGGCCATGAGCTTCAATGCCGAGTTCTTGGCCCCGGAGACCATCACTGAACCCGACAGCCGTTGCCCGCCGCGGACGATCAGGCGCGGCTCTCCGGATCCCACAGCCATGAATCAGGCCTGCTGGGAGACTTTGAGACGATTGCGGGCCCGATAGAGTGCCAACTGCTCGCGGTAGGGATCCACGTCTTCATCCTCCGGCACCGTACCTTCGCGGTGCATCTCCAGGCGCTCGGTGGCCCGCTCGATGGCCTTCTCGACCCGGGGGATGTCGATCTTGGAGGCTTCCTCGGCCGCGTCGGCAAGCACGATCACCTTGTTGAACTGGACCTTGACGAAACCATCGGCAACGGCGAAGACCAACCACTCCCCGTCGGCGGACAGAGCCCGCAACCGGCCGATCGCGAGTTGGGCCACCATCGGAGCGTGCCTGGGTAGAATGCCCACTTCGCCGGTGACAGCCGGGAGCACCACCATCTCCACGTCGCCCTCGTAAACGAGGCCGGCAGGAGCCACCAGTTCCAGCCTCAGATAGGCGCTGTCCTCCTGGCCCACGATCCACCCCGCCTAGGCCACGACCGCGGCTTCGGCCGCCTGGGGCTCATCGGTAGACGCGGCCGCCTCGGCGACTACGGCCGCGCCGGACTCAGGTCCTTTGGCCGCCCGCGCCCCGGCGACCACGTCGTCGATGCTGCCCTGCATGCGGAAGGCCTGCTCGGGCAGATCGTCGTGCTTGCCCTCGAGTATCTCTTTGAAGCTGCGCACTGTCTCCTTGAGGGGCACGAACTTGCCCTCGATCCCGGTGAACTGCTCGGCAACGAAGAAAGGCTGCGACAAGAACTGCTGGATCTTGCGGGCTCGGCGCACCGTCACCTTGTCTTCGTCGGAGAGTTCGTCCATCCCCAGGATGGCGATGATGTCGCGGAGGTCCTTGTATCGCTGCAGGATCTCCTGGACCTTGGTGGCCACTTCGTAGTGCTCATCGCCCACCACCTGGCGATCCAGGGCCCGACTAGTGGAATCGAGAGGGTCCACGGCCGGGTAGATGCCCATCTCGGAGATAGCCCGGCTGAGCACCGTGGTGGCGTCGAGGTGGGCAAAGGTGCCCGCCGGCGCCGGGTCGGTGAGGTCGTCGGCAGGCACGTAGATGGCTTGGACCGAGGTCACCGATCCGCGCCGTGTGGAGGTGATGCGCTCCTGCAACTCACCCATCTCCGAGGCTAGGGTAGGCTGGTAGCCCACGGCCGAGGGCATACGGCCGAGCAGGGCCGATACTTCTGACCCCGCCTGCACGAAGCGGAAGATGTTGTCGATGAACAGAAGCACGTCCTGGCCCATGACATCCCGGAAGTACTCCGCCATGGTCAGAGCCGAAAGCCCCACGCGGAGGCGGGCACCGGGCGGCTCGTTCATCTGCCCGAACACCATAGCCGTCTTGTTGATGACCCCCGACTCGCTCATCTCCAGGTAGAGGTCGTTGCCCTCGCGGGTCCGCTCCCCTACTCCGCTGAACACCGAGATGCCGCCGTGGTGGGTGGCGATGCTGTGGATGAGCTCCAGGATGACCACCGTCTTACCCACACCGGCGCCTCCGAAGAGACCGACTTTGCCCCCCTTGACGTAGGGAGCCAGCAGATCGATGACTTTGATGCCGGTCTCGAGGATCTCAGTGGTGGGCTCCAACTCCTCGAAATCAGGAGCCGGCCGGTGGATGGGCCACCGCTCCGTGTCGGCGGGAATGGGATCGCCCTCGTCGATGGGATCACCCAGGAGATTGAACAACCGGCCCAGGGTGGCCTGGCCGACGGGAACCGTGATGAACTGCCCGGTGTCGGTCACTTCCATGCCTCGCGCCAAGCCGTCGGTGGAATCCATGGCCACGGCCCGCACTTTGTTGTCACCCAAGTGCTGCTGAACTTCGGCGACGAGGTGGATGCGACCCGACGCGCCCTCGACATCGATGTCCAGCGCATTGTAGATGGCCGGCAGCATTTCGGTGAACTCGACGTCGAGTACCGGCCCGATGATCTCTACGATCTTGCCTTTGTTCATCGCCTTCGGTGTCCTCCTTTATCCGGACAGGGCGTCGGCCCCTGCCACCACTTCCAGGATCTCCTGAGTGATGGATGCCTGCCGCACCCGGTTCATCGCCAGGGTCAGTTCGTCGATCATCTCGTCTGCGGCCTCAGAGGCGTTCCGCATCGCCGTCATCCGGGCCCCGTGCTCGCTGGCCATGCCCTCCAGAATCGCCCGGTATATCGTGATCTCGACGTAGGAGGGTAGGAGATCCGCCAGGATCGCCTCCGGTGAAGGCTCGAACAGGAAATCCATGTGCTCGCAGGCGTCGGTCGGACATATAGAGGCTGGTGAGCTCTTCCTGGATGGGCAGTATCACCTGATCGGTGACGAATTGCTCCATCGGGCTCTTGAAGCGGTTGAACACCAGATGCACCCGGTCGATGATCTCGTTCGTTGTACCGCCTTATCACCCCGTTCGTGATGGCCTGGGCCTCGAGGAAAGCGCGGTGCGCTCCGTCACGTCGAGATAGGCCTTGTCGATCCGGTATCCCTGGAAGCGGGCCGTGCCGACACCCTTGCGACCCATTATGACGAGGTCGCTGTCCACCCCTTGGGCGGTGTAGGTGTCGATCCGGTCGAGGGCGCGGCGCAAGATGTTGGAGTTGAAGGCCCCGCACATACCCCGGTCGGCGGTGAGCGCGATCACCGTCACTTTCTTGATCTGATCGCGATCCTTGAGCAGTGGATACTGCGTCACGTCCACCTGCAGGTAGCGCACGAGCTGACCGATGAACTCGAGCATGTTGAGAGCGTACGGCCGCGTGGCCTCTATCCGCTGCTGGGCGCGGCGCAGCCGGGCCGCAGCCACCATCTCCATGGCCTTGGTGATCTTCCTGGTGTTCTGCACCGAAACGATCCGGCGCCTTATGTCGCGCTGAGATGCCATGTGCTCCTATTCGATGCCCGCGTCGGTCGACCAGGACTCCTTGAAGACCTCGATGGCCCCGCGCAGCGCGGCTTCCGTCTCGCCGCTCAGGTCCTTGCTCGTGGCGATCTCGAGCCCGATCTCCGGATTGTCCCGCTTCAATTGAGCGAGCAAGGAAGCGTTGAAGCGCGGGACGTCGGCTACCGGGATGTCGTCGGCGTATCCCTGGGTGGCCGCGAAGATGATCATCACCTGGTCCTCCACCGGCCAAGGAACGAACTGCGGCTGGTTGAGGGACGCCACCAGCCGTTCACCCCGGGCCAGGGCCTTCTGGGTCTCCACGTCGAGCTCCGACCCGAACTTGGCGAAGGCTTCCAATTCCCGGAACTGGGAAAGGTCGAGCCGCAAGGATCCGGCCACCTTCTTCATGGCCTTGATCTGAGCGTTGCCGCCCACGCGGGACACCGAGATCCCCACGTTGATGGCCGGGCGGATGCCGGAGTAGAAGAGGTCGCTCTCCAGGAATATCTGGCCGTCGGTGATGGAGATGACGTTGGTGGGGATGTACGCGGAAACGTCCCCTGCCTGGGTCTCGATGACGGGCAGAGCTGTGAGCGATCCCCCGCCCTCCTCGATCGCTCAACTTGCAGGCCCGCTCGAGCAGGCGGCTGTGCAGGTAGAAGATGTCGCCCGGGAAGGCTTCCCTACCCGGCGGCCGCCTCAGAAGCAGCGACATCTGCCGGTACGAGTCGGCGTGCTTGGTGAGGTCGTCGTAGATGCAAAGGGCATGCCGGCCCGAATAGGTGAAGTACTCACCCATAGCCGCGCCCGCGTACGGAGCAACATAGCGCATGGGCGCCGAGGTCGACGCGGAGGCCATTATCACGATGGTGTAATCCATGGCTCCGTGCTCTTCCAGCCGGGCCACGAGACCCGCGACCGTGGAAGCCTTCTGGCCGATGGCCACATAGATGCAGATGACGTCCTGGCCCTTCTGGTTGATGATGGTGTCCAGGGCGATGGCGGTCTTGCCTGTGCCGCGGTCACCGATGATCAGCTCGCGCTGTCCGCGGCCGATCGGGATCATGGAATCGATGGCTTTGACGCCGGTCTGCAGAGGCTCCTTGACTGGTTGCCTGCGGATGACACCCGGAGCTTTGAACTCCACCGGCCGGAACTCAGTGGTCTCGATGGGGCCTTTGTCGTCCAGCGGAACCCCCAGCGGATTGACCACCCGCCCCACCAACGCCTCGCCCACCGGCACCTGGATGACTCTGCCCGTACGCTTGACCTGGTCGCCCTCTTTGATGAGGGTATCCTCGCCCATCAACACAGCCCCGATGCTGCCTTCTTCGAGGTTGAGCACCAGTCCCATGACGTCGTGAGGCAGTTCAAGCATCTCTGAAGCCACCGCGTTCTCCAGCCCCTGGATGCGTGCCACCCCGTCGCCCACCTGCACGACGGTGCCCACCTCCTGGACTTCAACGCCCGCCTCGTAGCGCTGAATGCGCGATTTAAGGACGCTGGTTATCTCTTCAGGACGTAGCTTCAACTGAATCCTCCAAATGAGCGATGGGGCTGATCAACACTTCACGGAGTCGCTCCAGCCGGTGACGTACGCTCGCGTCGGCGACCCGATCGCCGATGCGCAGCCGAAGTCCACCCAGTATCTCCTTGTCCACCGTCAGGGTCAGCTCCACGGTCTTGTTGAGCGACGACTCGATCTTCGCTCGGAGAGCCTCCTGTAGGGGAGCAGCGAGCGGCACGGCGCTCACCACCTCCACATGGACGAGACCCTGTGCTTCCTCCACCAACTGGACGAAAGCCCGGTAGGTCTCCTCCAGCTCGGACTCCCTGTTCTTGTCCACCATCAGGCGCAGTAAGTTGCGCATCAACTCATCCCCGCCCTCGGTGAGCTCGAGCAAGGCGTCCTTCTTGTGCGCGTCGGAGACCTCCTCCGCCACCAGGAATCGGCGCAACTCGTCGGTAGTCTGGAGCGCCTCGACGAACTGAGCCAGGTCGCGCCGCACCTCGGCGACGCGCCCTTCTTCCTCCGCCGCCTGATAGAGCGCGGTCGCGTACACTCGTGCGATCTTGCCTTCGCTCACTGCCTAGTTCTCGCTGATCTTGCTCAGGTCGATCTCGTTGATGGCTTCTTGGATCAGACGGAGCTGGTCCTCGCTCGACAGGCTGCTCCGGGCCACCTTCTCGGTGGCGGCGACGGTGAGGTCGGCTACTTCCGTCCGGATCTTCTGCAGGGCTTTGTTAGTGTCGCGCTCTATCTGCTGCCGGGCCTTCGCGAGAGTGGCCTCAGCCTGCACCCGCGCCTCTTCCAGCACCTCCGCCTTGGTCGACTCACCGGCCTTGCGAGCCCGGTCGACGATGGTCTCGGCCTCCTGACGGGCCACCGCCAGTTGGCGCTTGTAGTCGGCTAACAGGCCTTGAGCTTCGTCGCGTAGTTTCTCCGCCTCGTGAATAGCCTGACTGATCTCGGCACGCCGCGCCTGCTGCAGTCGCATGAGCGGGTTGAACGCGAACTTGTAGAGCAGGCCCACCAGCGCCAAGAACGTGATCACCGACCACAAAAAGAGCCCCGGATTTAGTTCGAATATTTGCATGCTGAACCTATGCCATTGATCGCCTGGTCACAATGTCACGCGGCCGGCGTACTGCTGGCCCACGTCCTTAAACGACGAACAGCAGGATAATGGCGATGACGAACGCGTACAGAGCCAGCGCCTCCGTCAGGGCCATGCCGATGATGAACGCCGTGCGTATGTCTCCAGAGGCCTCGGGCTGCCTCGCGATGGCCTCCGAGGTTCGGCCGGTGAGATACCCGATGCCGATACCCGGGCCCAATGTGGCCAGGCCCATACCGAGTCCTGCGGCGAGTCTGGCGGCGGTGTCAGCGTCCATTGTCTTGTCCTCCTTGTTCCTGGGTTGACGCTAGTGGCCGGCTTCTATGGCCGATTCGATGTATACGACCGAAAGAAGCGAGAAGATGTAGGCCTGGATGAAAGCCACGAACACTTCGAAAGCGGTCATGATGACCACGAAGAGGAAGGCCGGGATGGTGACCACGACGCTGGCATATTGCAGCAGGAGCCCCAGCATCACCAGGATGATCAAGTGACCGGCGACGGTGTTGCCGAAGAGCCGGACGGCGAGCGACAGGGGCTTAAAGAACTCACCCATGAAGTGCACCATGAAGAAGATGGCGTTGAGAGGAGCCGCCATCGCCTTCGGTACCCCCGGAGGGGTCAGCCAGGACCGCAGGTATCCCCGGACGCCGTGACGGTGGAATCCCTGATACTGCACCATGAAGAAGACAATGATGGCCAGACCGGCGGTCACGTTGATGTTGGTCGTGGGGGTGTAGGGCTTGAGGGCGATCGGTTTGGGGATGAGCCCGACCAGGTTGGTCACCAGGATGAAAGTGAAGAGAGTGAGGATGAGGTAGTAATACTTCTTGCCTTTTTCGGTGATCTGACCGGTGAGATGGCCGGTCGCGAAGTTCAGGAGAATCTCGGCCACGATCTGCAGACCGTCCGGTTCCTTCCGCCATCGCCTAGCCACGATATAGAAGAAGGCGAACACGATGACCGCGGACACCCACATGTAGATCACGACATTGGTGATGGACATATCGAGCGGACCTATCTTGGGGAGGGGGACAATCGTCTGCACGCTTAGTTCGTGCAGAGCCTCGACGATCTTGTTTGCGCCCTCCTCGGCGACCATCCACTACTCCTGTTGCGGACCGCCGGCGCCCGCTGGGGGCGGCGCGCCTTTGCGCTTGCTCATCAGACTGTAGAGCGAGAAGCCGTTCAAGACGGTGAACAAAGCCACAAAGCTGAGACACACGGCCAATATGTTCAGGGACGTCCACAGGCCCAAGACAACTAGGATCAAGGCCAGAGCCGTGAGCCGGAAGAGAAACCCGAGAACGGTGACAGCCGGGACCATGGCGGAACTCCGCTGAGCGACCCAAACCTGCAACCGCATGGAAAGGAAATGGTACGCGGCGGCGAGACCAAGACCTATGGCCACGGATATCAGCGTCAGCCCCAGAACTTCCTCCCCGTCAACCTATCCGTCTGTTACGAGGAACGCCCGCGCGATCCGTCGTCCTCGTTCGTGCCCTCGCTTTTCCCGCGGCCTTCAGGGCCCGGTGCGGAGTCAACGATCGGCCAGATAGCCAAGACCGGTGAAGACCAGCACCAGGGCAACAAACGTGAACGCAAGACTCCCCGCTCCGGTGTGCCGCCATGGGGACCCTTGCTCAAAATTGCGCCCGTCGCATTATAGACTCTGGCCTCCCCAACCGCAAGAAACGATATGGAGTTTTCATCTGACGTGCACCAGTCGCGTGCCCGCCTCCTCGAACACTTCCATAGCCAGGGCGTCCGGGTAGTCACCCTTGAAATAGACCGCCACCACGTCGGCGTTCACCAGCATCTTGGCGCACAGCGCACAGGGCTGATGTGTGCAGTAGACCTCGGCCCCGCTTACGGCCACTCCATGATACGCAGCTTGGATGATCGCGTTCTGCTCAGCGTGGAGGCCTCGGCACAGCTCGTGGCGCTCTCCAGAGGGGATCCCCAGCTCGTCCCGCAGGCAGCCACGCTCGCCGCAGTGGCGCAGACCCCTGGGAACCCCATTGTAGCCAGTGGCGAGGATCTGCCGGTTCTTAACCAGGACCGCTCCTACCTGCCGGCGTAGACAACTCGAACGCGTGGAGACCACCCGCGCGATCTCCATGAAGTAGTCCTCCCAATCCGGGCGAGCCGGTAGGACCGGTCTCTTCCCCGGACCAGACATCAGATATCCAGAGAGTGATAGAGAGGGAAAGCCTCGGTCAGTGCTCGGCTGCGCTTCAGAAACCGATCGAGATTCGCCTCGGTGGGTTCCGAAGTCAACGTGTCCACGACGATACGGGCCACCTCTCGCATCTCGCCGGTACCAAAGCCCCGAGTGGTCATTGCGGGCGTGCCCAACCGCACCCCGGAGGTGATCGTCGGCGGGCGCTCGTCATAAGGGACGCTGTTCTTGTTGACCGTGATCCCCACCCGGTCGAGGAGCTCCTGGGCCTGCTTGCCCGTCATCTCAGTACCGCTGAAATCGACCAGCATCAGGTGGTTGTCGGTACCCCCTGAGACGAGCTTCAGACCACCCTCTAAGAGTCCCTCGGCCAGCGCGGCTGCGTTTTCCACAGTGCGCCGCTGCTTCGCTTTGAACTCATCGGTCATCGCGAGAAAGAAACACACCGCCTTGCCGGCGATGATATGCTCCAACGGTCCCCCCTGCAGGCCGGGAAAGACCGCGTGATCTAGCCGGGCGGCGTTTTCGGCCCGGCAGAAACAGGCGCCGCCCCGGGGTCCAGCCAGCGTCTTGTGGGTCGTCGTGCTGACCCAATCCGCGAAGGCAAAGGGCGACTGATGCACCCCGCCCGCGATCAGCCCGGCGATGTGCGCCATGTCCACCATCAGTTCGGCCCCTACCTCGTCCGCCACCGCGCGGAAGGCGGCGAAGTCCAGGGCCCGGGGGTAGGCGCTGGCTCCGGCCAAGACGAGCTTCGGCCTATGTTTGAGGGCGTAGGCGCGGACCTCGTCCATGTCGATCCGCCCGGTCTTCCGGTCGACCCCGTAGTGGAAGAAGGTATACCCCATACCGGAGAAATTGACCGGGTGCCCGTGTGTCAGATGCCCGCCGTGGGCCAGGCTCATCGCCAGCACCGGGTCTCCCGGCTCGAGAGCGGCCCAATACACAGCCTGGTTCGCCGTGGACCCGGAGTGCGGCTGCACGTTCGCATGCTCCGCGCCATACAGCGCCTTCGCCCGTTCTATGGCCAGGGCTTCGATGTCGTCCACAACCTCGCAGCCCCCGTAGTAGCGCCTGCAGGGGTAGCCCTCGGCGTACTTGTTGGTGAGGACGCTGCCCGTGGCCTGCAGCACAGGCAGGGGGGTGAAGTTCTCAGAGGCGATGAGCTCGATATTGCGCTGCTGCCGGGTCAGTTCTCGCGTGATCAGCGCGCTGAGCGCAGGGTCGACATCCCTGAGCGCCAGGTCTGCGTAACTGTCCGAACGGGGATCGACGGTCAAAGCTGGTCTCCTACTGGGTGTGGTCCTGCCAGGTGAGGTCCGGTGGGCCAAGCATACCAGATGAAAGCGCGCGTCCCGCGGGCGGAAAGGTCGGAGACGCAGCCCAGCAGGCGCGGCAGGCGGAAGGTCGAGCTCGCGACCAGCCGGCGCCGCGCTCCCAGTCGCCGGGGTCAGAGGAGGGCGCTGATGCGTCTCAGAGTCTCGGCCCCGTTCGCCGCCCCTTCTCTGAGAAGGGCGGGAGCGTCTCCGGTCGCGAGAGGACGCAGGTCTACCACGGTGGAGGCGGCCGGCCGGCCGGCGCTGCGAGTCGACCCCGCGGTCGTGAAGGCGATCGAGCAGTGGGCGAGGACCGAGGGTTCGACGTCGGCCGGCATCTCGGCCTCTTTTTGGCCGCTCAGGTTGGCGCTCGTCGCAGCCAGAGGGGCCTCCAGAGACGCCAGGAACTCGAGGAGGGCCGGATGATCAGGTACTCGCACTCCCAACGAGTCGGCCGTACCCACAAGGGGCGGGCGGGGAACGGAGGTCCCCACTACGAACGTATACGGACCCGGTAGCAACGCTTCGAGCACCTTGGTAGACGGGCCATCAAGATCGGGTAATGCTGCCTTCACCGAGGCGACCGAGGGGAACAGCGCCGCCATCGGCTGGTCGGAGCCCCGACCTTTGGCTGCGAACAGCCGCCGTACCCCCGCTTGCGAATCCCATCGGGCCGCGATGCCATACACGGTGTCGGTGGGTATCCCGATTATCGCGCCTCCCCCGAGCGCCGTGACCAGCGCCACCGACTGAGGGTCGTCCAATCCCCCCAGAGGCATCATGGCCGCGCCAGGAAGGGTCCCGACCACCATACGCTCCTTGCCGGACAGGTCCTTGTGTACGGCAAGGAGGGAGAAGCCGGCCGCGCGCGCGAGGCCGGCGACCGCCGGGGCCTGCCCGTCGCCCACCTCGAGTAGCACGCTGCCGCCGGGCCTGAGGACCCGCGCCGCCTGCGGCAGGAGCCGGCGGAAGACCGCGAGCCCGTCCTCGCCGGCGTCCAAAGCCAAAGCCGGTTCGTACAAACGGATATCGGGCGCGAGCGTGCCCATGTCCCTGGAGGTCACGTACGGCGGATTGCTGATCACCAGGCGAAGGCTATCGTCGGCTGTTCCGGTCAGCAGGTCGGCATGCCGCAACTCGACCAGTCCCTCCAGCTCCAGCGCGGCTCGATTCCGAGCGGCCACTTCCAGGGCCTCCTCGCTCTCGTCGGTGGCGAGTACCCGGAGTCCCGCCTCCTGGGCCAGGCTCAAAGCGATGGCCCCGGAACCTGTCCCCACATCGGCGATCAGCGGTGGAGGCGCTTCCGCGCCGGCCTCGGCGGGAGTGGCCTCGGCCTGAGGGTCCGGCGCTGGGCCGGCGGCCGCCGTCGTGTCCGAAAGAGCCTCCCAGGCCGGTCGGAGGCGCAACAGCTGCAGAGCTACGTCGACCAGCTCTTCGGTCTCGGGCCGGGGGATCAGAACGGCCGGGGTCACCTCCAGGCGCAGATGACGGAAGTGAGCTCGTCCGAGGATGTATGCGACCGGCTCGTGCCGGGCCCGGCGCCCGACCAGATAGCGGTAACGGTCGAGCTCGGAGGAAGCGAGAGGACGATCGTACTCGGTGTAGAGATGGATGCGCTCCATCCCGAGGGTCTCCGCCAGCAGTAACTCGGCGTCCAGCCGTGGTGACGCGGAACCTCTATCCCGCAGATATCCTGTCACCGTGTCGAGCAGCGCACCTATGGTCCAGCTGTCCATAGACACCCCGCCTCCGCGCCGGCGGTCAGAAAGCAGCCGCGGCGAGCTGCTCGGTGCGCTCGTTGGCCCGTAGTGCTTCGGTGAATTCCTCCAACTCACCCTGCAGTACGGCTTCCAAGCGGTGTGACGTCAATCCTATGCGGTGGTCGGTGACGCGTCCCTGAGGGAAATTGTAGGTGCGGACCTTCTGCGACCTATCGCCCGTACCCACCTGACTGCGGCGCTGCGCAGCCAGCTGGGCGTCTTGCACAGCCTGGGCCATATCGTACAGACGGGCCCGTAAGATACGGAAAGCCCGCTCCTTGTTCTGAAGCTGGGACTTCTCATCCTGGCACGAGACCACCAGTCCGCTGGGGATGTGGGTGAGTCTGACCGCCGAGTCCGTGGTGTTGACCGACTGCCCGCCCGGGCCGGTGGACCGGTAGACATCCACCCGCACGTCGTTGGGGTCGATGTGGATCTCGACGTCTTCCACCTCGGGAAGCACGGCAACGGTTGCCGTGGACGTGTGTATGCGCCCGGTGGACTCGGTCACCGGCACCCGCTGTACCCTGTGCACACCGGACTCGTACTTGAGGGCGCCGAAAGCCCCCCGACCCCTGACCTCGAAGATGATCTCCTTGACACCCCCTAGGGAAGCCTCGGTGGTGGAAAGGATCTCGGTCTTGAAGCGCATACGCTCTGCATAGCGCACCAGCATGCGTTGGACCTCGGCGGCGAACAGAGCCGCCTCGTCGCCACCGGCCCCCGCTCGCACCTCCACGATGACGTTCTTGTTGTCCCGCGGATCTTTCTCCAAGACTGCGGCGCGCAGTTCCTGCTCCAGCGCCTCGAGCTTCTCCCGAGCGCTCCCTTTCTCCTCCGCGAGGAACTCCTTCATCTCGGGATCCAGACCGCCCTCCTCGAGCATGGCTTCCGCTTCCTCCAGAGACGCGCGCGTCTCCCGATAGGCCACCGCCAAGCGGTATGCCGGCTCGAGATCGGAGTGGGCCTTCGATATCTCGGCGTAGCGGGCCTGGTCCCTCAGCACCTCGGGATCGGCCAGCTCCTCCATGAGAGCGGCGTACTTGTCTTCTATCTCAGTGGCGAGGCGTTCGATCATGCCTTCAGTCTCCGAGGCGCGTTCTACGAGGCCCGCGCCTAAGTGGCGGGTTCGGCGAGAGCGCGCCCGCTCACGTCGTCCATGCGCATGACCTCGTCCAGAGCGGCAGCGGCCACCTCAAGCTGGTCGTAGCTCGGCTCGCGGGTGGTCAGCCGCTGGAGCTGGATCCCGGGCCAGAGGACGATCCGGGCGAAGAACCCGTTGGAATGCTTACCTGCCCATTTTATGCCTATCTCGTAGGCGATACCCACGATGATGGGTATGCCGATGAGACGTGACAGCACCAGCCAGGGAAGCGAGGGCTTTCCGATGATAGCGAAGAAGACAACCGAGATGACCATCACCAGCAGCAGGAAACCCGTGCCGCAGCGAGGGTGGAGGGTGGAGTAGCTACCGGCATGCTCCGCGTCCGGCCTGCCACACGATTCGTAGGCGTGGATGATCTTGTGCTCGGCTCCGTGATACTGAAACACTCTGCGCAGATCGGGGACGAGCGAGATTGCCACGATGTAGAGGATGAAGATGGCTATGCGGATGAGCCCTTCCACCAGGTTGAAGAGGAAGGGGTTATCGAAGGTCGACTCGAACTGCTTCACCACCACCAGCGGTATCACCACGAAGAACGCCACCGCCATAGCCACGGCCACGGTCACGGTCACGGCTAGTTCCTTCCAGCCGAAGGACAGCGGCGGCTTCGCCGCTTCCGCGCCGGTCGCCGGTTCGTCGGCCGAGATCGTTGGCTGGTCCAGTCCGGTGCCCTCGGGCGCGCCGCCGGACGATGGGCCGGCGGGTTCCGTCGTTGGGTCCTCAAGACCGATGTTGGCCGAGATCCCCAGGGCCTTTATCCCTAAGCTCAACGATTCCCAGAGGGCCGCCACTCCCCGCACGATCGGCAACTTGAGCACGCGGTGACGGGAACTTGCTGCCTCTAGAGGATAGCCGACCCGGGCGATCCCTCCTGAAGGTCGGCGCACCGCCACCCCCCACGAGTGCCGGCCGCGCATCATGACCCCTTCGATGACCGCCTGGCCTCCGAAAGTGTGATCGTGCGGGCAGGAGGACGCACTCTGGTCCTCGGCCTTGGACTCGGCCCCCGTCGACTCGATCATCGTCATTCCTGAGCCTAGTCTGCTATCGATCCGATGAGATCCATCGCCAGGACCTCTTCTTCGGAATAGGGGGAGCCACACGACATCCTGCCTTCGGGGCACCCCCCCGTCATGCAGCCCGGCCCGGTGCCCTCGAAGAGCAGCGGTGCCACCGAAACGGCGAGATGACGCATGGTCCAGGCCAGCCGGTTGATCTCCCACTGTGCCCGGCGACAGCAGCGCAGCGCGTAGAAATGCCTTAGCTCGCGCGCGTTCATAGTCACCACGATCTTTGTCTCGGCCGCGTTGGGCAGTACGAAGCGGGCATCCTCGAAGACGGACTCGTTACCCCGCCCCTCTGCCAGACCGAGCGCCACCAGGCGCTCGTAGGAGCGTCGGGCATTGTCCATGGCCTCGTAGAAGACGGTGCGGGCTTCCGGGGATGCCTCGATGCTCGGCGGTATGACGAAACCCCCTGAGGAGTCGAAACGCACATACCGCTGGGACTGCTGACTGTAGGAGGCGACTCGATGCCGAACGAGCTGATGGGAACATGCTCTCGATATCCCCTCGATCGCGAACGTGAACGCGGCATGTTCCAAGGCGCTCAGATGACCGGATCGCACCAGACCGCGCACGAGGCGCCGGACCTCGTCGTCGCTCATGGCGGTCTTTAGTTCGGCGGCACCGACCGGCGCGTAGCAAAGCCGTCCAGCGGAAGCCACCGCCCGCTCCGGCAAGGGAGTGTATTGGAGAAGCGTTACCGTGAGCTCGGCAGGCACGGCCGAAGAGGGCTACGCCTTCTTCTCGGAGCGGCGATACTTCTTGTTGAACCTCTCCACCCGGCCGGCAGTGTCGACCAGCTTCTGCTTACCCGTGTAGAACGGATGACAGGCAGAGCAGACCTCCACTTTGATCTCCGGAAGGGTCGAGTGAGTGAGAAACGTCTCGCCGCAAGAGCACGTGACTCTGCTCTCAACATACTGAGGATGTATATCGTCCTTCAAGGTGCCTCCAATGACACGTCCCACAAGCTAATAAGCCCAAAAAGGCAGGATATGATAGCACGAGGCACCCGAAGCGGGCCGGGCGCTGCCGGCCGGGCGCGGAAGCCGGGCGACCGCAGCCTTGGCCTAGAGCGTCCGGAGAAGTCCCTCCGCCAGACTCAGAGCCTCGCCGGCCGTCGTCACTTCCTGTGCTTCCCAAGCCAATCTGACCTCGCGCAGGATCTGCCCCAGGCGAGGGCCTGGGACCAGACCAAGCTCCCGGATGAGCATCTCCCCGTCCACCGGCGAGGCCGGCGCTGGGCGGATCGACCGATCCGCCCAGCGCACCATCAGCTTCCGAGAAGGGTCCAGGACTCCCGGTCGCGGCAGCAGATCGGCGGCGGCGGGCTCGAGGTCGGCCTGAGCGATAGTGCCGGCGGTGAGCGGCGTGCCGCTCCGATCGACGTGGTCGGAAGTGGTCGTCGCGCCGGCAGGCGGAGCCCCGGCGCAAGTCGCGAGCAGGATCGACTCTGGTTCCCAGGGTGCCGAATCCCACAGGAACAGCACCGCCGAGCGGGGGGAAAGAGCCGCCCTTTGGAGCGCCTCGTGGCTGCAGCGGCCCTCGTGAAAGCAGCCGCTGACCGTCCGCAGGAGGGACAGCATATCCCCTGACAACCTCAGCCGGCGACCGGCGGCCAAGGCCCTCGCGGGAGAAAGGTGATACGTCATCACTGCCAGTCGTAGCGCGACCGTTCGCGTCCAGGCTCCATCGACGGGACCGGCCAGCCGCTCCGAGACGACCGCGACAGACTCAGGAAACCAGACCGGCAGGTGCGCGAGCGCGTGGTCGAGCCGCTCGAGCAGGGCCTCCAACGTCAACAGGCTCACAGGCGGCCAGGCAGCTGCCTCGGTCACGCCGTCTTCACGCCAGGCCTGGTCCTCGAAGCGGTCGTCGACCCCGTCCTCACCCCCCGCAGCGCCCCAAGACGCAGCCACCTCGGGCAGCATGGCCCGCAGCAGGCCCAGCGCCGCCCAGAGCCGCACCGCGGCCGCCGAGGGGCTCCGGGCCAAGGTGAGCGCCATCTCAACGGCGACCCGCTCGGGAGCAGCGCGGACAAGCTCCGAAGCCTGCGAGCGCAGCAGGGCCTCCAAAGGGGGATCGAGGCGGAGGCTGAGCACGTGGCAGAATCGGACGGCCCGCATGAGCCTTAGGGGGTCGTCGCCGAATACCCGTTCCGACACTGCCACCAGACGCTTCTCCCGCAGATGCGTTAGACCTCCGAAGGGATCGACGAGGTCGCCGGCACCCACAGGGACGGCCATGGCGTTGATCGTGAAATCCCGCTGGGCCAGATCGTCGACGATGTCGGCCCCCCGGATACCCGCTACATCGATGTGGCCTTGGCCTCCCATCACTCGATACGCCCCGTGACGAGCGGACAGGGCGAACCAGGGGGAGGCCAGCCGGCCGGCGATCTCTCGGGCCACTGCAGCCGGATCGTCGGCTACGACCAAGTCTAGGTCGGGCGAGCTGGCATCCCGACTCCCGGTCGCGCACGGTGCCGCCCACGAGCCAACCCTCAGTTCGACGGCGCCACAGGGTATCGGCCACCGCTTCCAACATCATCCAGTGCCCCTCAGATTGCGTAGTGCCCCTCAGATCGCGTTACTTCGATGGGCCCTTCAGCTTTCGGAGGCGCCGCTGATAGGTGAAGCGGTCGACCGCGTAAGCGACACCTGTGAAGACGAAGAACCCGCCCAAAGGAAATATGATGTAGACAGCGGTGCTGGTCCCCGGCTCCCGCCAGATGAAACGGATCACTATCAGGTAGAGAACGCCCAGGATGGCGCCCTGGATCGCCGCCCGCTTGAGCGTGGGGGGCCTGAGAGCCGGCTTAGCCGCGGCTTTGCTCTTCGCCCCGCCTGTGGACCTCACGGCCGTCTTGGAACTCTTCGTGCTGCTCGGGGCTTTGGGGAAAGCCTGCCGGGCTGCCCTGCGTGTCTCTTTCTTAGACATGATCCTCCGTCGTCGCGCCCTGGGCCGTAGTACCGGCGATGGCCTGGACAATGTCGTGCCGGGTGACGATACCCACCAGCTTGCCCTCGGCCACCACAGGGAGCCGGTTGATCTCGCGGTCGGTCATGAGCGTAGCCGCGTCGCGCACGGACGCGTCGGGAGAGATAGCCAGTACCTCTTCGCTCATGATCTCCTTCACTTGCGAGCCGAACATCTTGTGCAGGCGTTCCTCGAACTTGTGGAAGCTTTGCAGATATATGACCGAGTCAAGCAACTGGATGTAGTAGGGGAAGTGAAGCTCCGCATCCTGGACGATGATGTCCGCCTCGCTCACCATGCCTACCACCCGGTCCTCCTCGTCGACGACCGGCAGGCCGCTGATCCTGTGCTCGGCCAGGATACCGGCAAGCTCCCGCACTGTGGTGGTCGGTCCGACTGTGATGACCTCGGTCTGCATGATGTCGCCGATTGTCAGCTCGTCCACGAGGGCCTCCTGTCATAGATGCGGCCTGCGATCACCTCAGGGAGCAGCTCTACGAGATCACCGGCGAGGACACCCTGGGGATCGGTCTCCGCCCCAAGCCTACCAGCTTCGGCGTGTATCCAAGCTCCGGCGTACGCGGACTCGAAGGGCTCCACGCCCTTTGCCAGCAGGGTCCCTATGATTCCTGAGAGAACGTCACCCGTGCCTGCCGAGGCAAGCTGGGGGGGGCCCTGTGCGATCACCCGGGTCTGTCCCGACGGCGCGGTGACTACGGTCGAGGATCCCTTCAGGAGCACGACCTGTCCGGTGACTTCAGCTGCGCGCCGGGCCGCGGTCAAAGCCGAGGCGGAGAGCTCCGCGACCGGCGCGTCGAGCAGGGCGGCCAGTTCCCCGACGTGCGGGGTCAAGACCAGTCCGGCGCGGTCCCTGAGGGTCGCCGCCGCCCCCGCGAATGCGAAGAGTCCATCGGCATCCAGCACGGCGGGTACCACGCTCTCGAGTATCACCCGCTTCACCGCGACCAGCGTAGCCGGATCGCGCCCCAGACCCGGGCCGGCTACCAAAGCGCCCAGGCGCTCGTCGGCGAGGGCTGCCAGTACCGGCTCGGCATCAACCAGGCAGTCACCGGGTCCGATCTCCTGGAGCACCGCTTCGACCAGCCGATTCCGCACCCCGTCGGCAGCGCCCGAGTTCATCAGCAGGCGGACATAGCCCGCCCCAGCCCGGTAGGCGGCCTGCGCGGTCAGCCAGGCCGCGCCGGGATAGGCGGCCGACCCGGCCAGCACGGCGACAAACCCGGCGCGGTATTTGTGGTCGTCGGTCCGACGGCCGGGGACGTTCACGTCGCCGGCCGTCACCACCCACAGGTCGGGCTCCGGCTCGAGAAAGCCGGGAAGACCGATGTCCCACACCAGTACCTCCCCGGCCGCCTCCGAGCCGGGCGGGCATACCAGACCGCTCTTGGCCGCGTGGAAGGTGACGGTGACATCGGCCGCCACGGCGGCAGCTGCGACGCCACCCGTGGTGGCATCTACACCCGACGGTACGTCTACCGCCAGCACCGGGACGCCACAAGCACCCATGGTGTTGATCCGACGGGCCCACTCAGCCAGCCGAGCCTTGATCTCCCCTTTCGCCCCCGTCCCCAGAAGGCAGTCGACCACCAAGTCGGCCTCGTCCCAGAGGTAGTCGGGCACCGAGCCCACCCGCAGATTGACTCCCGCCTTCTCCGCCGCCTTGAAGTTGAGGGCGGCATCCGGGCTGAGCTCCGAGGCCGTGCTCAAGGCCACGACGCAGGCGACCGGATGCCCGGCCAGATGTAGCTGTCGGGCGGCCGCCAGCCCGTCGCCGCCGTTGTTGCCAGGCCCACACACTATGAGAGTGTGATGATCGGGGTATCGGGACTGGATGAAGGCGCTCACCCCCAGGGCCGCGCGCTCCATGAGCACCGGACCCGGTATTCCGATGTCCTCGATGGTCGCCCGGTCCAACTCCCGCATCTGAGCCGGCGTAAACACCGCCGGCCGTTCCGACAGGGGGTGAAGGGCAACAAGCCCGCTGCCGGTGTCTTCGCCTGAACGATCGTCGTCAAGATATCCCACGTCCGCTCCCCCCGATGAACCCGCGACCACCACGACACACGCTCCCGCGAGCGAGTCCACATGCGAGAGCGAGAGCTGTAGTCCCTCCATCCCCCGAGCCTCAGCCAGCTCTGCGCTGCGGCCGCTCAGGGTCACGCCGGGCCGAGGACCCCCGCTGATTTCGATCTCCTGCCAGGACAGCACTCCGCTTCCCAGCAGTTTACCAACCGCCTCTTTGGCTGCGAAACGGCCGGCGAAATGAAGCAACGGTCTTCCCCGGGCACTGCAGTAGGCGATCTCCGCGGGCGTGAAGAGCCGTTGCTCGAGTCCAGGGTGGCGCCCGAGGGCCCGCTCGAGACGCCCGACCTCCACCAGATCGAAGCCACAGCCGGCCCAGGTCCCCGCATCGCCTTCGTCCCTCAAGGCTTTGCGCGCCCGCCCGCGCCCGTCAAAGCGCATCAACGCGCACCCCGTGCTACTCCACCGTGACGGTCTTGGCTAGGTTTCGCGGCTGATCGACCTTCTCACCGTTGTTCTTGGCCACGTAGTAGGCGAAGAGCTGCAAGGGGACCACGGCCAGAAGAGGGGCGAGCATCTCATCGGTGCGGGGGACATAGAAGACCTCGTCCACCATCTCCGTCAGGCCTTCGTTCCCCTCAGACGCCACGGCGATGACGCGCGCTCCTCGGGCCTTCACCTCTTGCACATTGGAGATGAGCTTGTCGTAGACGAAGCTTTCCGTGGCGACGACCAAGACCGGTGAACCTTCCTCCAGCAAGGCGATGGGTCCGTGCTTCATCTCTCCGGCCGCGTAAGCGTCGGTGGGGATGTAGGAGATCTCCTTGAGTTTCAGCGCTCCCTCTAAGGCGACCGGCAGACCCAGATTCCTCCCCAAACACATGAAGAAGCGGCTGGAGGCGTAGTCACGAGCCACCTGGTCCACACGCTCGGCCGCGCCGGCGCCCAGGTAATCACCGAGCAGCCGGGGAATGTGACGGAGCTCCTCCGTGTAGGACCGCACCTGTTCGCGGGTGAGATGGCCCCGGTTCTCGGCGAAGTGAAGGCTCAGGAGGAGCACGGCCAGCACCTGGGTCAAGAAGGTCTTGGTCGCGGCCACTCCGATCTCCAGACCCGCGCGGGTGAACAGGACCCCGTCGGCCTCCCGGGTGGCCTGCGAACCGACGATGTTGGTCAAAGCCAGGACCTGCGCTCCAGCTTGGCGGGCAAGACGCATGGCCGCCAGGGTGTCGGCCGTCTCCCCCGACTGGCTGATGGCGATGCAGAGGCAATCGGGGCCGATGACCGGCTCCCGATACCGGAATTCGGAGGCTACCTCCACCTCTACGGGCACGCGCGCCCAGCGTTCCAAGACATACTTGCCGACCAGACCGGCGTGGTATGAGGTACCGCAGGCCACGATAACGACCTGCTTGATGGCGCGGATCGACTCGGGAGTGAGGCCCAGGCCGTCGAGGACCACCTCGCCGTCCTCCCCGATGCGCTCGGCCAACGTGTCCGCGAGCGCGGTGGGCTGCTCGTGGATCTCTTTCAGCATGAAGGTCTCGTAGCCGCTCTTCTCCGCCGCTTCTTCGTCCCAGTCCACTGTCTGGACCCCACGCTCGACCGGGAGTCCCTCCAGATCGAACAGCCTGACGGAATCCCGCTTGACGACCACCACGTCTCCGTCCTCAGGAAAGACCACCGAGCGCGTCTCCGCCAAGAACGCCGGTACGGCCGAGGCCAGGTAGTTCTCGCCTTCGCCCAGCCCGACCACGAGCGGGGTCTCTTTGCGGATGCCCACGATCACGTCAGGCTCATCCACAGCGATGGCGCAGTAGGTGAAATGACCTTCCATTTGACTATAGGCCTCCACCACTGCCCGCTGGAGGGAGCCTCGGTAGGCCCGCTCGATGAGGTGGGCAGCGACTTCAGCGTCGGTGTCGGAGGTGAACACGTGGCCTTCCGCCTGCAGACCGGCCCTCAAAGCCAGGTAGTTCTCCACGATACCGTTGAGCACTATCGCGAAACGCCCGGTGCAGTCGGTATGCGGGTGGGCGTTCTCGTTGGAGGGGCGGCCGTGGGTGGCCCAGCGCGTGTGGGCCATGCCCAAGGTCCCGACTTCGCCCATCTGGCCGAGGATGGCTTCCAGGTTGTCCAGGTTGCCCACGGAATGCAGTAGCTCGAAGCGCCCATCACTGATGATCGAGATGCCTGCGGAGTCGTAGCCGCGGTACTCGAGCTTTCGCAGCCCCCGGAACAGGATGTCACGGCACGGTCGATCTCCTACATAGCCGACGATGCCACACATCGATACCAAACCTCCCTTGTCGCAAGCCTTCTAGAGGAGCCTCAGCTCCACATAGGGAGAGGTCCAGGCAGCCACCAGAGCCTCGTAGGCCGGGATCATTTCCAGGGTCTCTCCCACGAAAGCCCCCTCGAACTCAGCCGTCGCCTCCGCCACCAAGTAGTCGGCCGACCGCCCGATCTCCTCCAGGCCCGGCCGTAAAAACTTGACCCCGCCCGAGGCAAGATCCTGCCTACCGATGCCCAGCACCAGCCGCCGTGCTCCGCCGTCGGGAGCCGGCCTAGTATACTCCTCGAGCACTTCGGCCCGCAGCACGCAGGCGTCGGTCCGACAGCCGGGAAGGGCTCGGTAGAACAGGGCGTCCTGCCCCAAGAGCAAGGCCTCGCCACACCGCAGCTCCGTCACTTGTGAGGGCAAGGTCTCCCCCTGCGCGAGCAGCCACAATACGCTGGAATTGCCTCCAGACACGCGGGGCGTGAGCAGGCCGGCCGCGCGCAGTGCGGCCGCCGCCTGGGCGACCGCCGCAACCGACCCCCGTATACCAGCAGGCTCGCCGCGGAAGCAGGCGTAGTTGGTGGCAATGCCCGTGAGCTCGAGGCGGGAGTCGGCAACAATGGCCATTGCCAGATCCGGCAGAAGCTCCAACGGGGCGCCCTCCCGCTCATCCCCGGTCTCCACCTGCACCATGACCCGGCGCGGCCTCCTCGACCCGCCCAGAGCGGCCACTGCTTCCGCCCCCGCCGAAGACGAGACGTAAGTGATGTCTCCCGGCTCGAAAGGCTCGGCCAGCGAAGGCAGGTGGATGCGATGCAGCTCCACGCCGGGCAGAGCCGTCCGCAGCCGGCGCAGGTTCGGATCGCGGGTGTCGGCGAGGGCCGAGGCGCCCCCTTCCATCATGGCCTTCGCCACCCGGGGTTCGCCCATACAGCCCTTGGTCACTCCCACCAGATCCAGACCATGTCGTCGCAAGAGGGCCGCCACGACCTCAGTGTTGCTGCGTATGGCATCAGTGTCTATGCGCAGCTCGGCCATCGTGGGTCCGTTCCGCTCCTTCCGCGTGCCCCTCAAGCTGTCGTTCATGCCACGCGTACCAATGAAAAAGGCGAGGGAGATTTCTCCCTCGCCTCGTGATTCCCTAGAAGCTGAAGCGACTAGCGTTTCGAGAACTGCGGGCGCTTACGGGCCTTCTTCAGACCGGCCTTCTTGCGCTCAACCATCCGAGCGTCGCGCGACAGGTGCCCGGCCCGCTTGACGTCGGTCTTCAACGAGGGATCGGCTTCGACCAGGGCGCGGGCTACGCCGTGCTTGAGAGCACCCGCCTGGCCGGATTTGCCGCCGCCGTGGATGTGGGCGATCACGTCGTACCTGGAGTCGGTACCGGTCTCCACCAAAGGCGACCGTACCAGGAGGGTCAGGGTCTGGCGATTGAAATAGTCTTTCACGTCTTTGCCGTTGACGGTGATGTTCCCAGTACCCGGCATGAGACGCACGCGGGCGACAGAGGTCTTCCTCTTGCCCGTCGCCGAGTAGACTACTGCTGCCATGGCAACTCCTCCGGCTTCTGGGCCGCGTGCGGGTGCTGCGGCCCAGCGTATATTTTGAGCTTTCCTAGCTGTTTGGCGGCCAACCTGTTCTTGGGCAGCATGCCCTTGACCGCTTTCCGCAGGACTTCAGTGGGCCGGCGCTCGAGCATCTGCCCCAGCGTGCGACTCTTCAGGCCCCCAGGGTACCCTGAGTGCCGATAGTAGATCTTGCCCGTGAGCTTGTTGCCGGTCACTGCGATCTTCTGAGCATTGACCACCACGACGAAGTCCCCGGTATCGACATGAGGGGTGTACTGGGGTTTGTTCTTGCCCCGCAGCACTATTGCGATCTCCGACGCCAGCCTGCCGAGATTCTTGCCATCGGCATCGACGACCCACCATTTGCGTGGGACTTCGCCGGGTTTCGCTGAATAGGTCTTCAAACTGCCTCCTTAGAACGCGACCGCAGATAATAATGGAGGGAGGCAGTTGGTGTCAAGCACGCGCAGTACCGCTCGTTCCGTCCGCGACGAGCTCAAGGGCGGGTTCGGCCGCGAAGCTCTCGAAAATCACGTCCAGCCAATGGACCGCGATGTTCGGATCGAAGAAGGAGCTGAAACCCATCTGGTGAGCGACGTCTCCGGCGAACGCCCAACCGGTGATGAGCCAGGATACCTGCGCCGGATCCACGTAGTCGGGGATCTTCCCCTCTGCCTTGCCGTCCTCGACCACCTGGGTGAACTGCTCCAACGACCGAAGGTGCTTCTCGGCCAGTATCTCCCCGAGGCCTTCGCTCCGGGCGCCTGCGATGAACTCCAGCAGCAGGTGGGCATGGTGCCGCTCTCCCTGGGCCGCCCAGAGTTCCAAGTGGTGGTCACACATCTCCCGAAGACGTCCGAACGAGTTCTCTTCGGTGCGCGTCTCGCGGGAGGCATAGATCTTCTCGTAGACCACATCCAGGGCCGCAAGCAGGATGGCCCGTCTACTGTCGAAGTGAGTGTAGAGAGAGGCCTGCCTGATCCCTGCTCCCGCGGCGATACGGGACATCGTCGCTCCCCGCAGCCCGTACTTGCCGATCAAGTCCAGGGTGACCTCGACGATCTGCCGCTTTCTTGTTTCGGCACTCATCCGATGTTGCTGTGGAGCCAATTCTCCGCTTCCTTCCCCGTCCCGTTAAGTGGGCTCGTGCGTACGCCCGCTGAGGTTGACAAGCTACCACACAACAGGTAGTTTAACGCAGACAACAACCGGTCGTACGGTAGTTTACGCGCGGACATCTGAAGGTGCGGCCTCAGTCCGTGGCGGATATACGAGACTCTCTGACAGAACGGACCGAAGGACAGAGAAAATGGCGAAGACTCGTCGACTCACCAATCTCACGACCGGCGGACCCGTGCATGTCGATGTCCGGGACGGCAAGATCCTGCGCATCTTTCCTCTCGAGCTCGACGACAGCGACGGGCCGTCGTGGACCATACAAGCAAGGGGTCGGGCCTTCACCCCGCCCCGCAAGACGACTCTCTCGCCCTGGACGGTGGCCCACAAATCCACCATCTACTCCCCCAAACGCATCCTGACCCCGCTCAAGCGAGTGGATTTCGACCCGAACGGGGAGCGCAACATCCACAAGCGCGGCGAGTCCGGCTACGAGCCCATCAGCTGGGATGAAGCCCTGGACATCGTGGCCGGCGAGATCGTGCGGGTGAAGAGAGAGGTCGGGCCGGCGGGGATGCTCACCACTGCGGGCTCCCACCATCTTTGGGGCAACATCGGCTACCGCTTCAGCGCCTACAACCGCTTCATCAACCTGGTCGGCCATACCTATGCCGAGCACAACCCCGACAGCTGGGAGGGTTGGCACTGGGGCGGCGTGCACATGTGGGGCTTCAGCCATCGGCTCGGCATCCCCGAGCAGTACGATCTCTTGGAGGACGCCCTCAAGAACACGGAGATGGTCGTGTTCTGGTCGGCCGACCCCGAGACCACCGGCGGGGTCTACGGCTCCTTCGAGGCCACCTCGCGGCGCTTCTGGCTCAAGGAGCTGGGGGTCAAGATGGTGTTCATCGACCCCTACTACAACCACACCGCCGGCATCTTCGCCGACAAGTGGTTCGCGCCGCGCTTGGGGACCGACGTGGCTATGGGGCTGGCCATCGCCTTCACCTGGCTTTCGGAAGGGACTTACGACAAGGAGTACGTGGCCTCCCGGACCAAGGACTTCCACGTGTGGAAGTCCTACGTGCTGGGCGAGAGCGACGGAGTGCCCAAGACCCCGGAGTGGGCCGAGATAGAAAGCGGCGTTCCCGCCAGGGAGATCAGGGCTTTGGCCCGGGAGTGGGGTGCGAAGAAGACCATGCTCTCCGCCGGAGCCATGGGCGGATGGGGCGGCGCGTGCCGCGCCGCCACCGGCAACGAGTGGGCCCGCACCATGATCGCCCTGGCCGCCATGCAGGGTCTGGGCAAGCCGGGCAGCAACATCTGGTCGACCACTTCGGGCGTGCCGTTCGACAAGACTTTCTACTTCCCCGGCTATTCCGAAGGCGGGATGTCCGGCGACGTCGCCGGTACCGCCGCCGGCTATCGCCTCGCCTCCCGCATGTGGCCCAACGGGGGAACCTTCTCCAATATCCAGCACTCCGCCGAGGGCCAGACGGTCTCCCGCCTCAGGATCCCCGAGGTCATGAGACACGAGCGGATGGAGTGGTATGCCCGAGGCTTCTGCGGAGCGTCCATCGAGATGCAGTTCCACAAGCGGCATTACCCGGCCGGGGGCTATCCCCACGTGGGGATGTACTACCGGTATGGGGGTTCCTTCATCGGCACGATGACCGAGACCAACCGTTATGTGACCGCGTACAGAGAGGGGAAGGTCCCCTTCGTCGTCAATCAAGCGATCTGGTTGGAGGGCGAGACCAAGTTCGCGGACATCATCCTACCGGCCTGCACCAACTTCGAGCGCTGGGACATCGGCGACTGGGCGTACGCCGCCGGCTACGGGACGCACAAGTTCGACCAGGTGAATCACCGCCTCATCGTGCTGGAGAAGAAGTGCATCGAGCCGCTTGGGGATTCCAAGTCCGACTACGAGATCTTCTCCCTCCTTGCCGACAGGCTGGGCATAGGCCACATCTACACCGAGGGCGGGCATACCGACCTCGACTGGGTCAAGCGCATGTTCAACGCCAGCGACCTGCCCCAGCGGATATCCTGGGACGACTTCGAGAAGAAGGGCTACTACATGGTGCCGGTCCCGGCAGATCGCCAACCCACGCCGGCCCTGCGTTGGTTCGCCGAAGACCGGGAGAAGGACACACCGGACTGGGGCCCGCCCATCTGGGACCAGGTGAAACTGAAGGGCCTACAGACCCAGTCGGGCAAGATCGAGTTCGTTTCCAGCAGCCTTACCCGGTTCTACGAAACGGACCCGGCCGATCCCGAACGCCCGGCCATGGGACCCCAGTACATAGAGAGCTGGGAGGGTCACCATACCACCGAGCTCTACGAGAAGTACCCCCTGCAGATGGTGTCGCCGCACCCCCGCTACAGCTTCCACACCATGGGGGACGCGAAGGGGTCGTGGAGCAACGACATCAAGGACCACCGTATTCTCAAAGAAGACGGCCACTACTACTGGATCATGCGTCTCAACGTCAAGGACGCGGCAACCCGAGGCATCGAAGGCGGCGACCTCATCCGAGCTTTCAACGACCGGGCTTCGGTCATCTTGGTGGCACAGCTGACAGAGCGCGTGCCTCCAGGCACGGTCCATTCCTACGAGTCCTCCGCCGAGTACATGCCCCTGGGCACGCCTGGGGCGTCCCCGGACAAAGGCGGCTGTGTCAACCTGCTGACCTCCAAACGCTTCATCACGCCGACCTCTACTGGCCAGGCGCCGAACTCGTGCCTGGTCCAGGTGGAGAAGTGGGGCGGCGGTCCCACGCGATAGCGAGCAGCTTCAGGCCGTCCGCGCCGCCGCGTAGCGCACGTCCCACAAGAATAGTCCGTGGGCGGGCGCAGTAGGTCCTGCCTCCTCCCGAGGAGCGCCCAGCAGCAGCCGGCGGAAATCCTCGAGCGTGCGCTCCCCCCGGGCCACTTCCAGCATGGTCCCCACCAGAGAGCGGACCATGCGGCGCAGAAAAGCCTCGGCTTCGATCTCCAGGTACCCTAACCCCCTCGTGACATCGGACGGGTCGCGGCCTGGACCCCATCGTGCAGCGCCTGGGGGTGGAGCAACGGCGGGTAGTCCGCCGCGCATCTTCTTCCATCCACAGCGCAGCACCAACCGGTCGAAGGACACGTGTTCGGTCTCGGTGGGGGTGAAGGCGCTGAAGTCGTGGCCGCCGGCCACCAGGGCCGCGGCCGCCCGCAAGGCCTGCACGTCCAACTCCCCATGCACATGCCAGCAGTACCTGGCCCAGAAGGGGGAGACGATCTCGCCGGTGGAGAGGAAGTATCGGTAGGTCCTGCTCACCGCGTCTTTCCGTGCATCAAAGGCCGCTGACGCGCGAACGATGCGCGTGATGGCGATGCCCGGCGGAGTGAGGGCGTTCAGGGATCGGACCAGCTGCACCGGGTCGACATCCGCCGGCAGTAGAAGGCTCACCACCTGCCGGCGTGCGTGCACGCCGGCGTCGGTCCGGCCGGCGACCCGGAGCGCCGGGGCGCTACCCAGCACGGTCGCGAGGGCGGCCTCCAAGCATCCCTCCACAGTGGGCAGCCCTTCCTGCCTCGCCCAGCCGTGCAGCCCGGTCCCGTCGTACTGCAGTTCCATGCGGTGTCTGCCCGTCAGGATCACCTCCGCCGGCCCTTCCGGCCTCCCAACCCCAGGCGCCGGCCCCTCCGGTCTCCCGACCCCAGGGTCCCCCCAGAAAACCGAATGCCGGGGTCTATCGGGCCCCGGCATCGAGTCTGCCGTCAATCTAGTTCCGCCTCGCCGTCATCCCGGCGCCGCGCTGGCTATACGAGCTCCAGAAACACCATCTCAGCCGCGTCGCCCAAGCGGGGCCCGAGGTGGACGATGCGGGTGTAGCCGCCCGGCCGGTCCTCGTACTTGGGCGCTATCTCGTTGAACAGCTTGTACGATATCTGCTTGTTGCGCAGCTGGCTGATGGCCGTGCGGCGCGAGTTGAGATCGCCCGACTTGCCCATGGTGATCATCTTCTCCACGATGGGCTTCACTTCTTTTGCCCGCGCCTCCGTCGTCTTGATGCGTCCATGCTCGAGCACAGAGCAGGCAAGATTCGCCAGCATCTGCCGGCGATGGCTCGGCTGGATACCGAACCGCCTTCCTTTTCTCTGGTGCCTCACTCTACTCTCCCTTGAGCTTCAGGTTGCTCTGCTCGAGGCGCTCGCGCACCTCTTCTATGGTCTTGCGACCAAGATTGGGGATGCACATCAGCTCCTGCTCAGACCTGGCGATCAGGTCACCGACCGTCTCGATGCCCTCACGCTTCAGGCAATTGTAGGAGCGCACTCCCAGTTCCAGTTCTTCGATAGGCGTATCGTCGGATCCCGAAGGTCTACCCAAGAGAACGTCCGCTTGACCGGCTCCGGACTCCAGGGAGAACTCGTCCTCTTCTTCGTCCCCGTCCTCCAGAAAGATCGACAGGTCGTCGCGCAGCAGGGCTGCCGCCTTGGCCAGCGCCGCCCGCGGCTCGAGGGCGCCGTTGGTCTGCACCTCGAGCGTCAGCTTGTCGAAATCGGTGCGCTGACCCACCCGCGCTGGTTCTACGCTGTACGCCACCTTGGTGACCGGGGAAAAGATCGAGTCTATGGGGATGACTCCCAGGATGGTCTCGATGCCTTTGTTGTCGTCGGCGGATGCATATCCCCGGCCCCGACGCACCGTCAACTGCATCTCCAGCCGGCCCCCATCTTCCAGGGTGCCGATGTACGCGAGCGGATCCACGACCTCGACAGTTGCAGGAAGCTGGATATCACCGGCAGTGATGATCCCGGGGCCGTCCTTGACCAGTTCGACCTCGTGCTCGTCGTCATCGCCATGCAGGACGAAGACTATCCTCTTGAGATTGAGGATGATGTCGGTGACATCTTCTTTGACGTGAGGCACCGTCGAGAACTCGTGCTCCACTCCGGTGATCTTGACCGCCGAGATGGCGGCGCCTTCGAGCGAAGAGAGCAGCACCCGCCGGAGAGCGTTGCCGAAGGTATACCCGAAACCACGGGCCAGCGGCTCTACCACAAAGCGGCCTTGGTTCTCAGCAACCGGTTCGTAGGCGCTATGCGGGGTGGCAAAATCTAACAATCGGCCCTCCTGTCTACTTGGAGTACAACTCGACGATGAGCGACTCCTGGATGGGGATATCGATATCGGCCCGCTCGGGCAGACGAAGGACTTTGCCCAGCATGTTGTCGTGGTCGGCCTGGAGCCAGGCAGGCACAGAGGCCGTGAGATCCGTGGCATCCTCGACGAGCGCCTTCAGGCCCTCGCTGTCGAGTACGGCCGTGATGATATCGTCCGGCTTCACCCGGTACGAAGGTATGTTCACCCGGCGGCCGTTGACCGTGAAGTGACCGTGCCGTATGAGCTGCCGGGCCTGCCGGCGGGAAGCGCCGAAACCCAGACGGTAGACGACGTTGTCCAACCGTAGCTCGAGGAGACGCAACAGGTTCTCGCCGGTCATGCCCGATTGCCGGGCGGCCGACGCATAGTAGTTGCGAAACTGTCCTTCGAGGACCCCGTAATAGCGGCGCGCCTTCTGTTTCTCCCGTAGCTGGGTGAGGTACTCGGACTGCTTGCGCCTACGGCCGCGGCCGTGCTCACCCGGGGGATACGCCCGCCGGTCGACCCCGCACTTGTCGGTCAGGCAACGCTCGCCTTTGAGGAAGAGCTTCTCGCCCTCCCGGCGGCACTGCTTGCACTGTGGAGACCTATCTCTGGCCATGCTCGCTACTCCGCCCTAGACCCGGCGCCGCTTCTTGGGGCGGCAACCGTTGTGAGGGATGGGGGTGACGTCCTTGACACTGGTCACGTCGAGACCGGTGGCCTGCAGCGACCGGATGGCGGTCTCGCGACCACTCCCCGGTCCTTTGACGTAGCAGTCCACTTTCTGCAGCCCGTGCTCCATCCCGGCCCGGGCCGCCCTCTCGGCCGTCACCTGCGCGGCGAAGGGGGTGGACTTACGCGAGCCTTTGAAGCCCGCCGAACCGGCGCTCGCCCACGCGATCACGTTTCCCTCTTTGTCGGTGAGGGTCACAAGGGTGTTGTTGAACGACGTCTTGATGTAGGCGTTGCCTACCGCGATGCTCTTCCGCACCTTGCGGCGCCGCCCACGCGTACCGGTGGTAGTGCGTTTCGGTTTCGGCATGTCTTCTTAACTCCGTCCCTAGATATCCCTGCGAGAAAGCCAGACGGCTAGACCCGCACCTTCTTCTTGACGCCCACTGTCGGCTTATGCCCTTTGCGCACCCGGGAGTTCGTCTTGGTACGCTGGCCGCGGACAGGCATGCCGCGCCGATGTCTGATACCCCGGTAGCAGCCGATCTCCATCAGTCGTTTGATGTTCTGGCTGCGCTCACGCCGCAGGTCGCCCTCGACCAGGACGTTGTCCTCGATGTAGCCACGCAGACGGATCTCTTCGTCCTCCGTGAGATCCTTGACATGCGTCTCAGGATCGATCTTCACAGCTGAGAGGATCCTGTTGGACATGGACCGGCCGATGCCGTACACGTAGGTCAGACCGATCTCGATCCGTTTCTCCCGGGGGAGAGTGACACCAGCGATACGAGCCATACGCTACTCCTGCCTCAATAGGCTGCTGAATGATGAAGTTGCGCCAAAGGTGAGAGGCTACGCGTGACCGAGGACAAACTATCGCGCCGCCCAGTGCGTACTGATGGCCGTGGCTTCATGATTCGGCAGCCTCCTAGCCTTGCCGCTGCTTGTGACGCGGGTTCTGGCAGATGACCAGCACCACGCCGCGCCGCCGCACTATCTTGCACTTCTCACACATCGGTTTGACCGACGCCCTTACTTTCATCTGACGCCCTTCCTCTACTTGAAGCGATACGTGATCCGACCGCGGGTCAGATCGTACGGCGACAACTCGACCTTGACTCTGTCACCCGGTAAGATCCGGATGTAGTTCATGCGCATCTTGCCGGATATGTGAGCCAGGATCTCCAGCTCATTGTCAAGCTTGACCCTGAACATGGTATTGGGCAGGGCTTCGATGACCTCGCCCTCGAGCTCAATGGCTTCCTCTTTAGGACACACGGTTCGCCACCCAACTACCCCCGCCTGAAAGTCGGCCGCTTATCTTAGCACAAGGGCTCATCCTGCTAGGCTCCAGCTACTTCAGCCGCGGTAAGGATGCGGGGGCCCGTCCGGGTGATGGCCACCGTGTGTTCGAAATGAGCGGAGAGACTGCCGTCCTTCGAATAGATGGCCCAGGAATCATCACCTATCTCCACCTCGAACCCGCCCACGTTCACCATGGGCTCTATGGCGAGGACCATGCCGTCTCGTAACTCGGGACCCTGCTCCGGCGGGCCGAAATTGGGCATCTGTGGATCTTCGTGCATGTCACGGCCCACACCATGGCCGACCATGCTCCGCACCACCGAGAAACCGTGCGCCTCGGCATGAGTCTGCACGGCATGAGAGATATCCCCCACCCGGTTACCGACCTGGCACTGGGCGATCCCCTCGTACAGCGATTCCTCGGTGACCTGAAGCAACTCCCGTGCGACCTCGGAGATCTCGCCCACCGGCAAGGTACGCGCGGCGTCGGCGATATAGCCTTCCAAGGTGACGCCCACATCGACCCCCAGGATGTCGCCCTCCCTCAGCCGGGTGCCATCTGGGATGCCGTGGACCACCATGTCGTTGGGCGACGTGCAAATGGACCCCGGGAAACCCCGGAAGCCTTTGAACGTAGGCACACCGCCCTTCGCGCGTATGAATCTCTCAGCCAACCGATCCAACTCTTTCGTTGTTATGCCCGGCTTTATCTCCTGGGCCATGAGGTCCAAGCATCCCTGGACCACCCTGCCCGCCCGGGCCATCTTCTCCAACTCCGCCTGCGACTTTCTGATGATCACCGTGTCGTCGCTCTCCCAGACCTCAAGCGTCCCCGGCTCCTCCCCCGACCTGACCGAGAGCCATGCGTATGTCCTCATAGACCTCGTCGGGTGACTGCGCACCGTCGATGCGCGCGACAACCCCCGCCTGGTCGTAGTAACCGATGAGTGGCTCGGTCTGGTTGCGGTAGACCTCGAGCCGATTGCGCACCGTGGCCTCGGAATCGTCGTCGCGTTGGTAGAGCTCACCGCCGCACTTGTCGCACACGCCTTCACGCTTGGGCGGGTTGAACATCACGTGGAAGGGGGCCTGGCAGACGCGGCAGATGCGGCGCCCGGTAAGGCGACGCACCAGATCCTCTTCATCCACCAGGATCACGAGGGTCTTCGTCACCCCCCGTCCTAAGCCGTCGAGGACGGCGTCCAGTTCCTCCGCCTGAGGGATGGTCCGCGGGAAGCCGTCCATCAGGAAGCCCCTGGCAGTGTCGGGCTCCTGCAGGCGATCCCTGACGATGCCGATCACCACGCTGTCGGGCACCAGCTCTCCGGCATCCATGTACTTCTTGGCCTCCAGACCCATCTGCGTCTGGTTCTTGACGGCCGAGCGTAGGATGTCGCCGGTGGAGACATGAGGGATACCGTACTCGGCCACGATGAGGCCGGCCTGGGTACCTTTCCCTGCCCCGGGCGGTCCGAGCAGAATGAGGTTGAAGTGGGTCACGCTCTCTATCCCTTCTTTCTCGCCTACCACAGCGCTACTTGAGGAAACCTTCGTAGTGCCGCATCAGCAGCTGAGATTCCATCTGCTTCATCGTATCCAGAGCCACCCCTACGACGATCAGGAGTGAAGTTCCCCCAAAGTAGAAGGGCACGTTCAAGAGCCGAATCAGCAGGGTGGGCAGCAGCACGATGGCCGCCAAGAACAGCGCACCCGGGAACGTGATGCGGGTCAGCACATGATCCAGATAGACGGCGGTGGGCCGTCCGGGGCGGATGCCTGGGACGAACCCCCCATATTTCTTGAGGTTCTCGGCCTGGTCGATGGGGTTGAACTGCACGGCCGTATAGAAGTAGGTGAAGAGGATGATCAACACGATCTCGGCCACCAGATACCACCAGGAGCCCGGACCGAGGATCTCCGCCAGCCTCTTGGCCCAGGTCCAGGGAGTCATCTGCGCCAAGGTGACCGGGAACAAGAGCACCGAAGAGGCGAATATCACCGGGATGACGCCGGCCATGTTTATCCGCAGCGGAAGGTAGGTGCTCTGCCCGCCGTAGACCTTGCGCCCCACCACCCGCTTCGCATACTGAACAGGGATGCGGCGCTGACCCTCTGTGATATAGACGACGGCTGCCACGACAGCTACGGCGATGACGCCCATGAGCACCCAATACGCGGGGTTGAGGGTGAAGAGCTTCTGGATCCCGCTGGGAAGCCGCGACACGATGCTCGCGAAGATCATGAGTGAGATACCGTTCCCGATGCCCCGTTGGGTGATGAGCTCGCCCATCCACATGACCAGCGCCGTGCCGACCGTCAGAGTGAGAACGATGAGGTAGAAACGGAGCGGCGTGAGCGGCGCGTCGGGGGGAAAGGCGCCGTAGCTGCGGAAAAGAAAGACGAAGCCTATCGCCTGGATAAGGGCGAGGATGACGGTGAAATAACGGGTGTACTGGTTGACCTTCTTCTGACCCGCTTCGCCCTCCTTCATGAGGGCTTCCAGCCGGGGGATGACCATGGTGAGCAGCTGCATGATGATCGACGCCGTGATATAGGGCATGATGCCCATGGCGAAGACGGCCACCCGCTCCAAGCCGCCACCGGCGAAAAGGTTGTAGAAGTCGAACACACCCCCAGTGTTGAACATTTCCTGGATGGCATCCACGCTGACGCCAGGCACCGGGATGTAACAACCCAGCCGGTAGATCGCAATGATCATGGCCGTGAAGAGCAGCTTCTTCCGGAGATCCGGAAGCCTCCAGGCGTTGAGCAGGGACTGCAGCATCAGATGATTTCCGCCGTGCCGCCGGCGGCCTCGATCTTGGCCATCGCCGCGGCGCTGAAGCCGTGAGCCTTGATCGTGAGAGGCTGAGCCAGTTCGCCCATCGCCAGGATCTTGACCCTCGCGTCCGCCTTCTTGATGATGCCCCGCTCCAGCAGCGCTTCCGGCGACACCACTTCACCCTCGGCGAACACCGCGAGCCGCGACAGATTGACGGGCGTCATGTAGGTGCGGAACGGCCCGATGGGCATGGCGGTCTTGGCCAGCGGGCCCCGCAGTTTGGGCAACCTCATGTGCAGAGGCATCTGACCGCCTTCGTACCGGGGCGATATCCGTCCCCCGGAACGCTGCTTCGAACCCTTGTGGCCCCGGCCCGAAGTCTTGCCCACGCCTGAGCCTTCGCCCCGGCCCACGCGCTTCTTGCCACGCCGGGCCCCGGGGTCGGGCCGCAGATTGTGCAGGAAGATGTCTCCCATCTCTATCCTTTGTCCTTGATGTCGACCACGTCCACTTGGAGCATATACGAGATCTTATGCACCATGCCCCGGATGGCCGGAGTGTCTTCGTGATAGACCGTCTGGTGCATGCGGCTGATGCCGAGAGCATCCAGCGTGCCCTTGTGATCCTTCTTGCGATTGATGCGGCTCTTAACCTGGGTGATCTTCAGCATAGGGTCACTCTCCGGTCCCGGCCGCGGCCGGCGCCGGTTCGTCGACCGGGCCCATGCCCAAGATCTCCCGGACGGTCTTGCCGCGCTGCAGGGCGATGTCTTCGGGCCGGCGCAGGGCGCGAAGCCCCTGCTCGGCGGCCCGCACCATGTTGATGGGGTTCGTGGTGCCCAGGCACTTGGTCAGGACGTCGTGGACCCCACCCAACTCGAGCAGCGCGCGTACCCCGCCGCCCGCGATCACTCCCGTCCCCGCGGAAGCCGGTCGCAGTAGCACCCGCCCGGCGCCGTGATGACCCACGATCTCATGGGTGATGGTGCTCCCGTGCTTGGGCACCACGAACAGGTTCTTGCGTGCGTCTTCTATGGCCTTCTGGATCGCCAGGGGCACCTCTTTGGCCTTGCCATAGCCGACGCCCACCGTGCTTTCTCCATCCCCGACCGCGACCAGAGCGGTGAACGAGAAACGCCGACCACCCTTGACCACCTTGGCCACGCGGTTGATGTGGATCACGCTCTCCTGAAGGTTAAGCGAATCTGCCTTGATCTGCGCCAAAGTGCTACCTCTCTCTCCCTCAGAAGTCCAGGCCGCCCTCGCGGGCACCGTCCGCCAGAGCCTTTACTCGACCGTGGTACAGGTAGGGTCCCCTATCGAACACCACGCGCTCGACCCCGGCTGCCTTAGCCCGCTCCGCCAGGATCGTCCCGACCTTGGCAGCCTGGTCTTTCTTCGATAGGCCCTTCTCGCTCACATGAACACTGCCGGCGCTGGCCAGCGTCCGTCCGGTCCCGTCGTCGATGACCTGAGCCCAGATGGCCCGATTGGATCGGAACACGGAAAGACGCGGACGTTCAGCGGTGCCGCGCACCTTGCCCCTCACCCGGTTCGCACGCCGCTCCCGAGACCGGTTCTTGTCATCTTGATAAGTCATACAATCCTCTTCCTACTACGCCCGCTTACCGACTTTGCGCCGCACCACTTCGCCTTCGTAGCGAATACCCTTGCCTTTGTAGGGCTCGGGTTTGCGGAGGGCACGTATCTCGGCGGCTACCTGGCCGACGCGCTGCTTGTCGATGCCCCTGACCACGATCTGCGTCGGAACGGGCACTTCGAACTCGATGTTCTCCGGCGGTGGCACCACCACCGGATGGGAATAACCGACGAGGATCTCCAGATCCGAACCTTTCTTGGAAGCCCGATAGCCGACACCCACGATCTCCAGCTTCTTCTCGAAGCCCGTGGTCACCCCCGTGACCATGTTGGAGAGGAGCGTGCGGGTCAGACCATGCAGGGAGCGGTTCGGCGCCGTATCGTCGGGCCGGGCGACGGTCAGCATGCCGTCGGCCAAAGCCACCTGCATGTTGGGGTGAACGTCCTGGGTCAGCTCCCCCTTGGGGCCCTTGACGGCGACGTTGTTGCCGGCGATCGTGACTTCCACGCCGCCGGGTACTGTAATTGGTGCTCTACCTATCCTAGACATATCGTTACCAGACGAAACAGATGACTTCGCCGCCTACACCCTGCCGCTGCGCCTCCCGCGCGGTCATCAGGCCACGCGAGGTGGAGATGACGGCCGTGCCCAGGCCCCCGAGGACCCTGGGGAGGTTGTCTTTCTTGGCATAGATGCGGCGGCCCGGCTTGCTGACCCTCTTGACCTGCGAGATGACGCGGCGACGGCCGTCAGTGTACTTGAGTTCGATCACCAGTTTGTCGAAGCTGCCCTCTTTCACCATCGAGTAGCCGGTGATGTAGCCCTCGTCCTTCAGAACACGGGCCAACTCGACCTTCTGACTTGAAGAAGGCATCTCGACCTGCGCATGGAGCGCCTTGTTGGCGTTCCGGATGCGGGTCAGCATATCGGCGATGGGATCGGTGTGTGACATGACCCCTCCTACCAGCTCGACTTGGTGACCCCAGGGATCAGTCCCTGGTGGGCCAGTTCACGTAGACAGATGCGGCACAGACCGAAGCGGCGCAGGTAGCCGCGCGGCCGGCCGCAGCGGAGGCAGCGGCTGCGCGCCCGAACGGCGTACTTCTGCGGGCGTCGCGCCTTAGCGATCATCGACTTCTTTGCCATGCGCTGTTGCTCCTATCCTTCAGCTCTCGCGGAAGGGCATGCCCATCAATCTGAGGAGCGCCCGTCCCTCGTCGTCCGTATTGGCCGTGGTGGTGATGGCGATGTCGAGCCCCCGGGTGCGATCGATCTTGTCGTAATCGATCTCCGGGAAAATGAGCTGCTCTTTCACGCCCAGGTTGTAGTTGCCGTGACCGTCGAAGCTCTCGCCACCAACCCCTCGGAAGTCCCGGATGCGGGGCAGGGCCACACTTACGAGTCGATCGAGCATCTCGTACATGCGGTCACCGCGCAGGGTGACCCGCAGCCCCACCGGCATGCCGGTCCGCAACTTGAAGTTGGCCACCGACCTCCGCGCGCGTCGCACCTGTGGCTTCTGGCCGCTGATCTGAGCGAGCTGGAGCGACGCTTCCTCCATGGCCTTGGCATCGTGCGTACCCTCGCCTACCCCCATATTGAGAGTGAGCTTCATGACCCTGGGTACCTGCATGACATTCTTGTAGCCGAACTGCTCACGCATCGCCGGCACGATCTCGGCGCGGTATTTCTCTTTGAGTCTGGGAACTGCCATCGTTAACCCTTATCCACCTGGACGTCGCATTTCTTGCAGTAGCGCACCTTGTCTTCGCCCTCCATGCGGACGCCCACTCGGACGGGCCGGCCGCAGCCCGGGCAGACCAGCCTGACGCTGCTGATGTGCATGCTGGCTTCACGCTCGATGACCCCGCCCTGAGGTGTCTTCTGCGAGGGGCGCACATGCCGCTTGATGAAGTTGACCCTCTCCACCACCACGCGCTCTTCTTCTGCCAGCACGCGCATGACCTTGCCCCGCTTGCCGGCTTCTTTGCCCTGCATCACCTGGACGGTGTCGCCCTTCTTGATGCGGAACTTCTTTTTCTGCGTTGTCACCCGGCCCATCACAGCACCTCCGGCGCCAGCGAGACGATCTTCGCGAAGTTCTTCTCGCGCAATTCCCGACCCACGGGTCCGAAGATCCGGGTACCCCGGGGGTTCATCTGCCGATCGATCAACACAGCCGCATTCTCGTCGAAGCCGATATAGGTGCCGTCCCGGCGGCCATATTCCTTCTTCACGCGCACGACCACCGCCTGCACCACGTCACCCTTTTTGACCGAGCCGCCCGGGATGGCCTCCTTGACCGCCCCGACGATGACGTCGCCCACTCCCGCGTAGCGTCTCTGCGAACCGCCTTTGATGCGGATGCAGAGCAGCTCGCGTGCGCCGGTGTTGTCGGCCACTTTGAGTCTTGTCTCCACCTGTATCATCGTGTTTCACCCATCTCCTACCGGCGGGGCTATTCGGCCCGCTCGAGCACCCTGATGAGACGCCAAGTCTTGTCGCGAGAGAGCGGCCGGCATTCGCGCACCAAGACCGTGTCCCCCACCCGAGCCTCGTTCTGCTCGTCATGAGCTTTCAAGCGGCTGGTGGTCCGTACCACCTTCTTGTACTGGGCGTGCGGCCGCACCGCGCTCACCTGCACGACGATGGTCCGGTCCATCTTGTCGGAGACGACCACGCCCTGCCGCTCCCGCTGCCTTGTCGCTCGCTGCTCGGCCATCAGAACTCCCTCGCCCGTTCTCTCGCGGATTGCACCGTCATGATCCTGGCGATGTCCTGGCGCACCTGGCGCAGACGGCTGATGTTCTCCAGCTGACCGGCCGCGTGCTGGAAACGCAGGTTGAACAGTTCCTCCCGCGACTGCTTCAGACGCTGGGCCAATTCCTCGTCAGCGAGTTCGACCAAGTCCTTACCCTTCAATGCCTGCATCCTCCCTGGTCGCGAACCTGCATTTAACAGGAAGTTTGTGCGCCGCGAGCCGGATGGCCTCCTTGGCAAGATCCTCGGAGACACCCGCCAGCTCGAACATCACGCGGCCCGGCTTGACCACGGCCACCCATTGATCGGGCGAGCCCTTGCCGGAGCCCATCCGGGTCTCGGCCGGCTTCTTCGTGATGGGTTTCTGCGGGAAGATGTTGATCCACACCTTCCCACCCCGTTTGATCTTGCGGGTCATGGCGATACGCGCAGCTTCGATCTGCCGGCCGGTGATCCAACCCGGCTCCAGTGCCTGCAGGCCGTATTCGCCGAACTGGACCGTGGTCTGGCCCTTCGACTTCCCGGCCATGCGGCCTCGATGCTGTTTGCGGTGCTTGACCCGTTTTGGTAGTAGCATCTCTTATCCTTTTTCCTCCCGGTCTCTCGCCTCACGTCCACGGGTCCGGGCGTTTCCCAGCCTGGACCGAAGGCTCGAAGACCGGCGACCGTCAACCTGTACGGGCTTCCGCCTGCCCCCGGGAGCCCTGCTCGAACCCCTCGGGCATGATCTCACCCTTGTTTATCCACACCTTGACGCCGATCTTGCCGAAAGTCGTATCGGCCTCACAAAAGCCGTAGTCGATGTCGGCCCGGAGCGTGTGAAGCGGCACCCGCCCCTCACTGTAGCCCTCGACACGGGCCATCTCCGCTCCACCCAGACGCCCTCCCGACTTCACCTTGATGCCCACGGCGCCCGAGCGCATGGCCGAGGTGATGGCCCTCTTCATAGCGCGCCGGAAGCTCACCCGGTTCGCGAGCTGCTCGGCGATGGACTGAGCGACCAGATTGGCGTCCAGCTCCGGCCGTTTGATCTCGACGATGTTGACGTGCACGGCCTTGCCGGTCATCTCATGCAGATCGCGCCTGAGCGCGTCGACCTCTGAGCCCGACTTGCCAATGACGATGCCCGGCCGGGCAGTGTGGATGTCCACCACCACCTTGTTGGTGTCTTTGCGGATGACTATGGTGGATAGGCCGGCATGCCCCATCTTCTTCTGGATATGCTTGCGGATCGCCAGGTCCTCGTGGAGGAAACTGGCGAAATGCTTCTCGGTGTACCAGTGAGCCTTCCAGTCATGGATGATGCCGAGCCGCATGCCTCCGGGATGCACTTTCTGACCCACCTGCTACGACTCCTTTTTCTCGTCGACGCACACGGTGATGTGACTGGTCCTCTTACGTATGCGGCTGGCCCGTCCCATCGCCCGCGGCCGAAACCGTTTGATGGTGGGACCACCGTTGACGTACGCCTGGACCACGTAGAGGTCGTCGGCGTCGAGGTCGTGATTGTTCTCGGCGTTGGCCACGGCCGAGTCGAGCACCTTACCTACCAGCTTGGCGGCGGCCCGGGGGGTCAGCGCGAGTATGGCCTTGGCTTCGGCCACTCGCTTGCCCCGGATGAGCCGGGCCACATCACCGGCCTTGCGAGGAGAGACCCGCACGTACTTGGCAGTAGCGTTGACCATGCCCTACTTCCTCCTCATGCGGCGCTCTTTGTTGCCGCCGTGTCCGCGGAAGGTGCGGGTCAACGCGAACTCGCCCAGCCGGTGGCCCACCATGCTCTCGGTGACGTAGATGGGAACGTGCTTGCGGCCGTCATGAACCGCGATTGTATGCCCGATCATCTCCGGATAGATGGTGGACGCCCGGGACCAGGTCTTGAGCATGCGCTTCTCGCCGGTCTCGTTCATGGTCTCGACCCGCTTCATCAGCCGTGCTTCGACAAAGGGAGCTTTCTTGCTTGAACGCGCCACGATCTTCTACTACCTCCCTTTTCCCCGTCGCCTGACAATGTACTTAGTCGAGGGCTTGTTGGCCTTGCGGGTCTTGTGACCCAATGTGGGAACGCCCCAGGGCGTGACAGGATGGCGACCGGGAGCAGTGGAGCCTTCACCGCCGCCGTGGGGATGGTCGACCGGGTTCATGGTCGTGCCGCGGACCCCGGGCCTGACCCCCATCCAGCGCTTGCGGCCGGCTTTTCCGGTGGTGAGATTCTCGTGCTCGGCGTTGCCGATCTCGCCCACCGTGGCCCGGCACTCCATCCGCAGCATGCGCATCTCGCCCGACGGCAGACGCAGGATGGCATAGTCGCCTTCCTTGGCCATGACCTGAGCCGAAGTGCCGGCAGACCGGGCGATCTGCCCTCCCCGCCCCTTGTACATCTCGATGTTGTGCACGACCGTACCGACCGGGATATTGCGCAGCGGAAGGGCGCAGCCCACCCGGATATCGGCCTCGGGACCTGCTTCCACCATGGCGCCCACACCAAGCTTGTTGGGCGCCAAGATGTAACGCTTGTCGCCGTCGGCGTAGACGATCAGGGCGATGCGGCAGTTGCGATTGGGGTCGTACTCGATGGCGTCGACCCGGCCGGGGACGCCGTCCTTGTCGCGCTTGAAGTCGATAACCCGGTACAGGCGCTTGTGCCCGCCGCCTTGATGCCGAGTGGTGATACGGCCGTTGTTGTTGCGGCCGCCATTACGCTTCACCGGACGGGTGAGCGCCTTCTCCGGCTCGGACTTCGTGATCTCATCGAAGGCAGGCGTCGTCGCGAACCTGCGTCCGGGAGAGGTCGGTTTGTAGCTCTTTATCGCCATGTGTCTGTTACCGCTTCCCTTCTTCCAATAGCTCGGTTCAAAATGACGACTCGGCCGCCGAGTCCGCACTGGGCGGAGCGCCGATTGCATCCTGATGGCAAATCGTCATTCTTCACCGACCTCTACGTCGCGCCGAAGAACTCGATCCGGTTGCCCGGAGCGAGCTCGACCACTGCCTTTTTCCACCGTTTAGTGACCCCCACGTGGGCGCCCCTGCGTTTGGGTTTCGGCTTCATGTTGATGGTCTGCACGCCGATGACCTTGACGTTGAAGATCTCCTCCACGGCGGCACGGATGTGGGGTTTGGTGGCCCGGTAATTCACTTCGAACGAGTACCGGTTGCTGTCGACAGCCCGGTAGCTCTTCTCGGAGATGATGGGACGGATGATAATCTGCCGCGCGTCCACTAGGACCCACCGCCTTCACTCAAGCCACCTTCCAGGAAGGACACGGCGCTTTCGGTGAACAACAAGCTCTTGGCCCACACGTAGTCCTGCACCTCGGCTTCGCCCACGCAAAGGGCGCGGGTGCCGGCCAGATTGCGGAAACTCTTGAGGGCGGCGATTTCTTCGGCGCCGACCAGAACGAGCAGGGGCCTATCC
This sequence comes from uncultured Actinomycetes bacterium, assembly GCA_963706025.1. Classification (GTDB taxonomy): domain Bacteria; phylum Actinomycetota; class Thermoleophilia; order RBG-16-64-13; family RBG-16-64-13; genus CAVPLM01. The sequence goes on along the minus strand of CAVPLM010000003.1, from coordinate 685,436 downwards.
AGCCCGGCGCCATCGAGGATGGAGGCCGCTCGTTTGGTCGATGGTTCATCGAAGGCGGCGCCGGACAGCACTCGGACCGTCCCGCCGGCCACCAAGTCACCGAGCGCCATGCGGAAGGCCTGCACCTTCACTTTCTTGTTCACCTTCAGCGCATAGCTGCGCGGGATAGGCGGGAAGGCCACGCCTCCACCGGTGAACTGCGACACCTTGCCGGAGCCCACTCGGGCCCGGCCGGTGCCCTTCTGCCGCCACTGCTTGGCCCCTGTGCCGGCGACCTCGCTCCGCCCCTTGGCGGACGCGGTTCCCTGACGGTGCCCGGCCAGTTCGGCGGTCACCACCTGGTGGAGCAGACCGATCTTGATCTCGTCTTGCACCAGCGTGCTTGCCAGGTCGTGCCGGCCGATCACCGCGCCGTTCTCGTCGATTCTGTCGATGGATGGCATAGGACTAACCTCTGATAACGACCAAGGAGCCCTTGCTCCCCGGGATCGCGCCTTTGACCAGTACCAGATTCTTGTCGGGGTCGGTCCCGACCACGGTGAGACCTGTCTGCGTGACACGCACGTTACCCATCTGCCCAGGAAGCCGGGTGCCCGGGAATACCCGGGCCGGGTCGGCCGAAGCCCCGATGGATCCGGGGGCGCGATGGAAGTGGGCGCCATGGTAGCCGGGTCCTCCCGCGAACCCGTGCCGTTTCATGACACCCTGGAAGCCTTTGCCCTTGCTCACGCCGGTGACTTTCACCCGATCGCCGGGGGCGAACACGTCCACCGTGACGGTGTCGCCGACCGCCAGATCTTCCTCGCCCCGCACCTCGACGAGGTGGCGTTTGGGAGTGGTCACTCCCGCTTTCTTGAGGTGTCCGAGCAGGGGCTTGTTCAGCCTCTTGGCTTTGACATCACCGAAGGCGATCTGCGTGGCGGCATAGCCGTCCTTTTCGAGCGTCTTCTTCTGGGTGACCAGGCAAGGCCCGGCCTGGATGACCGTGCAGCGGACGACCGTGCCGTCCTCGTTGAAGAACTGGGTCATGCCCAGCTTGGTGCCTAACAGCGTCTTCATCACAGTTTGATCTCTATGTCCACACCCGCGGGCAGATCCATGCGCATCAGAGAGTCCACCGTCTTGGGGGTGGGCTGGTGGATGTCGATCAGGCGCTTGTGGGTCCTGATCTCGAAATGCTCTCGCGAGTCCTTGTCCTTGAACGGGCTCCTGATCACGCAGTAGACGTTCTTCTCCGTCGGCAGCGGGACGGGGCCCGAAACGGTGGCGCCGGTGCGCTCCGCCGTCTCGACGATGCTCCGCGCGCTTCTATCGACCAACTCGTGGTCGTAGGCCTTAAGCCTGATACGTATTTTCTGTTGCGCCACCGGGCGACTCCTACTTGATGATCTTGGTAACGGCGCCGGCGCCCACCGTGCGGCCACCTTCGCGGATGGCGAAACGGAGGCCCTCTTCCATGGCGATGGGCGTGATGAGCTTGGCATTGATGGTGGTGTGGTCGCCGGGCATGACCATCTCCACGCCCTCTTCCAGGGTCACGTCACCGGTCACGTCGGTGGTCCGGAAGTAGAACTGCGGGCGATAGCCGTTGAAGAACGGGGTATGACGACCGCCCTCTTCCCGGGACAGGACGTAGACCTGGGCTTCGAACTCGGTGTGCGGGGTGATGCTGCCGGGCTGGGCGAGCACCATGCCGCGCTCTACCTCTTCGCGCTTGATACCGCGGAGAAGCACGCCGATGTTGTCGCCCGCGCGCCCCTCGTCGAGGAGCTTGCGGAACATCTCCACCCCGGTGGCAACCGTCTTGGTGCTCTCCGGATGCAGACCCACCATTTCGACCTGGTCGCCGACCTTCACGATGCCGCGCTCCACCCGGCCGGTGACCACGGTCCCGCGGCCCTGGATGCTGAACACGTCTTCGATCGGCATCAGGAAGGGCTTATCGATGTCGCGCCGCGGTTCGGGGATGTAATTGTCGAGGGCATCGCAGAGTTCGAACACGGATTTGCAGGAGGAGCACTCACGGTCGCCGCAGCCGTGCTCGAGAGCCTGCAGGGCCGAGCCGGTGATGACCGGGATGTCGTCGCCGGGGAATTCGTACTCGGTGAGCAGCTCGCGCACTTCCATCTCGACCAACTCGAGCAGCTCGGGGTCGTCGACCATGTCGGCTTTGTTGAGATACACGACGATGAAAGGCACGCCCACCTGACGGGCGAGCAGGATGTGCTCGCGGGTCTGGGGCATGGGGCCGTCGGCCGCGGACACGACCAGTACCGCTCCGTCCATCTGCGCGGCGCCGGTGATCATGTTCTTGATGTAGTCGGCGTGGCCCGGGCAGTCCACGTGGGCGTAGTGACGCTTCTCAGTCTCGTACTCGACGTGGGCGGTGGCGATGGTGATACCGCGCTCCCGCTCTTCCGGAGCGTTGTCGATGGAATCGAAGCTGCGGAACTCGATGTTGGGGTTCAAGTTCTGAAGGCACTTGGTTATGGCCGCGGTCAAGGTGGTCTTGCCGTGGTCGACGTGACCGATCGTGCCCACGTTCACGTGAGGCTTGGTCCGTGCAAACTTCTGCTTCGCCATTTCATTCCTCCCTTTCTACCTGAATCACTCAGGCGGCCGCCGCAGCCAGGCAGCCGGTTTCCCTTGGTTCGTCGTCCTGTAGTTAGTCGTGTAAACCTCTGCCGCCCTGCTGGGCGATGATCTCTTGCGCGATAACACCGGGCACCTCAGCATAGTGGCTGAACTGCATGGTGTACGTCGCCCGTCCTTGAGTCATCGAGCGCAGGTCGGTAGCATACCCGAACATCGGTGCCAGTGGCACTGTCGACCGGATGACCTGCACGCCCGCCCTCGGCTCCATCCCCACGATGTGGCCGCGGCGACTGTTGAGATCACCCATCACTTCGCCCATATACTCCTCGGGCACGACCACTTCCACATCCTCGACAGGTTCCAGCAACACCGGGTGCGCCTTCTTGGCCGCTTCCCGGAAGGCCATGGAGCCCGCGATCTTGAAGGCCATCTCCGAGGAGTCGACCTCGTGATAGGAGCCGTCGATCAACTCGACCTTCACGTCCTCCATCGGGAATCCGGCCAGCACACCGGTCTCCATGGCTTCGATCATGCCCGCCTGGACGGCCGGGATGTATTCCTTGGGAACGGCGCCCCCGACGATCTTGTTCTCGAATGCGAATCCCGCCCCATACTCGTTCGGCTCCATCTTGATGACCACGTGACCGTACTGGCCCCGTCCGCCGGTCTGCCGGACGAACCGGCCCTCGACCTTGGGCACCGCTTTGGTGATGCCCTCTCGGTAGGCCACCTGGGGCCGGCCGACATTCGCGTCGACCTTGAATTCGCGCAGCAGGCGATCGACGATGATCTCGAGGTGCAACTCGCCCATGCCGGCGATGATGGTCTGGCCCGTGTCCTCGTCGGTGCGTACCCGGAAGGTGGGATCCTCGTCGGCCAGCCTCATGAGGCTGTCGGAGAGCCGGTCCTGGTCGGCCTTGGTCTTCGGCTCGATGGCCACGAAGATCACCGGCTCGGGGAACTCGATGGACTCCAGTATGACTGCCCCGCTCGCATCGCAAAGCGTATCGCCGGTGGTAGTGCCCTTCAGGCCGACCGCGGCGGCGATGTCCCCGGCAAACACGTGGGTGATGTCCTCACGGTGGTTGGCGTGCATCTGCAGGATCCGCCCTACCCGCTCCTTCTTGTCCTTGCTGGAGTTGTAGACATACGACCCTGCTTTGAGGCTACCGGAATAGACACGGAAGTAGGTGAGCTTGCCGACGAAGGGGTCGGACATGATCTTGAAGGCGATGGCCGAGAAGGGCTCCTCGTCGTCTGCATGCCGGACGACCGCCTTGCCGTTGTGGGGATTGATCCCCTCGACCGGAGGGATGTCCAGTGGTGAAGGGAGATAGTCGACCACTGCATCGAGCAGCATCTGCACGCCCTTGTTCTTGAAAGACGACCCGCACAGCACCGGAGTCAGCGCGATGTCTAGGGTGGCCCGCCGGATGGCGGCCTTGAGCCGCTCTTCGCCGATCTCCCGGCCCTCCAGGTAGTCCATCATCAGACGGTCGTCGTCCTCGGCCAGTGTCTCGATCATGTGGGCCCGCTCGGCCTGCGCGCGATCAAGCATGTCCTCGGGAATGGGGACCTCGTCCCATTCCACCCCCATCTCGTCGTCAAAGATATAGGCGACCATGCGCACCAGATCGATGACTCCCCGGAACTTCTCCTCCCGGCCCAAAGGCAGTTGGATGACGAGTGGCTGGGCGTGGAGCCGGTCGACCATCATCTGCACGCCTTGGGCGAAATCCGCTCCCACCCGATCCATCTTGTTAACGAAAGCGACCCGCGGCACCTGGTACTTGTCCGCCTGCCGCCACACCGTCTCGGACTGTGGCTCGACCCCCGCCACCGAGCAGAATAGAGCGATGGCCCCATCCAGCACCCGCAGGGAGCGCTCCACTTCCATCGTGAAGTCCACGTGCCCGGGCGTGTCTATGATGTTGATGCGATAATCGCGCCATTCGCAGGTGGTAGCCGCCGAGGTGATCGTGATGCCCCGCTCCTGCTCCTGGGCCATCCAATCCATTACCGCCGCGCCGTCGTGCACCTCGCCGATCTTGTAAGTGCGACCGGTGTAGTACAGCATCCGCTCTGTGGTCGTGGTCTTACCGGCATCGATGTGAGCCATGATGCCGATGTTGCGGACCATCGCCAGCGGATGCCGCGGGGCCGTCTTGGTGTCGGGTCTATGTGCAGTCGCTTGTGCCAATTTCTCTCTCGTCAGCCGGATCTGCCCTTGCAGATTACCAGCGGTAGTGGGCGAAGGCCTTGTTGGCTTCAGCCATCCGCAGCAGGTCTTCTTTCTTCTTCATAGTGACGCCGGTGCGGTTGTATCCGTCCAGCAACTCGCCGGCCAGACGCTCGGCCATGCTGTGCTCGCGGCGGGCCCGACTGTGGGTGACCATCCACCTGACTGCGAGCGTGTAGGAACGACGGGTGGGAACTTCCACCGGCACTTGGTAGTTGGCGCCGCCGACCCGCCGGGATCGTACCTCGAGCGCCGGCCGCACGTTTTCCACGGCTTCCTTGAGGACACCTGCCGGATCGTTTCCGGTGCGCTCGCGCAGTATGTTCATCGCGTCGTACATGATGTGCTCGGCCACCGATTTCTTCCCGTCGAGCATGATGCGGTTGACCATCTGGGTGACCAGACGGCTCCTGTATACCGGGTCGGGCTGGATGTCCCGCTTGGCCGCTCTAGCTCTTCTTGCCATGACTGCGTGTGCCTTCCTGTGCCTAGCTGCTCAATTTGACGCCGTACTTGGAGCGGCCTTGCTTGCGATTGGCCACCCCGGCGGCGTCCAGAGCCGCCCGGATGATCTTGTAGCGGACACCGGGGAGATCCTTCACCCGACCCCCGCGGATGAGGACCACGGAGTGCTCCTGCAGGTTGTGCCCAATTCCCGGGATATAGGCCGTGACCTCCATCCCGTTGACCAGCCTCACACGCGCCACCTTCCTCAGGGCCGAGTTGGGTTTCTTGGGGGTAGTGGTGTAGACGCGCGTACAAACCCCGCGCTTCTGGGGCGCGCCTCTGAGAGCAGGGGTCTTGGTCCTCTTGGACTGTTCCTCCCGGCCCTTGCGGATCAGCTGGTTGATCGTCGGCACAAATACTCCTCGTCTGCTCTCACTGTGAAACTCGCCTGCCGCTCTGCGGACGCGCGCATATTACGCGTCTGGCCGCGCAGCGGCCGCGAAGTATAGCAAAGCCTCGGAAGGCCTGCAACACGCCTCTAGTTAAGCGCTACTCCTCGATAGCCGGGTTGTGACCTTCCGGATGGTCGGCGCCGAGCAGAGCAGTCTCCGGCTCACCAAGGTCGCCGGCACCATCTCCGAGCAACTCGTCGTCCGACTGCACATCCTCGTCCCCACTCAAAGCCCAACCCCTGTCGGCCAGCCGAGACCGCACTTCTTCCAGGCTCTTCTGACCCAGACCCGGGATGGCGAGAAGCTCCTTGGTGGTGTGGGCGAGCAACTCGCTCACCCGCTCGATGCCGGCCCGGCTGAGCACCGAATGCACGTAGGTGGGTAGGTCGAGATCGTCCACCAGCGTGTTGTAGGCCTCTGAGTCGACGGAGGCACCGGTGAGCTGCGCCCACTGCTGCTCCGGCGTGAGGGCCATCGCTCCATCCAGACGTGCTCCGATGCCGTCACCGAACAGGTCCATCTCTGCGGGGATGCCGGCCGTCATCAGTTCGATGTTCCGATAAGCCCGGAGACCCGTGGCCGCGGGGATGAGCTTGCCGATAATGACGTTCTCTTTCAGCCCGCGCAGTTCGTCGACCTTGCCCTCCAGGGCGGCATCCGTGAGTACCTTGGTAGTCTCCTGGAAAGAAGCGGCCGAGAGGAAGCTTTCGGTAGCCAGCGAGGCCTTGGTGATGCCGAGGATTATCTCCTCGTAGGTGGCGGCTTCTCCGCCGGCCTCTACTACCCGCTGGTTCTCCTGGTCGATGATGAGACGATCAATCATGCGGCCCGGCAGGAAGCTGGTGTCTCCCGGTGTTTCCACCAGGACCTTCTTGGTCATCTGCCGGACGATGAGCTCCACGTGCTTGTCGTCGATCTGCACGCCCTGCTTGTGATAGACCTCCTGAACTTCGCTCACGATGTAGCGGGCGGTCTCAAGGGTTCCCCGATACTGCAGCAACTCGTGAGGATTGAGTGAGCCCTTGTAGAGCTGATCGCCGGCCTCCACCTGCTGGCCGTCCGTCACCATAAGGTCGGCCCGGCGGCTGATGATGTAACTGTGCAGCGCCTGCCCGGTGTCATCGAGGATGTTGACCTTCCTCGCCTTGTCCGAGTCTTCGATCTGTACAGTGCCGGCGCCCTGCGTGATCTTGGCCTGGCCTTTGGGCCTACGGGCTTCGAACAACTCCACCACCCGGGGAAGACCGTGGGTGATGTCGGCGCCGGCCACGCCGCCGGTATGGAAGGTGCGCATGGTGAGCTGGGTCCCCGGCTCACCGATGGACTGGGCGGCGATGTGACCCACCGCCTCACCAATGGCCACCAGGTCGTTCACTGCCAGCGAGCGGCCGTAGCACAGCTGGCAGACACCGATCTCGCTCTGGCAGCCCAATACCGAACGCACCTTGAGCCTGAGGTCCCCGTGAGCGGCCGCCGGATAGAGCGAAAGCAGCTTCTGGAGCATGCGCTTGTTGAGCATCTCGTTCCGCTCATAGACCAGCTCGCCGGTCTCTGGGTCGGCCACGTCAACCGCCAACACCCGGCCGAGCAGCAGTTCGTTCAGGCGTTCGCTCTTGCGCAGCGCCATCTCGATGTAGTTGGTGGTCCCGCAGTCGTGCTCTCGGATGACGACTTCCTGGGCGACATCCACCAAGCGGCGGGTGAGATAGCCGGAGTCAGCCGTTCTCAGCGCGGTATCGGCCAAGCCCTTGCGGGCTCCGTGGGTGGAGATGAAGTACTCGAGCACGCCCAGGCCTTCCATGAAGTTGGCCTTGATGGGCCGCTCGATGATCTCGCCCTTCGGGGAAGCCATCAGACCGCGCATACCGGCCAGCTGGCGGATCTGCTTGAAGGAACCGCGGGCTCCGGAGTTGGCCATCATGTAGACCGGGTTGAGACGCCGGAAGTTCTTCTCCATGGCCTCGGCCACCTTCTCGGTAGCATCGGTCCAGAGATCGGTCACCCGTTCCCGGCGCTCGGAATCGGTGAGGTTGCCACGCAGGTACTCGTCCTGAATGTGGCGTACCCTCTCTTCGTAGCCCTGGAGGATCTCGTCCTTGTCCGGCGGGACCACGATATCGTTCTTGGAGATGGTGACCCCGGCCACGCTCGCGTACTTGAAGCCCATGTCTTTGAGGACGTCGAGGAGATGGGCCACGGCGATGGCGCCGTAGTATTCCACCAGGTCGCTGACGAAGGTCGACATCTCGTTCTTGGTGAAAACCCGGTTCTGGAACTCGTAGTCGTGCCGGCGGATGGTGCCTTCCGGACCTTCCTTGTCCCAGTCCTCGCCGAAGTGCTCCTCGAGCGCGACTGCCACAGCCGAGTTGAAGACGGCCCGGCCCACGGTGGTGAGCAGACGCCCCCCCTCCCAGCGGAACAGGATGGGGTCTTGGATCTCGATCCGCTTCTCGGCGTAGGCGTGCTCCACTTCGGCGATGTTGCCGAACGGGCGGGGCTTGGGTTCCAGAGCCTCGAGAGCCTTGTTGTCGTAGGGGTCGATCGTGGAAAGATCGGGACCCTCGAAGTAGGTCAGGTAGTAGCAGCCCAGGATCATGTCCTGGGTAGGCACGGCGATGGGTCGCCCATGGGCGGGCGACAGGATGTTGTTGGACGAGAGCATGAGAATACGGGCCTCGGCCTGCGCCTCCACCGAGAGGGGCAGGTGCACGGCCATCTGGTCGCCGTCGAAGTCGGCGTTGAAGGCGGTGCAGACCAGCGGGTGCAGCTGGATGGCCTTGCCCTCGATCAGCACCGGCTCGAAGGCCTGGATGCCCAGCCGGTGCAGGGTCGGCGCCCGGTTCAGCATGACCGGGTGCTCGGAGATGACCTCTTCCAGGATGTCCCACACCTCGGGGAACTCGCTCTCCACCAGCTTCTTGGCCGCCTTTATGTTCTGCACCTGCTTGCGCTCCACGAGGCGACTCATGACGAAGGGCTTGAACAGCTCGAGAGCCATGGTCTTGGGGATGCCGCATTGATGCAGTTTGAGCTCCGGACCGGCCACGATGACCGAACGGCCGGAGTAGTCGACCCGCTTGCCCAGGAGGTTCTGGCGGAAGCGACCCTGTTTACCCTTGAGCATGTCGGAGAGTGACTTCAGGGGGCGGTTCCCTGGGCCGGTCACGGCCCGCCCGCGGCGGCCGTTGTCGAAGAGCGCGTCCACTGCTTCTTGGAGCATGCGCTTTTCGTTGTTGACGATGATCTCCGGAGCGCCCAGGTCGAGCAGGCGCTTCAGGCGGTTGTTCCGATTGATCACCCGGCGGTAGAGATCGTTGAGATCGGAGGTGGCGAAGCGGCCTCCGTCCAGTTGCACCATGGGCCTCAGCTCCGGTGGGATGACCGGGATCGACTGCAGGATCATCCACTCCGGCCGGTTTTCCGAGCGCAGGAAGCCCTCCACAACTTTCAGGCGCTTGACCGCCCGGGAGAGCTTCTGGCCTTTGGAGGTTCTGATGGTCTCGCGCAGGACCTTAGCCTCGTTGTCGAGATCGACGGCCGCCAGCAGCTCGCGGATGGCCTCCGCGCCCATGCCGCCCCGGAAGTACACGCCGTAGCCGAAGGGGCTACCGTACTTCTCCTTCATCTCCCGGAACAAGGTCTCCTCGGTGATGATGTCGCCCTTTTTGATGGCCTTGAACTGGGTCCACAGCTCGCGCAGGCGAGCGGCTTGAGCGTCGGCATAGCGCTCCAGGTCCCGCAGGCGGGTGTCGGCGTCGATGCGCAGCTCGCTCGCCCGCTTCTCGGTCTCTGCCTGGGTCCACTCGGAGAGCGGCGTCTGATCGAAGCCCAGCGCGATCTCGTCGTCCTCGTCGGGAGTGGAATTGCCTAGAAGGACGGCCACCCGCTTGTCGCGCTCGGCCATGATCTTGACCTTATGCTCGTCACGCGAGGCGAAGGTGTTGTCGATGTCGGCCTGGACCAGGTCTTCCAACTTGCCCGCGTCGCGCTGGCGCTTGTCGTCGTCGACGAGAGTGACGATGGACGCCGAGAAGTACAGGACCCTCTCCAGCTGCTTGGGCGAGATATCCAGAAGATAGCCCATGCGGCTGGGGACGCCTTTGAAATACCAGATGTGGCTGACCGGAGCAGCTAGGTCGATGTGGCCCATGCGTTCTCGCCGCACTTTGGCCCGGGTCACTTCCACCCCGCAGCGTTCGCAGATGATGCCCTTGTAGCGGACCCGCTTGTACTTGCCGCAATAGCACTCCCAGTCCTTGGTGGGACCGAAGATGCGCTCGCAGAAGAGGCCGTCCTTCTCTGGTTTGAGCGTGCGGTAGTTGATGGTCTCGGGTTTGGTCACCTCGCCTGAAGACCAAGCCCGGATCTGCTCCGGTGAGGCGAGGCCTATCCTGATAGCGTCGAATTCGTTTATGTCTATCACGGAGGACTCCTATTCCGCTTCGTCGGCGAAGTGAGACAGTTCAACGTCGCCCGCGTCAGGGCCCAGGTCGATCTCATGGGTCTCGATCTCGGGTGCCCCTTCGAACTCGTCCGACTCTTCTTCGTCGTCGCGCTGCTCGTCCAACTCCGAGCCGAGGTGAGTGCTGACCAGGGCTGCCTGAGCCTCGGCGGCCCGCTCCTCGGCCCGGTAGCGGGCCGTCAGATCGATACCTAACTCTTCAGCGGCACGGAGCAGGTCGTCCTCCTCCTCGGCCACCTCGAGCGCCCCGCCTTCTTCGCTCATCACCCGGATGTCCAGAGCCAGAGACTGCATCTCTTTCAGCAAGACCTTGAAGGACTCGGGCACGCCCGGACGAGCGATGTTCTCGCCCTTGACGATGGCCTCGTAGGCTTTGACCCGCCCCTGGGTGTCGTCGGACTTGATGGTGAGCATCTCCTGCAGCGTATAGGCCGCGCCGTGGGCTTCGAGCGCCCAGACTTCCATCTCGCCGAAACGCTGGCCCCCGAACTGAGCCTTGCCCCCCAGCGGCTGCTGGGTCACGAGCGAGTAGGGGCCGGTGGAACGGGCGTGGATCTTGTCGTCCACCAAATGGTGGAGCTTCAGCATGTACATGTAACCCACGGTGATGCTCTGATCGTAGGGCTCGCCCGTGCGACCGTTGTAGAGCTTCACCTTCCCGGCGACATGGGTGCCGGGGTTGTTGTCCAGGCTGACGGGCATCTTCACACGCAGGGGATCCGAGGCCTGCTCGGGATGGGCCGCCATCCAGCCCATGAGGGCCTCGTCTACCTCCACCTGGGTGGCACCGTCGAACACCGGGGTAGCAATGGGAACAGGGCCGTGAGTAGCCGACTCGTCGGTTATCCCGTAGTACTTGCGGACCAGCTTGAGCTGGTCCTCGGGGGCGAGATCGTCACCCGTCAAGAGGGGATCTCCCTCCATGCTCTTCTTGTTGCGCTTCAACTGATAGAAACCGTGGTGCGCGGCCCAGCCCAGATGAGTCTCCATCACCTGACCGATATTCATGCGCGAGGGGACGCCCAGTGGGTTGAGAATGATGTCGACCGGGCTGCCGTCCTCCAGGAACGGCATGTCCTCTTCGGGGACGATCTTGGAGATGACCCCTTTGTTCCCGTGGCGGCCGGCCAGCTTGTCGCCCTCGGCGATCTTGCGTTTCTTGGCTACATAGACCCGCACCAAGCGGTTGACGCCCGGAGAGAGGTCGTCACCGGCCTCGCGGGCGAATTCCTTGACGTCGATCACGACGCCCTTCTCGCCGTGCGGCACTTTGAGAGAGGTGTCACGCACCTCGCGGGCCTTCTCCTTGAAGATGGCGCGGATGAGCTTCTCTTCAGCCGTCAACTCCGTCTCCCCCTTGGGGGTGATCTTGCCGACCAGGAGGTCGCCGGAGGCGACCTCGGCCCCGATGCGGACGACGCCGTCTTCGTCCAAGTCGGCCAGCGATTCCTCGGAGCGATTGGGGATGTCCCGAGTGATCTCCTCGTCGCCGAGCTTGGTAGAGCGGGCCTCGACCTCGTATTCCTCGATGTGGACCGAAGTGAGCACGTCGTCTTTCACCAGCCGCTCGCTGATGACGATGGAGTCTTCGAAGTTGTAGCCCTCCCAACTCATGAAGGCCACCAGCAGATTGCGACCCAGAGCCAGCTCACCATCCTTGGTGGAAGCACCGTCGGCCAGGACCTCGCCGCCCGCCACCTCGTCTCCCACGTCCACCAGCGGTTTCTGGTGAATGAAGGTGCCCTGGTTCGAGCGTTCGAACTTGAGCAGGTCGTAGGAGTCGAGGTCGCCGTCGTCCGTCTCGATGAGGATACGGTCGGCCGACACGCCCCGCACCTTGCCCGCTCGCCGCGCCAAGAGAACGTCTCCCGTGTCGACGGCCGCGCGATATTCCATGCCGGTGCCGATGAGCGGGGTCTCGGCCTGCAGGAGCGGTACCGCCTGACGCTGCATGTTGGAGCCCATGAGGGAGCGGTTGGCGTCGTTGTGCTCCAGGAAGGGGATGAGGGCGGTGGCCACCGAGACGATCTGCTGGGGTGAAACGTCCATGTAGTCCACGGTCTCGCGACGCACGCTCACGTACTCACCGCCGGGAGCGCGGGCGAGGACTGTCTCTTCGCCGAACGACCTGGTCTTGGGATCGACGGGGGCGTTCGCCTGAGCGATGGTGTACTTCTCTTCCTCGTAGGCCGTCAGCCAGTGGATCTCGTCGGTCACCTTGCCTTTGGCGACCTTCCGGTAGGGAGTCTGGATGAAACCGAACTCGTTGACGGTCGCGTAGCTTGAGAGCGACCCGATGAGACCGATGTTCGGGCCCTCGGGAGTCTCGATCGGACACATGCGCCCGTAGTGGGTGGGATGCACGTCGCGCACCTCGATGGGGGCCCGCTCGCGCGTGAGACCGCCGGCGCCCAACGCCGAAAGACGCCGCCGGTGGGTAAGCCCGGCCAGGGAGTTGGTCTGGTCCATGAACTGTGAAAGCTGGGAACTGCCGAAGAACTCCTTGAGCGCGGCCACCACAGGCCGGATGTTGATGATGGACTGCGGGGTGATGGTATCGACGTCTTCGGTGGTCATGCGCTCCCGCACCACGCGCTCCATGCGGTAAAGGCCGACCCGGAAGGCTTCCTGCACCAACTCGCCGACCATGCGCAGCCGGCGATTGCCGAAGTGCTCGTACTCGTCCAGGCGGCCGGCCACTTCGTCCCAGGGCAGGCTGGAGGCGACATCGGCCAAGTCGCGCGACTCCTCCAGAAGGTGTTCGTGATCGATGGCCAGTGGTACCGCCACCAGTTCCCGCACCAGGGCGATGATGTCCGCCTTGGTGAGGGTGCGCACGTCCAGAGGGGTATTGAGACCGAGACGGGCGTTCAGCTTGTGCCGACCCACCCGGGTGAGGTCATAGCGCTTGGGGTCGAAGCAGATGTTCCACAGTAGGTTGCGGCTGGCCTCGAGCGTCGGCGGCTCGCCCGGACGCTGTTTCTTGAACAGCTCGACCAGAGCCTCTTCCACCGAGCGCACCGAGTCCTTTTCCAGAGTGGCCTTGAGGAAGGGATTGCCGTCGAACAGGTCGAGTATCTCCTCGTCGGTGCCTTTGGAGAGAAGGTCGGGGTCGTCCTTGGTCTTCTCAGAGTCGATGCCGGCCAGGGCGCGGAGAAAGACGGTGGCGGGCAGTTTGCGCTTGCGGTCGATGCGCACCGATACGCCGCCCCGTTTGTCGATCTCGAACTCGAGCCACGAACCGCGGGCCGGCATGAGGTTGGCGATAAGGACCTGTTTGGTGGGGTCCTTGGCGGCCATCACGTAGGCGCCCGGCGACCGCACCAACTGGGTGACGATCACCCGCTCGGTACCGTTGATGATGAAGGTGCCTTGCTCGGTCATCATGGGGAAGTCGCCCATGAAGACGCTCTGCTCCCGTATCTCTCCCGATTCTCGGTTGACGAACCGCACCGTTATGAACAGAGGCGCGGCATAGGTCTGGTCTTTGTCCCGGCATTCCTTCAGCGAGACCGACGGCTCGTGGAACTCGTACTCTCCAAACTCCACAGCGTAGTTGCCCGTGTAGTCCTCGATAGGGTTGATGTCCTCGATCGTCTCTTTGAGTCCCTTGGTCTTGAACCAATCGAACGACTCGGTCTGGATGGCGATCAGATTGGGAACGTCCAGAATATGGGGTAATCTGGAGAAGGATTTACGCGGTCTGGGAGTCTTCCTTTCGCCCAAAGGGGATCACTCCTCGCATGCCAGGGGTTTTGCACAGCGGTTCAACGCGCAACCAGGTATACTACCATGCCGTTTTGCGCGCAACAAGCAAGGCCGTCGTCGGACCAATGTCCCTCCGGCGACAGCCGGCGCCAGCCTGAAATACGGTGCCGGGCGCCGGCCTCGCCGGCGCCCGGCACGGCGTCGCACCTTACTTGACCTCGATCTCCGCGCCCACTTCTTCCAGTTGCTTCTTGATGTCTTCGGCCTCCTCCTTGTTCACGGCCTGCTTCACCGCATTGGGAGCTCCGTCGACCAGGTCCTTCGCTTCTTTCAGACCCAGACCCGTGAGGGCCCGCACGACTTTGATCACCTGGATCTTCTTCTCGCCCGCGGCCTTGAGGATAACGTCGAACTCAGTCTTCTCTTCTTCCTCGACCGCGGCAGCCGCCGCACCGGCCGGAGCGGCAGCCATAGCCATGGGCATGGCGGCGCTCACACCGAATTCCTCTTCCAGAGCCTTGACCAGCGTCGACAGCTCGAGCACCGACATCTTCTTGATCTCTTCGATGAGCTCTTGAGGGGTCACCTTAGCTCAACTCCTTCCAATCTCGATTGCCATACCTTCGCTACATTAGAGCCACCTGGCGCCCCCCAGGGCGCGGTTCTCAGGCGGCATTGGCCTTCTGCTCCTGCACTTGAGCAAGCACCATCACCAGTCCCCGGATGGGACCGTTCAACACACCCACGAGCCCCGTCAACGGGGCGGCGATGGCGCCGACCATCTGAGCGATGAGCTGCTCGCGGCTGGGAAGCGCGGCCAGTCTCTCCACTTCTGACGCCGTCAGCATCGAGCGCTGAAGCTTGCCCCCACGAATGGCGGCCTTCTTCTTCTCCTTGATGAAGTCCTGGATGGTCTTGGCCACCCGTACGGGATCGCCATGGCAATAGGCGATGGCCGTGGGTCCTTGCAGGAGTTCGCTCAGACCCTCCACGCCGGCATCGACCGCGGCGATCTTAGCCAGAGTGTTCTTGACCACCTTGAGGCTGGCGTCGACCTTCACCAGGCGGGCCCTCAGTTCGGTGGCCTCCGAGAAAGTCAGTCCCCGATAGTCCACGAAGTAGTAGACATCGGTGGCCCGAAGGTCGGCCGCTATCTCCCTGACCGCTTCGACCTTGTCCGGTCTCGGCATACTGTTTCACCTCCTTCGAAAACAAATCGTCCACCTCCGATAGCAGAGGCGGACGATGACTTGAAACAGGCTCAACAGAGCCGTTATGTCGGTCTCACTCTACCTCGGCTGGCGGGTCGGCCCAAAGACCTCACCGCTTCTGCCGCCTTGGCGGCACCAGCTGTCTCTGGCGGATAACGCCCGGCATTATAGCACGGGTCCAAATGACCACATCGGCGACCGGCGCGCAGCCGGTGTCCAGAGAAGGCACCCGCTCCGCCGCCTCGCCGGCTAGGCTTCTTCTTCCAAGAGAGCCCGGGTCTTGGATGTATCCAGGGGGACGCCGGGGCCCATGGTTGTGGTCATGGTGATGCTGCGCAGGTACTTGCCTTTGGCGGCAGCCGGTTTGGCCCGGACGATCTCCCCCAGCACCTCGCTGTAGTTGGCCACCAAATGCTCGGCTTCGAAGGACTTCTTGCCCACGATCAGGTGCACGACCCCGAACTTGTCGGTACGGTACTCGACCTTGCCGGCCTTCATGTCCTGCACGGCCTTGCCCACCTCGAAAGTCACCGTGCCCGCCTTGGGGTTGGGCATGAGACCACGGGGACCGAGCACCCGGCCCAGCTTACCCACCACGCCCATCATGTCCGGGGTGGCGATGGCCGCGTCGAAATCGAGCATGCCACCTTCCACTTGCGCGGCCAAGTCTTCGGCGCCCACCAGATCGGCGCCGGCGGCCTCGGCCTCGGCGGCCTTCTCCCCTTTGGCGAAGACGGCCACTCGCACGGTCTTGCCGGTGCCGTGAGGCAGCATGACCGTGCCCCGCACCTGCTGGTCGGCGTGACGAGGATTGACTCCCAGCTTGATGTGGGCTTCCACGGTCTCGTCGAAGTTGGCCGTAGTCATGCCCTTCAGCAACTTGGCTGCCTCCAGCGGCGTATAGACGCGACCCGGCTCGATCGCTTTCTTGGCTTCCTGGAAGCGCTTGGAATTTTTGCTCAACTTGCTACCTCCTGGTGGTCAGACGGGCGACAGAGCCCTCCCACCTTCCGGCCCGCGGGCTGCGGGCTTATTCGTCTACGGTGACTCCCATGCTGCGCGCCGTGCCGGCCAGGATGTTCATGGCGGCTTCGACGTCGAGAGCGTTCAGGTCGGGCATCTTCACCTCGGCGATCTGCCGTAGCTGATCCTTGGTGATCTTGCCCACCTTCTCCTTGCGGGGGTTGCCGGACCCCTTGGCGATACCGGCGGCCTGGCGGATGAGGACCGCAGCCGGGGCGGTCTTGAGTACAAAGGTGAATGAACGGTCTTCGAAAACCGTCAGCTCCACGGGGACTACCTGGTCGATGCGGTCCTGGGTGGCCGCGTTGTAAGCCTTGCAGAACTCCATGATATTGACGCCGTGCTGACCCAACGCGGGGCCGACTGGGGGTGCCGGGCTGGCCTTGCCTCCCACTATCTGCAATTTGACTATCGCCCGTACCTTCTTCGCCACCTTGAATCTCCGTCTCTATCTCAGGATCCGCGGTCCGACCGACCTAGATCTTCTTGACCTGCTCGAAACCAAGCTCGGTCGGTGTGTCCCTCCCGAAGATGGACACCATGACCTTCAGCTTGCTCTGCTCGATATTGACCTCGGACACTTCCCCGGTGAAATCGGTGAGGGGTCCGCTAACCACCCGCACCTGGTCGCCCACGACGAACTCGGCCTTCGCCTTGGGCTTCTCCACCGTGGACGTGTGCAAGATACGATCGACCTCCGAGGGCATGAGCGGGGTCGGCTTGTTCTCCGAGCCCACGAAGCCGGTCACCCCCGGGGTGTTCTTGACCAGCGACCAGGAATCGTCGGTGATGATCATCTTGACCAAGAGATAGCCCGGGAAGATGCGCTTCTCCACCTGGATCTTCTCGCCGCCCTTCGTCTCCACCACCTGCTCCGTCGGCACGACGATCTCTTCGAAATACTGCGCCTGGTTCATCGACTGGATGCGGTGCTCCAGGTTGGCGCGGGCCTTGTTCTCGTGACCAGAGTACGTATTGATGACGTACCACTTGGCATCCATGGCTGTGGTGACTCCCGGCGATGTTGGACTGGGGTCCGTCGATCAGCCCAGCCCGACCGTTTGAACGATCACGTTCCAGATGAAATCGAACACGCCGATGTAGACAGCGGCTATGACGACCGCGATGATGACCACCCCGGTGGCCTGCAGCAGTTCCCTGCGCGGCGGCCAGGTGACCTTGCTCATCTCGATCTTGACTTCGCGCAGGAAGGTGCGAACGCGGCCGTGCGGCTTGGTGCTCACCGCCCCTCGTGGAGCTGAGGACGGACGCACGCCGGCGATGCGCGAAGTAGCGCTCTTCTTGGTACCAGCCTGCTTGGGCTGGGCCTCGCCCGCTGACTTGTCACTCACTATCTTTGCCATGGTCTCTACTCGATCTCCAGAAGAAGTGGCAGGGCAGGAGGGATTCGAACCCCCAACATCCGGTTTTGGAGACCGGCGCTCTACCGTTGGAGCTACTGCCCTACGCCTACCCAGCCTTCCGGTGCCCGATTACTTGGTCTCTTTGTGGGCCGTGACCGTATCGCACCACTTGCAGTACTTGCGCAGCTCGATCCGCTCGGGATCGTTGCGCTTGTTCTTCATGGTGGTGTAGTTACGGCGCTTGCATTCTTGGCAGGCCATCGTTACCCGTACCCGCATTACTTCACCACTCCCTAGTCATATAACGCCCGTGCATGCTACCACAAACCCTAATAGCGGCGAGAGGACTCGAACCTCTGACACGCGGATTATGATTCCGCTGCTCTGACCGACTGAGCTACGCCGCCCCGTCATGGAGCCCCCACTCGGATTTGAACCGAGGACCCCTTCCTTACCATGGAAGTGCTCTGCCAACTGAGCTATGGAGGCCCGTCGGACCAGCTTGCCACTGGCCGCCACACTGGCTGTGGCCACCGCCGGTTCATGGTGGGGGGGGAGGATTTGAACCTCCGTAGGCTGCGCCGACAGATTTACAGTCTGCTCCCTTTGGCCACTCGGGCACCCCCCCACGCGTGAAACCCCACGCGGAGGCGAACTCGCATGATACCCAAAGGATAGGGTCATTTCAAGAAGAAACAGGGGCTCCCATGACACCGGGAGCCCCCTGGCCTGACGGTCGGATCTGGGGTCAGGCGGTCTCTGGCTCGGCCTTTGGCTTCCCGATCAGATAGTGGTAGAGCAATCCTCCGACGGCTCCTCCGATAATGGGCGCCACGGCAGTGCCAACCGCGTCTATGATGATACGAATTCGATAGACAGCTGGGAGGTCCACATGTCCAAAGAACTATGTGCGCGCGCAGTCCACCAGGATGGCATGCACTTCCTCGTAGGTACCGGCGAGCATTCGGTGCATCTTGATTACCCCCTGCAGCCAGGCGAGACCTCCGGCCCTACGCCGCTGGAGATGCTCCTCGCCAGTCTCGCAGCGTGCGCGGGCGGAACCCTCGCCATGCTGCTTCGTCGGGTGGATGCGAGCCCGAAAGGCCTCGAGGTCGAAGCAAGGGGGACGCGCCGGGACGAGCACCCCACCGTCCTCACCGATATCGATCTGGAGTTCGTGGTGCACGGCTCCGGCCAGGATCCCGAGGTGATCACGCGCAGCCTGCGGATAGCTGAGGAACAGTTGTGCCCGGTCTGGGCCATGCTCAAGCCGGGGACGACGATCAAGTCGTCGTTCCGCATAGTGGAGGCCTAGCAGCGCTTCGCGCGCTCCAAGCCGGCCGCTTCGGGGCGGCCGGCCTTAGCCTGCGTCGCGCACTCTCGGTTAGCCTGCCCCGCGCACTCTGGGCACCGTGATGCTGGCCTCCTTCAGAAAGAGCACCTGCGCCTCTTCGCCGTGTTTGGCCAAGGCGGCATCCACGGCCGTCTGCACGTCGGGGAAGGGAGTCATGAACATGGCGCGCACCTCCTCGTCCCTAAGCGAGGTGACGGCCCAGATCTCAACCCGTTCGAGGATGGCCGCGATGCGTGTGGCCTGTTGTACCCCCAGCCGATACTCCTCCTGATCGGCGTGCTCGAGCGCCTCCGCGGGCGACTCGGCCGCGGCCAGCATGTCGAACAGGATCTGGTTCTCTCCCAGCCCGAAAGGGCACTCCGACACCACGATGAGGACGCCCCCGTCCTTGACGGCCAGCGCCCCGCTCTGGATGGCCTTGTTGGTCTGGTAGAAGTTGCAGTCCATGGGATGGGGCGCGACGGCTACCACGATCTCGAAGCGCCGCTCTATGTCCAGAACGAACTGCTTGTCGGCCACCGCGACGGCCTGCCGGAACGTATCGTCCAGATCGCCGGCGGCAGCGAAGCCGATGCGGTGGTCTTTGTCGAGCACCAGTTGGATGGAGAAGACCTGCTTCTCCCCGACGCCGATCGTCATCGCGTCTTCAAGGTCTTCATGCACCGGGTTGCCCCTCAGGACCAGGGTCTCGGAGCCGGTCTCCATCGAAAGCCTGTGGTTGGCCCACACCGTTTCGTAGCCGGCCAAGCCGGGGAACAGCGATTTCCTCCCACCCGTGTAGCCGGCGAAGTAGTGCGGCTCCACCGAGTTGATGAGGAGCACGCTGCCGGCCTCCGCCAGGAGTCGGTTGACCCAGATCTGGGTGCCGCGCGCGGTCCGGCCGATGCGAACGAGCTGCCCTTCGTCTTTGGAGTCATGGCAGAAGATGCGGTCCCCGTGTGCTCCCGCCAGTTCAGAACCGAAAAGGTGCTCGACCTCCTCGGGGAGCGCCACCCTGTGCGTCCCGGTGGCGATGACGAACGCCAGTTCATTGCCCGGGTTCCCCAGCCACTTTTCCAGATCGGCCCGGAGCACGCGCAGCACATCGGCCGACGGGGTAGGCCGGGTCGCATCGTTCACGACCACGAGCAGCGGCGAGGGAGCTCCGGCCAGGAACTCCTTGAGGCCCGCCTCTGGTCGCGCGATCGCCGCCCGCAGTATCGCGTCCGGATCCTCAGCCCTCTCCACATTGGCGCCCAGTACGCCGGCCACCCGGCGGGCGTCCACCTCGACGAGAGTCGTTCTGGTGCCCCAGGGCACATCGATCCGCATGACGTGTGTCCCTCCTCGGCCCGCGCTTCAAGTAGGCACTCAGCCTAGCGCAGGCGCCTCCCCGGCGGCAAGCGGGCGGACGGACGCAGCCGCGCACCGAGTATCGCGCCGGGTGGCGCGCTCAGCGCAGGGCGGCGTGCCATGCGAGTGCCGGGCGGGTGCCGCGTATGGGCGGCGGGGCCAGGCGGTTTTCGGGTAGAATCCCGGCCAGGAACACTTCGACCAGAGGGGCGGACGCCGTTATGGAGCACTTCAGTTACAGCATATCTCCCGAGATATTTGGGCGTTTCCCCGGTTACGTGCGCGGCGTCGTAATCGCCCACGAAGTCCGTAACGGCCCCTCGCCGGCGGAGCTGGTGCAGATGCTACGCGAAGCCGAGGAATCGGTGCGTACCCGCGTGAACCTGGAACAGATAGCCGAGGAGCCGCGCATCAAGTGCTGGCGCGAGGCCTACCGCGCCTTCGGCGCCAAGCCCGCCGAGTACCGCTCGTCGGTTGAGGCCATGGCCCGGCGGGCGCTTCGCGGAGACGAGCTCCCCGCCATCAGCGCGCTGGTCGATATCGGCAACGTGATTTCCTTGCGCCATCTGATCCCGGCCGGCGGCCACGCCATCGACCTGCTGGGCGGCGACATCGAACTGCGCTTCGCCACCGGCGAGGAGGAGTTCGTCCCCTTCGGGTCGGAGGAGATGGAGCATCCGCTCCCGGGGGAAGTGGTCTTTGTAGAAGGCAAAACAGTGCTGACCCGCCGCTGGACCTGGCGTCAGGGCAATCACACCCTGACCCTACCGGAGACTCGAGCCATAGAGTTCAATGTGGACGGACTGCCTCCAGTCAGCCCGGCCGAGATCGAAGCCGCGTGTGCCGAGGTGGCCGAGCTGATACAACGCTTCTGCGGAGGAACCAGCCGGATCGACTACCTGACGGCCGATAGTCCCCGCATCTCCCTGGCGCCCTAGGCGACCGCAGATACCGACTCGCCGCGCTCAGAGCAGCGTTGCACAAACGGCGCCGCGAACACAGATAGAAAGACCCCCCGCAGCCAGAGGCTCGCGGGGGGCCAAGGGGGTCGATCCGATCGGCAGTCTGCCTTCGCGCGACCTATTCCCCAGCTTCGACGACGGTCGCTATCCCCTGACCCCCGGCGATGCACAGCGTCGCCAGCCCGTAGCGGGTCCCGCGCTTCTTCATCTCGTAGAGCAGGGTGGTGAATATCCGGGCCCCGGAACACCCCAGAGGGTGTCCGAGAGCAATGGCCCCACCGTTCACGTTCAACTCGGCCATACGGTCGCCGATGCCCAATTCTTTGACCACCGAGAGAGCCTGGGCAGCGAAGGCCTCGTTGAGTTCGATCAGTCCGATGTCGTCCAAGGTCAGACCTGCCCGGGCGAGGGCTTTGCGGCTGGCAGGCGCCGGTCCGATGCCCATGATCTCCGGCGGCACCCCGGCTACAGCCATGCTCCTGATGGTCGCCATCGGCTTGAGACCTCTTCTAGACGCCTCCTTCGCCGACATGACGACGGTGCAGGCCGCGCCGTCGTTGCGGCCCGAGGCGTTCCCCGCGGTCACCGTGCCGCCCTCCTTGAACACCGCGGGCAGCGCGGCCAACCCCTCAAGGGTGCTCCTGCGTGGATGCTCGTCGGTGTCGAACACCAACGGCGCGCCTTTCCGCTGCGGGATCTCCACCGGCACGATCTCGTCCTTGAACCGGCCTGATTCGATGGCCGCGAAAGCCCTCTCCTGGCTCTGGAGGGAAAAGGCGTCCTGTTCCTCCCGGCTGATGCCGTACTTGACCGCCAGGTTCTCGGCCGTGAGACCCATGGTCAGGTTGCCGTAGACCTCATACGGCTGCGAACGCGGCTGGCTCTCGGTGTTGGAGTCCACCAGCACCGCGTTGCCCGCCCCGTAGCCGTACCGGGCGCTTCTCAAATAGTAGGGGGCCTTGCTCATGTTCTCGACCCCGCCCGCCACGACGATGTCGGCTTGGCCGATCATGATGCTCTCCGCCGCGTTGTGGACGGCCTGCAGGCCCGAACCGCACTGCCGCATCACCGTGTAGGCCGGCACCTCCACCGGTAGGCCCGCTTTCAGCGCGGCCACCCGGGCCAGGTTGGCGGCGTCGGCGCTCTGCTTGGTCTGGCCCATGATGACCTCGTCGACCGCTTCCGGTTCCACCTGAGCCCGCGCCAGGGCTTCTATGATGACCAGCTTCGCGAGGTCTTCCGGCTCGACGTCCTTGAGACCTCCACCCAGTCTACCCACCGCCGTTCTCACGGCGCTGACGATCACTACCTCGTTCATGAGACCTTTCCCGGGTCGTTTGTCATCAGCTCACTGGGTCCAGGACGATCTCGCCCAGGTCCACATCCTTCTGCGTGACGACATCGAACTCCTGCGGCGCGTAGCCGTCGAGCTCGACCCGGACGCGATAGGCCGTGTTCCTTTCAAGGCCTTCGAATTCGAAGTCGCCGTAGCTGTCCGAGCGGGTCTTCAGCTTCGCGCCGCCGCCTTCGAGCGCGATCAGAACCCCCTCAGCACACTCCTCGGGGACATCTCGCCGCACCACTTCGCCGACGACGAAGCGTTTGGGGATGCCCACGTACTTGACCAGGGGAGCCGCGTTGTACTCAGGATGATAGGTCTCGACCTTCATTGAGGCCGAGAGCTTGGCGATCTCGCTGCTCGGGTCGTCCAGGTCGCCGAACACCAACGCGCCGGTGGGGCAGGCCTCTACGCAGCGCGGCTCCTTGGCGCCTTCGTCCAGCCGATGGGCACACAGGGTGCACTTCTGCGGTATCTCGAGCTCCGCGTTCCAGAAGACCACCCGGTAGGGACAGGAATTGACGATCGCTTTCTGGCCCTTTGACTTCTGCGGGTCGATCAACACGATGCCGTCTTTGCGACGATACACGGCTTCGTCCGCGGCGACTTCCACGCAGGGAGCCGTCTCACAGTGCTGACAGGGAAGAGGGATGTAGTCGAGCTTGGGCTTGGGATAGCTGCCTCGCTCTATCTCCTTGACCTGCATCCAGAACTGACCTTCGAGAGGCTGGGGGGCAGAGTAGGGGCTGTAGTCGTTGTCGTAGTACTCGTCGCGGCAGGCCAGGAAGCAGTTGTGGCAACCGCTGCACTTGGTCACGTCGATGAGCAGGCTCAGGCGCGCCATGATCTTAGCCCTCCCATTTTTCGATCTCGATGAGGCACGAATTGGGCGTCATTCCCGGCGCGTTCTTGGACAGCATGCGCGACGGGGTGAGGATGCTGACACAGCCGCCTTTGTCCACGGAGTCCGCGTTGCCCGGCATCAGCGGATCGTAAAGGGCCGACGAGGCATAGGAGTGTATGACCCCGGGACTGACCCGTCCGGTGACCACGGCGATGCAGAGCACCGAGCCGCGGTCGTTGTAGAGACGGACGATGTCGTGGCTGTTGATGCCCCGCTTGGCCGCGTCCTCGGGATTGAGGCGCGCCGGCCACCAGGCATAGCCGTCCTTCTTGATGCGGTGCCCGGGGATATCGTTCAGCCAGTCGGTGTGCTTGTCGTAGTGGCAGTGGAAGGTGAACCGCGGGTGCGGGGAAAGGAGCTGCAGTGGGTACTTCTCGTAGAGCTCGGTGGTGTGGTGCCCTTCCCAGCTGGGGATGTAGCGCGGCACCACCGGTCGCTCCTCGTCGTCGGGGAAGTACTGCTTGAGGCTCACCGACTCGAACTCGATCTTGCCGCTGAACGTGCCGAGCTCGGCGCGCTTTTCCGTGAGGCGCTTGGGGTTACCCAAGTCGGGAGTGTCGCAGTCGCGCCCCTCGTAGAACCAGCGCATCCCCGGCGTCGGCTTGTAGTCGTCGTTGATGTTGATGATGTGGTAGCCCTTCCGGTTGAACTCCTCCCAGCTCACGTCTTTGGGCAGGTCGGAGATGTCGAAGAAGGCTTTCACCCAGTCGACCTCGGTCTTGCCGCCGTCGGTGTACTCGTCTCTAAGGCCCATCTTCTCGAAGATGAGCGCGAAGATCTCGTAGTCCGACTTGGATTCCCACAGGGGCTCGATGCACTTCTGCTCGCGCACCACTACCCGGTAGTTGCAGCCGCAGCTGGCGTGCACCGTGTAGCCGTTGATGGCTGCCCACTCGCCCATGTCGTCGCGCTCGAAGTTGGTGCAGGCCGGCAGGATCACGTCGGCCATGCGGGTCTCGCTGTTGTACCAGATGTCCTGGTTGACCACGAACTCCAGCTTGGGACTCTGGTACATCCGCACCCACTTGCTGGTGTCGCTCATGGTGCCCATGAAGGAGCCTCCGTAGCGGTACCACAGCTTCATCTCGGAGTGCCCCTCCATCGGATACACGAAGTGCATGAACTGCTGCTCCAGGCTCCGGCCGCAGAAACCTTCCCCGTACCAGTCCACCGGCGGGTCCAGGATCGCTTCGGGCACGGTGAGACGCCACAGGCGCTGCTTGGTCGTGTTCACCGGGATGTACTTGCACGCCTTGGTGGACATCGATATCCGGGCTTCCGGCTCGCCATAGCTGGGGACCCACCTGGTGGTGTCTGAAGGCGCCCCCATGGTCGTACCCCAGATGCTACGGCCCGGAGCGCCCAGTCCCTGCATGGCCTGCAACAGCACCATCATACGAGCCCACTCGGTGCCGTAGGCCGTCCGGCAGGCGCCGCCTTCCCCCCCACGGGAACCGCCCGACAAGACCGTGCGCTTGGCGGCCCATTCGCGGGCCAGGGTGCGGATCACGCGGGCATCGACGCCCGACTCCTCCGCGGCCCATTCCGGGGTCTTGGGCTGCCCGTCGATCTCGCCGAGGACGTACTTCTTGAACTCGTCGAAACCGATGGTGCGGTTCTGGATGTAGTCCTTGTTGTAGGTATCCTCGGTGATCCAGACGAAGGCGATGGCCATGGCCACAGCGGTGTCGGTGCCCAGGCGAGGGGTGATCCACTTGCCGCCCATGACGGCGTTGGTGTAGTTGTAGAAGGGGTCGATGAAGACCATCTTGACGCCCTTCTCCTTGAGCCACTGCCGCCAGAGAGCCGAGTCCTGGCCGGAGTACGTACCCCGGGTGCTGTCAGGGTCGTTGGACCAATAGACGATCATCTCCGCGTTCTGCAGGGCGTCGCCCAGCATGTCGTACGGCTCGGGCATGCCCAGCCGCCAGAAGAAGCCGTAGCTGTGCGTCGCTCCCCAATGCCACCCCTCCCAGCTATCGGGGTTGTCCAGCACCGGAGTGCCTTCCATCATGTTGAGGAAGCGGGCGAACGGCCCCATCTTGTAGCCGACGATGCCCCAGTTGTGATGCGACGAGGTCATGCCACTGATGGCCGACCCGCCATAGGTGTCTTTCACCCGCTTGAGCTCAGTCGCCACCAGAGTCGCAGCCTCGTCCCAGGAGATACGCTCGTAGCGGGACTTGCCGCGGTTCTGGGGATTGCGCTCGCCGTTCGGATCGAAGTCGACCCGCTTCATGGGGTATTTGATCCGCTCGTCGGAGTAGATGCGCCGCCGCTCGGCATGGATGTAAGGCGAGAGGGTGACCTTCTTCGGGGGAGAGTAACTCTTCCCGCCGGCCTCGATCACCCAGGGCTTCATGTCCTTCTCGTCCACCACCAGGGGACGGACCCTCGTGATCTTCCCGTCCTTGACATACACAGAGACGGGCCCGCTGTTGGTACAGTTCGCGAAAACCTTTTCAGCCATCAATCATCAGCTCCCCTGAGATCAGAGATGGTCGGCAGTCCGAGGGACAAAACGATATCTCGATATTATCGAGCATTACTGCTAATATCGTAGAGTAGGCACGGTCCATTTGCAAGATGCACGCCTGCCTTGCAGGTCGGTTCTGATCTACAGGAGATACATGGGCGCGACCACAGGACTGCATGAGACCGACCCGTTCCAGGTCCGGGCGCTGGCCAGAGGACTCTCCATCCTCTGCCTTTTCGACGTGGACCACCGCGAGTGGACCATCGACGAGATGGCCGAGCAGACCGGCCTCGTGCGCATGACCGTCTATCGCATGGTGCGGACGCTCGAATCCATGGCCTTTCTTGTCCGCGACCTTACGACCAATCGCTACCGTCTCGGCCCGGCGACGCTGGCGATCACCTACGTCTCGGATGACCACTCGGAGTTTGTGGATTCGGCTCGGCCGTTCCTCGAGTCGCTCGTGCAGGAAACGGGGGAGTCGGTCACCCTGGCTGTCGAGGCCGACGGGTTCCCGGTGTGCGTCGACATCATCAATACGACCCGCCCCTTCAAGCGTAAGACGGCGCCCGGACGGATCCTCGGCGACATCGCGTCGGTCCACGGCAAGATCTTCACCGCCTTCAAGCCGCCGGAGGAAAGGGACGCGATCCTGTCCCAGCCCCGTCCCCAGCGGACCCCCCACACCATCACCGATGCACGCGAGCTCGCGCTGGAACTGGACCAGATAGCGAAGAACAACGTGGCCTTCGACCTCGAAGGGCTCTATCCCGGCATCTGTGCGGTGGGTGCCCCGGTGCGCGATCAGTTGGGAACGGTGATAGCCGCCATCTCGGTCGTGGTCCCGGCGGGACGCTTCGGCGCGGCCGAGAGCGCGCTGTGCGCCGAGGCGGTGAGAGCCACAGCCGCCTCGTTCTCAGCCTATCTGGGCTGGAATCCGAGTCTGCCGGCACGGATGAGCGGACGCCATCCCAACAGGCCTTCTTCGGGCCGGCGTTCCCCGCGCCTGGTGCCAGGCCCAGCCCCTTGATTATTCCCGGTGGTTACGGTAGTAAGAGGGATGGGATTCCCCTCGTACTAGAAAGATTCCGAGCACGTCAACCACGGAAAAGCGAAAGGACGACGATTGCGATGACGGACGAGGAGCGCAAGAAGGTTGATGTAAGCGTCGACAAGATAACGATCAAGAACTTGGCCATGGGCGGTCTGCTCGGCGGCGGCGGCGAGTGTTTCGTCGACGTGAAAGACGGCAAGGCCGTCAGGATCAGACCGTACAAGTACGACTGGAAGCACGACTTCGACAAGCTGAACCCGTGGACCATCGAGCGCAATGGCGAGACGCTGAGCCCGCTGCCGAAGGCCCTGCCGGCTCCCTTCTCGCTCGCCTACAAGAAGAGGACCTTCTCCCCGAATCGCGTCAAGTTCCCCATGAAGCGGGTCGACTGGGACCCCGACGGGGAAAGGAACCCTCAGAACCGGGGCAAGAGCAAGTACAAGAGGATCTCCTGGGACGAGGCCACCGATATCATCGCCGCGGAGATCAGACGGATACACAAGGAGTACGGTCCGCTCGCCGTACTGGCTCAGGGCGACGGACACGGCGAGAACAAGACCATCCACACGCCGCACGGTCACCAGGCCCGACTACTCGACATGATGGGCGGCTTCACCCAGCAGGTCCGCAACCCGGATAGCTGGGAAGGTTGGTACTGGGGGGCCAAGCACGTGTGGGGCCAGGGCTTCCAGGGCATGATGTCGCCCGCAGCCAACCTCATCAAAGACATCTCGGAGAACTGCGACCTGGTGCTCAAGTGGGGCTGCGACGAGGAGACCACACCCTGGGGGTTCACGGGGCAGTACGCCAGCCGCATCTCGCAGTTCTGGACCCGCGCCGGCATCAAGCAGGTGTATATCTGCCCCGACCTCAACTACGCCGCTGCCGTCCACGCCGACAAGTGGATCCCGGTGCTCCCCAATACCGACGCCGCTCTCCAGTTGGCCATCATCTATGTGTGGCTCACCGAGGGCACCTGGGACAAAGAGTACGTCAAGACCCACGCGGTCGGCATGGACAAGGTCGCCGAATACGTCCTCGGCAACGACGAGGAGGGCATAGCCAAGACTCCCGAGTGGGCCGCCCCCAAGTGCGGCGTGCCGGAATGGACCATCAAAGCGTTGGCGCGCGAGTTCGCCAAGAACACCACTTCCATCATCCACTACTTCGGCGGCTCAGCCTTCCGGGGCCCCTACTCGCATGAGCCCGGCCGGCTGGAATGCGTCCTCCTGGGCATGCAGGGGCTCGGTGGGCCCGGCGTTCACCAGTGCCAGATGACGTACTTCGGCATGCCCAGGGCGGAAGGGCTGGGAAGCGTCCGCTTCTTCAACCCCGAACTGCCCGAGCGCCTCACCAAGCCGTGCTGGACCACGGTCCATGCCTGGGGCCCGCAACTCATCCCCAAGACCCTCATCCAGGACGCCATCCTCAAGGCGCCGCTGGTCTTCTACGGGAGCGGCGGCCAGGAGTGCCAGACCGAGGAGCAATTCGACCGGTACACGTATCCGATAGCGAAGGAAAAGGGCGGCGTCCCGATCCACATGATCTGGACCGACACGCCGTGCCGCATCACCTGCTGGAACCACGGCAACTGGACCATCGAGGCCATGAAGGACGCGAGCATCGAGTGCGTGGTCGCTCAGCATCCCTGGCTCGAGAACGACTGCCTCTATGCCGACATCATCCTGCCGGCCAACACCACGCTCGAGGTCGAGGACATCGTCACCACGGTCCGGCAGGGACCGCACTTCGCCAGCGTCTCCATCCAGGAGCAGTCGGTCCTCCCGGTCGGCGAGTCGAAGAGCGACTACGAGATCGTGGCCGCGATCGCCGAGAAGCTGGGCAAGGGCGAGGAGTTCACCGGCGGCATGACGACCAAGGACCTCCAGAAGGTCGTCTTCGACGCCATGAAGATGGACAAGCTCACCACCTGGGAGGACTTCTACGAGAAGAAGACCTACGTCTATGCCACCGCTCATGATTGGGAGAAGGACCCGCCCGGCTTCCGCTTGTTCTACGAAGACCCGAAGACCAACCCGCTCAAGACCCCCAGCGGCCTCCTGGAGTTCTACTCCGAGCGCCTGGCGCAGCACTTCCCCGACGACAAGGAACGGCCGCCGTTCCCGAAGTGGATCGAGAAGGGCGTCACTCACGACGAGGCCCTGTCCAGTGAGCGGGCCGACATGTTTCCGCTGCTCATCATCTCCAACCACCCGCGCTGGCGCACGCACGCCCAGGGTGACGACATCAGCTGGGCCCGCGAGACACCCACCGGCAAAGTGCTTGGGTTCGACGGCTACCGGTACGAACCCATCTGGATCAACCCGCTCGACGCCGCCGAGCGCGGCATCAAGGACGGTGACGTCGTCAAGGTCTTCAACGAGCGGGGCATCGTGCTTGTCGGCGCCCGCGTCTGGGAAAGGATCAAGCCCGGTGTCGTCTACGTCGACCACGGTGCTCGCCACGATCCCCTGGTTCCCGGCAAGGTCGACCGGGGTGGGGCCATCAACACGATCGCCCCGAACGGGCTCACTTCCAAGAACGCGTGCGGCCAGGCCACGAGTGGTTACCTGGTCGACGTGCAGAAGGTCAAGAACGAGGAATGGGAAGCATGGCGTAGGGATCACCCCGAAGCTTTCGCCAGGGAATACGACCAAGGCGCCGGACTGCGCTTCGACGCCTGGATCGAAGGAGGCAGGGACTAGATGAAGGTATTCGTTATTGACGTTGGTCTCTGCGTAGGTTGCTACGCCTGCCAGTTCGTCTGCAAAGACGAGCACGTCGGCAATGACTGGTCGCCGATCGCCAAGCCCCAGCCGGATACCGGGCAATTCTGGATGAGGCTGGACGAACACATCAGAGGGACCGTGCCGAAGGTCGAAATGCACTATGTCCCGAACCCCTGCATGCACTGCGATGAGCCTCCGTGCATCCCGCCCTGCCCCATCGAGGGCGCCATCTACAAGAGAGAAGACGGGCTGGTCATCATCGACTCGGTGAAGTGTACGGGTTGTAGGCTATGCGTCGATGCCTGTCCTTACGACGCCATCTACTTCAACGACGACCTGAACCTCGCGCAGAAATGCACCGGCTGCGCCCACCTGCTCGATGGCGGCGAGTGGAAGATCCCCAGGTGCGCCGACGCGTGCCCCACTCTGGCCATCAAATTCGGTGAGGAGAGCGAATTCGCCGCCGACATCGCCAAGGCTGAGGTATTGAAGCCCGAGCTCGGGGCCAAACCCCGGGTCTACTACCTGAACATCCCCAAGAAGTTCGTCGCGGGCACGGTCTACGATCCGGTCGACAAAGAAGTGGTCATCGGAGCGACCTGTACCCTGACCGGACCGGACAAAGGCGCGACGCTTACCGCCACCACCGACGCCTTCGGCGATTTCTGGTTCAAGGGACTGGCCGACGGCACCTACAAGCTGACCATCTCGGCCAAGGGCTTCGCCGCCAAGACCTTCGATGAGATCAGCACGGAGAAGGACGTCAACCTCGGAGACATCGCTCTGACCAAGTAACTGCGCCCGTCAGGGCTCCAAGCAGCCCCGGGGTCAGGCGAAGTACCGGAGACGATCGGCCCCCCGCCGCGAGAAGCGGCGGGGGGCCATCTTTTCGCCCATCTCCCTCCTCGGACTCCGCGACCACCGTCAGGAGGTCGAGCCGGCGTTTGCAGCTGCTTGCCGGGTAGCGGCGTTGGTGTTGTCCGAGTAGCTGGGGTGCACGGGAACTTGCCGACGCCGATGAGTCGCGGCTGGGATGATGAAGGCTTTTCTTTCTTATGATTGACAGATATTGATGACATCGTCTAGAGTGTCTCTCGAAAGGGAGGCTCCATGAGCAGAGGAACGGAGTTTGATCGTCGGCTCGGCGAACAGATAGGTAAGGTTCGCACAGAGCTCGAAATGACACAGGAAGACCTGGGTCGGCTGGTCGGTCTGTCGCGAGTGGCGATTGGCCAGATCGAAGCCGGAAGACGTAAGGTGACTGCAGACGAGTTGCAGAGGTTTTCCTGTGCTCTTGGAATCCCGGCTGACTACCTAGTGGATCCCACAAGACGGCCGCAGGTGGTTCTCGAGCAACGCGCCGCCCCTTTGAAGAGGGATGCCGGGCTCCGCATTAGCGTTCCGCAGAAAAACGTTCAGAAGTTCAAGGAGACCCTCCTTTACTTGTTGACCCGTGTCGGCGGGAAGCCCAATGTGGGAGAGACCGTTCTCTACAAGCTCCTCTATTTCATCGACTTCGATTACTACGAGCGGTATGAGGAGCAGCTGGTCGGGGCTACGTATGTTAAAGAGGGAATTCGGACCTCTCCCGGTTGAGTTCCAGGACATAGCTCGAACGATGGTGGCTGAGAACGATCTGCAGGCTTACGGGTCTGAGTACTACGGCATGAGACAGAAGCGATACATGGCTCTCCGCGAACCGGACCTATCTGTTCTCAACGGCCGGGAAATCCAGACCATTGATGAAGTCATCTGCCGACTCTCCGACATGAACGCCTCCAAGATTGCGGAATACTCACACAGAGACGTGCCGTGGCTCGTTGCCGATGAGGGTGAGGTTCTGGACTACGAGAGCGTGTTCTATCGGACCCCGGAGTACTCCGTAAGGCGTGATCTTGGCTGATTCCCCCTTCGGCATCATCGAGCGGCGCCCCGAGTTCAACCGCGACCTGAAGGCTCTAAAGAAGAAGTATCGCTCCCTTGACGAGGACCTAGGGACTCTTATCAAGAGTGGTCTTCATCCGTTTCATCACTTGGGCGTCGACGCTGGGCATATTGAAAGAATGGCCGGCGTCCAAATCTCGGAAGAGATCGTGGTGTTCAAGGTAGTTCGCATGGCCTGCAGGGCACTCAAGGGCACCGGTAGCAAGAGCGGCATGAGGGTGATCTATGGATATGAAGCCGCGCGAGACCGAGTTGTTCTGGTCGAGATCTACTTCAAGGGTGACAAGGAGAACGAGGACCGCGACCGTGTTCGCGCGTTTCTCAAAGAAGAAACCAGCGCGTAGTCTACGGCCGGAAATGGACCGGCGTGGTCCTCTGAGGCTCTTCAGCCCGCCTGCCATCAAGAAGAGGGGCCGAACGGGTTCCCCGGAAGGGTCGCACAAGCTTCGGTCATGGCCCTTTGTCCCAGCAGCGCGGGTGCGATTCTTCCTTCAAAGGGCCATGAACCGCGCCACGTCAGATCCCCGGGACCCTGCACGTGCGTGACTTGCGCGCGTCGCGTCTTGGCGCCGGGCCCTGCTCCTCATCTTTCAGTCTGGGGAGGTCATGTGGGTTCTCTGGAAGAGTCGCACAGGCCTTTGTGCGCAGCTGGAAGAGGACCCACATGACCCCCAACCTCTACCCCCAGGTCGCCCCGTAATGGCCCACCCCCGCGGCGAACGCGTCGACGAAATGCACGCCGCCGTCGGCAAGCACCGTCGAGCCGGTCATGAAGCGCGAATCGTCACTCGCCAGGAAGACAAACACGCCGGCGAGGTCGGCCGGGTTGGCGATGCGGCGCAAGGGCACGTTCTCGCGCACCTTTTCGAACACTCCGTCCATGTCGGTCTTCAGGAGCTCCGCCAAGGGCTTGAAATTCATCTCGAGCATGCCGGTCCGTATGGGACCCGGGCAGATGACGTTGCAGCGCACGTTGTGCTTGCCATAGTCAAGCGCCACCTGCTTGGTGAGATGGATTATCCCAGCCTTCGTGGCGCAGTAGGCCGGCGCGCCGGGTACGGCCACCACTCCGGCCAGGGAGGACACATTGATTATCGAGCCTTCACCCCCGTCGATCATTCTCGGGATGGCTGCTTTCATCATGAGGAACGGCCCGGTGAGGTTGACCTCGAGCGTCTGCCGCCAGACCGCCGGGTCCATCTCGACGATGTTCGCGTTGTGCTCGATCGCCGCGTTGTTGACCAGGATATCGAGCCGGCCGCCGATGCCGAGAGCCGCGTCGACCATGCGCTCCGCAGCCCCGTCCTCGCTGACGTCGCCGGCGAACACGGTGACGCTTCCGGGGGGCAACGACTCTGCCACCTTCTCCAGCATCTCCCGGCGCCGGCCGGTGATGCATACTCGTGCACCCTCCGCCACGAAGCGCTCGGCGACCGCTGCGCCGATGCCCGTGCCGCCCCCGGTGATGAGTGCCACCCTACCTTCCAACTGCATCTCTTTGCCCCCCTTCTCGTGGGAAGTGCGTGCGGTCCATCTCCCTCCCGAACAGAACGACGGAGCCTATTCCTTGGGTGGATCGCCGTCGAACCCGCCGCTGGGATTCAGAAAGATCTTCCCGGGTTCTCCCGGCAGCGGAGTGAACCAGTCGGGGCAGCTACGCGGGAAGAGCAGTCTCGCCTGCCAGTGGAGGGCGAAGTCCTCGGCTTTCACGTCCCCGTAGTACTTGTTCATGCCTTCGACCAGCTCAGCGCCGTTCGTAGCGGTGCTGTACACCTCGTCATAGACGTCCAGGTATCGAAGCGACCAATCGACGCAATCGGTGTACGTGCGGGAGGAGTCCTCCTGGACCTCCTCGAGGATCCGCAACTTGGCCTCGTCGTGGTGGCCGGGGATGACGATCCGGGGGCCGAAGTCCATGAGCTTGCTGATCGAGCTCCTCCATCTCACCCGCCGCTCGACGTTGCTCTCGATGGGCCACAGGTTGCAGTCGTGAAAGGCCACGTCCGTCGCGCAGGCAACCCCGATCGAGGGGACCCAGACCACGGAGTTGTTGATGCTATCTCCCTCCCAGTCGTCCGAGAAAAGCAGCTCCTGGCCTTCCAGCTCGAGACGAGGCTCGTGGAGCGGCATGGGGATCGTGGTCTTGGTGGGGATGTCGGGGCCAAAGCGATCGATGGCCCACATGTCGACTTTGTCGCTGGAGGTGAAGACCACGTCCTTGACGACACTCGGCAGGGCCACGATCTTCGCCTGCGGGAAGGCGCTCTGCAGCACGCCCAGCCCGAAATGATGGTCCGGGTGGAAGTGCGAGACGTAGATGTGGGTCAGGTTCTTCCTCATGGGGATCATCTGGGCGACCATCTTGTGGGTGTCGCTCAGGAGTTGAGAGGCATCGATCAGAACTGCATCCTTCTCCCCGTAGAACAAGGTGGAGTTGCTGTTGAAGCCGAGGTAGCTATGCAAGAACACCTTGTACTTCAGGGACACATTCGCTCCCTTCCTGGTAGCGGATCTCGGCGGCCGACTCCGCACGAAGACTGCTTCGCTTCAGTATTGTGCGCAGCTAGACGAAGAGCCCCACAGCCTGCTACCACTCCTTGAGGACGTCGATCATGACGTCGGTGGCCTTGAGGGCGTAGTCTCGGGGAATGGTGAGTGGCGGCATGAAGCGGAACACGTTGCCGTAGCGGCCGCACGGCGTTATCAGGATCCCGCGGTTGAGGAGCTTCATGGCCAGCTCGCCCACCTTGGCGGGTGCCGGAGGCTCCTTGGTCTTCTGGTCAGCCACGATCTCGACCCCGATCATGAGACCTCTTCCGCGTACGTCGCCGATGGCCGTGACCGACTTCATGGCCTCGGTGAACAGTCCCCGGATCTCCTCCCCAAGCGTGGCCGCCCGGCCCATGAGATCCATCTCCGGGTCGGTGATAAGGTCGATGTTGGTCATGCAGACCTCACACCCCAGAGCGTTGCCGGCGAAGGTGCTGGGCTGCGAGCCTTCGGACAGACTCTTTTCGATATCGGCCCGGTAGGTGATCCCGGCCATGGGTATGTCCCCACCCATGCCCTTGCCCCAGGTGAGCATGTCCGGCTCCACACCCGCGTGCTCGATGCACCACATCTTGCCGGTGCGGCCGGCCCCGGACTGCACCTCGTCGGCCACATAGAGGCAGCCGTATTTCTCGCAGGCTGCCTTTATGATCTGGAAGAACTCGGGCGGCGGGGCCACGTAGCCCCCCTCGCCCTGCTCGGATTCGATGATGACGGCGGCGACGTCATCGGCGGCCGTATAGGGCGTGTTCAAGACGTAGTCCACGTACTGAGCGCACTGCACATCGCAGGCCGGATAGGTCATGTTGAAGGGGCAGCGGTAGCAGTAGGCGTACGGTAGGTGCTGGACCCCGGCGATCAGAGGGCCCCAGCCGTGCCGGTAGTTGTACCCGGTGGTGAGAGCCGAGGTGCCGCACCACACGCCGTGGTAGGCGCCCTGGAAGGCGATGATCTGGGTGCGGCCGGTGTGACGCCGGGAGAACTTGATGGCCGTCTCTACCGCATCGGAACCGGCCTGGAAGAAGGAGGTGTGGCAGTTGCCCCGCAGCCCGGGGGGCATGACTCCGGAGACCTTCTTCGCAAGTTCGATCCTCTTGGGGTTGGTGATGTCGGTGGTGTGCATGATGACGCCCGACTGGCGCTGGATGGCTTCCAGTATCTTGGGGTGGCCCCGCCCCACCGCGTTCACGGCCACGCCGGCCGCCATGTCGATGTAGAGGTTGCCGTCGGCGTCTTTGACCGTGGCTCCCTTGCCGTGCTCCAAGATGACCGGGAATCCCCCGCCCCCTCGGGTGAAGGCTTCATATTTGGCCGATTCGGCCATGAGCGCCATCACTCGGGGCCCAGGGACCTCACAGACCATCTGGGGAGCATCGGGGAACGAAAGCTCTTTCAGTTCGGCTTCAGAGATCATGGCTTCTTAATCCTTTCCGGTCACCGCAGGGGTACTCGTAACTAAAGAGAACAACTTCCTCAAACCACCAGCGAAGGGTCTATACCCAGATCGGAGAGCGTCTCCGGCAGGGGACTGCCCGTCCGCGGATCCCAGCCCATGGTCTCGAAGTACTTGTCCCTCAAGTGGGCGAAGGGGATCGCATGTCCCGCGGCGGGTCCGACGCTCAACGGCGCCTCGAATCTCTTAGGCAGCCGGAACTCGTCCGGAGTGAGCCCCTCGCGGTGGTTGAACGCCTGCCGCAGAGTGAGGATCCGCCTTCCCGTCTTCAGCCCCTCGCTCCAGTCGATGTCCCAACCGGTGACCGGCCGCAAGAGCTCGACCAACGGGGGAGTGTAGAAATGAGCATACAGCGCACAGAGTCCGGCCGAGCTCAGCAGCTGGATACAGGCCGCTCCGCGGGCGTAGATGTCGCCCTTCTTGTCGTAGTCACCATAGAGCTCGCCCGAATCGCCCGGTTGCAGCAGGGGGTCGGGCCCCAGAGGCGCCCCTTGCTCGAGCAACGCCATGCTTTGGGGTCCCAGATGTTGGGCCGGCTGGGCATCACCGATATAGAAGGTGCCGCTGCTGGGCGCCATGCGAGGGTCGTGATAGGGAACCGCTCGGCCGGCCACGTGCATGGCGTACTCCTCACTGCCCCGGCCTATCTGCTGGGACGCCACCTTGGAGCCGTCGGCCAAGGCTGCGCCAAGACCCTCCCGCCTTGCGATCAGCTCGGTGAGAGCGACGAGGGCCTCCGCGTGCCCCCAAGTGAGCTCCAAACCCCCCGTATCGCTCGAGCCGATGAGACCGTTCTCGTAGCACTCCATCGCGAACGAGATGCTATTGCCCACGCCCATGGTGTCGAGACCGTAGCGATTGCAGATCTCGTTCGCACGTATGACAGCCTGCACATTGTCGTTGCGGCAGTTGACCCCGAGAGCGGCCAGCGTCTCGTATTCGGGCCGGTGAAGCTCGTCCTGGCTGGCGAACGGGCCTTCGTCGATCCGTACCAGCGCGCCGCAGCGGACGGGACAGGTGCTACAACCGTAGGCCTTCAGTTTGTAGACGTCCATTTTGGGGCCGTCGAGACTGCTGCATCCGGGCAGGGCGTCGCTGCCCGTACGTGTCCAGTTGTCCACCGGGGAGTCTCCGATGGAGAGCAGGAAGCTCGTGCTTCCACCCGTACCGGCAGCGGTGAGCCCGGAGTGAAAGGGATGGCTCTTGAGGACCTCAGCGTACTCCTTCTGTGCGGCTTTGAGCCCGGCCTTGTCGGCCACGCCGATGCGGGCGCCCTTGGCGGCTCGGACCGCGATCGCCTTCAGCTTCTTCGAGCCCATGACCGCCCCCACGCCGGAGCGGGCGGCTATCCTGCCCTTCTCGTTGACGATCCCGGCCAGCAGGGAACACTGCTCGCCCGACGGACCGATGCAGGCGATCCTCCAGCTCCCCGGATCTCCCAGCTCGGCCTGCAGCGCGTCGTCGGTCTCATAGGTGTCTTTCCCCCAGAGCTGCGCGGCCTCGATCAGCCGCGCCCGCCCGGCATCGATGACCAAGCAGGCAGGGCGCTCGGCGGCGCCCGTGAAAAAGACCCCATCGTAGCCGGCGTTCTTCAATTCCGGCCCGAAGTATCCGCCGGAGTTGGAGTCGGCCCAGGCCCCTGTCAATGGTGACTTGGCGGTGACGGTATACCTGCCCCCGCCGTAGACGCCCGTCGCGGTGAGCGGTCCCGTCGTGAAGGCCAGCATGTTCTCGGGGCCCAGGGGATCGATACCCGGCTTGGTGCGCTCCATCATGACCCTGGCCCCCAGGCCGGTCCCTCCGATCCATTCGCGATAGAAACCTTCTTCGGGCGTTTCTTCGCGGATGGTACCGGCGGTCAGGTCGACAAAGAGCAGTTTTCCCGCGTAACCGTATGCCATTGGAGAGTACCTCCCATCTCGGACATCGAGCCCACTTTCGTCCCACGAGCGCGTCCCACGCCCTCATCCTAACTGCTCCGCGGGCGCCGCGCAAACCTCTTGAGCGGGCGCAGGGGTCCCTGTGGCGCCCGCCGCACCCGGGGAGCACACACGTCTACAAACGGTATTGTATTTAACGTTGTGCATTATGTCGATATCATTGTCTGTGCTACAATCAGTGTGGTTCGATCCATAAGCGCACTGGGAAACCCCCCTTGAGCGCGGTCTCGGGGCGGGCAACTGCACACGAAAGCCTAACGGGACATAGGAGGGGCCGATGGCGAGATATGGAATGGTGATCAACCTCGCGAAGTGCATCCGCTGCCACGCGTGCGTGGTCGCGTGCAGGATCGAGCACTTCCTACCGCTTCGGGTGACCTGGCCGAGGCTCATCGCCCTCGAAGTGGACGACGGCATCACTGTCGACGTCACCACCTATCCGGTCCGATGCAATCAGTGCAAGGAGGCGCCGTGCGTGGATGCCTGCCCCACTGAGGCATCCCACAAGCGCGAGGACGGTATCGTCGCGATCGATTCCGACAAGTGCTTTGGCTGCCGTTACTGCGTTATCGCCTGCCCCTATCAGAACCGCACGTACCTTTCCAGAAAGAGGAACCCGAACTACTTCCCCGAGCACGATCAGACCGGTTTCGAGAAGAAAGGGAAAGAGCTCTATCCGCACCAGGTCGGGACGACGCAGAAGTGCAACTTCTGTGCCGAGCGGATCGACGCCGGTCTTGAAAAAGGCCTGGTGCCCGGTGTCGACCGGGCCGCCACGCCGGCCTGCGTGAACATCTGCCAGGCGGGCGCTCTCACCTTTGGCGACCTGGAGGATCCCAACAGCAACGTTTCCAAGCTGATCCGGGACAAGGCCGGATTCGTTCTGCACGCGGAGTACGGGACCGAGCCGTCCGTTTACTACATCGACTACAAGCTCGGGGGCGCTCCTTCAAACAAGGCGCCTATCGAGGCTCAAACTGGCAGCCACATCCAGCACTTGAGCACCGTCTACGCTCCGTCCAAGGAAAAACTCGCCAAGAAGAACGCGGACTAGGTAGGGGAGTGGCCACATGAACGCAAGAACCGCCCGTCAATGGATGGTCCCCCATGAGTGGATGATCAAACCCATGGCTCAGACCGAATGGATCGACGGCAAGGGAATACTCGTCTGGATCGCGGAGGTCTTCTCGGCTCTCGGTTCCGGTCTCTATCTGGTGTCGCTATTCTTCACCGAGACCGCTCCCAAGACCGCCTGGTGGGGAGCGCTTTTCGGCTGGATCATGATCGTGTTCTTCAAGCTGCCCCTGCATTTTGCCTACCTCGGCAAGCCTCTGCGCTTCTGGAAGACCTTCCCGCCCTTCAGCAAGGCGTGGAAGACTTCGTGGTTTGCCCGGGGAATAGTCTTCACCGTGATCTTTGTGGCCTTGGGAGCCATTCAGCTGGTGCTGCTGTACCTGCTTGCTTACGATGTGGTCTCCGGCTCGGCCTACGACGCCGTCCACTTCGCCAACTGGGTCTTCATGGCCCTGGCCGGCATCTTCGTGGTCCTCACCGGGGTCTACTGCGGATTCGCCATGAGCTACTGCAAGAGCGTCCCCTTCTGGAACACTGGGCTACTGCCCATCGTGTTCCTCTTCATGGGCATCGCGGACGGCTTGGCCTTGATCATGGGCGTCGGCCTGGTTACCGGCGAAGACGTGATCGGACCGGCAGAGTCGGTCACCCGGATCATGCTGATCATAAACGCCCTGCTGATCTTGTCCTATCTGGTGAACGCGAACTATCAGTCGGTCACAGCCGAGTTGTCGGTGAAAGAGCTCATCCGTGGAAAACTGGCCTGGGTGTTCTGGCTGGGCATCGTTGGGCTGGGTATTATCGTTCCGCTCGTGATATCGATCGTCAGCTACTTCGCCGGAGAGGCCGCGACAGGACTGCTCATCTTCGCGATCATCTGCCATACCATCGGGGCGTTCTCCCTCAAGTATGGCGTACTGAAGGTCGGCATCTACAGGCCCCTCCTACCCAAAGGCCACGCCTACTAGAGCACCAGCTTGGTGTTGAGGAGACACTGATGGCAAAAAGAGAAGTCGTACTTTCCACATGCAAGAGCTGCCATGGTGGCTGCGGCGTCAGAGTGACCAAGGAAGACGGGGTCGTCATCCACATCGAGGGCAATCCCGACTCGTTGACCGGGGGCACGATGTGCTCCAAGGGTCTCTCGAGCATCCAGCACATCGACAACCCCTATCGCCTCAAGTACCCCATGAAGCAGGTGGGACCCAAAGGCCACGGTAAGTGGCAGAGGATCTCGTGGGATGAGGCCCTCGACACGATCGCAGACAAGATGAAGGCGGCGATCAAGGACTTCGGACCGGAGACCATTGCCATCTCCCAGGGGACGGGGCGCGGGTATAACCGCTACACGATGCGGCTGGCGCGCTCCCTCAGCACAGGCAACGCCATCACGCCGGGCTACGTATGCCACAGCCCCCGCCTTGGCCTCTACGCCCTCGTGACGGGCTATGGACGCCTGTACTGCGACTACCACGGCTGGGGCGGCGAGTTCCCGAAGACCCAGATCATGTGGGCGAAGCAGCTCGAGATCAGCAGCGCCGACTCCGAGATGGGTTACTGGTTCATGCGCTCCGTGGACTACTGCAAGAACCTCATCATCATCGACCCGCGGGCAAGTGCATATGCGACCCGCGCCTCCCTCTGGATCCAGCCCCGGCCGGGAACGGACTGCGCGCTGGCCATGGGCATGATGAACGTCATCTTCGAAGAGGAGCTCTGGGACAAGGAGTTCGTCGACAACTGGACGTTCGGCGTCGACGAGCTGCGCGAGCGCGTCAAGGAGTGGACGCCCGAGAAGGTGTCCGACACCTGCTGGATCCCTAAGGAGCAGGTCGTCGAAGCGGCCCGGATGTGGGCCGTCGACACGCCGGGCTGCATCCAGGTAGGCAGCTCCCTCGAGCGGCAGGCCAACTGTGGCCACACCCTCCGGGCCATAACCTGCCTCATGGGCCTCGCCGGCAACATCGAGCGCCCAGGCAGCATGATCAGCTGGGTGCTGCCGGACACCGGCCTCATCGAGGACTTCAACCTCGAGCTGCCGATCACCGACGAGATGAAGGCCAAGATCATCGGTGGCGATAGGTTCAAGATGGGCGCCACCCGCACGTGTAACCCCGACACCATGGTCAAGAAGCTCCTTGCCGGCGAAGCGCCCGTCAAGGTGTGGTTCAGTGTCGGCGGGCAGCAGATCGTGCATATGGCCAACACCAAAGAGGTTGTCGCGGCCATCGAGAAGGTCGAGTTCATGTCGCACACCGATCTCTTCATGGGCCCGATGGCCGAAGCGGCCGACATCGTGCTGCCGGCCGCCCACTGGCTGGAGTTGGACGACGTCTACGACATGCACCCACGCTTCATGATCGAAGCTCACAACAAAGTCGTCGATCCGCCCGGTGAGGCTATGTCCGACGCTTGGATCTTCAACGAGATCGGCAGGCGGGTCGTTCCCGACAAGTGGTGGGACAACGTCGAAGATATGCTCGACTACGAGCTCAGGAGGGGAGAGAGCCCCGATGGCGGCCCACTGAAGTGGAAAGATTTCAGCGAGAAGCTCGTGAGCGGCTGCTGGGGCCCCGATCAGGTTTATTACAAGTACAAGACCGACTACTGGAGAGAGGGCGGCGGCTTCCCGACCCCCTCGGGTAAGTTCGAGTTCCACTCGAATCACCTGGAGTCTCTTGGGTACGATCCCCTGCCGGTCTATAGCGAGCCCGGGGAAAGCCCTGTCTCGACCCCCGAGCTGTACAAGGAATACCCCATCGTGATGAGCAGCGGCTACCGCCAGCCCTTCTATTTCCTCGGGCAGTACCGCAACATCCCGTGGCTGCGCAGCTTCATGGAGTTCCCGACGTGCCAGCTCCATCCGGAGACGGCAGAGCTCTACGGCGTCGAGGACGGCGACATCGTCTGGATCGAGTCGCCCCGAGGAAGGATCAGGCAGAAGCTGCGTTGCTTCCCCGGCATCAAGAAGGGCGTCTTGATGGCCACGGCCAACTGCTTCTACCCGGAGGAGCCGGCCGAGGGCTACCACGGCATCTGGATCTCCAACCCGAACGTCCTGACGAGCAACGACCACCTAGACCCCATGTACGGCTCACCGGACCTGACCTGCCTGCTCTGCAAGGTGTACAAGGCCAAGGACGAAGAGCTGAAGGAAGAGGTCTTCCGCAACGAGGAGTACGGTTTCGTGCCCACCACCATGATGCAGGAGATCTAGCGGCGGGACTGATACTTCTCGACGACAGTCCGTGCAGTACGAAGCCCCGGGGCCGGCGTTAGCCGGCCCCGGGGCTTCTCTCGTTTCGGTCTTCTCATCCGGGTCGTCTCTGGCGGCTCTGCCGGCTCTCTCTTCCGCTAGCCCTCTCGGTTCGAGTAGCCCAGAAAGGCAGAAAGAGAAGCGGCGGCGGTCTTCGTGGCCTGTACAAAGCGCAATCTCTCCTCGTCACCGAAGCGCCCCGTGGGGACGACCAGCGATATGGACGCGATCACCTTGCCCAATTGGTCGCGCACGGGGGCGGCCACGGCACACGTGCCGATGTTCCGCTCCTCGAGGTCGAAGGCGATCCCCTCCCGTATAACGAGCTCCAGTTCGGCGGCGAGCGCTGCCGGATCGGTGATGGTGTGGGGCGTCGTCTGTTCACGCGGCAGGGCGAGTATCTCCGCCTTTTCGGCCTCGGACTTGAAGGCCGCGAACACCTTGCCGTGCGCGTTGGCCGTATCGCCGATGATCCGTCCTTGCGCCACCTCTCTTCTGAAGGGACGGGCGGTGTCCACCGTATCCACGCTGACCGCGACTGCGTCCACCTCCACTGCCAGGGTGGCCGACTCCCCCGTCTCCGCAGCCAGGTCGCGCAGGTAGGGCCGCGCGATGGCGACGAGTTCCGAGTAGGTCTCTGAGATGTAGGTGGTCGCCAACAGAGCGGGGCCGAGATGGTAGCGACTGGTCACGGGGTCCCGGACCAGGTAACCCGCCGCTTCCATGGTCCGGATCATGCGATACGCGGTCATCCTGGGAAGACCGGCTCCCTCCGCGATCTCGTCCAGGGTCCAATCGCGGTTCTCCGCGTCGAACAGCCCCAGCACCGCGAGCCCTTTGGCCAGGGCCCGGACGATGAAAGCACCGTCACCGGCGCTCGCCGTCTTCTCATGTTGCTCGGACATCACGCGTGGTCTTGGCATAGTCGCTTCCCGCTCTCACTACTCCCGAACCGCCACAGTCTCATCGCAGTCTCACTGATCACACAAAAGCCATCGTCCCGCCGTCCGGATACAGGATCGTCCCCGTTACGAAGTCGGACGCGGCCGAGGCCAGGAACACCGCCGGTCCCACCAGATCGGCGACGGTGCCCATACGGTTCAGGGGGACGTTGACCAGCATCTTCTCGTAGCGGTCCGCGTCCCGCCTGACCCGTTCCTCAGTCATGGGCGTGATGGTGATGATCGGCGCAATGGCGTTGACCAGCACCTTCTTCGACGCCAGTTCGACCGCCAGCTGCCTGGTCAGCATGTCCACGGCACCCTTGCTGGCGCAATAGGCGAGATTGCCGCCCAACGCCGCCCGCGCTCCCCGGATCGACGAGAGGTTGATGATCTTGCCGCCCCCCTGCTCGACCATGTGCGCCGCGAAGTGCTTGCAGCAGATCATGACTCCACGGACGTTCACGGAGAAGAGCCTGTCCCAGTCTTCGACGGGGAACTCCGTCGCCGGCGCCTTGATATTGAAGCCCTGGGCGTTGACGAGCACGTGGACGCGCCCCATGTCGCCCACCGTTTTCGCCACGAGTTCCTGGACTTTGCTCTCCTGGCCGGTGTCGACCGGATAGGCCTTGACCTTCTGGCCGGTCGCGGCTTCGATCTCCGCGACCGCGTCTTCCAAGCCGGTCAGGTTGACGTCGGCGATGGCCACCTGAGCGCCGTGGCGCACGAACCCTTCCGCCAGTCCACGGCCGATACCTCCGGCTCCACCCACGATGACGGCGTTCTTACC
This sequence comes from uncultured Actinomycetes bacterium, assembly GCA_963706025.1. Lineage (GTDB taxonomy): Bacteria > Actinomycetota > Thermoleophilia > RBG-16-64-13 > RBG-16-64-13 > CAVPLM01. The sequence continues at coordinate 641,837 of CAVPLM010000003.1, read as the reverse complement.
CTTCAAGGAGAACAGATCGTCCATGGTTGCTGCAACCATCCTTTCCTGACGGCGTTCTGTTGTCAGCCCTGCCTGCCGGCCCTGCCCGTCAGCGCTTGACGATACCAAGGATCTCCCGGGCTTCATCGGGAGTCGCGGGCTCGATGTTCAGCTCCCGGGCGATCCGAGCCGAGCGCTCGACCAATTGAGCATTGCTCGTGGCCAGCGCCCCTTTCGAGTAGTAGATATTGTCTTCGAGTCCGACCCGAACGCAGCCGCCCATGATCATCGCCATCGTCGTGACGGGGAGTTGGGCCGCGGAGGTGGCGGTGCAGTTGAAGTAGCAGTTCCCGGGCAGGAACTGGTACATGGACACCAGCGTCTCCGGAGACGCTTCGATGGCGCCCTGGTACATCATCCCAAGCACGAAGTTCACGTAGTAGGGAGGCTTGATCAGTTCCTTTTTGATCAGATTGTTCACGTCCCGGTACATGCTCTGCGAGTAGCATTCCATCTCGGGCTTGATGTCGAGTTCCTTCATCTTGGCCGCCCAAGCCTCGATGTCTTTGGTGAGGTTGGAGAAGGGAGTGCCGGCGTAGGCGCCGGTCTGACGCATGAGGGTGCCCATGTTGAGCGAGGCCGATTCCGGTTTGGCGTCGAGGCAACGAACGCGCTCCTCGATGGTGAGGTTCGCCCCTCCGCCGGTGGAGAACTGCACGATAATCTCGCCGCACTTGCCCCGGACGGCAGCCATGATCTCTTCGAACTTCTCTTTGGTGCCGGTGGGTTGACCTTTCTCATCGCGGGCATGGATGTGCACGATGGCGGCCCCGGCGTTGTAGCAGTCCAGCGCGGCTTGGGCGATCTCGTTCGGCTGCTCAGGGACGTTGGGGTTCATCTCTTTGGTGACGAACGCGCCGTTGAGGGAGGCGGTGATGATGACTTTGCCTGCAGGTAGCTTCATGGTGACTCCCGTGACTCCTATACCCGTTTGTAGATCAGATCCTTCACGTCTTCGAACACCTTGATCAGCGCAGCATCCCGTTCTCTCAAGACCTGCTCGAGGGGACGGTCGCTGTAGTCGAAGAAGCCTTTGCCGCTCTTCACCCCCAGCTCACCCCGTTCCATGAGTTCCACCAAACTGCGCGGATTGTTGTCGATCGGGGGCTCGATGAAATCCTTGTTCTGCAGGTTGCCATAGCTGAGATCGATCCCGGTGAAGTCGTAGCGCTGGACGAAGCCCAACACCATCGCCCTGGGGACGATACTGGCCTTCACGGCAAGATCGAGCTGGTCGGCGGTCATGTAGCCGTTATCCAGCAGGAAGAAGATCTCGCGGCCCATGATCCGTAGAAAACGGTTTATACAGAACCCGGGGACGAACCTTTCCAGCACCGTGGGCACCCTCTCCACCTTCTGGAGCAGCTCCACCACGAAGTCCACCGTCTCCTGACTCGTCTCCGGCCCCTTGACGACCTCGACCAGGGGGACGATGTGCGGAGGCGCGAACCAGTGAGCGATGACGGTCTGAGGCAGCCGCCCGGCCGGCATGACCTCGTAGATGTTCAGATATGAGGTATTGCTGGTTAAGATGGTCCTCTCGGGGCAGATGCGGTCCAGTTCCTCGTAGAGCGCCTTTTTGGCATCCATCTTCTCGGCGATGCTCTCGATGACGAAGTCCGCGTCCTTGCCGGCTTCCTCCACCGACTGGGTAATCGTGATCCGGTCGAGAACCCCGGGGACCGCGTCCTCGGAGAGGAGCCCGCTCTCGACGAAGGTGGCGAGATTCGCTTTGGCCACAGACATGGCCTTGTCGAGGGTCTCGGCCTTGCGGGAGTACATAGTCACATCGTAACCGGCGGTAGCGAACACCTGCGCCAAGCCGGGTCCCATCGTGCCGGCCCCAAAAATCGCCACCTTCTTGACGTCGTCGATCTTCACGAGATGCCCCTTGTGTCGTTCGTTCCAGCGCGGGATACGTGCGGTCACGTTGGTATAACTATACCACGCTATATACGCGTGATTTCGCGTGTGGCTTGAGCGCGGCGCCGCTCAGCGGGCGCCGATCGGCGGGATGGAGGCGGCCGCCCCAGGAAAAGCCGGTTCAAGAGAAGCGGGGGGCTTCACGCCGAGCGTGAAGCCCCCCGCGGAAATCTCGCGTCCTGATCGCTCTAGGACGGCACGAACACTATTTCACTACTTGGTCGAGCGTGCCCAGAAGGACGTTCTCGAAGGTCTTGACCGGCACCCAGGTCCAGACATCGCCCAACTTCTGCACTTCTAGCATGTAGAAGTCGCGAGTGCCGATGAACGCCCCCTCGTAGGGGACCATCGCCAGCTTACCGGTGGGCGTGTCCAGGGTCATGGCGGACATGGCTTCGATCACTTTCGCCGGAGTGGTGTCGCCGTTGGTCAGCTTCAAGGCTTCGGCATACATCATCACGCCCTGCCAGGCCCCGTAGCCCTGCGGGGTGGGCGGCTCACCGTTGTAGAGTTCCCGGTGCGCCGCGACGAACTCCGCGTTCAGGGGGTTGTCCACCGCATAGGCGTAGTAGTCGCAGGCCAGCATGCCCAACGAGAGATCGCCCAAATCCGCCAACTGGGCGTCGCTGAAGTTGTTGGACATCGTGTGGGCCAGCGGTGCGGTCAGGCCGTAGTCGTTGTACTGCTTCACGAAGGGGACGGCCCCGTTGCCAAAGATCCAGACAACAGTGACGTCGGCCGGCTTCATCGCCGACAGATAGGCGCTGAAATCGACCGTGTCCAGGGGCACGTAGTTCTCGCTGAGCACCTCTCCGCCACCTTCGTCGACGAATGCCTTCTTAAGGCCGGCCGTCAGTGCGTAAGCGGGAGTGTCATCGTAGTTGATGACGTTGGCCGTCTTGTAGCCCTTCTCCGCCAGGAACTTGCCGAAGTAGTAGCCATGGGAGTCGAAGAAGCCGGTGTGAATGAAAGCCAGCCCATTGGCCGTTTCCAGGTTCTCCGTGGGCTGCCCCACGATGGACATCTGCGGTATGCCGGTAGACTTGCCCAGGAAGTCGGCCACCGCCTTGGCGGAAGGCGAGAAGATCGGGCCGATCATGACGTTGATCCCGTCGCTCTCCACCTGTTTGCGGGCCTTGTCGACCGCCACAACGGGGTCGGAACCGTTGTCTTCGGGGAAGTACTCGATCGGCCGGCCCAGGATCTGGTTGTCGAGCATGGCGAAGGCGGTCTTGATGCCCCTCTCGGCCAGCTCGCAGTCGTAGGCCATGAAGCCGGTGAAGCCTTCGTTGAACCCGATCTTGACCGGTTCTCCGCTCGGCGCCACAGTAGTGTCGCTGCTGGGCGGCGCCGTAGTCTCGCTGCTCGGTGGTGCCGTGGTCTCGCTGCTGGGCGGCGCCGTAGTGGTGGTCTCCTCTTCTTCGCCGCAGGCGACGGCGAACACACTGACCGCGAGGACCGCTACCAATAGTAGGATCAGAAGTCTCTTGTTCATCCTTTCACCCCTCCTTCTTCGTGGATCTTCCCTCATCGCCCCATCGTCCTGACATCTACTCCATCCGCACCTCACTCGCCCACGCCCAGATATGCGCTCTTGACGCTCTCGTTGTTGATCAGTTCGTCCGGCGTGGATTCGTAGACGATAGTGCCTTTGCTCATTATATAGGCATAGTCGGCTACGCTCATGGCCATACCGAAGTCCTGCTCCACCAAGAGGATGGACTGCCCGGACGCCTTGAGGTTCTCGATGACCCTGAACACCTCTTCGACCACCACGGGGGCAAGGCCCTCGGAAGGCTCGTCGAACAGGACGAGATCGGGATTGGTCATGAGCGCTCGGGCGATCGTGAGCATCTGCTGCTCGCCGCCGCTCAGGAGATTGCCCTTGTTCTTGCGCCTTTCCTCCAGCTTGGGGAATACGGAGAAGACCTTCTCGAGAGTCCAGGGATCCTTCTTGTCACCTACCCGCGCCGCCATCTTCAGGTTCTCGGTCACCGAGAGTGAGGAGAAGATCAGCCTGCCCTGGGGAACCAGTCCGATGCCTAGCCGAGCGATCTTGTGCGGACTGAGCCCGACGGTCTCCTGGCCGTTGAACACGATCCTTCCCATGCGTGGCGGCGTGAGCCCCATGATCGAGCGGATGGTCGTGGTCTTACCCATCCCGTTCCTGCCGAGAAGGGCGACGATGGTCGCGTCCTTCACCTCCAGCGTCACACCCTGGAGTATGTAGCTATCGCCATACCAGGTGTGGATGTCATGAAGCTCGAGCATCGATCGCTCACTCGCTATGGGTCAGGGATTTGCGGGAGCCCATGTAGATGTCTCTCACCATCTGGTTGGAGCGGATCTCCTCGCAGGTACCCTCGCAGGCGATCTCTCCGTAGTGCAGGAGCATCACCCGCTCGGCCACGCCGAAGACGAGATCCATGTCGTGAGCGATCATGAGGACGGTGATCTTGGAGCCTAGATCGCGTATGCGCGAGGTGATGTCCGCGCTTTCGGTGGTGGTGAGTCCGCAGCTTGGCTCGTCCAGCATCAGCAGCTCCGGATCGCTGGCCAGGCTGAGTGCCATCTCCAGCTTCCGTTGCTGACCGTAAGCGAGCGAGCTGACTGTCTCGTCTCTCAGATCCCACAGCTCTACGGACTCGAGCAGCCCCTGAGCCGCGGTCCGCAGTGCCTTGTCCTTCAAGAAATGCCGAAAGACGCCGTACCTGCTCTTCTCGACTCCCTGGAGTCCGATCAGAGCGTTGACCTCGACCGTCTGGTAGGGGAAGAGGCTGGTGATCTGGAACGAGCGGGCCATGCCCATGTGCGTGCGGGAGAATACCGAGGCATTGGTGATGTCCTGCCCCTTGAAATACACCTTGCCTGCCGAGGGTTTCAATTGGCCGGTGAGAAGGTTGAACAGCGTCGTCTTGCCGGCCCCATTTGGACCGATAAGCGCCAACCTTTCGCCCGGTTCGATGCCGAAGGTCACGTCCTTGACCGCGGCCAACCCGCCGAAATACACCGAAAGCCCTTGGGTCTCAAGAAGTGCCACGGATGAGCCTCCTCCAACCCTTGAGTATCCAGACTCCCAGCCCTTCCGGGATGACCATGATGGTCACCACGAACATGGCCCCGAAGATGAGAGGCCAACGTGCGGGCAGGTAGAGGCTGGCGATGTACTCGATCCCCACGTAGACGACGCTCGCGACGATCGGGCCGAAGAAGACGGTCGTGCTCCCCATTATGACGAGCAGGAAGGCGATGTCGCTGGTGATCATGGCCAGGCTGTTCGGAACCATAGTGGAGCCGAAATAGGCGAACAGGACACCGGCCACACCGCCGAACACGGCGGCGATGATCCACGACGTGTACTTGTAGAGCCAGGTGTTGTAGCCCAGGGCCTGCATGCGTCGCTCGTTGTCGTGTATGCCTCGGAGAGCATAGCCGTAGTGGGAGTTCACTATCCGATACATGATGTAGGCACAGATGATCAAGAAGACGAACACCATGTAGTAGTAGTTGCCGGAGTCGATCTGGATGCCGAAGCCGAGGTTGGGTTCGGGGATCCCGGCCAAGCCGGTGGATCCCCCGGTGATCGGGCGCAGCGCGATGGCCCCCCTGGACAGGAGCTCTCCGAACGCGATCGTGGCGAGCAGGAAGTAGATCGGGTTGGAGGCGCCTGCCCCCACCCCGAACACCCGGAACGCGGGAACGCCGAGGATGGCGGCGATGACCGCCGTCGCGATGATGGCCAGCAGCAGGTTGAGCCAGAAGCTCTCGATGCCGGCCTTCAGGATAAGGATCCCGGTCGCGTAGCCCCCCACCCCGAAAAAGGCCGCGTGGCCGAAGCTGGGGATACCGGCATAGCCCCAGATTATGTTCAGGGACAACCCGAAGAGGGCGTAGATCATCATCTTCGTGACCAGGCTGGACACGAACGTGGGAATGAATAGCGGCAGCACCAGGACGATGACACCGATCACGAGGATCGGCAGGGTGACCGCGATGAACGGACGTGGAGTCCGGCGAGCAGCGGCAGACCCCGCGCCCTTGACACTCCGATCTTCGCCCTGAGGAGGCCCTCCCGCCGGCTCGGCCATCAGAACACCTTCCGACCCATGAGTCCGCTGGGCCTCACCAGCAGAACGGCCAAGAAGATGATGTAGGAGAAGAACAGGGCCGCCTCGGGGATGTACGCTTTGCCGAACGTATCCACGAGACCGATGACAAGCGCCCCCAGCATGGTGCCCTGGATGTATCCGGTGCCGCCGACCACGACAACGATGAGCGTCAAGAGCAGCAGGTTGTCGCCCATCGAGGGGTACGCGCCTATGACCGGCGTGCCGATGACACCGGCCAGTCCGGCCAGCGCCATCCCGAGCAAGAACACCAGAGTACTGACCAGGCCGTAGTTGATGCCGAGGCTGACCGTCATCTCCTTGTTATCCATGCCTGCTCGGATGATGGCTCCCGCGCGGGTCTTGTCCTGCATCCACCAGAGAAGGCCCAGGATCACGAGGCCGACTCCCATGATGAAGAGGCGGTAGATGGGGAAGCTCAATTCGCCGATCGAGATCGTTCCCTGCAGCCACTCCGGAGTCATCCCGATCTGCGCCCTGGGGCCCCAGATCCATAGGACGACGTTCGCCACCATGTAGCTGATGCCGATGGTCAGCACCGCCTGCTCGGGTATCTTGTTGTAGAGATGCCTGAGGAAGAAGAAGTAGAGGCCCAAACCTATGACGGCCAGACACAGGGCGGCGATGATTGCGGCCAGCCAGAACGCATCCACCACGGCGATGACTTGAAGCCCCACGTAGGCACCGAACATGTATAAGGCGCCGTGGGCAAGGTTGAGGACACCCATGACGCCGAAGGTGAGGGAGAAGCCGGCCGCCAACAGGAACAGGATGAACGCGTAAGAGAGTCCGTTCAGTCCTGTGACCAACGCTTGGCTCATGCATCCCCCTCGCGATGTCCCGCGGATCCTCGTCGACGTGGCCGCCGCCCCGCGGGACTCGGCTCACGCGGTCCTTACACTATCATGGCCGAGACGCTAGTCGCCAGCGGGCGGACACGGGCACTTCTCCGGGGACCAAAGTCGGCAACAGTCGATCAGAGATCGGCGAACAGGCCAAGCAAGCCGCGCCGCCCCTCGCAACCGCCATGCCACTCCTCCGGCCCCAGGAGTAGATTGCCATTGACGATACTACCATATCATTTGATGAATACAAGATTTCGCATATGGGCGTCGTTCTAGTACGAATCAGATATTGTTGTAAGGGGAAGTAGTCCCGGTTCACGCCATCATTGGCCGAAGGCCTTCACGGTCACCCATTTCTGCCGGTTCTCGTCACTGCCCTACGGAACCCCTGCAGTATGTGGCAACTCCCGTTCCACGAACTCCACCAGATTGCCTGAGTTGTCCCGGACGAAAGCGCAGACGACGCCATCGTGCACCCGCGTGTCCCATACCACGTCGACCCCTCGTCCATCAAGGCCACCCGGGGACGGCGTAGGCTATGACCGCGCGTATGCGCTCCAGGGTACCGAGTCGCAGTGCCGCCCGGATACAGAAGAGCTCAACTCGGGATGAATGCCTCGGGCCGAAACACCACCTCCCTGACCTCGATTCCGGGCAGCATGCGCCCGCTTGCTCAGCCTGCCGGGCGCTGTTCAGATGCGCGGGCAGAGACACTGGATGCTGGGCGGCTCCGGCACCCATCCCGAGCCGGAAAGCTTCGAGGTTCACGTCTACGGTCTTGGGGGGCACCACCCTGCGGATGACCGCTTCCCAGGTATCCGAGGCGAAAGGAAGGGCGGGCGATACCGCTCCCAGCATGACCACGTTGGCCGCCTTGACCGTCCCGGCTTCCTGGGCCAGATCATTCGCGTTGACGCGCCGTACGTTCGGATGGGCTTCCGCGATGCGGGCGTCGATATCCTCGGGATAGGTGGTCAGACCGGCCGCAACCGGGCTGGGGTTGATGCGCAGGCTGTTGTAGATGAGCAGGCCCTGGGGTTTGAGCCAGTTGACGTAGCGCAGAGCCTCCAGAGCTTCGAAGGCCAGCAGGATATCGGCGACGCCCTGGATCACCAGGGGCTCCCACACCTTGTCGCCGAACCGGAAGTGGCTAGTGACGCTGCCACCCCGCTGGCTCATGCCGTGGACTTCGCTCTGCTTCACGTCGTAGCCCTCGGCGAGAGCCACCTGGCTGAGGACGTAGCTGGCCAGAACCACGCCCTGGCCACCCACGCCGGAGAGGAGCAGGTTCACGGTCGGACGGGCGGCCATCAGGCCCCCTTCCCTTTGGGCGACGCATCCGGTCCGGCGGCGCCGCTCGAAGCGGGCCCCGGCCGGACGATGGCGTCCTCCTTGCACAGTTGGGAGCAGACCCCGCACCCGTTGCATTGGTCGGGATTGATCTCCACCTTGCGCTCGTCTTCGGCGTCGACCAGCAGGTTGAGGGCCATGCAGCCGGCCTGCAGGCAGCGCTTGCAGCCGATGCAGAGCTCGGCGTCCACCTGGTAGATGGGGCGGCGGATCTTGTACTCGAGGATACACGGCGCCCTGGCGATGACCACCGAGGCCTCGTCCGCCGCCAGTTCCTCCCGCAGCACCCGCTCGACCTCGGCCAGGTCGTAGGGGTCGACGGTGGTCACCCGCTTGATGCCGAGGGCTTTGCACAGGGCGGGGATGTCCACAGTGGCCGAGGGCTCGCCCAGGAGGGTCTTGCCGGTCCCCGGGTTCTCCTGACCGCCGGTCATGGCCGTGGTGCTGTTGTCCACGATTATGTTGAGGGTCTTGCCCCCGTTGTAGGCCACGTCCATGAGAGAAGTGACCCCGGAGTGGAAGAACGTGCTGTCGCCGATGATGCCGACAGGCTTGTTGCGCAGATCGGGCGCGACCCCCTCCGCCGGGGGATCCATCACCTTGCTCATGCCGTGGGCCATGCTGATGCTGGCGCCCATGCAGGTGCTGCAGTGCACCGAGTTGAACGGCTCGAGAGCGCCCAGCGTGTAACAGCCGATGTCGCCGCTCACGAAGACCCGCAGCTTCTTCAGCACCACGAATATGCCGCGATGAGAGCAGCCGGGGCAGAGCGTGGGCGGACGCCCGGGCAGACCATCGACCCCCGGTCGGGGAGCGGCCAGCAGGTCCGGGTTGACCCCGGGTACCCCGGCCGCAGCCAGGTTGCGGGCGATAATGCCGGGTTCGATCTCACCGAGGAGCGTGTTCAGCTCCTTGCCTCCGTCGATCTGGATGCCCATGAGCCTGATGTTCTCTTCGAGGAAGGGGTCCAGCTCTTCCACCACGTAAAGCTCCTCGACCTTCGCCCGGAACTCGGCGATGAGCTTGGCCGGGAGCGGGTACGTCAGACCGAGCTTGAGATAGCTGGCCTGCGGGAAAGCCTCGCGGGAGTATCCGTAGGCGGAGCCCGAGGTGATGATGCCGACGCGCGGATCGCCCATCTCGATACGGTTGAACGGACAGGTCTCGGCGTATTCGGCCAGGTCGCGCACCCTCTGCTCGATGATCGGGTGCCGCGCGGTCGCGTTGGCCGGCATCATGGTGTACTTGTGGTAGTTGCGGTTCAGCTTGACGATAGGCTCTGGCGCCGCCCGCTCCGCCAAGGTGACGATGCTCTTGGAGTGGGAAGTGCGCGTGGTGGTGCGGAACAGGACCGGGGTGTCGAAACGCTCGGAGAGTTCGAACGCGGCGATAAGGAACTCCCTTGCCTCAGAGCTGTCGGAGGGCTCGAGCAGCGGGGTGCGGGTGAACTTGGCGAAGTTCCGGTTGTCCTGCTCGTCTTGGGAGCTGTGCATGCCGGGGTCGTCCGCCGAGACCACCACCAGGCCGCCTTCGACTCCGACGTAGGCGGCGGAGAAGAACGGGTCGGCAGCCACGTTCAGGCCTACGTGCTTCATGCAGACCAAGGCCCGGGCGCCGGCCATCGACGCGCCTATGCCCACCTCCATGGCCACCTTCTCGTTGGGTGACCACTCGCAGTAGACGTCGTCGTACTTGGCGAGCTCTTCTAGGATCTCGGTGCTCGGCGTACCCGGATAGGCAGAAGCCAGCTTGACCCCGGCTTCCCAGGCCCCACGAGCGATGGCCTCGTTCCCCGAGAGTAGCTCCGCCTTTTCCACCTCTACTGCTTCCGCCGTCTCAACCACAGGTGTCATATCTCCTCCACCCGGTCACTGGGTTGCGTCTCTGGTTCTACGCCGAAAGGCACCATACCATTCCATCCTGTCCAGAACGCGGGCCGCCGCCTCGGGCGATGAAAGGACTATCGGGCTGTAGTGTTTCCCGCGATCGAACAGCGATCCACGGATCGGCGTATCGGGCACATTGATGATGGGCTTGCCGGTCGACTCAATGAGTTCCGCGACCAGGTCCAGGAAGGCAGCCTCCCAGGGACTGAGCCCTGCATACTCTCCATCGTCGTAGGTGGCCCGAACCTCGTCGCCGCTGTTGGGCACTCCCAACACGGAGAGCATGATGATGGCATCCACCGCGTCGCACTCGGCTACCAGCCTGAGTACCCGCGGGCCCACGTCCCCACCGGCCGAGGCCACCATATCCAGGGGATTCTGCTTGCTCCAGAAGGGGGGGAGGATCTCGTCGAGCGCGGCGTACAGCTCGGGCGGCAGTTCGGCCAGAGTCAAGCCGTGACGGGCTACCTCGTCCGCGGTCATGACGCCGGCTCCGCCTCCATTGGTCACGACCGCGATGCGCCGGCCCTTGGGGAGCGGAAGGTAGGCAAGACAGGCTCCAAGATCGACGACCTCCTGCGTGGTGGTGCAGGTGACGACCCCAGCCTGCCGCGCGGCCGCCTCCCATACGGCTGCCGACCCGGCCATGGCGCCGGTGTGAGATGCGGCCGCCCTGACGCCGTACTCGGTCAGCCCGGCTCGCAAAACCACCACCGGTTTCACCGCCGCGGTGCGCCGGGCTACCTCCAGGAAGCGCCGTCCATCGTCGATGCCCTCGATGTACATCATGATGCTCGTGGTGTTCGGGTCGTCACGGAGGTAATCGAGGACCTCCACGGCACCGATCTGGGCCTCGTTCCCCACGCTCGCGAACTTGTCGATGCCGATGCCGCGACGCCCGCATCCGTCTACTATCTGAGTACCGATATTCCCGGACTGGGAGACGAAACTCAGGGTGCCCCTGGTCGGGTGCAGGACGACGAACCCGACAGCATGCAGCTGCACCTCGTTGGAGACCATCCCCAAGCAGTTCGGCCCCATGAGGGTGACCCCGCCTTCGGTGGCCACCCGGGCGATCTCTCGTTCGGCTTCAGCGCCTTGGGCCCCGGTCTCGGAGAAGCCGGCGGCGATCGCGATCGCCGCCGGAATACCCTTGCGGCCGCATTGCTCCAACATGGCCGCCAGTTGATGGCCACCCACGGCCAGTAGGGCAAGGTCGGGGGCTTCAGGCAACTCCTCCAGGCTCGTGTAGGCCTGTAGACCGAAGAACGTCCCGCCTTTGGGATTGACCGGATAGACCTTACCCGTGTAGCCGCCGTCAAGGATGGTGCGAAGCGCGGATCCACCCCACTTGGTTACATCGCCCGACGCGCCCACCAACGCCATCGACCGGGGAGCCAGCAAAGCCCGCAAGTTGGGAACGAACGCGCCGCTTCCCCGCCTCTGTTCGGGCGACTCCTGCGCCGACAGGATGATCAGGGCGTCCGCCGCCACCGGCCGGTCGCCCTCGATCAACAACGGGTTCACGTCTATCTCGGAGATGCGGGGATGGTCGAGCGCCATCTGTCCCATCGCCTGGATGATCTTCGTCAGAGCCGCTTGATCCACCGGCGGGTAGCCCCGGAAGGCACCCAACAACCTCTTGGCCCGGATCAAGCCGGGCAGTTCAGCCGCGTCTCCGTCGTCCACCGGCGCCACCGCCAGAACCACGTCACCCAGGGCCTCCGTAAGCACCCCGCCCAGACCGAAGGCCACCACCGGGCCGAACAGGGGATCACGCTTCATGCCCACCATGAGCTCGCGGTTGCTGGATACCATCCGCTCTATCAACACGCCCTCGAGGGCGACGCCGGCCCGCTCTTCGAGCAGCCGATAGCTCTCGGCGGCGGCTTCCGGACCTTCGATGCCCAACAGCACCAGACCGAGCTCGGTCTTGTGATGGATCTCGCCGCCCACCGCCTTCATGACCATCTTGCCCTCGAGGCGGGCGGCGGTCTCGGCCGCCTCGGCCTCGCTATTCACCAAAGCCCCCTCCGGGACGGGGATGCCGTAAGCCGAGAACAACACTTTGGATTCGTATTCATCGAGAGCCGACCTGCCGGCCGCCAGAGCATCTTCGATGAGTCTCGCCGCGCCTTCCAGGTCGAGGGCGTATGGTGTTCCGTACATCGTTTTGTCAGTCCCCCTTTGAGGCTAAGGAGCTACCGCCTGAGGCCGTCCGGCACGAGATTCACCCCCGTCACCTGCCAGCGGTCTATATGATAGGTGTTTATACCTTTTTTGGCAAGTCGTTCGCCCCAGAGCTCCGTGCTACACTCCACCCGACCCCTGTTTCCGCTCCGATGGGCGTCTGCTGGGGTCCTGCAGGCGCAAAGCGGGAGGCCCAAGTGCGCACGTACTACTACTGGTTGGATCTGGGACCCAGCACGGCCCGCGACTGCGCCGAGCTATCGATCAAGTCCATGATCTTCTCCGGAGAGCTGGGTCCGGGGGAAAAGCTCCCACCCGAGCGCATCCTGTCCCAACAGCTTGGTGTGTCGCGGGTCCCCCTTGAGGGAGGCGCTCAAGTCACTGGAGAGCACCGGCTTCATCCGGACCACGGTGGGAGCCAAGGGCGGTTCCCGGGTCAGCAACGCTCCCATACTCGCCCGATGCTGGCACGATTGGCTCCGTCTCAACGTGCATAAGCTCGAAAGCCTCCTGGAATTCCGCAGGACGATCGATATGCAGATCGCCTCGCTCGCGGCCGAACGGCGCACCGACGACGACCTTCGCGAGCTCCGGACGCTGACCGACTCGATGGAACACAGTCCCACGTGGATGAACTTGTGGCATACCCAATTCCACCGCGCCCTGTGCAGAGCAGCGCACAACGAATACTTCGAGCGGGCCACGAACGCGATACAGGCCGAGTTGTTCGCACCGGTGCAGACCGGCCTCGACGACCTCAGCGTGCCCACACTCCGAAGCCTGCACGAGGACATCCTCTCGGCCGTGGTGGAGCGAGACCCGTCCCGCGCCGCCGAAGCGATGCAGTTCCACCTCGAATTCACGGAGAAGCTGTTCTTGCATCGCGTGGAGGAACTCGGTCTCAACCTGAACGGGTCGCCCAAAGGGTCGTGACGGGCGCCGGTCGGTGACCGGTCCGGGCGGCTGACCGGCCCCCCGTTCGTCCTCCGACGAGGCGTCTCACACGGTGCAGCGCATCACGTACAAGCCTTGATGCGAGGTATCCATGAAGATGTTGCCTCGATTGTCCACGATCACGTCCTCGGTGGTGGCGATGTTCGGACCCGGGAAGAGATCCCCGGTTTCGTTGTTGAAGGCCCACTTGTCCGGATCGGGCGGGATGAAGTAGGCGATCTCCCGGGGCACGAAGGGATCGCTGATGTCGTAGACCCGCAGACCCGCGTGGAAATAGGCGCAGTAGATGCGGTCGTTGCGGTCTTCCAGAGCCGGGTGGTAGTGAGGCTCGTGCAGGTTGTGGGGCCCGAACGGCCCGGCGCCCACTCCAGGGATCTCGTTGAAGTTCCTGTACGGGAATCCCTCCGGGATCTCCGGATAGGGGAAGGTGGAGATCAGGGTGGGGTCGGCCGGGTTTGAGATATCCACCATGCCGATGAAGTTGAGGGGCTGAGCCACGCCGTTCACGATCTTCTCGCTATAGACCGTGTAGCGCTCACCCTCGCTGGTCATGACCGCGTAGGGCCTTTCCGAGAGCGGCACGACGGTGTGGCAGCGGGCCCCGGAGAGCTTGCCGGCGAAGGGCGGATGATGCCGCAACTGCCCGACCAGCTTGGGAAGGGTGATGTCGGAGATGTCGAGGATCATCATGCCGGCGCCGCCCCAGCTCACGTAGGCCAGATCGCCCTTGGGATATGCCGGGCCGTGCATCATGGGGCCGTCGAGCAGGGCCTCGATGTTCGCGGCCTTGTCCTCGATGTAGCCCGCCGCCCACTGCTCGGGCGCCCACCAACGACCCACCTCCACGGGGTTCTTGGGATCGACGATGTCGAGGATCCGATAGATGAATCCGGCGAATCCCTTGCACGAGGCGGATAGGTGGACGTAACGACCTCCGTCGTAGAAGAAGCGGTGAACACCGAGGGGACCACCCGTAGGCCAGTAGGACAGACGCTTGGGATTGACCGGGTCCTTGACGTCCCAGATGTAGACGCCTTCCTCGTAGGGGTCGTCCATCTTGGTGCCGTGCAACATGGGCAGCGACCCGCCCAGAGCGGTGACCATGATGCCCTCGGCCACCTGGAGCTTGGGCGTGGTCTGGCCCTCGAGATCAGGGCCGGGGATGAACTTCAGATACTCGGGCTTCGTCGGATCGGTGACCTCGACGATGGCCCAGCCCGAAGCCTTGAAATGGGAGGCGTACAGGTAGTATCGCCCGTCGACCTCCTGCATGGCCATCTGGAACCACGGTTTGCCGTCGATGTCGTGGTACGCGAGAACGTCGATGTTCTTGGCAAATGCCTGCTTGCCGGCCATGGCTACCTTACCTTTGTGATGTTGGGAGCTGGGCTTGAATCTTGCCCAAATTTGGTCTATATAGTAGGTGTTTATACCTTGTTGTCAAGGTCGCGAGCTTCAGCACAGTGGGCCGCACCGGGGTTTCAGGACACGGAGTCGCGATGTACGCAGACCTTCCGAACGCCAAGATGGGCAACACGGTGTCGCTCACCCCCGAGACTGCCAGCGATAGCGCGGTCCACTTCCTCCGGGCGATGATCTTCTCGGGCGAGTTGGGCCCCGGCGATAGACTCCCTCCAGAGAGAGACCTGGGAGCCCGCCTGGGCATCTCCCGCATGACCCTGCGACTCGCCCTCAAAGCCCTGGAAAGCACCGGATACATAGTCACCACAAGGGGTTCACGCGGCGGTTCGCGGGTCACCGACGCCGCCTCCCTGCTCGAGTGTTGGAGCCAGTGGATGCGGCACCACTCCGGGGAACTGGGGGATATCTTCGAGTTCCGGATGACCGTCGAGACCAGATTGGCCTTCCTGGCTGCCGAGAGACGCACGGACGACGACCTGGAGATGATAGGGAACGCCGTCGCCGGGGAGTTGGGCCCCAAGGATTGGTCGTCGCTCTACCGTGCCGACATGGACGTGCATAGGAGCATAGCTCGGGCGGCGCGCAGTCCCCGATTGGAACAAGCCATGATGGACGCCCGGGGCGAGTTGTTCATCCCGGTCGATCTGGCCCGTCTTGAGGACCGGCCCCAGCAGGTCCACGACAGCCATAACGCCATCTTGGAGGCCATCCGCGCCCGAGACCGCGAGCGAGCGGCCGAAGAGATGCGGCGACACATCGAGCTCGTGAGGAAGCTGATCGTCAAGGCACTTGACGCCGCAGGGATCAGCCCTTCCGGCCCTTGATCGCAGGCGGCGAGGCGCGGGCGCCGGGCGGCGCGCCCGCGCGGCGGTTCTAGGTTCTTCGTCGATCCGGGCCGGTCGGTCGCATTGTCCAGGGCCTAGCCGTACAGGTCCTTGTCCCATCCCGGGACGTTCCATCCAGAGTAGCCCTGCTTGTCGACGGCGTGTTCCAGGGTTCCCGGGATCAGAACGGACGCCTTGGGCGAGATGTGACCGGGAGTTATGAAGTCGTAGATGACCCGCTCGGTGGTGACCATCGAGAAGGTGTCTTCGGCATCGACGAAGGTCTCGTAGCTTGCCCGGAGTGCCGTGTAGAGGGCAGGATCGCGGCGCAACTTGGCCACGTCCTCCACGCTTCGGAACCAGATCTCCTCGACCCCGGCGTAGTGCCCCACGTTGCCGAACTCGAAGAGCGTGCCCTTGAATACGGCAGGGTCCATCGGCACGTGCTTGTCGATCACCAGTTTGCGGATGAGCCCTTCCGGGACGATCCCGACCATCTTCCGGCCGTGCTCGCGCCACCTGGCGTTGAACTCCTCGTATGACAGTTCCGGCCGCTTACGCAGCCAGTGGATCAGCTTGACCCCGCCGGCGTAGAAGCCTTCTTCCTCGTAGAGGGTCTCCCAGTCGAGGAGCTCGACGGCGAATTCGTCGCCGCCGAACTTGTGCGGCTGCATGCGGTTCGGATAGTCCTGGTCCTTGAAGGGGATGCCGATGGCCTCGTAGTCGTCCACCACGTGGTCGGCCATGTTGTCCCATTCCATCGGCGACAACGGGTAGATGAGCATGTCGTTGTCGATCCCGCTGATGGAGTAGTGCTGCACGTAGCGGCGGAAGCTGTCCATCACCGAGGGAGTCTGGAGCATCAGCGACACGTGGATGATGCCCCATTCGAAGAAGTAGCGCTGCTGCGTGTCTTCCCGCTTACGCCTGGCGGCGAGCATGAATTTGAGCATGGCGTCTCCTTTCTCGGGTGCCGATCGGAGCAAGACGTGCCCCACTTACGCCGGAAACATATTGGTCTATATATTGTATCATTTAGGGGCGGCCGGGAGCCCGAGTCGGCCGGTGTGTGTATCATCGCCATCATCTCCATATGTTGACTGCGCCATAGGAAAGGAGCCGCCCCATGTCCACCTCACCCCTCGCCCAAGCCCTGGGCGATCTTGATGAAGCTACCGCCATCAGTCTGGTCGAGGAGAAGCTCTCTTCCGGGGAAGAGGCCCTTTCCATCTTAGAAGAGCTCCAGGCCGGTATGAACATCGTAGGGGAGAGGTTCGAAGGCGAAGAGTACTTCCTCTCCGAGCTCATCTACGCGGCCGACATCTTTAAGAAAGCCGGAGCTCCCTTGCAAGAGGGCTTAAAGAGCGCCGCCCAGAGCACGGTGGGCACCCTGGTCTTAGGTACGGTCAAGAACGACATCCACGACTTCGGCAAAGACATCGTGGGAACGGTCATGACCTCTAACGGCATCCAGGTTATCGACCTGGGGGTGAGCGTGGAGCACCAGGCCTTCGTCCAGGCCATACGAGAACACCGTCCGGAGCTGGTGGGCCTGAGCTGTCTTCTGACCACCGTCTTTGACGACATGAAAGAGACCATCGGGGCCATCAAAGCCGCCGGCCTTAGAGACCAGGTCACCATCTTGATTGGCGGCGGACCGGTGGATCAGGCCACCTGCGACTACGTGGGCGCCGACGTCTACTGCCGGACCGCCCAAGACGGGGTGGTCGGCCGCCAGGAAAGTGCTGGGGGTGAGCTAGATGGGAGATAGCATGACTGGCAAGACGCCCGAGCAACTGCTGGGCGAACGGATGGGCCGCCTGCACACAGCCGTCGCTCTGGGCACCCCGGATCGGGTGCCCCTCTCTCTGGTCATGGACGCCTTCGCCGCCAGGACCATGGGAGTCAAGCTCTCCGACTTCGTAAGAGACATCGATGTGGCCGGGCAGGCGATGCTCTCCACCATGGAACTCCTGGGGGACGTGGACTCCATCCAGTTCGCAGCGTACATGCCACAGGTACTCGGCATGTTGTGGCTGGCCCCGGTCAAGCTCCCCGGCCGGGACCTACCGGAAGACAGCCTGTGGCAGCTCGACGAGCAGGTACGCATCGTCCCCGAGGACTACGACCGTATCCTGAGCGAAGGCTGGCGCCCTTGGTTCGGGCAGTACATCGGCAGGCACCTCGGCGAGGCGGCAGCCGCCGGGCAGACCCTGCAAGAGGCCGGTCCCCGCTGGGCGGGCGAGTACATGAAGCGGGGGTATGCGGTGTTCTCCCCCATGACCGTCGACCACCCCTTCGAGCACCTGTGCGGCGGGCGTTCGGTCAAGGAGTTCATGCTCGACCTCTATCACATACCGGACAAGGTGCAGGCGGTCATGGACGTGATGATGGCCGACAAACGGGAGCAGACCAGACACGTGGTCCGGGCCGTGGGCCCCATCGGCTATTGGGTGGGCGGCTGGAGAACGGCACCTGAATTCCTCTCCCCTCGGCTGTGGGACCGTTTCGTATGGCCCTACCTCAAGGAACTGGTAGATATCGTGGCCGAGGAGGGCGGCACCCCCGTCCTTCACTTCGATGCCAACTGGGACCGGGAGATCGAGCGCCTCAAAGACCTGCCCAGGGCCAAGTGCGTTCTGGCCCTCGACGGGAAGACCGACATCTTCCGGGCCAAGAAGATCTTGGGCGGACACATGTGCCTCCTGGGCGACGTGCCTCCGGCCCTTCTGACCCTGGGGACCAGCGACGAGGTCCGTGCCTACTGCGACCGCCTGCTTACGGAAGTCGGCCCCGATGGGTTCATCATCGCCCAAGGCTGCGCTATTCCACCCGACGCGAAGTTCGAGAATGTCAAAGCCATGGTGGATTCCGTGCAAGGCTGACCGACGCGGCGGACGCGGCCTTGCCACAGCCGATCGGGTGATGGCCCGAGCCACCGCGGCTCTGGGGATGGAGTGCCGGGTGTTCTTCTAGAAGCGCCGAGGTCAGTCTTCGATCGCGGGCGGGGTCTCGGGACGACGGACGGCCGTCTCCTTGATGAGATCTTCGTAGCGGGCGATACGCGAATCGATGTCGACCTCTCCGCTCAGTGCTGCGACGACCGCCAGCCAGAGCCATAGATGGGTCCTTAGGAGGTCCGCGCGACTGTACTGTTCGTCCCATGAAGCTCTGGCGCTCGCGTTGTGGTGGGCGCCGAGCATACTGTAGGCGAGCAACTCGAGAGGTATCGGTGGTGGGGGAGAATCAAGCGCCCGGGCGCTCTCGAAGTCCCTTATGATCCAGCCGACCACGCCTGCCCAGGCCTGCTCGGCCAGCCTAAGTCTGTCGCCCTTCTCGCGACCTCCCTCCATGCGGATTTGGGCAAACACGTCTGAACCGAACTCAGTCGCTCGATGGTCTGCTACCAGGCGCCCCAGGAGCCGCTCGCCCTGGTCGGTCGACTCCATCAGTCTGGGCTCGACGAAGTCAAGGTTCCAGCTCAGGAAGGTTTGGAAGGACTCTACCAGCAGCTGGAGCTTGCTGGGGAAGTGGCTGTAGAAGATCTGGGGAGTGATCCCCAGTTTCCGGATGATGGCGTCGACATGAGTCCGCTCATATCCTTTGGTGGCGAACTCCTCGGTGGCGACGCGGAGGATGGCGCGACGGACCCGCTCACTTTCCTGCCCTGCCAGATCGACGCTGTTCTCCCGCGCTTGGGCCAGGTCTTCGTCCAGTTCGATCTTGATCTCGGCGAGCGAGCGGCCTGCGCTCTTGAGTTCTCCTATCTTGCGAAGCAGCGCGACGTGGTCCGTGCCGTAGAGGGCTCGGCTTGTCGCCGTCTTCTGGGGTTCCGGCAGAAGTCCTTCCCGTACGTAGAAGTGGATGGTGCTTCGGGAGACTCCCGTCTCGCGCTCAAGAGCAGATATGGTCAGAGCCTCAGCTATGCTCAATCCCTCCTGACAAACGTCGACTCCGTGCCTCGTCTGACTTACCGATCGTGGTCAAGGACTCAGACGATCGACCGGCGCGCATCCGTGGTCCATCGGTTGGCCAGACCATAGTAGACTAACTGACCTATCCAGTAAAGAGTTAACGACTGCACATAGCATTAAATATCATTGACAAAGAAGACCTCGTGCCCTAGCATGACGCTCACGGTTGGGGTGGTTAGAGCGCGGCTCTTTTGAGGTCGCTAGGGGGTTTGTGTGGTCAAGTGGATCCAGTTATTGGTGACTGGGGTCACGGTAGGGAGTATTTACTCTCTGATCGCTCTTGGATACGTGACCATCTACCGCACGTCGCGCATCGTGAACATGGCGCAGGGCGCCTTCGTGATGTTCGGGGCCTTCTTCACCTACTCGTTCCTCAGCGAGATAGGGCTTCCCTATTGGCTCTCCGCGATGCTGGCCATCGTCGCGTGGCGGTCTTGGTCGCATCGTCATGTACCTGCTGGTGCTGCAGGCCTCTCATCAAGATCTCCCTGGTGTCGATCATCCTGGCCACCATGGCTCTCAGCATCCTCTTCGAGAACGTGGCCCTGCTCAGGTGGGGAGGCTACGGCAAGAGCGTGCCCGCCTTCACCGGCGACCAGGCCCTCTTCATCGGCAAGGTGGCCGTCTTCCCGCAGAGCCTGTGGGTGATCGGACTCATGATCCTGGTGCTCGTCGGCCTGTACCTCCTGACCAACCGCACCCGGATGGGCAAGCAGATGACCGCCACCTCTAACGATCCGGGTGCGGCCAGCCTCTCCGGGGTCAACACGGGGCGCATGATCCTTCTCGCCTTTGCCATCTCGGCGGCCATCGGGGCCCTGGGGGGCATCGCCGTCACCCCCATCAACTCGACCTCATACCTCTCCGGGGGCATCTACGCGCTCTCAGGGCTTCGTGGCCGCCATCCTGGGGGGCTGGGGCTCGAGCAGCGGGGCGGTGGTGGGCGGCCTCGCTCTGGGGATCATCCAGTCGCTGGCCACCGGTTTCCTGCCCGCGGGCTATCAGGACGCCGTCGCCTACGTCGTCCTCATCCTCATCCTCTACTTCCGCCCGAGCGGGATCCTCGGCCAGCCTTCGGGCGAGGGTGAGGCCTGATGGAACGCTCTGCGCTGTCATGAGCGGGCCGCAGCTTCCTCTTCAAGGACCCTGCTGCTGGTCATCCTCCTGGTCTGGCCGCTTCTCTACCAGAGCGGATATGCCATGCGCATCATGACCACCGGCGGTCTGTTCACCATCCTCACCATCGCTGTGGTCATCATCCTGGGCCAGGCCGGCCAGCTCTCCTTCGGCCACTCGGCCTTCTACGGCATCGGCGCCTACACCGCCGCGATCCTCACCATGAAGGCCGAGTTCCCCACCCTGGCGGCGCTCGTCATCGGGGCCCTGGTGGCCGGGATGATCGCCCTCATCGTGGGGCGGCCGGTGCTCAAGCTCCGCTACTTCTACCTGGCTCTTGCCACCATCGGCCTGGGTCAGATCTTCCTGGTGCTGGTGCAGCAACTGCGCAGCGTCACCGGGTCGACCGACGGGCTTGGCCCCCGTCCCGTACGCTCAACATCCTCGGATTCGACTTCAACACCAACCTCCGCCAGTACTACTTGGTGTGGGTGGTGGCCGCCGTCATCATCCTGTTCGTCGACCGGGCCCTCAAGTATCGGGCGGGCCGGGCGCTGCGGGCCATCGCCACCAGCGAGATCGCCTCTCAGAGCCTGGGAGTGCGTACGCCCAACTGGAAGCTCCTGGCCTTCGTGGCCAGCGCCGTCATCTGCGGCCTGGCCGGCGGCCTCTATGCCTTCGTCACCATGGCCGTCACCCCCAGCTCCTTCACCTTCACCGCCGCCATCCTGCCCATCGTCATGATGCTCCTGGGCGGGGGGACGGTCTGGGGCTCGGTGATCGGCGCCATCCTCATGACCTGGGTCATCAACGGGTTCTCGCAGCGTCCAGCAGTACAGCGGGGTCATCTACTCGGTCATCATGATCCTGCTCCTCATCTTCCTGCCTGCCGGGCTGGCCCTGCGGCCCGACCAGCGGGCCCGTCTCAAGGCCCTGCTCAGGCGGGAGAAGCTCGCAGGAGCCGGCCCAGTGCCTGGTGGCGGCCGAAGAGGACGATCCAGCCGGGCCAGTGCACCACCTCCGTGGGCATGCCTCTGGCCGTCTCGCCGGAGGTCGCATCGTGCCTGGGAAGCGGCGATCGCCACGACGGCACCGGCGGCCGGCTACCCGCCGCGGCATCGCGCCAGCCGGACGCCAGCGGTCGCCCCTGCTTCTCGGTCGAGGACCTTTCCGTCCACTTCGGCGGTCTGAAGGCGGTCGATGAGGTCTCGCTCGAGGTCCACGAAGGTGAGATCGTGGCCCTCATCGGCCCTAACGGAGCCGGCAAGACCACGCTCTTCAACGCCGTCAGCCGCCTGCAGAAGCTCACGGGGGGTTCCGTCGAATTCGCGGGCACAGGACGTCACCAAGATGTCGACGGCCAACACCGCTCGCCTGGGCATGGCCCGAACCTTCCAGAACCTGCGCATCTACGTGAACATGACCGTGCTCGAGAACGTGCTGGTGGGCTGCCACCGGCACGAGCGCTCGGGGCTGTGGGCCGGCGGGCTGGGGCTTCCTCACCAGCGCCGCGAAGAGAAGGCTTCCCGGGAGCGGGCCATGCGGGCCCTGGCCGCGGTGGGGCTCGAGGACAAGGCCTACCTGCCGGCCGCCAGCCTGCCCTATGGGTCGCAGCGCCTGGTGGAGATCGCCCGGGCGCTCGCCTCTGAGCCCCGCCTACTGCTTCTCGACGAGCCGGCGGCCGGCATGAACGCCTCCGAGCGCGCCTATCTGGTCGAGCAGATCCGCAACATCCGCGCCTCCGGCATCACCGTCCTCCTGGTCGAGCACGACATCGAGCTGGTCATGGGCATCTCCGAGCACGTCTACGTCCTCGACTACGGGCGACTGATCGCCCAGGGCCGGCCGGAGGTGGTGCAGAAGGACCCGGCCGTGATCGAGGCCTATCTGGGGGTCAAGCTGGAGCGACCGCACGGACCTCTGCCAGACCCGGGAGCTTGCCGACGGCAGT
This sequence comes from uncultured Actinomycetes bacterium, assembly GCA_963706025.1. GTDB lineage: Bacteria > Actinomycetota > Thermoleophilia > RBG-16-64-13 > RBG-16-64-13 > CAVPLM01. Next base: position 619,236 of record CAVPLM010000003.1, on the reverse strand, counting down.
TGCCCCGAGCCCGAAGACCTGCTGGTGGTCGAGGACCTCACCACCTCCTACGGCTCGATCGAGGCTCTGCGCGGCGTCTCCTTCGCCGTGCCCAAGGGCGAGGTGGTGGCGATTCTGGGGGCCAACGGGGCGGGCAAGAGCACGCTGCTCCACACCATCTCCGGCCTACTGCGGCCCAAGGCCGGCTCCGTCAGCTATCAGGGCGCTCGACATCACCCACCTGGCCCCGGACAAGATCGCCGCCCGGGGCATGTGCCAGGTGCCCGAAGGGCGCCGGCTGTTCCGGGAGCTCTCCGTGCAGGACAACCTGGTGGTGGGCAGTTCCGGCCGCAAAGACTGGCGGGGGACGCTTGCAGACGACATCGCCTACGTCTACGAGCTCTTCCCCATCCTGGGGGAGCGGCGCAAGCAGCCGGCCGGGACCCTCTCCGGCGGCGAGCAGCAGATGCTTGCCATCGGCCGGGCCCTCATCGGCCGGCCCCAGCTGCTGCTCCTCGACGAGCCCTCCATGGGTCTCGCCCCGCTCGTGGTGGAGCGCATCTTCGAGGCGCTGGCCAGGCTCAACAAGGAGGGTCTCACCATGCTGATGGTGGAGCAGAGCGCGGAGATGGCGCTCTCGCTGGCCCATCGGGGCATCGTCCTCCAGACCGGACAGGTGGTCGTGTCCGGTCTGGCGGACGCACTGAAATCGGATGATCGCGTGCAGGCGAGCTATCTGGGCACGGCTCGGCACTAGAACGCACGCTTTCAGCGATACAGGGCAGGTAGGACGCGAAAGTTCACAAGGGAGGAACAGATGAAGAAGCGGTACCTGATCGTCGGGTCTTCTCGTGCTCGTGCTGGTGGTCGCCATGACGGCGGTCGCCTGCGGCGGCGACGAGGAAACCACCACCACGGCGGCCCCGACCACCGACCACGGCGGCGCCGAGCACCGAACTACGGCGGCCCCGACCACCGACCACGGCGGCCCCGAGCACCGACACCACGACGGCCGGCCCGGCCACCGGCGCACCTATCAAGGTCGGGTTCTCCAACAGCATCACCGGGTTTCAGCGCGGCCCCGGCTGACTCGACCGGCAACGGCGTGGCCTCATGGTCGAGATACGTCAATGCCAACGGCGGCATCAACGGCCGTCCGCTCGAGATCATCACGCTCGACGACAAGTCGGACGTCCCGCACTGCGCATCGCCAACATCAACAAGCTGATCCAGGAAGACAAGGTCGCTGCGACAGTCGGGCCGTTCGCCCAGTTCATGCAGGAGCCGGCCCGCGGCATCGCCGAGCAGACCGGCACCCCCATGGTGGGCATGGGCCCGGCCACCCTCGAGCAGCTTGCTGCCACGCACGCAGTATCAGATGAGCGTCATGCTCTCGGCGGCTCCCCCGACCCAGGCCGACGCTCTCGACCAAGGTCATCAAGGCCAACGGCTGGAAGAACATCCTCGGTATCGCCGACGTGCTCGCCATCCATCAGGAGACGCTCGACCTGCTCGTGAAGAGCGGCCCGGCCGAGGGCTTCACCTTCACCAAGCTGCCCGACACCTTCGGCTTCGACCAGACCGACTTCCAGCCGATCCTCAACAAGATCATGGAAGCGTACAACGCCCAGAAGCCGGATGCCGTCGCTCCTCTATCGTCAACCCGATCGCGCTGCCCCCGCTCTACAAGGGCCTGCGGTCCCTGGGCGTGGACGTGCCGATCCAGGGCAGCCCCGCCGCCGCCCACCCGGCCATCTTCGCCATGGGTCCGGATGCGGTCGAAGGGCTTCCTGGTCGCTCGACTCCGGTGGTCTGGTCAACCCGGCCGGCCTGCCCGATGACTGGCCGCTGAAGGACGCGCAGATGGCCTTCTACGAGGCATATCAGGCCAAGTACGGCCAGGCGCCGGACTTCTTCGCGGCTGCCGGCGCCGACCTGGTCGCTGTCCTGGCTGAGGCCATGAAGCAGGCTGGTGACCCCGACGACAAAGCCGCAGGTGGCCCAGGCCCTCATCAACCTCAAGGACTTCGTCGCCCTGCAGGGCATCGTCAACTTCACTCCTGAGGCGACCTCTCAGGGCGTGACCGGGCAGATGGTGGAGTTGCAGGTGAAGGGCGCCCAGTTCGTCCTGGTGAACACCGTCAACTAGGCTGATCCCCTGGGATCGTCTCTGACCCCCTAGGGTCGATCCCGACGGGGTGTTGCCGGGGCCGGCGGCTTCGCCGCCGGCCCCGGCCCCCCCGCCAACATCAAGATCGGCGTCGGCGGGAAAGCGCTGGCCTGTTTCCTGGCCGAGATAGAGAAGACCCGGTGCGGAGCGCGAGAAGCAGTGATCGACCTGTTCGCCAAACATTCAGCAAGACCGACCAGGAGATGAGTATGGACGCCGAGCGTTCGTGGGCCGATCTGACCGCCGACGAGAAACTGGAGCAGCGCTTCCAGTTCTACACCAGCCCTCGTCTGCCGTTCGTCAGTCCCGAGGCTGAGATCGACTACAAGGCCAGGGCGGCCCGGCTGCGAGACGCCATCCTTCTCCAGAAAGCGCCCGACCGCGTCCCGGTCACGACCCTCAACCAGTTCTATCCGGCCGATCGAGCCGGGTTCACCCCTTACGATGTCATGTACGACCCCGAGAAAGCGAGCGAAGCGTGGGTGAGCTATGCGCGCAGCCTCCAGCCTGATGCCGTGGTCGGGTCCGCCATCGCCGCCGCGGGTGCCGGGCCTATCTTCGACGCTTTCGACTACAAGCTCTTCAGCTGGCCTGGCCACGGCGTGCCCAAGGAAGCCAGCTTCCAGTACGTCGAGCGGGAGTGGATGCTCCCCGAGGAGTACGACGATCTCATAGACGACCCCACCGGGTACATGCTGCGCACCTACATACCCAGAACCAACGGTGCCCTGGCCGGTATGGCCAAACTCGACGCTCCTTTCGGCATGGTCCAGCTCTGCGGAGCGGACTACTGGGCAGCAAGCTGGGGGGATCCCGGCTTCAGGAGGCGTTCTCCAAGCTGATGGAGGCGGGCAAACAGGCCGCCGTTTGGGCACAGTTCAGCATCGGCTTGGAAATGCGCCTGGCGGCTGAGGGCTTCCCGGCGCATCTCGGCCTTGTCACCTGGGCACCCTTCGACTTCCTAGGCGACACCCTGCGCGGTACCCGGGGCATCGTGACCGATCTCTACCGGTATCCGGAGAAGGTGCTGGCTGCCTGCGAACGCCTGCTGCCTGTGCTGCTCAAGTACGTCACTCGTAAGGCTGCGCCCTTCCTGCCGCCGACCGTGTTCATCCCCCTGCACAAGGGCGCGGACGGCTTCATGAACGACGAGCAGTTCCGCACCTTCTATTGGCCCACCTTGCGCAAGATGTGCCAAGGCCTCATCGAGGAGGGCCTGGTACCCTACCTCTTCGCCGAGGGCGCCTACAACTCCCGGCTGGAGATCATCCGCGACCTGCCGCCCGGCCGCACCGTGTGGCACTTCGACCAGACCGACATGCGCAAGGCCAAGGAAGCCCTCGACGGCGTGGCCTGCATCGCGGGGAACGTGCCGCTGTCGCTGCTGCAATTGGGGACTGCCGGCGAAGTGACGGCATACTGCCGCACGCTTGTCGACGAGGTGAAGGGCAAGGGCGGCTTCATCCTCGACGTCGGAGCCGGGGCCGACACCGCCAAGGAAGAGAATTTCGCGGCCATGATCCAGGCTGCGAAACAGTACGGAACCTACTAGAGCTACGGAAGGCAGAACATGGCCAAGAAGATCATCGGCCTCTCGTGCGGCAGGAAGAACGGCAACAGCGAGCACTTCCTCAAGGCGGCCCTCATGGCGGCTGAGGAGGAAGGCGTGGAGTCGGAGATCATCAGGGCGCACGATCTCAAGTTGCTGCCCTGCAACTCCTGCTGGGCCTGCCTGAAGACGGGCCGCTGCGCCAAGGACGACGTCGACTGGATCCTCGAGCAGACGCTGTTGGGCGACACGGCCGTCATCGTCTCGGCCCCCGTCTATCACCTGCGGTCCAGCAGTAACCTCATGATCATCGCCGAGAAGACGAACCACCTCTTCTCGCGCAAGCCGGACATCTTCGAGCGGCGGCGGATAGGGGCGGCCATCTCGGTGGGAGGGTCCGGCTACGACGGCTGGACCAGCCTCGGGCTCCTATCGATCAATCTGTTCCTTCAGCATTTCACCACTCTGGTGGACCAGGTGCAGATCGACCACTGCGCAGCGCTGGGGGCGGCTCTCACTCCGGACAACGCGGGGGCCGTCGAGCGCTCGCGCACGTTGGGCAAGAATGTCGCCAGAGCCCTCGACCTTCCCTTCGACGAGTGGGAATACATGGGCGAGGAAGCCGGCGTCTCCTGTCCGGTATGTCACTGCAACGTGATCTACATCGAGAAGGACTTACCCGAGATCATGTGCCCCACCTGCGAGGTACACGGCACGGTAGCGTTCAGCGGCGGGAAGTTCTTAGTAGCCTGGAACCCCGACGACGTGCGCGAACCGCGTTTCTCCACACCCAAGGAGATGCACCATCTGGAGTGGATAATGCGGCACGAGCACCAGGAAGAGCCGGCGCAGATCGCTCTGCCGGAAGTACAGGAGAGAATCGAGGCGTACAACGCTTACGGGAAGGTGATCGCGCCGGAGAAGGCGCCGAGAAGGTAGAGTGGCGAGACTGTTGACTAGCAGTAGGCCGAACGCATGCGACCATTGACCATCTGTGAGGTAGAGCGGGCTACCGGGGTGACTCGGAGCACTGTCTATTTCTACACCACGGTCGGGCCGGCTGCGAAGCTGTCAAGCGTGGAACGACGCGCTCTTCGACCAGAGGACCCCCACCGGGGAAGGGAGCCCTTCCAGGGCCTCCCCCACCGGTCCGTCGACGGTGCTCGCCGAGAGGACGCATGAAGACTAGATCTTTCGGGAGTCGTAGGCCCAATGCAGGAGGGCCTGGCGTTGTCGCTGGCGGCAGTGCAGATCGCCGGCGAAGCAGTTCTTTCTGACCTGAGCCACGTGTCTCTTCATCGCCTTCCAGCGCCCGATCTGCCGCGCGTCTTCGTCGGGGATCCTCCGGCCCAGGTAGTAGCGGCAGTACCACTGGAACCACCCCCGCGGGTCTTCCTCATAGATCCAGCCCCGCCGCCGCCACTCGGCTAGGGGCAGCGAGGCGTTCACTCCGAAGAAGTTGAGGGAGGGATCGTTCCGCTCAGGCGAGAGCCTGGCGTTGGCATACCACGAGGCGGGGAACTCGTCCCGGCAATCGGTCATGTACTTGCCGCCGAACACGCCCAACTCGAGCATCTCCTCGGGGGTCAGTTCGGGCTTGAAGTCATCGGCGAAGTCGCGGCCCTCAGGCGCGGTCAGCAGGTAGCGGTAGCCCTCCTGCATCTTGTCGTTGACCAGGATCTCCTTGGCCACGGTCTCTTGCGCCATCTCTACCCCCTGACCACAGATTCCGGTCCATCGTGTTTGCATCATCCCACAACTCGGGTATCTGACGGGGGCTCAGGGGTTCTCCCTGGCCGGACAAGCTGCGTAATGTCCCGAGGAGGTAGCCGGCTCGTGACCGATCGACAAAGGGTGATCGAAACCAAAGAAAGCCTGGAGAGGTGCCTGCGGGTCCACGATCGGGAGTGTGCGGCGAGCGTCGTGCTGGGGGCCGTCGAAGACGGCCTGGCCATCGAGGATCTCTACACCCACGTGCTCGAGCCCTTCCTGGAGTCGGTCGGGCGGGGCTGGCAGGAAGGCCGGACCGCAGTCTGGGAGGAGCACCTCATCGTAGGCGCGGTGCGCACCGCCATCGAGGCCCTCTACCCGAAGGTCCTCGAACGCAAGGCCCAGATCGAGGCCGTCCCGGTCACGGTCGCCTTCTTCTGCCCGCCGGAGGAGACGCACGACGTGGGCCTACGCATGCTGGTCGACCGTTTCGACCTGCGGGGTTTCCGGACTGTCTACGTGGGCGCCGCGACCCCCGTTGACGAGATGGTGAGATGTGTCCGCTCCGAGAGCGCGAGCGTGGTCTGCCTCTCTGCCTCCACCCACTTCCAGAGGACGGCCCTTCGTGAGGTCATCGGAAGGTTGCGCGAGCTGCTGCCCGAAGTAAGGATCGTGGCCGGGGGGCCGGCCTTCGCTCATTCCGACGCCGGTTTGGAAGAGTTCACGGTCGATTCGGTCGATGGGCTGCTGGACGAACTGGCCGCGCAGGCTCGGGCGGCCTGGACGGGACCCGCCCACACCCGGCCCGGCGATGGTTCGGCCGCGAATGGCGAGGAGGGGCCGGGCGATGCTTGAGCTGAAGATCGCCTGGCGGTTCTTGGGGCGCAGCAAGGCACAATCGATCCTCATCATCTTCGGCATCGCGGTGGGGATAGCGGTCCAGATCTTCGTGGGGTCGTTGATCACCAGCCTCCAGGATTCCCTGCTGGACAGCACGGTGGGGTCGGGTTCCCACGTCACCCTGGAGCCGGCGGCCGGAGAAGCGGCCTTCACGTTCACCGCCGAGGACAGGGCGAACCTACAGTCGGACCCCCGGATCACAGCCGTCGCCCCGGTACAGATACTCTCCGCCCTCGTCCCCGTGGGCGAGTTCGAGCGCACCGGTCGTGGTCAAGGGCGGGACTTACGAAGACATCGACTCCATCTACAAGCTCTCCGAGAAGATCGTCGCGGGAGAGGTCACCCTCGACGGCGACCGCATACTGGTAGGCAAGGAGTTCGCCGAGCAGTACGCCCTCGCGCCGGGCGACACGGTCAAGTTGGTGCTGGCCGATGGGTCGACCGTCGACGCGCGATTGGAAGGCGTTTTCGACCTGGGGTCGCAGGCCGCCAACCAGCAATCGGTGTTCGCGGGGCTGGAGGCCGCCAGCTCAGGCTGCTCGGCCGTTCGACCGACGAGGTGGGTGCCGTGGAGACGCAGATCGACGATGTTTTCACGTCTCCCGAGGTGGCGGCCGACGTAGCGGCGAAGTATCCGCAGCTCCAGGTGACCGAATGGCAGGCCAAGAACAGCGAGCTGCTCACCGCTCTGCAGAGCCAGAGCACATCGTCGTACATGATCCAGGTCTTCGTGATCATCGCCGTCATGTTGGGGATAGCCTCCACTCTGGCCATCTCCGCGGTCCAGAAGACCCGGCAGATCGGCATCCTCAAGGCTCTGGGCATGGCCGATGGACGTACCGGCCTGGTCTTCCTCTGGCAGGCGGGCATCCTCGGAGTGATCGGGACGGCGCTCGGCATCGGGATCAGCCTGGGGTTGATCGGAGCCTTCAGTTTGATAGCCAGTAGCGGAGACACGGGGCTCTTCCCCATCGAGCCTCAACTGAGCTTCATCCTTTTCTCCGCAGCCATCGGGATAGCCATCGCCCTTATCTCGGCCATCATCCCGTACCGCAAGACCGCGCGCCTCGACCCGATTGAGGTGATCCAGAGTGCCTGACACCATCAGCATCGACCAGGTGACCAAGGAATACGGCACCGCGGTCAAGACGCAGGCGCTGCGGGGGGTCTCCTTCAGGGTGGCGGAGAAGGAGTTCCTCTCCATCATCGGGCAGTCCGGCAGCGGGAAGTCGACCCTGCTCAACCTGCTCGGCCTGCTCGACCGGCCCACCGAGGGGACTGTGAACCTGCTCGGAACCGATGTCGGTAAGTTGGGGAAGAAGGAGCGAGCCGCGTTCCGGAACGAGCATCTGGGCTTCGTCTTTCAGTTCCACCATCTGCTGCCCGAGTTCTCGGTAAGGGAGAACCTCCTCCTCCCCACCTGGATCGGGGCGCCGGCAAGCGACGATCAAGGGCGCGGGCAACGCCCGCAAACGAGCAGACGAGATCCTCTCCTTCCTGGGACTGGATGGTCTCGCCGACAAGAGCGCCGAACAGCTCTCGGGAGGGCAGAAGCAGCGGGTGGCCATCGGGACGGGCGCTGATGAACTCCCCCGACATCCTGCTGGCCGACGAGCCGACCGGCAACCTCGACACCAAGAACTCAGCGATGGTCTACGACCTGTTCCGCCGGATACACAACGACATGGGCACGACCTTCGTGATCGTCACTCACGATCGGGCGATCGCCCAGCAGACGGATCGCATCATCGAGGTCACGGACGGGCTTGTGTCCCAAGACGTCCGCAACGACTACCTGGGGAGCCCGGGCGGGCGAGGATCACCCGAGCTGACCGCGGCTGCCCGTCGTGCGGCGCCCTTTTCATCCACGGGTTGTTGTGTTACTCTTCACGCAAGCATTCGACAGGAATCTTCTCCAGGCGCAGCGCCGAGCTTCAGAACCTCCTCGCCCAGTCTCCAGTCTTTCCCTCTCGTTTGTCGCAATGTAACTCCGTTCATGGAGGCTGTAGTGGTAAATTCAGCAAAACTGTACGTGGGCAATCTCAGTTATGAGACCTCCGAAGCCAGCATCAGGACGGCTTTCGAAGCTCACGGCGAGGTGACCTCGGTCAATCTCATCACCGATCGCGATTCCGGACGCCCCAAGGGCTTCGGTTTTGTGGAGATGGGCTCGGCCGATGAAGCCCAGAAGGCCAAGGGCGCCCTGGACGGCACCCAGCTCGACGGTCGCGCCCTCAAGGTCGATGTGGCCAAAGAACAGGTGCCCCGTGCCCCTCGTTCCGGCGGTGGCTACGGCGGCGGCAGCAGCGGCTACAACAGCGGCAACCGCTGGTAAGAGTCGCCTCACACGCGCACTGAGGAAACGCCGGCCTTCGGGCCGGCGTTTCTGTATCCCCACGTCGGTCCACGTCGGTTTAGGACTGGGCGCACTCGGGGATTCAAGTTCTCAGGCCCCACTTGACCATCATCCGCGACCGGCCGATTGCCGCAAGGCAAACGAGCCGCTAAGTTGATGCCGGCCCGTCATCTTCGTCCTGGAGCCGCTATGCTTCTGTACCTGATCAACCCGTCGAACCCGCTCGTCAGCATGTCCTTCAACCGAGGCAGCTACTGGAACCGCTTCAGGCTTTGGAAGCCGCTCGGCCTTCTGGTGCTCGCCGGTCTGACCCCGACCGATTGGGAGATCTCCATCCTCGACGAGAACCTCGCTCCGGTCGATTACGACGCCCTGCCGCTGCCGGATGTTGTCGGTATCACCGCCTTCACCTCTCAGGCGCCCAGGGCCTATGAAGTAGCCGGATGGTTTCGAGCCCGGGGCGTTCCCACGGTCATGGGCGGCATCCACGCGACGATGTGCCGGGCGGAAGCGAGTCGGTACGTGGACTCATTGGTGACGGGAGAGGCGGAACCGGTATGGGCGGATGTGCTCGAAGACGTGCGGACCGGCAGTCTGAAAGCCCGCTATGACGGCGGCCGGGCGGCCATGGACCAGATCGTCCCCGCCCGCCACGACCTCCTCCCCGATGGATACGCGTTCGGCTCCATCCAGACTACCCGGGGCTGCTCGCTCAATTGCACCTTCTGCAGCGTCACGGAGTTCAACGGGGCCCGCTATCGCCAACGGCCGGTCGCCGAGGTCGTTGAGGAGTTCAAGTCTATCCCCGAGGCTCGGGTGCTCATCGTCGACGACAACCTCATCGGTCGTAAGCCGCAGCATATCGAGCGCGCGAAAGAGCTCTTCCGGGCCCTGGCCGAGGCCGATACCGGCAAGCGCTGGGTCGGCCAGACCACCGTCAACATCGCCGATGACGAAGAGCTACTGCATTTGGCCGAGAAAGCCGGCTGCGCGGGCCTGTTCATAGGATTCGAATCCGTGACACCCGAGGGCCTTCCCGAGTTGGGCAGGAAATCGGCCATGCTGTCGGGGCGCAATATCCCCGCCTCGGTAGAACGTATCCATCGCCACAACATTCTGGTGGTCGGCTCGTTCATCATGGGATTGGACTCCGATCGCCCCGGAGTAGGTAAGTTGATCGCCGAGGCGGCCGGCCGGTACGGGGTGGACAACATAAACGTGCTGTTCCTTACCCCGCTACCCGGGACCCGCCTTTGGAGGCAGCTGGAGGCGGAGGGAAGGATCGCCCTGGACGCCTTCCCCGAGGACTGGAAGTACTACACGCTCAACTACCCGGTCGCTCGATACAAACACCTGAGCGTGGACCGGATCATCCGGGAGATGAGCGAGTGCAACAGCACCTTCTACTCCGTCCCGAATATCCTCGCTCGGCTGAGCCGCAACGTGCTGGCCGGGCGCAATCCCCTATTAGGCCTGGCCAGCAACCTCACCTCCCGCAGGAACTCGAGGCTGCATGTGAGGGTTTACGAGGCGTTGTGGCAGGCAGGGGCGCGCACGGACGAGGTCGAACCTTTGATCGGGTCTCACGCAACCCTAGTCGAAATGTGGGAGGCCGCCGCGCAGCGGCTGCGGCAGCTGGTCGCGGCTGTCAAATTGCCGGCGACCTGGTTCTTCCGTCAATCCTAGACCTCAGGTGCTGGGCTTCTCGCCTTCCTACCCTGATAGAGGTTGCGGTTGGTCCACTCCACTTGCCATTGCTCGCGCCGCCTATAGGGGCCATCGAAGTAGTAGGTGCCCCCTTCCGCATCGACACAGGTGCCGGGACCGAGACGGTCGGCGTGTTTCTTGGCAAGATCTAGGTAGGGGTGGCAGCCGATCGCCTCGCGCTCGCCTTCCAGATCGTCGGGGTCCTTGAGACGGGAGACGACATAGCGCACCTCCTTCTTGCTCCTCACTGGCGGTCTCCCTCTTCTTTCGTTCGAGTAGGTGGGACATCCCACCCTAGGAGTGATGTGATTCTTCCGGGTTCGTATCGACCCGCGATGGAAAGTGGCAGAAGACGGCTGGCTCGCGAAAGCACGGATGACATGCCTTCTAAAGCAGTCACTTTATCACGCGCGGCCGGATTCTTCCCTTTTTGCCTGTTTTCCGAGTGTCGAGCGCACAGTTTCGGTGCGCTTCCCGATCGTCGACGCGAAGTGGGCCGGTTGGCCCGTCAAACAGCCGTCGCGACCGTCTTGCTTGCGGTCCTTCCCTCGTTGGTGGTGATCGCCGGCTTCGCGAGTTGACGCGGGCGTATCGACGGCGGCGCTGTAATATTGATCTTTCCCCACTCCAACAGAATAGGTTGGGAGATAGACGATGACGAGACTCGCATTTCTTGGTTTGGGTGTGATGGGCTACCCGATGGCAGGCCACCTGTTGAAGGGGGGCCACGACGTGACGGTCTACAACCGCACCGCCGCCAGGTCCGCGCAGTGGGCCAAGGAGTACGACGGCAAGACCGCCCCCACCCCCCGCGAGGCGGCCGGGGATTGCGACCTAGTGCTGATGTGCGTAGGTAACGACGACGACATCCGCTCGGTGGTATACGGAGCCGACGGCGCCCTGGCCGACATGAAAGAGGGCGCCATCCTTGTCGATCACACCACGGCCTCGGCGACCATCGCGCGGGAGCTCGACGCGGCGTGCAAGGAGAAGGGCATGGGCTTCATCGACGCGCCGGTCTCGGGCGGCCAGATCGGCGCGATCGACGGCCGGCTCGGGATCATGTGTGGCGGCGACGAAGGGACCTTCGCCAGGGCCAAGGTGGTGCTCGACTTATACGCCAAGGCGTGTACGCTGATCGGCCCGGCGGGCAGTGGGCAGCTCACCAAGATGGTCAACCAGATCGCGATCGCCGGCCTGGTGCAGGGACTGGCGGAGGCGATCAACTTCGGCAGGCGAGCGGGGCTGGACATGGAGAAGGTGATCGGCGTTCTTTCCAAGGGCGCGGCCCAATCCTGGCAGATGGAGAACCGCTGGAAGGCGATGGACGAGGTGAAGTTCGACGGCTTCGGCTTCGCGGTCGACTGGATGCGCAAGGATCTCCTTATGATCCTCGAGGAGGCGAACCAGAACGGCGCCCGCCTGCCGGCCACGGCCCTCATCGACCAGTTCTACGCCCAGGTGCAGGCGCGGGGCGGCGGGCGCTGGGATACCTCTTCCCTGATGCACCTGCTGGCGAACGACTGAGAGAGGGCCGGCCTCGGAGAGGAGTAGCGCCGCGGAGCTTCCGGGTCGCGAGGGAAACAGGCGAGGCCGGCGGCAGGCCCCAGGGTTCGTCAGTCTTCGACCAGGCGATATCCCACACCCTGTTCGGTAAAAATGTAGCGCGGCTCGGCCGGATCATCCTCGATCTTCCGCCTGAGGCTGGCGATGAACATGCGGGGGTAGTGGGTCTGCTCCATGTAGCCCGGGCCCCAGACCTCCTGGAGAAGAAACCGGTGGGTGAGGACCTTCCCTGCGTTCTTGACGAGGGTGGTGAGCAATCGGTATTCGAGTCGCGTGAGGTGGACCTCGACCTCTCTCACGAATACGCGCCGGCTGGCCAGGTCGACCACGAGGTCTCCCACCTGAAAGCGTGACGGCGTCCCCGGCCCGCCTGCCCCAAGGAGGGCAGCGTGGCGCAGCGCGACCCGGATGCGCGCCAGCAGCTCGGGCACGCCGAACGGTTTGGTCAGGTAGTCGTCGGCCCCGGCATTGAGAGCCTCCACCTTATCGTCTTCGCGACCTCGGGCCGAAAGTATGATGATCGGGACCTGCGACCATTCGCGCACCCGAGCGATGATCTCCATGCCATCCATATCGGGAAGTCCGAGATCGAGGACGATGAGATCGGGTACACGGGCGAGCACGTGGGTCAGTCCCATTCGCCCCGTCTCGGCTTCAACCACTTCGTACCCGGCATTGGTCAGGGCGGCTTCCAGGAACCGCCGGATGGGACTGTCGTCCTCGATGACCAGGATGCGCGTTGCCGTTGCGTACTCCTCGCCGCTCACGCCTGCGCTCCCTCCTGTTCGATCACGCTGAGATCGGGTGGCGACTCTCCCAGGGGGAGAAGGAAGCCGAAGGACGCTCCGCCGCCGGGACGGTTCTCTGCCCAGATCCGTCCGCCGTGAGCACTGACAATGGCCCGGGCTATCGCTAGACCCAACCCAGCCCCTCTTTCACCCGAGGCAGCCGATGCGGAGCCACGGAACAGCTTCTCAAAAACGTGTTCCTCTTCGCCCTTAGCCAGGCCGGGTCCTTTGTCGCTCACACGGACTACCACTCCCTCGTTCTCCACCCGAGCGCTGATGTGAAGCGGTAGACCGGCGCCGCTGTACTTGAGAGCGTTCTCCAAGAGGTTGACCAGGACCTGCTCGATGAGCACGCCGTCCAAAGGTATGAGGGGCAGATCGGGGGCAAGATCTTTACTCACCACTCGACCGGTCAGCTCCTTGCGCATTCGCCCCAGCGCAGAGCCGATGACATCCTCGAGGGGGAACCACTGTTTTTCGACTTCGATCGCCCCGGCATCAAGGCGGGTCATACTGAGTAGATTGTCGACCAGCCGGGCCAAACGATTCGACTCCTCGACCACTTCCTCCAGCAGCCCCGTCCGCCGTGTCAAGTCCGCCGACTCGCCCAATTCGAGAAGAGCGCTGCTTGCACCGGCTATCACCGCCAATGGAGTCCGCAGATCGTGAGACACAGAACTGAGGAGCGAGCTTCGCAGACGTTCTCTCTCGATCTGCAGCATGGCCCTCTGTGTTTCGTCGGCCAGTTCGTCTCGTTCTATCGCGGTCCCGATCTGGGTGGCAAGTGTTTCCAGCAGCTGCCGGTTTTCCGGCGAGAGCAGAGGCTCACCTTCCGGCTGATCGACACTCAGGATTCCAGCTGTGCCTCTCGGCGTGACCATCGGCACGTGCAGAGCAGCAGCATCGGGCAACGTGTCGGTGCCGTTGCCGGCCAGCTGGCCATGATCGAATGCCCACGTCGCTACCGCCTGCTCGCGGGAATCAGCCGCCATAGTTCTTGCGGTGGAGACGACCGGTTCCAGTCTGCCCTCGCCATCGGGAAGGTAGATCGTCGCCTCGGTGCCGAATATGCCCGACACTTCCCGCTGGGCCGTTGCAGCAAGCTGATGGGTGCCGGAGACTGCCAACAATTCGCGGCTCAGGCGGTAGAGCGCTTCCAGCCGCCGCTCGCGGGCGCGGGCGGTTTGGATTTGCCGCCGCAATCGGGCTGCCAGCGTGCTGATGATGAGCGCGACCACCAACATGACCGCGAAGGTGATCGCAAACTGCGTGTCATCCACCGCGAAGGTCAGATATGGGGGGACGAAGAAGAAGTCAAACGCCAACACTCCCAGCACTGTGGCCATGATGCCCGGGCCCAGGCCGAAGCGGGCAGCGACAAGAGCGATGGCCAGCAGGAACACAATGGCTTTGTTGGCCTCGGCCAGTCCGATGTCCTGGAACGCCCAGGCGACAAAAGAGGCGATGACGATCCCTACCACCGCCCAGAGGTAACCTTGCCAGGCCACCGCACGCCTAAGCCGGGCCGGAGCGATCTGTTCCGGCTGCGGTCCCCCGGTGACGACGTATATGTCCATGTCGCCGCTCTTCTTCAGCAGGTCGTCCACGATGCTCCTGCGGAGGAGGCGCTTCCACCGCGGTTCGGCTGTTTTGCCGATAACGATCTTGGTGACGCTCTGAGAGCGGGCATAGCTGACGATCTCTTCCGCGATGTCGTCGCCGGTGATGGTCGCCGTCTCCGCCCCCAGGCGTTCAGCCAACTGGATATTGTTCATGAGCTGATGCTGGCGAGGGTCTTCAGGGCCCCTCGTGCGCGAACTCTCGACGCCTACTGCGATCCAACGGGCATTGAGCGAAGCCGCCATCCGCTTGGAGCTGCGGATCACCTTGGCCGAGGTGGGGCTGGGACCCACGCAGACGAGCAGGGTCTCGGAGATAGCCCAGGTCTGCCGGGGCCCTGCGGAGGCCAGTCTGGTCGTTTCCAAATGGGCGTGGACCCGGTCGGCAGTGCGCCTCAGCGTGATCTCCCGGAGAGCCCCCAAGTTCGGGCGGGTGAAGAAACCCTTCGCAGCGCGCTCGGCCTGAGCCGGAATGTAGACCTTGCCCTGGTGCAGTCGTTCGACCAGCTCTCCTGGAGGCAAGTCCACGACCTCTACTGAGGCCGCGTTATCGAAGATCGCGTCAGGGACCGTCTCGCGCACTTGCACGCCGGTTATCTGGGAGATGATGTCGTTGAGGCTCTCAAGGTGTTGAACGTTCAGGGTCGTGTATATGCTGATGCCGGCGTCCAGCAACTCCTGCACGTC
Organism: uncultured Actinomycetes bacterium; assembly: GCA_963706025.1. Taxonomy (GTDB): domain Bacteria; phylum Actinomycetota; class Thermoleophilia; order RBG-16-64-13; family RBG-16-64-13; genus CAVPLM01. The sequence goes on along the minus strand of CAVPLM010000003.1, from coordinate 604,205 downwards.
CTGCCACCGCTTGGCGTGTCTCAGGCCGGGGGCGTTGGTGTGCGCCAGCTCATCCACAAGAAGCAGCTGGGGATGCCGGTCCAGGGCCGCGTCGAGATCTAGCTCGAGTAGCGTAAGGCCTCGGTATTCGACCGCGAGCGGTGGCAGCACCTCCAGTCCCTCGAGGAGCACCTCCGTCTCTGGCCGTCCGTGTGGCTCGACGTAACCGGCGACCACGTCGACTCCGGCCGCCGCCAGATGCTGGGCGGCGTCCAGCATGGCATAGGTCTTGCCCACACCTGCCACGTAGCCGAAGAAGATCTTGAGACTACCCCGAATGAGCCGGGATTCGTCAGCCTGGAGTTGTTCCAGAAGCTTGTCGGGGTCGGGCCGGCTATCTTCCACGTCGACTCACCGCTCTGATAGTTCGTCGAGCGCCAGGTTCAGCGCCAACACACTCACCCGGGGCTCGCCGAAGACGCCCCATAGCCGGCCTTTCGTGTGCTCCGCCACGAGAGCGCGGACCGCCTCCGCCGTCATCCCTCTCGCCCTGGCCACGCGCTCCACCTGATACTCGGTCGCCGCGGGACTGATGTGAGGATCGAGGCCACTGCCCGAAGACGTGATCAGATCGACCGGCACCGGCTCGATGCTGCCGGGATCCGTGGCGCGGAGAACCTGGATGCGTTCTTCCACGGCCTTCAGAAGCGCGGGATTGGTGGGACCCAGGTTGGAGCCCGAAGACGCGGCTGCATTGTAGGGGATCGGCGCCGTCGCCGAGGGGCGAGACCAGAAGTACCCGGGGTCGCTGAACGGCTGGCCGATCAGCTCCGAGCCGACGATCTTGGCGTCCTGGACGATCATGCTGCCCCCGGCCTTGTGGGAGAAGAACGCCTGCGATACCCCGGTGACCGCCAGTGGATATACCACTCCCACGATAACCCCCAACACCACCAGGGCCACCACGCTTTGTCTGAGCATCTTGAGCATAGTACATCCCCTCACACGAGGCCGAGTGCATGCAGCAGGAGGTCGATGATCTTGATACCGGCGAACGGCACTACAAGTCCGCCCAGCCCGTATATGAGCAGGTTGTTGCGTAGCAGCTGGGTGGCGGGGCGAGGAGTGTACTTGACCCCTCGCAGGGCCAGAGGGATGAGAAAGACAATGACGATGGCGTTGAAGATAACCGCCGAGAGCACCGCGCTCTGGGGAGTAGTGAGTCGCATCACGTTGAGGGCATTCAGTTGGGGATAGGTAGCGGCGAAGGCTGCCGGGATTATGGCGAAATACTTGGCGATGTCGTTGGCGATGCTGAAGGTGGTTAGTGAACCTCTGGTCATGAGTGTCTGCTTGCCGATGTGGACGATCTCGAGCAGCTTCGTGGGATTAGAATCCAGGTCGACCATGTTGCCGGCTTCTTTGGCCGCTTGCGTACCGGTGTTCATGGCCACGGCGACGTCGGCCTGAGCCAGGGCCGGCGCGTCGTTGGTGCCGTCCCCAGTCATGGCCACCAGATGCCCGTCCGCCTGATACTGCCGGATGAGCGCGAGTTTGGCCTCCGGAGTCGCCTCGGCCAGGAAGTCATCCACACCTGCTTCAGCGGCGATCGATGCCGCGGTAACTGGGTTATCGCCGGTGATCATGACCGTCTTTATGCCCATGCGTCGCAGATCGTGAAAACGCTCACGGATCCCACCTTTGACGATATCCTTGAGTTGGATGACTCCCAGGATCTGCGCTCCGTCGGCCACCACGAGCGGGGTGCCTCCCTGCCGGGCGATGGCATCCACCTCGTCGACTACTGGGCCGGGAATAGAACCGCCCTGGCCTCTCACGTAGTCTTCCACGGCGTCCGCCGCGCCCTTTCGGATGCGCCGGCCGTCCAGATCGACTCCGCTCATGCGGGTCTGGGCCGTGAACGGCACAAACGTAGCGCCAAGGCCGCCGAGTTCGCGCCCGCGAAGACCGTATTGGCTCTTGGCCAAGACCACGATGCTACGACCCTCGGGTGTCTCGTCGGCCAAGGAGGCCAATTGGGCGGCATCCGCGAGTTCGCTGATGTCGACTCCAGGCGCCGGCACGAACTCCGTTGCCTGACGGTTGCCAAGAGTGATGGTGCCGGTCTTGTCGAGGAGCAACACGTCTACGTCGCCGGCGGCCTCTACCGCCCGGCCGGACATAGCCACCACATTCGCCCTGCTCAGCCGGTTCATGCCGGCGATACCGATCGCGGACAGCAAAGCTCCAATGGTCGTGGGGGCCAGGCACACCAGCAGAGCCACAAGGATGGTGATCGACACCACTTCTCCCTCTCCCGCAGCGTCCACGCTGTACTGGGACATCGGCTGCAGCGAGACCACCACGACCAGGAAGATGATGGTGAGCGCCGCCAGCAGGATGTTGAGAGCGATCTCGTTGGGGGTCTTCTGCCTCTTGGCGCCTTCCACCATGGCGATCATCCGATCGAGGAACGTCTCTCCCGGTTGCGCGGTCACGCGCACTATCAGCCAGTCGGATAGGACTCTGGTCCCCCCGGTGACGGCACTGCGGTCGCCTCCGCTCTCGCGGATCACGGGCGCGCTCTCCCCGGTGATGGCACTCTCATCCACCGATGCCGCGCCCACGACCACCTCGCCGTCGGCCGGTATGAACTCCCCCGCCTGGACAAGCACCAGATCCCCCCGCGTGAGCACCGACGAGGAGACCGGCTCGCCGCGTGCGTCGCGGCGGGCGTCTGTCAGCCTGGTGGCGACAACATCCTTGCGCGCCCTTCGCAGACTGTCGGCCTGGGCCTTGCCGCGGCCTTCCGCGAGCGCCTCGGCGAAGTTGGCGAAGATGACCGTGAACCACAAGAGCAGGGAGATAACCAGGATGAAGCCGGGAGAAGCCTCCCCAGAGCCGGCCGCGGCCTCGATGAACAATACGAAAGTCAGCAAAGCCCCGACCCACACCACAAACATAACCGGGTTACGTAGCTGCATCTGGGGGTTGAGCTTCCTAAGCGCGTCAACTGTGGCAGCTCCCGTCAGGCGCCAATCGAACGAGTGCTTCTCCGGCTGGGAAAGCCTGGGGGTCTGCTGGAGATCGCGGGTGTTCGCAGTCATGAGGTGCCCTCTCTCTCAACGGACCATGATCAGGTGTTCCACGATCGGTCCCAGAGCCAGAGCCGGCAGGAAGCTCAGCGCTCCGACCACGACCACCACCGCGATGAGGAGGCCGATGAACACGGGGCCGTCCGTCCGCAGTGTCCCCGCGCCGGCAGGAACGTGCTTCTTCTTGGCCAGCGATCCGGCCAAGGCCAAAGTGGGGATGAGGATCCAGAAACGCCCGATCAGCATGCAGATCCCCAGGGCGATGTTGTAGAAGGTGGTATTGGCGGAAAGGCCCGCAAAAGCACTGCCGTTGTTGCCCACCGCCGACGTGAACGCGTAGAGGACTTCACTCAGGCCGTGAGCGCCGGGGTTGGCTATGCTGGATCGTCCCGCGTCGGTCGCCACGCCGATCATGGTGCCCACCAGGATGGCGATGACCGGGATGAGAATGATCAGGGAGGCCATCTTCATCTCGTACGTCTCGATCTTCTTGCCCAGGTACTCGGGCGTGCGACCCACCATGAGACCGGCTATGAAGACCGCCAAGATGGCAAAGACCAGCATCCCATACAGCCCGGAGCCTACCCCACCAAACACCACCTCACCCAACTGGATCAAGACCAGGGGCACGAGCCCTCCCAAGGGTGTGAACGAGTCGTGCATGCTGTTTACCGACCCGTTCGAGGCGCCTGTGGTCGCGCCGGCCCAAGCCGCCGAGTTGGCGATACCGAAACGCACCTCCTTGCCCTCCATGTTGCCTCCAGGCTGAGCGGTCGTGGTTCCGCCGGCGGCATTGAGGTCCGTTCCCAGCTGCGCCACCTGGGGCACGCCCTGTTGCTCGAAGTAGTAGGCGGCGCTGATCATCCCCAGCAGGATGATCATCATGGCGGCCAAAACAACCCAGCCCTGTCTGGTGTTGCCCACCATGCGTCCGAACGTATAACAGAGCGCCGCGGGGATGAGGATTATCGACACCAGCTCCAAGAAGTTGGTGAGCGGCGTGGGGTTCTCAAACGGATGCGCCGAGTTTGTGTTGAAGAAGCCCCCTCCATTCGTTCCCAGTTGCTTGATGGCGATCTGCGAGGCCGCAGGACCGACCGCGATCGTCTGAGAGGTGACCGCCTGACCGTCCGCGGTGACGTACGGCTGCACCAGTTGTACCTCTTGTGACGTGCCGAGCGTCTGGACGACTCCTTGCGACACCAACACGATGGCGAGGACGAAGGAGAGGGGCAGCAACACATAGAGAGTGGCTCGGGTCAGATCCACCCAGAAGTTTCCCAACCGGTCGGTCGTGCGGCGAGAAAAGCCGCGGATGAACGCGATCACCACGGCTATCCCGGTGCCCGCGGAAACGAAGTTCTGCACCGTCAGACCCGCCATCTGGGTGAAATACTTCATGGTGGTCTCGCCACCGTAGGCCTGCCAGTTGGTGTTGGTGACGAAGCTGATCGCGGTGTTGAAGGCCAGGCCCGGCTTGATGTTCTCCAGCCCCTCAGGGCCGCCGGGTAACCACCCTTGTACGCGTTGCAATAGGTAGAGGAGGATAAAACCCACCAAACTGAAAACGAGGACGCTCGCAGCGTATCTCTTCCAGCTCATCTCGCTCTTCGGATCTATGCCGCCGACCCTGTAGATGAGCTTCTCCACCGGGTGCAGCGCACGGTCCATTCCGAAGATCGACCTACCTTCGAAGACCCTGGCCATGTAGGCGCCAAGAGGTCGTACCAGCAGCAGGACCACGCCCAGGAACAGGACGATCTGTAACCAGCCCTGACCGCTCATCCCAACTTCTCCGGCCGTATCAGGGCATAGACCAGGTATCCAAACAAGATCGCTGCCACGATGGCGCTCACAATGAGCATGCTATTCCTCGAACTCTCTTCCCAAGACGATCGCCGGAGGCCACCTACAGGCGCTGAAGGGTCAGTGCAAGTCCCCAAGACAGGGCGAAGAAGGTGACTGTGACGATCATAACGATGGCATCCACCCGGCCATCCCCCTCAACTCGTTTCACTCTCTAGGTAAGCACTAGGGACGTTGAAAAGGCGTCGGGAGGGAATCGTACTCAGTAAGAAAGCTGCAAAGATGCGCGAGTTGTTCTCTTAATCGGACCCTTCATTATACCGAGAACGCCGGCCGAGATTTCGCGGCGTGACGAGCCATGCGAGTAGACAAGGCGGGTGCTGCCTCACACCAGAGAGCCCCGGGGCGTGATTCGCTCGCCCCAGCCTATCCGGCAAAAGGATCGACCACCGTCAGTGAGTCGAAGCGCCTTCCATGCTGCAGATCCTGGGTGTAGAGGGTGCGGCAGCCGGCGGCCAGAGCGGCAGCTACGATCAGGCTGTCATAGAAACCGTATCCGGAGCGCTCCCGTACCTCCAACGCGCGAAGACAGAGGGCCGCGTTGGGCCATACCCGCCACAAGGGAGTGAGAACCTGCTCCAGATAAGTGCGACACTCGGCGGGGCTCAGAGGCACGGCGAACTTGCTTGTAGCTACGTTCAGGAACTCCTGGACCACCTGATGGCTCACCACCCCCAGGCCCGTAGTCAAAGCCATCTCGACCAATTCGCGGGCTTTCGCCCTCCGGATCGACGATGTCTCCTCGAACGTGTAGACGAAGATGTTGGTGTCGAGGAAGAACCTGGCAGCACTAGCGCTCATTTAGTTCCTCCCGAGTGAAGCGACGCCCCGGGCGAGCATATCCCAGACGTGCCATCAGTTCCTGGTAGCCGGAGGCCGCTCGCTCCTGCTCCACAAAAGCCGCCAACCACAGCGAAACTCAGCGTTAAGGGTGGTGCCGCGCCGTTCAGCCTCCTCTCGGGCGAGGGCGATGAGTCGCTCGTCGGCGCTCAGGGTGATGTTCTTCAGCACGGGCGATCACCTGCCTGTCTGTCGCAAGCCTGGTCCTGTCAAGTGTACACTGTTTTCGTGCACACAGAAAGCGTGGTCGGGGATCGTAGCCGCAGCTTTGATCCCCGCAGAGATGCGCGGACGCCGGGATCGGCCGAGAAGGAACCTATTGCCCGGCCCATCGTGAGATGCTAGCGTCGAATCCGTCGATCAACGAGCGAGGTGCAGGGATGAAGATCGTAGTCGGTTACGTCATGACAGACGAGGGCAGGGCAGCGCTGGAGTGGGCCGTCGAGGAAGCCAAGCGGCACGACACAGAGATAGTCGTGGTCCACTCGATCAAGGGTGGCCGCAGCATGGAGGCCGAGGAAGAAGAGATACTGGCTCATCGGAAGGAGCTGGACAAGATCGAGCAGCGGCTCACCGAAGCGGGCATTCCCCATGTCATCCGCCGTTTGATCCGCGGGCTGTCTCCTGCTGAGGATCTCATCCAGGTCGTTTCCGAGGAAGGGGCGGACATGATCGTGATCGGCCTTCGTCGCCGATCGCGTACCGGCAAGCTGCTCGTAGGCAGCAACGCCCAAGAGATCTTGCTCAACGCGAACTGCCCCGTTCTGGCGGTGAAGGCTAAGTCCTGAGCGAGGTCGACCCGGATGATCGGCGCCTCTTTCTGTACGCGGACTGCGGGGTGATCTTCATCCTGCTGTCGGATGCGGGGGTGACGCTGGAGGGGCTGCCCGAGAGCGTGGGCCAGGGAGCCCGGCCCAGAGCAGGCCTTGGGTGAGTGTAGTAATCTCAGCTCACCGGGGATCGGCTAGGTGCGTTGAGGAAAGGAGGCGGCGCATTGAATCGCGAAGTCATCGTTTCTTGCGCAGTAACGGGTGCCGGTGAACCAGCCCTGCATCGACCGAAGACGCCCCGAGAGATAGCAGACGCGGCGATCGAGGCTGCGGAGGCGGGCGCGGCGATCGTCCATCTCCATGTCAGGGACCCTATCACCGGAGCACCCTCGCGCGAAGTAGCGTACTACCGGGAAACGGTCGAACTCATCCGGTCGAGTAGCGTTGATATGGTTATCAACCTCACGACCGGCATGGGCGGAGATGTCGTCTTTGACGACGCGGATCTTTCTCGGTTCGGCGCCGGGACCGACTTCGTCCCCGCCCTCGAGCGGATAACCCATGTTGAAGAGCTACGCCCGGAGATATGCTCTCTTGACTGCGGGGCGGTCGCCTTCTCCGAACAGCTCGTTCAGATCTACACCACCGAGATGGTCCGTAAGATGGCGCGACGCATTCAAGAGCTGGGAGTCAAACCGGAGATCGAGGTCTTCGATTTTGGAGGCCTCACCATCGCGAAGCAGCTCATCGTGGAAGGGCTGATCGACGATCCGCCCTGGTTCCAGCTGTGTCTGGGCATACCCTGGTCGACTCCGGCTTCTACCAGCACGATGAAAGCCCTTGCCGACGAGCTCCCCAGGGGCTCGTTGTGGTCCGGCTTCGGTGTCGGGCGCATGCAGATGCCGATGGTCGCCCAAGCGATCCTGCTCGGGGGCAACGTGCGCGTCGGCCTCGAGGACAACCTCTATGTGGCAAAGGGTGTCCCGGCGAGCAATGGGGAGCTGGTGGAGCGGGCGGTCGGCATCATCGAGAGTCTGGGAGCTCGTGCGGTCTCGGCGGACGAGGCTCGCGAAAGGCTGAAGCTGGGGTGATCTCCGAACGGGCTGAGCGAGATGACTCGACGACCGAGGGGCCGGTCGCCGGCCATGCCGACACACCTCGGGGACGACCCCCGGGGACACCCGCCTCATCCCGCGGGACCTGACCGCGCTCTTCGACCCTCGCTCTCTGGCCGTGGTGGGTGCGTCGGCCGATGCCTCCAAGTGGGGCGGTGACATCGCCGCGCGGCTTGTCCGTAACGAGAAACGGCGGCCGGTCTATTTCGTGAACTCTAAAGGCGGCACGATCCAGGGCCGTCGCGCCTACGTGTCTCTGTCCGAGCTGCCGGAAGAGCCTGAGATGGTGATGCTCGCCATTCCCGCAAAGGCATTCGAGGCGACGCTGGACGAGGCGCTTGCCCTCGGCGCCAAAGCCCTGGTCGCCATCTTCGCAGGCCTGGGCGAGGCGAACGAGGAGGGCAAGGCGCGCGAAGCTGCGGCGGTGAAGCAGATCCACGGGCGTGGAGCCCTCATGATCGGTCCCAACTGCATGGGGGTAGCCGACACGAGCGTCGCCTTTCAAGGGGTAGCCTACCTCGACATCCCGGCCGGCCAGGTCGGCTTCATCTCTCAGAGCGGGGCCATGGGAGAGGAGTTCACCATGCGGGCGCGCGCAGCCGGCATCGGCTTCTCCCGATACGTCACCTTGGGCAACCAGGCGGACGTGACCATAGCGCAAGTCCTTTGGAGCTATCGCGACCACGAGCCGACCAAAGTCGTGGTCGTCTATGTGGAGGAGCTCAAGGATGGTCGTGATTTCGCCCGCGCTGCCGCCGACGTGGTCGCCGCCGGCAAGCCGGTGCTTCTCCTTGCGCCGGGGCGCAGCGAAGCCAGCGCGCGCGCGGCCCGCTCTCACACCGGTTCCTTGGCACCTGACTCGGCGGTCCTCGACGCAGTCTGCAGAGCCACCGGGGCGGTCCGCGTCGACGACCCGGCGCAGCTGTTCGAGACGACACTGGGTTTCCTTCACACCACGAGACTGAAGCCCGGCGGCAGGCTGCCGGCGGGCCGGCGGGTGGGCATCGTGACCGAGGGCGGTGGACATGGGGCCTGCGCGGCAGACTGTGCCGGCGCCGCCGGTCTTGAGGTCCCACCCTTGTCGGCCGCGACCCGGGAACGGGTGCGCATGGCGCACCCGGCCAGTGTGGGCGTGAATCCCATCGATTTCGCCATCGGTACGACGGATCCGGATGCATACGCGCGTGTCGTTCCGGTGGTCGCCGAGTCGGGTGAGGTCGACGCGGTCCTTGCCGTCGGCCAGCTCGGCTACTGGGCTGCACGATTCCCCGAGTTCGAAGCCCTGGTATCGGCCGAGATCGAGAGCGCGCGACTCATGGCTCAGGCGGCACGGCACGCGCAGATCCCCTTGCTCGTCGCCACGGTCTACCCGGATGCCGCACCGGCACAGGCGCTCTTGGCCGAGGGTGTGCCCGTGTACCGGGAGATGGCGTCGGCGACGACAGTGCTTGCCCGATTGGCCGATCACGCAGGTCACGAAGCCTGGGGCGTGCCGGATATCCCACCTCGGGCCGCGCCTCTCCGCGACGCCCCGCCTCTTCCCGACGCGACGGCTCTTGGCGACGCGACGGCTCTTCGGGACGTCGCACCTGCCCCCGATGCGCGGTCGGGCCGGGGTGAGGCGCTCGACTACTGGACGGCGCGGGGAGCACTGGAGGCAGAAGGGATCGAGTTCGCGCCCGCGCAGCTTGTGCGGTCTGCCGAGCCCGACGCTCTTCCCGCAGCTGCCGCGGAGGCTGCTCGCGCCCTTGGGTTCCCGGTCGCCGTGAAGGCGATGGGCCTTGTCCATAAGTCCGACCAAGGCGGGGTCGCTCTCGGCCTGGAAAGCGAACCCGCGGTCACTCAGGCGGTGTCGCGAATGATCGGCCACCTGGCCGTCACGGCGGTCACCGTAGAGCTGATGGCGCCCGTGCACGAGGGTGTGGAGCTCATAGTGGGCTGCAAACGCGATACCCGCTTTGGTCCGATCCTGCTGGTCGGCATCGGGGGTGTGTACGCCGAGCTACTCACCGACGTCCGCACAGCCCTGGCGCCGGTGGATGAGGAGCAAGGGATGAGGCTTCTGCGCGCGCTGCGCGGCGCTCCTCTCCTGCTCGGCGCCCGCGGCCGGCCGCCGATGGATCTGGCGGCTGCGGCGCGGGCGACCGCAGCCCTGTCGCGCTTCGCCGCAGCTCATCCGGAGGTGGCTGAGGTGGAGATGAACCCCTTGCTGGTGACACCGTCGGGGGCTGTTGCCCTCGATGCCAGGATGATCCTTGGGTGAGACGGGGGAAAGGCTGCGCGTGAGCGGGCCTTGGAACTCGTTTCAGAATGAAGCTCCGCCGTCAGGGACGCCCTGGGCGAGCGCGAGAGAAGAACGCAGGGAGCGTGAATAGCAGCGCTATTTGCGCGACCGAGGACGTACAGTCGTGCCGTCCAGGGTGCACTAGGCGGCCGCGGCTTCATTTTGAAACGAGTTGTTGGACGGGGGGATAAGATGGGTACTTCACATCGGCGGGAGGAGGGGCAGACGGCCGGCGTGCGGCAGGTACCCGGCACACCGCGAGCGGCCGACGCATCGCAGGTGGCCGGCGTAGGGCAGGTACCCGGCACACCGCGGGCGGCCGACGCATCGCGGGCGGCCGGCGAACGGCAGGTGGCCGACGGGCGGCAGACGGCCGGCGGGCGGCCGGTAGCCGGCGTGCGGCGGGTGGCCTGCGTCGGCACTGGTCTCATCGGGGCCCGTTGGGCGGCGCAGTTCCTGGCTGCCGGCCTCGAAGTGACCGCCACCGACCCCGCTCCAGGGGCTGAAGAGCGCCTGCAGGCGGACATCGCAGCGGCATGGCCGGCGCTGGAGCGGCTCGGACGTACGAAGTCGGCCCAACCTCCGGGGCTGGTCTTCACCCCCGACCTGGAGACAGCCGTGGCCGACGCAGACTGGGTCCAGGAGAGCGTCCCGGACATCGAGGCCCTGAAGCTCGAGGTGCTGCGGCGAATCGACGCCGCCTGCCCTCCCCAGGCGGTGATTGCCTCCAGCACCTCCGGGATCCTGCCCACGCTAATGCAGTCGGTCTGCGCACATCCGGAGAGAGTGCTTGTCGGCCATCCTTTCAACCCGGTGCACCTCCTGCCGCTTGTCGAGGTGGTCGGCGGCGAGCAGACGTCGGCGCAGGTAATCGAGAGCGCCATGACCTTCTACGAGTCCCTCGGCAAGAAGCCCCTGCACTGCCGCGTAGAGGCGCCGGGCTTCATCGCCAACCGTCTGCAAGAGGCGCTCTACCGGGAGGCGTTCCACTTGGTCAACGACGGCATCGCCACCACGGCTGAGCTCGACGCCTCGATCTTCGACGGGCCGGGACTACGATGGGCGCTCTTCGGTCCGGCGATGGTCTACCTGCTTCAAGGCGGACGCGGCGGCATGGAGCACGCCATCCGCCAGTTCAACCCCGATCACGTCGACGACTGGGCGCACATCCACTACCCGGAGCTGACCGACGAGCTGATAAACGCCCTCCACGTGCAGACGAAGGAGCAGGCGGAGGGCCGGAGCTTGGCGGAGTGGGAGGCCCTTCGCGACGAGTTCCTCATCCGGGTCCTCCAACTGCGCGACGAGATCACGACGCCCGATGCGAAACCCCGATCCGCTCTGCCGGCAGATCGGCTATGAGAAGCAGCGGCACACCGGCGACCCGGCAGGCGCGGACCGAGGCCCCCGATAGGCGCCCCGGCCGCCGGCCGGCGCCCCCTAGGCGCGCGCAGCGTAGCCGTCGATGAGCAGCGCCTGGCCTGAGACCTTGGCGCCGGCCTCGGAACAGACGAAAAGGACCATGGCGGCCACGTCGTCCGCGGTCATCAAGGTGCCCAACGAGACCGACTGGACCCGTTCGGCCAGCACCTCCTCATAGGTCATTCCGCGCTTCTCAGCCTCGAGGGCGATGACCCGGCGGATGCGGTCACCGTCCACGTCGCCGGGACAGATGGCGTTCGCACGGATGCCGTACGGGCCAAGCTCCATGGCCAAGGTCTTCGCGAAACCGATCAGGCCCCATTTGGTGGCCACGTACGGACCCCGGAAGGGCTGCCCCAGGGTGCCCGCGTTGGACGACATCAGGACGATGGAGCCGCCACCAGCCGCCTTGAGGTGCGGCACCGCCGCCCGCACACAGAGAAAGGCCCCTGTGAGGTTGATGTCGAGCGTGCGTCGCCAACCCTCGATGTCCATGTCCTCCACGGCCGCCGTCGGGCCGGAGATGCCGGCGTTGCTCACGAGGACGTCGAGGCCCCCGGCCCAGCTCGTCCCCTCGCGCACGAAGCGCTCGACGTCGGTAGGCTCGGCCACATCGGCCACGGTCCCACCGATACCGGGATGAGCAGCAAGGTAGGACTCGACGGCCGCGCCGTCCACATCGCAGATGTAGACCCGCGCGCCGGCTTCGGCGAAGCGCGCGGCGATCGTCGCCCCGATGCCGCTCGCCGCCGCCGTGACCAGTACGCGTTTGCCGGCGATATCCTCCAGGATCATGGGAGCTCCTCCTCGCTTTTCGTAGCCGGGTGGCAGTCAAGAAGAATGTAACGCATTCCCTGGATATCGTTGGGGTTCAGGCGCAGCATGTCCTTGTAGTGCTCAATCGCGGTCTCCCGCTCCCCCAACTTCCAGAGACACTGCGCCAGAAAGCGTCGCCACAGTTGCGTTCGGTAGTACCATGTGCAAGACTAATCGCGTATGGTAATACGGAGACATTGGATCCAGAGAGTTGAGACGGCCTGGGAGCGCCGGTCCGTGGTCTGGTTGCACGGGGTGCGCAGGATCGGGAAGACGACTCTCTGCCAGAGCCTGGACGAGGTGGCCTACTTCGACTGCGAGTTGCCGAGCGTGCGCCGGCAGCTTGACGCGCCGGAGCGCTTCTTCGGCGATTTTCGCGGAGCGCGGGTCGCCCTCGACGAGATCCACCGGCTCCAGCGCCCGTCGGAGGTGCTCAAGATCGCTGCCGATCACTTCCCGGACATCCGCGTGATCGCCACCGGTTCGTCCACGCTGGCCGCAAAGGCGAAGTTCGCCGACACCTTGACGGGGCGCAAGACCTCGCTGTGGCTCACGCCCATCATGTCCCACGATCTCCACGACTTCCAGGCCGAACACCTGCCCGACCGTCTCTGGTATGGCGGGATACCGCCGTTCTTCTTGGAGCGAGAGAAGGCGCAGCCCGAGGAATACGAAGAGTGGCTCGATTCATTCTGGGCTCGAGATGTACAGGAGCTGTTCCGTTTGGAAAGGCGCGGCTCGTTCATGCGCTTCGTCGAACTGCTCGTGGTGAACAGCGGGGGCATTTTCGAAGCAACCACCTATGCAGGCCCATGCGAGGTCAGCCGGACGACCATATCCAACTACCTGGGAGTGCTCGAAGAGACACGCGTGGCTCATATCATTCGTCCCTACTCCACCCGTCGCGCCACCGAGATAGTTGGCGCCCCGAAGGTCTACGCGTTCGACACGGGCTTCGTCCGACACGCGCGGGGGCTTACCGAGCCACGTAGCGAGGACTACGGTGCCTTCTGGGAGCACTATGTCCTCAATGAGATCCAAGCTCGGGTTCCGGGGGCGCGGCCACACTACTGGAGAACCAAACAGCGCCAGGAGGTGGATTTTGTCTTCGATCTGGGGGAGAGAGGCCTGCTGGCGGTGGAGTGCAAATGGTCGGAGGGCTCGCTTGGTGAGTTGAGGGGGCTCCGTGCCTTCAAAAACGCGTATCCCGCCGCGGCCGCCGTCGTGGTGGTTCCCAGCCTCAGCCGGGAATACACGATCGGCCTCGGTGGAGCCCAGCAGGGCCGGGTAATCGACCTCGAGGGGCTCATAGCGCGCCTGGCCCAGCAGCAGGGAGGGCCCGCGGCGTGATGCTCGGGGCTCCGATTGCCAAGGTTCTCATCGTACTGTCGTCTGGCCTCTATGGCCCCCGGGGGAGTCAGCCCTTCATCGCCACCGAAATCGGATGATTCAGGGCGCAAAACGCTTACAAATGGTGGGGCCTAAGGGCAGTTCCTCCGCCCAGGAGGACGACCTGGTCGTGGCCGGCGCGCTCCACGGAAGGGGGCGGTCATAGGCCCAACCCACCTTGCTTCGCCCTCTCGGCCAACGCCACGATGATCGCATCGCGCTGCGACTCCAGAGGGGCCTGCTCGTCAACAACAGAAGAGACGCCCACACTCTCGGCTATCTGCCCGGCCAACCGGCTTCCCGCGATGTATCTGCGGCTCCTCCCGGCTCCCAGCGCAGTCAGCAGCCCGTTGCTCTCCAGTCTGGCCAGATCGTTGACGGCCGTCGCCACCGACACGTCTGCCAGGCTCCGATAGAAGCGATTCGTCACCTCTCGCCCGAAGAAGGCGTCGTAGAGCGCATGCGCCATCCGGCCGTCACCGCCGGCCACGGCCTTCGTGGCGTCATCCAGGGCGAGCCACAGGATCCGTTCGGTCGCCTGCCGCAGCGAGAGCGCCTCCACCTGGCTCACCTGGGCCCTGACATGGGCCTCGACGAAAGGAGTCACATCCACCCTGTCGGTCCACTCAAACCCCAGACACTCGAAAGCGCGGTAGTAGTCGGCGAGGTGCCCACCCCACCACTCTTCCAGGCTGGTGAACTCCGGAGACCGGTATCCGCCCCGATTCATGGCCAGGGAGGCGAGTATCCGAGCGGTGCGACCGTTCCCATCCGAGAAGGGATGGATCCCGGCGAGCCGGCAGTGGACCATGGCCGCCGCGAGTGGGGCAGGAGTACTCCTCTGCTCCTGTGCCCACGCAGCCAGCTCGGCGACGAGCCGCGGCACCTCGCTCGGCGGCGGCGGGAGGAAGACCTGCCGCCGACCCGCTACGTCGACCAGACGATTCTGTGTCTGCCGAAACCTTCCCGCTCCAAGCGAGTGGTCTTCTGCCATCACTCGGTAGTGGATCCCCAGGATCAACTCCGTGTGCCACTCGAACTCCGAGTCGTCTGCCCGGTTGAGAACGAACTTCATCGCATCGCGGTAGCCCTCGACGAAGGCCACGTCTTGGGGCGCGACAGAAGCAGGCCGATCACCGGCGAGTATGCGCCGCACCTCGTCCACGGTGACCGACACCCCTTCCATGGAGGTGGAAGCGGCGACCGCCTCGGCTTCGAGTTCCCGGCGGGTCCTGCCAATCCAGATTCGCGGGAGCGGCCCCCGCAAATCGAGCCGCTGCTTCAGTTCGGTCAGGCGGGCAAGACTCGCTTCGATAGGGGTCGTGGTGCGGTAAGAGTACATTGTTGCTCCGTCCTGGGCTCGCCGATTAATCTATCAATCTGCTAGTAGATTAGCAGGTTATTCTGCGAACGCAAGCGAGGGCGGTTCACAGACCCCCCAGGTCGGTGGGCCGAGACCCCGGCAGATCGGGAGTTTCGAGCCCGGCTGATCAGGAGTCTGCAGGTTCGACCGCGGGGTGGGGCCCATCTACCCGCTCGCCGGCGGGCAAGTCGTATCCACGTTTCGGCTCAATCACATCGCTGAAGCCCATGCGTGCCCAGTCGCCATGCGACGCGTGATTATTCGCGAGCGATCAGTTGCCCGCGGCATATGGTTACTCTCCGCGCTCCGAGAGACCGGCCCACATAAGCTCCGCGCGTTCATGACAGGGTCACTGAGCGCCCGCCAGCCAGCTCAGGGCACGCTCTCCGGCGGCGACGCCTTGCACGAAGAGGTCCCGAGCTTCCCCCAACGTGCGCGCCTTCTCTTCGGCGAGGAGGACGTAGGCATCCGCACAATCGGGCGAGATCTCCAAAGCCTTGCGGGCAAGCTGGGCCCGCCGGGCGCCTTGGGCATTCCAGGCCTCGTACATCAGGTCCTGGGCTTCCTCCAGAGGAGTGGCCTCGCCGATCGGTGCTCACAGCGGCTGCGCCCCCTCGCTCAAGATCTCCAGATACCGGCTATAGGCGAACACCCGCCCGCGCTGCCTGCCGGTCAACTCACGGAGCACCTCCAGCCCGACGAGAGCCTCCACTGCCCGCGCAGCGGTAGAGTAGGCAATGCCGGTCTCCCGAGCCAGATGATCGATATCGGCCACCGGACGGCGGCGCAGAGCGTCGAACACCCGCAGGGCATTCCCCGACAACCGGCCCAGGCCTTCAATGCGCGCGACGTCGCCCTGGAACATGGCGAGCAGCCGATGGGCCGTATCTACAGCGCCGCTGGCGGTTTCGGCGACGCCTTCGAGGAAGAACTCGAGCCACGCCTCCCAGTCACCGGTGGTGCGAACGGCGTCGAGTTGCCGATAGTACTCGGCTCGGTGCTGCTTGAAGTAGAGGCTCAGATAGAGAAGCGGCTGACGCAGCACGCCATCGTGGTGCAGGAGGAGGGAGATGAGAAGGCGTCCGACGCGCCCATTGCCGTCCAGGAAAGGATGGATGGTCTCGAACTGCACGTGGGCAAGCGCCGCTTTGACCAGCGCTCCCGGCGCGGCAGGATCGTGTAGGAATCGTTCGAGTGCAGCCATGCACGGCTCCACTTCCTGAGGCGGCGGAGGGACGAAGCGGGCATTGCCCGGGCGGGTCCCTCCGATCCAGTTCTGGCTGGTGCGGAACTCGCCAGGCTGCTTGGTGGCACCGCGACCTCGCGAGAGGAGAACCCCGTGAATCTCGCGCAGGAGCCTGTTGGAGAGCGGAAACCCGCCCGCCAAACGTGCGAGCCCATGCTCCAGAGCGGCAACGTAGGTGGACACTTCGACCACGTCGTCGAATGGCACTCCGGGCGCCTCGTCGAGTTCGAAGAGCAGGAGATCGGATAGCGACGACTGCGTGCCTTCGATCTGGCTCGAGAGCACGGCCTCCCGGCGCACGTAGGAGTAGAGGAAAAGGTCGGGCTCGGGCAGCAATGCTGTGACGGCATCGAGCCGGCCGCACGCAAGCAGGGCACCCTCCAGCAGTCGCTGGCGCTCGGAACTCATCTCGACCGCGGGCTGCGGGGGCAGCGGCGCGGGTACGAAGGCCTGCACGCGTTCGCCGCCGACCGCGGTTACCTCGAATCGCCCTGCCATCCCCCGTTGCACCAGAGCATCCCTCTTCTCACAAGCGCTAATAACGCTGGAGCTTATTATCACATATCGCGCTAAGTGCTAATAACTCAGCGCCAGCTCACTTTCCGTACCCCAACTCCTTGAGATTGGCGGCGATCGCGGCCTCGACCCTCGCGGCCTCCGTCTGCTGCTACCGGAGCAGCTCTCAGGCTCGCCGCCTACTCCTTCTCGAAGCCCCCCGCGTGGCAGTTCTTTCTTCCTCCGCTGACGCATGGTTCGTTGCCAAAGCGTCGCCAGAATTGGCCGCGCGAGAATACGGGCGGCTGGAGCGAGGCGCAGACTATGGAGCCAAGATCGGTCTTAGTTCGTCCGTCTTGTCGTAAGCCCAGGACCAGACCCGTTCAATGCTATCGGGAGTCAACTTGGTCTTGTCCCCAGTGACGAACGAAAGACCGTATTTGGATACCCAGCTCGCCTCGGCTGTGGCATAGGGTATGAGTCCCGCCCCCTTGTAGGAGTCGGATTTCCCGAAGTCAATTTGCGCCTTCCAGAGACTAAGGCTGTCGTTATACGCCTGCGCTATGCTCAACAGCCCGAGCGCCACCAACCGTTCATCATCATTCATGTCCTGGGGCAGGAAGGGATATCTCCGTCGCAAAGTCCTGGACCAAGTTGCGCATATCATTGTAAACGACCCCTACCGAAGTCGCCCCTTCAATCTTCATGAGCGCTCGCCAAACGGCGGTGAACTTCGCTTCATCGACCTTCAAAGTGTCCGTTTTTGTGGTCGTCGGTGCGGCCGCGATCGAGGTGGTAGTCGAAGGCGCCGTCATAGACCCTGTCACGTACTTTGTGAGAGCTCGAACCGCGCCATGCTCCTCGTCCATCGCCTGTTGCTCCGCATCTCGGTTCTTCTGGGAATCTTCGGAGGCGAGAGCTTGCTCAGCCCGGAACCAGCGCACAATCCCAGACCTCCAGGCGGCATCCGAGGACCGTAGAGGCTCGTCGGGAGGGACGGGAAGCTCCTTGCGGACCCGGTTCAGAAGACTATCCACCTCATCAACCACCAGGTCAGAAGCAGTCAACGGTCTGGTGGGAGCGCTGTTGTACGCGGCGAGCCTCTGGTTGGAAGTGGCTACAACCACGGCGCGGGCTGCAAGAACAGCTTCGAGGTGCAGCCTGTATCCGACGAGGAAATCACCCCGCTGACTTGGGGACGAGTCACCGCCGCAGGCGGATACCGCAATGGCGACGAGACAGATGACGGCCGCGAGCAAGCCAAGAAGGCGCCTGAAGAAAGACTGACATCTCGACTCCCTATCGTAGTGGTGGCGGAAGAGGCAGTTGGCGCGCTCGACTTGTGACTGTGAACCCCCGGCACACGGGCCAGGCTTCACTGCTCGCTGCTCACTACTAGTAGCACCGCCAAGCCCCACCTTCCAACGCTTCCGAACCCCCACTTTGCCGGACGTTCCGACCATTGAGGAACACACCCGTGACTACGTGACCATCGTCGCGAAGTATCCGTGACTTCAGCTTGGGCTCGTGAGCGATCGAGTCAGCCAGAGCCTCAGCGACTGTTTCTCCCTCGCACTCAACTTCTAGAGGTAGACCCAGTCCGACTACCCCCGCTGGCAGCTTCACAAGTACCTTGGCCTTCACCGGCGCACCAGGTCCCGTGAAGGTTGGTGAGTAGGCTGTTTGCGCACAAATGCCACGGTCAATTTCGTCGTCACCCCAGCAAACGCCGGGCGCTTGCTGCAATGTCTTCTCCAGTAAGCCCGAACTTCTTGAGGAGAGCTTCAGGCGGTCCCGACGCACCGTACGTATCCCGCAACCCTACTCTCGCAACTATCGTCGGGCAGCGTTCGCTCAACGTCTCGGAAACTGCACCCCCCAGGCCGCCGATGATGCTGTGTTCCTCGCAAGTGACTACAGCCGAGGTCACCTTGGCTGCGGTAACGATTGCATCTTCATCCAACGGCTTGAGAGTGGGGACGTGAAGGATGTAGGCGTGTATTCCTTCACGCTCGAGCAGGTCTGCCGCCTCAATGGCCCGCGGCAGCATCGTGCCGGTGGTAATCAGCGCTATGTCCTTGCCCTCCCTGACGGTTATCGCTCGACCAATCTCAAAGTCACGCCGGCTTTCGAAGACGACCGGCGTTGGATCCCGTACCAGTCGAACGTATACCGGGCCGTCACACTCGACGGCTGCCAGTACAGCCCAATACGCCTCCTCACTATCAGCCGGAGCGATGACCGTCATCTCCGGCATCGAGCGCATGATGGACATGTCTTGAACCGATTGATGAGTCTTACCGTTCTTGCCCACCAGCAGGCCGCTGAAGCCGGCGGCGATGACGACGTGCTGAGCAGGTTGAGCTATACAGATACGGATCTGGTCAAGCGCTCTCTTCGTTGCGAAGCAGGCAAAGATACTGACGACCGGCACAAAGCCAAAGGATGCGAAGCCTGCTGCAGCACTCATCATGTTCTGCTCAGCGATGCCGAATTGAAAGAATCTGTCCGGGTATGCTGACGCGAACATGCTGGCCTTAGTGGAGGGCGCGGCGTCGCCGTCCAGGACAACGAGGCGTCGATTGGTCGCCCCGAGGTCGACAAGAGCCTGTCCAAAGCCATCCCGCAAAGCGACAATCGACCCCGGTATCATCTCGCGCCCCCGTCGGCTGCGCCTAGCTCTGCCAACGCCCGCTCCCTGTTTTCATCCGTGATCGGAGCCGAGTGCCACCGATAGTCGTCTTCCATGAAGGAGACGCCTTTACCTTTCACGGTGTGGGCGACTATGACGGTCGGCTGGTTCGTAATCGTCGCCGCGGTGCTGCATGCCTCCGCGACTGCCCTAATGTCGTGACCCGGCACCTCGATCACGTGCCAGTTGAAGGCTTTCCACTTCTCGGAGAGCGGTTCTATAGCCATCACTTCATTTGTGCGCCCCGCGAGCTGGAGTTTGTTGTAGTCGACGATGGCCGTCAAAGTACACAGGTTGAACCTTGAGGCGGCCATCGCTGCCTCCCAGACTTGCCCTTCTTCCAACTCCCCATCTCCCAGGAGCACGTATATACGGCAGTCTTTCGCATCGAGGCGGGCGGCGAGAGCCATTCCTACCCCCACCGACAACCCCTGACCCAGCGAGCCAGAAGGAGCGTCGACTCCCGGCGTCTGCAAGTCTGGATGAGCCTGCAGACATGAGTCAAGCTCATCGTATGTAGCCAGCACGCTCTTGGGAAAGAAGCCCCGCTCTGCCAACACAGCGTAGTAGATTGCCGAGGCGTGTCCCTTTGAAAGCACAAAGCGGTCGCGGTTGACCCATCGCGGGTTTTGTGGGTCGACGCGGAGGATCTTGAAATACAGAGCGACGAGTATCTCTACCGCACTCATCGATCCCCCAGGGTGGCCAGCCTGAGCGCGATAGAGCATCTCGATCACGTCTGCCCGAAGGCGAGAGGCGAGACGATTGAGCGCCGTCCAATCTGTGTCTGGGGTTCCTCTAATCAATCGGGACTGAGTCCTTCTTCATTGTCATCGACTCAGTAGTCGTCGTCGGATGGATTCGGGCGAACTGCCTGGCACACGACCCGTCCTCTTCCTCGCCTATCCCCTGCGATCTCTACGACTACCAGGAGGAGTTCATCCTTACCTTCTTGACCGAGGTAGCCAAGGCCCGCTGGGGGAACCGGCCGGGCTACGGCCGACAAAAGGCCGTCGGAGGGTCTCGATCTCGCATCCGATCCAAGGGCACTGAGCCAGGTTCTAGCCGTTTTGCCTGCCTATGAGCCCGGCGCGATAGGCGTTGGTATAACCCTGGCAGCGTCTGTCCCTGCCGAGCACCAGTTCGGCGGCGTACATGATGCCTCGCAGCTCAACATCCTCAGGATCGAGGATCGCGCTGTCCAACCCAGCCTCGATGGCCAGAACCGCGAAGGCCTGGTTAACAATCGGCCTGACCGGGAGGCCAAAGGAGATGTTGCTCAGTCCGGCTGTGAGATGGACCTCGGGAAACTCCTCTTTAATTCGCCGCATCGTCTCAAACGCTGTGATGCCGCTTCCGGTGTCGGTGGCAACAGCTGTGATTAGGGGATCAATGTATAGCTTCTCGTCCGGCAGCCCCCCATCACGGGTCAGTTCCACGAGGGAGCGCACAATGGAGAGTCTCTCATCGACTGACTTGGGGATCCCCCGGTCATCCATTGCCAGGACAACAAGCTCGGTCTCGTACTTGCATGCCCAGGGGAGGACATTCTCCACCCGATTCTTCTCGCCACTGAGGGAGTTGATCATGGGCTTCTTCTTCACCGCGTCTAGGCCGGCAACCAGGGCACGGGGGTTTGCGCTGTCGAGGCAGAGCGTGACATCGGTGACCCGCTGGATGGCATCGATCAGCCACACCATGTCTGCCGGCTCATCCTCCGGGCGCGTCCCCGCATGCACATCAAGGTACGTTGCTCCGGCCTCTACCTGACGCAGCGCCAGATCCGCGATGAATCCCTTCTCCCTGCTTCGAATGGCGTCAGCTACGCTTTCGCGGGTGCCATTTATCTTCTCACCGATGAGAAGCATGCCTACCCCTCTTGGATCGCCAGGCCTTGACTCAATCGAGGCTTCCTCATCATCGATACACGCCGTATTCCTTCGTGAATTCAATTAAGGCTTTCATGTTTTCCGGCCTGATCTGCTCCGAGGCCATCACCATGTCCATGATAAAACCCCCGCCCTCACCCCAGACGTCAATCAGATGCTTGCAGTAGTCCTTGACGTCTTGGGGTGTACCCATCCACATCAGCTGGATCGGGACTTTGCCCTGCAGGCAGACTCGGTCGCCAAGCACTTCCTTGGCTTTCGGGATGTCTACCTCTTCAAAGTGGTAGATGCAGGTGCCCGGAGGCACGTCTTTGATGATCTCCAGCCGGGACGTGTAGTCACCCTCGATGAGCAGATGGGGCACTCTGCCGTTCTCGATGAGCTTCATCATCAGTCTTCTCAGGTAGTACCAGTAGAACTCCTCGAATTGCCCTAGGGACATGAAGCCGCCCTTGCCATCGCGGGTGGAGGCCGTGCCCTTGTGAAGTGGGATGAAGGCAATCGGGTTCTTCGCCGCTTCTGTAGCGGCCATGGCGAGATTGAAGTTCACCCACAGAAACTTCTCGCAGGCCTCCTTCAATAGCTCTGGCCGACGGTACATGTCCATCATGGCGCCGTGAGTACCTCTCAGCGAGTCGGCCACAGCGTCGTAGGGCGCAAAACAGATGCCCCCGATGAAGCACGGGAAGCCTAGAGAGTACATCTCTTGGCTTGTCGCGGCGACCCAGTCCACATACGCCCGAGAAGCCTCTCCAGCCCTCATGAGGGCGCTCAGCGCTTCCTTGCCTTCCGGGGTGCCCAGGCCAGCAAACTGGCCGTACATGGCGTAGGTGAAAAAGGTATTGCGCAGGGGGGCCAGGACCTCAAGGCCCTTCAGGTTGCCGCAGACACGAGGCAGGACCACCCTCATCATACAGTCACTGGGGTCGTTAATAAGAGCCTCGTATTCGTCTGCCTTGAGATGCTCCCCTTCGACGTACTGGTGCGCAGCGTTGTAGTCTAACCCATGACCCGCCCAGAGCAGGTCCTTCTCGCCAAGAGCGTCGAGCACGGGTCCGATCATGAAGTTGAATGGTGCTTCAAACGCGTCCGGTTTCAGTTCGGTGATTGTCTTTTTGACTGCCCATCTGGCGATATCCGGGTTGTAGAGGCAGTCATAACTGCTGACCTTCGAGTAGACGCCGTAGTAGTATTCCCACATGGGAGTGACGGGCACTCTATCCGGTTTCTTGAGTTGAATCGCGTCGGCGATCCTTCGGGTCCTGGACTTATACGCCTCCTCAGCCTCAGAGTCGACGAATTCGATGCCGGGAGCGGAGCACCACAGATCCAACATCTCCTGGGCTTTGGTCTTCTCCTCCATGTAAGAACCCCCTATTCGGTTTCCCAAACCTTCAGAGTGCTAGATAGGCCTTCGCAAGCGACACAGCCTGCGTGGCGTCCTTCCCAAAAGCGTCCGCACCGGTATAGACCCTGACCTCCTCGTCCACGGGGAAGCCGCCGATCAGAATCTTCACCTGGTCTCTCAGCCCGGCCAGCCTGATGGCTTCTACCGTCTCCCTCATCGAATCGAAGGCTAAGGTCAGGAACCCGCTCAGCCCGACGAGGGGCGCTTCAGTCTCCCTTATTGCTTCCACGAATCTCTGGGCGGGGACGTCCACCCCCAGATCATGGACCTCAATACCGTTGATATCCAGCATGAACTTAACAATATCCTTGCCAATATCGTGAATATCGCCGGCAACGGTTCCCAGAATGAACTTGCCGATCTTCTCGCCGCCGGCCCCGCCGGTCAATCTTGGTTTGACGATGGCTGAGATTCCCTGAAGTATCTCGCCCGAGTAGACCAGGTCTGGGATGAAGTACGTCCCTTGCTCAAAACGCTTGCCAACGATCTCCAAGCCCTTTCTCGCATCGTTCAGAATAGCGAGCGGGTCATCCCCCCGGTTTAGTCTGTCTTGAGCCAGTTCTAGGGCCTCTTCCTCCTTCAAATCTGATACGAGGCTGACCAAATCGGTCGCCATGGTCCTTCCCTCCTCTTTCGAGCTCCGTTTCCTCGGTTCCCGGGCACCAGCTTGAGCACGTCAACACTGCAACCAAAGGTTCAGAGACTCACAGTTGCAGCTCCGCCAACTTCGCCCCTGTGGGTACACCGGTTCGTTCATCCCATCCCATCATGCCGTGATAGGCGTCGATAGCCGCTTCCACCTCCCCGCGGTCCATCCTGAATCCCTCCATCGGACCGCCTGGCAACGGCTCGTACAGACGATCAGGCAGTGCATCGTCCTTCCTGCTCCAGCCGTGCTTCAGGTTGAACAGGCGCAACTCCGTCAGAGCGCGCTCTCCAACCTTCATGAGTTCCCAGGTGCTAGTGTTCCAGCCTGTGCAGGCCTCGACGATCTGCGCCACATGTTCAACTTCAAAGTGACGGACGGGTGCGACAGTGAAGTAGCACCAATCCAGGCTGTTTAGCAGACTCCACCATATCTGCAAGTAGGTGAAGAGTCGCGTCTTCTCGGGTCCAAGAGAAAGGGCATCGACAGGTTCATTGATCCCCAGCGGCCTGATCTTGTCCAGAAAAAGGCCCTGAGCGGCAAAAGCACCGTCGTGCTCAATCTGCAGATGGTCCGCCCCCGTGGGAGATACTGCGTAACCCAGTCCCACGCCTTTCTTGCCTCGCGGGTCATGCAGCGGCAACTCCTGTCCCTTGACCTGCATGGCCAGCTTCTCCGCACCTTTGCCAATCTTCTCGGCCGCGCGCTTCGTTCCCTCGGCAAGGATGTCGCCGAAACCTCTTCGGAAAGTGATCTGCTCAAGCATCGTCAGCATTGCCTCAGCGTTGCCGAAGCGCAACTCGACGCCGACCTCCTCCTCACTCAGGATGCCCCTTTCGAGGCACTCCTGCCCAAAGGCAATCGTGACTCCCGCCCCGATCGTGTCCAAGCCCCAGCGATTGCACAGCTCGTTCGCCTTGGCTGCCGCGGCCACGTTAGATACACCCTGGGATGAACTGAAAGCTGCCAGACTCTCGTACTCCGGACCGCCGTACAGCGGATCTATCTTGTAGACACCATCCGACTCCACAGGATGCTTGCACCGCACAGGACAGGCGTAACAGCCTTCGCTGCTCACCACCAGCTCCTGGCGCATGGCCTCGGCGCTGACAGCATCGGTAGCTTCGAAAGTCCCTTCGCTGAAGTTGCGGGTAGGCAAGATACCTGCTGCATCCAGTGCCGAAAGGTAGGCGGCGGTGCCAACCTCGTGTAGTAGAAGATCGTCAGGGTTCGACTTCCAGGTCTGTCCAAACCACGCGGCCAGCGTCTTCAGCGCCTCCCTGTCCTTAACCGCGTTCTTCTGGTGACCACGGACTGCCACCGCGCGCAGCTTCTTCGAGCCCATGACAGCACCCATACCAGCTCGTCCGTTCACGTGACTAAAAACGGGCCCTGACAGTACACACGCGAACCGAACGAGGTTCTCACCTGCGGGTCCAATCTGAGCAACCTGCACCTTTTTGTCACCCAATTCCTCCCAGATGGCCGCCTGGACATCGCCAGTGTCCTTGCCCCATAGGTGGGCAGCGTCGCGGAGCTCAACCTGTCCATCGACGATGGCAAGGTACACTGGGTGGGGTGAACATCCCTCGAAGATGATCGCATCATATCCAGCCCACTTCATCTCGGCGCCAAAGTACCCGCTGGCCTCGGCCTCACCATACAGACCACTCAGAGGGGACTTCGCCGCCACCGTGTAGCGCGAGAGCCCCGGAACCGGGGCACCCGTGGTCACGCTCACAGCGAAAACGAGCTCGTTCGCAGGGCCAAGAGCATCGGCCGAAGCAGGAACATCGTTCAGCAGGTAATAGGCGGCCAACGCCCTACCACCCAGATGCGTGCGATAGAAGATCTCCTCGGGGTGCTCCGTTGCCCAGGTCCCACGCGTCAGGTCAACCCTAAGGATGTTGCCGGTGTAACCGTTAGGCATGATCAGTCTACCTCCTCGTTAATGGCCACAGCCCATCGAGCCCTGGCTTGCCTCCAGAGCAAGCGAATCACATCTGCAGAAGAGTCGACTTCACCCACTAGCCGGCTAGTTGGCGGCTAATCCAGGCGGGGTCGGAGTAGGCGTGACAGTTCCTGATCTTGCCGTCTCGTATTTCGAATATGTCAGCGGCCTCGATGTGCGCTGTCTTTCCCTCGGCGTTGGCAACGTCGCAGGCCACCTCGCTGACCACGATGTCTCCATCAGCGATGATCCTGAGGGGGGTCAGCGTAAGGCTGGGAAGGGCGTCCCAGAAACCCTGGATGCCACGGAGGATCTGCTCCGGGCCAACGCACGGTGGAGTACCCATTGGATCGATCCACACGGAATCGGCGTCAAAGACAGACAGGAAACCTTCCGCGTCACGCTTGTTGACTGCCTCGGTGTACTTCGCGACTACGGCGATGTTCTCTTCCCTGCCCATGATCCACTCTCCTTCTTATCAGTAACATCCTCACCATCTTAAACGTGCGGCGACTGCCGGGCGGATTGCTGCTCCAGCTTACTCCGCGCTCGGGTAAACCCTGTCGGGAGGGAGGTGTGTGCCCCCTGTCCCAATCAACTCAAAGCACGCCCCCAACCGTTTTTCTGTATCGAGGTAGATGAACGGACGCCCTTTGACGAAGCCGCTCTGAATCGCGGTCACCCCAACTGGGTTGAGGTCTTCAACGATTTTCCAGGCGCCGTCCACCAAGTAGGCCACGTGGTGCAAACCTTCTCCGTGCTCCCGAAGAAACTCCGTGTAGATACTCTCCCCCCAGAGCGGCTCGATAACTTCCCATTGAACCGGTCCATCCTGGGCCAGCGCAATCGTCCACGCGAACTCGTGGGGCTCACCTCGGTAGGTCACGTCCTCAACGACTGTGGGATCATATTTCCAAATGCTCCACGGACCTATGCCAAAAATGTTCCAGTACTCATCGATAGTCTTCTGCAGATCTCTCACCACTACGCCGATCTGAGCCAGCGTGCCCAAAGCCACTGTCGGCCCCTTCATTGTTGCTCCTTGCTATACGGTTTAGTTCTGAACCGTCGCCCGAACCGGGGTCTCCGCGACTAGCTCCACCGAGTTCTAGATCGCTCTTGCCACCCTCCATGCATCGTGAGTAGCCCCCCAGATTCGCGTTCCACCATTCAGATCTCCGATGGAGTAGACCTCGGGCACTATCCCCTCCAACTCCTGAGCCAAAGTCGGGTCGGGGTTGAAGCCCAAAGCTGTCACGACGAAGTCCGCCGCAAGCAGCCGCTCCTCACCGTTCGTCACGACCTCTACCCCGTCCATTCGAATCGCCTTTGCGGCCGTGTTCGTCAGCACGGGCACATCAAGCGCCGCCAGCGTCTCAATCATCTCTACCTTGTTGACTCCCGCCGTGTCGTAGGCCCAATCTGGCAGCATCTCTACAATCATGACCTTCTTGCCTTTTTCGGCGAGGTACCGAGCAATCTCAACGCCGACCCGGCCGCCTCCAACAACCACGGCAGACCGACCTTCCGGGATCGGCGCACCGAGCACCTCGATAGCTTGGAGCACTTTGGCGCCGGACGCCGTAGGAATCGCATTAGCCTTCGGCTGCGCCCCTGTCGCCACTATGACTACGTCAGGGTCGTGCTCTTGAACGAGTGCAGGAGTCACTTCTTGGCCGAGACGTGTTTCCACCCATAGTTCCTTCATCTGACCAACCAGATACCGTCTGTACCGGCGTATGTCGTCCTTAAAGTCAGGCACTCCTGCGTAGTTGAGCAGTCCTCCCAGTTGGTCCGACTTCTCAAAGAGGATAACCTGATGCCCGCGCAAGGCCGCCATTCTGGCGGCTTCCATACCAGCCGGCCCCCCGCCGGCCACGAGAACCTTCTTGCGTTTGGGAGCTTCCTTGATGGCATATGCGACCTCGTGGCCGACCGCTGGATTGACGTCGCAGCCTACCCTCCAGTCCTTGCCCAGGTTCCCTGCGCACCCCTCATTGCAGTGGATGCAAGGGCGTATGTCGCCGACTCGGCCCTCTGCAACCTTCCTGGCCCATTCGGGATCAGCAAGATGCTGGCGTCCGATGGCTACCAGATCGGCCTTGCCCTCTTCCAGCACTCTGACGGCATCAATCGGATCGTCAAGCTTGCCAACGAGCGTGACCGGTACGTCCAAAGCTTCTTTGAATGCCGCGCCGATCTCCGACCAAACGGCACGCGGCATCGACATCGTGGGAAAACAGGCGGTTGGACGTTCGTAAATCCCCGCAGATACGCTTATGCTCGTAATACCAGCCTCCACCATGGCTCGAGCGATGCTGACGCCGTCCTTGAGGGCGTAGCCCTCCTCCAACAGTTCATCACCGCTCAATCGAAGCTCTATCGGGAAATCCTTCCCAACCAGCTCCCGGGCACGTGCAACTATCTCTCGAGGAAATCGCAGGCGATTCTCAAAGCTTCCGCCGTATTTGTCGCTGCGCTTATTGGTGAACGGGGACAGGAATTGACTTATCAGGTAGCCATGCGCCCCGTGCAGTTGAGCGATATCGAATCCGGCCGCAGCGGTGCGCCGAACAGCCTGAGCGAACTTCTCGACTATCTGTTCGACTTCGGGCAAAGTCAATGCGTGCGGGATGTGACCGCCCGTCGACTCACAGGGCACCGAAGAGGCCGATTGCAGTTCATGGCCCTCCGTATAGATCGGGCTGGACTGACGTCCGGCGTGTTGGAGATTGGTGGCAAGTTTCGCGCCATATGGATGCACCGCCTCGGCCAGCTCGTGGAGTCCTTGGATGAACTTCTCGTCGTCTAGCCGGAGCGGATTACTAGCAACCTTGCCGGCGGGCCAGTCGACGCAGGTATTCTCGACAACTATCAGTCCAACGCCATTCTTGGCCCGCTCAACGTAGAAATCGATGTACTCCTGAGTCATCTCTCCGAAGGCAGTGGCATACTTGGTGAACATCGCGGGCATAACGATCCGGTTCTTCAGTCGAACGGGCCCGAGATTGATGGGTTCAAATAGCTTCTGAAACCTGCTATCCACGGCTTTCGTTGTCTCCACCCCTCTCTCTGAATTCAGAGTCTCAAGCACCCGGCGACTGGCACGGCCTCAGGGCCGTCTACCCAGGCGCAGGTCCTTTCCGCTCCCTGCGCAACGATCGTGCGATGTAGATCAGATAAACCGCGAGAATGGCCAGTGAAATCAGCGTGATAACCGAACCCCACGCGTAGAGCTTTGGCGTAATCCGGAGCGACAAGGCCTGCAACGTTGTCAAAGGCAAGGTCTGGTCAACTCCCGTAAGGAACATACTGCGCGCCAGTTCGTCGAAAGACAGGGTGAACGAGAAAAGGGCCGCGCTCATGATCCCCGGCCCCATCAAGGGCAAAGTGACCGTCCGGAACGTGGACCACTCGTTGGCCCCCAGAACCCGGGCTGCTTCCTCAACCGTTTCGTCGAACCGGTTGAACATGATCAGCATGATCAGGAAAGCGAACGGGAGCGTCCACAGAATGTGGACAACGAGGGTGGTGCCCCACCAAGATCTGTCAATACCCAGATACTGGGAGAACAGCGCCAGACCGAGTCCTACGCTCACGCCTGGGGTAATGATTCCCAGGAGGAACGTGTAGAAAACGACCCCCGATCCCTTGAAAGGCTTCCTGAAGCCCTGCGCGGCCAGGGTTGCCAAGACCACGGTGATACAGAGGGTCATGATCGCCAGCGCTAACGAACGCAGGAGCGGAGCGGTGAAGCCGATGTTCAGTGTTCCCTCCTCAGCGTATGTCACTCGCAAATCGGTCAGGCCGAAAAGCCGTTCGTAGAAATATAGGCTGAACCCTTTCATGGGGAAGGTCGATCCACCCATTGGGTCCTGAAAGGATAGGACAAACATCGAAATAAAGGGTAGATACATCATCCCGATAAACACACCGGTGAAGATCCCCAATGCCCATTTGACTACTCTAGCCATGCTGCCCCTCCGAAGAACTTCCTTAGGGCGGTTTGCACTGTGGTTGCGTCGACTATCGGAGAACAGGGCACCTAGCAGGGATGCCCCCGCACGTTGTGGTGACGCTACGGCCGGGCAAATCGCTGTCGGTTATCACAGACCCCCCACTAGAGCTGGGCTCGAATCTTCACAAAGCGAGTCAAGATAAACACGAAGGCCAAGGATGTCACGACAAGCACCGCCGACGTTACCGACGCCTGAGGAAACTGCAGCAGCGAAGCTTGGGCGACAAGATTGTTACCGAGGAGGGGGTTCTGCGTGCCCCCTATTACCCTCGCGGTAGCGAACTCGCCCATGACCAGCGCGGACACGAAGATCGATCCGATAACAATTCCCGGGACCGACAGCGGCAGAATCACGCGGACGAAGGTCCGCCACCCATTGGCCCCAAGGTCGGCTGCGGCGTCGAGCAGATCTTGGCTGACTTGCGATATTGAGAAGTATATGGGCCCGATGCAGAAGAGGGCATAGGTCAATACCATCACGTAGACCTGCGCACCCTCGGTGTACATGAACATCTGAGAAGGCGTTTTCAGAATTCCAAGCCCCATGAGAGCGCTATTGACAAGTCCGGTTTCCCCGAGTATCGGGAGCCAGGCAACCATTCTGACGGTGTAACTGGTCCAGAAGGGAATAATGGACAGAAGCAGAATGGCGATTTGTATTCGCGAGTCCTTTACCATTCGAGCCGTGAAGTAGGCAATCGGATAGGCGACAAGCAAGCAGATGACTAGGACGATCACGGTCTCCCTGACTGTGAAGAGCAGGGTCGAGAGGTTGGTGATCTGGGTGAAGAACTGTCGCCAATTCTCGACGTTCCAAAGGGGTTTCATGGTCATAGTAGTTGGGTCGTTCTTCATGAAACTGAAGACGAGCAATCCACCAACCGAAATCACCATGAAAAAGCCCATGTAGAACACGGCCGGGAAAAGCAGGAGGAACTGGCCCAGACCGGGCCGCCGCCGGATTGCATCAAGAATCGTGTCGCTCAGACTGGACTGGCGCCCTTTTCGGGCCGACTGACGTGCCTTCGTCGTTTCCTGCATCATCACCTCCTTAGTGCCGACCTCCAAGAACCGCGCCATCCGGTCCCCACGACCGTATCGGCGCCGCTTTGGGCCGGAGTCGGTCGGTTGACAGAAAGAGAACCGACCGACTCCGACAAAGGGGGGACTACGAGGCCAGGAAGTTCAGCCACTTGCTGAGCTGATACTCGGGATTGGCAGGGTACTCAACCCAGGCGTTGATCATGGGCAGCCGATGCTCCATCGAACCGACGTCGCGGCCGGTGCCCTCATACCAGAACGCGTAGTCTTCGGGCTTCATATACTCCTTGACGTTGCCGTTCGTGGTTTCATAGAGGCCCATTGGCGCAATCTGCGCCATACGCCAACCATTCTGGCACCAGTCGATGTAGGCGAAGGCCGCGTCAGTGTTCTTGCATTCCTTCGAGACGACCATACCGTGCATCCACCCGCGCGCGCCCTCGGTGGGGTTGACGAATGTACAAGGCGTCACCTGGTTGACGGCCGAAGCGATCGGGTTCCAGCAGTCGGCACACCAGACCTCCCCGCTGGACATCAGGTTGACGATCTCGCCGTAGTCGCTCCAGTAGGTTCGATACTGACCGGCCTGACGGAGAGAGGTCAGGTGCGCCATTACCTTGTCGATCTCCTCCGTTGTCAGCTTCGACGGGCTGCCAGATAGTGTCAGCATGCCCTTCGCCGCCATGGCCATGGCCGTCCAGCCGGGCGCCCAAACGCTGTCGTTCCAGATGCCCACGTGCCCCTTATACTTGGGATCCCACATGGTGCTGTACGGAAGGTCCGAGCTCTTATTGAGCTCTGGGCACTTGTCTGACAGGTAGCCCCAGCCCTCCATGTTCCAGAGTGCCGGAACCATTTTGAATGTGGTTTGCTCATCCGGGTTGGGGTCAAGCCAGGAAACCATGATTGGGTACCTGTCCTCGCCCACGCCGATGGCACTGGGATCGGTGAACTGCGGGCGAAGGTTCTTGCAGTTGGGGACCTTTTCCAACGGAATAGGCTGCAGGACCCCAGCGTTCCACATAGGCTCCAAGTAGCAGGTCGCGCCTTGAACGACGTCGTACTGGCTGGCGCCGCCGGTGAGCATTCTGGTCATCATGTCCGGCTCAGTGGTGGCCGTGCAGTTCAGAATCAAGCCTGTGTCTTCTTGGGCCTTCTGGACGATGTTGTCCGCGAGCATCACCCCTTGCGCCATTACGTTGAGGGTGACACCCTCGATACTCGCAGTCGTCGCTGTTGCTCCGGCAGTCGTGGTGGTCGCGGCTCCGGCCGTCGTTGTGGCGCCAGCTGCCGTGGTGGTGGTCGCTGCCATGGTGGTGGTCGTGGTCTCCTCGCTGCCGCAGGCGGCCAACGCTGCTCCGATGGTCGTCATGCCGAAGCCCAGCGCCGCCGCCCGCACCATGAACTGACGCCGGGTCATCTGGCTGTCCGTCATCCGTTTCATTAGCTCAGATAGCTCGTGGTTCTTCTTTTGCTGCAGCTCGTCACTCATCCTCTTGCCCCCCAATCAATAGTGAGATGCATTCGCAGGCAGGAACGCTCTGTGCTCGCCTCCACGCTCACCAGAACTAGAGAAGCAGGCGAGCATCCTCCGTTTTCCAGGCAACGCCAAGCTTCTCTCCAAACTGAGGCTTCCAGCCCCCCGTCGTACGTTCGTGCACTTCTACCTTGAGTAGTTGGCCGTTCTCCGAGGCCAGCACATAGGTTGCGATGTTACCGATGTGTTCCTCTCCTTGCAGAATCCCGGTTGCTCTGTTCTCTAAGCCATCACCTCCTTCCCCGATGACCAAGCAGTCGGCGCGCACCACATAAGTCGCTTCTTTGCCAACCTGGGGGCACCTCTTCTCCGAGCATTGAGCCTGGAACGTACCCAGAGGACTGGACACGGTTGTCAGGGTCCCGTCAACGGACTCGACTACGCCGTCGATAATATTGTTCTTGCCCACGAACTGTGCCACGAACTTCGAGGCCGGCTCATCGTAGATCTCCCACGGTGTGCCCAACTGCTCAATCCGGCCCTCAATCATGACCGCTATCCGGTCGGCCATTGCGAGAGCTTCGCTTTGATTGTGGGTGACGTGGATGAACGTGATGCCAAGCTGTTTCTGCAGCGCCTTCAATTCGCCTTGCATGACGATGCGAAGGCTGGCATCCAGTGATCCTAGCGGCTCGTCAAGAAGCAGAACGCTGGGCTCGGTGACCAGAGACCGCGCCAGAGCGACTCTCTGCTTCTGGCCTCCGCTCAACTGCGAGATGCTTCGAGAACCGAGAACATCGAGTCCCACAGAAGCCAACGCTTTCCTTGTCTTGTCGGCTCTGGTCTGCGCGTCATCACCGCGCATCCTGAGCCCGAATTCCACGTTCTTCTGCACGTTCATGTGCGGGAACAGGGCGAAGCTCTGGAAAACCATCCCCGTGCCCCGTTTGTGAGCTGGGACGTGCTCCATGCGCTCGTCCTTGATGATGACGGTGCCGCTGGTGGGCTCTTCCAGGCCGGCGATAATCCGAAGGGTCGTCGTCTTACCACAGCCGCTCGGCCCAATCAAAGAGAGAAACTCCCCTTCCTGGACCGACAGCGACAAGTTATCAACGGCCACGGTACGACCAAAGACTTTGGTGATGCTCTCGAGCACCACATCCGCTTTGCTCATTTCGCAAGCTCCTTGCGGCTCTGGATGCGCCTCGTAGGGCGGAAAGCCCGGTCACTACGACTCGCCAACACGAGCACCCGACTGTCGACAGAGTGATACTGGCGTACCGGACGGGTTTTGTCAATATCCCTAATTTGTTCCAGATAGAGATTATCAGGGCGTGTCTGTCATCGAGCGCGCCATGGTATATTCTTGAGCAAACCGGGGAGGTTTTGTCAACTAATGAGAAGGCTTCTAGATAGCGATGATAAGGCCTCGGCAGGGCTTCTTACGCTCGACCGTGGACTGAGCGTACTCGACCTGCTCGCACAGCAGTCGGACGGAGCGACAGTGAAGCAGCTCAGCGAGTCGCTCAATTTGAACCTGTCCACGTGCTACCGTCTGGTCAACACGCTCCTCGACCGAGAGTATGTATCCAAGGCGGCTGACCGCAAGATTCGGCTTGGGCAAGCGCTGGGAAACCTTTATGGTACCTACTCCCGTCAACTGCGGCCTGAAAGAGATCTGATTCAGATTCTGGGCCATCTCTCAGAGTTGACTGGTGAGACAGCCTGCGTCTCGAGCTGGGAAGGTGGTGATGTGGTCCTTCGCGCAGTAGTCGAGGGTCCTCAACACCTAAGAGTGTCAGGACTTCGACCCGGTCTCAGAGCCGCCGCCCACTCCCGTGCATCGGGCAAGGCTATGCTGGCGTACCTGGGCGAACCCGGGTTGACGCACTTCCTGGAGACGCACCAGCTTACGGCACAGACACCCCGTACCATCACAGACCCAGAGCTTCTGCGTAAGGAACTCGCGGTGATCGCCTCACAGGGCTATGCGGAAGACCCAGGGGAGTTTGACGAAGGCATATGCGCCATAGCCGCCCCCTACTTCGACGCTGGGGAAAGCGTCTTGGGTGCGCTGAGTATCGCCATGCCTTTGTCCAGACGCGACGCAAGAAAGCCTGCGGCGGTCAAGGCGGTCCTCGCAGCAAACGAGGAGGCCTCTCGCGCCTTGGGCTACTCTGGGCACTATCCTGCCCCAGTCGAGCGCCAAGAGTAGCTGACCTCTCGACGCGCTGTCAGCAGACCCGACCGGGCCATGGGTTTGTCTTTATCTGAAAGCGATTGGACATATTGACAAAACCTGCCCTTTGGGCCAATATCACACTGTCGGTATAGTCGGGCGCTCGTTTTGGCGGGTCGAGGAGATCCGGTGGGGGGCAGTTACCGCAAATTCCACGTCTCTTCTCCCGTACAACGGCTCCCCGTATTTCGCCTGAACTATGCTCGACATGAACGGCGGCGTCTGAACGGACTGGGCGAGACGAGACATGGACGCAGAGCCGAGGTTGTCCGGTGAAGTTGGGTTCGACCCTGAGGGATAGGTTGCCACAATTCGAAAGGGGCCAAGGTTCAGTGGGTCGTCCTGAGTCTGGGTTGATGACAATTCCACTTCTTGCACTTCGACCTCAGACACGACGAGGACTGAAGTGATCACGGTTCAGCTATTCGGCAATACTCCGAGCCTGGTGAGAACCGGCACTAGGCAAGGGTGGATCGACAGGCCAGCGAAAGAGCCTACGCGATGAGGAGTCGGTGTTTGCGGACGACGAAATGTGAAGGAGTTCCGACTTGAGCCCCAAGAGCCCGAGCAGAGAGCAGCTCCTCGAGATGTATCGCAAGATGCTGCGCATACGGCGGTTTGAGGAGAAGATCGTGGAGATGTATGCCGAGGGCACCATGCCCGGCCTCGCCCACCTCTACGCAGGCGAGGAGGCGGTGGCCGTGGGAGCGTGCAGCGCCCTCAAGCCTGACGACTACATCACGAGCACCCACCGGGGCCACGGCCATCTGATCGCCAAGGGCGGCCAGACCGACAAGATGATGGCCGAGCTCTTCGGACGGGCGACCGGATACTGCAAGGGCAAGGGCGGGTCCATGCACATCGCCGATCTGGACCTGGGCATTCTGGGCGCCATGGGCATCGTCGGCTCCGGTCTTCCCATAGCCGTCGGGGCTGCCTACTCCGCCCTGCTGCGCCAATCAGGCCAGGTCTGTCTGGCCTTCTTCGGGGATGCCGCCTCCAACTCTGGAGCGGCGCACGAGGCGCTCAACCTGGCGGCCACCTGGAAGGTGCCCCTCGTCTTTGTCTGCGAGAACAACGGCTATGGCATCTCGGTTTCGCAAGAACGGCATCAGGCCATCACTGACGTGGCCGACAGGGCGCCGGGCTACGGCATGCCCGGTGTCGTTGTAGATGGAAACGACGTGATGGCCGTCTACGAGGCGGTCGCGGCCGCCGTTGAGCGGGCCAGGTCCGGAGAGGGGCCGTCTCTGGTCGAGTGCAAGACCTATCGCCTGCGCGGGCATTTCGAGGGTGATCCCGGCCGGGGGATGCGCTATCGCTCGGCCGAGGAGATGCAGCAGTGGGAGGCCCCCGAAAAGGACGCCATCGCCCGGTTCGGAGTGTGGCTGAAGGAGTCCAAGCAAGCTACCCAGAAGCAACTGGACGCCATCCACGCGGAGATCGACGCGGAGATAGAGTCGGCCGTCGCTTATGCGAAGAGCGCCCCCTTCCCGGAGTTGAAGGACGGCAAGACCGACGTCTACAGCCCCGCTTTTGCCCATCTGGCCGATTCAGGCCTGTAGCCTCTTCCATGACTAGGGGAGCACGTAAATGAGAGAGATTTCCTACAGTCAGGCGGTGAGAGAAGCCCTCCGGGAAGAGATGCTCCGCGATCCGACCGTGTTCATGTTCGGCGAGGACTGCGGACCCTACGGGGGGATCTACGGCGTGAGCGGCGACCTGCGCGAGCAGTTCGGCGAGGAGAGAGTCCGCGATACGCCCATATCTGAATCGGCCATCGTGGGCTGCGGCATAGGGGCGGCCATGACGGGCATGCGCCCCGTGCCGGAGATCATGCAGACCGACTTCCTCGGGGTGTGCCTGGACCAGATCGCCAACCAAGCGGGCCAGATCCGGTACATGTTCGGCGGCAAAGCCAGCTGCCCCTGGTGATCCGGACCGCGGAAGGTGCCGGCCGCGGAGCAGCCGCCCACCATTCCCAGTGCCTGGAGGCCTGGATACTGCATTCGCCCGGCCTCCTTCTGGTGATGCCGGCCACCCCGTATGATGCCAAGGGTCTCTTAAAGACCGCCATCCGGGGCGAGGACCCGGTGGTTTTCATCGAGCACAAGATGCTCTACCGGACCACCGGACCGGTGCCGGACGAGGGGGAGGAGTACACCATCCCCTTCGGGGTGGCCGCGGTTCCCCGAGAGGGCACGGATGTCACCGTGGTCGCCATATCGGCCATGGTGCCCAAGGCGCTCGCGGCGGCCGAGAAGCTGGCCGAGGAGGGCATGAGCGTGGAGGTGATCGACCCCCGCACCATCAGGCCCCTGGACCTGGAGCGCATCTGTGAATCGGTGCGTAAGACCCATCGGGCGGTCATCGTTCACGAAGCTCGCAAGACCGTGCGGCATCGGGGCGGAGATCGCCTCGCGGATAACGGAGAACGTCTTTGACTACCTGGATGCCCCGGTGGCGCGCGTGTGCGGGTGGGACACTCCGGTTCCCTTCAGCCCGGTGCTCGAGAAGGCCTTCATCCCCGATGAGAACGACATCGCTAGTGCCGTCCGCGGACTCCTTTAGGGGGCAATCATGGCGACCAGAGTGAATGTGCCCTATATGGGACTCACCACCGCAGGAAGTCACGGTGACTGAGTGGCTGAAGCAGGAGGGAGAGGCCGTCGCCAAGGGCGAGTCGATTGTGGAGGTGCTCACCGACAAGGTGAACAATGTGGTCGAAGCCCCCGAAGCCGGGGTGCTGCTCAAGATCGTGGCTCCCGTGGATACAGTCGTCCCGGTCGAGGGGGCCCTCTGCTGGATCGGCGAAGCTGGGGAGGAAGTGCCCGATAAGGACGCAGCTGCGACCGCCGAGCCTGGCGAGGAACGGGCCGATGCCACCAAGCCCGCAGAAGCCGTGGCGACCGTGGCCGCCCAGTCGGTTGGGAGCGGCGAATACGTGAAGGCCTCTCCAGCGGCCAAGCGGGCGGCACGCGAGCGGGGCCTCGATCTGGCTCTGGTCACCGGCACCGGTCCCGGGGGCCGGGTGACCGAAGACGATGTGGCCAAGTACGCAGAACGAGCAGGCCGCAGTCGGCACGGTCCGGGCCACGCCCCTAGCCAAGAAGCTGGCCGCCGAGTCCGGAGTGGACCTGGCCGGCGTGGCAGGCACCGGGGTTAGCGGCCGCATCCGGGGAGCCGATGTCCTCGCCGCGGGGGCACCTGCTGCGGGGCCGGCCCCGGCCGACGTGGGCTCCGCCACCCGGGCGGGTCTGCCCCTGGCCCCGGCGGAGATCGCCTCCGTGGTGCCCATGGCCGGCCTGCGTCGGATCGTCGCCCAGAGGATGTTCCAGAGCGCCCGGACCATCCCCCGGGTCACGCACACCACCGAAGTGGACGTCACCGAAACGGTGCGGATGCGCGACTGCTTGCTGGCCCGGGCCGAGAGCCAGGGCGGAGTACGTCCCTCCTACACCGACATCGTGGTCAAGATCACGGCCCAAGCATTGCGCGAGCACCCCCTGATGAACGCCCGAGTGGGCGAAGAAGAGATCCAGCTGCTGGACGCGGTCAACGTGGGGGTGGCGGTCGCGGTTGCCGACGGCCTGGTGGTCCCGGTGATCCACGACGCCGACGTCAAGGGTGTGCAGGCTATAGCCCAGGAGTCGCGGGACAAGATCGAACGGGCCCGGGCCGGTACGCTGGTTGCCGACGATGTGACCGGAGGGACCTTCACGGTCACCAACCTGGGCACCTACGAGATCGATGCCTTCACCCCCATCATCAACCTTCCCGAGGCCGGAATCCTAGGGATCGGCCGCATCGTTCAAAAACCGGTGGTCCTGGACGGCCAGATCGCCATCCGTTCCATGATGTATCTGAGTCTGACCTTCGACCACCGGATCATCGACGGAGCCCCGGCCGCAGCCTTCTTGCGCACAGTCAAACACTACCTTGAGCAGCCCTATGAGCTGCTCGCAGTCTGTTGACGCCCATGGCAACGACTGATCTCGCTATCATCGGCGCGGGACCCGGCGGATATGTCGCCGCTCTGCGTGCCGCTCAACTGGGGATGAAGGTGACTCTGATCGAGAGCACCCATCTGGGAGGCATCTGCCTGAACCGAGGGTGCATCCCCACCAAGGCGATGCTGCAGACGGCGGCGGTCGCTCATGAAGTGCGGCACGCCGCTACCTACGGGGTGATCGTCAAGGGGGAGCCACGCATCGACTATGCGGCTGCTCTTGAGCGCCGCGAGGACGTGGTCGCCAAGCTCCGCAGCGGGGTACGCACCCTGCTCAGGCACGCCAAGGTGGAGGTCCTGGCCGGGCGCGCTTCCTTCGTGGGACCGCGCACGCTGGTCGTCGAGCCGGTTGAGGCCGATATCGGTGCCGGCAAGGGCGCGGCGCTTGGCGCCCAAGAGACGGTGGAGGCCGCCCACATTATGGTGGCGACCGGTTCGAAGCCGGCGGCAC
The DNA here is from genome assembly GCA_963706025.1 of uncultured Actinomycetes bacterium. Taxonomy (GTDB): domain Bacteria; phylum Actinomycetota; class Thermoleophilia; order RBG-16-64-13; family RBG-16-64-13; genus CAVPLM01. Next base: position 565,704 of record CAVPLM010000003.1, on the reverse strand, counting down.
TGCCTATTCCCGGCGCCGATCATCCTCGGGTGCTCGACTCCGACGGAGCGCTCGCTCTCAAGTCAATCCCATCCAGCTTGATCGTCGTGGGCGCGGGGGCAGTGGGCTGCGAGTGGAGTCTCATTTTTGCCCGCTTGGGCTCGAAGGTCACTCTCGTAGAGGCGCTACCGTCGATCCTTCCCCGCGAGGACTCTGATATGAGCAAGATCTTGGCCAAGTCGCTTGCGGCCGAGGGGGTGTCAATCCACACAGAGAGTGCAGTCAAGGCGATTCGAGAGGACACGGGTGGCTTGAGCGTGGAGTTCTCGGGTGCACCGCTCAATGGTTTATCTGCGGAATACGTCCTTGTGGCTGCCGGAAGATTCCCCTATACCGAGGGGCTGAACCTCGCCGCCGCTGGTATCAAGACCGACTCTCGAGGGTACGTCTTGACAGATGCTTACCAGGTGACCAATGTGCCTTCGGTGCTGGCCATCGGGGATGTCACGGGGCAGGCGTTGCTCGCTCACGTCGCATCTCGCCAGGGCATAGTCGCGGTCGAGAAGCTGGCCGGTCTCTCGCCCCAGCCAGTCAGGGCCGATCGCATTCCCTCGGTCACCTATACGGACCCAGAAGTAGCAAGCGTGGGGCTGACCGAAGCGCGGGCAAGGGAGACTGGCCGTGAAGTCCTGGTGGGGAGATTCCCCTTCTCGGCCTCGGGTCGCGCACAGACCCAGGCGAGCGATTCCGGGCTTGTGAAGATAGTAGCCGAAGCACGTTTCGGCCAGGTGCTCGGCGTTCACATGGTCGGACCCCACGTTGGAGAGCTTCTGGCGGAGGCGGTGCTGGCCATGGAACTTGAGGCCACGCTGACCGAGCTTTCCTCGGTCATCCGTGCACATCCCACGCTGTCCGAGGCCCTCGGAGAAGCTGCTCTTGCCGCTGCCGGCTGCGCGCTTCACGCTGGGTAATGCAGGAGTCGAGGGACCGGCGAGGCTCCGTGAGCCGACCGCGTGGTCGGGATCTGTACCAATGGAGGGAGGCCTGAAGTGAGTAAGATTCGAGTAGCAGTAATCGGTTACGGGACCATCGGGAGCAGGCTCGCCGATGGGGTCGCGGCCCAAGGCGACATGGAGCTGGTCGGGGTGGCTGACGTCGCCCCTACCCTGCCGCTGCGCGCTCTCCAGGAGAGCGGTGCGCCTTTCAAAGTCTTCTACGTGGACGAAGGACAGAAGGACAAGTTCTCCGCCGCCGGCGTACAGTTGGCAGGCTCGCTTGAAGACCTCCTCGCGCAGATCGATGTGGCCCTGGACGCCACACCCGGTGGCGTCGGCGCCAAGATGAAGGATCTCTATCGCAAGCACGATGTCAAAGCCATCTTTCAGGGGGGCGAGAAAGACGACATCGCCGATGTCTTCTTCCACGGGTACGCCAACTACGAGAATGGCATAGGAAAGGACTTCCTCAAGCTGACCTCGTGCAACACCACCGGCCTCATCCGGGCCGTGGATGCCCTCGACCGGGTCGTGGGGATGGAGAAGGTGGCCATCACCATCATCCGCCGGGTGGCCGACCCGGGCGATACTCACCGGGGCTTGGTCGACGTTCTCCAGGTGGAAAAAGTCCCCAACCATCAGTGCGTCGACCTGATGAAGATCATGCCTCACGTGCATGCCACCGGCCTGCTCGTCCATACGCCGGTCACTCACGGGCACATAGTCAACCTGGTCGCCACTCCCAAGAAGTCCATCGGCGTGGAGGAAGTCATCTCCATCTTCAAGCAGCACCCGCGCATCCGGGTAGTCAAGATCTCGGACGGCTTTAACTCCAACGCGGCCTTCTTCCAGTACGCGCGGCATCTCGGCACCAAACGGGCCGACATGTATGAGATCGGCGTGTGGGAGGAATGCGTTGGTCTTTCCGGCAAGGACGTCATGTTCGCCATCTACATCCCCCAGGAAGCGGTGGTCATCCCTGAAACCATCGACGGCATTCGGGCCTGCGTTCCCATGCAGACGGACCGGCTGGAGGCCGTGGGGCTCACCAACAAGTACCTGGGCATGCGCGTCCGGGCCTGACCTTCACGGGTGGAGACCGGACGTCATGGAAGCAGGCATACACACGCTCGACGACTTTGCTCTTGAGGGCAAGACCGTCCTCCTGAGGGTCGATATCAACTCGCCCATCGACCGCGAGACCAGGCAACTGGTGAACGACAACCGTATCCAGAAGAGCCTGCCCACCATCAGGGAGCTCGCGGATGCCGGTGCCAGGGTGGTTATTCTGGCCCACCAGGGTGACACTGAGGACTATCACAATCTTGTTTCCTTGGAGCCGCACGCGAAGCGGTTGGCCGAATTGCTCAAACGTCCGGTCGACTTCATCGACGACATAGCCGGGCCGGCCGCGGTCGAGGCGATCAAGTCGCTCAAACCCGGGGAACTCCTCCTTCTGAACAATGTGCGCTACTACTCAGAAGAAGTGTCCACCTTCGTGAACTTTGTCAAGCTGACCCCAGCCGAACTGGCCGCGACCAGACTGGTGCGGAATCTGGCTCCATTGGCAGACCTGTTCGTAAACGAGGCCTTTGCGGCTGCGCATCGCTACTCGCCCTCTCTGGTGGGATTTGCGGAGGTGCTACCCACCGCCGCCGGGCGGCTTTTCATCGAGGAGTTCGGTGCCCTGGCTCGGGTCAAAGGAGACTCCCAGTCACCCGTGCGTGTATGTGCTGGGAGGAGCGCGTATCGCCGATGCCTTCAGCATGATGGAGGCTGTGCTGAGCACGGGAGCTGCCGATCGGTGTCTTAGCTGCGGACTCAACGGGGAAGTGATGGTCCTGGCCCGGGGTACGTCCTTGGGTCTGCCTAGCGAACGCCTCATAGAGGAGAAGGGTCTCACACCTTTCATCGAGAAGGCCAGGGAACTCGACGCCAGATACGGGGAGAAGATCTTGAGTCCGGTCGACTTCGCCATCGACCACGGCGGTCGCAAGGAGATCGGCCTGGACGAGCTGCCCAGCGACCACCTACTGATCGACATCGGTCGCAAGACCATCGAGGCGTACGAATTGGTGATCGGCCAGGCGGCGACCATCTTCGTGAATGGGCCCGCCGGGATATATGAAGAGGTGGAGAGCGCAGAAGGCACCCGCCGGCTGTGGACGGCCATCGCCAGCTCTCCAGGCTACTCGGTAATCGGCGGCGGCGACAGTGTCGCGGCCGGTGCCAAGTTCGGAGTCCTCGAGCGGATGGGCTACGTTTGTACCTCGGGTGGGGGCATGGTCCGCTTTCTTTCCGGGCAGGAACTGCCGGTGGTCTCCGCCCTGCGGCGGGCCGCCGACCGGCAAGAGGCGGATCGTGCGCATTGACGTTCGGTCGGGCAAGAGCACGAACGGCGTCCAGTTAGAGCATCGGCAGCACCCGAGAAGACCGAGTACGAATGCGAGTGTCGAGAGACTGATAACCCAAGTCAGCAACGGCTCCAAGACCGCTACGATCGAATACCATCTTCCCACCGTGACTATCGGCGAGCGGATCAACCCGCTCGGCAAGAGGTTGCGAGCCGGCGAGTTCCTGGAAAACGATATGAAGCTTCTCCGCAACGTGGCAATAAGGCAAGCCGACGCGGGGAATCGAACCCCGGACCTGCTCATTACGAGTGAGCCGCTCTGCCATCTGAGCTACGTCGGCATGAAACCTCGGGCGCCCCAATATGGCGCCGCGGGCGCCTTAGTTTAGAAGCTCGCGAGGAAGCTGACAAGCTCCGGGCCTCCGCCAAACCGCGGCCGGCAAAGCCGCGCCCTACTGACCTGCACCCGGCCGCCCCGCCCTCCAGACGCGTCTGCCCCTCGGTCTCAGGCCTCGTTTCCGGGGCCGGCGCTCCGGTGCTCGCCGCCAGCGGTCGCTCCACTGCCGCCCCCGGTCGCCCCGGTGCCTCCGTCGATGGCTCCGCCGCCCCCGCCGCCCCCGCCGCCGCCCCCGCCGCTGCCGCCGCCGTGCCGTTGCCGCCACCGGCCGGGCGGCGCCTCCGCCGGCGCCGCGGCCGGCCGCTTCCACCGCCGCCGCGCGCCGGGTTCCTCGGTGCCGCTCCCCTCAACCGGGGAGTCGCGCGCTGCCTCCTGGTGCTTGTCGGCCCCTTGATCACCCTGATGATGCGCGTGCCTGCTCGGCTTGTGACCACGACGGTGGGCACTGCTTCGTTCTTCGCCGGAAGCGGTGCCCTCGGCCTCACCGGAAGCCAGATCGACGGGTTCGCCAACAGCCTGGGGCTGTGTCCGGCGCCTGCCCCCCCGCCGACCCCGTCCCCGTCGGCCCCGTCCCCGTCGGGAGCTCTCCGCCACAATGACCTGCACCGGCTCACCGTCCTCGCCCGCTGATGACCTCTGCCTCCACCACCGCCAGGGCGTCGGGGGTGCATTCGGCCACTGCCAGCGCTTCCAGTCCGTGGAGATCCTCGACGATGGGCACGAACGGGGGCTCTTCCATCTCGGGGATCACCATCAAGCCTCCGCCCTCCTGGCATTGACAGCCGCTGAGACGGATGTCGGTGTACGAGCCGTCCTCGTACCTCACGGTGATGGCATCTTTGGGAACGTTGTATCCGACGATGACCCCCTCCCCCGCCGGCGTGGACACCGAGGTCCCCTTGGGAGGCGCCTCTTTCCGGAAGCGCACGTATTGCTCCTGCTCGTACTTGAGACAGCACATGAGCCGGCCGCACAAGCCGGAGATCTTCATGGGATTCAGGGGCAGGTTCTGCTCCTTGGCCATGCGGATCGATACCGGCTCGTCGTCGCCCGGGAACAACGTGCAGCACAGATTGCGACCGCACGGACCCAAGCCCCCCACCATACGCGCTTCTTCGCGCGCTCCGACCTGGCGTAGCTCGACGCGCATCTTGAGCACCTTGGCCAAGTCGGCCACCAGGGCGCGGAAATCGACCCGCTCGTCGGAGTAGAAACTGATGGTGATCTTCTCGCCGCCGAACCCGATGTCGGCACCCACCAGTTTCATGTCCAAACCGTGGCCGGCGATCAACTCCCGGCAGGTAGCCATGGCCTCCTTGCGCATGTTCTCGTCGGCGACCTGCGCCTCCAGATCCTTGCCGGTGGCCACGCGAGTGACCCTCTTGAGCTGAGCCCGGATCTCCGAATCGTCCACGACATGGGGCGGATCGACCACCTGGCCGATCTCGGTGCCCTTCGACGTCTGGACGACTACGCGATCTCCCCGGGAAAGCTCGAGTCCTGCGGGATCGAAGTAGTAGACCTTGGCCCCGCTGTGGAAAACGACCCCTACAATATCGGCCACTGAGCCAGGGCCTCCTTGATTGAATAGAACATATCTCCGATGGCGCATCGGGCATCGACATTATACCGGAGCCGCTCTTGCGTCTGACGGACCGCCATCACGGCCTTCATATAGGAAAGAAGGCCCCCGGGCAGAGCGGCGGCCCGTAGTTCGTCGAGGCGGTCTTGGTTCAGGGCGGCTTCTTCGGCGCCGGCCGAGACGAGAGCCAGGTCGCGGTACCAGCCGGAGAAGACGCGAGTGACGGTCTGGAGTCCCAGGGTGTTGAGCCGGCGCTGTTGCCGCTTGAGCTTCTCTTCGTGACGTTTCTCGAGCCACTTACGTGTGCGGGCATCGCCTGCCCATTCCAGCGCCTGCTGCAGCTCTCCGGCCGACTCCGCCACCCTCTCCTGAGCGCGCCTCTCGATCGTGTTCATCACCTCATCGAGGGCGACTTGGGTGTCCATGAGACCGGCCGTGGGGAGATCCCGAGCCAGATCGAGCAACTGATCCCGTTGCCTGCGCGCGCTCTCCGACGTGGCCAACTCCCTGGCCTGGCTGAGATTACCGCCGGCCACCCGGGCGATCAGGTCGGCTTCCCTCCTCGACAATCCGAACCTGCCCACCAGATCGGCGGCGAGGGCCGGAACAGGCACGGGCGAGAAGGTCACCAGTTGACAACGCGACGCGATCGTGGGAAGCAGTCTCTCGGGGTGATCGGTAACCAAGATGAAATGGACGTGGGCTGGTGGTTCTTCCAGGGTCTTGAGGAAGGCATTCGCCGGAGGGGGATGCTCGGCGTTGAACTTGTCGGCTTCTATGAAGATATAGACCTTGGCCCGGGTGTCGACTTCATATGGGCGGTAGGCGGAATGGTAGACAACCTCTCGAATCTGTTCGATGAGGAACTGGTTGCCCTCGGCGGCCACGATCTCCACGTCGGGATGCAACCCTTTCTGCACCCGGCGGCAGGTGTTGCAGGCTCCACAGCCACCCTCGGCGCAGGCCAGTCCCGCCGCGAAAGCCAGGGCGGCCTCGCTCTTGCCCACTCCCGGTGGGCCCGCGAACAGATAGGCATGCGATGCCCCCTGCTCGAGCGCGCGGGTGAGGATGGCGATCGCCATTTCCTGTCCAACGATATCCGCGAACAGACTTCTCACCGCACCTCCCACATGGTGGCGCATCGACTCCGGCCGCGCTCCGGCGGAGCGATCCATCGTCCTTCAGTCGCGCCGATCGCACCCTGTCGGCAAAGCGTCATTCTGAAACGAGCTCTAGTGACTGAAGAGCCTCAACTCCTCTTCGACCACGGCCCGCACCCGGGCCTGTACCGCGGACTCGGTGCCGTTGGCATCTATTCTTCGGATGCGATGGGAGTGCGAATGCGACAGAGACCGATACCCTTCGGCCACGCGCCGGTGGAACTCGTCATCCTCAGCCTCCAGCCGATCGGGCACCGCCGCCAGGCGGGCCGGCCGGAGGGAATCGTCGAGGTCCAGCAGCAGCGTCAGATCGGGAAAGAGGCATTCGGTTGCCCAAACATTCAACGTGACGATGTCATCGGTACCCAGACCTCGGCCGTAGCCCTGATAGGCGAGAGATGAATCGAGGTAGCGGTCGCACAGCACCACCTGGCCGTCCTCCAGAGCCGGCCGGATCACCTGCTCCACCAGATGGGCGCGGGCCGCGGCGTACAGCAGGGCCTCGGCCCGCGCCGACATCCCGTGATGCCTGGGGTCGAGCAGAAGGTCGCGGATCGCCTCGCCCAGGGGCGTCCCGCCCGGCTCCCGCGTGAGCAGCACCACATATCCCCGCTCCCGCAGTCCCTCGGCCAGCAGTTCCATCTGGGTGGATTTGCCGCACCCATCCAGCCCTTCAAAAGTGATGAAGAGACCGTGCAGGTCGCTTCCCATAGCTGCAAGGGTCGCGTCGTCCAGATCGGCATCTTCCGGCAGCAAGGTCTAAGCCTCACCCTCGGACGTACCCGGGACGGATGGTGTCGCGACAGTCTCGGTTGCGGCCGCAGCTTCGCCCTTCGTCCGCCCGCGCGTGCTGGGGGTTTTGGTAGCGGTCTTGCGGGCGCCGCTCTTGGCGCCGGCCGCCCCGGTCTTCGTGCGGGCCGCGCCGCTCTTCGCGGCCGCCGGCCGCGCCGGTCTTCGTGCGGGCCGCGCCGGCCGCGCCGGCGCCGGCCGCCCGCTCTGCCCGCGCTGCCCGCTTCTCCCGGTACTCGGCCTTGGTGGGACAATTGGGGTCGAGACACAGGACCCACGGGCGCCGGCCCCCCAAGACCTTCACCTTGGGAGTGCCGCACTGGGGACAGATCTCCCCGGTGCCGAGGACGTCGCCCCGCTGGGGCAGGGGATAGGTCTGATCGCAGTCGGGGTAGCCTTCGCAACCCACGAAGCGCTTCTTAGTGGCTTTGGAGCGTATGATCCGGATCCTGTTCTTCCCGCATTTGGGACACTCGCCCAGGATGCGGTCGTCGGTTATCCCTTCGTAGATCTTGGCGGCCATCTGCTCCTTGTTCTGCTCCAGGGAGCCGTAGGCCTGGCGCAACAGGTCCCGGGAGATGGTGACCACCTGTTCCTTGGTGAGGTCCCTCACCGAGATCAGGTCCATGTCCTTCTCCAACTCGGCGGTCATCTCCGGGGAGGCGATGCGGGGAGCGAACTCCTGCAAGGCCTCGGCCATTTTGATTCCCATCTCGGTGGGCTCCACCGGATTGCCGTGCACGTAGCCGCGATCGTAGAGGTTCTGGATGATGGAGTGCCGGGTGGCCTTGGTGCCCAGGTTGTGCTTCTCCATCAGCTCGATGAGCGGTCCTTGCCCGAATCGCGACGGAGGTTGGGTCTCCTTGGCTTCGAACTCCTTGTTCACAAGCCTTACCTGGTCGCCCTTCTGCAGCAGCGGTAGTTCCGAGTCCTTCTGACGACTGTAGGGGTAGTACTCCAGCCATCCGGCCGTCACCACCCGGTTTCCCCGGGCGAAGAACGGCTCCCCGTTCAGATCGAGGTCGACGCGGTTGGACTCCATCACCGCCTCGTCGGCCAGCGTGGCCATGAAGCGCCTGGACACCAACTCGTAGATCCGCCATTCCCGCTCGCCCAACTCTCTGCGGTGGGGCGCTCCGGTGGGGTAGATGGGCGGGTGGTCGGTGGTGCGCTTGTCGCCCCGGCTGGGATGCAAGGTGGACCGGGCAAGTAGCTTCCCGGCCTCCAGACGGAACTCGCCTTGGGCCAGGGTATTCAGGGCTTCACGCAGATCGAGCGAAGACGGATAGACGGTGTTGTCGGTGCGCGGGTAGCTGATGTGACCCGACATGTAGAGATCCTCGGCGACGCGCATCACCGCCGATGCGCTGTAGCCAAGGGAGGTGGCGGCACTGGTGAAACTGGTGGTGTTGAAAGGAGCCGGCCGCGGGACCTTGCGGCTGGTCTGCTTGACGGCCGTGACCTGGCCGGGACCGGACAGCTTCTCGAAGACCGCGGTCGCCCGGGCTTCGTCCTTGAAGCGTTCCTCCTTGTGGACGGCGCTGAAGCGCTGCCCCTCGGCGTCCAACTCCACCTTCACGACCCAGAACGGCTCGGGCACGAAGGCCCGCCGCTCCTTCTCCCGCTCCACCACAAGCACGAGGGTCGGAGTCTGGACCCGCCCCACGCTCAAGAATTGGCTCCCCAGACGTGAGGTGGCCAGGGAGACGAACCGGGTGAGCGTCGCCCCCCAGATGAGGTCTATGTCCTGCCGCGCTTCGCCGGCCCAGGCCAACGGTTCCGACAGGTGGTCGAGATGCGTGAAGGCGCGGGTGATCTCTCCAGGGGTGAGGGCCGAGAAGCGCGCCCGTCGCACCGTGCGCACGAGCTTCGCGTTCTCTTCCAGGGCCAGATTGAGGGCCTCGAGCCCGATCAACTCCCCCTCGCGGTCGAAGTCGGTGGCGATGATGAGGGTGGTGGCGTCGGCGGCCAGCTTCTTCACCGTCCGGACCACCGACTTGGCGGTCTCGGTCTTGATGAGCGGAGCATCGATGAGCGCCTTCGGCTCCACCTTGCGCCATTCCGAGAACTCCGGAGGGAAGTCCACCTGGAGCACGTGGCCCTTGAGTCCTACGGCGGCGGCCTGCTGCCCCTCTGCGTCGGTGAACAGATAGTAGGGGACCCGCAGGTAGGATTCCTGCTCTACCCCGTTGTGAGCCAGGATCCCGGCGATCTTACTCGCGGCGTCGTTCTTCTCTGTGATTATGAGTCGCAAAACCCAGGCTCCTCGTCGGCTGGCGTGTCAGAGGCGAAAGATAGCACGCCCACGGCAGGGCCGGGTGCTGATAGAGGCGGTGTGGGGCTCGGCGCCTCGGCGTCAGTCGCCGGAGACGGCGTCCGCGATTTCGGGATAGATCGAGAACATGCCGTCGAACCCGGTTATGTGGAAGATCTTGAGCAGATAGGGATCGTCCAGGACCAACCGTAGGTCTCCGGCGGCGGCTTGGCTCTGCTCGAGGGCGGAGACGAGCACTCCCAGAGCCGTAGAATCTATGAAGTGCACCTCGGAGAGGTCGAGGACCAATCGCCTGCCATCGACCAGGGCTTTCGCAAGGGTCTCCCTGAGCCGAGGAGCCGTATACACATCCAGATCGCCGCCCACGTGGACGACCACCGTCTTCTCATCGGTCTCGGTGCTTATGGACAGATTCACGCTCTTCTCTCAGACTCCCGGATGGGGCTCGAAGAACCCCTGCAGATGACGGGGCGCTACTCTTCCAGTATATACGCCTACGGGCGAGCCGATAAGGAAGTCGTCTACCGCGCGGGGCTACCGGGTCGTGGAAGTAGTGGGCGCGGAGGTCGCGGTGGTGGTAGTGGCGCCGGCCCCGGCGGTGGTGGTAGTAGTGGGCTTCTTGCTGAGGGTCGCGATCTGCTCCCTGACCACGTCGGCCATGTCCCCATTGGGCGCCAGTTGCAGGTACTTCTGCCATGCCAGGATGGCCGCCTCGGTCTGGCCGAGCTCCCTCTGAGCTATGCCCAGCTTGAGATACACATCCGGGTTCTCAGGATCCACCGAGGTGAGCTTGATGAGCACCGTCGTCGCGCCCTGGTAGTCCAGAACGTCGTTGTTCATGTAAAGGTTGGCCAACCGCATGTAGACATCTTTCTGGGCCGGATCGACGACGATGACCTGCTCCAAGTAGGGGATCGCCAGCGTAAGCTGGCCGTTTTCCTGATAGATGGTGGCCAGCCCGAGAAGAGCCTCGACGTCCTTGGGATTCTGCTGCACCCTCTGCTGGAAGGCGGCGATCTTCTCGTCGGGAGAGAGGGTCGTGTTCGTGGGCTCGTCCCCACCGGTGAACAGATCGGACAGGTTGAAACCAGCCCCCCCATAGCCGACGCCCAGGAACAGGAAACCCGCCCCAAAGGATAGGGCCACGAAGAGAGCGATCCACTTGGTCCACTTCTTGACCCGTTTTCGATCGAGCATCAATGTAGTCTCCTAACCCTGGCTGCAGCTGGTCGTCAGCCCCACGCACCGGTCAACGTCGAATGCCGCAGATTGCCCGTCAGATTATGCCTGATTCCCGAACGGACGACTACCGGAGCCCCGACGGGCGCTGGCGGGGTGCTGCTACGACGTCGTGAAACCGGTCCTGGTTGCGTCGCGGAGCAACTCACGAGGCACACTCTCGCCCCTGGCGGACATATAATGAACTGAGGGCGTAGGATGAAGGACATGATTGTGGGGAAGCGTTCGTGGCTGAAGACCGGTTTGTGCGCTGTCGCACTCGGCCTCGGTTTGTTCCTGCTCTCCGGCTGTGGCACGCCATCTTCGACCGTCACCATCCCTGACCTCGCCACATCTTCCACGGAAGTCGCGCCTCCGGCGTCGATCGAGTCCTTCGAGGACATCTGGGCCGCAAGTGTAGCCGCGGTGGAGATACTTGGCCCGGTCCGGATCAGTATCAAGCAGGAGACCGAATACGTTGGCGGAGGTTCATCCGCCCCTTCCAACGTGGTCGAAGTGACCCAGCTCCTCGATCAGGAGAACGGTCTAGGCCTGCAGACGGTGCGCCGGGCCGAGGGAACCGTGGAACAGGAGAGCGTGAACGGGAAGGAGCGAGTCTCTTATTTGTCCGATCCCGTTTCCTACGGAAAGCACGTAAGTCTAGATCCGCCGCAGGGTCTGCCGCTACCGCTGTGGATAGGAGAGGGAGGCCAGCGCTACGAAAACCTGCTAACGGGTGCGGAGAATCTGGTTGCCGAAAACGAGTCTGGCGGAGGGTGGCGGCTCAGCTGGACTAGGAGCGGGGAGGAAGCCAGCGCCGAGATGATCCTCGTCCTTGCCGCAGACTATCTTCCGGTGAGGTTCGCGGCTGACATCGTAGCTCTCGATGCAGGGGGCGAGACGAACCCCGAACGCGTGAGGAGCACGGTCAGCTATGCCTTCCAGGCGCTGCCTGAGCTCAGCCCAGATGACGTGGCGATAGCCCCTCCTGAGGACCCGATCCTTGCGGGAACCACCATTGATCTGGCCCTTGACCATCCGCTGAGCCCTCAGGCGGACTGGGGCCAATACTGGCTCGGTCCGGAGATCCTCGGTCACACGCTGGTCCTGGCCGAGCACTCCGACTTTCATCCGGATCCTTCTTATGAACCCCAGCAAGAGAGCATCAATCTCATTTACGACCGGCCGACCAACTCGCCGAACGTGAACATCCAGGTCTACGTGTTCGCCCCTGACAGCCCTTCGGCGCAGTCGGGGCGGGAGTTGTGCGAGGGATACCTTCTGGAGTCGGGCCAGTTCACAAAGACGGTTCGTATGGTGGCCGGGCAGGAAGCCACCGTCTACACGAGGCAAACGGGGAACGGGCAGAACATCGTCAGCTTCTCGGTCTTCCTTCCGGACGCCTACATCGAGTTGTCAACCGGCGGGATGCCACCCGAGGAGGCCGCCCAGCTTCTCGATGCACTCCGGCGACTTCGGTAGGCAGAGGCTGTCTCTAGGGAGCGTCACCCGTGCAGCCCCGTCCGACGTATGATTAGATGAACAGTCACGTCGAGAGGGCAACCATCGCCAGAGGGTGACTGCCGGTGAGAAATCGCCTGCGCATAGCTGCCCGAAGTGTCGCCGCCGTGCTGGCCGTCGCGGTCGTGCTCGGCGCTTCGTGGTTCGTGTCCAGCCACGCCGCGCTGGCCGTACCCTGGACCGACATCCCCAACAGTAGGTGGCTCGCCCAGTACGGTGTGACCGAGAGCGCCGTGGCCACCGTCGCGTCAGGGTACAGCGACGGTACCTTCAGACCGGGTCTTTCCGTCAATCGCGGCCAGTTCGTCAAGATGGTCATGACCGGTCTTGGGCTCAGCACGAGCAGACCTCCGTACGCCACTTTCACCGACGTCCCCCCTTCCTCGTACTACTTTCCCTGGGTCGAGGGGAGCATGGAGGCCGGGATCACCAATGGTTACGGCGACGGTACATTCGGGCCCGGGAGATCGATAAGCCGCCAGCAGGCGAACTCTATTCTGGGCCTCTACCTCTCGAGGACAGAGCTTTCTCGAAGCGGCTACATCCAGGGTGACCGGGGCATCTACCTGTCGCTGGGCGACTGGTTCGCAGCCGAGGGAGCAGACATACTCTACGCCTTCGCGGACGCCGACTCGCTCGCGCCCGACCATGCCCCTGGCACCGCGTATCTTGTGTTCCACCACGTCGTGCAGGGCAGCTCGGGTCAGGGTGGCATCTACCTGGCCCCGACGAGCGATCTGACACGGGCCCAGGCGGCAGCGCTGGTGCTCCGGGTCATGAGCCTCTCCGGAGATCCCTCCGGGATCCGCGTGCCTATCCTCATGTATCACTACGTTGACGAAACCCCTCCACCCGCGGGTCCCTATGCCGATCAGCTCACGGTCCGGACCTGGGACTTCGTAGCCGAGATGGAGTATCTGGTGAACAACGGCTACCAGACGGTCAGTCTCGCGGACTTGTACACGGCCATGATCGGGGGAGGAGGGCTGCCGGACAAGCCCGTGATCCTTACGTTCGACGACGGGGGAGTGGACAACTATGAAGTTGCCTTCCCCATCTTGAAACAGTATGGGTTGACCGCTACGTTCTTCGTGATAACCGGGACGGTAGGCAACGAGGGTCAGATGGACTGGGACATGCTTGCCGAGATGGCCGCCCAAGGGATGTCCATACAATCGCACACGGTCTCCCATCCCGATCTGAGAACGGTATCGGACTCGCGCCTGACCTCTGAGCTGGTGGATTCGCGCGACGCCATCAGCCTGGCCACCGGCTTGTTGCCCTACGCGCTCGCGTACCCGTATGGTGCCTACGACAGAAGGGTCATCGAGGCAGCCAGGAGTGCCGGCTACGCGACGGCCGTGGCTACGAACCGAGGCAAGGAAGGGGATCCGGCCGCTCTGTTCGAGATGAGGCGCCGCCAGGTGCTGGCATTCATGCCGGTGACAGACTTCGCGAGACTCTTGAAGTAGACAGCGGCGGGTCCACTTCCGGAGGGGGCGGGGGGCGCCCTTCTAGGGCTGCGGTGCGGCGGGGGGACCGGGTCCCGATCTCACGAGCATATAGGCGCATCGAGGCCCGGGAGTTCCCAGTCGAGAAGCAGCAGGTCGATCTCCCCGCGCTCCAGTTGCGTTTGCCCCTTGCGCGGCGGTTCTGCCGGTCACCCTCCGTTTCTCCCTTGAGGGTAGCCCTCGCAGCCGTGTCTTCGCCTCGCCAGTTGAGGTGTTCAGATCCTGGTCGCCTGGCCAGTCTAAGAAACCCCCTTCTGGCTGATCTCAGGGGGTTGACGGCACGTCACAATGAGGGCAGAGTGCCAAGCAGACCCATGGAGTCCACTATGAGAAGCGTAGCGATAGGGAGCAGTCCGGCCCAGAGGCTGGGGCGGCGCGAGGCCGATGGACAGCGAGCCTCCAAGATACCTTCGGGCCTCTCCGAGAGCTTGCGCAATCGCGACTTCCGTCTGCTCTGGTACGGTGAGGGCATTTCCCTGCTGGGCGATCAGTTCTACCTGATCTCGCTGCCGTGGCTCGTTCTCAAGCTGACCGGCAGCGCTTTTGCCCTTGGGACAGTTCTGGCCCTGGTCGCCATCCCGCGCGCACTCTTCATGCTGTTGGGCGGAGCCCTTACCGACCGGTTCTCTCCCCGCACGATGATGCTGTGTTCCAACACGAGCCGTCTGGTCGTGGTCGGTGCGCTGGCGCTTCTTACGATTACAGGGGTTACTCAGTTGTGGATGCTCTACGCTTTCGCCCTGTTGTTCGGGCTTGCGGACGCCTTCTTCTTCCCGGCTCAATCCGCCATGATCCCCCGGCTCCTGGGGACCGAGCGTCTGCAGACCGGCAACGCCATCATTCAGGGCACCGCCCAACTGTCAGTCTTCCTCGGACCAGTCCTGGCCGGCACTCTTATCGCCCTCCTGGACGGCGGTGGAGCGGCGAACCCGGCCGTCCCGGACATGAGGGGTATCGGCGTTGCCTTCGCACTTGACGCAGCGAGTTTCCTTGTTTCCGCCATAACCTTGGCCATGATCAGGCTGCCGGCCGCCCCTCAAAGCGAGAAGAAGATCGTCCGCGAGAGCGGGGTGCTCTCGTCGATCAGCGACGGTCTCGCGACCGTCTGGCAGGACAAGACGCTCCGCCAGTACTTCGTGCTCATCGCCGCAGTCAACCTTCTGATGACCGGCCCGATCTCGGTCGGTATTCCAGTCTTGGCCGATACCCGGTTCACGGGCGGTGCTGCCGCGTTCGGCATCATCCTCTCGGCCTTCGGTGGAGGCTCCCTTCTCGGCGTCATCATAGCCGGGGCTCGCCGCCGGCCGTCGGCTCGTAGGTTCCCGATGCTCATGCTCTTGCTCACTGGGACGATGGGAATCGGTTTGGCCCTGCTCGGCGTGCTCTCCTCGATGGTGCCCGCGGCTATCGTCGCTTTTGTCATGGGACTCGGCCAGGGCTACGTGGTGATCCAGTTCATCACTTGGCTCCAGCTACGTACCGCTCGCCACATGCTCGGCCGGATGATGAGCGTCCTCATGTTCGCAGTTGTCGGCCTGGCTCCGGTATCTAGCACGATCGCCGGCGCCCTCATACAGTGGAGTGCGCCCTTTGTCATGATCGGCGCCGGCGCGATGATAGTCGGCGTGGTGGTGTTTGCTGCCTTTAGTCCTTCGGTATGGCGGTTGGCCGACGAGTCGCAGACTGCGGACGCCAAGACGTCGGCCGCTCCCCAGTTGGCCGCGGCTACCCACTTGGCGCCGGTGCCGAGCAGAGTACACGTCCCAGGTTCTGCAGTCCTCGGCAGGGTCGAGGCTGTCCCCGCCTCGGATCTGGCGGCCTGACTGCTCCACTCGCCTTCTCGACCGGCTCTATGAGTCCTTGAGGCCCAGCTTGGCCCGCACCGCCGAGAAGGCCTCGCGGATCGCGGTCATGTCGTCCTCGGGCAACGCCGCCCGGTCCGGCTGGCGGCATGTCGGCCGCCGACCACTCTGGGGCCGCCGGCGACAGGCTGTCGGAGATGACTCGCCCATCTACCATCACCATGCCGACGTCGCTCGCCGTGGCATGCGCGACCAGGCTCTCGACCGGGCCGGGCGGACCGGCTTCGGCGGGTTGATCGTCGTTGCTTGAGGGCTGATCGGCACGGCCGGCCACAGCCCCAGACGATAGTCCCGGCAGACGGACGGCGATCAGATCCGCGCGCTTGCCCTTCTCCAAGCTCCCTACCATGCTGTCCCAGCCCAGGGCGCGGGCGCCATCGAGGGTGGCCATGCGGAGGACGGTTTCCGGCGTGAGGGCGGGGGCGCCCGCGCCGGGGGGTAGGGGCGCGCCGCGGAGCGCGCGCGCCCGGCTGACTGCCAGCGCAGCCCGCATCTCGGCGAACATGTCCAGACTGTCGTTGGAGCTGAGGCTGTCGGTGCCAAGGCCTACGGTGACCCCGGCCCCGATCAGGGCCGCCACCGGTGCGGTCCCGCACTGGAGCCGCAGGTTCGAGCGCGGGCAGTGCGCCACCGCGGCTCCGCTCTCGGCCAGAAGCGCGATATCGGCGTCGTCGACCTGGACGCAGTGGATGGCCAGAGCCCGCGGTCCCAAGATCCGAGTCCCGGCCAGGTACTTCACCGGGCTCAGATTCGGTGGCCTCCACCGCTGCCCTCTCCACATGTGCGCAGCCCGGTAGGCGTGAGCGATCGCCCCGTTTCCCTTGGTCAGCAGCTCCACCTCCGCCTGCGACTCGGCCACATGAGTGGCGACCCGCAGGCTCGACCGTTCGGCCAAGCGCGCCACTTCCCGATACAGCCGGGCCGAGACGGTGTAAGGGGCGTGGGGTGAGATCCCGGGCTCTAGCGCGGCGGCCGTCCGGCCGCATTCGTCCCGCAGCGCCGCGAGCCGGGTCTCCAGAGCCGCCATGGTCCGGGGTAGCTCGGCGTCGTCGAGACCGAAGACCTCTAGGTAGACGCGGGCGCGCAGCCCGGCGGAGCCGGCTGCGCGCGCCACGGTCCACCCCTCGAACGAGGTGTCGCCGATGGAAGTGACACCGCCCCGGACGCACTCATGGGCCCCCCACAGGGCCGAGACGGCGTAGTCGTCGCGGTCCAGCTTCCGCCGGGCGAGCAGCAGCCGCAGTATCCACTCCCCGAACCCGCTGGGCGGCGCGAAGCCACGGAAGGCCGAATACTCGAGGTGGGTGTGGGCGTTCACCAAACCGGGCATGAGGACAAAGCCGGGGAAGGCCCGCACTGGCTCGTCCGGATGCCGGGCCCGCAGCTCCGCGGCGGGCCCCACCGCCTCGATCACCCCATCGGCGACCAGCACGGCGCCACCCGCGACGGGCGGTCCACTGATGGGAAAGACCCAGTCCCCCTCGAGCAGCACGGACTTGCTCCTCGCCCCAGGCTCAGTTGAAGAGCGTGGTGAAGGCGCTCACCACCGCGTCCCAGAGCCACGATGGCACCACTCCGATGACCACGGTGGCTATGGCGCTCAAGGCCAGGGCGGCGGCCATGCCACCCGAGATGGGCTCCTTGACTGCGAATTCCTCTTCCGGCTCCCGGAAGAGCATGTACATGATCACGCGGAGGTAGTAGTAGACGGCGACCGCGCTCATCAGCACCGCGATCACCGCCAGCCACACCAGATCGGCCTGGACGATCGCCCCGAACACGTAGAACTTGCCGATGAAACCTGCCGTTCCCGGGATCCCGGCGAGCGAGAGCAGGAACAACGACAGCAGCACGGCGGCCCAGGGGGAACGGCGGCCCAGTCCGGCCAGGCTCTTGAGCGAGTAGTCGAACTTATCCGGCGCTTGGGTCTTGAGGTAAGCCAGCACCCCGAACGCGCCCAGGTTCATGAAGGTGTACGCAACCAGATAGATGAGCACCCCTTGGCCCGGATAGGAATTGCCGCTCCAGCCCATCGCCCCGATGCCGGCCAGGAGATAGCCGGCGTGGGCTATCGAGGAATAGGCCAGCATCCGCTTCACGTTGGTCTGGACCAGGGCGAAGACGTTCCCGACCACCATGGTCAGAATGGAAAGGACGATGAAGAACACACCCCATTCCCTCGCCTGGGCCGGGAAGGCCACTATGAAGGCCACTATGATCACGGAGAAAGCGGCAGCTTTGGGACCGACCGAGAAGAAGGCCGCCACCGGAGTGGGAGCGCCCTGGTAGACGTCGGGCGTCCACATGTGGAACGGGGCCGCCGAGACCTTGAAGGCCAGACCGACCGCCACCAGGAACACGGCCAGCATCACGCCCGCCGAGACCCCTTCGTCGCCCGATCCAACGCTCCCAGCCAGAGCCTGGCCGACGGTCTGGAAGTTGGTGGCCCCGGCGTACCCATACACCAACGAGATACCGTAGAGCATGATGGCCGAGGCGAACGAGCCGGTGAGGAAGTACTTGAGCGACGACTCGTTCGAGCGTACCCGGTAGCGGAAGAAGGCGGCCAAGATGTAGCTGCTGATGGCCATCAACTCGAGGGCCACGTAGAAAGCGATGAAGTCGCGCGACGCCGCCATGAGGTCCATCCCGATGACCGCGAACAAGATCAGGGCGTAGTACTCGCCCAGATGGCGGCCGTGCGCCTCAAGGTAGCGCGAAGACATGAGGATGGTAAGGGCCGCGGCCACCGCGAACAGCACCTTGAAGAAGACGGCCCAGTCGTCCAGCACCAGCATGCCCGCGAACGCCGTTCGGTCCTCACCCACCAGACCCAACGACAGGGCTCCCGACCCGACAAGCGCCGTCAGAGCGATGGCCAGGACGGCGGTCTTGTCGGCTTTGAGGAAGGGCTCCACGAGCACTACGGCGCAGGCCGCCACCAGCAGGATCAGCTCGGGGAGCACGGTGATGAGGTCGGACGCCTGCATCCTAGAAGCCCCCGAACAAGCTGCTCGCCAGGCGAAGCAGGCTGTTGCTGTGCTCCGCCAGGTACGGCTGGACCTGCATCATGATGTTCTGCGCGGGCGCGTGCAGCAGGTTGAGGAACGTGTGCGGGTAGATCCCGATCCACACGGCCATGCCCACCAACGGCACGAGAGTGATGATCTCCCGAGCGCTCAGGTCCTTGAGCGAGAGCCATTTCTCGTTGGCCGGCTGGAACATGGTCCGCTGGTACATCCACAGGAGGTACGCTGCACCCAGCACGATCCCGATGGACGCAAGTACGGCGAAGACCTGCGCGTACTGGAACACGCCCACCAAGATCAGGAACTCGCCCACGAACCCGCTCAGACCGGGCAGGCCCAGACTACCCAGCACGAACAGGCTGAAGAACGCGGCAGCCACCGGCATGGGTTTGGCCATCCCCCCGTAGTCGGCGATCATACGGGTGTGAGTGCGATCGTAGAAGAAGCCCACCATCATGAACAGGGCGCCCGTGAGGATCCCGTGGCTGACCATCTGGAGGATCGAGCCCTCGATCCCTTGCTGGTTGAAGACGAACAGTCCGGCGGTGACGAACCCCATGTGGCTGACCGACGAATACGCCACCAGCCGCTTCATGTCGGGCTGGACCAGCGACATCGCCGCTCCATACACCACAGCTACAACCGATAGGATCAAGACGGGTGTGATCGCCTTCACCGCCATCTCCGGGAAGAACCCGATGCAGAAGCGGATCATGCCGTAGACCCCCATCTTGAGGAGCACCCCGGCCAGGATCACCGAACCGGCGGTGGGCGCCTCGGTATGCGCGTCGGGTAGCCAGGTGTGCACCGGGAACATGGGCACTTTGATGGCGAAGGCGATGAAAAAGGCCGCAAAGGCCCAGGCCGCGGTGGCGCCGGGGAAACCGACCTGCTGCAGGGTCAGGATGTCGAAGGTGAGCGGCCCGCCGTTACTCGCGTACCACCACACCACGGCCAGGATGGCGACCAGCATGAGCACCGAGCCGACGAAGGTGAAGAGGAAGAACTTGATGGCGGCGTAGACCCGCCGGGCACCTCCCCAGAGGCCGATGATGAAATACATGGGGATGAGCTGGATCTCCCAGAACACGTAGAACAGGAACAGATCCATCGAGACGAACACACCCAGCATGCCGGTCTCGAGTACGAGCAGGCTGATGAAGAAGGCCAGTCCTCGGTCCTTGATGGAGTTCCAGGAGCCCGCGATCGCGACCACCGAGAGTAGCGTCGTGAGCAGTATCAGAAGGAGGGAGATGCCGTCGACGCCCAGGTGATACGAGATGCCCAGGCTGGCGATCCACGACTCGTTCTCCTGGAACTGGTACGCGGCGGTGTCGCTCTGGAACTGGGTGGCCAGGTAGATGGCCAGGATCAGAGTGAGGATGGTGGTGACTAGAGCCGTCGCCTTGTAGGCGCTGGGACGCCTGCGCATGAAGACCAGCATGACAACAGCCCCCGCGGTGGGCAGGAAGGTCAGGATGGTGAGTCCCCTGAAACCCAACTGTGTCGCGAAATCGAATTCCACTATCTCACCCTGTTCCGCACCGGCACCCTAGACCGGCACCCTAGAGGAAGATGACCAGAGTCACGATGACGAACACCCCGATGAACATACCCAGGAGGTAGTTCTGCACCCGCCCGGTCTGGAGCGGACGCAGCCCGCTACCCGCCCGCTGCCACAGCCAGGCCACTCCGTGCGCCGCCCCATCGATCACATGCTCGTCGAACTTGTGCCACACCCAGCGAGAGCCGTCGACGGCCAGGCGCACGACCGTGGCCGCGTAGAACTCGTCGATGTAGAACTTGTTGTAGACCACTTTGTAGGCAGGCCGGAAGAGAGCCCCGAAGAACTGGGGCAGATCGGCGGGCCGGCGGACATACAGGAGCCAGGCAAAGGCGATGCCCATCATGGCCACGATCAGCGATGCCACCATCAGCGCGTAGTCGATGGCGGTGAGGCTCTGCTCCTCGATCCCCAGAATGGCGTTCGCCGGAGCGAACACGGGCTCCAAGAACCTCTGGATGGCGCCCAACTCGCCCGGCAGACCCAGGAAGCCGCCCAACAGCGAGGCCACCGCCAGGACCACCAGGGGCACGATCATCGACCAGGGACTCTCGTGCACGTGCTTCT
This sequence comes from uncultured Actinomycetes bacterium, assembly GCA_963706025.1. Classification (GTDB taxonomy): domain Bacteria; phylum Actinomycetota; class Thermoleophilia; order RBG-16-64-13; family RBG-16-64-13; genus CAVPLM01. Next base: position 544,902 of record CAVPLM010000003.1, on the reverse strand, counting down.
CGGTCTCTTCGTCCATGCGCGGCTTGCCAAAGAAGGTCATGAAGATCATGCGGAACGTATAGAAGGCGGTGATGAAGGCCGCGATCAGGCCCACGGCCCAGAACACGTACTTCCCGTCCCGCCAGACCGCCCCCAGTATGTCGTCCTTGGACCAGAAGCCCGCGAACGGGAAGATGCCGGAGAGGGCCAGAGCCCCGGCCACGAGGGTGTAGTAGGTGACAGGGATACGCTTGGCCAACCCACCCATCTTGTCCATGTCCTGCTCGCCGCCCACTGAATGGATCACCGAGCCGGCGCCGAGGAACAAGAGGGCCTTGAAGAAGGCGTGGGTCACCAGATGGAAGATGGCTATGGCCCAGGCGCCCACCCCCAGAGCCATGAACATGTACCCCAGTTGGGAGACGGTGGAATACGCGAGCACCTTCTTGATGTCCTTCTGGCAGATGCCGATGACGGCGGCGAAGATGGCCGTGAAGGTCCCGATGGCCCCCACCACCAGCAGAGCCGAAGGCGCGCTGGCGAAGATGACCGAGCTCCGGGCCACCAGATAGACCCCGGCGGTCACCATGGTGGCGGCGTGGATGAGGGCCGACACCGGAGTGGGACCTTCCATGGCGTCGGGCAGCCATACGTGCAGCGGGAACTGGGCCGACTTGCCCATGGCTCCCATGAACAGCAGCAGGGCGATGCCGATCAGCACCCCCTGCCCCGCCGAACCGGCCACGACCTGCTCGAACACGCCCACGTAGTCGAGCGTACCGAAGGTGACGAAGATCAGCATCACGCCCAGGCCGAAGCCGAAGTCGCCCACCCGGTTCACGATGAAGGCCTTCTTGCCTGCCGCGGCCGCCTCGGGCTTGTGATAGTAGTACCCGATCAGGTAGTAGGAGCAGAGTCCGACCGCCTCCCAGCCGAAGTAGAGCAGCAGGTAGTTTCCGGCCAGTACGAGCAGGAGCATGCTGAAGGCGAACAGGCTCATGTACGCGAAGAAGCGGTAGTAGCCGCTGTCACCGCGCATATACCCTCTGGAATAGATGAAGATCAGCAGCCCCACGCCCGTCACCACCAGCAACATGACGGCGGAGAGCTGGTCGACCTGGAAGGCGAACGGCACCTGGAAGCTGCCCACCGAGAACCAGCGCCAGAGTTCCACCACCACCGGCTCCTCGGCCCCGCGCACCTGGATGAAGGCGGCGATCGACAGCCCGAACGAGCCCAGCATGGCCAGGATGGGGAGCCAGTGGGCCGAATCCTTGATCCACCACCTGCCGAAGATCAGGGTGACGACGAAGGCCGCCAGGGGCAGGACCGGTATGAGCCAGATGTAGCTCTCCATGCGCTCCCCTTAGCCCTTCATCCGATCGAACAGGTCGACCATGAGCGTCTGCCGGTTACGGAAGAGAGCGGTGGCGATGGCCAGGCCGACGGCCGCCTCGGCGGCGGCGACGGCCATGACGAAGAGCACGAAGTTCTGGCCCACCAGGTTCTCGTGGAAGCGGCTGAAGCCCACCAGGTTGAGGTTGACGGCGTTCATCATCAGCTCCAGAGAGAACAGGATGATGAAGAGATTGCGCCGCGTGAGCACCCCGGCGGCGCCGATGAGGAAGAGGACTGCCGACAGGTAGAGATACCAGTCGACCGGGATGGGCATGTCTGCGGGAGTGGCGCCCATGGCGGCTATACCTCCTCCTCGACGGCTTCTGGCGACGGCTGCGCGCCGGGCTCCCAGGCCCGGGGCGCTCCGCCGGCCGACTTCTCTCTCTTCACCAGGATGATGGCGCCGACCATGGCCACGAGCAGGATCACCGAGGCCACTTCGAAGGGCAGCAGCATCTGATCGAACAGGGCCTGCGCCGAACACCTTGCTGTTGCCCCCGGCCGCCGCGATCGCTTCGGGCGTGGCGCCACCCCGCGCGGAGACGAAGGTGATACCCGCCAAGATAACGACGAACTCCACCAACACCAGCGCCGACAGCACCAGCGCCACCCACCGCTGCCCGCGATGGGTCTGCTCCTCCTGCTCGAAGGTCCGCAGGTTGAGGAACATGATCACGAACACGAACAGCACCATGATGGCGCCCGCGTAGACCAGGATCTGCACGACGGCCAGGAAGTAGGCTCCGGTCAGAAGGAAGATGGCGGCGATGTTCACGAACGTGAACACCAGCAGCAGCAGGGCGTGAACGACGTTCTTGCGGGTGATGGTACCCAGCCCGCCGGCCACGGCCAGAACCGCGAATATCAGGAAGAGGATCTTCTCGACCATGCCGGTCAGCGCTCCCCGTCCGCGGGCGCCGGGGCGGGGGCGGGCATGACGCCGGGCGCCGCGCCCCGCGGGCCCTCGGCGGCACCAGCGCCTTCGCCCGCCGGCCGCGAGAACAGCTCTTTGTGCGCGTACGCCTGATTGGCGATGAGCGCCGTCTTGTCGAGGAAGAAGTCGTTCTTGTCGAACGTGGCCAGCTCGTACCGCCGGGTCATCACGATGGCGGCCTCCGGACAGACCTCCTCGCACAGGCCGCAGAAGATGCAGCGCGCCAGGTCGAGGTCGAAGACGGCCGGGTGGCTCCGGCCCTCGGACGTCTGCTCGCCCACGATGCTGATGCACTGAGAGGGACAGACGGTGGCGCACAGCATGCAGGCCACGCACTTGGTGTCGCCGGTCTCAGGATCGGTGAGCAGCGCCTGCGCGCCGCGGAACCGCGGGTAGGTCTCCAGCTTCTCCTTCGGATACTCCACGGTCACCTTGTCGACCACGAAGTAGGTCCCGGTGACCGACATCCCCCGGAGGATGTCGACGAAGGCGCCCTTCTTGACTACGTCTTTCAGGCCCATGTCAGCCCACCACGCTCACTACGATCGCCGTGACCACCAGGTTGAGGATGGCCAGGGGGAGCAACACCTTCCAACCGATGGACATCAGCTGGTTGTAGCGGTAGCGGAAGATGGTCCAGCGCACCCACATGTAGAGGAAGACGAGAAGGCAGATCTTGACCAAGAGCCAGATGGGACCGGGGATGAAATCGAGCACCTCGAACGGGGCCCGCCAGCCCCCGAAATACAGGGTGGCGACGATCCCAGATATGACCACCAGGTTCACGTACTCGGCGAAGTAGAACATGCCCCAGCGCATCCCCGAGTACTCGGTCAGGTGGCCGGCCACCAATTCCTGCTCGGCCTCGGGTAGGTCGAACGGCGTACGGTTGAGCTCGGCGATGGTGGCGATGAAGAAGATCAGCCCTCCCACCACCTGCGGGATGAAGTACCAGTCCCAGAAGTTGCCCGCCTGGCCGTCGACGATGGCCACCAGATTCAAGGATCCGGCCATCACCATGACCCCCACCACCGAGAAGCCCATGGCCAGCTCGTAGGAGATCATCTGGGCGCCGGCCCGCAGACCGCCAAGCAAGGAGTAGTTGTTGTTGGAGGACCAACCGGCCAGGACCACCCCGTACACTGCGATGGCCCCCATCGCCAGGAACAGCACCAGGCCGGTATCGAAGTTCGCGATCACGTAGTCGAACTGGTACCCGAAGAGATAGGTCTCCTCCGAGACCGGCCCGAACGGCAGCACCGCCATCACCAAGAAGGCGGGGATGAAGGCGATGTAGGGCGCCAGCCGGAAGACCGGCTTGTCGGCTCGGGTCGGGATCAAATCCTCTTTCGAAAGGAGCTTGAAGATATCCCCGAACGACTGCAGGGAGCCCCAAGGCCCCAGGTAGGTCGGCCCTACCCTCCCCTGGAAGAAGCCGGCGAACTTGCGCTCGAAGTAGATGATGAACGCCACCATCATGATGATGAGCACCGGCATGAGGATGGCCTTGATCAGCAGGAAGACGAACTGGGCGACAGGATCGCTCATCGGTCACAGTCCCCGAGTACCACGTCGATGCTGGCGAAGATCGCCACCATGTCAGAAACCATCTCCCCTTCGACCAGGGGCGGCACCGCCTGCCCGTGGTAGAAACTGGGGGTGGTGAAGCGGATGCGGGCGGGCTTCGCGCCGCCCTCCGACCGGATGTAGACGCCCATCTCGCCCTTGGGCGCCTCGATGGCCCGATAGACCTCGCCTTTGGGCACCTGCGGGCCCTCGAACACCTGGTAGAAGTCCTGGATCATGGCCGCCGGGTCCCGGAGCACGTTCTTCTTCAGCGGCAGAGTCCGGCCGGCGTCCCGGGCCACGAACGGCCCGTCGGGAAGGTTGTCCAGGCACTGGCGGACGATCTTGCACGACTCCCGGATCTCTTTCATACGGACGAGGAAACGGTCGTAGACGTCGGCGTTGTACTCCACCGCCACCTCGAAATCGACCTCGTCGTAGGCCGCGTAGGGCTCGTCCTTGCGCAGGTCGCGGGCGACCCCGGCGGAACGCAGCGTCGGCCCCGTGACCCGCCACGCATAGCAATCCTCTGAGGTGAAGATCCCCACGCCCTTGGCCCGCTTGTAGTAGATGCGGTTGTGCTTGACGATGCGCTCGTACTCCGCCACCCGCTTGGGCAGGAAGTCGATGACCTTGCGGCAACGATGGTCGAAGCCGTCGGGCAGGTCCTTCGCCACCCCGCCTATGCGGCCGAAGGAGTGGGTGAGTCGTGCGCCCGTGAGCATCTCGAGCAGGTCGAGCACGTACTCGCGGTCGCGGAAGCAGATGCAGAAGAAGGTCTGCGTGCCCAGATCCATGATGTGGACGCCCAGCCACAGGATGTGGTTGGCGATGCGGCATAGCTCACCCGCTATGGTGCGGATGTAACGGCCCCGGACCGGCACCTCCAGTCCCATGAGCTTCTCCACCGCCTCGCAATAGCCGTGGTTCATGACAAAGCCGGCCAGATAGTCCAGGCGGTCGGTGATGGGGATGATCTGATGGTAGGTGCGCTGCTCGCAGAGCTTCTCCACCCCGCGGTGCAGGTTGCCGATCTCGGGCCGCACGGCCACGATGACCTCGCCGTCGAGATCGAGTTCGGCCCGGTACACGCCGTGCATCGACGGGTGCTGCGGACCCATGCTGATGGTCATCACCTCGCCGGTGTGTTCCAGACGCCGGCGGCTGCGGGCCTTGCGCTCCTTGAGCTCCTCCAGGGTGGGGCGACCCGAGACGGCGCCCCCCTGCACCTCCGGGGCCGCGGTCGCGTTGTCGTGGTGGTCGCTCACCTAGATCTTGCCTCTCAGATCGGTGCGGATCCGACCTCCCACCGTGCCCTGCAAGGGGAAATCCTTCCGCAACGGATGGCCGACGAAGTCCTCGGTGGTGAGGAGCCGGCGCAGGTCGGGATGGCCCTCGAACACGATGCCGAACATCTCCCAGGCCTCGCGCTCGTCGAAGCCGGCCGAGGGCCACAGGCCGGTGACGGTGGGCAGACCCCGCCCCTCGACCAGAGGAGTCTTGATCCGCAGGCGGTGCCCGTGAGTGTGCGACAGAAGATGCGCGACCACCTGCAGCGGGGCCGCGGCCCGCTCGGGCAGGTGGTCGCCCAGCAGACAATCGAGCTGATCGAAGGCAAGCGCCGGCGCCTCCTTGCAGAACCGTAGGACCTCCACCCAATCTTCCGGGGCCACCGTGTAGGTGAGCTCTCCTCGGAACTCGCAGCTCCCCAGAAGCCTGGTCCCGAAGCGCTCTTCGAGCTCCATCTTGGCGGCCGCCAGCGTAGCCGGGAGCGGACGCTCTGCCTTGCCGGCGGCGCTGACGGCTTCGGCGCTCACGGCTCGGCCACTCCTTCGGCTATCGCGTCACGAGCGGGGATGCGGCGCAAACCGTCATAAGCGTGCCTGCTCTCCTTGATGCGCTCCCGGATCATCTCCAAGCCCTCCCACAAAGCTTCCGGGCGGGGTGGGCAGCCGGGCACGTACACGTCCACCGGGATGAGGCTGTCGATGCCCTGCACGATGTTGTAGGTGTCCCAGATATTGCCCGAGATGGCGCAAGAGCCCATGGCCAGCACCCATTTGGGATCGGGGATCTGCTCGTAGAGGCGGACCACCCGAGGCGCCATCTTGATGCTGCACCAGCCGGCCACGATCATGCCGTCGGCCTGGCGCGGCGAAGCCCGCATGGCCTCCATGCCGAAGCGCGACATGTCGAAGCGCGACCCGCCCAGGGCCATCATCTCGATGGCGCAGCAGGCCAGACCGAAGAGAAGCGGCCAGAAGGAGAAGCTGCGCCCGAATCCGAGTATGCGCTCGATCTGGACCGGCATCGCGATGCCACCGGGAAGACGCACCGGCCCACCCATGGCGTCCGCGGTGTCGTCAGCTCGGCCCGGCCCGGTGTCCTCGCCGGCGAGGGCCCCACGGTCCATAGCTTCGCGCACCTCGCTGTCTGTGGCCTGGCGAAGGGTCGGATCCGTCATTCCCATTCGAAGACGCCCTTCTTCCAGGCGTAGACGTAGCCGACCAAGAGGATGGCGATGAACACGAACATCTCCACCAAGCCCGCGGTCCCCAGATCCCGCAGCGAGACCGCCCAGGGATAGATGAACACCGCCTCGAGATCGAACAGCACGAAGAGCACAGCCACCAGATAGTAGTGGATATTGAAGGGCGCCCGGGCGTCGGCTTTGGGCACCACGCCGCACTCATAGGGCTGCGCTTTGCTGGGGTTCTTGCTTCTGGGAGCGAGGAGGTGTGAGATGGCCACGAACGCGATCGCCATGGCCGCGCCGATGGCGAACATGATCGCGAACTGGATGACGAGATCGACAGTCGGATTTACCAAGCGAGCACCTCATCGCCAAGCGCGCCCCTTAGATCGTGGCGCGCAAGAGACACCAGCCGCAAGCTGACGTCGACGATAACAAATCGCTTATGGCCTTGCAACGAACGGTCTGGTCCGAAGCCGCCGCCGTGACCGGTCTGGGCTATACTGTGCTGGGCCGCGGAGCGCCAGGGCGGCTTCCCGCGTCACGATGAGACAGTCACGCGGTCGATCCGCAGCGAGTAAGGCGGTCTTCTGAGCTGAGGGTTCGTGAGTAAGGATCCGACCAGGGTGATGCCCCTCATGGGGCATCTCGGCGAACTACGCAAACGCCTCACGTATGTCGCGATCGTGGTCGTGGTATGCGTCATCGCCGCTTTCATAGAGAAGGATTGGGTCTTCTTCGTCCTGCTTCGGCCTCTCAAGTACACCCAGGTCACTGAGTTGACCACTCTCGGCGTGACCGAAGCTTTCATGCAGGTGCTGAAAGTGTCCATCTACGCCGGGCTTATCATCTCCCTGCCCTACATCCTCTATCAGTTCTGGGCTTTCATCATGCCCGCCCTCTACGAGAACGAGCGGCGTAGCGTCGTACCGTATGTCGCCTTCACCACCGGCCTCTTCATGGCCGGCGTGGCGTTCGCGTACTTCGTCGTGCTACCGGTGGGCCTTAGGTTCATGGTCGGTTACGGAGGTGAGTACTTCAATCAGCTGCTGCAGGCCGAGAGATACGTCACGTTCGTCTCCATGTTCGTTCTGGCCTTCGGCGCGGTCTTTGAACTTCCGCTCATCATGATGTTGCTTGCGTGGGTGGGTCTCATCGACCACGTGAAGATGCGGAAGGTTCGCAAGTACGCCATCTTGGTCATGGCTGTCGTCGCCATGATCTTCACTCCCAGCCAGGATCCGCTGAGCATGGCCCTCATGCTCATCCCCTTGCTCCTCTTGTACGAGTTCGGCATCTGGCTTTCCAGGGCTGCCTTGAAGCGCCGGCTGAAGCGGGCGGAGCTCGAAGTGCTCTCTGAGCCCTCCGAAGTGGAGGGCTGACGCTCCAAAGACGCCTTGCCTCGCACTGGGTTATGGTGTTACCATCATACCTAGAACGGGAAAGGAGTGACCTTGGAGCACAGCGGCGACCGTAGCAGAGCTCGAAACGGCACACATCCTGTCGACGACCGCCTCCACCCGGTGACTCCTCAGACCGTGGCCGACCAGGTGGCCGATCAGCTCCGGCATCTCATCGCCTCCGGACACTACAAGCCCGGCGACCGGATCCCGGCGGAGCGGGACCTGGCCGTGCAACTGGGCGTCGGCCGGCCCGCGGTACGCGAAGCGCTCCGAGAGTTGAAAGCCCACGGCCTGCTCGTGACCGGCCGCGGCGCCCAGGGAACCACGGTGGCCATCCTCCCCGGTCCGGGTATCGCCGCGCCCCTGTCCCCCTTGTTGGGACAGGGTGCGGAGCGGGTCATCGAGCTGATGGAGATCCGCAGCGCGGTGGAGATCGAGGCGGCCAGCTTGGCCGCGCGCCGCGCCACCATGGAGGACCTGCACATTCTCTCCGACTTGTTGACCGCCCCGGGCGAGATAGTCTCTCCTGAGGACGACGTCGCCTTCCATGCCGCGATCGGCGCGGCCACCCACAACCCGCTGTTCGAGCGGGTCATGCGAGAGCCCGTCGATCTGCTTCACGACCACATGGCCGCCACTCTCTCCGTCTTCTACAACGAGCCGGGCGGGGCGAGCACGCTGCAGCAGCAGCATGACGCCATCCGGCGGGCCATCCGGTCAGGCAACGAGCAGCAGGCCCGCCAGGCCATGCGTCACCATCTGGACTATGTCTCCCGCGGACTGGCTCAGCTGGTCGGAACCGGACGAGTGATACGCCTGATCTTCATCGATCTGGACGGTACCCTGCTATCCGGACCCCGGCACATGTCCGAGCGGGTGAGGCGGGCCATCACCGCCGTGCGCGAAGGAGGCGTGGAGGTCGTGTTGGTGTCGTCCCGTCCGCCTCGGGCCTTGCGCCCCTTCCACCAGCGGCTCGGTCTCAGCGCCCCTCTTATCGCCTGCAACGGTGCATTGCTATGGAATGTTCAGACTGCGGCGGGCCTAGCCCATGTGTCGGTGGAGCCAGAGCTAACAGCGCAGATCGTGGCCCTGGGTCGAGACCTCGGCGCCATAGTCAACATAGAGAGCGACGACGAGTGGTTCACCGACCGCTTAGGGGACCTGGTGCGCGAGGGAATCCTGAACTATGAGGTCTCGGAGCCGCATAGGGTCGGCAGCATCGACGAGATGCTCCGGGCAGGCGAGCCCATCGACAAGGTGTTCCTCGACCTGCGAGACCTCCAGGAGGAAGCCGCGGCTACGGCCATGCTTGCCATCCAGCGTGTGTTCGGCGACCGGGCCACCATATGCGAGATAACGCCGGGAGTGGTCGATATCACTTCGCAGGATGCATCGAAGGCCGCGATGGCCCAGCAGCTCGCCCGGCGGATGCAGATCCCAGCCGAGCAGACGATGGCGATCGGCGACCACGATACCGACGCCGCTCTGCTGCAGTGGGCCGGCATCGGAGTGGCCATGGGCAACGCCACTCCGGCGGCCAAGGCGGTTGCCGACGTCATCACTTCTTCGAACCTTCGGGACGGTGTGGCCGAAGCTCTGGAGCATTGGGTGTTGGGGCGCAAAGCGACAGGGGCCTCTGTGAGCGTTCCCAATCCCAGCTTGGTGGCAGACTGAGAACGGGCTGCACCGCTCGAACGGTGCCGGAGGCAGGGAGGAGCCTTAGATCGAACATATTGCGCCCCTCAGCCCGAGGAACAGGCTCAGCGCCAGGACGACCAACACGATAAGGCTGACGCCCGAGAACAGCCACAGGCGTCGCCGGGCGAAGGCCATAAGGAGTGCGACCACTCGGGCGGCCGGTGTGGCCAGAAGGATGAGCAGCCCCAGATCGAAGAAGCCGCCCGGTTCCAGAGCGACCAGGGCCCCGGGCAGTCCTCTAAGGGAACTGACCGAGATGGGCACCCCGGGCTTCACCAAGGTAAGGACCACACCGGTCAAGAGGAGAAGGACGGCCAGGCTGAGCCCGACGAGAAGCAGGCGGGACAGGCGGGCGGCCAAACGAGGGTCGGAGTCGCTCGGAGCCCTCATCTCAGGCTGAACCCCGCCGAGGCCAGGATCATCTGCACAGCCAGAGCGAAGAGAACCACGGTCAAGATGCTCGCCAGTATGGAGCTCCTCACTCTGACCGCTAGGCGGGATCCTAGGTAAGCTCCGGTCATCACTCCCAGGACGACCGGGACCGTGATCACCGGGTCCATCATCCCCCGGGCGAAGTACACCGCCGCTCCGGCGCAGGCCGTCACGCCGAGCATCAAGCTGCTCGTAGAGACGGCTGCCCGCATGGGGATGCCCATCCCGAGCCTCATGACGGGCACCGTCATGAAACCTCCCCCCACACCCAGCAGACCCGATACGTTACCGGCCACCAGTCCCGTGAACAGCCCAAGCGGCAGGCGCTTCACTCGATAGCGCACGTCACGGTCGAGGTTACGGTCGAAATAGGTAGCTCCCAGACTCCCTAGGTCCGCTCCTTCGGCCGGATAGTTGGGAGCTGCGTTCCGAGTGAGCCCCATGTATATCGAGACCGCCACCATTACCGCCCCGAAGACGGCGCTTAGCACCTCCTTGCCAAGAAGCGCCCCCACCAGTCCTCCGGCCAAAGCTCCTACGGTAAGGGCCGTTTCCATGGTCGCGCCCAACCGCAGGTTGGTCAGCTCCTGGCGCACGTAGGTGACGGACCCGGTGGTCGAAGTAGCGATGACGGCGGCCAGGCTGGCCGCGATGGCGTTGTGGATGGGAACGTCCAGGAACAGCGTGAGCACGGGGATGATGAAGACACCTCCACCCAGCCCGACCATGGACCCGAAAGTCCCGCCCACAAAGCCCACAACGGCAAGGAGGATCACCTGTGTCATGCCCGGAAGGCTATCACAGGCAGTCTCCTCCGCGAGCGAGGCGAAAGCGTTTCGCCGACGCCTTGCGCGCCTTCTGGACCTTCCTCGGCCCCAGCAACATGCTCGCCTACCTTGCCATGATGGCGCCCCGCCTGGTCGAGCTACGCCGGGTGCCAGAATCGTACCTTGGTCGTATACGAGAGAGTCCCCAGAAGATCATGTAGAGTAGAACCAGGATCGTAGGAGCCGCGGCAGCGAGACTGATCGAGCTTGAGGACATTGGGCTGATCTTGGGAGGGCAAAAAAGAAACAGCCCTCCTTTCGAAGGGCTGTCGGGCCGGGGATACTATCCCCGGTGCTGTTGCGGAGCATCCTACACCCACTTGCCAGTTATGTCAATATATGAAGGGAAGTAATGACTGAGAGAGTGGCAGCTTACGTGGATGGCTTCAACCTCTACTTCGGGCTCAAGAGCAAAGGCTGGCGGCGCTTCTACTGGCTTGACGTCCCTGCCCTCTGCCATTCGCTGCTGTCGCCGGCCCAGTCCCTCGTCTCGGTCAAATACTTCACAGCCAGGGTGTCGTCGCCGCCAGACAAGGTTCGCAGGCAGGGCATCTATCTTGAAGCACTTGAGACGCTTGGGCAATGCTCCCTCCACTACGGGCAGTACCTGGATACTCCCCGAACGTGCCCATACTGCGGTATGGTCGACACAGTGCCGAAGGAGAAAATGACAGATCTCCTAATCGGCCTCGAGATGTTCGGCGATGCTCTTGCGGACACGTTTGATACCTGTCTGCTGGCATCAGGGGATAGCGATCTCTTGGCGGCAGTTAAGAAGGTCCACCAGCTTGCGCCCAAGAAACGGGTTGTGGTCGCGTTCCCTCCCTCGCGGCATTCAAGCGCCCTGGCCGAGGCAGCAAATGTGTCGTTCACAATGGGCCGAGCCAAGATCGCGGCAGCTCAGCTGCCTGAGGATATAGAGAAGCCTGATGGATATGTTCTGAGACGTCCGAGCCATTGGAGCTGACGCCCACCTCATGAACCGCAACGTCCTCTACTATGGCGACAACCTCGACATCCTGCAGCCCCAGCAACATGCTCGCCTACTTGGCCATGATGGCGCCTCGCCTTGTGGAGCTGCGCAGGGTGCTCAAGCCTACCGGCAGCATCTACCTGCACTGCGATCCCACCGCGAGTCACTATCTGAAGATGCTGATGGACGCCATTTTCGGGGCACAGAACTTCGATAACGAGATCATCTGGAAGAGGACGAGCGCTCACGGGAACGCGACGCGGAATTATGGGTCGGTCACAGACTCGATCCTTTTCTACTCTGAATCTGGAACGTTTCGTTTTAACCTCCAGTACCTTCCCTACTCAAAGGAATACTTGGAACAGTTCTACCGCCACACCGAACCTGACGGACGTCGGTATCGGATCAGCGATCTCAGGAACCCGGGCGTTAGGCCCAATCTCCAGTACGAATACAAGGGCTACAAGCCGCATCCAAATGGATGGGCCGTGTCAAGAGAGAAGATGGAGGAGTTTGATCGACAGGGTCCCTCGTGTTTCCCAAGAATCCCGACGGCCGGATTCAGCTCAAGCGATACCTGGACGATATGCCCGGCATGCCTCTGACCAACATCTGGGACGACATCCCGCCAATTCGCGCCCATGCCCAGGAGCGCCTCGGCTACCCCACCCAGAAGCCCCTCGCCCTCCTCGAGCGCATCATCCAGGCCTCCAGCAACGAGGGCGACCTGGTCCTCGACCCCTTCTGCGGCTGCGGCACCGCCGTCATCGCCGCCGAGAAGCTCAAGCGCAACTGGATCGGCATCGACATCACCCACCTGGCCATGACGCTCATCAAGAACCGTCTTTTGGATTCCTTTGGCGAAGAATCAATGCCTCGCGTTATCGGTGAGCCGGTCTCCGTCCCCGATGCCGAAGCCCTTGCCGCTCAGGATCCCTGGCAATTCCAGTGGTGGGCCCTGGGACTCGTGGGCGCCCGGCCCGTGGAGCACAAGAAAGGCGCCGACCGAGGCATCGACGGCCGCCTCTACTTCCACGACGAGGCCAAAGGCAAGACGAAGCAGGTGATTATTTCCGTCAAAGCCGGCGATACCAACGTGACTCACGTGCGCGATCTCCGGGGCGTGGTCGAGCGCGAGGAAGCGGAGATCGGTGTGCTCATCTCCATGAAAGAGCCCACCCAGCCCATGCGCACCGAGGCTGCCTCGGCCGGTTTCTGTAGCTCTCCCGGCTGGCACACCAAGCATCCACGCCTGCAGATCCTCACCGTGGCCGACCTGCTGGGCGGCACCGGCATCGACTACCCCTCGCGCCACGCCAATGTCACCTTTCGCCGCGCCCCGCGCCTGCAGCGTGACGAGCACCACGAACAGATGGAGTTCGGCGGCCCAGAGGTGCCGGGGGAGCCGGAGACCATGGGCGCCCTGCCCGGCGAAGACGGATAGCGGCTATTCAGGAAGCCCGACCATCGGCTCGTGCCGGTCCGAACTGCCCCGAGACGCGTCACTCGGGCAACTGCTATCCACAGTACGGCGTCCGGACTCTCGGATAGAACCGACTCAGCCTGCCTCTTCACGCGCACATTTGTGGAGGTCCGGTTGTATCCTTAGAGGCCAGGCGCGATTCCGTGGCGCCACGCTGGACTCGCGACAGGCCGTCCGATGGGGGTGACGAGATGTATTGCAGCGCGTGTGGGAAGGAAGTGCCCGCCGACGCCCGCTTCTGCCGCAACTGCGGGGCCGCGGTCGGTCCTGCAGAGCCCACTGTGGGTGCGGCAGGAGCCGGGCCCGCGCCCGTCGGCTGGAACCGCCGCGGCTGGAGGCGCCTCGGCGGCCGGCGGCGGCACAGCGTCCGGTGGCGCCGCAGCAGCCGTCTCCAGTGGCCCGAGCGAAGCCGGCGGCGCCCTCGCCCAGCCGCCGGTCGTGGCCGCGGCTTCCCCGCCCTTCACGCCGGTACCTCCACCCACCGACCAGCCTGTCGTTGCCCCTTCGGCGTCTACACTACCTCCTACCCTCATCTTGACGCCCTCCGCCCCTTCAACGGGTGGGTACCCGCCCGGTCAAGGAGCCAGTGGCGGCTACACCGGACAAAGTGGTTACACCGGGCAAGGCGGCCACGCAGCCCCCGGCGGCCCAGGCTACCCGGGAGGCCCAGGCTACCCGGGCGGGCCGGCTATCCGGGAGGGCCGAGCGGGCCGCCCGGTCCTGGAGGCCCCGGTGGCGGACCGCAGGGCAAGAGCCGTCGTGGCCTGTGGATCGCCATCGCCGCCCTGGCCGTCGTGGTGATCGCGGTGGCCGTAGCCGTGCCCCTGGTTCTCGCCCGAGGCGGAGATGATGGAGAAGTCACCACCACGTCCGCGGCCCCCCCCACCAGTACCACCACCACTTCGACGGCGGAAGAGACAACGAGCACCACCGAGCCCGAGACCTCCACGACCTCATCGCCGAGCACGACCAGCGTCGCGGGAGATCCGGGGGACTCGGCAGGCGAATGGGTGGAGATGCAGATCCCCGAGGTGCCGGCTCCGGTGATGGAGGTGAGCGTGTCCGACAACATCCTGTTGATGGCAACGCGGACCGACACGGCCTCCCAGCTCTATGCCTACAACTTGATCACGGGGAATATGGTGGAGTTGCCGGTCGAGGCCTCGGAGGCGGGCGGGATAGATGTCGACGGCTATACGGCGGTGTGGTGGGAAGGCGAATACGATGAGGCCAGCAGTACCTTCAGCGACCAGCACATCTACTCCTACCATGTGCCGGACGGTCCGAGAGTAGAGATAGCCGGAGGAGACAGGAATGTCTACTATCCCCAGACCGCGGGGGTATGGATCACCTGGATAGAGGAGAGCCCTTGGGAAGCGAGTCCGGAGGAATACTTGCGGACGCCGATCTATAATTCGATGGTCCCGGGTTCGGATGGGACCGCGAACGCGCCCATGCTGGTCGTTCCCTCAGCGATAGCCTCGATCATGGGCGACGCGGTCTGGGTCTACAGCGTCGGCGAGAAGTACCTTGCCTGGGAGCAGGCCGCAGCCGACGGCGGTCTCGAGACCGGCACGTACTCTCTCGATCTCTCGGATCTCGCGGCCCAACCGCTACTGGTCGGCAGCGAAGCGTGGCGGCCGTCCATCGGGGGCGACACACTCGTGTACTCGGAGAACGGCCTCAGGGCGCTCGACCTCGCTTCCGGAGACCGATGGGACGTCGACGCCGCAGGGCGATTTCGCGACTGCCGCGTCTACGTTCGCCGCTTACTTCCGGCCCATGGATAGCACGGACGGGAACACGTACGAGATCGTGGCGCGGGGCCTCAACGGCAATTACGAGCAGGTCTTGGCCGAGCAGCCCGACCCTCCCTGGCTCTCACCGTTCATCTCGGCTTCGGACTCGCATATCGCCTTCGTAGCCAACGGTGACCTGCACCTCTTCGAGTGGAAAGGGCAGTAGCCATGCGGGGATTCATAACCGATCCCAAGGCTCCCGGGGGGCTGCGCCTGGCCGATGACCTGCCCGAGCCGACACCAGCCGCCGGCGAGGCGCTGGTGGAGGTACGCGCGTACTCCGTCAACCGCGGGGAGTTGTTCCTACTCCAGATGCGTCCCGACGGCTGGCGCCCGGGTCAGGATCTGGCCGGAGTAGTGATACAGGCCGCTGCCGACGGAAGCGGCCCTGCCGTGGGCACCCGAGTGGTCGGTCTCGTCGACTGGGAATGCTGGGCGGAACGGGTGGCGGTGCCTTCATACCTGGCAGTACCGCTGCCCGAAGAAGTCTCGTTCGAAGAAGCGGCCTCTCTGCCCATAGCCGGGATCACCGCCCTTCGGGCCATCCGTCTTGGGGGGTCTTTGCTCGCCCGCCGGGTGCTCGTCACCGGCGCGACAGGTGGTGTGGGACAGTTCGCTGTTCAGCTGGCAGTCGCGAGCGGAGCCCACGTGACTGCCCTGGTGACCAGCCTTGAGCGAGAGCCCGAGGCACGGAATCTCGGGGCGCATCGGGTAGTGACTTCATTGGATGACAACGTCCCTGGCCCGTTCGACCTGGTGCTGGACGGGGTCGGCGGTCAGGTGCTCACCGAGGCGGCGCACCGTCTCGCCCCCGGTGGCGCAGCGGTCACGTACGGAACGCTGGGCGGCCCGGCGCCGCTGGCCCTGCTCGACTTCCCGCGCGGGCCGGCCTGTCGGGTCGTGCCTCTTTTCCATGCCTATCCTCTCGAAACCCGCGGAGACGACTTGGGCGCGCTTGTGGCCCTTGTAGCCGATGGACGGCTGAGACCGCTCTTAGGCATGGTGAGCGACTGGACGGAGACTCGCGCAGTACTCCAAGCCCTCCGAGAACGGCGCGTCCGGGGCAAGGCCGTGCTGACCCACTCCTAGCAGGCGCGAAGACAACGGTGCGGCCGCGGGGGCAGGAAACCAGCGGGTGATGCTCGTATTGAATCCTTTGGGAGAGTGGACGCATTGTGCGTTCGCATCGAACACTCCCTTCTCCAAAGGCGGAGTCGTAGGAACCGGCGGTCTTAGTCGGCAGGCCGAAACGACCAACGGCAATGCCACCCATCACGGAGGGGACGCCTATCAGCGTCCCTTCTGTCTGTCGGGGGCGATCGCATCGCCCCATCCGCGTCTCTCCCGACGTTCGGCCGCCAGATAGTAGTATTGGTGGTCGACGTTGTGTGGATCACGAGACAGCCGCGAGAGCGGTAGCCGCGTCGCTCGGTGGCCACAACGAGCCTCGGCCACAAACGAGCGTCGACCACAACCAACTGATGCCAAAACAGACCTCAGGGGGTCGCCTGCATGGAAATGACCAACGTGATCGAGATCAGGGTCCCACGCACACTCTTCGGGGTAGGCGCGACCGGCGGCCTGGGGGATCTTGTGAGGAGCCTGAGCGCGACCCGCATCCTCGTGGTGACCGATCCCGGTGTGGTCGAAGCCGGGATCGTCGACACGGTGAAGGGGGTCCTGGACGCCGCCGGCGTGGGGTCCGACGTGTTCGATGAGTGTGGGGCGGAGGCACCCGCCACCGTCATCGAGGAGCTCGGTCGGAAGGCCAGAGAAGGGAGATACGACCTGCTGGTGGGCGTGGGCGGAGGCAGTGTCATGGACACTACCAAGGCCGCCGGCCTGCTGGCGGCCAACGAGGGGATCACCGTCCAAGACCTTGTCGAGGGAAGAACACCGGAGAAGAGCCTGGCCAAAGTCCTCATCCCCACCACGGCGGGGACCGGCTCGGAGTGGAGCTCGGCGGCGGTGGTCACCACGACGCCACTGACGACCGCACCTACACCTATCTGACCACGGCCAACTATCCCGATGCCGTGATCATCGACCCGGAGCTCACCAGGCATCTGCCGCCCCGGAACACGGCCGAAACCGGCGTGGACGCCCTTACCCACGCCATCGAGGCCTATACGTGCATCCGAGCCAATCTGCTCTCCGACATGTATGCCTCCACGGCCATCCGTCTCGTCTCCACCAGCCTGGGACCGGCCTTCGCCAAAGGCCCCCAGCGGATGGAAGACCGTTACCGACTGGCGATCGGCGCGGCTATGGCCATGCAGGCCGGGACGCTCGCCGGCGTCGGCCTGGCCCATTTCATGAACCACGCCCTGGGCAAGAAGGCCCACATCTCCCATGGATCGACCGTCGGCCTGATGCTCCCTTACGTCATGGAGTACAACCTGATCTCGAGTCCCGCCCGATTTGCCGAGGTGGCCCGACTCCTGGGCGAGAACACGGACGGGCTCTCCACCATGGATGCTGCTTACAGATCGGTGGCAGCCGTGCGCCGTCTGCTGACCGAGCTGGGCATGCCCCAACACCTATCTGAAGTGGGTCTGACCGAGGCGGACATCCCGCACTTGGTGGAGGAGCTTGTGAGCCTCCAGGCGTTCCCCATCGCTTTCATGAACCCACGCGAGGTCGGAGCCAAGGAGGCCCGAGAGATCTACCTGAAGGCACTCTAGCCCGGGTACCTCCGCTATGCCTGTGGAGGCGTCTCTTCCTGACAGATCTCCTGGTAAGACCTCACGCCGGTGCCCGCGAGCCCCTCACCCACGCCTGAAGAGGCCACCTCCTGGACGCAGGGTTGGGGAGCGCGGTTGACGAGCAATCTGAAGATATCCGGCCGGGAATAGTGACCCACGGGGTCGGCGAAGTTCTTAGCGCGGGCGATCTCGGCGAGGTCGATGTCCGCCGTCACGATGGCCTCCTCGTCTTCACGGGGCGGACCGGCTATGGTCGCTCCATCGGGACCGAAGATCTGGCTGGCTCCTCCCCCCGCTTCGATCAGGTCCGCCCGTTCCGGCGTATCCGCCAATCGCTCGACCATCTCCTTGCTGATCAGCGACACCGCCATCAGGGCGAAGCAGCCGCCCTCCAGCGCGTATTGACGGGTCGCCCCGACGCTCGTGACCTCTCCCAGCGCATATGCGTACTTGCGATAGAGGCTGAAGGCCGGCCACGCGGCGATGTGTATCTGCTGCCCCAGAGAGTACATGGCATAGCGGGTAAGTGGCTGCATGTGCTCCCAACAGTTCAGACCCCCGATCTTGCCGAGAGGCGTGTCGAAGATCTTGAGGTCACTCCCGTCTCCCTCGCCCCATACTGAGCGTTCCACGTGAGTGGGCTTGAGCTTGCGGTGCCGGCCCATGATCCGGCCGTCCGGATCGATGAAGAGTTGGGTGCAGTAGAGGCTGCTACCTCCGCGCTCGTCCATGCCCATGACCACATACATGCCGGCTCCTTTCGCCGCCCGACAGAGCCGGTCGGTCGTCGGGCTGGGGATCTCCACGGAATTCGCGTAGAGCTCGGCGAAGAAGCTGTTGCCCCAGGCAGGAGTGCCGAGGAAGATCCACCAGGGGAACCCCGGGAGCCAAGCCTCAGGAAAGGCGAGCAGTCGCACGCCTTGGCCCGCGGCCTGCTCTATCAGACGACAGGCCTTCTCGGTCGTGGCCTCCCGGTCCAGCCAGACCGGCGCCGCCTGCACGACCGCGGCCTTGAACTTCGGGAAGACGTCCATGCGGGAACCTCCTGGAGGCATCCTTGTCTCAGCCTGGTTTCAGGGATGAGTGATCTCGTCGATCGTCTTGGGGGCGCGCCCGGACAGGGTCTCGAACACCGCCGCGTTCTGGAGTCCGCGCCGGTAGCAGAGATCGAGCGGACCTCCCTCCTCCTGGCAGTCGCGCACCATCTTCAGGAACTGGTTGGACACGCCGAACGACCCGTGCTCTCGCACCCGCTGCACTTCGTCCAGGTTGAGCGTGACCAGGGCGAAGGACTCTGGCTGATTCCAATTCTTCGAGGATCCGGCCCTCGGGGTCGCAGGCCAGGGAGTGACCCATGCCCTGTGGCGCAGCCTGGTTCACGGCCACCAGGTAGCACTGGTTCTCGATGGCCCGCACCTGGGTGAGGGGGACCAGGTGACGGATACCCCCGATGAAGATACCCTGGCAGGTGGGGTTGAGGATGAGCTCGGCTCCGTTGAAGGCCAGATTGCGGGCCACTTCCGGCACGGCGTGATCGGCGCAGATCATGATGCCCACTCGGCCCACCCCGGGGATCTCGCAGACCGGGAAATCGCTGCCCCTGAGCGACTGCTCGAAGGGGTAGGGCACGAAGACCTTGCTGTACTTGAGCACTATCTCGCCGGAGGGCGAGATGAGCAGAGAGGTGTTGTAGGTACCGTCCAGGCCAACGCGCTTCTCGATGATGGACCCGGGGCAGATCCATGTGCCGAGTTCGCTCGCCTTGCGGCAGAAATAGTCACTGGTGGGCCCGGGGATGCTCTCAGCGAGAGCGGTCCAGTGGGCGGGGTCGAAGCCGCTGACGGTGGTCTCGGGAAAGACGAGCAGATCGACGACCGGGTCGATACCCAGGATGGTGTCCAGGTAGCGGTCGATCTTCGCCTTCTGCCCGGCCTTGCGGGCCTCCAGGTCGAGGTTGTCGACGTCGGATGCCAGTTGCACCATCGCCAGTTTGAAGAAACGCGCCAATCGAGCCTCCTCTCATAGACGCGACGCCAGGGATCCACATCCCGGCGTCGCTCGGGCGCCGCTCGCTCGCCGATCCTATTCGGGCACCACCGCCACCACGCTCATCTCGAATTTCAGCCGGGGATCGGTCGCCAGGCGGACCACCTCCACGGTGCAGCTCGAGGGGCGGTGATCGCCAAAGTACTCGCCGAACACACGGTTGATGGCATCCTGGTTCTCAGCGATGTCGCGGATGAAGCGGGTGACGAAGACGACATCCTGGAGGGTGCCACCGGCCGCCGCCAGGATCACCTTGAGTTGCTCCAGCGTCATCCGAGCCTGCTCGCCGGGGTCGTCGGGAAGATGGTCGAACTCCTCCGGTCGATGTGGATGGTGGTGGTAGGTGGGGGCAGCCATCGCCGCAGTGAAAAGCAGCTTTCCGCTGTTCACCTTGATGGCCGGCGCATACGGCAGGTTGAAACTGGGGTCGTTCTCCGCGGTATGGATGACTTCGAGGCGCGGATTTCCTTCGGTACTCACTTGATCTCCTCCGCTTTCGTGGTCCGGCCCTATGCAGTCCCGCTGTACGATCCCCAGGTCCAATCTGTTACCAGAGGCATGTCGTCGCCGTATTCGCGGATGTATTCCCAGTGATCGACGTGGATCTCCTTCACCAACTGGCGCAGATGAGCCGCTCGTCGTCCCAGGCCGGGTACCCGGTCGATGACGTCGCGCACCAGGCTGAAGCGATCGAGCTCGTTACGCACGGTCATGTCGAAGGGGGTAGTGGTGCTGCCTTCCTCCTTATACCCGCGGACGTGGAGGTTGCCGTGATTGGTGCGCCGGTAGGTGAGCCGGTGGATCAGCCAGGGATAGCCGTGGTAGGCGAACATGACCGGACGATCGACGGTGAACAGGCTGTCGAACTCCCGGTCGGAAAGACCGTTGGGGTGCTCGCTCTGGGGCTGCAGGGTCATGAGGTCCACGACGTTCACCACCCTGATCTTGAGGTCGGGAAGGTACTTGTGCAGGAAATCGACCGCCGCGAGCGTCTCCATGGTGGGGACGTCACCGGCGCAGGCCATCACCACGTCGGGATCGGCCCCCTCGTCGTTGCTGGCCCACTTCCAGATCCCCACTCCGGTCGTGCAGTGCCGGATGGCGGAGGTCATGTCCAGCCACTGGGGCTCGGGCTGTTTTCCAGAGACGATCACGTTCACGAGATTCCGGCTGCGCAGGCACTTATCGGTGACGTAGAGGAGGCAGTTGGCGTCCGGGGGAAGATAGACCCTCACCACTGACGGCTTCTTGGTGAGCACGTGGTCGATGAATCCCGGGTCCTGGTGGGAGAAGCCGTTGTGGTCCTGGCGCCAGACGTGCGAAGTGAGCAGGTAGTTGAGCGAGGCCACCGGCCGCCTCCAGGGGATCTCCTGGCTCACGTCCAGCCACTTGGCGTGCTGGTTGAACATGGAATCGATGATGTGGATGAAGGCTTCGTAGCAGGAGAACAAGCCGTGACGTCCGGTCAGTAGGTATCCCTCCAGCCAGCCCTGGATGGTGTGCTCGCTCAGGATCTCCATCACCCGCCCGTCCGGAGCAAGACGGTCGTCCCCAGGGATGATGGTGGCGTTCCAGGTGCGGGGGGTGACCTCGAGCACCGCGTCCAGGCGGTTGGAGGCGGTCTCGTCAGGGCCGAAGACCCGAAAATCCTTTGTGTCCAGATTGAGCCGCATGGTCTCGGCGAGGAAGTCGCCCATGACTTTGGTCGATTGGCCAAGCGTGAGCCCCGGGCGCCGGCACCTCTACCTGGAAGTCGCGGAAGTCGGGGAGTTCGAGGTCGTGGAGGAGCAGCCCGCCGTTGGCATGCGGATTGTCACCCATGCGCCGAGTGCCCTGGGGCGCCAGTTCCGCCAGTTCGAGCCGGAACGCGCCGGTCTCGTCGAAAAGCTCCTCGGGCTTGTAGCTGCGCATCCAGTCTTCGAGGAGCCTGATGTGCTCCTCGGTCATATCCGAGAACGGGACCTGGTGCGAGCGGAAGCTCCCCTCCGTCTGCCGTCCGTCCACGGTCTTGGGGCCGGTCCAGCCCTTGGGGGTCACCAATACGATCGCGGGCCATTGGGGGCGCTCGACGATGCCCTCCACCCGGGCCCTGTGTTGGTACACCTTGATCTCGTCGAGCGCCCGGTCGAGGGTGGCCGCCATGAGCTGGTGCATGCGGGTGGGATCGTCTCCCTCGACGAAGTAGGGCTTATGGCCGCAACCCCGCAGGTAGTCCGCCAGCTCATCCCGGCCGATGCGGGCGAGGACAGTGGGATTGGCTATCTTGTAGCCGTTGAGATGGAGTATGGGGAGCACGGCCCCATCGGTAGCCGGATTCAGGAACTTGTTCGACTGCCAGGAGGCAGCCAGGGCGCCGGTCTCCGCCTCCCCATCGCCGATGACACAACACGCGATCAGATCGGGGTTGTCGAAGACGGCTCCGTAGGCGTGGGAAAGCGCGTAGCCCAGCTCCCCGCCTTCGTGGATCGAACCCGGCGTCTCCGCGGCCACATGACTGGGGATGCCTCCCGGGAAGGAGAACTGCTTGAAGAGCCGCTGGATCCCGTTTTCATTCTGGGGAATGTGCGCGTAGTACTCGCTGTACGTGCCCTCCAGGAAGACGTTCGCGACCATAGCCGGGCCCCCGTGGCCCGGTCCGCAGATGTAGATCGACGTTCAGATCGCGGGCCTTGATGACCCGGTTCAGATGCACATAGATCAAGTTCAGACCGGGACAGGTGCCCCAGTGACCGAGGAGACGGGCCTTGATGTCCTCGTGACGGAGGGGCCGCCGCAGGAGAGGGTTGTCCCTTAGATATATCTGACCCACCGACAGATAGTTCGCCGCGCGCCAGTAGGCATTCATCCGCTCCAGCAGAGCGGGGTCGAGCGGCGTCTGGCCCTCGAGCGGCGGTTGGGTGCTCACGATCTTCCTCCTTGTCAGGTTTCGGCGCCGCCGGCTGCGGCGCCACCGAATACCAATGAATAGGTGTGACGAGCGATCATCACGTCTTCGTTTGTGGGGACGACCCTCACCGCGCAGAGGCTGCCGTCGTCGCTGATCGTCTCGGCGTGAGTCTCGTTCTTGGCCGGGTCGAGCTTGACGCCCAGGTACTCGAGGCCTCCACAGATGAGGGCGCGCACCGGAGCGGCCCTCTCGCCGA
Organism: uncultured Actinomycetes bacterium; assembly: GCA_963706025.1. Lineage (GTDB taxonomy): Bacteria > Actinomycetota > Thermoleophilia > RBG-16-64-13 > RBG-16-64-13 > CAVPLM01. The sequence continues at coordinate 522,043 of CAVPLM010000003.1, read as the reverse complement.
TGCCCCCGGTGAACACGAGAAGATCCAACCCCCCCAGCACGGCGGTGAGCGACCCGATCGTCTTGCGCGCCTGGTAACAGTACATCTCCACCGCCTGGGTGGCCGCCTCGTGGCCGCCTGCCCGAAGCTCGAGCAGAGTCTTCATGTCCGCCGTCTCGCCGGATACCCCCTTCAGTCCGCTCTCCTTGTCGAGGAGCTGCTCGAGCGTCTTGTCGTCGTAGCCACACTCCCGTACCAGATACAGCGGCACTCCGGGGTCCAGATCCCCGGTCCGGGTCCCCATCATGAAGCCGCCGAGAGGGGTCATCCCCATGGTGGTCTCCATCGGCCGGCCATCCCGACAGGCCGCCATGCTGGCCCCGTTGCCCAGATGGGCGATCACCACCCGGCCCTTCGCCCGATCACCGAGGGCGTCGAGCACGTACTCGTACGAGAGACCGTGGAAGCCGTACTTGTGCACTCCCTGGTCGAAGAAACGCCGGGGCAAGGGAAGGCGGCGGGCGATCTCCGGCATCTGCGCGTGGAAAGCGGTGTCGAAGCAGGCCACCTGGGGTAGCCCCGGCCGTTGCATCCGCAGAGCTTCGATCACGCGCAGGCTGGCCGGCATGTGCAGGGGCGCCCAGGCCGTGTGTCTGCGAAGATCGTCGATGAGCTCCGGGGTCAGGACTTCCGGGACGAAGTGGTTGGGCCCCCCGTGGACGACCCGGTGTCCGATCGCCTCGATCGAAGGAAGATCTCTGTTGGAGAGCATGGCAAGCGCCTGTTCGATGGCGTGTTCATGCTGGACGTCGGCCAGTTCCCGCTCGGCCAAGGGCTCTCCTGCCCCGTCGACGAACCAGAGGCGGCCTTGGCCCTGCCCTATGCCCTCGACGGCGCCCCGCGCAAGCAACTCCTCGGATAGGCCCCGGTCGCGGGCACCGCCCCCTGGGCCGGCACCACCCCCTGGGCCGGCAATACACCCTGGGCCGGCGATATCCCCTGGGCCGACGCCGCTCCCGCCACACACGCCCATCTCGTACAGGTGGAATTTCAGCGAGGAGGAGCCGCTGTTGATGCACATGATGGTCTGGGTCTCGGTCGCCGGGCCCTCGCTCTCGGTTTTCACGACTCCTGGCCGCCCGCCCACCTCATCCACCCCGTTTCAGTTCGCCCCAGCGGAAGCAGTCGACCGTGTGATCGTTCACCATGCCGGTCGCCTGCATGTGAGCGTACATGATGGTCGGGCCTACGAACCGGAAGCCCCGCCGCTTGAGATCGGCGCTCAGTCGCTCCGCCTCCGCAGTCTTGGTAGGGATCTCCGCCATAGTCCGCCACTTGTTGTGAATGGTCTCACCAGCGACGAATCCCCAAACGTAGGCCTCGAAACTCCCGAACTCCTCCTGCACTTGCAGGAACCGGCGCGCGTTGTTGATGGCCGAGTCCACCTTGAGCCGGTTGCGCACGATCGCCGGATCGGCCAGCAGCCGCTCGACGTCGGCGGGGCCAAAGGCGGCTACCGCCGCAGGATCGAAGCCGGCAAACGCCTTTCGATAGCCCTCTCGCTTCCTGAGGATGGTCAGCCAACTCAGGCCGGCCTGGGCCCCTTCCAGCACCAGGAACTCGAAAAGCAGTCGATCGTCGTGCACGGGCACACCCCACTCGTCGTCGTGGTACCCGACGTAGAGTGGCTCTTCCCCCACCCAGGCACACCGCGTTACCAAATCGATTCCCTCCTGATCGCAGCCGCGAGGCCATACGCGTGGAAGTAGCTTCTCCAGCTGCTTTCCGTCGATCCGAATTGGTTCTCACCAAGGAAGTAGTCCAGTAGGATCTCGCGCAAGCGCGTCAATTCCTTCAGGCGGTGCAAGTGCTTGGGATCGGCGATGCTCAAATCCAGCAGCTCTAGTCCCCGTTCGAGCGCCAGTCGACTGTATTCGGGATTGCCCTTAGCGGCCCAAACAAGCGCCCGCTCCACCTCGCTACCCACGTTCGCCAATTGCTCGACGAGCGGCATGGTATGCCACCGGCCGGCGGATAATCCTGGGTGCTGCGGGCTCACGGTATGACCAGAGTGTCCACGATGCCGGCGATCCTAGCGCGGATCTCAGGATCGACGATGCTGCGCGAACGATTACTTTGCGACGGGCGGACGTTGATCAGGGAGTCGAACTCGACTCGGTCTGCACCTTCCAGAGCCGGGTAGATGTTGATCCCCCACAGATGCCGCTGCTCGGAACCATCTTCAAGGAGGAGCGCTTCTTCGTCGGAATGCAGCTCCCCGTCGACGGCCATGATGCCGCGTTCCACATCGACTACGGCCTTGACGAGATCCCCGAATCCGCCCTCGGCCATCGAAGCAAGGTCCCTCAGGGGGACAGGGCTGTCGATGATCTTCATGGGCCGAATGTAGCATAGGCTCGCCCGCGACGGACGGGCCGGCCCCGCTGGGACACAACCAGAATGAAGGAGGGGCCCCCTGTAGATGATCTGCACCCGAGGCATCTATGCGTTGCTGTAATATTTCCCGTCAGCCATGAATAGTTGTGGCGAAGTGCCTCCCCTACTTCTGAGTACGACTATCATGGTAACTAGCCCGTATGTCGGGCTCTGGTCGAGATCAATCTGACCGACTGAGGAGGACGAATCAAGTGGCAGCAGAGAACAGCGAACCGTCGACCCCGCAGGAGGGGTCCCGCTTAGAAGAGCAGACTCCAAAGAGCTCGGAGAAGACAGTCCTCAAGGCGCTCGGTCTGAGTGGAGGCATATTCGGCGCCTGTCCCTGCTGCGTGGATGTGAAAGACGGCAGGGTCGTCAGGATCAGACCCCTGCATTGGGATTCGAAGTATGACCCGGCGACGTTCAACGCCTGGAAGATCACGAAGAACGGCAAGACCCTCGAGCCTCTGTACAAAGCTGTCCCGGCTCCCTGGAGCCTGGCATACAAGAAGCGGACGTATTCCCCCAACCGGGTCAAGTACCCCCTCAAGCGGGTCGACTGGGACCCCAACGGGGAGAGAAACCCGCAGAACCGCGGCAAGAGCAAGTATGTGCGGGTCTCCTGGGATGAGGCCGCGACCCTCGTTGCCGACGAGATCAGGCGCATCCACAAGCAGTACGGGCCGCTGGCCATCCTGGTGCAGGGCGACGGGCACGGGGAGTGCAAGATGGTCCACGCGCCTCACGGCTGTTCCACGCTGCTCCTCGACAAGATGGGGGGGTTCACCCAGCAAGTACGGAACCCGGATAGCTGGGAAGGCTGGTACTGGGGCTCCAAGCACATCTGGGGCAAGGGCTACATCGGGATGATGGCCCCCAACGACAACATCGTTAACGACATCAGCCAGAACAGCGACATGGTGGTGGTCTGGGGGGGCGACCCGGAAACGACCACGTGGGGCTTCCGGGGCCAGTTTGCAAGCCGGCTGCTCTTCTTCTGGACCGAGATCGGGATCAAGCAGGTCTACATCAACCCCGACCTCAACTACGCCGCGGCCATCCACGCCGACAAGTGGATCCCCATCCTTCCCAACACCGACGCTGCGCTGCAGTTGGCGCTCATGTACATGTGGATCACGGAAGGCACGTTCGACAAAGAATACGTCAGGACCCATACCGTCGGCTTCGACAAGATCAAGGCGTACGTGATGGGCGAGGACGACGGCGTGCCCAAGACGCCCAAGTGGGCCTCGCCGAAATGCGGGGTGCCGGTGTGGACCATCAAAGCGCTCGCCAGAGACTGGGCCAAGAAGACCGTCACCATCGGGCACTACTTCGGCGGCGGCCTAGCGCGGGGGCCGTACTCGCACGAACCGGCCCGCCTCGAGGTCGTGCTCCTTGGCATGCAGGGCCTGGGCAAGCCGGGCGTCCATCAGGCGCAGATCGCCTACACGGGCATGCCCAAGAACATCATCACAGGCGGCGCCGACCACATGGGCCCCTTCGGGAACCTGACCGCTACTCCCTATGGCGAGCGTTTGCTCAAGCCACACCGCGGCACGCCCACGGCCTGGGGCAAGCAGATGATCCCCAAGACGCTCATCGAGGAAGCCATCAAGAAGGGGACTGTCGATTTCTGGGGGACGGGCGGCCACGAGGAACCCACCTCCGACCAGTACAAGAAGTACACCTATCCCATCGAGAAGGAAAAGGGCGGCACCGAGATCCACATGATGTGGACGGACACGCCGTGCCGGACGACTTGCTGGAACTGCGGCAGCGACGTGATGGAAGCCGTGAGGAACCCGAAGATCGAGTGCATCGTGGCTCAGCATCCCTGGCTGGAGAACGACGTGCTCTCCGCGGACATCATCCTGCCGACCAGCACCACTCTGGAACTGAACGACATCTCTCCCTGCATCCGGGAGGGTGACAGCTTCCAGAGCGTGGTGCTCATGAATCAGGCCGTCGCTCCCATCGGCGAATCGAAGAGCGACTACGAAGCGGTCTGCGAGGTGGCCAAGAAGCTCGGTCTGCTCGACGAGGTCACCGACGGCTTCAGCGAGGAAGAACTTATCAGGGGCACGTACGAAGGCATGAAGTTCACCGCGGTCGTCCCGTGGGATGAGTTCAAGGAGAAGCAGTACTGCGTACTCCCGGTGGCCCCCGATTGGGAGAAATGGCCGGCCGGTCTGTATGAGTTCTACAAAGACCCCGTAGCCAATCCCATACCCACTCCCACCGGCAAGCTGGAGTTCTACTCCGAGAGCCTGGAGAAGGCCTTTCCCACCGACGAGGAACGGCCCCCCATCCCCAAGTGGATTGAGAAGGGCATCACCCACGACGAGCGCATCTCCAGTACGAGGGCGAAGGCGTACCCGCTTCTCGTGATGTCGAATCACGGCCGGTGGAGGACTCACGCCCAGTGCGACGACATCTCCTGGACCAGAGAAGCCCTCACCTGCAAGGTCAAGGGCTGGGACGGGTACATGTACGAGCCCTGCTGGATGCACCCCAGCGACGCAGCGGCACGGGGCATCAAGAACGGGGATATCGTCAAGGTCTACAACGAGCGAGGCGGGGTGCTCTGCGGGGCTCTCGTGTGGGAGCGGATCATGCCGGGCGTGGTCTCGATCGATCACGGAGCCCGGGCCGACTTCATCATCCCCTTCACCCTCGAGCGGGGCGGGGCCATCAACGTGATCGCGCCTGAAGGGTTGACTTCAAAACACGCGGCCGGTCAGGCCACCAGTGGCTATCTGGCCGAAGTTGAGCGGGTCTCCATGACCCAGATGGAGGAGTGGATGCGGGAGTATCCGGAGGCGTTTGCACGCGAATACGATCCCGCCTCCGGCCTGCGCTTCAACGGCTGGGTCCAGGAGGGGAGGTAGTCATGGCAAAGAAAGTCTTCGTCATCGATATAGCCAAGTGCAATGGCTGCCACTCCTGCCAGATCGTCTGCAAAGACGAGCACGTGGCCAACGACTGGACCCCCATCGCCAAACCCCAGCCCGATACCGGCCAGTTCTGGATCGAACTCACCGAGCGGGTGCGAGGGACGGTACCCAAGGTGAAGGTGGCCTACCGCCCGCATCTCTGCATGCACTGCGACAAGGCTCCCTGCGCGGAAGCCTGCCCGATCACCGGCGCCCTCTACAAGCGGGACGACGGCCTGGTCATCATCGACCCGGTCAAATGCACCGGCTGCAAGAACTGCGTCGATGCTTGTCCCTACAACGTGATCTTCTTCAATGAGAACCTGAACATAGCCCAGAAGTGCACCGGCTGCGCCCATCTGCTCGACGACGGTTGGACCGAGCCCCGCTGCGCCGATGCCTGCCCGACCCTGGCCATCCGGTTCATGGACGAGGAAGAAGCCAAAGAGCTCATCGCCGACGGCCGAGGTGTGGAAGCCGGAACTGAAAGACACGCTTCTGCCCCGAGTCTACTACCTCAACCTGCCCAAGAAGTTCATCGCCGGTACTCTCTACGACCCGGTGGAGGAAGAGGTCATCATCGGGGCCACCTGCACCTTGACAGGGGCGTCCGACGGCGCGAAGCTCACCGCTCAGACCGACAGCTACGGGGACTTCTGGTTCGAGGGTTTGAAGGACGGGGTGTTCGATCTGCAGATGAAGCACGGCGACAAGGTCAAGAGCTTCGCGGGTCTGGACACCACTGATCAAGACATCAACCTGGGAGATATCCCGCTGACGTAGAGGCTGTCCGCGGGTCGAGACTGTGCCGCGGGGCGGCGGAGCCGCCCCGCGGCTCCACGCACGGAACCAAGACCGGGGGGTCGGCTGATGGCGCGTTTCCGCTACGAGCACCTCTTTTCGCCAATCAACATCGGCAAGGTGCAGCTGAAGAACAGGATCGTCAAGACCGCGGCCCAGACGTACTTCTTCGACTCCGGCGAGCGCCGCTTCGGCGACATCGCCAAGGCGTTCTACGGAGCGGTGGCTCGGGGCGGGGCGGGACTGATCGTCGTCGAGACTCCCGCGATGGAATGGCCGCTGGCCGAAGAGGGTGACCGCCGCCTCCGCGTCGACGACGACAAGTACATGAAAGATATCAGCGACCTTGCCGCCGAGATCCACAAGGGCGGTTGTCCCGCGTTCATGCAGTTCTACCATCGCGGCCCCTGGGGCGGCGTCTACCACACGATTGCGAAGAGGGTTGCCGCGTCGCCCGTGACCTTCCCGTCCATGTTCGACGTCCACGAGGAAGAGCCGCCCGAGCAGCTGACCATCGCCGAGATCGAGGAGCTGGTCGAGCGATACGCCGCCGCCGCGGGCCGGCTGGCCGATGCAGGCTTCGACGGCATCGAGATCCATACGGGGGCGGACCACCTCTTCGACAGCTTCCTGTCGCGCTTCTGGAACCGGCGCGACGACATCTATGGGCCGCAAAGCATGGAGAACCGGACGCGTTTCGTGCTCGATACCATCGAGGCCGTCAGGAAACGCGTCGGGCCCGACTTCGCGATACAGGTGTTCATGAACGGTATCGAGGCCGGGGTCGGCGAACTGGGTCTCAGCCTTGAGGAGAACAAGGAGCTGGCCCGGATCTACCAGGGCGCCGGGGTCGATTCCCTGCACGTGCGCTCGCACTGGGTGGGCATGCACCAGGGCTCGTATCTGAGCGACACCCTCTTCTATCCCGAACCGCACATCCCCTTGAGCGAGTTCCCAAAGGAGATGGACTGGACTCACAAGGGAGCCCTCTGCAACGTACCGCTGGCGGCGGCCATCAAGCAGGTGGTCTCCATCCCCGTCATGACGGTGTGTGGCTTCGACGCGGACTCGGGCGAGCAGGTGCTCAAAGAGGGCAAGGCCGATCTGATCGGCTTCAATCGCCGTATCTTCGCCGACCCCGAGTATCCCAACAAGGTGCGCACGGGCCGATCCACCGATATCCAACCGTGCACCAAGTGCGGCCACTGCAGCAGCACGTATAACGAGCCGCGTCACTGCCGCATCAATGCCTGTTTCGGGACCGATTCCTATGAGCCGGCGCCCACCGCCGCGAAGAAGCAGGTGCTCGTTATCGGTGGGGGGCCGGCGGGGATGCAGGCGGCCAGGGTAGCCGCGCTGCGAGGACATACCGTCAGCCTGTGGGAAAAAGGCAAATACCTCGGCGGGTCAATGTCTCTGGCTGCCCTGGTCAAGGGGTCCGAGGTCGAAGACGTGCGCGAGGTGATCTGGTTCTTCAGGAGGCAGGTCAGGAAGCTGGGGGTCGACGTCCAACTGGGCAAGGAGTTCGACGCCGCGGCCATCGCGGAGGCCAAGCCCGACGTGGTCATCGTAGCGGCCGGAGGCTCTCCCACGCTGCCGGACGTCCCGGGGGTCGAGGGACGGAACGTCATCAGGAGCGACGACCTGTACGGGACTCTAAGGTTCTATCTCTGGATCCTCGGTCCCAAGACGCTGAGAGACCTGACCCGTTACTGGATGCCGGTTGGCAAGAGCGCGGTGATCATCGGGGGAGCCATCCAGGGCTGCCAGTTGGGAGAGTTCCTGACGAAGCGGGGCAGGCAGGTGACGATCGTCGACACCGGGGAAGAGCTCGGCAGTGGGATGTACCCGGAGAGAAGGACCCGCCTCTTCTACTGGTTCGACAAGAAGGGCGTCGAGCGACTGGCGGGCGTGAAGCTCGTTGAGATCACCGACAAGGGGCTGACCCTGGTCACCAAGGAGGGCGAGACGCGGACCATCGAGGCCGACAGCGTCATATGTGCGCTGCCCTTCGCGGCGAGCACGGCCCTGGCCGAGAGCCTTGAAGGAAAGGTGCCGGAGATCTACGCCATCGGCGACTGCGAGGACCCCGGCCTTATCCCCGACGCGACCGCGGCCGGCTGGCGTATCGGCAACGCGATCTAGCGGCATAGGTGACGTAGGCTCCCCTCTGGCTACTCGCGAAGCTCCGCGAGAAGCCGGACTCAGGCCCGCGCTCGCCGGCGGAGCGGGAGACGCGCCGAAGCGCCGGTTTCAGCCCTTGGCCCGCAACGGAGGATGAGGTCCACCAGTGTGGAGTCTTCGCGGATCACCTCCAGCATGCGAAGCGCGGCCTGAGACGGCTGCCTGATACCTTGTTCCCAACTCTGGACGGTTTTCGACGACACGTTGATGACCGCGGCGAAAACAGCTTGCGACATCTTGAGACTCTTCCGCAGTTCCGCGATCTGAGCCGGTTCCGTCTTGGGTGGTGGAGCCGGCATGGCGGTCGTGACCAAGGAGAGCTCTCCACGAGAGAACGCGATGCTGTCCTCCAGACCGGCCTTCAGTTCTTCGAAGATAGTCGCGCTGTCGTCCGTCATGTTCCTTCTTCCTTCTTTCTCGCCCACGCGAGAGCTTCTGACCTGGCCTGATGAGCCAGGTCCGTCAGGATCGCCTTCTCTCTGGCGCTCAAATCCTCCCGCTCGCTCTTGCTATTGTCCGCATGTCCGCCGCAATCAGAATGCTTAGTGGGCGGGGACGAACTAGGCCTGCGTCAGGACGACATCCCCCAGATAGACGGAGGTATTGGTCTTTACCGCGATCGCCTTCTCCTGATAGCCGGGGCTCGCGATCCTCACCGTGAAGGCGGTGTCCGCAGGCAGGCCCTCGAACTCGAAGTCGCCGTAGGCGTCGGTCGCGCCGTCTCTTTCCGCCGCGCCCCTCCAGGGTGACGTCGACTCCCACGGCGCACTCGTCGGTGTCGCCGAACACCACGGCCCCGGCCACGAAGCTCTTGGGCAGGCCCAGGTAGCGGACCTTCTCGCCCAGCTCGTATTCGGGATGGAGCACCTCGGTCTGGCCCGAGGCCACCAGCAGGGATACCGCGCTGCCGGGATCGTCCAGGTCCCCGAAGACCAGGGCGCCGGTGGGACAGGCCTCGACGCAGCGAGGCTCTTTCCAGCCGGCGTCCAGAAGATGGGCGCACAGGGTGCACTTCTGGGGTACCTGAGCTTCCTCGTTCCAGTAGATGACCCGGTAGGGGCAGCTGCGCACCAGCTCGTGCTGCCCGGCCGCCTTCGCCGGATCGATGAGCACGATGCCGTCGTCCCGCAGGTAGGCGGCGCCGTCTCGAGCCGCGGCCACGCAAGGAGGATCGTCGCAATGCATGCAGGGGATGGCCGTGTAGTCCACCTTGAGCTTGGGGAACCGCCCCCGCTCCGTCTCCACGACCCGCATCCAGGTGTGGCCGGTCATGGGCTGGGCCGCCGCATAGGGCAGATGGTCGTTCCCGCAGTGCTCGTCCTTGCAGGTGATGAAGCAGTTGTAGCAGCCGATGCAGCGGGCGACATTCACCACCATTCCGTACCTGGTCATCTCAGGCCTCCCATCTGGCGATCTCGATCAGGCACGAGTTGGGCGCCATCCCGGGGACGTTCTTGGAGAGCATCCGCGAGGGAGTGAGCAGGTTCACGCAGCCGCCCCTGTCTGTGCTCCCGGCCTTGCCGGGCTCCAGCGGGTCGTATCTGGCCGATCCCTCGTACGAGTGGACCACCCCAGGCCTGGTCCTCTCGGTCACCTGGGCGACGCCCAGGACGGACGCCCGGTCGTTGTAGAGCTTGACGACGTCGCCCTGCTTGATACCCCGAGCCTGCGCGTCTTCAGGGTGGATGCGGACGACCCAGTAGTCGTAGCCGTCTTTGGAAATCCGGTGACCCGGGATCTCGGACAGCCAGGGAACGTGACTGTCGTGGTGGGTGTGGAAGGTGAACCGCGGATGCGGCGAGATGAGTGCCAGCGGATACTTCTCGGCGATCTCCGAATGGTGCCCTTCCCAACTGGGGATGTAGCGGGGCAGCGGAGCCCGCTCGTCGTCGTCGGGCGTATGGGCCAGCAGGCTCTGCGAGACGAACTCGATCTTGCCGCTGTAGGTCCCCAGCTCGGTGGCCTTGTCCGTCCCCCGTTTGGGGTTGCTGGTGTCCGGGGTGTCGCATGGGCGACCCTCGTAGAACCAGCGCAGCGCCGGGGTGGGCTTGTAGTCGGGGATCTGCGGGACGACGAAATAGCCCTTCTTCTTGAAATCCTCGAAGGCGATGTACTTCGGCAGATCGGAGGCGTAGAACATCTTCTCGATCCACCCTTCCATGGTGTTGCCCTCGGTGTACTCGTCGAGGACCCCCAGCTTCTCCGCCAGCCCGCAGAAGATGTCGTAGTCGGGCCGGGATTCGCCCACAGGCTCCACGCACTTCTGCTGGTAGACGATGATCCGGTGGTTGGCACTGCCGGACGCGTGCAGCGAGTAGCCGCCGGAGCTCGCGTACTCGCTGATATCGTTGCGCTCGAGGTTGGTGCAGGCCGGCAGGATGACATCGGCCAACCGGGTCTCGGTGGAGAACCAGCAGTCCTGGTTGACCACGAACTCCAGCTTGGGGCTCTGGTACATCCGCACCCAGCGGTTGGTGTCGGTCATGGTGGCCAGGAAGGCGCCGCCGTACCGGTAGAACATCTTGACTTCAGAGTGGCCGGGCAGCGGATAGACGAACTGGGTGAACTGCTGCTCGAGCGAGTTGCCGCAAAAGCCCTCGCCCATCCAGTTGAGCGGCGGGCTCAGGATGGCTTCGGGGACGGTCAGCCGGTACAAGCGTTGCTTGACAGGATTCACGACCGGTTTCTCGGCGATCGCATTGAAGCCGGCGACACCCGCATATCCGGGGAAGTCGAGGGTGTGGTTGTACGGCGGCCCGTTGGCCGTCCCCCAGATGCTCACGCCGGGCTTGCCCAGTCCCTGAAGGGCCTGCAGCAACACCATCAACCTGTTGTGCTCGGTGGCGTAGGCCTGCCGGCAATGGCCGCCTTCTCCGCCCTTGGTCCCACCGGCCAGGCAGGTGCGGTGCGAGGCCCAATCCCTGGCCAGGGACACGATCGTGCGGGGAGCGACACCGGTCTCCTCCCCCGCCCACTCCGGGGTCTTGGGGATGCCATCGTCCTCACCCAGCACGTACTTCTTGAAGTCCTCGAAACCGAGGGTATGGGTGGCCACGTACTCCTTGTCGTAGGTGCCTTCCGTCAGCCAGACGTAGGCGATACCCAAGGCCAGGGCGCCGGTGGTACCGGGGCGGTAGGAGATCCATTTGTCGCCCACGGCCGCGCCGGTGTAGTTGTAGTAGGGGTCGATGATGATCTGCCGGATACCCTGCTCCTTGAGCCAGTAGCGCCACAGGGCCGACTCGTTCCCGCCGTAGATGCCATGGGTGGAGTCGGCGTCGTTGCCCCAGTGGATGATCAGTTCGGTGTGCTTGAGATTATCCTCGAGCATGTCGTAGTGCTCGGGATTGCCCAGTCTCCAGTAGAAACCGTAGGCGTGGGTCGCGCCCCAGTGCCAGCCTTCCCAGCTATCGGGGTTGTCGAGGATGTCGGTGAACCCGATCAGGCTGAAGAACCGGGCCCAGGCGCCGGTGCGGTAGCCCAGGTTGCCCCAGTTGTGGTGGGAGGAGGCCCTGGACGTGATCGCCTCGGGGCCGTAGGTGGCGCGGATCCGCTTCATCTCGCCGGAGACGAGTTCGAGGGCCTCGTCCCAGCCGATGCGCACGTAGGGCGATTTGCCCCGGTTCTGGGGGTTCCTCTCGCCATCGGGGTCGAAGTCGACCCGCTTCATCGGGTAGAGGATCCTCTCTTCCGAGTAGACCCGCGCCCGCTCGGTCAGGGTGAAGGTAGCGACGCAGGCTTTGCGGGGAGGGCTGTACTTCTTGCCTCCCGCCTCGATCGTCCAGGAGGGGGCGTCCGTCTCGTCAAAGACCAGAGGACGCACCTTGGTTATCTTCCCATCCTCGACGTGGACTCGGATCGGGCCGCCGCCCGTGCAGTTCACAAAGGTCTGCTCTGACATCACCTCATCCCTTCACGACGTGGATATCCAAGTGGGCGTCCCCGGGAGCGCAGCGCCACCAGCCAGCGCTATTCCGGATTTGCTGTTGGAGCGCCTATCAGCCAGGCTACTTCCGTGGTAGCGAACCCATGGACGAACGTAAATATGTCTCTCATGTATTTCTGGACGGGCACATCGTCATCCGAGGTACCCATCCCACCGAAGATGCCGACCGAGTTGGTGGCCACGGTCAGGCCCAACTCATCGACGTAAGCTTTCACCAGCATGCCCATTCTGGAATCGTACTCATACTTGGTCTGCCAAGACCAGGCGCATTTCCAGAGAAGCGCTCTGGCCGCCTCGATGTGGGCCTTCATCTGGGCCAGCTTGATGGCGACGTGCTGGTGCTCGATGATCGGCTTGCCACCCTGGATCCGGGTCCTGGCGTAGTTCAGGGCCTCCTCGTAGCAGCCCCTCACCGTCCCCAGGTTCGCCGCAGCGCCCAGAAGTCCGAAGGGCGGGGGGGCCCCGGGCCCGGAGTTCTTCCAGTCCTTCTGCGGACCTCCGCCACCCTCGCCCTCTGAACCCCAGGCCTCGCCCTCTTCGCCGATCAGGTAGCGAGCGGGGATGCGGGCGTCTTCCAAGAACAACTCGGCATTCGGTAGGAGTCTTCTTCCCAGCTTGTTGTGGAATCTGCCGATCGAGAACCCGGGGGTATCGTGAGGCATCAGGAACACGCTCAGGCTCTCGGATATCGGCGCGTGTTTGTCGGTCCTGGCATAGAGGAAGTAGAGCTTGGCCACACCGCCGCTGGAGATGTAGTGCTTACTCCCGTTGATGACGTACTCATCGCCTCTTCTCTCGGCATAGGTGCGTATCGAGGCTCCGGGCTCGTCGTACAGGTAGTGGGAGTCGGTGCCCGCGTCTGGCTCCGTCCGAGCCAGACCCAGGAGGAACGTGTCGTCCTCGAGGAACTTGGGCAAGAACTCGTCCCGTTGCTCCTCGTTCAGCTCAAAGACGAGCCTAGGCGCCTCTGTGTAGCACCCCCTGATGATGCTGGCGAAGCCCTGGTCGGCGGCCCCGAGTTCCTCCAGTATGATGGCCAGGGTGAGGTAATCCGCTCCCTCGCCCCCCCATTCCTCCGGGATGGCCGCTGTTCTCAGACCCAGCTTCGAAGCCTTCTTGATCAGATCCCAGGGGATGCAGTCCTTCGGGTCGGTCTTGCGGTCGAGCTCCATCGCGACAGGCTTGATCTCGCTCTGCGCGAAGTCCCGGACCATGTCGCGCGTCATCTCCTGCTCGTCGGCCAATCTGAAGTCCATGCGTGCTCCTTCTGTTCATGAGACTGGCAGCCTACATAGTAGCCTGGGTCGGCGCAGGCAAGGCGCTTTGCGAGAATTTCTCATAGCTGGCGCCAAGTATTACATTGACGTATAGATGAGCCGCGGACCAGGGACGACAGGTGCCGGCGAGGAGAGCGGTCGAGCTACCTCTCGCCGGATCGCCCCGCGCGGTCGCATAACTGGCTGACGTTGAGCACTTCAGCATCCAGACCGGCCCGTTGCGCTCCATACGCGAGCTGCATCATGCACGAAGGGCACTCGGTGGCCAGGATGGTGGCGCCGGTATCGCGTATGAAACCCATCTTGCGCTCGATGATGGCCGCCGAGGTCTCTGGATGGAGCACCCCGTACGTACCAGCGGCTCCGCAGCAAGAGTCTGATTCCGCGGCCTCACGAAAGACGACGCCGGGGAGAGACTCCAGGATCTGCCTCGGCTGATTCACCACATTCTGGTAGCGGCGCCCCAGATGGCAGGGATCGTGGTAGGTGACGACGGTCGCGGTAGCTGCGGGCGCGCCGGCCGGCGTGGCGGTGTCGGGGGCCGCGGCGGCTGTGGCGACAGCCGCACCCGCGGCGGCCGGCGTGGCCACCTCGCCGGGGCCGCTGTCGACTAGATACTCCAAGCCTCCCCGTTCTATGACGAACTCGCTGAAGCTCCTCGTCTTGTCCTTCAGAAGCACCGCTTTCTGCAACCAAACAGGGTCATCGGCGAGAACCTCGGCGTATTCCTTGAGATGTCCGGAGCAGCTACCACATTCCGACACGATGGCGACGAAGCGGTCGAGGTCGCCGAGCCGGCGCAGGTTCTCCCGGGCGAGTCGCTGCGCCCCTTCGCGGTCCCCATAACCGTGCGCGGCAAGTCCACAACAGCAATTGTCGAGCACTTCCACGGTCAAGCCCATGCGCTCGAGGACCCGCACGGTCGCCTCTCCCACCTCGGGCAGCACGTAGTTGTATCCGCACGACATCCAATAGCCGACACGGGGCCCACCATCGGGAAGAGGAGCCGGGCGCTTTGCCAAGCGGGCGTGAAGCAGGGGACCCGGCGTGCCGGCCCGGAGATCGAGGGCCCGCTCCAGCTTCGGATTGAGTAGCCCCACCAAGCCGGTCCTCCGGGCGGCATCCGCCAGGCCGGTCTTGCGCAGGGCCCATATGCTCCGGACCAAGCCCCTCATGAGCCGGGGCCGAGGCAGCAGACTGCGGAACACCCTGCGCTGCAGAAAGCTCCGTCCGAAACGCTCCGCGTACGCATGGCGGAAGGACATCACCACCTGATCGGTCTCGAGTGCCGAGAAGCAGCTCTCGGTGCACGCACGGCAGAGCAGGCAATTCGAGAAGGCATCCTTCATGTCCGGCCCTATCGCCGTTCGCTCCTCGATGACATTGCGGAAAAGGGCCACCTTGCCTCGGGCGACGTGCGCCTCCCGGCCTGTGGCGCGGAATATGGGGCAGGTGGGTTGGCAGAAACCGCACCTACTGCAGGTGGCCACATGGTCGTACAGGGCCTGGAAATCCTCGGGCGGCCCGCCGCGAGGGCCGACTCCGATCTTGTCACGACGATCGCCGTTGGGAGTGGTGTGAGGCTCGGCTGTGGGAGCGACCACAGGATCGACCGAGGGTTCCACGCTCATCAGATACCACCTACGAAACGGCCGGGATTGAGGACGCCGCGGGGATCGAAGCGTTCCTTTATCCGCTTCATGATCTGGATCGAGGAGCCGGGTGCTCCCCAGGCGTCGAAGCCCTGCGTCAACCGTGTCAGGCCATCCCTGACGGTGAGCGCGCCGTCTACCGCCTCCGCTTGCCGGCGAAGGTCGGTCAGCAAGGCGGTCAAACGAGCCGCCACCGCGTCCGAATCGGACCCTGCCTCCGGGTCGGACTCCTCGCCCACCTGGGACTCCGCGCCCACCTGGGACTCCGCCGCCCCACCTGGGACTCCGCGCCCGGGCGCGGGCCCCGTCCCCAATCCACCAGCAGGTCCAAAGTCCCTCGGAAAGCGCCGATACGGTATTCCAGCGCCAGATCGTGCGCGCCGGCGTCCGCCTGCGCGCGTCGGACAAGATCCCAGACCTGGCTGAGGGGAGCGGTGATCCGCGCCCGGACCGGCGCCTCGAGAGCGGGGACGGCGTCGGCGTCGACGTCGGCAAGAGCTTCATAGAGGGACTCGGCCTCGGCACCCTCGAGGACCGCAAGCGGTTGGATAGAGTGACGATCTTTCACCTCGTCGACGGACCGGGTCACCGCGGCCCTTTGGCCGGCAAATCCGGCCAGCATCACCGGCGCATCTCGAGGGATCATCGAGCCGATCCCGCCCGCCGAGCCGGCAGCGTCGGAAGAACGAGCCTGGGCAAGAAAGCCGGCCGAGACCACTTCCAGCGCGAGCGGCTGGAGATAGGAATCGAGGATCTGGGCGGTTATCTCTCTGCACTGATCGAGCGAGACGATCGGTAGGACCATCAGAGCCTGGGTGTCGTACCGGGGGAGCAGCCGGAAGGTGACGTCGGTGATCACCCCCAGCACCCCGAACGAACTGATGAACAACTTGGTCATATCGTAGCCGGAGACGTTCTTCATGGTCCGCCCCCCGAATTTCACCGGGCTTCCGTCGGCAAGGACCGCGCTGAGGCCCAGCACCACGTCTCTCAGCCCGCCGTAGCCGGCGCCCCGTGCCCCCTGATCCCCCGTGGCAACCACACCTCCCACGGTGGCCCTCGCGGGCCGGCTCGGGTCGAGCGGGAGCACGCGGTTTATGGCCCGCGCCTGCGCACAGGCTTCCGCCACTGTCGTACCGGCGCGGACGGAGAGGCTGAGATTGTCAGCGTCGATATGGGAGAAGCCGCGCAGGTCACGAGTGCTCACCACTAGGTCCAGGCGACCGGGACGGTTGCCCCAACCGAGCTTGGTGCCGCCGCCGATCACACAGGCGGCAAGTCCCTCCTCGTGGGCCAGGGCAAGGACCGTGCTGAGCTGCCCCCTGTCTGCGGGCCGGACTTCAAGGGGAGCCTGCATGCCCTGGATCGCGATGCCGGGCCCCCGTGTGACCCGATCAGGACCGATCATCCCCTCCAGTCGCAGGGCGATGGCGTCCGTCTGTTCCTCGGCGACGGGGAAGTCTTGGAGCGGCCAGCTAGGCACCGGCCGCAGCCCCTACGCTTCCGGCACCCACCGGTGGCCCGGCCGACCCAGCCACGGCTGCCGCGGTCTCTTCGACCGGACCGGGCAGCACTTTCCCCGGGTTGCAGAGGCCCTCGGGATCGAAGACATCCTTCACGAAAGCCTGGGCCCGCAGATCGTTGTGGTCAAAGACAAGATGCATGGCCTCCAGCTTCTCGATGCCGATACCGTGCTCGCCGCTCACCGTACCTCCAAGTTCGACACACATGCGCAGTATATCCATGCTGGCGGCCTCCGCATTCTTCTTCCGCGCTTCGTCGCGGTCGTCGAACAGCGCGAGCGGGTGCAGGTTGCCGTCTCCTGCGTGAAGCACGCAGGAGATCTCGAAGTCGTAGCGCCGGCCGATCGCCGCCACCCGCCTGAGGGCCTCGGGCAGCTTGGTCCGGGGCACGGTGCCGTCCATGGAGAGATAGCTGGGGGCCAAGCGCGTGACTGCCCCGAAGGCGCCCCGGCGGCCCCTCCATAGAGCCTCGCGCTCCGCTTCGTCCTCGGCCACGCGAACATCCAGGGCGCCGCTCGCCCGGCATATGGCGACGATCTGCTCGGCCGTCTCTTCCATGCCGTTGCTCAGTCCGTCGAGCTCGATGATGAGCACGGCCCCCGCTTCCCTGGGGAAGCCGCAGGCCATGGCATCTTCGACCGCGTTGACGGTGAGGTGGTCCATCATCTCCAGCGTGGCCGGGGTCAGCCCGGCGGCCACGATAGCCGACACCACGTTGCCGGCCTCTTCCACCGACGCGAAGACGCCCAGCATCGTCTTGACGGTCTCCGGTTTCTTGAGTATGCGCAGTATCGCGGCCGTGGCGATGCCTAGGGTCCCTTCGCTGCCCACGAAGACCCCGGTCAGATCGAGCCCGGGAAGATCGAGACTCTTGCCCCCCAGCCACACGACCTCGCCGTCCGGAAGAACCACCTCCAACCCCAGCACATAGTTCGATGTCACTCCGTACTTGAAGCAGTGGGGCCCGCTCGCGTTCTCGGCGATGTTGCCACCCAGGGAGGAAGCCTTCTGACTGGCGGGGTCGGGGGCGTAGTAGTAGCCGTAGGGAGAGAGGATCGTGGAGACGTCGAGGTTGAAGATCCCAGGTTGGACGACCACGCGCCGGTTGGGAAGGTCCATGTCCAGCATCTTGTTCATGCGGCCCATCTCCAGGACCACTCCGCCGTCCAGAGCAAGCGTCCCTCCGCTCACGTTGGTGCCGTAGCCTCGAGGCACGAAGGGGATCCGCTCCCGGGCCAGGAGCTTCACCACGGCGGACACCTCGGCGGTGGAATGGACGTACACCACAGCCCGGGGGACAGAGCGTTCTACGTAGGCGTCGTATTCATAGGTCTGGAGGTCCACCGACCGGTGAAGAACGTTGTCCCGCCCGACGATGGCCTCCAGGCCCCGCAGCAGCGACCTCGACATCTCGGTGACGGCCGGACTCGTGCTGCTCCCCATGACCGCGGGTCACCCGCCGGTCGCCAGCACTGCCAGGATCAGCTCATCCTTGCCGCTGACCGCTCTGGCCAGGTCCGCCTTGTACATGCTCTCCGCGTTGACGAACACGTACACCGGTTTCAACAACCCACCGCGGGTATCGAATATCAGCTGCCGGGCGCCCGGATACTGCCGCACGAGATCGGCGAGGCACTCGCCCACCGTCTCCCCATCGACCCGGATCTCATCCGGGCCGGCGACAAGGCGTTGCAGCTCCGGATAGAAGACTCTTACCTTGACGCTCATTACCTCTCGTCAGTGCGTTCAGGCACCCGGGCGGCAGGCCAATATCGCTCTCTTGACCAGCGTCCGGGCTATCTGGATCTTGTACCGATTGTTGAGAAGCGGAAACGCTCCCTCCATTCCCGCGTCGGCTGCCTGCTCGGCGGTCGACTCATCGATCGATCTGCCGGCGATGTACTGTTCCGCCCCGGTCACCCTGAAAGGAACGCCGTAGACCGAGTTCAGACAGATCCGGGCCGATCTGACCACGCCGTCGGCTATGTCCAGCGCCGCGGCGCAGTCGACGATCGAGAAGTCGATCGATTTCCTCAATGCGAACTTGATGAATGTGGACCGAGTGGTCGCGCTGAGCCTGGGGATCTCGACTTCCAGCACCATCTCGCCGTCACGAAGCACCGTGCTCGTATCGACGCCTACGGAGAAGAACTCCTCGGCCGCGATGACCCTCTCGGAAGTCCTGATCTTAGCGGCCAGGGCTATCAACACCGGAGCCAGGTCGGAGGGGTTCACGGCCACGCAACCGCAGTTGAAGCAGCGGTTAGCCTCTGTCTCCACCGCGCTCCGGTCCAGTGTGCCGGTCTCCTCGACCTCCAGACCCCTCACTCTCTCCGTAAGCGAGAGCTCCGGCACCTCGACCCTGCTGCTCTGTTCAAGGCAAGAACCGCTGAACGTCTCGCCAAAGGCACAGACCGGCGCACCCTCTTCCTCTTCCTCCGTCTTGCCCAGCAGATATCGATCTATGGCTCGAGCCGCGTCCCGGCCGGCACTCACCGCTTCCGCGACCGTCGCGGGTCCGGTGACGAAGTCCCCTCCGGCGAAGACGCCCTTGCCCAGGGAGAAGCTTACTTCGTCGAGCTTGAGCTTGCCCCGCTCATCGACGAATCCCGCCGGCAGGAACGAATAGTCCGGCTTCTCGACGATGGCTTTCATGACCACGTCGCACCGCACCGCGTATTCCGAGCCGTCTATCCGCACTGGGCGGGGCCGGCCGCTCTGGTCCAACTCCCCGAGTTCCATCCGGCAGCAGGTCAGTTCCACCCCGCCGGTCTCCTCACTGGCTCCCACCGGCTGCGTCAGGAACTCGAAGCGCACCCCTTCCTGCTCCGCCTTCTCCACTTCCTCGTCCAGGGCGGGCATCTCATCCTTGGTCCGCCGGTAGAAGACCACCGGACGGGCCCCCAATCTCAGCAGGGAGCGGGCGACGTCGATGGCGGTATTCCCTCCGCCGATGACCCCGATCGTCTTCCCGGCCACGTCTTGCGGCTCCAGATACGCGGCTCCTCAGGAAGTCCGTGCCGGACATCAGGCACTGCTCTCCCGAGATCCCAGCCTCGGTCTCCTGCCAGGCGCCGGCGGCCACGAACACCGCGTCGAAGCTCTCCGCGAGCTCCCGGAATCTGTCCTTGTCGATCGCGGTCCCCACGGTGAACTCTATGCCCGTCTTCTCGAAGGCTTCGATCTGTTTCCGAAGTATGTCCCTGGGAAGACGGTAGGGCGGTATCCCGTAGGCTAGCAGGCCGCCGGCCTCCGGCATGCGCTCGAAAACGGTCACCTCGTGCCCAGCCTGCCGGAGATAGTAGGCGGCGGAAAGCCCGGCCGGACCGGAACCAATGACCGCCACCCGCTTCGAGGTCTCCTGCAGAGGAGCTTCGAAGAACTCGTCCAAGTTCTCCAGGATGTGATCCCCGAGAAACCGCTCGACGTCCCTGATCGAGACCGCTTCGTCGAACTCACCGCGGGCACAGTCGGTCTCGCACCAGTGGGGGCAGACTCTTCCCGTCACGGCCGGGACGGGATTCGTCTCGAGCAGTGTCGCGCCCGCCGAGGCCAGGTCGCCCTCCCTTATCTTGCTCAAGTAGGAGGCTATGTCGATGCCGTTCGGGCAGGCTCTGGAACAGGCCGTGGCCTCCACCCGGGCAGCTCCGAAGATCGAGTGGTATCTCGCGTCTCCGGTCAGCGCATAGCAGGCCCTGCCGCCTTTCCGCAGACAGTGGAAGAGATTGTTCGGGACCCAGTAGTACCAGCAGCGGTTGTTCTGGCAGATATTGCCGGCGACGGTCCCCATTTCCCTGATATGAGGGGAAGCCGTCTTGCGAGCGGCTTCGGCCAGCGCGGGGTAGTCGTTCTTGACGGTCTCGTCGGTGGCCAGGTCTTCCAACCTGGTCAGAGCCCCGATGAGCAGCCTGCCGTCGTCTTCCCGGACGTAGTCCAGGCCCGGGATGTTCTTGATATTGACCAGTACCTCCGGGTACTCGGCCAGGATGCCGTCCCTCATCTCGCCCAAGAGATCGGTGCCGCCGGCGATGATGCGCGCCTTTCCGCCGGACTCCCGAAGGATGGAGGTCGCCTCTTCTATCGATTGGGCGCTTACGTGCCTGAATGTCTTCATCTGCGCACTCCTTGGCTAAGCCTTGCCCAACGCTTTGAGCACCCTGTCGGGTGTCGCCGGAAAGCCTTCCAGCCACGCGCCGATGGCATTGTGGACCGCCGGCCCTATCAGCGCCGGCAGCACGGTAGCCACGTCCTCTCCGATACCGACGGTGCCATAGGGACCGTAGCCCATCCCCGTTTCCACGAGGATGGTGTCGATCTCGCCGATATCCATCAAAGTGGGGATCTTGTAGTTCAGGAGGTTCCCATTGAGCATGATGCCGGTCCTGGCGTCATACACGACCTCTTCGGTCCGGCCTCGACCGACACCCATGTAGGCCCCTCCATAAGCCTGCCCTTCGCATCCGTCCCAGTTGATCACCTTGCCGACGTCGTTGACCGTGACCACTCGTGTTATCTCCACCTCGCCGGTCTCCGGGTCGACCTCCACTTCCATGAAGTGGGCCTGACGACAGAAGCGGACGCGCGCTCCCAGGTAGGTCCCGCGCTGGACCTGCCAAGCGTGCTCGAACATCGGCGGTGTCAGCCGCATGGGATAGGCCAAGCCTTCTTTCCCGGCCAGGATGGGTTCACCGACGGGCGACATGAGCGGTCCCTGCGCCCCGGAAGGTCCGACGAAGTCCGCCACCGTCATCCTGTTTGACGGGTCGGCCTTCTCGAAGATCACGCCGTCCTTGATGTCCAGCTCTTCCGCCCGCTTCTCGGGGAAGGCCGGCGGGAAGCTGCTCAGTTGCGTAACTCCCCGGGGGCTCACAGCCGTCTCCAGCAGTTTCTCCTTCAGCATCCGGGCGGCGTGCCGCACGGCCCATCCGTTGACGGTCAGGTTGGTGGAGGTATCCGGGGTCATGGTGAAGAAGCCGGCATCGTCCTGGTGCTTGAAGCGGACGTCTTCCACCCGGAAGCCCAGCTCGTCCGCCGCGATCTGGCAATAGGCGGTCTCGGCGTTCTGCCCGCCGTCGGCCCGGCAGCCCAGGATGGTGGCCGTACCGTCGTTGCGCTCGACGTAGATCGCCACTTCGCTGGTGCCGGCCGAGTCGTCCCATTCATGGGTCCAGGTGAAGCCGAGACCATGCATCCTCCCGTTGGGCAGCCTCTTCGCACCCGGGGCGTGGCGTTTGTTGTCCCAGTCGATGGCGGCTTTCCCCTTTTCGATGCACTCCCTCAGGCTGTCTCTCACCGCAAAGCCCAGCTCGGCCTTGCGCTCGTTCAACCAATCGCTGTCGTGCCCTTCGGCGCCGTCGTTCTTGAGGGCGACTTCGGTCGGGTCCAGCCCTAGGGCGTCCGCCACCTGATTCGTGACCAGGTTGAGGCTGTAGCAGTTGAGGTTCTGCTCGCAGCGGGTGGGTACATTGGGGCCTTTGTTCACCCAGACCGCTTCCGTTCTGCCATACACGTGGGGGACCCTGGTGTTCTCGAGGAAGTGCTTGGCGATGCCGAACACCGGCATGGCCTGGTTGACCACCACTCCTCTCTCCTCCACCGCAGTGATGGTCCCATCCAGCTTGGCTCCCACTTTGAGATAGAACACTCCGGCATCCATTTCGCCGCCGTAGAAGTCCTCTCTCCTGTTGAAGAGCCATTTGACCGGCCTCCCGGTGCGCTTAGCCACGACGGCCGCGCAGTAGGTGCCACCGAGGTTCCAGCCCATCTGGCTCCAGCCGCCGAAGCTGGCGCCCTGGTAGAGGCAATGGATGTCGATCTTGTTCATGGGCAGCCCGCCAAACCAGGTGGATATGGCCCGCTTGCAGATGTGAGGCCGCTGCTGCTTGACCCAGACCTCGGCGTACTCGCCGTTCCATCTCCACACCCCGCAGGGGCGCTCGGGGCCCACCCAGGTATTCAGTCCCTGGGTGAACTTGAACTCGATGATCTTGTCCGCGGCGGCGAAGCCCTTCTGGACGTCTCCGTGCCCCTCGATGTACACGCCCCTGCTGTCCAGATTGCCATCGGGGTTGTCTTCCGGATTGCTGAGAGGAGCACCCGGCTCCAGGGCTTTCTCCACGTCAAGGATGAAGGGGCGTTGCTCCCACTCCACCCGTATCGATCCCAGAGCCTGCTCGGCGATCTCCTCGCTGTCGGCGCACACGAAAGCGCCTACCTCTTCACCTTGAAAATGGGCGACGCGGGGGATCGGCGGCACGCTGTTCAGCTCGTGCCCGCCCAGACTCGCGCCTTCGGGCAGCTCCGGGTCGTCGTACCTGAGTACCGCTCTCACCCCCGGCAGCTTCTCCGCCTCGGAGGTATCCATGCTGACGATCTGCGCATGGGGATAGGGAGAGGTGAGGAACCTTCCGTAGAGCATGCCCGGCAACTTCACGTCGAGCGTGTATTTGGCGGCTCCGGTGGCCTTCTCGTAACCATCGGTGCGCCGCACCCCGCGTTTGCCGATGCTCTCATACTCCTTCAGGGGGTACTTGTCAGCCCGTTTGTTATCGAAGGATTCCAGCATCCGTTGCTTCTCGCTATCAGTCATGGCCATCACCTCCCCGCAGGACCGCGGCGGCTTCCAGGATGGCCTTGATGTGCTGAGGATAGGTCCCGCACCGGCACAGATTGCCCACCATGGCCTCCTTGATCTCCTCTACCGTCGGGTCTGGATTCCGGTCCAGCAGGGCTTTGGCGGTCACGACGAAGCCGGGAGTGCAGAAACCGCACTGCATGCAGCTGTGCTTCACGTAGGCTTCGATGAGCGGATGGTCGGCTTTGGTGATGCCTTCGATGGTCTCTATGCTCTTGCCCGCGCACTCGATGGCCAGCATCATGCAGGAAAGGACCGGCCTGCCGTCCATGATCACGGTGCAGGCGCCGCAGGCCCCTTCCCCGCAGAATTCTTTGGTCCCCGTCAGCCCCAGTCTCTCCGCGAGCACGTACTGGAGCGTCCACTGGGGTTGCACGGGTATGGTGTGGGATTCTCCGTTCACCACGAGGTCCACAGTGGCTCGGGAGACTGCTGTTGTCTCTTCCACTTCCAACATACTCAACGACCCCCCATTCGGAATATGCTCTGGCCTGGCGTCCAAGCCCGGCGCACGCGGGCATCGAAGACGACGTCGCCCTCAGAATGATAAGGCATATTACCAGGGTCATTACGGCCCCTAATAGACAGACCGTGCCCTGTCCATCACTTCCACGCTACTTCTCATGGTTGCCCCGAAGTATTACAATTCCGTATAGATGGAATTGGATCTCTTCAAATCCTTCGTGGCCGTGGCGGAGGCACGGAGCTTCAGCCGGGCCGCGCGGGCCATGCATTCCACTCAGCCCACTCTCAGCCGTCAGATCGCCCGCCTGGAGAATGAGCTTGGGGCCAGACTCTTCGAGCGCTACGGACGACATGTGGAGTGCACTCCGAGTGGAGAGCTGCTGCTGCCACTTGCCCAGGCCATCATCACCCGTGCCAACGATGCGGTGAGTCTCATCCGCGAGCAGGCCGGGGCCGGGCCGACCACGCTGCGATTCGGCGCCACCGGCAGTGTCTTCGCCCACCTGCTGACGCCGGCCCTGGCCTCGTTCTCCGCCGCCTATCCGAATGTTAGTGTCGATCTCGTCGAGAAGAACGATTCCGCCTGTGAGGACGCGGTCATCAGTGGGGAACTCGACTGCGCCGTGATGACGCCGTGGGGGTCGGCTCGGACCGCGACCCACCATCTGCTGACGGAAGAGATCCTGCTGGTGGTCCCTCGGGGCCACCGGCTTGCGAATCACCCGTCTGCATCTTTGAGCGCGCTCGCCAGGGAGTCCATCCTGCTCCCCCCGAGCACCATGAACGCCAGCAACATAGCCGCCGATGCTTTTCGTCGGGCGGGCTTCGAACCCAGAATCTCCTACCGAGCCACTTACCCGGAGCTGACCAAGGCCCTGGTCAGAAGGGGCCTGGGTGTAGCGCCGATGCCCAAGATGCTCCTCGGGCCGGAGACCCTCGAGGGGCTGGTCGCCATCCCCTTCCAAGAAACGATGGCCCGGGATCTCGTTCTCATCTACCCCCGGGACCGTCCCCTGCCCGCGGCTGCGCGGGCCCTCATGGTGCACATCCGCGCGGGTGTCTCAGAGCGCGGCGGCGCTCGGCGGCGCCCGCGCGAGACGTAAGGCCGCATGGGGTCGCGGGCGGCAGCGATCGGCCTGTCTCGACCCGGATGATTCCCATCGACATGCGGTCGTGGTAGCCTGATCCCGCCATGGCTCCGCCTGAGACTTCCAAATACATCGTGACCGAGCTCAAGATGCCGGAGGCCAAGCGTCGGATCGCCGACGAGTACTCCAAGTACGCCTTCCGCATCCTGTGGCTGGACGATGAGGTCGTCGAGGGGGCGTTCCACATGAACACCTCCTGGTTCCTCAGGCCGACCGCGAAGACCATCGAAGACAAACCTCACGTCCACGACACCGATGAGATCATCGGCTTCTTCGGCAGCGATCCGACGGACCCGTACGACCTCGGAGGCGAAGTCGAGATCTGGCTGGAAGACGACAAGCACGTCATCGACCGCACCGCCATGATCTTCGTCCCGGCGGGGATGAAGCACTGCCCGCTGGTGCTGACACGCGTCGACAGGCCCATCTTCCATTTCACCACCGTCACGGGCGGCCGGTACGACAAGGTCGAGAGGGGTGACGCGGCCACTGAGTGACGGGCCGAGTCGCGGGCCGGGGGTCGAGTCTTGGCCGGGAGGGTCTGAGAGGTCGGTCAGACCCCTCCGCTAGATAGAAGGCTCGCTCGTCTGGCTCGCCCTCTGGCTCGGTCGTCCTTCCCGCCCGCGAGAGATCCGATCCCATGTATACGGCCTTGTAATACTAGGCGGCAGCGATGAAAAGTTCTGTCGAAGTTCTTCCCCCGGTCCTGACTCGGCTATCATGTAGCGGCCGGCCGGAGAGCGGGGCAGGATCAGCGACGGCGCGGTCAGGATACAGGCGCGATCGAGTGTCGCCTTGCGAAAGAGGGAAGGCTCGTGAATATCGTGGTGTGCGTTAAGCAGGTGGTCGACACGGAGGCCGAGAAGAGACTCGACCCCGGCGACTTGGCGTTTGGACCGTAGCGTGAACAGCATTCTCAACCCGTACGACGAATACGCGGTCGAGGAAGCCTTGCGTCTGGTGGAGGCCCACGGCGGCGAGGTCACGTCGCTCTGCATGGGGCCCGAGACTGCGACGAGGCGATCCGCAAGGCTCTTGCCATGGGGGCCGACCAGCGCTCTCTGGTCAGCGACGCCACCCTCGCCGGCTCCGACGCCCAAGGCACGGCCTACGCTCTGGCGGAAGCGCTGAAGAGCCTCGAGTTCGACCTGGTGGTCTTCGGCGCCGGTCCACGGATGGCGAGACCGGCTGCGTGCCGGCCGCCGTGGCCGAGCGACTGGATCTGCCCCTGCTCTCGGTCTTTGTCGAAGGTGGAGGTCGGCGACTCCACCCTCATGGTCCACCGGGAGACCGAACAGGGTTACATCGCCTACGAATGCCCTGCTGCCGGCCGTTCGTCTCGGTGGTCAAGGGCATCAACGAGCCCCGCTATCCATCGATGAAAGGCATCATGGGCGCCAAGAAGAAGCCCCTGATGTCAAAGACCCGACAGCCCTCAGTCTCGACACGGCCCAGATGGCCTGTCGGGCGCCCAGACGCGCGTGCTGTCGGCCACCGTTCCCGAACCCCGGAAGGCTGGGGTCAAGATCGAGGACGACGGTGCGGGCGCCCAGCGGTTAGCCGATTTCTTGACGAGCGAGAAGCTCGTTTAGGAGGGGAGAAAGAGCCGTGAGTACAAAAGCGGCATCCTTGTTGTAGCGGAACCCAGGGCAGGGGAAGCTTGCCAACGTGACCCTGGAGAGCATCACTCGGGCCCGCGAGCTTGGTCGGCGCAGTCGGCGGGCCGGTGAGCGTGGTCGTCGTAGCCACCGAGGCCGGGCCGTTGGCAGCCCAGGCTGCCCGCGACGGCGCCGGCCGCGTCTACGTGGTCGAGAGCCCGAGACCGCGGTGTTCCGATCGGGTCCCTTCGCCGACGCGGCCATGGCCGCCATCCAGGCGACAGACCCGGCTGTGGTCCTTTTTGCCAACTCGCCGACGGACGCGACCTAGCCGCGGGTTGCGCCGCCCGCCTGGGCGTAGGCCTGCTGGTCGACGTCACCGGTCTGGAGGCCCGAGACGGGCGCTTCATAGCGACCCACCCGTGCTTTGGGGGAAGCGTGATCGTGGAGAAGGAGGCCACGGCCGGCCCGGCGATCGCCACGGTGCGCCCGAGTGCGTTTGCCCGCGAGGAAGCGGCGGGGGACGCGGAGGTCATACCACTCTCGGTCGACTTCACTCCCAACGGCCTTCTGACCAAAGTGGTCGATGTGGTCGTCGAGAACGTCGGGATGGTGAGCCTCGAGGAAGCTTCGATCATTGTCTCCGGCGGCCGAGGCCTCGGGAGCGCCGACGGCTTCAGCGTCATTCAAGCTCTGGCCGAGGAGCTCGGCGCCGCCGTCGGTGCCAGCCGAGCGGTGGTGGACGCCGGCTGGAAACACCACCAATACCAGGTGGGACAGACCGGCAAGACGGTCTCGCCCGAGCTCTATATCGCCTGTGGCATCTCTGGGTCTATCCAGCACCGGGCCGGGATGCAGACCTCCCGGTACATCGTGGCCATCAACAAAGATCCGGACGCGCCCATCTTCTCCTTTGCCGACTTCGGCGTGGTGGGGGATCTGTTCAGCGTGATTCCCGCGTTGACCGAGGAGATCCACCGGCGCAAAGCGGCGTCCTAGAGGTCGCTTAGAATGACGCTTTGCCGGCAGGGTGCGATCGGCGCGGGTAAGGCTGAAGGAGAACGGGGTTGACCTACACCTCCGCAGTCTTCGTAGCGGTGCTCGTCGTCGCACTTGCGCTCTTCGCCTACTTCCTGGCGGTGCGGATCCGATACCTCATGCTCGGCCGACCCGAGTCAAGGCTGGATCATCCTGGAAGCGGACCTGGAACTTCGTGGTCATGGTGCTGGGGCAGAAGAAGCTCTTCAAAGAGAGAGTGGGGCCCATCCACTTTTTCATCTTCTGGGGCTTCATCGTCATCGGACTAGGCGCGCTGCAGATAATCGGCGAAGGTCTGCAGGACGGGTTCTCCCTGCCTCTTCTGGGCGACAATCCCTACTTCTACCTGCTGGTGGACATATTCACCGTGTTGGTGCTGGTGGCGGTGATCGTGGCCGCCTACATCCGGTATGTCGTGCGCCCGAAACGGCTGGATCCGAGTCTGGAGGCGGCAGTCATCCTGTCTCTGATCTTCGTCATCGTCCTCTCGGCCCTCCTCTACAGCAGCCTTTCCTACGCGATGGAGCCGACCCAAAGCCATTCGCTCGCCTTCATGACCAGAGCGGTAGCCTGGATGGTGACCGCGAGCGGGTGGAGCGAGAGCGCGATGCAGCTGGGCATGGACATCTTCTGGTGGCTGCACATCGTCCTGCTCCTTGCGTTCCTCGTCTACATCCCTATGTCCAAGCACCTGCACCTCATCATGTGCCCGGTGAACGAGTTCCTCGCCGACCTGAGGCCTCGGGGGGGCCAGATCTATCCCTTGGATCTTGAGAACGAGGAGGTCGAGGAGTTCGGCGTGAGTCGCGTGGAGGGCTTCACCAGAAAGCAGCTCCTGGACCTGTATGCGTGCGCCGAATGCGGCCGCTGCCAAGACCATTGCCCGGCTTATCAGAGCGGCAAAGAGCTATCGCCCAAGTTGCTGATGACCAAGCTCAAAGACCACCTACTCGAAAGAGGCGAGGCCCTGACCCGAGGCGCCAAAGCGGACGCCGAGGAGGCGCCTGCCCAGAGCATGATCGGCGACGTGATCTCGGAAGATGAGATCTGGGCGTGTACGACCTGCTATTCGTGCCAAGAGCAGTGTCCCGTACAGAACGAGCACGTCAACAAGATCATCGACATGCGCAGGAACCTGGTCCTTGACCTGGGCGAGTTTCCGCAGGAGGCTCAGCTTGCCTGCCGCAACGTGGAGAAGAACTTCAACCCCTGGGGCGTGGGCGCACACACCCGCGGAGACTGGGCCAAAGACAGCGGCATAGCTCTCGCCGACGAGGGTGGCCCAGGCGAATACCTGTTCTGGGTCGGCTGCGCCGGCGCTTTCGACGATCGCTACGTCAAAGTCAGTCAGGCGATGGCAAAGATCATGGAGAGGGCGGGAGTCAGCTTCTCGATACTAGGCACCAAGGAGAAGTGCTGCGGCGACCCCATGCGCCGGATAGGAAACGAGTACTTGTTCCAGACACTGGCTCAGGAGAACGTCGAGACCCTGAATTCGCTCGGTGTCACCAAGATCGTGACGCTGTGCCCCCACTGTCTCAACACCCTCAAGAACGAGTATCCGGCCTTCGGGGGCCACTACGAGGTGATCCATCACACGGAGCTGCTGGCCGAGCTGTTGGCTCAGGGCAGGCTGACGCCGACCGACGACCGGAAGCCGTCACGGGTCGTGTATCACGATTCCTGCTACCTGGGACGGTATCAGGAGGAATACGAGGCCCCGAGGCAGGTGCTGCGGGCCTTGCCGGGCGTCACGGTGCTCGAGGCGCGGCGCAACAAGGCTAAGAGCTTCTGTTGCGGGGCGGGCGGGGGCCGCATGTGGATGGAGGAGCAGGCCGACCAGCGTGTCAACGAGGTGCGGGTGGGCCAGCTCCTCGAGAGGGAGCCCGAGATCATCGGAGTCAACTGCCCCTACTGTCTGACCATGATGGAGGACGGCCTCGGCAGCGTCGGTCGCGGTGACACCGTCCGGGCCATGGATCTGGCGGAGCTGGTGGCGGCACGGCTGGACGGTCGGCCGGATCTGGAAGAGGCCGTGGAAGCGCCCGAAGAGGCCCTGGAGGATCCTTCGGCCGCGGAACAAGGGCGTCAGGAGACCGACGAAGAAGCGACCCAAAACGAGAAGGAGGAATAGATGCCCAGACCGGAAGAAGTGGAAGTAGTCGAGGCAATGAAGGCAGCGAAGACCGGCGAGGAGGTCCTAGCATCCTGGGCGAAGCAGAGGCCGGGCTACGGGAAACCGCCGGATGACCCGACTCTGGACTTCTGGATCGAGAACAAGCCCGAGATGCTGTTCACGTTCGCCCAGAATCAGCTCACCCAGCTGCTGGATCGGGGCATCCTCGACCCCAAGACCCGGTACCTGATCCTCGTGGCCTGCTACATGATGGCCTGCCACTGGGAGGGGGTCTTGCCCCAAGCCTGCAACGCCAAGGCCGCCGGCGCCACCGACGAGGAGATCATGGAAGTGGCCTTCTGCGTCTGCTACGCGGTTGGCAAAGCCAAGATGCAGGAGAGCGGCGCCTGCATGAAGAAGGTCTTCGAAAGCCCTACCTTCCAGAACATCGAGAGGTTGGCCAAGTAACGCCCGTCCGCTCGGTCGCCGATGCAGGCCCCGTCTAGAACATGCCGTTCGGATTGACCGAGGTCGCGGGGATCTCCTGGATGGCATCCCAGTGCTCGACGATCTTGCCCTCCTCGAGCCGGAAGATCTCGATGATCGCGCGGCCGCGCGGAAGCGGAGGGCGCATGGAGTGGACGTGCAGGATGACATAGTCTCCGTCGGCGAAGACCCGCTTGACCTCGCTGTGGGCCTCTGGGTACTCGGCCTTGAGCCAATCGATGAAAGCGGCCAGCCCCTCGGGGCCCTCGGCCACTAGGGGATTGTGCTGGCGGTAGTAGCCTCCGATGTAGGGACGAGCGGCAGCGTAGTCTTTGTTGTTGATGATCAGGTCGTAGAACTCCAGGACCGCCTGCTTGTTGGCTTCGAGCTGAGATTCCATCCCCACATCATCCTTTCTTGCCGAGATTCGAGTCCTTCCCCCACTTCAGCCGGAACTCCCGGGCTGCGCCGCCGATGATCGGCATTCCATGGGCAAAGCAGGCCGTCTCGAATTCTTGCTCCCCCAGCATGCGCAGGTCTTCCAGACCCTGAGCCATGTCCTCGTAGATGGGGGAGAGTTCCAGACCCCGCTTGTGATCGGCCGCGTCGCCGACGAAAAGCACGCCCCCGTCCTCCGGCCAGAGGAAGGTCAGGTGTCCCTTGGTGTGCCCCGGCGTTCCTATAGCCCTGATGCCACCGGCCACCGGAATGGTCTCGCCCGAGAGGACCTCTTTGTCCACGGCAGCCGGCGGACTTGAGGTGGGCGACTTCTCGATGACCTCGGTTATGAACAGGAGATTCTCCGGCCCCGGGGCCGGCTCATACGGCCGGAAGGCTGTTCCCATCCGCACCATTTCTGCGTCCGCCGGGTGCATCCAGGCTACCGCGCCAGTCGCCTCCTTCACCTCAGCCAGTCCACCCGCGTGGTCGGGATGACAGTGGGTGACCAGAACGTCGCCGATCTCCTCCGGGCTCCGGCCCAGTGAGCGGACCGCCTGGTCGATCAGAGCCATGGTCCCGGGGAAGCCGGTATCGATCAAGGTCAGACCCTCCGGCGTCGCGATTAGGAAGACGTTCATGCCCTGAGCGTCTATCCGGTAGACGTGGTCCGTTATTTGTTCGATCAGCTTTTCGGTCACGAGTCGGCCTCCGGGTGGCGAAAGAGTCGGGCATCATTGTAGATTGTGGACCGGTCAATAGATATCACGTTTCTCGCAATACGGACGTTATACTTGCTTTCCCCGTACGAACTCAGGGAGTGATTCGTGAGAAACCTCTCGCCGCGCTTCAGCTCATGAGCGTGCCCTCACTCTCCGAGTACGGCTTCGTCCAGCCGCGAGGCGGCCTCGCCCGCGACGCGGACGAGGCCGCGACCCTCGCTGCGCAAATCGGCTATCCGGTCGCCCTCAAGATCTCATCGCCGGACATCCTTCACAAGACCGACGTCGGCGGTGTCCGGCTGGGCCTCGATTCCGAGGAAGCCGTGCGTGCCGCCTTCTCTCGCATGATGGCGGCCGCTCAGGAGAAGGCGCCCGAGGCGCGCCTCGAGGGGGTGCGCGTTGAGGAGATGGTCCCCCGAGGGTTCGAGATCATCATCGGCCTCAAGCAGGACGCTCAGTTCGGGCCGGTCATCATGTTCGGGCTGGGGGGCATATTCACCGAACTGCTGGATGATGTCAGCTTCCGAGTGCTGCCCATCAGCCGCGGCGACGCCCGGCAGATGGTGACCGAGACCCGGGGAGCGCGCATCCTGCAGGGCTATCGGGGGCAGGCGCCTGTCTCGCCCGACCTGCTCGTGGACCTTCTCCTCAACGCCGCCCGCTTCGGCCTCGATCTCGGCGAACGCCTTGAATCGGTGGATCTCAATCCCGTCGCGGTCTGGGAAGCGGAGCATCGGGTGCTGGACCACAAGGTGGTGACGCGCGACCAGCTGCCCGTCGGCGCCCTTGATGCCAAGACTCCCGCCCGACGGGCCATAGGCGCCGCCATGGGCGCCACCCCAGGCGCGGAGGGCGCTGTCGCGGTCGGCGCACCGACGACCGGCGCGGCAGCCCGCCCCGTGGACACCTCCCACCTCGCCACTTTCTTCAACGCCCGTTCGGTCGCCCTGGTGGGAGCCTCGGCGACGCCGGGCAAGATCGGCCATGCGGTCCTCGACAGCCTGGCCAAGCACGAGTATCCGGGAGAGGTCTTTCCTGTGAACCCTACCAAAACGTCGCTCCTGGGCCTCGACACCTATCCCACCCTGAGCGCCATCCCCAGACCCGTCGAGCTGGTCGTGTGCACCATCGACTTAGCGGCAGTCCCCGAACTCATCCGGGAGTGTGCCGACCGGAACATCCACAACCTGGTTGTCGTATCCGGGGGCGGCAAGGAGCTGGGCGGGGATAGAGCCGCTCTGGAGGCCGAGATCCGCCGCTTGGCCCGCGCGCTGGGCGTGCGTGTCGTCGGCCCCAACTGCATCGGGGTGTTCGACGGGACCACGCGGCTGGACACCTTCTTCCAGCCCCAGAAGCGTATGACCCGTCCCCCTGCCGGGCCGGTGGCCATGCTCAGTCAATCGGGCACGGTGGGTATCGCCTTCCTGGAAGACGCAGTCTCCTTCGGCATGAGCAAATTCGTTAGTTATGGCAACCGGGTCGACGTCGACGAAGCCGACCTGCTGACCTTCCTGGCAGACGATCCCGACACCGGCGTGATCGCCCTCTACCTGGAGGGTTTCGAAAATGGGCGCGGTTTCCTGGACGCCGCCCGACGCGTGACGGAACGCAAGCCGGTGGTGATCTTCAAAGCGGGTAGGACGCCGTCGGCCGCTCGGGCGGCGCTCACCCACACAGGCTTCTTCGCCGGTTCCTACAAAGTGGTCGAAGGCGCCTTTCGCCAGGCCGGGCTGATAGCGGTGGACAGCTATGAGGAACTGGTGGCGGTCAGCAAGGCCCTGGCTCTTCAGCCCCGAGCCGGAGGAAATCGGGTGGCCATGATCGGGAACGGTATCGGGACGACCGTCCAAGCTCTCGATATCCTCGGAACGGCCGGCCTGGAACTGGCGACGCTCGCACCCGCGACCATCGACCGCCTCACCGAAGTCTACCCCTCCTTCTACCTCGTGCAGAATCCGCTGGACGTCACCGGCTCCGGCACCAGCACGGACTACGAGATCGGAATACAGGCACTCTTGGACGATCCGGGGGTGGATATCGTCATGCCCTGGATGGTGTTCCAGGATGCGCCGCTGGGCGAGGATATCCCGGAGAAGCTCGGCCGCCTGAACCGGGCGGCACGCAAACCGATCCTGGGAGCGGCCACCGGCGGCGCGTTCACCTTGCGGATGTCTGCCGAGATCGAGTCCCAGGGGGTCCCGGTGTTCCACTCGGTGCGCGATTGGGTGGCAGCCGCCAGGGGACTGGCCTTCGGGGCCAAGCCGGCCTGACCCGTACTCAGGGGAGACGAATCAGGAGCTGCCGGCCACCCAGTTCTCCACCCGCAAGCCCGGATAGCCGGCGAAATCGGTCTCGTTGTTGGTGACGAGCGTCACGTCAAGCGCGACGGCATGGGCGGCGATCAGCTTGTCCAGTGCATCCCTCTTCTTCTGGCGGGTAGCCCGCCGGATCGGGCCGTACGCCCGCGCCGCCGCGGAGTCGAAGGGCTCAGGAGGGATGTCTTCCAGCAAAAGGTCGAGCGCCCTCCGATTCTGGCCCTCGCAATCACCAGAGCAGACGACGCCGTACTCGAGCTCAGCCAAGGTGATCGCGGAGATCACGACTTCGCCCACGGAACTACGGACGAAGCACGCCGCCACCTCCGCCGGTTGGTGCTTCAGAAGGTAGATTCACATGTTGGTATCGAGCATGTACCGCGGCTTCATAGAGCGTCTCGCTCAGACTCGATATTGGTCCCCCGCCCGACGTCCATGAAGTCGTTCGAGAATCGAGCGAACTTCGCTAGGGCCTGATCGAGAGGACGGCGAGCGGGACGAATGCGCAGTTCGTCACCGATGCGCTCGATCTCGACCTCCAGATCCGACCGCTCGTAGGCCAGCTCGGCCGGGATGCGCACAACCTGGGAGTTGCCGTTCCTGAAGACCTTGGTGAGAGTCATGACAGGGCCTCCTAGTGTGTACGCGTACATCCTATCCCCTCACGGCGGACCGTCAATCTACGCGGCCACATTCGGTTCACATGTGGGAACTCGCTCTGAGTTCTATGGCTTCCTCCCTCCCTGACAGGATATCGGGGAGCCAGGTCGCTTGACTCGTTCGTCATTCCCAGGGAGGATGGATACACTGGTTTCCGTCGGGCACCCGCTCGCTCATTTTCGGCAAACGAACAATAGGGACGTGACTGGGCCAAGAGCTGAGCCAGAGGTCTTCTCATGGTGGACTTCAGTGTGGTCCCCCAGCGGACCGCCCTCATCAACATAGATCTACAGGAGTGCTTCGTCCGGGACTCACCCATCTCTGCTCCGATGGACCCGCTGTAATGGAGCGACTCAACCGACTCGGCGTCGCCTGTCGCTATGCCGGCATCACAGTCATCCATACTCGATTTGTTCTGCGGCCAGACGGCTCCAACCTGGGAGTCCTCGGCGAGACCTCTCCTCCCGCTCGAGCCGGCATTCTCAATGAAGATGCCCCGTCCGCGCAGCTTGACAGCGGGCTTGTTGTCGAGGAGTGAAGACATCATCCTGGATAAGCCCCGATTCGGCGCTTTCTTCGGTACCAACCTCGAGCAGATCCTGCGCTCACACGGCATCGACACCCTCATCATCGGCGGTATAGCCACTAACCTCTGCTGTGAGACCACTGCGCGCGAGGCGATGCAGAGAGAGTTTCGCGTCTTCTTTCTCAGTGACGGCACGGCAACGGCGGCTATAGGGGAGCTGTCGGCAGCCGAGTTGCAGCGGGCATCCCTGGCGACGCTAGGTTTCCTGTTCGCCCGGGTACTCACTGTCGAAGAGATGATCGAGAAGATCGATGACACATCGCGAACGGACGCACGCGGCCAGGCGGAGGCCGGTTGAGTTGCCTTGCCTCTTGGGCGCCCCTCGCAGCCCGGCACGAAACGTTCCCCGGTTCACACCCTCGATGCCAACCGCATCAGACCGCTATCAAACAGAGACTGGGGCGCGCTCCTTAGTCGGAGCGCGCCCCAGAGAAGCCCATCTCCCGTCAAAGCTGGAAGACTGCTTACAACGCGAGTAAGCTTTCTTGACGTGGTCGCTCTCCTGGAGGAGCGAGCAGGCGCCTTCCAGGGCGAGATGGCCGTTCTCCAGCACGTAGGCCCGGTCGGCGACGTTGAGCGTCTGGCGCACGTTCTGCTCCACAAGAAGGATGGTGATTCCCTCGGCGTGCAGCGACTTGAGGATCTCGAACACCTCCGTGACGACCACGTGGCGCCAAACCGTTGGACGGCTCGTCGACGAGGCACCATCTTGGGCCGGGACATCAGACCCCGCCCCATGGCCAGCATCTGCTGCTCGCCGCCGCTCAGTGTCCGCGCCAGCTGGCTCGGCTCGCTCCTCGAGACGGGGAAAGAGCTCGAAGACCCATTTCATCGTCTCCCGGCGTTCTTTCCAGGAACGCCGAGGATAGGCGCCCATCTCCAGGTTCTCCCTGATGGACATGTCGGTGAAGAGCTTGCGGCTCTCGGGGATGTGCGAAAGCCCCAGGTCGACGATGTCGTTGGCGGTGAGCCGTGTCGATCCTGCTTGTCGAGGAACGTGACGCTGCCGGACCAAGGCCTCATCACGCCGGAGATGGTCTTCAGCAGAGTCGTCTTCCCGGCTCCGTTGGCCCCGACCAGGGCGACGAACTCCCCTTCGCCCACCTTGAGAGAGAGGTCCCAGAGGACCTGCACCCTACCGTATCCCGCGCTGAGACCTTCAACTTCCAGCATCGCATTCTTCCCCAAGATAGACTTCGATCACCTTCTGGTTGGCAGCCACTTCCGCCGGCGTGCCTTCGGCGATCTTCTTCCGTAGTCCAGCACGATGATGCGGTCACTGATTCCCATGATGGCCTGCATCACGTGCTCGATCATGATGACGGTGATGCCGCGCGCCCGAAGCTGCGTGACGTCGCCCATGGCCTCGGCTACCTC
Organism: uncultured Actinomycetes bacterium; assembly: GCA_963706025.1. Taxonomy (GTDB): domain Bacteria; phylum Actinomycetota; class Thermoleophilia; order RBG-16-64-13; family RBG-16-64-13; genus CAVPLM01. Next base: position 485,726 of record CAVPLM010000003.1, on the reverse strand, counting down.
GGTCGAGTGAGCCCGGCCATCAGCTCGTCCAGCAGGAGCAGTTCCGGCTCGCGTGGCCAGCGCCCGGGCCACCTCGAGACGCTTCTGATTGGCCAGAGTGAGATCTCCGGCCGGGAGGTCCTTGAGAGCGAGCAGATCCACGAACTCGAGCGCTTCCTCCGCCTTCTTGCAGCGCCTCCGCCGCGCTCGATGCGCTGGCCCGTGCCGAACAGCGCACCGACCATGACGTTCCTCACCACCGGGACATGGGGGAAGATCTTGACCGTCTGGAACGTCCGGGCGATGCCGAGCCGGCAGATCTTGTAGGCAGGGAGAGGGGTGATGTCGCGTCCCTTGAACGTGATCTTGCCCGAGGTCGGCTTGAGTGACGCCGAGATGAGGTTGAAGAGCGTGGTCTTGCCGGCGCCGTTGGGACCGATCAGCCCCAGTATCTCTCCCTGGTCCACGTAGAAGTCGACTTCAGACACCGCGGCCAAGCCGCCGAAATGCCTGAGTGACGCCTTCACCTTCAAGCAGGTGCACGTCGACCTCCTCTGATCTTGCGCCAGAGCTTGCTGGACCAGCCCCAGTATGCCGTTCGGCATGAACAGATGGCCAGGATCAGCACCACGCCGAAGATGAGCATGTACAGATCCGGGAACCGGGTGAGCAAGAACTCCCCGATGTACGTGAAAAGGGCGGCGCCGATCACCGGGCCGACCAGATTGCGCCATGCCGCCGAACATCGCCATCAGCACCGGCAGGAAGGAGTGATTCAGGTTGAAGGCGATGCCTGGGTCGATGTAGGTCCGCCGCGTGGCGATGATGGCTCCGGCCATCCCCATGAATACGGCGCTCACGGCGAAGGTGATCACCTTGGTCCGGACCACGTTGATCCCACTGTGCGCCGCGGCCTCCTCGTATTCGCCGATGCTCTGCAGCGCAAGCCCGTAACGGGAGCGCCGGATCAGAAACGCCGACAAGCAACGTCAATATCGCGACGATGAACATGGCGTAGTAGGCGATCTCGGTGGTCTCGGTCTCCACGAAACGGCCGCGCGTCCCGGTCACCACGCGCTCCACCTCGAGGACGACACTGTTGGACAAGCAACACAAGCGCGAAGGTGAAGATAGCGAAGTAGACGCCTCTCAGTCTCAATGTGAGTGCGCCGACTCCCAGGGCCACAACAAAGGCCACTACCCCGGCGATGATGATCACCAGCGCGAAGGGCACGGTGCCGTTGAACATTGCGGCGACGTAGAAGCCGAGCCCGTAGAAAGCGGCCGTCGCCAGGGACATGTAGCCGGTGGGCCCCGAGAAGATCACCCAGCGCCACGGTCAGTATGACGTAACTTCAGGATGTCGGTGAGCAGGGTCACGCATGTAGCCCTGGCTGTCATCGTGGGCAGCAGCGCGAGCACCACGAAGACGACTACCAGCAGCGCCAGCATGATGCCATTCGGTGTTCTTGATAGATCGAGTCGTATTCATGCCTACTTACCCATGATCCCTTTGGGCCTTGACCAGGAGCAGCAAGATGAAGATGACGTAGTAGGCGATCAACGTGCAGGGTCGGCTGGAAGTACGTGACGACCTGCGACACGAATCCCAAGATCACGCCGCCGATCATGGCGCCCGGTGATGCTGCCCAGGCCGCCCAGCACCACCACGATCATGGCGATGACGGTGTACTCAAGTCCCATGCTGGTCGAGATCGGGTAGACGATGCTGAGCAGGCTGCCGGCGATGCCGGCCATGCCCAGAGCCGAGCCCGAAGCAGACGGCCAGCACGCTGTGGATGTTCACGCCCATCAGCCCGGCCGTGGTCGGGTCCTGGGCCGAGGACCGGATGGCCTTGCCCATGCGAGTGCGGGCCAGGAAGAAGTAGAAGGCCATCGCCTATCGACGATGACGAACCCCAGGCCACCAGGCGGTTGACGGGATCCTGCGCCGCCGGTGATGGTGGTGTTCAAGAAGGTATGACGCCTCTGTGCTGGAGCCCCAGATGATCCGGCCGATGTTCTGCACGATGTACAGCAGCCCGAACGAGGCCAGCATCGACTTCCCCTCGAAGACGTCAAGGCTGGGGGAGGTGTCCATGAGACGGCGGAACATGGTCTCGTGCAGGAGCCAACCGATGACGAAGACAAGGGGACCCGTGATCACCATGGACACGAGCGGGTTCAGGTTCACAGCTGCCCAAGCAGCCAGAAGGTGATGAACGCCCCGACCATTATGAACTCGCCGTGGGCGACGTTGAGGACGCGGGCCACCCCGTACTGGAGGCTCAGCCCCACGGATACCAGGGCGTAGATGCCGCCGAGCAGCAGCCCGGTGATGATGATGTCCCTGATTACTTCCATCCAAGATCCTTTTTTGCGACTGCGACCTACGACGGCAGGCCTACCGGGGGGGCGCGTGAAACCGCGCGCCCCCGGGAAAGCCTGCTGTCTTACATCACACTTACATCCACTCGATCACGGAGCCGTGGTGGTCTCAGTGGGCAGCCGGCCAAGCCGGTTTGGGATAGATAGGAGGCGCCGTGCGCTTCGCGCCCACGTCGATGACCTCGAAGACGCCGTTCTGCCACTGGCCGATCTGGCCAGGATAGCAGGACTGGTCCAGGAACTGGTTGGTGAAGAAGGTGTCGCCCAGTATAGTCTCGAAGTGATTGGTCCTCATGACCTCGGCGACCACTTTGTTATCGAGGGTAGCGGCCTTTTCGATGGCCTGCTGCAGGAACTGCAGTTCGGCCCGATAGATCAGATGGCCCCACCAGTCGACGTTGTCCGGCGCGCCCATGTACGCGATGAGCTTGTCGGTGAACTCCTTGGCGGCCGGCGAGCTCTTCGCGTTCCACGCGCCCTCGCCGAGGACCCCTTCAGTCGTGGGACCGAAGGCGCCATAGTAGAACTGGAAGTTGCCACCCGGGCCCAGCAGGAGCATCTTGGGATTGTAGTTGAGCTGCATCAGCTGGCCATGCAGCAGGAAGTTCTGATCCGGGTAGGCGAAGCACAGCAGCGCGTCGGGGTTCTCCCCTTCGATCTGCTTGATGATGGTCGACATGTCCTTGATGTCCGCCGGGATCGCGGTCTTACTCAGGATCTCGATGCCTACCTTGGGCAGTTCCGTCTCCGCTACATCGGAGTACTCGATGCCGTGCAGGTCATCGATGTAGAGGATGGAGGCGCTTTTGACGCCAACTTCCTTCATGATCTCAGCCAGCGCTGGTATCTGGTAGTGGTTGGAGTAGCTCAGGACCTGGAAGAACAAGGGCAGTGCCATCGATCTCTTGCTCCAGGCTGGTGGCGCCGCCTTCGGCTGCTTATCAGGAGCTTGTCGTGGCGTTAGCCACGCCCGCAGCCGCGAACAAGAAGGCGGTGCTGTTGGGCGCGAAGACGAAGTCCACCTTGTCCTCGACCATGAGCTTCTCGAGGAGGCGCATGCTCGTGTCAAGGTTGCTCTGGTCGTCATAGACCGTGTACTCGACCGGCATCATCTTGCCAGCCACATTGATGCCGCCGGCAGCATTGATCTCGTCCACCCACATCTTAGCGACGGGGCCGAAGGCGTTTGCCTCGAAGAAGGCAAGCGCGCCGGAGACCGGACGAGCCGCGCCGATCTTGATCACGTCTGCCTCCGGCGGCTGTTGCGCCGCGGTGGTCGCGGTGGTCTCGGTCGCGGGCGGTGCAGTAGTCGCGGTGGTATCAGTTCCCCCTGCCGTGGTGGTGGTCTCCTCTTCGTCTCCACACGCGGCAGCCAGAATAGCGATCGATGCCAAGATCATGAGAACAACGCACAACTTGAGATAACGACTTCTCAGCTTCATGTGAACCCCCTGTCACGTTTTAACGTTCAACTGCTCGCTTTCCAACCTTGCCAAGCAATCACCTCCCACGGACGCTCCCAACCCCTACAGACTCTGACTACCTTTGGTATCCCCCCTTAATACTTCCCGTATTCCTCAGCCGTCTTGATCATCGCGCGCAGGTTCTCCACGTTGCCCGAGTCTGCGACCGCCCCGGTATCCAGGATGAATCCGCCACCCTGGCCGGCCGTGTCGATAAGGTTGCGGCAGTATGCAGCCGTCTCTTCAGGCGTCCCGGCGTACATCATCGACAGGGGGACGTTGCCCTGGATGCAGGCCACTGTGCCGATGGTCTGCTTCGCTCGAGCCATGTCGGTCTGATCGAAGATCCAGATCGTCTTGCCCTTGGGCAGGTCCATGATGGCCTCGAGCCTTGTGTTGTAGCCCCCCTCGGCGAACATGACCGGTATGACGCCTTCTTCGATGAGGCCCAGGATGACCGCCCGCAGAGTGGGCCAGTAGAAGGTGCGGAACTGCTCGTCGCTCATGAAGCCGTCGGCGCCTTTGTGCAGAGGCAGGAAGATAACGGGTGTGCCCAATACTCCAGGACGCTTGAGAGCCCAGTCGATGGCCACCGGCACCAGCCGCTCGCAAGCGGCCAGCACCTTCTCCGGGAACCGGAACATGTCCATGATGACTCCCCTGGTGCCGCGTAGGGTGTCACCCAGCATGTCGAAGGGAGCCTTGGACCCGCCCGCGAAATAGCCGGGGAAGCCGGCCATCATCAGTTCGCCTACCATACCGAATATGTTCTGTGCCCATTCGCCGGCCGCCTCGGACGCCGCCGTCAACCTGCGCAGTCCCTCCGTCATCTCCGGGGAACCCCATCCGCCCAGGTGGAAGGACGAGAACGGCATCTCGATGAAATCGAAGAAAGAGGAGAGACCGCCGAACCCGGCGAAGGCCCCCACCGTTCGGGGCAGATAGGTGCGGAGCATGAAATCGGTGGGGTCGGAGATGAGGTGGTCGTACTCCTCGGGGAGCATCCACTCTTTCTCGTTGTATTGGAAGCTCGCTTCTTTGGCCACCCCGTGGCCCGGCCAGTGATACGACCTGTAGTCCACGTCGTCCAGCATCCGAGCAGACACGGCGGCGAACGCCGGGCTGACTTGGGTGTCGAGTCGGAACTCCAGGTTGAAGTCTTTCCAGGCCTGGGCGGCGCGGGCCGGGTCGTTCATCGCCACGTAGGGGGTGATCCCACCCCACACTGCCGGCCAGAAGCCGCCGAGAAGGCTGACCGGCACCCGGTCGGGCTTCTCCAGGTTGATGGCCGCCAGGAGACGACCTACCCGGGCTTGGTAGTCGGCTTCGGCTTCCGGGCTGGCAAAGGGGACGCCCGGGTTCTGCCAGCGCTCGATGCTCCAGGCCGCGGCGTTCCTCCGGGGTCATATCGGCCCAGGGTTTCTCGGCCATCACGCCACCCCCACCGCTTCCTTGGCGAAGGCCACAGCAGCCATGGCGTCGTCTCCGTAGGCATCGGCCCCGGTGTAGCGGCGCACGGTGTCGTCCATCTGCCCCCCGCCGATGATGACCTTGAGGTCTTTACGCAGTCCGGCCTTTCCATCTCTTCGATGGTGGACTTCATGGAGTCAAAGGCCACACTTAAGAAACCGGAGAGGGCCAGGACCTGGGGCTATGTTCTTTCACGGCTCGTACGAAGTTCTCTTCGGGCTGGTCGATACCTAAGTCATAGACCTCGAAGCCGTTCACTTCCAGCATGAAGCCCACGATGTCTTTGCCGATGTCGTGGATGTCGCCCCGCACCGTACCTAAGACCACGCGGCCCAGTTTCTTGGAGTCCTGGGTGCGGGCGGCCAAGTGAGGCTTTAAGACTTCGCCTATCTTACGGAGCATCTCGCCACTCATGATGAGCTCGGGCAGGAAGTAGGTGCCTTCCTGGTAGCGTTCCCCCACCACCTGCATGGCTTCTGAAGAGAGATCTAAGATCTTGCCGGGGTCCTCTCCCTGGGCCAGCATGTCGTCCACGATCTTAAGGGCTTCTTGCTCCTTCATGTTGGCCATGGCTTCGATCAGTTCGTGGGCCATCTGGGCTCCTTTCGTCCACAAAGCACCGTGGTCCAATCGCGTCCCAATTCTACTAAACTGTGGGAAGCAATGCAATCCACCTGTATAGACAATATGGTATGGTATTGGCAAGGAAATAGCTAGAGAGTTGTGCAGGCGTATGGAGCGTAAATACTGTATCTATCCGTCCCTTGATCGGCATCCGACGCTAAGCCATTTCGCGTGTTGGGAACGTCCGGGATGAACCTACAAGCGCTGACAGATCGGGACTCGCGGGAGGGCTCGCCTCCGGGCCGGGTTGAGGAGACGAGATCGCCCGCTTACCTTCAGATCGCCGAGACCCTGGCCGACCGGGTCACTTCTGGCGTCTATCCCGCGGGCAGCCGTCTCCCTTCTGGGTCCGAATTCTGCACCGAGTTCAGGGTGAGTCCGATGACCGTGCGCAGGGCGCTTACGATCCTCCAGGACCAGGGACTGGTTTCCGGCATGCGAGGGCGGGGCACGTTCGCGCGTTCTATCGATCTGAGCGACTCGGTCTTCAGGCTGGACTCGCTCACCGGGGATTGGCTGGACGAATCGGCAGAGATCCGCCTGCTTTCGGCCTCGATGAGCAGGGCGGACGAGAGAGTCGCGGCCATGCTCGGCGTGGAGCCGGGTGAACGCGTCATATTCTTGCGGCGCCTGGTGCTCTACGACGGCAACCCGGCGATGTACCACACGGAGTACATCGTCTACGACCCGCGCCGCCCGCTTGTGGAATCCCAACTGCAGCTGACTTCTCTCCATGCGTTCTTGGACTCCGGCAGAGCGCACAGATTCCCGTTGGGCGAGCTCACTCTGACGGCGGTGAACCTCGACGGTGAGAGCGCCCAGGCTCTCGGGGAATCCGAGGGGGCCTTGGCGTTGCGTCTGGAGCATGTCTTCCAGCAGAGCGACCGCACTCCGGTCAGCTGGGGCTGGTTCATCATGCGCGCGGAGCTGTTCCGGCTCAGGGCGCGCTTGGGACCGGAATAGGATAGGGACGGAGGTAGGAACCACTGGCGACCCTCGAGAAACTGCGAACGGCCCTGATCGAGTTGGATGAAGGCCGCACCCTTGAGCTTACGCGAGAGCTCTTGGCCGAGGGCGGGGTGACGCCGCTGTCGATCCTGAATACCTGCCAGCAGGCGCTGAAGGTGGTCGGGGAGCGATACGAGCGGCAGGAGTACTACATCTCAGGCCTCATCATGGCAGGCGAGATCTTCAAAGAAGTGATCGACCTGGTGCAGCCGCAATACCAGCTGACCCCTCCGGGGGAGTCGTCGGGAAAAATCGTTCTTGGGACTGTGGCCGGCGACATCCACGACATCGGAAAGAACCTCTTCGGCACCTCGCTCCGAAGCTCCGGCTTCAACGTCATCGATCTTGGTGTCGACGTGGCTCCCGAGAGGTTCCTTGAGGAGGTCATGCGGTCCCGACCCGAGGTGGTCTGCCTGTCGGGGCTGATAATGGTCGCGTTCGAGAGTATGAAGGGGACAGTGGCGCTCCTACGGGCTCACGAGGCGGAACTCGGCTATCGCCCTCCGGTCGTCCTGGGCGGAGCGATCATCGATGGCCGGATATGCCAGTACTGTGGAGCCGACTCGTGGAGCACGGACGCGTCGGAAGGAGTGCGTATCTGCCAGGGCCTAGTGGCCTCCGGGCGTGAATGTTCAACCCTCCGGGCGGGTGGCGAGGTACCCGAGGAAAGCCGATAGCGATGCGGCCGTGGCTTTGACCGCCTCGGCATGTGATCCTCGCTGCTCCACCCCGAACCGGCCGGGAGGCGCCAGCACGGCGATACAAGCCACGACCTTCCCGGCTTGGTCGCGGACCGGAGCAGCGACGGCGCATATCCCTATGTCTCGCTCCTGGTAATTGTAAGGCGACTCCTTCTTGCGTTACCCGCTCCAACTCTGCGGACAAGACCTCGGGATCGACGTTAGATTGCGGGGTCGTCACCTCAAACCGGATCTTCTCGCGCTCGGCGGGCGACTTGCTGGCCATGAAGACCTTCCCGTGAGCGGTGTTCGTATAACCAAAGACCCGGCCGATGGCGTGCGGTCGCGTGAAGGGCCGGGAGGTGAAGATCTCATCGACCTCCACCGGAACTCCGTCGACTTCCACCGCAAGGGTCACCATCTCCTGCGTCTGCGAGGCAAGGTCCTCGATGTACGGGCGGGCGACCTTGACCAGATCGGCATAGCGCTCCGACAACTGGCGACCCGCCGCCATGAGGCCCGGACCCAAGTGATACCGATTCGTCGGATCGCAGACGAGGAAGCCCAAGCTCTCCATGGTTTTGACGAGACGATACACGGTCATCCTGGGGAAGCCGGTCGCCTCAGAGATCTCCTCGATCGTCCACTCCGGGCGGAGCACATCGAATAGTGAGATCACCTCCAGTCCTTTGGCCAATACCTGGATCATGCCGTGCTACTTCCTTATGAGGGGGTGAACCGGATGTGCGTCAGTCGATGGCAAGGTCGAAGAACCTCTTCGGGTTGTCCCAGGTGACGCCCTCGATCACGTCTCGCTTGAGTCCCAGCCTGCGCATGGAAAGGACCGAGCGAGGCACGGAGAAATACCCTTCTCCCGCGTAACCGAACTCGGAGTTGACGAGGAGCTGGCTCCGGTACTCCGGATTCTCCGCCACTATCTCGGCTGCATCTTCCGGCCGCAGCTTGTCGTAGCAAAGACTCAGCCCGACCATGGCTCCGGTATCTAAACGATCCTTGAGACTCTCTTTGCCGGTGTGATCGAACACCACCCTATCCATAGGAAAACGCTCGCTCTCGATGACCTTGATGATCTGGCGGCAGACGTCCACCGCTTGGGGCTCCAGGGGCGTAGGAGTGTGAACGATGACCGGCTTGTTGTGTTCCTTGGCGATGGCCAGCTGACTGCGGAACAGTTTCTCTTCATCCGCGATCCCGGCATCCATGCCGATCTCCCCCAATCCCACGACGGAGGGATGATCGAGGTATTCCGGCATCTGCTTCAGGGCCTCGGCCACCGACTCGGTATCCAGTCCGTAGAAGGGAACGCTGAGGGTCACGAAGACCTTGATACCCAGTGACTCGGAATGCTTGACTTCGAAGTCGAGGAACATGCGCCACATTCTGAAGAGCGTCTCCGCGGAGACCATCCACTGCAGCATGTGGGGTGTCGGAAGGACCGCGCCCTCGACTCCGGCAATGGAAAGGGTCTCTACATCCTTGCCCTTCATGCGGTCAAGATGGAGATGGGGGTCGATAATCCTCATTTGGACTCCTTAGTGTTCTTCATTCGCGGCGTTGCATCCGGAATCACGGCAACGCTGTCGATCTCTACCAACAGATCCGGTTCGTGCAGCCCCGGAACGCAGACCAGGGTCTCGGCCGGCGGCTCCTCTATCAGACCAGGCGCGTACCTCCGGTAGTAGTCCTGAATCCTGTCTTCCACCTCCCGCTGGTCCTCTATCCGGGTGAGATAGATGACACTCTTGACCAGGTCGTTCAGGGAGGCCCCAGCTTCCTCGATCGCTCCCCTGACCTTGTCGAGAGCGACCTCCGTCTGTTCTGCTACATCATCCGAAGAGGCGTGGAAGGTCTCGAGAGTCTGACCACTGCATCCCGACACGAACACATAGTCACCTACGACGACCGAACGGCTGAAGCGCACCTTCACCGGGTATCTGGCGGGGTATTTCGTGGTCTTCATGGGGATCCGGTCACGTCCTCTTGCTCTGTAGGGCTTCGAGGACTTTCTCGGGCGTCATGGGCAGGGAATGGATCCTGATGCCGACCGCGTCATAGAGGGCGTTCGCGATCGCCGGAGCCACGTTGGTCATCCCCGGCTCGCCCACACCTTTGGCCCCGAAGGGACCTGTGGGGGCGGGTTCCTCAACGAGGATGATCTCCACCTCCGGCATGTCGAGCGTCGAGAGCATCTTGTAGGTGGCGAAGCTGTCGCTCACGACCTTCCCGGTCTTGTCATCTATCACCAGATCCTCGCTCAAGGCGTAGCCGACCCCCTGAGCGGCCCCACCCTGCAAACACCCTTCGACGTTCTGAGGATTGATGGCCCTGCCGATGTCATGGGCGATCACGAAGCGAAGGACCTTGATCACGCCGGTCTCGGTATCCACCTCTACCTCGACGAAACCTGCCTGGAAATTCGGGCAATGCGTGACCGATTGGTACGTGCCCGTGGCCGTGATGTGCTGCCCGTCGGTGCCGTACTCATATATGGCATCGTGGGATAGCTCGGCCACGCTGACCGCTCTCGCCGGGTCCGCCTTCAGGTAGACCTGACCGTCTTCGACCTCCAACTCGCCTGCGGTCGTGTCCAGCCGTTTGGCTGCCCGTGCCAGCAGGATCTCCTTGACCTTGAGACCGGCGTCCACCACCGCGTTCCCGACGACATACGTGGACCGGCTGGCATGGGAACCGATGTCGAACAGGGTGATGTCGGTATCTCCGCTCATGACGTGGATATCCTCATACCTCAGTCCCGCGGCCTCCGCGGCGATCTGAGCGAGAACCCCCAGGATCCCTTGGCCCATTTCGCAGGGACTCACCGTGAGTTGAGCGGATCCGTCTTCATGGAGCTTGAGGATGGCGTTGGAGTGTTCGAGCAGAAAGCCGCCCGCGCCGCTGGCATGCGTCATGATGGACATGCCAACGCCGCGCCTGAAGCGCCCTTCCTTCTTCTTCCCCCAGCCCTGCCACTTGTCTTTCCAACCGATCCTTTCCGCGCCTACTTTGATGCACCGGTCCAGGTTGCAGCTATCCAGGACCACGGGCTCCCACATGCTGGGCTCGCCGACCCCCCTCGCGTTCTTCAACCGGAACTCGACCGGGTCCATCCCGCACTTTTCAGCGGCCATGTCGATGGCCTGCTGAAGGACGAAGGAGCCTTCGGGGTTCCCGTACCCCCTCATGCCGCTCGACGTGGGGTTGTTCGAGTAGGCGACGGTGGCCTTGCCGGCGACGACCGGGGACCGCAGCAGGCCCAGAGTCGCCTGCATGTTGACGGCCGAGATCGAGCCGCTGTGAGAGAAGTAAGCGCCGGAATCCGACAGGATGGTCTGCTCGATGGCCGTCACCGTGCCGTCTTTGGTCACGCCCAGTCGTATCGTCTGACGCTGTTCGGTCCGGCTGTTGTATCCCGAGAAGTCCTCTTCTCTGGTGACGACCACCTTGACCGGTTTGCCCGTGACCTTGGCCAGGAGCGCGCACACGGGCTCGACGCCGAAGCTCATCCTGGCTCCGAAACCGCCCCCCACGATGGTGGAGATCCAGCGTACTTTGCCCTCTCCGATGCCGAATACTCTACGAGCCATGGTCTTCTTAGCCAGATGGGGGTTTTGGTTGGGAGACCAGATGGTGAGCCTTCCCTCTTCATCCCAGCGGGCCAGAGCCACATCGGGTTCCATGTGAGCCTGTTTCTGCCGGGAGTTTCGGCCACTGAACTCGACCACGTGATCGGATTCCGCCAGGGCCTTCTCCAGGTCACCCCGAGTGAAAGGATGCTCTATGACGGCAGCCACGTTACCCTGCCACCGATCGTGGATCACCGGCGCGCCCGGCTTCAAGGCCTCCTCGGGGTCGAACACCGCGGGCAGGGGTTCGTACACAACCTCGATGAGATCCAGCGCCTTTTCAGCGGTGTAGATGTCAACAGCGGCAACGGCGGCGATCCAGTCGCCCACATAGCGCGCCTTCTCCGAGAGAATGAACTGGTCCTGATTCTCTCCTTCGTAGGCGAACGGAGGCATGCCTTCCGCCATCACCGATCGAGTGAAGTTCCGCTTGGGTACGTCTGCGTGGGTGATCACGGCCGCGACCCCCGGAAGGGCCCTGGCCCTGGAGGTGTCGATGCTGACGATGTTCGCGTGCGCATGGGGGCTGGCCAGGATCCTCCCGATAAGCATGCCCGGAAGCGCCAGGTCTGCTCCATACATGGCGGCACCGGTCGCCTTGGCCGCGACATCCGGCCGCGTCAGTCTCTTTCCGACGTAGTGAAGACTCTCGGTCATGATCCTTGACCCCCGTTTCTCATCATTCCGGCCGCGACCTCGACCGCGTCGATGATCTTCACGTAGCCCGTGCACCGGCAAAGGTTGCCGGCCAGAGCGCTCTTGATCTCGTCGCGCGTTGGCGCCGGGTTCTCGTCGAGCAGCGCCTTCGTCGAGAGGATCATGCCCGGCGTGCAGAAACCGCACTGGATCGCGCCCTTATCCACGAAGGCCTGCTGTATCGGATGCAGCTCGGCCCCGTCGGCCAGTCCTTCGATGGTCGTGATGCTCTTGCCAACAGCGGTGACCGCCAGAGTCAGACAGGAGAACGAGGGTTTGCCGTCGATCAAGACCGTGCAGGCGCCGCAGTCGCCGGCGCCGCAGGCATACTTCGTCCCCGTGAGGCCCAGCTTGTCCCTCAGCACGTCGATCAGGAGCATGTGGGGCTCGATGATGACCTCGTATTCGCCGCCGTTCACCGTGAAGGCTGCAATCTGCTTAGTCATGATCTCCCCCCTCCTGCCGACAGCCCTCGAGACTGCCTTGTCGAGCGCGTCTCTGACCAAGACCCTGACCATCTCCTTGCGATACGCCGCGGTCGAGCGAACGTCGGATATCGGCGTGGCGGCTTCAGCAGCCGCTTCCGCCGCCTCCGCGATCGCCCCGGCGCTCATTCCCCTGCCTCGCAGCAACTGCTCGGCCTCCATTGCTCGGATCGGGGTCGGGGCCACGGAGCCAAGAGCGATCTTCGCGTCCGTGAACACGCCGTCTGCGATCGTCAGCGCAACGGCGGCGTTCACCTTGGCGATGTCCTCCGAGGTCTTCGACAGCTTCACATAGGCCCCGCTGGACCCTGCCGGTGGTCTCGGTATGAAGATCTCGGTGACGATCTCGTGGGGGCCGACTGCCGTCTTGCCCACGTCGACGAAGAACTCCTCGATGGGGATCTCCCGTACGGCATCGACTCCCGTGATCTCTCACTCTGGCCCCCAGGGCATAGAGTGCGGGAGCCACGTCGGATGCAGGAGTGCCCACACAGAGATTGCCGACGGCCGTGCCCATGACCTTGGTCTGCACGGAGACGATCGAGCCCAAGGCCTCGGCCAGAAGGGGCCAACCCTCGCGCACGACCGACGACAGCTCGATCTGCCTCAGGCTCGCCAGAGGGCCGAATCTCAACCCAGACCCGTTCCCTTGTACGTAGTCCAGGCCGGACACCTTCTGAAGGCTGACCACCTTCTCCGGCAGGATCTCACGCAGCCTCATCTTCAAAACCAGATCCACGCCCCCGGCAAGCACCCTGGCTTTTCGACCGTCGACCAGCTCAACTCACTTCGCCCACCGTTGCGGGCTCGGCGAACTCAAACGGCAAAAGCACTCGATGCATGCATTCCACCCTTCTCTCGACGTCCCGCTTTCGGAACTCTTGGGCCGCTCCGCAACCGTCCTTAGACTGCGGAGCGGCCCTTCAACGGGGTCAGGTATCTACTGATTGACTCACGAGTACACGTACGGGACCGTCGGAACCGTCGGAACCGTCGGCGCCAATACGTTGTTGACAGTCGCCGCGTCGACCGGGTATTTCGTCCCTTTGATCCATTGCGCACCGGTCCACACAGGCTTCGAGACATTGGGATGCGGCCGGAAGCTGTCCGTTGTGGTCGGATCGGCGTCGATCGGGGCGGTGAAGTCGATGGGACCCGTTATGCTTTCCATCTTCGTAGTCTTGATGGCCTCGAGGATCGTCTCCTTGTCGTCCGGGTCCTTGGTGCGCTTGAGGACGTCGATGGTCCACGCGAACTTGTCCAGGAAGCCGATGGACAATTGCTCTTGGAGGCCGGTGTCTTTCTCCCATCGCTCAGCCAACTGCGGGCAATTCATCCCGGTGAGAGGATCGATGTAGAGATAGTCCCGAGTCCACCCGTGCTCGATGATCAGGCCGACGGCCTGCGGGCCGATGCCGCTCACACCCGGGGGCATCGTGATACCCAGCCCTCCACTCGGTATCTTGGGAGTGAACCCCTGCTGCATCGATTGCTTCCAGAAATTGGTGAAATCCGGCGGTTGCATTGCGGCGATCAGTACGTCGGCGCCCGCCTTCTTGAAAGTGGCGATCTCCTTGGTGAAGTCTTCGGAGCCCAGGTTGAACTGGGCGGTGGCGACCAACTCGTAGCCATATTCTCGCAGGGCTACCGGGGTCCCGAATTGCTCGTCCAGCCAGGCATTGCCGTCGGGATTGTTCATGGTGATAAGTGCAACCATCTTGTTGTTGGGAATCTGATCTACGGCCCCGATGATGCTGTATCCCATCTGCTCCGTGCCCATCGAATGGGCGAAGGTCCACTTGAAAGCGGTGTTCAGATCCGCCCCCCGCCCGAACACGAAGGCCTGCCACGGAGCGTAGCTGGTAAGGAAAGGTGTCTCCATGGCCTCGGCCTGATCCGCAGCCGGGTTCGTGACGTCGGGAGTCACCGAGCCCAAGAGTATGTCGACCTTGTCGTTGTTGATGAGGTCGCCCGCTATCTGGGCAGCTCTGTTGGAGTCGGATTGGCAGTCTCTCAGCACAAAAGTGATCGGGTGCTTCTTACCGTCACCAAGGATGATCCCGTCCCCTACCACCTCGGCCGTCAACCCGGCGGCCCATTCGTCCGCCGGACCGAAGGCCGCCAGGGGGCCTGTCTTGGGCATCACGCAGCCTACCTTGATCTCGCGCCCCATCTCCGCCGCGACGCTCACTGTGGTCGTGCTGGCCGCCGCCGTGGTCGCGGTCGTCGCCTGAGTTGTCACCGCCCCGGATGTTGTAGTGGTCTCCTCTTCTCCGCAGGCGGCGAGCAGCCCGCCCAGGCCGGCACTCAGCCCTACAGCGGCGCCGGCAACCCCTGCGATCTTGAGAAACTCCCGCCGGCTGATCCCGGCGTCCGCCGCTTTCCCAGTGTCATCTTTCACGTCGTTCGATCCTCCCCCTCCGTTGCTCACTTCCTGCTCCTTTCTCGTTGCCCGTTCCCATGTCGACTGCCCAATCACCCTCCCCTCGTGACGGTCGGCTGGTGCTCACTCGTAGCACTCCGGCGCGGATTTCAAGGTAAGGAACTGCTCCTGGTCATGACCGAAGAAGATCTGGCCCTCTTCTTTCTCCACCAGGTCCCGGACCCGTTTGAAGCTGTGCAACTCTCCGGCGGCCGACCAGGTGAAGGCATGCGGAATCCCCGGCGCATAGCCGTTGACAGGGATGTCGTAGTACATCCCGCGGTGCTCGCAGGCCGAGAGGAACACCGGGCCGGTCTTCGGCAGGCGAACCATCATGTTCTGGAAGCCGGGGGTGTGGCCGGGGAGAGAAAGGATCTCCACGTCCTTGCCCACCAACTCGTAGTCCCCTTTGATGTACATGTAGTCGAGACCGGGCACTTCAAACAGTTCGCGTACGTACATCCAGGAGTGGAACTGCTCTACCGCCGGCTCGTCCCCGGGGCGGGGCGGCACCCCGATGCGGGTGGCGTATTCCTGCTCGTCCTCCTGCACCACGATCTTGGCCTTGGTGCCGGCGAAATGCGGCAGGTAGCCCGCGTGCTCGCTCATGAGATGGGAGATGACCACGTAGTCGATGTCCTCGGGCTTGACCCCGATCTTGGCCAACTGCGCGATGGGATTCTGGTCGGGCGCCTGCTTGACGTGGGTGCCTTCGGGGCCGGTCCGATGGGGGAAGCCGACGAACTTCTTGAAGAAGTCGTACTGGAACCCCAGGTCGAAGAGGATCTTGCCTTTGGGGTGGTCGATGTACCACTGGACATTGCGGATGGGAAAGGGCGACGCGCAGTAGTCCTTGCCGGTACAGTCCTGGGTGCCGAAGTGCCAGAGGAACGCTTCCTCCACCCAGATCTGGCCGCAGTCGAGAACGTACAGTTTCACTGAGAAGCCTCCTTCAGTCTTTAAGACAGGCAACGACGTCGATCTCGACCAGCATGCTCGGCCGCGCCAGCGACGCAGGCTGCATGAAGGTGCTGGCCGGAGGCTCTTCGATCAAGCCGGGGGCGTACTTCCGGTAGTACTCCCACTCCGTGGCCCGCATGAGATCGTAGTCCTTGACGTCCTTGAGATAGATCACGGTCTTGACGATGTGGTCCATCGAGCTGCCGGCTTCTTCCAGGGCGGCGCGGACCTTGTCGAGAGCAACGATCATCTGCTCCTTGACGTCGTCGGAGGAGACGTCGCCGGTCTCCATGGTGCGGCCACTCATGCCGGAGAGGAAGACGAGGTCGCCAATGACCACCGAGCGGGCGAACTTCTGCTTCTGGCCGGCGTAGTACAGGGGATAGGTCTTCTTCTTCATGTGCGCTCCCGTCACGGTATCTGCTCGTCGATCTCCACGATGCGGAATGCCTCCCGGGCGAACGGCTTCGTCTTCTGGTCGATGAAGATCCGGTCGCGGTTCCACTCTCCTTTGAGCTTGGCGCGGTTTGCTTCAGTAGCCTGGCGGTCAATCGCTCCTGTGGCCTCGTCGAGAACGGCACCATAGTCTCTACAGGCGCTCTCCTTGGACACGAGGCCGATATCCATGTCGTGCTGCAGGTAGTCGAGATCACGGTCGAGAGGATCGCCGTAACCGCCCCCTCCCGGAGCCCTGAAGTACAGGATGTCGCCGTCCCGAGCGATCTCGCCGCCGGCCCTGTCGATGGGGGTCTCACTGCCATCAACGTGGATGATCTTGTTCTCACCGTGCAGCCCCGGCATGCCGCCGAAGATGCCGTACGGCGGGATGACGCAGCGATCGTTACACCCGCCTACCTCACACTCGTGATCCACCGGCCGCATGATGGTCACCCCCGACATGCCGCCCCGGAACCTGCCCGGTCCGCCCGAATCGGGATAGAAGGAGTACTCCTCCACCAAGAAGGGATACCTGGTCTCGAACACCTCCATGGCCACCTGCGAGACGCTACCGCCGATGCGCGGCCCCCCGGCCAGCTCGAAGCCGTCCTTGGTCGCCCGCGCGCCCCAGGCGGTAGGATCGGAGCCCAGATACCAGGCGTAGTAATCGCCCGTTCTCGGATCGAAGCCGCCGGCGATGTGAGCCGTCGCCGTGCCCGAATCCGCCCCGATCACTCTCTCGGGGATGACCCGGGCCAGAGCCCCGCTGATGGTGTCGATTATCCGCAACGAGGTCTCGGTGTTGCCGCTCACCACCGGCGCCGGGAATCTGGCGTTCACTACCCGGCCCTCAGGGGCGATGATGGTGATAGGACGGTAGCAGCCGTGGTTCTTGGGGATAGCGGGATCGGTCAAGTTGAACATGGCGCAGTAGGTGGCCGAGTACACGACCCCGAGGACGCAGTTGGCAGGTCCCTTCACCTGAGCGTCGGAGCCGCTGAAATCCATGGTGATGTCGCTGCCTTCAATGGTGACCCGCACGTGGATCTTGACCGGCCGATCCTTGTCGATGCCGTCGTTGTCCAGGAAGTCCTCGAAGGTGTAGGTGCCGTCGGGCATCCTCTCGATTTCGGCGCGCATCAGCTGCTCGGAGTAGTCCATGGCCCACTCCATGGCCGCCCTCATGGAGTCTGCGCCGTGTTTCTCGAACAGCTCCTCGATGCGCCTCTCGCCCAGACGGCAGCCGGCCACCTGCGCTTGAAGATCGCCCCACGAGAACTGAGGCACCCGGACGTTGGCCAGGAAGAGGTCTTTCACCCCCTCGTTGAGGACACCCTGGTCGTACAGCTTGATCGGCGGTATGCGCACCCCCTCCTGAAAGATGCTCACGGTGTCCCCGGCGAAGCTGCCGGGATGCATGCCCCCGATGTCGCCGTGGTGCCCTCGGGACACGGAGTAGGCGACCAACTCGCCCCTGTGATAGACGGGCGTTATCACGTCCACGTCCGGCAGGTGCGTGCCGCCGGGGAAGGGGTTGTTGTGGATTAGCACGTCGCCCTTCTTCAGGTTCTCCTTGCCGAAGTGGCCGACGATCGCCTTGGCGCTGAGCTCGAGCGCCCCCAGGTGAACCGCCACCCCCATCGAGGAGGCGATGAGACGCCCCTCGCTATCAAGCAGGGCCGTGGAGAAATCGAGGACCTCGTTGAAAATGGGGTGATACGAGGTACGTTTGAGCACCTCGGCCATCTCCAACGGGATCGACTCCATCAGGCTGCGCAGGACCCCGAGGGTGAAGGCGTCTTGATTTGCCGTCTTTCCGGCCACTTTCATACCTCCGCGGGCGCGTCGTTGGTCTCTGCCTTCGTGGCCAGCTCCACTATCAAGGTCCCGTATTTGTCGACCTCAGCCGTTTCTCCCGGGGGTATGACCGTGGTGGTATCCATCTGCTCGATGATCGCGGGACCGGTGATGAGGTTGTTCGCCTTCAGCCCTGAGCGCTCATATGTGTTGCAGTCGATGTAACCCTCGGCTTCTTCGAAATACACCTTCCTCGTGCCTTTGAAGGCGGAGCTCGCATCGGCCGTGCCCGCCTCTATCTCCAACAATTCCCCCCGGTCCATGGGACCGATGGCCGCTACCGTCAAAGTCATGAACTCGATCTCCGAATCCCGTGACGCGTGCCCGAACAGGTGGAGATGCTTCTCATGGAACAGGTCAATGAGCTCCTTGAGGGTCTCTCCGGTCATCCCCCGCACCAGTTCACTCGGGATCTCGACCGGTACCTCGTGCGCCTGCCCCAGGTAGCGCATGTCGATCTCATAGCGCATCGACGATCTGCTCCGGAGTGAACCCCAGCTCCTCGATCTTCGAGACGGCCTCCTGAGAGATCTCCTCGAAGATGGTCTGCATGCGCTCGGGATCAGCCTGGGAGCCCCGCGCGACGTACGAGCGGTGGACGTCATACCGGGCGTCGGCGGTGATCAGGCCCACGGCGGAGAACACGCCTGCGTTGAGAGGCACTATCACGCGCGGGATGCGCAGCTCCTGGGCCATGCGGATCGCATGGATGGCGGCCGTCCCGCCGGAGACCACCAGGCTGAAGTCCCGAGGGTCGTGACCCCTCTGGATGGTGGTGACCCTGGTCGCCCCGATCATGTTGGCGTTCACCAGCCGGTATATGCCGTGTGCCGCCTCGGCCGTGCTCATGCGAAGCTTGTCGGCGATCTTCTCCTTGATGGCCGCCCTCGCAGCTTCGACGTCCACGGTCATGTCGCCGCCAAGGTAGTAGTCGGCGTTGATATAGCCGAGGACCAGGTCCGCGTCGGTCACCGTCGGCTCCATGCCACCCTTGGCATAGCAGACCGGTCCCGGGACCGAGCCGGCGCTCCTCGGCCCCACATGGACCCCGCCGCCCTTGTCGATCGAGGCGATACTCCCGCCCCCAGCGCCGATCTCCACCATGTCCATGACCGGCGCCCCGATGAAGTATCTGCCCCCGACCCAAAACCGTGTGGTCACCTCAGGCGTGCCGTCGCGGACGACACAGACTTTGGCCGTCGTGCCCCCCATGTCGAAAGAGATCACGTCGGGGTATCCGAGCGACATCCCCAGCTGGGCGGCGGCGGTGACGCCTCCCGCCGGACCCGAATCGATAGTGTAGACAGGTCGGTGGGCGGCGACCTCCGCGGACATGATGCCGCCGCTCGACTGCATCAGGTAGAAGTCCTTCTGGAAGCCGCCGGCCTTGAGCGTGTCGCGCAGTTTCCCCAAGTACGACCGCATGATGGGCATGACGTAGGCGTTCACAGTGGCCGTGCTCAGCCGCTCGTATTCGCGGATGATAGGCAGGATCTCGCTGGAGACCGAAAGATCCACTCCAGGCAGCATCTCGCGGATGATCTCCGCCGTGCGCTGCTCGTGCGAAGGGTTCATGAACGAGAAGAGGTAACAAACGACGACCGCCTCTACGCTCTGGCCCAGCATCTCCTTCGCTATCCGTCTCACCGCTTCTTCATCCAGGGGCGTCAAGACGTTCCCGCGGAAATCGAGCCTTTCGGGGACTTCGAACCTCAGCGGCCGCTTGACGAGCGGATCGTAGCCTCCTACGTAGTCCTGGGGCAGATCCATCTGCAAGTTGTACATATCATCGGGGTTCTCGATGACTCTCTGGCCACGCCGCAGCTCCAGGATGTCCCGAAAGCCTTTGGTCGTGACTACGGCCACCCTTGCGCCCTTGTTCTCTATGACCGCGTTGACCCCGACCGTGGTGCCGTGAGAGAAGAAGCCGACCTCGCCCAGGTCGATGCCGGCTTTCTTGATCGCGTCGTGAACGCCTATAGATTGATCTTCCGGGGTCGTGGGGGCCTTGGCCACAGTGACCCTGCCCTCTTCATCCATGGCTACAAGGTCAGTGAAGGTGCCGCCGACATCTGCGCCGACCCTATACCTCATCCTTCCCCCGATCAAGTGAGTGTTGGCCGCTGGCAAGTGACTGACATCCCACTGATTGTAACGCTGCTTACGCAAAGTGGTCAATACCATCCCCTCAGCTTGCCCCGCTTCTTAAATCACTGGATTGCATTCTGAGAAGAATGACGTCTCACTTTCAGGAAGGGGCAGGTCTACTGCGATGGGGGCGGATGAAGGGAAGATGGGGCAGGCTTCGCGCGCGACCCACGCCCAAGCCCCCACACGGGTTGGTCACGCCCGCCATGGCGTTCGCGAGCATCGTGGCTCGACTGCGAGACTCGCTTACGCTACCGCAAAGAGCCTCCCCGTCGGCCACCTCGCGATGACGCTACTTCAGATGCCGGTCGATAAAATCGAACACCCTGGTCAGGTTCTTCGGCGTCTCGAATACCGGGTCGTCATGGCCGGCGCCCTCGAAGATGTCCAATTCGAAGCGGTCGCGCCCGACCCGTTCTTCGATCACGCGGGCGAACTCGAGGGACTGCTGCACCGGTACCAGGCAGTCCGCGCTCCCGTGCTGGATGAGGATGGGGGCCATGCCCTCGTGAACGTACGTCATTGGACTGGCGAGCCGGACCTTCTCCGGGTACCTCCGTGACCCGCGCGCCCAGGTATCTCGATTCGGGAGAGTCGGCCTGGCTGTGATCACTCGGGCCCAGGCCGTTTTCGGCAAGCTGTTCGTCCATCTTGAGGAAGTCGGTGGGCCCGAACCAATCGACCACGGCGTTGACCTCGGAGGAGCACTCCGCGTTGCCGAGTCTCGGGTCGTCGAAGATGTCGGCGTCGGCGGTCACGCCCATCATCGCCGCGTAGTTGGCGCCCGATGAGCCCCCACATGCGGCGATCCGACCCGCGTCTAGGCCGTAGTCCCCGGCATGCGCCCTCAGCCAGCGGATGGCAGCCTTGACGTCTTGCAGCCCGGCCGGAAACACCGCCTCTCCACTCAGGCGATAGTTCGAGGCCCGCCACGGCATAGCCGCGCTCGAGTCCGCGCAGCCACACGCCGACGTGTATGTCCCGCTTGTCGCCGATGGCGAAGGCTCCCCCGTGGATATGGAGGATGACCGGGAACGGCCCGTCGCCGGTCTTCGGGCAGATAGAGGTCGAGCTGCCTGCGCCGGGGAGAGGCCCGCGTAGGGAATGTCCAGCCACTTGCGGCGGACGTGGGACACGTCCGCTTCCGGTATCTGGAAGCCTTCGGGAGGCGGCCCCATCGGCCGGCCGCCGGGAAGCGGACCCCCAAAAAGAGGGGCCCCGGACGACGGGCCCTGCGGTCTTTCGCTCAAGGGCAACGGAGGTCTGTCAGAGAGGTCCACGGGGTATCACCTCGTCTTGGTCTTGAGTCTCGCGTTCTTCTGGTACTCATCGAAGGCGACAGCAGCCAGGAGGATGATGCCCCGGACGATGTACTGTGCATATGTGCTCCAACCGGCCAGCTGCATGCCGTTGCCCAGCACCGCCAGTACGAACACGCCGGCAACCAGCGCGGGTATGTTCCCCTCGCCCCCGAGGAAGCTGACGCCCCCGACGATGGCCGCGGTCAGAGCGGTGAACTCGGTCCCCGGCCCGAACGACGATTGCATCGAGTTGGCCTTGGAGACCATGACTATCGTGGCGATGGCGGTGAAGAACCCGCAGGTCGTGTACACGATGGTCTTCAAGCGCCGGGTGTTGACGCCGGACAGCCGCAAGGCCTCCTCATTGCCTCCGAGCCCGACCACCCTCGTGCCCCACTTCGTCTGGTAGAAGATGAAGGAGGCTACCAGCACGACGACTATGGTCAGGTACACGTCCAGCGGGATACCGAAGATCCGGGTCTTGGTTATCGCCTGGAACGACTCCGGATAGTCCCGGAACGTGCGTGCCTGAGACACGATGTACGAGATGCCTTGGAAGATCACGGCTGTGGCCAGGGTCACGATCAGGGGGAACGTTCGTATCCGAGTCACGATCAACCCGTTGATCAATCCCAAGAACGTTCCCAGAACGAGGCCGGTGACGATCGCCAGCCATACCGGCAGGCCATATTCCGTCATCATCATGGCGATGATCACGCCGACCAGCGACATCTGATAGCCGACGGAGAGGTCGATGCCTCCGGAGATGAGCACGAACGCAAGGCCGATAGCCACGATGATGAAGTAGGTGTTCTGGGTGACGATGTTGGTGAGGTTGCGCACAGTGAGAAACTGCGGGTTGACTATCGCAAAGAGCACGACCAAGCCGAGAAGGACGAAGAAGACCGCGTACTTCCTCAGCACGCCTAGATCGGCCCGCGCGAAGGGGTTCTTCTTCTGATCCGGAGTCTGGTCCTGATTCATTTTCACCGCACTCTCACCCGAACGACTTGTACTCGACGTTCGGCGGCTCGGACTCGGAACGGTCTTTACCTTTGACGATCATCGTCACGACGTCGTCGAGACACACCTCGCCGACGTTGAGGACTCCCTGCCTCATGCCACCCTTGAGCACGAAGACCCGGTCGGCGATGGCCAGTATGTCGGGGATGCGCTGGGTTATCAGGAGGATCGAAAGCCCGCCGTCAGCCAGATTCCTTATGAGGCTGAGCAGCTTGTTGGCCTCGGTCACTCCCAGGGCGGCTGTGGGCTCGTCCATGATGAGGATCTTCGATTCGAACGCGATGGCGCGCGCGCAAGCCACCATCTGGCGCTGACCGCCGGACATGGTCAACACCGTCTGTCTCGGCGACTTGATGTCGACCTTCAGTTCCCGGATCAGGTCCTCCGCCTGCTTGTACATCCGCTTCTTGTCCAGCACGAGGTTGAACGGGCCGCGGGTGCACTCCCTACCGACGAAGATGTTCTTAGCCACATCGAAGTTGTTGAACAGAGCCAGGTCCTGATAGATCATCCCGATCCCCAGGTCGGTCGAGTCCTGCGGATCGCGGATGTGGGCCTTCTTGCCGTTCACCCAGATCTCGCCCTCGTCGGCGATGTAGGCGCCGGAGAGGATCTTCATCAGGGTGGACTTGCCGGCACCGTTGTCGCCGACGATCCCCATGATCTCGCCGCGCCTCAGTTCGAGGTCGACGTCCTTGAGGGCGTGTATGCCGCCGAAGCGCTTGGATATGCCCTTCAACTCGACGATGTAGTCTTCTTCCATACTCCCGATCCACCAAGATTTGGCCGACAAGCCGGACCCAGGGCGGGGGCGGCTCGGCGACGATCGCCGAGGCCCCCGCCCTGCGGTCCGACCGTAAGGGGGTTCGACCTACAAGGCCACTATTCGCGGGTCGCCGCGGTCATCCCTGCTCGGTCACTCCGAGATGACGACCACGCCGGAGTTGGCCATGGGCTTCATAACGAGCTTCCCGTCGACGAGGGTTGCCAGCGCGAGTTCGTCCCAAGTGACTTCCGGGTAGTCATCGCCGTTAAGCATCAGGGTAGCGATACCGACGGTCTTGCCGGGCAGATCACCGCCTCCGAACGCGATCGCGCCCCGGAAGACCCCTTTGCCCTGGCCGGACGCGACTATCGCGTCGCCCTCGGGGCCGAACATCCCGACGCCGAAGACGGCCATCTTGGCCAGGTCCTTCACGACACTGCTGGAGCCCTTGCCGAATTCATCCATGATCGCCTGGGAGGCGCCATTGCCGCCGTCGGAGGCATAGGCGAGGACCAGCTGCACGTTCGGGTTGGTCGTGAGGATGTTCTGCATGGCGGTCTGACCGGCCTGGAACATCTCGGCCGGCGGCGTCTGGACGATCTTGACGGCCGGGCAGAAGACTGGGTTCGCCACCCTATCGGCGTCCGACTTACCAGCTACGTACGCCCCTTTGGCATCCGAGATGGGCGTCCCACTCGCGTCGATGTACGCCCCCTCGGAGTTCTTCAGGTAGGGCTCACTGATCATCAGCAAGCCGTTGGAGCGCTGCACCGATTCGGTGGTCAGTGAAGACGTGAGAACCGCGGTCTCGATCGAGCCCGGGGCGGCATCTGGGAAGGTCTTCTCCACCCAGCTCTTGCCCATGAAAGCGCAGTATTCGCCGGCAAGGAACTGGTCCATCTTCATGACCGCGTCGCGGCCCGACTCGCCGGGCTCACCGCCGATCACCATGACGAGGACTCCCGCTTCGCGGGCAGCTTCGAGCTTGGGCAGCAGGCTCGTCGCCTCGACGGCCATGACGCAGATGAACTTGGCTCCCATGGCAGTGTAGTTCTCGACCTGACTGGCCTGGGTGTTGGGGTTGCCGTCGGCGCTGGAGACCTGAACGTCATACGTCTCTCCGAAGTTTTCACGAAGGTATCCTGGATCTCGATCATCAAGGGGTTGTCCAGAGCCGGCAGGCATACCCCGAGGACCTCCTTCTCGCCCGACGGCGCCTGGGTCGTCGGTGCCCCTGTCGTAGGCGCCGCGGTAGTGGGCGCCCCGGTGGTCGGTGCTCCGGTGGTCGTCGACTCTTCCGGCTCCGAGCCGCAGGCTACCAGCACCAGGGCCGACGCGACTGCGATAATCGCCAGTAGAGCTATGCATCTTTTCATCCTTGTCCTCCTCCAGATCCTCATCTTGTCAACGGAGCGCTCGCTCCACTGCCCGGATAGAAGAGAGCCGCTTTCCCCTCGTTCCTCTGACAGAATAACGATTCTGTTATCATATTGCAAGGATAACAGAACTAGGATTCTTCTAACGGGTTGGAATGGTCTATACTTGCCTCATGGAACGAGAACAGAGCACATATCACCCTCCTCGCCGTAGACCGGGGCACGCGTCTCTGGAGAGAATGCTGGCGGCGGCAGAGGACCAGCTCCGCGAAGAAGAGCTGGACCTGTTCACTATCCAGAGCGTGCTCGACCGCACCGGCCTCTCCGTCGGGGCCTTCTATTCCCGCTTCCCCGGTAAGACCGCACTGCTGCACACGGTCCAGGCGCGCCTACACGACCGCCTGGAGCCGTCCATCCTGGCCGCGCTGGAAGCCCAGGCGCAAGTCGAGGAGTCTCTGGAGGAAGCGGTCGATCACGGATTCGGCATCCTCGTAGAGCACGTGCTGAGCGAACGCGAGTTGTCCCGGGCCTTCATGATGCTATCGGCCTTCGATCCGGTGATGCGCCGGAAAGGGGAGCAGATCAACCAGGAGCGTAGGCGCGCCCTGGCCGCGGTGCTCGCCGCGCATCGGGAGGAGATCGGACATCCGGACCCAGATGAGGCCATCGGCATGGCCTACGCCATGTATGCGTCCGTGATGCATGGCAGACTGGTGTTCTTCGGCCCAACCAATATGCTGCACTTCGGCGTGACCGATGAAAGGATATTCGGGCAACTCAAGTCGTCGATAGCGAGCTTCCTGAGGGGCTCAGCGCCGAACAGCGGCGTGGCGCCCGACTTACCGTTGCTTCATTCATGGCCGACGTCGCAGGGGCCGACGCACAAACGCTTATCGATCTAGGGATTCGGGAGAAGTGCAAAGCAGCTCTTCAAGGTCCGAGATTGCATGGACCCTGCTTCTTTATCGCGATCGAATGTAGAGACGCACTCTCACCCCGTTGCTGGAGGACGCGCTTGAACACCTCGTACCGGCTGATAGTGGGCACCGCAAGCTCCGCAGTGGCCTCTATGGCTCCGGCAAAGAACTCGGCGTTCGGCCCGTCCGCGAAGTATTCGAGCCCGATCCACACGAGTCGACGACGTTCAGGTCCGGTCCGCCTCCCTGGGAACGTCCGTGTCGATACCCCGGAGAAAACCCCCTAACCTTACTACATACCTCAAACCGAATAAGCTCCATTCGGCCGTACAGAATCTTGCAGGACTTTTCTTTCGTGGCCACTCCTTTAGATCGTTGGTAAGAAGGCGGATCCACGCGATCTACCTGACTCCCGCGTACAGCTCAGGCCGAGCGAACGCAACACCCTTCAAGACCGTGGCAAACTCCCGGTTTCCGTTCGGAGAAAGCGCCTTGTAAAGGCTCTCGCGTCCTAGTCCTGTTTCCCGAGCGATCTCTTGCATGCCTTTCGCCCGCGCGACGTCTCCTCAAGCAGCTGCGAACAGAGCCGCGTCACCCTCTTCCAACGCGTGTCCAGGTAAGCCAAGATATCCTCGTCCGTTTCAAGGTACTCTGCTGCATCCCAGAGACGAGTTCTTGTTCTCGCCATCGTGCCCTCCTCACAATCCCTTAGCCAGTTCCTTGGCCTTTCGAATGTCCTTGTCTTGTGTTCGCTTGACACCACCGGCAAGAAGAACGACCACCCGCGCCTCCATCCTTGCGAGGTAGACACGGTATCCCGGCCCGTGATGGATCCTCAACTCGAGCACTCCCTCCCCAACCGGCACCGTGTCGCCGAAGTTGCCAAGCGATAGCCGGCGAACACGGGCCAGGACGCAAGCCCGAGTCTGACGATCCGTCAGCCCTTCAAACCACCTAACGAATTCCATAGTCTGTCCGATCTCGATCATACGTATTGTATCCTAAAAGATACGCTGGCCAAACCTTCGAAACGATGCAACACAACAATCTTGCAGTGACGAGAGGCGGCCCAGGTCTGACGTTGGTCTGATGTTGGTGGACCGGACACGCGCCGGGTAACAGGAACATCGCCCGCGTCGGGGGGACCTTGACCAAGACCTCGCCCCGGCCTGGCCGAGGTTTCGGCACGTCCCGGATCTCCGCAAAGTCCGGCGGTCCGCAGCGTGTGTTGACGGCGGCCTTCATCGAGTCCAAAGTGACACGCCGTGCTCGCTAAGGGTCAGGGCCCGCAACCGACGGACCGTTGCCCGGCGGACGACCTACCGAGGCCTCTCGATGAAGCAGCGCCTTGGAAACGAGCCGCGGGACCGCGGGGGAAGCACTCCGCCGCGGACTCGAGGGGCGTCGTGACTTCGCACCACGGCCGCACCACGCCGGTTGGTCGCATGTCACCGATTACGAGAGCCGATCCTGGCGTGTCTCGACGAACGCCCTTATGACGAGGAGATCAGAGCGGGTGGCCAGCTTGGGCCGAGGCTCTTGTCTCAGCAGCCGCACACATGTACAATTAGCCGTACATATAGCGAGGAGGATAGGCATGGACGCCATCCCTTACACGAGACTTCGCAGCAATCTCGCCCGCGAGATGGACCGCGTTTGCGAGGATCACGCGCCGCTCATCGTCACGCGCAAGGCGTCGTCGTCTGTGGTGATGATCTCTCTTGATGACTACGAGGCCCTCGAAGAGACATCCTACCTTTTGCGCAGCCCCAAGAGCGCGCGCCGCCTGCTCGAATCGATCATGGAACTGGAGGCCGGCGGAGGGACTGAGAGGGAGCTTACCGAGTGAGGATCGTCTTCTCAGCGCACGCCTGGGATGACTACCTCTATTGGCAGAGGACCGATCGCAAGATCGTCGAGAGAATCAACACACTCGTCAAGGAGATTCAACGCAGCCCCTTCGAGGGGCCGGGCAAACCGGAGCCATTGAAGCACTCGCTGTCTGGTTACTGGTCGCGCCGCATCACTGACGAGCACCGTATCGTATACAAGGTGGAGGGCGACTCCCTCTTGATCGCCCAGCTGCGGCACCACTACTGACTCCCCATATCTGGGGTAGGTGAGCCCTGCCTTGTCGACGATCTCATACGGAGTAGATTCAGGCGCTGGATATGTGGGGGAACGGCTCTAGACGCACGTCTCCGGTCCTGGCCCTCACAATGCCAACAGTGACACCCATCGCAGGTGGAACGGCGGACGGGACGCCTATTTCGCCGTGGTCAGATCCCCGCAGACCTGTATCTGCAGTCGAGCCGCCCGGCGGCTTTGTCCAGTCTCAGATCCAGAGTCCAGAGAGAGACCCCGTTCAGAAGAGCGGCAGCGAGCAGGTGAACGTCTATGTAGCCCAATCCCTTGCCCATGAGGTGCTGGGCTTCAATGAAGATCAGTACCTCCTCAGGGGTCGCCGCAGAAGCCAGCGGCAGAGCTTCCAGCAGCGAGATGATGGTGGTTCTGTTCGCGAGGTTGTCGCAGGCCAATTCGCCGATGACAAATGGGTGACAGACTACCTCTCCGGCATTGAGTAGCTCAGCCAGCTCCTTGATGGGCCTGTTCGGCAAATGAGAAATCCAGACCGATCAGTCGCCCAGAACCATCTAGGAGTTTCGAGGCCTCGGCACATCCTTCAGCTGCTTCTCCGTGCCCCCCAGCTTGGCCAGTTTCTTCGCGCTTTCGCGTGCGATGAGCGCTTCCAGCCCGAGCCTGACCAACGTCGTCTTCTCACGTACCCCGGTCATCTTGGATGCCTGGTCGAGGAGTTCCTCGTCGATGTTCAATGTTGTTCTCACGTCTCTTCTCCTGCATCAGAATCGTATGTATTAGTATGTACGATTGATGCAGATTGGACAAGCGGTTCTAACGCGCGAACTCGTGGACTCGGATCCGTTATGATGGCCCGTGACCATCGGTCACCCTCGCCCGTGCGGCCTGACAGTTGCTAGGGTAGGCGGAACCAGCCACGAGGTCATGCGGTTGCCGAACCAATCGAGGGTTCGCGCCGGACCGCGCGTTAGCCCCCAGGCCACACACGCTAGGTGCGACTCTCTGTGGCCGCGAACAAGGCAGGCGATGAGTCGACGAAGCAGGCCGGGAAGCCGGCTCGAGGAAGCCTTCCATGCGAGGCCGAGGTACTTGCGAACATCGGCGCAATGTCGGGATCGGATCGCGCCGTAGGCGAGCGGCTCCATGCGATCATCAGAGCCAACGCGCCGGCCCCTGGGCTAGATCACCGCGGCCCGTGTCCTGAACCTCAAGATCCAGGCGTTCGCCGAGCGCGTCCGCCGCAACATCGAGGTCGTAGTCGGCCTGGAGACCCAGCCAGAACTGCGGCGTGGTGTCGAAATAGCGCGCAAGCCGGAGCGCAGTCTCGGCCGTCACACGACGCTTGCCCAGAACGATCTCGTTGATCCGACGCGGGGGCACGCCGTGGAGCAGCCGTCTGGCTGACCACGGAGGGCTTGAGGAACGCCTCCAAGAGCACTTCGCCCGGGTGGACGGGCAACGAGTTTCTTTGTGGCCAAGGTCACCCTTCTCTCAGTGGTAGTCCACGATCTGGACGTCGATCGGATCGCCGCGTGCCACGCGAAGCACTCCCGCCATTGGTCGTTGATGCGGATGCTGTATTGGCCTTCGCGCCGTCCGGTCAGCTTCTCAAGCCGGTTGGCCGGGGGACTGCGAAGTCGTTGACCGGATGCGCGTTGTCAACATCCGCAGCTTTCGCAATGCGACCGATTGGATGTCGCCGGGCAGCCTCTGCGAGAACTCGCGACGGAACACCTTTTCGGTCTCGGCGTCGGCGATCGTCTTGATCAAGTTGTCATCCTATAACGTGCCGCGTTATACGTCAAGCGCTATGGAGGAGGAATGGGGCTTCGCGGAGTCTCCGGAAGCGCCCCGGGGCGAAGACGCGACCTTGGTTGGAGACTGGCGACCAACCTGGCCACCATCTTTGCGCGGATCCGACCGCGAATCCCTCAGTCTGCCGGTAGCGAACTCATCGGGATGTCCCCGACAGCCCCCTCAAAAGCGCTAGATTGATTGTCGGCGACTTTGCGCAGCGACTTGTTCCGAAGCGTCCCATAAGACCAATCTGTTAATTCAGCTGCTGAGTAAGGATTCCGATGAACGGCTTGTCAGGCCCCCAGGATTTCGTTGAGACCCTCCATGACCTGCGTCAGTTCCTCCGGGGAAACCGCCCCGATCTTGCGGCCGATGCGTTCCGTGGACAGTGTCCGTATCTGGCTGATCTTCACCCAGGATACTTTCGGCAGCTTCGCGGAATCCAGCTCGAGGGTCAAGGGAAAACCGGCCCGGGGAGCCTGGCTGGTCAGGTCAACGCCAATCACCGTGCCCGAGCGCTCGTTGAAGACATCGGCGCTCAGTATGAGGACGGGACGCCTCCCCGACTGCTCGTTTTCTTTTTTCTTTTTTATTTCCGCCCAACGGATCTCGCCCCTCAGTATTCGGGCCACTCGAACCATCTCCCCTCCAATACCCTCCTCGGCCAAGGCCCGCTCGTGGTCGGGGTCGAGTTTGGCGCCCTCCTGCGCGAGACGATGGCGCGACCGTTGCCAGCTTCTCGTCACGGCATCCTCGACTGCCACGCCGTCGATTATGGTGACACGCTTATCCACAATCCCTCCACTCACCGGACAGACCTCTCCAGGGTGATGCTATCCTTGAGCGTCCCATAAGTGTACCTCCAGGTATGATGCTACGTCATACCAGCGCTAGATCAAGTCGGAAGGGTCTCCAACAACCACTGCTCGCGCGTCCACCTCCCAAGGGTGGAGCCTAGCGTCTTTTGGCTTGACTGCGAGCGAAGCGAGTCAGATAGAAGCCATGGTTGGGCGCCCAGGCTACGGCGCCACCAGCCTCTCCAACCTCTGCAAGACGGCTGCGGTACTGTCGGGCGGCACCTTGCAGAGGAACTCCGCGCCTAGGGCCTTCTAGTCCTGACTCTTTCTATCCGTGGCACCACCCCTGACGGCAGCCCGTCGGAATCCGTGCGTACGGTTCGTCGTTCTCTGCCAGGTGATTGGCAAAGGATGGCGAGGCCGACCTTGCCATTGTAGGAGCCGGGCGAGATGACCAGGGCGGGCCGACGACCTGACTGCTCGTGTCCGACGCTCGGATTCATCGTGATCCAGACGACGTCGTCGCGGTTGTGGCGCAAATCCACCGTCGAGCGGCCGTTTAACCATGTCGTACATTTCGCGGCAGCCCGACATGGGGCTCCGCGCCAGAAGCCCGTCGAGAACGGGGCTTAGCTGCCGGGGCGGGTTGACGCTAAAATGCGACTTTGCTTGAATTGAATTGCTGAAAAGCGCGCCGCCTACCCGCGGGGCAAAGCCCCGGTCAGCTACAGCCTGGGTTAGCTTGCTTATTAGATAGTCTACCAAAACCAAGTATTCAACTACCCAATCTTGACAATATCGTCCGGCTTCCAGGTCTGATCGAAGAAAGCCTCCAGCGGGCCGTAGAAGCGGACATAGGTGAACCAACCCTTACCGGGAACGGTTTTGATCCAGTTCTTTTCTTTGCTGGCGGGCGCTTCCGGACCAAAGAAGACATCGTAGGAACCGTCAACATTCTGTTCAGGCCCGTCAAAGCTATTGACGCTGGGCTTGGGCATGCCGTTTTGCAGCAGCGAGCGCGTCTTGGGATCATATAACGTCACCGACCAGAAGTTGTTGATGGGGATATTCGGTGGCAGGTGGAGCTGGTAGGTTTGGCCGCCATCCAGATAATCGCCATCCCCATCGACATAGGCACACAGGTATTGAGACCCGGCGCCCACGATTTTGTTGACCATGGCCGGGGTCACACAAATGGCGGTGAAGTGGAAGAGCGTCCGGGCATCCAGGTTGCGGACGCCGTTCTTCAAGAATTCATGGCTGCCGCCCACAAAGATATATTCCCAATTCCGATCCGGGTACACTTTCGCTTCCGGTTCGCGCGATTGATAGGCAATCGCCCGGGCCATGCCAAAACCCGTTTTGGCGGCGGTGTCGAGAATCTTCCGCATGCGCTCATCGGGGTCAAACTGCTTGCCTTTCTCGATGCCAAGTGCTCTTAACAGCCCCAATTGTTCCTTGTCAAACGCCTCTGTGGGTTCGTATTGAATCATCTTGTCGAGATTGACAAAATATTGGAAATCATTGGGGTGGGTGCCATCTGTCGATAAACCGCTGACGTTGATGATATTGGGCTTTCTGGTTCCACCCTTTAACGGGTACACCGCGCAATGCTCGCCATACCATTTGATGGCCTGCTCGCCCATACCGCTGATTTTTTGGCTGGCACGGGCCATGATCCACACTTTGTAGGTGCGCGAACGAGCGACGAAATACCCTTCGGGAACTTCGCCTTCATAATCCGGCGGCAGCAGCAGGTATTTTCCCCCTTGCCCCTGATCCGGACCCACCATGCCAAAATCAATGATATACCGGAAATAGGCATCGTTGGCCATGCCCAAAACCTGCGGGGGGATTTCAACCACCGTTGGGCCATCTTTCTTGAGGTCAACATTACCGGCAAAATAAACGCTTTCTGTATTGCCGGTCAATAAATAGGGTGTCGCATCCAGCAAATCGGCGGCCACAGCCAGGTCGGAACATTCCTTACACCCAAATCCTTTCTCCTGCCCCTCAAGCAATGAATACATCGACATTGCCGGTATAAAGTCAAGGTAGGCCTGGCAGGCGCGCTGAAAATCAAGCGCATCGAACAGTTTTTGGGCGGTCTCTTTGGTGGGATAACCATCCAGCACAAAATCAAAATCGCCAATTGGTGTGGTCAGTTTTTCTGTGTTCATAGTATTTTCTCCTGAATAATAGTCAACAACCTGGTTGAAGATGAACCAAAATACGGAAGGATTCTTCTTATACCATGAATATTTAGGATGCGCTCTGGCAAGCTAACAATGATTATCCACTCTGCGCAAGCCAACTGCCGCAGCATAGGGCTGTCTGTATAGCACCAGTTTCGAGACTCAAGATGGCCCCGATATGCCTCGCCGAGAGCCTTGCGAGTCTGAGACGCCTCCCGGAGCGTCGCGGATATGCAGACTGTATATGCAGCCCTACAGAGCGTCAAGCGGGCTAGGGACAACCTGTCCGCCCCGGTTGAGCACATGGGTGTAGATCATGGTGGTACGCACATCGTTGTGACCGAGGAGCTCCTGGATGGTCCGGATGTCGTAGCCCGCCTCCAGCAGATGGGTGGCGAAGGAATGCCGAAGGGTATGGCACCCCACATGCTTGACGATGCCCGCCCGGCCGACGGCCTCCTTCACCGCCCGCTGAACCAGGGTCTCGTGAACATGGTGCCTTCCCTCTTCGCCTGTACTTCTGTTCTTCCACCGCGTGGCTTGAGGAAAGACCCACTGCCGGCGCCAGTCGGCCGGCGCGTTCGGGTGCTTCCGGTCCAGCGCGGCCGGCAGAACGACGCGGCCCCAGCCATCGGCGAGATCGCCGTCATGGGTGATCTTGACCAAGCGCAGGTGCTCCTGCAGCGGAGTGGTAAGCGATGCGGGCAGCATGGTCACGCGGTCCTTCCCGCCCTTGCCGTCGTGAACCGTGATCTCGCCCCATGAGAAATCGATGTCCTTGATCCGTAGCCGCAGGCACTCCAGCAGTCGCAGCCCGCAGCCATGGAGCAGAGAGGCGATGAGCCACTTGTCACCGTAGAGTAGGCCTAGAACGTCGCGTGCTTCACCGCGGGTCATCACCTGGCCACAGATGCCGATGCCGCACTTCATGCGCTTCTCCTCTGTTGGCTGTGCGCTGATCCGGCGTCAGCCCTCTCGCAGGCGCTCCCTCACCTCTCGGGGCATCCGTTCCTCGATCATCCCGACGTAGCGTCCGGCGAACTCGATGATGTCCAGTGCTTCCTGGGCGCTGATCAGTCCCGGCTGTTCGTACACGGCCGCGTGGCGCTTCTTTCGGAATCGCTGCAACCGGGAAATGGTGTCGCTCTCATCGGGAAGCGCGGCGGACATGAAGCGGAAGGTGTTGAAGTGCTTGTTGCGCGAGTGCGGCCTGAAGCCGTGACTCGCGATGAAGGCCACCGAACTCTGCAGAATGGCGTTGTATGCTACGGCGAATGCCCAGTCGAGGTCGGTCTGCACCAGACTCGAGGCAGTCACGATGTCTCTCTGGGCTACCCGCATCAGCCCAGCTATCTCAGCGGGCTCTACATCGCTGGGTTCGATGACCCGCCTCCCAACCAACTCATCGAAGCCCATCTTCATCTCCGATGAGGAAGATCTTCGGTCCATTCAGCACTTCGAGTCGAAGCCTGTCGCCGATTCACGCGGTCGGCCACTCGCCACAGTCGATGGTAGCGTCGACGTCACGCTCAAGATTGTCGGCCTGCAGAACGCCATCCAGGCCGCGGGCTCCACGTCGACGATCCAAGCAGATCCACGTCGGAGATGGCGTCTTCGGTGTTTCGAGCTACCGAACCGTAGCTGAGAGCACGGTGACGCCGGCAACCTGCCGGAGACAGTCGATCAGCACGCTGCCGAGCCCCTCCGTCTTGTATACGATGCTCTTGAGCTCCCGGTAGATCGGATGCGCCGTGTTCACGGTGTAGAAGCGGACATTACCCTCGCGCTCGCTCAGGAGCAGCCCGCTTTCCGTAAGGCGCGCGAGTTCCTTCTGGGCCGCCGACGACGTAATCTCCAGGTCGCGGATGAGCTGAGACAGGTAGAACCGCTCCCCAGGATGCGTGAGGAACCCCACCAGAAGCTTGCGACGCGCCGCGGATGTTACGAGCAACGACAGCACAGTTACCTCATTATTGGCAGGAACCAACCTTTTTTATGGTAACAGATGTGGGGACTGTGCTGACAGCGTGCTTGCCGGCCGACTCGCCCCTTGTAAAGTGATACCCAGTGGCCCAGAGATGGGGGCGCCTTTCGGCGCCCCCAGAGGAAACGATCATTCCTGAACGAAACCTCGACAGTCGACGTCGCCGCCCCGGATCGCTGACTTGCCCCGGGTGTCGCACCGTTCACCGCGGCAGGACACAACCGCCCGCGCGGCGCCCTCGGGCAGGTGCGGCTCTTCCTCAGGGTGTTACGGGCCTGTTGGTTCGGGAAATGAGGGCCGGGCTATACTGTGACTATCGCAGCTCGAGCCGCTGGAGGGAGAGGCATGAAGCTCACGGTAGTGGTCCACGAGGCGGAAGAAGGCGGCTTCTGGGCCGAGGTTCCGGCCATACCCGGTTGCTGCACCCAGGGCGAGACCTTCGAGCAGTTGCTTCTGAACATCTATGAGGCCGTCGAAGGCTGCCTGTCCGTCGACGTCGGTTCTGTCAAAACCGGCGAGCGTGATCGGATCGTGGAAATCGCGGTATGAAGGTCGTATCCGGCCGCGAACTTGCCAAGGCGCTCGAGAGCAAGGGCCGGGTCCTTCTCGTGTTCGCGGAAGCCACCACATCTACGGCAGGGAGCACAGCGACGTGCGCCTGTCCATACCCGCGCATCAGAATCATCCCCTGAAGGTCGGCCTCGTGCACCACTTGATCAAGATGGGCGGACTCTCCGAAAACCTCCTTGCCCTGTTCGCTTTCCCCGAAGACGGCGGCTGCGCCCTCCAAGAGCTGGCGTTGTCGTGTTGGCCCGGCCGAACAACCACTGCGAAGGTCCTTCATGCAGGTTCGGCTAATCTCGTATCCTAGGATAGTCAACCAAGACCTTGGGGAGGTGAGCCGAGAGACGGTGAGCAACCATCCAGACAAACCGAAGATCTATCACATCACGCATGTCGACAATCTCGCCGGCATTGTCTCAGCCGACGGTCTCTTCTCGGACTCGCACATGTTGCAGCATGGAGGCGCAACGTCAGTGATCGGGATGTCTTCGCTCAAGGAGCGAAGACTCCACCTGCCAGTCAGCTGCCATCCCGGCAAGACCGTGGGAGAATTCGTGCCCTTCTACTTCTGCCCCCGCTCAATCATGCTCTACGTAATCTCGTGCGGGAATCACCCTGACTTGACGTACAGGGGAGGGCAAGAACCGATTGTTCACTTGCAGGCCGACCTGCATGAGGCAGTCCGGTGGGCCGACACAGCTGCAGTCAGCTCGGTCTTCAGTCTGTCGAATGCCGGAGCGGCCTACGCTCAGTTCCGCATCCGCCTTCATTATCTTGCCGAGATCAACTCGGACGCCGTTGTGGCTTCCGACTTCCGCAATGCCGATATCAAGGAGGGCAAGCAGGCCGAGTTCCTTGTCGATAGGTTCTTCCCTTGGGATCTCGTGGAGGTCGTGGGCGTGCATTCAGCCGCTCTAGTGAACCGGGTCCGATTGGCGATCCCCGGGGCCGCCCTTCGTCCGTCAGTAGCCGTCCGTCGCGACTGGTACTATTGACGAAAGGAGCGCGCGGATGATCCGATACAAGCAAGGAAACCTTCTCGCTGAAGACAGCGAGGCGCTTGTGAACTCCGTCAACTGTGTCGGGGTGATGGGGCGCGGCGTGGCCCTCCAGTTCAAGGAAACCTTCCCCGAGAACTTCAAAGCCTACGTTGCTGCCTGCAATCGTGGCGGCGTGCAGCCGGGGCGCATGTTCGTGTTCGAGACGGGACTCCTCACAAATCCGCGCTACATCATCAACTTCCCGACGAAACGACATTGGCGTGGCAAGAGTCGCATCGAAGACATCGAGGTTGGACTCGACGCGCTCGTCGCGGAGATTCGGACAAGAGGCATCAGGTCTATCGCGCTCCCTCCGCTAGGCAGCGGGTTGGGCGGGTTGAGTTGGGGTGTGGTGCGAGCAAGAATCGAGGCTTCCCTCGGTTCACTTCCAGATGTGGACATCCTCGTGTTCGAACCCACTCACGCAGTGGAAGAACAGCCGGCTACTCGGCACGGCAAGCCTCCCGAGATGACTGCCGGAAGAGCCACTCTCGTCGCCCTGATGGACCGGTACCTCGCGGGGTTGATGGACCCTTCAGTCTCGCTTCTTGAGGTCCACAAACTCCTCTACTTCATGCAGGAAGCGACCCAGCCGCTCAGGCTCAGATTCGCGGCCGGCCTTTATGGTCCGTATGCTGAGAATCTGAGGCACGTCTTGCGTGCAGTCGACGGGTACTTCGTCGATGGCTTCGTCCAGGGTGATGAAGCTCCGAATACCGAGCTAAAACTCGTCCCAGGAGCTGTCTCAGATGCACTGGTGACTCTTAAAGATGATGAAGAAACCAGGTCGAAGTTCGACCGAGTCGCCGATCTTGTCCAAGGCTTCGAGTCGCCGTTTGGCCTAGAACTCCTAGCAACGGTCCACTGGGTGGCGACTCGCGATTCGGCGGATGATCTGAATTCAGTGATTACGCGAACCTATGCCTGGAATGAACGCAAGCGCAAGTTCTCAGAAGAGCAGATCGAGTTGGCCTTCAATGTGCTCACGAACAAAGGTTGGCTTCAGCGGCAGTCCGACAAGGTGTTGGCGGGCTAGTCCCCGCTCAGAATCGAACCAAGAGGGGCGCCTTCCGGCGCCCCCCACAGAAAACGAACAAGATCTTGCCCAGAGCCCCACGGTCAGCCTCGCGCCCCGCGGCGGCGCCATCGGGCAGGTGCGGCTCTCCTACAACTCGTCCGGCAGCTCCTTGAGCTCGGCCAGCGAGAACACCGGCCCGTCCACGCACACGTACTTGGGCCCCACGTTGCAGCGGCCGCAGATGCCGATGCCGCACTTCATGCGCTTCTCGAGCGTGGTGTAGGTCTGCTCGTCGGTGAAGCCCAGCTTCTGGAAGCTCATGAGGGCGAACTTGATCATGATGGGCGGACCGCAGGTGATGGCGATGGTGTTGGCCGGGATCGGGGT
Source organism: uncultured Actinomycetes bacterium (assembly GCA_963706025.1). Taxonomy (GTDB): domain Bacteria; phylum Actinomycetota; class Thermoleophilia; order RBG-16-64-13; family RBG-16-64-13; genus CAVPLM01. Next base: position 448,199 of record CAVPLM010000003.1, on the reverse strand, counting down.
TCATGCGCTCGAGCACGTGCGGCACCAGGCCCACGTCGCACTGCCAGCCGTCACAGTCGCGGTCGATGGTGAGGACGAGTTCGAGTCGTCCCGCTTCTGCCAGTCGTCTGATGTCGTACCTGGTAGGTGAAGTTCTCCGGGGCGGTGGCGCCGTAGAGGATGGTGATGCCGGCGTAGTCGGCGCGGTGCTCCAGCGTGTACTCGATGGTGGCCTTGAGCGCGGCCGAGCCGATGCCGCCCATGACGTAGAGGATCTTCTTGCCCTTCCAGGCCTCCACCGGGAAGCCGCAGCCCATGGGGGCGCGGATGCCCACCTTGTCGCCTTCGGAGAGGTTGTGGATGGCCTTGGTGACCTCGCCGGCCTTCATGACCGAGAACTGGATGAACTCCTTCTCGGAGGGCTTGGAGGTGATGGCGAAGGTCGACTCGCCCACGCCGAAGATGCCCAGCTGGCCCACCTGGCCGGGCAGGAAGCTGAAGCTCTCCTGCACGGCGGGGTCGTCGAACCGCAGGCGGAAGGTCTTGATGTTGGGGGTCTCCTGGATGATCTCGATCGACGGTCGCGATCTCGGGCAGGTAGGGGTTGCCGCCCAGCTTGCCCGCGCGGGCCGTGCTGGCGCCGGCGACCACGTCGGCCGCGGTGAGGCGGGTCTTGCCGTTGTCAGCCATCTACGCCTCCTTCCCGTCGGCCGAGGCGGGCGCGGCTAGGCGCTACCGGCGGCCGGCACTCCGCGGCGCGGCGCGCGGCGATCGCCTGGGCCGGCAGCCGTCCCGACCGGCGTCCCCATCACCCGCAGCACCTCGCGGATGTCGATGCGCGTCGGGCAGTGCATGATGCAGCGGCCGCAGCCGGAGCAGAGCAGGCTGTCGTACTTGTCGGGGTAGTACCAGAACTTGTGGCTGAAGCGGTTGCGGAACCGGTTGGACTTGGCCGCCCGCGGGTTGTGGCCCGAGGTCTCCTCGGTGTAGAGGGGATTGAAGCAGTTGTCCCAGACGCGGTAGCGCTCGCCGGTGCTCTCCACCAGCTCGTCGTTGATGGAGAAGCAGTAGCAGTTGGGACACACGTAGGTGCAGGTGCCGCAGGAGATGCAGCGCATGCACAGGTCGTGCCAGCCCTCGCCCCCGATGTTGTCGTGCAGGTTGTCGCGGATGCCTTCGAGGGCGAAGGGCACGTCCACCTTCCCGGTGGCCTGCAGCTTCACCTCGGCCGCTTCGCTCGCTTGGGCGTCGCTGGCGTCGCCAAGGCCGGCGAACGCGAGTCGCCGCCTCGCCCTTCTCGGTGAAGGCCTCGACCGCGAAGCCGCCCTCCACCTGGGTGAAGAGCGCGTCGACGCCCTCGTGGCCGGCCGGGCAGCCGCCGATGGCCGTGCAGAAGCAGGTGGACCGGGGGTCGCGGCAGGTGACGGCCAGCAGGGTGGTCGCCTCGCGCCGCGCGTTGTACAGCGGATCGAAGTAGAAGCCGCCGTAGCCGCCGAACACGTTGTCCATCTGCACGAAGCCGCGGGCGTCGCAGGGGCGCAGGCCGAAGATCACCTGGGCCGGAGCCTCGTTCAGAGCCTCGACGTCCACCGTCTCGTAGGGGATCGCCGGTTCGGAACCTTCTCCGCTTCACCCTCGGCGTCCTCCGCGGCGGCGGCCATGCTGTACCCGAACTTCAGAAAGGTCTCGGTCTGCAGGAACACGTACTCCTTGGGCGACTGCTTGGCCAGCAGGACGTCGAGCTCCACGTCCTTGCCCGCCGCCCAGGGCTGGAACTGCACCACGCCGTCGGTCTTGATCGGCGCCACCACGCGCGCCTTCTCGGCCAGAGAGCCCAGGAAGGCCGGCAGCTGATCTGCGCTCAAGTACTTGATCGCCATCGTCCCTCCTTTCAGTCGCCGAATTGGTCGGTGAGGTCGAACACCTGGAACACCGGCTTCTCGTCGAGCTTGGTGCCCGGCTCGAATCCGAACATGTCGTAGATCTCCTTGTTCATCTTCCGGTGCAGCAGGTAGAGCGGGATCTCCACCGGGCAGGCCCGGTCGCAGGCGCCGCACGACGGGCAGCGGCCGGCCACGTGGAACATGTGCACCATCTGGAACAGCAGGTTCTCCTTGGGCCCTACCTTCTGGCTCACCAGCTCGGGCTGGCGCGAGCGGTTCACGCACTTGTCCCAGCAGAAGCACACCGGGCACACGTTGATGCAGGCGAAGCAGCGGACGCAGGTCGAGTAGATCTGCTCCAGCAGGGCCTGCTTGTCGTCGTCGGAGAGGTTCTCGTAGTCGGCGATGTCGCTCCAGTCGGGCTCCGCGTGCTTGCGATCGGGCTCCGTCTACCAGCGGACCGGCGGTGTCGTCCGCGTAGACGGGGTTGGGGTAGCGGCAGCGGCCGCAGACATCGAGCAGCACCGCGTCTTTGGCGAATTCTTTCCCGCTCCCTTGCCGGGTGGTGACGGCCACCTTGCCGTTCCGGAGAAGGCGATGTCGACGATCTCGTCGGCGAACTCCTTCTCCAGCTTGCGCCGGTCGACGATGCCGTCGCAGGGCACGCCCACCACGTAGAGCTTGTCCTTGTCGACCAGCTCTTCCTGGAGCAGCGCCACCAGGGTGCGGCTGTCGCAGCCCTTGACGCAGACGCCGATCTTGGCGCCGGCCGGGTCGGGCATGTTGCGCTTGAGGAAGGTCACCAGGTTGTGGTGGCAGAGCGGGTTCCAGACGAGCTGGTCGACCTCGGCCGGGTCTTTCACGAAGGCCGGGATGACCTCGGACGAGTTGTGGCCCTGCTTCCAGCCGATGAAGTAGTCCACTCGGCCGTCGCCGCAGCGCAGCGGCGGCGAACTCGCGGATGTGGTCTTGCCGGCTCACAGGGCCCTCCCCTCGCGAGGGCCGAGCTTCTCCACCCCGGCCACGAACTCGGTGACCACCTTCTGCCAGCGCTGGCCCTTCCGAAGCCGAGACCCAGGTCCACTTGAAGCGCTCCTTGGGGATGCCCAGGTGGTGGATCATCCGCTCGAGCAGCTCGAACTTGCGCCGGGCGTAGTAGTTGCCTTCGGAGTAGTGGCAGTCGCCGGGGTGGCAGCCGCTGATGAGCACGCCGTCGGCCCCCTTCTCGAAGGCCTTGAGGGCGAACAGCGGGTCGATGCGGCCCGTGCAGGGCACGCGCACCAGCCGGAGGTTGGCCGGCTGCTTGAAGCGGCCCACACCGGCGGTGTCGGCGCCGGCGTAGCTGCACCAGTTGCAGACGATGCCGATGATCTTGACCGGACGGTCGCCGGCCGCGGCGGCGGCCGGCGCCGGCCGCCGGGCGCGGCGCTCTGGAGGCGGCGCCGCTGGCTTGAGTTGTCGTTGCTTCGGCCATCTTCACCGCCTTTCTATGACCAGTGAGGACTTCCTCGATCTGGTCGAGGATGGCGTCGGTCGGGAATCCCTTGAGCGAGATGCAGTTCACCGGGCAGGTGGCGACGCATACGCCGCAGCCCTGGCAGACCGTCTCGATCACGTGGCTCTTGAACTCGCCCGGGCGCACCTCCTGCTTCTCGGGAGCGCTGAACGGGCACACCTCGATGCACTTCCAGCAGGACACGCAGTCCTTCTGGCCGACGACGGCGATCATCGGGCTGGTCTTGAGCTTGTCCTTGGCCAGCAGGCCGATGACCTTGGAGGCCGTGCCGGAGGCCTGGGCCACCGTGGCCGGGATGTCCTTGGGCGCCTGGCAGGCGCCGGCCAGGAAGACGCCGGCCGTGTTGGTCTCGACCGGGCGCAGCTTCGGGATGGCCTTCTTTGATGAAGCCGAACTCGTCGTAGCTGATGTTGAGCTTCTGGGCCAGCTCCTTGGCGCCGTCGGCGGCCAGTGATGCCGCTCGCCAGCACCACCAGGTCGGCGGCGATCTCCACCTGCTCGCCCAGCAGGGTGTCCGATGCCGCGCACCATGACCTTGCCGTCCTCCTCGTAGAGCTTGGAGACCCGGCCCCGCACGTACTTGACGCCGAACTCGGTCTGGACCCGCTTGATGAACTCCTCGTAGCCCTTGCCGGTGGCGCGGATGTCGATGTAGAAGACGTAGACCTCGGTGTCCATGCCGCAGTGGTCCTTGGTCAGCAGCGCCTGCTTCGCCGTGTACATGCAGCACACGCTGGAGCAGTAGGGCCGGCCCACCGACTCGTCCCGCGAGCCCACGCACTGGATGAAGACCACCGTCTTCGGGTCCTCGCCGTTGGAGAGCCGGTGGACGTGGCCGCCGTACGGACCGGAGGCGTTCAGCATCCGCTCGTACTGAAGGCCGGAGATGACGTCCTTGATCTTGCCCGAGCCGTATTCGTGGTAGTGCTCCTCCCAGGGGAAGACGTCCAGGCCGGTGGCCACCACGATGGCGCCGAAACGCTTCTGGACGATCTCTTCCTTCTGCTCGTAGTCGATGGCGTCGGCCGGGCAGACCCGCTCGCACACCCTGCACTTGCCCTGGGTGAACCAGCGGCAGTAGTCCACCTGGATGGCCGCCCGCTTGGGCACCGCCTGCGGGAAGGGGATGTAGATGGCCTTGGTGGGCTCCAGCCCCACGTTGAAGATGTCGGGGGCTTTGGACGGGCATTTCTGCACGCAGATCTCGCAGCCGATGCACTTGGTCCAGTCGACCATGGACGCCTTCTTGCGGATATCGACGGTGAAGTTGCCCACGTAGCCCGAGACCTTGTCGACCTCGCAGTAGGCCATGAGGTCGATGTTCTCGTGCTGGGCGCAGTCGACCATGCGCGGCGTGAGGATGCAGGCCGAGCAGTCGATGGTGGGGAAGGTCTTGTCCAGCTTGGCCATGACCCCGCCGATGGTGGTCTCTCTCTCGACGATGGTCACCTTGAGACCGGCGTCGGCCAGGTCGAGAGCGGCCTGGATGCCGGCCACCCCGCCGCCGATGACGAGGACGTCCTTGTTGACCTCCACCTCGTTGGACCAGAGGGGCTCGAGTTGGCGGGCCTTGGCCACGGACATCTTGATGATGTCCCAGGCCTTCTCGGTGGCCACCGGCATGTCGGTGTGGATCCAGGAGCAGTGCTCGCGGATGTTGGCCATCTCGAAGAGGTAGGGGTTGAGGCCCCCGTTGTCGACGCAGCGCCGGAAGGTGACCTCGTGCATGTGGGGCGAGCAGGCCGCCACGACCACCCGGTCGAGCTTCTTCTCCTGGATGGCCTTCTGGATGGCGGCCTGGCCCGGCTCGGAGCAGGTGTACATGATGTTCTCGGCGTGGACGACGTCCTTGAGGCTGAGGGCCCGCTTGGCCACGCCGGCCACGTCGACCGTGCCGGCGATGTTGCTGCCGCAGTGGCAGACGAAGACTCCTATCCTCATGGCTGCGCCTCCGCGTCCGCGGCTTCGGCGTCGCGCCGGTCGCGGCCGTCGCGGCCGTCGCGGCCGGCTCGGCGGCCTCTGCGTCGGCCGCCGCCTTGGCCTCACGCGCCGCCGCCTTGGCCGCCTTCTCAGCCGCCTTGCGCTCTTCCTCGGCCCTGACGGCCGCGGCCTCGGCGATGGCCTTCTTGACCAGCGGCTCGGGGTCGACGATGTTCTTGCTCAGCATGACGTCGTCGGCGCTCAGGCCCGAGGGCCAGTCCCAGCACCTGCGGCAGGTAGAGGATGGGCACCTTGTAGTCGGTGCCCAGGAAGCTGTTGATCTGGGCCTGCTTGAGGTCGAGGTTGACGTGGCAGAGCGGGCAGCACACCACGATGGCCTCCGCGCCCGCGGCCAGCGCCTGCTCGATGATCTTGCCGCTCAGCCGCCGCTGGATCTCCATCTTGGGCATGCCCACGCTGGCGCCGCAGCACTCGGTCTTGTAGTTCCACCACTTGACGTCGACGCCCGCGGCCTGCAGCAGCAGGTCCATCATCATGGGCTGCTCGTTGTCGCATTCGCCGGTCAGCTCGCTCGGACGGCCGAGCAGGCAGCCGTAGTAGGGGACGACCTTGAGCTGGGAGAGGTCGGTCTTGACCAGGGAGGCGATCTTCTCCTCGCCCACGAACTTCATCAGGTACTCGGGCAGCGCGTAGACCTTGACCTGGCCCGTGTAGGGCTTGTCGAGGACCTCGTTGACCTCGGCCCGGAAGGCGTCGCTCTTGTGGATCTCGAGCTCGGCGTTCTTCTCCCGCTGATAGCAGGAGGGGCAGGGAGCCAGCAGCTCGTCGCCCACCTCGGCCGCCTGGCGCAGGTTGCGCGCGGCCAGAGCCTGGGCCAGCAGGTGGTCCATCATGTGCGCCGGCGTGGAGCCGCAGCAGGTCCAGTCGGGCACTTCCTTGTACTCCACGCCCAGCGCGGCGAGCACCTTGCGGGTGGAGACGTCGAACTCGGCCGAGGAATGGCGCAGAGAGCAGCCCGGGATAGTAGGCGAGGCTCATTCGGCCACCTCGCTTTCGGCGTTAGGGGCGGAGGCCCCGTGGGCGGCGGCGCCGTCCCGGCCGCGGCTGCTGCCTTGGCCGCCGCAGCCGCCTTGGCCGCCTCAGCGGCGGCTTCTCGAGCCTCGCGCCTCGGCTTTCTCGCGCGCCTTGGCCTTCTCCATGGTCTTCTTGTAGATGCGGGCCACCTCGTCGGCGCCCTTGGCCTTGCGCGGGATGAACTTCATCTTGCCCTTGGTCACCATGGGGATCGCCAGACCGACGTCGCCCATGGCCATCTTCGGGTTCATGGTGCCCAGGTAGAACATGCCCATCATGTAGAGCTCGGGCAGCCGGCCGAAGCGGGCCACCGCGCCCATGAAGGCCTTGTTGAAGGTCTTCGCATGCTCGGGGACCTCGCGCTCCTGGGCGGTGGCGATGGTCTTCAGGTCTTCGAAGATGCCGGCGATGTCGATGTCGCGCGGGCAGCGGGCCGTGCAGGTCAGGCACTGGACGCACAGCTGCACCGCCGTGGAATCCAGCACCTTGTCGACCAGGCCCACCTGGAGCATCCGCATGACCTGGTTGGGAGTGTAGTCGAAGGTGAAAGCGGCCGGACAGCCAGCGGAGCAGTTGCCGCACTGGTAGCAGTCTCGAACGTCCGCCTCGACCCTCTTGATCAACTTCTCCCGATAGAACGCTGCCTGTGTTGCGTCGTATCGGATCAAACCAACCCTCCTCACTGGGAAAGACGGCCCGGGGTGTGCGCGCGGCCGCGACCAGCGGCAATCAATGAAAAGCGGGCGGGCGGGCTGGTGCGGCACACCAGCGTGCAATTATATCACCTGGACAGTCCTGTCACAGACCGCCTATGGACGTCGAGCTGTCGAGGAAAGAGGCTCATTTCCAGGGAGTTCTTCTGCCCCTAGCGCATCGATAGACTCGCCGCAACCCGGGTCAACTCCGCTGCCAATCGCTCGCCTCCAAAACCCGCCCCCGCCACCAGCAGGCTGTCCTCCCCATCATCTACTGTCGCCACCAACGTGACCTCCGCGTCCCGCAGCAGGCGCAGACGCCGCCCGGCCAGTGTCTCGGCGAGGGGGACCCACTCGCCCCCCGAAAGGTCGTCTTCGGAGTTTTTCATCACCATGATATAGCCGACACCGTCGGTGTAGGTGACGCTGTATCCCCTGCCGACGGCGTATGGATTTGGATAGGCCGACCCGCTGCCGTCGCCGTTGTAGGGTGCGGCCAGCACGAAACCAGCAGGGAGATAATCGGGCAGCCAGACGTCCTCTCCGACCTCGAGGCCCATCCGGATGTCGGCCACGATCTCGTCGGTCGGCGTCGGAGCAGGCTGGAGGGGCCCGTCGACCAGGGTGGGGTGAGCTTCATAGTACGCCCGCATCATGGGGCTGAGGGAACTTGAGGTCTGCTCGGGTGCTTGTCCGGATGCTTCGCCGGCGGACGGATCCGGGCCGCAGCCCGAAGCACCGGCGATTCCGCCAAGGGCGACGGCCGCGACCAGCGCCCCTCCGACCACAAGGCCCACCCAGCGCGATCTCGACCCTCGAGCCCTTCTTCCCCTCACAGCCTCTTTCCCGTCTTGCAAAACCCCCTCTTGCAGCCTACATTCAAGCACGCGGCACGTTCGCGGACCAGGATCTCCCCGAACAGACACAGCACCCGGCTTCGGATCGGAAAGGACGGCGCGGATGACGACCCTCGATCTCCTTTCGCTCGCTCGACGGATGATCGCCATCGACACCAGATCGGCTGTCTCGAATATCGGGCTCATCGAGTTCCTGATCCCCCTGTGCCAACTTGCCGGTCTGGAGACCTCACTTCAACAAGAGACCCAAGGGGGGGTGCAGCAGTACAACCTGCTCGCCTCCCGCGGGCCACTCGACCGAGACACGCTTCTTCTGGCGACCCACACCGACACCGTGCCTCCGGGAGATGCCTCGCTGTGGACGGCCACGGAGGGTGACCCCTTCTCCCTCACCCAGCACGAGGGCCTGCTCTACGGACTGGGCACTGCCGACGTGAAGCTCGATCTGCTCTGCAAGCTGCTGGCCTTGGAGTCGCTTCGTGACGTCCATCTGCGCCACAACGTGGCCCTGGCGGCCACGTACGGAGAGGAGACCGGCCGCTATGGCGCGAAGCTGCTGGTGCGGGAGTTGCAGGTACGCGGCAGCGGAGCCGTTCCGCGCTGCGTCCTGGTAGGCGAGCCCACGGGCCTACGACCCTGTACCGCGCACAAGGGCTACCTGGAGTTCCGCACCGAGGGCAGTGACCCGACTCCGCTGCGAATCCCATCCCTGCCCTGCTGGCGCCTGGTGTTTGCGGGTATCGCCGCGCACTCGTCCCAGCCTCACCGAGGGGCTTCGGCCAACACCGCCTGCCTCGATGCGTTGGCGTCTCTGACCGGGGCGGCAGAGAGCAGCGGTGCGTATGACGTCCCCGCGATAGTCTCAGTCCGGGGCGGGGACGCCGTCAACAAGGTGGCCGCCCGGTGTGAGGCCGTCGTGGTCGCCGGCACCGCTCCTGACGCGGGCAGCCTTCTGACTCCCGCGGCAGCTGCGGCAGGCGTCAGTTGCAGCGTTGAACCTGCCGTGCCCTCCGGGGACGCAGTCTGGTCCCCAGAGCTCGCCAGGCTGCTCCTCACTGTCCACTCTCTTACCCGCGATCTGGAACGAGGACTGCGCGCCTTGCGAGGCACCTGGATTCGATCCTCCGTTCAGCACCGTCAACAATGGACTGGTGAGCTTGGACCAGGCCCGTTTGTCGTACGTGCTCGACGTCAGGACGGTCCCGGGGGAGTTGCCGACCGAGATGCTCGACGCCCACGAAACCGCGCTCAAAGCCCTGGAGGATCTGAGCCCCCCTCACGGCGAGGGTCTGAGGCTCGGCACCGAGAGGATCCTCGAAAGCGCCCCCTTCCGGGCCGTCGATGACTCAGACATGCTGGCCGCGCTGATGGTCGAGTTGGGCACGCGCGGTCTACCACTGGAGCCGGAGCTGAAGAGCGGTACCACGGAAGCCCCTGTCTACCGGGAAGCGGGCATGGACACGATCGTCTTCGGCCCCGGCCAGGCTGCGGGGAACATCCACAAGCCCAACGAGCACGTGCCCCTCGTCGATCTCCACCGATGCGTGGAGATCTACCGGGACGTGATCATCCGCGCCTGCGGGAGCTGAGCCTCATAGCCCATAGCCGACGGGCGTCCCAGTCCGCAGTCCTGCCACCGACGGGCGTCCCCTCGCGCGGCTGCGCCCGGCTCCCTCGTCGGGCGGATCCCGGCCCCTACCGTCCCTACTCTCCGGCCGCCTTCGTCGGCGGGTACTCTGGATAGGAGAAGATGTAGACCATGGTCATATCCTCATCGGAATCGTTGACCACTCCGTGCGGGACCCCCGCCGGGATGAGCACTCCCTGGCCGGCCTTGTACGAGACAAACTTGTCGCCGACCGAGAGCTTACCTTCGCCGCAGACGATATAGGCCATCTCCTCGGTCTCGTGCACCATCTGCTTCGTCGAGGCCCCCGGCTTCCACGTGGAGAAGCCCATGCAGGTGCCCTCCGCCCCGTTCAAGGCCTTCGATACCAATTCGCACACCCAGCTTCCGTCGGGCAGGTCGGTCCGTTTACCCTCGCTGAGATCGACCACGCATATCTTCTCGAGTGCGCTTTCGACGTCGTTGATCCCGCCGGCTCTCTTCTCGCCGTCCCCCGTATCCTCACCCATTCAGATCACCAACTCCCCGTCCTTGATGAGCACGCGGCCATCGCCGGTCTCGACCGTCACGTTCAGCAGGTTGCCGTCGAGGTGCAGACTGCTGTGGCTGCAGCCCCCGGGATAGCAGTGGGAGTTGTCACCCAGGGCGAAATGCACCGTGCCGAGCAGCCCTTTCTCCGACGCCGAGCCTCGCGGCGATTTGGTGCTGGTCCCCATGGCGAACTCGGCCACGACATTGGCGTTCTCGTCCGAACCGGCTACCACGTTGCGCAGCCGCTCGGCTTCGGCTCCGCCGGTGATCTCCACCGCCCGGCCGTCCTTGATGACCCACGTGATGGTGTTCTGCAGTGAGCCGAAGACCCCCACTCCCAGCATGATGCCATCGACGACTATCACGCCCTCGGTCTTGTCTTCCACCGCGGCATAGGCCACTTCGCCCCACAGGGGCACCGGGCCCATCATCTCTCCCGCACCCTTGATGGGCACCACCTTCAGGGGCGGACGGTCTTTGATGCAGACCTTGACGTCCGTACCGGCCGGGTTGGTCACCCGCACCCACTCCACCCCTTCAAGCGCGGCCATGAGCTTCTCTGCCCGGGCGACGGTCTGGTCGATCTCCTCCTTGGTCAGATCCCAGTCGGCCATGCCCTCTTCCACCGAGCCGATCTTGGCCCCTTTGCTCACGCTGGCGGCCACAGGATTGACGTGGGCGAAGCGGTTGGCCCACTCCAGGTTGGTGGTGATGATGATGACGTCCGAAGCCTCCATCGCGGCTGCCAGGTTCTTGGCCGGCTCCATGGGAACCTTCATCGACGCGAGCGCCGAGCTGACATGATGGGAGATGTCGGCGACCACCGGATAGGCGCCCAGCGACACCGCCACCCCGGCTATAGCCTCCGCTTCACGCCGGTGATCCTCGTCACAGATGATGAGCACCGCATCGCCGGCCTTCACGGCGAAGCAGGTCTCGACGACCAGTCGGGCGCCCTTGATGAGAGTAGTGTAGGACTTCACGATGAACCTCCTTCTAATTCAGCGATCGACCACGAAACGCACGCCGCCCAAAAGACCACAGGCGGCTTCAAGCACTCCGCCCGCGATCGCCAAAGCCTTATCCGAGACCAGAAAGCAGTTTTCCCGGGTGGCCCGGGGATCGACATCGCCCAGCTTGGACCCGCCGGTCACCTCCAATCCGGAGCGAAGCAGGCCGCGCAGCACTCCGTCCAGACGAGCCCGGACCGGAGCGTCTCCGACCTGGCCCACGATCTCGCCCGCCGCGACCATGGCGCCGATCTCCTTCGTGCCCTCGAACACTCCCGGTCCGGGCGCGCGAAGCACGCGCTCCTCTCCAAAGCCGCCCACCTCTCCGGGAACGCCGGTGTCGGGGTAGGCCTCCCCTCGCCAGATCACCCTGCCCAGAGCATGGCCGCGTTTCGTCTCGACGACGGCGTGCGCGTCGACTCCGGCGACGAATCCCGGCCCCAGCGCTACCACGGCCGGGGCATCCGTGATCCGGGTGCCCAGGTTGCGCTTGGCCAGGATGGCGTCGACCACGAGGAGTGGCGCGATTTCGCGTCTGATGAGGGCCTCAGGGTCGACTATCACGGGAATCTTCCCGGCCGCGAGGAGCCGCCGGACCGTTTCCGCGTCCGGCGCCTTCACTCCCTCGATGCCTTCCACCTCCACGGACCCTTCATAGACGGCTTCCGCGAAAGCCACAGTGCGGCGCACCGCGGTCGGACGGTCGATCTCGGTCATCACCACCGCGAACCCGGCCCGATGAAGCCTAACGGCTATCCCGCTCGCCAGGTCCCCGGCCCCTTTGACCAGAGCCACCGGCCGCCGGCTGGGACTGACGGGGGTCACGGGCGCGGAGACCGTCATCACTCCCCACACCCCTCCCGGACTCCAGTCTCAGCGGCTGCGTTTCTCAGTCCGCTCAGCCTGCCGTAGCCATCGGCCACTATCTCGGCCATGATGCAAAGCGCCAGCTCGGCGGGGGTCTCAGCCCCGATATCCAGACCTATGGGAGCATGAACCCGGTCGAGCAGTCCTGGATCGACCCCGGCCTCCCGGAGCTGAGCGAGAACGGCCCGCACTTTGGTGGCGCTCCCCATCATCCCGATGTAGGCGGCGGGAGAACCGATCACCGAAAGCAGGGCGTCTTTGTCGAGCTGATGGCCGTGGGTAACGATGACCACGTGGGTCGTCGACGAGATGGGGAACAGGTCCGCGGTCTGCGCCGGATCGCCGCAGATCAACCGGTCGGCCTCGGGATAGCGTTCCGGAGTCACCATGTCTTCCCGGGGGTCCAGCACCACCACCTGATAGTCGAGCAGCTTGGCGCACCGGCAGAGACTACGGCCCACGTGGCCGGCTCCCACGATGAGAAGAGTGCGATCCGGCACGTGCGCCTCCAGGAAGACCGTAGCCTCCCCTCCGCACAAAGTACCCAGAGCGTGATCTCCCTGCGCGCGCAGTTCGTAACGCTCGATGCGGGACGCCCCGGAGACAAGACAGGTCAGAGCATCGGCTATGACCTGCTTCTCCAGTGCTCCTCCGCCGATCGTCTCGACGGTCTTGCCGTCTCCCATGACGAGCATCTTCGTCCCCACGCCGCGCGGGCTGGAGCCTGAAGTCCCGATGATGGTGGCAAGGACGAACGGCACCCCTCGTCCGGTGAGGTCGGCCATCTGCGCGTATAGCTCCTGTCTCCTCATTGGTCTCCTGCCACTCGCTCCGCCGAGCAGCCCCGGATCCGAAGGGCCTCCTCGTAGTCCTCACCCGTATCGACGTCCAAGTCTAACCGACTGTCGTCCACAGGCACCAGGCTGACCCGCTCCGGATGACGCCGGGCGATCTCGCGGCCGCCGATGTCGCCGCGCTGACTCAAGATCTCCGGGAAGAGCGCCGCGCTCATGAGCACCGGGTGGATAGGCCGGTTCCCAAGAACGGGTCTGACCACCCAGGCTTCGTTCTCGGCGAACCGCTCGATCAGCCCATCCACGAGCGCCGACGTGACGAACGGCTGATCCCCAAGCATGAAGACGGCCGCGTCGCAGTCCGGCCGGACGGCCCGCACCCCGGCCTGAAGAGAAGTACTCATGCCCTCGGCGTGATCAGGGTTGACCACCACGTTCACCGGCCGGTCTTTCACCGCGTCGGCCACCGATCCCGCCTCATGCCCCACCACCAAGATCGTCTCGGCAGCCCCCGAGCCCAGGGCTGCATCCACTACCCATTGCACCAATGAACGTTCCCCCAGGGGAAACAGTACCTTCTGGCCTCCCATCCGGGTCCCGAGGCCTGCAGCCAGCACGATCGCGGCGACCGACACGCTCTTTCGGGCGCGCACGAAGCGCCTCTCCTGAAGACTGCCCACTACGACGGAGTCCGGCCTGTAGCCTCGGGCATCGCCCCCGCCATTGCCGACAGGCGCCCCCAGCAACTCCCCGGCCAACTCCAGTCCTGCGGCTTCATCCTCCGGCCTTTCGGCCTTGTTCAGCAGGGTGACGACCCGGACATCCGGCCAGCGGCGCCTGATCACCTGCACCTGCTCGCGCAGACAGCCCGCGAAGACAGGGGCCGTTATCTTCGAGCCGACCGGCACCCGCAACGCGGAGGCAAGCAAACCGGCGCGATGCACGTACTCTTCGGTCAGCGGGGCACCGAGGGCATCCAATCCGGCGACCTGCACGACGGTGGTCGTCGCGTCAGGAACCTGGGGCTCGTGAGCCCCGAAGGCCTTGAGCGGCCTTCCCCGGCTCCCGTCGGCCTCGACGAGCAGGTAGTCAAGTGGGGCGGGAAAGTCGACCGTTGGAGCAGCCGCTCCGCAGACCATCTCCAAGGGGTCGCGCCCTTCCGCGCCCTTCGCCCAGAGCCGATCCACCCAGTCGGCAGGAAGGCCCATCACCTTGTCCTGGTCGACAGGCATGCGCGCGGCCCCCACCGCCGCTCCCTGCGCCGCTCCCTGCGCGAGAGCCTCTTCGACGCCCGCCAGCAAGTCGGGCAGGGTCGCGCCCATGACCACCGGACCGGCCTCGCTCAACTCTCGGAGGAACATGGCCGTCGTCGTCGTTGCCACCACGCGGCGCCCAGGCGCGGTCAACTCGCGGGCAAGAAGGCGCAGCGCGCCGGTCTTGCCGCCCCCGCCAACCAGCGCCACCAACTCCCGGCGCCCCAGACCAAGGGCGCCGGAGAGAGTTTCGTGCGCGGTGGCCTGCACGTGACTACTGCACGTGACTACTTCGATCTCTTCGCTTCCAGTGCTCTCAGTACCTTGTCAGGCGTGATGGGCAATTCGTAGAACCGGACCCCGATCGCGTCGAAGATCGCGTTGGCTATCGCCGGGGCAGTCGGGACCAGACCCGGCTCTCCGATGCCCTTCGCGCCGTAGGGGCCGTTCGTGCCCAGACTCTCCACCCCGATGGCTACGATTTCCGGTATGTCTCCGATGTTGGCGATCTTGTAATCGAGGAAGCTGTCGTTGAGGATCTTACCGCTCTCATCGCGGATCAACTGCTCCACCAGAGCGTAGCCCACACCTTGAGCCACGCTGCCCTCGATCTGCCCCTCGACCATGGTCTGGTTGATGGTGGTACCCGTCTCGTGGGCGGCCACCACCTTGAGGACTTTCACCTGACCGGTTTCCGGGTCTATCTCCACTTCGGCCGCCTGGGTGCCGAACGAGAAGCAGGGGATGTTCTTGATGAAGGCGGTGGGGATCGTATACCCCGCGGGCAGAGAGTCGACGAACTTGCCCGTCCCGGAGAGCGGAGAGCCATGGGCGTTCACCGCGTGCTCGACGATCTCGGCCAGGTCGTGCTTCTCTTCCGAGCCTCTGACCCAGACCTTGCCTCCCTCCACGATAATGTCCTTCGCGTCGGCCTCCAACATCTCGGCCGCGGCCTCTCCCACCGCGTTCCTCGCGTCCCGGGCTGCCGCAAGAACGGCGTTGCCGTTCATGAACGTGGCCCGGCTCCCCCAGGAGCCCAGGTCGTAGGGCGTGAGGTCGGTGTCGTGGGACAGCACGTTGATGTCGCCCAGATTGACTCCCAGCTCTTCGGCCACGATCATCGCCATGGCCGTATGCGCTCCCTGGCCCATGTCGAGGGCGGAAGTGATGAGGGTCACCGTCCCCTCATCCGAGAGCTTCACGAAGGCTTCCGCCGAGTTGTATCCGTAGAAGCGTCCGCCGCCACCGGTATGGACCATGTTGGCCATGCCCACGCCGCGCAGCCTGCCGTTCGCCTTCTTGCCCCTCTTCTTGTCCCACTCGATGCCTTCGGCCGCGGCCACTATGCATTCGGTCATCGCGCACCCGCAGACCTCGGCGCCGCAGGCGGTCTCCACACCGGCCTGGTTGGAGTTCTTGAGCCGGAGCTCCAGCGGGTCCATGCCCATCTTCTCGGCCAGTTCGTCGAGTTGTGTCTCGGTGGCGAAGGAAACCTGCGGATTCCCGAAGCCGCGAAAGGCAGTGCCCATCTCCTTGTTGGTGTATACCAGTTGACCGTCGAAGCGCATGTTGGCCACGTTGTAGAGGGTGCCGAACATCATGCTGGCGAAGTTGATCGTGGCGGGCCCTTTGTCGTGATATGCACCAGCGTCCGCAAGAACCTTGAGCTCCCGGGCCACGATCCGGCCGTCTTTGGTGGCCCCGGTCTTCAGATACATGGTGTAGGGATAGCGGGTCTTCGCGGTAGTGAACTCCTCGCTCCTGGTGTTCACGATGCGCACCGGGCGCCCGCACATCTTCGACAAAACGGCGGCGATGGGCAGCTTCATGTCCATGACCAGCTTGGAGCCGAAGCCCCCGCCCATGTAAGAGCTGATGACGCGCACGTTGCGTTTGGGGATGCCCAGGATCCGAGCCACCTCTTGTCTCTGCGTGTGAGGCGCCTGGGTGTTCGTCCAGATGGTCAGACGGTCTTTGGCGTCCCACTTGGCGATGCAGTTGGATACCTCGAAGCAGGTGTGCGCCACCT
Source organism: uncultured Actinomycetes bacterium (assembly GCA_963706025.1). Taxonomy (GTDB): domain Bacteria; phylum Actinomycetota; class Thermoleophilia; order RBG-16-64-13; family RBG-16-64-13; genus CAVPLM01. Next base: position 432,143 of record CAVPLM010000003.1, on the reverse strand, counting down.
GGTGGGTGACATACGTGCCTTCGATCACGTAGTCGCACTCGGCGAAGGCCGTGTCGGGGTCGCCGAACAGGCGTTGAACGCTCCAAGTCGCGTTGCTCTCTTTGTCCTCGTGCACCAGGGGCGCCCCGGGCTGCATTGCCTCCTCCAGGGTGAAGACCGCGGGAAGAGGTTCGTACTCGACCTTGATGAGCGAGAGCGCCTCTTCGGCCGTATCCTCGTCAACAGCCGCCACCGCGGCGACCTCGTCACCCACGTACCGGACCCTGCTGCGACACAGGATGTTCTTGTCGGCCAGCCATTGATAGAAGCTGAAGAGGTTCTCGGGGACGTCCGCGGCCGTGATGACCGCCCGCACCCCCTTGAGATCCTTCGCGGCCGAGGTGTCGATGGACTTGATCAGGGCATGAGGATGTGGGCTTCGCAGGATCTTGCCTATGAGTAGCCCCGGCATCTTGAGATCGACGGTGTACTGCGCCTCACCCGTCACCTTGGGGACCGCGTCGATGCGCGGAAGTCCTTTCCCGATCACGCAGGTGTTCATGCGGACTCCCCTTCCCCGAGCAGGCAGCTCGCCGCTTCGACGGCGTCGATGATCTTCACGTAGCCTGTGCACCGGCAGAGGTTCCCTTTCAGCCCGTGGAGGATCTCGTCCCGGGTCGGATTGGGCTTCCGGTCGAGCAGGGCCTTCGTGGACATGACCATGCCCGGCGTGCAGAAGCCGCACTGGATGGCGCCCTGCTCCACAAAGGCCTCCTGGACCGGATGAAGCACGCCTCCCTGGGCAAGGCCCTCGATGGTCACCACGTCCTGCCCATCGGCCTCGTGAGCGAGCACCAGGCAGGAGTTGACCGGCTCGTTGTCGAGCAATACCGTGCAGGCGCCGCATTCACCGGCGCCGCAGCTGTTCTTGGTGCCGGTCAGACCGATGTCTTCCCGGATCACATCGAGGAGGGTGCGGCGCACATCGACGAACAGATGGTACTCATCGCCGTTGACCGTTATGTGCAGCTCTCTCTTCACTCTCGTCCTCCTTTTCCGGCCCAGGAGTACGCCGCAAGAAGAGCCCTGCGAGACAGGACCTCCACCAGGGTGGTCCGGTACTCGGCCGAGGCGCGTACGTCGGTGATCGGCCGGGCTTCCTCCGCGGCTTTGCGGCTCGCCTGCGCGATCACCTCCTCATCCAGCGTGTGACCGGTCAGCATCCGCTCGGCTTCGCGCGCACGGATGGGCGTGGGCGCCACGGCCCCGAGGACCAAGCGAACGTCCTCCACGACACCCGGGGAGCGCGCGGAACCAGGCGCGAAGACCACCAGCGCCCCCACCCCCACCGTGGCGAGGTCCATCGCGGACCGGTAGGCCTTGACGTATTTTCCAAAACTCCTGGCGGGCGCCGGTGGTACTTTGATGGCCTTGAGCAGTTCACCCGGCCCGAGCGCCGTCCGGCCCGGTCCGGTGAAGAAGTCTTCGAGCGGCACCGTGCGCTCGGCGCCTCCGTCAGCAATGACCGCCTCAGCTCCGAATGCGATCAAGATGGGGGCCATGTCGGCGGAGGGAGCGGCGTTGCACAGGTTGCCTCCCACGGTGGCCCGGCTGCGCACCTGCACGGACCCGATCCATGAGGCCGCCTCCGCAATGGCCGGGAAGCCCTTGATCACCTCGGGGGACCTCTCTACTGACCCCAGAGGAGTGGCCGCCCCCAGTGAAAGGCCCCCGTCACCATCCAGCCGGATGAACGAAAGCCCGGGGACGTCCCTAAGGCTGATCAGCGCTTCCGGCTGCAGCTTCCCCTGCTTCATCTGCACAAGCAGGTCGGTCCCGCCGGCCAGGACTTTCACCGAGCCATCACCGGCGGCCAGGAGCGCGCACGCCTCCTCGATCGACGCCGGACGCAGGTATTCAAAAGCCTTCATGCCTCACACTCCTTCCCGCAGCCGGTCACTGCTCCATCAGCGCCACACCTGCCCGGGTCTCTTCGATCGGCGCGTTCTTCATGGTGATCGCGTCTTTCGGGCAGAGGAAGTAGCAGACGGCGCAGGAATAGCATTCCTTCGGTTGCACCAGCACGGCCTTCTTGTCCACGATCTCGATGCACTCACAATGCCCCGGCGCGGCGCACAGCCCGCAACCGTTGCACTTCTCCAGGTCGAACTCCGGGAGCATCGGTATGTAGTCCACCTCTTTGGGGGTGACGATGTACTCGAGCGCGATCCCCCGCATGTCGGCCAGGGTCTTGTAGCCGTGCTCGTCCATGAACTTGTGCATGCCCGGCTCTATCTTGGTGAAGGCCTTGTAGCCCTTGAGGTAGAGCAGCGAACAGTAAGTGAGCACGGTGGCGCCGTACATGATCATCTCTACCGAATGGCGCCAGTTCATCAGCCCGCCGCCGCCGGCGATGGGCAGGTCGGGGCAGACGGTGCGCATCTGAGCCACGTGCCGATAGGCCAGCGGCCGGATCCAAGGACCGCAGAGGCCGGCGTAGGACTGGTTGCCGGTGGAGGGATAGAACGGCCGGCCACCGTGGTCGATGTCCAGCGGGGGCAGCGACTGTGGGCAGTTGATGGCCGAGACGGCCGCGGCGCCGTTCTTCTGGACCGACTTCGACACCATCATGGTGTTGGCCTCAGGGGTCATCTTGGGCATGACAGGGATCTTCACGGCGTCGGTGACGGCCTTGGTCACTTTCCCGGCCAGCACCGGGTCCTTGCCGAGTGTCGCCCCCAGCTCCGGCTCCTCGTCCACACCCATCTGCTTTGCCATCAGACCCAGGTTCGGGCAGGACATGTTGAGCTCCAGCATGTCGGCGCCGGCTTCTTCCAGAGCGCGGGCCAGCTTCGCCCAGCCCTCCAGATCCTCACCCGGACCCATCATGTTGGCGATGACCTTGAGGTCGGTCTGCTCCTTGCACTGCTGGACGAGTCGCTGGGTCTGATCTACCCGCATGCGCTCACCGGAAGGCGAGTAGAAGGCGCCCTCCTTTTCGATGATGTGATAGGGACGGGCGTACAGAGGGATCTGCAAGAAGGTCAGCTTGGTGCTGACGGCCGCGGCTCCATGCTCCTCGGCGATCTTGATCTTGTCGATCTTGTTGGTCAGCTCGGACGACGCGATGATGAACGGGTTCTTGAGCTTAAGACCCGCAAAATCGACGGATAGATCGGCCATCAGTGCCCTCCTTCAATTCCTTCAATGGTTCTCACAGATCCTCGCGATGTTGTTGAAGCTTCTCGCCGGTGTCGAGGTACTCGCCGCGGATGGCTTTGGCGGCGTCCTCGCGTTCTTCGTCGGTCCAGTGGCCCAGCTCGTAGCCGAACCATGGTTTCTTGAGACTGAGCGCCGGCAGGCCCTCCGCCTGCCACCGTTCGAGCGCCGCCTCCATGAACTCCTTGGCCGGGAGCGAAGTGGGCGGGTAGCCCCACTTCCTCGTGGCATCGATGAGCAGAGACGACGTCCCCACCGGCGGCGGGAAGCGCTGCACGTCCACCGAAGCCTCCGGCGGCGCCGACGAGGGATCGAGGATGGACGCCTTGCCGGTGGTGATCCGAGTGTCGAGGTGAGGCTGCATGCGGAAGGCCATGGCCCAGTTCACGGCGTCGGCGTCGTTGGGATCGATGTCGTCGTCCACGGCCACGATCACCTTGCCGATAGTGGGATCGAAGGCCACGGCCGCGTTCAAAGCCTGCCAAGGCTGGGCCGGATGGGTCTTATTGAGTTGGATCACCATCAGCCCGTAACTGCCGGTGGACTCATGCAACTGCACATCGAGCACGCCTGGGATGTTGCAGTCGTGCTGCAGGAATTTGAGATAGGCGGCGTCATAGGCCAGCTTGCGGATGAGGCTGCTCTCTGAGGGAGGGAACTGGCTGAGGAACGCCTGATAGATGGGGTTCTTACGGTGGGTGATGGCGGTCACGTTGAAGACCGGGTTGATCACCCGGCCGCCCATGTACCCGGTGTACTCGCCGAAGGGGGCTTCCTTCTCCCGGAAGGTGGTGTCCACCCAGCCTTCGATGACGATCTCGGCCGTCGCCGGCACCTCCAGGTCAACAGTCTCGCACTTCACCAGCTCGATGGGCTCGCCCGCGATACCCCCCGCCAGCGTGTATTCGTCCACCGAGTACGGCACCTTGGCCACGCTGCACAAACCCACGGCCGGTGCGCAGCCGATGACCACCGCGGCATCCAGGCGATGCTCACCCTGCCGCTGGATCTTCTGGAAGTGGATACCTATGTGCTGCGACTGGTGGGCCATCACCCCGGTGCGGGCCGGTCCTTTGACCATGGCCCGGTACGTGCCGATGTTGCGCTGGCCGGTCTCGGGGTCCTTCGTCACCCAGTAGGGCGACGTAAAAAAGGGCGCGGGATCGAAGCCGGGCGTCGATATGGGATGGGGGAACTCCAGGATGCCGTCGTGCTCGAGCAGGTTGTCGCCCACGTGGATCTCTTCCTTGCAGGGCCCGTCCTTGACCAGCTTCGGCTCGATGCAGCTCTGGTGGGCCTGGGCCCACTTCTTGCTGATCTCTTCCGGTTCGCAGCCCAGGGCTGCCGCATAGATCGCGCGATTTCCGCCGAGCACGCAGACGGCCAGAGACCCGTTGTACTTCTTGCCCAGCACGTCGTGGATGTTGTCGAACACCCAGGCGGTACGCTGTTCCGGCGGTAGTCCCCGGAACTGGAGCCTGACCAGCGGCATCAGCTCCGTATCCTTGTTGATGGGGGTGGAGACCCGCCGCAACAGGCCCATCTCATCCAGCTTCGCGACGTACTCCCTGAAGTCGCGGTAGTAGGCCACTTCTCCTCCTTAGCCGGCCAGGGCCGCGACCACAGGATCGTCGAGCACCCAGGTCAGGTTCATCTTCGCAAGCTTATCCTTGGTGGGGAGCGACGTTATCGGGTCCAGTTCGCTGGCTTGATAGAACTCCCTATGCATGAGATCCCAATCGACCATGTGTCCCGCGGTCGGTCCGTCGGGGACGCTCTCCTCGATCAGCCGCCGGGGAATAACGTCGTCTGCAGCCCGCAGACCTTCGCGCACGTTGAGCACCCGCTCCAGCATGCTGATCCGCTCGCCCGCCAGCATCATGTCCTGCACCGTCATCGGATTGCCGGTGGCTGCCGAGAGCATGCCGGCGAGGACGTCGTTGTCCATGCCCACCGTGAGGAACGCGCAGGTACCGCCCGAGTCCGCTGCCGCGGCCCTGCGGTTACGGGTCATGAGGACGATGGGGACTTTGCCCGAGTCGGCATAGCGGTCGATATCGGGATTGGTGAACTCCAACTGGACGGTGTAGCCACCGGCGTGGTGGCAGCCGCCCCGGGGGCCGCAACCGTAGACCAGGGCCATGCCCTTGGCGCCCCGCGGGTCGTACCCGCCGACCTCCACGCCCTTGGTGTGCATGGCGAAGGCTTCGCTGCCTTGCCCGATCTCGGCAGCCAGGGCGCGGCAGCCCCTGGCGATCTTCTCGCCGAAGCCTTGCCGGAAAGCAGCGTCGTGCACCAGCTTCACCATGGCCTCGGCATTGCCGAAACGCAGGTCGATGCCGCCGGTGTCTTCCTTGGTGATGAGACCCTTCTCGTAGCATTCCATGGCGAACATGATGGTCACTCCCACCGACATGGTGTCGATGCCATAGAGGTCACACATCCTGTCGGCTTCGATGATGGGCGCGAAGTCGAAGATGCCGCAGCCGGTGCCGAAAGCATAGATGGTCTCGTACTCCGGTCCTTCCGTCGAGGCGCCGGCAAAGGGTCCGTCCTTCACCACCGTGATCTTCGAGCACTTGATGTTGCAGGGTTCGCCGCTGGCCACGTCTTTGACCAAGAACTTCTCGCGGAGCACGTTGCCGAAAAGGTTCTTGCCCTCCTCGACAGTGGTCATGCGCTGCCAGTTGTCCGCCGGCATGATGGCCCCGTTGACGGTGACTGCCACAGTGCTCACCGTCCCGAACGTCTTCAGTGGCCCCGAGGTAAAGGGGTTGTCGCGGCACTGGAAGGTGGCGTTTCGCGCAGCCTCGCGAAACGCCGCCGGATCGGCGAGCGGCGCCGCGGGTCCGTCTTTCTTGATCACAAGGGCCTTCACGTTCTTCGAGCCCATGACAGCACCCGGACCGCCCCGGCCAAGAGCGCGACGCTCGTTGATCAGGCAGGCGTAAGGCACCAGCCGCTCGCCTCCCTGCCCTATGCAGGTGATGGCCAGGTCTTCACCCCGTCGCTCTTTCTTGATGAGTTCCTGGGTCGACTGTGTGTCCAAGCCCCAGAGATGAGAAGCGTCACGTAGTTCTGCGCCGTCCGGACCCACTTCCACGTAGACCGGCTTCTCGGCTTTGCCGGTGAGGATGATCACGTCGTAGCCCGACCGCTTGAGGGCCGGTCCCAGCTCGCCCCCGGTGATCGCGAACGTGTAGATCCCGCTCTGGGGCGACTTGGTCACCACCGCGCCCCGGGCCGAGCCGGGGCAGGAGGTGCCCGACATGGGGCTGCCCGCGAAGATCAGCGGGTTGTCCGGGCTCAAGGGGTCGGTGCCCGGCACCAGATGCTTGAAGAGGTAGTAGGCTCCGAGGCCGCGCCCGCCGATGAAATCGCGGGCCGCGTCCCAGTCCAGGGCTTCCTCCCGCGTCTCGCCGGTACCAACATCGACGAAAAGGACTCCTGCCCCACCAGGAGCCACGAGGTGTCGCCTCCATTGTCACTCCTTTCCGAGTGCACACAGATACAGGCCGGTGAGGTCGGCGGGAGAAGCAAACCTCACGTTCAGGCGGTAGTTGACGACCTTGGTGCACTGTTCTACCAAGACGGGCAGGTCTTCTTCCTTCACCACTTCGGGGTCGAGGAAGGTGGGGAAGTCCAACTCGCCCATGAGTCCCCACAGCCGCTCGAGCAACACCTCAGCCAGCTCCCGGTCGCTCCCGCTCTCGCCGAGCAGCCGGGCGATGGGCGCCATCTTGGCCGCGGCCACGGGAAGGTTGAACTCCATGGTGTAGGGAAGCATGATGCCCGTGGCCAGGCCGTGAGCCATGTGATACCTGCCCAGGGGCTGCGACAGTACGTGAGCCAAGCCGGGGAGTGCCGTCCCCAGCGCGATGTTGGCAATCGAGCTGGCCTCCAGCATCTTCTGCTTGGCTGCCAGGTCGCCGGTGAACGCCGCTCGGGGCAGAGTCTCGAAGATGGTGGCCGCGGACGCGACCCCCAGGCTGTCCGATATCTGGGTGGAGTTGACGGACCACAGGGCATCCAGAGCGTGGGCCAGTGCGTCCATGCCGGCCACGATCGCCGGTCTTGCCGGAAGCGACGCCATCAATTCCCCGTCCAGAAGAGCGATCTTCGGGAAGGTCCGTTCGTCCAGGAAGGACATCTTGAAGTTGCGGGCCTCATCGGTGAGGATGTTGACCTTCGACACCTCGGTGCCCGACCCGGCGGTCGTGGGGATCGCTATCACGGGATACGGAGCCTTGGCTGCCTTGTTGAATCCTTCGTAGTCGGTCAGCTTGCCTCCGTTCATGGCCACCAGGGCGATGCCTTTGCCCGCGCACATCGGGCTACCGCCGCCGAGAGCCACGACCAGGTCACATTTCTCCTCTTGGAAAAGCTTAACCCCCGCATCCACCACCGCGACCCCGGGATCCTCCGGCACGTCGTCGAAAGTCACGAACGGGATCTCATCCGCCGCCAAGACGCCGGCGACCTTCTCGGTCACCCCCGCGCTGCTGAGACCCTTGTCCGTGCACAAGAAGACCTTGGTACCGCCCAGGGCCTTCACGTGCCCCGCGAGGCCCGCGACCGCACCAAGACCGTGAACCAGCCTCGTACCCAAGAAAAAGAACTGCGCGTTCGCCATGATGTACTGCCCTCCTAACTTGTCATCATTCTAATACATTTATACGTAATCATTCGAGTCTCGCCTCGCTTTGAGGACGCCCCCGAGACCGGCTAGGGCGTCAACACCACTTTGGTGGCCTCCCGAGCCTCGAAAAGCTTGTAGGCCTCGGGCGCATCTTCCAGACTCATGTGATGGGAGATCGTGGGCGTGGGATCGATCCTGCCCAGCCGGAGCAGGTCGAGCACTGTCTCGCGATCGTCGGTTGGAGCTCCGATCGAGAACCTCAAGGTGGTTTCCTTGGCGAACATGCCTCCCGCGTCCAAGGGGAAATCGGGCTCGAAGTGAGCGCCGATAACGCTCACGGTGCCCCGCACCCGCACCATCTGCATGGCGGACGTGAGTGCAGGGACTCCGCCTGCGCACTCGATGACCGCCTTGGCACCGCGTCCGCCGGTGAGGTCCATCACAGCGGCCACGGCATCCTGAGTGGAGGCATCGATGGTCACCGCCCCCATGGCCTGAGCCTGTTCGAGCCGCGCTGGGACCGTGTCCACGGCGATGACCATTCCCGCGATGAGCCGTGCGCTCAGGATGGCCATGAGACCGACAGGACCGCATCCGACCACCGCTACCGTATCGCCCATCTTGACGTCGGCCTGCTCGACCCCACGAAAGGCGGTGGAGAGAATGTCGGCCACGAACACCCCGGCATCATCGGACACTTCAGGCGGGAGTAGCCACAGGTCGCGGTCGGCGTTGGGGACCAGCACCTGCTCGGCCTGGCCTCCGTCCAACCGCGGGTACGCCCCGGAAAAGCCGAAAAGAGCCCGGTTCTCGCACTGTGGCTGCATCCCACGGCGGCAGGCCCAGCACACACCGCACGAGGTCATCGAGGAGCACACGACCCGGTCACCGGGCTTGACCTGAGCGACCGCCGCGCCCACCTCCTTAACCACGCCGACGAACTCGTGCCCCATTGTGGTGCCCCATTCGAAACCCGGCACATAGCCCCAATAGGGCAGGAGATCGGCTCCGCATATGGCGGTCTTGGTGACCGCGAGGACGGCGTTCTTGCCGTTCTTGATCTGGGGATCGGGTACGTCGTCCACCCTGAGATCCCCCGCCGCCATGAGACGTAAAGCCCGCATGCCATCCTCCTTTTGAGATCGTCTGGACTCAAGCCCCCATCGCGTGGATGCGTTCGACCGCGGTCCACGTCAGATGGTCGCTTGTTCGCCGCCGGCGCAGGTAGCCGTGATGGTTGTAACGATCGGACCGGTAGTAGACGTTGGCGAAATTCACCGCTTCGCTCTCCGCGGTGTATGCGGTGAGCGTCATCTTCAAGATGGGAGCCATGACGTCGACATCCAGAAGAGCGGCCAGATCGGCGTCGGCCGAGACCGCCTGAAAGACCTGGGACGCCCATTCGATGGAGACCCCCACATGCTTCTCGATCAGGGTCATGAGCGGCTCGTCTTCCAGAAGCGCCATGGGAATATGCCTTCCCAACTCGTAGGGTAGGTAGTTCTCGACGACCGAGAACGGCCGGCTCTCGACCAGGCGGAGCCGTTTCACGTGGAAGAGATCGCTGGCCTCCGCCACTTTGAAGACCGAAGCCAGATCGGGACTGGCCTTGACGAGCCCGAACTCCAGTACCTTCACCTCAAGGGCCCAGCCTACGCGCAGGAAATCCTCGATATAGCCGGAGAGCACGGGGGCTTCATCCGCCGCCGCGTCTTTGGATACGAAGGTCCCCTTGCCCCGGACTCGCACGATCAGACCCTCATCTTCCAGCATCTCGAGCGCCTGCCGCACCACCACACGGCTCACGTTGAAGATCTTCGTGAGCTCAGCCTCTGAAGGAAGCTGCTTCTCGGGGGCGCAGCGTCCCGAAAGGATGTCCTCCTTCAGGCTCCGCATCACCTGGTAGTACAGCGGAATACCTTTGTTGCGCGCCTGTCTGATCATTCACACTGCTCCCCAGGGCCCTCGCTCGCCATCGCCCGCCGGCAGGCCATCAACCGCCGCCGAGCGGGACTATCACCCGGATCTCGTCGCCCTCCGACAAGACGGTCTCTTGACCGACATGCTTGTCGTTCACCGTCACGTAGGTCCGACCCTCGGGAGGTATCTGGAGCCGGTCCAGCACTCGGCCGACCGTGGCCGCCTGATCCACCTCGAGAGCCGCACGCCCGTTCTTGCTCTCCGGAGGGAGCAGCCGCGAGTATTGACCAAACAAGGCTACCTCCACCCGCATAGCCGTTCCTCCTCTTCCTCGGCCAGAAGCATCCGAAAACCGGCTAGATACCCAATCTCTCCAGCAGAGCCGGAGTGGGCACACCCTCGCTGTCGTACTCGCGCTCCGCGTAGTACTCGTCCATAACGGCCGTCACGTCCAAGGTGTGGTGCCCCGGATCGGACGGCGCCGCTTCTCTGGCAAAACGCGGCGGAAGATTGTCGTCAGCGCGAGTGAACCCCTCGTTCATGTTGAACAGGCGCTCGACCGTATTGATGCGCTCACCCACCGTGTAGACGTCCTCTTCGGTGAACCTCATTCCCGTGGGCAGAGCCGCGCACTTGGCATACAGATCGATGCCGATCCCTAGGTCCACGGTGAACATACACATGATGAGCGAGTCGATGATGCAGGTGCTGTCCTGCATGGTCTTGACCAGATGAGGCTTGCCTTCCAGCGCGTAACGGTCGTAGTTCCCGAGCACCCCTAGAAACTCGGCCGCCACCGTGAAGGCCTTGTTGTGATCGGCTCCTCGGCTGGTGGTGGCAAAGCTCAAGCCCATGCCGGTGAAGCCCCGGGGCGCATAGGCCGACATCTCCAGCCCCTTCACCTGCATGGCGTATTCCTCACCCCGGCCGACGAGTCGGGCCGCTTCCCGGCTGCCTCGGGCCAGGAGATCGCCGAATCCCTGCCGGGCGGCCATGCTCCGGATGGCGGGGGCCAAGACGTCGGCGTTGCCAAAACTGAAGTCCAGGCCGTCCGTCTCCTCTTTGCTGAGCAGACCCCGCTGCGTCATCTCCATGGCCCAGGAGATCGCGCCGCCCGCGCTCATGGTGTCGAGGCCCAGATAGTCGCAGAGCATGTTGGCTTCCATGAGAGCCGGGAGATCGACGATCCCGCAGTTGGGACCGAGAGCCCAGGTCGACTCGTGATCCAAGCGCTCGGTGCGATAGCGCTTCCCACCTCGCTCGAACTCCACCACCGCGCCGCAGAACACATTGCAGCCGGCGCATGATTCGATCTTGTTGACGTACTTGTAGATCTCCTCGTTGTGGATGAAGCTCACATCCGGAGCCTTGTCGTCCTGATGGTTCATGTAGGGCAACCCCACGACCTCGTTCATTACCGGGAGCATGCCCGTCGTGCCGGCATACCGGAAGGCGGGCCGCACCGGGTTGGCCATGATGATGTCGTGCATCTCCTTGCAACCCTGGATGAACTCGTTCGCCGGCGTCCCCACGCTGATGCCGCCCGTGCCGCGCACCGCCACGGCCTTCAGTTTCTTGGAGCCGAACACCGCTCCGGACCCACCACGACCGGCTGCTCTCTGCACGTGCATGAAGGTGGCGATGGGCACCAGATTCTCTCCCGCCGGGCCGATGGCGCCGATCTCGAAGCCTTCGCCCAACTCCGCCCGCAGGATGTCCTGCGACTCTTTGGTGTCTTTGCCCCAGATGCCCGAGGCATCGCGCAGACTGACTCTGTCGTCATCGATCACCAGGGTCACCGGCGTCGGCGAGACCCCCGTGATGATGATCCCGTCGTAGCCCGCGTACTTCACCTGACCGGCGAAGTGGCCGCCCAGGTAGCTTGCCGAGATGGTGTTGGTGAGTGGGCTCTTCACGCCGATGGCGATCCGCCCTGTGGTGGGCACCAGAGTCCCCGTCGCCGGGCCGGTGGCGAAGATGATCACGTTCTCGGGTCCCAAGGGATCGATCTTCGGCGCCAGCCGATCGTAGAGCATCTTGGCGATGAACCCGCGGCCGCCAAGGTACTTCTCCGCCATTTCGTCCGGGGTGTCCCAAGTGCCGGTGGCACCGGTCGAAAGATCGACGGTGAGGAACTTGCCCATGTATCCGCCGTATTTCATGCCTCTGCCCCCCATGAGAGCGCGCCTTCGGGGCACCACTTGACACACAAGGGGTCGCCGTCGCAAAGGTCGCAGATCATTATCCGGCCGGACCTCACATCTCTCGCCACATTCGGGCAGACGTCCAGACAGGCCAGGCATTCCGTGCACAACTCGGCGTCGAACCGGACCACGTCCAGATCCGGCTCGTAGATCAGCGCCTCCACCGGACAGGCATCCACGCAGGCCCGCTCGTGGGTCATGTCGCAGACCCGGCAGCCCATGTCGCCGTAGTACTTGGAGCGCTCCCTATCGATCTGGATGCACGCCGCTGCCGGCGTAACCCGCCCCAGCTTGTTCATCGAACAGATCTGCATGCACATGCGACAGTCCGTGCACTTGTCCTTGTCGAACTCCACGTGGCTCAACTGGCACCTCCTCGTGCGGCAGCCCTGCTGATGATCTCGAGAGCAGCTTCGACACCAGCCCCCACGTCGACCTTCGCCCCCAGGTCAGTGAGACCGCGACCGACGGCGGAAAGCCCCACGACCGGGTACAGCGACCGCGCGGTGACGCCCATGTGGCCGATGCGGATCAGGTTGCCGGCGTTCTGGCCGGCTGAGATCTGTACCCCGTAGCGCTCGCGCACATGATTGCGCACCTGGATGTCGGTCAACCCCTCGGGAACGGTGATGGCCGTGGTGCAGGTGGACATAATGGCCTCGCTCCTGGCCCACAGCTTGAGACCCATGGCTTTCGCTCCCGCCCGGCAGGCCTCCGCGGCGATAGTGTGCTGGGCAATGGCATTGTCGATGCCCTGCTCCAGCACCCAGTCGAGGCAGGCTTCCAGTCCGAATACGTCGGAAACCGAGGGGGTAAACGGGAAGCGACCGCCCTTCAGATAGATCTCGCGCCAATCGAGCAGAGCCACAAAAGACCAGCGAGGCGCGGCCGGATTCTTGTCGATGAGGGCCCAGGCCTGCTTGCTCACAGTCATCGGGGTTATCCCGGGAGGTCCGGAAAGGCACTTCTGGGCCCCCGAGACGCAGATGTCCAACTGCCACTCATCCGGGTGGAACGGCATGCCGGCGAGCGACGAGACGCAGTCTACGATACTGACCGCCCCATGGGCCCGCACCATCGGACCGATCTCCGCCACCGGATTGAGAGTGCCCGACGGCGTCTCCGAGTGCACCATGGCCACGAGCTCGACGTCGGGATGCTCCTTGAGAGCCTCCTCGACGGCCTCGGGCGCTATGGCGTCGTTGTAAGGCACGGTGATATCGATGACGTCCGCGCCCCACATGTTGAGCCAGTCGCTCATGCCTTTGCCGAATACCCCGGAAACGAGGTTGACCACCTTCATTCCCGGCCGGACACAAGCCCTGCCTGCGGCCTCGAGGCCAACGACCGCCTCTCCCTGCATCAGTATCACGTCTTCTTTGGTCCCGAAGACCTCGGCCGCCTTGTCGACGGTTCTCTTGAAAGTCTCCAGAAATGAGGGGTCGTAGTGGTAGATGATGGGTTGACCCATGGCCGCCATGACCTCGGCCGAGACCGTGGTGGGGCCTGCGCTCACAGTAAAATCAGCGGGGCGCATCTGCACCAACTCCTTTCATTCGGCCAGGAGGGATGGTCGCCAGCTGGTCGCCGCGACTCATCCTCGTTGCCCGCGCTTGTAGGGGACACAAAGAGCCGCCGGCAGATAAGCCTGGCGGGCGGAGATGATGAGGACGATCATGACCACCAAGAACGGCAGCATGAAGATGACGTCGGTGGGGATATTGATCCCCGCCACCTGCAGCGAGGTCCCGATCTGCAGACAGATGCCGAACAGGAACGAGCCAACCAGTGCCCACAAGGCGCGGCCCCGCGCGAGCATGGTGATCACGATGGCGATGAACCCAAGGCCGTTGGTCATGAAGGGCACGAAGATCCCCGACGCAACGATGGCCATGTAGGCACCGCCGATGCCCGCGAAACCACCGGTCGCAAGAACGGCCGCCGTCCGGGTCCAGGTGACGTTGACCCCGGCAGCGTCCAACGCACCGGGCTTTTCCCCCGCGGCGCGGATATTAAGTCCCCAGTTGGTGGACCTGAGCACCCAGCGCACGACGATCACCAGGGCGATTCCCACCCAGAAGATCAGGGGCTGGCTGAAGATGCTCGGGCCGATGACCGGGATCTTCGACAGAAGAGGGATCTCGATTCTCATCATCCCCTCAAGGCGAGGGTAGGAAGTACCGAATTGGGCCCCATGAAGGAGGCTGGTCAAACCTTCGCCGAGAAGTAAGATGGCGATACCGACCACGATCTGATCCAAGCCCAAACGCACACAGAAGACGGCCATGATAGACGACATGACCATTCCGGCTGCGATACCTGCAATCACACCCACCCAGGGAGAGTGCGAGTACAAGGCGGCCACAAATCCCGCGTACGCCCCTACGAGCATCATGCCTTCGAGACCGATATTGAGAATGCCGGATTGCTCCGAGATCGTCTCGCCCAGGCTGGTGAAAAGCAGCGGCATCCCGGCAAGGACCATCCCGCTTAGAAGCGACGTCCAAAAAGCGACGGTCATGGCTCCCTCCCCAACCTAAGCGCCTGCACGATCCGCTGACCAAGGACGCGGCGTCTGGCCTTGCCGATGCTGATGAGCTCGGAAAGGGTCATGAACAGCAGGATGAGGCCGACGAGCAGAAGCATGAAGTCATTGGGCAGGTCGGCGTTCCTGGAGGCCGTGTGACCACCGATGGTCAGAACCGCGAACAGGCCTGTTAGGGGGATGACTGCCAAGGCGTTCAAACGGGCGAGGAACACCAACGCGAAAAGCGTCAGCCCGTACTTGGGATTCCAGTCGGCGCGCATATACCCCCAGACCCCGAGGATCTCCATAGCGGCCCCGAGCCCGATGAACGCACCCGACGCGAAGAACGCCGCCATGATGAGCCGCCTGACTTTCAGGCCGGCATGTAGTGCCGCACGAGCGTTCGCGCCCATCACTGTCAGCCTCAGACCGATCGAGGTGCGGGTCATCACGTAATGCAGGCCGACAACGGCTGCCAGAGCGACGAAGATACCGACGGGGATCGTCGTCCCCGGGATCTTCGGAAGCAGCTTATCGAAAGGCATAACGTCGGTCTGCGGGACCGTGGTCTCCTCACTGCGGAACGGCCCCTTGATCAAGATGTTCGCGAGATAGATCCCGAGAAAGGACATCATCACCGAGGTGATGATCTCATTCAGCCCGTACGAGGCCCGCAGGTAGGAGGGCACGATAGTCCAAGAGCCCCCGACCACGATGCCGATCAGGCCCAGGATGATGAGCGCCCAGCCCTGCGGCATGACCGCGAACAAGGCGGGCCCTGCCCCAGCGATGAGAGCTGCGGACAGCAGGAACTGGCCGTCACCGCCGATGTTCCAGATGCCTCCCCGGAAAGCGACGACGTAGCCCATGCCCATCAGCAGAAGGACGGACATGCGGGTGATCGAATCCTGCCAGCCGCCGTTCAGAACACCGGCCCTGAAGATGTCGGCGTAGAAGGCGAGCGGGTTGCGCCCCAAGAGCAGAAGGATGATCCCCCCGACGATGAGAGCTACGACTATGGCGATGATGGCCCGAGTGACCTGACCCGAGCCCCTTTTCCAGCTGCTGCGGGCCATGGTCCTGACTCTAACGTCGGCGCTCCCGATGGTCTCTGCCGACCCGTCTGCTGGACCGGCGGCGAGCCCACTCTCGATAGGACCGATAGGATCACTCAACTGGAATCACCCTTTCCGCCCAGCATCAACTTGCCGACCTGAGTCTCGACACCGGGACCGTGATTCTCCACAACGCCCGTCAGACGTCCGCGAAACATAACGCCGATGCGATCGCAGAGATCGAGCAGCTCCTCGAGGTCGGTGGATATGAGCACCGCGGAGACGTCCTCTTTCTCGGAAAGCTCGCGTATCCTCTCCCGGATATCCCGGGTGGTCTTCACGTCAAGTCCGTACGTGGGTTTGTTGTAGACGACCACCTTGGGTTCGAAGGAGAGCTCTCTTGCCAACACCATCTTCTGGATGTTGCCGCCGGACAGCGCTCCGCAGTGCGTCTCCACAGTAGGTGTGCGAATATCGAAATCGCGCACGAGGTCCTCGGCAGACTGGCATATTAGGTCATCCTGGATCCGGCCACCCTTCCAGAAGGGACGCTCTCCGATCCTCTTCAGGAAAAGGTTGAGTGATACCGGCAGTGAGCCCACCATGCCTTCCCCCAACCGGTCGTCCGTAACGAAACGGAGGCCAAGCTTCTGCCGCTCAGCCACCGAGGACTTGCCAACAGAATGACCCGTGAGCACGATATCCCCATGGTTCAGCCTACGCTGGCCCGCTATGGCCTCGGCCAGCTCGCGTTGGCCGTTGCCGTCTACCCCCGCGATGCCCATGATCTCTCCCTGGCGCACCTGCAGGCTGACTCCATGGACGTCGACCTCTCCCCGGCCGGCCTTCACGCTCACGTCGTTCAGTTCCATCACAACGGTGGGGGGGAGATCACGCTTCTCCCGCTGAAGGCGAGATAACTGCTTCACCTCTGCCACCTCGCTCAGCGAGCGCGCTTCTTCGCCGAACATCATGCCCACGATGGTTGCCTGCAGGTCGTCCGGAGACTTCCCGCGCAGATCCTCCGGCTCCAGGCGCCCGACCACGCGGCCCTGTTTGAGGACGGAGATACGGTCCCCAATCTCAATAGCCTCGTGCAGCTTGTGCGTGATGAACACCATCGCAAGCCCGTGCTGCTTGAGTTGCATCAAGACTCGTTCGAGGTCGGCGATACCCTGCGGGGTCAGCATCGACGTGGGCTCGTCGAGGATGAGCACGCTCGAGCCGGACCACAGGGCCTTTATGATCTCAACCTGCTGCTGCTGGCCGAGGGCGAGTTTGCCGGTGACCGCTCCGGGTTGGATCTCCACACCCAGCTTGCCGGCCAGATCTGTGAGGGCAGTCTCAGCCGCTTTTCGATCCAGCCGGACCTTCTCGGTCGCCCCCAGCATGAGGTTCTCGAGGACGGTGAATACCGGGATCATCGTGGAGTGCTGGTAGACCATGCCGATGCCCAACTCGATCGCGGTCTTGGGCGTGTCGACAACGACCGTTTTGCCGCCGACTTTGATGGTTCCCTCGTCAGGCTGATACATCCCGGAAAGGATGTTCATGAGGGTCGACTTGCCGGCCCCGTTCTCGCCGAGCAGGCAATGGACCTCGCCCTTGTGTAGGGACAGCGTGATGTCCTTGTTGGCCACCACTCCTGGAAATGCCTTGGTTATGCCTGTGAGTTCGACGGCGGGGGCCAAAGCCCCCGCCGTCGCTCCCATGCTCCCGCCCAGATCCGCGGGATGTTCGACTGTGCTGTTGTCTGCCATGATCACCTTGCTGTAGTGGCCGTCGTGTTGACCAGAGCTACTGGATCAGGGCCTTTATTTCATTCATGTCGCTGATAGCCGGCACCTGGATGGTACCGTCGATGATGGCCTGCTTCGTGGCTTCGATCTCCGCCCAAACGTCGTCCGCAATCCACTGGGTCTTGATAATGCCGATGCCGTTGTTCTTGAGCTCGATGAAGATGGTCTTGGTGCCGAAGGTTCCGGCCTGAATGTCGGCGTACGCTGCCTCCCAAGCTGGTAGGTAGTCCCACACCACGGAGGTAAGGTATATGCCTTTCGTATCCAGCGAGGTTTTGTCCCCGATAACGTCGATGAACCAGACCTTATCGGCACCGCTTGGCGGCGTAGCCGTCTCGACAGCCTGGATCATACCGAAGCTGGAACCGTCGCCCATCCCGAAGATGACGTCGGCTCCCTCGGCGATGACGGTCTCGGTGGTCCGCTTGGCGGCCGCGGCGTCAGCGTAGGCAGCCTGACCCACCTGCGCGAGCTTGATCTTGATATCGGGCTTGGTGGCCTGCGCTGCCAGGATGAAGCCGGCGCTCATTTTGGTCCAGTTCTCGTCGTCAGCCGAGACGACGATACCGACGGTTCCTGTCTTGGTCGTTTTCGCAGCCAGTTGGCCGGCAAGATAGGCGCCCTGTTCCGCATAGGTCTGTATGTCCTGGAGGATGTTGGGGGTGTTCTCCTGAGCAAAGATGGCATTGACCTTGACCGTCTTCGTCTCCTGGGCGACCTGCTTTGCTACGGTCATGTAGCCGCTGGCCCCAGCCATGATCCAGTCGCAACCGTCCTGCACCAGTTGCCGCATGATGGGAGCTATGTCGCCGTATCCGGCGCCATCGGCGAGAGCAAATTCAGCACCGATCTTCTCGGCCATCTTCTGGCCGGCTTCGGCATGCTGCTGGTTCCAACCGTAGTCGTTAGCTTTTTCCGGGACAATGACCCCGATCTTCTTGACCATCGCAGTCGGGGCACCGGTGGTGGTCGTCTCCGGCGCCATGGTCGTCGTAGTCTCCGGCGCCATGGTCGTCGTGGTCTCCGGCGCCATGCTCGTGGTAGTGGTCTCTTCTTCCCCGCCGCATGCCGCCACGACCATGGCGGCGGTCGCCAGCAGTGCGACGACCATTATGAGTACTAGTGCCCGGGTCCAACGTGAACTCATTACGATCCCTCCCGTTCTCTGATACCACTCGACGGACTCGTGGTCTCCCAACCACTGCCTACTTCGTGCCGGCTCACCTCCCCCTCGGCATCCTTACGACAAAGGTACTTGCGCATGCTCGTCCCCGAAAAACAGGGCACGGGCATTGCCGTCCAGGACTCGCTCGACCAAATCGGCCGGGAGCCCGCTCAGCCTTACTTTGAGCATCTCCACCTGCGGATGATGAAAAGGTACGTCGGAACCGTAGAGGACCTTGTGCGCACCGGCCCGCTCCACAGCCTCTCGTATCTTCGTGTGCATGGGCATCCCCGAGGTCTCCAGGTACACGTTCGGGTTCCTGCAGGCTGCGTCGATGGCCGCATTGATGTAGATCCCGTTGCCGTGACCCATGTGGCCCATGATCACGTTCACTCCTGGAAAAGCGACGGCCAATTCCTCCACACTCCAGGGGAGAGTGAAGATGGGATGTCCTGTGTGCACGAGGACGGGGAGGTCAAGCTCCGCGAGCAACTCCATGAGGGGGTAGACGACCGGGTCGTTCGGGTAGTAGCCGTCCAGGAGAGGGTGCAGCTTGACTCCCAGGAACTTGGCGTGATCCAGAAATCGGCGGGCTTCGTCCAGGTGTCCGCGCTGATTGGGATCAGCCCAGTAGAGACCGTACGCCCCAGGTATCGACTCGACCGCCGCGAGGGTCGCCTCGTTGTCCGGGCTGAAGACGACCCCAACGGAGACCTCGTTGGCGCGCATGAGTTCGGCCAGCCCGTCCCGATCCAGGGATACCCCGAATATCCCGAAGTCCCCCACGTGCATATGCGCGTCAAACACCATCCATCCCCTACTTCGCCGATGAAGCTACGCAGACCAGAGGACACGAAGACAGGTACACGAAACCGGTACCATGGATTGACACAATGCTAAACACGACGCCCAGGCAAATCCGCCGCAGCGGACTTGGATGTATTATCCATATAACAAATAGTGAACCTAGAGTCAAGCAACGCGTGCTTCTTCAGTGATACGACAGGGGGAGATCATGGCGGCAAGCGAAGTCTACCTGCTGGATGGCGGAACTCTGGAAATGGACGGTTTCCATGTCTTCTGGAACCGTGGCCCGGGAGGACCCGTGAGGATCCCCTGCTACAGCGTGCTCGTCGTCCATCCCGACGGAAACATCCTCTACGACACCGGGTATGACCTCGATCATGTCCTCAGAGTCCTTCCCTTCGAAAAACCCCTGCAGATTGAGTCGCAGACCATACCCGCGCAGTTGGCGCTGCTCGGACTGGGCCCGGATGACATCTCGACGATCGCCATCTCGCACTTCCATTTCGACCACTGCGGCGGCATCAAGCACCTGCCCGAGGCCAAGGTGGTGGCGCATCGACTTGAGTTCGAGGCTGCCGGAAGCCCTGAACCCTTCGAGGTCCTTGGCTACTCCGATCTGAGTTTCTCCTCCGAGCTCGGCCGCCGCCGTGGGGAGACCGGACCCGCCGGTGCGACCGAGATAGGCGACCGGCCGGCGCTCGAGCTGGACGGTCGGTTCGTCCCCGTGGAGGGAGACGTCGAGATCGCCGCCGGCGTCCAGCTCATTGCCACACCGGGCCATTCCAGGGGCCACTACAGCCTGATGGTCGAGTTGAGCGGAGGGTCCTCGCTGATCTTCGCCGGCGATGCCATCTACACGCAGAGGAGCCTGGACCTCGAGTGCATCGCGGGCTTTCACTACGATCCGGTCGCCTCGATCAGATCGATGCGCCGGTTGAAGGCCCTCGCCGAAGAGCGCCGGGCTGAGATCTTCTTTTCGCACGAAGCGGAGAGCTACGCCACGTACCTCAAGGCCCCGGCGCACTACTGATACCCGGCGAGCTAGTGGTCGCCTGGCGCGGACTCGACCAGACTGTAGTCCGTGCGCCGCTGCGCGGGCACGAACCCAGCCTCTCGTATGGCATGGACCAGGTCGTCCCGGTTGGCTCTGACCCGGACACCGGCAGCGGCTACAACGTTCTCCTCGATCATGGTGCTGCCCAGATCGTCGGCGCCGAAGCGCAGAGCGACTTGTCCCAACTTGAGCCCCTGGGTGACCCACGAGGCCTGGATGTGAAAGATGTTATCGAGATAGAGCCGGGACACCGCCAGTGTCAGGAGGTAGTCGACGCCCGTAGCCTGTTCGGTCGTGTCCTCCAAAGGAGTGTGCCCGGGCTGAAAGCTCCAGGGGATGAAGGCCCGGAACCCGCCGGTCTCGTCCTGGAGGTCCCGGAGGGCCCGTAAGTGCTCCACCCGTTCCTCCAGAGTCTCGATGCTGCCAAACATCATGGTGGCCGTCCCCGGAATGCCCTGCCGGTGGGCTTCCCTCATGACCTCGAGCCACGCCCTGGTGTCCGCCTTCCCCGGAGCCACCTGTTCGCGCACCCGATCGACCAGTATCTCGGCCCCGCCGCCCGGCAGCGAATCGAGACCCGCGTCTTTCAGACGCCGCAGCACTTCGCCCACTGGAAGGTGGCTGACCCTCGCGATGTGGACGACCTCCGGGGCAGAGAGCGAATGGATGGTGATGTCGAAGCGCTCTTTGATGGAGCGGAAGAGCGCCTCGAAATAGGTGATGTCGAGATCGGGGTGCAGGCCGCCCTGCATCATGACCGCCGTGCCGCCAAGATCCAGGGTTTCCTGGATCTTGGCGTGGATCGCCTCCCGGGAAAGGACATAGGCTTCGGGCGCGCCGGGAGCGCAGTGGAAAGCGCAGAAGCGGCACCCGGATACACACACGTTGGTGTAGTTGATGTTGCGGTCGACTATGAAGGTCGCGAGACGGCCGGGGACGAGGCGCTCGCGCACTTCGTGGGCTCGCGCCCCCACTTCCAGCAGGTCCCGCGAGCGCAGCAGCTCTAGGGCTTCACGCTCGGTCAGGCGGGTCATGGGGCTCATGGAGCCGCCACTTCGCCCGCATCGACTGTCCGGGCCGACGCGTGCGCGGCCCCGAGGACCGACGGCGTCAGGGGCTGTTCCTCGGGCCGGGCGCCGGCCGCCTCCGGCCCGGCGCCGCTCGTCTGGAGCGGGGCGGGCGGGCGGGCGCTGGCGCCACCGGCCACCTCGTCGATGAAGCGCAACTCAGGCGCTTCCTCGAGTTCGCCGGCTTCATGCGCCAGCTCGTAGAAGCGGCGCAGCCCCCGTCGATACTCTTCGGTGAAGTCATACCGCAGAACGGTGAAATAGCGGGTGAGGCTAGGGCGGTCGAACCTGCACTGCCCCAGGGCGGAGTCGACCACTTCAGCAAGGTGCTCTCGGCCGTAGTCCATGCATCTGACGAGCTCCCCTTCCACGGCCAGGAGTTCCGACCCGTTGGTCCGGGCGAAGTCCTCCCGAGCGGCCCACACAGCGTAGACCATGGGCAGCCCGGTCCACTCTTGCCAGAGCGCTCCCAGATCGTGACAGGTCGTTCCCGGCTGAGAGAAGTACAGTGCCTCCAGCCCCTGATCGCCGATAAGCAGCGCCGCGTCGTACTCCTGCAGAGCCTCGGCAACGGAACTGCCGAGCTCGCCGTAGAGCACTTCCTGCCCGAAGCGGAGCCTCAGGATGGTCTTGAGCAGGCTGACCGAGGTGGCGCTCTGCCGGGTCAGGGCGACGCTCCTGATCTCTCTCAGAGTCCTGCGCGCCACCAACTGGATGCTGTCCACGGCTCCGAGCGACGAGATGCTCAGGTGGCGGGACAGCAGCAGCTGTCGATGGTAGCGCGCGTAAGCGATCGAGCTGATAGGACCGAGGTCGATGTCACCCTGAATCAACCAGCGGTTGAGATCGGTCGGCACTCCCGGCAGCAGCTCGATCCCGGGCCTGCCCTGCCGGTCGAGGTCGGGGGCATCGGCCAGAATCCCGCGCTGCTCCAGCCCGTGATAGAGGGGATAGCAGTTGAGAAAGCCGATGTGCCCGACTCTGACGGTCATGCCCCCGCCCCCACGTCAGGAGTCGGCGCCGCGCCGAGACTCGGCCCCCCGTCGAACCGCCGCACCACCCTGTAGAGCCCATCCCGCTCCACCGGCGCTCGGCCGGCGTCGCGGATGACGCGGACAAGCTCCGATTTGGCCACCGACTGCCCGTGGCCCGCCCCGGACAACAGGGAGATGACCTCCTCGACCACGGTGCCATCCATGTCGTTGGCCCCGAAGAACAGGGCTACCTGCGCCAGTTTCAGCCCAGTCATGACCCAGTAGGTCTTGATGTGGAGCAGGTTGTCCAGCAGAAGACGAGACACCGCCAGTGTCCTCAGATCGTCCACGCCCGTCGTGGGCGGAAGGTGCGACAAACTCGTGTTCTTGGGTTGAAAGGCGAGGGGGATGAAGGCCTGGAAACCCCCGGTGGCGTCCTGGCCGGCGCGGAGGCGCGAGCAGGTGATCCACCCGGTCTTCATAGGTCTCCACGTGACCGTACAGCATGGTGGCGTTGGTCCTCAGCCCCAGACGATGCGCGAGCTGGTGCACTTCCAGCCACCGCTCTCCCGATATCTTCGCCGGGCACACCTGCTGGCGGACCCTGTCCGCGAATATCTCCGCCCCACCGCCGGGCAGGCTGTCCAGACCGGCGGCCTGGAGATCTCGTAGGACGTCCTCCGCCGATACTCGCTCTGTCTCGGCGAAATGTACGATCTCCGAAACGGTGAAGGCCTTCACGTGCACGTCGGGCGCAAAGCCCCGGATGCCCGAGACCATCGCCCGTACCGAATCGTAGGGAAGCGCCGGGTGTTCCCCACCCACGATGTGTATCTCGGTGGCGCCTTCTTCGATGGCCTCCCGCGCCTTGGCCAGGACCTCCTCCACCGTCAGGGTGTAGGCCCCCGGCTCGCCTTCATCCCGCGAGAAAGCGCAGAAGCGACACCGGTTCCTGCACACGTTGGTGTAGTTGATGTGGCGGTTGACCACGAAGTAGACATCGTCGCCCACCTGCTGCCGGCGCGCCCGGTCGGCAAGCCGTCCGACACGCAGAAGATCGGGGGACTCGAACAGGGCTACCCCATCGGCGGCAGAGAGACGCTCACCCTGAGCTACCTTCTCTTCGACGATGGCAAGCGGATCAACGCGCGTGCTGGCGGGCATACCCGGAGTCTAGCACAACGTCGCGGGGCCTCCGGCCGGGTGCCTCCGGCCCCTTTCTCAACTCCGCCTTTCGCTCCCCCGCGTCGGCCCGCCCGCGCAGCTACGCCAGCGCGTGGTGCAAGGCGATAATCCCGCCGGCCAAGATCTCATAGCGCACGTTCCGCAGTCCTGCTTCCTCCATGAGACCCTTCAACTCCTTCGGATCAGGGAACCGTCGCACCGAGGCGGGCAGGTAGCTGTAGGCGAAGTCCTCCCGAGCCGCGAGCTTCCCCAACCGGGGTACGGCATGGTCGAACCAGAACCCGTAGAACTGCTTGAACACGGGGATTCGCGCCTGCGTTATCTCCAGACACACGACCCTGCCCCCCGGACGGCACACCCGGCGCATCTCGCTGAACGCTTTCACGATGTCGGGGACGTTGCGGATACCGAAACCCACGGTACAGGCGTCGAAACCGGTGGCGGCGCGGTCGCCGGGCGGCGCGGTTTGCCGGCCCGCCGCCCCGACGTGAGCCGCCCCGACGTGAGCCGCTCCGACGTGAGCCGCTCCGGCGCAGCCGTCGGGGAAGGGCAGGTCGAGCGCGTCACCGAGGCGAAACTCGACATACAGCTGATTCCGCCCGCTTTTCTCCCGGGCTACATCCAACATCTCCTCCGAGACATCCACTCCCACAACCCGGCCCCTGGGACCCACGGCCCGCCGCAGTGCGAAGGCGAAGTCACCTGTGCCACAACACACGTCCAGAGCTGCCGCTCCCGGACCCACCCGGGCCACCATCACCCCGAACTCCCTCCACCGGTGGTGGAGACCGGCGGTCATCAGGTCGTTCAGAAGGTCATAGGACCCGGCGATCCCGTCGAACATCTGCCGGACTTTGCCCGGCTCCGGGGATGCATCTAGTCTGGTCCGCCCCACCTGGTCGCTACTGCGTCTTTCGCGCGTCCCGTCGCCGCTCATGCGTCCGCCGCCCATGCGTCCACCCCTGCTCACGGGACGAAGAGACTGAGGGTAGTGAAGAAGAGGAACACCACGCTGATGATGCCGTTCATGGTCATGAAAGCCACCCCCACTCTCTCGAGGTCGGCTGTTCGCATGAGCCAGTTCTCATAGAAGAGAAGGGCGGCACAGATCGCTACTCCCAGGTAGTACACGTAGTTCGTCCCCTGCGCGTAGCCGGTGAGCGCCAGCAGCACGACCGCCAGCACATGGAAGACCCGGGTGCTCCACAACCCGGCCCGTTCCCCCAGATCAGCCGGGATGGAATGCAATCCCTGGGCGCGGTCGACGGCGATGTCCATGAAGGCGTAGATCACATCGAACCCGGCGATCCACAGACCCACGCCCGCGCCCAGAAGAAAGGGCTCCCAGGTCACCTTGCCTGTGACCGCCACCCAGGCGCCGACCGGCCCCAGGCCGTCGGCGACCCCGAGCACCAGGTGGCAGAGCCAGGTCCAGCGCTTGGTGTACGGATAGATGACCATGGGGATGACCACCAACGGCCATAGATACCGGGTGATGACCGGCAGGTTGAAGGTGGCCACGACAAGTATCACCAACGAAGCCAACGCGAAGAGCCACACCTGCCACCGCTTCAGCCGCCCCGCCGGGATCTCGCGTCCGGCCGTCCGCGGATTGCGAGCGTCGATCTCTGCGTCGATCAGCCGGTTGATGGCCATGCCGAAGCTGCGGGCGGACACCATGGCCACCGTGATCCAGAACATGCGCCAGAAGCCGGGGACGGCCATCTCGGCCAAGAAGGCCGCCGCATAGGCGAAGGGCAAAGCGAAGATGGAGTGTTCGAACTTGACCAGACTGGCGAAGCGGCGAGCGTAGGTTATGAGCACGCCGGCACCCTAGACTCCCGTGGCCCCCGCCTCGTCTCCTGCCGCCTGGCCGGAAGCCGCCCCGTCGCCGGCCGCCCCGGGCCACTGGCCCAGCTTAAGTCCGGGCCACATCTCATCGATCCGCGCCTTCACTTCCTCCGACATCTCTACGTCGGGCGGCCACTCGCGGTCATGGCCCTCATTCGGGCCTTTCTTGGTGGCGTCGATACCGATCTTGGCGCCCCAGAGCGGCTGCGGGGCCGAGTGATCGAGCACGTCCAACGGGCCGTCCGAGACCATCACGTCGCGCTTCCAATCGACATTGTTGAACACCCGCCAGGCGACTTCGGCGTAGTCGTGCACATCGACATCCGCATCCAACACCACGATGCATTTGCAGAACTGCATCTGCCCCGTGCTCCAGAGAGCGTGCATCACCTTGCGCGAATGCAGGGGATAACGCTTGTCTACCGATACCAAGGCGCAGTTGTGGAAGCCACCTTCTTGGGGCAGGTCCAGATTCACCAGCTCCGGGAGAATGAGGCGCAAAAGCGGCAGGAACAGGCGCTCGGTGGCCTTGCCTAGATACGTATCCTCCATCGGTGGCCGGCCCACGATGGTCGTGGAGTACACGGGATCGCGCCGGTGCGTGAGAGCGGTAAGATGGAAGACCGGATACGGATCGGCCAGAGAGTAGTAACCGGTGTGGTCGCCGAAAGGCCCCTCCACGCGGGACTCCTCGAGATCCACGTAGCCTTCGAGCACGAACTCGGCGTGCGCGGGGACCTGCAGATCGACCGTGCGGCAACGGACCAGCTCCACCGCCTTGTCGCGTAAGAAACCGGCGAACGTCATCTCATCGATCATGGCAGGCAAGGGGGCGGTGGCGGCGTAGGTGAGCGCTGGATCGGTGCCGATGGCTACCGCCACCTCCATGCGACCCTCCGTTGCCCGGTAGTGCTCGGCGGCATCCTTGTGCAGGTGCCAGTGCAGACCGGTGGTGCGCTTGTCGTAGACCTGAAGACGGTACATGCCCACGTTCCGGCGGCCCGTCTGCGGGTGACGCGTGAACACCAGCGGCAAAGTGATATAGCGACCCCCGTCCAAAGGCCAACATTGCAGGATGGGGAGCATATCCAGATCGATCTGATCCCCGGTGAGGACAACGTCCTGGCAGGCTCCGGTCTTCACTATCTGGGGCTGCACCGAGGCCAGCTCCTTGAGCCGCGCCAGGGCTTTGAGCTTCTCCCAGGTGGAGCCGGGCACTTCCAGGGAGGTCAGGCCCTCCACGCGGGCTGCCAGGTCGTCGTAAGATCCCGAACGCAAAGCCAGGCACATCCGTTCGTCACTGCCGAACTGATTGATGAAGACCGGCACCCTGTAACCTTTCGGGCGCGTGAAGAGCAGGGCGGGGCCTCCGGCCTTGACCACCCGGTCCGCGATCTCGGTGATCTCCAAGATCGGGTCGACCGGCGTATCCACGATGGCCAGCTGCCCGCGGTCCCGTAGGAGCTTGATGAAGTCGCGCAGATCTTTCATCCGTGTTGGGTCACGGCTGAGGCTCCCGGGACAGATGGAAGCTGATCACCATAAGCTCGGTGGAGAGATCCAGTTGATGGACGAACACACCTTTGAAAGCCGGCAGCCGCACCGGAGCAAAGTTCAGGATGCCTTTGACGCCTCCCTCCACCGCCAGCATGGCCATCTCCACCGCCGACTCCGCAGGCACTGCCAGCACGGCGATCTGCGCGCGGCGATCGCGGATGACATCCACAGCCTCGTCGATGGGTCTCACAGCGAGACCGCCGACCTGCTCTCCCACGGTCCCGCCGTCAAGGTCGAACACGCCTACACAGTCGAAACCCTCGCCCCCGAAACCGCCATGGCGAGCCAAGGCCAGACCCGTCGGCCCAGCCCCCAGGATCACCATGCTCCACTTCCGGTCGACGCCCAGGCAGCGGGATAGCTCGGAGATGAGGAACTTGACCTGGTAACCGACACCCCGCACTCCGAACTCGCCGAAGTAGCTGAGGTCTTTGCGGATCTGAGCGGCATTGCCCTCCAACCGGTCGGCCATCTCTCGGGAGGAGATCCTGCTGATCCCCTGTTTATCCAGACGATGCAGCAGCCGCAGGTAGCCGGCGAGCCGGGGAACGGCCACCTGGGGAACACCCGCCTTTCCCGCTGACTTGCTCACACAGCCTCCAGAACGACGCCCAATATCGCCCGACGACCCGGACCGTGGGTCGAGTCTAGCACAGTGGTTGTGAAGGAATAAGCAAACCTACCGCCCGCCCGGCCCACCTGGGGGGCGGCTTCAGCGGCGGGGTGCCTGCGTCCGCGTCTCGTCCCAGACTGCCCGGTAGACCTGGAGAGTCTCGCCGGCCGCCTTGCTCCAGGGGAAAAGGGCCGACTGTTTCAAACCCTCCTGCTGCAGCCTCTCGTAGAGATCGGGCTGGGTGAGGACCCGGAGCATGCAGTCTTCGAAGTCGTCGAGCGAAGTGGGGTTGAACAGCAGGGCTGCGGAGCCTGTCACCTCGGGCAAAGACGATGAGTTGGACACCACGCAGGGCGTGCCGCAGGCCATGGCTTCGAGGGGAGGCAGGCCGAAACCCTCGTACAGCGAGGGGAACACGAACACGGTAGCCGCCGAATACATAGCCGGCAGGTCGTCATCCCGGATGAAGCCCGGGAAGAGCACCGCCCCTTCGATACCGTGCCGGCCCACGTCTTTCTTGAGCTTCTGGAACTCTCCCGCCTGAGCTCCCGCCAACACCAGAGGCAAGGGCTCCGGTAGCCTCTTTTGGAGCCGCGCCCAGGCCTGGATCAAAAAGACCAGGTTCTTCTCGGGGCGGAAGTCGCCCACCCAGAAGACGAATCTCTCGGGCAGTGCGTAGCGGTGCCGTACGGCCAGCAGCGTTTCCGGCGTGGTCTGAGGCCGAAATCTCTCCGACACACCGTTGTGTATGACCCTAACCTTCGCGGCATCCACCCCGGCGTACGCGCTGAGAGCCGAGAAGGAGATCTGCGAGACGGTGATGATCCGACGCGCCTCCTGCAGGGTGCGTCCAAGCTGCCGCTTGTAGCGCAGGCGAAGGACCCGTGGCAGGCTGCGCGGATAAAGGAGCGGGGTAACGTCGTGGACGGTCGACACGAAGGGGACCGGTACCGGGGTGGGCGCCCAAGAACTCGGCACATGCAGCAGATCTACCCCACTTCTCTCCACCAGGTTCCTGAAGGCCGCCCGTCCGTGCGGCGCCAGAGGGTTCATGTTGGCGGATACCAGGGTGAACGAGTCGGACGGGGGTATGGTGTCCTTCTCCTGGTCCTGACAGAAGACGACGAACTCGATATCGGAACCCGCCAAGTGGCTAAGCAGGTTCCGGGAATAGGTCCCGATGCCCCGGTAACGTATCGCTCTGGCGTCGAATCCTATTCTCACGGGGCCTCCAACGCACTTGCGCCTACTGCCCGTCCGCACTAAACATATACCCACTTCTATCCGAGATACTATCAGAGAGAGGACATGCGTCACGGGCTTGCGCGTTTGGGCAAAGAGATTATAAAATGAGTGTATGTTTACATCCTGAGCGAAGAGGTTAGCCCGTGCAAAGGGTAAGCGATCCTGGGGGGCCGAGTGCGGTGACCGAGCCCGGCGCAGTTCTGGAAAAGGCCAGGCGTATCCTCGACCTGTACAAGCTCGACATCACCAAGAGCTGGCTCAGCCGTCTCATCAGTCAGATCGACGACCTCGACGCCCTGGAGCGGTTCCCCACCCAGGACAGTATCCGTACGTCGGTGGAACTTATCGAAGGGCTGGCCAACTGCCTGGGAGACGAGACGACTCTTGCCCAGTTCGAGGCCGGCGGTCTCTACTACGGCCAGGCCGCGAGCTTGGGCCTGCTTCAAAGAGGCGAGAGTGGCACGATCGGGTCCCTGGCGTACAGTCTCGACAATCTCGAGGACGCGATCTGGGACCGGCTTTCGGAGAACATGCGCCACCAGGACCAGGAGGTGCTGGACTTGGTGCGCATCCTGCGTCGCGGGTTGCACCAGATCTTCGCTTCGGCCGCTGAGGCCTACCACGAGCAGTCGAGCACCGAACTCGACCGTCTGGCCCACACCGACGCGCTGACCGGGCTGCACAATCGTCGGTTTCTAGAGCAGGAACTGGAGCGGCACGCAGAGATGTACAAGCGCTATCGCCACCCGTTCGCCCTTCTCATGCTCGATTTCGACAACCTCAAGTGGGTCAACGACACCTTCGGACACGCGGCCGGTGACTCGGCTCTCAAGCACCTGGGCACGCTCATGCAGATGAACGTACGGGACGTGGATATCCCCTGCCGGTTCGGTGGAGACGAATTCTTAGTCCTGATGCCGGAGGCGGAGAAGAACGCCATCCAGATGGTGGGACGAAGAATCGCCGAATCGGTGGCGAAGACCCGGTTCAAGCTGGGACGGTCTTTCACCAGCCTCCAGGTCAGCTTCGGCGTTTCCGCCTGCCCCGAGGACGGGGTGGAAGCCGAGGTCCTACTGCAGGAAGCCGACGCCAGTCTCTACCGAGCCAAGCAGCAAAAGGCGGAGCAGGCGACCCCTTAGGACCCTAGGCCGAGCCCTCCGGCGAAGCACACTCGAACGCTTCCCCCCGCAGAGTCTCTATCGCATGGTCCAAGACGGGGGCGATGACGGCGAAATGCTCCCGGCAGGCCTTGGGGCTCCCCGGCATGTTGACGATGAGAGTCCTCCCCCGCACGGCGGCCGTCGCCCGGCTCAACATGGCATGAGGAGTCACCGACAGGGAGGCGGCACGCATGGCCTCGGCGAATCCCGGCGCGAGGCGATCGGCCACCGCTCGGGTAGCCTCAGGAGTTCGATCGCGCGGCGCAAGGCCGGTCCCCCCTGTGGTGAGGATCAGGTCCAGATCACCCTCATCCGCGAGAGTGGCCAGGGTCTGCTCGATCTGGGCCTGCTCGTCGGGCACCACGTAGGGACCGACCACAACTGCCCCCACTCCTTCTAACAGTTCTCGCAGCAAGGGTCCCGAGGCGTCGGCTCGCAGGCCCACGCTGGCCTTGTCGCTCAGGGTCACCACAGCCGCGCGCATTTGGCGCCGGGCACGGGGGTCGCTCGCGCTCGCGCCGGTCACGAGCCCACCCGTGAGTCGGCGGATCCCTGGTCTACGGGCCCGCGGTCGGCGGTGCCCTGATCGCCCAAGCCCCAGGCGCGGACGCGGACCGGGTCTCCCGGCGCCACGCGGCCTTCCCGCAGCACGCGGACGAAGATGCCTTCACGGGGCATCACGCAGTCTCCGGCCTGCTGATAGATGGCGCAGCGAGTATGGCACTCCTTGCCGATCTGGGTCACCTCCACCAGCGCCTCTCCCAATTCGAGGGTGGTCCCGAGGGGCAGCGCCGCCACTTCCAAACCGGACACCGTGACGTTCTCGGCGAAGTCTCCGGGGCCGACATCCAAGCCCTGAGCAGTCATCTTGTCGATGGATTCCTGGGCCAACAGGCTGACCTGCCGGTGCCAGGATCCGGCATGCGCGTCGCCCTCGATGCCATGCTCCGGACGCAGGAAGACTTCCGCTACGGGCTTCTTGCGCTCGCCTTTGGCCTCGCTGACGTTCACCGCAACGACCGTCCCGACGGCAACCGTTGGCGCGGAGCCGGGGCCACCGTTGGCCAGGAGCCGGCGGCGACCGTTGGCGCGGAGCCGGGGGAGACCGCGGCCTCATCGTCCGGCCTCATGTAGTCTTCCTTGCCGCCCGTCTTCTCGAGCAGGCGGATATCGCCTATGATCATCGCCCTGTCCACTGCCTTGCACATGTCGTAGATGGTGATGGCTGCCACGGCCGCGCCGGTCAGGGCCTCCATCTCCACCCCGGTACGGTCTTCGGTACTAGCAAGGCACTCTATGTCCACCCGGGACTCATCGCCCACCATAGTGAAAGTGAGATCGACCCGGGTGAGAGCAAGCGGGTGGCAGAGCGGCACCAGCTCCGAGGTGCGCTTGGCCGCCATGATGCCGGCCACCTTAGCCACGGTAAGGACGTCGCCCTTGGGCAAGGCCTGCTGCTCGAGCAATCGCATGGTGGCAGGCGCCATCCACACGCGCGCGCCCGCCCGGGCCGCGCGCCGGGTAGGCTGCTTGCCGCCCACGTCGACCATCCGGGCGTCGCCGCTCGAGTCGACATGGGTCAAATGAGGCTCGTCCATCTCAGCCTCCTACCTGCGACATCCCCCGGGCGGTGCGGCCCGGCAGCACGTTCTTGTCGAAGGTCTTGCACTCCAAGGATTCCGCGATCGCGGCCAGCACGGCCTCTTCGTCCCGAGCCTGCAGAGCGCTCTTGACGTCGATCTCCTCGCACGAGAACAGGCAGTTCTTCAGCCGCCCGTCGGCCGTCAGACGCAGGCGGTTGCACTCTCCACAGAAGTGATCCGACACAGACCCGATGAAGCCCAGGGTGCCCTCGTGTCCATGGAAGCGGTAGTAGCGGGCCGGGCCCCACCCGCCGGGAGATGCAACGGGCTCCAGGGCGCTCAATCCGTCTGCCCCCAACTCACCCAGCGCAGCCATCACCCGGTCCTTGGAGAGTGATTCACTCGTTGACCGCGGACCGCAACCTCCTACCGGCATCCACTCGATGAAGCGTACGTGAAGCGGCCGGTCCTTGGTCAGAGCCACGAAGTCGGGGAGTTCGGCGAGCAACTCGGTCATCAGGACCACGTTGAGCTTCACCGGACTAACGTCAAACTGGAGAGCAGCTTCGACCCCGGCGAGAGCCGCTTCCAAGGAGCCGCCCCGGGTGAGCAGCCGATAGCGCCCCGGGTCGAGCGAATCGAGACTGATGTTCACTCGGTCGAGCCCCTGCTCTTTGAGGTCCCTGACGAATCGGGGAAGCAGCACCCCGTTCGTGGTGAGCGAGATGTCGTGGATCTCCGGTAGGTCGTGGAGCATCCCTATCAGATCGGGCAGGTCCCGGCGCACCAGTGGTTCGCCCCCGGTCACCCGGACCTTCGAGATGCCCATACGCACGGCCGCGCGCACGAAGAACACCATGTCTTCATAGGAGAGCACCTCCTCGTGCGGTTTGAAAGGCACTCCCTCCGGCGGCATGCAGTAGACACAGCGGTAGTTGCACCGGTCGGTGACGGAGAGACGGAGATAATCAACAAGTTGACCCATCGGCGGATTCACTTGACGGCACCCTTCGCTAAGAGACCCCTGAGCGTTATACTCGGACGAGTATACGCCTTTCGATCAGGTCAGCCAATCCACTGAAATCATCCAGCGCGAACTGCGGCACCGGATAGTGGGGGAACTTCTGGTCGCTGGTTATGCCTATCAACTCGTCAGGGGTGCTCACCAGTTCGGTGCTCCTGGCCCGGCGGGACACCTCGATCTTGGGAGCGTCCTGCCGCTTGAACCCTTCGGTGATGATCAGATCGACCGGCTCCCGTATCTGCCGGGCCAACTCTCCGAGGGAATGCTCCTTCTGGCAGCTATTCACCCACACGTATTTGTCCGGAGAGGAGATGCCCACCACTTCCGCCCCCATCTCCCGGAAGCGATAGGAATCGGTACCGGGTATGTCGACCTCGAACCCGTGGGTGTCGTGCTTGAGAGCCGCCACCCGGTAGCCACGGCTGCGCAGTTCTCTGATGACGCCGAGAACCACCGTCGTCTTGCCTGATTTCTTCTTGCCGATGAAAGACACGATAGGCAGAGGGCACGAGTCCATGAAGGCCTGGATCCGGGGCTGGAGCGCCGCGCGCCAGCCCCCTTCCCCACTCTCCCCAAGAGCCTGCCGAGCAGCCTCCAACTCGGCGGGAGTGTTCACGTTCATGAAGAGCTTCTCGGGGTCGCCGTAGCGGCCGTCGTCCATGTCCAGATAGCCGGTGTGGAAATCGGGATAGATGTCGATTATGCGCCTGCCCCCAGAGATGATGAATTCCCGATAGGCATCCAGTGTCCGCTTGCCGTAGACGGCGCACAGCGGTTGCAGATAGTCGCCTTGACGGGGTACGAAGACGTCGAAGCCGGTGGATCTGTCCGCCAGCTCCCACAGTAGCCGAGGGGTGACGAAGGGCATGTCGCAGGCAACGCAGATCACCCGCTCGGTGGGAGAAGCCAGGACCGCGGTGTATATGCCGACAGCCGAGCCGCCCTCCGGCAGGGCGTCGGTGACGACGGGGATGCCCAACCCGTGGAAGCGGGAAGGCTCCCTCGTGACCACGAACACATGAGGGAAAAGGGGAGCCGTGCGGTCCCGCATCCACTCGATCAGCGTGCCGCCCTCGAACTCAGCGAACGCCTTGTCCTCTCCCATGCGCGTCGATAACCCTCCGGCCAACAGCGCCAGGGTCACGTCCGACCGGTAGGGCTGCCAGAACAGGGTCCCTCGGGTTTCTTCACCGGGTTCGATACTCGCACTCCTCATGTCACTTGTCTTCGTGTCACCGATATCCGTGGTCATTCGTGCCGAAAGCCGTCCTTCTTTGCTCTTTGCTCAGCCGGCGAGCACATGCAGCGCCGTGGCTTTGACGCTGGCGGTCACCCGTCGTCCCGCTCCGATCTGGAGCTCGTCGGCCGACGCCCGCGTGATGAGAGAGATTACCTCACCTTCGCCGCCGAAGACAGGCGTTACCCCGGGCTCGCAATCGAGCCTCACTACCACTCTCACCAGAGGACCGGCTGGGGTGACACTGTCGACTTCTCCGCACCACCGGTTGCGCACGCTCGTCGTCGCCGGCGCCGCAGCGACGCCCATGAGCTCCAGCGCGACATCCTCCGGTCGGATCGCCAGGACCACCGACCTCCCGACGTCCACCTCCGCGACCGTTTCCACTGGGATGCCTGCCAGGGTTCTCACGATGCACAACCCTTCACGGCACTCTACCGCTTCACCGTGCCAGATGGTCTCGGCGCCGGTGAAATCTGCCACAAAGGCGTTCTGGGGGTGGGTGAAGACGTCCTCCGGCGTGCCGATCTGCACCACTGACCCGTCCTGGATCACGGCCACCCGCCGAGCCAGTGCCAAAGCCTCGTTGTGCTCGTGCGTGATGATGACCACCGTGGCAGCCAGACTATCGACCACTCGTCTGAGATCCTCCCGGAAGCGGCGGCGGACGTGCACATCGAGATTGCTGGTCGGCTCGTCCAGAAAGAGTATTTCCGGTTCGAGCACCAGGGCCCGGGCCAGAGCAACCCGCTGCATCTCCCCTCCGGAGAGAGTGCGCATGTCGGCGTCGGCCAGACCGGATATGCCCATGAGCTCCAGTGTCGCGCGCACCTTCGCCCTGACGTCCCTGCGCGGGAGCCGGCGAAAGCGGAGCCCAAAACCCACGTTCTCATCCACCGAGCCCTGAAAGAGCAGGGGCCGCTGGAAGACCGCGGCGGTTCGCCGGCGGGCCGCCAGGTCGTGGATCCCGACTCGCCGGCCGAAGTGGGCCACCCATCCTGCATCAGGCCGTTCCAACAGAGCCAGGAGCCGGAAGAGTGTGGTCTTGCCGGCGCCGTTGGGTCCCAGGATCGCGAGCACCTCGCCTTCGAAGACCCGCAGAGACTCCACCGAGACGACCGTCCGCTCGCCGTATGTCTTGACAAGGCCCCCAGCTTCGATGGCGACCCTGTCAGACTCTTCCCCTGGTCGCAGCCTCCCCAGCGGCAAGCTCGGTCACGATTGCAGCCACCGACGCCGGATCCCCTGCTGCGTACGAGTGAGTGCAAAAGGTGATCACGAACGCGAGCAACAGCAGGATGAGGCCGAAGGCCATGGCCATGGCATAGTCGCCCTGCCGCACCTTGGCCATAGTCGCTGTGGTCATCGTGCCGGTCAGGTTGTTGCCGCCGATCGAGATATTCCCCCCGACCATCATCACGGCCCCCACCTCGCTGATAGCCGCCCCGAACCCGGCTACGATCCCTGCCAGAAGAGTGACGCGGGCCTCGCGTATCACGAGCCACGTGCTCTGCCAGCGGGACGCTCCTAAGCCCATGGCCTGCAGCCGTACGTCCTTGGGGACCGAGGCCACTCCTCCCATGGTGATGGCGGCTATGACAGGTGCGGCGATGAAGAACTCGGCGATGATCATCGCCGTCGGCGAATAGAGCAGGCCGAGTGGACCTAGCGGCCCTTGGCGGGACAAAAGCAGAAAGACAAAAAGCCCGACCACAACGGGTGGGAGCATGAGACCCACGTTGAGAACCGTCGCCGCCGTCCCCCAACCCCAGAAACGCTTGACAGCCAGCCAAGAGCCTATCGGGATGCCTACCACCATGCCGAGGAGCGTGGCGCTGCCCGCGACCCGGAGCGACATCCACATGACTTCGTAGACGTAGGCGTCACCGCTGAAGAGGAGCACGACGGCTTGCTTTATCGAATCCCAGAAAATTCCCAACTCAGTATCGCCCTCGTGAGGAAGGGGGCGCCTCGCCGTCTGGCGAGGCGCCCCCTATTGTACCCTCCCGTCTATCCTACTCGACCTGGCCGGCGTTGGGGACGAACAGCGGCTGGCCGAACTCCTCGATTCCAAAGGTGCCGATGAGCTCTTGCGCCGGCGGAGAGATGATCCAGTTCAGGAAATCCGTCCCGCCTTGCGGATTCTTCGCGTCCTTCACTGTTATCACGTGGTACTGATTGAAGAGCGCCTTGTCTCCCTCCACCAGGATCTCGAGCGAGAGCGTGTCCTTCTTCGACAGGTAGGTGCCCCGATCGGCCAAGGTGTTGCCGCTCTTCTGGTCGGTGATGGTGAGGGTCTCGCCCATGCCCTGTCCGGTGGTCTGATACCAATCCCCTTCGGGCGTGATGCCGGCCTCTTTCCAGACAGCTTTCTCCTTGTTGTGCGTGCCAGAATCGTCACCCCGGCTAAAGAAGAGAGCCTCGGCAGCGGCAATTGCCGTGAACGCATCGGAGGCGTCGGTCATGCCCTTGATCTTGGCGGGGTCTTCCGCGGGACCCACGATAATGAAGTCGTTGTACATGACCGCTTCGCGCTCCACCCCGTAGCCGTTGGCCATGAACTCTTCCTCGGCGGCCGGAGAGTGGACGAGAAGCACGTCGGCGTCGCCTGTCTCGCCAAGCTTAAGAGCCTCGCCGCTGCCCACCGCGACGACTTTGACGGTGTATTGCGGGTAGGCTTCGCTGAAAGCAGGGATCAGTACATCGAACAGACCGGAGTCCTGGGTCGACGTGGTCGACGCTAGTACCAGGTCTGATTTGGCGACGGTCGTCGTCGTCTCGGCAGCTGCAGTGGTCGTCGTCTCAGGCGCGACGGTCGTGCTCGACTGCGCGGCTGTGGTCGTAGTCTCCTCTTCCTCACCACACCCCGCGGTAAGCGGAGCCACAGCCAAGGCGACTGCGAGCACCAGCAATAGGGCGAGCCACAGATGCCGGTCCGACCGCATGGCTCTCATCTTCTCGACTACTCTCATCCCCGATCCTCCCGAAAGTCGTTATGTGGGGGAGAGAGCTGCCGGAGCCAGAGATTATCAGAAACAGCCCAGTTCGCAGGCGCGGACCTTGATACCCGCCTCGTTGCAGGCCTGCCCCACCAGCGAGTATTCCACTCCAAGCTGTTCGGCGAGGGCGCGGGCATCGTGGCAGGTGAGCACTCCGTTCGTCGCTGCCTGCTCGACCGCTTCTTTGACTTGCTCTAGATCCATGTCACCTCTCCCATAAATCAGTTGTAAGCATACATGAAATACATTGGACCGCACAGCACCGTGTCTCGCCGCTTGCTTGCGTTCCCCGGTTTGCCGGAGCACAGGCTACCCGACAGCGTGCTCCTTGCCCAGGCCGTGGCGTCGAGACCGGCGACCGAGTAGAATCGCACCATCCCGACAAGACGGGAGAACTAGAGTGCCCACTTTCGATCGGATACTCATTGCCTACGAGGACCGCCTGAGGAAACTCGCCGACGACCTTATCGGCGAGATGGATCCTCCGGAGCAAGAACGGGCCCAGCTGATGCTCATCGTTCAGCTCCTCCAGGCGGTGGTGCATGCCTACGACTCCTACCAATTCAACCGGGCGCCCTCCCTTGAAGCTGCCACGTCGGTGATGTACGCCGCCGCCGCCGCCGACCGGGAGCACCGTGTGCTCAATGTGCCTCTTCGCAGCCTGGTGGACAACAACACGGTTAGCCCCTGGTATGCACGCTACTTCAACGGCAGTCTGGGACTCAAGCGGAGCATGATCATCAGCGGCAGTCCCGATGTGGGAAAGTCCACCCTGATGAACGCCCTTATCGAGTTCTTGCCTCGCGACGAGCGCATCGTCACGGTCGACGACGGGCAAGTAGAACTGCCGGCCCTGCGTGGCCGCTCCTTCACGGTGCAACTCACGGCGAAGCACGGCACCCCGGCCCGGGCCACGGTGTTCCGCAAAGCCACCGGGATGAAGCCGAACTGGGTGATAGCCCGCGACTTGGTCCGCCGAGATGGCCCAGGGTTCCTCGAGACTCTGGTCCAAGGGACGTCCGGGC
This sequence comes from uncultured Actinomycetes bacterium, assembly GCA_963706025.1. Lineage (GTDB taxonomy): Bacteria > Actinomycetota > Thermoleophilia > RBG-16-64-13 > RBG-16-64-13 > CAVPLM01. The sequence continues at coordinate 394,255 of CAVPLM010000003.1, read as the reverse complement.
TGGCGACGGTGTCGACGCCGGATCCCGAGGCCACGCTCGCCGACTGGCTCGCTATGAAAAGGGAGACGGCCGATCACCTGCGCTCTGTCGGACCGCTGATCATCCACATGGAAAGGGACCAGGGGGGCCGGCCTCGAGTGCAACGAGTCCTCGAAGCGACCGCTGACGGAGAGAGGCTCGTTCTTACGGTTCTTCAGCCTGGCTAGCCTCGAGAAGCGCCCTCAACCCGTCCTCGTCAAGCTGGGTCAGGCCCAGTTTCAGGGCTTTCGCCGATTTCGAGCCGGGGTTTTCACCGACCACCACATAGTCGGTCTTGGAGCTCACCGATCCGCTCACCCGGCCACCGGCCGCCACGATGAGATCGGTGGCCTGTTCCCTGGTGAGGGTCGGCAAGGTGCCGGTGAGGACCAGGGTCTGACCCGCCAGCGGCCCGACGGACGGGGCGGCGGCGACTCCCCGACCAGGGCTTCCCTCGCTGCCGTCAGCCTCGCCTGCCCCGGCAGCCGACTCCACCGTCATGGTCACGCCGACCGCCTCCAGCCGGGCGATCAGATCGAGGTTGCGCGGATCGTGGAAGTACTGCCACACGCTTTCGGCGATGATCGGCCCGATCCCCGGCGTCTCGCCGATCTCCTCCGACCGAAGCCTCACGCAGCGCCGCCATGCTACCGAACCGCCGCACCAGCAGCTCGGCGTTCTCCCCGCCCACATGGGGGATACCCAGAGCGAACAGCACCCGGGCCGGCGGACGCTTCTTCGAGTCCTGTATCGCCGCGGTGATGTTGGCGGCCGACTTCTCTCCCAGCCGTTCGAGATCCGCCAAGCCGGCCCGCCTCCAACCGGTAGAGATCGGCGGCGTCTCCGATCATTCCCAGCTGCAGCAGCCGCTCCACCAGCTTGTCGCCCACCCCCTCGATATCCATGGCGCCTTTGCTGACGAAGTGCTTGATCGCCTCCGCTCGCCGGGCCGGGCAATCCGGATTGGGACAGCGCACCGCCACTTCTCCAGGCACCCGCACTATCGGCGTTCCACAGGAGGGGCACTCGCTGGGCATGCGGAACGGTCTCTCCGCACCCGTGCGCAGGTCGGTCAGGGGGGCGACCACCTGGGGGATCACGTCGCCGGCCCGCTGGACGATGACCGTGTCGCCCTCGCGCAGGTCTTTGCGCCTGATGTCGTCCTCATTGTGGAGAGTAGCTTTCTCCACGGTCACCCCGCCCACTTCGACAGGCTCCAATTCCGCCCATGGGTTGAGCACCCCGGTCCGTCCCACGTTTATGTGGATGGCTACCAGCCGGGTCTGGGCGGTGGTAGGGGCGAACTTGTAGGCTACGGCCCAGCGCGGCTCGCGGCCGACAGCCCCCAGGCTGGTCTGCAGCCCGCGGTCGTCCAGCTTCACTACCACCCCATCGATGTCGTAGTCTAGGTTGCTCCGCCGTTCCTGCCACTCCCGGCAACCCGAGACGATCTCGTCCACACCGCTAGCCACGCGCACTTCCCGGTTGACCCGGAACCCGGCTCTACGCAACCAGGCGAGGACTTCATTGTGGCCGGAGAACTTCATCCCCTCCAGGTATCCGATGCCGTAGAACCAGGCCGAGAGAGGTCGCGAAGCGGTCACCCGGGGATCGAGTTGGCGCAAAGATCCCGCAGCCGCGTTGCGGGGGTTGGCGAAGGTGGGTTCACCTGCTGCCACCCGCTGCTCGTTGAGATGTGCGAATGCCTCTAGAGGGAGATAGACCTCGCCCCGGACCTCTGCCACTGCAGGGTAGGGCGCCGACGCGGGCAGCATGGCCAGCGGCACGGCGGGGATGGTGCGCAGGTTGCTGGTAACGTCCTCGCCCACCTCCCCGTTGCCTCGCGTGGCCCCCACGACCAAACGGCCCGCCTCGTAACGCAGGGAGACGGCCAGGCCGTCTATCTTGGGCTCGAGAACGAAGCGGAGCCGGGCAGGATCACCGCCGGCCTCTGCAGCCAGCTTGACCGCCCGCGCGTGCCAGGCTCGCAACTCCTCCTCGTTCTTCGCGTTCGCGAGGGAAAGCATGGGCTCGCCGTGTCGGACCTGGGTGAAGCCGGCAAGGGGCTCACCACCGACCCGTTGGGTGGGAGAGTCGGAGGTCACCAACTCGGGATGCGCCGCTTCCAACTCCTTCAACTCTCGGAAGAGAGCATCGTATTCGGCGTCGGAGATCTCCGGGCTGTCGAGGACGTAGTAACGGTATTCGTGATGACGGACCAGCGCTCGTAGCTCCTCCGCCCTTTCGGCCGCCCCCCGGTCCACGGTCACCGTACCGCCTCCCGCTAGATCCCCAGCACCTCGACCAGCTCAGGGATAGTATGGACCACTCTGTCCGGCTTTTCAGCCGTCAGCGCGTCGAGATCGAACACGCCCCAGGCCACCGCTATGGTCTCGACACCGGCCGCCAGCGCAGCTTGGACATCTGCCGGGCTGTCGCCGACGTAGGCCGCGTCCGCGGGCGAGACTCCCATTCGTTCCAGACACAGAAGGATCGGATCTGGGAAGGGCTTGTTCCGGGGGCTCTCGTCCGCGCAGATAGAGGCGTCGAAGTAGCTCTCGATACCGGTGAGGTCGAAGGCCATCTGCGTGGTAAAGCGGGACTTCGAGGTGACCAAGCCCACCTTGACACCAGCCCTTTGTAGGCCGTCCAGGAGATGCGGGATCCCGTCATACAGTGTGAGCATGCGGTCATGCTCGCGGTGATTGAACTCACGATATGAAGCCACCAGTTCATCGGCGTGCTCGGGACTGAACGCCATCATCTGCTCGCGTAGGGGTCTGCCCACATGGGCTATCGCTTCTTCGCGATCCACCTCGCGGCCCAGGACTTCCCGCATCGCGTGCTGGAAGGAGATGACGATCAGTTCCACCGAGTCGACGATCGTCCCGTCAAGGTCGAAAACCACGGCCTGGTAGGGCCGTCCGCTAGGTCGGTCGGTCCGCCGCCCAGTCGGCCGGTCGGGCAGCCGACCCGGCACGTTTCCTTCGGGGGCCCGCTCCCGACGAGGGCGCCCGCTCAGAGTCGCCCTCCGTTCTCGCCTTCCTGAGCCTGCCCCTCTCCCCACGGACCCAGGTGTTGTTCCCAGCCCTGGAGTCGATCGAGGGCATCGTGAGACATCAGATCGAAATGGAGGGGAGTGATGGACACCCAGCCTCCGGCGATAGCCTCGAAATCGGTACCCGCTTCATGGTGGTAACTGAGGTTGTCGTTGTAGATGTAGTACCGGCGGCGGCCGTCCCGGGTATCGTGATACTGCACCTTGTCACCGTAGATGCGCTTGCCGAGGGTGGTAAGGCGCGCGCCCCGCAAAGCTCCCCAGGGACGGTCCGGACAGTTCACATTGAGAAGCGTCTTGGCAGGAAAACCTCTTGCCAGCATCACCGATACCAGACGGTGCGCGAAACGAGCGGGCACCGACAGATCATAACCAGGATGGTAACCCTCGGCCGAGAGCGCGACCGCGGGGATATCCAGCATGATGCCCTCCAAAGCGGCGGCCACGGTACCCGAGTAGGTGATGTCGTCACCCATGTTGCCGCCCAGGTTTATCCCGGAGACGATGAGGTCGGGCGTGCGGTCGAGCAGGCCGAGGACCGCCATGCGTACGCAATCTACTGGAGTGCCGTCGGTACTGTAGGCCAGGGTTCCGTCGGGAAGCTCCACCTCCTCCACGCAGAGCGGGGAGTGCATGGTGATGCTCCTCGCGGCCCCCGAGCGGTTCTGGTCGGGGGCTACGATGCGGATCTCGCCTAAGGGGTCCAGAGAAGCCTTCAGCACGGCCAGGCCGGGCGACCAAACCCCATCGTCATTGGTGAGGACGATCAGTGGGCGCGAGGGACCGAAGCCGACCAATGCGCAGTCCTCTGCGTCCCTACCGGGCATGGCGGGCGGAAACGGACTCAGTCGTTCTTGGCGGCCGCGGTGGCTACGGTCGAGGGGCTCGACTGCGGCTCCGCGGACTTGACTCCGTCGTTGGAAGCAGCACTGTCTGATGTCGACGAGCTTTCGGACCCGCTCCCGTTCGCGGCGTGGGTGCCTGCCGAGCCAAGGGCGTTCCGCCGCGCGTAGTCGGTGCTATAGAACCCGCTACCCTTGAAATGGATGGCCACGGGGAAAAGCAGCCGCTTGACGGACGACCCACAGACCTCGCACTCTTTCACCGGGTCATCGGACATCCGCTGGAAGCGTTCGAACTGATGCTCACACGAAACGCAACGATACTCATACGTAGGCAAGGCTACTAGACCTCCTGATCCATCGCCGCCAAAGTATAGCGAAAAACGCGCCGGCTGTGCAGGGTTTCGGCTGGCACTCTACATATGAGAGTGCCAGGCCCACGGGGCGACACGCCACTGCGCAGGCATTGCGTCGACCGCTCGACGATCACCGGTTCCGCGACCAGGCCAGGTAGGCGGCAAAAGCCATCACGACCCAGTTGATGACCCCGCGGGTCGAAAGGGTGAACACGACTATATCCCAGCTCACGCCGAAGCTGATGAAGGCGGCAGTCACCGGTGGCAGCAAGAAGGCCCACACCGTAGAGAGCGCCGCCACCAGGGCCGTCTTGAGCCCGTGGTAACGGCCGGAGGCCCTTGAAACGGCCTCGCCTACAAGATACCCGATGCCCGCGGCCGCGAAGAAGAACAAGAAGAAGAACCCGATGCTCCCGAGGATGTAGTAGTAGGCGAAACCAAGGGCAATGCCTGCCCACAGGCCCGCCGCCACAGCCCACAGCAGGCGCCTGCCACTCAGGGTCACTCGGGCCGATCGCGGCATTCGCGCGCATTCCTCGCACTTGATGCCGACCGCGGAGTACACCATGCAATCGGGGCAGAGCGGCTTACTACAGGCGCTACAGGTCACCATGGTGGCGCGACTAGGATGGTTGGCACAGAATTGCTCTCGAGCCGCGGGCAGTTCGCCGCCTACCGGCTCTTCAGCCGACTCGACCCCTTGGGCGTCGTATGAGAGCTCGTCGGCCAAGAACTACCGGGAACCCGGCGATCCGAAACGACGCTGGCGGGCCACGACCAGCACCTCACCCCGGCTGGTGAGAGGCACAAGCTCTTTGCGGTAGCTACGATGCACTGCTTCCAGTTCCTCCCCTGCCTGTGCGCTCAGACGGTCCATCTCGGCCTCCAGCTGGTCAAGCCGCCTTTGCAGTGTGACCAACTGCTCCTCCATCTCGAGGACCCGTTCCACTCCAGCCAGATTGAGACCGCATTCAGCCACCAGCTGCTGGATGCGACGAAGCTTGTCCACATCGTCCATAGAATACAGGCGAGTGCTCTTCGAGGACCGCCGGGGACGGATCAAGCCCCGCCGTTCGTACATACGCAACGTCTGCGGGTGCATCTCGGCCAGTTCAGCGGCCACCGAGATCATGAACACCGGCCTCATCTTGTCTTCAAACGCCATGTGCGGCCTCCGTCAGATTAAGTCGCATGGTCATCCCCGGTCCTCCCTGCTCAGGCTGACCAGCCCGGTCGGTCGGCCCGTGGATCTTCTTCGCGCGACTCTGCGAACTTCTTGAGGAGGTCTTTCTCGTGCCTGTTCAGGTTCTGAGGAGTCAGCACCTTGATGCGCGCGATCAGATCACCCTTGCCGGAAGCGCCCAAACGGGGGGCGCCTTTGCCCTTGAGCTTCAGAAGCTTACCATCCTGGGTGCCGGCCGGCACCTTGAGAGCCACGCCGCCCTCTGGGGTGGGTACCCGCACGGTGGCTCCCAGAGCGGCTTCCACCATAGTCACGGGCACCTCCACCAGCAATTCCGCACCCCGGCGCTCGAAAAGGGGACTGTCGCCCACCTCGGCGATTACATACAGGTCCCCCGAGGGCCCACCCCTTCGCCCCGATTCCCCCTTGCCCTTCAAGCGGATCTTCGTCCCCTCCTTCACTCCGGGAGGCAAGGGTACGGTGAACTTCCTCAGAGTCCGAGTCGCGCCAGACCCGTTGCAGACAGGGCACGGGTTTTCCACGATTCTGCCGACACCCCCGCAGCGGCCGCACGGCTGGCTGAGGGCGAAGAAGCCCTGGCTCTGGCTCACCACTCCTCGCCCTTGGCACTGCGGGCAGGTGATCGGCGCGGTCCCCGGTGCGGCCCCGCTCCCGCCACAGGTCCTGCATTGCGCGGTCTGAGGCACGCTGATCTTCGTCGTGACCCCTTTGAGCGCGTCCTCGAAGGACAGCTTGACCGACACGCTCACATCTTCTCCGCGCTCTGCCCGCTGCTGCCTTCTCCCGCCGAAACCGCCGGTCCCGCCGAAGGCGCCACCGAAAAGGTTTCCGAACAAGTCGCCCCAGTCGCCTCCCGCCGGTTGGCCGCCTTGGTAGCCACGGAACCCGCCGCCCGCCTGCGGGCCTTGCCCAAAGAACGAAGGCCCGGCGTCGTATTGCTTCCGCTTCTCGGCGTCGGAGAGCACTTCATAGGCGCTGGAGACCTCTTTGAACTTCTCCTCGGCCTTCGGGTCGTTGGGATTGGCGTCAGGATGATACTGGCGCGCAAGTTTGCGGTAGGCCTTCTTGATCTCATCCTGAGAGGCCGACTTCTTGACTCCCAGGACCTCGTAGTAGTCGCGCGTGCCTGTGGCCACCGTGTCCCGCTCCTACCCGGCGGTGCCTGATCCGACCGGGGCACCGGGTCCCGAGGATACCGCCACTCTCGCCGGCCGCAGAACGTGTTCCCCCTGTCGATATCCGCGCTCCAGCACGGCGGTCACGATGCCCTCATCGCTATCGGAGGGCTGCAGAAGCATAGCTTCGTGGACGACAGGGTCGAACCTGACGCCCACGGTCTCGATCTCCTCGACTCCTGAACGCCGTAGCAGGTCCGCGAACATGTCCCGGGTCATCCGTACACCGCCCAGCACTTTGCCCTCTTCGTGATGCTCGGCCGCCTCGAGGGCGCGCTCCAGATTGTCCAACACCGGTAGCAGCTCGCTGAGCAATTCTCCTTGAGCTCGATCCCGCGCTTGAACCAGCTCGCGGGTAGCCCTTTTGCGGTAGTTCTCAAACTCGGCCCGCAGCCGCAGCACCGATTCGGTCAAAGCGTCCCGTTCCTCGGTCACCTTGTCCAGCTCGGCTTGTGCTTCGATCAGGAGCGTCTCGGCAGCCTGCAGCTCCGCGAGGCGCGGGTCCGGGGCGTGCGGTCCCTTGCTATGAGACCGCTGCATCTGGGGCTCCGTCGCCTCAGCTCCCGTGGGCCCCGGAGCGACGTCCGGCCCGTTTCCCGGGAAGGCGGGTCCCGTGGCCCCAGAGGATGTGGCCTCAGGCACCTGAGGCTTGGACGCGTGTGCATAGCTCGAGGCCGAGCCCGTGGCCGCGTGGTTCGCGAACGCATGATTGTTGATCGGGATACGCCGTCTGCTGGTAGTCATGAGCCTGTCTCTCGTCTCTCGCCTATCTTCCACTACTTTGCGCTTGGCGGGGCGGGCGGCGGCCTGCGGCCGCCGCCCCGACATGAGTCGTCTTTCGTCTACGCCTCGCCCTCGGTGGCCCTGGCCTCGACCGTCTTCTGGGTCTCTCCGCCCACGGCTACCGTGATCTTCTTGGGCTTCGCGATCTCGGCTTTGGGCACCGAGACCTCGAGCACCCCGTTTTCGTACTTGGCTTCGATCTTGCTCTCATCCACCGTTTGAGGAAGAGCTATCGAGCGGCTGAACGAACCGTAGCGCCGCTCGATCCGATAGTACTTGTCTTCTCTCACTTCCTCTTGGAAGCGGCGCTCGCCGCTCATGGTGAGGACGTTGTCTTGGACCTCGATGTTGATGTCGTCCGGCTCCAAACCGGCAAGCTCCGCTTTGAGCTTGATGGCGTCATCGGTCTCGATCACGTCGATCGAAGGCGTCCAGGACTGGCGCTCGGCCATGTCGCCGGTTCCGGCCCGGGAGAACAAGCGGTTCACCTCTGTCTGAAGCGCCGTCAGATCGCGGAACGGATCCCACCTTACCAATGCCATTTCTGTACCTCCCTGTTCTTTCCGCCGCGCCCACCTCCTGTGGGGCACGGTCCGGCCGCCGCTGGGGCGGCCGGTCAGTCTACTGTTGTCCGCTCGCCACCAGCGCGGGGCGAACGGGTTTTGCACCCTATTTGTCTTCGTCGATGACCTCGTAATCGGCCTCTTCGACCACTTCGTCCTCGGCCGGGCCCGAGCCGGCGCCCTCAGAGCCGCCCGCTGCGCCGCCGCCGCCGCCACCGCCGCCACCGCCTGCGCTGCCCGCATACTGCGCTTGCGCTGCTTGGTAAGCCGCCTCGGAGAGCTTGTACGCGGCTTCCTGAAGGGTGTTCATCCGGCTCCGGATAAGGTCGATGTTGTCGCCCTTGATGGCTTCTTCTAGATCTCTCAAGGCGTTCTCTATGTCGCCGCGGGCGGCGCCGTCTACCTTGTCTCCGAAGTCCTTGAGCGACTTCCTTGTGGAGTAGATCAGATGCTCCGCCTGGTTCTTGGCGTCGACCAGTTCCTTCTTCTTACGGTCTTCCTCGGCGTTGACCTCGGCGTCACGCATCATCTGCTTGATCTCGTCGTCGCTCAAGCCGCTCGAGCTCTTGATCACGATCTTCTGCTCGTTGCCGGTGGCGAGATCTTTCGCCGAGACATGGGTGATGCCGTTGGCGTCGATGTCGAAGGTCACCTCGATCTGCGGGATGCCCCGTGGAGCGGGCGGAATCCCCATGAGCTGGAATTTGCCCAGGGTCTTGTTATAGGCGGCCAGGTCGCGTTCGCCCTGGAGCACGTGGATCTCTACTGAAGTCTGGCCATCCTCCGCCGTGGAGAAGATCTCGCCTTTGCGGGTGGGGATGGTCGTGTTCCGATCGATGAGCCGGGTGAAGACGCCGCCCTTGGTCTCGATACCCAGGGAGAGCGGAGTCACGTCGAGAAGGATGATGTCTTTGACCTCGCCGGCCAGCACCCCACCCTGGATGGCCGCGCCCAGGGCTACGACCTCGTCCGGGTTGATGCCCTTATGCGGCTCCTTGCCGGTCAGTTCTCGAACCTTCGCCTGTACCGAGGGCATGCGGGTCATGCCGCCTACCAGGATCACCTGGTCGATATCGCCGGTCTTGAGGCCGGCGTCCGTCATGGCCTGTTTGGTGGGACCGACCACCCGGTCGAGCAGTTCTCGCGTGAGTTCCTCCAACTTAGCTCGGGAGAGAGTCATCTCCAGGTGGAGCGGCCCGCTCTGATCCATCGTGATGAAGGGCTGGTTGATGCTTGTCTCGAGCACCGAGGACAACTCGACCTTGGCCTTCTCGGCCGCTTCGTAGAGGCGTTGCAGGGCCTGACGGTCTTTGGTCAGATCGACACCCTTCTCTTTCCGGAACTCGGTCACGATCCAATCCACCACGGCCTTGTCGAAGTTGTCGCCGCCCAGATGGGTGTCACCGTTCGTGGATTTGACCTCGAAGACCCCGTCGCCCAACTCCAGGATGGAGACGTCGAAGGTGCCGCCGCCCAGGTCGAACACCAGGACGGTCTGCTCGTGCTCTTTGTCGAGCCCGTAGGCCAGAGAGGCAGCGGTAGGCTCGTTGACAATCCGCTTGACCTCCAGGCCGGCGATGATCCCAGCGTCTTTGGTAGCCTGCCGCTGAGCATCATCGAAGTACGCCGGTACGGTGATCACCGCTTCGGTCACCTCGGTACCCAGGAAGGCCTCAGCATCGCGCTTGAGTTTCTGGAGGATCTTCGCCGATATCTCAGGTGGAGAGAATTGCCCGTCCTTGACCTGCACTCGCACGTCGCTATTCGGACCTTCGACCACTTTGTAGGGGACGATCTTCATCTCTTCGCTTACATTGGAGAATTTGCGACCCATGAAGCGCTTGATGGAGAAAACGGTGTTTTCAGGGTTGGTGACTGCTTGGCGCTTCGCCACGGTACCGACCAGTTGTTCGCCGGTCTTGGTGAAAGCCACAACGGACGGGGTGGTGCGGCCACCCTCGGCGTTGGGAATGATGGTCGGCTCGCCGCCTTCCAACACGGCCATGGCCGAGTTGGTCGTGCCCAAGTCGATGCCGATTATCTTGCCCATTACATATCCTCCAAAACTCGAATCACGTGCATTAGCATGGAGGCATTATAAAATCTGAGTCCGATAATGTCAAGTGTGGCGGCGCGCCACCGGGCGAGTTTGAGGTGGCGAGTTCTCGGGGAACCTCCGGTCGGCTAAAATGCGTCTAGCGGAGTGCCTCTCCAGAGGGGCTAACTGTCACACGGAGGCCAACGCGAGCGATCATGAGAGTCGGTAGAGAGAGACGGAGCGCGCGACAGCGACGCGCCCACGCAGCTAGGCGACAGCGCGTCATCGTCCTGATCGCCGTGCTCGTCGTCATACCCTTGATCGCAGCGATCGTGCTCGCCGGGGTCTTTAGCGCGGGCCTGCGCACAGTGGCCGCCATCGAGAAGGACCTACCTTCGCTGGAGGCCCAGAATTCGGTCGCGCTGGCCGAGACCACGGCGCTCTACGCCGCGGATGGAACTCTCCTTGCCTATCTACACGGCGTAGAGAACCGCACCGTCATCAGCGGCAAGGCAATGCCCGACTCCCTGAAGCACGCCCTCGTCGCCGTCGAGGACGAGCGTTTCTATGAACATTCCGGCGTGGACCTCGAGGGGTTCATGCGCGCCCTGGTCACCAACGTCCAAGCCAGGGGGGTGAGCGAGGGCTTCTCTACGATCACCATGCAGCTCGTCGGCAACCTCTACCTCGATCGCACGGATATCACTTTCTCTCGCAAGTTCAACGAGATGGCGCTGGCCTGGCAGATGGAGAAGAAGTACTCCAAGGACGAGATCCTGGAGATGTACCTGAACACGGTGTACTTCGGCTCGAACGCCTATGGGGTGGAGGCAGCCGCGCGCACCTACTTCGACAAAGACCCCATTGACCTCACCATTGCAGAGAGCGCTCTCCTGGCCGGACTTCCCCAGGCGCCCAGCGCGTACTCGCCCCGCAAGCATCCCGAGGACGCCCTCAGGCGCCGCAACCTGATCCTTCTCAAGATGCATGACCAGGGCTTCGTCACCTTGGACGAGGCTCGCCAGGCCCTACGCGAACCGCTTGAGTTGGCCCCCTACTCGCCCTACACCCAGGTGCAGGAGCCATACGTGGTGGCGTACGTTCGCAAGCTGCTCATCGGCATGTTCGGGGAGGAAACAGTCTTTGAAGGCGGGTTACGGGTGGAGACCAGTATCAATCCCGCCTACCAGAAGCTGGCGATGGAGGCTATCTCCACCACTCTCGACAAAGAAGACGACCCCTCGGCCGCGCTGGTGAGCATCGAGACCAAGACCGGCTTCATCCGCGCCATGGTAGGGGGGAGCGACTACGATAGCTCCAAGTTCAACCTAGCCTCCCAGGGGCGTCGGCAGCCGGGTTCAGCGTTCAAGACGTTCGTTCTCACCGCCGCTATCGAGATGGGGATCAGCCCGTACGACACCTACTACGAATCGATGCCGGTGGTCCTCGACTACCCCGGGGCGCCTGAGCCCTGGGACGTCAAAACCTACGGCAACAGCTACTACGGCACCTCGACCGTAGCCGAAGCCACGCTCCGCAGCGACAACACGGTCTATGCGCAGATGGCTCTCGATGTGGGAGCCGAACAGATCGTCAACGTGGCCCATCGCATGGGCATCACCTCTCCCCTGAACGCCGATCCGGCGATAGCTCTTGGCGGTCTGACCGTAGGGGTGTCTCCGCTCGAGATGGCCTCGGCCTATGCCACTCTGGCCAATGGCGGGGAGCATATCGAGCCCACCATCATACTTAGGGTCAGGGACGCACAAGGGAACGTGATCTGGGAGGCGGAACCCAAACGCACCCAAGCGATCGCCGGCGGCGTCGCTTATGAGGTCACCCGTCTCCTGCAGCAAAACATCTGGCACGGCACCGGCAAGAAAGCCGACATCGACAGGCCATGCGCCGGCAAGACCGGGACCGGCCAGGAGTGGTATGACGCCTGGTTCTGTGGCTATACGCCGAACCTGTCCACGGCGGTGTGGATGGGCCACCCCGAGGGTCAGGTCTCTATGGACGATGTCCACGGCATCAAAGTCACCGGGGGCAGTTTCCCGGCCGAGATGTGGCGCAAGTTCATGTACGACGCCGACCGCGACTACTCCGAGGAGGAGTTTGCGGAACCCGAGGTCTTGGTCGAGTACAATCCCTTCTTCCGGAGCGAATACGCGGTCGCCCCCACGTCCAGCACCACCACCACCAGCAGCACCACGACCACAACCATTCCCACCACCGACACGACCACCGAACCGACCACGGATACCACGGCGCCGCCCACTACTTCCCCGCCGCCTACCGGGCCGCCCGTCACCAGTTTCTAGCTCGCGCAGGCAGGCCGGCTGCCCTTTTTGCGCGTCCTCCAGGACAAGTCCCATGACTCCTTGCGACTCCTCCCGGAGCCCGGAGCCTCCCGGACTCGCCTGTCTCCGACAGCGTTCTCTTGTGCTTCTTAATATAGTATTTCTTGTTTACCGACCGGACCGTCAGCAGGGAAACGAGGAGCGCTGATACACATGCAGTTGGACAGGTTCACACTCAAAGCCCAGGAAGCTCTGGCGGCCACCCATAAGCTGGCGCAAGAACGCGGGCACGCCCAGATCGAGCCGGAGCATCTGGCGGTCGCCCTTTTCGATCAGGAGGGCGGATTGACCGTGCCTATTCTGGAGCGCGTCGGCGTCAGCCATGCGGCGGTACGGGCGGAGCTGGAAAAGCGGCTGGACTACTTCTCCACGGCACACGGCGCCACGCAGATCGGGCTTGCCCGGGAGACGCAGGCGGCCCTCGAGGCGGCCCAGTCTGAAGCGAACAAGATGGGCGACGCCTACGTCTCGACCGAGCACGTGCTCATGGGTCTAGCGGCCAACCAGGCCTGGCTCGGTGACCTCTTGAAACGCTATGGCGTCACCCGGGACGGCATCTTCCAGGTCCTCAAGGGCATCCGCGGCTCCCAGCGGGCCGAGGACCCCGATGCTGAGGAGAAGTACCAAGCGCTGCAGCGTTTCGGCCGCGACTTGACCGATCTGGCTCGCCGCGGCAAGCTCGACCCGGTGATCGGCAGGGACGACGAGATCCGGCGGGTCATCCAAGTCCTCAGCCGCCGGACCAAGAACAACCCCGTCCTCATCGGAGAGCCCGGGGTGGGCAAGACGGCCATCGTGGAGGGACTGGCGCAGCGGATCGTGTCGGGCGACGTGCCCGAGGGGCTCAAGAACAAGCGCGTGATCGCTCTCGACATCGGGGCGATGGTGGCCGGCGCCAAGTACCGGGGGGAGTTCGAGGAGCGCATGAAGGCGGTGCTCAAGGAGATCGCCGGTTCCGAAGGCGAGATCATCACCTTCATCGACGAGATGCACACCATCGTGGGTGCCGGCGCAGCCGAAGGGGCGGTGGACGCCTCCAGCATGCTCAAACCCATGTTGGCTCGAGGCGAGCTCCGGGTGGTGGGCGCTACCACCCTGGACGAATACCGCAAACACGTGGAGAAGGATGCCGCTCTCGAACGGCGTTTCCAGCCGGTCTTGGTCGGAGAACCGACGGTGGAGGACACCATCGCCATCCTGCGGGGGCTCAAGGAACGGTACGAAGTCCACCACGGTGTCCGGATCCAGGACTCCGCCCTGGTGTCGGCAGCCGTGCTTTCCCATAGGTACATCTCCGACCGGTTCCTGCCCGACAAGGCCATCGACCTGGTGGACGAAGCCGCGAGCCGCCTGCGCATCGAGATCGATTCCATGCCCATGGAGATCGACCAGGTGGAGAGACGGATAAAGCAGCTCGATATCGAGTTGCACGCCCTCAGCAAAGAGAAGGACCCCGCCTCCAAGGAGCGGCGCAAGGCCATCGAGGCCGAACTGGCCGAGCAGCGCGAACAGTCGGCCGGCATGAAGGCCCACTGGCAGGCCGAGAAGGAGGCCATCGGTAAGATCCAGGTCCTCAAAGAGCAAATAGAGGAAGCCAAGACCGAGACCGAGAAGGCCGAACGGGTCGGCGACCTACAGAAGGCGGCGGAGCTACGCTACGGAAGCATCCCTGAAGCCGAGCGGCAATTGGTGGCGGAAAATGCGCGGCTGAACGAGCTGCAGCGTGACGTCAAGATGCTCAAAGAAGAGGTGGAAGAGGAGGACATCGCCGAGGTGGTGGCCAAGTGGACCGGCATCCCCGTGTCGCGGCTGCTCGAGGGCGAGGTAGAGAAGCTCATCCAAATGGAGGAGCGACTGCATCTGCGGGTGATAGGTCAGGACGACGCCCTGCAGGCGGTGGCCAGCGCCATCCGTCGGGCCCGCGCCGGCCTACAGGACCCGAACCGGCCGATCGGCAGCTTCATCTTCCTGGGACCTACCGGCGTGGGCAAGACCGAACTGGGCCGGGCCCTGGCCGAGTTCCTGTTCGACGACGAGAAGGCCATGGTCCGCGTGGACATGAGCGAGTTCCAGGAGCGGCACTCGGTGGCCCGGCTGATCGGGGCGCCGCCCGGCTACGTAGGCTACGAGGAAGGCGGCTACCTCACCGAGGCCGTGCGGCGCCGCCCCTACTCGGTCCTCCTCCTCGACGAGATCGAGAAGGCTCATCCCGACGTCTTCAACCTGCTGCTCCAGATCCTCGACGAAGGCCGGCTGACCGACGGTCACGGACGCACCGTGGACTTCAAGAACACGGTGGTAATCATGACCTCCAACATCGGCAGCCAGTTCATCCTCGACCCCGACATCACCGAGATAGACATGGACGTGCGGGTCACCGAGCTCATGCAGGCCACCTTCAAGCCGGAGTTTCTCAACCGGGTGGACGAGGTCATCATCTTCCATCGTCTGTCGTTGGAGGACATCAAGGGGATAGTCGAGATCCAGCTGGGCCTGCTGCGCAAGCGCCTGGCCGAGCGCGACATAAGCTTGGACATCACCGACGCCGCCAAGGCCTATCTGGCGCAGCAAGGGTACGACCCCGCTTATGGGGCGCGGCCGCTCAAGCGGCTCATTCAGAAGGAGATCCAGGATCAGGTAGCGTTGGCTCTCCTCAAGGGCGACTTCCGCGACGGCGACACGGTCCGGGTGGACGAGCGCAATCTGGAACTGGTGTTCGAGAAGGTGACAGGCGCCGGCGCTGAGACAGCGCCGGCGCCCGCATAGCCTCTGCGTCCAGGGGAAGCCGGCCCCGGCCGCGACCCCCACTCGGACAGGCCGTCTGCGGCGGCAGTCCGCCGGCGCGCGCTGCCCGAACGCAGGTGCTGATAGCATTGAGCCATTGTGAAACCGCGTAAGGGAGACACACTCGACCTGTCCGTCGACGCTCTGGCCTTCGGCGGCAGGGGGGTGGCCAGGGTCGAGGACTTCGTCGTCTTCGTGACCGGCGCTGTGCCGGGCGACGTCGCCCGAGCCTTAGTCACCAAGACCAAGAGGCGCTACGCCGAGGCCCGCGTGCTGGAACTGATAGAGCCCTCTCCAGACCGAGTCGAGGCGCGCTGTCCCTCCTTTGGAGCGTGCGGCGGCTGCGCCTGGCAGAATCTGGACTACGGGGTCCAACTCGAGTACAAGGCCCGACAGGTGCGGGAATCGCTGGAGCATCTGGGCGGTCTGGAAGATTTCCAGGTCCTTCCCGCCCTCAGCATGGCCGAGCCTTGGCGGTATCGGAACCGGGCGGACTTCGCCGTCGGGATGAGCGAGTCCGGTGCCATCGTAGGGTTTCGCCCGCCGGGTCGCTGGGACTCGGTCCTGCCCCTATCGGAGTGCCACCTCCTTGGCCACGTCGTGGAATCCGTGCGGGCAACCGTGGAGTTCTGGCTGCGGGAGAATGGCGTCCCAGGATGGGATCCACGGACCGGCTCGGGCTTGGCCAGGCATCTGCTGGTGCGCTCCGCGCAGATGGAAAAAGAAGTCCTGGTCAGCCTGGTGACCGGATCGCCTTTCCTACCCGACGCCCACGGATTGGTGGAGCGCTTGCGTGCCGCCCACCCCCAGGTGGTGGGGATCGTCCACGCGGTCAACCAGGGTCGAGCGGAGATCAGCACGGGCCTGGGATTCGAGACCCTGTGGGGAAGACCGTTTCTTGTGGAGCGGGTGGTGGGCATCACTCTCAAGGTGTCTGTCGATGCCTTCTTCCAGACCAACACGCTGATGGCTCACGCCTTGTACGGTCTGGTCGCGCGGGAAGTCCACGCGCCGGTCGGCGGCGGCGCGACGGGCGCCTCCGCCGCGGGCACCGTGGTGGCCGTTGCCCCTGCGGTAGGTGCCCCCTCAGCCGGCGTCTCCGCGCTCGACGCCCCGGTTATCTGGGACCTCTACTGCGGCGTGGGGTCGATCGGGCTTTCGTTGGCGGGAAGAGCCAGAGCCGTTCTGGGCATCGAGGCTGTGCCTACCGCGGTCGGAGACGCCCGTGAGAATGCCCGCCTCAACGGTATCGAGAACGTAGCGTTCGTGGAGGGCGACGTGCGCCGAGTGCTCCGGGAGGTGGCTCAGGGCAGTCGCAGACTGCCCCCAGGATTGGAGAGACCGGATGTCGTAGTGGTTGACCCGCCTCGCGCCGGACTGAGCAATCGAGTCGTCTACCGCCTCGGCGAGGTGGGGGCGCCCCGGATCGTCTACGTCTCGTGCAATCCCAGCACGATGGCGCCCAACATCGCCCAGTTTCAGGAATACGGATACCGGCTGGAAAGGGTCACTCCCGTGGACATGTTCCCGCACACGCCGCACGTGGAGGCCGTGGGCCTGCTGGTGCGCCAGAGTCCTGCGACCGCTGTATCCAAGGCCACTGCGGACTACGGCTAGGACTGGCTCTTTTCAGCCTCTTCGAGTTCCTCCAAGGAGCACTCGTAGACTTTTGTCTCGCCCCCCAGGCTGACCAGCTGTTCCGTCACGGCCGTCACGTCCGCTTCTTGGACAACTATGGCAACGGCAGCCCTGCCCGAGCAGAGTTGATCGGTCAACTCGGCCAGATCCCCCTCGTACATGCCAAGACCCTTGTGGATCAGGCCGCCCCCGACTCCGCCCACCAGGGCGCCGGCGGCCATTCCGCCGAGCAGCCCGATGCCGAGGGTCAGGGCGCCGACCAACCCTCCGATGACAAGGCCCAATCCTGCCCCGGCTTTGGCGTCACGCTTGCCTACGCGGTGGATCTTGATCTCCCTGTCTTCGCCGGCCGTGAGGACGCCTATCGCATCGAACTTGAGGTCATCGACGTCCTTGTTCATGCTCTCCCACTTCTTCAAATACTCAGCAGCTGCCAAGGCCGCGGCTTCGGTTTCGAAGACCGTCACGACAAGGTGCCTGTTCTCAGCCATGTATGCCCTCCAAGGATCGACTCACGGGTGGAGCCTTCAGAACTAGTCTACCCGGTGACCGGCGAGCCTATGCGTGAGGCGCCTGGTGAGACGTTCCGGTGACGAATTCTAGTAGGGAGGCTCGTCACGGAACCACTCGCCCAGGTTCCGAAACGCCTTCCAGAATTCGGCCTTCGCCTTTTCCTCGTCCAGGGCGTCGTCGATGTCGGGTGTGACCAGCGCTTTGCAGAACGCTGTGAAGTCCTGCAAGGCCCCCAGGTCCCAGGCCAGTTCCTTCATGCCCGCGACCCGGTCGCGGTTCACCACCTCGAGAGTCTGCCGGCCCATGAGCACCACGATCCGAGGTTGGGTGATGTGGAACTCCTCCAACCAATAGACGGGACAGTTTTGCTCCCCTTCGGCGGAGTTCACGTCGTGGCACTTGAGGAGGTTGGTGCCGTACACGATCAGGGGGTTCACGCCCAGGCGCTCCATGCTCTTGAGGACCGCGGCGCCCGAACGACCGAAGAAGGCTACTCCTTCGGTCACTTCGAGATGGCGGGGCCGGTATTTGATCAGGAGTATGTCGGCCAAGCGGATGCCCGGACCCCACCGTGGGCAGGAAGTCACTCCGCCGGCATAGTCGGCAGTGAACCACGCGCCGGTTGAGATCGTTGCTCTCGGTGATGGCCCGCTCTTCGAGCTTTCGGTAGATCTCGTTCGCTTCCGCGAGAGGCGGAGATTCTTTCACGTTGTCGCCTAGATCGCTCTCAAGTCTTGTGGTGCGCCGCTGCCCCGACCGACCACGATGAGAGCGGACGAAGGCGCCGCCCGGTCGGTGAGGGTAGACACTATATTGGCGGGTGGCCGGTGAAATCCTCCGGCCCGAGAGCGAAAAGAGCTAGTCTTCCGGAAACACCCGGTCCATGGTGGTCTGCAGAAGCTTCAGCGAGGTCAGATAGAGCAGGTTCTTGCGTTTGGCGATGATGTCCGCCTCCCACAACGCCGCCATGAAACTCTGGGAGTCGGTGAACCGGGGCATGCGTAGCATCGCCGTGCCCAGTCCCTGAAGCACGTGTGCGTCGCTTCCTGCTCCGGCGACGACGTTGTATTTGGCGGCGAAGCGTTCGGCGCTGAGGTTGAACGAGGAGAGGGCCACCCTTGCGTTGTAGGTCTCGATGACATCGATACGATGGAGATTGTCCACCATCGAGCGGTAGGAGGGGGTGGTGCGGAGAGCGTCGAAGGGGTGGGGCACATACACGAGGCCCCCCTGTTCCTTGATCAAAGACAAGGTGTCGTCGAAGCTCAGCCCTCGGGGAACCGCCTCCGTGAGGAAGAGCCCGATCACCTCTCCCTCGGTTGTCTTGACCTCCTCGGCAACGATGATGAAGGGGTCGCCTTGGGCAAGCTCCCGGGCCAGAAACGCTCCCTCTATCTCGTTGTGGTCGGCTATGGCCAAAGCGCCAAGGCCGATCTCCCGGGCGGTCTCCAGAATGGACTCTATGGGCATCACGCAGTCTTTGGAGTAGTTGGTGTGAACGTGGAGATCGGCGTTTATCCAATCGGGCCGGGACGGGCCCAGAGCAGCGTGCCGCATGCGCCTTCGGGCGGACTCCTCGCCGATGCCGCGCACGTGCAGGGAGTAGCTTGCCACGGGAGTCTTGCCCGAGAGGCCTGCCCGCCCGCTGGTGGCGGCGAGGGTGGCCTGATAGATCTCTTCCAGCCGACCGGCGACCGCACCCATCGTATGGGCGTCGGAGGGCAGGCGAGATCCGAGCACAGCCTCCCCGATGGCCGCGTTCAGAGAGCCTGACTGGTTGGGGGAGAAGACCGCTCCCCGGCCCGGGTCCGCAGACACGTGCTCACGGACGGGTGGGAGGTCAGGCCCCACCACCGGGCACCCGCAGACGGCCGCCTCCGCGGCGGTCGCACAAAGCCATTCTCCCCCAAGATAAGGCAGGATGGTAACGGAGGCAGCCTGGTACAAAGCGGCCAATTCATCGGGGTCGTGGAAGCCGAATAGAGCCAGCCGTGATCCGAGCTTGCGAGGAACCGCCCGCGGGAGCCAGCGGTCCACCGACGGCTGGTGCAAAGCCACCACCAGGCGATCGAGTCCCGGAGGGAACCCGGCGAGGAGG
The DNA here is from genome assembly GCA_963706025.1 of uncultured Actinomycetes bacterium. Taxonomy (GTDB): domain Bacteria; phylum Actinomycetota; class Thermoleophilia; order RBG-16-64-13; family RBG-16-64-13; genus CAVPLM01. The sequence continues at coordinate 374,825 of CAVPLM010000003.1, read as the reverse complement.
GTGCGGAGCAGCGCCCGGTACGAGCGGCGCCCGTCTCCCCTGTAGACATACAGACCAAAACGGTCGGAAGACGGTCCCGGGGCCCGCCGCACCTCGGAGCAGCGGACCATTCCGGTACCGCAACTCAGGGTTTCGAAGTCGCCGGAGTAGATCTCCTCCATCATCTGCTTGCCGTGCGCAAAGGTGACGATACGAGCATCAAGCCTGAGGAAGAAGCGCTCCAGTACGGACTGCCCCAACTCGTAGGCGGCCACGCCGACTGGAGTGAGATGAAAGGTTCCCACGACCGGGCTCCGCGTCTCTCGCAGGGCACTGAAACTGAGCGAGGGAGCGAGGGGCTCGTGCACGTGCACCAGATCGAAGTCCGCGCCCAACATGAGCTTCTCCAGCCGCGACGTCACATCCACGGGCAGACCGAGATTGGCCACCCCCCCGTTGAGCCGCACGGGAAAGCTCGAGCCCAGAGGCACCACCGGGATGCCCGCGTCCGGTCCCAGAGGACCGAGACCCGAAGGCGGAAGCAACAAGGGGTCGGCGGGCGCCCCTCGATGGTAGTCGCTCAGTAGGGTGACCACCTGCCCCCGCGTGCGCTGGAAAAGCAGCCGCATCCGCTTCACTTCCTGGGGCTCGTCGGACGAGGTCACCACCACGGGTAGGTGTCCTCGCGCTTTGAGCTCCCGCGCCAAGTCGCCGACATGCTGGTTGACGGCGCTGGACGTACTCCAGGAGAAGGGGGTCACCAGTGCTATGTGGAGGTCTGGCTTCACGCGCGGCCCTCGAGATGGTGGGGGGCCCGGGCGGGAAATACCGCCCGGGCCCCCCATCCGCAGTCCGGTCTACATCACTCGCAGGCCGCTTCGCCGGCGATGAACGCCTCGGTCTTGCGCCTGGCTTCCTCGTCACTGTACTGGATGGGCGGCGATTTCATGAAATACGAAGCCGGCTCGAACAGAGCACCTGAGACGCCCCGATCGAGGGCCAGCTTCGCGCAGCGCACGGCGTCGATGACGATACCGGCGGAGTTGGGCGAATCGACCACTTCCAGCTTCAACTCGATATTGAGCGGCACGTCGCCGAACGTACGGCCTTCCATGCGGATGTAGGCCCACTTACGGTCATCGAGCCATTCCACGTAGTCCGACGGGCCGATGTGTATGTTCCTGCTACCCATGTCGTAGTCGAGCTGCGAGGTGACAGAGTTGGTCTTGGAGATCTTCTTGCTTTCCAGACGCGAACGCTCGAGCATGTTGAGAAAGTCGGTGTTGCCGCCCACGTTCAGTTGGGAGGTGCGCTCCAGGCGCACGCCCCGCTCGCGCATGAGCCGGGTGAGGACCCGGTGGACGATGGTGGCGCCCACCTGGGATTTGATGTCGTCGCCGATGACGGGTAGACCTCGCTCCTCGAACCGCTCCTGCCAGTATTTCTCCCGGGCGATGAAGACCGGGATGCAGTTCACGAAGGCACAGCCCGCCTCCAGGATCTGCTCCACATACCACTTGGTGGCCATCTCGCTGCCCACGGGCAGATAGCTCACCACCACGTCGGTCTTGGTGTCCTTGAGGATGCCGATGACGTCGTCGGTGGGACCGGGGGCCTTCTCGATGACCTCCGACAGGTATTTGCCCAGCCCATCGTGGGTCATGCCCCGGTATACATTGACCCCTAGATCGGGAACGTCACAGAACTTGACTGTGCAGTTCCTACCCCCCCAGATAGCCTGGGAGAGATCCTTGCCCACTTTGGTCTTGTCGATGTCGAAGGCGCACGTGAACTCGATGTCCGAGATGTGATACCCGCCAAGATTCACGTGCATGAGCCCGGGGACGAACTCGTCGGCCTTGGCGTTGCGATAGAAGTGCACTCCCTGAATGAAGGACGATGCACAGTTGCCCACCCCGATGATGGCGACCCGCACTTTATCGCTCAACAATCCCTCCCTGTTCCGTTTGCCTACCCAGTTGTCGGTAGGTGTAGACGACGCGCTGGATCACGGTGAACGCGGTCAGAGCCAGCATTATGTAGATCGCGTACGACAACACGTTGAAGAAGAGCCCCAGGGCGACAAGGATGATCCTCTCCGGCCTGCTCATGATCCCCACCTTGCACTCCACTCCCAGGCTTTCGGCCCGGGCCCGGGTGTAGCTGACCAAGATGCTCCCCAGAAGCGCCAGCACGACCAAGGCCGCGTCAAGGGCGTGCCCTTGAGAGGCCAGCAGGTAGGCGATGGCGGCCAGGACGACCCCTTCGGACACCCGATCAAGTGTCGAGTCCAGGAAGGCCCCCCACTTCGTCGACTGCTCGGCCCGGCGGGCCAGGGCCCCATCGAGCATGTCGCAGCAGCCTGCAAGCAGAAACACGATGCCCGCGTAGATCAGGTGATCCATCGCTATGAGCACGGCCGCCGCTACATTGAGAAGTGTCCCGACGATAGTGACCTGGTTGGGAGTGACGTGGAGCTTTTGCAGGGCCGAAAGCATCGGCGTGAAGCCCTTGCGCATCCTTATGCCGAAGAAGTCGCGAATGTTCTCCATCGCCTGCTACCGTCCGGATTCCGGGCTGATTGTCCCGGCAATTCGCGATTGTAACAGTATCGACCACCCTCCACAAACGCCCCGGCTCGGGCCCCCTTCCCAACTGTGCCCAATCCAGGTGCGGCCATCCGGCACCAGGCCGGCTCAGTCCTCGGGTGGCTTCACCGGCTCTTCGAGGTTCACCCGCCGGGGTGGAGGCGCCCCGGACCTAGCGGGGATAAGGGCGATCCCGTCGTCCCCCGCCCAAGGCGCCCGCGATAGGCGAAAATCGTAGAAGGTCAGCGTATGCCTGAGCAGAGCCAACAGCGGAAGCGACGCGAGCATGCCCAGGATCCCCCCGATCTCCGCTCCCGCCAGCAAGGCGAAGATGACCACCAGCGGATGAACCCCGACCGAGCTGCCTACGATGTTGGGAGCCAGGATGTGACCCTCCAGTTGCTGGATCACCAGGTAGATGACGATGACCCAGAGGGCCGCGATAGGGGAGTGGAAGAAGGCGGCGATGACCGGAGGAATGGCGCCCAGGAAGGGCCCGATATAAGGAATGACCTCGGTCAACCCGGCCCACACGCCGAAAAGCAGCGCATACTGACCGCCTTCTGGCCACACACCGACTGCGTCCCAGCTCAGGATCCATATGGCCAGACCCGAGGCCAACCCGACCGTAGCTCCCAGCAGTGCTTGTCCACGGACAAACCGGCTGAAGGCTGTCTGAAGGCCTCGTGTGTACTCGTCCTTCACGTGCGATTCGCCGGGCGCGAGTTTGCTTATGAAGCGGAAGAGACGGTTGCCGTCGATAAGCATGTAGAAACTGACGATCACCGTCAGGATGAGATTGACCACGATCCCGACGACGCTCATACCGACGGAGAAAAGGGTCCCGACCGACGCCGGTCCGTTAGTCTGCAGCCAGTCGACGATACTGCCCGTGTTCAGCTGCAGGTCGACCTCTACATCGTTCTTCGCCAGCCAGGCTTGGAGATCGGCCAACAACCCGTTAAGATCGTCCAGCCATCGAGGGATGGCCTCAAAAAGGCGCTGGAACTGCCGGACGAGCGGGGGGCCGAGGAATATGACAAGTAGCACGATGATGGCCACGAAAGCCGCGTAGACCACAACGACCGCCAGCCAACGAGGGCACTTGAGGCGACGCATGCCGAGCACCAAGGGATTGAGGAGCAAGGTCACGATCGTCGCGATCAGGAACACGAACACAGCGTGGCTGGCCAGGCGGAGGAAGTAGAGCGCAACGAGGATCGCGACGGGGATCAGCACGAACTGGACCCACCGTGGAATGGTGATTCGCACCTACCCCTCCTTCCCCTCCGATCGCCTTCTCGGCTCGGCGCGCCCTCCGCCAACCCGCCCACTTCAAAGACTACCAGTCAGATTACAGTCAGATTACCAGTCAAAGAGCTCCCGCGCAGGAAGCAGGCCAAGCCGAAGCCAAGACGATTCCCGGTTCGATACGCGGTCTTTGCTGGGCAATGGGGCGGCAAGATGGTACCTTGACAGTAATGCGAGAAGGGGTAACTGCACCAGGGGGCTGGCGCCACCAGGAATCGCTGAGGCAGAAACGGCGAGTCACGGCGGTGCACCGCAGGCGAAGGATGCGCTTTGCATTGGGGTTCGCTGCGCTGTGCTTGGTGATCGCCGGCATTCTCATCGCCACCTCCGTGGGTGGATCGACCGCCCAGATCGGTGCCCAGAGCCTCTTGGTCAGCGATTCCGGTTCACCGTCCTCGCCGGTTACCGCCACCGGCGAAGAACACCCCGCCTTCGCCCGGCTGGGCGACCGAAACCTCTTGCTCCCCGTTGCCGCCGGTGACGCCACCATCATCGCTTATCAGCCTGTGAGCGACGAGCGCGCGGTGGCGCTCTCTCCCATCGGGGACCAAGCCAACGCCAACGCGCTGATCCGTTTCTTCCGCGGTGTCTTTTCCGGGGAGCCGTCGGTCCGGTACTACCTGTTCGCCGGCGAGGAGGGGGCGGTCACCAGCTCGGTGCTGGTGGGAGCCCTCGAGGGATCCCCGGTGACATCGCCGGTCTCTGGGCTCGTGACCGCCGTCAAGTCGTACAAGCTGTACGGGAAGTACGATGACATACGGATCGATATCCGCCCCGAGGAAATGAGTGGTACCACCATCTCTCTCCTGTTCATCAGCGAACCAGCGGTCGCCATCGGCGAGGTCGTGACGGCCGGCAAGACGCAGTTGGGCAAGGTACGCGAGTGCCCCGCTGAATTGGGCGCTACCCTCGCGGAGCATACGCATGATGCCGGTTCCCACGTGTATTTGCAGGTCACCGAGGAGCCGATCACTCGGTGACTTCGCCCGACCGGGTGTGGCGAGAGTGCAGCCCCGGGAATGAAACAGGATATGAACGCGCTTTTTTGCTCCAAATGCGGCGGCCCCATCGATGTCCAGATCGTCGGCGACAGGCCGCGGGAAGTCTGTTCGGTCTGCGGCATGGTCTTCTACCAGAATCCGCTTCCGGCAGCTGGGGCACTGGTATTGGATGCGAAACGACAGGTTCTGCTCGTCAAGCGCAAGTTCCCGCCTAACAAAGGTATGTGGTGCTTGCCCATCGGCTTCGCCGAGACGGGCGAGACCATCGCCGAGGCGGCTCTGCGCGAACTGCACGAAGAGAGCGGAGTGGAGGGGCGCATCCTTCGGTTGATCGACGCGGACTCCTGGAGCGGTGCCTACTATGGCGAGCTGCTGGTGGTCACCTTCGAGGTGGAGAAGACTGCCGGGACGGAGGCTCCTGGCGACGACGCCGAGGACGTAGGCTACTTCCCCATCGACCGTCTCCCCCCGCTGGCTTTCCCCTCCAACGAGAAGGCCATCCGGCTATGCGCCGACCTTCATCTGGACGAATGGGCCATCCAGGATTCTTTCCACCGCCTCGATGAAGGCCCGGGCGCCGAGATGCTCTCCGACAGCCTGGTCGGATTCGTGAGCGAGCATGCCGCGTACGTGGCCCGGCTCTGGCTGGCCGACGTCCGCTCGAGCCGCACTACAGCCGGCTACAGGCGTCTGGATCCCGAGCCCTTGTTATCCGAGGTTACAGAGGGCCTTCGGCAGCTAGGACGGTGGCTGGAGGGCGAAAGCACCGAAGATCAGATCAAAGCGTTCTACAGGGACTTGGGTAGGCGGCGACAGGCGCAAGGGGTGCAGTTGCACGAGGTCTTGTCCGCCCATATGCTCTTGAAGAAGCATATCTGGGACTATGCCCGCTCCCAGGGGGTGTGGCAGAGGCCGGTCGACACCTACCGGGTGATGGAGTTGCAGAGCCGCTTCGCTGTCTTCTTCGACAAGGCTGTCTACCACTCTGCCCGAGGTTTTGCCGTCGACAAGCCGGGCTCGGAATAGCGGAAGCCGACTCAGGCACGGAAGTGCCGCGGCGGAGCGACCATCAGCCCAACCCGAGGGTCTCTGGCGCAGCAGTCGCGCATGGGTTCGGTGCGCACGACAGATTGCCAGGCTGACTTGAGGCCCGCTCGCGCAGCAGTCGCGCATGGGTTCGGTGCGCGCGACAGATTGCCAGGCTGACCTGAGGCCCGCTCACGCAGCAGTCGCGCGTGGGTTCGGTGCGCGCGAAGTGAGCGGGCCTCAGGTCAGCCCCCCTACACGTTGAACCGGAAGTTGATCATGTCGCCGTCGGCGACCACGTAGTCCTTGCCTTCGATCCTCAGGACTCCCGTGTCGCGACAGGCTTTCATGGTGCCATGGCGCATGAAGTCGTCAAACGAGACCACTTCCGCCCGGATGAAGCCCCGCTGGATGTCGGAGTGGACGGCGCCGGCAGCTTCCCGTGCGGTTTCACCCGCACGCACAGGCCAGGCTCGGACCTCGTCGCTGCCTGTGGTGAGAAAGCTGATGAGGCCCAGTTGCGCGAAGGCTGCCCGCGCCACCACCTCACCGGCCGGACCGGGGAGCCCTAGAGCCAGAGCGTACTCTTCCTGCTCCTCCAAGGAGAGCCTGGCCACTTCGAGGGCATCGACAAAGGGGAACGCCAGGACTTGGCGGTGGCTAGCGAGCGATTCTAGAGCGGAAGCCTCCCAGGATCCCTCCGACTCGGTGTTGACCACCAGTAACTGAGGGATCAGGGTGAGGAACTGGTATCCGCTGATGAAAGCCGATTGGGATTCGTCGAAATCGACCTCGCGGAGCGGGGTCTCGGCTTCCAGAACGTCCCGGCAGCGGGTGAGGGCCTTCTTGCCGATGTCGGGCAGCGGGGCCTTCTTAGCCCGCTCGAAAGCCCGCTCCACCCGTATCAGATCAAACAGCAGGAACTCCCGGTCCAGTTCCTCGAGATCCCGTCGCGGGTGGACCGGCTCGCCCAGCGTGGGGTTCTCGAACGCGCGCAGCACGTGCAGATACACCTGGCCGCCGGCGAGAGCGTCCAGATACCGCTCCATCTCCCCCTTCCGGGCGCTCGCCTCCGGCCAGGCCACCTCCCGCACCCTGAGCTCAGCGAACGTGGTCTTCTTAGGCTGGAATATCTCGGACAGGGTGCGCACGCGCGCGTCCCCCACGTGCACGGTGGCGATGTGTCCCTCACCGCGGCCCTCAGCCAGGGCCGCCACCAGAGTGGTCTTGCCGCACCCCTTCAGCCCGATGATGCGTGCTTCCAAGAACCTCTCCCCCTCTCGCCTGCAATCCATTCTCAGTGTAACCCAGCGTCCCAGGTAATGGGCCTGCTATCATGCGGCCGATGACGCCCTTCATTACTTCCTTCATCCTTGTCACCATCGCCGAGATGGCCGACAAGACGCAGTTGCTCACCCTGTCTCTATCTTGCCGGTATCCGGCGCGCAAGGTCCTCATCGGAGTGGCCATCGCCATCGCCGTGCTCAACCTGATCGCCGTGGTGGTCGGAGCCGTTGCCGGGCGTTTCATACCGCTTACGGCCGTGAGAATCGGGGCCGGAGTGCTCTTCATCGGCTTCGGACTCTGGAACCTGCTGGCCAAGGAGAAGCCTGCGGAGGAAGGCGGAGAGTGCGAGGTCAAGAGCCAGAGGCACGTCATACTCGCAGTGGCCGGAGCGTTCTTCATCGCTGAGATCGGAGACAAGACCCAGCTGGCCGTCTTGTCGCTGGGCGCCCGTTTCGAGGGCAGCCTGTTCGGCTCTGTCGGGGTATGGCTGGGAGCGACGATAGGGATGATCCTCGCCAACGCCCTCGCGGTGGTCATCGGGCACACGGCCGGTCGCCGGGTGCCGGAGAAGCTCATGAAGCGCATTTCCGGAGCCCTCTTCATCGGCTTCGGCATCTGGACTCTGGTGGAAGTCCTCGCCTGACCGCAGGGTCACGAGGGCGAGGCGACAGGGCGAAGCCTCTCCAGCGCGATCCCGAAGCGCTATCGCGCGACGAGATCCATCATGTTCCAGAGCAACTGCGCCACCTCACCCCTGGACATGGCTGCTTTGCCGTCGGCGGACGTCGTGGTCAAGGGCAGGCCGTCCAGGAGATGGTTGTATTCGGCTATGCGGGCATTGGCGCTGTGCTCGGGCAACAGGTCCTTGCCCCAGGTCTGGACGAACGTAGCGGGCACAGTCTGGAGGACGCTCGGGTGCAGCTTCTGAAGCGCCCTCACGGTCATCGTGACGGCGTGGCCCCGGCTGATCGCGACGTAGGGTCTGAAGGTGCCGTCAGTGTAGCCCTTGATGATGTTGTTGCCATACGCCGTCCACACATACTCGTGCGGGTAGAGATTGGTGCTCACGTCGCGGCCCAGATCGCGGAAGTCCACGGGGGGAGTCATGGCCTCGTCGACGCCCAGACCTAGAGCGCCCACCATCATCTTGGCGTACTGAGCCCGGAGGACTGGGTTCGTGGGCCTGAACTCCCGGTAACCTCCAGAACCGACGGGATAGCCCTCGACAAGTCCCTGTGCCCCCATCCCCTGGATGGCTTCGAAATACCTGACTCCAGGGATCACATCTGTGAAGCAATAGAGGGTGATCGCCTGATCGAGCAGCACCCCGGACGGCTTGAGCCCCGCGCTTCCCACCTGCCACAAGCTCTTGTCCGCGAGATTCTCCGGGTCGGCGCTTCCCGCGACCCCGGTCGCCAGATCGAGCAGGTAACTGCCGCCCCGCCCGTGGGTGTCTATGGTTATGGCTACCTGGCCCGTTTCACCCAGCGCCCAGTCGTGCGCACCGCTGTATCCCACCCACCACTTGTAGCCTTCTTTGCGGCCGTTGTGGCCCACGCCGACCGGCGCCGCTTCCCACTCGTTGGCGTAGACGGTTTCCATGACGCTCGACTCCTGGAACGTATCCGTCACTGTCGGCCCGTTCAACGTCGCCGAACCGACCTCCCACTGCGAAGGTATGCGGATCGCTATCACGCACCTGACGGGGCCACCGGAGGGCACCGTCGCCGAGGCTTGCAGAGTGATGACGTGATGCGAGCCGGCTGCGACAGCTCCATTGATCTGGAAACCGGTGATCTCTACGCAGCCTCCCTGCAGCAAGGCTGCCGCCGAGATGAGACCACCGCAGACCAGGATGAAGAGGGCTCGTCTGAACCGCACCTTAGTCCACCCTTCTCATAATGACGAGTCTCCACGCGATCCCGTTACCGACTCTCTGTTATTTTCTGCTCAAGAGCGACGATGCCTGCGTGCCGGCGACGCGGGCTCCCTTCCTTGCCCGCGCACGTGGCACAATGGGTGGCACACCATCCACACGAGGAGACGAAGATGAGAATGCGCACACGCCGTTCAATGGGGTTTGCAGCCCTGCTGGGATGCGTCCTCCTAGTGGCGGCGTTCGTGGCTGCCGGCTGTGGAAACGGCGGCGATTCCAATAGCGGTGGCACCAAGACCTACACCGATACCGACTACGGCTTCAGCTTCGACTACCCGGCCGACTGGCAACTGCAGGAGGGCGACAGCTCCGACGTCACGGCAGGTGGTAGCGCTGCGAAAAGCGTGGGTGTGTTCGATCCCGAGGGGGCCGTCGCCGATGACACGTACATCGACCTGGCCCAGGTGTCGGTCTACGAGCTCAATCTCACCGTCGACGAGTCCATGATGCCTGAGATCCAGGCTGAAGTGGAGCAGGTGCTCGCCAGCCTCGAAAGCCAGGCGACCGATATGGAGACGATAGAAGCCTTGTCCGAGGCCAAGGTCGCGGGGATGTCCGGCTTCAAGGTTACCTACAGCTTCTTTAAGAGCGGTGCGCCGGTCACCTCCACGCTCTACTTCTTGTTCAGCGGCGACATCGAATACCAGCTCACCCTGCAGGCTGCTACCGAGAACTGGGAGACAAACGCGCCCGTCTTCGCTGCGCTGGTGGCGAGTTTCCAGCCCGGTCCCGCCGAGTGAACTCCGGCTGATCGGCCATACCGGCGATTGTGGCTCCGTCCAGCGCGCGCAGTAACATGATCAAAGGCGAGAGGATCTACCTCACCGAACTGGACCGGGGAAACGCCGAGACCATCCGCGGCTGGTTGAACGATCCCGAGGTGCACGAGTATCTGGTCGTCGGTCACATCCCCGTCACCCGGGAAGCCGAAGAGTACTACTACGACCGCGAGGCCGCCTCAACCGACCGCTACACCTTCGAGATCCACCTGATCGAGGATGGTCGGTACATAGGCAACGTGGGCATCAAAGACGTGAACCTGGTGAACCGTCGAGCCGAGCTAGGCTTGGTGATCGGATCGAAGGAAGACTGGGGTCAGGGTTACGGGGCAGAGGCCATTGTGACCTGCCTGCACTTCGCCTTCGATACGTTGGGGCTGCACAGCGTGCGTCTCAGGGCACATCAAGATCATGGCCGCGGGCTCGGTCTCTATAGACGCGTGGGCTTCGTCGAGGTGGGCAGAGAGCGCGAGGCGGCATTCCAGCACGGGCGCTTCGCCGACTATGTGGTGCTCGACATCCTCGACCGGGAGTTCCGGGACCGCTACGGCAGCTACTGAAGCAAGGGTGCGAGCAAGGCGCATACCTCACCCCGGGTCGCCGGAGCGAGGAAGTCGTAACCGGGCCCCATCCCTTCCAGCACGTCCAGAAGCCCAGCACTTGCCGCCTTCCGCGCGAAGGGGTAATGCACAGCCGAGAAGTTGGGGAAGGGCGGGGTGTAGCCCGGCGGGGGATCGGGCAGTTGGGTGGCCCGCACCACCATGGTGATCATCTGCGCCCGCGTCAACTCGCCGTAGGGAGAGAACAGTCGCGGAGGCTTAGTACCCTCTGTGATCCCCTTCTTGTAGGCGACCGCAACGTAGTGATAGGGATAGAGCTCCCCGGGTTTGTGAACCACGTCGGTGAACGTACAGGTGTCACTCTCCGTCACGGGATAACCCAGAGTGAGCACGATCATCTTCGCGAACTGCTGGCGCCTCACAAGGTCGAGAGGACGGAATTCCTTGTGATCGCCCACCGTGTAGCCTTCGACGACCCCCGAAGCGGCCAACTGCTCGATCTGAGCCGCGTATGGCGTGGTCTCCGCGGACACGTCGGCGAATCGGCCCACGATGGTCGTGGATGTCGTCGTTGTGGTGGTCGTCGACGGTGGGGCCGTCGTGGTGGTCGTGGAGGGGACCGTGGTCGTAGTGGTAGTCGAGACCGTGGTAGTGGTCGTGGTGGTGACGCCGGCTACCGCCTCCGCGACCGCCTCGTCGGCATCGAGCAATCCCCAGCCGAACGCCTGGTCCCAACCGCTCACACCCAGGTCATCGGCTGAGTCGCTGATCATGTCGGCGATCTCTGCAGGTGTAAGAGTCGGGTTCGCGGACTTCAAGAGCGCCGCCACACCAGCCACGAGGGGAGAGGAGAACGACGTACCGCTCCAGCGTGCGAACGACGTGGCCGAAGCGGTGGTGTAACTCAGTATGCTGGCCCCCGGCGCGGCGATGTCGAGGGCGCTCCCTTGATTGGAGAAACTGCACCGGTTGTTGGCGCTGTCGGTGGCCCCCACGGCGATGACACCCGGGATCGCAGCGGGATAGCCGACGGACCAAGCGCTGTTGTTGCCGGCAGCGGCCACTATCACGACGCCGCGCGCCAGCGCGTAGTCGACGGCGCTCTCCAGGGTCCTACTTCCCTCCGTCCCGGCGAAGCTCACGTTGATGACGTCGGCGCCCTTGTCGACCGCATACGTGATACCCGCTGCCAGAGTCACATCATCCGATGAGTTGGAATTGGCGATCTTGACGGGCATCACCTTGACGTTCCAGGCCGCCCCGGCGATCCCCAGATGATCGTTGCCCTGGGCAGCGGCCACTGCCGCCACTCCCGAGCCGTGGCCGTAGGTATCCTGCCAGGCCGGCCAGACCGAGCTTCCGGAAAGGATGCTGTAGGGGTACACGATGCGGCCGGCGAAATCCATTATGTCGCGATTGAGCCCGCTGTCGACCACCGCCACCACCACGTCGGCCGAACCGGTGACCGTGTCCCACGCTGTGGGCAGGCCGACACGAACAAGACCCCATTGGCCGAGAGGTTCCCAGACGCTGGGCGCGTATAGCGGATCATTGGGCACCAGGCACGCGTAGACCGGATGGCTGACTTCCGCCCAGAGCACTCCGGGCAGGAGCCGCAGCGCTCCGACCGCCGCCTCCAGATCAGCATCATCGGCCGCCGTCGGCGCATCAGACGATGTCGGCGCCACCACCTGGATGCCAAGACCTTCGACTTCGGCTACCTGCTGCAGCGCCATCCCGAGGACGTCCATCGCCGCAGTAGCCATGACCCCCCGGTCTTGCACCACCAGCAGGGCCCCGTCGGCCCCGGATTCAAGACGATAGCCGGGCGCCAGTTTCAGCGCGATACGCCCCGCGCCCGGCGGGACTTCCGCGGGAAGGGCATCCGTGACGAGGGGGCCGGCGGCGGCGTACTGAGCCGGCTCGACCGTCCCGGTGTCGGTCGCCCCGACCGGCTGCAGCCCCCATCCCAGCGCCAAGAACGCCCCCACAAGGAGCACCAAGGTGAGGAGCCGGGTGATCGCGACCCCACGGCGGGGCACAACAGGAGACCGGCGCAGACGGGACGAACTGGACAAACCGATCGAACTCTCCCAGGTCAAGGGACGGCCGACGACCACGTATTGTAGTCCATTCGGCCTGCCCCGGAGTAATCCTGGGGCTGCTAGAGTTCCAGCGCCCTGTACATCCAGGCGATGAAGAGACCTCCCAGCCCCCCGATTATCGGTCCCCAGATGACTTCCAGGATGGTGAGCCGCCAGGTCCATTTGTCAATCAAGGCCTGGTTCACCAGCCCGTACACGCTGATGGCCAGAACGCCGCCCATCGCGCCCATCAGAAAGTTCACCGGGTATCCCTGGCCGGACCGCACTCCCATGACTGTGATGACCATGAGCGCGCTCACCACGAGCACCTGTGAGATGATGCCTGGAATGGGCTGCAGTTTCATTTTCCCATCGACCATGCGAGCCACGGCCTTGAAATCGGGGCCGTACGCCCAGCCGAAGACGCCCAGATGCCAGATCACGTCGAGCACACTCATGACCACGAATGCCGCGAACCAAATGGCCACGTAATTCATCCCGCCTCCCAAGCGCATGCTTCGGTTTCCGGCGACCTACGACCGGACTGCTCACCCGTATACCCCGTTGCAGTGCCCCCCAACCGCCGAGCGGCGTACTTGCGCCCGGAGTCTCTCAATCCTCCCAGGGCCAGAACTCGTCGGCGACCTGGTCTATCACGTCAGCATATGCGTCTCCGGACGCCCGGTACAGGTCTACCCCGTAGCGCACACCAAGTAGCGCCCGGCCCGGGTCGGATATCCTCAGAGAGCCGCTGGACTCGATGAGATCGTGCACGGCCGGATCGGATAGGAAGAACATCTCGTCTTCAGCGTGCTGCTGCACGAAGCTGTCCATAAGCAGTTGGATCCGAGCCGCGTACTCATCAAGAGTCTCGTCCCCCTGGCGAAGATAGTCTCCCCCCAGCCGCCAGTTGAAAGCGGAGGCGAACTTGACATCGAACAGAGCCCCGTAGCCGACCTCTGCTCCGAACTTCTCCATATAGGTCAGGAAGCCGGCCATCAGTGGGCCGACCACGGCTGTTCCTCCCGGCCCGGGCACACCAAGGTAAAAATCACCATTGGCACACCCATAATTGACAGAGGCCACGATGGAGGCGTTCACGGGGTGCTCCGTCCGCAGCGCTCTCATCCATTCGACCTGGCCGCCGGAGGCATCCTCCAGCGCCGCTCTGAACGCCGCCGCCACTGGGCCGTCCGTCAGCTCGGTGATCGTCACCAAGTGGTCCACGCTCTTGGTCTGCCTGACAAAAGTCTTGAGGCTCCAGAGCAACTGGGCCACCTCACCCCGGGTGGCCAGCTTGTAGGGATCCCGATAGAAATCGGGTAGCAATCCCTCGAAAAGCCCGCTGTACTGAGCGGTGTCGGCGAACGGCCCATGGACGTCGCTGATGCCCCAGTCGGACAGGAACCAATCCGGGGCTTCGACCAGATCGCGGAAGTCCAGGTTATTGGCTGCCCGGACCATCATCGTGGATATCTGGCATCGCTTGATGTTGTCAACAGCGCCGAAGCGGCCGTCGGTGTAGCCGGTGGTGATCTCTTTCTTGGCTGCGACGGCGATGAAGTTGTCGGGATAGAACGTGTCGGGTCCGCCCTTGTAGACGTCGGGGAATGTGCACACATCCTGCTCGCTCACCGGCAGGCCCAGAGCCAGCACGATCATCTTGGCGAACTGCTGGCGGATAACGAGGTCGTCGGGACGGAAGGTGCCGCCAGGAAAGCCGTTGATAACGTTCGCCGCGGCCATCCCCTCGATGGCTTCGTAGTAGGGGTGGTCCACCGGAACGTCACTGAACGTCGGCGCCGCGGCGGCCGCGCGCGGCGGCGCCGGCCCTAGGGCGCCCGTGCACACGAATGCAATCGCCAATGAGACAGTGAGGATTAGAAGGAGCCACGTCCGCCGCATGATTACCCCCTTTGCGGCCGGCCTCTACGTGAGCCGGCCCGGCTAAGCCCCGCGAGCACGCGCCAGGGCACCGCCGGGGCGCTGGAGGGGCCACCGCGGCGGACCCTGCATTAATTCTAGCCCGCCGCTTCGAAAAGTAAAGCCCTCGACCCGCGTGCGATCGCGGGCTTAAGGTCGGCGCGCTGCGGCGCGAGCAAGACGCGCCGGGACGTGCGCAAACGAGCCCGGACCTACCGGTTCTGTAGGGGATACTCCCGGCAAATCTTCTGCTTGTTCTTGTCGGTCGGGACGACCAGCCTGCCGTCGACCTCGTCGAGCGGGAACCACCACTTGTGAGTATGCTCGGCGGGATCGACGTAATTGTTGGCGATGATGCGCTCGCGCTGCTCGTCCACCCGCTTGTGCAGCCAAATCAGGTCTCCATCCCAATCGGCGAAATCGCGCGGCTCCTGGCCGGGGATATGCCACGGGCATACCTTGGTGCAGCGGCCGCACACGCAGCCTTCCTTGTTGAGCACGTCGAAATCGGAGCAGACCTTGCTGTTGAGCTTCCAGGTGTAGTAGCCGTTGTAGAGCGTCTTGGGTCCCCGAGTGATGGCCCGAGGAGGGCACTGCTCGGCGCACAGCGTGCAGTTGCTGCAGTACTCCTGGAGCCCGAAGTCGATGTAGCCGTCGGTCTCCAGCTCCATGTTGGTGAGCACACAGGCGGATTTGAAGTTGCATCCCAAGAACGGGTTGAGGATGATCCCCATCCGCGACACTTCACCCAGACCGGCGTCCAGGACAACCTGGGGCATCAAAGTGCGGTAGCGGTTCATGTTGGAGGCCTCGGCCTCCCAGCCCAGCCTGCGCAAATAGTTGGCCATGGTCTCGGTCTGCATGGCCAGCCGCTGATAGGTCTGGAAGCTGGCCGGGTCGATTATCTCCTCCCAGCCGTTGGAGGCGGAGATGGTGGGATCGTGCTTTCGGCAGAGGAGCACGATGGCGTACTTGAAGGGAGCTTCGATCTCCCGCCCCTTCATGTTATGGGTATAGACGGCCGATTGGCTGAGCGGGCCGATACCTACCATGTCGGCGCCCAGGAAATGGCCCAGTAGCTTGACGTGGCGGCTCAGCACTCCAGGATCGTCGGGTATGGGAGCCTTTTCCGGAGCAACGGGGTTGAGCTTCCGCACGACCGTGTTGATGAGGTTCTGCATGTCGACCAGAGCCGCGCCGAGGGGATAGCGCACGGTCATACGGATGAACTCCCGCTGGATCTCCTCCCCGTACCCGCCGAGGAGGGATTTCCCAAAGGGGCTTTCCCGCTCGTCGCGCCGCTTGATCGGCCCCACGATCTCGTTGGTGGGTTTGTCGACCCGCGTCAGCAGGTGAGTGGGCCACGGCCCGATAGGCTCATCGTTGTAGAGGATGTCGTGGTACGTGAGTTGCTCCATGAGCGCAAGGACCTTTCTGCCAGACGGACGGAATGGATCGAACAGATTCGGCGACCAAAGCGGATCAGGCGAATCCCAAAGCGGCCGCGTTTTCGTGGTAGAGCTGTGCCTTTTCTTCTTCCGGCATCCCCAGACCCTCAAGGTAGCGCATGCAGTCGTCCATCTCCTCGTAGGGATAGTCGGTACCCAGGAGGATCTTGTCCATGCCGAGCGCCTCACGGGTGCACTTGAAGGCCGCCGGAAGGTAATTGCCACTGGTGGTCACGACCATGTTGTCGCGCAGGTAGTCGCTGGGTAGCCGCTCGAGAGCGGGTACCACGTCCGGGTCGGAGGCCTTGAGATGCGGCCGGACGAAGGGATGGTCTATCCGTTGCATCAGGAAGGGGAGGCCTTCGCCGTAGTGCCCCAGGATGATCTTGAGCTTGGGGAAGGCATCGAACGCCCCGCTCAATATCAGCCTCATCATGGCCGTGGCCGTCTCGATACCGAATCCGAAGGCCGCCCCGGCCAGAGCCAGCCCATAGGTGCGTAGCTGCGGGATCATGGGTGCCACAGGGTGCAGATAGATGGGCGCACCCAACTCCTCCGCCTTGGCCAGGATGGGCCAGTAACGCTTCTCGTCGATGTAGGAGTCGCCGAAGTTCGAGTGGCACTTCCAGCCCCTGAAGCCCAGCTCTTTGACCGCCCGCTCCAACTCGGCCGCGGCGGCATAAGGGTCCTTCGGAGCCAATGCCGCGAAACCCATCAACCGGTCCGGGTATCTGTCGATAGCCGCCGCCAACTCGTCATTGATCCGGCCGGCAAGCCGGGTTCCCGTCGCGGGGTCGAAATGGTCCGTGCCGGGTGCAGTCAGTGAGACCACGGCCACGTCTATGCCGGCGGCGCCCATCCCTTCGATCCGTCCCTCACCCACATCCAGAAGCCGGTCGAGGAGGAAGTCGCCGTGGGGCTCGAAGGCGTCGTCACGATAGTACATACGGCGCTTACCGGAAGCCGGATCGTCGACGAAGCGCGGATACTCCGGGTTTGCGTATATCGCGTCGATCCACTCCTGGGTCACGAAATGAGTCTCAAGGTCGACCGTCTTCACGATCCCGCCTTTCTTGTGGACGCCGTCGAGTGCGCCGTGGGTTCTTGTCGAGACAGCTGTGTGCCCGACTCGGACTCTAACCCCCGGCGATGGGGATGAAGATCAGGACGTCGTCACCCTCCTCGAGCACGGTCTTCCGGCCGGCGAGCGCGGTGATATCGCGACCGTTGACCATGACCCTCAGCGGGGCGTGAGCACTCTCCTCCTTGGGCACCCTCACATACGGAGCCAGCTTCTCGCCGCCGATCTCCGTCAGTTCCGCGAGCAGGACGTCGATGGTGGCTCCATCGGCCAGGGTGAGCTCCATCTCTCCCTGACCGAGCAGCGTCTTGATCAGGGCGATGCTACGAACGGTGATCTTCATGGTGTGCGCACTCCGGGAGACCTTTGCCTACGGGCTGCGGGCGCCGTCACAGGCCCAGCCTGTCCGCGGCGTAGCCCAGGCGCAGCTCTTCAAGCTTGGCCCGGGTGGGAACGCCCTCGCGGGTCCAGCCCCGGGCATCGTAGTACTCGTCCAGCATGAAATCGAGATCCGCCTGGCTGATCATCTGCCCCTTGGAGGGTCCGTCGGGGATGGGCTCGGTCTTCAGGCGCTCGGGGAGGTCGTCGTCGGCTCTGGTGAACCCGGCGAATATGTTGAAGACGCGGGCCAAGGTGTTGATGCGGTCGCCGACCTCGTGCACTTCCTCGGGCGTGTAGATGAGCCCGGTGGCCCCCTCCATGAGATCGGCCGTATTCTCGAACATGAAGTCCGCTACGGCCATGTCCATGAGGAAGACACACATCGTGGGAGAGTCGGCCAGGGCCGTGCGGGCATCCTGGTCCCACTTGCAGAGCTTGCCCTTGCCCTCGATGGCGAAGCGATCCACCGGATAGGGGATGGGGATACCGAAGATCTCTTGGAAAGCGTAGCCCTTGTTGTGGTCGGCGCCGGTGAAGGCGGTGGCGTAGTTGAGACCGTGCGCTTTCGCGCCTCGGACATCGTACGCCGGCAGCTCCAGGCCCTTGACGTGCATGGCGTACTTCTCGCTGCCTTTGCCTATCCTCGCTGCGGCTGCCTTGACCCCGTCGGCCAGGACGTCGCCTAAGCCCTGCCGCTCCCCCATCATGTGCAGCAGCTTGACCATCGACTGGTCGTTGCCGAAGTGGAGGTCCATACCCCCGGTGTCCTCAAGGGTGAGGATGCCCCGCTCGAACAGCTCCATGGCGAAGGCGATGGTGACCCCAGCCGACATGGTGTCGAGCCCCAGTTCGTCCGAGATACGGTCGCAGGCGATGATGGCGTCGGGATTGTCCACCCCGGTGACTCCGCCGAAGGAATACAAGGTCTCGTACTCCGGTCCTTCCGTGAACCAACCGGCATATGGTCCCTCCTGCGCCAAGCGGAGCTGGCTGCACCCGACCGGGCAACCGGCACAGGCCATCTTGCCCGTACCGCGGGATCTCGATGGCGAACCCGCCGATCTTGTCGGCCGGGTTGAAGACGCCGGTGGCGGTCCAGTTCTTGGCCGGATAGATGCCCAGGCTCTGGGTCAGATCCAGGGTGGTGGAGGTGCCGTAGCGGGAGAACTCCGGGATAAAGGATGGGGCTCTTGCGCATACCGGCCATCATGCGCTTGCGGGCGGCGTCGTACTTCTCCTTGTCCGCAATGGCCATCTGACCCTCACCCCGCAGGGCGATGGCCTTGAGGTTCTTGCTGCCCATGACTGCCCCGAGGCCCTTGCGGCCGGCCACCCGGCGCTCGTTCACGATGCAGGCCATCTTGGAGAGCTTCTCCCCGGCCGGCCCGATGCAGCTGATGCGGATGTTCTGGTCGTGAAGCTCGTCCTTGATCACCTGCTGACAATCGGAGCTGGTGAGACCCCAGAGCTCCTTCGCCGGGCGGAACTTGACCTCGCCGTTCTTGATCCAGAGATAGGTGGGCTCCTCGGCCTTGCCTTCGATGATGATGACGTCGTACCCGGCCCGCTTCATCTCCACCGGGAAGTGCCCGCCGGTGGTGGCCACCCCCATTGCGCCCGTGGCCGGCGACTTGGCGTTGATGGCCATGCGGCTGGCGCAAGGGATGGTGGTACCGGTGAACGGCCCGGGAGCGTAGATAAGCTTGTTCTCGGGGCCCAGGGGGTCACAGTCCGGCGGGACCTCGTCATAGAGGTACTTGACGGTGAAGCCCGAGCCACCGATGAAGTCCTGCGCCACCTCCAACGGTAGCGGTTCCTCTTTGAACGTCTTGTCGGTCAGGTTGACCCGCAGCACGTTGCCGGTGTAGCCGCCCTTGTACATGTCACTCCTTTGCTCTGCAGGCTCCGCGCTCGCGGCGGTCCGGTGGAAAGCCCTGGAAAACTGGTCCCTGTAGGTGCAAAGGATATCAGCCGTTTGCAGGGTGCGCACGGCCTGCCTCCTGTGGAACTTGCTTTGCGCAAGGTGGCCCCCTGAACAGGTCAGTCTCGACCTTCGCGAGGAACGACCCCACGATATACTGGTGGGCATGGAGCAGGCTGAGCACACCTATCGAGTCCCTCGCCAGAAGCGAAGCCGCGAGTCTCTCGAACGGCTCTTGGATGCGGCCGAGGAGCAGATCCGCACAGAGGGGATCGACTCTCTGACTGTGGCAAGTGTTCTGAACCGCGCGGGTCTGTCTGTCGGCGCCTTCTACACGCGGTTCCCCGACAAGACCGCTCTTCTGCACTTGCTGCAGGATCGGTTCCACAACCGGTTGGAGCCCCTGATACACGCCGAGCTGCTGGAAGAGCCCAGCTCGCCGGAGACTCTGGCCGAAGCAGTGGAGCGCACCATCGGTGCGCTCATCAGGCGGGTCACGGAAGAGCTCGAGCTCTCTCGCGCCTTCATGATGAACTCCGTCTTCGATCCTGTCCTGAGAGAGCGGGGCGAGCGTGTGAACCGGGAGCGTCGCGAAGCGCTGATCTCGGTCCTATTGAAACACCGCGATGAGATCGGCCATTCCGACCCGGTCTTGGCTATCAGCATGGCATACGGGATGTATGCCGCCGTCCTGCGGGGAAGGATGGTGTTCGGTCAAGAACACGAGCTGTACTACGGCATCGGCAGCCAGACGATCTTCAGCGAGCTTCAGAAAGCGCTCTACCTGTACCTTCGAGGAGACGCCCCGCTCGGTCTGCCCGAGCCCGCCGAAATGATGATCGCCGTCTCACTCGCTTAGAACTCGTTCAGAATGAAGCTCGGCCGTCAGGGACGCCCTGGGCGAGCGCGAGAGGGAGGGGGAGCCCCGCATCGCGGGGCTCCCCCTGTCCGAAGAGTCGGACCGACTTGTCCGCGCTCCCAGCCCGGGACTTCAGCCTCCTGGGAAGGGGCCGGGTCGATTACGAGTACTGCATCAGCTGGACTTTGGCAGCCACCGGCAGTTCCGTCGGCCAGAGCGTTGCTGACCATGACCGGCTCGAAGGCGAACTTCGTCGCCCTTGACCCACTGCGCGCCACCGGTCGGCGGCTGTGTAGACGTTCTCCACCGGGTGCCTGGTCATCATTTCGATGGGCGCGGTGAAGTCGATCGGCCCGAGGCAGGTCTCCAACTTGGTCGTCTTCACCTGGGCGATGATGTCTTCCTTGTCGTCGAGGTTCGTGACCCGCTTGAAGACGTCCACCGCCCACTCGAACTTGGCGTACTGGCCGATCGGCGCGGTCCATTGCTCGCCGGTCTTGGCCATGTAGTCGTCGGCCAGTTCCTGGCAGGTCTTGCCGGTGATGGAGTCCTTGAACGGCCAGGTGGGATGCCACACGCCTTCGACCGTGGCGTTGTAGGCGATGTCGCCGATGGCTTCGAGGGTCTGCGGGAAGAGCAGAGCCTTCCCGATGGTCAGGACCTTCGGGTTGTAGCCCTGCTGGACAGCCTGTTTCCAGAAGTTGGTGAAGTCCGGCGTGATGATCGTGCCGCAGCAGATCTCGCAGCCTTCCTTCTTGAAATCGGATATGTACTTGGTGAAGTCCTCGCTGGGGACCGGATACAGGTCGGACAGGTAATACTGTATCCCGCCGCCTCCACCGCCGGCGGAAGCCCGGTGGTCATGTCGGTCCAGGCCGCCCCGTCTGCGTCGTTGGCGAAGAGGAAGCCGACCTTCTTGTTGGTCTCCACCTGGTCCCACATGGCGATGAAGTTGGACACGATGCCTTCCAGGCCCAGAGCTTGGGCATAGGTCCACTTGAAGGCCTTGGTGGGATCCGGGGTTTCGCCGCCGACCGAAGAAGAACGGCTGCCAGGGCACGAAGTTCGCGATCGACGGACATCCCGAAGCCTCGCACTGGTCGGCGACCGGGTTGGCCGTGTCTGGGGAGCCGGAGGCCATCATGAGATCGACCTTGTCGTTGTTGATCAGGTCGCCCGCCACCTGAGCCGCCCGCATTGGAGTCGGACTGGCTGTCGGCGCGCTTGATCACGATTTGTGCTGCTTGCCGTCGCCGCCGATGATGCCGTCGGGCACCGCGGCCATGGCGAAATCGACCCACCAGTCATCGGCTTTCGCGAACTAAGGCCAGGGGGCCGGTGCTGGGCGAGACCAGGCCGAGCATGATGTCGCGGCCCGCCTCCGGGCCGGTGCTCACGGTGGTCGTGGGAGCGGCGGTGGTGGTAGTAGTGGGAGCAGCCGTCGTGGTCGTCGCGCCGGCTGTCGTGGTGGTCGTCTCTTCCTCGCCGCAGGCGGCAAGCACTCCGCCCAGGCCGGCGCCCACGCCCACCGCGGCTCCGGCGACACCGGCGATCTTCAGGAACTCTCTCCGGCTGACGGACTTGCCTTCGAGCAACACCACGTTCTTCATGCTTGACTTCAGGGTCTTTGTCCTGCATTGCCCCTCCTCCTACGAAGTGATAGGTCATTCAGTGCGGCCAGCGGAATCGTCTTGGCGACCCTCCTCTCCGGACTTGATCTTGCGTCGCCCACCGCGCCGTACGAGCGCAGCCGGCCCCGCTGGATCGTGCGTGTTTGATTGCCCCGTTACCCCCAACAACTTCATCCTAGCACCACACCCCCATGACATAAACCTCGCGAAGTGAGCGCCTGCTTCTCCATGGAACCAAGAGAACACCTCCTGCTTCTTAACAGCGTCCTTATGCAGATGAGGCTATACTGCATCCGCGCCGTTTCCGACCGAGATCAAGTGAGGTTCGTGTGAAAAAGAGATTCGTGGCCAGCGTCCTTGTGCTCCTTCTTGCCGTCGCTGTGGGCTTGCTGGTTGGTTGTGGCGGCGATTTGCCTAAAGACGCCGTAGCCAAGGTAGGTGAGAACTACATCACTCAGGAGCAGTTCGACCAGCGCATGGCTGATTTCGAAGCTCAATACGCGGGTCAGGGACTACCCGACAAGGATACCGATCCGGAGGGCTACAAGGATTTCCAACTGCGCGTGCTGGACTACATGGTCATGTATGAGATGGCCCTTCAAAAAGCCCCTTCGCTCAACGTGGCCCTCCCGGATGTGACGGTGACCGACGCGGAGGTCCAGACCGAGTTAGACAAGATCCTGACCGACTACTTCGGAGGCGACCAAGCCCAGTTCGACGCGGCCCTCGCGGCTCAGAACATGACTCTTGATCAGCTGAAAGAGAGAAGCAAGGCGACAAAGCGCTATGAGAAAGAGGACACATTCCTCAACAGCGTCTTCGACGAGGTGACCAAGGATGTCACCCCCGTCCCTGATGAGGAGATCGCCGCGTATTACGAAGAGAACAAGGCCAAGTACGTCGACGACGAGACGCGGACGGCCCGCCACATATTGATCTCTGCTACGCCGGATGTATCCGACGACGCGTCGACCACTTCCACCGACGGTTCTACGTCGACCACCGCCGGCTCGTCGTCGACCAGCACCGAGTCGACCACGACCAGTACGTCCGCGCCCACCCAGGCCGACTGGGATGAGGCTCTAGGCGACGGCGCAGAAGGTCCGGGCTGATCTGGTCGGCGGTGCGCGACTGGACCAAGTAGGCGGCCGATTACTCGGACGACACCGGGACCAAAGACGCTGGTGGGGATCTGGGACTCGTCGCAAAAGGCGCCATGGTCAAGGAGTTTGAGGACTCGGTGTTCTCCCTAGCCCTGAATGAGATCTCGGACCCCGTCAAAACGGTGTTCGGCTATCACGTGATCCAGGTCACCGGCATCACCGAAGCCAAGCAGTACACCCTGGAAGAGAAGAAGGAAGAGATCACCACCACCCTCCTGAACGCCAAGAAAGGCGATGTCTTTGAGCAGTGGCTCATCGACACCAAGGCCGAACTGGGAGTGATCTACAAGGAGGGTATGGCACCGACCACCACGACCACCGCGTCGACCACTGCCACCACCTCGGGCTCGGGAGACACGACTACCACGACAGCGGCCTCTTCGACCGCGACCTCGGCGGGGCAGACCATAACCACGGCGGCGCCTTCGACGACCACCACGGCGAAGCCGTGACCGAAGAGTAGCGCAGGGCTCGACTCCCGCGCGGGCAGACAGGCCAGCTTTGGCACTGGGGCGGGGCCGGGGAAACTCCCCGGCCCCGCCCCTTTTCTCTCCCGGCTAGCGCCCCGCCATTGCGGCCTCGATAGCGGCCACGGTCTTGGGAATAGCAGCGGTGAGGTTCACGCTGCCGGTCTCGGTGAGAAGGATGTCGTCCTCGATGCGTACCCCCAGCCGGCGTTGCGGCAGATAGACGCCCGGCTCGATGGTCAGCACCATCCCCGGCACGAGCGGCCCGTCGGGAGTCGGGTCGTGGACCTCGATGCCAAGCTGATGACCGATGCCGTGGATGAAGTAGTCTTCGTAGCCGGCCTCGGCGATCACTGCTCGCGCGGCATTCTGCATGTCGGTGATGGTGGCGCCGGGGCGGGCCGCGTCGATACCGGCGAGGTTGGCCTCCAGCACCACCTCGTAGATCCCTCGTTGCTCGGAAGTGAACGTTCCGTCGGCCGGAAACGTGCGGGTGACATCCGATGCGTATCCGCCGTAGGCCGCGGCATAGTCGATGACGATCAGGTCTCCGTCTCTGACGACCTGGTCATTGTCGAGGTAGTGGAGCACCGTTCCGTTCAGCCCCGAGCCGACGACGGGAGCGTAGGCCGGCTCCGCGCCCCGCTCGCGAAACCCAGTGGTCAGTACCTCGGCTACCTGTGCCTCCGTCACGCCGGGGTGGATGAAGCGCAGAACCGCCTCATACCCAGCGACCGAGGCGGCGATAGCCCGTTCCATCAAGGCGAGCTCTGCCGGGGACTTGACGGCACGCATCGACGGCAGCAGTTCGGTACGGTCCTCGATAGCCACGCCCGGGATCCGCTCGCAGATCTTCCGGAAGATATCGAGGTCCGGTGAGACCGCGGCGTCATAGGGGGCGAAAGGATGCATACAGGCCAGGCGCTTGGTGCGCCGGGCGGCATCGCCCATTCTGGAAGAGAGTGACGGGATCCGCGCTATGCTGGTGAAGCCTGTCTTCTCCTTGAGCGCCAGGCCTAAGGGGTCGCGAAAGCCATCCCAGCGCTCCATCTCTGGGTCACGGGGACGCAGAAGGAGGGTTATCCGGCGCTCGGGGTCCTCCTCGGCCGGGTCGAACACCACCGCGGCGCCGCTTTCGTAGTCGAGGCCGGTCAGGTACCAGAAGAGCCGGTCGGTCTTCCAGCGATCGACAGGTGACGAAGATGGCGTCTCGTGGCCGGCCAACACCAGGGCAGCAGCACCATCTAGCGCCTGCAAGACCGCTTCGCGGCGCTGCGCGTACTCAGAGACGGTTATCAGATCGGGCGTCTCCATTGGCGCGCATACTATCACGCCCGCACTTGGTGGCCCCCTTCAGAACCGCGATACCCACTTACGAACATACCCACTAGGGTATAATGACGCACGGTGCGTCGGCTGGGATCGAAGCCTTCTGGGGATGAGGCCTTTTGGAGATATAGTGGTGATGCAGCGGTGATGCGCGAATTGGGAGTGGCTAATCACGTGGAAGGGGGTTCTGATTCATGAAGCGACTGCTGGTCATCGGCGCCGGGACCGCGGGGACTATGGTCGTCAATCGCCTTCGTCGGTTACTCGGCACCGATGAGTGGAAGATTACCATCGTCGACCCGATCGAGACCCATTACTACCAACCGGGCTATCTATTCATCCCCTTCGGCATGTACAGCAAGAACGACGTGATGAAGCCCAAGCCTGACTTCATCCCAGCCGGGGTGGAGATGATCAAGGCCGAGGCAGACGTCATCGAACCCGATCAGAACCGCGTGAAGCTGACGAACGGTCGCATCCTCAATTATGACTTCTTGGTGATCGCAACCGGCACGCGGACCCGGCCCGGGGAGACTCCCGGCCTCGAGGGGCCCGAGTGGCACCGGTCCATCTACGACTTCTACACCATCGAGGGTGCGGTGGCTCTGGCGAAACACCTGCGCACCTGGCAGGGCGGTCGGCTGGTGCTCAACGTGGTCGAGAATCCCATCAAGTGCCCGGTGGCTCCGCTCGAATTCATCATGTTGGCGGACTGGTTCTTCCATGAGCAGGGTATCCGCGATAGAGTCGAATTGATCTATGCCACCCCGCTTCCGGGCGCGTTCACCAAGCCTATCGCCTCCAAGTACCTGGGCGACATCCTCGAAGAAAAGGGCATCCAGGTGGTGCCCGAGTTCCTGGTCGAGCACGTCGACCCGGACGCCAAGAGACTCGTGCATTACGACGAGACTGAACTGGAATACGATCTGCTGGTGACCGTCCCGCTCAACAAGGGTGACGAGTTCGTGGCACGCTCGGGGCTGGGCGACGAATTGAACTACGTCCCGGTCGACATCCACACCTTCCTTTCGAAGGAGCACCCGAACATCTTCGCCCTTGGCGACACCGCGGCCTTGCCCACCTCGAAAAGCGGTTCAGGGGCCCACTTCGCGGTGGACTGTTTCACCGAGAACTTCTTACGCCACGTTGACGGCCTGGATATGCTGGTCCCCTACGACGGGCACACGAACTGCTTCATCGAGTCCGGCTTCGGCAAAGGTCTGCTGATCGATTTCAACTACGACGTGGAGCCACTTCCCGGCCGCTATCCATTGCCCGGGATGGGACCTTTCGCCTTGCTGCAGGAGTCGGAGCTGAACCACTGGGGCAAGATGATGTTCCGTTGGATGTATTGGAACATCCTGTTGAAGGGCCAGGAGTTGCCGCTGCCCGCGCGCATGAGCATGTCGGGCAAGTGGCACAAGTGAGGAGGCCGGCATGGAACAGGCATTAGCGGCCTCGGATCTTGCCGCTCTACATGAGAAGCTCGATCTCCTCGCCGGCCAGGTCCAGATCCTGACCGACCAGGCCCGATCCGCCTCGCGCCGGCAGGCGGAGCGCGACGAGCTCTTGCAGGACGTGATCCCGATCGCAGACGAGGCCCTCCAGCTCGTGACCGTGCAATTGGAGGAGGTCCAGGAGTACGTCGACCTATGTGACGTGCTCCGCTTGGTCAAACGCCTGCTGCGCAACGGGCGCAACATCGACAAGATGCTCGACCAGCTCGAGAGCCTGATGGATCTCGCGCAGACCGTCGGTCCCCTAACCGACAGCGCCTTCGAGAAGGCGACCGACCTGCTGCAGTCGGCCGAGCGAAGAGGTTACTTCGCACTGGCCCGAGGAGGCGCCCGGGCCGCAGACAACGTCGTCACCTCCTTCAGTCCCGAAGAGATAGAACAACTTGGCGATAACGTCGTCCCGCTCGTGAACGTGATGAGAGACGTGACGCAGCCCCAGGTCCTCAACCTGGTCCACGAAGTGATCTCGAAGAGCGAGGTGGAGCTCGCGCAGCCGATCGACACCTCTCTACGCTCACTGCTGGGCCAGATGCGAGATCCGGATACACGCCGCGGACTTGTGCTCACCATGCGCGTGCTTCGCGTCATAGGCGCGCAAGCTGCCGGGCAGGCGGCCGGCAAATAGCCGAACCGTCATCCAACAAATACTCGACCATCAGAAGGAGAAGCGTATGCCGACCAAGACGATCGCAGGCAAGGTAGTGCAGGTCAACGATGAGGGCTTCATGACCGATCCCAACGAGTGGGACAAGGTCATCGCGGCGGAGATCGCCCAGGAAGAGGGACTCACCGAGCTGACCGAGGCTCACTGGAAGGTGATCGATTGGAGCCGGGAGACGGCCAAAGGCTTGAACGGGAAATCGCCCACCCTTCGGCAGATCACCACCGGGACCGGGGTCTCGACCAAAGAGCTGTTCGCCCTGTTCCCGAAAGGCCCGGCCAAGAAGGTAGCTCGCATCTCCGGCTTGGGCAAACCAGAAGGATGCGTGTGATCGATCGGCCGAAAGAACTGCGCCGCGCGTACAGCGAAGCACTGACGAGAGGAGTAGCACATGGCTGATGAGAACCGCCACATGGCGTTCATCTGCTCCAAAGGCGATCTGGACATGGCCTATCCCGCGCCGATCATGGCCTGGGGGGCGTTGGGCAACGGCATCGACGTGACCCTGTTCTTCACCTTCTGGGGCATGGACATGATCACCAAGAAGCGCATCGACCACCTTCAACTGGCTCCAGTGGCAAATACCAGCATGAAGATGAGCATGATGGGCGTGCCCGGCAATCTGGGGATCCCCAACCTCATGGGCGTCCTGCCCGGCATGACGAGGTTCGCCACGTGGATCATGAGGAAGAAGATCAAACAGGTCGAGGCGCCGCCCATACGCGAGTACATGGAGATGCTGGTGGATGGGGGAGCAAAGCTCTACGCGTGCAAGATGACCGTGGATATGATGGGGCTGAAGAAGGAAGACTTCATCGACGGGGTGCTCGACATCGTCACGGTGAGCGACTTCCTCGACATGACGGAGGGCGCGCAGATCATCTTCGTCTGAGCACGGAGTAAGCCCCGCGCTCGGCAAGCATGGGGCGCAGGTCGAGCAGGGACTTACGGGGCGCCTAATGCGCCTGTTCCTGGGGTTGTGCTCGACCTCGGCCATTCCCAGCGGCATCCAGTCACCGCGCGCTTTGATCATGGCGTGGAGATCCGTGAGAGAGCGATACACCTCCAGGTCCGATTGCCCGCTGGGAGTCTTGAGACGCCACGGATCCTCTTCTGTGCCCATTCTGTTATCGGAGGCTCTCTAGCCCCCACCGACCTGCACCATGTTCTCGACGCCTGGTCGGCCCGTCCCCGCTCTCCTGTGCGCGTCCAGCGTCCGCCGCTCAGAAGGTGACGCTGCGGTGCCGATAAGGACCGGTGAGACCAGAGCTCAAATGCCAGGTGATCAACAGATGGGGCGGGAGAGAAGTGGGAACTGCGGGCATCTCGCTGCAAGACGCGACAGGAGAATCCGGTTTGGGTCGAACCGCCGTATGACGCCGGTCGTGGCCGTGGTTTTCATGGTGGTCGCCCTGATGGGCTTCCTGTTTGGCTGTGGATCCCCGGTCTCGACAGACTGGGCGCCGCGGCCGGAGACTGTGGGGGGCCTCACCCGCATCGCCCACACCGAGGGCCAGAAGCTCCTCCTCTCCACGCAGGGAGGCGTGATCGACTTCTTGCCGGGCGTGAATCTTGGCTCGACCGTTCCCGGTACCCAGCCCGGCGAGCTGGCCGTCACCGGCGAGGAGTACGCCCGCTGGTTCTCGATGATGACTTCGATGGGTCTGCGCGCGGTGCGCGTGTATACCATCCTTCCGCCCGTGTTCTACCAGGAGTTGACCGCCTTCAATCAGGCCAACCCGGACCATCCGCTCTACCTGATCCAGGGGGTGTGGATACCGGAAGAGGAGTTTCTGGGCACGGAGGACCTCTTCGACCCGACGGTGCACGACGGCTTCAAGCGCGAGATCACCGACGCTGTCGCGGCGGTGCACGGGGATCTGCAGAGAGACCAACAGCGGGGCAAGGCGTGGGGAAGGTGGACGGCCGATGCCAGCCCCTGGCTCTACTCCTACTCATTGGGGGTGGAGTGGGATCCCTTGGCTACTTCGGTCTCGGATAAGAAGAACGCCGGTAGGGCCATGTACGAAGGCGAGTACTTCGCCTCCACAGAGCAGGCGACCCCCACGGAAACCTGGCTCGCCGAGATGCTCGATCACGTGGCGAGCGAAGAGGCGGCCCGTGGGATCGCCGTGCCCCTCACCTTCACCAACTGGCCTACCACAGACCCATTGCGGCATCCGGAGGAACCCATGGAGAACGAGGATCTGGTATCGGTGGACGCGAACCACATCGCGGTCTCGTCCGCGTGGCCCGGGGGTTACTTCGCGAGCTACCACGCCTATCCGTACTACCCCGATTTCCAGAGGTATGAGCCCTCTCTTCAATCGTTCGTATACGGGGAGCGGAACGATCCGTACGCCGGCTACTTGAGCGCCCTGAAGGATCACCATGCCACCATGCCGGTCATGATCACCGAGTTCGGCGTGCCGTCTTCGATGAGCATGGCGCACACCGGCCCACTCGGCCGCGATCAGGGAAACCACTCCGAGCAGCAGCAGATGGCCATCGATGCGGAGCTGCTGCGCGTGATCCACGGCATGGGGCTTTCGGGCGGCATGCTCTTTGAATGGGCCGACGAGTGGTTCAAGTTCACGTGGAACACCATCGACTACGAGCTCCCGCGCGACCGCCGGGCGCTCTGGACCAATCCCTGGACCAACGAGGAGCACTTTGGGCTCCTTGCCATGGACCCCGGCTCCGACCAGGCGGTCACCGTGGATGGTGACGGTTCCGAGTGGGAGGACAACGACTCGCAGGTGATCTACGAAAACGCTACCGGGCTACGCGAGGTACGTGCCGTCAAAGACGAGGGATATCTCTACCTGCGCCTGTTGC
Organism: uncultured Actinomycetes bacterium; assembly: GCA_963706025.1. Classification (GTDB taxonomy): domain Bacteria; phylum Actinomycetota; class Thermoleophilia; order RBG-16-64-13; family RBG-16-64-13; genus CAVPLM01. Next base: position 345,055 of record CAVPLM010000003.1, on the reverse strand, counting down.
TCGACAATCGCAAGGTGTGGAAAGAGGTTCCGCTCACCCTGGGTATCGATGTCATCCCGGGAGGCAACGGTGGCCTGCCCGGCCTGCCCGGCGAGGACCCGGAAGCAGACTATGCCGTGGTGCTCGGTCCGGGCAAACAGGGTCAGGTCTATGTGCGGGCCTCGAACGACCAGTTCACCATCTTCTGGGGCAAGGTGAAGGGGTACATACCATTCGACGCCGCGGCGACTCGCCGAAGGAAGTGGTGTCTGGAACCCGGAGCAGCTCATCACGAACAAACCTCAGACGATGCCAGGCAGCGGGCAGAAGCTGCCCCTCGAGTGGTTCGACGCTGGGCAAATGCGCTATGGGACCACCGACCCGTCAAGCGGCGACTACGACTCGCGAGTCACCTGGGCGGCAGGTGACTGTATCGAGGTCCGCCTGCCCTACCAGGCGATCGGGTTCTCCGACCCATCTTCACTGCAGGCGCTCCGCTGGAACCCCGACGGCAGCCTTGTCACCGAGACGGTGGATCGCGTGGGCATCAGCGTGGCCCTCGGTTCCGAGCTCTACTCGACGAACGGGTACGGTTGGGATCCCTGGCAGAAGGTCTCCTGGCACGAGCGCCTCAAGAGCGGCGTGGAGGAATACCAGCAGGCTCTGGAGGACGTCACCTCCCGGTAACGGGCGACCCCGTCAGCGGGCGGCGGGACCCTTCACCCGCCGGGCGGCCCGACTGCGCCAGGTTAGGCGCCGTTCTTACAGCCCAGCTTCGAAGCGGAACTCCTGGTCCGGGTCGATGATGGCAAGGACGCGCACGATGCAGCCGTCCCCGCCGGGCCAGCGCCAAGGCAGGACCAAGAAGGTGCAGCGCTTGCCCGTCACCTCGTCCAAGTCGCCGCCGACGTTCTCGATCCCGGGAATCCCGCCCTTGACCATCAGGGTCTTGTGCGCCGATTCCCAGCCTGGGGAAGTCCTCGATGGGGTCCTGCCCGAACTCCTCTTTCCACTCTTCGATCAGGTGGGGATGCGTGGGGCCAAGGCCGTGATTGACGAGCTTGGTGGCGATGGGGTGGTCGTTCGCCTGGCAGCCGTAGCCGACCAGCTTGACTTTCTTGTCCACCAGCCACTGGGCGCCCTCTTGGTAGATCCCACAACCGTAGGCGAAGTACTCGTCGGTATCGCCCCACTTGCGATGGAAGCCGGTGTTGATCATGACGATGTCGCCCTCTTGGATCTTCGGGCGGGCATTCTCGAGATCCTCGGGGGTGATGATCCCCCACTTCTCTTTGGGGATGGAGACCGCGACGCCGGTGCCGAACATGCGCCACAACGGGTAGTCGTTGATGCTGGGGGTACATTCGGTCACGTGGATGGGGGCGTCCATGTGGGTGCAGCGGTGCATGATGCCTTCCCACTGCGTCTGGTATACGCCGTCTTTGGCATGGAACTTCACCACGTCTACGTCCACGCTCGGAGTCGAGGGCCACTCGGGCATGAACTGCGTGAAGGTATGGCTGAGGTTGTAGATCTTGAGACTCATATGGTTCGTCCTTTCGGCTCGGCGGATAGTCAGTTGCCAGGCTCGATCCGGGCCTTACCGGTGGGATCGAACATCGCGATCAATCTGACCGGGCAGGCGTCGCCGTGTTCGAACTTCCAGGGCGTGGCAGCCAGAGTCGCGCGCCTGCCTTTGACCAGATCGGCGTCCCCGCCCACCTGCTCGATGGTGGGGATCCCGGCCGCGAGGAGCGTCTTGTGCGCGGCGTACCACTCGCCGTGCTCTTTCTTGGGATCGAGACCGGTGGCCTTGGTGTACTCGCCGGCCAGACGTTTCATCTGCGGCCCGCCGCGATGGGGGCCCATGGAGGTGGCCAAAGGATGATCGACGTGGGGGGTGTCGATGGCGACCATCTTGGCGTCCATCTCCACCAGATACTCGGCCGCGTCTTTCGAGAGCCCCGGCGCCTCGCCGAAGTACTCCAGTCCGTCGGAGTACTTGTGATACCAACCCGTAACGATGACAACGATGTCGCCGGACTGGATCCCGGGCTTGGCTGCTTTGAGGTCGTCAGCCGTGATCACTTCCCAGTTCTTCTTGGGGATGTCCAGCACCACGCCGTTGCCGAAATAGCGATCGACGGGGATCGCCGCCAGATCGGCGCCCTTCTGGATCAGGTGCAGAGGGGCGTTCATGTGGGTCCCGGTGTGCATCACGGTGGTGATCCGGTGCGCCATAACGCCGTGCTGGGCGAACTTGACCGCCCGCACCATGCGTACGTCGGCATCTCCGGGGTAGGACGGCACGCCATGGCCCCACAAATGGCTCAGCTCCACCATCTGCAGCCCCGAATAGGGATCAGTGACGACATCTGTCATGATCGACTCTCCTTACTAAGATCGGCATCTCGTGCCAGATCAGCTTCCGATGCAAAGCCGTGCGGTCCAACTCGACTAGGACTGTGAATTCCCTCCTTGTTGCTCTTCAAAACTGGACCTCTCCCGTTTCTAGGGCGCGTCACGCCGCTTCTTCACACGGCGACCATCGCCCGGGTGCCGGCGAGGGACCTGGCGCTGTCTGTCAAATGAAACGAGTATACCAATAATGGAGGTCGCGGCCCAGCGCCAGAACGCGCCGATGCGCTGGGGCCTGTCGAGTGAGCGAGAGCGGGCTGGAGCCGCGTTGATGACTGAGGAGGAGATCGATCACCTGATCGACATCCTCTGCGAAGCTTTCGAGGAAGGGGAGCCAGAGAGAGCTCCGGCGACCACAAGAGCATTGGCGCGTCACCAGGCGTTCGGCGCAGGGCCGACCCCTAGTGATTGATTCCACGAAAATGCCGGTGCAGAAGGGATTCGAGGCAGAGAAGCCGAAGTCCGACGGTGTCAGCATCACCGTCTGACCAGGAGGCCACGATGCACGCCGACCTCGACACCCTCTGCACCTTCGTTTATTGCACAGCCGATGATCTTTTGCCAGAGAAGACGCGGCAATGCCCGCCGGCGCACCACCGATGCCGAGATCGTCACCCTCTGCCGTCGCGCAGGCCATCATGGGCATCCCCTCTGACCGGCGCTTCCTTCGAGCGGGCCCGGAAAGTCTCTTGGCCACCTGTTTCCCTGTCGTCCCCGGCCAGGCCGGCTACTTCAAGCGCCGGCGCCGTCTTGCTCCCCGCTCCTTGAGTGGCTCCTTCTCATCTTTTGCCGAGCAAAGCCCGGGTTTCTACGATGATCTCCTGCTTATCGACTCCACCCCGGTCGAGTGCGCCAGAAGCCGGGAGACGGTGCTTCGCTCCGCTCTTTCCGACCTCTGCGACTACGGCTACTGCGCCGCAGTCACTCCCGCTACTTCTGGGGGGTGCGCCTGCACGCCATCTTCGCCTCGGACGGCACTCCCCGGGCGCTATCGTTCGCCTCGCCCAAGCGGGATGAACGGGAGGTGGGCCTCGAACTCCTTGGGAGCTGCCGGCGCGAGGGAGGGGAGATCCTCCTTTGCCGACAAGGGCTATGCGGGCGAGGAGTTCGCCTCAGCCGTCAAAGAGCTTCGAGGCCACCGCTGGTCCGGCCCAAGCGCAAAGACGAGCCGGGAGAAGGCCCTCACCTTGCTCCGCTTCGCCAACGGATCGAATCCATCTTCGGCACCTGCAAGGACATCCTCACCCTGGAACGCCACGGCGCCCGCACCCTTGCGGGCCTCAAAGAGCGCATCTTGCAGCGCTTTCTTGTGCCTGGCCGCCTGCATCAGCCTCAACTACCAACTGGGTCGTCCCAGCCGGGCCTTGGTCGACTACTACGCGTAGTGGCGTGGAATGGCATCAGCAGCACCGGTTTGACCGCCCGGCCCTCGTGTGAGGCCGCGAAGGCCTCGTTTATCTCCGAGAAGGGGAAGGTCTGGACCAACTTGTCAACGGGAAAGCGTCCCTGCTTGTACCATTGGATGAGCTTCGGCAAGAAGACCCGAGGAACCACGGAACCGCCCATGATGAACTGAATACGGGCCCCCTTCGACAAGAAGAAGTGAGGACTCCCGCCAAGGGTCTCCTCCTCGGCGGCAGCGCAGACCCCGAACGTACCACCGGCACGGAGACTCAGTGCGGCCGCTTTCCAACAGGTGACCGCCCCGGAGCTGTCGAAGGCGAAGCGCACCCCGCCGGGGCTTATCTCCTGCACCCGCGCAGCGATGTCTTCGCAGGCCGCGTTCACCACATGGGTCGCCCCAAGTTCGAGGGCGAGCTCCAGGCGCTTGGGATTCCGCGCCACCGCAATGATCGGATAAGCTCCGGCCATGTGTGCGGCCATCACCGCGGCCTGCCCGACCCCGCCGGCGCCGAGGATGAGCACCTCGTCCCGGGGGCCGACCCGCAGGGCACTGAGTATCCCGCCGGCGCCGGTCATCGCCCCGCAGGGCAGAGCGGCAAGGATCTCCGGCGGCACATCGTCCTCCACCCGGACCAGCGAGTCGGCGGAGGCTATGGCGTAGGTGGCAAAGGAAGACTGCTGGAACCAGGCGCCCGAGATCCACTCGCCACCTAGCTTGATCGTTGGTGAGCCGTCCAAACGGCGCCCGCTGAACAGCAGCGGAAACGCATTCTCGCAGATGTATCGCTTGCCCGTGAGGCAATTGAAACACACACCGCAGGCCGGCCAGGAGATGATGACCCTGTCGCCGGGCTTCACATCGTACACGCCCGAGCCGACTTCCTCCACGACTCCCGACTCCCTCGTGACCGACGACGGCCGGCATCGGGACCATCACCTGCATGTTCGCGTCGGTATGGCAGACCCCCGCCGCCTCGATACGGACGTAGACCTCATCTGGCCGTAGATCGTCCAGTTCGACCGACTCGAGAGTGTACGGAGCGCAAGGCTCGCGCACGACGGCAGCGACTGACATCCTGCTCATTTCTCACTCCTTGTCCTGTTGGTCCTCAGCACAGCACCTGGACGATGACCCAGGCAACACTCCTTCGCTCCATCATACGATACCGAACATGTGAGTCAATCGGATGGTCGTGATCTGGACGTAGTCATCGGCCTCGCCCATGAATGGTGCTCATCCTCGCCGCTATCTCTTCGAAGGTACCTCTGAACGGACCCTGAGTCTCCATCTTGATCGAGGCCACAGATGCGGCGAGTCGCAGCGAGTAGCCGACACTGCTGTCCAGGCGGCTCGCAAGGTAGGCACCAAACGTGGTGTCACCCCGTCCCGTTCTACCTTCGACGCTTCTGTTCGAAAAGGGCTCAAAATACGACTCGCCGCGACAGCGAACCAAAGCTCCCTCCGTCCTCGTCACCATTATTTCTGAGGCGCCCCATTCTTCTATCCGCGCGGCTGCCAGTTCGGGGTTGGCCGTACCGGTCAGAAACTTGGCCTCCAGCGCATCGAGCTTCAGTTTGTCGGCTAGGTTGGTGATCTCCACCTTGTCGGGAACGTTGGCGTATGACACCTCACCCGTGTGCAGGTCTGCCTGACGGACCAGCCCCTGGAAGTCCACGGAGAAGGTATGGCCCAGCTCGTTCACGCTCTTCATGAAAGCAAGGGAGAACTCCTGGTCGGTAAGACCGGCCAGGTGCAAGAAAGTAGGCCGCATTGGGGGCAGGTCTTCCACCCGTGAAGGCTCCGGCGCTCTCCTCCAGGACGACTTGCCGCTGGTCGACATCTCCGCTGAGGTGGAACGCCCTGTGGCGCGTAGTCTGCGGAGCATAGGTGACGTATACGTCGATCCCGGCCTCACGCAAGGGGTCGAGCAAGTGGGCCTCGCGTTCCGCCATCCTTGTGACCACTGCGATCCGTTTGCCGGACCACACCGCCGCCATGGAGCTGAAGACCACACCCCCGCCGAAGAGGGTCTGGATCGGTCCTTCAAAGGTATGGATCTGGTCGATGGACGCATTGCCCACGAAAACGAGGTCATAAGCTGGGGTCATTTTCTCGGGCTCGCTCTTCGGGTTCACCGGTCGCCGTGTGCGGCGCCATCTGTTTTGTCGCGGACCGCGATCCACCGGAATGAGACCGTGGCGCGTGCTGGGCACGCGCCACGGTCTCACTTCATCCTGAGCCTGCTGCCTGTTTTCGCGGGTGGGCAGGTTCCAGAGGCACGAGTTGGTCTAAGAGTACTTGATCGGCTGGAGCGGGCCCTCAACCTTGAGGTCCGGAGCGGCCGAGTTGGTGACCACCACGAGCTTGTACTGCCATTTGCCACCCGGGTCAAGCTGCCACTGACCGGCCCACAACGGGGTCACGTAGACGTTGGCGACGTGCCGCTTGGCGCCGAAGTCGGCAGAGATCGGGACCGTGAAGTCGACCGGACCGCAGACGAAGTCCGCCTTGGTCTCGGTCACCCGCTTCATGATCTCTTCCTTGTCGTCCACGTTCGTGGTGCGCGTGAGAACGTCGACGACCCACTCGAAGGCCGCATAGTGCATGATCGGCTGCGTCCACTGCTGGTTGGTCCGAGTCTCAAAGTCGTCGCACAACTGCTGGCAGGTCTCACCCGTGAGTGAAGACACGTAGGTGTAGGTCGGATGGAACCAGCAGGGACCAACTATGCCGTCGCCCGAGGTCCCTCCTATGGCTTCTATGGCAGTGGGGAACAGCGAGGCTTTCACGGCCTGGAAGATTATCGGGTTGAAGCCCTGTTGTAGGGACTGTGTCCAGAAGGTGGCCATCTCCGGCGGGATGAACCAGGCCGAAACGATCTCGCATCCCTCTTTCTTGAAGAGCGAGATCTGAGTGGTGAAGTCGTCGGTCATGGGCTGGAAGGGCCCCGGGTCGACGGTGGTGAAGCCGTTCGCGGCGCACTTCTCCTGGGTGAAGTATTGCCGATAGGCGTTCCCGTCGACGTCGTTGGGGAACATGATCGCGACCTTCTTGTTGGTCGCCGTTCCGTTCCAGGTGTCCCAGTAGACCTTCTCCATCTCGGTGAAGCCCCAGAACAGGTGGTAGGTCCACTTGAAGACGTAGTTCGGATCCGGGTTGGCTCCCTGCCGGCCATAGAAGTAGGGCTCCATGGGAGCGTCGACGGTGAGACAGGGACATCCCAAGGCCTCGCTCTGGTCGGCTACCGGGTTCACGGTGTCCGGGGAGGCAGCCGCCATCATGAAGTCGGCCTTACCATTGGTAATGAGGTCACCGGCCACCTGCGCGGCCCGGTTGCTATCGGACTGGCTATCCTGGAGCTCGATCTTGACGGGGTGGTTCAAGCCGTCGCCGCACACCAGCCCGTCTTTCACCGCTTCACTCCAGCGCTCCACGCACCACTTGCCGGGGATCCCGAATCCGGCGATAGCGCCCGTGATCGGGTCGACAAAGCCCACCTTGATCTCCCGCCCGGCCTCGGCACCGGTGCTCACCGTGGTCGTGGCGCCCGCCGTGGTGCTGGTAGCTCCGGCCGTGGTGGTGGTAGCTGCAGCCGTGGTAGTGGTGGTCTCTTCCTCGCCGCAGGCCGTCAGGAGCCCGCCCAGGCCGGCGCCCACCCCGATCGTCGCCCCGGCGATGCCGGCCAGCTTCAGGAACTCCCGACGGCTGACGGTCCGGCCGTCGATGAGATCCGGGTCTTCGCAGTGATTCTTGTCTTGAGCTGACATGTGTAACCCCCGTTTTCATGCACTACTATCTCTTCCGTCAACCGACAAAACCCCTACCTCGTAACCCAGCATCTTCTCTCAACCACACCTCCCCCGACCGCCTGCCCTGCGCCGCCACACACGCGGGCCGGGTCTCCCTGAGTAGCTCCCACCGCCACTTATCACACTACGCCCTTTTCCTCCTCGTGTCGTGCTTTCGTTCGGCACCTCTGCCCCGCTGACGGCTACCTCGGCAGAGCATCTCCTGACAGCTTGTACGGCTGTTCGAACCCGTATTCCTGCCACTTGTCCAACACCGCCCTCGAAGTGGCCTCGTCCAGTTCGACCAGGCGAGGTTTCTTCTCCCATTCCACCGGCGTGGTGGCATCGATCAGGATCTTGGAGCCTATGGCCTTCGCCCCAGCAGGGAGGGCGGGGTCGAACGGGGTGGGGCGCATCTTGTTGATGATCTGGGTGTCCTTACCTGGATCGTAGCGGCAGGCCAGAGACCACCAGACGCCTGCCATATCGTCGGCCGGGACATCCTCGTCGACGACGATGATCCCCTTGATGCCGAAGTGCCCTGTGGGACTGCAAGACACCGCCTCGGCGACCCTCTCGGCACCGGCGGGATGGGTGATCTTCGCCGACACTATGGCCCAGAATCGGCCCGCGGCTTCGGGCGGGCAGTAGACCGACCGGACACCCGGCACTTTCATCATCTCCAGGTCGGCCCACAGATAGGCCATACGACCGACGGCGTTGATCATGTGCGCGTCGCCCACCGGCCGGCCGACGGTGCTGATGACGAAGATGGGATCCTTCCGCTTGTAGATCCGCTTGATCTCAAGCCAGGGTTTCGGGCCCTCACCGCTGGCAGCGTAGAAGCCCACGTACTCACCCAGGGGGCCCTCGGGCCGGAACTTGTCGGGATCGAGCTCCACTTCGCCCTCGAGAATGATCTCGGCATGAGCCGGAAGCTTCAGCCCGGTCAGGTCGCTGGTGAAGACCTCGACCGGCCGACCCATGACTGCGCCGATGACACCGTACTCGTCTTGCTGCGCCGGCACCATGGTCGAGCCGACCACAAGATGGAACATATCGCAGCCGCAATAGACGGCCGCCGGCATCCTGGTCCCCAGCTTGGAGTATTTGTCGACGTGGATCCGTCCGTGCTTGGCCTTGCCCATCATGTTCGCGCCGATGGTCTTCTCGTCCATGACCATGCCGCGGTAGGTCCCCAGGTTGGTCCAGCCGGTCTCCGGGTCCTGGGTGATGTAGTTGCAGGCGAGGCCAAGGTAGCGGCCGCCGTCCTGCGGGTAGAGGCGCGGGAGGGAAGGTCGAAGACGTTGACGTCGTCACCTTCCAGGACCTCGTACATCACCGGGATGTCGTCCTTGACCTCCACCGGCTCCACCAGCCTGCCCTGCTGGATAACGTTCTTCCATTCCCGAGAGACGTCGCAGAGCGTGTAGTGCGCGGGCTTCCCGCAGGTGATGGCCATCTTCTTGGCCGTGGTCACCGTGCTGCTGAGTACCGGGATGCCGTAGTCCTTGACCTTCTCGAAGAGGAGAGCCGGTCCCCCCGCCCGTTCGTTAAGGGTGGCCACGTGGCCGAGCTCCAGCTCCCAGTCGACCTCCTTGGTGATCCGCTTGAGCTCGCCTTCGTTCTCGCAAGCCGCGATCCAGTCTCTAAGGTCTTTCATCACACCGCTCCCGCCAGTCTGGTTATCATCGACTCCACGAACCCATAGACGTCTTCTTGTCTGTAACTCCCTCGGATGTTCGCGCCGGAGGCCAGAGTCTTGTACTCGCTCACGCGCTCTGACTCGTCCATGGCCAGCAGCGTCCGGGGATCGACGCCCCTAGTGTCGAGTTCGCGCCTCAGCGCGTCCAAGACAGGCTCCAAGGCGTTCCCGTCGTCGCCGGCCTCGTGCGGATACTTGTCGCTCGTCTTGTCGAACCTGACATGCTCCCTCTTGCCCCCGGCCTCGTATATCCCCTCCCACCGCTCGACCTGACTTGTCGAGAGCGTAGGACTTGACACCGCCCTCGCCGACGATCACGGCGCCGACCACATCGCGGGGAGTGCGCTCGATGACGTGCAGTTCGGGATAGTCGCCACCCGGTCTCCAGAGAGAGTCTGACCCCTATCTTCGATCCTCTCGATGACGTAGTAACGGAGCAGATTCGGCAGAGTCCGTCGTCGATCCCGAAGACCTCCTGCCAGCCGTCCTTGCCACCGCACCAGCAGGTAGTGCTTGGACACGACCCACGTGCGCGCCGGCCGGGAAGAGTCCCAGAGCCGAGCCAAGCGGTAGCCGGGTCTGCGCCGTCCACCTTGCCGCGTAGTCCGCCTCCCTCGTGGAGCCGTCATCGTATTCGACGATCAACTTCGCTTCGGCTGATTCATCTTTTCACTCCACCGGTCTGATGATGTTCTTTAGCTCGGAAGATGCCGTGATCTCGTAGGTGGCGTTCGAGGGGGCATGAAAGATGTAGCCCGGAGTAGTGGATGGCCTGGAAACCGCGCTTCTGCGCAGGCGTGATATCGGACCATTCTTTGTCGCCCACCATGACCGCGTCCCGGGGCTCGATCCCGCGCGAGCGGAGGTCGTCGGCGAGCACGTCGTAGAGATCGCCCACTTCCTTGGAAGTGCCCTTGTAGCGCAGATCGGTCTCGCCCGTGCGCAGATCGATCTTGCCCTGGGGGCTGATGAGCTCGTCGAAGTACTCGATCACGCCCTGTCTCACCAGGAACGCGCTCACCATGTCGGTGCCGATGGGCCCCAGGGTCCTCTTGAGCTCCGCGACGATCGACACCTCGATGCCCTGGTCGCTGAGGTACTTGATCGCGTCGATGCGCTCCGTCGGCGATCTTCAGGTACTTCTGCTCGATGCGGCTGAACACCTCGGTCGACGCCGGGACGGTCATCGAAGACGTAGGTCATTATCTCCGGCCGGGCCCGCTCCTTTATCACCGGATAGGAGCCGTACTTCTCCTTCATCGTCCGCCAACGATGACAGCGTTCCTCGACCAGCTCTGGCTCACCCAGTTCCTTGCTGGTGTCTCCGATCATCCAATAGGTGCGTTCCGGGGACGAGTCCATTAGGGTCTGGCCGAAGTCGATGCCGACCCATCTTGGCGTAATCACCATGCGGCCTACCTCCCTTGTCGAGGGTTGTCGCCGAAGGTCCCCGACCCGTGACACAGGCTCAGCACGCTGAGCCTCCAGTAGGCTCCGCAGCGTACACCTTGCAGGGGAACGCCTCTGAGCACCATCACACCGACCGCCGGGTCGACCGGCCCCTCGGCACTGGTGAGCATGTTGATGTTCCCCCAGTCCCAACCCAGGTCGCCCGAGGGGTCCTCAGGGAACCACCAGCCGAAATCAGCGAAAACCACCCGAGGGTCGATGTCCCGATCGAAAACCAGTCGCTGCTTGACCCTCCCCATCTTGGTCTCGATGTAGACCTCGTCGCCGTCCTTCAACCCGAGCTCCACGAGCGGTGGCCGGGTTCATCTGGACCACCGGCTCGGGCCGCATCCCGCGCAGGGCCGGCACCCCCTTGTAGCTCGTGCCGATGAAGATCTCGGATTTCGAGTTGGTGAAGAGCAGCGGATACTCCTCCGGTATCTCCGGGATGGCGGAGAGCTCCCGCCAGGTCGGCAGCACCGCCAGACCCAGTTCGGCGAGCGGCTCGGCTACGATCTCCACCTTGCCCGAGGGCGTGCGCAGGTTGGCGTTGCTGTAGTTCTTCTTGGGCAGCAGAGTCCGTTGGTGCTTGAGGTCCTCGAAGGTGAGACCGCTTGGAGCCAGCCACACGTCGAGCGCCTCATGGTCCTCCTCCCAGAAGTCGCTCAGCCCGAGGCGCTTCGCCAGCTCGTTGATGATCCTGGTGTCGGGCCAGCCTCCCCCGGCGGGTCTACGACCTTGGGATGAGCCCTCACCTCGTTGTACCATCCCGGCCAGTAGCCCACCTCATCGTGCTCCATCCCGAACGCGACCGGGAGGACGATGTCGGCCAACGCCGCGGTCGGTGTCATGAACAGGTCGAGCACCACGGTGAACTCGATCTTCATGAGCGCCTCCCGGGTCTCCCGCCGTGTTGATGAAGCTGGTCATTGGGTTCGTGAGCATGAAGAAGGCTGCGCGTGGCAGATATGGCTTCTCCTCGAGGATGGCTTTCACCAGGCTCCACGAGGGAACGGAGGTCGACTTGAGGGTCATCGGGAACTCTTTGCCGATGGTCTTGTCCGCGACGGGGAGCCGCTTGCTCAGCCTGTAGAACCTGCCCGGGCGGACGAAATTGGTCTCTGAGTCGGGTAGGACGATGCCCTCCGGGGACGTTGAGGTTGCCGCTGATCGCCGCGAGGATGGAGATGGCCCGGTGGGTCTGGAAGGGTTGGACCCCCTGGTCGATGCCGTTGCCCCAGTGCAGGCAGGTGGGGTGGTTCTCGCCGATCATCCGGGCGAGCTTGAGGATCTGCTCCTCCGGCACCCAGGTGGCTGCTGCCACGTCGGCCAGCGAGAAGGCTGCCCAGCTCGGCTCTTGAGCTCATCGAAGCCGACGGTCCAGTCGCGCACGAACTCCTTGTCGTAGAGCCCCTCTTCGACCACGACTTTGAGCAGTCCCATCGCCAGGGCCCCGTCGGTGCCCGGGCGAGGCTTGATCCACAGGTCGGCGAGGCCGGCCAAGTCGATCTTGCGCGGGTCGATGACGACGATCTTGGCTCCGCTCTCCACGATCTTGATGACCGTCTGCCTGCGGATGCCCCCGGAGGTGTGGTTGGGGTTGGTGCCCCAGATCACCAGTAGCTCCGGGGTGTGCCTTCCTCGTCCGGTATCGCGCCCTGGCCGAAGGTGAAGGCGTTGGCCGTCTGGAAGGGCACCCCGCAGAACCAGCCGGGAGTGGTGACGTTGGGCGTACCGAAGACCGAGGCGAAGCGCTGGGCGAAGGCGAACTCCAGCCCATGCGGTTCACCCAGGCCGAACATCACGTACTCGGGCCCGGATTCCTCCTTGATGGTCCGGAACTTGTCCGCCACGGTGTCCAGCGCCTCGTCCCAGGAGATACGTTCCCACTTGCCCTCCCCTCGGGCTCCCACCCGCTTCATCGGGTAGAGGAGCCGGTCGGGATGGCCGTGGATCTCGGGGATCGAGAGCCGCCCCTTCTTGTACACGCATTGCTCGTTGGACAGGCCGCTCTCCAGGTCCGGGGCCATGTCGACGATGACGTTGTCCGCCACGGTCACCTTGACCGCGCAATGCCCGCAACACAGGTGGCAGAACGTCAGGTACTGCTCGCGTGCGCTGAGCGTGGACACCCCGACCCTCGCCTGCATCGCCAGATGGTCGACGAACGACTCCTGCATCGGTTGGAACTCGCTGTCGCAGGACATGCCCTCCGTCGTCACGATCTCCGAGCCGTCGGCATCCACCGCCAGCACGAGACAGGAGGCCACGGCCTTCTTGTCCATGACGACGGTGCACGACCCGCACTCACCCACCCCGCAGCCTTCCTTGGTCCGCATGAGGCGCAGCCTCTCCCGCAGAAGCTCCACCAGCGTCTCCTGGGGCTCGACCTCGAACTCATACCCCTTGCCGTTGACGGTGAGCGCGATCTTCCGCATCATGTCGGTCGTCTCCGCGTTCGGTGCCTCGGTCGGTGCCTGCTTCATCTGCCGGTCGACCTCCAGTCTTGGCCGCCCTTCAGAGCCTGGTGGACCACCCGAGCCGTCAGCGTTTCCACGGTCTGCCTGCGCGACTCCGCGCTGCCGCGGATATCGGTGATGGGCCGCGATTCTTCGGCGGCCGCGCGCGCAGCCGCGGCGACCAGGCTCTAGGTCGGAGCCAGGCCCCGGAGCATGTCCTCCGCCTTCCTGGCCCTCATCGGGAGTCGGCGCGACTGCGCTGAGTGCGATCCGTATGTCGCCACAGGTCTCTCCCGCGGGGGCCACCAGTGCGGCCACCCCAACCATGGCCACGTCCATCCGCCTCAGGCTGTGCTTCTCATATACCCCGGCGCTTCCCGCGCGGTGGCTCAGGCACCTGGATCTCGGCCACGATCTCACCGGGTTCCAGCACCGTACAGCCCGGCCCGGTGAAGAAGTCCTCGACCGCGACGACCCTCTCGCGCCCGGCCCCACGATCCGTACCCTTGCACCAAGCACGATCAGGGCCGGCGCCGTCTCCGCCGAGGGCGAGCCATTGCAGATGTTGCCTCCACGGTGGCTCGGTTGCGGATCGCGACGTGGCCATGTACGCAGCCGCCTGGAAGTAGCACCGGATACATCTTGCGCACCACCAGGGAGCGCTTGACCGACTCTATGGTTGTGAGAGGCGCCCACGCGCAGCCCCTCGCCGAGCTTGTATTCGACGTAGTCGAGCCCGGCTATGCCCTTGATGCTGACCAGATGAGACGGGGATGAGTCTCCTATGTTTCATCTTGACCAGGAGGTCGGTCCCCCCGGCAAGCACCTTGCCGTCGCCCGGTGCTCCCGCAGCAGACTCCAGGCCTCCTCCAGGTTCCGGCTTCCAGGTACGCGAAGGCAGGTAGGTTCACGGGCTCATGTCCTTCCCTGCGCGTGCACTTCTGACGCTCTTCCTCGGCCCGCCGTGCCTCGAGTTCGCGGAGTTCGAGGCGGCGCACCTTCCGGTCTCCGTCCTGGGCAGGGATTCGACGAACTCGATATCGCTGGGGGACATATAAGGTGCCACCCGCTCTCTTGACGAACGCTTTGAGCTCCTCGACCAGCTCCGGTGACCCGACGAAACCGTCCTTCAGTATCACGAAAGCCTTCACCCGCTGACCCTGCTCGGGTCGGGTACGCCGATGACCGTGGATTCGTAAACTGCTCCGTGCTCGTGAAGGGCGTCCTCCACCTCCCCGGGCGACACCCGATAGCCACGGCTCTTGATGATGTCGTCGATGCGGGAGACGTGCCAGAAAAGACCATCCTCGTCCTTGTAGCATAGTCGCCGGAGAGACTCCAGCCGTCGATCACCGCTTTCTTCTGCCGTTCGACGTCACGCCAATACATGGTCCCATAGCAGGCCTTGACCACCAGCCGCCCGGTCACTCCGGGCGCACATTCGTTGCCGTCATCGTCGATGATCTTGGCCTGGACCCCGGGGACCGGCCAACCGGTGGCACCAGGCTTGTAGCCCGGCAAGTAGGAGGCAAGCTGAGTCCCGATGGATTCCGTGGAGCCGATGCCGTTCACGATCTCCAGCCCGGTGAGTTCCTTGAACCGCTGGAAAGTAGAGGCCAGGAGTGGAGCGCTGCCGGACATCACCACCCGTAGGCTGCTCAGGTCGTAGTCGGCGATGTTCGGGTGGTTGAGGATCTGATTGAAGGCCGTAGGGACGGCGTTGAACATGGTCACCTTGTACCTCGGGATGGCTTCGAGAAAGCCTCGGCGGACATCCTGCCTTCCAGGATCACGCTGGGGACCCCGGCAGATAGCGGCAGCAACATGTTGTAGCCGTACCGATGACGAAAGCGAACGGGGCGAACCCAGGAAGACGTCGGTCGGCTTGACGCCGCCGAAGGTGAGCGGAAAGGAGTGCACGGAGCCGATGATGCTCCGGATCAGATGCATGCAGCCCTTCGGCTGTCCCGTGGTGCCCGAGGTGAAGAAGACCGCAGCCAACGATCGGCCGGCACCCTGACGCTCTCGATCCGATCGTCGGCCGAAGCGATCAACCCTTCGTAACCCAGCAGTTTGCGACCTTCAAGCTCCTCCGGCTCGCCGCCGATTGAGATGATGTGCTCGACCGTCTGTACTGGTCTCGACCGGCTTCGATCTCGCCCAGAAGCTCGTACCCACAGATGATGACCTTGGCTTCCGATCTATTGGCGTCGTGACGAGGACTTTCGCGCGCAGAAGAGTCATGGTCGGGCACGACGACGGCGCTCATGCGACCCACGGCCAGAGCGCTGACGACGTACTCGACGCTGTTGGCGATCCGGAGCATCACCCGGTCGCCCTTCTCGACCCCCAGGCCGCGGAGGGCGTTGGCGAACTTATTGACCCATTCGTTCAGGACCCGGTAGGTGATAGCCCTCTCGCCGGAGTAGTAGGCGACACGATCGGCCTGCTCCCCCGCCAGATTCCGGTCCAGGAACCACTCGGTCAGGTTGATCTCCTCGGGCAACTCGAGGCCCAGTTCCGCGGGCCGCACCAGGTCCGGAAGACACCCTGGGGGCAACAGTTCTGCCTGGAGTTGCGGTGGATAGGAGACCATTCTCAAGACGAACCTCCGATTACCACAAGGCCAGAGCCAATCAATGGACGTCGGCGCAGCGACGACTGGGCAAGCACTCCTCTGTCCATTATTGGATTATAGAAGGCAAAAATCAGTCTCACGATAGCTCTAGGCCTGGCCCGATGTCAAGGTTTTGGCTGCTCCAGTCCCAAAATATTGACATGACTGACGTATTATAGAACAATACTCTTGCACGGCGACCTTGTCTTCCTCCACAGAAACAGCTGAGTCTCCAGAGCGGTCCGATGTGAGCAAAGACCCAGAACATCCGGCTTTCGACCCCGACGAACCCGATCTGGACGAGCCGGGTAGCGGTTCTCTGGTCCAATCGGTCCAGCGGGCCCTGCGCATCGTGCGCATGTTCGACTCTGGGCACCCCGAATGGAACCCCTCAGAACTGGCCCGGCGGTCGGGACTGCGACGTACCACCGCGTTCCGGCTGACGAAGACCTTGGAGGCGGAAGGTGTCATCGCTCTGAATCCCTTGAACGGCAAGTACTTCCTGGGACCGGCGGTGCTCCAACTGGCATACGTATGGATAGCCGAGGCGGCTCTGGCCCGTCTCGCAGCGCCGCATCTCGAGAGACTGGCCGATGCCACCGACGAAAGCGTGGGGCTCACCGTCTGGAACGGGGACGGCCCCTTGTGCGTCGCTCATTCCCCGTCGCCGCGTCCGTTCAAGTTCCTCATGTACGTCGGCCAGACATTCACCGACCTCGCCAATGCCCACAGCAAAGTGCTGCTGGCCTTCGGACCGGAAGAAAGACGGACCAAAGCCTTGAGCCGCCCTTTGGTGGCCCTCACTCCGTTCACCATCACCGAT
The DNA here is from genome assembly GCA_963706025.1 of uncultured Actinomycetes bacterium. Taxonomy (GTDB): domain Bacteria; phylum Actinomycetota; class Thermoleophilia; order RBG-16-64-13; family RBG-16-64-13; genus CAVPLM01. Next base: position 328,412 of record CAVPLM010000003.1, on the reverse strand, counting down.
CCCGACCGCTACGCCGACGAACTCCGCCGGGTGGTGCAGGAAGGGGTGGCTCACGACATCCAGGAGCAGCAGCGGGCGGTGTGCGCTCTGGCCGTGCCCGTGAGGGACTTCTCCGGGGAGGTCCGGGCCAGTCTCTCCTTGGTCGTTTCCGAGGTGCGCTACGGACAGGCCGAGGACCGGCGGTATCAGCAGGCCCTCAGACAGGTGGCGGCAGCCCTTTCCTATGACCTGGGATATCGAGAGTCCGGAGAAGCAGACGCGCCATGACCCTCGATGTCAAGTGGATGGGCATCGACATGGGTGAGTGCTTGATGGATGTCACTCCGAGACGCGGCCATCTGCTGACCGGCGACACCGCCAAGGCTTTGAGCAGACCGGAGTCGAGCGCGAGCGCATACCATAGGTGGCGCGTGCTGATCGAGAAGTACGGCTCCCTCCCGGTGGTCCTGGAACGTCACAAAATCGAGCTTCTCGGCTATGTGTTCGATGACGATCCCGCGGCCGGAGAGGTGTTCCTCGGCGTCGAGCAGGAGTATCTGGCTCTGGCGCCCGGCGCGCACGAGGCTCTGAGCTACCTGCGCGAGGAGGGTATAGAGCTTTCCGTAGTCACGGCGGCCAGGACCAGCCCTGGGCCTATGGACGATTCCTGCGAATTCAGGTTCTTGGAGAGACACGACGTCCTGAAATACTTCGAGGCCCTGGTGACCCCACGTGGGAGGATGCGCATTGCCGACCGGGCGGTGGATACCCGGTACGAAGGGACGTCGAAGGAAGACGGGACGATCTACGACGTACTGGCCGAGGATCTGAACGCCCGCGGGATCTTGCCCGGCGAAGCGGCCATGATGGGCGATAAGGAGTGGGCGGACATCACCCCCGCCAAAAAGCGGGGGTTCAAGACTATCCTTTACACAGGCTACATCTACCGGGGGCCCACCGAGGCGGATCATGGTGATCGAGCGCTTCAACGGCCTGAGAGACAATGTGAGATATGGGGGCGAAGCAGCGGGGGGCCGACCCGTGGCGAACCGGATGGGGGCGACCGGATGACGAGTGAGTGGATATCCTGGCTCGAAGACCTGACCCAAGCAGACGGTGGATCGGTCGGCAGGAAGTGCGCGAACCTCGGCGAGCTGACCAGGGCCGGTTTTCAGGTCCCGCCCGGCTTTGCGCTTTGTCTGGAGGCCTACGAGGAATTCATGAGGGCCACCGGCGCCGGAGCCGAGATCAAGAAGTACTTGGCTCCCTTCGAGGCAGACCCCGACGATCCCAAGCAGTTGGCCAGATTCACGGAGGCTTCCAGGATCGTGTGCGAGATCGTCGAGTCGAAGGACATGCCGCGGAACATCTCAGACACCCTGGCCGGCCACTACGACGGGCTATGCGCGAGGACCGGCATTGCGAACCTGCCCGTCGCCACCCGGTCCGCGGGGCCGGCGAGCCACCCCGGACAGTACGAGAGCTTCCTCAACGTGACCGGGAGCGCCGCCGTCGCGGAGAACGTGATCAGGGTGTGGTCCAGCACCTTCAACGCCCGCTCTCTGGTCGCCCGAGCCCGCAAAGGGCTCCCGCTCGACTCAGATCCTATAGGCGTGGCGGTGCTCGCGATGGTCGACGCCGACGCGGCGGGTGTCATGTTCACGGCGGAACCGACGACGGCCGATGCCACTCGGATGATCATCGAGGGGTGCCGGGGCCTCGGGGAGATCGTGGTCGCCGGAGCGGTCATTCCCGACAACTGGACCGTGGACGCCACCGAGTTCACGATAGTCGATCGCAGGATCGCCCCCGGGGCGCCGGGCGATGGTCTATCCTCTGAGGCGGGCGAAAGCTGCAGCTGCCTTCTCGATGAAGAAGTGCTCGAATTGGCCAGGATCGGCAAGCGCATCGAGGCACACTTCGGCAGGCCCCAAGACATCGAGTGGGCGATCGATCGCGGCGCCCCCTCGGACCCCGTGTTCATTCTGCAGACAAGACCCGAGACATTCCGGATCAGCTTCAGATTCTAGGGTAAGGAGCCAGAGACCATGTCAGGTTACTCGACCGAGGGCGTGCTTGTTAATTGGAACGAGGAGCGCGATATGGCGCTCCTGGAACGCTACAAAGTCTGGATCCTCGACCGGAAAGAGACACTGCGTTCCCCCACGCCCTTCGATCTGTGGATGCTCCAGTACAACTACGACAACATCGGGCTCCAATACGGGCACGAGTACTTCTGCGTCCCCGAATGCAGAGGCTTCGACTGCAAGCTGAAAGACGGCTGGGTCTATGACGGCACCCTCTTCACGACTGAAGAGGAGCGCAAAGAGCGGACGGCGAAATTCGAAAAACGGATAGCACCCTGGATCGAGGATTTCGGCCGGGAGTACAACAAGGGTGTAGACGAGGTCATGGCCCTCTATGAGAAGGCCAAGGCCGTCGACATCGAGGGGTGCGAGGACTTCGAGCTTTCGGACGCCTTCGACGAATGGGTCTGGCTTTACCGGCGAGCCGGCAATCTGCATATGGTGTGGCTCCTTGCCTACTGCAAGATCTACGAGATGTTCGAGGAGATGTGCAAGGATCTCGTCGGGATAGACAGGAACAACCGTCTGTTCAACGATCTCATGGCGGGTTTCAACCACAAGATACTGCAGACCGACAGGGAGATGTTCTATCTGGGGGCGAAGGCCCGGGAAACGGGACTCGAGCCCCTCTTCGCGGAGACGCCGAACGACGAAGAACTGCTCCTCAGGCTGGAGAGCTCCGAGGCCGGAAGGGCCTGGCTCGCAGCTTTCCACGCGTTCCTGGCCGAATACGGCTGGCGCACCATCGAGAACTGGGATGCCAGCCACCCCACCTGGATCGAGAAGCCGAGCCAGGTGTTGCCGTCGATCAGGCGCTTCATGATGGTCCCGGTGTTCGCGCTGGACGAAGCCCAACCGAGGCTCCTCGAGGCGAGGGCGAGGGCTGAGGAAGAGGTACTTTCACGCGTACCGGAGGACAAGAAGGAAGCGTTCGCCGAGCTGATGAGAGCGGCTCAGTGGTCGAGCGTCGTGGACGATGAGCATCCATTCTATGCCGAGAATTACGGCAATGCGTTGGCCCGCCGGGTGACGAAGGAGATCGGGAGAAGGTTCGCCGTCCAAAGGATCGTCGACGACCCCCAAGATGTGTACTTCCTGCTTCCGGAAGAGATCAGCGCGCGCATTCTGGGCCGATTCCCTGCTCAAGATCTGGTGGCCAAGCGTAGAACAGAGCACGCGCGCTTCCGCAAAGCCGAACCGGATCTGTTCATCGGGGACATCACCAAACTGGGAGAGGTGATCGCGAGCAGTCCTATGCTACGCAGCACACAGCAGCCTCATCCCCGGGTGAGACCGGAACTGAACGCAGATCTCTACGGCACCGTGTCGACCCCCGGCGTCGCCGAGGGAGTGGTCAAGGTGCTCCGCTCAGAGGAAGACTTCGATAAGTTCGAGCCCGGCGACATCCTGGTGACGATCGAGACCTCCTCAGTGTGGACACCCCTCTTCAACGTCGCCAAGGCCGTCGTCACAGACGTCGGCGGTATCTTGAGCCACTCGGCCATCTTGGGCCGGGAGTATGGCCTGCCGGTCATTTCAGGGTGCGTCGAAGGCACGAAGAAACTCAAGACGGGGATGCGCGTTAGGGTCGACGGCGATATCGGCGTGGTCTACATACTGGAGACCCCAGAAGGGTGACCCGCGACATGAGTGAACAAGAGGGACCCGAGGCCAAATCGACCGACGTGGCGCAACCGGGCATCTACGAGGAGTTGCGACCGCTTTTCTTCCCCAGTAGCGTAGCGGTCGTCGGCGTCTCTCAGGACACCTGGAAACCAGGCACTTCCATGCTCCGGGCTCTCCTCCACTTCGGATTCCCCGGCCGGCTCTACCCTATCAGCGCCCGAGGGGGGCAGTTGATGGGGCTGGAGGTCTACCCATCGGTCGCCTCGCTGCCGGAGGCTGCCGACCTGGCCTTCCTCTTCGTGCCCGCCCAGACTCTACCGTCGGTGGTGCGGGAGTGTCGGGAGAAGGGTGTCAAGACGATCGTGGCCTTCACCGGCGGCTTCGGCGAAACGGGTACGGAGGAAGGCAGAGCTCTTGAGGCTGAACTGCGCGAGCAGTTCGACGGCAGCTTCCGCATGGTGGGGCCCAACTGCCTGGGTGTCTATTCCCCGGCGGGCGGCGTTACCCAGCATCCTGGCGAGGGCTATCCCCGTGAGAGTGGCGACGTGGCCTTTGTCGCCCAGAGCGGAGGGCTGTCGGAGGACTTTGCCCGCGCCACACCCAACTTCGGCTTCTACTCGAGCAAGGTGATCAGTTTCGGGAACGCCCTCGATCTCAACGAGGCCGACCTTCTCGAATACATGGGCGCCGACCCGGCCACCAGCATCATCGGGATGTACGTCGAGGGAGCGCGGGACGGCCGGAGGTTCGCCGATGTACTGCGCCGGGTCGCCGCCACGAAACCGGTAGTGCTGTGGAAGGGAGGGGCGACGCCCCAAGGGGCGGTGGCCGCGAGCAGCCACACCGGCGCCTTGGCCGGCAACCTCGAAGTCTGGGCCGCAGTGCTCCGCCAGGCAGGGGTGGTACGGGTAGAGAGCCTCGAGGAGCTCCTGGACTGCCTCGCCGCCTTCCATTTCCTGCCCCGGCTCGCCGACCCACGCATCGGCTATGTGTGTGCCGGCGGAGGCAACAGCGTGGTGGCCAGCGACGCATGCTATCGGGCCGGCCTCACTATGCCACCGATGAGCCCAGCGATCCGCGACAAGATCGCCTCTTTCCTCCCCCCGGTGGGCTCCACCGCCTCCAACCCGGTGGACGTCCTCGCCCCGATGCCCTCGCCTCCGGTGGTGAAGGGCGTTCTCGAGGCCATGGCCGGGTCAGGTGAGGTCGGAACGATCATCCTGGACAGGATAGTGCTGTCCAAGGAACTCCGACGGCTGATGCACTACGCGAGCCAGACATCCACGGAGGACGAGCCCTGGCTCTCCGAGATCCCCATCGACATCCAGCGGATATCGGGCATACCGGTCGTCGTGGTGCTCAGGGAGAACCTTGACCCGCGCAGCGATATCGCCGTGGAAGCGGAGAGACTGAGACTGCGCCGCTACTATCAAGACAACGGAATAGCCGTGTACCCGACGCCCGACCGGGCGTTCCGGGCGTTGGGCCACGTGATCGATTACTACCGGCGGGGTGAGGGGGGCATGAGCAAGGACGGAGGCGAAGTGTCGGAACGAAGCCGAGTCGTCGACCAGGACCAGGCAGTGGACCGAGCCCGCGCGATCATAGAAACGGCCTTGGCGCGTGGGCAGAAGAGCCTGAGCGAGCACGAGGCGAAGAAGGTATTGGAGGCCTACGGCATCCCGATAACGCGGGAGTGGCCTGTGGCCAGCGCGGACCAGCTCGCGGCAACGCTGCCCGTATTCGAGTTCCCGGTGGTGCTGAAGATCGACTCCCCCGACATCCTCCACAAGACCGAGGCCGGCCTGGTCGCGCTGGGCTGCGGCACAGCCGAAACAGCGGAGGCCGAGTTTCACCGCATCCTGCGGCAGGGAGCGGAGCGCTACCCGGAGGCGACCATCAACGGGGTGCTGATACAGGAGATGGTGGCCGATTCGGTCGCCGAGTGCATAGTCGGCATGAAGAGGGACCCCCAGTTCGGACCGACGCTCCTGTTCGGTCTGGGCGGTATCTTCGTGGAAGTTTTCGAAGACGTCGCTCTCAGAGTGGCCCCCCTGACGGAGACCGACGCGGCCGCGATGGTCCGCGAGACCAAAGGCTTCAAGCTGCTTACCGGCGCCCGAGGTCACCCGAGGGCGGACGTCGCCGCGATCGAGGACGTGCTGCTCAAGATGTCGCGACTTGCCCTCGACCTCGAGCCGTATCTCGCGGAGATAGACATCAACCCCCTGATGGTGGGCGCAGAGGGGCGAGGGGTCAAGGCCGCCGACGCGCTGATACTTCTGGACTCCTCCCCGGACTTTCGATGAGTCTCTGCTGCAAAGCGTGGAGATCCGGGGCGACGAGTTCCCGGATCGGGGAAGGTACCCCTTCAACGTGGCGCCCCTGCAGGGGCGCCAGAGGCTGGACTTCAACCGCTCGGTGAGCTTCTTGGTGGGGGAGAACGGATCGGGGAAGTCCACGCTCATCCAGGCGGTGGCGCAGCTTTGCGGACTGCCCATGTGGGGTCAGCCCAGGCGCTATCTGGCTAGCGACGAACTCTCGGCGGCGGCCTTGAGTCACCACGTGCGGGTCACCCTCGTCGAGGGCAGCGTCACCGGGGGGCTGTTCAGCGCGGAGGCCTTCCGCGAGTGGGCGGAGTTCCTCGACGACGTGACGCGGCTCGATCCTGGTCAAGCCAAATACCACGGCGGTGCCGACCTTACGGCGAGGTCCCATGGAGAGGGGATCCTGGCCTACCTGGCCGGCCGCTACAGTGTGCCGGGGCTGTACTTCCTGGACGAACCCGAGAGTGCCCTCTCCCCGGCGAGCCAACTGGAGCTCCTGAGGATCCTCGCGGCCCATCGCGTTTCCAGCCACGCTCAGTTCGTGATCGCGACACACTCCCCGATTCTCATGGCGCTGCCCGACAGCCAGATCTTCCTTCTCGCAGACACGGGCATCCGGGAAACGGAGTACGAAGCGACGGATCACTTCCGCCTGTACCGCGACTTCCTGACGGATCCGAGCCGGTTCCTTCCGTAGAGCCGCTTCCTGCCTTAAGGCGCTCACCCTCCGGCCAGCGGCGGGACGACGATGATCTCGTCGCCGTCGGCCAGGATCGTGCTCTCGTCTCGTACGTCGACCGACAGGTTCCGCGAGACCATCATCTGACCAGGGAACGATCGTCTCTCGGCATCCCACGCCCAAGCGGCCAGCTTCTCCTGCATCGTGGGGGCGATGCTGTCCAGAAGATCTCGGTATGTCGCCGCGGCCGGGAGCTCGACCACCAATGACTGCTTCCCGAGCTGATCGCGCAGCGACCCCAGGAAGCTCACGGTCACCTGCACTCTAGAACTCCCCCGCTATCTCCACCAGTCCCAGCTCCTCGAGTTTCGCCGGGGTGGGACGACCGTTCTCGTCCCAACCGCGCTCGCGATAGTAATCCGGCAGAAGAACGGTCATGTCGGGCACCTTCCCGGCGTGACTACCTTCGTCGGGTCCCTCGAGCAGCCGCTTCGGCAGCCTGTCGTCTGCCCCCGTTATGCCGCACTTCAGGCTGAAGACGCGTTGCAGGTTGGTGATGCGTTCGCCCGTCTTCGCGACCCGCTCGACCGTCCAGGGTTCGCCGGTCACAGCCTCGAGCACGCTCGCCTGGTCGGCGAAGATCATGCCATCAGAGAGCATGACGCATATGACCATCGAACCGGTCACCGAATACTTGTCCTGGGCCAGCTTGGCCAGGATGCCTTTGCCTTCGTTGGCGAAACGGTCGACCTCGGGCGGAACGCCGGTATCGGGACGGGGCGCTCCCTGCTCCATGATGAAGGAGGCCCCATGCATGTGGCAGGCCCCCCGCGGTCCGGTGGCATAGGTCGTAGCCATGGAGAAGAAAGCGCGGGGATCGTGGTATGGGACCTCCATGCCTTTCACATGGACGGCGTAGTCCTCAGTCCCTCGGCCCAGCTCGGCGGCCGCGCGCTTCACGCCCTTGCCCAGGATGGCCCCGAGCCCGCGGGCGTTACCGATCTGTTCGATCATCTCCATGATGGCGTCGACATTGCCCCACGTGAGCTCGCAGCCCGCCTCTTCCTTGGTGATGACGCCCTTTTCGTAGGCCTCCATGGCGAAGGCGATGGCCGACCCGGTGGAGATGGTGTCTACGCCATAGCGGTTGGCCAGATCGTTGGCATGGCAGACCGCCGCCAGGTCGTCGTTCATCAGCATCGTGCCGAAAGCCGCCAGAGTCTCGTACTCGGGACCCGGGCCATCCATCGCGAACGGGCCCTCGTCGATCTTCACCCAGCGGGCGCAGCGGATGAAACACCCCTGGCAGGCCGCGTGCGGCACCAGGATAGTCTCGGCCATAACGCGGCCATTGAGGACCTCGCAGCCTTCCCGCCACACACCCTTTCCCCAGTTCTTGTTGGGGACGTCGCCGCTGACCCAGCCGTGCTCCATGAGACAGGCGGTCCCGTAGGGCTTGAACAGGGAAACGACCGGGTGCTGCTCCAGACGGCCGCGCAGTTCCTTGGAGATCTCGCGCAGCCGGGCCTCGTCCGCCACAGGGACCTTCATGCTCCCGCGGACGGCGATGGCTTTCAGGTTCTTGGAACCCATGACCGCGCCGGCCCCGCCCCGGCCGGCGGCCCGCTGCTCGTCGTTCATCACGCACGCCAGAGGCACCTGCTTCTCTCCGGCGGGCCCGATGCAGGCAACCTTGATCTTCTGGTCGCCGAGTTCGGCGCGGATCGCTTCTTGAGTCTGGTCGGAGTCCATTCCCCAGAAGGCCGATGCGTCCCGGATCTCTGCCTTGCCGTCCTTGATCCATAGGTAGACAGGGGCATCGGCCGCGCCTTCCACGATCAGCCCGTCATACCCCGCGAGCTTCAAATCCCGTGCCCACCAGCCGGAGGAGCTGGCGTCCAGCCACATGTTGGTGAGCGGCGACTTGGTGCAGACCTCGTAGCGAGCAGTGGTGGGCAGGCTGGTCGCGGTAGCCGGACCGGTCATGAAGACCAGCTTGTTGGCTGGGCTCAACGGATCGGTGTCTCCGGGTACCTCGTCGTTAATGATCCGGGCGGCGTATCCGGAGCCGCCGATGAAGGCCCCGGCCGTTTCCGGATCGAGCGGTTCGTCCTTGAGCGTCCGGGCGGTCAGGTCTGCCCGCAGTAGCTTTCCCATGTAACCGAGCAAAGGACTCACCTCTTTCTAACGTTGATTCCACACTATTGGCGGAGGGTACCATTCCCATCAGGCCGTCTGCCGCCAATTCAAGGTTCTGCGCCGCACCGTGGGTCAGAGGTGGCACAGTCACCGTCCCAATATAGTCCCGCACCGGCAGAAGGGGGGTCTCCCCGTCCCCTTTGCATAGGTAGCCGTTGCCATTACAATCGTGCATAGATGGAACTCGATCAGCTCAGATCGTTCGTCGCCGTGGCCGAGGCCCGCAGCTTCACCCGAGCGGCCTCGCTCGTACATCTCTCCCAGCCGGCCATCAGCCGCCAGATCGCCCGGCTGGAGACGGAGTTGGGGGCTCAGCTCTTCGAGCGGTACGGTCGCCGCGTCGAGTGCACGGCCGACGGCAGGCTCTTGCTTCCCCTGGCCAGGAACATAATCGCGCGCGCCGACGACGCCTCCCGAATGATCCGGGAACACGTGGGAACGCTCTCCAGCAAGGTCAGCCTGGGGTCCACCGGGACGGTCTTCGCTCATCTCTTGGCCCCGATCCTTGCTTCCTTCATCAAGACATACCCCCGGGTCCATCTCGATCTCATCGAGCGAGAGGACGTACTCCTGGAGGAAGCAGTCATGAACGGGGAGCTTGACTGCGCCATCGTGACTGCATGGGGATCCCCCCGAGCCGCGACCACTCGCATCCTGACCGAGGAGATACTTCTGGTGGTCCCTAGTGACCACCGCTTGGCAAGCGGCTTGCCGGTTTCGCTGAGTTGTCTGGCCGACGAACCCATTCTGCTTCCCGGCCATTCGATGAACATGTCCAATCTGCTGATGGACGTCTGCCGGCGGGCTGGCTTTGAGCCTCGAGTCCCGTATCGAGCTAACTACGTAGAACTCACCAAGGCTCTCGCCAGGCAAGGGCTGGGGGTCGCCCTTGTCCCCAAGATGCTCATTGTTCCCGAGACCCTGGAGGGGCTCGTCGCCATCTCCTTGCTGGAGCGCCCCGTCCGGTCGCTCGACCTCATCCATCTCCGCGAACACCCTGTCTCGACCGCGGCGCGGGCGCTCATGATCCACATCCGGGCGAGCGTCGCCGGCCATTTTGAGGCCGAACTGCAGTAGGCCCCGCCCCGACGGGCTCAGGGGATACGCCCCCCGAGTTCCGTGTAGATCTCGGGAAGCACATTGCGCAGGTTCGTATACTCCCGCACATTGTGCTCCGCGAGCCCCTGGATGGCCTCGACCGGCACCTTCACCCCGTAAGGCAGCATGTACAGCGGCTTGCCATCAATCAGCGTGTATCCCATCCAGAACCGGGTCCGGAACTCGACACCGCCGGGGATCTCGCGGATGAAGTGGCACATGATGGCCGGGGCTCGGATGGTCCAGGGCTGCGCGTTTTGCGGCATATCCAAGCCATAGCCACCGTAGACCGCGGCCACGGCGGGTGGACGGAACCGGTCCATGTCAAATCCCAACTCCGAGGGGTGACAGAAGAAGATGAAGATGTCCTCGGCTCCCGTGCCCACGTCTTCGACGACGTGATCGGTGCGGCCGTAGATCTTCTCTTTGATGGGAACGGTCGGGTCGAGCACCTTCTTGCGGTCCTTCTCGCTGATGGAGATGCCGAAGTGGCCCGGCGGATACCAGATGCCATAGTGCATGCCGGCCAGCGAGTGCCAGGCGAACCACCAATCGAGCATGTCAACGGTGACGCCGGGCATCTTGTTGTTGACGCAGATGTAGCCGGCTCCATTGGGCAGGCTGCACCAGCCGGTCTCGACCTCCATGTAGCCGGGGTCGAGCAGGCGGTTGATGTCTTCGGGATAGAGGGCCTTGGCCGAATCCATGGGTCGGTCCGGCCGCACCAGCTCGAGCAGCACCGGGTCGGGATCGTCCACCGGCCGGTAGTAGTACTTGGAGTAGGGTTTCGCCTTCTCCTCGGCGGTCAGTTCTCGTATCTTCGCCTCAGCCATTAGGGATCGCCTCCATTCGGCTCACGTCGCTCCGCCCCGCTGCGTCTGCCTCGACCTGCACTCCGACCTACGGCAGGTAGTAGCGGGTGTCGCGTTTGAATTCGTCGGTGGGCCGCTCGAGCAAGAAGGTGCTCACGAAGTCGACCCCCGGCTTGAAGAACGGGAACTTGTCGGTGGTCTCGGGATAGAACGGATCGGTAGCCCAATCCGGCAGGGTGTACTGCGGCGGGTTGCTGATGACCGCGTTCCGCCACGCTGCGAAACTCTCGTACCACAGCTCGGTGACCCGGTCCCACTGCACCAACTGCATGTCTTCGGGGGGCGTCGCGTCCGGATGCCACATGCCCGGCAGGGGGACAGGGGGCTTGACCGCTCGGTAGCTGAAGAAGCGGCGCAGGCCCGGCTGTTTCATCACCTCGGGCGCATGCACGTTCAGGTACCAGTCTTCCCCGTCGTTCAAGCGCACGCCCAGCGGGTAGCGGAAGATCTGATACCAGCGAATGCAGGCCCGGTCGGTTGCGAAGCCGTCCCAGCCCAGGAAATCCTCGCTGGGTTGCGCCGGCACCGCGCAGGCTACGATGGGGTTCCACACCGGCGCCGGGGTGAAACAATAGGCCCCCCGGGGGCCGGGCAGCGGTACCTCGCGCCAGAAGCACTCGGTCAAACGCCAGTCGTAGAAGCCGTATTCGCGGGCATCGGCCGGGGCGCTCGAGGGCCGCGAAGCTCTCGTGCCGCTCCAGCCAAGGCCCATAGCGACGCGAGATCTCCGAGGAGTGCTCTCGGTAGTACCACCGTTCCATCTCCGCGATGTCGTCTATCGGGAGACTCATCAGCACGATCGACTTGATCACTTTCGTTCTCCTCCTTCGTCGACAGGTCCTGCGCGCAGGACGGAGCGGTCATGCCCGACAGAGCAGCTGCACCCGACGGAGCGGCCGCATCGGCAGGGCGGCCGCCGTGCGGACTCCCTAGCAGTACAGGCTGGGACCCAACTCCTTGTAGATCCGGGGCAGGAAATCGCCGAAACGCGTGAACTCCTTGACGTTGTGCCGGGCCAAGCCCTGTACCGCATCCGCGGGGACCGCTACTCCAGGAGGCAGGCATAGCTCCGGCTTGCCGTCCTCGGTGAATCGGTAGCCCATCCAGAAGCGGGTGCGGTGCCGCAGACCGCCGGGCACCTCGTAGAACATGTGGCACATGATGGCCGGCGCGGTGATCGACGTGTCGCACTTGCAGACGGTGACCGCCCAGCCACCGCCGCCTGCGAACGTGGCCGCTACCTTGTCGAACCGGTCCATGTCGAAGCCCATGTCCTGCGGCGAACGGAAGCTGATGTCGACGTTCTCCATACCGCAGTCGCAGTTCTCGGTCACGTAGTGGGTAACGCCCCAGTTCTTCTCGCGCATGGGGATGTCCGGATCGAGGATGCGGGCCCGGTCGATGGGGCTGAGCATGATGCCGGCGTGCTGCGGGGGATACCAGATGCGGTAGCGCAGGTCTTCCAGCGTGTGCCAGACGAACCACCAGTCGATCATCTCCGCGGTCACGTCGGGGTAGACGATGGTGTTGGCGATGAAGCCGGCGCCATTGGGGAGGTTGCACCAGCCCACCTCGACCTCTTGGGTCTCCAGACGCTTAGGGTCGAGCATCCGATCGAGCTCTTCAGGACCGAAGGCCCTGGCCGGGTCGATGGGCACTTCCATCGCGGCGTAGTGGGCGGGATCCGGCTGCTTGAGGGGTTCGTAGTAGTACTTGGCGAAAGGCCGGGCCTCTTCCTCCGGAGTGAGCGGGGGCAGAGTGGCCTTGAGCTCGCTGTCGGCCCGGTTCTGAGTGTAGGTCTTCTGCGCCTTCCACTCGGGCGTGTTCTTGTCTTGAGTCATGACGATCCCTTCACTAGATCGAGAGGAACGCTTGGTCAGTCCTTCGGCGGCGCGTCGTCGATGATGCGCACCGGCCGCACGTAGAGGAAGAACGACTCCGACCAATCGGCGAAGTCGAGCGGGCTTTCCTGCATGGCCTCGAGGTACTGCCTGAAGGCCCCCACCTGCTCCATGCTGTCCAGGGTGACCGACACCACCAGGTCATAGACGGGCGGATCGACCATGCGGAAGTGGGCCCGGGCGGCGGCATCGTTGTCGTTCACCCGGGCGCGCTTGCTCAGAACGATCTTGCGGAACATCTCCTGGGCGTACGGGGACTTGGCCATGGCTTCGTCGTGCGCCTGGCGCCAGAGCTTGTGGTAGTCGTTGGGGAATACCTCAGGCTTGCGCATGATGTAGTGCAGGACCTTGACCGCGCCGCAACCGGATTCTCCCAATCCCGGGTTGAACTTGGGCCGGGGATTCGACACCGGCAACTCCACTTCTTCCGCCATGACGATGATGTTCGTCGGCTCGTCGGCGAAGAACTTGCCGTCCTGGTTGGCCCGCGATTGCTCCACCCCCTGGGGCTCAAGGGTGTCGAGCATGTCCCGGAACTCGCTGAAGTAGAGCTCGACCACACCTTCGCGGTCCACGGCCTTGTTCTTGTGGCTGGTATCGGAGAGTACTCCGAAGGCGCCGTCGATCACGTGGTTCTGGATGTACCGGTCGATCTTGAAGCGCTCCAGTCGGGCGACGGTGCCGTGATAATGCTCGAGGTAGCGGAAGTACTCCGCTCGAGTCAGGCCGGGGCGACGACGGGAAGCCGCCATGAGTTTGATGGGCACTGAGCACCTCCTAGGCGGGTGACTACGGGACTGTGGCTATAGGACTTGTTCCCAGTATTACAAATACTAAAGTCAGATCAGGCGATTGTCAATCGGAGCCTAGGCGAGTGCCGCGGGCGGCACCGGCGGGGCAGCCGTCGCCAACCGGTCGACCAGCTCAGCGTATCCTGCAAGCTCGTGCCCGAGATCCAAACGACCGGTGTAGAGCGCTTCGACGGCGAGGAACATGCAGAGAGTCGTCCACAAGACGTCACGCGTTAGAGTAGCGCTCGTCCCACGAGGCCCGCATCACGATGTTCTCCACTCCACCCAGCAACCCGAAAGCGACGAGTTCGTCCGCCGCAGGCAGTATCGTTCCCCGCTCTTCCCGAAGCCGGACCAAATCGCCGAGGGTGCCCTCGGTCATGTCCTTGTAAGACCTCTCCACCACCTTGCGAATATCGCCGTCTTCGTGGAGGGCCTCGGAACGTACCAGGGACATCAGATCGGGACTCAAGGCCTGCACGCCGAAGTAACCGTGTACTCGCCGCAAGTCCCGGGCGGCGGCGTCGGGTTCGGCGTCAAGTTGAGGTTCGACGAACCCACGCATCCAACCCACGAAGACCCCGAAGGATTCCACGAAGAGTTCCCTCTTGGAGGGGAAGTGGCTGTAGAAGACCGGCGGCGTGACGCCGACCTCCTTGATGATATCGGCGACGCGGGTGCGTTTGTACCCTTTGCGCGCAAAAAGGCGGGCCGCGGCCACCAGGATCGACTGCCGAGTCTGTTCGGCCTGTTCGGCCACCAAGTCGACGTCGAGAGCGCGGACCGATGCGACTTGAGGCGCCAATCGCTCCTTGATGATCCGCAGGGGCCACCCTTCAGCTTTCAGCCGGGCGATCTCCTTGAGCAGATCGACGTGTGACTCCGCGTAGATGGCCCGGCTCGCCGCCGCTTTCTGCGCCGTGGGCAGCAGACCCTCCCGCACGTAGAAGTAGATGGTGCTACGGGGGACGCCGGTCGCTTCTTCGAGTTCGGTGATGGTCAAAGATCGCATGCGCGGGTCACACGGTTAGTTTACTATTTGTTATCTACATGTCAAATCCTATAGTGACCCACTGCGCGGTCCACATCGATCGAGGGACGTTCACAGCTAGATACCCTGGAATCACAGCGGGGCCACTGGACACTGCATAATGGAGGAAGGCGATACCGGGCACCCCGACCTGGCGCGGCCCGCGATACCTCGACAAGGAGCGACGATGGAGTGCAAGAAGGAAGCGAATCTGGGCTGCTGCAACTGCACGTGGCAAGGCTGTTCCCGCAAGGGGGTCTGCTGCGACTGCATCGCCTACCACCTCAGAAGCCGGGAGCTTCCCGCCTGTGCCTTCCCGCCCGAGGCGGAACGCACGTACGATCGCTCGTTCACCCATTTCGCGAAGCTGGTGGAGAAGGGGAAGATCTGATCGCGGTCTAATCGGGCGCCCTTTCTTCTCCAGGGACCGTGTCCCGCGCGGCGGTCGCAGCCCCCGCTCGGCTAACCGGATCCGGTGCCGGAGGCTCCGGTCCGACGAGCGCGGGCACAGTCGGACCGGAGCGGGCCCTGCGAGCGGCGCGGCCTGAAAGCAGACCTCGGAGCGTCAGCACCAGAAGAGCCGCGATGATCGCGGCCATACCGGCAGCCTCTGTGACTGTGACCCGCTCCCCCAGTTGTATCGCCGCGGCGGTGATCCCGATAACAGGAGTTGCCAACGTTCCGATGCCCGCCACGCCCGCGGGCAGCACCTGCAGAACGTAGAGCCAGAGGGCCCAGGCGACGGCCGTCGCCGGGATCACGTTGTAGATCAGGGCCGCGATGAAGGTGTCGGACCATACGATCGGATTCCAAGGGATGATCAGCGCGACGATGATTATCGGGATGCTGCCGAACAGCATCTGCCACGCCGTGAGGTTGATCACGTCCACCGGCTCACGCCGGCGGATCTTCTTCGCCACTATGGTGCTCGCCGCCCAGGCGATCCCGGCTCCGATCGCCAGGAGTTTGCTTTGCAGGGTCGCCGCAAGATTCGCCGGGTCCAGCACCAGCACCAGGCCGGCGAAGGAAAGGATGGCGGCCAACCATTGCAGGCCGTGAATGCGCTCACCCAGGAAGATCCACGCGAGCAGAAGCGCCCAGAACGGCATGGTATAGACGAGCGCGGATACCCGGCCGGCGGCGCCCGTCTGAAGCGCCCACATGAGGAGTCCGATACCGAGCGTCGTCTGGAGCACGCCGAGCAGCACGGTGAGGAGAGGCTGCCGAGGGCGTAGATCCCGGCGCAAGACGGCCAGCAGTACGAACAGGGAGAGGGCCCCCAGTCCGGTACGAAGGGCGGTGAAGGGCCAGGGATCGGAGTACTGGAGGGCCACCTTCATGACCACCCAGTTGTAGCCGAGGAAGATCGACTGGCCGGCAAGTGCCGCTACGGCCAGTTTCGTGGCCCTCGGGCTGCGGCCGGCTTCGGGGCCGGCTTGGAGGCTGCGGCCGGCTTCGGGGCCGGCTTGGGGAGCCTCGCCGGCACCGTCACGGCCGGCGTCGCGGGCGTGGCGGGGACCGGCGTCACGGCCCGCGTCAGCGCCCACTTCCCCACCCTGCTGTCCGCTCCTCCTTGGCCGGATGCTGTGCCCCCATCATCCCGAACTGCTGGTGTAACTGGCTCCTGCGGCCGCCACCACTATGGCGACGATGCCCACGATCTCTCGCGCCCGCAGTTCTTGCGACAGTATGATGAACCCCATCAGCGCGGCGATCGCCGGCTCGATGCTGAGCAGCACCCCATAGGTCGAGGCACGCACGCGCTTGATGGCGGCCAGTTCGAGGAAGTAGGGCAGCGCCGATGATAGAACGGCCACCGCCAGACCCAGGAGCAGGGCGTGGCCGTACCCGCTGATCTTCACCCCCGTGATCAGCCAGATGGGGGTCAACACGATAGAAGCTCCCACCAGCATCATCACGCTCACCTGCAGGGGCTCCATGCGGGTCACCGCCCGCTTGGCCAGGAGGATGAACGCGGCCCAGCAGGCGGCTGCCAGGAGCGCGAACAGAAGACCGGCGAGCCCGACCGAACCGCCGGGACCGGCCAGCAGCGCCACTCCAGCCCCGGCGAATACGACCCAGACGAGATCCAGCAGCCGACGAGAGCCGGCCACTGCCACGGCCAGAGGCCCCAGGAACTCAACCGCCACCACGATCCCAACCGGCGCGCGGCTTATGGCCTGGTAGAAGCTGAAGTTCATCGCCACCAGGCTCAGGGTCAGCGCCGCCAGAAGCATCCTATCGCCCTTCGCGGGCAGACGTACCGAACGAGGCCTCACCGCGGCCAGTAGCATGGCGGCCAGAGCCGTGCGCAGCCAGAGGGCCTGGACCACCCCCACCGAGTCGATGACCAAGACCGCCAGCGCCGATCCTGCCTGCATGAGCACTCCGACCGCGACGACCAAGAGCGCGGCGGTCACGGAGTCCCGCCGCGCCCCGGCCGCGGGAACCGCCGGCGGGGCCGATGAGGTCGGGGGCGCCGGTGACGTCGAGGCGGGCGGGGTCGGGGCGTTGTCGGGATCGGGTCGCATCATATGAAGGTACAGCGCCACGCAGTCGCAGGCAAACCACACGGGGGTACAATACGGCGGGGCCACTGCGGGGCCGCGGCGAGGCCACCCGAGCGGACCCGGCCGACGGTCGCCCCCGGCCTGCTTATCCCACAGGGAACAGTGCCCGTTGACGCGGAGGAAAGCGAATGCTGGCGTACCGTCCATGAGAAGTCGAATCCGGGAGATGTGGAGCAGCCCCTTGGGGCGGGGCTTCATCATGCTCGGGGTGATGTCCGCCGCCTTCGGCTTCGCCGTGAACGGGCACAACAGCATCGTCACCAACTACTTCGAAGAAGTGCTCCACTTCTCAGGGCCCCAGTTCGGCTACATCACGGCCATCCGCGAGGTGGGCGGCTTCGTCCTCATCTTCCTGACTGCCATGCTCTACCGGGTGTCCTTGCAGCACGTCACGGCGGGGGCGCTTGTGGCTCTTGGTATCGGCTACGCCTTGTTCTCGCTGTCGACCGGTTTTTGGACGGTCATCCCCTGGGTTCTCATCACAAGCTTCGGCTTCCACACCGTCCTTCAGACTCAGTACTCCCTCGGCATGGACCTGACGACCGAGGACAGGAGCGGCGCCGTTCTTGGGCGCATGGCGGCCTTCGGCCAGGCCGGCACCTTCGCCGCTTTTGCATTCATCTTCATCGTCTTCCAGTTCGACCTGCTGTCGTTCCAGCCCACGTTCGTGATCCTGGGCGTGGCCGCTTTGATAGGCGCGATCGCCATCTTCCGCTTCCCCCACCTTCACGAGGGGGAGTTGAGGGCGGCGGCGCCCAAAAGGGAACCGATAGTGTTCCGGCGGGAATACCGCTTCTACTACCTGCTCAACTTACTCGATGGGGCCCGCCAGCAGGTGTTCTTCTCTTTCGGCTTGTGGGTGCTCGTCAATCATTTCGGGCTCGGAGTATCCGGGATCTCGATACTGCTCATGGTCGTGACGTTCGCGAGCATGGTCCGTGTCTTCTTGGGTGGGCCGGAGGATCGACCGGCATGGGGAGCGCCGCATCCTCACCATCGTCAACCTCGCCTACGTGGTGGCCCTGGCCGGCTACGCCGTGGCCGGGAACGTGTGGGTCGCCTGTTTCTTCTACGTTATCTACGCCCTCATCACCCCCGTCTCACCGATCGCCGCGGCGACCTACATGCGCAAGATCGCCGTCCCCAAGGACATCGCCCCCACCCTAGCCATGGGCGTGACCGTCCTGCACGCCACCGCCATCGTGGTGCCGGTAGCGGCAGGCTTCATCCTCAATTTCGTGGGCTATCAGGTCCCGTTCCTCATCGCCTGCGTGTTCGCGATCATCACCTTCTTCGTCACCCTGCGGCTCGACCCGGTCAAGCAGCGCTGCGCCGCACGCGTGGCCTTGGAGGAGTCGCGCGCGGCGTCGGGAGCGGAGAACTTAGGCTGACGCCCGAGCCCAACGGTGCGGAACCGGGCCACGCTTCATCGCACACAAGGGAGTGGCCGGCACCTAGGTGCCGGCCACTCATGCAGACCAGAGCTTTCGTTACCTACTGCGGTTCACCCCGCACGTAGGAACATCACTTCACCGTAGTTTTCGCCGAGGCGGTCGATGCAGAGATGTCGTCGTAGAGTGTCGCTTCGTTCTTGATAACGGTTCCACGCAGCGTTCCGGCGTTCACCTTGACCGTGAACTCGATCGTCTTCGACTTGTTCGGGTCGACTGTCCCCGTCCATTCGATGCTCTTAGTCGCCGGATTGTAGTACTTCCCACTCACGAAGGTGGTGTTCTTGGGGAGCACGTCGCTGACGCTGAAGGGCTGGTGGGCGGGACCGAGGTTCCACACCCTGAGCTGGTAGGTCAGCGTCTGCCCGGCCGAAACCCTGGCCTTGTTCGCCTTCATATTCAGACTAACCAGCTTGGTCGCATTCCAGACCGCTATTTTGCCCCAGCTTCCGTCGTTGGCCTTGTCGAGCAGCGCGATGTTCACGCCGTACTGCACCCCATCATCGCCGGGGTTGCCCGAGCCGAGAATCGTGTCGCCTAGGTCAATCCCGTAGAAATCCGTCGCCGGGGTCTTGTCATCCCACGTGATCCCGGTCGTGTAGCTATCCTGGGCCGGCACCACGAGGCCCGCGACGGCATCCCAGAAGTACAGGCCTTCGTTGTCGGGATCAGGGTCGAAGTGATACCTCAGGCCGGGGTAGTAGCCCAGCGAGTCGTGGAATTGCGACACGGGTGGCAAAGGTGAGAACGTCTTGGTCTCCAAGATATTGCCTTCCGCGTCTGCCCGGCGCGCGGTGAACGGTGTGGTGTTCTGCAGGGTGAACGTGGCGTTGCCCGGTTGGGCCCGAGAGTTCAACCGCAGGTGCACGCCGGTCGTGCCCATGTCTTCCCACTCCAGGGGCCAATAGTGGCTGTCGACGATCAGCAGAGCGTGTTTCGGGCCGAAGCTGGGCGGATCGTACAAGGAGTTGTAGAGAGTGTAGTCGTAACCCTGAGCCGCGTTCCTCAGCCACAGCAGCATGCCTGGCACCGTGTACGGGCAGCGATCGACCTGCCACTCGGTCGTCGCATCGTTGCTGTAGATCGTCGTATAGGGATACTTCAGGCCGCGGTCGAAGCCACTGCTGTTCCGCCATTCCGCCATGTAGTAGAGCGGGTAGATCCGGGTCAGCGGCACGATCACGAAGTGATTGGTCGTCCAGCCGTTGGGTGGGTTCTCCACGTCGTCGGAGAACAGCGTGGCTGCGCCGTCTACAAGCGAGAAGTCGTCCGCAAACCAGCCGGCCCACTGCACGCCGACGTCGCTGGTGTAATGCAGGCGCAGCGTGATCGTCTTGCCGGCGTAGGCACTCAGGTCGAAGTACAGGGTGCCCTGGCCCTCGCCATTCACACCCAGATTGCCCATGCCATCGTCCACAAAGACCCCGTCCATGTCCGGCAGCTTGGTCCAGTTGGCTCCGCCATCGTCAGAGACCTCGAAATAGCCGTAGTCATAATCCTGCTCAAAACTCCAGGAGCTGGCGAAGGAGAAGACCGGCGCTGTGGCTGCCGTCAGGTCGAAGTCGTGGGCCAGGTAGAAGTCCGCCAGGTCGGCCTGGTCGGACCACCAGGCCTGTCCTGTGCCCAACGGATTGGGCGTATCGAGCACCTGGTCCGGCAGGTTGATCTTGATCCCCTGCTGGGTGTTGCTCGGACGGAGCGAGAGCTGGCCGACCTTGGCGGTGGTCGCTCTGGTGGTGTAGTCAAGCTCGACCGGTTTGGCCCAGCCGATGAGATAGCGGAAGACAAGCGGGAACGGCGCGGGCTGCATGCCGCCCAGCGGGCCGTTCCACGAGCCGGACTCGAAGATCGCCCAGTTGGAAGGCGAGGCCTGGGCATCGGTGGTGTAGATGTCGGGCAGGCCGAAGGCCGCATGGCCGAACTCCTCGGCGATGACGCCCACGTCCAGGTTCTCCGGGTCCATGCTGTATTCGCGCACGTAGATATCGCGGGTGGCGCCGTGCGTCCCAGCGGCGCAGGCAAGCTTGCCGCTCGGGTAGTCGATGGCAGACGCGTGCGACCAGATGGCGAACTCACCCTGCTGGCCACCGCCCCCCTCCTGGCCCATGCCGGCATGGATGACGGTGAAGTTGTCCACGACGCCGTCAGCGTTGCCATCGTAGTTCTGCCACGGGAAGTTCGGGTCGTCCGCATTTATCGCATCCACGGCCTCCCGCACCAGGTCCGCAGCGCGAATGTTGTTGTTGCTCCCGCTCTCGTTGTCGGCGCCGTACCAGGCTTCGGGGTGCGCGGCCTGCAGCCACTTGGGATAAACCTCGCCCTTGGGCACGAACCTACCCTCGGATTGCTCGAGGTAGTAGTTGGCCATGGTGCTGCCGCGCAGGTCTACCGTGCCCAGATTCGGGTGCTTGATGATCACGCCGGCTTTCGGTCCTACGCCGAAATACAGTTCGTTGTACAGCTTCGGCGTCGCATTGTCATACCAGACGGTGTTGTTGTCACGCGGGCCGGGAGCCGGGATCTGGTTGTGAAGTGGGCCTACGCCGGTGATAGGCGTCCCGTACCAATCGAATGTCTCGCTGTTGGGGAACTCCACCGGTACTGCCAGGCTCATGATCTGAGGCCCAGTCCACGGGGCGGGCTTGTGCGAGCACTCGCCTTCCAGCAACTGCCGTAGTTTCTTGGGGTTCGGGGTCGTGGGATTGCGCTTAGCCCATTCCTGCCGGAACACCTGGACGGCAGCAGCTTTCATCTCCGGACCGGCCAGGGAGATGCCCTCAAGCTTGAGGAGCAGCTCGATCTGTTCCTCCCGCGGCGCCCGGTAGTGAGCGGTCCACTTTGAATCGCTGAACATACCGAGGGATCTGACCGCCTGGGCGATATCCGTCGGGGCCGCCCCGCCGCCACCGGCCTTCTGCACTGCGATGGCTGCCCCTCCGACCACCAGCACCAGCAGCGCGGCCAGCACACTGATGATCAGCAGCAAGCGTAACGTCCTACTACCCATCCCTGTCTCCTCTCCAGTCTCGGGCGCGCCCGCATAAGGTATGAAAGCCGGTCAGGCGGCGGAACGATCGTTCGATACTCAAGCTGCGGCTCGCTCGCTGTTCCTGTGATCCGGCGGTTCGCCGAAAGCAGGCCCATCCAGCCGCAGCACAAAGTACCTCGCCCCCTCAGGACTCGGCTCCCTACCGACATGCATCAGAAAGCTGCATAGTCAGCGCGCCCAACACTAGGACGCAGAGGCTCGCTTGTCAATAGACTCAACCGAGCCTCGAGCCCGTTGTCGTCGGGACGAATCGAGGGGCTCATGCGATAACCAGAATCCTATGAGAGACACCTGAACTTGACACCAGGCTTCTGATCAAGTATATAAGCAAACATGCAAATACAGGATGACAGCAATAACTACGGCGGTGACAACGGCGGGACGTCGTCTCCCGATCCCCGATCCTTCTTTGCCATGCATGCCGAACTCTGCAAAGCGCTGGCTAACGAGCATCGCTTGGCGATCATGTACGCGCTCAGAGAGGGTGAAAGGTCCGTGGGTGAGATCGCGGTGGGCCTCGACATCTCAGTACACAATGCCTCCCAGCACTTGCGCATCCTGAGGCAGCGGCAGCTTGTCCGCTCGCGCAAGGATGGCCAGACAGTCTACTACTCGATCGCGAACCCGAAGTTCATCCAGGCGTGCACGCTCATCCGCCAGGCCTTGTTCGAGCAGCATCGCGAGGAGGGCCAATCCCTTCTCGCCGCAGAACTGCTGGACGCTCCCAGCTCAGAGCGCCCGGGAGATCGCAGTCAGCACTAGCGCATCCAGAACAAAACTCGTCTCGCAAAGGAGAGAAGAAATGACCACAGAGCCCGGCGCCGCAGCAACCGACCTCAGCTCACTTCAGGGCCAGAAGGTCGTGGACGCTCGAGGCACCTCCTGCCCCGGCCCGATCTTGGCGGCCAAAAAGGGCATGGCCGATGTCAAGGTAGGGGAGATCATGGAAGTCCTCGCCACCGACTCGGGCACCCAGAAGGACCTGCCTGCCTGGGCCAAGAAGGTGGGGCACGAGTATCTGGGTTTCGTTGAAGAGCCCGGCTATATGAAGCTGTTCGTCAGGAAAATGAAGTAGGCATCGGGGACCCCGAAGTGGTCCGAAGGCGAGGGCTTCACGCCGAAAATACTGGTCTTCTCGACCAACAACATCTCCGACCCGGGCATCGACCTGGCCGGCAGCTCGCACATGCACTACTCACCTACCGTGGTAGTCATCAGTGTCCCCTGCACGAGTGGAATCAAGCCCGGCTGGATACTCTATGCCGTCCAGCAGGGATTCGACGGGGTGTTCATCGCCGCGGATGGCGAGGAGTGCGCCTATCTCCCTGACTGCAGCGAGCGGACGGCCAAGATCATGACCGACGCCCAGACGTTGCTCGTGGAGCAGGGTCACGACGCAAGGCGTGTGAAGATGGCGGCCATCTGCTCCGTCTGCGCCGAGCCGTTCACCAACTACATGCGCGAGTTCTCGGCTGCTCTCGCGGGACTTGGCCCCTCAGGGAAGCCGTCCGGAGTGGAGGCGGCATGAAGTACGACGCTTTGGTGGTCGGTAGCGGCATCGGTGGCATGGAGTCGGCCCTGAAGTTGGGTGACATGGGCTACCAGGTGCTGGTCGTCGAGAAGGAAGCGAGCGTCGGGGGGAGGATGATCTTGCTCAGCAAGGTCTTTCCCACGCTCGACTGCGCCAGTTGCATCTCCACTCCCAAGATGGGGGCCACGATCCACCATCCGAATGTAACGGTCCTCACGTACGCGGAGGTCGACGGTATCCGGCGGGAGAACGGCGGTTTCCGGGCGAAGATCCGTCAGAAGCCCCGGTTTGTCGACATTGTCGCGTGCACGGGGTGCCGCATGTGCGAGATGGTCTGCAACGTGGCGGTGCCGGACGAGTTCAACGCCGATATGGTCTCTCGGCGAGCGGCCTACATCGCCTTCCCACAAGCGGTGCCGAAGAAGGCCGTGATCGAACGAGCGGGGACGTCACCCTGCGTGGCCTCCTGTCCGGCAGGGATCAAACCTCACGGCTACATAGCGCTTATCCGCAGCGGTCAATATGAGAAGGCTTTCGAACTCGTATGTGAGGCCACGCCGCTGGTCGGCAGCCTGGGTCGAGCCTGCTACGCGCCGTGTGAAGAGGAGTGCACCCGCGGCAGCTTGGAAGGCTCGCTCTCCATCCGCAGGCTGAAGCGATTCATCGCCGACACCCACTACGCCAAAGACAGAACTCCGGTGGAGGTCGCTCCTCCCAACGGCAAGAAGGTGGCGATAGTGGGATCCGGACCGGCCGGTCTGACGGCGGCTTGGCATCTGGCGCGCAAGGGGTACGAGGTCACGATACTCGAGGCGGCATCCCAGCCCGGCGGCATGCTGCGCTTGGCTCTGCCTCCCTATCGCCTACCGAACGAAGTCGTGGACGAAGACGTGGCCAACGTCACCGACCTTGGCGTGACTATCCTGACCGATTCCCGTGTGGACGACCTCGAGGCCCTGAAGGCTGAGGGCTACGATGCCGTGCTCCTTGCCATAGGCACCCATCAGGCCACCAGGCTGCGGGTCCCCGGGGAGGATCTGCCCGGCGTCATGCGCGCCGCCGATTTCCTGAAGGCCGCCAAACTCGGCGAAGAACTCGACGTGCAGGACAAGCGGGTCGTGGTGATCGGCGGCGGCAACGTCGCCATCGACGTCGCCCGTACTGCGCTACGACATGGCGCTCGATCTGTCCAGCAGCTCAGTCTCGAATCGCTCCAGGAGATGCCTGCTCACCCGCAAGAGGTCGAAGAGGCACGAGCCGAAGGAGTCACCTTCAAGAACTCGTGCGGAGTGCGCGCCTTCGGGGGCGAGGATTCAGTGCGCAGCGTCGATCTCATGCGTTGCGTATCGGTCTACGACGACAAAGGACGGTTCAGCCCGAAGTACGCTGACGGCACCGCGGGGAGCTTGACCTGTGACGCGGTGATCGTCGCCGCCGGCATGAGGCCGGATTCCGGCGCATTCGGGCTGCCCGTGAACAGCAGCGGCACCATTCAAGCTGACGAAGGGACGCTGCAAACCAGCGTGCCTTACGTGTTCGCGGCAGGTGACGTCGTTCTGGGGCCCTCGATGATCACATCAGCCGCGGGGCAAGGCCGCCGGGCGGCTTTCATGCTCGATCGCTGGCTCCAAGGACAGGCTCTTCGACCCTGCCCTGTTCGACGGCACGCTCCCGACCGTGGACAAGGAGACAGTTCTGGCGAGGCAATCGACCTACAGCCGGATCGAGCCGCCGGCTCCAACGCGAGACCGGGAAACTGGTCGCCGGGCGAGTTCTACCCGGACGAGCAGACCATGACCGAAGAAGAGGCGCTCCAGAGCGCGAGCCGCTGCCTGGACTGCGGGGTGTGCTCCGAATGCCAGCAGTGCGTCAAGATCTGCCCGCCCGAGTGTATCCATCTGGACATGCAGGGAAGCGAGATCGGAGGCCGAGGTGGACACGGTCATCGTGGCCACCGGCTACACGCTCTTCCCGGCCGACCTGAAGCCGCAATACGGCTATGGCAAGTACAAGAACGTCATCACCGGGATGCAGATGGACCGACTCCTGGCTCCCACCCGCCCCTACAACGGCGTCCTGCGACCGGGGGACGGCAAAGTGCCCGACAGCATAGCCTACATCCTCTGCACCGGCTCCCGCGACGAGACGGTGGACAACCCGCTCTGCTCGCGCATCTGCTGCATGTACTCGATCAAGCAGAACCAATTGATCATGGGGGCCCTACCGCTGGCAGACGTCACCGTGTACTACATGGATATCCGCGCGGTCGGCAAGGGCTACAACGAGTTCTACGAGCAGGCCAAGGCCATGGGGGCCAACTTCGTTAAGGGTCGCGTGGCCGAGATCACGGAGAAGGAGGATGGGAACCTGGTCCTGCGCTACGAGGACATCGAAAACGGGGCGCTCAGTCGAGGCCGAGCACGACCTCGTCGTGCTTGCGGTCGGCGTCCGCCCCAGCGACGGCTTGCGTCGGCTCTTCCCCGATGGCGAGCTGGAGTTGGACGACTACTTCTACGTGGGAGAGCCGGAGGAGGACCTGAACCCCGGGGCGACTAACATCCCCGGCGTCTACGTCGCGGGCTCCGCTTCCGGGGTCAAGGACATCCCCGACTCCATCCTTCACGCGGGCGCCGCAGTGGCTCAAGCCGCGGCTCACCTCGAGAAGGCGAGGGTGGCGCCATGACCGACGCCGAGCACCAACGGCGCGATGAGCGCGAGCGACACCGCGATGGCCGGCGACGCAGCAGGCCAAGCGACGACCGGCGGCAAGCGGCGCATCGGGGTCTACGTCTGCCACTGCGGGGGCAACATCTCCGACTATGTGGACGTGGACAAAGTGGTGGCCTCCGTCCAGTCCGATCCCGACGTGGTCGTGGCCAAGACGGCCATGTTCACCTGCTCCGACGCCAGCCAGCAGGAGATCATCAAGGACATCAAGGAGCAGAACCTCGATGGCATCGTGGTGGCTTCGTGCTCGCCAAAGCTGCACACCTTCACCTTCCGGGAAGTCGCGAAGCGGGCCGGGCTCAGCCCCTACCAATACACCCAGGTGAACGTCCGGGAGCAATGCTCCTGGACGCATACCGACGACTACCAAGGCGCCACCCGCAAGGCCTCCCAGCTGGTGAAGGCCGGCATCGGCCGCACCCGCCTCACCGTTCCTCTCGAGCCGATCGTCGTCGAGACGGTCCCGAAGGCGGTGGTGATCGGGGGCGGCATAGCCGGTCTGAGGGCCGCCCTGGGTTTGGCCGAGATCGGGCTGGCCGTCTTTCTCGTGGAGAAGGAAGAGCAGCTCGGCGGCTGGGCGGGCGGCTTCGGAGAGATGTACCCGCACGGCAAGAACGGCCGAGAGCTGATCGGCCGGTTGATGGACAAGGTCCGCGAGCACCCCGACATCACCGTGTTCACGAATGCCGAGGTGGTCGGCAAGGCCGGGCAGTTTCGGCAATTACGAGGTCGCCTATACAGGTGAGCCGCGAGAAGCCGGCGGAGAACGCCGGCGACCCGAGACCATCACGGTGCAGGTCGGGCTCGATCATCGTGGCCACGGGCTTCGACGCCTACCAGGTAGCCGAGGATGAGTTCGGCTACGGCCTCGATGGCGTGGTCACGCTCCCCGAGTTCAAGCGGCTCGTCGACGTAGAGAGAGGGTCCCTTCAGTATCGGCGGGAAGCCGGTCGGGACCATGGCCTACATCTACTGCGTCGGGAGCCGGCAGGATGCCGACGTGGAGAGCGCCCAACGAGTACTGCTCCCGCTACTGCTGCACCGCGGCCGTGCACGCCTCACTCAGGTGGCGGCCAAACCGGGAAAGGTGCACCAATACCACCTGCACCGCGACGTACGGACCTACGGCAAGTACGAGTTGCTCTACGACGAGTCCCTGAACAAGGGCTCTGTCTATCGTCAAGGTGCCCGACGACGAGCCGCCGGCGGTGCGCGCGCGACCCGGAGAGCGGAAAGCTGCTCGTGACCACCCGCGACCTTCTCGAGCGAGGGCGAAGAGGTGGAGATCCCGGCCGACCTCGTGGTCCTGGTCACCGGCATGGTGCCGCGGGCCAACGACGGAGCTGATCAAGACCCTCAAGCTGCCGGTGGGTAGAGGCGGTTTCTTCAACGAGATCCATCCGAAGCTGCGCCCGGTCGAGACCGTGGTCGACGGCGTGTACATCTGCGGCGCCTGCCAGGCCCGAGGAACTCCGCCGAAGCCGTGGCCTCGGGCCTAGCCGCGGTGACCCAGAGCGCCTCCATCCTCAAGCGCGGTTATGCGGAACTGGACCCGCTGGTCGCCATGGTCGACACCGACGACTGCACCTGGTGCGGCCTCTGTCTGGAGGCCTGCCCCTACGAAGCGCCGCGGCAGATCGACGAGAACGGCAAGGCCGTCGCCTTCATCGACAAGACCGCCTGCAAGGGCTGCGGGGGCTGCGTGCCGGTCTGCCCCAAGGACGCCATCGACCTGGAGGGCTACACCGACGCGCAGATCCGGGCCATGATCGACGGCCTGCTGGACGGAGGAGCCGGCGGAGGTACCGGCATGAGCGCTACCGATGCCAGGCGTCGCCGGCATGAGCCGCTCCCAGAACCGCGAGGTCCGCGAGGTCATCCGTGACGAGCACCTCATGCGGGGCCGCATCCTGAGGCTGCTCGCCGACCGAGCCCCTTACCATCCCCGAGATCGCGGAAGGCCTAGGTAGGCCCACCTTCGAGGTGACCTTCTGGGTGATGGGCATGCGCAAATACGGCTACGTGGCGCGAGGTCAAAGAGGTCACCGACGAGGGCTACTTCCGATACCAGGCGATCGAGAGAGACGAACCATGACCACCAGGGTGAATCCCGGCTTCATCGACGACTTGGCTCTCTACGGAGCCGAGGATGTGCAGAAGTGCTACAACTGCGGTAACTGCACGGCGACCTGCTCGCTCATCGACCAGTCGTACAACTTCCCGCGCAAGTGCATGCACGCCCTCCAGATGGGCATGGAGAAGAAGCTCGAGAGCAGCCTCGAGCCCTGGCTCTGCTACTACTGCGGCGAGTGCTCGACGGAGTGCCCGCGGGAGGCCCAACCGGGCGAGACCATGATGAGCCTGCGCCGCTGGTTGACCTCGCGCTACGACTTCACCGGCATCGGCCGGATGTTCTACCGGCGCCCGTAGACCGAGATCATCGCCGTGGTGGTGGTGGCGCTCCTCACCGGCCTTGGTTTCACCTTTTCGGCCTCCTCCAGGGCGACATCCACCAGTACACGGGCCCGACGCTTTCCTGCCGGCGAGCACCATCCACATCTTCGACTGGCTCCTGGCGGCTTTTCTCCTTGCCTTTCTGCTTCCCAACTGCGCCCGCATGTGGTGGTTCACGCTGGGGCGCGACACGGTGGGCGGGTCCCGCACGGGGCGGCTACCGCCCTTGGCGTACGTCAAGGGCTCTCTATCTCTTCCCGCTCCACTTCATGACTCAGAAGCGCTACGCGCAGTGCAACAGAAACGGCCGTGGATCCTGCACCTGATGCTTATGCTCAGCTACGTGACCATGCTCATGCTCATCATGTTCTTCCTCGATCGCATGTGGTCCGGTCCCGAGATCGACTGGCGTGTGCACGCGTTTGGCTATCTGGCGAGCGTCGGGCTGCTGGGCGCGACCATCTATGCGCTGCGCGGCCGGATCAAGAAGGTGGAGGAGCACTACAGGCACTCGCACGAGAGCGACTGGATGTTCCTCGTTCTCCTGATCATCGTGGCGGCGACGGGCATCCTACAGCACGTGCTGCACCGTGGGGCGCCGACGTGGCCGCAAACGTCTCGTATGTCGTGCATCTCATGGCGGTGGTCCCAATGCTTGGGCTGGAAGTGCCCGTTCAGCAAGTGGTCGCACATGGCCTATCGCCCGTTGGCCATGTATTTCTCGGTGCTGCGTGAGCAGATCGCGCCGCTGCCAGCGACCGAGGGTATGCCGGGCGACACCCAGACCGAACCGGTCGCCTAGATCCGCAGGATCACACGTCGAAGAACCGTATAGGAGGAGGAAAGAGAAGTGGACACCACCAAGAAGACCATCATCCTTTTCAGCGGCGACTTCGACAAAGCGATGGCGGCCCTTATCATCGCCAATGGCGCCGCCGCCATGGGTGACGACGTGACCATCTTCTGCACCTTCTGGGGCCTCAACCTCCTCCGCAAGCCGGAGAAGATCAAGGTCTCCGGAAAGAGCTTCCTGCAGGTCATGTTCGGCAAGATGATGCCTCGCGGCGTCGGCAAGTTGAAGCTTTCGAAGATGAACTTCTGCCGGCATGGGCGTCCCCATGATGAAGATAGTCATGAAGGCGGAAGGCGCCATGCCGCTCGAAGACCTGCTCGCGAGCGCCAGGGAGCAAGGCGTCAAGTTGGTGGCATGCACCATGACCATGGACATGATGGGCTTCAAAAAAGAAGAGTTGCTCGACGGCGTCGAATACGAGGGCGTTGCCGCCTATCTCGGCGAAGCCGACGAGGCGAACGTCAACCTGTTCATCTGATATGGAATAGCCGCCTCACGTCGACGATTCCGGCGGAGGAAGAGGTCTCCGGGCACCACTCCCCTCGCCCCATACCGCTTGGAACTCGTTTCGAAATGGAGTCTTGGCCGCCTTGAGCCGTTCTTTTCGGCGTCCGTCTTTTCCTCGCGGCCATTTCTGCCGATATGAATCGCAAGGACGAACGACGCATCGGTCGTCCTGGAAGTATCTCGGCCACGGAGAACGGGAATGGAACGCCCTAGCCCTCGAGATGTTGAGAAGCTGTCCGCGGAAGTGGAGAACCTGGCCTGGGATTGGCGCCGTATGCGCAACGTGGTAGAGCGCGTGGCCAAGATGGAGTGGTGGGATCTCCGGACCCTCTGCTGCTACTTCTGCCATGCGCCCTTTGATGTTGCCACCGGCGATTGCAGGCATGAAGTGGATTGCGTGTACGAGCGTAGTTGCCAGATCATGGGAGCTCAGCCTCTCCCCATACCGAACGAAGCGATCCTGGAGGAATGGGGGGAGTCACCCCGGTCCTCCCCTATCGTGCACGTCCGCCCCGGGTCGACGCTCTAGATTCCTCTTCTGCGCCCTCGCGAATCACCTTGACAGCGTCGCGACGCGACGGTCTGGGCGTTGCCTCGGCCCGAAGCATGCCTTCAAGAGTATTCCGTGGGCTACGCGAAACCCAGGGTCTCGCCACGCTCGCTGCAGCTCCCGATGGGGCCATGCGCGGTGGACCGGCACCTACCCGGCGAGCACAGGCGAGGAAACGGACCCGGACATGCGCGAAACCGGCCGGATCATGGTGCTCATGTACCACATCATCGCCGCGGATGTCACGCGGCCGGAGTGGACGCGCACTCCGGCGGAGTTCCGCGAGGACATCGCGCTGCTCAAGAGCAAGGGCTACTACCCCATCAACCTGCGCGATCTGGCCCACGGTCGTGTGGACGTGCCCGCCGGGAGATCCCCTGTTGTCCTCACCTTCGACGACTCTACCCCGGGGCAGTACCGGCTGTTGTCCGACGGCAGTCTAGATCCCGAGTGTGCAGTGGGGATCATGCAGACCGCGGTGGCTGAGGGGGACTGGGCCTCCCGCGCGACGTTCTTCCCTCTGTTGGACACCGAGGCTTCCGAACGTGTCGTCTTCGGCCAACCCGAGCAGAAGTCAGAGAAGCTGAGGAACTTGGTCGAGTGGGGCTACGAGGTGGGAAGCCACACTATCTCGCACCTGCGGTTGAACGAGATCACGGCCGAAGAAGCACGTAGGCAACTGGCGCTGTCGAAGGTGATGCTGGAGGACATGATCGGCGGCGGATATGAGGTGGAAAGCCTGGCGCCCCCGTACGGCGCCTACCCGGAAAGCGACAGTATCTTCACAGGCGCCTACCAGGGCGCCGCGTACGACTACCGCGCGGTGGTCGAGGTAGGAGGTGGACCGTGTCCTTCCCCGTTCTCGCCGGATTTTCGCCCCTTGCACATCCCCCGCGTCAAAGTGACCGGCACGGACCTCAGGGAGATGGTGGAGCACTTCAAGCGGCATCCGGACGTGCGTCTCTGGGCAGGACGCGCGGGACACCGCTCGTGATCGGCGGAAGGGAGTGGCCGCGGCCACTCGGTGGTTTATACTACAAGCAAGCAAAGCTAGGCCCCTTCGATCGAGGTGACGCCCGTGGTAGCCAGCGCCGCTGACGGCGCCGCTGATATTGGCTCCTCCGAGCCTGGAACCGGAGCTCGCTAGAGGATGAACCTCCACGAGTACCAGGCACGGGAGATCTTGGCCCCCTACGGGCTGGTCTTCCCGCCGGGCACTGTCGCCTACTCTCCCCAAGAAGCTGAAGCCATAGCCCGCCGCCTCGGGGGCAGAGTCGCGGTGAAGGCCCAAGTGCACCTCGGTGGCCGCGGCAAAGCCGGCGGGGTGACACTGGCCGATACGCCCGAACAGGTGTTGGAGTGCGCCGAGGCTCTTTTGGGGACGACCATCAGCGGGCACAAGGTCCGCAAAGTCCTCCTGACCGAGACGGTCGCCGTAGCCAAGGAGTTCTATCTCGGCGCCACCCTCGATCGCCCCAAGAAGGGCGTGACCCTCATGGGCGCCTGCGAAGGCGGCATCGACATCGAGCAGGCAGCGCGGGACTCTCCCGACAGCATCGTCCGGGTCACAGCCGATCCGTTCATGGGTCTGGCCGACTACCAGGCGCTCCAGCTGGCCACCGGTGTCGGGCTGAGAGGAGACCAGGCCCGCTCTTTCGCCTCGATCTCCAAGTCTTTGCTCGCTGCCTTTCTGGACAATGATTGCTCGCTCGTAGAGATCAACCCCTTGGCTCTGACCACGGACGGGCTCCTCGTGGGGCTTGACGCCAAGATGGTCATAGATGACAACGCTCTCTTCCGGCATCCGATACTGGCCAAAATGCGGGACTCGGGGGAGGAGGAGCCTCTGGAAGCAAGGGCCAGGCAGTTCGGCGTGAACTATGTCAGGCTGGACGGGACCATTGGCTGCGTAGTGAACGGTGCCGGTCTGGCGATGGCCACCATGGACGTGATACAAGCCCACGGCGGCGCGGCGGCCAATTTCCTTGATTTCGGTGGTGGGATCAAAGCGGCGGAGGTCACGCCAGCCCTGCGGATCGTGCTCGCAGATAGAAACGTACGCGTCATCCTCTTCAATATCTTCGGTGGAATCACGCGGTGTGACGTCTTCGCGCAGGGCCTAGTCGCCGGTCTGGCGGAGCTCCAGCCGACCGTACCCATCGTCGTCCGTCTCGTGGGGACGAACGAGAAGGAAGGCAGGAGGATCCTGGAGGAGGCGAACGTGCAGTTGGCCGAGAACACCTCGCAGGCCGCGGAGATGGCCATCCGCTTGGCCGACCAGTTCGAGAAGGCGGCCACGTGAGCATCCTGATCGACTCCGACACGCGCGTCCTTGTCCAGGGCATCACCGGGCGAGAAGGCGCCTTCCAGGCCCGTCAGATGCTCGCGTGCGGCACCAAGGTTGTCGCCGGGGTGACGCCGCTTCGGGGCGGGGAGAACGTCGCAGGGATCCCGGTCTTCGATTCCGTCAGTGAGGCTGTCGCAGCCACCGGTGCTACCACCTCGACCATCTTCGTGCCGGCCGCGTTTGCCGTGGATGCCATCGTGGAGGCGGTCGACGCCGGCATTCATCTGGTCGTCTGCATAACGGAGGGCATACCCGCCCTGGACGTGGTCAAGGCCTATCACTACGCGCGACTGAAGGGCTGCCTTCTCCTCGGTCCCAACTGTCCCGGGCTGATAACGCCTGGGCAGTCAAACGTGGGGATCACCCCGTATGATTTCTACACCCCCGGTCCGGTGGGTGTGGTCTCCAGAAGCGGCACCCTCTCCTACGAATTGGTGAGCGAGCTCACCAAACGAGGGATCGGCCAGTCCACCTCCGTCGGTATCGGCGGCGATCCCATCGTCGGATCGTCTTTCGTCGAGATCCTTACTTTGTTCGAGAAAGACCCCGAGACCAGGGTCGTCGCCCTCATAGGGGAGATCGGCGGGACGGACGAGGAGGAAGCGGCCGGCTTCATCGCCAGAGAGTTCACGAAGCCGGTGGTCGCTTTCGTCGCGGGCAAGACGGCGCCTGCGGGCAAACGGATGGGACACGCCGGGGCCATCGTCTCCGGTGGCTACGGCACCGCTGCAGAGAAGATCAAGGCTTTGGAAGAGGCCGGAGTCGCTGTCGGGCGCACCCCCGAAGACATGGTAGAGGCCATTGTGGCGTTGATCCAGGGATCGGCCGAGGTTCGGGCCTGAGATGGCGTCGACGGGGGGCGCCCAGAAGATGAAACCGCTGGAGGCCGTCCGCTATGTGGACCTGCAGAGATACCTCGGGACCTGGTACGAGATCGCGGCCATCCCGCAACGCTTTCAGAAGGGGTGTGTCGGATCGACGGCCGAGTACTCGCTCCGCAAAGATGGGGATATCCAGGTGGTCAACACCTGCCTGGAGGGAACGCTGGACGGGAAGATCCGCAAGGCGAGCGGCAAGGCCCGGGTCGTCGATAGGACAACCAACGCCAAGCTCAAGGTCACCTTCTTCTGGCCCTTCTGGGGGAGCTACTGGATCATCGGGCTCGATGAGGACTACCGATGGGCGATCGTCGGACATCCAGGCCGGAACTATCTCTGGATACTGAGCCGCACGCCCCAGATGGATGACGTGCTGTACGGGGACCTCCTCAAGCTCATCGCCGACAAGGGCTACGACCTGACCAAGATCGAGAAGACGCTCCAGCCGGCTGGCGAAGAACCTCCAGCGTAGAACTGCACGGCTGCAAACGGAGGGCGGAAGTAGCCGCTGATCCAGCGAGTCCGGCGGGGCGGGTGTCACTTCCGGGAGGCGAGGGCCAGGTGGGGGCATCGTCCGGGACCGCCACAGGCCCTCCCTTTGCCACGGCCGCAGCTTCCGCCGGTAATCAGGCAGAGCTGAACCTACTTCACGCGTAGAGATAGCCGTCCACGTCGCCGAAATACTCCGCCGCACCCAGCAGCTACAGGTAACCACCCTCCGCCGGCGGCATGGCCTGGTACTCAGGCGTGGCCTCGATCAGTTGCTGGAGCTTCGTGAACCAGTCGCGCAGGGCTTCCGCCCTCGGGGTGCTCATCTGGTTGGCGTCCTCCCAGGAAATGTGCTTCTCGTTGCCGCCCGCCCGGATCGTCAGCAGGTAGGTCTTATAGGGCTGCACCATCATCATGGTGCCCGACTGGTTCTCCAGCTCAGGCCGAAATACAGACGGGTAGTCGAGGATGCCCATATCGACGAGGTCCTGGTAAAGGGTGGCGAGCTCCTCTGGGGTCAAGCGAAGTTCCGCCGTCGGGTTTGGTTTGGGGCTGATGATGTCCTTGGTGAAGGTCCCGGCGAAGGTGTCGAGCACATTCTTGGCTGTCACTCCGTAGGCGGCCACGAAGCCGAAATCGGCCGGCATGACATCTGGTAGGGGCGGGGCCTCTGAGAGTGAGGTCGAGGTCGGGGAGGGCGAAGAGGAGGTAGACGGCACTCCGGACGTGGTTACGGTGGAGGCAGTTCCCAACCTTTCTGAACCGCCGGATCCGCAGCCGAAGAGAAAAAGCATCGTAAGAAGTGAGATGCCGATGACGAGCAGCAGTGCTGGGCTACCAGTTCTGGTTCCCCTCATCGCCGGTCCCCCTGGTCTCAGCCCTGCCTAGCAGGGCTCCCCCTCGAACAGGTTATCTGACGCAGGCCATGCGCGAAAGGCTCCCTCGTGGCGGCAGCTCGGCCTCAGCGTAGGCCGCCGCCGCTCTCCTGTCGGCATAACGCCTGCGACCCTCGGGGCACAGTTGGCCAAGGGTTCGCAGTCGGTTGGTCCGTCGGCTACACCCCTTCCTGGGCGATGATCCGACCGCTACGCACGGCCTCGACGAGGCTCTGGTAGTCGGCCTCGTTCTGGTCGGCGTAAGCCTCGGAGAAGTCGGCGACGGCCTGGTCGAAGGTGTCCTTCTTGCCTAGGTACGCCCCAATAGCGATTCTGTCCCCCGAGCGGGCATGGGCTCGGGCGAGCGTCCAGCCGCACACGCGCGCATAGACCTCGAAGCCCTTCGGCAACATGACCGCCGGGTCGGCCGAGCCCTTGGCGTCCCACAACTGGCGGACGTAGTAGTCGTGCTGCTTCCCGTCCATCCCGATCTGCCGTACCCAGCCGAGAAAGATGTCGCTGGTCGCCTGCATGAGACGCTGGCCTTCGACCACGCGCTGACCCTGGTTTGAGTGAAGGCTCTTGCCTGCGAAGGGGGCAAGGACCGAGTCCTGGGCTTCTTTCATCTGCAAGAAGAGAGGGTCTTGGTCATCCCGGCCGAGCAAGAGGCCCACGTTCGCGCGGGTGCCAACGCTCCCGACACCGACCACCTTGCGCGCCGCGTCCACCACGCGGTAGCTCTCGAGTAGGCGGCGTCGATCCCCCTGCAGTGTGCGGCGGTAGGAACGGAGCACGGCGCGGATAAGCTGAATGAATTCGTCTCGCTGCAGATCGGGCATGAGCTCCGCAAGGGGGACGAGCAGCGGGGGATCGCTTACGATGCGGGGCTCACCGTCGGTGGCGATAGTCAGCTTCTCAAAGGCGCGCAGGTTGTTCTTGCCGCGGATCTTGTCCAGCTGGGCCTCGAGTCGGGCCGCCATCTTCGGGTCGACGTTTTCGCGCAAGCGCGTCACTACCGAGTTCATATCCAGCTTGGAGTACCAGACCTCGAGGTTCTTCATGGCAGCGAAACTGCGCATGGCCTCCCGGTAGCTGCGGACCGCAACGAGCACGATCGTGCGCCGCAGTTTGGTGTCGAAGCCGCGGTCCCTTGCCGCCACTACGAAGCTGGCCGCCAGGCGCTTCACGTCCCACTCCCATGCGGCGGGAAGGGTCTCGTCGAAGTCGTTCATATCGAACATGAGTTCCCGTTCGGGAGACGCGAACACGCCGAAGTTCATGAGGTGGGCGTCGCCGCAGGCCTGCACCCGAAGGCCCGAACGGGGAGTAGAAGCTAGGTCGGAAGCCATGATGTAGGCCGCGCCTCGGTAGAACGTGAAGGGCGATACCATCATCCGGCCGTAGCGGATGGGCACCAGCTCGGGCAACCGAGTCTCGGCCTGCTCTTCGAGCAGGGAGATAGGGTCGACCCGGTACTTCGAAGGGGTCCACCCGGCGTGGCTGTCAAGGGGCGCCCGCTGACGGGCCGCCTTCCCCATCGACGCGCGCGCCTCGGCCGTGAAGTGCTCGACCTTGGGGGGCGCGGCCTGGATCACCTCGGCTGCTATTTCTCCCATCGAAACCTTGGGCTGGTTCTGAGTCTTCTTTCCGTTCACTCCGCACCTCCGCTTCGTTGGAAGAGGGCCCCGCCCAACCTCGGCCAAGTATCGGCAACCAGGATCGAGCCTATCGCCCTCGGTGTCGCCCCGCTATTCGGCGAGCGCCGCTTCGTCCTCCGGGGGCATGCCGGTCGCTTCTTCGATCTTCTGGGCATCCTGCTGGCTCAGTTTGACGGCCTTGGATCCGGCGCTGGCCGCCAGGACCACGGCTCCACCGACGAGGATCGTCTCCGTCGAACTTTGCGTCGGACACGTCGCCTCATCGCTCGGCGGCCCGGGCCACCTATACCTCTTCCGCGCTTGAGGAATCTCCTTTCTCGCGGAGGAATCGCGTGCTCCTCCTTCCATCTTACTATCTCGCCCGGGCGGGGAGAGGGAGCAGAGTTGTTCGAGCTCGCTTAGAGACAAGGAGTCAACCGTGTCACCTCCTCGCGGGTCGATTACTGCAGACCTGTACGGACACATTCTTGAAGGCCAGGACAGGCTTACTGCGACTGTGCTGGATGAAGTGATGAAGAAGGCGTTTGCGCAGCTCGGTCCGACAGCCAAATAGCTGACTTCCGAATGTGAATGTGAATGTGAATGTGATTCAATCACGTCAAAATGACGACAAATCCGCCGCATACAGTCAGCTCTTGTCCTTCTGGCACCCGGCGGCGGAAGCAGAAATCCCCGCAAATGGCCCGGCGGAGCGGCATGGGAATCGAACCCACCCTGGACGGGACTACCAGATCGTCCCCTTTGGCAGGCCGAAGCTGAGGCGAACGTCATCTCTCGTGTTTCCTCGTGTCCTCGGCCGGCTCCACTGCTAGATGGGGCAGGCGACGATCGACCGAGCGGGGAAGCCACCAGTTCGCTTTGCCGAAAAGATGCATCAGGGACGGCACGAGAAAGGTCCGCAATACGAAGGCGTCGAGAAGAACGGCGGCGGCGAGTCCGACGCCAAACTCGGCGATGACCCGCTGGCCGCCCAGGACAAAAGCCACAAAGACACAGATCATGATGGCGGCCGCCGCGGTTATCACGCGTCCTGTGGCGGCCTGCCCTGCGATGACCGAACGGCGGTTGTCGTGCGTATGGACCCACTCTTCGTGTATGCGGCTCACGAGGAACACCTGATAGTCCATGGAGAGGCCGAAAAGCACGGCCAACATGATCACCGGCAGAAACGCCTCCAGCGGCCCGGCCCGCCCCAGCCCCAGTCGGTCCGATCCCCAGCCGAACTGAAAGAAGGCGATGACGACGCCGAACGCGGCCGCGGCCGCGAGGAGATTCATAAGAGCGGCGGTAGCGGGGACCACGAAGCTACGGAAGGCGACGAACAGGAGAAGGAAACCGAGCGCGACGATGACGCCGACGAAGAGCGGCAGTTTGGAGGTGACGGCGGCGGCGAAGTCGTGAGCGATCGCTGGGCCTCCACTGACGAGCACCTGGAGATCGCTCCCCTTTTCGGCTGCCGGGATCACGTCGCTCCGTAGACGGGTTATCAGGTCACCGGTGCGCGCGTCCTGAGATGAAGTCGTGGGGATGAGCTGGACGATAGCCACCTTCGCCCCCGGCTGGGTGGGAAAGGGGACGACGGCAGCCACGCCGTCCTCGCCCTCGAGGGCCTGGGTCAATCGTTCAAGCGCGGCCGCGTCGGCCGACGAACCCAACTGCGCCACCAGGAGCAGCGGACCGTTGAAGCCCGGGCCGAAGCCCTGGGTCAGCAGGTCGTAAGCCTTGCGCGTGGTCGAGGAGGCAGGGTCGTTCCCGGCGTCGGACAGGCCCAGCCGCAGCGAAAGGAAGGGGCTGGCGAGAACGAGCATCAGGATCGATGCGCTCACCGCGAGGATCACGGGGCGGCGGGAGACAAAGCCTCCCAGGCGTGGCCAGAAGCCGCCCCCGTGGCCTTCCTGCGGTCCCGTCTTGGCCAGTCGTGCTCGCTCGCGACGACTGAGCACCCGCGGGCCCATGAAGCCCAGGAGCGCAGGCAAGAGCGTGATGGCGGTAGCCATGGTGAGCGCCACAGCAAAGACCGATGAGTAGGCCAGGCCGTCGAGCAAGCTCATGCGGAGCACCAGCAGGCCTAGTAGTGCGATGCAGACCGTTCCGCCGGCGACAAGCACTGCGCGGCCGGCCGTATTCAGCGCTTCCATGGCCGCCCCTTCTGGCGGCATCCCGATCTTGAGACCGTGACGGTACCTGGTGACTATGAAGAGCGCGTAGTCGATGCCCACACCCAGCCCGATGACGATGGCCATGGTTGGAGCGACGGAGTTGATCCCGACCGCATGGGAGACCAGTTCGATGCCGAATATCGTCATGCCGAGCGCTACCCCGGCCGTGATGAGCGGCAGCAGCATGCCGAAGAACGAGCCGAAAGCGACCAGAATGATCACGGCGGCCGCGATCAGCCCGACGGCCATGCTGCTCGACAGAGAGCCCTCGGTGGCGTGCTCGATGGCGTGGCCACCCGCCTCGACCTGCAGGCCTGGGGCACGGGCAGCGCGAACGAGGTCTACAACGTGAAGAACGTCCTGCTTGGGCAGCGACGAACCCCGTCCGACAAACGTCACGGTCGCGTAGGCGGTCTTGGCGTCCTTGCTGATCTGTCCTGCCCCCGCCGGATCGTAGGGGCCATTCACTGAGGCGACCGACGACGCTGCCGCGACTTGCTCGAGCAGAGATTGGATGCTCGCCTTGACCGCCGGGTCGTTCACGGAGGCATCCGGGGTGTGCCAGACGATCGTGCCGGAGTCGCTCGATTGCTGGGGAAGTTCGGAACGGAGGAGCTGAAGGCCACGCGAGGACTCGGTTCCGGGCAAGCTGAAGGAGTCGGTGTAGGCACTGCCGACCGCTCGTGCGATGCCGATGACGGACACGAGAACTACCAGCCAGGCGACAACGACGATGACGCGGTGCCGGTAGCACCACCGGGCAAGTCCGGCCACGGGCCGCTCCTTGCTGGATTCGCTACTGAATCAAGCCAAAGTTACCCAGAAGGCGAGGCCGCCAACCCAGCCCTGGCGGCCCGTCCTAAGAGGTCTGAGAGCGAGGATTCCCGCCCGACCACCCCGTCCGCTGTGCAGGCCAGCCATGGGTTGAGGACGACCCGCTCAGCCACCTGCCGCCGCCTCACGCCTGGACCTACTTGCTCGATCACCCCCACGGCCTCGTGCCCCAACACCTGAGGGAAACTGATGAGGGAGGTGAGGGGGTTGTCGAAGTGGGCCTCCATGAACACCTGCTTGACGTCGCTGCCGCAGATGCCGCACCTGATAACGCGCAGAAGCACCCAGTCCTCGGCGGGCAGAGAGGTCTGAGGGATGTCCTCCAGCTGCGTGGGGGCCAAGCGGCCCACATAAGCACGCGGCGTCACAAGTCCCGCCAGCCGGGCGCATGCGCACCGCGGCATACTGTAGTGAAACGTGATGGCCCGCACTCGTTCCGTCCTCGTAGAGTAACGCCGCCCTCCCACTGGAGGCGGGCTCGACAACTGAGCCAGCGAAGCCTATTCCGCTTTTTTCGCCGCCTCGAAGCCGCAGCTCTTGGCTTCGCTCCACTCGTCGTGCGCGCATCCGAGCTTCTCGTAGATGCCTTCGAGAAGACTGCCTTCCGCGATGAGCTGGTCCTTGTAGGAACGTGAATCCGCCCTGGCTATGCTCATGAGCAGCGCGTTTATGCGACCCTTGACCGTCTCTGCAAGTACTTGGGCCTCGTCGTCGCCCAATGTCAGCTGCATACCGTCCTCCTTTATTGGCTATCGGGTAAGAGAAATGGTCGTGTGAGCGACATTATCAAGCTGGTACGCCGATGACCAGGGAGTTGGCGGAGCGGCATGGGAATCGAACCCACCCTGGACGGGACTACCGCCCAACACCGGTTTTGAAGACCGGGCCGGCCACCAGACCGAGCGCCGCTCCGCAGCTTGGTCAATGATACCCCGGGTCAGACCAAGAACGCCCCCGCTGATACCCGGCCGTCGCCAGCACCCGGGCCAGGCCGCGAACGCGGCCACCGACGCCCGGGTCGACGACCGCCGCCCGGGTCGCAACCGGTTCCCGCCCCTTACTCGAGCTCCACCGTCAAACGGTCAGCCTGTACCTGTGTGGCATAGGTTCTGATGGGCCGCGGCGACTTGAATGTCTTCGCCAGAGTGAGGGTGAGACCCGACCAGTCGGTCCACCGGACCATGCGCCCGTCGGCCAGGTCGAAGCGAGATCCGTGCCGAGGACAGGTGACGATCGTGCCCTCCAACTTGCCCTGGGACAGCCTTCCCCCCATGTGAGGGCACCGTTCGTCGGCTGCGTAGTACGCGTCGCCCACCCGGGCGACCAGCAGCTCGCGCCCCTCGACGGTCACCGCCCGCATCGTCCCGTCTGCGAAGTCCCCCGCTGCTCCGACATCCACCAAGCGACCCATCTTCTTCCTCCCAGCCAGGTCAACCGTTTCTCCAGGTCCTCCGACATCAAGCCCATTTCGGCCCTATGGTCATCTCTTACCCAGAAACACGGGTTCTGGCACCGCGCATCCTGGCAGCGTGGCCCTGGGGCTCTTCCCGCGCGGCCTGCCAGTCTCCGGACGACCGGTCCCGCTGGACCGCCGGTAGATACGACCGGAAGGTCCGCGCGCGGACGCAGCCCGCGATGACACCCATCTGATATGCCGTGTGCTCCGCCAGGTAGTAGCCGAGGTACGTGGGGTAACCGATCCGAGGCCCTTTGGTGGAGTAGTCGACGGCCGAGGAGTACAGGACGGCGAAGGCAGTGAGCAGCCGAACACCCGGGGCAAAGAGACCCGCCGTGGCCAAAGGCACCAGGTAGTACCGCACAAGATGGAAGTAGACGAAGTAGAGCATGGAGAGGTGTCCACGGAACACGGAAGACCACACGCGCCCGGCGGGCAGATCGATCCCGCTGCGCCGCAGATGAAGTGAACGACGCGCCCCGTCCCACAGCGGCGGCGCCAAGCAGATAGGCAGCAACCCTGGCTGCATCCCGACCAGAGCCGCTGAGAACATGGTTACGGTCGCCAAGGGAGCCGGGGCCAGCGGGAAGCGCTTGCGCTTGTCGCGATGGAGCGCGTGGAGCGTGGCTTCGGAGGTCCCGTAGTCCGCCCGCCGCTGGAGCATCGAACCCAGGTGGTTGCGGTGCTTATGGCGCACCGTCCCTTCGGGGGCGTATACGAGATAGGCCCCGGATGCCCGGAGACGCCAGCAGAAGTCCACGTCCTCACCCACAAGCAGGTCTTCGCGTAAGCCCCCCAGATCGAGGTACACGGACCGGCGCACCAGGAGATTGCACGTGGGAACGTAGAACGTGTCGCTTCCTCGCGTCTTCAGGACCAGATGCCTGCCCATGTCGAGAGGAGAAGCGACCTCCTCGTATCGGTCGAGCCGCGACTCGGTGTAGTAGCCGAGCGTACGGCCTCCTACCGCTCCCACGCGTTCCCAGGAGAAGTAGGGCGTGAGTTCCCGGAGCCAGCCCGGGCCGGTCACGCAGTCGCTGTCGACCAGCGCGAGTATCTCGCCCGCCGCTTCGCGGGCGGCTCGGTTGCGCGAGTAGGAGGGGCCTCGGTTGCGCTCGTTGACCAGCAGGCGGCAACCGTGGCGAGCGACGACTTCCGCGACCGCGTCCGGGTCGGCGGAGCCATCGTCGACGACGATCACTTCGAGCCGGTCGCGCGGGTAGTCCAGGTGAGCAAGAGCGCCCAGACAGTCGTCCAGATCGTTCGCGCGGTCGCGGGTGGGGACGATCACCGTTGCCGACGGCGCGAAGTCGGGATCGGGACTCGACCGGCCGACTTCGAGGATCCCCCGGCCGCGAAAGTACTCGCATAGGGTGAAGATCCGTTCTTCAGGAATGCGGAGCTCGGCAGCGATATCGGTGATCGAGGCGCCGTCACGGGTACGTTCCAAGAGCCGGACGGCGGACGCGTTGACCGTCACCACGCTGAGAGGCAGCTCGGATACTACGCACCAGGTACCGTCGGTATTCTGTTCGAACCGCACCGACTCACGAAGCCGGTACTCCAAGGGTATCAAAGAGGCTCACCGGCCTCCGGGGTCGGGCCGGCGGCGGGGATCGAGCCATCGGCACCGCGGCCCTCGCCGGCACGGAGGTGATCGAGCCAGCCCTCATCCCTCAGAGTCTTGAAGATCTCCTCTACGATCGCTTCCGCGGGCTGCTGAACGACGCGGCCCTGACGCGTCTGCACCGATCCTCGGACAAGCTCCAGGATACGGTCGAAAGCCGGCAGAGCTGGGTCGGGCGCCGCGAGATTATGAAGCCGGGGCTGACGAGGACGGGGACGGCCGTATCTGAGGGGCTGGTCGGCGCGCCGGACCCTCTCGCGGGGCACTCCCAGGTCGGCCAGGTCCCACACCGTGATCTCGTAGTCATGGGCAGCCAGGAAGGCGGCGGCAGAGACATCGGGCGGCGGCGCGCCATCTGAAGTGGGCCCGCCGGCCGCTACGGTCACCACGGCGGGCAGGGGCACCTCCACCCGCTCGCGAAAGCCCTTGTCCAGACCGCGGCTCATCTCCACGCTACCTGTGCCGTCCGAGAGCACGATGTCGATCACCTGGGTCACGCAGGGCAAGCCCAGATGAGCGGCGAGAAGCACACCGAACTGACCGCTGTTGTTGATGACGCCTGCGGCTCCAGCAAGAGCAAGGTCGAAGCCGGCTGCCTCCGCGGCGGCGGCCAGGACGACCGCCTTGCCCGCGGCTCGGACCTCGGCGACCTCGTCATCCCAGACGCGCACCGCCCGGTCGCAGCCCCGGGCCAGGGCTTGACGGAGCCAGGGTTCGTTGTTCGGCGGCCCGAGGTGGAAAAGGGTCACTTCGGTACCCGGTCGGGCCGCCTTCACGCCCAACGCAAGGTCGAGGGCACGAGCGCCGGCCGGATCGATCTCCCGCACGAGCCAATCCTCGCGGACACGTCCGCTGCGCGAATCGCGCTCCGGCGGGATGCGCACGTCGGCGCCCAGCTCCAGGAAGACGAGCAGCTTCATCGGTAGACTCCCCATGGGGGCGCCCACATGCCGGCGAGTCCGCGCGGCGAGAGCGGGCCTCGCCGCCGCGCGCGGTCGCCGACGGCGCGGACGCCACGGCGGAATCCCACCGGCAATCGGAGTGGCCGCTTGGAAACTATGTGAGTCGGAAGCGCACACCATACCCTCCATGGGGGTAATGCCAGTCAAGAGCTTCGCGGTCGCAAAGGAGCAGGCAGGTGCCGCATTCCAGACATGCCTCGTAGGCGAACTCCACCCGGGCTCGCTCCTCGCTCCAGGTGTAGCAGCGCGCGGGGCAGGCAAAGGTGCACGCGCGATGGGTGCAGTCCTGGCAGACGTCCTGGTTTAGGAGGATGTGTGCCTCGGGGTGGATCCGGTAGCTCACCAGGTCGAACAGTTCATCGACTACCACAGGAACGCCCTCCCTCCTCCGAACAGGTCCGCGATCAGCTGACGTAACGGTACCTCGTCCTTCACCGCCCTGCGGCCCAGGCGGCCGATCTTCTCCTTGGGGCTGCCGTCGGAGCGGTAGACGTCCTCCATGAGCGCGCTCACCACCCGCGGGTAGACCGTGAACAGCCGGTCATGGTGCAGGAAATCGATGGCCCGACCGAACGTGGTCAGGTCGCGCAGGACGAAGCTCTGCTTGAGTTCTTCCGCGTAGCGCGCGAGACGGGCCGCGGAGAAGTCGCCCTCGGCCAGGGCTTCCGCGGCCACCCGGCCTGCCACGAGGCCCGAGGTCATGGCCAGGTTCATCCCTTCCTGGGTGAGTCCGTTCGTGTAGCAGAACCCGGCGGCGTCCCCGGCGACCAGCAATCCCTCGGTGGACAAGCGAGGTACCATGCGCATGCCGGCCTCCGGCAGCAGGTGGGCCGAGTACTCAACCAGCCGGGCCCCCCGAAGCATCGAAGCCACCGGGCTGGAGACGATGAAACGCTCCATCATCTCGTAGGGCGGTATCCCCCGTGATTTCAGCGAGTCGAGGTGCATCACCAGGCCCACCGAGAGGGTCTCGGTCTGGGTGTAGATGAAGCCGCCTCCACGGATCCCTTCTGTGCAGCCCAGGAACTCGTGGGTAGCGCCCTCGCGGCCGGTGAGGCCGAAGCGGTCGTTGATCTCCTCCTCGGTCAGCCGGTAAAGAGCTCGGACTCCGAGCGCCACCTGTTCCGGCTTGAAGCCTCCATGCAGCCCGGCTTCTTGGGCCAGGAAGGACAGGGTCCCGTCGCAGGCGATGACCAGAGGAGCCTCCACGATGTCGTCGACCCCAGTCACACGCACTCCCCGGACGGCTCCATCGCGCATCAGCAGACCCT
This sequence comes from uncultured Actinomycetes bacterium, assembly GCA_963706025.1. GTDB lineage: Bacteria > Actinomycetota > Thermoleophilia > RBG-16-64-13 > RBG-16-64-13 > CAVPLM01. The sequence goes on along the minus strand of CAVPLM010000003.1, from coordinate 283,575 downwards.
CCGCGCGGCAGCCGGTGAGCAGGGTCACTCCCTGGGCGACCGCCTGCTCCGCGTACCAGCGGTCGAAGAGAGGGCGGAAGAGGGTGAACCCGGTCAGGGTCCGGTCGGAGGTCGAGCCGGCGCCCGCCGAGGGTCGATCGGAGTCGGAGTTGGCATGGAAGACCAGCGAGGTGGAGGAAGCCTCGCCCACCACGGAGAGCACCCGCTTGGTCACCGCTCGCTCCCAAGGAGCACGCTCCCAGAAGTCGGGTACCAGCTGCTCTGGAGCCGGGCAGTAGGCCGTCATCCCGCCGAACATGTTCTTGGCCCCGGGGTACTCGCCTCGCTCCAGGAGGAGGACCTTGGCCCCTTTCTGTGCTAGGCCGAGCGCCGCGCTCGTGCCGGCCGGGCCCGCGCCGACGACTATGGCATCGAACCCTCCGGAGGAGCCGCGGACGGAGGCGCCGGGAGTGGGCGCACCCGGGGCGGAGCCTCCGCGAACGCCTGCGCCGCTACCGGTGGATGCGCCAACGGGGCTAGTCGGGACTGCCGGGGGCATCCCGCCACTCCTTGATCCTCTGCACGAGGCCGGGCAGCACCACCTCCAGGTCTGCGACATAGCCGACGTCGGAGAACTGGAAGATGGGGGCACGTACATCCCGGTTGATAGAGAGGATCCGATCGGCCTTCCGCACCCCCGCCACGTGGTGAGGGGAACCCGAGATCCCAAGCGCGAGGTACAACTCAGGGGTCACCGTCCTACCCGTCTGACCGATAAGCCGCTCCTTGGGGAGGCGCCCGTCGTCGACCACCGGCCTAGTAGCTCCCACCGAACCCTCGAGAAGCTCGGCCAGCTCCCGCACCGCGGCCAGGAGATCTTCGCTCGCACTTCCCGCCCCAGCGGCCACGATGCGTCTGGCATGGACCAGGTCCACGGACCGAGGGTCCGGGGGGATGGTCTCGAGGTGCTGGACGTGCGGTTGCGCGCCGGGCGCGCCGACCTCGATCTGCAGGACCTCTGGGGTCGGCAACCCGTCCGAAGGAGAGTCCGGCGCCTCCATCCCGGTGAGGTCCAGGGTCGCGACCGGTACGACGCCGGCCCCGGGTTCGATCTCCCGTTCCAACCAGCCCCCGTAGACCGGCTTCACGAACGCAAGGGTCCGCGGTCCCCGTCCACCTTCCGCGCAGGAGCCCGGTCCACCGTCCGCCCGCCGGCCCGCCCGGCCGCCCCCCTCGGCTTCCTCGCGCAGCAGCACGTCGCTGCAGCCTACTACGGCCCCGGAGCCCAGTCGGTGGGCCACCATGGGCGCGAGCTGGCGGCCGACATCGGTGTCGGCCAGTACGACGGCCCTCGCCCGCGTGTGCTCGACGAGATCGGCCAGCGCCGCGGCCAGCAGCTCGGGGTCGACTTCCGCCCCGGCCGGCCAGGTGACAAAGTGCGGGTCTACCCCCAGATCGCGAGCGAGCCGGGCGCCTTCGGTGAGGAGAACGGCCCCCGCCGCGCCGACCATTCCGACCGCTTCGCTCCCTCCGCTCGGCGGCTCGACGACCACGAGGAGGGCGCGCGCGCCGCCGCTGCTAGGGCCGGCAGCCACCGCGGGCGTCGCGTTGTCGCCACTGGTACTCACACGCGCTTGCCGGCCATGTAGCCTTCGTGGATGGCCATGTCCACCTTCCGCGGCGCCACGCAGTCGCCGATACGGTAGAGCTCGGGTACCTTCCCCTTGAGGGCGAAGTAGAGACCGTCGTAGGCGTCGTTGCCCATGGCGGTGACGATGCTGTCGTGACCCGAGAACACGTCCCAGACATTGGAGTAGACGTTGAAACCGTGGACCTCCGTGCCCTTGATCTCCATGACCGCGAAGTCGGGGGTGAAGGTGACCCCTTTCTGGAGCAGTCGCTGCCGGGTGAGATAGAGATCCTGCGACGGACCCAGCTCAGCTCCCACGAAGAGGCTCGAGGTCACCACGTGCACGGTCTTGCCGAGCTCGGCGAGGAACTCCGCCGTGGCCGTCGCCTGGTGGTGGCCGTCGTAGTCGATCAAGAGCACCTTCTCGCCCAGCTCTGCCTCCCCGCTCAGGACCTGCCACACGTTGAAGATATGGGGGCCGTCGGCGCCGGCGACCGGGCTGGCCTTGGGACGCGACCCGGTGGCCACGATCACCGCGTCCGGCTGCTGTTCGAGAACGAGCTCCGGCGTGACCTCCACGCCAAGCTCCACGGGCACCCCCAGATGGGCCAACTGGTTGCGCTCGTTACGCACGATCACCCCGAACTCGTCCCTGCCTGCTCCCTTCGCGGCCAGGAGCACCTGGCCGCCGAGCTCCTCGGCCTTCTCGTACAGGGTCACCTGGTGTCCCCGCAGGGTGGCGATCTTGGCCGCCCACATGCCCGCTGGGCCCCCGCCCACGACCATTACCCGCTTCTTGCGTAGCGCAGGCCGGAGATGCGACTCTCCCTCGGTGTCTTCGTGACCTACGAAGGGGTTCTGGACGCACCCGATCGTCTTGTTGAGCCCCACCCGTCCGTAGCAATTCTGGTTGCAGGCTATGCAGTAGCGTATCTCCTCGGTCCGGCCCTCGCGGGCCTTGCGGGCGAAGTCGGGGTCGGCGATCTGGCCCCGCACCACCCCGATCATGTCGGCCTGTCCTTCGGCCAGCACCCGCTCGGCCATCGCCGGGTCGTTGATGCGCCCGGTGGCGAACACCGGGAGCGTCGCCACCTCCTTGATACCGGCCGCCAAGGGGACCGCGTAGCCCAGAGGCAGATGCATGGGGCCCCCGACCAGATAGAGGTTGTAGAAGGTGGCCAGAGTGAGGTTGAAGTAGTCCAGGTGGCCGGTCGCTTCGAGCCGCTGCGCGATCTGCTTGGCGTCGTCGAGGGTGAGTCCCCCGGGGATCAGCTCGTCGGCGCAGAGGCGTACGCCCAGGGTGAAGTCGGCGCCCACCGCCTCACGGACCGCGGCGATCACCTGCAGGGCGAACCGGATCCGGTTCTCGAAGTCGCCGCCGTACTCGTCGCCCCGGATAGTTCGTGAGCGGCGACATGAACTGGCGCACCAGCGAGCTGTGACCGAACTGCAGCTCCACCCCGTCGAACCCGCCTTCGCGGACATGGACCGCGGAAAGCGCGAAGTGATCGATCATTTCCTGGATGTCCTCGATCTCCATGGCCTTGGGCGTCTCCCGGTAGAGCACGTCCGGAACGGGGGAGGGCGCCCACACGGGAAGCCGGGAAAGGCTGCCGCTGCACTGCTGCCCGTTGTGGTTGAGCTGGGCGAAGATGCGGGTGTCGTAGGCGTGGACCGCCTGAGTGAGCCGCCTGTAGCCGGGGATGACCTCCGGACGGAAGGCCTCGATAAGTCGCTCGTAGGCCCGGTCGGTGGGGTGGACGGACTGCTCTTCGGTAATGATCAGGCCGGTCCCGCCCCGGGCGCGGGCCGCCAGGTAGTGTGTGAGCCGGTCGGTGGGCAGTGCGTCATCCGCGAGGTTCGTCAGATGGGCGGAGAAGGAGATGCGGTTGGGCACGGTCACCCGACCGATCCGCAAAGGGCTGAAGAGGTTGGGGAACTGCATGGCCTAGGCCACCTCCTTGGCGGGTATCGCCTCCCTGACGGGCACCGCTTCCGTGACGGGCAACACAGCACGCAGGCACTCCGGGTCGGGATGGTCCAGCGACTCAGTGAGGAAACACGCCACCGCCGGACAGCCACCGTGGCAGACGGAGAAGCGGTCGCAGGTGCGGCACGTATCTACCTCGAGCTCCCGGAACCGTTCGAGCACCGGCGAGGAGCGGAAGATGGCCGCGAACGGCTCGGCGGTGACGTTGCCGGCGAGAAAGTCGGGGTGACAGAGGAAAGCGCAGGGATAGACGCTGCCGTCGGGCGCCACGGCGCAGGTCATCTTCGCCGCGCCGCACATGTTCAGCCCCAGGGCCCGGCGACTCTCCGGGGTAAGGGCGAAGAACGAATCGCCGGTCAGGATCTCCGAGTGGTCCCCCAGAAAGGCCGAGAGCGCCAGGAGCTGGTCCCGGGTCAGCCGGTAGTCCTCCCAGATGCTGCACCCCGCTCCAGAGGGGCGGAAACGGGAGAGACGGGTCTTGGCGCCGTAGCGCCGGGCGAGCCGGTCGAAGTCCGCGATCTCGGCCACGTTCAGGCGGGTGACCACCAGGTTGAGGCTGAAGTCGGGATAGCCGCGCTCGGAGAGAAGCTCGATACCCGCGAGGATGCGGGCGAAGGTCCCCCGGCCTCGGATGGCGTCGTTGGTATCGGCGCACGCGCCGTCAAGGCTCACCTGTAGGTAGACGGGCGCCACTCGCAGTAGCTCATCGACAAGAGCGTCGTTCGAGCAACGTCCCGTTGGTGCTGACGCAGTTGGTAATGCCCCGGGAATGCGCGTAGCGGAGGATGTCGAGGAAATCGTCCCGTAGGAAGGGCTCTCCGCCTCCGAAGTTCACCTGGAAGACCTCCATGCGCGCCAGTTCGTCGATGAGAGCCCGGCACTGGCCCAGGTCGAGCTCGCCCCGCCCCCCCGCCCACAGATCGGCGGACAAGCAATGGGTGCAGCGGAGGTTACACGCCTCGGTGATCTCCCAGGTGACGTTGACCGGCGCGCGGAGCCGGGTGCTACTGAGGCTCGGCGGCAACGATGAGGCCTTTGGCTACAAGGCTCTGCAGGAGTCGCGACACCGCCGGACGCCGCCCCTCGTCGACCGGGTTCACGCGGAGGGCGCGAAGGGGGCCGGTGAAGGGCGGAGGCGCCAGGCTGTCACCGGAGCGCACGAACGTCAGCCTAGTGGAACGGGTATCGTAGAAGAGCAGCCCGAAGCTCTCGCGCCGCACGCGGACCCAGTCCGGCACGAGATACTCGCTCGTTCGCTCAGTAGACACCGCAGATGCCGTCTACGGCCAGATCCTCGACCTCGATTTCCTCGAGGATCGCCGGCTCCTCGGCACAAGCGGGGCTGGGGACATTGGCCAGGGCGTCGTCGAACGTCGTATCCATGTATTCCCTCCGTCAGGAAGAGCGCGTCAGCCTCTCAGTCCCATTCGCAGACCCAGCGCCCGCCGAGCTGCCGCTTCTCCATCTTCTCGGCGATCTCATTTATCTGTTCGAGCTTGAACTTGCCCTCTACTATCTTGTCCAGTTTCAGCTCCCCGGTCATCGCGAGATCGACCAATTTCGGGATGTCGTCTTTTGTCGAGATGGAACCGTAGAGCCCGCCGATCATCGCCTTCTGCTGCAGGGCCATGAAGGTCAGGGGCATGGGCGCCACCTGGTCTTGGGCCATGATCCCGATGACCATAAGGCGACCGGCCGCTCCCAGTGCCCACCAGGCCTGCACCAGGGCGCCCGGGTCTCCGCTGCACTCGAAGATAAAGTTCGCGCCCCCGCCTGTCAGCCCCTGGATGATCGGGACAGGGTCCTCCTGCGAATTGCAGATGAAGTGCGTGGCGCCCAACTCGAGGGCGAGGTCGCGTCGGGACTCCTCGAGATCCACTGCGATGAGGGGGTTGGCCTGCCGCATCTTGGCCGCGCGGAGCGTGTTCTGACCCACGCCTCCCAGGCCCCATACGGCGACCTTGTCCCCAGGCTGGACATTGGCCAGCTTGGTTACCGTCCCCCAACCTGTGGGAACGCAGCAACTCATCAGGGAGGCCCAGTCGAGAGGCATGTCCTTGCGGATGGGCACGAGTGCGCCCTCGGGGGCCACCGTATAGTCGGAGAAGCCGGATACGAAGTTGCCGTGCAGAACCGGCTTGCCCTTGGCGTCCCTGATGCGGGTGGTACCGTCGAGCATGGTGCCCCCGACGAAGTGCTGGAAGTTGCCCGAGCAGACATTGCCTAGCCCGCGGCGACACTCGGGGCAGTCCCCGCAGGGGACCATCCACGCGCTGGCAACGTGATCGCCCACCTTCACGCGGGTCACGCCCGGGCCAACGGCCTCGACGACGCCGGCGCATTCGTGGCCGGCCACCATCGGCAAGGCCATCTCGATCCGGCCCATGAGGTTGCTCAGATCGCTGTGGCAGTAGCCGGTGTAGGCATACTTGATAAGGGCCTCACCCGCACGTGGCGGTTCGAGCTCAAGTTCCTCGATACTGTAGCCTTTCTTGACTTCCCGTAGGACAGCCGCTTTGATCTTCACGTGCTTTCCCCTTCTCGTCGTGGCTCTATTCCGTGCTTACTCTGTGGGGTCGGGCGCCCTCAGGCCCTCGCAGGCCCCTGGGCTCAAGCAGCCGATACCTGGGGGCAGTCCGCTTACATTACCATCGCGGAGGTCCCGTGAGTAGGTTGACACCCCCCAAGCGCGCGCTTCGGCGGTCGATCGCCTCACGTAGCTTCGACTCGTCCCAGGGCTATCTGGCGAGCATCGTCCACGCTGGCGATGGGTCCCTCGTCACCGGCGGCGGCGCCGCAGGCGCCGCGCCTCACCCACCCGGAGGGTCAGGCCTTCAGAATCCATGTGCTCGAGAAGGGCCTGGGCATAACGCCGCGACGTGCCAAGCAGATCGCGGGCTTCCGCCAGGGTCAGTTGCCCGGCCGCCTCCATGGCGGCTGACAGGCGATCCATGAGCGACTGCAGCCGGTCCTGCGGGTAGTAGAGGTCTTCGCCTACCTTGATCAACCGGCCCTGACGGACCAAGGCGTCAACCATCTTCTGCGCCTCGCGAGGCACGAGCCCGGCGGCCGTCGCGGCCACGACCACGCTCGGCGTCTCGGCGGCGCCTGGCGCCGTGAATTGCTCCAACAGGCGCTCGATCACCAGGCTCTCGGCGGTATCCGGCGCGACGACAGCTCCCGCCCAGCGATAGCCATGCTCACTACGGAGGACTTCGTCGGCGGCCTGGAGTCGCTCGAGCGCGGCGTCGAGCGCCGGCCACTCCTTGCCCCCTGCCAAGCGCCGCCGCAACTCGCCGAGGGTGAGATATGGGTTCAATCCGTCGTCTTCGGCCTGGGCCCGCAGGGTGCCCAGAGTGGTCTCGGTCAGCGACAGAAGCCGCGGCCCATGGAGAAGCCGGGCACTCGCGGCGCCCGTAGTCCCGACGCCGAGGACCGGTAGGGCGCGGCCGTCCGCCAGCAGGCGGGCGACGGCCGCGCCCACATCAGTGGTGGCAAAACGCCAGAGGTAAGGACTGGCTTCCAGTCTCCCGCGGACCAGGAAACGCGGGAACGATTCTTCGAGCAATAGGGCGGCGATCCCGTCCGGCGGTCCCTGCTCCAGCAAGGCGAGACGCTCGTGCCACCGCGGCCCGGTGCTGTGTTTATGCGGCGCGGGATCGATCACCCGGCCCCCACCGATAGTGGTAACGGGCGTGACCGAGCGGAGGATGAACTGGTCGCCCGGATACACCAAGGCCCGTCTTTCGAAACGTACTTGGGCGTAGCAGGACTCTCCCGGCTCGAGGGATTCGCGGTCGGCAAGCACGACCTTGGCCAGTATCTCGGCGGTCCCGTGGTCCACCCGCGCCCGGGACACCCTGGACAGCCCGCCGGGCGCGTCGGCCAGCAACATCAGGTGCACGTCGGCCAGGAAGGTGGGATTGATGGCGGGATCCTTCACCACCCACTGCCCGCGGTCGACTTCATCTCGGTCGACGCCCGTGAGGTTCAGCGCTACTCGTTGGCCGCCGGTGGCCACAGCCACTTCCTGGTCGTGCACCTGCACGCTCCGCACCCGTATGTCGCGAAGTCCGGCGGAGCTTCGAGCGGCCCGGGGCGGGAGAATAGCTACCGTGTCTTCGGCGCTGAGGTTCCCCGACCACAGGGTGCCGGTGATCACGGTCCCGATCCCCTTCAGGGAGAAGACCCGGTCGACCGGCATGCGGGTCGCGGGATACGCGGGGCGCGGCGGTACCTGTTCCCCCAACCGGTCGAGCGCGGCCAGCAGCTCGGGCAGTCCCTCCCCCGTCACGCCGCTGACCGCCACGATCGGCGCCCCCGCGTAACGGGTGGAGGCAAGGAACTCCTCCGCGTCGGCGCGCGCCAACTCGGCCAGATCGCGCTCGACGACATCGACCTTGGTGAGGGCCACCATGCCGGTAGGGATGTCGAGCAGTTCGATGATGCGCAGGTGCTCTCGGGTCTGAGGCATGACCCCGTCGTCGGCGGCCACCACCAACAGGAAGAGGTCGATCCCCGTGGCCCCGGCCACCATGGTCTTGACGAAACGCTCGTGCCCAGGAACGTCGACCACACTAAGATGCCGGCCGCTGGGCAATACCAGCTCGGCGAAGCCAAGCTCGATGCTGATGCCCCGCTCCTTCTCCTCTTTGAGCCGGTCGGTGTCCCGACCGGTAAGGGCCTTGATGAGGGTGGTCTTGCCGTGGTCGATGTGACCTGCGGTCCCCAAGGTCAGGGGACGCGCTGCTCCGGACCCCCGACCCCCAGCCTCCCGGTTCCCGGGCGCCCGGGGGCCGGGCGCCGCCTCCAAGCCCGCACCCGCCGCGGGCGTCGACCCCTTGGTCACGGCCCCGCCCCGGTCGAAGACCCGCCGAGGCCCCGGGTGGGGCCGCAGCCGGCGCCCCGGCCGGAGGGCCGGTCGAGGGCCCCGTCGGCGTCCCGGTAGGCGGACCCACCAGCTGCTCGATCGCCCAGGCGACGCTCTCGGCCGCGGCCTCCACCTCGCTCTCAGCGAGAGCCAGCACGTCCAAGTGGAGGCTGTCCTGCGATACCCGCGCCACCACGGGGATCGGCGCCCGGCGCAGTTGCGCTTCCAGCGCCGAGACCGTGGGCCCGGAAGCCCGCAAGGTCCCCGCGTCCGTGGCGGCCGAACCTCCGGGACCCCCGGCCGCTCCCGCGGGCCGGGCAGACCCGCCCTGCGCTCCGCTCTGTACCGGTTGTTCCGGGAACCTTATGCGTACGGCATGCGACGGCAATTCCACCAGCGGCATCGAGCCACCGCCGGCCCGAGCGCTCGACTCCTCCACTTCCAGGATGAAACCGTCCCCGCAGCGCCGCTCGATGGCCGCCTGCAGAGCCGAGGCCAGCGCGCTCGTCTCCGCCGAAGTGCGGCTGAGATAGCGCAACGTGGGGATCTCCCGACGGGCCCGGTCCGGGTCCTGATACAGACGAAGGGTCGCCTCCAGCGCGGCCAGCGTCATCTTGTCCAGGCGTAGAGCACGGGCTACCGGGTGCCCGCGGAGTCTGTCGATCAACTCGGCCCGGCCGAGGAGGATCCCGGCCTGCGGACCGCCCAGCAGCTTGTCCCCGCTGAAGCAGACCACATCCACGCCCGCCCGCAACGACGCCATCACCGCCGGCTCCCCGAGGAACGCGTCGAGCTCGTACAGGGCGCCGCTACCCAGGTCGTCGGCGACCGGCAGACCTCGCCGGCAGCCCAGATCGACCAGCTCGGCCAAATCGGCTTCCTCGACGAAGCCGAGGATCCGGTAGTTGGAGGTGTGCACCCGCAGCAACAGCGCGGTCTCGGCAGTGATGGCAGCTTCGTAGTCCGAGATCCGGGTCCGGTTGGTCGTCCCCACCTCCACCAGCCGAACGCCTCCTGCACGCATGATCTCCGGCAGCCGGAAAGAACCGCCGATCTCCACCAATTGTCCCCGCGAGACCAGGACCTCGCGCCCGGAGGCCAGTCCCATCAAGAGGAGCAGCATCGCGCCCGCGTTGTTGTTGACCACGAAGGCGGCCTCTGCACCGGTCAGCCGAGTGAGCAGGGCTTCAACGTGGACCTCACGCCGGCCGCGGACTCCCGCTTCCAGATCGTATTCCAGGTTGCTGTAAGAACGAGCGATTTCCGTCACCCGCTCCACCGCGCTTTCGGCCAGGCAAGCGCGACCCAGGTTCGTGTGGACCACTACTCCGCTCAGGTCGAAGACCCGCCGCAGGCCCGGCCGCGCCCACGACTCCAAGATGACGGCCATTTGGGCGAGAAGCGTCTCCGAGGAAGCGTCGGCTCGCGCAGCCGCCACAGCGCCGACGGTCCGGGTGTCTCCGCCGCTCGTCGGGCCATCGGTCACGATCGCCTGCCTCACCGCCTCCACCGCCACCCGGGCCGCTTCGACCACCTGAACCCGCGGGTAGCGTTCCAGGAGGGCTGCCGCAGCCGAGTGGCTTACCAGTTCCTCCACCGACGGGAGTCCGCGCAGCGCCTTCAGTCTCGCGTCGTCCACCCTACTTCTCCCGCTCCAGGAAGAAGTCCGCCATCGACTCCAGCACGTCACGGGCAGGTGATGCCCGCAAAACGCCGAGACACTCGCGCGCCTCCTTGATTAGATCGCGGGCTTGGGCGCGCGCGAACCCGATGGAGTCATAACGCCGCAGCAGCTCCAACACCTCCGCCGCATGCTCCAGGTTCTTGCCGTGTCCCAAACGCAAGATCTCCACAAGCCGCTCTCTATCCACCGGCTCCGCTACCGTCAGGCAGTGGATCACCATGAGCGTCCGCTTGCTCTCGACCACGTCGGTGAGGTAGTCCTTACCCATGGTGTCGACGTCGCCCAGGATGTTGAGAAGATCGTCCTGTATCTGAAAAGCGATGGAAGAGCTCTTTCCAAAACCTTCGAGCGCCTTTTTCTCCTCGTTCGTGGCCCCCCCGATGATCGATCCCACCTTGACCGGAGCAATGCCGGAGTAGTACCCGGTCTTGCCTAGAGCCATCTGCAGGTAGTCATCGAGAGTAAGGTCGTAGACGTCGTCGCGCACCCAGCCCACGTCGAGCGCCTGACCCTCGACCGTACGGGCGCTCATCTCGCCGATGACGTCTAGGACCGCCAACTTGGTGGCGTCGTCGAGCAACGGATCGCGCACCACGATGGTGCATACCAGGCCCAGAGCGTAGTCGCCGGCGTTGATGGCCAGCGGTGCGCCGTGCAGGATGTGCGCGCACTTCTGACCGCGGCGAAGTAGGCTCGCATCCATGATGTCGTCGTGGATAAGCGCCGCTGCATGGAAGAACTCGATCGCACAACCGGCGGACAGGGCCTTGCGCGGCTCGCCACCCACCGCCTCGCACGCCAGCATGGCCAGAGCCGGTCGCGCCCGTTTGCCTCCGCGGACGATGAACTCGTCCAGGATCCCGTACAGATACTGGTGGAGAGGGCTGCCCTCCGGGACCCCGGCCAGGTACCCGTGCAACTTCTCGTCGATCTCAGGGGTGACCTTGATGAGATAGTCGATGAAGAGATCAACACCCATGGACTGCCCGCTCCGTTTTTTGCTCATGCCGCATTGGCCGGGTGGCCGCCGAGCCTGGTGTCTGTCGAGCCTGGTGTCCGCCCAGACGACCATAGCATACGGAGGGTCGCATCCCGTCGCAAGCGAGGGCTATTGCCGCTTCTTCCTGATATCACCGCGCACAGCCAGGGACAACAAGGCGCCGACGATCATGAGGATGGTCGACGGCCGACACGTGCGCCCACGCACCGAGCGTTGGCCTCCGCGCACCTAGCCTTGCTGCTCGATCAGCTTGAAGCCGATCATGTCCCCTTGCACCACGATGCGTTGCTTCGCGCTGTAGATGGGATGGCAGGCGGCCAGCGAGACCTGTTCCTTGCCGAGTTGGGCCACCTCGTCCACCTCGTCCGGGTAGACGATGATCACCCGGGTCACGGTGTAGCGGGCGACGGCGTATGGCAGCACCAAGTTGATCTGGTCGCCGACCTCCACCTTGTTGAGCTTGAGGAAAGGAGCACCGTAGGTAGTGCGATGCCCCGACACGACAAAATTGCCCCCCTGGCCTGGAAAGGGCGTCTCCGGCCAATGTCCAGGCCCTTCACGTAGGTCGCCCTTCCCTGTGCCCTCAACCATGACCACGTCCATGCCGATGCTGGGGATCACGATCCGGCCGATGGGCTCGCCGGGCCGGCCGCCGACAGATCGCTCGAAGTCGTCGGCAGCCGCCTCAAAGGCAGCCAGCTCCGCCAGTCGCTCGGCCTCGGCCGCGGCTGCCGCGATTTCCGCGGCAGTCTGCGGGGCCGTGGTCTCAGTTGTCTCGACTGCGCCTGCCGAGGCTTGCTCAGCGGTCTCAGCCTCGACCTCCATAGGAACGAAATCGGCGGCCGAGAGAGCGGCACCGGTAGCAGCCATCTGCGGGTTGTCCCTTTCCAGTTGCTGCCGGAGCTCTCGCTGCTGATACCAGGTATAGCCCCAAGTTCCCACTGGATAGGCGAGCAACAACACGCCGGCCACGATCATGAGGTCGGCCAACCAGCGCTTCCACGACCGGCGCCTCCAGCGGGAGCGGCGCGCCGTCGGCTCGCCTGGCGTCACCTCCCCCGTGTGCGTCACATCCAACTGGGGCGTGTCTTGCCCCTGAGGCGCCGCGTCCCCCGGCGGCCCTGCTGCTTCCGGTGTCTTCTCCGCGTTGTCTCCCACGTCATCCGCCATAGTGGCCAGAAGTATATCCCGCTATCTTTGGTGCAGCCCGAAACGAGGTATCGGCATGCTTGGGTCGATCACTGATACAGAGGTTGCCCGCGTCACGGCAATCGTCCTATCATGGAGCCCTGTAGATCCACGATTCGGAAAGGACCCGGGGGGCTGGTTTGATCATCCGACCCGTCATCCTGGCCGGAGGTTCCGGCACCAGATTGTGGCCGGCATCGCGGCAGTTGCATCCGAAGCAACTGCTTGCCCTCGTCGGCCCGAATTCCTTGCTGCAGGAGACTGCTTTGCGCCTGCAAGGCTTCGCAGGGGCGACAGTAGCCGAGCCGGTGGTTGTTACGAACGAGGAATACCGCTTCATCGTGCTCGACCAGCTTCGGGACATCGGCGTCACCGCACCGCGGGTCGTCTTGGAGCCGGTGGGCCGGAACACGGCACCGGCGCTGACCCTGGCCGCGCTGCTACCCGCCGACTCGGAGGATGACCCCGTATTGCTGATAATGCCGTCCGACCACCTCATCGAGAACATCCCCGCTTTTCACGCCGCCGTCGGTGAAGGCGCAGAGCAGGCCGAAGCGGGCCTGCTGGTCACCTTCGGCATCGTCCCGCAGCGACCCGAGACGGGCTACGGCTACATCCGGGTCGGGCAACCGATCTCCCGGGCGGCAACGGCCCGCGTTCTCGCCGGTTTCGAGGAGAAGCCCGACCTGGAGACCGCCGAAAGCTACGTCGCGGGAGGCGAACACCTTTGGAACAGCGGTATCTTCATGATGAAGCGCTCGGTGTGGCTGGCGGCTCTCGAGCGGCACCGCCCCGGCATCGGCGCGGCCTGCCGGCAGGCGATGGCCGGAGCCAAGATCGACGGTCTCTCGGTGCGCCTGGACAAGGAGGCCTTCGCAGCTTGTCCCTCGGAATCCATCGACTACGCCGTAATGGAAGAACTCGGCACCTCCTCCGCCATCACTGAGGCGGTGGTTGTGCCTCTCGAGGCCGGTTGGTCGGATGTCGGCAGTTGGGAGGCCATCTGGGCCGTCTCCCCCAGAGATGAATCCGGCAACGTGGCCCGAGGGCAGGTCATCCTCGAGGATACCCGGGACACGCTGGTGCACGCCGATTCCCGCCTGGTCGCGGTGTTGGGCGCCGAGGACTTAGTGGTGGTCGAGACCGCCGACGCCGTGCTGGTGGCGGGCAGGGAGAAAACCACCGACCTCAAGAGACTCGTGGCCCGCGTCCACGACGCGGACCCGGACCTTACGCAGAGTCATCGCCGGGTGCAGCGCCCCTGGGGGCGGTTCGACTCCATCGACAGCGGTGAGCGCTTCCAAGTGAAGCACATCGTCGTCGACCCGGGGGCCAGCATGAGCCTTCAGTTCCACAAACACCGGGCGGAGCACTGGGTGGTGGTCCGCGGCATCGCCGAGGTGACCTGCGGGAACCGGGTCTTCCGGCTGACAGCGGATGAATCCACCTACGTGCCCGTAGGCACTCCCCACCGTCTGGCCAATCCGGGACCGGAACCTCTGGAGATCATCGAGGTGCAGTCGGGCGATTACCTCGGCGAGGACGACATCGTCCGCTTGGAGGATAGCTACGGGCGCGACTGAAGGACAGATGGATCGCTCCGCCCAGCGCGGACGAGGCGGCCAAGACTCCATTCTGAAACGAGTTCTTAGCGCACAGCCAAGCCTCCGACTGTGCTGGGTCCCGGTGAGATCCCTACGGCCCCATCCTCATCCGTTTGCGCCACGAGCGTCTCTCCGAGGGCATGACCGCCACCGGCCGGCCTCCTGAGAGCACGATGCCGGGGTTCACGCGGACAAGCATGTCAAGGTCGTCTGCCGGTATCCGATCGCGCAGGGTCGCGGTGACAGGAGCCAAGGTCCAGCTCGAGCGGCGATGGGCATGGGCGTCCGAGGCGAGCAGGCTCATCTCACCTCGGAAGAGCTGGCGATAGAACGCCTGCTTGCTCGCGCGACCGAAGTCCCCGTTCAGACTGGCGGCCGTACCTTGCGCGACCGCCCCCGCTTCCAAGCACTTTGTCAGTAGTTCCGGGGAGCGTTGTATCCGATCGTTCCTTTCGGGATGGGCAAGCACCGGTAGAAGACCCTCCATCCGCAGTCGAAACACCGCCTCCAGCGCATAGACCGGCCAGCCCCAATGAGGTACCTCGATCAGAAGAGCGCCCGCACTGCCTTCGATCGTAAGGGTCTCGAGCTCGTTTCTTCCGGCAGTCGCCACCACGTCCAGACCCACCTCGAAGCCCAGGAGAAGATCCAGTCCGATGCCCGCCTCCATCAAGGCGGTCCTGAGCGACTCGATCTCTTCTCGAGCCCTCTCGACGAACGCCAGGTCCAGCTCCCTAAGGTGGGGCGTGCACACCACGACAGTGGTGCCGACCTCCGCGGCTTCGGCGGCCATCCGCAGGCTGGTCGCCAGGTCGGGAGAGCCGTCGTCCACTCCGGGCAGAAGGTGGGAATGAGTGTCGATCATCCTCTCGGCGCGTCCTCCCTGAGATACGGCCTCAACTACTAGGGCTGTGAAGCCGAAAATACTAGAAGGGACCCGGGTGGGCTCACGCCTGCTGCGCTAAGGCGACCGAAGCGTGGACAACACGCCTTTACCAGGGTTCCGTGCTGGCGGATAGTATATATGGATGTGCTGCGCGGACTCCAGGAAGGGTGGATGGAGATGCCAGAGCTTTTTGGAAATGCCTACATACTGCCGGTCGTCATAGTAGTCGTCTTGCTCCTGGTGCTGCTGCTCATCCTGATGACGCGGAAACGTCGGCGCACCGGTCCCACCGAGGCCCGGTCGGCGGAACGAGTGGTCGCACCGCCGGCCAGACCCACGCCGACTGAAGCGCCCGAAGCGCCGCCTACACCCTTCGTTCCCACTACTCAGACCACTGCAGTCACTCCTCAACCTGCCGTACCGGGCGAGACCCCCGCTTTCGTCAAGCCCTCGACCACGGCAGGCGGGGCTGCAGAGAGCGGGGCGCTCGCCGACGACCCGTTGAAGGCTGTAGTCGTCGATATCGTTCACGGGTGGGGCGACCTCACCAGTGAGGACACCAACCGGCTCGCTCTCTTTCGGCCGGACAAGGTGTTGGCTGTAGCCGAGACGATCGAGCTTCCCAAGGACGACGCGGGCGGCGGCTACGCCCGCACCCGTCTCCTGCAGATCAGGAAATACGCAGCCGACAAGCAACTCGAGCACAAGGCCCCTGACACCGCATCCCCTCCCGGAGCAGAGTCGATGGTCGAGGCCGAGGCCATCCAGAGCGAGGCCGCCCCGCTGGCAACCGAGGTCAAGCCTGACGGCTCGACTCCGCTTTGGGGGTCTCCGCTGCCGGAGGCGAGCGCGGCCGGTGCGGGTGTGGCAGCCGCGGCCGTGGCAGGCACCTTCGGAAGCGAGCAGATCCAGGATCGCAAGAGCTTGGAGATGGAGCTCGGAGAAGAGCTCGCGGCCGAGGGGAGTGGAGAGCCACAGTCGTCCGAGCCGCTCGCGTCACCGCCGTGGCCAGAGGAGTCACAGCCGGTCGAGCCGGCCGTCTCGTCACCGTGGCCCGAAGAGTCGCAGCCGGCGGAGCCGGCCACGCCCTCACCGTGGTCAGAGGAGCCGGCCGGATGGGATATTCACGAAGCACCTGCCCCTGAGGAGGTCGCGGTCGAACCGGCCGAGGAGACGCTCCTCGTCGATATGGAGACCGCGCGGCATCGAGGCCGGAAACCCGGATGGCCTCAACGGCGCGACCGCGGGCGTGGTGACCGCGGGCGTGGTGGGCGCGGCCGTGGGGGGCACCGACACCGAGACCGTCGACCTTGGGGATGCCGAAGAGCTATCGTCGATCGACGACATGACAGCACAGGTCCAGACGCCCGAGGATTCGCTTTCCAGCCTCCACGTCAGGGTCAGGACCGCGGACGAACTCCTGGCCCTACCCCCAGGCGATCAGGCCGACATGCTGGCCTTCTTGGAACCACCTGAACTCGCTCGGGTCATCGAGGCCAGTGACGACCGTAAGCTGAAAAAGGCGGTCATCGACGTGCTCGAGAATCTGGGGAACCCCTCGTCTCTCGACGTGCTTCGCCGCTGCCTCGACGATCCAGACCCGGAAATACAGGTTTACGCTCTAGATGCGGCCGACCGCCTCTTAGGGGTGGAGTAGAGCCTCCCGCAGCCCTCGGGCGCGCGCCACGATCTCGGCACCGTCGAGTCCCGCGCGCCAGGCGACGAAGGCGCATCGCTTCTCCAGGTCGAGAGGTTGATCCCACACGTCCCCGCCGGCCAGAGTGGCGACTCCGCCTCCTGCCTCAGCTAGGATCAGAATCCCCGCGGCGACATCGACCGAGCGGGAACGGACGGCCGCAACCAGGATATCGGCGACCCCGGTGGCTACATAGCACAGCGCGAGGGCCAACGAACCGATCTGACGGATGCGCATGTCCTGGCTTCGGCCCACAGCGCCCATGGCGCTCAGATCATGGAACCGGAAGTGATGACGGTCGGGCCTTCCGGCTTCGAGCAGGATCACCTCCACCAGGTCGCTCTCGAAACGTTCGGGCTCGACTGCCACCCCAGGCTCCCCGGCCGCGATCACTCCGAAGCCCTTGACTGCGCTGAAGATGTGGGGACGCAGACAGTCCTCGACGTGTCCCACGCGCACGTCGCCCATCGTGGGGCCGTCGGCTACGGCGATCGAGACGCAGAAGGGCGCAAGACCGCGCTTGGCGTTGAGGCTGCCATCCACAGGATCGACCACCACCAGCCATCCGGCATCCAGGGGCCCGCTGATGCCGGATTCCTCCGATACCAGACGATGCGGAAACGGTGCCTGGGCATCCAGAGCGCGCCGGATAGCTTCCTCGCTGACTCGGTCGACCTCCAGCGTGCGATCCCCGCCGGCTCCCTGCCCGAGCACCACCCTACCCGAGGCTCTACCAAGATGTGGCCGGATCGCTTCCTTACCCGCGGAGGCCATTTGAGCGACGCACGCCAGCCACTGCGCCTCGATTGCGGGCAGTGACCGGGTCCTGGAAGGGCCATACTGAGATCGATCAGGTGTGCTGGAGATCACGATGCCCAAAATACCACCCCTATGCCCCCCTGGGTTACCATAGCTACGATGATCGACCGCCGAAACTACCGGCATCTGCCGGATACCAAGGACTCCAGGATTCGCGCCTCGGTATCGGATACCGTGCCGCGGCCGCTCCACTGGGCCGCGGCCGCAGGGGCGGCCACCGTGGCCTACATGGTCTTCGAGGCCCAGTGGGTCCAGTGCCGCGAGGCCGAACTCAGTGTGCCCGGTCTGCCGCCCGCCTGGTCCGGTCTGCGCGTGCTGCATCTCTCCGACGTGCACGCGGGCCTTTTCCCTACGAACGAACGCAGTCTCGAGAAGGCCGTGCGCTGGGCCGTGCCCCGCGCCCCGGATCTGGTGCTCCTCACCGGCGACGTGCTCGGCGATCCCCGTCGAAGCAGCCCGTCTCTCGAGCTGCTCTCCCGGCTACGACCGCCGCTGGGGACCTTCGCGGTCACCGGCAATCACGAGTACGGGATCGGCAAAGACCCTCTGGCGCGCCCCCGAGAGACGGACCACCTGTGGGCACAAGCAGGGATCACACTGCTGGTCGACCGATGCGTGTCTCTGCCGGCGCGCGAGGGCTCCCATATCATCCTGTGCGGTGCCGACTATCTGAGCGGTGGCTTCGGGCTCATCGACGATGACGGGGTGGGCGCGGCGGTGACTGGTCCGCTGATCGGATCCGATTCCGACTTCCCTATACTCCTCATCCATGAGCCGCCGCCTGCAGGATCCCCTTTGACCCGTCTGTTCCCGCTGGCTTTTGCCGGACATACCCACGGCGGTCAGCTGCGATTGCCCTGCCGACACGGTTTGAAGCCTATCCACAGAGAAGAAGGCGAGTACCTGGGGGGAGTACACACCTGCGGAGAGAGCCTGCTGGTCGTTTCGCGCGGGGTGGGTACCAGCTTCCTTCCTTTTCGCCTGCTGACTCGGCCCGAGGCGAGCCTGTGGCGATTGGTATAGAATTGCAGCGAGACCGAGGGAAATCGGATGGTGCACTTGAACAGGGGGCATTCATGAGTCAGTCGCAGGATGAGCGGCTGTCTGGAGACCTGCCGGTCAGTCCGACACCCTACGAAGAGATGAGACCCGCCGTCTCCCACGAGGTGGTGGCCACCTACGTGGCCGACGCGGCCCGCTCAGTCCACGGCATTGTCGATCTCCACACCTCGGCCTGGAAGGGACTTTCGTCGCGCGTGCGCGAGACTCACACGGGCGGTGTGCTCATCCGGGAATCTCTGCCAGGGACGGTGGACGTGGAGATCCATGCCCAGGTGGCCTGGGGTGTGGTGATACCGGAGTTGGCTCGTGAAGTCGAGGAGGCTGTGCGCAGCCGGGTTACCGGACTTCTCAGTCTCGAATTGGGGAACGTCACGCTTTTCGTCGATGAGATAGCCGGACCGACGGAGGGCGGTGACTCGCAGGAGGGCTAGCATGCCCGACTACCTACCTCTTTGCGCTTCTCGACAGGACCTGCTGCCGCCTGTCTGTCGCGCGTGCGCGTGGTGGCAGATCCCTGGTGGTGGGCGAGAGTGCACGGTCGCTGCCGGCGAGAAACGCCGCCAGTGGATGATCGCGGTCGAATCCACCTGGGGTAGCCCAGGACTCCTCCTGGAGAGAACCGAGGCATCAGCGCGTCCCGCCTATGCGTCCAGCGGAATGCCCGAGGATCCGGACGATCCGGGAGGTTCGTCGGCCGACCTGACGGCGGCCGCCTCCATCCATTACGCTCCGGCGGCGGCGGTCCCCCGGCTACGGAGTCTTCCCTTCGCTCCTCCCGAGCGCGGATCGGTGCTCCTGTTCTGCCTTCGCTCGGAGGAGAATCGCGCCGGACCACAGGCCAGACGGATACTGCACAAGGCACTCGGACAACTGAAAGACCGAGGCGCCCAGGAAGTGTATGCCTTCGCCGGTCTCGTCGGCAGCCCTGAAGACAACGAGCGGTGTGAGTTCTTCTCCCTCCACTTCCTTGAGTCCAACGGTTTCCAACCGGTCAGAGACAACGGGGACATCTATCTCATGCGCGCCGACCTGCGGGGCCTGCTTTCGCTCATCAACCAGGTAGAGACGGCGGTCCGGAGAGTGCTGAGGAACGACCCCACCCCGAGCCCCGCCGCCTGGACGCGCCGAGGGACGTAATGAGCCGGCAACGATCCTGGGCGCGACGCGATCCTGGGCCGGGCCGCCGGACCTGGGAACGGCGACCACCACCGTGAGCTCGCGGCGCCAGAACAGCTCCCAGTGTGGCGGGGCACGTGGCGCTCGGAGAAGTTCACCCTGCGACGCTCTGTTGGCGCCGGTTGCCGTTGTTGCGGGGATGCTGGTCTTCCTGGCGGTATTCGCTTTGGTGGCACTGCCGGCACTGCCCCGGGCGGTTGCCGACGCCGGCGGATCTCAGGTCGCCGCGCAGCCGCAAACTGCCGAGGGCAGGGCCCCCGTCTGGGTCACTCGGGCCAAGGGTATCGTCGATCCAGCCATGGCGAGCTACCTGGTCAAGACGATGGAGCGCGCCGCCGAAGCCCAGGCGGCCGCGCTGGTGGTCGAGCTCGACACCCCCGGCGGACTCGACACGGCCATGCGCGACATCATCCAGGCCCAACTCAGCGCCCCCATACCTATCGTGTTCTACGTCTATCCCCAGGGAGCTAGAGCGGCATCGGCTGGAGTCTACATCCTCATGGGTTCGGACGTGGCGGCGATGGCTCCCCAGACCAATCTGGGCGCGGCGACCCCGGTGGCAATCGGCGGCGAGATGGACGAGGTCATGAAAGCCAAAGTCACCAACGACGCCGCCGCCTATATCTCCGGCCTGGCCACCACCCACGAGCGTAACGCCGTGTGGGCCGAGCGGGCGGTACGGGAGTCGGTCTCGCTCACTGCCGAAGAAGCCCTGCAGCAGAACGTCATCGAGTTCGTGGCCGCCGACCTACCCGCCCTCCTCCAGGCCATGGACGGCTACGTTACCGTCCCCAAAGGCCTCACCCTGCAGACCGCCGGAGCCCCCGTCGAAGAAGTCAGCATGGGTTGGATCCAGCGTTTCCTCCATGTCATCGCCAACCCCGACATCGCCTACATCCTCATGACCATCGGGATCCTGGGGATCATCACGGAGCTCAGCACTCCCGGCTTTGGGGGGGCGGGGATCGGCGGGGTCATCGCCTTACTTCTGGCTTTCTATTCGTTCCAGGTGCTCCCGGTCAGCCTGGTGGGGATAGCCCTGGTGGTGCTGGCCATGATCCTCTTCGTAGCCGAGATCTTCATCCAAAGCCACGGGGTCCTGGGGATCGGGGGAGCCGCCGCGCTCATCGCGGGCGGCCTCCTCCTGTTCGACACTTCGGCATCATTCCTCAAGGTCAGCTGGCCGGTCGTAATAGCGGCCGGGGTCATCGCCCTCGCCTTCTTCATGTTCGTGATCCAGGCGGTGGCTCGAGCGAGACGCCGACCCGTTGCCACGGGAGCGGAGACCCTGGTGGGAGCCACCGGCGTCGTGATCTCGCCGCTCAGTCCCCAGGGCCAGGTGCGGCTCCACGGAGAGACGTGGAAAGCCCGCACCGAGGGGGAGGACCTGCTTAAAGACGAGCAAATAGAGGTACTAAGAACAGAGGGACTCACGCTCGTCGTGCGCCGGCCGGGTCGGTCGGGCGCCGAGGCTGCGGAGAAACAGGACCAAGGGACGTAAGGAGACGTCATGGATGTAGGCACAGTGGTAGTGATCGTGATCGTGGTGATCGTGGTGATCATCATACTGGCGTCGGCGATAAAGGTCTTCCCCGAGTATCAGCGCGGTGTGATCTTCCGCCTGGGACGCCTGTCCCCGCCCAAAGGACCGGGCATCTTCCTCATCATCCCCATTGTGGACAAGGTGGTGAGGGTCGACCTGCGTACGGTCACCTTCGACGTGCCGGCGCAAGAGGTCATCACCAAGGACAATGTGCCGGCCAAGGTGAACGCCGTGGTCTACTTCCGGGTCGTCGACCCCTCCCGATCGGTAGTGGAGGTACAGAACTACGTGGCCGCGACCTCGCAGATAGCCCAGACCACCTTGCGGAGCGTGCTCGGCCAGTCCGACCTCGATCACCTGCTGACCGAGCGCGACAAGCTCAACACCCGACTGCAGGAGATCATCGATGAGCAGACCGACCCCTGGGGCATCAAGGTCAGCATAGTGGAGATCAAGGACGTGGAGATCCCCAGCACTATGCAACGGGCCATGGCCCGGCAGGCCGAAGCCGAACGGGAACGCCGGGCCAAGGTCATCGCCGCCGAGGGCGAGTTCCAGGCTTCGGAGAAACTGGCTCAGGCCGCCGAGGTGTTGTCACGAAACCCGGCCGCTCTCCAATTGCGTTACCTGCAGACTCTGGCCGAGATCGCTGTCGAGAAGAACTCGACCACCATCTTCCCGATCCCAATCGATCTGATCGAGCCGTTCCTGAAGAGGCAACTAACGAGCGAGTAACGCCTTGCTGCCCGTGGTCCCGCCGGACGCCGGCGCGCGGAGATGCGATCAGTCACCGCTCGTCTGGGTTCCTCTACGCGTCGCCATGCGGCCCGCCGTAAGACTCGCCGGCAGCCGGGGATCGCAGCCTGCTCAGTTCGGAATCACCATCATGCTCGGGGGAAGAGTCGCTAAGCGCAGCTGGAGCGAGGATGATGGTGATTCCACCCGTGTGCTATAAATACGCGTCCGCCGCGCACGGGGTGGTCATTGGTTCGACTGGGGGTATAGCTCAGTTGGGAGAGCGTCGCGTTCGCATCGCGAAGGCCAGGGGTTCGAGTCCCCTTACCTCCATTCTCCCTTCCTTCGCTTGTCGTCATCGGGATGCGGCCGCTTTTCGGCGGCTGCGCCATCGACCGGCCGCGGCAGGTGTGACACGCACATGAAGAGGGGGCGATGACCATGCCTCTCATCGAGCTCAAAGTCTCTTCTCCCTCGCGAGAAGCTCTGGTGGACATCACCGAGAGGGTCCAGCGCGCCGTTGTCGAGTCCGATCCGACGCTGAGCGGCATGGTGAACCTGTTCGTCCCTCACACCACGGCCGGCGTGACCATCAACGAGGGCGCTGACCCATCGGTGGCCCGCGACATCGTCGAAGGTCTCACGCGCTTCGTCCCCCGCGAGGCCGGCTACCGCCACAGCGAAGGAAACTCCGACGCTCACATCAAGGCCAGTCTCATCGGCTGCCATGTGGCTGTCCCGGTGGAACAAGGCCAATTGCGGCTGGGCACCTGGCAGAGCATCTACCTGGCTGAGTTCGACGGTCCCAGGACCCGGCGGGTACTGATAGTGCCCGCGCCGGCGTGAGCGCGTCCGAGCCCGGGACCGGTTCCGGGCCGGAGCTCGGTCTGGCTGTGGAGGACTTCATCCGAGATCACCTCCAGCGGCCGGAGAACAACAACCTCGGTCCCGGCACCACCGGCGAAGCCTGGCAAGACATCCTGGTGGGGTTCTCCAGCGGCGCCGACGAGCTCTACGAGTTCCTCAAAGAACACATCGGTGCCTTCCACTGGACACCGGCCGAGGCTTTCGCCCTCGGCTCCACTGCGCATCGGCCGCTATCCGATGCCGACCAGCCCACCCACCCCCGGCCGGATGAGCTCACGGTGATCAGTTGGGCCCTCTGTCAGACAGAAAGTACAAAGGCCGCCAATCGCGCGCAGACCCGGCTGCCGTCCGAGCCTTGGGCTCGAGCCCGGATCTTCGGCCAGGACTGTAATCGCCGCCTGCACTGGGCTTTGGTAGAGGCCCTCAGCGCTCGCGGATACGAGGCGGTAGCCCCTGGGCTGCTCCGCCAGTGGACCGAGGAGTCCTCTCCCCAGTTCGGACGGGCGTGCACCTGGTCTGAGCGTCATGTGGCCTATGTCTCAGGGCTGGGAACGTTCGGACTATCGGGCGGGTTGATAACGAAGCGAGGACAGGCGGTCAGACTCGGCTCGGTGGTAATCCACGCGCAGATCCCGGCCACTCCAAGGCCCTACACCGACCCCTTCGCGCACTGCCTCTTCTTCGCCCGCGGCACGTGCGCCGCTTGCGCGGACCGGTGCCCGGTGGGCTCCATCAGCGGAGAAGGCCGCGACAAGGCTGCCTGTGCCCGGCACCTCCTACCTGTGACCGCGGATTTCGTTCAGCGGGAATATGGCTTCGACGGCTATGGCTGCGGCCTGTGCCAGACCAAGGTGCCCTGCGAATCCGGTATCCCCAAACCGCTTCGAGGCTCGGCGGGCGAGTAGGCTAGACCCTGGTCCGCTCGCCTGAGTCGCCGTCGTCGGGGTCGTTCGGCCCACTTATCGGATCTTCATCTGCGTACGAGTCGACGCCCAGGATCGGTGCAGAGTCCTGCACCGCCCCGGCCAGCCGTCTGCGCCGGCGCCAGAGGATGGCCCTCCAGACGGCCAGTCCCAGAAGCAAGAGCCAGGCAGCCACCTCTAGTGTCTGACCCACGGTATTGGCAGCAGTGCGCCCGTAGGTGAGCGTCACGTGGCTTTGGGTGGGGATGACCATCATGAACGACGGGGACGCCAGATACGGACCTTCGGCTCCTTCCACGTGCCAGTTTGGGAAATACGAGACCTTGACCCAATGCGGCTGCCCGATGGCCGTGGTATCGAAGGAGAGGCTCTCGTTCTCCATCAGCTCCCCTGTCACACGGTCCTCGGTGACGATGGGCTCCACGGGGGGAACCGTAGCCTCGCCCGGGGTGATGGCGGCGAACTGTTGAAGTGCCTCCTCCCCTTTGTCGAGCACCAGCGGAGTGTCGAGGGCGGCGTCGGTGAGATACCACTCGACGGCGATGTCGCGCCACTCGCTCACCTCAACGTCGACCCGCACCGGCTTGTTCTTCATTACCTCGACGTAACCGGTGGTGCCCGAGATGCGGAAGACGTTGTAGTCACCGAACGTGGCCAGCAACTCCGCCCGCGGGTCGGCCTGGACACCGCCGGTCACCTCGGGGGAGAACGTGAGCAGATAAGGGATGTTCATGAGCTGCAGATGGGTTATCCCCTGGGGCACGTTGAGTGAGGGGTAGTTGACGCCGATGATGGCGTTGCTCGCCTCCTTGGAAAGCTCCGCCTGGTTGATGAAGTGGAAGGGCGCCGTGTAGGAAGCCTCCATCAGGGTGCCCTCCATGGTGGGCAGTCCGGTCCAGTACGGGATGATCTCGAAAGCACGGGGGGTGCCGAACTGATCGATCTTCTGCCCGTGTTCCACCATCACCCGGCCCGGGGGATCCAGCGTTGCGATGAACTCGTTGATCGAGTTGTACTGCTCCCAGGCGGTCTTGCCCTCATAGCCGGAGTAGTTCCATCTGATCCATCCGGCCGCCGTGGTGCTGGTGACGATGACTACCGCTCCCAGCACGATCGCCACCACCGGGACGTAGACGCGCCGGGCATTGACCCCCCGCAACCGGAAGAGGTCCCACATCATCACGGTGAAGGGGCGGATCAGCCAGGTGGCGCCGTAGGCGGCCCAGAAGTGTAGGGAGACGTAGAAGAAGGGCAGGATGCGGGCGTTCCACAAGCGGCCGTTGGGCAGTACCCAGAAAAGCACCAGGGTGATGAAGGTGATCCAGGCGAGCGGGAGCAGCTTCTTCTCCTTGCGGGCCACGGCATAGGCCATCCCGATCAGACCCAGGGTGGCGACCGGCAGCAGTTGCACCGGCAACAGATCACCGAGGGAGTTCAACTGGTCCCAGGCCATATGGGCCGTCCACTCCAGGTTCGCGGCGAACGGTAGTGACCAGAAAGCAGTCAAGCAGAATCCCACCGCGGCCACGGCCGCCACATAGCCCAGAGAGCGCCAGCGGGGATTCACGAGCAACAGGCCGGGGATGATGCCGACCAGCACGATCGTGGTCACTATGTGCGAGAGGACCAAGGCCATCAGGATGAGGCAGTTCAGTACGAAGAGCATGTTGAAGTGCGGTTTCTCCATCCCCCGGTACATGGTGCCCAAGAACAGGAACACCAGGGCGAAGCTCAGCATGTAGCCGAATTCACCCGCCAGCGTGCTGAGGATGTTCCCCCCATAGATGGAGTAGCTCTCCATGAGCAGGAAGACCAGGGCGAAGACGGCGGCCAAGATGGGGAAAGGACGCCGCACCCGCCAGAGCCGGCCCATCGCGTAGGCGGCGGCCGGCAGGGCGAAGACGCCGAGCACGGTCCCGATCTTGAAGGCCACCTCGTAGGCCATGAACCAATCCATGATGGCGATCAGCAAGAATGGGAAGGGGAAGTAGAACGTGAGCATGGGCATACCGGCGTACCAGCCCGGGGCCCACCCGGTCAGGCGGAAATTGGGCAGCAACTCCTGGATGAGGTACTGCGCCGGGTAATGATGGGCGCCGGTATCGCCGCCTGCGGTCGTGGTGATACTGAAGAGGAGGTCGGGCCTGTAGAAGATGAAGAGGGTGGTGTAGATGGCCAGGAAGGCCAGCAGCGTGGGGACCCAGTCCCAGATGCTTCCTCTCTCGACTAGGTCCTCCCGCTTGCGATCAAGCATTCCCCTCCCTCCACAGGATCAGCCGCAACTGCATCAGACCCCACATGGTACGCGGTATGCGACGTACTATAGACGAACGCGGTTTCCTTTTCTCCTCTACCCTCACCGGCAGGGCTTTGACGGTCACCCCTCCGCGCCGGGCGCGGATGATGAGCTCGGTATCGAACAGATCCCGCGTCCTTACCGTTCGGGGCGCGTAGCGCTCGACCACCTCGCGACGGAGCACTTTCATGCCATGAGTATCGTCCATGCGGGGGTCGAACAATAGTCTGAGAATGCTGGTGAAACCCAGCGACACCAGATGGCGTGCGGGCGAACGCCGGTCTTCGGCCCCCTCTATGAGCTTGCTGCCCACCACTGCGCCGGCCCCAGTGGCCGCGATCAGGTCGCCGGCGGCCAGCATGAAGCCGACGTCGTGAAAGTCGATGTCGAAATTGACGATCTAGCTCGCCCCGACCGCTGAGCATGCCGGTCTTCATAGCGGCCCCGTAGTCGGGCACGGGAACGCGCAGGACCCGGATGCGAGGGTTCTGATGGGCGAGTGCCTCGGCGATCGCCGGGCACTCATCGGAGCTGCCGTTCTCGGCCAGGAGCAGTTCGTAGTCGACCCCCCGGGCCTCCAATTCGCGCACAAGCTCAGTTACCTCTCCGACAAGACACTCGGCCTCGTTGTGGATGGGGATGACGATCGAGTAGTTGGGCGCCGCGCCCGCGTGAGGCGCCGCGCCCGCCTGCGGGGGCGCGGCCCCAGACAAAGGCTCCACAGCCGCCTCACCTGCCCGGCCGCGGTCGCCGCCCACCGCCTCATTCATCGGGTCCTCGCTTCAGGGCCGTGTGCCGGAAGGCCAGATAGCGGCTGCCCAGGAAGTTCCAGGCCACGGATACCACGGCCGCGGCGAAGGCCTTGCCCATCCGCACATACCACGTCCCCGACTCGATCCACAGTCCGAGCAGAGTGAAGGCCACCACGTTCACGAGTAACGGAGGGATGTTGACGGCGAAGAAGACCGCGAATTCGCGCCAGCCCCGTCCCGAGCCGCGCGCGCTGAACGTCCAGTACTTGTTCCAGACGAAGCTGTTGCAGATCCCCAACATGTACGAGATGGTCTTGGCCGCCACTTCGGGCATGCCGGGGATCAGCGCCAGAAGGTAGAAGGCCACCAGATCGACGGCCGTGTTGAGCACGCCCACCATGATGAAGCGGACGGCCTGCCCGGCCATGCGATCGCGCCGCAGAAATGCAGGTACCAGGCGTTGGTACCAGGGCTCCTGCGTCATTGGGCTCTGTTCTTCACCGGGAAGCGCGGAGACAGGATTCACGATCCCCTGACCGTTGGAGTGGTTTAGCCTGCCGGAGGCAAGCGGTCTATATGCTAACATCCCTCAGTCCTCCAGTGGCCCGGAGTAGCGCGTGGGAGAAGCGACCATCGGCCGATGATGCCTGCTCTTTACCTCCACGGAATGGCGCCGACCACGGTTGCTTTCCGAACTATCGGCTGCAAGCTCAACCAGTGTGAGACCGCCCAGATGCAGGAGCTGCTGTCTGCCTCGGGCTACCGGCTCGTGGAGTGGGATCGACCCGCCGAATCAGAGTGATCAACACCTGCACTGTGACCGCCAAGAGCGACCGCACGTGCCGGCACGAGATCCGGCTGGCCAAGCGTCTCGACCCAGGTTGCGTGGTGGCGGTCACCGGCTGCTACGCCCAGGTGGACCCGGACGCGGTGGCCGCGATCCCCGGGGTCGACCTGGTGTTGGGCAACATCGACAAGCTGCGCCTGGGGCACCACCTGGGCGAGCATCTGGCCTCGCGGTCTACCGGGCGCGCGGCCGCGGGGCCGTCGGCTTCCGTGAGCGAAACCGCCGTCGCCCCGGCCGGCGTCTCCGTGTCGCCATACTCCGACCACCCTGGCTTCGAAGGCGAGTTCTTCACCCATTTCTACGGATACACCCGGGCCTTTCTCAAGATCCAGACCGGCTGCGATTCGCGCTGCGCCTACTGCATCATCCCTTTGGCCCGAGGCCCGGCCCGCAGCATGCCCAAGGCCGGCGTCCTGGAGCAGGTGCGCCTGTTGGCCGCACGGGACTACCAGGAGGTGGTGCTGACCGGCATCGATCTGGGCAGCTGGGGCAGCGACACCGGCGACGGCTCTCTCGCCGACCTGGTGGCGCTCCTTGTCGAGAATGGGGATGCGTCCCGGTACCGCCTGAGCTCCATCGAGCCCATGGAGCTGGATGGTGCCCTCCTGGACGTGATCGAAGAGGCGGGGAACAGAGTGGCTCGGCACCTGCACCTGCCTCTTCAGAGCGGGTCCGATTCGGTACTCGGGCGCATGGGCCGTCCTTACACCGCCGCCGAGTACCTGGATGTGGTCACCAGGCTGGTCCGCCGCTTCCCGGACGCCGCGATCGGGGCCGACGTCATCGTGGGCTTCCCGGGGGAGACCGATAGGGAGTTCGAGGAGACCCTTCTGTTCGTCGAACATTCGCCTCTCACTTATCTGCACGTTTTCAGCTACAGCGACCGACCGGGCACCCGAGCTTCGTTCATGGAGCCCAAGGTCCGTCCCGAGACGATCCATGAGCGCAGTTTGCGCCTGCGCGAGTTAGGAGAGCGTAAGAATGCGCTGTTTCGCGGGAGGCTTGCCGGGACCGAGCAAAGAGCTCTGGTCCTCAAGGAGCGGACGGCAGACGGCCGGCTCGTAGGGCTGACCGGCAACTACCAGGAAGTGCTCGTGGAAGGTGACGAGGCCCTCATGAATCAGTTCGTCTGGGTACGTATGAGGCGGCCGCTCCTCAATGGCCGCTGGGAGACCAGCCTGGTGCGCAAGGAGCCCTTGGTGCGCAGGGAGTTGTCGGTCTGATGAGGGCCGTGGTCCAGCGGGTGAGCCATGCCTCGGTACGGGTCGAAGGCAGTGTCGTGGGCGAGATCGATGGGGGCCTGCTCATCTTCGTGGGAGCGGGGAGGGGTGACGTGGGAACGCGTGATGGCGGAGAGGACACGATGGGCGGTGCAAGAGCGGCGGCACTGGCCGACAAGGTCGCCAACCTGCGCATCTTCCCCGACACCGAGGGCAAGTCGAATCTCTCCCTCCTCGATACCGGGGGCGCGGCTCTGGTGATCAGCCAGTTCACGTTGTACGCGGACTGTCGCCGCGGCCGCCGGCCGTCTTTCACCGAAGCCGCCGATCCCGGCCCGGCCGAGGCCTTGGTGGAGGAGTTCCGCTCTGCGCTGGAGCGACTGGGAGTGTCGACGGCCACAGGCCGGTTCGGGGCACACATGACCGTGTCGCTGGTCAACGACGGCCCTTACACCATCCTGCTCGACAGCGAGACGCTCGCCGGGCCCCGGAGAGTGACGAACGGTCATGGGCCTAGTGTGGACTCCCAACTCCTCAAAGGAGACTGACGTGCACCTGCCCGACTATCACACCCACACCGCCCGCTGCGGACATGCCTCAGGGCATCCCGGCGAGTATGTAGAGGCGGCCCGCGCGAAGGGTCTCATCGGCATCGGCATCGCCGATCACCTCCCACTGCTGCCGGAGCGCGACCCCGAGCTCTCCATGAGCGCGTGCGAGCTGGGCGATTACGTCACCGAGGTGCAGGCGCTCAAGGCCCGATTCCCCGACTACGTGCTTCTCGGCGTCGAGGCCGACTACCGTCCGCATACGGTCCTCGAGGTCCGTTCGCTCCTCGATAGTCATCCTTTCGACTACGTCATCGGCTCCGTCCATCATCTGGGCGGCTGGGGGTTCGACGATCCCCGCCAGATGGACGAGTACGCCGATCGTGAGATCGACGACGTGTGGGTCGAGTACTTCGAGGTGGTGGGTGATGCCGCTGAATCGCGGCCTCTTCACCATCTTGGGCCACCTCGACCTGGTGAAGAAGTTCGGCTATCGCCCCACTCGGACCCTGGGGACCGAGCTCGACCGTCTGGTGGAGCGGGTGGCGAAGGCCGGCGTCTTGGTCGAGATCAACACGGCAGGCCTCCACAGGCCGGTGGGTGAAGCCTATCCCAGTCTCGACATCCTCCGCCGGTTGTGCGACGCGGGAGTAGCCGTCACCTTCGGCTCCGACGCGCACGAGCCGCAAGAAGTGGGCCGCGACTTCGATCATGCGGTCGCGCTCGCCCAAGCCGCCGGGTATGCCGCCTTCGCCTCTCTCGTGGGTCAGCCGAACGGTCGGCGAGCGCAGGTATGTTCGAACCCCTTCGGGGCGCCGGCCGCCTTCGCGGACCGGCGCCCTCCCACCCCCCTAGACAAGCGGCGCTCGTGAGGACCATCGTCATCTTCAATCCTCAGGCTGGGAAGGAACGGGGCGACGCCATCGCCTCGAAGGTGGAGCGGGTCTTGACCGGACGCGGGCTTCAGGTGGAGCTCCATCCCACACAGGGTCCCAACGATGCCAAGATCATCGCCCAGCGGTTCGCCCTCGAAGCCGACATCATCGTGGCCGTCGGCGGAGACGGCACCATCAACGAGGTGGCAAACGGCCTGGCCCGCGCCGGCGACGCAGCCGGCAGGGCCACGCTGGGGATCGTGCCTGCCGGCACGGTGAACGTGCTTGCCCTTGAACTGGGCATCCCGTTCCACACAGAAGGAGCCTGCGACATCATCGCAGGCGGCAATACCGTCTTCCTCGACCTAGGAAGGGTCAACGACCGCCGTTTCACGCTCATGATGGGCGCCGGTATCGACGCGTTGACGGTTCGGAACATCGATCTTCGCGCCAAGAGGCGCTTCAAGGAACTGGCCTTCGTGGGCACCGGGCTGAAGGCCGGCTTCGTCGCGCGCCCTCCGGTCTTTCTGGTGCGGGCAAACGGGGAAGACTATCGGACTACCTTCTTTGTCGCCGGGAACACGCGCAACTACGCGGGCCGCTTCGGTATCACGCCTTCGGCGGACCCCACTGATGGCATACTGGACCTGATGCTTTTCACCGGAACTACCCGGTCGAGTCTGGCCGTCTTCTGGATGGGAGTGCCCAGCGGTCTGCATATGCGCAATCCCCACGTGATCTGGTTGCGCGCGACGCGGGTAGAACTGACGCCTCTCGAAGGCGAGGAAACGGTGTGGTTCCAGACCGATGGTGAGCTGGCCGGCAGCCTACCCGCCACGGTCACGATCGACCCGCATGGGCTTGAAGTGCTTGTGCGTTGAAACCCGGAACGGAGAGAGACACATGACCAAAGCAGTGAGAAAGGGCAGAGTCGCGATCCTGGTCTTGGCGGTGCTCGCCGCCACGGCTTTGCTCGCAACTGGGTGCTCGTCCGCGGACGACACGACGACGACCACGGCGGCAGAAAGCTCCAACACGACCCTGGCAGGTAGCGCCACCAGTGTCTCCGTCGGTTCCGAAGAGCCTCAACGACTGGTGGTGGGCGGGAAGACGGCGGAGGAGTACGAGGCAGCCCTGTCCGATCTGGAAAAGGCCGTGAAAGCCACGCCCGACGACCTCACCGCGCTTCAGGAGCTGGCCATCGCCCAATACAACACAGGTAGGTACGAAGAGGCAGCCGCTACCTACCAGAAGATGCTCCAACTCAAGGACGATGCCTTCACTCACAACAATTACGGCAACGTCCTGCGCGACTGGAACAAAGTGGATGAGGCCAAAGCGGAATACGAGAAGGCGATCTCCTCCGACCCGACCCTCGTCACCGCATATCTGAATCTGGCCTCGGTCCTCGCCGCCAAGGGGGAAATGTCCGAGGCTCTGGCAGTGCTGGATCGCGGTCTAGCGGCCACCACAGGAGAAGACAAAGAACGGCTGGAGACCTTCAAACAGAAGCTGACCGAGGCGACCACGACGACGTAGCCACGCGGGAGAGGGCTCGCGCGGACCGGCGGGACGCGAGATCCACGAGGGATAACGCTTCCCGGCCGCGGCGCCGTTCGGGCCGAACGATCCCGGTCATCGTGGTCGCGGCCATTCTGGTAACGGCCATTGCACTGCTCATCGGTCGCCTGGCGGACGACCCCGCCGACGTCGAAGGAGTGCTGCGGGGCCCGCTTGTGTCCGCCGTCACCGGCACCACCGATCAGCTCACCGAGGAGGAGATGGGCTCCGGACCTACCGTCGCGCCGGCTCCCGGGCGGTTGCAGCCTTCGGAAGAGGAGTGGGCAGCGTTGCTGCCCAGGCTGCAGGAGATCGCGGAAGGCGACCCTGACGACGTCAACATCCAACGCAAGTTGGCCCTCGCCTACTACAACCTCGGCCGCCTGGATGATGCCGCCACCATCTACAAGCGGCTCCTTGCGGCCGAAGAGGACGCGGTGCTCCGCAACCGTCTAGGCAACACGCTACGCGATCTGGGCGACGAGATGGGCGCCGAGGCTGCCTATCGCAGGGCCATCGCCGACGATCCCGCCCTGGCGCCGCCCTACCTCAATCTGGCCGAATTGCTGTGGCGCCAGGGCCGAGACGACGAGGCGCTCGCCGTGATCGACCAGGGGCTGGCGGCGGTGTCCGAGGAGAACCGCGCCAGGTTGGAGGCAGGGCGACAGGTGCTGCAGGGGGCGAGGTGAACAGAAGGGTCGCCGGTATCGTTCTTGTGCTGTTCCTTGCGCTGTTCTTTCTCGCCACTGCAGCCGGCTGCGCTCTACCCGGCGGACACCCTTCGGCGAGGGCTGTCAAGCCTTCGCCACCTCGACCGTCACGGCCAGGCCGTTGACCTTCAGCTCTTCGCGGTGGAAGCCGGCGTCAGAGGCGGCGTCGGCCTCGCCGGTCGCCGCCCTATCACCCACCTCCAGGCTCACCGCCAGGGTCTCCTTCTTGACCCAGTCGGAGTGCACGGCCAGCATGTCGGCGATCTCTGGGGGACCGTAGACGCCGAGATGGATACGGTCGTCGATCTGGAAGTCGGCGGCCTTGCGGGTGTTCTGAATATGGTGCACCAGTTCCCGGGCCAGGCCTTCGCGCAAGAGATCGGGCGAGAGCCGAGTGGAGATGGCCACGGCGACACCGCCCTCCCGTTCCACTTGGAAACCCTCTCGCTCGTTGGCCTCGACCACGAAGTCCTCGGGGCCGAACTCGTGCTCTCGGCCCTCCACCCTCACCATCACTGAGCGACCACCCGCCACCCGGTCGCCGGTCTCATCCGGCGGAAGAGCAGCCACGGCCGCCGCGACGGCCGGCATGTTCTTGCCGAACTTCGGGCCCAGGGTGCGATAGTTGGGCTTGACCACGTAGCTGACCAGTTCGCTCGCCGATTCCACGTATTCAATGGCCTTCACGTTGAGCTCATCGGCCACCACGGCAGCCAGACTCTCCAGCGCTGCGCGTTCCTTCTCGCGGCAGGCAACCACGGCCACCTCGATGGGCTGCCGGGTCTTGATCTGGGCGGCGTTGCGGGCGGCGCGACCAAGGTTGACCACCTGTCGCGCTACCGCCATACGGAAGGACAGGTCCTCGTCGATCAGGGCTTCGTCGGCGACCGGCCAGTCAACTAAGTGCACCGACTCCGGCGCCTGCGGGGAACGGTCGACCACCAGATTCTGATAGAGCTCCTCGGCGAGAAACGGCGTAAAAGGCGCGAGTAGCTCGGCGAGGGTCGTCAGGCATTCGTTAAGAGTGAGGTAGGCGGCGATCTTGTCTTGGTCGGCTTCGCTCTTCCAGAAGCGCCGCCGGCTCCGGCGCACGTACCAGTTGGAGAGCTCGTCCACGAACTCGGCGATGGCACGGCCGGCCGCGAAGGCATCGTAGCTGTCGAGCTCGGCGGTCACCTTGCGGACGAGGAGGTGGAGATTGCCCAATATCCAGCGGTCCATGAGGCCACGCTCGGCCGCGGGCACGTGGTGCTCGGCCGGATCGAAGCCATCGATGTTCGCGTACAGCGTGTAGAAAGAGTACGTGTTCCAGAGAGTGAGGATGAACTTGCGGACCACCTCGTCCACGTTCTCCGGCCCGAAACGGCGGGCGAACCAAGGGGAACTGACCGTGAACAGGTACCAGCGCAGGGCGTCCGCACCCTGCTTGTCGAGGATGGTCCAGGGGTCGACCACGTTGCCCAGGCGCTTGGACATCTTGCGGCCTTGGTTATCCATGATATGGCCGAGGCAGAGTACGTTGCGGTAGCAGGTGTGGCCGCTGAGAAGGGCGCTGATGGCGAGGAGACTGTAGAACCAGCCCCGGGTCTGGTCGATGGCCTCGCAGATGAAGTCGGCCGGGAAGCGCTTGGTGAACAACTCGTGATTGGCGAAGGGATAGTGCCACTGCGCCACCGGCATGGAGCCCGAGTCGAACCAGGCGTCGATGACGGCTTCGATCCGGCGGGCTTCGGCCCCGCACTCGGGGCAGGCGAAAGTGACCTCGTCCACGTAGGGCCGGTGGAGCTCCAGATCGGAGAGGTCGCGGCCGGCCAAATCGCTCAGTTCGGTCCGGAAGCCGACCACCGTGTCGTGCCCGTTGGCGCACCGCCATACGGGCAGAGGCGTCCCCCAATAGCGGTCCCGGGAAAGCGACCAGTCGACGTTGTTCTCCAGCCATTTGCCGAAGCGGCCGTGCTTGAGGTGGTCTGGATACCAGGTGATCTCCTCGTTGGCGGCCAACACCGCCTCCTTGCGGGCGGTGGTGCGCACGTACCAGGAGGTCATGGCGTAGTAGATGAGGGGCGTGTCGCAGCGCCAGCAGTGAGGATAGTTGTGCTCGTAGGGCTGGCGGGCAAAGAGCAGGCCGCGGAAATCGAGGTCGTCCATGATACCGGCGTCGGCGTCTTTGACGAACACGCCCGCCCAGGGGGTGATCTCGGCGGTGAAACGGGCCTCCTCGTCTACCGGCTTGATCACGGGCAGGTCGTTTGCCTGACCCACCGCCATATCGTCGGCCCCGAACGCAGGGGCGATGTGGACGATGCCGGTTCCTTCGTCTGTAGCCACGAAATCGCCGGCGATGACGCGCCAGGCCGGCTTTTCGGGAGTGACGAAGTCATACGAAGCCCGGTAGTGGCGGCCTACCAGGGCCGAGCCCAGAAAGGTCTCCTCGATGACCGCGTCGGGCCCCAGGACGGCGCCCACCAGATCGGCCGCCAAGATGAGGTATTCGTCGCCCAGCCGAGCCCGGGCGTACTCGATGTCGGCGCCCACAGCCGCCGCCACGTTGGAGATGAGGGTCCAGGGCGTGGTGGTCCAGACCAGGAGGCTGATAGGCAGACCGTCGGGGACCAGGGGTTCGTCCTCACCGGCCGGGCTATCGTCTAAGGCCGGGGCGCCGTTCGCGCCGCCGGTCGACGGCCCACCCCCCGCCGGGTACAACGGGAAGCGCACGTAGACCGACGGGTCGGTGACCATCTGATACCCGGACGCCACTTCGTGCGACGATAGCGCCGTCCCACAGCGCGGGCAATACGGCACTACCTTGTACCCCTCGTACAGAAGTCCCTGTCTGCCGAATTCCGACAGGATCCACCACACCGACTCGATGTACTCGTTGGTCATGGTCATGTACGGGTCGTCCAGATCGAGCCACATGCCTATCCGCTCGGTCAAGCGGTTCCACTCGTCCACGTAGCTGGTCACCGACTCCTTGCACAGCCGGTTGAACTCGGCCACGCCGTAGGCCTCGATCTGCTCCTTGTGATCGAAGCCGAGCTGTTTCTCGATCTCCAGTTCCACGGGCAGGCCGTGGCAGTCCCAACCACCCTTGCGGCCGACGAAGTAGCCGCGCATAGTCTTGTAGCGCGGATAGATGTCCTTGAACACCCGCGCGAGCACGTGATGGACCCCGGGTTTGCCGTTGGCCGTGGGGGGACCTTCGTAGAACACCCATTCGGGATTGCCGGCGCGCAGCTCGAGGCTCTTCTCAAAAATGCGGCGTTCTTTCCACCAGGCCAGGATCCGCTCCTCCAGGGCGGGGAAGCTTTGTCCTGTGTCCACCGGTCGATACTGGCCTGCCATGAACCCTCCCAGTCGCTGCCGTCCTAGGGCCCCGCGGGCGCGTCATCTGCGCGCCGCGGGCGCCTGCGGCGGCGCCCCGCCTTCGGTAACCCGCGCCCGCCGCCGTCGCGGCCATCGCCGCTCCTGCCGCGGAGCCCTCAACGTGGAGTGCGCTCCACAAACAAATACGCCCCGCCCCGCGCTGCGCCTGCCGGCGATCCTCGCCGGGGCGCCTATCGGTCTCCGCGACTGCCGGGAGATCTGACGGCGACCGCCGGAGGATCTCCGACGATGGCCCCTCATCCGCCCGCCGACTCTTCGTCGCGGAACCAGAGCGCGTAGGGACGGGACGTTACCCGCGGTACCACCCTACTTGGCCGCACGCCGCCCCGCCCTAAGGCGCTACCTGCGCTGCTGCCGGTCGCTGCCCCTGGGTGCAGCATCGCCCGGCGCGGCCCCACTCAGCGGACGCTACGCCTGTGAGGGCCGACCCACCGCGGCCCGCGCGCGGAATGTCGTGCTTCGCGCCCGGTCCGGTACGGGTCGCCCACCCGGCGCGGCTCCGCGACCATCGCAGCACCCGCCGGCGGCTTTCACGCCCCCCTTCTGTGACGGGAAGGACCCGGCCAGGTCTACTGAGCGCGAGCCTGCTGCAACCGGTAACGTGCGGCTGGCGCGGACACCGCGGCCCAGAGGGCACAGCCGCGCTGCGGCCCTGCGGGCGCTCCGTCTGGCGCCATCTCCCCCGCTAAGGTAACCTAGCGGGGCCGGTCGGCTCGACCGTTCGGCTGGCGGCTCGGGGATGATATTCGCACGCCGATTCCCACCGGGCTCACACCGTCCCCGGCTCGCTCGCGAGAAGAGCGGCGTCTACTCGTTCCCGTCATCGCCTTTGCGCTGGCGTAGTCTAGTGGTATGCAGGGCAAACTTCAAGGAGCCTCGTGTCGCGTAAGTGGATCATAATCATCGCGGTACTGGTCATAGGCCTCATCGTCGCGATCACAGTCGTGGCGATCTTGCTCGATCGGGAGCGCGACGAAGCCCGGCGCGCCGCGGCCATCGCCGCCACCTCTACCACCGGCGTTACTTCGCCGTACGACTTCGTCGAACTCCCCGCCGACATCGATCTCGATGTGGTCGAAGAAGCCTCGTTCGTCAGCATCCTCATCCCGAACGAGGACGGCGAACTCACCAGCTATGGGATCAGCACGGGACTTGCGGCTGCACAAGTGCTTTCTGAGGCCATCCGCGACGCGGAGGAAGTGGACGCCGAGACCGCCGCGACGATGACGGGCGCCGGGGGCACAGGCGGCGCCGGCTCGCCGGCCCCTGCCACCATCACCTTCGTGCTACCCACCCGCGAGATCTTGACTTTTGTGGCCGACTTGGATCGGGGATTCATCGCCCGCGGTGACAAAGCCTGGCGGGTCGACGGCGACCTCAGGGCCCTTGTGGACGCTGCTACGGCCAGTCCGGAGTAGGCGAGTCACCCCCAGGGTGTCATACGCCCGTGAGCAGGGTAAAATGCAACGGGATACCACCGCGCGGAGCGATTCATGATCTATCTCGACAAGGCCTCCACTTTGCGTCCCAGGCTTCCCGAGACGATCGCGGCTCAACGAGTCGCCGGAACCTCGGAAGCCGGTCTCGTACGTCGTAGCAGCAGTAGTGCCGCCGCGGAGGCCGAGGCGGACGCGGCCCTCGACGCAGGTCTCGAGATTGCAGGTAATCCCGCCGACTACCGGTTCACAGAATGGGAGGGGCATCATGCCCGATAGGATCCTAGGCCCCGTCGACCCGTTTGCGACCGCCGATGCTACCGATGTCACTCAGACCATCACCGCCGAGCCGTCCGGCCCGATGGTCACCGCCAGCCCCTCCTCCACCTCGGGCGCGCCAGGCATGGCCGTCCTACAGGACGACGAGATGCAGGAGGTCGCCCGGCGAGCCGCCCGCATCGCGGGTGCTATCGCCTCGGTCATCTTGGGCAAGGAAGAGGTCATCCGGGCATGTGTGGTCGCCCTTCTGGCGGGAGGCCATGTTATCGTCGAGGACTTTCCCGGAGTCGGCAAGACGCTGCTCGCCAAATCCCTGGCGCGTTCCATCGACTGCCGCTTCGCCCGCATCCAGTTCACCCCCGATCTCCTCCCCAGCGATGTCACCGGGGTCAGCGTCTTCGACCAGAGACGCGGGGAGTTTGAGTTCCGACCCGGTCCCATCTTCGCCAACATCGTGCTGGCCGACGAGATAAACCGGGCCTCGCCCAAGACCCAGTCGAGCCTGCTGGAGTGCATGGAAGAACGGCAGGCAACCGTCGACAACATCACCCACGCCATACATCCGCCATTCATGGTGATCGCCACTCAGAATCCCATAGAGTACGAAGGCACCTATCCCCTGCCCGAGGCCCAACTCGACCGCTTTATGATGCGCGTTAGCTTGGGCTATCCCTCCGCGGAAGCGGAAGAAGCCATCATCCACGAGCAGACCTCGCGCAATCCGCTGGCCGAGTTGGGTCCGGTCGTGGACGGTTCCGAGGTGCTTGCCATGACCCAAGCCGTGACCCGGGTCCGAGTCGCTCCGTCCCTGCGTCGCTACGTGGTAGATATCATGACCGCGACCCGCCAGCAGCGAGAAGTGTATCTGGGCGCGAGTCCACGGGCCGGCATCGCCCTCATGAGAGCCGCCAAAGCGCTCGCGTTGTTGCGAGGCCGCGACTTCGTGGTTCCCAAGGACATCAAGGACCTGGCAGTGCGCTGTCTCGCGCACCGCATAATGCTGTCCCCAGACGCCAAAGTGCGCGACGTGAGCGCCGAGAACGTGGTGGCCAAACTACTCGAGACGGTGCCGGTCCCCCAAGGCGGCGGCTAGATCATGCCTCGCCCCACCGGCCGCGGCTTCGCCCTCTTGGGCCTCGCCGCCGGGACCTATTTGGCCGGGCGGGTGGTCGGCACCTGGGAGTTGTACCTCTTCGCGTTCGCCTTCCTGGGGGCCGTGATCATCTCCTGGCTCCTGGTGGCAGCCACGGGTCGCCGGATCCGCGTGACCCGAACCGTGACCCCGGAGCGTCCCGTGGCCGGTGACGAGCCTGAGCTCAGTCTCCGTGTCGAGAATGCGTCCTACCTTCCCGGGCCGCATCTCACGCTACGGAACCAACTGGTGGGACTCAGCGCGGGCGATCTCGAACTGGAAGTCGAGAGCCTGGCCCCCCGCGGGGAGAAGACCATCAGGACCCACATCGGCCGGGTGAATCGCGGAGTCCACACGCTCCCTGCGGCACAGGTCGTCGCCGAAGACCCTCTCGGTATCGCGAGCACCGTTCACAGGGTCAGTGCTTCTCTGCCGGTGACCGTCTATCCGCGGATCGCGTTGCTCGAGTCCTGCGCGCTCTATCCGGAAATAGGCCTCAAGCACGACTGGGGAGGCCAGCACGGCCTTCCTGCGCCGGGGGCCTCCGAATTCAAAGGGATCCGGCCACATCAGCCCGGCGAGCCTCTCAGTCACATCGATTGGAAAAGCACCGCCAAGACCGGCGTCTTGATGCTGCGCGAGATGGAGGAGCCCGCCGGTGCCGACATCACCCTGCTGCTCGACGGCACGGCCCAGCAGGTGCTGGGCGAGCCGCCCTACAGCAACTTCGAGCTGGCGGTGCGCGCCACGGGCAGTATCGCCGATTTCGCTCTGCGCGCCGGCCGCGGAGTCAGTCTCCTGCGTCACGAGCACACCTGGCGGCAGACGCGGCTGACGGCCGACGGGGGAGGGCGCCGCACCCTGCTGGAAGTCCTCGCTGAAGCCCGACCGAACGCTTCGGCTCCCCTGGCCAACGCTCTGCGCCACCTGCGCTTCGACGGTCCGCATCTGCTGCGTTCGCAAAGCGTCGCCGTTGTGAGCCTGTCGCTCGATCACCAGTTGGTGCGCACCTTCGCCGGCTTGCGGGAAAAGGGCATGCGTTTGACGTTCCTTTACGTGGTGGGAGCGTCGTTCGCAGGGGTGAAGGACGGGGCAGGAGCCGGTTCCTCCTCCCTCCTACCCTTCCTGCCCCCGCGCGACCCGGCCGGCGCCGCCCCTGACGGCACCACGCCCCCCAGCCCGACCCAGCCCGACCCGCGTGCCGGGGTCGCCCCAACGGCGCAAGTTGGGCTTTCCCCGGAGGCCCGGAGCTTGTTGCTTTCGCTTTCCTCCGCCGGTGTCCCCTGTCTGACCCTCAGTCACGGCGACGACTTGATCCGGGCTCTGTCCCTCTGGGGCACCGGACGGAAGCGGGTGAGCGCCCAATGAGAACGGCAAGATGACCGTGTCATGAAGATCTTGCCAAAGATTCTCTATCTCTTGTGTTTCAGCGGCCTAGCGGTGGTGGGGGCGCTGGCGCTCGATCGGGTGGTGGAACCATCCATGGCCACCATCCTTGTGCGGACCGTCATCGTCGCCGCGCTCTGCGGTGCACCCG
Organism: uncultured Actinomycetes bacterium; assembly: GCA_963706025.1. GTDB lineage: Bacteria > Actinomycetota > Thermoleophilia > RBG-16-64-13 > RBG-16-64-13 > CAVPLM01. The sequence goes on along the minus strand of CAVPLM010000003.1, from coordinate 243,344 downwards.
GCCTCGTCCACCGTAAGCTCTGGCCCCTCAGTCTAGTGTTGCTGCCCGTCGGAGCCTACCTTCTCTTGCGCACCATCATCCCGATCCCGGCGCTGGTCGAGGGTGTCGGTGGGCAGTATCACTTCTACACGGAACAGCTTCGGCTGGGTACAGACGCATACTTGAGCCAGGTCTTCCCCCTGACGTCCACCGACGTCCCCGAGTTGCAGCTCCTGCTGGCGTTCTGCGTCTACTGGCTCGTCGGGGCGGCCGCTTTCTTGTCCCTCAGCCTGCGCAGACCCGTCCCGGGGATCGTCTTGACGTTGGTGCTTCTCGGCTTCAGTCTCACGGTCGACGGCGCCCCCAGAGTGCTCTGGTCGGCCCTCCTCTTCCTCATCCTGGCAGCCTGCTTGCTGGTTCTCGCCCGAGGCCTCAAGCGCGAAGAGTGGGCGCTTCGAGACACCCTGGCCGGAGGAGCGGTGGGAGTGGTGGCAGCGCTACTCGCGCTGCTCCTCCTGGGCGCGGCACCATCCGCCGTGGCCACCCCCTGGCAGGATTGGCGCACCTGGGACCCCTTCGGTCGGGGCCCCTCCGTGTACCAGTTCAACTGGCTGCAGAACTACCCCCGGCTTCTGGACCCGGCCAACGATGTGATGATCATGAAGGTCACCTCGCCCTCGCCTTCCTACTGGCGGGCCAACGCGCTCGAAACCTTCACCGGCAACGCCTGGACTGCGGTCCAGGCCTTCCTTGAGCGCCTGGAGCCTACGCGGAGCGGGGACTCCTACGTCTACTCCGTACCGGAGGTGGCGCCCACACCTCCGGGGCTGACCGTCTCCCAGTCCTTCCAGGTGCAGTCGGTCTACACCAACTACCTCTTCGTGGGAGGCGACCCCCGGTCGTTCAGGATCGACCAGGATCTCGCTCTGCGTACCAACGACGTGCGCGCCCTCCATTCGAACAAAGCCCTGGGGCCCACGCTCGCCTACCGAGTCACCGCCGTCATCCCCGATCTTAAGCCCACGGACGTGGTCGGCAAGGGAAGCGACTATCCCCAGGCTCTGGATCGCTACCTGGGCCTGCCCTTCCTCCCCGCCTCCCGGATCGAGGGCCCCGACCAGGAAGCCAGCTGGCGAAGCACCGTGCCGGACAGCTTCCCCGGGGGTGGGGAGTGGGTGGACCTCTACGCCTTCAACCGGGAGATCATCGGCGAGGCCACCGACCCCTACGAGGTCACCCTGCGCATCGAGCGCTATCTGCGCAACTTCTTCGAGTACTCGCTCACCCCACCTTCCAGCGACTACTCCTCCCCCTACTCGGCTTTTCTGTTCGACACCCGCTCCGGCTACTGCCAGCATTTTGCCGGGGCCATGGCCCTGCTGCTTCGCTACAACGGCATCCCGGCTCGGGTGGCGGTGGGCTTCACGAGCGGTGAACTGGATGAGTCGAGCCCGGACACCTATACCGTGAGCACCAACAATGCCCATGCCTGGGTGGAGGTCTACTTCCCCCAGATCGGCTGGGTGGCCTTCGACCCCACCCCCGGGCTGGAGCATACTATCCCCACTCCGGGAGCTTCCTCGACCAGCCCGGGCTTCATCAACCCCTTCGTCGACACCGGCAGCACCGAGCCGGGGACCGTGACCACCGAGCCCCGCAGACCGAACTCCCCCGAAGACGAGCCGACCGGCGGCGCGAGCGCCGGGAACGAAGGACGAGGATGGCTGGCCGGGGCCGCCTGGGTACCGTGGCTGGCAGGGCTGGCCGTGCTGGTGATCGCTTGGCCGGTCGGGCGCAGTCTGTGGCGGAGAAGACGCCTCCGTCGTGGCCCTCCGGAGCAGCGTCTGCAGGCATCGCTGGCACTACTCCGGAGCGAGATGGCCGACTACGGTATCGCCGTAGCCCCTTCACAGACTCTCGAGGAGACGCTCTCCGCGCTCGACCTTCGCTTGGGCATCGATCCGGATCCCGTCCTGATCGCACGTACCGACGCCGTACTGTTCGGGGGCTACCAGGCTACTCAGGCCGATCTCGACCGGGCCGAGATACTGCGCCAGGAAGTGACGACCCGCTTGCGAAAGCGTCACGGGTGGGTAAGGACCTTGTTCACATGGTACGGTGTGCCGCGACTCACGTCCTTGAGAGGACAGGAAGCGTGACCAGGATCAGAGGACTCGATAGGGTCGCGGCGGCACGCGCCGCCTCCGCGGCCGGTGGTTTCGGCGCGGTTCCCGCCCGGTCGACCGGCCGCGCTGCGCGCCCTGGCCATCGGGTCCGTTCCCTATGAAGACGCCCGGCAGGCCATGGACTTCATCCTGCGCTGGACGCCGGAGATCCCGGCCTGGCCGCAACTCCCGCGCCGCTCCTTCCTCGAGAACATGTACGTGCAGTTCGGCGAGGGTTTGCCGGGCGCCATCGTCGATGCCGAGCGCAGCGTTTCCACGTGACCGACGAGCCCCCGGCCGACGAGGTGGCGGATTTCCTGGATCGATTGGAACAGGATGATCCCAGCCTCTTCGCGATCTCCTCGGATCGCGCCGCGGGCATCACTGCGTTCGTGTCTGCTCTGCGCTCGCTCACTGAGGTCGGCGCTCTCCCTGCCTTCGTCAAGGGCCAGGTGACGGGTCCGGTTTCCTTCGGACTTACCGTCCTCCGCGAGGACAAGCGAAGCCTGCTGTACGACGACACACAGCGCGAACTCGCCACCACGCTCCTGGCCAACAAGGCCCGTTGGCAGCAGGACCTGCTGCTCGCATGGGCACCCGCGTCTGTGCCGCTGATCGTATTCGACGAGCCTTACATGGCTCAGATGGGCTCGGCCTTCGTCAACGTGCCTCCGGAGCTCTGCTATCCCCTCTTGGAGGAGTGTCTGGCTCCTTTGGATTGTCTGACCGGCATCCACGTCTGTGGTGGCGCCGATTGGGAGTCGGTGGTGAACCTGCCGTTCGACCTGCTGTCCTTCGACGCCGCCGATTTCCTGGACTCAGTGGTCACTCAGCGTGAGGCCTTCGCCGCCTTCGCCGCCGAAGGCGGCCTGCTGGCTTGGGGTGTGGTCCCCAACGACGACCGGGCTTTGGCCCTGAAGGCGGAAGAGACCGCGCGCCAGGTGCTCGCCGGCGCGGCGGCTCTGGAGAAGACGGGAGCGATTTCGGTAGACGAGGTGCTCGCCCTCTCGTTCGTCTCCCCGGCCTGCGGGACCGGCGCGCTGCCCTTGGAGGTGGCCGAACGCTGCTTCCGCCTCAGCTTCGAGACCTCGGCTTGGCTCCGGGAGCGCACCTAAGACCCGGCTACCACCGGCCGTTCCGTGATGGTCGAACTCGATCGCTCGCACGCGTCGCCGCTTGGAGCCTCACAAGCCAGGCCGCTGATATACAATAGCGCCGTGGCTACCACCAAGGACAAGACCAAGAAGCAGGTGCCGATCTTCTCGCTGACGCGTTGCAAGCGCTGCGGCATCTGTAGCCATTTCTGCCCCGTGGATGCCATCGGGGTCGAAGGGGACGGCACGCCCTATCTCGCAGATCCTGAGGCCTGCACCTCCTGCGGTCTATGCTCGGACATGTGCCCCGACTGGGCCGTATGCCTTACCGAAGCCGGGGAGGGCGCGCGCGGACCTAGTGAGTCCGGGAACCACGTTCGCGAATGAGCGACCCGACGGGGGCTCCATGGAAGAAGTGATCTATCTCGACCACGCATCCACCACTCCCACCGACCCCGAGGTGGTCGCAGCCATGCTCCCCTGGTACACGGAGGGCTTCGGCAATCCTTCCACCGTCTACAGTCTGGGTCTGACCGCGGCACACGCGGTCCAGCAGGCCCGGGAATCCATCGCCGTGACGATGGGCGCCGAGCCGGACGAGATCTACTTCACCAGTGGCGGCACCGAATCGGACAACTGGGCCATACTGGGAACAGCCGAAGCTCACCAGAAGAAAGGCCGTCACCTGATCACCTCCAGCATCGAGCACCACGCTGTTCTCGAGAGCATGGAGTTCCTGGAGAAGCGCGGCTACGAGGTTACGCGGATACCGGTCGACGGCGGTGGTGTGGTCGACCCTGAAGATGTTCGTCGGGCGATCCGCCCGGATACGACCCTGGTCTCGATCATGCACGCCAACAACGAGATCGGGAGCATCCAACCCATCGCTGAGATCGGCCGGGTGACCCGCGAGGCCGGAGTGCTCTTCCACGTGGACGCCGTGCAGACCGCCGGCAAGCTCCCTCTCGACGTGAACGAGCTGGGAGTGGACATGCTCTCCATGAGCGCTCACAAATTCTACGGTCCTAAGGGTGTGGGTTTGATGTACCTACGCAAGCGCACCCGCATCACCCCCCTGTTCCACGGTGGAGGCCAGGAGAAGGGCCGCAGGGCCGGGACTCACAACGTGCCTGGGATCGTGGGGATGGCGAAGGCGCTCGAGCTGGCAGGCGGCCAGATGGCCGACGACGCCGTGCGCGAAGCCGGCCTGCGCGATCGGCTGTGGGAGGGTCTGGAGGCCGAAATCGACGCCATATATCTCAACGGCGATTCAGCGCGCCGACTCCCCAACAACCTCAACGTCAGGCTGGACGGGATCGAAGGCGAATCGATGATCCTGATGCTGGACATGGAAGGCATCTGCGTTTCCTCCGGTTCCGCCTGCACCACCGGCTCGCTGGAACCCAGCCACGTGCTGCTGGCGCTCGGCATCCCGGCGGAGCACGCTCACGGCTCGCTGCGGGTCACGCTGGGCCGCAGCACCACGGCTGATCACATCGACAAGTTCATAAGGTGTTCCCCCCGATCGTCGCCAGGTTGCGGGAGATGTCCCCCATCTGGTGCGCCAACTGCGTCTGCAAGCAAAGGACCTGACATGTACTCGGAACTCGTCATGGAGCATTTCCGCAACCCTCGCAACATGGGAGTCATCGAGGATGCCGACGGCGTGGGCGAAGTGGGCAACCCGCAGTGCGGCGACATGATGCGCATCACCATCAAGGTCGAGGACGACACGCTCGAAGACATCAAGTTCCAGACCCTGGGGTGCGGAGCCGCGGTAGCCACGTCCAGCATGGTGACGGAGATGGCCAAGGGCAAGAAACTCGACGAGGCGATGGAGATCACCAACAAGGCGGTGGCCGAAGCGTTGGGGGGCTTCCCCCGGCCAAGATGCACTGCAGCAACCTGGCCGCCGATGGGCTGCAAGCCGCCATCGACGACTACCGCGCCCGACAGGCCGCCAAGTAGCGACGGCGCGCCCGCGCGCCGGCGAGCGCCTCGCCGCTGGGCGCCACATGCCCTTGCGCCGCCACCGGAGAGCCGCAGCTCCTAGCAGCGCTGCTCCTGACTCTCGGCCGTTCTCTGGCGACACGGCCTGGCTCGCAGCGGGGTGCTCGCAGACCGAGCCCCTCTCGGCCGCTCGGGAGACCGGCTTACGCACGACGCTCACCTTTTCCGCCGACCTCGACGGAGACGGCGTCGCCGAACAGATCCTCATAGAGGGGAACTCCGGCCGGCTTGTCATCACCGATGGCGCGACCGTCTACCGCAGCCGGGAGAAGTGGCGGGTAGTCGAAGGCTCTCTGGGCGACACCGACCGCAACGGCCTGCTCGAGGTGGTGACTCTTCTCGATGGCCCAGACGGCCGCCACCTCGGGCTTTTCGCCTACATGGGGGGCGAGTACCGGGAGCGACTGGTCACCGAGTGCTCTCACACCCCGGCCGCTCTCGCTGCAGCTCGTCACTGACGGAGAGCGCGCCCGCGGCGACGACGCGGGCGCTACCGGTCGCCGGCGACTCGGCGGCCTCGCCGGTGCCGGGGACCTGATCGTGCTCACCGAGGAATCCACCTCGGCAGAGGCGGCGTTCAGACCACGACCTATCGCTGGAACGGTTTCGGTTTCACGGCCCTCGAACCGGCTACCCAACCGTGACGGTAGCGCGGACCCCGCGTCGCGGTTCCGTCTGACGAGCGAACAGGGGGGATCGGCCCGTACCGGCCCCTCTGTAACCAGATCGTTACAGGTCTGTCGCCGCGATGTGACATTCGCCCGCGAACATAGTAGGTGGGCATCTATCGAGCAATCAAGTGGCAACCTGAGAGCAGCGGAGGGGACGACCATGGAGCGCGCAGATACTCACCCGGCATCGCCTAGGCGGCACCTTCTAACTCGATGCGTCGATCTTGGTCACGGGTTTCCGGTGTCACGGGACTCATTGCCATCTTCGCCATCCTCACCCTGAGTCTCGCCGTCCTCGGCTGCAGCGATGGAGAGACCGGCACGACATCGCCGACCGACCCGTCCGGCGGCGCTGCCGCCGGCGTTACCAGTAGCAGCACGTCCACCAGCACTTCGAGCCCCGCCGCGAACAACGCGTCCGAAGGAGTGGCCCAGGCCTCGTTGACCGGCCCCTACGAAGAACCGGACTACCTCGATGTCTCAGCCGGTCGATCTGGACGCCATCGTCAATCTCGATGAAGCCGGCCTGTCCGCGGCGCAGAAACAGGTGCTCGCCCGACAGAGCTTCGTGGCGGTAGCCACGCCGCCCGAGCGAGGGTCCCTGGAAGTTCTGGCAGGTCTACGAGGAGGCCCGCTACGAGGGCCTGCCGCTGCTGGTCACCACCGACTCCGTGCTCAACGCCTACCACGGCCTCTTCGACACCCTGCTCCAGCGCATGGAAGAGGCCGCGCTCTATCGAGCAGGCCATCGTCATGACCGAGGCGCTGTATGCCGCCGCCTTCGACCAGTGGAACGCCGCCACCGACCCGGCCATCAAGAAGAGGCCCGACTCAACATGGCCTACTTCGCCGTGGCGCAGACTCGCTTGCTCAAGGGACCGATCGTACCGGGACGGCGGCCCGGACGCGCGCTCGCGACCTGGCCGACGCCGAGCTCGCCCTGATCGAGGGGGCCGGCGGCACGGAGAAATCGCCCATCCTCGGCTACACCGAGGACTACAGCCAGTACAAGCCCCGCGGCCACTACACCCGCAGCGAGGAGCTCAAGCGCTACTTCAAGGCCATGATGTGGTACGGCCACACCGGCTTCTTCATCAACCCGCGCGACCCCGACGTCCCCGAGGAGCTGGCCGCGAGCCTCACCCGCCGGGCGATCCTCATCCCGTCGTCGCTGGCGGGACCGGCCAAGGAGGCCTGGACGGCCGTGTACGAGCCCACCAGCTTCCTGGTCGGCCGGGCCGACGACCTGACCGTGGACGACATGCAGACGGTGATCAAGCAGGTGTTCGGCACCGCCCAGCCGGCCCCCGACGCCCTGGCCGACGCAGGCAAGATCGCGACGGTGCGGGAAGAGCTCAACAAGCTCCCCGCCCCCAAGATCCTGACGAGCGCGGTCCGCGCTAGCCGGCGACACCCTGAACCGGGAGGAGAACGAGCGGAGCTTCCGGGTCATGGGCCAGCGCTACATCCCCGATTCCTACGCCTTCCAGCAACTGGTGTGGGCGTACGTGGGCGAAGAGCAGCCGCCTGAGGCAAGCGCGACCTGCCCATGGGCCTCGACATCATGACGGTGCTCGGCTCCGACCAGGCCTACCAGCTGGCGAAAGAAGACTTCGAGCAGGATCGGTACAAGAACTGGGAGAGCCAGATCAAGAAGGTCAACGAGGAGTTCACCGAGCGCAGCCCCGATCTGTGGCCGGTCAATCTCTACACCGGTTGGCTTGAATCCTTGCAGCACGTGATGGCCTTCCCAGCCGAGGGCGCGCCCGATTTCATGAAGTCTCGGGTGTGGGCGCGCAAGAGCCTGAACACCGCCCTGGGTAGCTGGACCGAGTTACGCCACGACACCATCCTCTACGCCAAGCAGTCGGTGACGGCGGAAGGTGGGGGAGGCGAGGAGCCGGAGGCTGCGGGCTACGTGGAGCCATACCCGGCCTTCTACGCCAAGATCGCGGAGTTGGCCACCACCTTGCGCGAGGGCCTCATGAGATACGGCCTGATCGACTCCGAATCCGCGAACAAGCTGGAGATGATGATCGGATTGGCTGAGTACGCTGGCGTCGATCGCCGAGAAGGAACTGGCCGGCGCGGAGCTCACCCTGGACGAAGAGACGACGATCGCCGAGTACGGGCACTACCTGGAGACCCTGGAGCAGTTCGACGACGAAGAAGACGGGCGCACCCTCTCACCCACCGCAGAGAAAAGCCCGCTGGTGGCCGACGTGCACACCAGCTACAACTCCAACCAGGCGCTGGAGGAGGCGACCGGGTATCCCGCTGGCCCTGTACGCGGCCTTCGAGCTCGACGGCAGATGCAGCTGCTTGCCGGGGCCGCCTACGCCTACTACGAGTTCACCGTCCCGCTGGACAAACGGCTAACCGACGAGGAGTGGGTGGCGCTCCTCGATTCCGGTCAGGCCCCATCGCGCCCTGCCTGGACCGACGAGTGGATCGTGGGAGACTACGCCACCCGGCGTAGCCCGCGCGAGAACCGTCGTGCCGCAGGCGGCGAGCCGCAACTGAAAGGAGACCGGTTCCGCTTCCGTAGCCAGTATTTCCAGCAGGGCGTCGCGCGCAGCCCGTACGATCTCGTATTCCTCGCGCTCCAGCCCGGCGGCGACCGCGCGTCGACACCAATGATCGACCTACACCAGGTCTCGCCGGAGTAGATCACGTCAAAGGTGACGGTGTAAGCATCGGGTGGCTCACCGTCCACGATCGACACCAGCTCGACATCCATGAAGATGGTCACTCCACCCTTAACTCTCGCCGAGCGCGGCGGGCAGCGCCCGGCGCCAGACGCACCCGGGTGGCGCGCTTCGCGCGCGACGCACCCTAGAACTCGTTTCACGCGCACTTGGAATAGCCGCATGAACGGCATACCACGCAACCGCCCTCGTGCTCGACCGCTCCGCCGCAGTCCGGGCATGCGCCTTGCGCCAACGAGATGGGGATCTCCAGTTGGCCCACGGTCTTGCCGCCATTGCCGCTGGCGAGATGATACTTGTCGGCCAGCGCTTTGCCGATAGCGTCGGGGCAGGAAAGGATCTGATTGGGACCGAATCCCAGAGGCACGTGACAGCGGATACCTTTGAGCTGTTTCACGATCTTGTCGGGTGGCACCCCGTAACGGAAGGCCAGGGAGATGAGTCGTCCAATAGCTTCGGTGGACGCCGAAGCGCAACCGCCGGCTTTCCCCATGTTGGCGAAGATTTCCCTGGGACCGAAGTCGTCTTCGTTGACGGTGACGTAGAGACTGCCGCAGCCCGTGACCTTCTCCCGGGTCTCGCCGCGCAGCACGGGAGAGCGACTGGGCCGCACCGGCATGACGGCGGTACCCTGCGGACCGAGCTCCATCTGAACGGCCTCCCCGGCCTCGGCTCCCTTGCGCTTGACCTGGCCGATGTTGAGCACCTGTTCCTGCCGGGAGCCGTCGCGATAGATCGTGACGCCCTTGACCCCCAGTTCGTAGGCGAGCAGGTAGACGCGCTCCACGTCTTCGGGCCGGGCTTGGTTGGGGAAGTTGACCGTCTTCGATACGGCGTTGTCGACGTGGTCCTGGAAAGCGGCCTGCATGTTTATATGCCATTCCGGGGACACATCGTGGGCGGTGACGAAGACCTTCTTGAGATCCGCGGGCACTTCCATGTCGTGCAGCCCACCGATCGTCGCGATGCTCTTCATGAGGTCGTCCGAGTACAGGCCGCGCTCCTTGAGCGCCTGCTCGAGCGCCGGATGGGCCTCCGGCAGTTCGGTGTTGTCCATCACGTTGCGGATGAAGGCCAGGGCGAATATGGGCTCCACTCCGCTGGAGCAACCGGCGATGATGGAAATGGTGCCGGTGGGAGCGATGGTCGTGAGCGTAGCGTTTCGTACCTTCCTCTCGCTGGCCTTCCACGTGCTGCTCTCCCAGTTGGGGAACACCCCCCGGTCGCGGGCCAGGTCCTCGGAGGCTTCAATGGCTTCCTCGTGGACGAAGCCCATCAGCTCGTGCCCGAGCCTGATGGCTTCGTCGGAATCGTAGGCGATGCCCAGCTCCACCAGCATGTCGGCCCAACCCATGACCCCGAGGCCGACCTTGCGGTTTCCCTTGGTCATCCTGTCGATCTCGGGAAGGGGATAGCGGTTCATGTCGATGACGTTGTCGAGGAAGTGGACGCCCGTGCGGGTCACCCGGCGCAGACGATCCCAATCCACGGCACCATCTTTGACCATGATGGCGAGGTTGATGGAGCCCAGATTGCAGCTCTCGTAGGGCAGAAGAGGTTGCTCTCCACAGTTCGATATGACAATACCATTTCCAATGAATGAATGGGTCAATGGCTCCGTCAAGTCAAAGACCGGTTCGACGCCTTCGGGGATGACCGCTGCTACGCGAGCTACGAACTTCTCCCGATTGGGCCCGCGTGAGTAACCTTCTATCGCCCGGCGTAGTGCCGCGGACTTCTCTCGGCTAAGCAGGCCGATCTCATTGGCGAAGCGAAAAAGACTCTCACTCCCCACACACAGATCGTGATACGGCCGGACCGGATACTCCTTGTGACCACCCTTGCCGTCCGGTAGCAAGGCCGTCGCCTTACCGCGTTTGCGATCTTGGTAGATCCGGCAGAAGATGCCGAAGTTGAGCAGCATGCGCTGCACATCCTGGAGCAGATCCAGGCTGACCGAGGTGAGTCGCACATCGCGGCGTGCCGGCTCCTGGTTGAGCACCGTCCCGTCCGCCGTGAACAGCGCCTGCAGGAACCCGCGCTGCATGTCTTCAGAGCCTCGCAGGACCGGCTCGGGCACCATCAGCTTCTCGTCGACCAGGCCGTACTCCTCGGCGATCTCGCGCAACCGCGCCGACTGGACCCGGGTCTCGTTCCGCTCGACCACGGCCACCACCCCGGCCCTGTACACACGGTTATTGGCCGCCGGTCTGACCACCGCTTCCACCGCCCGACGGAAGGCGGGCGCCAACTCTCGCTCTTCTCCCCAGAAGGAGAGCACTGCCCGGTCTGATTTGACCGTGCCGTCGCCCACCAACCAACCCAGGACTCGACCCAGCTCTGCCGAGCCCTCGCTGCCGAACCCACCTTTGCGGTTGAGTACGTGCACCTCATCGCCCGGCGCGAGCTCGCCCGCGGGCACCCAGCCCCGCTCGGTCATGATCCGGTGATCGGGGGTGACCCGCAGTTCATAGCCTTCCTTCGTGGTGACCCGGACGACCTGCTTGTGACCGCTGTAGAACACAGGCGACGAATCGACCAAGGATCCGCCCGTCACGCTGTCGCCTCGGCCGGTCCGAGTGCAGCCCCCGGACACAGCGGCCGCCGCCATGCGGCCATCGACCGCTACCTGGATCGGGCTCGCCTTCCAGGAAGAGGTCCATCGCCCGCACCAGTCCCCGGCCGGTATACACCAGGGTGTCCCCGGTGATGCATGGGTTTGTGGATTCGATCTGGCCCAGTTGGGGCGTGGGATTGTCACGATTGAGCCGGTCGAGGAAGACGATGCCCGGCTCGCCGTTCTTCCAGGCCAGATCCACGATGAGGTCGAAGATCTCGCGGGCGTTCAGCCGTCCCACTTCGGTGAGATCCCGAGGGTTGCGCAGCGCATAGTCGTCACCGGTAAGAACCGCCCCCATGAATTCTTCGGTGACCCCTACGGAGATGTTGAAGTTGTTGAGGATATGCTCGTCTTCTTTGGCCCGGATGAACTCCACGATGTCGGGATGGTCGACCCGCAAGATGCCCATATTGGCGCCCCGGCGCGTACCCCCCTGTTTGATGGTCTCGGTGGCCATATCGAAGACGCGCATGAACGACACCGGCCCGCTGGCCACACCCATGGTGGAGCGGACCAGGTCGTTCTTGGGCCGGAGCCGGCTGAAGCTGAAACCCGTACCCCCACCTGACTGGTGCACCAGTGCCGCGTCGCGGATGGCGCTGAAGATGGAGTCCATGCTGTCCTCGACCGGGAGGACGAAGCAGGCGGATAGCTGCTGGAGCTCGCGCCCGGCATTCATCAGAGTGGGCGTGTTGGGCAGGAATTCCAGCCGCGCCATCACCTCGAAGAACTCGGAGATGGTGGCGTCGAGAGACGTTTCGGGATGGTAGATGAGGTCGGCCTGGGCGATGTTCTCCGCCACCCGGGCGAACATATCGGCCGCGGTCTCCAGAGGTTCACCGGTCTCGGTACGCTTCAGGTACCGCTTCTGCAGGACTTTATTGGCACTGGGGGAGAGTCTTTTCTCCAACTCGGCCGAAGCGGCACGCAGCTCGGCGACGGTCATCTGATCCCCTCTTTCGCAAGTTGTTCCAGTTCCCGTTTGAATCCCTCGATGCTGTCGAACTGCCGGTACACCGAGGCAAAGCGGATGTAGGCCACCAGGTCCACCCCTTGCAGGCGCTCAAGCGCCATCTTACCGACCCGCTCGGACGTCACCTCGTACGCCGACTCCTCCCGGAGTTCTCGTTCGATGTCGGAGACGATCACCTCCAAGCTCTCCATAGGCACGTTCCGCTTAGCGCAGGCCCGCATGAGGCCACGCAGGAGCTTGTCCGCATGAAAGAGCTGCGTGGTTCCGTCGCGCTTGACCACCGTGATGGGAATCTCTTCGACCTTCTCATAAGTAGTGAAACGCTGGCCGCAGTTGACGCATTCCCTCCGTCGGCGAATGGCCTCTTTGCTCTCCGTCTCGCGTGAATCGACCACTTTGCTGTCGGGAAGACCGCAATATGGGCAGTTCACAACCCCCCGCTCTCTTCTTGGTCCCATCGATCATGCCGACCCCTGCTGGCGTACGCGCACCCGGTGCCCCATCGGCCGTCCGAGTGAACTATACACAAGATGTAGGGTGTTCCTGCATCCTAGCACCCAATATATAGTTATTGCAAGTTCTTCCGAAGGTTCCGTTTTGGTCGCAAAACGGCCTCCGAGCCGGGAGTCTGTACGCCCTGAGCGCTCTCGCAGAAGCGAAGGCTCTGCGTCTTTTCAAGCCCGGGGCTGGACTCGTTGGCGGTGGGCGGGGATAATCCGAGCGTGGAGGAACTCCTGCTTGTGGTCGAGGACGACCCCTCGCTACGCGAGGTCATCAGCTTGGGACTCGAGGGCGAAGGGTACCGCGTGGTGACGGCGGAGGACGGGCCGTCTGCCTTAGTGGCGTTCGCCGAACATCAGCCCGATCTGGTGCTGCTCGACATCATGCTGCCCGGCCTGGACGGCTTTGCCGTCTGCCGCGAGCTGCGCAAGACCTCGCTCGTCCCCATCATCATGCTCACAGCCCGGTCGTCCACCGTGGACGTGGTGGTAGGGCTGGAATCGGGCGCCGACGACTACGTGACCAAACCGTTTGAGTTCCCTGAACTGAATGCCCGGGTTCGCTCGGTGATGCGTCGGGCGTCGACAAAGGCCCCAACCCCGGCCGGGACGGATGTAGCGACCGGCACCCCTGGGGCAGCCGGCACCGAGGTGGCGGCCGCCCAGCAGGAATCCGCCGCAGGAGCGGTGCCGGCCGGAGCGCGACCTGTCGGTGGGTCTTCCCCCGTGACTGTTGCCCCGCCCATCACACTCGGATCTCTTAACGTCGATCCCGGTGCCTACCGCGTGCTCCGGGGTGGCGAAGAGGTCCCCCTCACGGTCACCGAGTTCCGCCTCCTGTACGAACTGGCGCGCCACGCCGGGCAGGTGCTCACGCGTGACCAACTCTTGGAACTGGTGTGGGGCTACACCTATCTCGGTGACAGCCGCCTGGTGGACGTGCACGTGCAGCGCCTACGCACGAAGATCGAGGAAGACCCGGCTCGCCCACTCCTGATACTCACGGTGCGCGGGGTCGGCTATCGCGCGGATCGTCCGGGGATCTCCTGATGGCAAAGCGCGACCGCAGACCCTCCGGAGCGCGACACTCCCTTCGGCGTCGGGTGGCCTTCATCTTCACGGCCGCGGTAGTTATCACCGCTCTGGCGCTCGCTCTATCAGCGTACTTCATCACCAAGACGGCTCAGGACGACGAGGCTCTCGAGAAGGCCAAGGCTCAGTCGCGTTTCAACCTGTTCCTGGCCGATTCGATGCTCCCGGCGACACCTGAGGCTGCCGACTACAACCGGCTTCTGGACGCATTCAAGATCCGTGGCGATTTCGCCACCTTGATCGAGGCCGGCGACGAGATCTTCGTCTCCGGGCCGCAAGTGGACGCAGGCTTGATCACGCCCGAGCTTGCCGCCAAGGTGGCCGAGGGTCGGATCGGCTATCAGATGATCACGATGGCCGGCGAGCCGACCGTTGCTGCCGGCGGGCAGGTGCGATCACCGGACCTCGCGTTCTATTTCTTCTACCCCCAAGGAGCTCGGCTGGCGGAGCTGGCACGACTGCGCAACATACTCATCATCGGAGGGCTGGCGCTCGCGGTCCTAGGAGCCATCGCCGGATTATCGCTGGCCCGCCGCCTCCTGGGACCGGTGCGAGACGCCAGTAAGGCAGCGGTACGGATGTCCAAGGGCGATCTCGATATCCGATTGCCGGCGGGCACCGACGAGTTCGGGGTTCTGGGGGTCTCTTTCAATCGCATGGCCGAGAACCTGCAGGCCAAGATGCTGGATCTGGAGGCCGGACAAGCGCGAGAACGCCGCTTCGTGGCCGACGTGACTCACGAGCTGCGTACGCCCGTATCGGCGCTGGTGGGCGAAGCTTCTTTGCTCAAGGCCCGGCTGGAGATGAACCCGGACGGCTGCCCCCCGGAGATCGCGCAGCTCGCCCTATTGGTGAGCGCGGACATCTCCCGCCTTCGCCAACTGGTGGACGACCTGCTCGAGATAAGCCGGCTGGAGGCGCAGGCGGCCGAGACCATCATTGAACCGGTGGACATACAGGTCTTTCTCGCCCAGCTGGTAGGTGCCCATGGGTGGTCGGAATTTGTGCGCCTCCTCGACGATGCCAGCTCCCCCGGCACCCCGGGCGTCGCAGGCACAGTGGGCTCCCCACGCGGCGATGGCTCCGCCCATGTCATCAGTACCGACAAGCGACGGCTGGAACGCATCGTCGTGAACCTCGTGGAGAATGCTCTGCTCCACGGTGCGGAACCCGTCGTCATCGAGACGAGTTTCGTACCCGGGACCGAGGACACCCAGACCCCTCCCGCGGGGGACGTCATCCGGGTCACCGTAACCGACAGCGGCCCAGGGATACCCGAGGAGCACTTGCCCCACGTGTTCGATCGATTCTACAAGGCCGACCCCAGCCGCTCGGCCAGTCGCGGGAGCGGGCTCGGCTTGGCCATCGCGCGCGAGAACGCTCGCCTCCTAGGGGGCGAGTTGACCGTCGCCAACGTTCCCGGTGGCGGAGCCTGCTTCGCGCTCACTCTGCCTGTCTAGGATCGACCGCACCTTCCTCCGCGACTCCTGCCACACTTATCGGCCGGACCAATGGCACGGCCGATGACCGGCTGTTGTGTAACACGATCGTTACCTGATCGCGGCAGGTCCGTGAAGTCACGGGTCAAATATGGACTTGTACGGGAATGGGCCTGCAGAGGGTGCGGGTCGAACGGAGGGAGAGGCGATGAGACCTTTGCTCAATGGTGAATCCAAACGGCCCCATGGAGGCAGAACAATGGGAAGCTCCCGGCGCCGTATGGTGCCCTTCGTCTTGGTATTCGGCATATTGGTCCTCGTACTCACGGGCGCGACCGTGGCTGTTGGCGCATGTGGGTATGGTGGCGAGGTCGGCGACGGAGGCACTGTGAGTACCACCGAGGGTCCTCAGACCACGGTGACCGTGCCCCCGGAAGAATCCACTACCACGACAACCTCCACTACTGCTCCTACTGGGTCCACCACCAGCACGACGGCCGCCGAGGACACGATGATCGTCAACGCCTACTATTCGCGCGACGAGATGATGAGTGCGGCCGCCCGTGTCATCCCCAAGACCCAGCAGGTGGGCGCCGCCGCCATGAAAGCCCTCCTGGAAGGTCCCACCGATGTTGAAGAAGAGGCGGGCATGGTCACCAACATCCCCGCCGGTACCACCTTCCTGGGTCTCTCCATCGACAACGGGGTCGCCACCGTTGACCTCTCGAAGGAGTATGCCTCGGGTGGCGGCTCTCTCTCGATGATGATGCGACTGGCCGAGGTGGTCTTCACTCTGACCCAGTTTCCGACCGTCGAAGGGGTCAATTTCAAGCTCGATGGTGAGCCGATCGACGTGCTCGGTGGAGAGGGCCTGATCCTGGATCATCCGATGAGCCGAGCCGATTACGAAGACCTGTCTCCGGCCATCCTGGTGGAGTCGCCCACCTTGGGCCAAACAGTGAGCAGCCCCATGCTCATCAACGGCACGGCCAATGTCTTCGAGGGGGTGTTCCGCGCGAGGATCGTGGACTCCGACGGCCTCGTCATCCAGGAGGGGTTGGTGACGGCCACATCAGGCACCGGCACCCGAGGTACCTTCGCCTTGGCCCTCCCCTTCGAGATCGACGAGCCCGGCCCAGGTTCGCTCATCGTGTTCGCCGAGTCACCCAAGGACGGCTCCCCGATCGACGTGATCGAGATACCGCTCCAACTCGAGAAGTAGACAGGACCCTAGCCAAGACCCCTATCTCGCTTGAGCCGCCTGCCCCGGGGACCCCGGCCTGCCCCGGCCGGCCCGGGGGGGCGGCTCCTTCGCCCCCGGAACCATGCTTAGCGACGAGAGCGACCCCCGGCCCCGCCGGCTCTGCGAGCACGCTGGTAGCTCTGGAACACGAGAGTAGCCTGTACTCGGCTCGCCACGCCGAGCTTGCGATAGACATGGTTTGCGTGCGTCTTCACGGTCTTCTCCGTGATGAACAGCTTGCTCCCGATCACCTTGTTCGGCATTCCCAGCGCGATCATCTTGAGGATCTCGCGTTCCCGATCCGTGAGGGTCTCAATACCTGCAAGTGCGACAGGACCCAGTCGGTCGGTGGGGCTCAGCGCGGGAATGCCCGGCTGTCCGGTCAATGCCCCCCGCGGCGGCCCGAGAGGGACGTCGGTGGGGTATACCTTCCCCCCAGCCAAGCGGTGGAAATAGGTCTGGAGGCGCTCCGGAAGCCGAGGGACGATGCTTTCACGAACAAATGGTCCGGAGTCGAATCGGTCGCAGAGAGCAAGGATCGGTACGGCCACTCGCGCTTCCTGGCTGAAGAAGTGGACATGTCCGTGCTCGCCTGCCACGCGCGTAGCCTCCAGGAGCGAACGGGCGGCTTCGTGCTCGCGTCCCTCACGAGCATACAACCAACCGAGATAGAAGAGACCCGGGCAGAGCGAGCTCATGAGGCCCCAGCGGCGACTCAGACTCACGGTCTCTTCCAGCGAGACCCGAGCGTCTTTGTCCCGGCCGAGTACCGCCAGGTCCATGCCCACCGCCGTCAGCGCCCGCACCTGTTCGAACGCAGCCAATCGACTCCTCTCCACGACCTCAAGAGCGACCTGATGATGCTCCAGAGCCCGCAGCGCGTTCTTGTTACGCCGACAGAGATCCCCGAGCATATCCTCCGCCCAGAAGCACGCCTCAGCGTCACCCGTCGCAGCCGCCAGGGTCTGAGCTTCACGGATCTTCGTGAGCGCCGATCGGTAATCCCAGGCACCCATGGCAACGGCGGCCTGATTGAGAAGGCCCGACATCTGCACCCATACATAACCGCGGGTGCGAACGAGCTCCATGCACTCACAGGCGTAGCGACCGGCGAGTGCGTAGTCTCCGGTCAGGTAAGCGAGGATGGTGGCACCGTTGAGGGCCATAGCATATGAAGGACCCCGCGGTCCCTCTCCGCCACCCATGGCTTTCTCCAGCCACTGCGTGGCCAAATGGTAGTGGCCCAGCGAATAGAACAGCCGCGCCCTGTGAAAATGGATGCGCTGGGTGAGAGGACGGCGGTCGGCGGTGGGGGCCAGAACGAGCGCCCGTTCCCAATTCTCCACCGCCTCGTCCCACCGACAGAGGCTCACGAGCACATTCCCTTCTGCCACAAGCACCTCCACCTTCTCCCGATGAGAGCTGGCCAGGGACCGGCAGCGTGTCATGACCGCGAGGCTGTCCTCCCAGCGGCCCTGGTTGTAGAGGCAGAAGGCGGAGCCCAGGAGAACCGGCAGTAGTCCCTCCTTGTCGCCGGAAGCCGAGAGAAGACGAGCAGCCCGCTCGTAGAGCGCCGCCGCGCCCGCGTATTCAGCCTGCTGTTGGAGGATCCGGGCCTTTGCCACGAGCAGCCACGGATCGAGCCCATCCCCTGCGTTGTCGGTCGGGGGTATCAGATCGAGCCAGTCATCGCGGGCGAAGTTGACCGCAGCGTTCAGCGACGACAACGCGAGCGACCGTAGGGGGCGGGCGGCGTCCTGAACGTGACCGGCCCTCAGATAAAGGGAGGCCGCCTGGTGGTATTCGCCCACCCGGTCAAGATGTTCTGCCGCTCGACGCACCAGATCGATCCCCTCGTTGCTCTGCCAGGCCTGGCGTTCGGCGAAGCCACGCACGAGGGGATGAACGCTGTAGCTGTGGCGGCCTACGCGCATCACCAGAAAGCCCCGGGATACGAATTCTTCGAGGGCAGCCTCGGCCTGTCCGGAGGAGCCGGGCAGGAATGCCTCGTCCCGAGGAAAGATCACCCGCGGAAGAAGCGCGGCACTAAGCATGATCTGAGCAGAAGCGGGATCAAGCCCCGAAAGGATGTGCCGCTCCAGGTAGGCGCTCAGATCGCGCCCTCGGGTAACGATCCCCACGATATCCTTCCGGCTGACATCACCCCCTCGGGAGAGCAGGTGCTGCCCGAGCAACACGAGCGCCGCCGGCCAGCCCTCGGTCAGACGCCACAGGGCCCGGGCATCGGACGGCTGCAACTGAACCGCCCAGTTTTGCCGGGCCCAGGCCGTCACCTCGCGTGGTGTGAGACGCAGTTCACGACTTTGGAGCTGTACCAATCGGCCCCCGAGATTCACGCTATCGAGCGCAAAGGGCACCCGTCGACGCGACGAGAGAAGCATCGTCCAGCCAGGAGGTAGACCTCGGGTGATGAGTTCCAGCACACTGACGACCTGAGCCGAAGTGTCGACGAGATGCAGGTCATCGAGGGCCACCAGGGTCGACTCTCCCCCACGAGTCGACATGAAATCCAACAACCGGGCGGTCATGTCGAGCACCAGCTCGTTGCCTTCCCCCCGCTCTGACCAACCCAGCGACACCGCTGAGCGAGCTTCGGGAACCCCCATGCCCAAACCTGTCATCAAGTACGAAAGGAAGCGGACAGGATCCCGATCGCCCTCGTCGAGGGAGTAGTAGACCGGATGACTGTTAGTGGACGAAAGCAGATCGACTATGAAGGCGGTCTTTCCGTAGCCCGGTCCCGCAACGAGATAGATGACACCTCCGGCCAGCACCGGTCGAACCAGGACCTGCAGTCGCGGCCGACTGAGCACAAAACCCTGGTGCGGGAGATTGAGCTTGGCCGCCAGTATCCGGGCCCGCTGCTCTGTTGCGCCCGACAATGACATCACCCCCATGCTTCTGCTGCAGCGCTCGAACGTCGCACCGGTGTAGACGGCGTCTTCTCCGACCCCAGATTACCAGCGTCGCTCATTCCTTTCTCTCCGCTGGAACGATGCACCCCGCGAGGACTGTGTTCAGGGCGCCCGCGGCGGAATCCGCCGCCGGCGCCCCTTTTCCGCCTAGAGATACTCCAA
The DNA here is from genome assembly GCA_963706025.1 of uncultured Actinomycetes bacterium. Taxonomy (GTDB): domain Bacteria; phylum Actinomycetota; class Thermoleophilia; order RBG-16-64-13; family RBG-16-64-13; genus CAVPLM01. The sequence continues at coordinate 223,752 of CAVPLM010000003.1, read as the reverse complement.
CCTCTTGGCGACCACCGATACGGCCTTCCGCTCCTCCCCGTCTTTCTCGTAGACGTCTTGACGAAGGGAGCCTTCGACGGCTATCCGCCGGCCCTTGCCCAAGTGGTCTCCCGCGGCTTCGGCCTGCGAGTTCCAAGCCTTGATCCGGAAGAAGTCCGCCTCCTCCGCATTCCTATCCACCGCCAGAATGAAGCTGCTCACCTTGGACCCGCCGTTCACCTCCTTCACGTCCACGTCGGTGGCCAGACGGCCGATCAGGTGCACGCTGTTCATGGTTCCTTCCTCCCTCTCAGTACTGGTTTCGTCCCTCCGGGATTGGATGGTGTCCTATCCGCCGCGCGGCCTTTCCTCAGCTTTCAGCGGCGGCCCGGGATAGCAGGGTAGCGGGAGGCGCGCCCTGGGTGAATACAACCAAAGATGGAACTACCGAAAGAGTGGACTTACTGGTTCCAGCCTCAAGACCTCAAGGTGCCGGCGGACGACTTCGACGTCGTTGCTCTGATCCTCCGCTAGTCGGGCGCAATCCGACTCGCCGATGGAACCTACCGGTAGACGCTGCTTCAATGACCCACCTTGACCAGGTACACCGCGAGGCGGTCGTCCTCGATCGCGTAGACAATCCGATAGGCACCTTGCCGCACACGGTATTGCTCCCGGCCGGTCAGCCTCTCGCTGCCCGGAGGGCGGCGATCGTCACTCAAGGCACCGATACTTGCGACGATCCGTTGTCGCTGCTTCATTTCAGCGATCCCCTCGATCTCATGGACGGCGGAGGGCTTGATGAAGACCCTAAATCTTCCCATCCGCCTTCAGAGCCTTCACCACGGTCTCGAACAGAAGGTCGGGCTCTGAAGCACGCTCTTCGAACGCTTGGAGATCCTCGGCATCTTCGGCCAATGCGGACTTCACTGCGTCGCTGATCAAAGCTTCAAGCACAGACTGACAGGCACGTGCCGGAGCAGACACAGTGTCGCAGAAGTGCGGAGTTCGCCTCTTCGGCGTTGCGATCTGCCGCCAGGATGAAGCTCGACACCTTCGAGCCGCCGTTCACCCCCTCGACCTCGAGGTGGAATCCCGAATGGAGCCCCATTTCCCGAGGCACAGGTTGCGCTTCCCTGCATGCTATCTCTGGCCAGTCGAGTGTGAGAGAGTACGGGACAGATTCGACACGAATAGGAGCCTGCAGTGGTTGACTCGGGCGCACCCCTCGCATCGGACGACGCGAGAACCTCTGCTAACGACCGGCACCTCCGGCGTCTGCGGCTCAGCGTGTTCCTCACGTCCTTTCCTTTCGGCATGCTGTTGTTCGGCGTGCCCCTCATCGCACGCGGGATGGGAGCCGGCCCTCTCGCGATCGGTGGGCTGTTCTCCGCCTACGCGGCGATCGTGGTCATCTCCCAGCCCCTCATCGGGCGCGGGCTCGACCGTCTCGGCCGGCGGCCTTTCCTGATCGCCGGCCTGCTGGCCTATGCCCTATCGAACGTTGCCTTTGGCCTCGCATCAGGGGTGGGCGGTCTGTATCTCGCCCAGGTCGCGCAGGGCGTGGGATCGGGTCTTACGTGGCTTGCGGCTCTGGCCATCGTGTCGGACCTAGCGCCTGTCGACTGTCGCGGAAGGGAATACGGGCGCATCGAAGAAATGGCCTTTCGCGGCACCCTCGTAGGGTCTCTCGTGGGCTTCGCTCTTCTCGGTTTGCTCGAAGGCGACGAAACCGGAAGATGGCTGACGCTCGTCGGCGGCTGGCGCCTGCTCTTCCTCGGGTACGCAGTCGCTACCTTGGTCGCTGCCGCGATCGTATGGCGGAAGATCCCCGAGACTCTCTTTCAAGGCGGGAGCCGCGTCGAGAAGACACCTGGAGCTGCCGAGGATCAAAGGGCCCCCGGGGGTGGAGCGTGGCGCCTCCCCGGCCAGTTGAGGCTCCTGATGGGTATCGTGGTGTTGACGGCGGTCGCCACCGCGCTCCTGGGCCCGATCCTGATGCCGTACCTGTTCGACAACGTCTCGACCAGCATGCTCGCCCTTGCCCTCGCCTTCCTGCCGGCAGCCGTCGCCGGGTCGGTGCTCCCCTCGCGACTGGGCGGCATCAGCGACCGCGTCGGACGGCGCCCACCGATCGTGGCCGCGCTGGTGGTGGCCGCGCTGGCTACCGTTGCGGTCGTATTCGTGCGGTCGCTCTGGCCGCTGGCCGTTCTGTGGGTGCTCGAGGCTGCGGCCTTCGCCGCCGCGATACCCGCCGAGGAGGCACTGGTGACCGACCTTGCAGACCGTGCCCACCAGGGTTCAGCGCTGGGATACTACACCGCAGCGGCTGCATTGGGCGGAGTGATCGGTCCGCTTTTGGGAGGGTGGATCTACGACCGCTTTGGCGCCAGCAGGGCTTTCGTCACCGCCGCTCTTCTGCTGGTGCTCAGCGCGATCCTGATCCTCCTTCTCGTGCGCGAGCCTTCACGCACGAAGCTGGTCCCGCCACGTGCGCGGCAGGACCTTTAGGAGCGACCGGGCCCGCACTCACGAGCACCCGCCACGACCGCCTCGCCAGACAGCGGATACGGAGCAGTCGGTCGGTGCCGCGCGGAGAGTTCGTTACCTGAGAGGAGATCGAGGATCTCAGCAGGTCTGATAAAGAGGTGCGAGCTGAGGCGGATGTCGCAGAAGTGCGAAGTCCGCCTCTTCAGCCGGGCGGTCCACTGCCAGGATGAAAGTGCTCACCTTGGACCCCCCGTTCACCCTCCGTTCCCCCGCCGACCGGGTACTGCAGGGTAACGGAGTGGGGCTCGGAAGCGAATACAACCAAAGGTGGAACCTCGCTCTCGCCGAATCGAGCAACCGTTTGATTGGCGATTGCAGGACAATGAGGTGGAAAGATGGCGCCGCGGAGATAGCTGGACTCGGCCGGCCGGGGAGGTTGCCGCCCCGTCTGCCGCTGAGCGCCGCGTTTCTGATCCCTTCCTCGTCGCGGCCGACAACCCCGATATCGGCTTCGCCTGGGGGGTCCAGCGCTGTCGATGACTATCCGCCGTAGCAGGCCGGCCGCCAGCCCGCGCGATAGCCTCAGTCTAGCCGGCTTGGGGCAGACCCCTCAGATTCGTGTGGCGACCGCGACTCCTCGCGAGCTTCCTCCTCGCGGATCATGAGCCTGATCGTCACATAGGTGAGGAGCGCGATGACCAACCCAAAGACGGCCGTGAATTGGTTGTTATAGAAAGTGAAGAACTGGGTGACGAAGATGGTAAACAGCAGCGCGCGCTCGAACCAGCGGTACGCAGCCAGACGCGAGCTGCGCCAGCGGATCAGGCCGACAACCACTAGGACGCCGCCGATGGCGGAAGAGACCAGCTGTCCGTACCTCCAGAAGTCTAGAGTCAGTGAGCCCGACTCCCCCGCCGCGGCGACAACGACGACGAGAATGGCAAGGAGCAGGTTGCCGAGAGCGACGAGCACGAACCAGCCCACAACGAGTGCCTTGAGCCAGCGCTTCCCGAGCAGTGACTGGTAGAAGGTCCGGAGCCGCGTCTTGAGGCGCATATAGAAGCGCGGTGGCGTCTTCGCCGGCGAGCGCATGGCGCTGAACATCTGTGTCAAGTCCTGCACTAGGGGCTCGGTCTGGTCGCATTGCGCCAGCAACGTAAGGGCCTGGGTGCGCTCCGCCTCGCCCAGGTCGCGGATGACGGCCTCCTGGGCCAGGCTGAACGCGTTCACAAGCGCCGCGTGTGGCGAGATGCGGACCCAGCGGACAATCGCCGTCCCGACGAGGAACAGCATCACGAACAGCAGGTAGATGATGGCGACGGCCGGCTGAAAGAAGTAGTCGTTGTCGGACGTGATGAACTTGCCGAGCTCGTCGATGAACAGCCCGAAGCCGATGCCGGCGAGCAGCGTCGCCACCTGTTTCCAAAGCCGCCCCTGCAAGACCATGAACAAGATGAGCGCGACGAGCATACCGAGCCCGCCCCACAGGAGGTGGGCGACGTGGATCTTGCCGCCGCCGAGCTGTGGCCAGCCGGTGGCCGCCAGGGCGGCGCGAACGATGAGGATCGTCGCGATCGCCGTGACCAGGAACATCTCGAGGTCGCGGCCGGCGTGGATGCTACGCACGACGATCAAGCGCTTGGCAGGTGCCGGTGACGCGATCTCCGTGGAGATGGTTCTCACGACGAGCCCCCGGGCTCGGCAGCGGTCTCCAGCCTCGGATTTGGCGCCAGGCCGATACGTGAGTCGCAGCCGGGCAGCTCGCCGGCAGCCATCTCGGAAGTGGACATGGGATTCTCTCTGACGGTCGTTTCCGGAACACCCCTACCGTTCACACGGCGGACTCTACAGTGTGGGCCAGAGTCGCGCAAGCAAAGGATTCCATAATGCGAGGCGCATCCACTACACTGTGACTGGTTGGGAGGCGGAGTCGGGACCGCGGGCTAGACCCGGTCCAAGTCCGTCGCCGCCAGCGGGTAATCCTTGGAGCGGAGGTGGGTATGGGAAGGCGCTTGATAGCCGAGTTCTTCGGCACGTTCTGGATCGTTCTGGGAGGTTGTGGGAGCGCCGTTCTGGCCGGAACCTTCCCGGACTTTGGTATCGGCTTTCTGGGGATAGCACTGGCGTTCGGCCTCTCCGTGGTCACCATGGCCTATGCCGTGGGTCACATCTCGGGAGGCCATTTCAACCCGGCGGTGACGTTCGGGCTGTGGCTAGGAAGGCGCTTCCCGGGTAGAGATGTCGGCCCGTATATGGTTGCTCAGGTGATCGGGGCCATCGTGGCCGCCGCGGTGCTCTTCGTCATCGCCAGCGGAGTGGATGGTTTCTCCGCTGCCGACCGCTTCGCCTCCAACGGCTATGGCGAGCATTCCCCCGGGGGATACAGCCTGGCCGCGGGCTTTGTGGCCGAGTTCGTGCTCACCCTGATCTTCATCTTCGTCATCATGGGGACCACCGACGAGCGCGCACCCAAGGGTTTCGCCCCGCTCGCCATCGGTCTGACCCTGGCCCTCATCCACTTGATTTGTATTCCGGTGACCGGTACCTCGGTCAACCCGGCCCGAAGCATCGGGCCGGCCATATTCCAGGGCAGCTGGGCTCTCTCCCAGCTCTGGTTGTTCATCGTGGCGCCCATCATCGGTGGCGCCGTCGGAGGATTGCTCTACCACTATCTGATCGGGAAGCCCAAGGCCGAACCGGAGCCTGCCTGAAGCCCCGTCTGGCGATTCGGGATCGAGCCGCTTTGAGGGGGGGTCCGAGCCCCCGGTACCGCTTGCGCGGCATTGAGAGGGCCGCCCCGAAGGACGGCCCTCGCTCGTTCTCTGCCCGGCCGGTCTAGTGTCCGGGCGAGCCGATATCCCGGGCACGGGTCCTAGAGAGGCTGCGCGACCACCGCAGTCCCGGTAACGCTGACCAGGAGCATGTTGTTCTGGGCTCCGAGGCCTTCGACGTCCAGCCTCACGGCAACGACCGCGCTCGCTCCCAGATCGGCGGCGGCGCTTTCCATCTCAGCCATCGCTTCGGACTGAGCTTTGCCGAGCTCGTCCTCGTACGCCTGCGAGCGTCCCCCGACAATGTTCCGTCCGATAGCCTTGAAGTCTTTCCCGATATTGATGCCGTGAATAGCGTTACCGCTGACGACTCCCTTGTATTCCGTGATCCTCATTCCCTCGATGCTCGATGTGGTGGTTACTATCACTACTTGGCCTCCTGGTTCTGAGTCTGGTCTTTGGGTCAGATCCTGCATCCGCGGGTCCCGGCTGTACCGGCTAGTCTCCGAACGCCTGCCTGATTCTCGGTCTGGTGAGGTAGAAGACTATGATCACCGGGATGATGATGGTAGTAAGCGAAGACCAGTGAAAGCCGTCGAAGATGAACTGCACGACTACCACCACTATGGTGAGCAACTGAATGATCATCAGGGCCGCCCAGGCCCAGGGCTGCAGTCCCAGGAAGGCCAGGGCAAAGATCAGGACAAGGATGACCCTACTAATCAGCGACGCTATCCCGACCCCCAGGGCCTCTGCCCCGAGACTCCCCGCCTCCTCGCCCAGTGTGCCGGTCATCGCCAGCCCGCCGACACCCAGGGCCGTGAACCGCGCCCAAGATGCGAAGGATCGCGACAATAAGCGCGAGGATGCCTATGATCCATACTCCTATCGGCCTTTTCATTGTGTTCCCTCCTCATTTCGTGGTTGGCGGATACGCCTGGCGGTATAAATTTCCGGAACCAGTTTTTTCCAAACCTCATACGTCCCCGGGTATCCGTGGCCTCCCGGCCGACTTCGGGGAAGGTCGGACTAGCTCCACAGCTCCCGGAGTTTCTGCACCATCAGAAACAATGCTAGTGCGGCCAGGATTATCGCGATGACCCACAGCCACAAGTGGACGATGAGGAGTATGGCTGAGATCACGGCAAGTATCGCAGCGATGCCTCCGAGCGTACGAACATAGTGGCCCCGAAGGATCGCCTCCAGAAGCAGCACGGCCCCGATCATGACTACGAGCCCGATCCAGAGATGATCGCGAGCAAGAACCAGCAAAGCCACGATGCCGAGCAGGATAAGGCTCAGGCTTACCGCACCCCACGCCTCAGCCGCTCGATTGAGCCGTAAGTCAGCCTGAGGCACAGGCTGCGCAAGCTGTTTGATGTGAGCCCGAGGGTCGGATCTCCGGCCTTCTTCCAGTGTGGCCATCTTCTCCCTGACAGCCCCGAGCACCGCTTCATTCTCGGTGAGCTCCTGCTGCAGACGACGGAGATCGTCTCTCACGGAGACTGTTTCATCGGCCGACTTGAGGTAGCGGGTGCGGAGATTCGGGTTGCCTTCCATCGCCAGCATCTCGGCGCTGATGACGTGCAACTCAGAGAGCCTCTGTCCGATAAGCCGGTCCACGTCAAGCTGACGTTGCTCGATCCGGGCGCTTTCTTGCGCAAGCAAGTCTTTGGCAGCCGGCGGGGTCGGCTCCTTATCCAGCCCGACAAACCCCAGGGGGTCGTACCAAGAGCGCCGAGGCTCACCGCTACGCTCGTACATCGGCCCGGCAGGAGCGTTCTCGCCCGAGGTGGGGTCGTTCGCGAAGAGGCCCCACAGGCCGCGATAGCGACTGACCCAGGGAGTGGACTCGTCGATGACGACCGGCTCCCATCCGTGCTCTTGGCCTGGACCGATGCTCGTTCCGTCGCCTCGTGCGTAGTCCACAAAGGGGATGCGCAGCGGGTCCGACGTTCTGCCGGCCTGCCCAAGAATGCGAGTCCAAAAGAAGGTCAGTCCTCTGGACACCGCCCGTATCCAGTTGGGCACGGGAAGCGCTACCTTTGCCTGGTACTCGCCTTGCTGAAAATACGAGGCGTGAGATCCGGCTCCCGCCCATACCACCGGGTGTCCTTCCACCAATTCGAGCTGCCCGCGGTCGTCCCAGCGCCGGCGCAGATCGTCGCCATGGAAATCGTGCGATGCATAACCGACCCACTCAGGATGAAGACGGCCGTCTTCTTCATACAGGTAGATGAGGATGTTCTCCCAGTCGGACTCGTGATCGTTCGCCCCCTCGTACCCTGACCGCCAGCTGTTGTAGCAGTAGAAGAACCAGTACTGGAGTATGGTCCAGCCTCCTCGGCGGGCAACCCGGCCGTAGTATGGGTGCCTCTGGTCTTGGAGCAACATTCGGTGGTATTCGAGTTCGGCGGCAGCTGCCGTCACCGGATGTACCTTTCCCCTCAGAAGTAGCGAAAGAGAGAACAAGGCATCGACTACTCGAGGGGCAAACCCAACCCGGGCAAGCCGGCCCACTCCCGGACGAAAGACTGCGTCATCCTGTTTGCGTAGTCGGCGCACCTCGGAGAGCGCCCGGGCGCCTTCAGCCACGCTCAGGGTATCGTTGAAGCGAAGATACTCCACGGTACCGAAGACATGCTCTCGGTGCCGGGCAAGCCCTTCCATGTCGAGCTCACCTCTCCTCGCCAGCACCTCCTCCTTGCCGTCGGGATGACGCACCCAGAGGCTCGATCGAGACACGTATCTCTCAACGTCGGTTGGAAAGAAGCGCTCTCCCTTAGTGAAGCGCAGCACGGGTTCGAAGGTGCGCAGCAGCTCCAGGTTCGAAGCTTCCGTCGGCGCCGAGACCATGTCACTCTGCTGGGAGCCCGTCGCGGGAGTCACCCGCGCGCTCTGTTTGGTGAATGCCCGCTGTACGGAAGCCTGGTTGAGAGCCAGTACGAATACCACGGCCCCAAGCATGCTCCAGTATCTGGGGTCCCCTCGGAAGTAGTATACGAGACCAAGCGCGAGGGACAGAGTGGCCCAGGTCATGGCGGACGCCCAAGCCCATCTCCGCCCAAAGAAGAGACCGACCATGACAGCTAGGCCCAAGGCTCCAAAAACCAGAGCAAACCCGCCAGCAACCAGTAGGCTCCCCTCGGGGCTGAGCGCGCCCTCCACGATGAAGTCAGCTGCGGGCTTGCTGCCAAGCACTCCCACGGAGAACAGATCGGCTATCCCGACCAGGAAGTAGAAGGCCACCTGTAGGAACAAGATGACTGCCACGACGATGCTGGCAAGGGGAAAGCGACGACGCTTTCGTCCGTTCTGTGTCGTCTCACCCACCACGGGCTCCTTCTGGGTCACGATCACCACACCTGTGGACTGAACAGGCCGCCCCAGAGCATGGACGCGATATGAAGGCCGGCTCGTCTTGCCCGGTTCAGCCCCATGAACCCTCCGCGGTGCGCCTTCTTGCGCGCCCTCACTCGTGTCCTGTCGAGCCCGGTCTGCAAGTTGGCCGGCCGGGTATGACGAGCCCATCTTAGCCGAACGAATGGCACATGCGCCAATTCTCTCGACACCATCCCGACCATGGTCGCACCCACTCGCGCGGCGGGGGGAAACGAAGCTCCGACGTCGAAAACGGGATACGGGACCAAGCGCTCGCTTCCATGATAATTCGTGCGTGGGTGCTAGGAGGAGGTATTGCTCCTGAGAAAGAGGCACGACATCGAAGAGACGTCCGAGCGGCAGTCGGAGGCTGAGGTGGCCGTGAGTCACCGACGCCGGCTGTCTGGGGCCGACTCGTACTACGCACTCTTCGTTCTGCTGCTCGTCAGTCTCGTGTTCACCGTCGGAGCGGCGGAGTATGAGTGGGGATGGAGGGTCGGCCAGGCCTTGGCAGCGGCGTCTCTCTTGCTTGCCGTTCGTGCATCACGTGCTTCACGGGTCTGGGTGATCCTGGGCTGGATCGCGTTCGTCGGCGGAGTGGCAGGCTCGGTGATTCTTGTTTGGCTGGGCAATTCGGTACTCGGCGTAGTTGTCACTTCGCTGGCTGGTCTTGTCTTCGTAATGCTGCTCATCGCGGCCTTTCCGCTCATCATTCGTCGCATTGCCTCAGCTCGGCGGGTGACAGGGGAGACCATAGCGGCGGCACTGTCCGCCTATCTTCTGGTCGGCATCGATTTCGCCATTCTCTACCTGGTGCTGTCAGTGGCTCACGGGGAGGCGGTCATCGCGCCGTCCGCCTCCCCTGGGCACTCCATGGCTGTCGGTGACCTCTACTACTACAGCTTCGTCAACATGACCACCGTAGGCCTCGGTGACTTTGTCCCGGTAACGTACCCGGCAAAACTGCTTGGGCTGTTTCAGGCGATCTTCGGGCAGATCTTTCTCATCACCATCGTCGCTCGACTGGTGTCCTTGGCCACGTTCTGGCAGGCGAGACCGTCGTCCTCACATGAGGGGGAGTCTGGAACGGAAGCTGAGTAGGGCCTGCTCGTGCCGGGGAGACTGCGGGAACGGCCCATCTGCTGCTCTTCGCTAAACCCCGCCGCCCCCCCGGCCGATACTTGTCTTGTGGCGCAGTCCAGGCCACCTACTGGCAATTGACCGCGGCCGGCCTGCCGGCGCAGAGAGACAGAGGCACCGTGAGTGACGGTCCTGACAGCATGACGTCCCGCAATCCCATTCCTCGGATCTTCTGCCGATCGTGTGCCTCACCTCTTGTCCAGGCCGCAGACTGGGAACGGGAAGACGAGTCCCGCTGGAGACTCCGTCTTTGGTGTCCGGATTGCGGCTTCGAGCAGATGGCCGTCCTCGATCGCCCCGAGGTGATCTATGTTTCCCTGGCCGTCGAAGAGGGATTCGCCTGCGTGCTGGAGGCGCTTGCCGAATTGGAGACACTCCCGGAACCGGACCTGATAGGTCCGAGCCGCGGGGATCTCGACCTGATAAGGCGCGCCCGTTCCGAGCGTATTGAACCCGCCAGCTTCTGATCGCCACTGATACTCCCTGACCGCCTTTCATCGCGGATCACCTCCGACGGGGTCTACCCTGCCACTTCGTACGCTATGCTGTCGGGTGCCAAACTCTCCCCAAGGAGATCCTGATGGACATGGAGGTCTACTTCCCCGGCAACAAGAAGGTTCACGCCCGTTACAAGGGCTTCGTGATCGAGACCGACCAGTCGGAGCATGCAGGCGGCGAGGGGACCGCGCCCGCCCCTTTCGATCTTTTCTTGACCTCCATCGGTACGTGCGCAGGCATCTTCGTGCTCACGTTCATGCAGCAACGCGGCCTGTCGACCGAAGGGGCCGGGATAACTCTGCGCACTGAGAGCGACCGCGAGGCGGGACTGATCAGCAAGATCTCCATCGAGATCCGACTTCCCGCGGGTTTTCCGGAGAAATACCGCGATGCCATCGTCCGGGCGGCCGAGCAGTGCACGGTCAAGCGTCACCTCGACCACCCGCCGGTCTTCGAGACCTATACGACCGTGGCCTGATCCCCCGGTTCGCGGAGGATCGCGCGAGCCGCGGTGTCCCGTGTCCGCTGTCGGGCTAGTCCCGGGTCGTCGAGCTACTGGCCGTCCCAGTGGAGCAGATCGGGTGCGTCTTGGCGCCGGGAGAGCCGCAGCAGGGCATCCTTGTACTTGGAATGGCGCAGACCGATGATCTCGGCCACCAACTGCAGGAACCGCCAGAGATCAACGGCCACCCTGCCGACGGTGGAATCCAAACAGATCTGACCGTTGGCGACGGTCCCGCCTTCCATCTGCTTGGCGGCGTGAAAGACGGTTTTGCTCAGAATCATGTCGACCGAGAGGTCCATGCCCTGCTCGTCGAGGCTCTTGATGAGGTCTCCCCCGTCGGAGATACGCACCGGCCGCGAAGCGGCGGTGACGCCGGGGGCGGAGACCGAGCCTCCCCCCACCGCGGCGTCCGGCTGCCCGGCGGTGCTCGCCGCGGGCGGCGCGTCCCCAGGTTCAGGGGTCAGATACACCACCACGGGTCCTCGCCGCCCCGGGTATCGGAAGGGAGTCTTCGCGCGAATGCGCTCGCCCGCCGCCAAGCGGGAAAGGACGCGCGGGTCGCCGGCCATCAATCTGGCCAGCTCCACCTCGCTGAGTTCGTGGATCTCATCGGTCATAGAATCATCCCTTCACGAGATCGGTGGCGAGTCGCCGGCGACCGGGGACGGATCGTCCACCGAGGCCGCTTCAGCGGTCGCGGCAGCCGGGCCGTCGGCTTCGACGTCCACCGGGTTCGAGGTCGGATCGGCAGCCGCGGCGCCGGCGGCCGCCTCGGGCTGGGCCTTGGCCGCAGCCTCGGCCCGAGCTCGGAGTAGTTGATCCTCAAGACGGGACAGATCGTCAAGGATCTTCTGCCGCAGCGCCTGGTCCACTTGGCGCCCTCGGTAGAAATCGAAAACCAAGTAGCCAAGCTTCTTGGCCAATCCGTCCATCTGCATCTCGACCTGTAGCTCACCGACCTTGGTCTTGCCCTTGTCGAATGCCTTTTCCGCTTCCTTGGCAGCCCGTTCAGCACCCTCGGCCAATTTGTCCATCAGACCCATCAGCGCACCTTCTCCCTCGTAGGCCGGGCGAGAGACCTGACGATCGCCCGTTTCCGGCACTGAACCGAATGTACTTTTGTCTATTCCCAATGTAACGATTTGCACGCCTGCAGGCAACGGGTGGGTCGACCTGAGGCCCCTCTACGGTACACTCCATGGCCGGTGATATCATTCGGGGGCCGCATATCACCTATCCCCGGACCTGTGGAGGCATGCTTGGAGACCGTGATCCCGTTTCGCGCGTGGCGCTATGCTCCCTCAGCCGGCGAGTTGTCCCAGGTGGTGGCGCCGCCGTACGATGTCATCGGTCCGGAACTCCGGTCCCGCCTCTACGACCGCAGCCGGCACAACGTCGTCCGAGTGGACCTGGGCATGACCATGCCCAGCGATAGTGAGTGCGACAACCAGTACACTCGTGCCGCCGACCAGCTGGCGCGCTGGAAAGAGAGCGGCATCCTGGTCCGGGATGCGGAACCCTCCGTCACCTTCGTGGAAGAGAGCTTCACGGGCCCCGACGGCCGCCTCAGGATCCGACACGGCTTCTTGGCCCTCATGCGGCTCTTCGGGTTGGACGAGGGAGTGGTCTTCCCACACGAACAGACATTCTCGGGACCCAAGGAGGACCGCTACAGATTGCTGACCGCGACCGCGATGGGCCTCAGCCCCGTCTTCCTTCTTTACGATCTGCCCGGCGATGAGATCACCGCGGCGTGGAAGAGCGCCATGGGTACGCAGGCCCCGGTCGCGACGGTGACTGATGAGGAAGGCACGGTCACGAAGCTGTGGCCCACTTCAGACCCCGGCCTGCTGGAGGCCATACGCAAGAATCTAGGGGCAACGCGTTTCTTCATCGCCGACGGCCATCATCGCTACGAGACTGCCCTCCGCTACAAGACACTCCGCGCGCCCGATACCGACAGCGCGCCGGGCGCCCAGACCGCTGCTGCTCCGCCCGGTCTTGGGCAAGGGCTGCATGCCTCCGACTACGTCCTCGCGTATTTCGGCAACATGTCCGACCCGGGATTGGCCATATACGGTACCCATCGGCTGATCTCCGGCCTCGATCCGGAGGCAGTGACGGCCCTGCCTCAGTCGCTTGCCGGCGTGTTCTCAGTAGAACCACTGGCGGGCGGTGGCGCCGTCGGCGCTGCCGACGGCTCAGGCGGCCATCGCAGCCTATCTCCGGGACCATCCCCGAGGCGCGTTCGGCCTGTGGGGACGCACGTTGGATGGCGCCTACGGCCTCCGGCTCGCCGACCCGGGGGCCGCGCGGGCGGCGGCCCCAGATCACAGCACCGCCTACCAGCTTCTGGACGTCACCGTGCTGTCCACGCTGATCCTGGGGAAGACGCTCGGCATCGCCCCCGGCCACTCGGCTACGGGCGGCCGCACAGCCACGGGCGGCAACACGACCCCGGGCGGAGAGGGGACCGTGGAGGCGCACGTGACCTTCTTCAAGGATCCCGACGACGCCTTCGCCCGTCTGGAAGCAGGCGAGTTCCAGGCAGGGTTCTTCCTCAACCCCACCGGATTAGACCAGATCCGGGAGGTCGCCCTCGGTGGAGAGCGCATGCCCCAGAAGGCCACGTATTTCTACCCCAAATTGCCGACGGGCTTGGTGTTCCAGGACCTGAGCGGCCGAATCTGAGAGACCGGTGAAAAGGAGGGAGGGCTGATGAAGATCGCCTTGATAGGAGCCACGGGTTTCGTAGGCTCGCGCATCTTAGACGAGGCGCTGAGTCGCAACCACGAGGTCACCGCCATCGTGCGGCGGCCTGAGCGGCTACCGGCGCACATAGGCCTTACGGCCAACAAGGGTGACGCGCTGAGCGCAGAGGCGTTGGCGCGTCTCTTGGCGGGCCATGACGCCGTCATCGCCGCGTACAATCCCGACGCGGATACCGCCGACAAATACGAGGCCATGGTCGCGGGAGCCAAGGCGATCATCGCGGCCACGAAGAAGGCGCGCATCGGTCGCCTGCTGGTGGTGGGAGGAGCCGGCAGCCTGGAGCTCGCCCCCGGGCAGCAGGTGATCGACCAGCCGGGGTTCCCAGAGGAGTGGAAGGCCGGCGCGCTGGGCACGCGTGAGTTCCTCTACCTGCTGCGGGAGGAGCCGGAACTCGACTGGACCTTCCTCAGCCCAGCCATGATGCTGGCTCCGGGGGAACGCACCGGGGAGTTCCGGTTGGGCGGCGACCAGGTGATGATGGACGCCGAAGGCCAGTGCCGCATTTCGGTGGAGGACTACGCCGTGGCCATGATCGACGAGCTCGAGGAGCCGCGCCACATCCGGCAGCGTTTCTGCATCGCATACTAGGCGGGTCGCGCAAACGACGCCGAAGAGGGCCGACGACGACGGTCCGGCGGCGAGGGTCGGCCGCCTAGCTGTCGGCCCCGACCTCGAAGGGCTCGATGCGGAGCGCGCGGCCATCTTCACCGATCTCGACGACCACGCCCTCCAGCCACACGTCGCCGTCGGCCACTTCAAAACGCACCGGCAACTGAGTCAGGAACCGTTCGAGGACGAGTTCCTTCTTGACGCCGATAACAGAATCCCGGGGACCACACATCCCCGCGTCGGTGATATAGGCGGTGCCCCCGGGCAGGACTCGAGCATCGGCGGTACGGACGTGGGTGTGGGTACCGATCACAGCGCTCACGCGGCCGTCCAGATACCAGCCCATGGCCACTTTCTCGCTGGTCGCCTCGGCATGGAGATCGACCACGACGTTGCGCACCCCGTGTAGCTCTTCCAAAGCCTGGTCCACTACCTCGAACGGCGAGCGGGCCGGATACAGGTAGAGATCGCCGCTCAGGTTGACCACGCCCAGCCGCCCGCCGGGCGTGTCGACCACAGTCACGCCCCGGCCGGGATTCGAGTCGAGGAAGTTGAAGGGCCGGACTATGCGCGGTTGCTCGTCGAGGTACCGATAGGCTTCCCGCTGCCTGTAGACATGGTTGCCGGTGGTGATGACGTCCACCCCCGCGCCGAGAAGATCTTCCGCATGAGCCGGTCTGATGCCTTTGCCGTCGGTGGCGTTCTCGCCGTTCGCGATCACCGCGTCGGCCCGGAAGCGCGCGCGCACGTCGGCGATCCTCGCCGCGAGCAGCTCGCGGCCCGGCTTTCCCACGACGTCGGCGAAGAACAAAACGATCAAGGTGACCCCCTGCGGATCTGTCGAGGCACGGACCTCTTTCGCCGGCGACCTCGGCCCGCCGGCACGTGACCGCGCCGCGACCCAGTGTACCGCACCGGCGGGTTCGACCGTCTCGCGCCAACACCGACCCTTGGTCTCATGGCCCCTCGTTGGCGGCCCTACTTAGCCTCGGACCACGATGTCACTCGAAGCAAAGGAGGAGACCATGGTCCGAATAACCCTGAAGCGCCGTCCTGGTGGCGGCGCCCGTCCGAGGGGCGGCGCCCCTCCCAGTGGCGGCGCCACTCCCGGCGACCGCGTGCCGGGAGCACCATCGCCTCGTCTGCGACGGGAACGGTGGATAGGCCTGTGCAGGAGCCCGCGCCCGGCAACGCTGATAGCGTGGGCAGCAGGCGCAGGCCTGTGCGCGCTCGCGGCGTACGCGCTCGCGACGCCCGGGTTTGTCCTGGGGGCAGGACAGCCCTCGGTGAATGTCGCCGCCCAGGAGGCGGCGATCATGTCGCCGTCCGAACCTTCAGCAGTCGACGCGCAGCTCACCACAGCGGCCGATGAAATCATGGCCACCGACTCTGTGACCGGCCTCCCAGCGAGCGGCGATCTGCTGGTCACCTTGCCCTGGGGAAGCAATCCCGGTGAGGTCGGCCTCCTGGAACCAGGTGAAGGTCTGGCCCGAGGTCCGGAGGCACTGGCCGTAGCGCCCGACGGACGTATCGCGGTGCTCGATTCGGTCAACGGCAGGCTGCTGTTCCTAGGCCCGACCGGAGAGCCGGCCGGCTCGGCGCCCATCCCGCTTGCAGCTCCACGGTTTTTGGCGGTGGACGACGATCGGCTGTACGTGCTCGACTGCGACTCCGACCGGAGCCTTGTCACCTTCGACTGGCGGGGGACACACCTTGGCGCCGTGCCTCTCCCGGAGTTGAACGACGTGGTGACCGGTCTATTCGCGACCGACCAGGGTCCGTGTCTGGAAGTCTCGCACGAGACGGTACTCTTGCTGGCCCACGCTGGGGTCTACGTCCAAGGCGGTGTCGCCTCGGCGGCCCGGCAGCCCGAACCGGGCCGGGCGACTGCCCGCATTGTCGCCGGGCGGCCGATGGACCGGAGCCTTGGCCGTGTGGCTCAGGTCACCTTCAAGCCGGGCCGGAATGCCCGGGTCAAGTTCTTCGACCTCGACACCACCACCTTGAAGGCGGCACAGACAGGCGATTCGAGCCCTGTCCTGGCCGGTGGTCGCAAAGTCGAGCACTTGGTGTCGGTGGATGGCGACGGAAACGGCGGAGTGATCGTCGGCGCGCGTCTGCTCAAGCCCGAGGTATCGGGTAACCGCAAGGCGTCACTCGTGCTCACCCGGTTGGCCTCGACCGAGGGTGAGGGCCCGGTCATAAGCGGTGGGCGGAGCAGAGTCGGGCCGGCCGACGGTGCGAGCGCCGGGGCCGGCGCCGGATCCACCGGAGCGACTCCCGACACTCTCTGGCTCACCGATTCACCGTTCGTCTACCTGGGTCAGCCCTACGTGGTGGCCCCGGACGGCCGCGTCTTCCAGCCCTGGGGAAGCGAAGGCGGCTACAGCATCCTGGTTCATTCCTTCGCCGAAGCCGAAGCGAGGCAGCCATGACACGTCGACCGAACACTCGCGCCGGTTACCGCATCCCAACCTCCACTGGCTCCCGCCACGCGGCCCTGGCCGGCGGCCTCATGCTGGCGCTGGCCGCTGTCGGCCTGCTTTTCGGTCCTGCGCCATCGGACGCGCGCGCCGGCATCCCCAGCGTGACTCGGGCTGAGATCATCGCCCGGGCGGAGTCGGGCATCGGCGCCCTTTACAGTTGGGGCCGGGAGAGCTGGACTCCCAACCTGGGCGGCGGCCCCGGACCCGACTGTTCCGGATATACCCTTAAGTGTTGGGAAGTGCCTCGGACACTCCTCTACCAGGAGGAGGATGGAGAGAACACTTCTATCTACCCCCGCTACACCAGCTACGATTTCTTCAACTGCCTGGGACCCTGGTCCGCACTGAGCGACCGCTCGCTCCTGCGCGAGGGCGACGTACTAGTCAAGAACAACGGCGTCTCCGGACACGTGGTCATCTATGCCGGTGGCGACACCTGGAACTCGCCCATCATCTACGAGGCTCCCGGCAGCGGCCTGACCGTGCGCAGGGTGAGCCGCTACCTGGGCAGCGAGTACGAACCCCGCCGGCGGGACTCCGTGGTGACATCCGGGATCATTCTTGACAATCCGACCGCCAAGAGCACCGGTGGGGAGGACCTGAGCGGCAACTGGACACGCAGCACCAGCGTCTCCGGGTACTACGGTGACGACTACCAGGTGCAGGCTGCCACCACCAGCACCAGTTGGGCCCGCTGGACGCCCCGATTCCCTTCGTCCGGCTCGTACACCATCTACTTACGCTGGACAAGCGGCTCCAACCGGGCTTCGGTAGCGTTGGTACACGTCAACACTCCCGCCGGCCAATACGATCGCTACATCAACCAGCGACTGAACGGAGGGACCTGGTACTCGCTGGGCCGCTACAACTTCGGCGCCGGCTACAGCACCGGAACGGGAAGCATCAGCATCTTTGCCACCGGAGCCAACGGCTACGTGGTGGCCGATGCCGTGAAGTTCGTGCCTGCGCAGTAGCGTTTCTCGGCTTCGCAGCGCGAATTGAGTCGATGCCGGGCCCGCTTCGCGGCGGGCCCGGTGTCATCTCGAGGGCGTGAAGCCGCAGACGCTCCGTGCCGGACTGCGACGGGCGCCTAAGGGCAAGCGAAGACGCAGACGCGCGGGGTACTGAGGGGTCGTCGAAGGTGCCCATATGACTATACTTGAGCGTAACATAACGCTCGATGCTGACCGGCGGGCGAGATTCGGGTATCTTGGCCTTCTGAGCGGACCTGGGGCAAAGATCGGGAGGCCAGATGGAGATCCTCATAATCGAAGACAACCGGACTCTGGCCAACAACATCCGGCGATACCTCGAGCTGGAACACTATGCCGCCTCGGTGTGCTTCGATGGGGCCGAGGGGCTGCGCCGGGCGCTGCGTCAGGAGCATGACTGTATCATCCTCGATCTCGACCTGCCCGGTCTACACGGTCTGGAAGTGTGCCGCCGCCTCCGCACCGCGGGGAACGCCTCTCCGGTACTCATCCTTACGGCGAGCGGCGCCAAGCGGGACGTCGTCCAGGGGCTCGATGCCGGCGCCGACGATTACCAGGTAAAGCCCTTTGATATGGAGGAATTGGCAGCCCGGGTCCGCACACTCCTCAGGCGCCGGGGTACGGCATCCAATCCGTTCCTTCAGGCGGGACAGGTCACCCTCGACACCAATACTCACGAAGTGCGCAAGGACGGTGAGGCCGTGCACCTGGCCCCCAAGGAGTATGGACTCCTGGAATACCTCATGCGACATGCGGGTGTGGCTCAAGACAGGGCGACCATAGTCGCGCATGTATGGGGAGAGCACAGCGCGTCGATCCCCCTGGAGACGGTCGATGTACACGTGGCCTACCTACGTCGCAAGCTGGGCAAGGACGTTATTCGTACCGTTCCCGGCAAGGGCTACTTCGTCCCCGCCTAGAGGCCATGTTCCGCCGCCTCCGCTACAGGATCGCCCTCCAGTTCACCGGGCTGGTGTTCGCTCTGATGCTGCTGGTGGGGGGCGCGTTCATAGGCGTACAGTACTTCGGCACGCACCGGTCGACAAACGATCAGCTACGGACCGACGCAGTCCAGTTTGAGACCAAGCTCGCAGAGGCGTCTGAGGACGCCGCCGCCATCCCAGAGGCCGCCGCAACCCTCCATGACGCCGCCGTCCGCGTGTTCTCGGGCCAAGGGGAGGTGATCTTCGCGAGCGACCTATTTGGGCGCTTGTCGGTCCCGATGCAAGCAGGGACGACGGCCCGGTTCCTTACTGTGAAAGGGTCGGGGAGCTATTACCGTGTATACGAGGTCCCTCTGGGCGGCGCAGGGGAAGCGGCGACTTATCTGCAGGTAGCGCGGCCGGAACGCATAGACGTCCATGAATTGCCCGGTGAGGCGATGCTGTTCGGCATCGTGGCCATCGTGGTGACGTCGCTCACCTTCGTTTTCGGGCTGCTCTTCGCCAAACGAAGCCTGGCTCCGGCGGAAGCGATGTTTGTCCGCCTCCGTCAGTTCACCCATGATGCGAGCCACGAACTGCGCACTCCCCTGGCCACGGTCGGCTCCTCGCTCGACCTTGCGCTGAAGAGCGGAGACCACGAGCGCGAGATCCAGGTAGCCAAGAACGAACTGAAGCAGGGCTCGCGTCTTATCGAGCGCCTTCTACAATTGGCTGAACTAGACGAGCTGGCTCTTTCGCCGACGCCGACGGACATGTCGGCTCTCGTGGCGAGTGAGGTGGAACAGCATCAGCCGGCGGCCGGCGAAGCTGGGATCGAGCTCACCAGCACGCTTGCCGAGGGATTGATCGTAGACTGCGACGAGGGACTAGTGAGGCAACTCATCGACAATCTCTTGACGAACGCTCTGAAGTTCACGCCCCCGGGAGGGAAGATCGTACTCCGTCTCTCGTCCGATGGTCTCTCCGTGAGTGACACCGGGGTGGGGATCTCACCGGAGGCGCTTCCTTACGTGTTCGATCGTTTCTACCGGGCGGAATCCGCCCGCGGCGAGGAAGGGTCTGGTCTGGGCCTGGCAATAGTGGCCCGCATCGTCGAGGCCCATGGTTGGACCGTCCATGTGGAAAGTAAGGTGGGAAAGGGCAGCACGTTCAGCGTGGCGTTCGGTGGCTGAATCTCGCCTTAATCCGCTCTTAAGGTGCCTGTCGGCATAATCACTGTGAAGAAGGCCTCTTCGATCCCGTCGGAGCGGCCCCATGCAGGACGGCAGTGCCGGAGGAGACCTGATGCGCGAGAGAAGATCACCAAGAACGGCCAGAACGATCCGTCAGGACGCGAGTTTCGTCGTGAGCCTGCTCCTGCTGCTTGCCGTGGTTCTCTCCATCCTCACCGCATTGGGCAGTGACGAGGCCGAGTTCTTCGGTTTGGGCGACGATCTACACGGACTGATGGGTTGGAGCATGGTCGTGCTCACCGCCCTGCACACCATTCTCCATGGTGGGCACATGATCAACTACGCGAAGCGCAGGATGCGAAACCGCTTCGGAGTAGGTGGGGTGATCTGCTCGGAGCCCGACAGACGCGGACACGAACAGCCTCGGCCTGGGTTCGACGAGACCGAGGCTAGGTAGCATGGATATCGGTCCCCTGGACTATCTTCTCGATCCTGCCGGCCTGCTATCCGACATCGTGGGGATCTCCGTCGCGCCCCTGGCCCTGAAGGCCTGGCGGCACCGCCGGCATCTGCGATACGCGACGTGTGTGAACGCAACAGAAAGGAAGGATCTATGGATTGCCCGGTCTGCGGAGAAAGACTGAAGGAGATCGAGCGCTCGGGCCTGATGATCGACATCTGCCCGTCGTGCAAGGGTATCTGGCTCGATCGTGGCGAGATCGACAAACTCATCGAAATGGAGGCCAAAGGAGCGCCGGCCGCCCCCGTCAGCCAGACAGGCACCGCCCGCCATGAGCCGGAGAGGCGAGACGATCGTGATCATGACGATCACGACCGTGACAACAAGCATCGCGACGATCATGGCTATGACCAGAAACCGGTTGGCAAGCAGCGGCGGACCTCGCTTCTCCAAGATCTCCTCGGCGGCTTCGGTCAAGAATGAGGTCCGATCCCGCAGATGATCCAAGCGGCCTCTCGCCCGCGGAGGCGGGCGAGAGGCTCCGCTCTGAGGGGTTCAACGAGCTGCCGTCCGCCAAGAAGCGCGGGCTCGCGGCCATAGCGCTAGGCGTGATCAGAGAGCCGATGTTTCTGCTTCTGGTGTTCTCCGGGGCACTCTACGCGACCCTGGGCGATATACAGGAAGCCTCCATGCTTTTGGGCTTCGTCTTCGTGGTGATGGGCATCACCATGTATCAGGAGCGCAAGACCGAGCGGGCCCTGGAAGCCCTGCGCGATCTGTCCAGCCCGCGGGCGCGGGTGATCCGGGGCGGGGAGCAACTCAGGATCCCTGGCAGAGAAGTAGTCCGGGGAGATATCGTCCTCGTCGCCGAGGGCGATCGCGTGCCCGCCGACGCATTCGTTCTCTCATGTGACAACCTGCAGGCCGATGAGTCGCTACTCACGGGCGAGTCGGTACCGGTCCGAAAGCTGGCTTCCGTCGACCCCTTGAGTGCGTCGGCCCCCCTTGCCCGGCCGGGGGGCGACGACCTTCCCAACATCTTTGCCGGGACGCTGATAGTACAGGGTCAGGGAATCGCGGAAGTGATCGCCACCGGGCCGCGCACGGAGATGGGTAGGATCGGGCAGGCGCTCGAATCTACCGATCGTGAGCCGACCGACCTCCAACGGCACAGCGGGCGGCTGGTGCGGAACATGGCGCTCATAGGGCTCTTCGTCTGCCTCCTGGTCGTGCTCATCTATGGCCTGACCCGCGGTCGCTGGACGGAAGGGCTTCTGGCCGGAGTGACGCTGGCCATGGCGACGCTGCCTGAGGAGATCCCGGTGGTGCTCACGGTCTTTCTGGCCCTGGGCGCGTGGCGCATCAGCCAGAAGAGCGTCCTCACCCGCAGGATCCCGGCCGTGGAATCCCTCGGCTCGGCGACCGTCCTCTGCGTCGACAAGACGGGCACCTTGACGCTGAATTGCATGACCATCGCCCGCCTTTTCGCCGGCGGCCGGTTCTTCGCAGTCCCGGGAGAAGGGGCCGCCGCTCCAGAAGAGGCCGCCGGTGAGGTCTCCGGCAGCGACGGGCGATCTGAGGGCATCACGCTGGACGCTCCCTACCTTGAGAAGTTCCACGAACTCGTGGAATACGGGATCCTCGCCAGCGAGCTCGATCCTTTCGATCCCATGGAGAAGGCCTTCAAGGAGCTGGGCGCAAGATACTTCGCCGGCTCCGAGCACCTGCATGGCGACTGGCAGCTTGTTCACGAATACCCGCTCTCGCGTGAGCTTCTGGCTATGTCACACGTTTGGCGCTCGCCCAGAGGCGATGCTTACGTCATCGCGGCGAAGGGCGCACCGGAAGCTATCGCCGACCTCTGCCATCTGGACGCTTCCCAGCACCGGGACCTCTCTCGCGCCATCGAGACCATGGCTGAGGACGGCCTCAGAGTGCTTGGAGTAGCACGGGCTGTCTTCCGGGGGGACGAGTGGCCCGGGGCACAGCACGATTTCGACTTCACCTTTCTGGGGCTGGTGGGACTATCGGACCCTCCCCGCCCCTCCGTTGCAAAATCGCTCAAAGAGTGCCGGACCGCCGGCATCCGAGTGATCATGATCACCGGAGACTACCCGGGGACCGCACGGGCGATCGCCCGTCAGATCGGTCTTGATGCCCCGGAGGTGGTTATCACCGGACCAGAGTTGGAGGCTTTGAAGGAGTCGGAACTCCAGGAACGCATCGGGGACTGCAACATCTTCGCTCGGATGGTACCCGAGCAGAAGCTGAGGCTGGTCCGTGCACTCAAGGCTCGAGGTGAACTCGTGGCCATGACCGGCGACGGCGTCAACGACGCCCCCGCGCTGAAAGCCGCCAACATAGGGGTGGCCATGGGCCAACGGGGCACGGACGTCGCGCGGGAGGCCTCGTCACTCGTGCTTCTCGACGACGACTTCTCGTCCATCGTCGCAGCCGTCAGGCTGGGTCGGCGGATCTTCGACAATCTCAAGAAGGCGGTAGCCTACATCTTCGCCGTCCACACACCGATCATCGGTTTGACACTCATCCCGCTCGTGCTCCGGTGGCCATTGGTCTTCTCTCCCGTGCACGTGCTCTTCCTGGAGCTGATCATCGACCCCGCGTGTTCAGTGGTGTTCGAGGCCGAACCGGAAGAAAAGGGCATCATGAACCGCCCACCGCGACCGGCGAAGGAGCCCCTGTTCGGCCGCAAGGTTCTCGGAATCAGTGTCCTCCAGGGCCTGGTGGTATTGGCCATCCTGCTCGTGATATACGGGATCTCTCTGGCTCGGGGACAGAGTGCCGAGCAGGCCCGGGCCCTGACGTTTGCCACGCTGATCGTCGCAAACCTGGCCCTGATTCTGACCAACCGGTCCTGGAGCCGGGGAATCCTCGCGACGCTTCGCTCCCCCAACTCCGCGCTGTGGTGGGTGGTCGGCGGAGCCCTGGCCTTTCTGGGACTTGTGCTGTATGTGCCTGCCCTACGAGAGTTGTTCCGCTTCGGTGTGCTCCACTCGGTGGACTTGCTGATCTGCCTGACGGCCGGACTCTTGAGCGTGGCCTGGTTCGAAGGCCTAAAGGCGATGAGAGGCCGCAGAGAACGGGCGCTTGAAACCCCGCCGCCTGCTGAAGCCTAACCCGTGCGCCCCGGGTTGCGGCGGAGCCCAATGAATTCCTTGCCGGACCAGGTTGAGAGAGGGGGATTCGAACCCCCGGTACCGCTTGCGCGGCACAACGGTTTTCGAGTTCTATGTAGGGTCTTACACGACCAGCCAGGGGTAGAAATACCACAATGACCGATTCTGTCATGTTTGTGAAAGCCCAGTAGCGTTTTTGGCTCTGTAGCACCGATTGAGATGACACCGGGCCCGCTTCGCGGCGGGCCCGGTGTCATCTCGAGGGCCTGAAGCGAGGCCTTGTCTCGCTGGGAGCGCGCACTGAGCCGGACGAGGGCACTTCCCAACAGCCCTGACCCGCCTAAGCTCACCAGCTCTGTTTGAGTGCCTCTTCCAAGTCCTGCAAGGTGTCGGCCGCCTCGGGCGACACGAAGGCCACGTCCTTGCCCGCCTCGAAACTGGTGGGCGTAGGTAGGAAGGAGCGGGAACGTCGTTTCCGGCCGGTACCGCCGGAAAGCTCATAACCCAAGATCCTTCCGCTCTTCTCGTCGAAGTAGAAGGCCTCGAACTTGCCCAGATCCTGCCCGTCGGTGGTGCGTACGCGGACTCCGGCGAGCACGTTGCCGCGATCGAACACGTCTTTCATCTCCGGGACCTCTGAAGCCTTCACTACGCTGGTCTTGGAATCGATGACGAGGGTGTCTGCGCCTACGCTAAGCACTGCCGGCCAGCGTACGACGTGGGCGCCGCTGAACCAGCCTTTCTCGTCGACCAGTACTCCCAAGACTCGGCTGCCCGTTTGGTCGACGACCAGGTCCTCGACTTTCCCTACCTGCTCCCCCGCGTCGCGGGTTATCAGCAGACGATGGATGAGTTCGCTTGCCTTCAACATGCTAATCGTGCCTCCCGCGACTAGAGTATGCCTTCCAGGAAGAGGACCACTACCACCACGATCACCACCACGACCAGCGCCGCCAGCGCCCACCACAGCGCGTTCCCCCGGCGGTTACCCATCCTCGGCATGCCTGTCTCACCTTCCCTTCGTGCTCTCGGCCGTGTTCCCGTCTATCTCGCTCTAGCGGCGGCGGAACAGCGAGACGACGAGAGAGATCAACCACACGATGAACAGCGCCAGTGCCACCCAGAACAGGGCCTTGAAGACGAAGCCCAAGCCGAAGACGACGAGCACGATGATGATGAACAGGATGAGCCAGAGCATGTTCTCTCCCCTCTTCGTTCTGTGAAGCCGAGCTACCCCGGCGGGGGCCTGCTCAAACGCCAGAGTAGTGCAGGGGGTCCGGACACGGCGGGAGTTCCCGTCATCGGAGGAATAGCGGCTATAGTTCATGCAGAATCTAAGAGGAGGCAAATTGACTCCATCGGATGAATCCTGACACTTCCCCACTTCGAGCACTCGGCTATTCCCCTCGCTGGCAGGCGCTCTTCGAACCCCACGCTGCGGATGGTCTGAAGCCTGGCCGCGTTATCCGCGGCGACCGCGGCAGTCTCCTGGTAGCGACATCAGACGGGGTCGTCCGCGCGACGCTGTCCGCCCGTCTCTTGAAGTCCGCCAGCGGTGTGGCGGATCTGCCCGCTGTCGGCGACTGGGTGGCGGTGCTGGCCTCCGACGGCCTCGACACCTCGTTTATCGAGGCAGTACTTGAGCGCGCCAGCGCCATCACGCGCGGTGATCCCGGGAAGACCTCCGACGTCCAGGTGTTGGCCGCCAATATCGATACTGTGCTCGTCGTTCACCCGATCGCCGAGCCGCCCAACGTTCGCCGTATCGAGCGCGAGCTCTCTGTGGCATGGGACTCGGGGGCCGTCCCCGTGGTGGTGCTCACGAAGGCGGATCTCTCCGCCGACCCAGATGCAGCCCGTGCAGCCGTGGAGTCGGTCGCGCTCGGGGCGGAAGTGCTCGTCATGAACGCGCTCGCCGGTAACGGCATTCAGCCGATCCTGGAATACATCTCGGATCATCGCACCGCGGTTCTGGTCGGCCCTTCGGGCGCCGGGAAATCCACGCTCATCAACTCCCTCCTCGGCGAGCAGCGGCAAGCGACGCGCGAAGTCCGCGTGAGCGACGGGCGCGGCATGCACACGACCGTGGCTCGCGAGCTGATCCAGATGCCGGGCGGCGGCCTGCTCATCGACACTCCCGGGCTCCGGGCGTTTGGCCTGACCGGGTCGGAGGAGGGCATCACCTCGGTCTTCCCGGAGATAGACCAGGCCTCCCGATCTTGCCGTTTCCGCGACTGCACGCACAACGACGAACCG
The DNA here is from genome assembly GCA_963706025.1 of uncultured Actinomycetes bacterium. Classification (GTDB taxonomy): domain Bacteria; phylum Actinomycetota; class Thermoleophilia; order RBG-16-64-13; family RBG-16-64-13; genus CAVPLM01. Next base: position 198,160 of record CAVPLM010000003.1, on the reverse strand, counting down.
GGCTGCGCGGTACGGGCTGCTGTCGAGTCAGGAACGCTGCCGTCCGAGCGCTTGGCCAGCTATCACAAACTCATGGGCGAGGCGCAGTTCGCCGCGGCAAAGACGGATGCGCGTCTCCGTGCGGAGAATGAGCGCAAGTCGAAGATCGTCCACAAGGCGGCAAAGGACTACCACAAGCGGACCGGCCGCAGTTGAGCGACCGGAGGGTCACGAACCCTGCTATCCGGTTCGTTCCCGTCCGTCCCGGTCAGTTACATGGTGACGAGTTCGTCACCGCTCAATACAAGAAAATGGGGGCCATCGCAGGCTACGGCGGGCTCCACATGGTTACCCGCTGGCCCGCGATGGCCCCCCTGCTCCTAGTGGGCCTCTTGGGCCCTGATAGGAGTTGACGTTCTCTACATCATGCCGCCCATACCACCCATGCCGCCGCCCATGCCGCCGCCCATGCCGCCGCCTGCCCCTGTTTCTTCGGGCTTGTCGGCCACGATGACTTCGGTGGTCAGGATGTTCTTGGCGATGGAAGCCGCGTTCTGAAGGGCGGACCGGGTGACCATGGCCGGATCGATGATCCCCGCCTTGATCATGTCTTCATACTCGCCGGTATCCACGTTCATCCCCACGCCTTTGGCGCGGGTCTTGACCTCGTTGACGACCACGGAGCCTTCCAAACCGGCATTGTTCGCCAGTTGGCGCAGCGGCTCCTCGAGCGCCCGGGCGATGATCCGCACCCCGGTGAGCTCGTCGCCCTCGGCTTCGACGGCCAGCACTGCAGGGATGGCCAACACCTGGGCCACACCACCGCCCGCGACGATGCCCTCTTCCAGGGCCGCCCGGGTGGCGGAGAGAGCGTCTTCTACGCGGTGCTTTCTTTCTTTGATCTCGGTCTCGGTGGCCGCGCCGACCTTGATGACCGCCACCCCACCCGCCAGCTTGGCCAGCCGCTCTTGCAGCTTCTCCCGGTCGAAGTCGGAGTCGGTATTCTCGATCTCGGCTTTGATCTGGTTGATACGAGCTTTGATCTGATCGAGCTCGCCACCGCCGTCCACAATGGTGGTGTCGTCTTTGGTGACCACCACTTTGCGGGCATGGCCCAGTTGCGACACTTGGGTATTCTCGAGCTTGAGGCCCAGCTCCTCGCTGATGACCTCGCCGCCGGTGAGGATGGAGATGTCTTCCAGCATACGCTTGCGGCGGTCGCCGAAGCCCGGGGCTTTGACGGCGATGCCGGTGAAGGTGCCGCGCAGCTTGTTGACCACCAGAGTGGCCAGCGCCTCGCCCTCGACGTCCTCAGCGATGATGAGCAGCCCTTTGCCCGACTGGATCACCTTCTCCAATACAGGCAGAAGGTCCTGAACGGAGCCTATCTTCCGGTTGGCGATAAGGATGTAGGGATCTTCGAGGACCGCTTCCATCCGTTCGGCGTCGGTCACAAAGTAGGGGGAAATGTAGCCCTTGTCGAACTGCATGCCCTCGGTGAACTCCAGCTCCATGCCGAAGGTCTGAGATTCCTCGACATTCACCACGCCGTCCTTGCCCACCTTCTCGATGGCGTCGGAGATTACGTCGCCGATCTCCCGGTCATTGGCAGAGATGGTAGCTACGCGAGCGATGTCTTGCTTGCCCGATATCTTCTTGGACAGGTTATTGATCTCAGCCACTGCCGCATCCACTGCCCGCTCGATACCCCGTTTGATGGCCAGGGGATTCGCCCCCGCGGCCACGTTCTTGAGGCCTTCACGGACGATAGCCTGAGCGAGCAACGTGGCAGTGGTGGTGCCGTCGCCGGCGATGTCGTTGGTCTTGGTGGCCACCTCCCGCACCAGCTGAGCGCCTTGGTTCTCGAAGACGTCTTCAAGATCGATCTCGCGGGCGATGGTCACCCCGTCGTTGGTGATGGTGGGGCTTCCGTATCTCTTATCAAGCACCACATAGCGGCCCTTGGGGCCGAGGGTGACCTTGACCGCGTCGGCGAGGGTATTCACGCCCCGCTCGAGCGCCCTGCGGGCGTCCTCACCATACAAAAGTTGTTTCGTCATGAACCTTGTCTCCTTCGTTTGAGCATAGGATCGGCACGCGAAGTCCCTGGTCGAACTACCCCTTCTTCAGAACTCCCAGGATGTCCGTGGCCCGCAGCACCAGATACTCCTCGCCATCGAGCTTGACCTCGGTGCCCGAGTACTTGGCGAAAAGGACGAGGTCACCCTTCTTCACCGGCATGGGCATAAGCGTGCCATTGTTGTCGTACTTTCCGGGCCCTGCCGTCACGACCGTGGCCTTTTGGGGCTTTTCCTGGGCGGTGTCGGGAAGAACGATGCCGCTGGAAGTCTTCTCTTCCCGCTCCACCAACTTCACTACGACCCTATCCTCGAGTGGCACTAGTTTCATGCGCAATAACCTCCTGTACTCACGTTCGGGTGCTGGATTGCTCTCGCCTCGAACGCGCGATGAAACGCCTCTGGTGGGATTGGCACTCGTTGCCTCTGAGTGCCAACTTGTACACTCTATATGCCCCAAGCCAGGATCGGTCAAACCCACCCGACTCGCTACCTCGCCCTTGTCCTTCTGACTTGCTGCTTTCAGGACCAGTCAGGGGCAGAAATACAACAATGGCCGACGCGGTTCGGCTTGTCTACGTAATAGAGCCTTTCAGGCACGTCCGAGTCCGCTCTCAGGGCGGGCCCGGACTGTTACTTGCCACGGTCGCCGCGGCCGGCTCAGGCAGCTGCTTAGCACGCAAAAGCCAGCCAAACGCACTAAATACACGCAATAGTTAAAGTACACTTTCACTAATTAGACTGCAGTGGTAGAATCTGAGCCATGATTGCAACAGATGCCGAGCTCTACGCCGTACTTCGGCAGTTCAACCCTTGGTGGGCGGGCAGCCGCTTCTTCGAACTACCTGTCTGGAGACGGGCCGCATTTGCAGAAATAGCGGCCTGGGCTAAGAACCCGCCTGGGGGCCGGGCCCTTCTTCTTTCGGGAGCACGGCAAGTGGGTAAAACCACCCTTTTTCTGCAGGCGATCGAGGACCTACTGAACCAGGGTGTTCCTGCTCAGAACATTCTCTATGCGACGTTCGATCATCCCCTGCTCAAGCTGGTAGGGCTGGAGACAGTCCTGCGGCTTTGGCGGGAGCACGATTCGCCGGCGGAAGGTCCCCAGTACTTGTTCCTTGACGAGATCCAGGTTGTCAAGGACTGGCAGACGTGGCTCAAGCACCAGGTGGACTTCGAGAAGCGCCGCCGCATAGCCGTGACGGGGTCTGCAACCCCGCTTTCGCGCGAGGGACAAGAGTCGGGCGTCGGCAGGTGGCACACCATCCGTTTGGCGACTCTCTCCTTCTACGAGTACCTGAACATTCGGAGGGCGGAGATACCACAAGTAGCGGAGGTCATCTCTCTCGCCAAGCTGTTTGAATGGTCTCCGAAGCAATTCGTGAAGGTCGCGCAGGATGCCAAACCGCTCGTGCCGCTGTTCAACGAGTACCTCCTTCGTGGCGGCTTTCCTCAGGTTGCGCTTGCCGACAATATTGTGACCGGCCAGAGGCTATTGCGGGAGGATATCGTCGACAAAGTGCTGAAGCGCGACATGACCGCCCTTTTTGGCGTCAGGCGGGTCATCGAGCTTGAGCAAGTCTTCCTATACCTCTGCCTTCATAATGGGGGCATCCTCGATATTGCCGGAATCTGCAAAGAACTGCAGCTGAAACGACCTACTGTCGCAAGCTTCATAGATTTGCTGGAGGCGACCCACCTTGTCTATCGGCTGCTGCCTTTCGGATACGGGAAAGAGGTGCTCCGCGGAAGAGCCAAAGTCTATCTAGCGGACCCAGCGATCGGACCAAGCGTCCTTCTCAAGGGGAGGGCCCTCCTCGAAGACGACACTGCTCTCGGTGGCGCCGTGGAGACTGCATTTTTCAAACACGTCTACACGCGCTACTACCGGAACAGCGTCGGCTTTTCATACTGGAGGGGTCGGTCGGGCCACGAGGTCGACATCATTGCAGATGTTGCCGGCCGCCTCGTCCCCTTCGAAGTGAAGTACCGCTCGGCGAATACCGGAGCGGCCTCGCTCAAGGGGCTTGTTGAGTTCTGCGAGGCTCGCAAGGTACAGCGCGGTTACGTCATAACCAAGGACGTCAGTGATTTCGGTGTAGTTGAGTTACCGTCCTCGACTCAGGTGTTAGCCCTCAAGGTCCCCGCACCGCTGGCGTGCTTCTGGCTGGGCAGAACCGAGATCGACCAGGCGGCGGTTTCAGAATAGCTGGAGTGTCCGCGTCGTAATCGAGCAGATCGTCCTGGACCCTCTACCGGGCACGGAGCCTCGTGACCAGGCGGTCGCGTGGCTCCGACATGGGGGGGAAACCGGCTGGGGGTAGGCCGGCTATTCCAGCAGGCCGGCTATTCCAGCAGGCCGGCGAGCAGCAAGCATACCTCGGCTCGGGTGGCGGGTACCCAGAAGTCGAAGCCGGGACCCATGCCCGCAAGCCCATCCAGTACGCCCGCCGCAGCTGCCTTGATCGCCCACGGATAGTGGACGGGGGAGAATTCTCCAAAGGGCGGCGCGTAGCCGGCAGGCGGATCAGGCAGGCGGGCGGCCCTAGCCACCATGGTGATGAGTTGGGCCCGGGTGATGTTGTCCCAAGGCCCGAAGGTATCGGGCGTCTTGCCCACGGTGATGCCGGCAGCCGCGCACGCGGCCACATAACCGGCCGGATACAGCGGGTCGTTGGGGTCCAGTCGATCATCCACGTCCTTGAAGCCGCAGGCCGACAACGGGCTGACGTCGTAGCCGAGGGTGAGGACGATCATCTTCGCGAACTGCTGGCGAGTGACCAGCTTGCTCGGCCTGAAGGTCCCGTCTCCGTAGCCGCTTATGATCCCGCGCTTGGCCAACAACTTGATCTCAGCAGCGTAGAGCGTGTTGGGGTAGACGTCGGAGAAGACGGGCGTGGCGACCGTCGTCGTGGTGGTGGACTGGGGCGTGGTGGTCGTGGTCGTAGTCGGGGGCGGGACATTGACGGTTGTGGTCGTCGTCGGGGGGACTTTGGTCGTGGTCGTGGTCGACCGCTTGGTGGTGGTGGTCGTCGGCGCTTGCGTCGTTGTGGTGGGAGCCTTAGTGGTCGTGGTAGTCGGCGCCGCCGTAGTGGTGGTGGTCGGCGCTACCGTGGTAGTCGTGGTGGGGGCGACCGTGGTCGTGGTCGACGACGGTGGAGAGCCAACGCTGTGGGCCGTGGGATCGACATAGCCGCCGAAATCGGTGGTCCAGTAGGAGCCGTAGGGCGAACCGCTCACGTACACCAGTGACACGCCCAGTACCTTGTAGTTCGCTCCCAGCATATTGGCATTATGGCCGGGCGAGTTCTTCCAGCCCTGGAACACGGCCGCGGCGGTAGCGTAGCCGGCAGCTATGTTCTCGCCCTTGTAGGTGTTGTAGTTGTAGCCGCTGGCCGCCATGCGGTCCCAGGGCGAAGCCCCGATGGCGAACCAGTCGGACCCCTTGGTGTAGTGATCGAAGAACCGGTACTTGCCCATGTCGGAATCGTGCCGGTCACCGGCCTCCGAGATCATGTCCGAGACCAGCAGGGGTTGCAGGCCGTTGCTCACTCGATAATCGTTCAGCAGCTGGACGAAGGCGATCTCCTCGGCACTGTAGCTTACGGCCGCTTTGGCCGGCGAGGCCAGCACAGCGCCGGCGAGGAGCGCGAGCGCCAAGAGGCCGATGAAAAGCCAAGCTGTGAATCTGACCGATCTTCCTCTTGAAACCAGGACGGAGATTCCCACCGCCGCTCCTCCTGTCGATCGTGGCCGAAAGAAGCCACGGCTGTTGCCGACAAATGTGGTACGAGATATGTCGGCATAGGGCGGCCCGGACTTTAGCGTCTGAGTAGAAACATCCGCTGTCTGGGCGAAGCGGAGAGGGCACGTCGGCAACTCTCGGCGTGCTTCACCTTGGTTGGGCGCGACGATCGTTGCAGCTCCTGTGCAGCCGCGCAGACGACTCAAAGCCCGAGCACCTGCCGGAGTTCGTATACCATCTTCGCCACGTGTCCCCTGGTGGCGTTTCCGTAGGGGTCGAAGACGGCGGTCGTCTTGCCGCTCAGGAGGCCGTTATAGAAGGCGATGCGCACCGCCTCCCGGGCGTAGGTAGGCACGTCGGCGAACGGACCTGAATAGTCGGCCGGCGGCTGTTCAAGGCTGCTTCCGCCCGCACGCACGAGCATCAGGGCGAGTTGAGCCCGGATCACGTTAGCTTGGGGGCCGAACCTGCCATCACTATAGCCCTGGATGATGTCCAGTCCCGCCGCTTCTTCCACGTAGTCGAACGGGTAGTCGCTGCCCGCGTAGCGGACGTCGGTGAAGGTGGGGTCCGCGACGTTGTCGATCTCGGCCGTGTGCCTGCCCAAGGCCAGTACGATTATCTTGGCGAACTGGGCCCGAGTCACAAGGTCGTTGGGATAGAAGAGCCCGTCATCGTACCCCGACACCACTCCGGCCGAAGCGAGCCCCACTATCTCCTCGTAGAACCTGTGCGCCGGAGGGACGTCGGGGAAGCTCACCCCCGCGAGAGTGGTACTGGTCGTACTGGGCGCGGTGGTGGTCGTCGAAGCCGTCGTGGTCGTCGTGGTAACAGGGAGTGAGGTCGTGGTGGTGGTCTCACCGGCGGAGCGGTGGTGGTCGTCGTCGAAGATGGCGGGGTCCCCGGCCAGTGAGCGGTCGAGTCGACGTATGCCCCGAAATCGACGGTCCAGTAGTAGCCGTAGGGAGAGCCCTGAGTGTAGACGAGCCCGACCCCCGCCACTCGGTAGTACGAGGATGGTCATCAGCCGGTTGTGGCTCGGGGGAGTCCTTCCAGGCCTGGATCACGCCGAAGCGCTGGAGAAGCCGGCAGCGATGTCCTCACCCCACGCGATGGGATACGCATAGCCGCACATCGCCATGCGGACTCGGGCGTCGGCGCCGACGGGGAACCAATCCGAAGCCACGGTGTTGTGGGCGAAGAACTCGTACTTGCCCATGTCGGAGCTGTGTTTCTCGGCGGCGTCGGAGACGAGGTCGGATACCATGAGGGGCTCTAGGCCCAGGCTCGTCGCGGTAGTCGTTCAGCAGTTGCACGAGCTGCAGTTCCTGAGCGCTGTAGCTGACGGCCTCGGCCCCCGCGGGAAAGACCAGGATCGTCAGCATGACCACCAGCGCAGCGGTGACCAAGATCGTGCGCAGTAGCCCAGCCGGGCCCCTTCTGGCCCTATCCGGCGCCGCGAAGGGAGCCCGCCTCCGCATCACAGCCCTCGTCGCAGCCACCACCCCGTACCTAGTGGGCCGCATTCCTACAAGGGGAGGGTGACCGTAACGGCCACCGTCGGCGTGACGAACTCGTTGCCCAACCTATCGGTGATCACCGCCCGCAGCAGGTAATCCGTTCCGTCGGTGAGGCCGCCATCCCAAAGGGCTTGATAGGGAGCGGCGGTGTCTGTCGACAACGTGATCCAATTGGGCGAACCGTCATCCTCCGAATACTGGAAGACCACCTGCTTCACTCCGGAGAGCGCGTCGCTCGCGTTGGCAGTGAAAGCCGGCGTGGTGGTCGTCACGGTCCCGGCAGCGGGGGCCGTGATGCTCCCGGTCGGGGCCGCGTTGTCGATCACGACCTCTTGGGTCACTCCCGCAACGTAGGTCGCGGGATTGCCGGTCAGGAGCAGGCTCTCGTTGCCGGCCCGATCGGTAGCACGGACCGCGAACAGATAGTGGCCGTCCGGCATACCCGCGGGAGGAATACCGGCGGCATCATAGGTGGCAAAGCCGGAGCTGCCCGGATCGGAGGAGATCAGGGAGAAGTCGCCCCAGGCATCCGGCGCCGGAGTGATAGGCGCGTACAAGAACTCCACCATCGCCACCCCGCTCGGCAGAGTCCCCGCGGCTCCGCCGGTGAGGTCCTCGGCGGTCGCGCCGAACAGGGGCTTGCGTTCCTTCGTGTAGAAGACGTCATCGACCCGAGGTTCCAGACGATCCAGGCGCTATCTGCACGGTGGGAGCCGTGGTGTCTACGGTGACCTTGACGCTCGCCAGGGTGGCGGTGTTGCCGGCGGCGTCGGTGACGACGGCCCGGAACAGGTACTGTCCGTTGGCCAGGGAGGTCGCTCCCCACACAGCCGCGTAGGGCGCGCCGTCCTCGTCCGTCGAGACGGGGATCCAGGTCGTGGGGGCCGCGGCGGTGGCATACTCGAACGCCACGCTGTCGACCCCACTCCGCTCATCCGCGGCAGTCGCCGCGAAAACGGGTTGTCGCTGTTGACCGCTGCATCAAGCTGCCCCAACGGCACCGCCGGCGCCGTGATGGAACCGGTAGGCGCCACGGTGTCCAGGACGTAGTTGCGCGGCGCCGACGCCGGCGACACCACGCCCAGCGCATTCTTGACCTTGGCCGTGAACACGTGAGTGCCGTCGACCAGAGGCACCGTCAGGTCGGCGTAGAAGATGCCGGCCGCGTTGGTGGTGGTCTCGGTGAGTTTCGTCGTGGCCCCGCCGAAGGTGTCGTAGACTGCAACCGGCCTGCTGGGAAGAGCCGTGCCCGTCACCTGCGGGGTGGTATCCCTACCAGGGCTGGCCGGGATGACTGCCAGCCCGGTGGGAGCCGGTGGCGGGGTGCTGATCTCGTCCGCTTCCTCTGCCGTGCGCAGCACCATGGCAGCCGTCTGAGCCCGATTGAGCGTCGCAAGGGGGTTCAGCCTGCCGTTCGATCCCTGTACTACCCCGTGGTAGACCAGGTAGGCGGTGGCCGGCCGGTGCACCAGGGCTACCTGAGCGGCATCCAGGAAGCCGTTCAGATAGAAACTCCCCTGAGCCGCATACCAGAGCTCCAGCGAGGCGTAGGTGAGGCCGCCGGTCCCGTGGATCACGCCGGTGACCAGAATCTCGGTATCAGACAGGTAGCGTCCCAGCACGGTGTTGGCCTGCTGCCGGGTCATGTTGTTGTTCGGCCGGAACTCGAGGCCGCCGGTCACGGGATAGCCGGTGACGAGATCCGCGTCGTAAGCACCCTCGACATAAACGAAGAAGGTGTGCCCTTTGGGCACATCCCGGAACGTCGCCGCGGCCGGATCGAGCGTATCGACACCCAGACCGTTCACCACCATCTTGGTGGCCTGGCCCCGGGTCACGGAGTTGGCGGGCCGGAAAAGCCCGTCGGCGTAGCCATCGGCGACAGTACCCACCTGGGTCTCGGTGACCCCGTAGTTGCTGACCCACCAGGAGTTGGGTGCGTCGGGCCACGGTGGAGCAGCCAGAGCTCCGCCTGCCATAGTCATGATCAGGATTGCGGCCAGGATGACAATGGCCACGACACTCTTGGAGCCGAGTCTCATCTCTCTCCTCCCTTTCCCTCAGTCCTTGGCCGGTGGCGAACGCGAACGCGTACCGAAGTCCGGCGCCGAACGTGGTCAGTCTAGCACGGAGACCGCGAGACAGCCCAAGAATGAGGCTCTCCTGCGCGAAGCCCCCGCTCGTGGACTACCGCAAGAGAGGCCCGGCAACAGAGGGAGAGCACGACAACGGGCAAGGGTGAAGAGGCAAAAAAGGAGGGCCCGCCTTGCGGCGGGCCCCCTCTCAGAGTCGGTCGATGCCGACCCTTATGTTGTGTCGCTCCTACGGAACGGTGATCGTGGCCGGAGTGCTAACCACTTCGCCCACGTCGAGGTTGCCATTGCTGTTGAGGTCTTCATAGACCCACAGCGTATGCAGCCCAGCCGCGGTGAAGACGGGAAGCATATTGGGGCCAATGCCAACCGAGATTCCCTGGTAGGTGTCGTTGAACGGACCAGTGATCCTGAGCTTGAGCAGAGAAGAGGCGATCGGGTCACCGTACTGATCCAGAGCCCCCACCAGCCCATAAAGCTCGGTAACGGCGCTGGTCAGAGCCGGCGACCACGGACCGGACTTGGTCTCGCCGACCAACAGCGTAGTGGTGGTCAGCGTCGGCGCATCCAGGTCCCACACCTTGGTCACTTCGAACTGGTCCATGAAGGCGCCGTCCGGAGTGTAGACCTTGATGTTGACGATGTTGGTGAAGTGATCGGCCTCGTTGTTTCTGACCATGGCCACCAGCTCGTCACGAGTCTCGTCCATGACGAGGGTCACGTGAGCGGCGCTGATCAGGTCGAGTTCGAAGTCGATCAGCTGGTTCAGAGTCCAGCCCCACGCATAGTCGTCGTCATTGGCGTCATGCGCGTACTGCGGGTGAACGCCATCGGCGAAGTCACCCCACCACGCATTGCTGTTGACGTACGGGTTGAGGTCGCCTACGCCGGCGTCGTCTCCACCTTCAACGGGCTCGTCATAGTCCGGATCCTCGAAGTGAGCAAACGGATGGTAGGTATCGATGGTGCCAGGGGTAGTGGTACCTTGACCCACGACTTCCCAGGTCACCTTGTAACCTTCGAGGGCGTTCCCGTACTCATCGAACACCTGAACGGCGATGATCTCGTAGTTCGGATTGTCGACGATGGGGCCACCGCTCAATTCGTAGCCGGAGCCTCCGGCAGTCAAGAATCGATGTCGTACACCGCGACCGTCCGGCGGCACATTCAGCGCTGTGTGCGCAGCCGCACCGGACGCCGGGACCAGCGAAGGTGACCACGGGAGCCGTGGCATAGCCAGCACCGGGGTTGTCGAGGGTGAGACCGGCGATGACTCCACCGGAGATGGTCGCGCTCGCGGTCGCCTGCTCATGATCGGAGCCGGAACGGTAACCGGGTAGGTGCCGTCAGCCGAAGACGCCGGCGGCGGGGGTGATCGCGGTCACCTGGGCCATTCGGTGACATCGCGAGATCGTCCCGGTCGTCACCAGCGCCGCGGCAGCGGTGAAGGTCACGGCGGGAGGAGCGGTGTAGCCGGAGCCGTGATTCGTGATGGTGACGCTCACGACGGAGCGGACACTGCCGATGTTCGCGGTCGCGGTCGCCTGCGTGCCACCGGGGATATCTGCGGCGACCAATGGATGACGACCGTGGGAGCCACGACGTAGCCGGATCCACCAGCGGTCACGCTGATCTGGATCACCGGTTGTCGGTCGCCCGCGCCTCCAACGGTGGCAGTCGCAGCCGCGCCCGAGCCTTGGGCTACGGTAGCGGTGACTGCGGGCGCCAAGGTCGTCGGTGCTGTAGCCATCGCCGCTGGGCAGACCTTCGAAGCTCACCACACCAGCAGAAACCGTCGCCGTCGCGGTCGCCTGCACACCGTTCGGCGGACCGATCTGGACCAGTCCGGTGGCGTCAAGACCTTCACGCAGAGCAGGAAGAACCGGGTTGACCCAACGGTCGCCGGCTACGTTGCCTTGGGCGAAGATTACGATCGGGTCTTCGTCGGCCGCGCCGGCAGGAGTCCACAGCTTGTCAGCCGAAGCCCAACGGAGCTCAGCCCAGTCGAGCGGCTTCAGTGGATCGCCGTCCTGCGGGTTGTCGGTGTAATCGGCTACCGCGTAGACGAACTGCCAGCCCTTGGTCGTGGAGTTGATGTCCACAGTGGCCACGCCCATCGCATCCGTCACCTTCATGGTGGGGGAGGTGATGGAGCCGACCCATATCGGCCATCCACCTGCGACCGTGGGATAGTCGTTGATCGAGCACCGTCTTGGTGGGCAGCGCTGTGTTGGATACAGGGGCCCCACCGAGGGCGCCGATGTTGTTGAAGAAGTAGACGGTCTTGCCGGCCAGGCCGGACCAGACCTCAGCTACGTCGTCTTTGTCGACGTCGTGCATGAACTCAGCACCGCTCAGCTTGAGCTCGACGTAGGACGTGTAGTAGACGCGCACCTTGCTGTCCTTGATCTGGGGCGAGTACACCATGCCGGGCATGATGGGATCCCCATCGTTGTCGACCCAGGTGAGAACGTTGTTGACCATCTTGGCCACCAAGAGGGTGCCGCCGTCCGCCTCGTAGGCGGCCAATTCGGCCTTGCTGGTCAAGTGAGCCTGGTCGTCACGGAGGCCGTTGTTGTTGATGTCATACAGGGTGTAGACATACTTGGCGCCACCCACGAATGCGACCCAGGTGTGGCCGGTACCGACCACGTTCTCTTCATAAGTGTCATGGACAACAGCGCCGTCCACGACCTGGGCGAAGATGACCTGATCGATCGAGTACCACTGCTTGACTACGTTCCACTCTTTGTAGGGGAGACCGTATTTGTCCATGACTTTGCAGTGGACGATGGTCTGGCCCGGGGTGAGGGACTTGAGCCACACGCTGGCCATGCCGTCGGCGTCGGTCACATCGATGTCTTTGTTCTGCTCACCGATGCCACTCCAGGAGCTGTCGTCGGTCTTGAAGAAGCCCGTGCCCTGGATCCACCACTCCACCGTGTAACCGGGGATGGGGTTGCCATAGACGTCTTTGAGCTCCAGGTCGAACTGCTCCACCTCGCCGGTGTTGTTGACGGCGTAGGCGGGAGTGATGGGACCTTCATCGTCGCCACCGATGACGTGGGGGATCCAGGTCTTGTAGCCGTAGTCATCAGACTCGGCCGGCTGATCTTCCCAGTCGTAATCGTGACCCGTATCCGGCATGAAGGTGTCATGCAGGAACAGCTGCTTCGGATAGGGGTTCTCCGGATAGGTGGCAACGACAGAGACTTCGACCCAACCGGTCTTGGTGGACTTGAGCGTGATGCAGCCCAGGCCGTCGGCGTCGGTCTTGGTGTCTTTGGAGACCACGGTACCTACGGAGTCGTCATCCAGGTTCCAGTCGAGCAGCCATTCCAGATCGATGCCGGCCATGGTGCGCGGCAGGTAGCCGTCGGCCATGATGCGAGAGCTCGGTCTCATAGTTGAAGTCGTCGAAGTCATCGAAGACGTCCCAACCGGACCATTGTGTCCAGATCGGTCAGATCGGCTTCCGGATCGTAGACGTTGTACCAGTCGTACTGGCTGGTCGAGAGCGGGCCGGGGCCGAAGACCACCACGCGGTAGCAGAAGGTGTCCTCTTCGCCGGCGTTGTTCTCCCGCTCGTTCAGGTCGGCCGGATCCATCTCGCCTTCGGGATCGGTCAGGTAGACCTCATCCAGAGCCACCCAGTACTTGGTGGTGTAGATGGCCGACAGACCGGCCACGGCGGCGCTCACGCGCTGGGTGCCGGGCTCGGCGGAGAGCAGGTTGACTGTCACTTCACCCATGCTGTTGGTCATGGCCGCCTGCGGGGAAATGTTACCCACGTAGTACGGGGTGGCCCACATGGTGTCGAAGTCCACCAGCACGTTCTTGGCCGGATGGCCGTCGGCGGTGGTGACTTTGAAGGTGACCTGATGGGTCTTGCCGATCAGGTTCTCGCTCTTGTCGGGGGAGACCAACTCGATCTTATCGGCGGTCCAATTCGCCGGCGGCACCAGGCCCTGGGCCCGGATGAGGAAGGCCGCGCCCTGGATACGCATCATGTTGGCGAGCGGGGCGAAGTTGCCGAAGGCGTCGCCGGTGGTGATGCCCATGTCATAGGCGAAGGCCACTTCCGCCTTGAGAGCGGAGCTGATCGAAGCCGCATCGCCGAAGTGGGCCAGTAGAGCGGTGATCTGATCAGCCGTGTACATGGTGGCGAGATCATAGCCGTTTACCTGGGCCACCCAGCGGGACACCATGGCGACTGCCTGCTGGCGGGTCACCATCGCATCGGGGCTGAAGGTGGTAGAGCCGGTGCCGTTGGCTATGGCCACGGCTTTGGCCCCTTCGATGTACTGATAGAAAATGTGGGTTTTAGGCACGTCCGTGAAGGACGGGGTGGCCGGATTCGCCAGGGGTATACCGAAGGCCAGCACCGCCATCTTGGTGAACTGGCCGCGGGTAACCGACTGGAACGGCTTCCAGGTGCCGTTGGGGAAACCATCGGAGATGCCTGCCACTTGATTGTCGGTGATGCCGTACTTGGCGGTCACCGTATCGGGCAGGTCACTCCAGGTCTGGTCCGCGAGGGCGACGCTGGAGAAGCTCAGTACCAGGATCGTGGCGAGGACGGCCAGAAGCGCTACCTTTAGGGTGCGTTTCTGCATGAGACCACTCCTCTTTTCTTGTTTACTCATAGCAAAATAGTTCTTGCCATTTCCTACTGGTGAAGCGGTAGTGTAGGAAGAAGAACGAGTCACCTCCTTTCTTCTTTGGTCTCACATCCGTGCCTACCAACACGGAGTGGCAAACTCTGTTTGGGCCGAGGGCGGCAAGAGCCCGGGGCCGTTTCAGACCAGCAAAAAAGTGCAGACAAGCTGCACGGAGCGTCGAGTATAGCGTGTAAAGGGGAGAACGCGAAAGCTCGATGGTCATCATGGCCTTAGTCACTATCCTGCGTTGATGGCCGTTATGACGGCGCCTTTGTCGTCCACACGTACCTTGATGACGAACTTGGGCAGAGCTTCTTTCAATTCGCCGTTCGGGTTCATAACCCTGTCGTTGATCTGTATGGTCACGCGCACGATGCTGTCGGAGAGCGACTGCAGGCCGGTTCTTTTGTAGCCGTAGGGTTCGCTCAAGGACATCATCATCTGCGCGAGGGAAGCCTGGGCCTCGGGGGCTACAAGAGCCCGGGCGCCTGAGGTGTTGCCTGTGATGACCAGTTCGGCCAGATACTGGACGGCAGCCCAGGCCGAGCCTTCGCGCTGCTCTGACGTGTATTGCTGCTGGCTGGTGGTGCTGGTCGAGGAGGGTCGCGTGGTACTCGGTCCTCCGCCGCCGGTTGTCGGGGTGGAGCCACCGGTGGTGGACGTGCTGGGCTGAGTGCCCCCGGTGGTGCCGGGGCTCTGGGTGGTGCCGGGCTGGACCCCGGTGGTGCCGGGGGCCTGCGTCGTTCCAGGACGTTCGCTGGTAACCGTGGTGCCGTCGGTGCCGACGGTGGTGGACGGTCCAGTGGTGTCGGTGCTCACCACGGAGGTAACCGTGGTGGTCTGGTCGCCATTGTCGGCCGTCTGCAGAAGGCCCCCACCGTAGGTGCCGAGGAGAGCCGCGATCACGGCGACCGCTGCCGCTGCGGAAGCAAGAGCCCATCGCCAGCCGCGCGAGTGGGCCGGGCGGACCGGACGGGCGCTGCCCGCGCCGGTCGCCACCACGGGGCGGCGCTCCAGTTCGCGCTGCAGGGAAGCCCAGCCGCGTTCCCTGGCGGCTTGAGCCACAGGTACCTGCGCAAGACCGGACAACTCACGGCTGATGGCCAGCATGGCCTCATCCACGGGAACGGGGCAGTCGAGGGGCGGTGACAGGCCGGCTGTGTTTCAACCGAAGCCACGGCAGGCGCAGACCCTTGGCCCTTGCCTTGCTTTGCCGCTCCCGATTTGTCGAAGATGCCTTTAAACATAGTTCATCAGAAGCTCTATTGCCGGGGCGGCGGAAAAGTCACGGTGGAATGCCCGTTTGACTCACTGAGCTCGGGTGCACCTGGGATATCCGGTCGGCGTCATTGACACATCGGCGCCGCTCGCGGATGCATCCTTTAAGCCGCGCTCAGGCCACGGTCCGCCATTGCGTCGATCTACTGCATCGACCTACCGAATTGGTCTACTGTCTCCGCAGCAGGTTCCACAGTATCTGAGCTACCTCGCCCCGGGTGGCGTTGGCTCCGGTGTTCCAGCCGGCAAGCCCGGGAGTGGCCAGAGAGGCCCGGATGCCGTCGAGCAGGCCGTTGTACTCGGCCTTCTGGATGTTGGGCCCGTGGGTGGGGTCGGAGTAGGAGAGAACACCGTCGTTCCAGTCGGCGGGTACGGCCTCGAGGGTGCCGGGGGCCAGGTTATCGGCGGCCCGCACCACCATGGTGATCACCTGCTGGCGGGTGATGTTGTTAAGGGGCGCAAACTTGGTGGGGTCGCTTGTGCCCTTGGTGATGTTGTTTAGGGCACAGACGGCCACGTATTCATGGGGGTAGAGCTTGGCCGGGTCGTCGGGGTCCAGATCCAGGAAGGGCTTGCTGGCGTCCTGCCAGTCGTCTTCCGTCACCGGTAGTCCCAGGGTGAGCACGATCATCTTGGCGAACTGCTGGCGGATGACCAGGTCCTCGGGACCGAAGTTGCCGTTGGCATAACCGCCGATGATGGCCTGGTCGGCCATACCCTGGATGGCGTCGTAGTAGGGGTGGGAGGCGGGGACGTCGGGGAAGCCAATTGGGACCCCGCCGTTCAGATTGATGATCGCCTGGATCAATCCCGGCCCGGGGAAGTCGATCATCACAGTGCCCGTGCACGTCAGCGGGAGCTTGGCCAGTCCCGACCCGGATGGGGGGTTCAGGGGAGCCGATGCCCTCAGCAAGTCAGCATGCGATCGTTCATACCCGCCGCCGAGAAGCCTCGAAGTAGCCGCCCGCCGACGCGCTCCGGGTACGTCTCAGTGCCTCCACTGAGGTAGTTCACGTACCAGGTCGTCGGTGCGGTTCCCCGCGTTGGTCGCATAGAGATGACGGTAGATGCCAGACCATTTGGCCTCAAAGCCGGCCTTGGAGAAGGGGACCACGTAGTTGTCCTGGGAGTCGAAGGGTGGATGGCTGCCGGGAGTGATGTAGCGGATGCCCCAGAAGGGCGAGTAGTCGTAGTCCTGCAGGACGACCACCTTCCCCCGGACCTCCCCGAGGGTGGGGATGGTCTTGCCGTCGCCGACATCTGCGAAGAGACCCGGATACTCGGTGTCCCGGTACCACTTGAACGTGTCGGTGAACGATTGGGTGACCTTGGGATTTGCGATGGTCAGTCTCCTGCCTGATCCTCATGATGATGGTCTCTCCGGCATGAGCCGCGAGGAATGCCTTGCAGTCGTCGGCGACCTGGTCGAACGTCCCCAAGCGGAAGAGAGGCCCATGCCAGAGCGAGAAGTAGTGCCCCTGCGTGCTGCTGAGTAGTCGTTCTCGCAGCGGATGTCGAGGACCCGGATGCCCGCCTGCAATTGATCGGCCAGGGGCGCATCCTGGCAGGTCGCCAGGGAGTCGCCAGTCTCGAGCCATGGTGTCGTGGGTGCCGGGAAGCGACAACTGGCTCAGGAGTAGGTCGTCGGAAAGGCCGGCCATCCAGTCGGGATTGTCGAGCGGGATGTCACCGCCTCGATAGTAGGCCTCGCCGCCCAGGGCCGGCGGCGCGAACGCCAATCCGAGCACCAGGACCAAGGCGACCAGGCCGATCAAGGCGGCCATCAGTCTCCGGACCGGGATCTCCCTGAGTGCCATGTGATCCTTACTCTATGGCCAAAGTCCTCAGCATCGCGCGTCGGCACAGTGCGTCGTTGCTCCGTGCATTCGCTCTACCTTGATTGTATTCCCGTCGGCGCCGCCAGGCCACAACCTTTGGCCTCCCGGGTCCCGCACTGCCCGCCCAGCGGCTCGACGCCGGTCAGCGCAGGTGCACGCCTTCCCGCCCCAGGATGTCCCTGAGCGTCGCCAAGCCCCGCAGCTGCAGTTGCTTTACCGCCCCTTCGGTGCGGCCCACCACGGCGGCGGTCTCGGCCAGCGAAAGCGACAGGATGTAGCGCAACATGATGACCTCGCGCTGTCCCTCCGGCACCTTGCCCAGGGCCCGGGCGATCCCCGCCCGCAGCTCCCGCTGTTCGGCGGTGGCAGCGGGGCCGGCGCTCTGGGCCGCCAATTCGGCGGCGGCATCGAGGTCCACGGGGTTCGGCGCCCGGCTCTGCCCACGTTGGAAGAAGGCGATCTGTTTCTGGGCAATCCCGTAGAGCCAGGCAACAAAGGGCTTGCCCTCGTCGCGATAGCGTCCCAGTCCCTTCACCATCCCCAGGAACACCTGGCTGGTGACGTCCTCGGCCGCCGAGGGCGAGCCGAGGCGGAGGAGAACATACCGAAAGATGGTGTCGAAGTGCGTGCGGTAGAGAGCTTCGATGGCGGAACTCTCCCCGCGACAGGCAGCCTCGACCAGACGGTGCTCGCGCCGGCGGTCCTTCTCCGTCGCCTGGACATCGGGCAGAAGGACGACCGTGTCGGGGGCGATCGTGTCCGCGACCACCGCATCCCGGGCGACCTCAACCGTCCCGGTGTCGAGACCAGCGATGCCTACTTCGAGCTCGGTGACGTCGGCATCGACGGTCACGGAGCCATCCGGAGCTGGGACTGTCTCACCGGGAAGGTCCTGGTTCGCCCCGCCCCGGGGATCCGTATCCGATTCCCGAGACGGCGCGTCTGGGCGGCGGAGCTTGACCATGTTCATTCTTATGATAAACGATGAACCGGAGTCAAAGGTTACACGCCAAGCCCCGAGTATGTCTCGAGAAGCTCGAGGGCCGCGCGAACGGCCGCTCAGCCCCGGGGAACTGACGAAGCGTCAGTTACCGGTCGCGGCGCCCTCCAGATGGCCGATGAGATTGGCCGTCATCTTGGCCACGTGGTTGCGGCTGGCGAACGAGTAGGGATTGAAATAGAGCAGCCCGTCCTTGCCGGTGCTGCCGTTCAGTATCCCCGCGTAGTAGGCGGTCATGATGTCACGGTAGAGCGGATGCGAGGCGGGGACGTCCGCGAACACCTGAGCGCTGCCGGTGTACTCGGGCAAGGGTCTCCCGGCAGCGACCGCTCCCCGGGTGATCATGAGCACGAGTTGCCCCCGAGTGATGGGGTTGTAGGGGCGGAAAAGGCCATTGCTGTAGCCGCGCACAATGCCCAGCGCGGCCGCCTCTTCGATGTAGTCGTATGTCGACTCGGGGACGCCGGATCCGTCGGACGCCAGGCGCACATCGGAGAAGGTCGGGTCGTCGAGATGGTCGATGGCCGGGGTGTGAAGCTCGGTAGCCTCCATTATCATCTTGGCGAACTGAGCGCGTAGCACGTTCTCCCCCCCGAGGAAGTACCACAAGCCCGACCCCGGAGGGATCTCCTTGCCGCTGATCACATTGCGGATGAACAACTCCGCGACATACGGATAGTAGGGATCCTCGGGCCCCAGGTCGACGAACTCGGGACCGCCGGGGATACCGACCGAGGCGGTGTAGCGGAACGCGTAGAGGGCGTCCTTCCCTTCGGCCCCCCGGGCCCATACCGCCAGCGTGTGCCGGTCGTAGCCCAGCTGGGGCCGTACCGTTCCCATCGCCGGAGACCATCTGGAGCATGGTCACGTTGGGCGCCAGAATGCCGGCCGAATCCCAGGAGATCAGGGCCGCCCGCAGGGGCGCTGTGCGATCCCCGTCGACAACCGCTCGGAAGGTCGACTCCGGGTCGATCGCCGGGAAGTCGAGATAGACGGCACCGAAGTTGGTCGCGTACTCCGAGCCGGTCAAAGGAAACACGCCGGCGACGGTCACAGGAGCGGCCGCTACATGAAGGTCGGGATACGAGTATGGATACACTTCGGGATCGCGTCCGTCGAGGAAGTTCGCCACCATCCAGTCGTCCAGGAGGGTGTCGAATGTGTCGAAGACGACCCCCCTGTCCTCGAGCGCTTGATTGATGCCGGCGATGCCGTCCGCCGGTTGGCTCACCAGATCGGTGATGAATCCCTGGCCCTCCCGCACCGCCAGATAGCTCATGAAGGCATAGGAGGCCCCATAATGGACCCGGTAGTCGCCCCAGCTGGTGAGGTTGGTGCCGGGATCGTTGGCGAAGCTGCGAAGCTGGCTATTGGTCCGACCATCATACCCAGCGACGTGCTCCGCGTAGGTGGAGAAGCCCTCGTACATCCATGCAGGTTCCTCCGTACGGCTGGGGGATTGCTCGAGCAAATAGTCACGGTAGTACACGATGAGGTGCGCGAATTCGTGAGCCGCGAGCGACCCGGCGTTCTCGGGCTCGGAAGCCACCACCTCGGCGTTGAGGTAGACCATCTCCCGCCGGTTGGAATAGCCCTGCCCGGCCGGCGGCGCGATGTCGAGGGGAGAGAAGTAGCCGTTGATACTGACGTCGGCGAAATCGTAGAGAAGTACGGTGATCCGGGACTCGTCGTCGATGCCAGGGCGCGGCTCTGCCCCCAAGACCTCGGTCAATCTCGGGTATACGGCCGAATCGAACTCCGTGCCCAGCCGCTCTATCGTGATCGGAGCGACGAACTCGCCGTTCTGCGCGTAGACCACACAGCTCTCGCCCACGTACGCGACCGTCGCCTCGATCTGCAAGTAGCCCCCCCCGTTCCAGTCCTTGACCCAGAAGGTGTCGATCTGGCCGACCGCCGGGTCGGACGCGGCAACGACCTGGGACGTAGCTGCGACTGCGGACGCGGCGGCCGGCGAAGCCACGGTGGCCGGCGCAGCCGCGGCGGCCTGTGAAGTGGTGGTTGACGCAAGGGCAGGAGGAGGAGCGGAAGCCATGCAGGCAATGGCGACGATCGCCAGCAATGCCGGATGCTGCCATGACGGGCGTGACGCGCACGAGGCGCGGTGGTCTTGGGGCAAGCATGGCAGCCATTATAGCCGCTCTCCAGACTCGGCCGCACTTTACAGGGTCTTTATACCCTCGCGAGTATAGTGGCGATAGGTTACGACGAAAGGGGTCGACGTATGAGCCGAGCCACTGACTAAGTCCCCCTCTCCTCGAGACGACCCGCCCCCTCCGGTCCTCGAGGTGCCCCTCATAGCACGCCGGGGCCCCGGGCTCCAGCGGACGAACGAAGGAAGTCCGCCGAGTCCGGGGCCCCGGCGTCTTCTCACACTCTGCCGGCAGACCCGCTGGGACCCGCCATTCTCCAGCCAAAGTCGTAGCCCCGTGTGGCAGCGCCCGCAATACACTCGGCCCTGACCGCAAGCTCGATCTACCGGAGTGCTAGACTCTCGAACCATAGGGAGAACCGCGATGGCCATCGGACTGACAATGTCTGCGTTCGACGTGATAATCGAGCAAGATGACGAGGGGTATTTCGTCGCTTCCGTACCCGCCCTTGCCGGCTGCCACACACAGGCTCGCTCGCTGGACGAATTGATGGAGCGGATAAGGGAAGCCATCGAAGTGTGCCGCGACCCACTGGAGGCGGTGTCCGGCGAGAGACCCCTCAGATTCGTCGGAGTACAGAGGCTGACTATTGACACCTGATGCCTCCGCTCAGGCTCACGGGCGCGGAGCTTCTCGCCGCTCTTGAGCGAGTTGGTTTCGAACTGATCCGCAGGCGTGGGAGTCACTGTCTCCTCCGACACGTCGACGGCCGCACCACTGTGATCCCTATCCACGCAGGCGAGATGCTAGGACCCGGATTGCTCGCCAAGATCCTCCGGGACGTGGGACTCTCGCGCGAGGAGATCCTGCAGCTTGTCAGTAAGCGGAGGCGACGCCCAGATTGAGCGACGCTTTCTCGACACCCAACACGTTCATTCTCCGGTTGTGTATAATAATGTGTATCTGTATACACCTGAGCACTGCACGAGGCATGACATGCGCACCAACATCGAACTCGACGAGGCACTGGTCGAGGAGGCCCGCCGGCTGACCGGTATCGGCACCAAACGCGCCCTCGTGGAAGAGGCCTTGCGGGTCCTCATCAGCTCGAAGCGGCGGCGCAGCCTACTGGAGCTCCAGGGCAAGATCGCATTCGCCGAAGGGTACGACCACCGAGAACTGCGGCGAGATCTCCCTTGATCGTGGTCGACACGTCGGTCCTAGTCGACTTCTTCAAAGGGAAGTCGACGACTGCCGCTCTCCGGCTCCAGCAATTGGAGGTCGACGGGATTCCTTTCGCCATCCCTGCTATCTGCTGTCAGGAGTTGCTCGCCGGGGCGCGCGACGCCCAGGAGTGGCACCTGCTGCTCTCCTATTTGGAAACGCAGAACCTGCTCTCGCCATTCGATCCGTGGCACACTCACGTCGATGCGGCCCGCATCATGTTCGACTGCCGAGCGCAGGGCATCTCCGTGCGAGGAACCGTGGACTGCCTCATCGCCCAAGTCGCCCTCGAGCACGATGGGGTGTTGCTGCACTCCGACAAGGACTTCGAGCGCATCGCGGAGGTGAGGCCCCTGCGCACGTGGACAGGGGCGGGCACCAACGAGGGTTGACGGTCGACGCGAGACCCCGCAGGCCGGGTCGCTTCACGTCGACGGGTATGGTCGACTCTTGGCAGATCCTGGCCCTGACTCGCGCCCGCCGTCGCGTCCCGGGCGTGCCGCTCCTGCCGCCCCTACTGCTCTAAGTCGAGCACCCGGCAGAGGATGACGGCCACGTGCTGCCGCTTGATGGCCTCTTCGACCCGCAGCACCACGGTGCCGCTGCCGGCCGGACCTTCATAGCCCAGGATGACCCCCTGCAGTTTCAGATAGGTGGCGGCGCCCCAGTGGACGTTGGTGTGCGGCACGTCGGCGAAGCCAGGGGTGTCGACAGGTAGGGCGGCGGCTTCATCCTCCCAGCCCAAGGCGCGGCACATCATGGTGGCCATCTGGTCGCGGCGTACCACGGCGTAGGGCTCGAAGCTGGTGGAACTCACCCCCGAGACCAGGCCGGCCTTCTTGGCGGCAGCCACCCAGTCGGACACGTCGCCCACCACGTTCTTGTCCATCGGAACGTCGTCGAACGGGGCGGTGGTCACATTCACCACCGCGATCTGGTCGTCCGCGTGCAGGATGTTGTGCAGGTTGACGGCGATCTTGGCGAACTGCCAGCGGGTGACCGAGTTGCCCGGCTTGAAAAGCCCGGAGTCGTAACCACTCATCAGTCCGGCGGTCACCACCCTCGCGATCTGGTCGTGGTAGATATGGCCGGCACCCACGTCGTAGAACTCGCCGGGGGCCAGGGGCTCACCGCCGGTGACGGTCAGGATCAGCGTGGAGCGCAGCCCCAGGCGGCTCTTGAGCGTTGTGGCGGAGACGGTGGTCGTGCCTTGATCACCGGTGAGACGCAGGGTCCGCGCATGACTGTCGGGATCCCCGGTGTCGCGGGCGACGATCTCCACCCGGCTGATCGAGCCCACGTCGAACTCAGCGGAGAGCTTCGCCACTGAGATCGTGTAGGTCCAGTTCCAACCAGGGCCTTCGGAGTGCATGCTCGCCGGTGGAGCCTTGAGGCTCCAGGGGTCGGGCTGGGCGACGATGTAGGCCGGCTTGGTGCCCGACCAGGCCGAATCGGTGGTATAGCCGCCGGAGTGGGCGGAGAAGTTAGCGGTGATGGCCTTGCCCTGGTAGGTCAGGATCAGCCCGGTCGTCTCTTCGGCCGCCTGGGCGATGCCCGGATACTTGGCCTCGAAGGTGTAGCCCCTGTAGCACTGGTCGTATTGGTTGTCGGCCAGGGGACCGTTCTTGGCGACGGCATAGGTACGGGCCGCGACCGCTTGGGCCTTCACCGCCTCGGGTGCGTAGGCGGCGGCTTTCGGGACTGCCCAGTCGTAGTCGACCTCGGCGATGCTGCGCACGTACTTCTCCAGTTGCACGAGGTTGTAGACCCACAGCTCACCCGGGTCGTCGCCGTATTGGACGCGCATGGAGCCCCAGTATTCCCGATAGTCGTAGGTCGCCCCGCTGGTCTTGAGCTGGATGGCGACCCGGCCTTCGGCGGGATCGTCCCCGGTGCGCGCCGGCTGCAGCTCGACATAGTCGAACGGTCCTTGCGTGCCGGCCGGGGTGACCACCCGCACCCTGCCTCCGCTGTTCAGCACGTTGATGAGCGTGCCCGCAGGGATCACCTCGGTACTCGTCTCCCGAGGCGGTGTGCTTGACCAGTATGGCCCGGGTCACCACCGGTTTGAGGTCGACCTGGACGAAGTTGGTGGTATTGCTGGTCCAGGGCTGACTGGAGATGCGGACTCTGACCTCGGGATTGGGATCCGAGAGGCTTCCGAGGGTGGTTCCCGGGATAGTAGAAGGCCAGGATCTCGTCGAAGGTGACACCCTCGCGGGCCGCCTGCCAGGCGCCCCACTGGCTCATTCCCACCCCGTGGCCCCAGCCGCGGCCGGTGAAGACGAAGTCGTCCCCTGCCGCGCGCGCGGCAGGAGCGAAGGCCAGGCCGCCAAGGAGTAGCGATAGGGCAAGCAGTCCCGCGGCCAAGATCCGGCGGTGGCTCCTGGCCCGGAAACGGGAACGATCATTCTTCACGAACAAAACCTCCCGGTCGGAGTCGCGGCCCCAAGGTCCCAGGCCCCGACGGGTGCGGCTGACTACTTCTCATCCAGCCGCTGCGCGCTTCTGCAAAAGCTGTCGCCCGCAGCTGCTACTCACTAGTGTAGACCGTATTGGACCATTTGAGGTACTCGAGGACCCCGTTGGCGATGCCCTGAGCACCCGCTTTCTGGTACGCGGAGTCCTTGAGCTTCGCTTCTTCCTCGGGATTAGTGACGAATCCGACCTCGGCCAGGGCCGCGGGCATGTCGGTCTCGGCCAGGACCACCAGGTTGCGCCAGTGGGTGCGCGCCCCCCGATCGACCGAGTCGATGGCCTCGAGAAGGTTCCGCTGGATGGCCTCCGCCAGCAGCCTGCCCTCGACGGAGTAGTTGTCCGGGCGTGCCCCAGTAGAAGGTCTCGGTTCCTTCGGCCTCCGGGTCGCCGGCGGCGTTGTTGTGGACGCTCACGAAGAGGTTGGCACGGGCGGTATTGGCGATCTCCGCCCGCCGATAGAGGGCCTCCGAGACCGTGGCGCCGGGAAGAGTGTCGTCCTCACGGGTCATGATGACCCGCAGGCCGGCAGCGCGCAGGTTCTGGGCGAGCAGCAGGGCGATGCTCAAGTTGAAGTCCTTTTCGAAGGTACCGGTGGCGCCGACGGCGCCGGAGTCGATGCCTCCGTGGCCTGGGTCGACACAGATCAGCGGCGGCCCGTCTCCCTCGGGGCCGTCGAGGCGCGGGAACACGTCCACGACGATACGGTAGCCTTCATTGCCGCCAGGGGCGAGCGACATCACCCGGAACGTCCGGTAACGGGCAAGCTTCAGGGCGATGCGCACGGTGCGGGGATTGTAGGCGAACTGCCTGGCGCCGACCGACTTGACCTCGGCGGAGTCGGTCGCCTGGCTGAGCGTCCCGGCGATGGCTCCCCCGGCGTAGTCGACGGTGAGCGTGCCATCGACCGAGATAGCAGCCGTCACCGCGCCCGGGGCGCGGGAGAGGTCGAAGACCACGCGGGTCCTATCGGGATAGTCTCCGGCGACGCGCACCTGTTGGATGACGGCCCTCATGCTGAGCTCAGCCCGGAGTACCACAAGGGAGAACTGGCCCCGGGTTATGCCGTCCTGGGGCTTGAACTCGCCCTTGGAGCCATTGAACAGCCCGCGCTCTACCGCCAGGGCCGCATACGGTCGGGCGTCGGCGGTGATGCTCGCCTGGTCGGAGAACGCGGAGAGGATCTCGGCGACGCGCGCTCCGCTCAGCTTGCGCGCGTCCGCATCCCAGCCCATGGCCCGCACCATGATGATCGCCATCTGCTCGCGGGTCAGCGTGTTGTAGGCGCGGAATCTGCCGTCGTCGTAGCCGGTGATCCAGCCCTGAGCCGCGGCCGCCTGAACATACTTGCCGTAGACAGAGTCCAGATCGGAGAAGTAGGGACCGCCCGAGTTGAGCGGCACTCCCCGCCACAAGACCAGGATCTTAGTGGCTTGGCCCCGCGTGAGGGTCTTCTCCGGGCCGAAGGTGCCGTCCTTGAAACCGGAGATGATGCCGGCGCCGGCCATATACTCGATCGCGTCGTAGGCCACGTGGCCCTTTCCCACATCTGGGAAGGCGGACGCGGCTGCCGACGCCGGAGCGGGCGCGGGAGCGAGGAGGAGCAGGGTGGCGAGGAGCAGGAGGGCGACAAGGAGCGCGGCCGCGAGTGCCGGCCTGCCCGCGACGACGCGGGCCCGGCCCATGCGCAGGCGCGCCGCGGGCGCCGGGCGCTCGGGGCTCTCCCGGCGGAGTATGTGCTTCCTCGGAAGGACTATGAGCCCGAACCTCCCTCGAGCAACCTCAGGAGACGGGCCATCACGGTGATCGCTTGGGCCCTATTGGCATTCTCCTCCGGACGGAAACACCCTTTGGCGTCCCCGCACATCAGCCCGAGGTAGTTCGTCATGAAGATGGATCCCTGAGCCCAGTAACCCTTGGGCACGTCTTTGTAGACCAGATAGGCCGCGGCGGCGGTTCCCGCCCAGTTGTCGTTGGGGTCGGATCCCAAGGCCCGACACATCATCGTAGCCATCTGCGCCCGGGTGACCAACTGGTCGGGAGAGAACGTGGTGCCGTCACCGGTGCCGCGGACTAGGCCTAGCCGAGCAGCGATCTGTATCTCTTTGTACGCCCAGTAGGAGGAAGGCACATCCGTGAAGGTGGGAGTACCTTCGGTCTCCGCCGCGTTGGCGGTGGTCGGTGCAATGGCCGACGTGCCGCCGGCCACCGTGGCGGTGAGCGCGCTCTCGGCCGCGCCGTCCAGGCCTGCGGCCGCGGCACCGTCCAGAGCTGCGGCGCCGGTGGGGTCGGTGACAGCGGCAGGGTCGGCGGCGTTGTCGGCCGGATCGGCAGCCCCATCGACGGCGCTGGCAGCGGTGCCGTCATCGACGGCATCGGCTGAGACAGTGGCATCGGCCGGGTCAGCGGGCGGGCCGGCGGCCGCGACGCTGGAGGCTACGGAACCGGATGCGCTCAGTTCCGCCGGGGCCATGGCCCGCACCACGTACACGGCGAAGAGAGCCCGCGACACCTTGTCGTAGGGCCGGAACCGCTTGTCGGCGGCCTCGGTGACCACTCCTGCCGCTCGGGCCTGGGCGAAGTCGGCGTAGAACCAGTCACTGGTACGGACGTCGGTGAACCCCGGAACCGCGCCGGTAGGAACCGTCGTGGTAGTCGGCTTGGGAGTGGTAGTGGTAGTGGTGGGTTTCGGAGCCGTCGTAGTGGTTGTAGGCTTCGGAGCGGTGGTAGTAGTAGTGGCCCCAGGGGTCGTCGTGGTGGTGGTCAGCGGCGGTTTGCCGGCCGCGATCCACTCAGCCAGGGTGGGGGCAGCCTTGAGGCTCGCGTACGGGTCGATAGCGCTGGGAGTCCGCGTCTGGCCGGCCTGAGGCGGCCACGTAGCCGCCCAGGTGGATCTCGAAGTGAAGGTGGCTGCTGGTGTCCTCGGCGTTGCCGCTGTCGCCGACATAGCCGATGACGTCGCCCCGGTGCACATGCGTCCCGTTGGTCAGACCGGGCGCATAGGCGTACTGCACGCCGCCCAGGCCATCGTCGGTGCCCGGAGTGTCGTTGTTGAGATGGATGTAGAAGTAGTCGTTCCCGTCGTCACCGCGCAACAGGATATTGTAGTAGGGAAGGTTGTTGTAGCTGGAGAGCTTGCCGGTGAGGTTGAGCCAGTCCATTTTGCCGTCGACCACGGCCAGTATCGGCGTCATCTTCGGCGCCATCAGGTCGTTGCCGGCGTGGGTACGGCCGCCCGAGCGCGCTGCGCCGAAGGTGTCGGTCCAGGCCACGCGATTCTCGAGAGGGAAGATGATGGGCACGACGATGCCGTCGGTGGTCGCGGCTTCGATCGAGACCGTCTCCGCCGAGCCACGAGCCGTCGGGAAGACCAGAAACGCGAGGGCGGCCAGAAGCAGAACCGCCGCTGCCCAGATCGGGAAGTGAAGCCCTCGCCGGCTCGGCACCGTACCTCGAAAGCCTCTTGGCGGCTGCGCCAGGTGTCTTTCCTTGGGGTTGGATCCTGTCGCGGCCATATCTGTCTACCTACCTGCTTACGCCCCGGGCAGGATTTCTCCTGCCACTCGGCTCACCGTCACTGCCGGCGGGTCACCCCGTGGAGCCCGGTCCGGCGGGCTCACGCGTCGGCCGCTTCAGGACCGCGCGGAGCATATCGGTTATTTCGGCAAGTTCGGGCATTTTAGCAAGCCTAGCCACCGACAGAAAGACGAACGCCCCCACCACGAGACCGGCCGCGACCCGCAACGCGTTGCCCCCAACGGTCTCTCCGACCTCGCGCGAGAGCAGGAAGTCGACCGTCCAAACGACTACCCCCATGACCGCCGAGACGCCGGTCACTCGCAGCAGTGAGCCGAAGATGTTCCCGAACCCCATCGCCCCGATCCGCCGCTCGAGAAGCCAGGTGAGAACCAGGAAGTTGACCGTGAGCGCCACCGTGAATCCGAGCGCCAGTCCGCCTACGCCGAGGTACTGCATGAAGAGATAGGAAAGACCGATGTTGATGACCACCGTGATCACGCTGATCTTCACCGGGGTCCGGGTGTCGTGGTAGGAATAGAAGACCCGCGTGAGAGTGTCTCGCCCCGCGTATGCGTAGAGCCCCAGGACCAGGAACAGGAGGGCCCAGGCCGTGCGGGTGGTGTCCTCGGCTGTGAACTCCCCGTGCTCGAAGATGAGCCCGATGATGGCATAGCGGAGCAGGATGATCCCCACGGTGGCCGGGACCATGAGGAATCCCATGAGCCGCATGGCGAAGTTGACCGTGGCCTTGACACGTTCAGGAGCGTTGGCAGCCACCTGTTCCGAGAGTAGGGGGAAGATGGGGACGGTTATCCC
The DNA here is from genome assembly GCA_963706025.1 of uncultured Actinomycetes bacterium. GTDB lineage: Bacteria > Actinomycetota > Thermoleophilia > RBG-16-64-13 > RBG-16-64-13 > CAVPLM01. The sequence continues at coordinate 169,823 of CAVPLM010000003.1, read as the reverse complement.
CGCGACGAACAACCCTAGGGGCAGTTGGAACAGTTTCTCCGCGTAGCTCAGGCTGGAGATCGATCCCGTTTCGAGCATCGAACCCAGGATCTGGGTTACGAAGATGCTCACCTTGCCCACCGCCGACCCGATGAGGATGGGCCAGATCATGCCCCCCACCTCGCGCACGCCCGGGTCGTGCCAGTCGATGCGCGGGCGATAGCGGATCTCCTGGCCCCGCAGGCCGGGGAACAGGACGAACAGTCCGGCCACCCACCCGAGCACGCTCCCGATGGCCAGCGACGTGATCCCGATGCTCTCTTCCAAAGCCACCATGATCACCAGGGCGACGACCGTGCCCACGGCGGGAGCGAACGCCGCAAGCGCGAAGCGTTTGAGCGAGTTGAGCATGCCGACGACCAGACCGGTCAGGCCCTCGAAAACCAATCCGAGCATCAGGATCCGGAACAGGAAGACCGCCTTGTCCGCAGTGGCGGTGTCAAAACCGTAGCCCACGAGGGGGATGATCCAAGGAGCGAGGATTATCAGCACGACGGTGACCGCCACCAGGATCACGGCGATGATGTTGCCCATGTTGATGGAGAGATCCCAGGCTTCTTTTTTGCGGCCGGTGGCCAGCCGGTAGCTTAGGAGGGGGACGAAGGTGGCGGTAAGCGCCCCGGCCACCATCAGCACCAGCAAGTAGGGGATCCGATAGGCTAGGAAGAACGCGTCGGTGTCGGCCTGGGCCCCGAAGAAGTAGGCGACGGCGATATCGCGCACCAGACCAAGGAGTCGCCCCACCAGTGTCGCCGTGACGATGACGATCGCGGCCTTGCCCACCACCGATCGGACCGAGCGGGCGACGCCGGTGGGCCCGGCCGCGCCGGCTGGGCCGGGCGCGCGGCCCGCGGGGCCGGCCGCGCCAATGGGGGCGGCGAGCCCATCGGCAGCCCCCGCGCCTGAGCCGGGGACGGAGCCCAGCTCAGGCGCGGGCGGGCCGGGACCGGCCTGTCCGGCGGCCGGATCCGGAGGATCAGGCGACACCTCGGTGGAGCCCGCGCTGGATCCGGGGAATCGGGCGACCCCCCCTCGGAGCCCTCGGGCGCCCGGGGCAAGGCGGTCATGCGCCTCTCCGCCAGGGACGACCGCGGCGGGCCTCGTGGACGCCCAGAGCGGCGAGTTGCACGGCCAAGCGCGCCGTGCGTCCGGACTCGGCCCGGAGGGGCGCGACTGCCCGCGCGAGCGCGGCCCGTCGCGCCTCCACGTGGGAGGCTGTATCCACTATGGCCTGCACGAGCGCCGCCTCCCCCGGGGAGCCTCCGTCCTCCAGCGCGTCGACACTCACCACCCACGGCAGCTGCTTGGTCTGGGTGGCAAAGGCGCGGGTCTTTGGATCGTAGTCCATGGTCACCACAGGTGCTCCCGCCGTCGCGGCGAGGATGCCGCCGTGTAGACGCATGGCCACCACCACTTCGGCTCCGCCCAGGACCGCGGCAAGGACCGTCGGGGAGGCGCCCGGGGGCAGGATGTGGGCGCGGCCGGCGAGGCCGGGCCGCGCCGCCAGGACCTCGCAGACCGGAGGATCCAGGGTCTCGTGGAGGGGCACCAAGAGGATGGCCAGATCAAGGGCTGCTGCCACTTGCTCCAAAGCCTCTCCCAGTCTCTCCAGATAGACGGTACGCTGCAACCACGGTCGGGGGCACACGGCCAGGTAGCGCGCTCCGGGCGTCATGCCTTGTTCGGCGACGAGCCGGGCAGCCGCCTTCACGGGAGCCGGGCGGAGCGCATACGCGGGATCAGGCACGACCAGTTGCACCGAAGAGCGCACGCCCACCTCGTAGGCCAGACGAGCGGATTCCTGGTCGCGCCAGGTCACCACTTGGGAGATCGAGCCCGCGGCCGCGACCAGACGCCTGGCGGAGCGCGTGTGGAGCGGCCCCAGGCCTTGCGAGTACCACATCACCGGCAGGCCGGCGGCACGAGCCATGAAGACGATCGAGAGGAAGTAGGGCACCGGCCGGACCTTGCCCTCCCGGAAGAGGAACGAACGGCCAAAGGACTCGAAGTCGGCTTCGTGCAGGAAGCTGCCGCCCCCACTGATGAGGAGGTCGGCGGATCTCATCGTCGCCCACAGGCGGCCGGGGGAACGCAGACTGGTCGAGATTACCTCCAGATCCAAACCGGTTCCGGCGTGGCGGCGCTCCGTGTCCGACGGGGAAAAGGAGAGCACGGTGAAGCGAGCGTCCGGGTCGTGGCGGCCGACCTCCTGGAGGATGCCGGCGAGGATCGCCTCGTCCCCAGCGTTACCCTCACCGTAGTAGCCGCTGATCAAGTACCTCAAGAGTCGGCGCCTTTGCGTTCGGGGCCGCCCCTGCCCGCGGCTCGGCCGCGGCGAGGCGGCCCGTAGTCGTCGGGCGACCAGCGCATCACCTGTGCGGCGAATCGGGGCAGCGCCAGCTTGCCTCCCCACCCGGCGAGGGTCGGTGACCAGACGGTAGAGCCACTCGACTTTCGCGGTCTGCGTCCATGTGGGCGCGCGCTTGACCGTGCCGGCCCAGACATCGAAGCTGCCGCCCACGCCCAGCGCCGCTCCGGCGCCCAGCCGGTCGCGATGGCGATAGAGAAGCACTTCCTGTCGCGGGGCGCCCATCGCCACCAGGAGGATCTGGGCCCCGGATTCACTCACCATCCGCACTACCTGGTCTTCTTGGGCCGAATCGAAGTAGCCATGATGGATGCCGGCGACGCTGAGCCCGGGTAGACGCTCGACCTGGCGCCTGGCGGCTTCGGCAGCTACGCCCTCAGCCGCCCCCAGGAAGAACACGGACAAACCCCGCTCCGCCGCCAACTCCAGTACCCGCTCGGCCAGGTCGATGCCCGGCACTCGCTCGGGCGGCGCAGGCACCGCGGTTGCGGGGGCGGATCGTCCGTCGGTCGCCTCCGTGCCCAGCCACCGACGACCCCCCTGGCGCCCGGCCGCCCACACAGCCCCCACGCCGTCCGGATAGCAGAGATCGGCCTGGAGAAGGGCCTCGGCGGCAACCGGATCCCGGTGCGCCCGCACCACCAGTTCGGGGTTGAAGGAAACGGCGATGCGTGTGCGAGTCGCGCGCGCAGGTCCTTCCGCCCAGGCGACGACCGATCTGGGCAGCCTGCTCCACGGAGACCGCGTCCAAGGTGAATCCCAACACCGACAGCGACGGCCAAGGGGGTTTCTCGGCCTCCGCCGGTTGGGCATCGGCCAGGAGCGCCCCGGCGACTCCCGGCGGCGCGACCGTCCGCTCGGCCGCGGCATCACGAGCACCTTTACGGGACAGCACCATCCCGTAGATCTCGGCGTAGGCCGCCGCTGCCCGGAGATGGGAGTGCTGCGCCACCACGTACTCCCGGGCTGCCACCGCCATGCGGGCCGCGAGCTCCGGGGCGGCGGCCAGCCCCAGGATGGCCGCCGCCACAGCTCCGGCGTCGGCCGCCACCAGCAGACCCGTCTCGCCGTTCTCCACCATCTCGGCCAGGCCGCCCACGTTGCCCGCGATCAAGGGCCGGCCCGAGGCCATCGCCTCGAGAGCGGAAAGCGAGGTCGCCTCCTCCACGTTCTCCGAGTGGACGGAAGGCACCAGCACGATGTCCGCCAAGCGGTAGAGCTCACGGATGGCCTCCGGACCCTGCCCGCCCAGGAGACGGACATTCTCCTCCAGCCGGTTCTTCGCAACGATGCGCTCTATCTCCTCTCGCTCGCCCCCCTCCCCGGCATGCAACAGGAGAAAGCGGCCGCGATCGGATTCCTCCATCTCGGCCAGGGCCAGCGAGGGGTATACGACTCCGTTCTTCTTCACCAGCCTGCGAGGGCAGAGCAGAACGATCTTGTCCTCGGGGACTCCCCAGGCAGCCCGAAGTTCCTTCCGGAGAAGAGTCTCTTCGGCCGGGTCGTCCAGGGGAGCGAAGACCGAGGTGTCGATGAAGTTCATGAGCGTGAAGACGGTGTCCGCCCGCTCCGGGACCAGTCCCGAGACGTGCCGATACAACCTGGTATCGACGGTCACGATCGCGTCGGCCAGGCGGAGAGCCCTCATCTCAGCCCGCATCAGGTAGTGAAGGCCCATCCGAGAGGACGTACTGTAACCCTCGGACACCGATTCGTAGAGCGGGTAACCATGCAAAGTGAGCACCAACGGCATGCCCAGGGTGTCGGCCACCGAGCGCAGGTAAGGGACCGAGTACACCTCCTGGGCGTTCAGCACCTCCCAAGGCCCGAAACCCGTGTCGGTAGCGCTACCCGTATCGGTGGCGCTCCACGTGTCGGTGGCGCTCCTCGCAGCCCGCTTGAGCTCACGCGCTGTGGCGCGGGCGAGCATCCGCCCCCGCATATCGGCAGAGTAGACCATGCCCCAGCCGGTCCGCACCCGGTTGAGCGCCCCAGCCGGCCACACCAGGGAGGCGCGGCCGGCCAACCCGGGCATGGTGGCGGTCAGATAGAGGGCCTCGGCTTCGTGACCGAGCTCGCGAAGGCCATCGATGAGCATCGTGAGATGCGTCCCGCCGCCTCCGATCTGGTCGGGGTCGCGGATGGTCGGCAAGAGTACCCTCACCGTCCCACCTCTGGAGTTCCCAGACCTCGGCGCTCGAGCGCTTCTTCTACCAGCAAAGAGATCTCCTCGACCCGGCGATCCCAGGTGTTCTCGGCCGCCAGCGCTACCCTTTCAGCCCGCTTATCGGGACCGTCCTCGGCGATCGCCCGCCTGACCAGGCCGGGGTAGTCCTGCGGCCCCTCGGCCACTCCGATGGTCCCATCGAAGCGGCGCAACTCGGGCAGGCCGCCCACGACCACGGGCAGCCCGGCCGCCAAGTACTCGAAGAGCTTGAGAGGGAAGATGTTGCGCGTCAATTCGTTGGCCCTGTAGGGCACGAGCGCTACGGCCAGCCCCTTGAGGTAGCCGGGCAGCTCCGGCCGGGGCTTCTCGCCCAGGAAGTGGATGTTCGGGTACCGGCGGAGCCGGGGCTCGTCCACCTGGCCTGGTTTCACCGGACCGATCAGCACCACCTGCCAACCTTCTTCGGCCTGAGCCAGAGCCTCGAGTGCCTCCACATCCAGACGGAAGTCGTGAAGTCCCACTACCCCCAACCGGGGAGCCGGGATCGCGGCCAGATCCGCAGCGATCGGCAACTCGGGGTCGAGGGCCCGGTTGAAGATCTCGACATCGGCGGCATTTAGGATCGCATACGTCTCGGGGTTCAGCGCCCGCCGGGAAAGACGAAGGTTCTCCGAGGTGGTGATGACCAGGTCCGCGCGCCGGGTCAGCTCGTCGTCGTAGAGCTTGACCACTTCTGGAGTCACGAACCCGGGGAAGGCCGAGTGCTCGTCCACGCAGTGGTAGACCACCAGGGACGGGAAGCGCTCTTCGCGTGGACCTCGCTGCGTGCCCCCCAGCCCGTCGAGCAAGGCGAGCGAGGTGGGCAGGTACGTCCAGAGGATGTACTCCTCGTCGAACCACAGACGTCCCATCGCCCAGCGGATGTACCGTGCGAGCACACTCTGATTGACGCGGTTGACACCCGGCCTCATGTTGCCGAAGGGCAGGGTCGGCGGCGGGGTCAACGTCCAGAGTCCCGCGTCCACTCTCTCCAACTTAGGAGCGACCGCCCCCCAGCGTTTCCAGCGAGCCGGGACCTTGAGAGGCGCCAACATGGTGACCGGCTCCTCCACATAGAGGACCCGGTTGGTCTGCGCCAGCCGGTGCATGATCTGCTGTTTGCTGGTCCACATCGCGTTCCAGTCGAGCGACGAGATGCAGACTATGTCTTTTCCACGGAGCATCGAGGCTCTCCTCGTCTTCTGCGTCGGACCTAGAGTAATGCGCCCCGGGCGGCGAGGCAGCGCTCGTAGGCGTGCAGCGTAGCCTCAGCCGTCCGCTCGACCGCGAAGACATCGCGCACCCGCCGCGCTCCGGCGGCCCCCATCCGAACACGCAGCTCCGGGTCGTCCAACAGAGCGGCGGCGCGCTCGGCCAGCGCAGCGGCGAGCGCGCCCCGCTCCTGGTCGCGCCTCACCACGAAGCCTGTTTCGCCGGCCTTCACGGCCTCCTCCACCCCACCGGCGGCGGTCGTGACCACCGGCAAGGCTGCAGTCATCGCCTCCAGTACAGCCATCGACACTCCGCCCTCGAAAGTGGAGGTCACCATGTAGACGTCCCATCCGCCGAGCAGAGCCGCTATGTCCTCCCTGCGACCGGTGAAGCGCACCACGCCGGCAAGACCCAGAGCCCGTGCTCGTCTCTCGAGTCGCACCCGCTCCGGGCCGTCTCCGACGATGACCACCTCCACTTCCCGATGGGTTCGGCAGAGCAGGGCGGCCACCTCCAGAAGAAGGTCGATATCTTTGACCGGGACCAGCCTGGCGATCGTGCCCAGCCGTGCGCGCGACGCGGACGTCCCGGCGCCTTCGACCGGTCTGGCTCCCTCTTCGGGCAACTCTATCCCCGAGCGAATGGTCACCAGGCACTTCGCCGGATGACCGCGACTTACTAGCAGCGCGCGTAGCGCTTCGGACACGCAGATCACCGTGTCGACGGTCGACAGCGTGGCCCGGTCAAGACCTTGATAGAAGCGGGCCAGAGGTGGGGACGCATAGTCTAGCCGCAGATCGGAATGGACCGTGGTGAACAAACAGGGCCTCCGACGCCGGACCTTCAGCACCAGACGCACGGGCAGGTTGGCCCTCATTCCATGGGTGTGCACGACGTCCCAGCGGGATCGCACGGACCGATCAAGCCCCTCCGGTCGCGACTGCCCTCCGGCTCCGCGAGCGCGCAGTGCGTCCAGATCGTTGGGGCCGCCTGCCAAAATGCGGCGCAGGGGCTCGAGGACCGATGCATCCCAGGCATGCCCCATCGGCAGCACGGCCACGGGCAATCCCCGGAGCGAGGCCTCCTCCGCGAGCCTGCCTTCCCCCAGACACAGCAGATGTACGTCGCAGCCCGTCCGGCGCAGGGCGGAGAGTAGCGGCAGCAGGTGCGTCATCGCTCCGCCACTGTCTCCGCCGCCGATCACGTGGAGCACGCGAAGTCCTCTCACACGCCCTCCTCCGCCACCGCGGCACCCCGGCTTTCCTTCGCGGCCGCGACGCCCTTACTCGCCTCTGCCCTCTCCGCTGCCACCTCCACCTCGGCGGATTGCAGCGCCGCCGAGGTCGCGAGCCCGGCCAGGAACCAGAATCCCACTCCCACCACCAGGGTCTCCCACACACTCGCGGTGATGTTGGCGACGGCAACGGCGATCCAGCCTCCGAACACCCCGGCAGTGAGGGCCCGAAGGAAGGGGTCCGATGTCATCCCGTGGCCCTTGAGCAGTCCCTTGGCCGCGCGCACGAGCACCCACAAGAAGAGGGCCAGGAGGAGCAGCCCTCCTTCCGCTCCCAGCTGCAGGTAGAAATTGTCCACCCACAAGCGGCTGAAGCTGAACAGCGTCGCGCTCGTCCCCCCGAAGGTACCCAGACCGAGTCCGAAGAGGGGGTGGGCGGCAATATCGTCGAGGGCCATCTTCCAGACGTACAGCCGGCCGGCGGTGAGACTCTTGGCGATGTACGCGGAACTGAAGGCGAAGGTCAGGCGATTGACGAACTGCTGAGGGATGACGAACCAACCCACGACCCCGACTGCCACCAAAGGAGCGAGGTAACGGCGGTGGGCCACCACGAGGAGAGCCAGTATGCCGGCCCCCAAGCCCAACCACGCCCCTCGGCTGAAGGTCACGGCTACCCCGGCCAGATACACGGCGCACACTAACGCCATCACCGACCGTTGGAGCCTTCCCAATCCCCGAGTCAGGGCGAGGCTCAGCGATAGCAAGGTCCCCAGGAGCAGGAAGGCGCCCAGGCCGTTGGGATTCCCGATGATGGAATACGCCCGCGTCGAGATACTCCCCACCTCCCGCAGATCCACCCAGCGGGCGGGCATGGGGGCGTTGGTCGCATACTGATAGAGCCCGTGCAGGGCTAGGGCCAGTCCGGCCAGAAGGAACAGCGCCACCACCCACTGCACTACCCGCCTGTTCTTCGGCAGGAGGAAACCCAGGAAGTAGAAGAGGAGTGGCTGGAACAACACCCGCAGAGCAAAGAACGCCACGTCGCTCGGCACCTCGCGTATCACCACCGAACCAATGGCCGCCGCGAAGGCGAGCAGTGTGGGCAGGGTGATAGGCACGGTCCACAATTCCGAGCGGCGCCGCACGATCACGGCCCAGAGCAGCACGAGCACAGCAAGGAGGAGCAGGGCGTCGTCCCAGAGCGGGCCCAGCCCACCCAGGCTCCGCCTTGCCATCCAGTCCAGCCACGGGAAAAGAGCCAGCAGCAGTAGTAGCACCTCCGGCCGCCAGAGCAGAAGGGCCAGTAGGCACACGGCTACGACGAAAGCTACCAGGAGGAAGGGGCCGGAGCCATACGTGAGTCCCCCCAACAGTCCGGCGGCTGCCGCCAGTGCCACACCGACTGCGAGCGGGCTGGCTATGCGCCGCCACAGAGGGGCCGCCCTGGAACCGCTCCCACCCGGGCCGCGGTTCGCCGGAGCCTGGGCAAAGGCAGGAGCCCCCACGTCCCCACTCGCCGCCCCCGGGGCCGCCGCTCGCCCTTCCACCACCGCGTAACCGACCCATCGGGCCCCGCGGGCCACCATGCTGGTGCGCGAGGCCGTGACCAAGCCGGGACCGGCCACGAACAGCAGCGCCCCGATCACCACCAGTAGAGCTGCTGGCACCAGTATCAGACCGGGCGCGGCCAGGGCCGCTCCGGCGTCATCGGTGCTCACACCCTGGACGATGAGTGAGGCCACGCGCCCGCATCCGAGGGCGAAGACGCCCGCGCCCACCACCAGCACCCACCTCCCGCCGCCGAACCACCTGCCCTCCGGCCGGATGGCGCCGGCACGGCCGCCGACCGTGCCGCGCATCCGAAGGTACGGTCGGGAGATGATGAGCACGCTATAGGGATGGCCGGTCCGTTCAAGCTTCTGCGCCCCGCTGTGCCGCAGGCCGAAGACCTCGCTGTCCGCGAAAGCCTGCCGAGGGGTCCCGGTCAGAGACTGGAAGAATCGGCCCACCCACGAGTTCCGGGCGGCAGACGCGAGCCAAGTGGCGCCGCGCCGGCCGGCCCGATAGGAGAGCGAGCTCTCCACAGCCTTCATGGCCACGCCTTCTTCACGGCCGCGCCCTTTTCATGGCCGGGCTCCCTTCATGGCCACGCCCGCTACTTCAGTGCCTCCTGGCCCTCGCGGACCTTCCAGATCACGCTCTGGACCTCGAACCCGCTGCCGATCAGGGTGATCTTCCTGCCTACCCGCATAGGGACACTGCCGATGCGCAGGGTTTCACCGGACTTAGAACCCTCGCCGCGGACGATGATCTTGACGTCGTTGAAGATGGGCGAATCGAAGGCTTCCGGTTGACCCTGAGGCGTCATGTACTCCACTTCTGTAGGCGTCACCTCGATACTGTCAACCTTGCCGAGGACCGTGCCCCCCTCGTCCCTCACCGTCCCGTTCACATCAACCACGTCTTGGATCGCATCGACCGTCAGCTGGCGGACACCCTCCACGGTGTAGGTCACTTTCAGAGGTACGGCCTCCGAACTCGCCCCTGTGAAACGAACCACGGCGAAGACGACCACCGCGATGATGACGAGAAGGACGAGGATGTCGACGACGTTCACTTTGCCGAAGATGCGTCCCCGTTCATCGAGAAAGCGGCCCATGGCCACCATCCTTCGGATAGTTGTCTCGGCGCACCGAATCTCCCGAATTCTATCGGAATAGCCTCTGGCTGCCTACTGCGGGCCGTGCCGCCCCGCTTGCTCTTCGCCTGACCCTGGGCTAGAGTCCCTGCAGGAGTCGATGAAGCCCGGAGGACAATTGTGACAGGTGATGTGACTGCCGGCCCTCGTCCCAGTGCCCGGAACGAGACCCCCGACCATACGGCCGGCAACGGCGCAGGCGCCCGCCGACCGACTGTCTTCGTCACTTTCGGCACCCGCCCCGAGGCTATCAAGATGGCCCCTGTGGTTCTCGAGTTGCAGCGTCGCGGGACCCTCCGGGTGATCACCTGCCTTACCGGACAGCATCGGGAGATGCTCGACCAAGTGATCGAGGCGTTCTCTATCCCCGTCGATCACGACCTCAAGATAATGCGCGAGCGCCAATCGCTGGGTCATATCACGTCGGCGGTCCTGAGCGGTATCGACCCCTTGCTCGTCGCCGAGGAGCCCGACCTGGTGATCGTGCACGGTGACACCACCACCACCTTCGCGGCGGCCCTCGGCGCCTACTACCGCATGATCCCCGTCGCCCACGTGGAGGCCGGCCTCCGTACCGACAACATTTACAGCCCCTATCCCGAAGAGATGAACCGGCGCCTGGCCGACCGGCTGGCCGCCATTCACTACGCTCCTACGGTCGCGGCCCGCGACGCCCTGCTTCGCGAGGGCGCCGACCCCGAGGGGATCCTCGTCACCGGCAACACGGTCATCGACGCACTGCTCGCGACCGCAGCGACGGCGCCTCCGACTTGGGAACGCCGCATCGCGTCGGCCCTCGACCGTCCTGGGCCCAAGGTGCTGGTGACGGTCCACCGGCGGGAGAGCTGGGGGATGCCCATGGAAAGGGTGGCCCTAGCCATCAAGCAGGTGAGCGAGCGGTTGCCGGACATCACTTTCATCTTTCCCATCCACCTCAACCCGTTGGTGCGGAAGACGTTCCGGGGAGTCCTCGAGGGAGTGCGCCAGGTGGTGTTCACCGAACCGCTCCCCTACCATCCCTTCGTCCACCTCATGAAAGCTGTGGACGTGGTCATCACCGATTCCGGGGGGATCCAGGAGGAAGCGCCCACGCTTGGCAAACCGGTCTTGGTGATGCGCGACACCACGGAACGGCCCGAAGGCATCGAGGCGGGCACCGCCCGGCTGGTAGGGACGGACACGACGGCGGTCGCCCGCGAACTGGTGCTGCTGCTCACCGACCCCGGTCGCTACGCGGCGATGGCGATGGCGTCAACCCCTACGGTGATGGGCAGGCGGCGGTGCGCATCGTCGATCATCTGGAGTTCCATCTCGGCCTCCGGGCGAGACCCCCGATACCTTTCGCCTCGGGCGTGCCCGGCAACGCCGCACTGCCCGGCGACCTCGGCTAGCCAAGCCGCGCCGGCCGGTCAGATCGGCTCGAAGTCCTCGCTATCGTCTGGCTGCGCCGACAGCAGATCGATGACGCTCTGGTCTTCCTCGACCAGGCCGACGAACACCACCGAGGGTCCCTCGTAGAGGGTCACGCGGGCCCCCACCGGCAGCACGACGGGCGCGCCATCCGCCGTGGTCAGCCGACGAAGGTGCGATTGCAGGACGTCTCTCTCGATGACCGCGTGCGCGATCGCGAACGGCTCCTGGTCGTCGATCTGGACCCTCGCCTCATCCTGCGGTCCGATCTCCATGATCCCTCCCCGGGCTACTCACCTTGGGCGCCGGCGGGCGATCAACGCAGCCGCGGCACCCGCTCCCACCCCGTTGTCGATGTTCACTGCCACCAAGCCCGGCGAGCAACTCTGCAATATCGAGTAGAGAGCAGCCGTGCCGCCACCGCCCATTCCGTAGCCGATGGACGTCGGCACCCCGATCACCGGGATGTCCACCAGGCCCGCCACCACCGAAGGCAGCGCTCCCTCCATGCCGGCTGCAACCACCAGCACGTCGGCTCCGCTCTCCAGCATACGGGTGAGCGGCTCCAGGAGCCGATGGATCCCCGCCACTCCGGCGTCATAACCCTTCTCCACCCGGCACCCCATGTGCACGGCTACCAGCGCCGCCTCCTCTGCCACGGGTATGTCCGAGGTCCCGGCTGTGAGCAGGCCGACGCAGCCCCGTTCTTCAGGGGGCCGGTAGGAAGGCAACCAGGCGGACAAGACTTGCGCAGCCGGTTTGTAGTCGAAGCTCAACCCGTCGATGGGGGCGGCGCGGCCGTCGGCCGACGCGTCCGTGCGGCCGTCGACCGAGGCTTCGACCGAGGCGCCCGCGCAGTCGCCGCCGGTCAAGGCGTGTCGCAGTGTCTCGGCCCGAGCCGGCTCCAGACGGCTCGCCAGAGCCAGGCCCCGTTCGGTCAGGAAACGGCGCACGATGGCCTCCAGTTCGGCGTCGCTCTTGCGAGAAGCGAGGATAACCTCGGGCACACCCTTGCGCAGGTCGCGGTTCATGTCCAAGCGGGCGAATTCCCCCAGATGGGCGACCTGCAGCAGCCGCAACCTCTGCAGCACGTCGTCCAGACCCGCGTCGCCGGCTACCAGCTCTTCAAGGAGCCGCTGTAGATCGTGACTGTGATCGACCCCTTCGGTCATAGTGAGAACACCTTTCGTGCATTGCCGGCCGACACGGCCGCGCGAGGCCCGGGGGCCAAGCGCGCAAGCCCTTCCTGGTATCTTCCCGGCACAAGCAGGGGATAATCGCTGCCGAAAATGATCTTCTCTTCCCCTGCGCACGAGACCGCGACCGCGTAGACCTCGGGACCGTAGAGATAGGGGACCGCCGAAGTATCGTAGCGGACGTTGACTAGGGCCGCGCGTACCTCCGGCATCAGCTCGTAAACGAACAGCCCGCCGCCCATGTGCGCGAACACGATGAGTAACTCGGGGAAGGCTTGGGCCAGGGCGAAGCAGGCCTCCGGGGTGAAGTCCCCCTTCCCCGGATAGTGGTGGCCCACCGGCTCGTTGGCGTGGAGGAGGAGCGGGAGACCGCGCTCCTCGAGAAAGCCGGCCAGGGCCGCGAGCCCGTCTGCCGGGCGGCCGCCGGCCCGGCCGGCGCCGCCCCCCCTCGCCCCCGCGCCTGCACCCCAGATCCTGCCGAAACCCTGGCCGTCGGGCATGAGTTCCCCGCAACCCTTCAGGCCGAGATCCAGGCAGCGCTCCAACTCCGTTGCGGCCCCCGGGGCTCCGGGCGAGACACAGGCCAGGCCGGCCAGCCGGCCAGGGTACCGGCTCACTAGCTCTATCACGTAGTCGTTGACCAGGCGGCACAACCCCTGGTCCCGGAACGCGTAGCCGAAGACGACCGACATCTCCACGCCGGCGGCATCCATGTGGATCACCACCTCGTCCCCCGTGACCATGCGCGCCTCCGGTGAGCGGTAGAGGTGGCCGAACCACTCGTCCCGCTCCAGGTAGGCATCCCGCTCTCTGATCACCTCCTCCGGGAAGACGTGGACATGGGCGTCCACCAGACCGACGGTGGGTGGTACCAACGGGGAGGCCGGGGAGCTCCCGGCACCGCCCGTCGAGTCCCGGACGGTCCTGCCGCCGGCCTCAGGCGCCGGCGGTGAGGAGGATCGTTTCCACCAAGTCTTCATAGGAGAGACCCGCGGCTTGAGCCTGGGCGGGCAGGTCCGACAGCTCCGTCATGCCCGGCAGGGTGTTGAGTTCCACGAACCAGGGCACCCCGGACGCGTCCACCATCATGTCCACCCGGGCGTAGCCCCGACAACCTATGGCCTCGTAGGCGGCCATCGCCACGCGTTGCGCCTCGGCATAGACGGCGGCCTCGAGGCGGGCCGGGAGGATGAACTCGGTCATCCCCTTGGTGTACTTAGCCTCGAAGTCATAGAAGTCGTTCTTCGGCACCAACTCCAGGATAGGCAGGGCTTCGGACCGGCCGTCTCGCTCCAGCACTCCCACGGTGATCTCCCGGCCCGGCACGAACCGTTCGGCGAACATGGCCCCGAATTCCGCCCGCCCCCGGTCGATGCAGGCCGAGAGATCGCCGGTCTCTCCGCACTTATACACTCCCAGGCTCGACCCCTCCTCCACCGGCTTGAGCATAACCGGTAGACCCAACTCCGCCTCGATCCGAATGGCGGCCTCAGCCGCCCTCTCGTCAGGCGTGATCTCCAGGTAATCGGGAGTTGATACCCCGCTCCCTCGCACCACTTTCTTGGCGGCGATCTTGTTCATCCCCAGAGCCGAAGCCAGGACACCGGAACCCGTGTAGGGGATGCCCATCATCTCCAGTAATCCCTGGATGGTGCCGTCCTCTCCGTAGCGTCCGTGAAGCGCAAGGAAGGCTACCTCTATCCCGGCCTCGTCGAGACGTTGGGCTACATCACGCACTGCATCGATCGGCACCGCCCGGTAACCACGGGAAACGAGGGCGCGGAGACAGTTCTCGCCCGATAGCAGGGAGATCTCTCGCTCCCCCGACAGGCCGCCCATGAGCACGCCGATGGTCTTGGTCTTGAGGGTCTGGGGATCCACAGAGATGCCGGCCTGGTCGTTCATGCGGGGAACTCTACCACAGGCCTCACCGGACTTGGCCGGCGGCGTGCAGCCGTTCTCCGCAGCCCGTGTTCGCGGTCGTGATGCTACCCGGCCGCCGCCCGTGCGCGCTCGGAAGCCGGCACAGACGAACCCGCGACCCGTCGGAAAGCCGCCGTGCTTTGGGCCCCGGTCTCGGCCACATACAGGAGATCATCGGCGGTCAGACCGTCGGCCGGTGCCGAGGCCCAGCCCACAACGCACTCCACTCGGTGCCCATCGACCAGGTGTTCGCACACCTTGCGCCCGAGCGCCATGGCCAAGCCTTCCACATCGTAGGGATCGGTCCAGGCGAAACCGCTCTCGTACCGACCGTGTCCCTGCAGAGCCTGAGGCTCGGTCTCGAAAAGGAAGGCCACTCTCCCTCCCTGCAACGAAAAGTCCTGGGCGTCAGGGCCGAGGAGCCGCAGTCCCCGCCTGCTGACGGCAGAAAGTAGCCGTTCGGAGGCTTCCTCCCCATAGTAGGAAGCGGCCTCTTCGAACCGGGCGATGCGGAGCACCACCAGCCCGAACCTCGCTCCGGTGGCAGTGAACACCTGCAGGCGGGTGCGGACCGCTCGTTCCAGACGCGCCTGCGTGCTCAACTCTTCGGACCGTCTGCTGTTCGCCCGCCCTTCTCGGGCGGACGAACCCCGCAACGCCGGCAGTTCGTTTTCGAACCGCGCGTCGCTTCTCGCCCGCGATCGGTCCGCCTGGTAGGTGAAAGCAAGCCCCGCGGTGCACACCAACACGAGGACGGTCTGCAACGCGGCTGCTGAGCTCCAGACCAGCAACGGCAGCAGGATCGCGGTGTCGGTAAGGCACAGGAGATAGCCTAGGCGGCGATCGCGCGAGAATAGACGCGAGAGACGCAGAGCCCATAGCGAATAGAGGACCATGAAGACGACGTAGGCGATCCAGACTGAGGCTGAGCGTACCCCCGAGAACAGAGGTCCGAGCAAGGCTAAGAGAGTGAGGAGCGGAAGCCTGACGCGAGCTTTCTGGGGCTCGGTCATACGCCGGACCAGGGCTGTACTCTGTCCTACCATGTGTCCTCTGTTGCAGTATAGGCGAAATGCACCGTATTTGCAATAGATATTGCTAAACTCTATAAGTGAAACACAGCGGCGTGCTCAGAGAGGATTTCGTCAGCTACGAGAGGACGCCGCACCGCCTGACATCTGGGCGGCGCTTCATGGGCACCGGGGGCGGGGGGTCACAGGGAGCGGGCCGGGCCGGATGGCCCTCGGGCCGCACCTGCCAAGAGGAACGTCTCTAACCGAGTCCTGAGGGAACCACTACGGAACCAGCATAATGGGCACTTTGACGTTGCGGGCGACGCGGTCGCTGACGCTCCCCAGCAAGAAATCCTTCGGCTCGGTGCGGCTCCCGCGTCCCATGACAACCAGATCGGCGCGGCTGGCCTCGACTTCCGCGAGGATGGTCTCGGGAGGCGGCCCGTAGACCACCTTGACCTCGGCTCCGACGCCTTCCCGTCGCAACACCCCGAGCGCCGACGCCAGCACCTCCTGGGCCGACCGCTCCAAGTACTGGTGGATGCTCCGCGCGTCCATGTTGGCGGTCAACACCATGTGTTGCGGCACCGGCACCGCGGTGAGCAGAACGAACTCGGCCTGAATGCTCTCGACCAGCTGGGCGGCGGCGAGAACACCCCGAAGCGAGGCCTCCGTTCCGTCTGTGGCAGCTAGTATCCGGTGGATGATCAATGGTGCCTCCCTGGTTGCGGATCGCCGAACACTCGATCTCCGAACAATACGTCTCCCGCGAGTCAGGTGGAGGATACCGGGGTCGAACCGGCGACCTCCGCCGTGCAAAGGCGGCGCTCTCCCAACTGAGCTAATCCCCCACGAGAGCCGATTTGGAACCTGAGGGTCGAGTAGACGATGGTGGGCCTAAGTGGATTCGAACCACTGACCTCACCCTTATCAGGGGTGCGCTCTAACCAACTGAGCTATAGGCCCATGCGCGGGTAGTTTACCGGCATTCCGGGTGATGTCAAGGAAGCTTCGGAGGCCCCGAAGCTCCCGGCGAAGCCGGGGTGAGACCCCCGGTCCGACCTCCGGTTAAGGTGACGTCGACGCCCGCTCGGAGTAATCTAGAGTTGAACAGCGGAACGAGGTGACCATGCAGGGCTTCGAGAGAGTCACGGTGTACGGCGTCAGCTTCGACGTGGCCAGCAAGCAGCCGATCGTCCTCTTGAAAGTTGAAGGCAAGAACCGCTTTCTGCCCATTTGGATCGGACATCCGGAGGCGGCGGCCATCCTCATGAAGCTCCAGAACGCCGAGTTGCCCCGCCCTATGACCCATGACCTGCTGGCGTCCATCATCGAGCAACTCTCGGCGAACGTGTCCGGCGTCCTCGTCACCGAACTCCGGGACAATACTTTCTACGCAGTTCTCCAACTCGAGGCCGGCGGGCAGGAGATCCGAGTGGACTCCCGGCCTTCGGATGCCATCGCCCTGGCCGTTAGGACCGACGCCCCCATCTTCGCGTCCCTGGAACTGCTCGATGCTAACGCGATCGAGTTCGAGCAGGAAATCGAGGATCTCGAAGAGATGGTCAAGGAATTCAGGCACTTCCTGGACGAGGTCTCCCCCGAGGATTTCTAACAACTCGTTTCGGAATGAAGCCGCGGCCGCCTAGTGCACCCTGGACGGCACGACTGTACGTCCTCGGTCGCGCAAATAGCGCTGCTATTCACGCTCCCTGCGTTCTTCTCTCGCGCTCGCCCGGGGCGTCCCTGACGGCGGAGCTTCATTCTGAAACGAGTTCTAAGCCACTTGGGCCTGGTCCACCACTCGGAACGCTCGCCTATTCTGTGGCCTTCCCTCCCAAAGCCGCTGCGTCCCGCTTGGCCGCCTGCAATATCAAGGTGTATATCTCGCGAAGGCTCTCGTTGGACAAGGGGCCGCGGTTCGCCCGGCAGAGATAGGTGATGATCCAGTCCTCCTGGGCGGCGTCGTAAAAGCTGAGACCTTGAGCCTCCTTGTATTCTTTCAGGCTCTTGACCAGCTTGATCCGTCTGTTCAGAGCCTCCAGGATCTTGAGATCATTGTCTGAGATCTGGTCACGGTAGTGCTTGATGACCGGGTCGACACTCGTAGCCGACACGTTCCCTCCTCTTCGCCGTCTGGATTTGGCGGCCGCCCTGGGGCCTCGCCGCCACGCTATCTGGAATGAGCTTCACAGCCTATCGCACTATCGAGGCGCCGGCTAATCCCGCCCCGACGGTCAGTCCCGGTCCGGTCGAGAGCGAACGGCCGCGTAAGCGGCACACTGCCCGACGAACCGAGCAGCCATTCCCGGCGTCGCAGACAGGTGCGTGAAGACCCTGGAGCAGAGGAGCGAACTGGTCCCCGCCCCCTCGAAGTGCGCGTTCGACTCCCCGGCGCCCCGCACGGTCAAGGGCGGTTCCCAGCCGCCGTTCGGCATAAGGATCTCCGCGTCGGTCATCACCCACCCTGTGACCGTCTCCCCTTTCGACATCAGCAGATTATCCCGCTCGGCGGTGATCTCCACATAGCCCGGGTCGTCCATCTCCCACAGGATCTCTCCCTCGGCGGGGATGACATCGGCCAGTTCTACGGTCCGGCCCAGCGAGTCCTGCACCTTGCTCAGCAGAAGCAGCATCCCCCCTCCCAGGGCGACCGTGGGGAGCCCCTCGCTGATGCGCTGGCGAAGGTCACGGAGCAGAAGTTGGTTCAGAGAGATGTCGAGCAGGTCGGCGGGCCACGCGGTGCCGGCCAGGATCAGGCCTGCCGTTTCCTCCGGCAGTGCTTCGTCCATTGTGAGATCGAGGCGGCGGATCTGAGCTCCCGCCGAACGCAGCACCTCGATGGAGTCACGGCTCCAGGGACTGAAGCCCCTTCCCCCGGCGACCATGATCAAGGGGCCATCGCCCCCCCGGTCGATCAGCCAGTTCTGCGGTGAGAGAAACCCGCGTTGGCCCGCCAGTTTCACCAACCCGTCGATATCCACCTGGCGGGAGACCGCTTCCAAGAGCGTTGGTTCCAGGGGCTGACCCCATGCTCCCGGCGGCACCGTCTCCCATCCGGGTCCATCACCCTCGAAGAGACACCCTGCTACCGGTACGTCCTCCTCGAGGAGCACTCGTCTCAGGAGTTCGCAGTGCTCAGGATCGGCGATGCCCGACAGCACTGCCCCGGCCAGGTTCAGTCCGACGAACAACGACTTGAGACCTTCGATCAGGACTCTGATGCCGGTACCCCATCCCCGGCAGTCCAGCACCACCACCACCGGGCAGTCGAGCAGGTGGGCCACATCGATGGGAAGCCAGTCGACCCCTTCCCGTCGATCGAGGGCCCCGGCGCTGGAGGAGAGCAGAGAGAGGTGGGCGCCCCGGGTCGCCACGTCGTAGAGACCGAGGAGTTGCTCGTTCTCATAAAGTGCCGGGTCGAGGAAGGCGGTCCCCTCCCACCGATCCCAGCAGGAGACCGGGCTAAGAGGACCAAGGTGGTGATAGCGGACCCGGCTACCCTGGGCGGTCGCGATCTCCGCCACTGCCGCCGCTACCGCATTCGCCAGCCCCGTCCGATGCGTGGGGACCAGCAGGACCCGCGGTACGGACATCGTGCCTCCCTCCGAGCTACTGCCTCTCGGCTATTACCCCCGACTGCTACCTGCGACTGATGAGAATGAGCCGCACCAGCTGCAAGACGGCCATAAGCGCAGCCGCCACATAGGTGAGCGCGGCCGCGCTCAGCACCTTCTTCGCACCCGTGAGTTCGTCGGCGACGAGGATGTTCCTGTCGGAGAGTTGGGTCATGGCCCGTTTGGAGGCGTTCAATTCCACCGGCAGAGTCACCACTGTGAACAGCACAGCCCCCGCGTAAAGGATGATGCCGATGTTCATCATGATGCCGCTCCTGAAGAAAAGCAGGCCTACCAGGAAGAGGATGAACCCGAGATTGCTGCCTATTCTCGCCACCGGCACCAGCGTGCTTCTGAGCCTGAAGGGGGTGTAGCCGTCGGCATGCTGCATGGCGTGGCCGGCTTCATGCGCGGCCACACCCAGGGCGGCGAGCGAGTTGCTGTTGCCTACTTCGGGGCTCAGGGTGAGCATGCGGGAACGCGGGTCGTAGTGATCGGAGAGGCGGCTACCGGCCACCTCGATGCCCACGTCGGCAAGACCGGCGGAGTCTAGCATCACCCTAGCGGCCTGGGCCCCGGAAAGACCCCGAGCGGATGGCACCTGTGAATAGTGGCTGAAGCTAGAGCTGACTTTGACTTGAGCGTAGATGCCCAGGACCAGCGCCGGCACCAGCAGGATGAGCGACCAGTACCAGAACTCCATCGATCATGCTCCTTGCTCATGCTGAGCAATCCAGCGTTTTTCGCCCCGAGGATGATAGCAGAAGCCCCGAACGCGGAAGCCCGCTGCCGTCCGATGGGCGTCGCCGCCACGAAGTGCCGGCCTCAGGTCAGCGCCGCCGTGACAGGGCGCCGCCATCCGTCCGAGCGCCAAGCCTACTCGTCTGACTCGCCGTCCAGACCCTGATCGGTCTCTTCGAGGTAGTCTCCGTAGTCGGCGTCGGTCTCGTCGAGGTCGCTCCCATAGTCGATGTCGACAGAGCCCAGGTCTCCCGCGTGGATACCGGGATGCTCGTCGCTCGCATCCCCGTGACCGCCGTTCCCGTTGCCATTGGAGGTCGCGACCACCCGGGCCATACTCGAGACCTTGTCGGCGCCGCGCAGGTTCATCACCCGCACGCCCATGGTGTTCCGGCCCGTCGTCCGCACGCTCTCCACCGGCACCCGGATGACGGTGCCGTCCTGGCTGATGAGCATGAGCTCGTGGTTGTTCCGCACCGAGGTCACGCCAACCAGGTCGCCCCGGTCGGGGCTGTCTCTGATAGTGATGACCCCCTGGCCTCCCCGCTTGTGGACGGGATAGCTGGAGGCGGGAGTGCGCTTGCCGTAGCCCCCGCTGGTGACGCAGAAGAGGTCGGCGTCGTCCTCGGCCACCGCCATCCCCACGAGAACATGTCCCTCGGGCATGCGCATGCCATGGACGCCCATGGTGTTGCGCCCGGTGGGGCGGACGTCAAATTCGTGGAAACGGATGGCCTTGCCGTCGCTCGACACCAGGATGAGATCGTCGTGCCCGCTGGTGTGCCGTACCGCCACCAGCTCGTCGTCGTCGTCGAGGTTGATGGCGATGATGCCGTCGGCCTTCAGCGAGGTGGCGTAATCCAGGAAACGGGTCTTCTTCACGATGCCCTTCTGGGTGGCGAACACCAGGTACTTCGCGTCGGTGTAGTCCTTGGTGGCGATGACCGCCTTGATCTTCTCGCCTTGCGCCAGGGGTAGCAGGTTGGCCACGTGCCGCCCCTTGCTCTGCCGGCTCCCCAGAGGTAGCTCGTGCACTTTCTGCCGATAGATCTTGCCCCGGGAGGTGATGAAAAGCAGGAAGTGGTGAGTCGTGGTTATGAAGAGGTGCTCGATGTAGTCGCCCTCTTTGAGGTCCATGCCCATGACGCCGATGCCGCCACGGTGCTGCGTACGATAGGTGGAGACCGGCAGGCGCTTGACGTAGCCGGAGCCGGTGATGGAGATGACCATCTCCTCTACCGCGATCATGTCCTCGATGTCGATCTCGTCCTCGGAGGGGAGGATCTCGGTGCGGCGGTCGTCGCCGTACATCTGCCGGATCTCGAGGAGCTCCTCCTTGATGACGTCGTAGATCATGGCCTCGCTCGCCAGCAGGCTCTCCAGGTAGGCGATGCGCTCCATGAGATCGCGGTGCTCCTCTTCGATCTTGTGTCGCTCGAGAGCGGTGAGGTTGCGAAGACGCAGATCGACGATGGCCTGAGCCTGCTCTTCGCTGAGGCCGAACCGCCCTATCAGGCCCAGCTTGGCCGCCTCGGTATCTTCGCTGGAGCGGATGATGCGGATGACC
The DNA here is from genome assembly GCA_963706025.1 of uncultured Actinomycetes bacterium. Classification (GTDB taxonomy): domain Bacteria; phylum Actinomycetota; class Thermoleophilia; order RBG-16-64-13; family RBG-16-64-13; genus CAVPLM01. Next base: position 148,596 of record CAVPLM010000003.1, on the reverse strand, counting down.
TCGTCCAGATTGGCGATGGCCACCAGCAGCCCCTCTAGGATGTGGGCCCGCTTCTTGGCTTTGTCGAGCTCGAATCGGGTCCGACGGACGATGACGTCCTTCTGGTGGGCGATGTAGTGGCGGAGCATATCGCGGAGCGACAGGGTCTTGGGCACGCCGTCGACCAGGGCGAGCATGTTGACCCCGAACGTCGACTGCATCGCGCTGTGCTTGAAAAGCTTGTTGAGCACCACCTTCGGAATGGCCTCGCGCTTCAGCTCTATCACGACGCGCATGCCCGAGCGGTCGGACTCGTCGCGCAGGTCCGAGATCTCCGAGATCTTCTTCTCGCGCACCAGTTCGGCGATCTTCTCGATGAGCTGGGCCTTGTTGACCTGATAAGGCAGTTCGGTGACTATGATGGCGGTCTTACCCTGTTTCAGCGGCTCGGAGTGGGCGCGGGCGCGCACCACCACTCGGCCGCGCCCGGTCTCATAGCCCTCCCGAATGCCGGCACTGCCCATGATCAAGCCGCCGGTGGGGAAGTCAGGCCCTTTGATGAAGCGCATGAGGTCGCCGCTCGCGAGCGACGGGTCGTCGATCAGAGCAACCGTGGCGGCGATGGCTTCGCGCAGGTTGTGCGGGGGCACGTTGGTGGCCATGCCGACGGCGATACCCGAGCTGCCGTTGACCAGCAGGTTGGGGAAACGGCTGGGCAGGACCTTGGGCTCTTCCCGGCTCTCATCGTAGTTGGGGGTCCAGTCGACCGTCTCTGCATCGATGTCCCGCAGCATCTCCGTGGCGATGCGGGCCAGCCGGCACTCCGTGTAGCGCATGGCTGCGGCGGCGTCGCCGTCGACCGAGCCGAAGTTGCCGTGGCCATCGACCAGCGGGTAGCGGATGGAGAAGTCCTGGGCCATCCGGACCAGAGCGTCGTAGATGGCCTGGTCGCCGTGGGGATGGAAGTTACCCATGACGTCCCCCACGATGCGGGCGCATTTGCGGTAGGGCCGGTTGGGCTGCATACCGGAGTCGTGCATACCGAAGAGCACCCGCCGGTGAACCGGCTTGAGGCCGTCGCGGACGTCGGGCAGGGCCCGACCCACGATCACGCTCATCGCGTAGTCGAGATACGAGGCCCGCATCTCCTCGGCGATCTCGATCTGCTCTATGCGGCCTTCCAGCGTCTCCACGGCCTACACGTCCAACGTGCGGACGTAGCGCGCGTTCTCGGTGATGAAGTCCCGTCTGGGTTCCACCTTGTCGCCCATGAGGGTGGTGAAGACCTCATCGGCGATGGCGGCGTCGTCCACCGTCACCTGCAAGAGGGTGCGCTTGTCGGGGTTCATGGTGGTCTCCCACAGCTGTTCCGGGTTCATTTCCCCCAGGCCCTTGAAGCGCTGCAGGGTCATGCCCGTCCGGCCGATGCGCTCGAACAGCAGTTCCAGCTGGGCGTCGTTGAACGCGTAGTAGTCCTGGCGCTTGTGCATGACCCGGTAGAGTGGAGGCTGAGCAATGTAGACGTAGCCGGCATCGATCAACTCCACCATATTCCGGAACAGGAAGGTAAGGATGAGGGTGCGGATATGCGCCCCGTCGACGTCGGCGTCGGTCATGATGATGAGCTTGTGATACCTGGCGGCCCCCAGATCGAACTCGTCGGCCAGGCTGGTCCCGCAGGCGCTGATGATCGCCTGGATCTCGGTGTTGGAGAGGATCTTGTTCAGCCGGGCCTTTTCCACGTTGATGATCTTGCCGCGCAGGGGCAGGATGGCCTGGAAGCTCCGGTCGCGGGCCTGCTTGGCCGAACCGCCGGCCGAGTCACCCTCCACCAGATACAACTCGCAGGAAGCCGGGTCGCGGATGGAGCAGTCGGCCAGCTTGCCCGGCAAAGTGGTGTTCTCGAGCACGCTCTTACGACGGGTCAGATCGCGGGCCTTGCGCGCCGCCATGCGGGCATGGGCGGCCTGCACGGTCTTGGTGAGGATCTGGCGCGCGTCGGAGGGGTTCTCCTCCAGGAACTCGGCGAACTTCTGGTTGACGACACCCTCCACGAAGCCCCGGATCTCGGAGTTGCCCAGCTTGGTCTTGGTCTGGCCTTCGAACTGCGGCTCGCGCAGCTTGACGCTGAGGATGGCTACCAGACCCTCACGCACGTCCTCGCCGCTCAGATTCTCTTCCTTCTCTTTCAGAAACCCCTTGGAGCGAGCGTAGTCGTTGATGGTGCGGGTTATGGCGGCCCTGAACCCCGACAGGTGGGTACCGCCCTCGTGGGTGTTGATGTTGTTGGCAAACGAGAACACGTTGTCGTTGTAGCCGGCGTTCCATTGCATTGCCAGCTCGACGCTGTGAACGGAATCCGGGTTCTGACCGGCTTCCTGACCTTCGAAATGGACGATCAGAGGATGGATGGCGTCCTTCTGCGTGTTGATGTGCTTGACGAAGTCGACGATGCCGCCGTCGTAGCAGTAGACGACCGCCCGCGGCTCCGTGCGCTTCCTGGCCGCCGGCGCCGGGTCGCCGGACGAGCCCTGCGGGCCGACCGCGACCGGCGCGGACACTTGGGGAGCGGGCCGCTCAGCGGTCGTGTCGAGGTCGACCGGCGTGTAATCGTCGTCCTCATCGACCCCGGCGGGCCGGCCGTCTCCCTCGCCGGCATCCTCTCTCTCGTCGACCAGGGAGATGCGCACCGACCTGTTCAGAAAAGCCATCTCGCGCAGGCGCTGCGACAGGGTGCCGAAATTGTAGTTCAGATCGTCGAAGATCTGGGTGTCGGGCCGATAGTGGATGGTGGTGCCGCAATAGTCGCCGCAGGGTCCCTGCATCTCCAGATCAGTGGTCGGCACGCCCCGTTCATAACTCTGACGGTATCGGTACCCTTCCCGGCAGACCTCCACCGTGAGCCACTCGGACAGAGCGTTTACGACGCTCACGCCCACGCCGTGCAGACCTCCGGATACCTTGTACCCCTCACCCCCGAACTTGCCCCCGGCGTGGAGCTTGGTCATGACGATCTCGACCGCCGGGCGATCGTATTGCGGCATATTGCCGACTGGGATGCCCCGACCGTCGTCCACCACCAGTACCGACGAGTCTGCGCCGATGGTGACATCGATGCGGGTGCAGTAGCCGGCCAGGGCCTCATCAACAGAGTTGTCCACCACTTCGTAGACAAGGTGGTGGAGACCGCGGTGTCCGGTGGACCCGATGTACATGCCCGGCCGCTTGCGGACGGGCTCCAAGCCTTCTAGGACCTGGATATCGCCTACGTCGTACGAGTGCTCTGCCAAACCTACGCGCCCTCTTTCTCACCCCGCAGCCGCATCGCGCGGCTACTCATGCGGCTTACTCATGCGGCTATCCATGCACCGGCACCCCCCGCCCACGCGCCGCCGATGGCAGTGCTCCCGGGAGGCTGGAAAAAGGGCCGACCTGTCGCTATGGGGGGTGCGGTTTTTGCCTTTCATATGATACCACACCGACCCCTTTCCCCACCTTGAGAAATGCGCTGTCAGCGTACGAAATCCTGCTCTCCGCGGATCTCCCGCAGGCGTCAGGATCGTCTGAAAGAGGCCCTCAGCGCTCGCAGGATCGAATCCTCCAGCTCCGGCTCGAGGCCCAGCTTTCTCACCCCGGCGACCGCAGCCTCCTCTTCCACCGTCGGACGGGTCGCCGGTCCACCCTTTCCCGGTCCCGCAAGGGTGCGGCCCCCGCTCTCCTCCCAGCCCGCGTGACGGAACACGACCCTGTCCACGGCCCCCCCGCCGAGGCGTTCATTCAAGCGATTGATGATCGTGTCACCCATGAGTTGGAGGGTCTGCGCCCAGGAGGCGGAGGAAGCGCTGACCACCAATCTGCCCTGCCTCAGTTGGACAGGTCTGGCGTTGGCGGCCACCTCCTCGCCCACTATCTCGGGCCAGACCAGAGCCAACAGTCTGGCCGCGCTCCTGCTCTCGTCTCCGCCGCCTTGCTCAGCCTCCGGGTCCCTGGTGTCGGCACCGCCGGCAAGCGGAGCGCGCGCGTCTTTCAGGAGGTCTCCCAAGCGTTCGAAGTCGGCAGGCTTTCTCGTCACGCCTTCACTCCGGCGAGAGCTCCACCACTGTGGCGTCGGCCAATTCCTCAGGCGAGAAATAGCGAAGCTCGGTGGTGGTGATCACGGCCTGGCCGCCACGTCTCAGCAGGGCCACCAGCGCCCTCCGGCGGTCTTCGTCCAGTTCGCTCATGACATCGTCCAGCAACAGCAACGGCCTTTGTGACGAGCACTGCGAAAGACCGCACGAGTAGTCCCACTCCGCCAACACCAGGGCCAGGAGAGCTGCGCGCTGCTCGCCCTGAGAAGCACATTCGCGGACATCGAGGTCGCGGCACGTCAATCTCAGATCGTCGCGGTGCGGCCCCAGGTGAGTATAGGTGCGTTGCCGATCGACGTCCCGGGTCTGCGCAAGCCTCGATCGGTATTCGGTCTCGTCCAGTCCGGCGACGTTGGTGCGGTACACGAGCCGCAAGGCATCCACGGCCTCGCCGGTGAGATCGGCGTGTGTGCGCTGGAAAAGGCCCACGAAGGAGGCCAGCGCGGCTTCACGGCCGCGGGATACCGCTAGTCCCGTCTGCGCCAAGATCGACTCCCAGGGGCTGAATTGACGGTCTTGGTCGCCGCCCCGTAAGGCCCGGAGTAGTGTGTTCCGCTGAGAAAGCGCCTCCTCGTAGCGGCGCAAGATGCCGGGGTAGGCAGGGTCGCAGCGTCCGGCCAGACTGTCCAGGTATTCGCGTCTCCTCCGAGGGCTGCCTTTGATGAGGCGCAAGTCGTCGGGGACGAAAGTGCGGATTGGCAGCAGACCCTGCCACCGGGAGGCGTCGTCCAGCGGAGCTCCATCGGCGGTCAGACGGCGCTCGCCCGCTCGGGAGTGGGCGGCGGCAGCCACGGTGGTCGTCCCTGCCTCGAGCAACTCGACCTCCACCCGGAGGAAATCCTCGCTCCGGCGGATCAGATCGCGAATAGTCCCCGGCCTGAGCATCGACCCCTCGAGCACAAGGGCGGCGGCTTCCAGCACCGTGGTCTTGCCGGCGCCGTTCGGTCCCACCAGGATCGTCAGACCCGGTCCCAAGCCCACCTCGAGCGCCCGGCGGGAGCGGACGTTGGTGAGCCGCACTTTCCTCAGCAGCACAAGGCTCAGGTCCGCTCCCCGAAGCGCGTCGGCCGCGTGCACGCGGGTGCAAGGAGTACCTGCGCCCTCTGCTCCCCGACCTGCACGATGTCGCCCGAAGCCAACTTGTGTCCCCGGCGCTTCTCCACCTCGTCGTTCACCCGCACCGAGCCGGAAGTGACCAGGTTCTTGGCGTCGCCCCCTGTCGCCGCAAGCCCGGCCAGCTTGACGAATTGGCCCAGAGTGATGGGCAGGTCGACCGCTATGGGCGTCGGAGCGGCCACGGCCGGCGCAACCGGGCTCTAGTCGTTCAAGCGAATGGGCATGACCAGATACATGAAGTCGTCACCCGCTCCCTTGATCAGACCAGGCCGCAGCGGACTTATGAACCTGAGATAGACGGGAGACTCCTTGACAGCGGCCACACCGGCCTCGAGAAACTCCGGGTTGAAACCTATCTCGAGATCGTCTCCCGAGTATTGGATGGGCATGGCTTCGTGCGCTTTGCCCACGTCTTGGGCTTCCGCCGACACCGTCAGGGTGTTGCTCGAGAAGCGCAGACGCAGGGGGGTGTTCTTCTGGGCGAGTAGTCCCACGCGCCGGACCGCCTCAAGCAGCTCATCGTGGTCGACCGCCACCTCGTAGTCGAACGTCTCGGGGATCAGTTGCTTGTAGTTGGGGAACTGGCCGTCGATCAACCTGGAGATCAGGGACACACCCCCGACATGGAAGAGTATCTGGTTTTCCGTGGGCAGGATGGTGATGGTCTCATCGCTTACGCTGGACGCGATGCGGGACAGCTCGAGGAGAGTCCGAGCGGGAACGATGGACTGCAGCTTCTCCGTCAACGACGACTCGACGGGGGTCTCTTTCACGCTAAGGCGGTAGCTATCAGTGGCCACCATGCGCACGGAGTTCTTGGCGAACTGGATGAGCACCCCCGTAAGCACGGGCCGGGTCTCATCGCGGGATGCCGAGGGCGCCACCCGATCGACGGTCTCGATGAAGGCGGGCTTCTTGACTGTGAAGCCCTCGCCGGCCAGACTCGGAAGTTGGGGAAAATCCACCGCCGGCAGTGAGTGCAGGGTGAACATTGATTCTCCCGCGTGGATCTCGACTTGAGTCTCTCCGGGGCGCTGCTCCATCGTCACCTCCCCTGCGGGCAAGCTGCGCGCGATGTCCGTGACTATCCGAGCCGGGACCACTAACGACCCGGGCCGTTCTACGTGTCCCGCGAGCGGCGCTCTCAAGGAGATCTCCATGTCGGTGGCAGACATCATGATCCCCTCTTCACGGGCCTCGACGAGCACGCCGGAAAGCACCTGTATCGAACTACGTGAGGAAACCGCCTTGTTGACAATTCCCAAACACTCAACAAGCGCCGTCTTCTGTGTGATGACTTTCATCGGTGCTCCTAGGTCACGTCGATGGAGGTCGGCTAGATGCGGCTTAGATCGTGCCTACTATTATTAAGATCTCTAGAAAGAAATATAGCTGGTTTAGTAGGTACTGTGGAAGATGTTGACAGCTGAGGTAGCCACGCTCGGAGCAGGGAAAGGTCGATGGGGAAGCGCAGCTCTGCCTGGGGATGGAGGGTGGACGAAGCGGCGCTTTCTGGGAGGGTAGAGAAAAGGGGCGTGCGCGACCGTCTCTCTGCACAAGGTGTACTCAGGTTATAGACAGGTGACTGTGGAAGAGACGCCATCAGGCGCTCTTGATCTTAGCGGTCAATCGCTGAACCCGGTTGTACAGGTCTCGGTCCTGCTGCATGAGTTTTGTGATCTTCTCCACGGCGTGTAGGACTGTGGTGTGATCACGGTTCCCAATTCGATCCCCGATCTTTGGAAGGCTTAGGTCGGTGAGCTCCCGAGCGAGATACATCGCCAAGTGCCGGCTCTCTACGACTGGGCGAGAGCGCTTGTCACCCGTGATCTCCGTCACTGACACACCGGTGGACTCGGCTACAATCGAAAGGATGAGGTCGATGGTGACACGCGTGGAGGCCGTCTCGGGGATATCCTTGAGCACCTCATGAGCGAGATCGACATCGATCGGACGCTTGTTGATAGAGGAAAAGGCGACCACCCGGGTCAGGCACCCCTCCAGCTCTCGGATATTGGTGGGCACTCGTGAGGCGATGAGCATCAGGACGTCGTCGTCGGCAAGCGGAATGCCGTCGCTGTGTACTTTCTTACGCAGGATGGCCACTCGTGTCTCAAGGTCGGGCGGTTGGATGTCGGTAATCAGCCCCCACTCGAAGCGCGAGACGAGTCGGTCCTCCAATGTGGCGAGGCCCTTGGGGTGTCTGTCGGACGTGATGACGATCTGCTTCTGTGCGTCGTAGAGCGTGTTGAACGTGTGGAAGAACTCCTCCTGGGTCTGTTCCTTCTTCTGCAAGAACTGGATGTCGTCGATCAACAAGACGTCGATGGTCCTGTACTTGTTCTTGAAGCCTTCGATACTGTCGTCGCGAAGTGAGTTGATGAAATCGTTGGTGAACGTCTCGAGAGTGACGTAGCGTACCCGTAGCCCAGGGCTGTGATGAGTGACGTACTGGCCGATCGCCTGCAGAAGGTGGGTCTTGCCCAGGCCCACTCCTCCGTAAATGAACAGTGGGTTGTATTGGGTGCCCGGAGTCTCAGCGGCCGCCAGCGCAGCGGCGTGTGCGAAGCGGTTCGACGGGCCTATGACGAACGTGTCGAAGGTGTACTTGTCGATGAGACCGGAGGCCACCGGGTTAGCGTCGGTCAACGCCCCCGCGGAAGATCGTGGAGCAAGAGTGCCGAGCGAGCCGCTGCCCTGGCCGGTGGCGGAGGCGGACCGGGCTTGTCCTCGCCGGCGGGCCGGCGAGGACAAGCCCGCCGACGCACCGCCAGGGCTATACTGGGGTGCCCCAAAGTCCGGGCCGAGGGCCTGCTCATGGGAAGAAGTGAAGGCAGCCTCCTCGTGGGCGACGGTGCGGAACACGTCGGGCGAGACAACGATCTCACAACGCACCGGTCGACCGACGACCTGGGAGGCGGCGTCCGCGATCAGAGCATGGAAACGAGATTCGATCCAGTCTTTGGCGAAATCGGAGGCGACCCCAACGGCATAGGTGTCGTCGATCAGCCCCAGACCGACCGTCTGTTCGAACCAGATACGGAAGGTACCCTCGTTGATCTGCTGCGAGATGATGCTGAGAGCTTCCTCCCAGATAGGATCTACGCTCCTTGAGTCCACGATCATCTCTCCCTAGCAATCTGTGCGATCCAGCGGGCTCCGGGCGGAGCGACGCCTTTTTCAGAGCACGACGTCCAAATAGGCCAATCCTGACTCGGTCACCGAACGGTGTCCGGTCGCCTGAGAGGTGACAAAGCCGGCATCCTCCAACGAGACAAGATCTCGATACGCGGTCGAGGTAGACACGCCCAACTCCTGGGCGATCCGGGTCGGACCGACCGGAGCAAGCTCCACCGTCAGCAGAAGGGTCTTAAGCTGGCGCTCAGAGAGATTATAGGCCGGGAGCACCGCGGGCGCGAGAGGCGTGTCGGGCAGTGGGCTCACCCGGGCAGTGACGACCGTGCCCCGACCCAGGTTGTCCTCGATGTCGAGGACCCCGTCCAGTCCGGCCAGAGTCTCTTTGACCACTGAGAAGCCGGAGCCGACCCCTCGGATGAATCGCTTTGCAGCAACGTCCGCGGAGGTGAAGCCTGGGCGCAAAGCGGCCTCCTTGTCGGGGATCCCCGGTCCCCTGTCGCTGACGCGCAGAGTGTTGCCCTGATCGAGGATGGTGATCACCACCCCGGCGAACGACGCATGGACCAGGTTCTCGACCAATTCGCGAAAGACCGTGATGGGGAGCCGGCCTCCCAACTCCCGGGCGCGATCGCAGGCTCGGTTGGTGAGAGCCTCGATCAGCGCGGGCACCTGGCCATCGGTCAAAGGGATGTCGGTGATCGGAACCACGACGGGGGGAGTGCTCGGTTCGCCGTACACCGCTATGCGTGGCGGTTCCCCGCGAGGGTCAGAGATAAGGGTCCCTCCTGGATCGTCGAACCCCGGGTTGTCGATACGCCGCAGGTCGTCGCGGTAATCGTCGGAGCGATCTGCCACGGCGTCTATCGGGTCTGGAATGGGAGCGACGGCGACTGCCGGCGGTTCAGCCGGGGAGGAGGTCTGAAGGGACGGTTCGACCATCATGACGAGGTGTTCGGTCTCCTGCGCGAGGTAGGTCCGGCACGTGCCGAAAACGCTCCGCCATTGTATCGAGCAAATGGGTGATTTTCCACAGCCTTGCCGGGAACAGAAGTACGGAATCTCCGATTCTTTGCTGAAGAAAGCGCCTCGGAACGGGCCCATGTCTTCGGGGGGAGAAGGGGCTTTTGCAGGATCTAATGCCCGTCTATCCACAGGGATGTCCACAGGTGTGGAAAAAGTGCAGAAAGGAGAAACGTGATGGCCGCATAGACCAGCTTTTCTGTTGAAAATGGGGAAAGTCGATTTCTCCCGGCGCGAGCAGTGCCACCTTGAGGAGGTCCCTCGGCCCCAGATGGCCCAGGGTTGCCGCCGGGGGCGCGCACAGGGGCAGGGGGCTGCACCCAACAGTCCTTTCAGGCGTCGCGGGTAGTATCGAGGACGATAGACGCGCCAGGGAGCCGCTATGGACGTGCTTCCGGTGCGGGGCGAGCAGGGCGATAGGAAACCCCGGGGAGGCGACGCGGCCCGTCTCGTGGCCGCGTCAAGTCGGCGACGCCGCGGGTTGCGGGAGATTGTGCGAGAGTGGCTCACGCAAGACGGGGTAGAGGGTTCTGTGGCGTGCGCTGAGAGCGGGTCCATACGGGGCTGGTTCCACAGGTATGCCGAGGACGTTCGCACAAACAAAAGCTGAGACCCCATGTTTTCCACAGTATCCCCAGCTGCCTGTGTACGCCTGTGGCGGGAAGTTGACGAAGCGAGCGGATCGACACTTGCGGAGCCCGTATCCGAGAAGTCCTCCGATCGTTCGCGGCCTAGGGCGTGCCCCCACCGGCCCAGATCGCCCATCGCACTGATTGGCGATGACCGTGATTGACGGGGAGAGAGCGGACTTGTATACTTCGCCCCCTTCTCAGGAGGGTTCTCAAGAGCGTGCCCGGGAGCGGATCCCGAGGTGGCTCGGCGGACGGTCTTGACAGCGTGCCCGCAGGCTTGCGGTGTCTGCGGCGCTAGAGTTATAAGCGAGGAAACGTGAAGAGGACGTACCAGCCCAACAAGCGAAAACGCAAGAAGACTCACGGGTTCCGGGCCCGCATGAGCACACGCGCCGGCAGGGCGGTGCTTAAGCGCCGGCGCGACAAGGGTCGCAAACGTCTTTCGGCCTGACCGGTGTGGATCGGTCCCGGGGCCGGCTTTCGAGGTCTGAGGACTTCGCCCGGGTCTATCGCTCGGGCCGATCTGTTGCCAACAGGTTCTTGGTCCTATACTATTTTGAGCGCTCTTCACCCGGGTCGGCGGAGGTCGTAGTCGGGCCACGAGTCGGGTTCTCCGTTTCCAAGCGGCTGGGGACAGCGGTCGACCGGAATCGCATCAAGCGTGTCTTACGGGAGGCTTACCGTGCGAACGGCCGATCTCTCAGGGGAAACATGGACTTCGTTCTGATCGCCCGGACGCCGATTGTCGAACTGCTCGAGACCGGGGGCTTTGCCGCGGTGGAGGCCAAGATGCTGGAGGTCTTTCGCAAAGCCTCTCTGATCGTCTCCGGAGAGGAACGTAGGCAATCCTCGTGATCGGCCGTTGGAATCCGGTCAGGATCGTCTTGGTCTGGGGCGTTCGCGGCTACCAGACCTTCATCTCGCCTGGGCTGCCGGGGCGGTGCAGGTACTACCCGTCCTGCTCGCAGTACGCGATCGATGCGATTACGGAATACGGCGTGTTGCGCGGTTTCGTACTGGCTTCGTGGCGTGTTCTGCGGTGCAACCCGCTGAGCCACGGGGGATATGACCCGGTTGAACGTCAGACCCTATTTGCTTCTCGTCCCAGGGAGGACCCGGGTGGTCCCCGGGCGATGCCGCGGAAGCGCGGGCTGAGACGTCACCGGACGGGGACGGCTTAGGGGGCGGCATGCAGAGCATCTACAATCTCTTTTCGCCGCTCGCAGATTTCTTCTTCTACATCCTCACGTTCCTGCACGAGAACCTGGGGATCAACTGGTCTTGGTCGATCGTGCTACTCACGGTGATCGTTCGGATCGCCCTTATTCCGTTGACGTGGCGCCAGATCAAGAGCATGCGGGCGATGCAGGCCCTGCAGCCGGAGATAAAGGCATTGCAGGAGAAGTACAAGAATGATCGCCAACTGCTGAACCAGAAGACCATGGAATTCTACCAGGAGAACAAGGTCAGCCCCTTCAGCTCCTGTCTCCCCTTGCTGCTCCAGCTTCCCGTCTTCTTTGGGCTCTTCATCATGCTGAACAACGCGGGGAAAACAGTAGCGGAGGGTGCCGTTGGCTCCGCGGCCGGCGCGTTCGCTCCGGGTTCTCCCGATTACCCTGTAAGTTGGTTGTGGATACCCGATATCACCAAGTTCAGTATTATTTTGATGTTCCTCTATATTGCAAGCCAGTTTGTTGCTTCTTGGCAAACCGCCAGGAAGAGCCCTGGTCAACAAAAGATGATTGCCTATTTCATGCCGATCATCGTTGGAATCTTCATGTACATAGGTAAGTGGCCTGCAGGTTTAATGATCTATTGGTTCACATCGAACTTGTGGACTATAGCTCAGCAGTTCACCGCCGAGAAGGTCATGCCACGCCCGGTGCCGATCGTTGCGGTTCCAGCCAAGGAGAAGGCTGCGAAGCCCAAGGGGACCGCCGTGACGCCACCGGCTTCGGCTGGGAAGAGTGGAGGCAAGAGCAGTGGCAAGAAACCAGGGACGCAAAGGAAGACAACAGGTAGCAAAGGCCAGCGGCCGAACAGTGGAGCAGGCCGTCCAAAGAGCTCTGGCCGAACTTGATTTCGCGCCGGGAGAGCTAGCTGAGGACCAATACGAAGTTACCATCGTGATCCCTCCGGAGGAGGGGTTCATGGGAGCGGGCGCCGTCGATGCCATCGTTGAGGTCGCGCTCGTGGACGAAGTGTTCGATTTCTACGGTCCTGGGGCAGATGCCCAGCCGGCGGAACTGCTCGTCGACGGATCCGAAGTCGATTACGAAGAGAGCGAAGAATACGACGACAGCTATGCCGAGGCAGGCGATCAAAGCGATCGCGAAGACGGGTTGGCCGACAGCGCGGAGGCCGAGCGCTTGCGCGCGTTTCTGCAACGCTTGGTGACGGAGCTCGGACTTACCGCGAAGGTGCGCCTCAGCGAAACCCCCGATGAACTGCGTGCGGAAATCACCGGGGAGGACCTGGGTATCCTTATCGGCCGCCGAGGACAGACGATCGACGCCGTGGAGTATCTCGCGAGCATCGCCGTGTTCCCTGGGGCGCACGCACGGCGCAAGCATGTGGAGTTAGACGCTGAGGGCTACAAGGAACGGCGGCGGCAACAGATCGAGCGGGTAGCTCTTCGCAAGGCCCAGGAAGCTATCAAGCGAGGCAGGCCGGTGGAGCTCGCCCCCATGAGCCCAGCCGAACGGAAGATCGTCCATCTCTCGCTGAAGGGTCGAAATGACGTGGTCACGGCCAGCCAGGGGCGGGAACCCAACCGTTCGGTGGTGATCTCGCCCGTGCGTTGACCTCGTGGTTAGGCGGCTTGCGTGAGGCAACCGCGAGTCGTGCGAGGCCCGCGAGGCGTGCGAGGCCTGCGAGTCGTGTGAGGCGCGCGAGTCGTGTGAGGCGCGCGAGGCGGTCTTCCACCTGCGAGGTTGCTCCGAGAAGTGCGCCGGCGTCTCTAAGTGGCCTCCGGTTTGCCAGCTGGTGCCGGTTTGCCGACGGGTGCATTCCGAGTAGCGGAAGCATGCCGTGATCGGCTGAACCGTGGATGCGGACGCGTACCCGTCCGCATCCGGGGGGCGCGCGTTTGTGGTCGCCTAGCGCGTTTTCTGGCATCATCTCAGCCCCAGGATCCGCCCGACTGCAAGAACCGCCAAGAATCACCGAGAAACGCAAACCAGCGAGAAGAAAGTCAGATGTCCCACGCGCCCGGTGATCAGAAGAACCTCACCGCACAGCCGACCGCGGCAGACGAGCCCGCAGCGGCGGAGGAGCCCAAAGTGGTGGACGAGCCGATGGCGGCGGAGGAGCCCAAAGTGGTGGACGAGCCAGCGGCGGGTGAAGCCGAGCCTGAAGATGCAGGCTGGGGCGAAGACACCATCGTTGCTGTGTCGACGGCTACCGGACTAGGAGCCATCGGTATCGTGCGGATGAGCGGGCCGGGGGCGATCTCGATCGCCGAGTCCGCTTTCCACCCTGCTCGGGGTATGCCTTTGGATCAAGGGGGAGACGTACCGCCTGCTGTACGGAAGAGTCGTGGACCCTGATGACGGCGTGCCCGTTGACGAGGTCCTCCTGGCAGTCATGCGGGCTCCGCGCTCGTACACCCGTGAGGATGTAGTCGAGTTTCATTCCCACGGGGGCCTGGCCGCGCAGCGGGCCGTGCTGCGGTTGATGGTCCGTCTGGGGGCCCGGCTCGCGGAGCCGGGGGAATTCACGCGGCGGGCCTTCCTGAATGGGCGGATCGATCTGACTCAAGCCGAGAGCGTGGCTGCGATCGTTGCCGCGCGCAGCTCGGGAGCGTTGAGGGTATCGGTGCGCCAGTTGGAGGGTGGGCTTTCGGACAAGCTTCGTTCCCTGCGCAGAGAATTGGTGGTTCTTCTTGCGCACATTGAAGCCACGGTGGATTTCTCCGACGAGGATGTGGACTCGCTGGATTGGGAGTCGCTGGCGGAAGGCCTGAGCTCCGTGCGCGATGAGCTGGCGCACCTACTGCGCACCGCCTTCGTAGGCCGCGCGCTGGAACAAGGGGTGAGGACCGCCATCGTTGGCAAACCCAACGTGGGCAAGAGCTCTCTTCTGAACGCTCTCCTCATGAGGGAACGGGCTATCGTGTCGGATATACCTGGAACGACACGCGACACGGTGGAGGAGCTCATGGAGATCGGGGGCATCCCCATTCACTTGGTCGACACCGCGGGGATGCGGAGTGGTGGTGACCAGGTGGAGCAACTGGGAGTGGAGCGTTCCGTGCGGGCCATGGAACAGGCAGACCTCGTACTGGCCGTGTTCGATCTCTCGGCTCCCTGGGATGAGGCCGACACCAAGCTGTTCGAGAGCCTTGATCCGGTTCGATCGATCATGGTAGGGAACAAGAGCGATCTCATACGGGGCAGAGGAACCGATGTCGTGAACGACCTCTTGGAGGACCAGGGGTCATTGGGAGGGGGAGCGCGGAAGGGTGCCGGTGCGCGTATGCCCTCCCTGGGCATCGGTGATGTCGGCACGAACGCACGATACGACTGTGTAGTCTCCGCTCTGACGGGAGAGGGCCTGGAAGACCTGCGCGTCGTCATTCAGCGAATCATCACGGGCGGCGAGGGGCTGCACCTTGAAGAGCCGGTGCTGGCCACGGAGCGTCAACGCGCTCTCGTAGCCGAAGCCCTGGGTTGCAGCGAGGCGGCGCTATCGGGCGCCAGCCAGCACAGGGACGAAGAGCTCGTCTGCGAGGACATCAGGGCGGCAGCGCAAGCACTGGGGCGCATGACGGGCGAGGACCTGACCCCTGATCTGTTGGACGAGATCTTCAGCCGATTCTGCCTGGGCAAGTAGTGGAGGGCTCTGTGCAGAGACCAGCAGCAGAAACGCGGCTGAGATCGCGAGAGCAGCCGACTGCGGTCGTAGTCGGAGCGGGGGTCTCCGGTTGCGCGTGCGCGGCCGTCCTTGCCGGCGAAGGAGTGCAGGTGACGCTTCTCAACAGCGCTCTGGATAGAGTGAACCTGCCTGGGTACGGTCCGGAGATAGCGGCAGGACCAAGTGGTTGGCGCGAGATCGCTGAGATCATGGGCATGTTGCCCGTCGCTCTGCGACAGGCCTGGCTGAGTTCGGCCGTGGCGCCCGAGAGTGGGGTTCCCGTGCTGATCGTTGATAGGCGCGCGGTCAGCATCGAGACGAAGCGGACTCTGGAACGGATGCCGGGGCTCCAGTTCAGGCAGGGTCTGGCGACCGATTTGAGAATCGAGTTCTGTCAACACCAGGATTCGCAGGATTCCTCGGACTCGAAAGAAGAACAACCGGCCAGGGCCGCAGTTGAGACGGTGTTTGGGGAGATACTCGAAGCCGATGCAGTCATCATAGCTGTTGGGCTTGGACTTGGCGGGTGCATCACCGTGGGAGCAGACTCGCCGCGCGGAGGGCGGTACGGCGAGACCCCCGCAGATGGGCTAAGGAGCGCGCTGGAGGCCTTGGGAGCGTCGTTCGGTGAAGTTGCCCTTGAAGTGGGGGCGCGTTTTCCGAGCACGGTCGCGGGGCTGGTCGAGTTCGTCGCGGAGGCGAACTCGGGCCAAAGAACGGAAAAGATGGTCGCCGTCCGTACGTTTGCGGGAGGGGCTGGGATCTGTCATCCGGGCGATGAACGGCCGGGACTGGAAGAGGCTCGACGGGTCTTGGCGGAGGCCTTTTCGGTTGGGTCCTCCACGAGCGATATTGAGGGCATGGACGGCTCGAGCAGCCGCTGGCCTCGATCCTATCCGCCGGCCGTACATTGGAGTGAAGAGCTCCCGATCGACCAGATGATCGTTGCCGAAGGAGATGACGGGGTGCCGGTACCGCTGGTGTCTTCTGATGGGAGGGCCACAGCCGAGATCCATCTCTCTCCCGAAGGAGAGCGCGCTCTCCACGGTGCGGCTGCTGGAATCCTCGGGGAACCCGGAGCAGGCGGCAGTGAAGGCGCGCTCGCGAGCCGCCTCGAGCATACAGTGCGTGCGCGAGTCGTAGAGAACCTTGGGCCGGATGGTAGGCTGGTACTCGAATCGGGGGAAAGACCTCCGGTATGGGTGGCCGGAAGGGCGGCGGGTGCCTCGACCTATCTGGGCAGTCTCAGATCGGGGGCGCTCGTCGGCGCCGCGGTGGCACGAGCGCTGTTGAAGAGGGGCGGCGAAGTCAGAGGTACAAGTGACTGCCCCGACCCGGAAGTGAGCGACCCTGGCGAGCGAGACGGCGATTCCTGTCGAAACGATGGCGCCGCCGAAGTCGGCGCCGAGGACGTGAAGGCGTGCTGCGGGATCAATAGCCGGGTCGACTCAGGGAGCCAAAGCAAAAGCCGTTACTGCGGTGGTGCCGGGGCGTCGCTCTTCGGCGGCCCGCCTGGTTGCTGCTGCTTTCCTGCCTCGGGGCGGCCAAACGCAGCATCGCAGCCTGGAACGCAGGGAGGGATCATCGGGTGATCTCGACATACGGAGAGTGGACGTACGACGTCGTCGTAGTGGGTGGCGGGCATGCCGGTTGCGAGGCAGCGCTGGCATCGGCACGCATGGGCTGCCGCACCGCACTGGTCACGCTCCACCTTGACAACATCGCCCTCATGCCGTGCAACCCGGCAGTGGGGGGGGTCGGCAAGGGTCAACTGACGCGCGAGATCGATGCGCTGGGCGGGGAACAGGGGCGGAACATCGATCGCTCGTTCATTCAGATCAAGATGTTGAACACTTCCAAGGGGCCGGCGGTCAGAGCCTTGCGGGCTCAGGCCGACAAGCGACTCTACGAGGACTGGATGAAGCTCACGCTCGCGCGAACGCCGGGTCTCGACCTGGTCCAGGGTGAGGCGGCAGCTCTTGATGTTTCACGTGAAACAATCAGGGCGGTGGAACTGGCCGACGGCCGCCGGTTGCGAACGCAAGCCGTGGTTCTGGCCACCGGCACCTTCTTGCGAGGCAAAGTCGTTATTGGCGACCGAAGCTACGCGGCTGGGAGAGTGGGCGAACTCCCGGCCCAACGCCTTTCTCAGAGTTTGGTCGAGGTCGGTCTGACGCTCGATAGGTTTCAATCCGCGACACCACCTCGCATCGACGGGACGACCATCGATAGAGAGCGCATGGCGCTGCAGGCCGGTGATTCTGATGATCTGTGCTTCTCGCATTGGCACGCTCCGGCTCCTCGCCGGCAGGTGCCTTGCTTTCTGACCCATACCACCCCCGCGACCCACGAGGTCGTAGCCAAACATCTCCATCTCAGTCCGCTGAAGAGCGGTTCCGTCAGTGGAAAGGGACCTCGCTATTGTCCTTCGATAGACCGCAAACTGATCAACTTCCCCGAGAAGGAACACCATCCGGTGTTCGTAGAGCCAGAGGGTGTGACCACGCAGGAGATGTATCTCCAGGGATTGACGACCAGTCTCCCGGTGTTTGTGCAAGAACTGATCATCCACGCCACTCCTGGCCTGGAAAGGGCCCGGCTGGTGCGGCCCGGCTACGCCGTCGAATATGACTACCTCCCTCCTGAGCAGCTGGCGCTTTCGCTGCAGGCAAGAGCGGTGAAAGGGCTCTTTTCTGCCGGACAGGTCAATGGAACCTCGGGCTACGAGGAGGCTGCTGCGCAGGGTCTGATGGCGGGAATCAACGCTGCCCTCCATGCTCGAAACCAGCCCCCCTTCATCCTGCGCAGAGACCAAGCCTACATCGGCGTCCTAATCGACGATCTGGTCACGAAGGGAGTAGACGAGCCCTACCGGATGTTCACTTCTCGAGCCGAATACCGTCTTCTTTTGCGCCACGACAACGCCGCCGAGCGGCTTTCATCTCTAGGGCACGCTCTGGGGCTACTCACCGCCGAGCAGCTCTCGCTGGTTGAAGAGAAGCAGCGCAAGATCAAGGAGTACTCGGATCTGTTGGACGCGGTCCAGGTCAAATCGAGCGATACGACAGATACGCTCCTTGAAGCACTCGGAACCGCCCCCCTGGAGGAGTCCCAGGCTGCAGCCAAGATCCTCAGACGACCGCAGGTTTCTTTCGAGGATTTGCTCCGTCTCGTGTCAAAGGAGGACTGCGATCGCATCTCGTCCGCTTCTCCTGATGTGGTAGAGCAGCTTGCGATCCAGGCGAGATACGAGGGCTACATCCGGCGACAGATGGCTGAAGTAAGGCGGCACCGCGCGACCGAGACGCTGCAGATCCCGGCGAGTTTCGACTACTGGTCCTTGGAAGGGCTTACATGGGAGGCGAAGGACAAGCTGAACCGGCTGCGTCCCGGGACTCTTGGACAGGCCTCGCGGATCCCGGGAGTGTCCCCTGCCGACGTGTCCGTCCTGCTCGTACACCTGCACCGGTCCAGCAAGAACCGGTCCAGCAAGAACCCGGGCGGTATGGGCCTCCGCGCGGAGCCGGCCCCTCTCGATCGCTGACCGGGCGGCGATTTGGAGCTTACTGAGTTACAGGCCTATGCGGAGCGCGGGCTCGATCAACGGGCCCAGCAGCGGCTTGCTCTCCTGGGCGACTTCATACTGGGAGCCGGGTTCAATGTGACCGGGGTGACAGACTCTCGAGAGGTCGAGCGCGTGCATTTCCTTGATTCGCTCTCGCTCCTTGATCTGGAGTGCGTCTCATCGGCGAAGCGCTTGGCCGACCTCGGTTCGGGAGCCGGCCTTCCTGCCCTCGTCCTTGCCCTAGCCCGTCCCCTAGTGCACGTCGTGGCGGTGGAGTCGCAGCGCAAGAAGTGCGCTCACATCGAGCGGGCTGCTGAGGCGCTTTCTCTCACAAACGTCGAGGTCCGGTGGGCCCGGGCGGAAGAGTACGGCCGTAACCAAGGTCGCGAGGCACATGATGTGGTCGTATCGAGGGCGTTGGCTGCGCTGCCGGTGGTGGCCGAGTTGTCGCTCCCGCTACTCGTCGAGGGGGGCACAATGGTGGCCATGAAGGGGACGATATCGGACCAAGAGCGTATTCACGCTGAGGCAGCTCTGGGTATACTGGGCTCTGGGTCCATGGAGGTAGTGCGGTTGCGGCCGTTCCAAGGCGCGGAGAATCGCCTGGCATATCTTGCCCGCAAAACTCGCCCGACACCAGACCGATATCCACGTCGGCCGGGGATACCCGGAAAACGTCCTCTTGGTAGCTGAGGATGCGGAGGTCGCAGGCGTCTAGCGCGAAGGCTCGTCGTAGCGTGCAGCCGGGCCCGAACGGAGACCTTGCCGGTGCAGAAGCACCTGCTCGTAGAAAGGCACGACTCTGATCTACGCCATCGCGAATCAGAAGGGCGGGGTGGGGAAGACCACCACGGCCATCAACCTGGCGGCGAGCCTCGCCCAATCGGGGGTGCGGGTCTTGCTGGTCGATATGGACTCGCAGGCGAACGCATCCCACGGCGTGGGGGTCCGCGTCCCCAAAGGTGAACCGAGCATGCTCGAGGTCCTCATGGGAGAGCACGATCTTGCCTCGATAATCAGGGAATCATGTGTACCGGGTCTGGACGTGGCTCCCTCGTCTCCCGATATGGCTGGAGCCAGTGTGCTGCTTCCGGCTCTCGAGAGGCGGGAGTTGCGGCTGAGAGACGCTCTGAGCGGGCATGTGGATCTGGAATCCAAG
Organism: uncultured Actinomycetes bacterium; assembly: GCA_963706025.1. Taxonomy (GTDB): domain Bacteria; phylum Actinomycetota; class Thermoleophilia; order RBG-16-64-13; family RBG-16-64-13; genus CAVPLM01. The sequence goes on along the minus strand of CAVPLM010000003.1, from coordinate 129,003 downwards.
TACCGCTACACGTTCATCGACTGTCCGCCTTCCCTGGGCCTGCTCACGATCAATTCCCTCGTGGCCACCGACCAAGTGATAATCCCGGTTCAGGCCGAGTACTACGCTCTTGAGGGCTTGGCCCAGCTGATCTCGACCATTACGGCGGTGAAAGAGCGCCTCAATCCTGCGTTGAGGATAGCGGGGTTGGTGCTGACCATGATGGATCTTAGGACCACGCTCGCCCGGCAAGTGGAGCTGGAGATCCGTACCCACTTCCCGAACCTGGCCTTCAGCACCATGGTGCCGCGCAATGTCCGACTGGCTGAAGCGCCCAGCCATGGGCTCCCCGTATCGATGTGGGATCCACATTGTGTCGGATCCGATGCCTATTTCGATCTTGCTTTGGAGGTTGTCAGCAATGGCTAAACGACCGGCTCTAGGCAGAGGACTGGCTGCTCTTCTCGGCGAAGGGGTCGAGGAAGGAGTAAGTCTCACAGAAGAGGCCGCGGCTGCGGCGTCGGGGCCCACGAGCGACACGGGCATCGTCGACCTTTCTGTTCGCGTGATCAGACGCAACCCGAGGCAGCCCCGTCGCGTGTTCGAACCTGCCGCCCTCGAGGAACTGGCCATGTCGATCGCTTCGGTCGGCGTCGTCCAGCCCGTGATCGTCCGAAAAGTCGAGGACGGGTACGAACTTATCGCGGGGGAACGCCGGTGGCGTGCCGCTCAACAAGCCGGGTATACGGTCATCCCTGCGATCATCCGCAACGCTTCCGATGTGGAGAGCCTCGAGCTGGCCCTGGTGGAGAACGTGGTTCGCCAACAGCTGAACCCGGTTGACGAGGCGTATGCCCTGCGGGTGTTGTTCGAGGACCTTGGGGTGACCCAGGAGAGTCTTGCCGCTCGGGTAGGCAAGAGCCGCTCGGCGATCGCGAACAAGATGCGGTTGCTCGAGCTCCCGGCGGTCATACAGGAATCGCTGGCGAATGGCGCCCTCTCCGAGGGTCATGGACGCGCGCTTCTGGGGCTGAACGAGCGAGGAGTGCAGCTGCAACTCGCCCGCCGAGCGGTAGGCAAAGGAATGTCCGTGCGTCAGGTCGAGGCAGAGGTTCGTCGTTTGACAGAGAGAGCGGGATCGCCGGCGGCCCCAGCCGGTCCGTTGCTGGACCCGGAGATCGTCGATGAAGTCAGAGAGGCCTTCTTCAACTCCCTTGGGGTGATTCCTCGGGTCAGGATGAGGGGCGGAGGCGGAGTGGTCGAACTACCCTTCAAGGACGCGGACGAGCTTCAAGGCCTTGTCGATCGTCTGAATCCCTGACGCCTGCCTTTGCGGACATGACTCGTACGGACCTGGCCAGAGCGCCTTCGGCTGGAACTGCGGTCCACACGGTTCTCGTCTCAGGCATTGTTGATCGACCACATGGTGGGACGATCGCTGAATGAATACCGGGGCGTTCGACGCGAAAAGGGGTGGGTCATGAGCGGGAGTCCGGATTCGAAGGGGCACCGGCGGCGGGTTGACGAGGGTCTCGGACCGAGGGAGCACGGACGCCCTTCCCGACTGCACACCCGCCTGCTCGACGGTGGGCCGGCACGATGGGTCACTTTGGTGTTGCTAGTTGGGGCAGTCTCTGCGGTGGCGTTGATGGCAGGGTGTGGGGACGACTCGGAGGAGGCGACGATGGTCACGGGCCAACCACAGATCGCAGCAGGGGCTCCCAACACCATCACCGTCAGCGGCAGGGGCACGGTCACGACCGCTCCGGACGAAGCGGTTCTGACTCTGTCGGTGGAGAGCGAAGCGCCGGAGCCGGGTGGCGCCCTGGATGCAAACTCTCAAGCTACCAAGAAGGTCATGGAGCGACTCAAGGCCGAGGGAGTGGAAGACACGGCCATCGAGACCTCCAGCGTCTCGCTGTATCCGGTCCGCACCTACGATCCGCAGACCGGCAAGGAAAGCCTCACGGGATACAGGGCTCAGAACACTATCACAGTCACGTTGACGGACGCCCTCGCCGTGGGGAAAGTGCTGGCGGCCTCCGTAGAGGCGGGGGTCACCAACGTGTCCGGCCCGGTGTGGAGATTGGCCGAGGACAGCGCTGCCGTGACGGAAGCCCTGAAAAAGGCGGTCGCCAATGCTCAGGGTAAGGCGGAGGCTTTGGCCGGCGCACAGGGAGTCAAAGTGGGAGAGGTCGTGACGATGACCGAGAGCGGCATAGAGCAGCCCATCGTCCCCATGTACAGCGATATGTATGCCCAAGAGGCCGGTGGGGGCGGCAAGGTGACGGAGGTCCCCGTCAGCGCAGCCAATCTCGATATCAGCGCGACGGTTACGATCACGTACGCTTTGGTTCGCTGACGCGTGGCCGTGGAGCGGGGCGAGGGCGGCCCTGCCGGCAGAGGGGCAGACCCTGTGCAAACGGGGTGCCATTCCGCCGATGAGAGCTGCCGCCCTGCCTACGAGGAACCCCGTGTGCCGACCGGGTCGAACCGTCTGTCGACCAGTTTGACCCGCTGAGATATGATGGCCCTGTGGGATACAGTCTGACGATAGAGCCTGAGCCGGCAAGCGGGGCATGGGAGATGGTCCTCTCGGTCCGTTTGACCCGGGCGGAGACCAGCAACCTGTTCCTCACCGGAGATACTATGGTGTCGTGGCCCCTGAGAGGCTTGGTGCAAGGCGGGGATCCCGGGCCCGAACGCAGCAACATGTTCGTCTCGGAAATAGCCGCTCGTCCCAAGGGTCTGCGAATCCGCTATGCGGAACGAGGGCAGGCCGAAAAAGCCGCCATCTCAGTGCGCGCGCGATTGGTTGGGGCCGGGTTTGAAGAGGAGCGATGATAATGGCGGGAGCTGAGGACCCGGCTCGGATCGACACCTTGAAACAGGCCCTGAGGGAGTACCTGCGAATCCCGGGGATGAGGGCCGCTATGCTCGTCTCCGATCAGGGGCTCACCATCAGCAGCGTGGCGCGCGATCAGGTGGACGCAGCCGGCATCGCGGCGCTCGTGATGGATACCGTGGCTACTGCGCAGCGGTTTGGACTGCAGGTCCAAGCCGGCTTTCTGGACACCATGACCGTCGAGTTCGAGAAGATGACCGTCGTGCTCGCCCCGTTCACCCCAGACGTCATGCTGGCTTTGGTGGCGGAACCGGGTTCCGTGAGCATCCCGAGCATCTCCGGGCTGGGGCGACGGGTCGGGTTGGAGGGTTCGCCCCCCGCGTAGAGCGAGCACCTGCCCGTTCAACGGTAGTGTGCCCAGACCCCGGATGGTCGCGCCTCGTGAGCGTCCGCTCTTCCTCCGACCTCTACAACGACAGTCCTATCCGTTGTAGTCTGGGGGGCAGACGGGGTCGCCGGGAGACCTCCCACGATGTGGAAACCGAGAACCAAGTAGACAGGCCCACCGTGACCGAAAGAAGGGACCTGATGCTGCGCAGAGGCAGGATCATCGTATACACGGGCGAGGGGAAAGGGAAGACGACGGCGGCCTTCGGTGCGGCGATGAGGGCGTCGGGTCACGGCCTGAAGGTGGCAATCGTCCAATTCATCAAGGGGGTATGGGACTACGGTGAGGTGAAAGCGGTCGAAGCATGCTCCGACATCGAGGTGACGCGCATCGGTTCGGGCTTCACCTGGCTGGCCAAGGACCCCTCTGAGCCACGCAGGTTGGCAAAGGAAGCCTGGGCGGTATCGAAGGAGATCGCTCTATCGGGGCGCTACGACCTTGTGGTGCTCGACGAGTTGAACTGCGCCATCGCGGAGGGCTACGTGGGGGTAGACGAAGTGCTTACTCTCCTAGCGGATCGACCAAGCGGGCTATCGATCATAATCACCGGGCGAGATGCCAGGCCGGAGATCATTGGGGCGGCGGATACTGCTACCGAGATGCGATGTCTCAAGCACGCTTTTGATCAAGGTGTGCCCGCTCGAAAGGGCATCGAGTACTGAGGACCCTTGGGAACAGGCGGCCGCAGCCGCGGGCCGCCGGCTATGTCGGCGCGGCGGAGGCGAGTGCCGGTCTGACCATCTTACCATAAGCGCGACCTTGACCGACTTGTCTCGGCCTGCGTTTCCGTCGTTCGAGGCAGTAGCACACGTTGTTGCGACCTCGGCGCCGTGGCCGACGCTGTTCCTACGATTGCTCAGCAGGTGGCGCGTAGCAACCGGCGAGTTGCCCACAGGCGGCTTGGATGCCGGCACCTTTGCTGTGTCGAAGGATCGTCTCGACGTTCGCGGCGAGAAGGGTGTTCTTGAAGGCTGCGATGGCAGCGGGCGTAGCAGGTCGAAACCGTGAAGCCTGAGCGGAGGCACAAGTGTCGGCGACGAGCGGCCCGACCAATGGCGCAGACCCCTCGCCACGCTGAAAGGTCGGGTTCCATGCCATCAGATTCACGGTGACCACGTGTCCTCGGAGGAGAGCCACCAGCTTACGGGCCTGGTCCGTCGAGTCGTTGATGCCGCTTAGCAAGACGTATTCGACCATCAACTTGCGGTGGGTGAGGTCGAAATGCTGCCAGGCGGTCTCAAGGATTTCGGCCACGGTGTGCCGGTAGCTCTTGGGGACCAAGAGGGCCCGGGTGTGATCGTCGGCGGCGTGCAGAGAGATGGCCAGGTTGACCTGCGGCTCAGCATGCGCGAGCCGAAGGATCCCGCGGGGGATGCCGATGGTGGAGACGGACAACCCTCGGTGGGCAAGTCCTTGCCCACGAGGGTGGGTCAGTATGCGGACGGAGTCGAGTACCGGCCCCAGGTTGAGAAGAGGCTCACCCATCCCCATGTAGACGAGGTTGGAGATGCGGCGGCCCTCCTTCTCCATCAGGGCCGCCGCCGTGCGCACCTGGTCGACTATTTCGGCCGCCGAGAGGTTGCGACGGAATCCCATTGCTCCCGTGGCGCAGAAACCGCATCCCACCGGGCATCCACATTGGCTCGAGATGCAGACGGTGGCCCGCTGAGGGTAGCGCATGACCACCGTCTCGATGTGTGAACCATCTTGGCCCCGGAGCAGGAACTTCGTAGTGATGTCGGGCGATGTGCGGGTCTCGGTCAGAGTGAGAGTGGAAGCGGCCAATGGCTCGAGGGTTACACGCATCTGGCTCGGCAGCACGGTGGCCTCGGCAAAACGACGGAGCGGCCGCCGGAAGAGATGCTCGCAGACCTGAGCGTAGCGGTAGGAGGGAACATCCATTGCCGCGAGGACTCGGACGAGGTCGGGCCGGTAGAGGGCCAGGAGGGACTGTGAAGTCATCGGGGGCTGGTCTTCGGCCGCCGGCAAGTTCTTGGCCTGCAGAGGATGCGCGGTGTCCGAGGGGCGTTCCACCCGCGAGGGGCGTTCCACCCGCGAGGCGCCCTCGGTGTAGGAGGGGCGCCGCGCCGGAGGCGAATCGTGCGTGCGGACGGCCGGTCCGACTATGCCCGAGCGCGCCGGTCGTGGGCGCGAGGCTGATGGCGCCGGGGAGGATGGCCGCTTGTTGCGGCTCCCGGCTTCGCTATCCTTGGCCACTCTTTGGGCCGAGAGAAGGTGGGTCGTATGGGCGGGCGGCTGGTCTTGTCAGTCGTACGGTCATGCCCCGTTGCACCGAAAGTAGCTGAGCGGCGCTCGCCCCGTTGAGCGCCAGAGCGACCTGCCCCCAGGAGTCGCGAAGGAGTCCCAGTTCCCCGGGGCGGAGTTCGCCAAAAGTCTGCACGGATCGGGCTGTCCATTCGGGCAGCCCCTCCCCTTCTATCTCCACCGTCAGGGTATCTGCCTGCGGTGCGAAATGATCGAAGGGCAGAGCCAGCCCCACGTTGCCAAAACGGTCGATCTCGACAACCTGGGCCGTCGCTCCTTCTGGGGAGATCCGCCAAACAGGCGGGGTCAGGCGCACAAGGGCAGACGGGTCCAGGGCCAGACCGCACCGGGCCGGATCGACGGCCTCAGAGAATAGAGCAGCGGCCGGAGCAAACACGTCGCGTCCGTGGAACGTGGATGAGACCGCGGCGGGGGGAAGGCCGGCTTCGGCGCGCACCCGCTCTGGATCGAGGAGCCAGACATCGCGCAGGCCTCCGAGAGCCTCGGCAGCCTGCATGAGCAAGCCGTTGTCGGGGCCGACCAGAACGTCCCCGCGATCCGCGGTGATGGCAAGCGGCCGGCGGTCCATCCCCACTCCCGGGTCTATGACGGCCAGGTGCACGGCGGGCAGATAGAGCGGGGCCACACGCGCAAGGATCATCGCTCCAGCAGCTACATCACCCACCGCGACCTCATGCGAGATGTTTGAGACTCGGGCGAGCGGGCGCACTCGGGTGATGACGGCCTCGCAGGCGGCGACGTACCCACCGTTCCAGCCGAAGTCGCTCAGAAACGTGATGATGTCGAATCGTTTCATTCTTCTCCCCACCCCAGAGAAGCCAGCCCCGCCGTATGAAACACGTGCTCGGTCAGCCCGCTACGCCCGATGCGCAGAACCACACCGGACAGCTCGGAGGCGGCCACACCCGTGATGGCCGATGGGATCGATATCTCGACCACCTCCCTCCAGGCGACTTCGGCCTCCACTGCCGGGCCGCTGCACTCCATGCAGCTTACTCCAGCACGTCCCTCCTCTTCCAGTGTTATGGAGAAAACCGGATTGTCTCCCCCCTCGATGCGGGTCACACGGACCTCGATCTCGAGGCCGGCAAGAAGAGTCGAAGACCCCGGGACCACCAGCAAACACAACCGGCCTCGGCTCCAACCGAACCGGACCGCTCGGATCTGCGTCCCTTCCGCGCGTTGCATCGTGGAAGGAAGGTCCGGGGCCAGATAGCCCGCTGCGTCCCACTCCGAACCGTCGCCATCAGGACCGATGCCCACAAGGCCGTCGATGACCGGATCCAGCTCCGCCTGAGGGCGGGAGGGCAGTGTTGACGGCGCCTGTTCCAGAAGCGGAAGAAAGAGTCGTTCCGGAACGCGTTCCCCAAGGATCCGATAGACTTCTTGAAGATGGCGGCGAAAATCGCGGTCCCAGATGTGGTCCAGGTCGCTATGATGATGGTCGCCAAACCACCAGAACCAGTCGCTGCCCTCGGCGATCATGATGTGGCGCCAGGCCGATTCTGCTAAGTCCCCTTCCGTCTCGAAACCCGATGGCCCCCCGTCTTGTCGCGCAACTCGGCGGCGAAAGGCTGCAAGGTCCCGCGCTTGGTGGAGCGCTTCCCACGCGCTGTTGTGGGCTCTGTCACCGCTCCACGTGCGCAGGTCTCCGCCGATCCAGGAGCCCGTATGTAGCCATCCTAGAGATCGGTTGGGGGGTGCTTCACTGAGATGCTCCGAGATCGTCACGCAGCGGAAGCTGGTGTCGGCACTCAGGCCTTCGTAGAGATACTCGAGGAAGTCACGCCCGTCACGTGGGTAGTACTCCCAAGCATTCTCGCCATCCAGGGCGATGGTGACGAGCGGTATATCAACCGGGTCGCGAGGGGCTGAGAAGAGGGCCGCTCCTATTTCCCGCAGCCTGTGGAGCAGATCGGCGGCAGCGTCGCGGGCCGCCCAGGATTGGTAGGCGAAGCCAATCAGGTCGGAGAGGGTGTGGTCGCGAAACACGATGGCGACCCGACCTTCCTCCCTTTCAAGCCGGTAGGGGGCATAGAGAACTTGGGGAGGGAGGCGGCTGGAAGATGCCAAGGTGGCTGGGCTGGGAGGCCCCTCCAGGATGAGTCCGTCGTGTCCAACGGAGGAGGCGTCCCTACCGGGACCGGCCGTCCAGGGCGCGCTCAAGCCGGCGACCGCCGGCGCAGCCGCGCCGGAAAGAGACCGGGCAAGGACCGTCTCGTCGGAGATGGTCCACTTCAGGCCGGCATCGATCAAGAGGGGGATCACGTCTTCACCGACGGCCTGCTCCGAACACCACATGCCTTTCGGAGCTTGCCCGAAGACCTCGGTGTGCTTGGCTACGGCTGTTCGGACCTGCTCGGCGGCATCCTCGGGATGAGCGAAGCGCCGCGGGGGGAGCAGCGTGTCGGCCGCTGCGATGCGCGCTGAGTCACTGTTCGCCAGGAGGGGGAGGATGGGATGATAGTACGGAGACGTGGAGATCTCGATCTGCCCTCGGCCGGCAGCGGCGCGATAGGCCGGGAGGGTGCGGGATAGGATGTGGGCTTGGACCTCGGCCAGGAGCAGCTTGTCCTCCTCGGTGAAGTCTCGACCATGATGCACCAAGCCCGAGAGGGCTCCGCTCTCAAGGACCTCAGGGTCGAACCAGGCCAGATTGAACCATACCTGTAGGTCGCGGAGCTCGTCGGTTGTAAAAGCTCGGGCGCACGCTTCCCACCCGTGGGACGCGTGCGCCTCCCGCTTGCGGGCAAGCTCGAGGTATCGGGGATGGGAGCGCGCCCGGGGATGATCGGGGTGCTCGCACATGCGCTCCACGACGAAAGCCCGCTCGGCCGGGCGGAGCTCGGTGGCGGGCTTGAGGGTGTGCTCCCAGTAGACATCCACGAAATCGCCGGCGGCGTAGCACTCCAACTGTTCCACCAAAGAGGGAACCAGATTGAAGGTCTGGTGGATCTCGGGGTAGCGGCCGAGAGTCTCCACCATGTCCAGGTAGTCCTTCAGGGCGTGCATCCGCGCCCAAGGCAACGCGAACGCTCCGGTGCCGGGCGACCGGTAGTACGGCTGGTGCATGTGCCAGACGAATGCTACATGTAGCGGCCTAGGCATGTAGCGGCTCAGGCATGCGGGACTGGTGACTCAACGATGACGTGGATGCGACGCGCAGCCGCTCACACGTGGGCGTCCATCGCCCGGAGGAAGTTGGTGTATACACGTTGTTGCTCGGTCAGGATGCGATCTGGGCCGAGATCCCACCACTCATCGGGAGTGAAATAGGCTGAAACCTCAGCCTCGGAGCCGGAACGACCGGCCCATTGGATAAGGTGGAGATTGTCCGACTGCAGCAGCCACAGAGCTAGGTCCACAAGCGTGCGGTCTCCGGTGAGACGCGCCTTGTGGAGGACGGAGTGCATCAGCCGGAAGAGAGCCTGCTGCGAGGCGTTGCCAAGGAAGAACTCCATTCCTCCCGAGCCGGCCCACGTTGTGCCGAACTCGGGCAGGGGCAAGTCAGGCAGACTACCTTTCCCGAACTCCTCCAGCGCTTCACTCGGCAGCAGGCAACGGACTCCGTGCTTCTTCAGCTCGGAAGGCAGGGCGCGCATGAACTCGAAGATCCCCGTGTCGAGGTTGTGGTGCTCGCCGAAGGTCTCGAAGTCCCAGCCGATGAAGACGAAGTCGCCCCAGGCTTTGCGCAGGTTGGCGGCGTAGGTGTCGGCACGAAGGGGATAGCTTGACCAAGTGCGGTTGCTGAAGCGATAGCCGACGTCGTCGGACAGTTGATGGTGTCGGCAGAACAGAGCGAGACTGCGCCCTCCATGACTGTAGAGATGGGTGGGCTCCCGCCACTCCATCACCCAGGGTCGGCCATCGAGGACCCCGGCCTTGTAGCCGGACTGCAGGAGGGCGTAGTAGATCTCGTTGTTCATCACCATCTCTGTGGTGTCGGTGACGCAGATCTCTTTTTCGAAGAACTCCTCGGCGTACGTTTTGCCCCGGTGCATCTCTCTCTGAAAGAGCTTGATGTCGATGGCGAAGACGAAGCTGTGATAAGGCTCCACCCCCACCAATTCGCAGTTGGGGTGGGCTACCAGCTTGCGGAAACGTTCGGCCAACGTGCGATCCCAGTGGCGCAACTGCCAGAGGAAGCTGACCGAGAACCCCAGGCCCAGCTTGAAACCATGGTCGAGCATGTCGATGAACATGTCGACCGCCGGGTAGTAGCACCAACGGGCGACCTTTTCGAAGTAGCGGCGGTTCATGCGATCGTCGAACAGGTAGGGAGCCATCGCGCCGGGCTTGGTGCCCGCGGGGATGACCTGCGCCGGCAGGTGGATACGGCGAGGCTGATGGATCACACAGTAGGTGACCAGGTTCTCGGCCATGATCGCTCCTAAGCGAGCCGGGCTCTTCAGCGAGCCGGTTTGCGTTTGGTCTTGGGGCTGCTCTGGGTCGCGGGCGCGGCGCCGGCCGCCGCGGCTCCCGGCTCTTCGATCACAGGCCCTTCCTGTTCGGCCGGGGCCTCGGCCGGCTTCGGGCTGCGAGTCGAGGACCGGGGTTTGACCGGCAGCCGCCGGCTCACCGATTGACCGCCGTAAGGGAGCGAGTCGCATCCTTCTCCGTTCCCGACTGCGGCTTCCATGGTCCGGGGCTCGCGAGAGGGTCTGGGGAGATCGCCGACCGGCGGGTTCACGACCTGGCGCAGGGCGACGTACTCGAGCTTGCCCACCAGGCTGTCCGCGATGACGTTGTCCCAACTGAAGCTCCGGGCGGTCTCCTGGGCATCGGCACGCATCCGGGCGACCACCTCCGGGTGAGTGCGCAAGAACTCCAAGGCGACGTTTATCTCGGAGGGGTCATCTGTATCGAGCACCACCGAGTTGAGGTAGGGCACGGCGTAGTCCTCGCCGGTCGAACCCACGAAAGCGATCCCGCCGGCAGCCATGACCTCCAGGCCCACCAGCCCGAACGGCTCGTGGCCGGAATTGGCCAGCACGGCGTCTGAGCCCTCGTACAGCAGGGAGACGAGTTCGTCGCTCATGAAACTGGTCTGGTTGTAGATGTCGGCCGGGGGGGTGTCGGCCAGGGCACTGATAGCCTGGTCCACTTCCCGTGGTAGCTTGACGTCGACCACAGTTAGACCCTGACCGCGCGCGTTGGCAAGGATCTCCATCCCATGTGGTTCGATTCCGCCCCGGATCACCATGGCTACGTCGCGGCCGCGTCTCTTCTCTTCGGCCACAGCCTCAACAGCCATATTCCAGCGCTTGTCGGGACTGAAGCGGCCGATCTTGAAGATCAGCTCTCGCCCGGGGAGAGCGGCCCGCAGCCGGCCTATCAACGCGTGATCGGCCCGGCGGATCCGGTCGCCGGGGATGCCATTGGGAATGACCAAGGGATTGACCCCCTTGTCCCACATGACGTGTTTCATGTAGCGGGAGACGGTGGTGATCTGCGTACAGAAGTCAAGCCGTCCCCAGTTGATGCGGTCGAAACCCATCACGTTGTTCGCGTTCCAAAGGATGATGGCCTTGTCGCGCAGTCCATCGACCCACAGGCGGTCGGAGACTTGGCAGGTGGCATAAGCCGTGTGCCACTCCTCGGCCATAATGGCGGTCAGGCGCCTGTTCGCGGCGGCCGGCGCCACCAGTCTGGATGCCACGAAGCCGGGGAGCTGCTCGTTCCAGTCGACGACCTTCGGCTCCTCACCCTGATAGACACCGGCTGGGTAGTGGGCAGAAAGCCACTGTGACCACCGATGGAGGGTCAGATTCTCTACCGGGGACTCCCGCGCGGGCAGATGCGGGTCGCCCACGAACACAAAGTGCGTCCGGTAACCCTGACGAGCGAGCTCGAGGGCCAACTCCTTCATGCGCACGCCCAGTCCGCCGGCCATAGCGTACTCATCCGGTCCTTCGAACGAGAGGAGCACGAATTCCAACGTATCCGGCGTCAAGGTGGGGAGGATAGCCATTGTGCCTCCTGGGTCCGATGGCACGGTGAATCTTGTCGCCGTTAGCATACCCTTGTTACCCGCGCTCGATGCATGTTCATTGGCGTTGTGCTACCTTGCATCCCTACACGCCCCCCAAAGGATGGAAAGGCAGAAAGGCATGGCGATCAAGTATCTGCTACCGGAAGACAGAATCCCGACGGCGTGGTACAACATTGCGCCAGATCTTCCCGCCCCCCCGCCGCCGCCCCTCCACCCGGGAACTCTGCAACCGGCCGGTCCCGACGACCTGGCTCCCTTGTTCCCGATGGGCCTCATCATGCAGGAGATGTCGGCGGAGCCCTGGATCGAGATCCCTGACGAGGTCCGGGAGATCTACAAGCTGTGGCGCCCGACCCCGCTGATGCGAGCCGCGCGATGGGAGAAAGCCCTGGGCACCCCCGCCAAGATCTACTTCAAGTATGAAGGCGTCGAGCCCGGCCGGTTCTCACAAGCCGAACACGGCTATTGCCCAGGCTTGGTACAACAAGCAGGAAGGCATCACCAAGCTCACCACAGAGACCGGCGCCGGTCAGTGGGGCTCCGCGCTCTCGCTGGCCTGCCAGCTTCTGGGCATGGAGTGCCTGGTGTACATGGTCAAGGTCTCCTACTTCCAGAAGCCCTATCGCCGGAGCATGATCCGTGTGTGGGGAGCGGAGGTCATACCGAGTCCCTCCGACACCACCGAATGCGGCCGGGCCATCCTGGCGCAGGATCCGGATTCTCCCGGAAGCCTGGGAATAGCCATCAGCGAGGCGGTGGAAGTGGCCGCCAAGCGCGACGACACCCACTATTCCCTGGGATCGGTTTTGAACCACGTGTTGCTTCATCAGACGGTCATCGGCCAGGAAGCCATCGAGCAGTTGGAGATGGCCGATGCATACCCCGACTTCGTGGTGGGATGTGTCGGTGGCGGCTCCAACTTCGCCGGCATCGCCTTCCCGTTCGTGGGCGAGAACATCAAGAAAGGCAAGAAGACCCGTATCATCGCGGTCGAGCCGGCAGCCTGCCCCAGCATGACCAAGGGCGTCTACGCGTTCGACTATGGCGACACGGCCAAACTGACGCCCCTGGTCAAGATGGACACCCTGGGTCACGATTTCATCCCGCCGGGCATCCACGCCGGCGGCCTGCGCTACCACGGCATGGCCCCCATGCTGTCGCATGCGCACCAGCTTGGCCTGGTCGAGGCGCGGTCGGTCATGCAGAACGACGTCTTCTCGGCCGGCGTCAGCTTCTCCCGGCTCCGAGGGCATCATCCCGGCCCCGGAGAGTAATCACGCCATCGCCGTGGTCAGGCAGTTGGCCGAGGACTGCAAGCAGTCCGGCGACGAGAAGACCATCCTGTTCAATTTGAGCGGGCACGGCCACTTCGACATGGGCTCGTACGACAACTACCTGGATGGCAAGCTCGAGGACTACGCGTACCCGGAAGAGAAGATCAAAGAGGCGATGAAGAACCTGCCCAAGGTCTGATCGAGGGCGACCCGGGCCGTCGGGAGATAGGCGGAGCTTGGGTCAAGGACGATCGTCTCTTATCGAGGCGTCGTCGGCCGGGGTCGCGGCGTTTCGGGCGTCGTCGGCCGGGGCCCCTGGCGGGGCGCCACCCCTTTCACTGAGACCCGTCGGCTCGGCCAGGGTCGAGCAGGGACATCATCTGCTGGGCATTACGCGGGGCGTAGTCGGCGAAGCAGTTGTTGAACATGAGATAGGTGGCCTGGGCCTGCTCCTGCAGATGGCGAACGGGCTCCACCCATTCGGCCAGTTCCTCGGGCTGAGTAGAAGTACTTGAAGCGCTCGGCCGCAGAGCCCACCCGGGCGTTCCAGGTGGCGGCGTTGCGGCCGTGGAAGCGCACATACGACGTGTCGGCGGTCACGGCGGTGAGCGGGGGCAGGACCGTCGGGCCCGGCAGGCGAGGTTCGTCGACACAGACATAGGTGAGACCGAGGGAAGTGAGCAGATCGAGTGTGGTCGTCCAGTTCCGCCGGTTCCACCCAGGACGCATGTCTGAACTCTACCGCCACCCTGTCGGGCAGGCAGCAGAGCCGCGCATCGGGCGATGTAGTCTCGATTGCTCTGGTTGGCCACGAAGTACGGCGGGAACTGGAGAAGGATGAGCCCCAGCTTGTCCTTGGTCCCGTAGTGGCTGGAGGGCTTCGGAAAAGAGCGAAAAGACCTGCGCGCGCAGCTCCGCCGACGGGTGCAGGATGCGGCCGTAACGATCGAGTTCGAAGTCGTGCTCGGCGCGCACCGGAGCCGGGAGTCCCTCCGGCCGCACCCCATGTCTGGTCAGCATGCCGAAAGCCTTGACGTGGAACACGAACCCGGGCGGGGTCCGCTCGGCCCACAGGCGGGACGTGGCCGACGTGGGGAGGCCGTAGAAGCGTGGAATCGACCTCCACGGTGTCGAACTGGGCCGCGTAGTAGCGAAGGCGGTCTGCCGCGGTGCGGACGCCCGCCGGGTACCAGGCCCGCACCATGGTGGGGTCGGTCCACGAGCACGTGCCCACTGGATCCGTCCAAGCATGCGCTAAGGATATACTGGACCGGCCATGGATTCCTCTAGGCCGCGATTGTTTCTGACCCGACGCATCCCGGAGCCGGGTTTCACGCTGGTCCACGAAGCGTTCGAGGTCACCGGGGGTGGCGAGGATCGTCCGCCCACCCGGGAAGAGCTGCTGCGGGGAATACGCGGCGCAGACGCGCTGCTGTGCCTGCTCTCGGAGACCATAGACGAGGAGGTCATGGCAGCGGCAGGTCCACGACTGCGGGTGATCTCCAACATGGCGGTGGGCTATCGACAACGTGGATGTCGGCGCCGCCTCGAGGCGCGGGATCCTGGTCACCAATACCCCCGGTGTGCTCACCGACGCGACCGCCGATCTGACCTGGGCCCTCATCCTGAGCACCGTCCGGCGGGTGGTCGAAGGTGATCTCATGGTCAGGGATGGGCGTTTCGAAAGGTGGAGCCCGTTCATGCTGCTGGGGCGCGCGGTCGCCGGCGCCACACTGGGCATCGTGGGCATGGGTCGCATCGGACAGGCCGTCGCCCGCCGGTCTCTGGGCTTTGACATGCGGGTGCTCTACACGAGAGCGAGTGGCCCGCTGGCCCCGGCGTCCCTGCCGCCCGGCGCACGGTGGGAGTACCGCCCGAGCCTGGAAGAACTCCTGAGGGAGGCGGACATAGTGAGTCTGCACCTACCTTTGAGCAAGGAGACGCACCATCTCATCGGGGCTCGGGAGCTGGCGCGCGATGCGGCCGGGATCGTACCTGGTCAACACCTCCCGTGGACCCGTGATCGATGAGGTCGCCCTTGTGCAGTCTCTGAAAGACCGGCCACCTGGGCGGAGCCGGTCTCGACGTCTACGAGCGCGAGCCGGAACTGACCGAGGGTCTGGCGGAGCTCGACAACGTCGTGCTCCTCCCCCATCTGGGCAGCGCCACCGTGGAGACCAGGGGGCGGATGGCCGAGCTGGCTGCCCGCAACGCCATAGCAGCCATCCGCGGGGACACAGTCCCACACATGGTCAACCCTCAAGTCCTGCGCGTATGATAGGGCCGTGTCCGGACACGTCTTGACATCTATGACTTCAGCCCCCGCAGGTTCTGTGACCCCAGCCGGGGTAGACTCGAGGGGCTCGGAGGCCCATGGCCCAGGGACGCACGGCTCGCGGACAGGCAGCTCGCGGCGGCGCAGGATCTCGGCGCTGCTTCTGTTGTTGGTCGGTCTTGTGTGCCTCCCGGTGGCCTCCGGTTGCGATGGGGACGAGAACGGGGCTGATGGCGAGACTACGTCCTCTTCCACCACGGGGGAAGGAGCGCAGTCGGGGGACATCGAAGGGGAAGTGGGTGATGCTCTCGAGGTGGGGTCTGCGCTCGTGACCGTTCGGGCCCTACAGGCTACTTTCCAGCCGGCAGTGCCTGCCCAGCGCGTTAGCGAGCAGACACCCACGGCTCCTGCGGCCGGTGAATCCTTCTATCAGGCCTATGTGCGCGTGGAGAACCGGGAAACGGATCCCATCCGGGTCGATCCGAACGACTTCGCGTGTGCGATCGGGGATACGGTGGTGAGCATCGAACCGACGCTCTCAGGGCCGCTTCCACGTAGTCTGCTCAAGAACGCCTCGCTCGATCTGTTGCTGACGTTCAAGGGCCCCGCCGGGTACGAGCCGTTGCTGCTGTACAACCCGCCATGGTATCGGGGGACCGTTCGGGTGAGTCCCCAAGCGGTGGGGGAGACTACGACCACCAGCTGACGGCGACGGTCTCGCCTACCGAAAGAGATCGAGCAGGAACACCAGATCGTCGGTGGAAGTAAGGGCGTGATACAGCCCGGCCGGCATGTAGTAGATGGACCCCGGCTTGCCCTCGTACTCTTCATCGCCCAACTGGATGGTGCCCGCGCCGCTCAACACGTGAATCGTGGCCGGCATACCCGCTGAATGGCCGGAGATCGTTTGGCCGGTCTTCATGCCGAACAGCACGATCTTGACCTTGGGGCAGTCCACCAGTGTCTTGCTGACGATTCCGCGGTCGGCGAACTGCACGAGATCGTTCAGGTCGCCCACCCAGGGCTGGTCGCAGTCCGGCTTGTCGATCTGGTCGTTCGTCATGTCGGCCTCCTTAGAACTCGTTTCAGAATGAAGTCTCGGCCGCCTCGTCCACGCTGGGCGGAGCGGTCCATCTGTCCTTCAGTCGCGCCCGTAGCGCCCGGTCGCCGCCTTGCCTCACTCGCGCCGATCGCACCCTGTCGGCGAAACGTCATTCTGAAACGAGCTATTAGGCTTGGGGCTCGATGTCTTCCGTATTCAGTATGTGGTGGTTAGACCCGTGGCCTCCCTCACCCTATGCATGACCTCCTGGGCCACGGCCCGGGCCCGCCGGCCCCCGTCTCCCAGCACATCCATAACGTAGTCCAGGTCGCTCTCCAGCTCGCGGCGGCGCTCGCGGAACGGGGCGAAGCTCTCGTCTATCAGTTCCACCAGGCGCTTCTTCACCTCGCCGTAGCCCATCCCGCCGGCCTTGTAGCGAGCCTCCCACTCGGCGGTCTCCTCAGCGGAGGCGACAAGGCGCAGGAGCAAGAAGGGAGTGGACCGCTCCGGATCCTTGGGAGCTTCGACCGGAGCAGAGTCGGTGACGATGGACATGATCTTCTTCTTGAGGGTCTTTCCTTCGTCGAAGATGCCGATCTCGTTGCCGTAGCTCTTGGACATCTTGCGACCATCGGTGCCCGGGACCACAGCAGTGTCGTCGAGGATGTACGGGTCGGGGATGGTGAAGACCTCCCCGAACTGCTGGTTGAACTTGCCGGCTATGTCGCGGGTCATCTCGATGTGCTGCCTCTGATCCTGGCCGACCGGGACCAGGTCGGAAAGGTATATGAGGATGTCGGCCGCCTGGAGCACGGGATAAGCGAAGAGGCCGTGGTTGGGCGCGAGCCCCTGCGCGATCTTGTCCTTGTAGCTGACGGCCCGCTCCAGCAGGCCCATGGGGGTGACACAGGAGAGGATCCACGTTAGTTCGGTGACTTCCGGGACGTCCTGCTGGGCGAAGAGAGTGGCCTGGTCCGGGTCGAGGCCGAGGGCCAAGAAGTCCAGAGCCACACCTAAGGTGTATTCCTTCAGAAGCTCCGGTTCCTGTACCGCCGTCAGCGCGTGGTAGCTGGCGATGAAATAGAAGGGCTCATTGCCGGCCTGGAGCGAGATGTACTGGCGGATCGCCCCGTAGTAGTTGCCCAGGTGAGGCCGGCCCGAGGGCTGTGTACCTGAGAGTATGCGCATAGTGTCCCTTGTCGTCTGGTCGCCGCGTAGCGGCACCTAGTGTAGCGGAGCCCGGGAACAGTCGCCATACGCCCCGGGACGGCACCCACCCGGGGCGTCTCGGCCGGGGCCGACTTCCGGTGGATCACGAAAAAGTGTACAGTGGCCAGCGGGGAATGCCGGGGGGCGCGTACCCGAGTCGAGGAGGGATGTTGTGAGGGAGTTGGACGTCGCCCAGATCACTGAGGCGGTCGCTAGATTGGCTGTGAAGAGCTGCAGCTATCTGGGCGAGGACGTGATGGCGTTCTTCGAGCGAGCGGCCGAACGGGAAGAATCCGAGACGGGAAGAGACATCTTCCGGCAACTCCTCGAGAATGCCGAACTGGCCAAGGATACCGGCAGGCCTCTCTGTCAGGACACCGGGCTGGCCGTGGTGTTCCTCGAGATAGGCCAAGACGTGCACCTGGTGGGCGGCAGCCTGGAAGAGGCGGTTGACGAAGGGGTGCGAAAAGGCTATGCAGAGGGCTATCTGCGCAAGTCGGCCGTCGCCGACCCGATAGGCGCCCGTAAGAACACCGGCGACAACACGCCGGCCATGCTGCACACGCGCGTCGTTCCCGGGGACAAGGTGCGGGTGATCGTGGCACCCAAAGGGGGCGGGGCCGAGAACATGAGCGCACTGGGCATGCTCAAGCCCTCCCAGGGACGGCAAGGCGCCATCGATTTCGTCGTCGACACGGTGAGCAAGGCCGGCCCCAACCCCTGCCCGCCCGTCATCGCGGGGGTGGGTCTTGGAGGGACGTTCGAGAAGGCGGCCTACATGGCCAAGCACGCACTGATGCGCGAGGTAGGCTCCGTCAATCCCGACCCACGACTGGCTGAGTTGGAAGACGAGATCGAACGGCGCTGCAACGCGCTCGGCATCGGACCGGCCGGTCTGGGTGGCACCATCACCGTCATCGACGTCTTCGTTGAGGAACTACCCGCGCACATCGCCAGCATGCCGGTGGCCGTGAACATGCAGTGCCACTCGGCGCGTCACAAGGAGGCGGTGCTCTGATGGATCGGCCGATCACCCCGCCGCTCACCGACGAGGTCGTCGAGAGCCTGCATTCCGGCGACCGCGTGCTCATCACCGGCACCATCTATACGGCCCGCGACGCCGCCCATAAGCGCCTGGTGGAGCTCATCGACAAGGGGGAACCCTTGCCGCTCGACCTTCGCGGGCAGATCGTCTACTTCGCCGGCCCCACACCTACCAAACCGGGCGAAGTGACCGGCTCGATCGGTCCCACCACCTCCGGCCGGATGGACGCCTACTCGCCCAAGCTGCTCGACCTAGGCCTCAAGGGCATGATTGGAAAAGGGCTCCGAAACGAGGCCGTCAAGGAGGCCCTCAAGCGCAATAAGGCCGTCTACCTAGCCGCCACCGGCGGCGCCGGCGCCCTCCTCGCTCAACGGGTCGTCTCGGTCAAGGTGGTCGCGTATGAAGACCTGGGCCCGGAGGCCATCAGAGAGCTGGAGGTGAAGGACTTCCCAGTGGTGGTCATCAACGACATGTACGGAGGTGACCTCTACACGGAAGGTCGCAAGAAGTACGAGAGGAAGGGGGATTCTTGAGCGGTAAACCTCGAGAGACGGCCAATGTGGGGGCCGGTCTCTGGAAGGCGACCGGCATGTGGGCCTGGCTTCTATTCCGGATCAGCGGGCTCATCCTCGTCTTCTATCTGGGTGCACACATCATCGTGATCTCGACCGGGCAGTTCGACAAACTGAACGACCTTATGAAGATGTTCGATAACCCGGTCCTGGTGCTCATGGACCTGGCGCTGGTGGTGGCCGTTCTCTATCACGCTCTCAATGGGGTGCGGATCATCCTGATGGACTTCGGCATAGGGGTGCACCGGCACAAGATCTTGTTCTGGGGCGCCATGGCGGTGGTGGTCGTCTGTTTCGCCGTATTCGCCTGGGTCGCCTTCACCTTCATCGTCACCGGTGAGGGGGTGACCAGTTGAAAGCCGAGACCATCTCCACTCACAGGGGCGGCATGTGGTCCTGGCTCTTCCAGCGCATCACCGCCGTGCTACTGATCGTCATGCTGGCCATCCACCTGATCTTCACGCACATACTCAACATCGGTGAACTGAACTACGACAACATCGCCGAGCGCCTGGCGCACGGGGGGCTCATCGCGGTCGACATCATCCTGCTGGCGGCCGGTATCTATCACGCGCTGAACGGCCTTCGCATGGTGCTCATGGACTACTGGTTCACCTCCCGCAAGCGTGCCATGGCCCTCACCGGCATCCTCTGGGTGGTCGGGATAGCTTTCATGGCTTACGGAACCTGGGCCCTCTGGCCCTGGATCAGTTAGGTAAGGTGGGCAAGCTATGATCCATCATGATGTGATCGTTGTCGGCGGGGGTTTGTCTGGTCTAAGGGCCGCGATCGAGGCCAAAAGGGCCGGGATCGACGTGGCCATCCTCTCCCAGGTCCATCCGGGCCGCAGCCACTCGGGCGCAGCCCAGGGAGGTATCAACGCCGCGTTGGCCAACCATCCCGAGGGCGCCGACGACACCTGGGAGAAGCATGCATTCGACACCACCAAGGGCGGTGACTACCTGGGCGACCAGGACACCATCATGCAGATGACCCAGGACGCTATCAGGGTCATCTACGAGATGGACCACTGGGGGTGCCCTTTCAGTCGCTTCGATGATGGGCGCATCGCCCAGCGGCCGTTCGGCGGGGCCGGTTTCCCACGGTGCTGCTACGGAGCCGACAAGACCGGCCACTACCTACTCCATACGCTGGTGGAGCAGGCGTACAAGCAGCAGGTCAAGATCTACGTCGAACAGTACGTGGCCAAGCTGATCGTACATGAAGGCGTTTGCCAGGGAGTCGTGGCCTACGACATGATCCGCGGCGGCTTTGAGGCCTTCACTGCGAACGCGGTCGTGATCGCGACCGGGGGCGCGGGTCGCACCTACAGCAACTCGACCAACGCCATCATCAGTACGGGTTGCGGCATGTTCATGGCCTACCACGGGGGAGTGCCGCTCAAGGACATGGAGTTCGTCCAGTTCCACCCCACGGGGCTTTTTACCACCAACATCCTCATGACCGAGGGAGCTCGGGGCGAGGGCGGCTACCTGATCAACGACGCGGGCGAGCGTTTCATGGAGAAATACGCGCCCAAATTCATGGAGTTGGCCCCGCGCGATATCACCGCGCGGTCGATCCAGACCGAGATCAACGAAGGTCGGGGGATCGGCGGTCAAGGTTACGTGTATCTGGACCTCAGGCACCTGGGAGCGGAAAAGATCTTGGAACGCCTGCCCGGTATCCGCGATCTGGCCATTCACTTCGAAGGGGTGGATCCCATCGAGGAGCCAATACCGGTCGTGCCCAGCCAGCACTACTGGATGGGCGGGATCGATACCGACGTGAACGGGACCACGGTCATGCCCGGTCTGTACGCGGCCGGCGAGTGCGCGTGTGTGTCGGTGCATGGAGCCAACCGTCTTGGCGGGAACTCCTTGCTCGAGACCATCGTGTTTGGACGGCGCGCGGGAGCGGAAGTGGTGCGTTATCTGGAGGGGCTGGCCGACAAGCGGCCCAACCCTCGCTCAGCATATGCGGCCGTCGAACTGATAGAGCGGAAGGTCGAGGAGCTGGGAGCCAAGACCGGCACCGAGGACGCCTATGCGCTGCGCACCGAGATGACCGAGGTGATGAAAGAGCACTACGGACTGTTCCGGGACGAGGCGACCATGAAGGAGGGTCTGCAGAGACTCGTCTCTATCAAGGAACGGGTCGGCAACATAGGCCTTCGTTGGACGGGGAGCGTCTTCAATATCGATATGATCCGGACGGTGGAGTTGGAGGGCATGGTCGATCTGGCGCTCGCCGTCGGGCTGGGGGCGTTGGCCCGGACAGAGTCCCGCGGGGCCCACTTCCGGACGGATCACAATACGCGCGACGACGTGAACTGGCTCAAGCACACCCTGGCTCACTACCAGCCCGATGCGCCCGGTCCTCGCCTGGGTTTCAAGCCGGTCACCCTCGGCCCCTTCGAGCTACAGGAGCGGAAGTACTGATGCCTGACATCAAGTTTCGCCTAAAGCGCCAAGATCCTCGCAGCAAGAAGAACCCGGAGCCCCACTGGGAGGAGTACACGGTCACCTACGAGGGGGCCAACCTCACCGTGCTTGAGGGTCTCTTCTACATCCAGGAGAAGTTCGACGGGAGCCTGTCGTTCCGCTACTGCTGCCGCGCCTCCATATGCGGCAGTTGCGCCATGTACATCAACGGGGCCTATCGGCTGGCCTGCCAGACGAACGTGAAGCACCTCCCCGAGGACATGGTCACAGTGGCACCCATGCCCCACCTGTCGTTGGTGAAGGACATGGTCTGCGACATGGACGACTTCTTCGCCAAGTACGAATACATCATGCCCTGGCTGATCCGGAACTCCCCCGATCCGGAGAAGGAGATCCTCCAGTCACCCAAGGAGCGCAAGAAGATCGATATGCCGGTAGACTGCATCTTGTGCGGCTGCTGCCACTCGAGCTGCCCCTCGGCGTGGGGCGAGGAGAACTACCTGGGCCCGGCCGCCTTGCTCAAGGCCTTCCGTTTCGAGGTGGACTCTCGCGACGAGGCCCGCAAAGAGCGCTTGCCGCGCTTTGACAACGAGCGCGGTGTCTACCGTTGCCATACCATCATGAACTGCGTGGAGGCCTGCCCGAAAGAGCTGAACCCCACCGAGGGGATCCAGGGGCTCAAGCGGGCCGCGGTGAGGAGAAGGCTCTTCGGAAGGCTCAAGTAGAGGCCGGCCCTACTGAGTTCCATGCCCGTCCGCGCTGAGACGATCGACGCGGTCGAGGGCTGGGCGGGTCACGCTCAGACGGGCGCTAGATCCAGCGCTCGAGCGCCTCGGAGGGAGAACAAGCCATGATCTGGGACGGCAGCCGGTCTCGCTGCTCGTTGTCGAGCGTCACCAAGATGGCGTCGAAGCGGGACGCGGTCGCCGCGTAGACGGCGTCCGCACCGCGACTACGACTGCGAATAGCGATTTTGGCTGCCTCTTCCGCCAAAGCGGCGTCAAGCGGCACGAAGATCACTCCCGGGAGTCTGTCGATCTCGGCTAGGACTGCCGCGGCCAAGCTCGAATCGCGGAGGCCTCGGCTGACCGCGCCCGCCACCTCGGGTCTCAACAGCGTAGGGAGGATGATCGGCTGCAGGGAGTGACCGAGAGCGAGCAGGAAAGCCCGGCTCTCTTCGAATCCGCCTTCGTCCGGGGTAGAAGCACGGACGAACACGCTGGCGTCTATCGTCAGCGGTTTGGGCACAGTGGTCAACGCCTCATATCACGGATGATCTCATCGGCCGTGAGAGGGGAAGTCCAGTTCTTGCGTACCTCGTCGAGCGCGTCGACGAGACCGGTCCATGCCGTTTGACGGTCGATCGGCTCGGATTCCTCGGCGGGCGCATAGGGGACGATGATGGCCTGCGGCTCTCCGCGCTTGGTGATGATGTAGCGGGCCCGATTCTCCTGCACGTCCCGCAGGACCTCCGAGGCGTGGATCTTGAGTTCGCGAAGACCGATGCGGGGCATGCCGATCACGACCTTGCGTAGGAGTGATGCTTTTGGTAACCACATCATACTCTCCTCGTCCAGTCTCGGCGGCCCGATGCAGGGTAGGCTCACTGCTCTTCACCGCAGCTGCGACTTTCGTAGGAACCTCCTTGGGGACGTTAGGCCTGAAGCCGTCTATTTCACGGCGATCGATGGGGAGCGGACTGCCCTCGTCGTTCTGGACATCTCGGAGCCGACGGACATGGTCAAGGTGGCGGAGCCCTTCTTCTTGGCGCTAGAAGCCGCCATCGAATTCTATCCGGCGATGATCCCCGCTGATCTGCAGAAGGCGGCCTCTCATTTCGAGAAAGCGGTGAGAGAATACGGCGAGTAGGGTGTCAGCGGAGAGAGCCGGCGCAGAGCTCCGGTTCCGGAACCAACAAAGCGAGGAGGGGAGCATGCCCCTGGTGATCGTGAAGATGCTCACCGGCAGGACCACGGAGCAGAAGCGTCAACTTGCCCAGGAGATCACAGAAGTGGTCACCCGTGTGACGGGCGCTCCCGTTGACCAGGTAGACGTGATCATCGAGGACCACGCGCGCGAGAACTGGGCCAAAGCCGGTACGCTTTTCTGTGACAAGTAACCGATAGTCGCGCGGCCCGGCCGGCGAGGGGACTGAGTTCGTGACCATAGACATCAACCCGATCATCGGAACGCTTGGACCTCTGGAATACCGGTGGTACGGGCTGATCATGGTCGTCGCGGTCGTCGTCGGTACCGTGATCTTCTCCTGGCAACTGGGGCGGCACGGCATCTCCCGCCAGCACGCGCTGGGTATCGCGGTCATCGCGGTGCCTTGCGGAGTGATCGGAGCACGGGTGGTCCATATCTTCGATCACCTGGGCTACTACTGGCAGAACCCCGGGGAGATCGTCGGGCTTCAGCTGGTGGGCTTGGCGATCTATGGCGTGGTTCTCGGCGGGCTGGCCGGTCTCATCGTCTACTGCCGGTGGAAGAGATTGCCGGTCCTCCGGGTGATGGATTGCACGGCTCTGGCCTTCCCCGTGGGGCAGATCATCGGCAAGTTCGCCAACATCATCAACGGAGACACCTGGGGCTATCCCACCGATCTTCCCTGGGGTTTCGTCTATGTCAACCCCGCCTCCTTCATTCCCGATGACCTGCTAGGGGTGCCGACCCATCCCACGCCGGTGTACGAACAAATTTGGTTGCTGGTGATCGTGGGAATCCTGCTCTATGCCATGCCCCGCCTGAAGACCGACGGTCTCGCCATCCTGCTGTACTTCTGGCTCTACTCCCTGGGACGCTTCTTCATCTCGTTCTACAGGGTCAACGACCCTGTCTTTTGGGGACTGCGAGAGGCCCAGGTCATCGCTCTGGTGGTCGTCGTGCTGGCTCCCGCATTGGCATATGTCTTGATCCGGCGGGACAGGACCCGCCGGATCAAGCCGCCCCGGGACAAGCTGCCGGCTGGGGCCTAGGCGGCATACTCACGCGCCCCACGCCGACTCACGCGCCGTAGGCCTCGGCCAGCAAACGGATCGGGTGGATGGTCTCGAGCCCGGTGCCCTGAGTGATCTGCATGCGGCAGGTGCTGCACTCGCTGGCGACGAGATCGGGAGCCGCCTCCGCGACCCGGTCGAACAGCGGTCTGCCGGTGAGCATGGAGAGATCGTAGGTGCCGGCCTTCATGCCGAAAGTGCCGGCCATGCCGCAGCAACCCGCCGCCAGATCGATTACCTCCACGCCGGGGATCTCGCGTAGGAGTTCCACCCCGGGGTTGCCGATCTGCTGGGCCTTCAGATGGCAGGGCTGGTGATAGGCGATGCGGAGGCCCGCGCCCAAGGGGTCCGACGGACGCGCCCCAGTCTTCACCGGCGCCCTCGGCGCGCCGCCCCGCAGGGGCCCGGCGGCCGGGGCGGCCTCGGGGTGATCCGCCCGGTACCGCACCAAGAAATCGCCCAGATCGCAGGTGGCGTTGGCCACCAGAGAGCAAGCGGCGTCACTCAGATAGTCGGGATAGTGCACCTTGAAGGCGAAGGTGGCCGTCGGCTCGGCGCTGACGAGCACCGCGCCCGAGTTCACCAGGGGTAGGAAGGCGCGAACGTTGAAGTCCGCCGCCCTACGCGCCCGGTGGGCATAGCCGTAGAGCATCTCCGGGATGCCGCTCGCGCGCTGTTCGGGCAGGAGCACCCGGATGCCGTGGGCGGCAAGGACCCGCATCACGGCCTGGGCCAGCTCGGGTTCGTTGTATTCGGCGAATAGATCGTAGAAATAGGCCACGGTGGCTTTGGTGGATAGCGCTTCCGCTTCCGCCGCCTCGGCGCGGCTCAGCGAGGCGGATCGCGTCACGGCGGCAGCGCAGCCCGCGCTGTCGCATCCCGCCCCCAGCGTCTGGGTGAATGCCGTCGGGGCGAACGGCGCCATGGGTCGCCGCCGGTCGATCCCCATCAGCGGTTCTGCGAGGCGCCGCAATGCGGGGCGGTTGATCACGCGGTTGGCGAGGGGCGCCGCCGCATGGCCGAGCCACGACATCGTCTCAGCGTGGCTGAAGATCATGTCGACCGGGCCACCGCGGTGCACGGCCCGGTACTTGCTCTTGGCCTCCAGCATGAGCTTGGGGATGTTGACGTTGGAGGGACACTCCACCGCGCACATGCCGCACACGATGCAGTAGTCGGTGACCGCTTTGGCCGCGGCCAGACCGTAGGCGCTCTTCGGGTCGAGAGCGCCGGTGATGATGCTCCTCAGCAGATTGGCCTTCGCCCGGGGAGAGGCGTGCTCGCGCCGGGTGGCCTTGTAGGTGGGGCACATGGTGGTCGCGACCAGGCTCTTGCACTGTCCACAGCCGTGACACTTCTCGATCTCGCGTTCGTACTCGCTGCTCGGAAAGTGCAGGATAGGTTTCTGCGGCACCGTCCGATAGCCGGCGCCGTACCGCAGATCCCGGAGCAGGCTGCCACTTGCTTCCTGGGGCGCGATCTTCTTTCCCGGGTTCATCACACCCTGGGGATCGAACGCGTCTTTGATATGAGCGAAGAACCCGTAGATCTCGTCCCCGTACATCTGCCGGATGTAGGGGGTCCGGAGCAACCCGTCCCCATGCTCGCCGGACATCGTGCCCCGGATGCTGAGGACGTACGCGGACACCTCGTCGTAGAGGCGCTGCATGGTCTGGAGGTCGCTCGGATCTTTCGGGTCGAGCAGCGGCCGGGTGTGGATGTTGCCGTCGCCCACGTGGCCGTACATGACCGCCTCCACGCCCTCGCGGTCGAACAGCCGTTGCAGGAAGTCGACGTAGCCGGGCACCTCGGTCGGGTGCACGGTGACGTCCTCGATGAAGGGCAGTGCCCGGCGCGGTCCGGGCATGCGCAGAGCCAGGGCGACCGCCGACTTGCGCACCGTCCACAGGCGATCGGCCTCTCCGGCGTTCGCAGCGCGCACTACCTTCAGAGCGGTGGTAGTGTCCAGATGCCGGCGAAGGCTCGCGAACTTCTCATCCAACTCCTCCGAGTCCCGGCCCTCGAACTCGATCAGGAGGGCTGTGTCGGTGCGATCGGGAAGCATGACATCGACCCGGGAATCGTGCCTGCGCACGAGCGCGAGGAAGCGGGAGTCCATGATCTCCACGGCGGTGGGCGAGAGGGCCAGGATCTCGGGCACGGCTTCCCCGGAGGCGAACACCGAAGGGAAGTAAGCCATGGCGATACCCCGTTCGCTGGGGAGGGGTACCAGGTTCAGGGTGGCCTCGGTGACCAGGCCCAAAGTGCCCTCTGCCCCCACGAACGTCTTTTGCAGGTGAAAGACGGCGGGAGAGTCCGGGTGCGCCTCGCCGAGGAGGGTCTCCACTCGATATCCAGAACAGTTCTTGACCACCCGAGGCATGCCGGCGAGGATGGTGTCCCACTTGGCTCGGAGCTCAGGGAGGACGGCGGCGAAGGCCCGGCCCCCGGCCGTCTTCGACGCCAGCAGCGCGGCGAGATGAGGGCTGTCCTCTGGGTACGGGCGCGCGGAGAACTCGGAGCCGTCCGCCAAGACCACCTCCAGCGCCAGCACGTGGTCCTTGGTGCCCCCGTAGGCCACCGTGCGGGCTCCGGAGGAGTTGGTCCCGATCATGCCACCGAGGCTGCAGTAGTTCTCGCTCGAGGGGTCGGGGGCGAAGAAGGTCCCGAGTGTCTTCAGATGCTGGTTCAGGGAGGCCATCACCACTCCCGGCTGTACTCGGGCCCAGGAGCCGTCGGGAGCCACCTCGAGGATGGAGTTCATGTAACGGGTGAAGTCCACCTGGATACCTGCCCCCACGGCACCGCCGGCCAGCCCGGAACCCATTCCGCGAGGGACAAGGGAGAGACCCTGCTCGGCCGCGAAGGCGACCAACCGGGTTACATCTGCGGCATCGCGTGGCGAGACCACCCCCAGAGGCTCGACCTGATTGAGACCGGCGTCAGTCGCGTAGAGGTATCGGCTGATCGGGTCGAACTCGATGTCACCGCGGATTATCGAGCGGAGGTGGCGCTCGACTGAATCGGCTGAGGTGGTCATGGGTCAGAATGATAGCGCGAGCAGACGGTCCGTGAGAGAATGCACGGAGTATGGGCCGTCTCTGGCCCAGGATGCAGGTAGTCCTAATCACGCGAGGGAAGCAATAAGGATGAAACGCGGTGCGTCCGCCTGTACGGTGAAGGGGGTGAGTCATGCTTGCCATTCTCAAAACGACCTCTACTGGTCTGGAGCGACTAGAGGAGTTCGAACCCGGCTCCTGGATCGATCTGGTGAGTCCCACCGAGGAGGAATTGGAACGGGTCAGCCGGGAACTCTGCATCCCGTCCGATCTGCTCAAGAGCCCTTTGGACGAGGAGGAGAAATCTCGGGTAGACATCGAGGATGGGTTGACTCACGTCATCGTGGACATACCGGTCCTGGTGCGCAGCGACGAAGAGCAGGGATATCACACCATCCCGCTGGGCATGCTGGTCCATCCCGACTATTTCATCACCACCTGCCTAAGGCCTAACCCGATCCTGGGCGAATTCGAGCGCGACACCATCCGAGGTTTCGCGACTTTCAAGAAGACCCGCTTCCTCTTCCAGATCCTCCAGCAGATAACGGCCTTCTACCTCCGCTACCTGGGCCGCATCGACCGGGAGACGGAGAAGTTGGAGCGCGAGCTGCGGGCGTCCATGAAGAACGCGGAGATCTTCGACCTGCTCGGACTGCAGAAGTCCCTGGTGTACTTCACAACGTCACTACACTCCAACGAAGCGGTTCTTCAGAAGCTGTTGCGGACGAAGAGCATCAAGATGTACGAGGAGGACGAGGACCTGCTCGAAGACGTCATCGTCGAGAACAAGCAGGCTTCGGAGATGGCGAAGATCTACGCCGACACGCTTATCGGCGATGATGGGCGCGTTCACCTCTGTGATCTCGAACAATCTCAACGGCGTGCTGAAGTTCCTCACCTCGGTGACCATTCTTTTGTCGATCCCCACCATCGTTGCCTCGATGTGGGGCATGAACGTGGCTCTTCCGTTCCAGAAGTACGCGCACGCTTTCACCCTGACGATAGTCATCTGGCTGGTCGTGTCGCTGGCGTTCGCCGTGGTCTTCTGGCGGAGGAGATACCTCTGAGACGTGGAAGTTGTCGCTCCACCCGCCGCGGTCCGCGGGCCAAGCCTCAACTCCAGGGGGACAGGGGCGGGCGCGACGGCGCGCGCGACCGGCGTCGCTCCCGCGGCACCGGAAGCTCGAGCAGGCTCAGTTCGTCCGTGACCTCTAACGTCTCGATCGGGACCACCCGCATCCGCTTGACCCCGAGCAAGACCAGGAAGGCGGAGGTGATGAAGACCATCGCCACCGGCCCGGTCACTCCGTAGGCGCCGGAGACCGTCTGAACCAGTAGGAACCACCAGGTTCCCCACCACCCCACCCCGCCGGCCGTGGCCACGTAGACATAGAGGAGGATGGGGGCCAGTAGGCCCAAGAGCAGCAGCGGAGCGTTCGAAGTGAGACGATGCCGCCACAGCGCCCCGGTGTAGACGGGTTCGGCGAAGCAGGTGGCAAGCGGCCAAGCCCAAGCTGCGGCGATACAGGGCAGCAGCAGGAAAGGGGAGCGGGACAGCATCAGCGCCAAGCCTATGAAGAGACTGAAGAAGCCGGTCGAAAGTCGGGCCATCTCCGTAGCCGCCCTCTCCTCTCGGGGGCGGAGGTAGCCCAGGAAATGCCGCGACAATACGAAGGCGGCGAGTCCCAGCAGGATGAGGATGAGGGTGGGGGCAAGACGGGGCTGCGTGGCCGGTCCGGTGATCGTGGGCACCTGGAGACTGTAGCGGGGTATGAGACCAACTGCGGCCAGTAGGTAGCTCAGCAGGAACATGAACCCCAGAGGGAGCGCGAACGAGAGTAGGTTGCGCAGGTGTCGTAGAGCGGCCCGGCCGGTGACGCGGGAAGTGAACAGCCAGATGAGCAGTGCGGCGATAGTGGGCAAGAGCATGAGAATGGCAAGCAGGGCGATGGCCTGATTCGTAAGGTAGCGGCCGGACTGAAGAAGCAGAGCGGTGCCGGGGTCCGGCGGTGCCTCAGTGCCGGCGTCCAGAGAGAGGATCAGGCTTTCGACGGCCCCTCCGTGTGTGTAAAGGCCGGCGGCGGTGGGGCTTCCGGGGGTCTCGTCATAGATCATCAGAGAGGCGATGCCCCGGCTCAGGCCCGCCACCTGGTCTCCACGGGACAAGGCAAGAGCCTGGTCGGCGGCCTGACTCAGCATTCCCGGCACCTGGAGGCCGAGGCCGGCTTTCTCGAGGATCCGGCTCGTCAGTTGCACATACCACCCCGGGGTCGTGTTCTGCGGTGCCGTCACGCCCGCCTGCAACGAGCGCGTCCTCTCCTTCCCCAATCCCTGGATGGAGAGGATGGTGCTGACGTCTTCACTCCCCTCGTAGGTGTCCAGGAACCGGCTAATGCCTAACCCCCCGCTGTTGCCATCCTCCGTGGACAGGAAGACGAGGGTCTTTTGGTGGGGGCGGGCGGCGAAGACCTGCGCGAGGTCTACAAGAATGGCCGTGGCGCTGGTGTAGGCCAGGGGATCTACCTTCACGATCGTGGGAACGTCTCGCGGCGCCGTCACGACGATCGTCTCTTTGCTGGCGCCCTGGAGGACGACGGTCACATTACGCAGTGTGACCTCCTCGTCCCCCAAGGTCGTGGTGAAAGTGTCTATCTCGTTGGGTATGCCCAGGGTGTTGGTGAGCTTGTCCGCCAGCCACGACGTGGCACCGGCCGCATCTTCAGAGCCGATGGTGCGCTGCGGATAGATCAACATCTCTTCGGCCACGCGCAGGGTCCGGCCGGGGTCGAAGAAAGTAGAACCGGTAGCCAGCTCGACGCTGGCGGCGGGTGAGGAGACGGACAGGAACACGACGGCGCCGGCTAGGACCACCAGTCCGGCGCACACAACGTAGGCGATCTTCCTCCGCTGTCGTACGCGGTCGACCAAACGCCGGCGTATCGTGAGAGGCATATCTGTCCCCCGTTCGCTTGCGGACCCTGAATTCTATGCCCACCGGAGCGAGGAGGCAAATAGATGCCTTAGGACGGATATTGTCGCAAGTGAGGTTCCAGATTCAGGCCGGCGA
Organism: uncultured Actinomycetes bacterium; assembly: GCA_963706025.1. Classification (GTDB taxonomy): domain Bacteria; phylum Actinomycetota; class Thermoleophilia; order RBG-16-64-13; family RBG-16-64-13; genus CAVPLM01. The sequence goes on along the minus strand of CAVPLM010000003.1, from coordinate 98,467 downwards.
AGCGCAGGGGTAACGGGCGGCCGGCAGTCCGGTCTTGCGTTCCCTAGTCTTCGGGGTCGCGCTTCCCGGGTGCGGCCTGCTCCAGCATCCGCTCAGCAACGAGCCCAGCGGGCACGACATAGTCGTTGGCCCGGACCATATCGTGGATCGCACGCACGTGAGCGGCTCTCGACGGAGCGGGCCGGCACACCACCGGGTCGGTTACCGGGAGATGGGTGCGCTCTGTGGCGGTTGCTTTCACGTCGATCACGGGTTTGGGCTCTTTGCTTCTTGCGCTCATGCTATTCTTCTTATCGGCCGTGAGCCCACAACGGTTTACACTGAGAGTGCAAAGCGTGCAAGATCGAGACCGCGTGACCCATTGAAGGATCGGCTCGTGCCCAGCAAGTTGGTGAGCATAGAAGAGGCGAGGACTCGGGTCCTGGCCGAAGCGGCTCCACTCCCCCTGGAGACGCGCTCGTTGGTGGAAGCGCTTGGGGCAGTGCTGGGCGAGGAGATAGTGGCGCCTCACAGCGTGCCCCCCTTTGACAACTCCGCCATGGACGGCTTTGCGGTGAGGGCCGCCGACGTAGTCGATGCGAATGCGGATTCGCCGACGGCCCTGCTCATCTCGGAGACCATCCCCGCGGGCCACATGGCGAAGCATCGCCTGGGTCCTGGCGAAGCGGCAAAGATCATGACCGGGGCACCCCTGCCCGTGGGCGCGGACGCCGTCGTGCAATCCGAGTCGACCAGGGAAGAGGGCAGCCGCGTCCTCGTCTTGGAGTCTGTCAGGCCGGGCAGGAACATCCGCAGGTCCGGTGAAGACGTGGGTCGGGGAGATCGGGTGCTGGCGGCCGGCAGTGTCCTCGGACCGGCTGAGATCGGCCTGATAGCCAGCCTGGGGCTGCCATCTGTGCAAGTCCATCGGCTCCCAAGAGTGGCCATCATCTCCACCGGTAGCGAATTGGTCGAGGTGGACCAACCTCTGGGTCCCGGACAGATCCGCAACTCCAACAGCTATTCGCTGAGAGGTCAGTGCCTGCAACTGGGGATCCAAGCGACCGCATTGGGCATCGTTCCCGATGACTACGCGGCGACTCGGGAGCTCATCGAGCAGGGGTTGACGTACGATGTCCTCCTCACGTCCGGGGGGGTGTCCGTAGGAGAGTTCGACTTCGTGAAGGAAGTCCAAGACGAACTGGGGGTCGAGCGCCGCCTGTGGGGCGTGGCAATGAAGCCGGGCAAGCCCTTAGCGTTCGGCGTCCGGGACGGCACATTGGTCTTCGGCCTTCCGGGGAACCCGGTGTCGGCCATGGTCTCTTTCGAGCTCTTCGTTCGCCCGGCGCTGCTGCGTCTCATGGGCTATCGCAAGACGACCCGGCCGCCGTATCGTGCCATCATCGCAGAAGACGTTGTGAACTCCGACGGACGGACGTACGTGGTGAGGGTACGGGCCTGGCGCGAAGGGAGCATCTGGCATGTCAGCTCCACCGGCGCTCAGGGGTCGGGCATCCTGCGATCGATGGTGGGAGCTAACGGCTTGGCCTTCGTTCCCGGAGGTCCTCGGGGGGTCCGCGCAGGGGAAGAAGTGGAGTTTCTCCTGCTTCGAGAGGATCTGCAAGAACCTTAGAGTGGACGTAGAAGTGAAGGCGTCCGCCCGAAGGATCGCATTTGCCCCAGGCGGCGGGTAGGGATACAATAGTGACGATGAGGAAGGTACTAAGACAGAGGCTCGGGGGTGACCGCAGACAAGTACCCGCGCCGGTGGTCTATGTAAGGTAAGTGGCCTGGCAGTCGATGCTGCTGGGCTTTTTTGTTTGTTCTCGCCCTGGGTACTCAGTAGTTCGGAAAGGAGATCTCATGGCCAACCACTTCACCCCCGAAGAGCTGGCGGCGGAACTGGGCACGGGGACTCGCGACGTGATCCAGTTGTGCGTCAAGGAAGGCATTCCCATATACAAGGGGAAGATCGATCGCAGTCTTCTTACGGCGGTGATGAGGGCCAATAATATCCAGCTTCCCAAGACTGAGGTCGCGGCGGTCTGAAGTCCGAGACTACGACCTAGTGGACAGCCGGTCCGGCCTCCTGGGCCGCCGGTTCCGATGACAGGAGCCTGAGGGCCTCGGCTACGAGGCCGGCCTTCAAGGGCTCCAGGTGCGCGTGGTTCTCTGGGGCCGCGGGGAAAGGTACTTTCACCGCGGCCCTCCCCTCATGGAACCAGCGCCGGACCGCCAGCAACGAGTCGAGTTCCTTCTGCGGCACTGCCACGAAGGGCGGGGCGGCGCTCGACTCGGGAAATGTCGTCCTCCGGTCCACCATGCCGGCGAGCGCCGCCCCCAGCTGCTGTTCGAGCCCGTCGGATCGGAGCGACACGGCCTCGCAAAGTCGGCCGTTCCGCACCAGGTTCATCCGCACCCCGGGGCCGTCGCCGTTCCCGGACTCCGGCCAGAGGGCGGCGAAACAGAGGGTCCGGGCTTCAGCCAGAGACTGATAGGAGCGGCACACACTCAGCAGATGGTCGCACGCCTCCTGAAGGTTCTGGGCCTGTTCGTACCGTCTTTGGCGGGACAGAGACCGCACGACCTCCTGAGCGCGCTCCAAAGGATCCGGGAGGCTCGTTTCGGCGTGACCTGCTAGCCAACCGACGATTCCCATCACCAGGGTGTCGTGTTCGGTTCGGACCAGGGGGTCACCGGTGCATGGGGCGAGGCAGTGGTTCCCTTCCCCACGCACACAGGGACGTCCGTCGGGGCGCCTGGGGCAGCGGCGCACGGGGTAACAGCGTTGGAGCAGATCCAAGGCCGCGTTGAGCCGGGCGCGGCCGCGGAACGGGCCGATGACCAGAGGAAGGCGAGAAGGCCCGGCCCCGCCTCCCCGCGACCGGTCGCCATCGGTCTCTGACGCGACAAGCCAGGCGGGTGGCCGGTTGCTGACGTAGAGGTTCAGACCAGGACCGGAACCTCCTACTTTGAGGTAGACGTAGCTCTCCGGTCGACCTCCGTGGAAGTTGCAGGGAGGTCGGTGCTGGAGGATGAGCTCCTGTTCTCGAACCACGGCCTCGAGAGGTGTGCCGGCCTCTTCCCAATCTATGCGGTCCACCAGGCGCACCGCCTGTCGCACTTTGCGGGAATGATCGCCATGGGCCACGAAGTACGAGCGCACCCTCTCGCGCAGTCGATCGGCCTTGCCCACGTACAGGATGATGCCATCCTTGTCGACGAAGCGGTACGTGCCGGGAGTCCGGGGAACATCTCGGGTCAATCGCAGCTTCTCCAACGCACCGTGGGAAGCGGGGCTGATGTACGACCGGGCCTCGCCCAGACGAGTGATGCCTCGTTCCTGCAGGCGCCCTACCAGGGTGACGAAGACATACCCGGCGGCCTGGGCATCGGCGAGGGCGCGATGGCAGGCCGTTACCGGCGCACCCAGAGCCTCGGCAACCGTATGCAGGCGATAGTTGGGCAGACCCGGGGCCAGCGCCCGGGCCAGGGGCAAGGTGTCGATGGCTCCATCCCCGAGCCTGCGACCTTTCAGGCGGCGAAGCTCGTAGTTGAGAAAGCCCACGTCGAACGACGCGTTGTGTGCCACCACGATCGCTCCCTCAAGGAACTCCAGCAGCTCAGGGATGACTTCTTCGATACGCGGCGCCTCGGCCACCATCTCCTGCGTGATCCCCGTGATCTGGGTGATGATGGGCGGGATAGGTCTGAGTGGGTTCACAAGCGTGCTGAAGCGTCTCACTTCCTGGAAGCCCTCGATCCTCACCGCTCCGATCTCCGTGATCTTGCTGAGCCCAGGTCGCGCCCCCGTAGTCTCCAGGTCGAGGGCCACGAAGGGGACATCGGCCAGATCGGGGTCGGGCACTTCCCAGTGATGCAGCGAGACCTGGCGGGCGCCGGTAGCCGCCAGTCCCGCGTGGACGTCCTTCCAGCAGAACCGCTGGTCGTGCTCCACAAGCGCGGCCAGGATCTCGTCACAGAGAGCCACGGGAGCGTTCGGGGAGGCGACGAGCAGGCGGACGGCTTCCACCGCATCAAGCGGTTCTCCACGCACCAACATGGTCTCGTGGAGTCTGTCGGCCACCGCAAGCGAGAGTTGCAGCTGCACCGGCGGCCGGCTATTTCCCGGGGGAGGAGGGTTTCCTTGAAAAGGCCAGACTCATCCTGGACAATACTAGCACCTCGCGGCCGGGACTCAGGCGCATCGTCGATCGGCAGGTGACGGATTGCTGGACAGGAAACAGATCGAGGCGATAATCCCGCATCGGGAGCCCTTCTTGCTGCTGGACCGGGTGGTGGAGCTGGTCCCCGGAGAGTATGCAATCGCCGAAAAGGACATACTAGCCTCGGACGACGTGTTCAGGGGCCACTTCCCCGGATACTCCGTCTTCCCAGGCGTGCTTCAGCTCGAAGCCCTTGCCCAGACCGGGGCGGTCGCTCTTCTATCGTCGGCTGAGGCCCGGGGGAAGATCGTGCTGTTCGCCGGGGTCGACAACGTGCGCTTTCGTCGACCGGTAGTCCCCGGCGAGACTCTTCGGCTGGAGACACGTTTGGCCCAACGACGGGGGAGCATAGGAAGAGGGCAGGCCAAGGCCTTCGTGGGGGCCGAGCTCTCCTGCAGTGGCACCCTCACCTTCGCGGTCGTCGAGCCATAGTCGATGCTTGGGAGCGGAGTGACTACGCTGATCGGTAGACCTGTGACCATAACGGGTCTGGGCGTTCATCTCCCTTCTAAGATCGTCACCAATGACGATCTGGCCGCCGCTCTTGACACCTCGGACCAATGGATTCAGCAGAGGACCGGCATCAGGGAACGCAGGGTGGCCGAGCCCGGGCTGTGTTCATCCGATCTCGGCGTTCCCGCGGCCGAGCGCGCACTTGCCGATGCGGGTCTCTCTCCGGAAAGCGTCGACCTGGTGATAACCGCGACGGTCTCTCCCGATCAGATCATGCCGGCGACGGCTGCGCGCGTCGCCTTTGAGACCGGCTGCGTCAACGCCGGCGCCTTTGACGTATCCGCGGGCTGCACCGGCTTCGTCTACGCGCTGGCCATGGCGGCTGGAGCAGTGGCCGGCGGGCTTCACGAGAACGTCTTGGTGGTGGGTGCCGAGGTCATCTCTAGGATTCTGGATTGGGACGAACGGGCCACCGCCGTGCTGTTCGGAGACGGAGCGGGCGCCGCCGTCGTCTCGGCGATGCCCCCTCTCCCCGCACGAGGTGGGCGCGCGCCTGCGACCGGGTCGCCGGCCGCGCCGGCACAAGGGGGTATCCTGGGCTTCGACCTCGGCAACGACGGGTCGGGAATCGACATCCTCTCGGTACCGGCAGGCGGCTCCCGTCTCCCCGCCTCGCATGCGACGGTGGACGAACACCAGCACTTCATGAAGATGAACGGGAGGGAGGTATACAAGTTTGCCACCCGGGTGGTGGTGGGGTCGGCCGGTCGCGTACTGGAACGGTGCGGCAGGACCGTGGAGGAGGTCGATCTCTTCGTGCCCCATCAGGCCAATCTGCGCATCATCGAAGCGGCGTCCAAGAAGCTGGGCATCCCCCGGAACAAGATCTGCACGAATCTGCAGAGATACGGCAACACGTCCTGCGCCTCCATCCCGTTGTGCCTCCACGAGGCCCGGGCGGAGGGGCGGCTTCGTGAGGGCGATCTGGTGCTGCTAATGGGTTTCGGGGCGGGACTCACCTGGGGGGCCTGCCTTCTCGAATGGGGCGAGAGGAGATGACATGGGAGGGTTGCTGATCCTTTTCCCCGGGCAGGGGAGTCAGTATGCGGGCATGGCCGAGTACCTGTGGGAGTACCCTGTCGCCCGGGCGACGTTCGCAGAAGCCGGCGAGGTCCTGGGCTGGGACATCGGTGAGGTGTGCCGGCACGGGTCCATGGAGGAGCTCACGCGCACCGACCGCACCCAATTGACCCTTCTCACCTGCAGCGTAGCCGTGTGGAGGCTGCTGGAAGAAAACGGCGCCTCTTTCACCGTGGCGGCGGGCCACTCGCTAGGGGAGTACTCGGCTCTGGTGGCCACGGGCCAACTGGCTTTCCCCGACGCTCTGAGGGTCGTAGAGGCGCGAGGCGTAGGCATGCAGGTGTGCAGCGAGGAGCGACGCAGCACCATGGCCGCCATCGTCGGCCTGGAGACCGAAGTCGTCGAGCAGATGTGCGCCTCCTTACCGGAAGTGTGGCCGGCGAACTACAATTCCCCCGGTCAGGTAGTCATCGCGGGCTCGGTGGAGTCGGTCAAAACGGCCGGTGAGCTGGCCCGATCCCTAGGTGCGAAGCTGGTGGTGGCCTTGCCGGTGTCGGGAGCGTTCCACACCCCGTTCATGGCCGGCGCTGCGGAATCTCTTTCGCGGGCCTTAGGCGAGGTGGTCTTCAAGGCGGCAGAAGGCGCCGAAGGGACCTCCGGGCCGTCCGGCGGCGGCGTCACCGGCGCTGAGGCCGGCGGCCGGTTCTTCTCGACCACCGAGGTGCGATATCCGGAACCCGAGGAGTTGGCGCAAGTGCTGGCTCGACAGCTGATGTCACCGGTGCGGTTCAGCCAGAGTATGGCTGCGGTTCTGGAGGACGAGGTCCCTCCCGACCGGGGCCTGGAAGTGGGTCCAGGCAATGTGCTAACGGGGCTGATGAAGCGAATAGCCCGAGATCTGCCCATGTCGTCGACCGGAGACGCCGAAAGCCTGCACAAAGTGCTCGACAGCCTTCCCCAGGGCGGACAGGGGATCTCCGCAAAGAACGATCGAGGGAACGAGCGCTGATATGGAAGAGAGAGACACACCCCTGCAAGGGCAGGTGGCGCTGGTGACCGGGGGGGCCAGGGGTATCGGGCTCGCCATAGCCCTGCGGCTGGCCGAGCAAGGAGCTAAGGTGGCCATCGTCGATGTTGCCGGGACCGGCGCCGAGACGGCTCGCGACGTGGAGCAGGCGACCGGTCGGGCTACGACCTTCGTGAGGGCCGACATTTCGAAGGAGGACGAAGCCCGTGCTGCCGTCTCCACGGTGGAATCGGCTCTAGGCCCGGTGGACATCCTGGTCAACAATGCCGGGATAACCCGCGATGGGCTGGCGCTGGTCATGAGCGAAGCTGATTGGGATGCCGTACTCGCCGTGAACCTCAAGGGTGCCTTTCTGATGAGCAAAGCCGTGCTCCGCGGCATGATTAAGCGGCGTCGAGGCTCTATCGTGAGCATCTCCAGCGTGGTGGGAAGACGGGGCAATGCCGGGCAGGTAAACTATTCGGCGGCCAAGGCCGGGCTGATAGGCTTGACGAAGTCGCTCGCTCGGGAGGTCGCGTCGCGCAACGTGCGCGTCAATGCCGTTGCCCCGGGCTACATCGAGACCGAGATGACGGCCGCCCTGAACGAGACCGCCCGGAACGCTATCGTCAGCCAGATCCCCATGGGTCGGATCGGCACACCTGAAGCCGTAGCCGCGGCTGTGGCCTTCCTGGTGGGCGACTCGGCCTCGTTCATCACCGGCGCCGTGCTTCCGGTGGACGGCGGACTGGGTATCTAGTAGCCCGAGGAGGTGACTGAAATGTTCGAGACGACGAGGACGATCGAGTATAGGCGTGTGGTCGTTACCGGGGTGGGTGTGGTCTCTGCCCTCGGTATCGGCAAGGACCCGTTCTTCGAGGGCCTTGTGAACGGACGATCGGGCGTACGGCTCATCGAACGGTTCGATACCAGCGGTTTCCCGGTGAGGATCGCCGCGGAAGTGCGGGGCTTCGATCCCCTGGAGTTCATCGATAGGAAGATGGCCAAGCGCATGGACCGCTACGCCCAGTATGGGGCGGCGGCCGCGGTGATGGCCCTGGAGGACTCCGGCTACGCGGTGGCGGAGGATCCGTATGCGATCGGAGCGCTCATCGGCTCCGGAGTGGGCGGGCTCGACACCTTCTACGAGCAGATCGGAGTCCTACTGGAGAAGGGCCCCACCCGGGTGAACCCCTTCTTCATCCCCATGATGATCCCCAACATGGCCTCCGCGAACAGTTCCATGCTTCTGGGGCTCAAAGGCCCGGTCAACGCCACTTGTACCGCCTGCGCGGCCGGCACGAACGCGCTGGGGGATGCCTTTGCAGTCATCCGGCGCGGCGATGCGACGGCCATGGTGGCGGGCGGAGCCGAAGCGGCGGTCAATGAAGTGGGCATGTCGGCGTTTGCTGCTCTGCGCGCCCTCTCCACCCGCAACGACGAGCCGGAGAGAGCCAGCCGGCCGTTCGACGCCCAGCGCGACGGTTTCGTGATGGGCGAGGGAAGCGGAGTCCTGGTACTCGAAGAGCTGGGACATGCTCTCAAGCGCGGGGCCCACATCTATGCCGAGATAGTCGGATACGGGATGAGCGGCGACGCGTTCCACCTCACCGAGCCCGACGAGACCGGGGAGCCGGCCGCTATGGCCATGAGCAGGGCCCTTCGCGATGCCGGCGTCGATCCGTCCGAGGTCGACTATGTGAATGCACACGGGACCTCCACGCCTCTCGGCGACATCATGGAGACCAAGGCCATCAGACTGGCCCTGGGTGAACGAGCCGCCCAGGTGATGGTCAGTTCGAACAAGAGCATCTTCGGCCACTGTCTGGGTGCCGCGGGCGGGCTGGAAGCCGCGGCGACAGTACTGGCCATGGAGGCCGGCAGGATTCCCCCCACGATCAATCTGGAGTACCCTGATGCTCTTTGTGACCTCGACTACGTTCCCAACGTAGCCCGGGACGCAGAGGTGGAAGTGGCCATATCGAACAGCTTCGGGTTTGGCGGGCACAACGCCGCCATAGTGTTCCGCCGCTGGCATGGCTAAGTACGTAACAGTACAGGTCACCAGGACGGAGGCTCCAGCCCCATTGGTCGAGGAGGGGGAGCGCTGCAAGAAGTGCTCGTCCCCTCTGGGAGAGGGGGAGCTGGAACGTTCGATGAACGTCTGCCCACACTGCGGCTACCACTATCCCCTGCGCGCTCCTGCCCGCGTTGCCCAGCTTGCGGACGAAGGGACCGTCCAGATCGTGGCGGAGGAGTTGCGCCCCGGCGATCCCCTGGAGTTCTTCGATCTGAAGTCCGTATACGGAGCGCGTCTCCGAGGCGCAACGGGCGACGGGATTGACGGAGGCCATGCTGGCCGTGCTGTGCGAGATAGGCAGCCATCCGGCCGCGCTGGGAGTGCTGGATTTCCATTTTATGGGCGGGTCGATGGGCTCGGTAGTGGGGGAACGTTTCTGCCGGCTGGCCAACACCGCGGTAGAACGGGAGATGCCGTTGGTCGTGGTAGCCGCTTCCGGTGGAGCCCGTATGCAAGAGGGGCTGCTCTCGTTGATGCAGATGGCCAAGACGGTGGTGGCGGTGCAGATGTTGAACGAGGCCCGGCTCCCCTACATCACCATCCTCACCCATCCCACCACCGGCGGAGTGTTCGCAAGCTTCTCGACGGTGGCCGACGTCATCATCGCCGAGCCGGGAGCTGTCATGAGCTTCGCGGGGGCTCGGGTCATCGAGCAGACGACGCGAGAGAAGCTTCCTCCCGGGTTCGGCTCGTCGGAGTCGCAGCTTGCTCACGGCCAGGTCGATCTGGTGGTGGACCGGCGGCAGCTAAAAGGAGTCCTAACGCGCTTGCTGACGCTGTTGGGGAAGGGCGGATCTAGTGGCTGAGCCCGACAAGCCGTCCAGCGCGAAGAAGCAATCCTCGGATGAGGCGCCGAGCCTGTTGCAGCGCCTGCAGGAGTTGCGCAACCTCCCGGCCATGCAGAGGGCGACCTATTCGGAGGAGATCAAGAAGATCCAAGACCGCCTGGAAGCGCTCAAGGCTCGCGATGGTTCGAAGGCCGCCTGGAACACGGTCCAGATCGCCAGGCACCAGGAACGTCCGCAGACCCTGGACTACGTGGCCCAAAGCATCCCGGACTTTTTGGAGCTTCGGGGAGACCGGCTGCGCGGCGATGACAAGGCGGTGGTAGGCGGCCTGGGCACACTGGGGTCGCGGCGCATCGTGCTCATCGGTCACCAGAAGGGACACAGCCTGCAAGAGAGGCAGGAACGCAGCTTCGGCATGGCCCGACCCGAGGGCTATCGCAAGGCGGTGCGCTTGGCCCGACTGGCCGAGAAGTTCGGGCTACCGGTGGTGACTCTCGTGGACACTGGCGGGGCTTATCCCGGCAAGGATGCGGAGGAGGGCGGGCAGGCGGGGGCCATCGCCAAGAGCATCGAGGCTTTCGCCAATCTTGCCGTCCCCACGGTGACCGTGGTGATCGGAGAGGGCGGTTCGGGTGGGGCTCTGGCTCTGGCCGTCGCCGACCGGGTACTGATGCTGGAGAACTCGGTGTACTCGGTCATCTCTCCGGAAGGATGTGCCGCGCTCGTGTGGCGCGACGCGGCCGAGGCGCCCCGGGCGGCGGAAGCCCTGCGGCTCAACGCGCGCGACCTGCTGGAGCTCGGCCTCATCGATCAGGTCATCCCCGAACCCACCGGCGGCGCCCATCTCGATCATCGGGTGACGGCAAAACGGGTCATGCGTGAAGTGCAGCTGGCTCTGGGCGAGTTGGAGCGCCTGGATCCAGCAGAGAGGCTGCGTCTGAGGCGCGCCAAGTACTTGAGGATGGGAAGCTTCCAGGTATCCGAGTAGGAGCGGGACGGCGGGTTGTGAGGCCGGCCGGCCAAGGGGCGCCCCGCCAAACGAGTTCTAAGCCACGGCGAACTCCAGGTAGGGCAGCCAGGCATCGGGTACGGTGCGGTTCGAAGCCAGCACGAAATCGCCGGGCATAGGTGGGCGCGGCTTCCGCGAGGGCGACATCCCGACTTCCGAAGGCAAGCAGGCCCCCTTGCGGACGTTGCACGGAGCGCACGAAGTGACCACGTTCTCCCACGAGTTCGGGCCGCCCCGGCTGCGGGGGACGACGTGGTCGATGGTCAGATGGCGAGTGCTGCCGCAGTACTGGCAGCGGAAACCGTCTCGAGCGAGGATGGTCCGCCTTGAGAGCCGGCGGTTGTCGGCCCGGGGTAGGCGCACATAGGAGCGGAGACGGATCACCACCGGGGCGACGAGCGTCGCTCTCTCCGACCGGATGAGACCTTTGCCCGCCTCCAGGACTTCCGCCTTTTCCTTGAGCAAGAGCACGACCGCCCGCCGGGTCGAGCATACATTAACCGGCTCATAGGTCGAATTCAGGACCAGCACCTGACGGGGCAAGCTCACCTCTCACGAGCGATTTTCCGGGTAATTCTAACCAATGATGCCGTCTCTCGGTAAGGGGCCGACTCCATCGCAGGTGCTACGCGGTCGGGGCGCACATCCGGGGGCTTCTCTTGAGGGCCCGCTCGACGGTCGAGCACTGCTAGAATCCAGAATATGGAGGAAGCAGATCTTTTCAGCGCCGCTCTGGAGGCCGACCTCTCCGAGAACGCGCCGCTGGCGGCGCGCATGCGGCCGCAGCGTCTCGATGACGTCGTCGGGCAGGCGCATCTTCTTGGGCCGGGCGCTCCCCTGCGGGTAGCGATCGAGACGGGTACGGTCGGCTCCATGGTCTTCTTCGGCCCTCCCGGCACCGGTAAGACCACGGTGGCCCGGCTGGTCGCTACCCAGACGGGCTCGGTCTATGAGGAGCTTTCGGCGGTCAGCTCCGGTGTCGGCGAGGTGCGTAAGGTCATCGAGCGGGCCCGGCACCGGCGGGCTCAGAGCAAACGGCGGACCTTGCTCTTCATCGATGAGATCCACCGCTTCTCCAAGGCTCAGCAGGACGCACTGCTACACGCGGTCGAAGACGGCATCATCTCCCTCATCGGGGCTTCTACTGAGAATCCCTATTTCGAGGTCATCCCGGCGCTCATCTCCCGCTGCGAGCTTTTCGAGTTCCGGCCGTTACGGAGCGCCGAGATCCGGACGCTCTTGGACAGGGCTCTTCTCGGTCCTGCCGGCCCGGCGGCCGGCGGGGCCGCGGCTACCGCGGGCGCGACCGCGACGACCACCGATCTCCCCGGCGAAGCCGGGAGCATTCCGGCCGTGGAGGGGCCGGTGCTCGACCTGATCGCCGACTCCGCGCTGGGCGACGCGCGGCGGGCCTTCACCATCCTGGAGCGTTCATTGGTTCTTGCCCGCTCGACCGGCAAGGAGCGGGTGGACGAGGCCGTGGTCCAGGCCGCCGCCCAGCGCAAGCTGGTGCTGTACGACAAAGGAGCCGATGCCCACTACGATGTCATCTCCGCCTTCATCAAGAGCCTGCGTGGTTCCGACCCGGATGCGGCTCTCTACTACCTGGCGGTGATGCTCACCGGCGGTGAGGACCCGAAGTTCATCGCCCGCCGTCTGGTCGTCTTCGCGTCCGAGGACGTGGGCAATGCAGATCCCCGGGCCTTGGAACTAGCGGTAGCGGTGTCGCGTGCGGTGGAGTTCGTAGGCCTGCCCGAGTGCCGCATCAACCTCGCTCAGGGGGTGACATACCTCAGTTGCGCCCCCAAATCCAATGCGTCCTATGCGGGGGTCGAAGCGGCTCTGCAGGAGGTGGAACAGCACGGAGCTCAGTATCCTCCAGTGGTCTTGCGGAGCACGGGATACACGGGGGCCAGAAGCCTCGGCCATGGAGTAGGATATGAGTATCCCCACGAGAGTGGGGGTTACGTCGCCCAGCGATATCTGCCCGAGAACCTTCAGGATAGAGAGTTCTATCGCCCCACCGGCAATGGTGATGAAGCTCGAATTCGGGATTTCTTGGAGAAGATGAGGGCATTGCGTCGGGGTATGCCTGAAGGCCACGAAGGCTGAGTCTGGGTCAAGCTTCCGCCATCCGGGGCCGATAGAAGACCATCGCCTCGATTCGAAGCCGGGATACAAGGAAAGCGGGCAGCGGGCGAGAAGTGGTGACTCGGATTAGAATTGACCTGGTCGAGCAGAGCCGGCGGAGATCGACAGGTAACAAGGAGGGGAATCGCGATGCGCAGTACGACAAGATTCCTTGAGGGAACCCTACTGGGAGTCGCTCTGGGAGTCGCCCTGGGGTTTCTGTTCTTTCAGAAGAACGCGCGGAAGGACTGGAAAGACCTCTGGTCGCCTTCCTCGCAGCCGGTCTCCCCGCAGGGCGCGACGGTGTCCCCGAGCTTTGGGGGTGAGGTCGCCGAGACGGTGCCGTGGACGGCCGAAGCCTCCGAGTACGACTTCGCCGCGGCCGGTCTTGCGACCGAAGCGGAGGTCTTTGCCGCCCCGGAGCTGCTAGAAGAGCCGCTACCTGGCGCCGGTTGGGAACCATCCGCGACCCCTGGGGAGGAAGAAGCCCTGGAAGAGATGATGCCCCCTATGCCCGCGGAGATGGAACCCTACGCCTCAGTGGAGGTAGAACCCCTGGACGCTGAAGGTATACCTGTGTGGGCGGAGATCCCTGCGGTGGAACCTGAGGTGGAACCGGACGTCGAGGCTGCGGCCATCGAAGAGGTGGAGTTAGGGGAGCCGGCGGTCGCGGAGCCCCCGGTCGAGGAGCCGGCGGTCGAGGAGCCGGAGGCCGAGGAGCCGGAGGCCGAGCTGGTGGAGATCGAAGCCGCTCCTATTGTCACTCTGGCGGACGATCTCAAGGCTCGTATCGAAGAGACGCGCCGTCGCATCCGGCGTGAGCTCGAGCAGCCTTTCATCGTCGGGAGCGGCGTGGCGGGCGCGGAAGCTGCCGCGACGTCTGGATTCGAGCCGGTAATCGGCGAGGCATTGGCGGTCGAGCCTTCAGCAGAGGAAGGACCCGCGTCGGAGATCCAGGGATCGACGGCGTCCACGGTGGGCGATTCTGACTTCCCCAGCGTGGTTGAGGCGGAGGAATATCCCCCGGCGGGGGCGGAAGGATTGGGCGTGGACTACGAAGCCATGCGGGGTCGCATCGAGGAGACCCGGAGCCGTCTGAAGGCCAAAGCCTTCGATGCCATGATGACGGGCGAATCGGCGCTGTTGGGACGGGACCCGGAGGACGCAGGCGTCAAGCTGCCGGCTCCGACCGAGGTCGACGGCGAGATCGTTCAGACCATCGACGAGACCCTGCGCGAAGAAGAAAGCTAGGAGCCGCATCGCTCGGCCGCGTCCCTCGGGCGCGCGCCTCGGGCTAGTCTTCGCTCGGGGGCAGGAAGTCGTCCTCCTGATGGGTCGCCTTGGGCACGTGCAAGGGCCTCCGGAAAAGGTTGCGGAGATCCGTCCAAGGGGCGTCGCGCGATCCATCGACGATCTCGAGGAAGCCCTTGACCTTGGCGTCGAGGTTGTCGACATGGTGGAGTATGAGAGCTTCGAGGGTCTTGGGCCGCTTGGGGGATCCCCATTCCAGCTCTCCGTGGTGACTGACGATGCAGTGGAGCAGCTGCTGGAGTTTGGCCTCCGGAAACGACGGCACCTCCTTGGCCCTCTCGGACACCAAGGTGACCCCCTGGATGACATGACCGAGGAAGCGTCCGGAATCGGTGAAATCGATCACGGTCTCAAAGGACAGTTCCTGGGTCTTGCCTACGTCATGCAAGAGGGCGGCGGTGAGCAGCAGATCGCGATCGACCCGGCCGTACTGCTGAGCGACGAACTCACACATCTCGGCCACGGCCACGGTGTGCTCCACCAATCCACCCAGGTAGGCGTGATGGTAGAGCTTGGCTGCCGGCGCCGTGGTGAAGGTCTCCATGAATCCGGCCTCTCCGAAGAAACGGGCCAGGAGAGCGCTGTAGTCTCGGTCGGTCACCGAATCGATGTGAAACTGTAGGAAGCCCCTCAGCTCCTCGATGTCGCGGTAGGTGGAGGGCAGGAAATCCCGGGGCCGGGCCGCTCCGGGCGGCGCGGAAGACACGGCGGTAGCTTCTAGTTGCGGCTTGCCCAGATACTCGGAGACCCGGGCCGCGACCTGTACCAGGTCTCCAGGCTTGAGACCGGGTTCCAGCGCCTCGGTCTCCCAGACCGTGCAGTCGATGGTACCGGTGCGGTCGCTGAGTCGCAGCTTGAAGAAGGGTTTGCCGGCTTTGGTGTTCCGGGTCTCTCTCGCGGCAAGCATATAGACGCCGTTCACAAGGGTGCCGGGCGACAGGTCGCAGATCGCTACCCGCGTGGGCTCGGCGGGAAGATCCGGATCGAACGGCGTTCCCAGATCGAGTTGGTCTTCGCTTCACGGCACCTCGCTTCGTATCGCTGGTCTTGCCAATTCTAGCCGAGCGCTCGGACAGGGAGTCGTCGCTTCAATTCACGCCGCCTGACCTCACCCCTTCTCCTTCCGCGCCTCTCGCCGTGTTGGCGGGCTGGGGGGATCGTCGAGGTCAATGGGGCAAGAAGGGAAGTCGCGACGCTCCCCTGGCCTTCTTGCTGTAGAAGAACATCGCCGGGATCACCGCCAGGCCGATGATGATAGCTGCAATGACGAAGAAGTCGCTGAAAACGGCGTGGCCGGCAGCTTTGGTGGCGGCCGTGGCCGCGTCGACCCTGGCCTGCCACTCCGCGTCGGTGAGGCCGGGCGGCCTGAAGATGGGAGTGGTGATGTTCGCCACCAGGGCGTTGAAGCGACGGACCCCCCACGAGCTAAGGGCGGAGAGACCCACCACCATGCCGATCATGCGCGAGACGGTCACCAGCGCCGACCCCGTGGTCATCCACCGCCTACCCACTGAGGATATGGCGGTGGCGCCGATGGGGCCGACCACCAGGCCGAAGCCGAACCCACTGATCATCAGGTCTCTGGTCATGGTGAGCCCGGTCGGCTCGAGTGGCCAGCGGCTGACCAGCAGATAGCCCCCGCAAGTGATGAGGAACCCCAGCACGGCCGTAGCCCGGTAACCGACGTAGTCCGCCAGCCACCCTCCGATCACCGCTCCCACCGGGATCATGAGCGTCAAGCGGATGAGAAGCAGGCCCCCTTCGATCTGCGTCATGCCGAAGAGCGTATACGCATAGAGGGGTATCTCCACCATCCCGATGATCAGAGGCTGCGCCCACGAGGAAGTGGGCGATGTTGGCGGCGGCGAAGGGCGGGCGCTTGAAGAAGTCCAGGCGGATGAGGGGTCTCGGGTGGCGCCGCTCGAAAAGCACGAAGGCGACGAAGGCTGCGGCGCTTACCACCAGCCAGGGCCACCGCACCGGTGTCGACGCGGTCGCGTTGCCGGCGCCCACCGTCTGGGTACCCGTGCCCAGCCCGATGGTGACCCCGGCGAGAGCGAGGGCCATCAGAGCGGCTCCGACGTAGTCGACCCGTCCTTTCTGCCACCACCGGGTCTTCCCGCTCCCTGGGATGGGTTCCAGCTCCACGGCTTCGCCGCGATCGTCCCGTTGGCTGGGTATCGCTCCCGGCCGCAGCAGTCGCCAGCAGACCGCGATGAGGAACAGACACAAGGGTATGTTGACCAAGAAGATCAGACGCCAGTTCCACAAGAGGGCCAGAGAAGCTCCGTATATGGGGCCTAGGACCCCGCCCGCCTCGGCGGACCCGCCGATGATGCCGAGGATGAGAGCCCGCCGCTCCACAGGGAACATGTCGGCGGCTGCGGCCATGGCGATGGGCACCAGAGCCCCTCCACCCATCGCCTGCACCACCCGGGCGGCGACGAATAGATCAAGTTGGGTGAGGACGACGCAGAATGCGCTCCCTATCATGAACAGCCCCAAGGCCACGATGCACATGGAGCGCCGCCCGTACACGTCGGCCAGGCGGCCGAACAGCGGCATCGCTATCGTGTAGCCGAGGAGGTAGCCGGTGATGATCCAGCCGGCGTCGTTGATGCGGGCCAGATCGATGTAGAAGGACACCATCATGGCCGGCATGACCGTGAGGACCATGGTCTGATCGAGGGCGGCGACGAACACGGCCACGCACAAAGCTGCCATGGCGAGAATCGCCCTGCGGGGGACTCGCGTGGGTACGGCCTCGATCATGGCCGCCTGCGTTTCCACGACTATTGCGGCGGTTGGATGTCTACGAAGACGTCCAGATCGGAGAGAATGATGCTCCGCCAGATATCGGGATCCTCGTTAGGGGTCGCCGCTCCTTCGATGTCGACTTCGTAAACCAGGTAGTCTTCGACACCTACCCAGATATCCGTGGGGAAGCTGTCGGTAGTGTCCACGAGTCCCGCGATCGCCTTCACCTCTTCGGCCGCGACCTTGCCGCTGATGTGGTAGGTCTCGGTACCGCCCTTGCTCTCCGTGCCCTCATAGGAGGTGTCGGTGATGCGCTCGAGGATCTGGATGGTCCCCGCCTGGAGGTTCAGCTTGCCCACCGGGCTGTCCGCTGCCGCGAGAGTCTGCCATTTCTTCGACAAAGGGTCTTGGATGTAGTATGTATCGCCGATGACCACGAGCCCGATCGACACGGGGATGCCGCCGAAGGTGGCGTCGACGGTGCCCTGCATGCTGCCCTCGGAGTTGACGTCACCGGTGATGCGGGCGATGTAGAGGCCGGAGCCGGGCTCCGCCGATGACGGCTGGTGCACCTCGTAGACGAAGTGAAAGCCCGCGATCTCCTTCATGTTGGCCGAGGCCTGGGCGAGGACAGCGTCCGGGTCGACGTCGCTGCTCGTGTCGTCACAAGCAGTCACCCCGGTCAGGGCGGCTACCAGCAGGAAAGAAACGAGCGCGGTCGCGATCAGGCGTGTCGGTGCTTTCATGGCCTCATTATGAATCGTCGCCGCTACTCGCACAAGCGAGCACGTGGGGCTCTGGTCACAGCGGGCCTCTCTCCTTGCTACAATAATGAAGCAGCGATCGAGCGAACGTTCCGGGGGATGTCAATGGCGCCCGAGAACCGGCACACCCATCCCAACTACTCATCCGGCGAGGACTACGTCCTCGAGTTCCGCAGCTTCCGCTATGGGTTCAATAGCGTGGACTTCTCCCAACGGGTGGAGATGGCCGCCGTGGAGCTGGGACTGGTCGATCCTGGCACGCTGCGCCAGGACGAACGGGCAGATCTGGTGCAGTTGGTGGCCGCGGGCGGCATCGAATTCCCCGTCAGCCCACTGGGAGAGTATCTTCTCCAACGAGGCGAAGAGGTGCTCACCCTGCACGGGGAATGCCTGGTGTACTGGCTCCGCGAGCTGGTCTTTCGCGGTGCGTGGCTCGATCTGCGCTTGATCGAAGGACAACTCGAGGTCGCGTTCGACGATGAATCGGGTTCTTTCGTCTACTTCCCCACCGGTCACCGCTCCCGCCACATAGGTCCGCCCCCTCATCCTTCTTGGCGCGAGGTGGCCTACACCCCGTAAGGTCTCCATGGCCCAAGGTTCTCCGCAAGAGGCGCGGCTGGCGTTCAAACGGGCCTTCGCCGACTATTTCTTGGAACTGCCGTCGGCGGGTATCGCCGATCCCACCGAGGCCTTCACCGCATGCCTCGCCTATCTATCGGCTCTCCTTGAGCAGCTGGGTCCGGACGAGTTCATGCGCCGGTTGGACGACGAGACCACGCATCTGGCCGGTCAGGTGGAGCAGGATCTGCGGCACCGCCGGAGAGGTTACGAGACCGCGCCCGAATACGTAGACTACGAGGATGTCGAGGACCGGCTGCGAGAATGCTTCGAACAGGCACTGAGACGACTGGAGGGGCCCTTCTGAGGCCGGACCTGGGTGGCGGCATGGCGGGCACGGAGGATGCCATTGGCGACATCCGCGAGGATGCGCCGGCGGGCGCGAGCATGGAGCCATCACGGTTTCTCGTAGACCGCACGCTGGGCCGGCTGGTGCGCTGGCTGCGTCTGCTGGGATACGACACGGTTTGGGACCGGTCCGGGGCCCCGGCGGCGGTGCTTGCGCGCGCTGCTGAGGAGGACCGGGTCGTCCTCACCCGCGACACTCTGCTCGTGGAGCGCCGGCCCGTTCGGCGCGGCCACGTGCGGGCCGTCCTGGTGCGCGCGGATCTTCTTGCCGAGCAACTGCAGCAACTCCGCTCCGAGGAGGGACTGCGGCGCCGAGGCGAACCTCGGTGCCTGGTCTGCAACGGTCGGCTCGAACTGCGCGCCCCGTACGAGGTGAGAGAACGTGTCCCGCGCTACGTGGCTCAGACTCAGACCAGGTTCACGTACTGTCCCACCTGCGACCGGGTCACCTGGCCGGCTACTCACTGGGACAATATGCAGCGGACGCTCGACAATGCAGGTTTCTAGGCCACCCCTTCGGCACGACCCGGGACCCGACTCCGGGGCATCGTCCGAGAGCCCGGGTAGCCACCATGTCTCGCGTCGATCTGACGCGGCCTCCTGTAGAATAGCCGGCCATGAGTTTCTTCCAGGACTGGCTCATCCCTCTGTTGGAGAACTACGGTCTTCTGATCGTCTTTCTGACGATGACGGCCGAGAGCGCCTGCATCCCCATACCCAGCGAGATCGTCGTCCCCTACGGGGGATTCCTGGCCGCTCAGGGCCACACGGAGCTCTGGATGGTCATTACGGTGGCCACAGTCGCGAACCTGATCGGCTCGAGCATCGCTTACGCCGTAGGGCGCTATGGGGGACGGGCGCTATTCCTGAGATACGGCCGCTACGTTCTCGTGTCCCCCCACCACCTGGACAAGGCCGAGCGCTGGTTCGATCGACACGGGGAGGTGACGGTCTTCTTCACCCGCATGATGCCGGGAGTGCGCACCTTCATCTCTCTGCCGGCGGGTATAGCCCGGATGCCGTTCGGCAAGTTCTTGCTCTATTCAGCTCTAGGCTCCATCCCCTGGAACGCCGCGTCTCGCCTACCTGGGCTACGTGGCCGGCAAAGCGGCCGGTGAAGATCCCTGGGGCAAGGCTGCAGGAGCAATTCAGCCGCTACAACCACATCTTCTACATAGTGCTGGGCGTGGTCGTGGTAGCGCTCATCGCCTGGGGACTCGTGCGCTGGCGCCGGCGTCGGCCGACCCGGCCGCCAGGGGAGTCGGGGTTGGACGAGCCTGCGACCGGGGAACACGAACTGGAGCCGGGGCCGAGAAGCCGGTCGTGGACCAGCCGGTTGTCGACGAGCTGGCGGTGGAGGAGTCGAAGGAACCGTAGCGCCGCCGGTGACAGCGCACCGGATGAACGCGGGCCGGCTTCTGCGCCCGCTCCCTAGAGCACCATGCTCAGGAACTTCTGCGTGCGCGGCTCCTTGGGGTTCACGATCATCTCCCGAGGGTCGCCCTCTTCGACGATCACGCCGCCGTCCATGAAGATCAGCCTCGAACCCACCTCGCGGGCGAAGCCCATCTCGTGTGTCACCACCACCATGGTCATGCCGGCTTCGGCCAGGAGCTGCATGACGGTCAGCACCTCGGCAACCAGTTCGGGGTCCAGGGCGGAGGTCACCTCGTCGAACAGCATCATGTCCGGCTGCATGGCCAGGGCGCGGGCGATGGCGACCCGCTGCTGCTGGCCCCCAGAGAGCTCGTCCGGGTACGCATCGGCCTTCTCGGCCAGACCCACTTTGATGAGGAGATCATGCGCGATCTGCTCGACCTCCTCTTTTGGTTTCTTCTGGACTTTGAGCGGGGCCATCATCACGTTCTGCAAGGCGTTCTTGTGAGGGAAGAGATTGAAGCTCTGGAAGACCATACCGATGCGCTGGCGGATCTTGTTGGGATCGGTGTGTGGGCCGTGGAGATCCTCGCCCTCGATGAGTACTTTGCCCTTCTGGATCGGCTCCAACCCGTTTATGCAGCGCAGCATGGTCGACTTGCCTGATCCGGACACACCGATGACCACGACCACTTCCTTCTTGGTGACAGTGAGGTCCACCCCCTTGAGCACCTCCAGCTGCCCGAAGGATTTGTGAACGTCAATGAGCTCGATCATCGCAGTCAAAGTCTCACCCATACCCTCCCTTGGGCATTTGCCCGGCGATATCAGCGGAATGAAGCTGCGCCTCCGCTTCGGGGGAGATGTCGCCTGCCGTTGCCGGCCGGTCCGGTGGCCGCGGCTTTCTCCTTCGGGTCTCGAGACGTGCGGCTACCCGGATCAGCGGTATGGTGAAGACGACGTAGATGATCGCCGCCACAGTGAGAGGGGTCGGATTGGCGGTCACCCCCATCTTCTCCTTGGCTGTGAAGAGCAGTTCCGGAACGGCGATCACCGACATCAGAGAGGTGTCCTTGATCATGGCGATGAACTCGTTCGTCAACGGCGGGATCACAAGCTTGATTGCCTGGGGCAGTATGACATTGAGCATCGCTTGGCTGCCGGTCATGCCGAGTGAGCGCGCCGCCTCCATCTGGCCTTTGGGGATGGCCTGGATGCCCGCTCGGAAGATCTCGGCCGAATAGGCGCCGTAACAGAGGGTCAGCCCCAGCACCCCGGAAGCGATGGCGCTGAGCTTGATTCCGGCAATCGCGAGGCCGTAGTAGATGAAGATGAACAGCAGAAGCAGAGGCAAGCCGCGGAAGAAATCGATGTAGGCACCCGCCACCTTGTTGACAACCCCAACGCGCGACAGACGCATCAGTGCGAGCAGCAAGCCCCAGGCGTAGGAGAGAACGAGGCCCATGACGAGCACCTCGAACACTATAGGCAGGGTCTTGATGAGCAGCCAGAGGGACTCTCTGAAGATTTCCGGGTTGAAGTAGTATTCGATCAGATTACCCAACTGGCGCTCCTCTCATCCGTCGAGAAGACGAAACGGGGGCCGGATGCTTGGGGCCGGCCCCCGTCAGACTCAGGCTCTTTCGTCCCTCCGTATCATTCGCCGAACCACTTGGCGTGGATCTTGTCGTAGACTCCGTCGGCCTTGAGCTCCCCGAGCGCCGCGTTCATCGCGGCAAGGAGGTCGGTGTTCTCCTTCTTGATGCCGAAGCCGTAGTTGTCATCCGTTCCTATCTTGCCGGTGTTGGCAAACTCCGGCTTGCCCGCGATGTAGTACGAGTTCACGGGGGAATCATTGACCACGGCGTCCACACGCCCGGCCAGTAGTTCTTGGATTGCCAGCAGGCTGTCGTCGTACTTCTTGATCTCCTTGACCCCGGCGATTTCCTCGACCGCGAACTGCCCCGTGGTGTTGACCTGTACACCGACTATCTTGCCGACCAGGCCCTGCCGCGTCGGCGATTGGGGCATCGACTCTGGTGGTGATCGCAAGGTTGGTCGGCAGGTACGGGTCGGTGAAGTTGATTTCCTTCAGCCGCTCCTCAGTTATGCTCATTCCCGACATGATTATGTCCCAACGGTCCCCCAGCAGGCCCGAGATGAGGCCATCCCAAGCAGTCGAGACCACCTCGAGCTCCAGGCCCATCTTCTTGGCCAGAGCAGTGCACAGATCCACGTCGAACCCTATGTAGCCCCCCTTCTCGTCGGAGAATTCCATGGGGGCGAAGACAGTGTCCGACCCGGCCTGAAGCTTACCCGCGGTGATGGTCTTGGGCGTCTCGATGGCATCGGACTTGGTCACCGCGGCGATGGCCGCGTCCGCGATAGCGGCCGCGTCGTCACCGGCGGCTGTGGTCTCAGTCCCGGCCGCCGTTGTCTCTGTCGCGGCGGCTGTGGTCGTCGTCTCCTCCTCATCCCCGCAGGCGGACAGGACCGGGACCAAAGTCAGCACCAGCACGACCAGTGCGATCAATAGGACATGTTTCCTTTTCAACGCTCCCACCTCCTGATTCTGTGACCGGGCGCCGACGAAAGTACTACTTCGCAGGAAAACCCGGACCCCCCGATTCACTTGACCAAAACCCACTATGAATGAATATCACGGTTTGGTCCAGTCTGTCTAACTATTCGGCGCGTTCGGAGGCCGCGAGCGCGGCGAGCGTATACTTGGCCACCTATTATGAGCCCCATGGCCTCAGCAGAAGATCCACTATCAGAAGACCCGGTCGGTGCGATGTCGTTCCCGGCCGCGGCAGGCGGCCTTGCGTCCGCGGCGCGCGGGTTTGCGTCCGCGGCAGTGCTCCTGGTGGTCGAAAGGGACACCGATCCGCGGGTGCGCGCCGATTCCGGAGAGGACGGCGGGCGTTGAGCGCGGGCGAGGCTCTTTTCTGGGAAGACGCCGGCGGCGACAAGATCCGGTGCACGCTGTGTCCCCACTATTGCCTGGTGGCTGAGAATGCGGAGGGGCTGTGCAGGGCGCGAGGAGTGCGCGCCGGCCGGATGGTCAGCCTCACCTACGACCGGCCGGCGACCATCATCAGCGACGAGATCGAGAAGAAGCCGTTCTTTCACTTCCACCCCGGCACCCGCGCGCTCTCTCTCGGCAGTTACGGCTGCAACGTGCTCTGCAGCGGCTGCCAGAACTGGCAGATTTCGCATGCCAGCGCCCGCACAGAGACGGCCCGGTTGCCGGTGCTCACCGCCGGCGACGCGGTGGCCATGGCCCTCAAACACAAGCTTTCCGGCGTGGCCTTCACCTACAACGACCCGGTGGTCTGGATCGAGTATGTGCACGATGTCTGCTCGGCGTTCAAGGAAGCGGGCCTCTACACGGCGCTC
Organism: uncultured Actinomycetes bacterium; assembly: GCA_963706025.1. Lineage (GTDB taxonomy): Bacteria > Actinomycetota > Thermoleophilia > RBG-16-64-13 > RBG-16-64-13 > CAVPLM01. Next base: position 75,142 of record CAVPLM010000003.1, on the reverse strand, counting down.
GTCACGGCGGCCTATGTCGCCGAGTCGGCTCTCGACTACGTGGCCCCGGTCGTCGACGCCTTCAAGTTCGATCTCAAAGCGGCTACGGCAGAAGGGTGGGCCCGTCTTACCAAGGTCAAGGATCCCACCCCGGCTCTGGCAGCGGCGGTAAGGGCCAGGCAGAAGCACGGATGCCACGTAGAGGTGGTCTCCAACATCGTCCCGGGGTTGAACGACGACGACGCCAGTCTCAAGGCCATGGCCGGCTGGGTGCGCGGGCAGTTGGGAGCAGGGACTCCCTGGCATGTGACCCGCTTTCTCCCGGATTTCGAGCTTTCCTACCTTCCCCCTACGCCGATCAAGGCACTGGAGCGGGGCGTGACGCTGGGCAAGGCGGCCGGACTGCGGTTCGTCTACATCGGCAATGTGCAGGGTCACCCTGCGCGGAACACCATCTGTCCGGCCTGTGGGCGCACGGTGATCCAACGGGGCGAGCACAAGATCGAGAAGCTCTGGGTCGAACGGGGGCTGTGTACCACTTGCGGGGAAGACCTGGGGGTGCTGGGGGTGGTCCAGGCCTGGGATTAGGCCCCAAAGCCGCTTCCTGGCTTCCCGGTGGACGTAGGTCGCGCGGGTCATCGATGCCGAAGTCCGGTTTAGGAGCCCGCAGCCTTGGGGAAGCTTCAACCATGGCGCGAGAGGCCGAACAACGAACCGATGAACGAGCGGGTGCACAGCGGCCCCTATCGCTCACGATCCCCAGCAGGCCGGAATACGTAGCTCTGTGCCGTTTGGTGGTAGGGGCCCTGGGGACGCACGAGGCGCTCGACGAAGAGTCGATAGCCGACCTCAAGGTGGTGGTCACCGAGGCCTGCAACTGCTTTCTCGGTGACACGGACGGATGTGTTCCTCCTGACGAAGGGGAACGCGAAGGGGAGGGCCTGGAAGAGCCGGCATCGTCCCTGCGTGTGGACTTCTACTTGTCGCCGGAGGCCTGGGAGATCACTGTCTTCGATCCCGACCGGCGCCATCGTATCTCGCCCTCGAGTCTCTGTGACCCCATGAGCGGCGGAGGGCTGGGGCTTACTATCATCCGGGCTCTGGTCGACTCCATGGAGCAGACGGACAACGACGCCGAAGGGAGTGTGATCCGGCTGGTAAAGCGGATGCCGCCCCGCATCGCCACTTCCGGTTGAGGCGGAGCCTTCGGGGTCAAGAACCGGTCCCAGAACGGCCGAGCTGTGTCCGGGCCCCGCAAGGCCCCATGCTACACTGAAGCGCCATGAGGCTCGCCGGATCGCCCTTCATGCTTCGCCGTACGCCCAGTCGGCGTCCGCTCCCGCCCGTCGCGGCCTTCGTCGTCGCTGTGGCCGCGCTGACCGTGGCCATGATCCTCCTGGCCGCCTTGCCGGCGTCGCCCGCGCAGGCCGCCGACACCCTCACTGTCGAGGCGAGACCCGGCCTCAGCCTGGTGGGTCAGAGTGTCACCCTGAGGATCCAGGGCGAGGGCGCGTACCCGGCGGTCGAGGCCGAACTGGCGGTGCGGATCACCGGACCGGCCGAGCCTTCTCAGGTGGGCCAGGCGGACCCCCGACTGCCGGAGGCGGCGAGTTTCTCGGCCGGTATCGGCCCTTCCCTCCCCGCCGAGACCTCAACAGGAGCGGGCCTAGAGCCATGGACCATCCCCGTGCTCATCCCGGGCGACCTCCTGGCTCTTCCCGGGGGTTATCTGGTCACGGTCGAGTTGAGTTCGGGCGGAGTGGTCGGCGCGACGGGGTCGGCGTGGTTCGGCAAGGTGGCTCCGCGAGAGCTACCTCTCGACGTGGCCTTTGTGCTGCCGGTCGCCCTGGGGGTACATCGCGATCCGACCGGGACCTTCTTCGACCAGGTATTGGAGCAGGCCGTCGCCCCTTCGAACGGGTCCTCTTCCAATCTGCACGCGGTCACCGAGCTGTCCCGCCGGTTCCCCGACTGGCGGTTCACCGTGGCTATCGAGCCCATCCTCCTGACCCAACTCCGGGACATGGCCGACGGCTACGTACGACTTGACGGCTCCGGCGCGCCCGAGGAGGTGAGCGCGGATGATCCGGCTGCCAAGAACGCCGTCGAGGTCTTGGCGGCATTCAAAGACATGGGGGGCGCGGAGACTGTCGAGATGGCTGCCGGTCCTTACTCCGGCGCGGCTCTCGGCGCGCTGGCGGCGGAGGGATGGCGGGACGGTTTCGATCAGATACAACTGGGCAAGCAGGAGTTGAGGCAGACCCTGGGCCTGGCGTCGGTGCCCGTCGGAGCCTATTCGCCCGATCTGGACATGACTACCGAGAGCCTGGCCTACTATGGACAGGCCTCCATCGATCACGTCGTCGTGGACGGTCAGCTTGCTGCGGATCTCACCGAGCCGGTGGCTGAGGGGGCCGTGGCCGCGCGGGTGCGCGATACCGACAACGACCGCGTCACCCTCGTCTTCACGAGCAGCAGCCTCCACTCCTTGATGGTGCCCCCCTGGGACGCGGGGGTGTTCTTCGCCGGGTTGGCGACAGAGCTCGCGCTTGTTCCCAGGGACGCGCTGGTGATCACTCCGGGGGGGGATTTCATGGTGCCGCCGAGCTCCTACCTGGAGGCCATCGGTGAGTCCTTGACTGGGGCAGCTTGGGTCGAGACGCAGACCCTCACGTCGCTTCTCCGCGCCCACGTCCCGGACACGCGGCCGGTTCTGCTGACCCGGAGCGCAAGCGGGGCCCAGGGCTATATCGAAGGGGCTATGCTCGCCAGCCTCCGGGCTGCGCACGCAGCCGTGGCCGACTTGGCCGCGGCCGCCGACCCTGCCGCAGGACCCGTGGAGAGTGCCCGCCGCCTGCTCTATACCGCGGAGAGTCGCTGGTGGTGGCATCCCCAGACCAGCCCGAAAGTGGCCAGCATCGGTCTCTCCTACGCGGAGCAGGCTCTGACCATGGCCGAAGGCGAGTTGGACAAGGTGAAGTTCGCGGGTGCCGCCCCCACCCGGATCATCGGGCGCCGGGGAACGGTGACCCTGTCTGTGGACAATGGGGCCGACTACCCGCTCGAGGTGGAGGTGCAATTGGCCGGGGATGGCCTGACCCTTCCCGACGGAGGATCGTTCGCGGTCGAACTTCAACCGGGTGGGAACGAGGTGCCTGTGGAAGTCGTGACCGCCGAAAACCCCTTTCGTCTGGATGTCCGATTGATGGCCGGCGCGAGCACGCTCGACCAGTTGAGTCACTCTGTCCGCCCGGTCACGGTGATGACGTTTCTTCCCTGGGCGGTGCTGGCGGCCGTGGTCGTGGGCGCGGTGACTCTTGCGGTCCTGGGTATACGGCGACGCAGGGCCCGTGCGTAACTTTCGAGTTCGATCGTCGTTCCAATACGTATGAGGGCGATTATAGTAATCGTTATCGTACTGGCGGTCGCCGCCGCGTTGGTGGTCGACGGCCTGGGGATGTATGCGGCTCACCGCACCGCGGTGGAAGTGGCCAAAGGTGCAGCGGAGCAGGCTGCCCAGACGTTCGTGGCCACAAAAGGCAGCGAGACGGCGGCCGAAGCGGTGGTCCAGGGGATCGCCGACGAAGCGGGCGTGCAGCTCATCGCAGCCGGATACCACAAGGCGAGCAGTCGGTGGTACGAGGTGACGATCCGCACCGAACCCGAGACCTACTTCCTGAGGCACCTTCCCTTTCTGAAGGGCTACCTAGCCCAGGAGTCCACCGCGGTCGCGCACTTCTAGGATCGTCCCCGCCCGAGCGAACGGTCAGCAGACCGGGCAGGAGCCCGCATCTCGTCCGTTGCCCGTCCCGGAGTCCCCGGGCACCAGACACCCGCCTCCCTCCCGGTCCTCGATGGGTAGGTAATCGCGTTGGCTCTCCCCCACGTACACCTGGCGCGGGCGATAGAGGGCGCTGCCGAGGTCACGGACCTCTTTCCAGTTGGCGATCCATCCGGGCATACGTCCCATCGCGAACATCACCGTGAACATGTTGACCGGGATGCCCATGGCGTGGAGTATGACGCCCGAGTAGAAATCCACGTTGGGATAAAGGCGACGCTCGACGAAATAGGGATCGTTCAGAGCTATATCCTCCAGTCGCTTGGCGATCTCGAGGAGAGGATCGACGCCCTTGCGCTTGCTGAGGAGCTTGTCGGCCACCTGCTTCATGATGCTGGCTCGGGGGTCGTAGTTCTTGTAGACGCGATGGCCGAAGCCCATGAGGCGTAGAGGTGAGTTCTTGTCCTTGACCCGGGCTATGTAGTCGTTGAGGTCTACGTTGTTGTCGTGAAGGCCCTGGAGCATCTCCACGACCGCGGCGTTGGCTCCGCCATGCAGGGGCCCCCACAGCGCGCACACTCCGGCCGCGCAACTGGCGAACATGTTGGCTCCGGACGAGGCCACCATGCGCACTGTGCTCGATGAGCAGTTCTGCTCGTGGTCGGCGTGCAGGATGAGGATCAACTGGAGGGCGGCCACCGTATCGGGGTCGGGCTCATAGTCCCCGAAGGGGACCGAGAACATCATGTGCAGGAAGTTCGTGCAGTAGTCGAGGTGCGGTTTGGGATAGACGATGGGCTGGCCGATGGAAGCCTTGTAGCTCGCCGCCGCGATGGTGCGCAGCTTGCTGATGAGGCGGGCGGCCGCCAGCTGATTGGTGGCCGGGCTCTCCATCTCCATCAGATCCGGCTCGTAGCAGCTCATGGCGTTGATCATGGCGGACAGGATGGCCATGGGGTGGCCGGTGGAAGGAAAACCATCGAAGTGGTGATAGAGCCCCTCGTGGATCATCTCGTACTTGGTAAAGAGGCTGCTCCAGCACTTGAGTTGCTCGTGGGTCGGCAACTCGCCGTAGATGAGCAGCCAGCATGTCTCAAGGAAGGTGCTCTTGACCGCTAATTGCTCGATGGGGATACCGCGATAGCGTAGGATGCCGTTCTCGCCGTCGACGTAGGTGATGGCCGACGAGCACGAGCCCGTGTTGACGTAGCCCTCGTCGAGAGTGATGTGCCCGGTGGCATCCCTCAGCTTTGATATGTCGAGGGCGCGTTCCCCCTCTGTTCCCACGACCACCTTGAGATCGTGTGTTGCTCCGTCGATGACAAGTCGTGCGTTCTCCGGCATATCCCCGACCTTTCTGCTCGTCTCCTAGGATGGGGTTCTCGCGATAGTCTACCGGCCAGTCGATGATCGTGACGCCTCTCTTGTCGAGGGTCGGAGGAGGGCGGTGGGCTCGAGCCCGTCGGGAGCCAGGGGGGAGGGCTCCCGGACGGGCGAGCGCCGCATAGAATATAGAATCTAGATTCTATCGTCAAGTCAGGTGACAGAAGGTGGTGTCCCTGCCGATCCGGTGATAGAATCGCACTGTGGCCGAGTCCGCACACGCCGTCAAGACGCCCCGTCAGCAACGCAGTTCCGACTCTTTGGAGCGGATCCTCAGGACTGCGGAGACGCTGATCCGAACAAAGGGCTACGAAGCGCTCACCGTTGCAGAGGTGGTGCGCCGGTCGGACACGTCCATCGGTACTTTCTATGCCCGCTTCGAAGACAAGACCGCTCTTCTCCATGCGGTGCAGGAGAGGGTGCACGGCCGCGAAGAGATGCAGATACGCGAGCAGGCGGCCAAGGTCGACTGGACTGCGCTTTCGCTTGAACGAACCGTGCGCGGTCTGGTCGAGATCAAACAGGCGGCGACCAGAGGAAACGACAGACTACTCGAGGCTTTCGTGGTGTGCGGCGCTACCGACTCCGTCCTGCGGCAGCGGGGCTACCGCTACAAGGCGCAGGTGGAGAGCCTCGAGGTTGACATCCTGATGGGCCATGCGGCCCAGATCGGGCATTCGGACCCGGAGTCGGCGGCTCGGGTCGCTTCCCGGCTGTGGCAGGCGGCCCAGGAGGAGAACGTGCAGAGGTGCCGGTCGGGGGTCTTGTTTCCGGAGTCGGTGCCCGGCGACCTCCTCATCCACAAGTTGGCCGACGTGATCATCGCCTATCTCCGCTCGCCGGATAACGAGCGGCGGAGCGGACAGTAGCCGCAGGGCCGGGTCGAGATGGAACTCTGGCACACTCACCTGTTACGGGAGCAGATTGACCAGACCAGCATGTTGGTCCAGGGAAACCGGGCGTGTGCCTTGGGCGCTCTTGACGCCGGGGTCCGTTTCTTCGCCGGATATCCCATCACTCCCAGCTCCGAGATAATGGAAGCCATGGCTTATGAGCTGCCTAGGGTGGGCGGCGTCTTCGTTCAGATGGAGGATGAGATCGCCTCGATCTGCGCCTGCATCGGGGCGTCTTTGGCCGGCCAGCTGGCTATGACCGCCACCTCCGGCCCCGGCTTCTCGCTGATGCAGGAGGCCATCGGCTACGCCATCATGGCGGAGGCGCCACTCGTCATCGTAGATGTCATGAGGGCGGGTCCCTCGACCGGGCGCCCGACCGCCCCGTCGCAAGGCGACGTCATGCAGGCCCGATGGGGTACCCACGGCGACCACCCCGCCATCGTGCTGGCGGCTTCGAACGTGGCCGATATGTACCGGCTGACCATGGCGGCAGTGCGCTTCGGCCAGCGCTTCCGCACCCCGGTCACACTGCTGGCCGATGAGGTGGTCGGTCACATGCGGGAGAGCTTCTCTCCCGAACTCGCCAGCCGATACCGGCTCACGAGCGGTGATTTCGACTTCACCCCCGGATACGTCCATCCTGATCTTGTGCGAGAGGTGCATCCGCCTCACGTCCTGGGCTCGAAGACCCATCCCCACGTGACCGGACTCATCCACGACGAGACCGGGTTCCCCGCGAACGAGAACGCGAAGAGCGAGCAGTTCCTGCGCGAGCTCTTCGACAAGGTGGGCAACCACAGGGATGAGCTCTGCCTCTACGACATCAAGAACGAGGGCAAGGGCCGGGTGTGCATCGTGGCATACGGCTCCTGTGCGCGCAGCGCTCGGGCGGCCTGGAAGCTGGCCGACCAAGAAGGACTGCCGGTGGAGGTGCTCCACCTCTACACCCTTTTCCCCTTACCGGTGGAGATCATCCAGGCGGTGGCCCGGCGGGTAGAGTTCATCCTGATCCCCGAGTTGAACCTGGGCCAGTATGCGCGCGAGGTTCGCAAGATGGCCGAGAACTGGACGACCGTGATCAGCATGGGCAAGGTCGACGGAACCCTGATCACCCCGCGCGAGATCCTCGAGCGGGTGACCCAGTTGGTGGGCAAGTATGAGACGGTCTGACGCAGCGGGCGATGCGGACCGCGCTGCGGTCGGCCAAGTACGGACGGTCGACGGGAGGTCTCTATGACCCTCGAGATCGAGCAGTTCCTGCACAGTGAGCGGCTCCCACATATCTGGTGCGCCGGTTGTGGGATCGGCATAGTGACGGGGGCCTTCCTGCGGGCTGCGGTCGATCTGGGGTTGAAGCGCGAGGAGACAGTGGTGGTGGGTGGCATCGGCTGCTCCAGCAGGGCGGCCGGTTATGTCGATCTCGGTAGCGTGCATGCGATCCACGGCCGCGCGCTGGCTTTTGCTACCGGAATAAAGATGGCCAGGCCCGATTTCACCGTGATCGTGGTTACCGGCGACGGCGACGGCGCCGCGATCGGAGGCAACCACTTGATCCACGCCTGCCGGCGCAACATCGACATAACCTGCATCTTGTTCAACAACCAGATCTACGGCATGACCGGCGGTCAGCTCTCCCCCACGATGGAACTGGGTGATCGGGCCACCACGGCCCCCTACGGCCAGGCAGAGCCGCCCTTCGACCTGTGCCGGTTGGCTGAGGCGGCGGGAGCAAGCTTCGTGGCCCGGGGCACTGCGGCCCAGATCAGGCCCTTGGAGAAGCTCATCAAGCAGGGGATCCAGCACCCGGGTTTCGCGTTCATCGAAGCGGTCGTCCCGTGCCCTACGGAATACGGCAAGCGGAACAAGCCCGCGAGCGCGGTGGCGATGCTGGATGAAGAGAAAGCCAGATCGGTGTCGAAAAGCAAAGCAGCGACGATGTCCGCCGAAGAACTGGCGGACAAGATCGTAACGGGGATACTTCACCGCGATGTCGACGCGCCTGAGTTCCAGCGGACCTATGCGGAGATGGCGGCCCGCGCCACCGCGGAGGCCGCAGAGCGGGCTCGCGCGGAGGCGGAGCAAGGGGCCGCAGCAGAGGCCGCCGAGCAGGCCGGCCAGGAGGAGGACTAGTGAGAGCCGCAGCTCCGGACGGACCCGACGGCGCGGACCCCAGCCCCGATCAGGCGCAGGTGGCCACGGGTCTGCTGGCGACGCGCGACTTCCTGGAGGTGCGTTTTGCGGGGAGCGGCGGCCAGGGTGTGATCCTCATGGGTGTCATCCTAGCGATGGCGGCCACGCGAGATCATCGCTACGTGGTGCAGACGCAGTCGTACGGACCGGAGGCGCGTGGCGGCTACAGCCGCAGTGACATCCTCATCTCGGACCAGCCGATAGACTACCCCGAGTTGGACCAGGTCGATCTGCTCGTGGCCCTGTCTCAAGACTCGGCGAGGGGCTACGCTCGGTACCTACGCCCCAATGGCGTTCTCATGTACGACCTCGAGTATGTCGTCGAGCCGCCCGCGTTCGGGGGTGTCAGCTTCGGGATCCCGTTCACCCGCCTGGCGGTGGAGCAGACAGGGCGTCAACAGACCATGAACATCCTTACGTTGGGCGCGGTGGCGGGAATCACGGGCATAGTCTCGGTCGAGTCGCTACGCAAAGCGGTGATGGGCGTGGTACCGGCGGGCACCGAGGAAATGAATGTGAAGGCTCTCGCTTGTGGGCTTGCGCTCGACCCGGCAGAATGGCGGATTAGCCGGGCATGATCGTAGCGGGTATCGACTTGGGCGCGAAGAACGTGCACGTCGTGCTCCTCAAAGATGGCGAGCTGGTAGCTCGGTCGGCCGTGGCCTCCGGTTTTGACCACGAGGAGTCCGCGGAGCGGGGACTGGCCCAAGCGGCCGCGGCAGCGGGCATCCGGCGCGAAGACATCGACGTGGTCGCGGCTACCGGCGCCGGGCGGAAGGCCCTTTCTTCTGCGAGTCAGCAGCCCACCGAAGTCGCGGCGGACGGCCGCGGCGCCTTCGACCTCTACCCGGGGGCCCGCACTGTCATCGACGTGGGCGCGGACGAAGCCCGCGCCATCCGTCTGGGCGATGGCGGCAAGGTGGTCGACTTCGCCATCAACGAGAAATGCGCCGCTGGGGCGGGTGCCTTTGTGGAGGCCATGAGCCGGGCGCTGGACATGACGCTGGACGATTTCGCCAAAGCCTCTCTCGATTCCACCGAGACCATCCCCATGAACGCTCAGTGCACCGTGTTCGCCGAGTCTGAGGTGGTGAGCCTCATCCACGCCAACACGCCTCCCGCCGACATCGCCCGGGCCGTGCACGACGCCATGGCCGGCCGGGTGTCGGCGATGGTGCGGCGCATCGGCGTCGTGGACCCGGTCGTGCTGGGCGGCGGGGCCGCCTTGAACATCGGGTTCGTGAAATCCTTGTCCGAGGCTTTGGGCGGGGTGGATATCTACGTCCTGGCGGATGCCGAATACCTAGGCGCGCATGGCGCGGCCCTCATAGCCTGGGAGGCGGCGCCGCCGGGGTAGCCAGGCCGGGGATGCCTCACACCCCGGCTGGGAAATCTCTAGCCGTCGGCCTGGTCTAGTCGACCCTGCGAGCGAATCGAGAGCAACCTGCCCAGCGCTTCAGCGACCGCGGCGGCGTCGATGGCGGCCAACATCCCGGCCTGTCGTTGCACGAGGCGGTCATCCAGGGTGAACAGCTTCATGCGCACTACCGACGGTGCGGGTATGCTGGCCGTGGCGAGATCGGTGATAGGTACGTCGAGAGGCCAGCGGCGATGGCCGGCGCTTGTGATCATGGCAAGGACACTGTGGTTGACGAGGGCGCCGAGTTCGGAGGGACGCGATACCACCACCGCCGGTCGACGACGCCGGGTGTTGCGGTCGGTGAACGGAAAAGGCACCACGACGACGGCCCACTGATCATAGGCCACGGTAGGCTTCCTCATCCTCGTCGGAATCCCATTCTGACAGAAGCGGCTCGAGCGCCCCGGCGAACTCCAGGTCCAGCGGGACAGCCTTGCGCATGGTCACAGTCCCATTGTCTGCGGTCTCGAAGACCATCGAGTCCCCCTTGGATAGCCCCAGAGCATCCCGGATGCACGCCGGGATCGTGGTCTGATACTTGCTGGTCAGCTTGCTCACTGCTCGCGTCTCCATGACAACTCCTGGTAAGGAAGTAATGTATCATTACTACCCTACCATCTTGCGCGTGTACCTTAGCCCTATTCCACTCGTGAGGGACGGGATGTTGCCGCCAAGATACGAGCGGTCTCCTCTTCCCGCTCTCGTTTCGGCCGGGTATCATCCACCGGTGCCGCTTGGGCCGGCCGGTCGGCGCCCGAGCTGAGGAAGGACTCTGGGAGCGAGGGGACAGATGCAAGATTTCTGGAGATGGAGTGAACGAACCTGGCAGGCCCCTGACCTCGACTGGAGGATGGCCTCCGCCGTCATGGTGGGGATCGATGTCGGGTCGGTGAGCTCTCAGGCCGTGCTGCTCGCCGATGGCAAGCTGCTCTCCTTCCATTCCACCCGCACCGGCTCTTCGAGCCCTGACAGCGCCCTGCGCGCCTTCAAAGGGGCGAGCGAGTCCCTGGGCCTCACCTTGGATGACGTGAGCTACGCTGTCGGCACCGGCTACGGCCGGGTGAACGTACCCTTCGCCGACCGCACCATCACCGAGATCGCCTGTCACGCCCGGGGGGCCAACTACATGGGCGGGCCCAGCGTGCGCACCATCCTCGACATGGGCGGCCAAGACTGCAAGGTCATCCGCTGCGACGAGCGGGGCAAGGTGCTCAACTTCATCATGAACGACAAGTGCGCGGCCGGGACGGGTCGGGGCATGGAAGTCATCGCCGACGCGCTTTCGGTGCCGATCGAGGATATCGGCCGGCGCTCATTCGAGATCGACGAGGAACCGCCTCCGGTGAGCAACGTGTGCACCGTGTTCGCGAAGTCGGAGGCCACATCGCTGCTGCGAGCGGGCTGGAGCGTCGAACGAGTGCTCGCCGCCTACTGCGGGGCTATGGCCCAGCGGGTGGCCGGACTGATCGAGCGCATGGAGGTGGAGCGCGAGTTCTTCATCACGGGCGGCATCGGCAAGAACATCGGGGTGACCCGGCGCATCGAGCGGCTGATCGGAGTGGAGGCCGTGAAGCTGCCGGTGGACTCGGTGCTCGACCCGCAGATCGCCGGCGCCCTGGGCGCGGCTCTCTTCGCTCACTCTCTCCATAGGAAGGCGGAGAAGGAGAAGGCGGCCGCGGCATGATCGCCAACTACGGTTATGAGGACGGCTCCGGCTTCTACTACATCACCATCGACGGCGGTCTCTGCGCCCGTTGCGCCCACCACCCGTGTGTCACCGCCTGCCCTCAGAGCGTCTACGCGGTCGAGCCGGACGACTACGACGACCTGGTGGCTGTGGTGGTGGAGAAGACTCGGAAGCGTCTCCGCGAGGTTTGCTCCATGTGCAAGGGTCAGAACGGCAGCGGCGGTTCGGAGCACAAGCTTCCCTGCACCGACGCCTGCCCGGCCGGGGCGCTGCGCCACAGCTGGTAGCGGCCGGAGCCTGGCAGCAGCTGGTGAACGCCTCGAGCGTAGAGATGCAGATGCGCGTCGACGGGGCGGCCGTCACCGTCGCGGACGGGACGACCCTCCTCGAAGCCTGTGACGCGGCCGGGCGCTATGTTCCTCGTCTCTGCTTCTATCCTGGCCTGGCTTGCTGCGCGCGGGCGGGGGTGGGCGGAGTCGAGTGCGGGCTGTGTGTTGTGCGGCTTCAGGATGGGTCCGTGGCCCTCGCCTGCGTCACGAGGGCTGCCGCCGATCTGGAGGTGACCACCCAAGACCCGGGGCTGGCCGCGGCGCGGCTGGAGCGGTTGGCGCGCATCCTGGCCCGGCATCCGCACGTCTGCCTTGCCTGCCCTGACCGCGACGGCTGCACTCGGGACCAGTGCACGTACGGCCATCCTGCGGACGCACGGTGTTGCGACCAGTTCGGTCGCTGCGAACTGGGCAAGATGGTAGCCCATCTCGACTCGGAAGGAAGCCTGGCTCGGGGTTCGGTTACCGTGCCGCGCGATGCAGTTCGGGAAGGGCGCATCCGGCGCGAACCGGGATTGTGCATCGGCTGCGGCCGGTGCGTGATGGTGTGCGACACTTCACCGCAGGCCGGTCGGGCGCTGGAGATGGTCGCCCGGTCGGTGGATCCCCCGCCAGGCTTCGTGGCGCGTCCGAAGCGGGACACCCTGCGCGTTTCGGGCTGCACGTTCTGCGGGCACTGCGTCATGGTCTGCCCCGCGGGTGCGCTCACCGCGCCTGGGGAAGACGGGGCGCGCTGGCTGGCCGATCGCCGCGCGAAGAGCGGTCTTTGTACGCCCGTACTACCTCCCGAGGCTTGGCAGGCGGTCGATCTTGCGATAATGACGGCGGTCCCCTGCGAGGCCGGCGTCTTCCAACTCATGGACCCGGAAGGACAGATCCTCCGCATCGGAGGAGTAGCGAACCTGCGGCAGGGTCTGGCTGAGGCGTTAGCGGAGCCGGCCTGCGTCACGGTCGCCTTCTTCAAAGTGGAACTCGACCCCCTCTACACGCAGCGCGAGAGCGAGTTGCTCGCCCGATATGCTCACGAACAGGGCCACCTCCCACCGGGGAACGATCTGGCCGAGGACCTGTACGTGGATCTCCTCTAGAAGGATGACCTTTGAAAGCCTGCGCGCCAACGACCGCAGAGGGGAATCAAGGCTTGGACCATTCAACGGCAAGGGGCTCGATCGTGGTGGGCGTCCTTTCCGACACCCATGGGCAGCTGTATCCCCAGGTCCTAAAGCTGCTCCAGGGAGTCGACCATATCATCCACGCGGGTGATGTGGGCTCTCCCCAGGTGCTGGCTGCTCTGCAGGCGATGGCTCCGGTCACGGCGGTGAGGGGTAACTGCGATCTGCTCTGCCTGGGCCGGAAGCCTCCCTGCGCGGGCCGAGGTGACCATAGGGGGTGCGCGTATCCTGGTCGGCCACATTGCGCGGGGGCTGCGGACCGAACCAGGCGGAGGCGGGCCAAAGGCCGGCGGAGACCTCGCGGCGGTCATATTCGGACACAGCCATCTGGCCTCGGTCGAGGAGCGTGACCACGTGCTGTATCTCAACCCCGGCTCGGCCGGGCCACGGCGGTTCGGCCGCCCCCGGACCATGGCTCGGCTCGAGATCTTTCGAACACAGGGATCTGAGTCCGGGGCCGGGCCGCGGGCCCGGCCCCGGATCGAAGCCACGATCCTGACCGTGGGGGAGTAGTCGCGAAGGATAACCGTGAGGGAACTGCCTTACATACTCCCCGCGACGTGGCTGGTGAGCTCGCCCAGCCGATATGTGTAGCTGCCCATCTCGTTGTCGTACCAGCCGAAGACCTTCACGTGAGTGAGCGGCATGCGGTGATCGCGATAGGCGGTCTCACCCCCGGGTTGGCAGTCCGGTATCCTTAGATCGACGAAACCGGTGCGGGTGTGGGTCTCCACCGCTTCGATCACCACTGCCGCGTCTTCACCCAACATGTCCGCGGAGACGTTCTGCTCCTCGCTGTACTTGAGTAGACCTCGGGCCTCGCCTTCGGAAGCTTCCCGGTAGATGGCGTTGATGGCTTCGCGGTCCACCGTCACCGTCCCGTCGGGCAGGCTCTCGCTCTGGAAGGTGACATTCAGGATGATCAGGCTCACGCTGGCAGTAGGGATGCGCACCGAATCGGCCATGAAGCCGATGCGGGCTACCTCGGGCATGACCTGCTCGAGCGCCTTTGCGGCGTTGGTGGACGTCAGAACGATGTTGTTCATGGCGGCGCGGGTCTTGCGGAGGTCGGTAGCGCCCGAACCCGGGACCGCGTCGAGCACCGGCTGGCTGTTGGTGACCGCGTGGACGGTGCTCATCCCCGCGGTGATCATATGCCGGGTGAGGTCCCGGGCCAGCAGAGGCCGCATCATGTGAGCAAGAGCCGTGGTGGTGCAGGAGGCGGCTGAGACGATCTTGTGCTTGCCCGGATCATACTCGGAGTGGTTGATGCCGTTGATCAGGATGGCGGTGTCTTCAGGCAGCGGCACTCCCTTGGTCTTGCTCTTGAACGGGGAGCTCTGCACGACCGTTCGCGCTCCGGCGGCCAGATGGCCCCGGAGCGCCCCTTTCGGGTCCTCGGCGTCGGCGTGGGGATCCCGGAATGTGCCGGTGCATTCCACCACCAGGCTCACTCCGTGGTCACGCCAGGGGATATCTTTGGGATTGCGGGCTTCTCGCAGGAGGATGATCTCCTTGCCGTGCGCCCTGACAAGTCCTGCCGCCTCATCGACCACCTCGATGTCCCTCTTGCCCTGATGACCGTACAGATAACGGTGCAGCGGCCCGTAAGTGCTGTCCTTGCTGACGTACTCGACGACGGACTGAAGCGAAGTCCCCACCTGGCGGCCCACGTTGATCACGAAGCAGTCGAAGTCATCGTGACCCAGGTGGTACCACAGGGTTAGCTTCCCGATCCGTCCCAGCCCGTTGATCCCCAGCTTGCGCGGCGCGCTCATTGGCCAGGCCTCCCATCTCCTAGATTCCGATTACCGTCCGAGCGCCGGTGCCGTTGCGGTTCGGCGGCGGACGCGTGTCTCTTCTTTCCAGGGTACTTCCAGAAGCGCCCGGATTCCAGCGCGCGCAGGGACATCGGAGTACGGTCGCGTCGTTAGGTGACCTCATGGCCGGCCCAGGCGGGCGGCTCTAGAGGGAGATGATGGGTCGCGCCAGAGTAGGGATGCGTCCCCAGAAGATATTGCCGGTACGGCCGTCTATGGAGAGCCAATCGCCGGCCTTGATCTTCGTTCCGGCGAGGTACGCGACCCCTCGGTGCTCGACCACATCCAACTCTCGGCAATCGACCACGGCGACCTTCCCCAGACGCTTGGCGGTGACGGCCGCATGTGACGTGGCTCCGCCCCTGGCGGTGAGCAGGCCGGAGACCTGGGCGATCATGGCGATGTCCTCGGGCACGGTGTCGGGCCTGAGCAGCAGGATGTTGTCGTCAGGGGCGTGGGCGAGGAGGCGGGAGATCTGCCGGGCGTTGATCGCCGCTCTTCCTGAGTAGGCGCCACCGGCCACCCCCATGCCTACGGCGGCGGGCGGGCCGAAGTGCGGCGAGGAAGTGTCGAAATAGGGCATCTCCGTCGTCTGTTGTTGCACCATCGCCCGTTTCTGAAGGACGTAAAGATCCTGTCCGGACGCGGACTCGAAGGTGAACTCGATCTCTTGGGGGTCGAACTCCCGCGTGTTCACCAGGTCCCGGGCGATTGCGAGCAGTGCCAGGTAGACCTCCGGGTAATCCCGCTCCAGAGAATGCTCTATGCCCCGGTAGGTGGGGCTGCCGAGGCGCTGCGCTTCGGAGATGGGCAGGGGGAACACAAGGCCGGCCACTAGGTCCTCGCCTTGGCTCCGGGCGGTGAAGTCGCCAAAAAGCCGAACCTGGCTGCTATACGGCTCCAAGGGGTTGCGCGTGAACGTGACACCAGAACCCGATTCGCGGCTGAGATTCCCGAAGACCATTCTCTGCACCACAACGGCGGTGCCCCACTCCTCGGCCACCCCGAGGTAACGGCGGTAGAGCTTGGCCTCGGGCGAATCCCAGGATGCCAGGACCTTCCGCATACAGCCGACGACCTGGCGGAAAGGATCGTCGGTGTACTTGACCCCCAGCTCCCGGCCGCGGGCCTTGTACGTGAAGGCCAGTTCGCGCATGTGCTCGGGGAGAAAGTCGAGCTTGCGTTCGATGCCGTAGCGCAGCTTGAACTCGTTCATGATCCCGTCGAAGAAGTCCCGGTCGACGCCCGACGCCATGGCCCACGACTGAAGGAACCGCCGGTACGAATCCCAGGCTGCCCAATCGAATCCAGGCCGGCGCGAGAGAGCCTCCGCCAATCTGTCGTTCAGGCCAACGTCGACGAAGGTGGTCATGAGCCCTGGCAGGGAAATGGCCGCGCCGGATCGGATCGAGAGCGTGAGCAGGCGGGCGGGGTCGCCCAGACGGAGCCCCGTCTCTCTCTCCAGACGGCCCAGCGCTTTGCGGATACGCTCGAGAGTGTCGTCGTAAAGGGGCCGGTGAGACATGGCAGGCCAGGCGCCGAACAGCTCGGTGCTGAGGATGAAGCCCTCGGGGACTCGATGCTTGTACGAAGCCATCTGCTTGAGCCCCAGTCCCTTGAAGCCCAGGGTCATCTGGTCGTCCGTGCTGGGCTTGGCCTCGTGTATTGGGGAGACCAGGCGTTCGGGGTCGTAGTTCATCATCCGGGTCAAGGCCTGATTGCTAAGGCGCCCGGCAAGGGTGGAGATCTGGTGTAGAGCAGCGGAGACGTAGCGGTCCAGGGTCTGCATGCCCAGAGCTGTGACCAGCACTTCCCGCAGGACCACCTCGGCCGTCGCGTCGAGCGAGAGGCAGCGGGCTTCGCACTGCCGGGGGTCGTGTTCGAGTACCGCGCGCAGCACTTGGTCGTGGCTGAGTATCGAGGTGCGCGACAACTCGGTGACCGAGCCGACGATGAACTGGAACACGTTGCGATACTGATGGAAGGTGAAATTGTGGCTGCTGAAACTGGACTCGAGCAGGCGCAGGTTGGCGGCCAGGTTGCGGGAATCAACGCCACCCGCCGCCAAGGCGCGTTCGAACCGTCTTATGGCGACGGCCATTCGCCGCAGGGAGTCGCGGGTCACATACGCGTCGGTGCCCTCGGTAACCAGGTCCTCAAGCAAGCGGGCCACCAGGTTCTCCACCCGGAAGGAAAGGCCCAGAGCATCGAACTTCGGCTCGCTGTAGTTGCCGTACATGGAGGGGATGCCGGCGGCGATATGCCGCTTCTGGTAGATGTTCTCCACCGCCACTGATGGCGAGGGATTCAAGATGATGTCTTTCAACTGTTCGAGCACGGTCAGAGCCACGTCGAGCAGATGGTCGCGGGCCGAGGCTTTGGGCTCGGCCTGCCAGGCGCGCAAGGCCCTCGCGAATTTGAGCCGAATCTTTGCGTCGAGTTGCAGATGGTGAGCGACGGCCGGACCTATATTGTCGGCCGACAGCGAGTACTTCTGGGCGAGTAGCTGATAGGTGCGGACCATGAGAAGGACCCGGCGGGGGCCCGTCGAGCCGCTGTCTTCCGGCCCGGGCAGCCCGCCGACCAGTTCCTCCAGCGCGGACGGCGGGAGACTGACCAACCGATCGAGGAACGACTCCAGGTTCGGCCCCGCGTTCCCGTCTGGGCGTCTCCCATCCTCGAGAGCCGCCCAAAGTCCGAGAAGAACAGCGTGGGGCTCCTCGGCCCATTCCGATTCCCGGTGCACGGCGGCCATGGTATTGGCCGAAATGTAGGGCTCCAGACCGGAGGGGTCCAGAGTCATCCAATAGGAGAGCACCGCCCTGCTGAAAGCCACCAAGCGGTTGGACGACTCAGCGTGGGATTGCTTGCGGATGAAATGCATGAGCGTGTCCCGACGCCCACAGATCTCGTCTATCTCGGTAGACACGGACCGCAACTCGCCTTCGGCGCCCACGTCGTTGAAGTACACGGGGAACGCTCGGAGCAACTGCTTGGCCACGAAGTATATGGGCCGGATATCGGCGTTCAGGAAGAGGGTGACATCACGCTGGAAGAGGTCGGTGTCGGCGATGTATACGCCGCCCAGGCGCAGCTGCACGTTGAGGGCGGCGGCCAATCGTTCGTAGAGGGAGGGATTGGACTCGACGATGTGCATCCAGCAGCGGATCTTGGGCAGGTGGAACGGGTTGACCATCGTCTCCCAGTCGTCCGTGGCGCCCCTTATGTCGGGGTACTGGAACCGCCAGGAGAGCACGTCCTCGATGACGTGGTCGGCCGCCGCCACGTTGCCTGCCTCGCCGATAGCCACTCCGATGGCTTCGTAGCACTGGAAGCGCATGAGAAGGAACTGGTTGTCGCGCGCCCGGAAGAAGCGGGTGAGGCGGCTTAGGATACGATCGACGTCCATGTGCCGCTCGGGCTTCATGAGCTGTCTGATCACTCCCAGCAGGTCGACCATCACCTCGTTTTGACGGTAGCCCAGGGTGTCGTCTTTAAGGAAATAGAGGCAGACTGCGAAGCGATCCTCGAGGTCATCGATCCGGAAGACCTGGTCGATGGCCTGGTCGAGGATGGCGGAGAAGACCGGAAGTTCAGGGGACAGCAGGTCGGGGAGCGACGCACTCTCCGCTCGTGCCATGAGTCCGGCGATCCGCTCTGGGGCCAACAGCGAGAAGTTGGCGGCGACGGCTTCGGCGTCGGCGAGCTCTGCCTCGGTCGAAGTGGCCCATTGGGGTATGGGCAGTCGCTCGCTCAGCCTCCGGTACCCCAGAAGCAGGAGGTCCCGGTAGAGCTCGGAGAACACCAGTTCGACGGCAGGCCGTTTCGCGGCTCGCTCGACAACACCACGCACCAGGGCGTCCCGCTCCAAGAAAGCAAGCGGTTGCCGGGAAAGCGATCGGGAGAGGCATTCGGCTACGGCCTGCAGGCTGTCGTCGTAAGCGTCGGAGAAGGGTCCGCGCAGAGCCGTGGTGCACCAAGAGAGCAACTGGCGCAGCAACAACGACGTCTGCCCCTCGGTAAGTGGGGTATCGAGAAGGTCGAGCACCAGTTCGGAGAGCAGCCCGAAGCACCGAGCGCGGTCTTCTGAACGCTCGAAGTAGGTCCAATTGCGCAGAAGGATGGTCTGAAAGCCGTCGATGAGCAGGTCGACGTTGCGAAAGGCGTGGAAATACTCGGCCAGGGTCTCGGTCAGGGGCGTGCGTACACCGTACAAGCCGTCGACGGCCTGGACCAGTGGCAGATAGCGGTCGGGAATGACCACCTCTTGAGTGGTGCCTGCAAGGTTCGCCCGAAGGGCGTCAGAATCGAACGGTACCTCGATCGGTCTCATGCGGCGAATGATACCCTGCTGCGGCGATCGGGGGCGCACAACAGCAGCTCGGGCTCGAAATCAGGTAGGCATCTCGACGGACTCAGGGTGCGAGCCGGTCACGGGTCAGTCGTCAGAGTATTCGCCGCCGGGCTCGGCGCCCTCCGCGTCTTCAAGTTCGCCTTCCTCTTCCTCCGCAGCGCGCCGGCTGAGGAGCACCCGGGAGATGCGCATCCCGTCCACCTCGAGGACCTGGGCATGGAATTCGCCTATCTGAGCCTCGTCGTCCACCTGGGGGCGTCGCTGCAGCTGCTCGAAGACCCGGCCACCCAAGGTGGGAAAGCCCTCTTCGGGCACGTCCAGTCCCAGAAGGCTCTCCAGATAGTCGATCCGGGCCCCACCGTCGATGGAGTAGCTGCCGTCCCCGCGGTCCTCGACTTCCGGCGCCTCCAGGTCGAACTCGTCCTGAACCTCGCCGATCAGCTCCTCCACCACGTCCTGGATGGTGACGATGCCCGCCGTGCCGCCGTGCTCGTCGACCACGATGGTGAGCGGCGTGCGCGTGCTCTGAAAGCGCTGCAGAGCAAGCTCTATGTTCGATGTCTCGGCGATGAAGCCGATGGGGCGCAGAAGGCGCCGCAAGGTGGCGTCGAGCGGCATCCGGTAGAGGTCCTTGACGTGGACGTAGCCCACGATGTTGTCGACGTCCTCCTCATAGACCGGGTACCTTGTGTGATTCGTCTCCGCGATCTCCTCGATAGCCTGACTGACGAGGGTCGAGGTGGGTAGGGCGGCCATCTCGGTGCGAGGCACCATGATGTCGCCCACCGCGCGGTCACCGAAAGTGAGGGCGCGGCGCATGAGGGTCTGCTCCACCTCGTCGATGTGGCCCCCTTCCTGACTGGCCTCGATGATCATCCGTAGCTCTTCCTCGGAATGGGCCAGATCGCGTTCCGACGCGGGCTGGATGCGGAAGACTCTGAGGATGCCGGCCGCGGAGATATACATGAGCCAGGTCAAAGGGCGGGTGATGAGGTAGAACCAGCGTAGGGGCAAGGCGACGATGAGTGTGGAGCGCTCGGCCTTGCGTATGGCCAGTGACTTGGGGACCAACTCGCCGAAGATGATGGTGACGAAGGTCACAAAGACGAAGGCGAGGATCGCCGCGGCTGTACGACTCAAGGCCACGTCGAAGATATCTGTGAAAGCCGATGCGCCCAGCCAACCCAGCCCCAGGCTGGCGACGGTGACTCCCAGCTGAGTCGCCGACAGGTAGGCGTCGAGGTGATTGACGATGTGATCGGCCACCCGCGCCCGCCGGCTGCCCATGGCGGCCAACTCGGCCACCCTCGTGTCGCGCACCTTGACGATGGCGAACTCGGATATCACGAAGAACGCGTTGACGACCACCAGAAGGACGACGCCGATTATCTCGATGGCGGTCGTGCTCATAGGGAGGTCACCCGGCGGAAGGGCGCCGTGGGGAGTCGGGTACTTGGAGGATCGTCCGAGGTGTCCATTTCGCTATACCCAAGCATAGCATACGCGATATCCAGGGCCGGTCCGGCTCAGGCTATCCATCGCTGTCGCCGGGCGGGGATGCGGGAACTGCCAGACACCGATCGGTCGCGGTCCTTGCGAGCCGCCCCGGTGCTACTTGTCGCCCTGGTCCTTGCGTAGGTCGAGCACCCGCTGAGCCTTGCCCTCACTGCGCTCGATAGATCCCGGCTCCTTGAAAGCCACATTCACGCTGATGCCGATGATGTCCTTAACGTTCTTCTGGATCTGCTGCTTAAGATCGAGGAGAGCGTCGTGCTCGGTGAACATCGTGACGTCGTCCAACGAGAGGATGGCTTCGGAGACTTCCCTGTAAAGGGCCGGGGAGATCTCCACCAGCACGTCCATGGTGTCCATGGCGCCCTTGCGGTTCACCACCAACTGGTAGTGCGGCTCCACCTGAGGTGACATCAGCAGCACCGATTCCACCTGGCTGGGAAAGACGTTGACCCCTCGAATGATCAGCATGTCGTCCGAGCGCCCCGATACACGGTGCATGCGCGTGCTGGTTCGCCCACAGATGCAGGGTTCGGAATCCAGCCGGGTGATATCGCCGGTGCGGTAGCGGATGAGCGGCATGGCCTCCTTGGTCAGAGTGGTGAAGACCAGTTCGCCCAACTCTCCTTCGGGTAGGACCTCCCCGGTCTCGGGATCGATGATCTCGGGCAAGAAGTGATCGTCGTTGATGTGGAGACCCGACTGGGCCTCGATGCACTCACACGACACGCCGGGACCGATGATCTCGGAGAGCCCGTAGATGTCGCAGGCCTTGATGTTCCATTTCTGCTCGATATCGCGCCGCATGGCTTCCGACCAGGGTTCGGCTCCGAGCACTCCCACCCGGAGCGGGAAACTGGTGACGTCCAGCCCGAGCTGCTGGGCCACGTCCCAGAGATACAGGACGAAGCTGGGGGTGCAGCAGATCACCGTGGAGCCGTAGTCCTGCATGAGCATGAGCTGGCGTTGCGTGTTGCTGCCCGATATGGGGATGACGGAGGCGCCGATCAACTCCGCCCCGTAGTGAGCCCCCAGTCCTCCGGTGAAAAGACCGTAGCCGTAGGCGACCTGGACCACGTCTTCGTCGGTGGTGCTCGCGCCTACAAGGGAGCGGGCCATGACTTCAGCCCACATGTCGATGTCGCCACGGGTGTAGCCACAGGTGGTCGGCTTCCCGGTGGTGCCCGACGACGCATGGATACGGACCACCTCCTTGGGCGGTACCGCCAGAAGACCGAAGGGGTAGTTGTCGCGTAGGCCGTGCTTCGTGGTGAACGGGAGACGGGGGAGGTCGTCGAGACCGTGGATGCGTTCGGGGACGATCTCCTCACGGTCGAACAGGTTCTTGTAGAAGGGGACCCGCTCGTAGACCCGTCTGACCTGGGCGCCCAGGCGCTCTCCCTGCAGCTGCCCGAGCTCCTTGCGGCTCATGCACTCGTGCTTCCGGTCTCTGATCATGCGTTGTTCCCCTTGCGTAGCGCGGCTCACCTGTCCCCCGTCCGACCCTGGGGCCGGTACGTAGGGCCGTAGATCGACTGTGCGATGGTATAGGCGAGGACCGGAAGCGTCAACCGCCCGGCGGGTCAGACCTTGAACGCCGAAAGGCAGATGTCCTGCAGCAGGCACTCCCCGCAGCGGGGGCGCTTGGCCATACAGACGGCGCGACCGTGCTCGATCAGCAGGTAGGTCAGCCGGAACCAATCGGCTCGGGGGACGATAACCATCAACTCCCTCTCGATCTTGTCGGAGTCGGAAGATGTCGCCAGGCCGAGCCTCTGGCTGAGTCGGTTCACGTGCGTGTCCACGGCGATGCCCGCGTCGGGATCAGTGGAATAGGCGTCCGGGTGGGCGTTGCCCAGCACGATGTTGGCGGTCTTTCGCGCGACCCCCGGCAGAGTCAGGAGTTCGGCCATGCTGGCGGGTACCTCTCCCTGGAAGTCGCTCAGGACCTTCTGCGCCGCGGCGATGATGTGCTTCGTCTTGTTGCGGAAGAAGCCCGTGGGCCGGATGTCGATCTCGAATTCAGCCGGTTCGGCGGAGGCGTAGTCCTCGATGGTGCGGTACTTCTGAAAGAGCTTGGCTGTGACCTGATTGACCATCTTGTCCGTGCACTGGGCGGAGAGGATGACGGCCACGAGCAACTCCCAATCACTGCCGTAATCGAGCACGATACCGGCGTCGGGATACTCTTCTCTCAAGCGGGCGATGATCTCTCGGGCGTGAGCGGCTCCGGACTCCTTCGCTGTCGCCCCTGTTCCTTTTGCCATGTTCACCTGAAACCTCTCGGTCTTTTTCGCCATCATACGATATCGTCGGCCAGGGACAAGTAGCGATACGACGGGCGCGTGGGGGCGTGGATCTTTGAGGAAGCTGGAAGAAGCATGAAGGTGGTCGGGTCGATCGCCGAGGCGCGGGAGCGGCGCAGCACGCGTGACGGGGGCACGTGCAGCCGTGCAAGCTCGCGGGAGCGGCGCAGGACCCGAGGGCGGGGCCGCCTGCGTGGGTCGTCCACGGAAACGAATGGGCGCCCATGCTCTGCACGCTGGGCGCTGCTTCGGCTCCTGGTCTTCCTGCTTGTACTGGCCGGCCTGTGGGCGGTTTCTGCCACCCCCGCGGCCGCCGAAGACGCGCCCGGTGCCGCCCAGGCGCGGGCCGGCAGCGGCGCGCCGGCCCGCGTCCTGTACTTCGTCCACCTCGGCGACATCTGGCGCTACGAGGAGTCAGTGGGCGTCGCGATGGTCGTGCCCGCCCAAGGCAAGGCCCTTGGTCATCCGGCGTGGTCTCTCGATGGTGGCGCCTTGGCGTGGGAAGAGCGGGAGCTGGTGGACGGCGACCAGCGCACAACGGTGGTCTTTGACGGACCACCTGCAGGCGCGGGCGAGGAGCGGGTCGCGTGGAGGATCGAGGACGCGTCGTCGCCGGCCGTATCCCCCGACGGGCGCTACGTTCTCTATGAAACGCGGGGAAGTGGCGCGGCCTCGCTCAACGTCGTCGACGCCGCGGGTGAGCCGGTCTTGTCCATCAAAGGGGCCGGCAACGGATGCTGGGTCGCGAGCGAGTTCAACGCGTCGGCCGGCTCTGAGCCGATCTACAGCCCTGAGGTCGGGTCCGGCTCCGAAACGGCCTCCGGCTCCGAAACGGCCTCCGGCTCCGAGGTGAGTATTCAGCTCGGTGACCGGTCTGTCTATCGCATTCGACAGGAATGCCGAGTCCTTTCCCGCCAATCGAGGCTTCTACGTCTACGCCCTCGATACGGGCAGGGAATCCCAGGTGTCCATACCGAACGGCTGGGCGCCTCAAGCTGGGCCGGGCGGCCAAGGCTTCCTCCTAGCCAGGGTGGACGGGAGTGGCGACGCGGTCCACCTCGTGAAAATGACGGACCGTGCGATCGAGGACCTTCTGGACGTGACCAACAACGAGGCTTTCGATTATCGCTGGTGTTACGGAGGGGATGGCGGGGACGTGCCCTATGTCGAATTGGTGCCGATGGGCGGGGGGCGAAGCGATATCTTTCGGGTCGTCGATATGGGCGGCAGGGCCGGGCCGGAGCTGGCCCTGCTTGCCTCGTCTTTCGGCTGGAACGCCTCTTTCCCCACCCGGTCACCGTTCTCCGACCTTGAGCGCGGCGACCTCTACTATGAAGCAGTTGCCTGTCTGTGGACGAAGCAGATCATCGGCGGGTTCGCCGATGGCACCTTCCGCCCGGGTGAGCCGGTCCGGCGGGCACAGATGGCCAAAATGTTGGATGGGACACTGGGCATGCCGGTCTACCCGGGAATACTGCCGGCTCCATTCCTCGATCTGGGACAGGACGTATCTCCTCTCTATCCTCGGGAGTACGTGTCGGCTGCGTATCACTACGGGCTCGTCCAGGGCTATCGCGAGGGGTTGTTCCGGCCTTGGGCCTCGATCAGCCGGGCGCAGGCCGTCACTCTGGTGGTCCGCGCCGCCGGAGTCTATCTCCCCTGGGCTCTCGCCTCACCCCCAGCCGACTGGACCGGTGGAACGAGCGGGTTCTCCGATCCCGATCATGGAGCCAACGCGCATACGGCCGAATACAATGGCCTCCTCGACGGAATCGACCTATCGGGCTGGGATCTCCTGGCGCCGGCGACCCGTGGCGAGATAGCCCAGCTACTGGCCAACTTGCTACGTGTTCGCGGTCCCCTCTACGATTCGGATTTCCCGACCGGCCCCTCGGGAGCCGCGGGCGGCTCGAGCAGCGGGGCCGTGCCGCACGTACCGACCATCGAACCCATCGGCAACATCGTCTTCGACGGGGATTCGCTGACCGCGGGCTCCACCGCCACGGATCCCTACCCCAGTCAGTTGATGCGCAGGTTCCGTCCCGGCGTGAAGTGGGTGAATCTCGGCATCGGGGGGCAGAGGCTACAGGACATGCTCGCCAACGCTCCATCCAAAGTGGATCCGCTATACCGGTCCGATCTGGGGCAGAACGTGGTCGTCGTGTGGGGCGGGACCAACGACATGCGGCACTGGGCCCACACCCCAGGGACGGTCTATTCGCGGCTGAGGGAATACTGTTTGGGGCGAAGAGCGGCCGGATACACGGTGGTGGTGCTGACCACGCTCCCTCGATCAGACGGAGTCTATCCTCCGAATCTCGAAGCCGACCGGCAGACGCTCAACAGACTGATACGGGCAACATGGCCTGGGTTCGCCGACGCGATCGTCGATGTGGGCGCCGACCGATTCATAGGGCTGCAGGGTTGCGAACTCGATCCGAGGTTCTTCAGCCCCGACCGAGTGCATCTGAACAACACGGGACTCGGTGTGGTCGCGGGCCGCACGGGCCAGTTGCTCAAATCGCTCGACGCGGCTGGAAGGTAGCCCGCGCCGTGAAGAAGCGTCTGTTGTCGGGTCTGCGGCCCTTGTCTACAATGGTGGTGCGTGCGGGGACGAGCCGCGAGCGGCTGCCGCGCTGAGTCTATCCCGTCATCAAGGGGGCTGCTTTGGACTTCTATCAAGGAAAGGTGCTGCGGATCGATCTGGGCACCGGAATGAGCGCGGTCGAGCCTCTCAACATGGAGTGGGCCGAGCGCTACGTCGGTGGGAAAGGCCTCTTGCTGCGCTACATGTGGGAATACGTGCCACCCAAGGTCGATCCCTGGTCGCCGGAGAACCCGGTCTTTCTCGTAACCGGACCCTTCGCCGGGACCAACGTGAGCACAGCGTCGCGGCTGGTGGTGGGAGCCAAGAGCCCCATCACCGGCATCCTGGACGACAGCTATGTTGGGGGTTCGTTCGCTCCGGAGATGAAGTTCGCCGGCTACGATCTGATCATCATCACCGGCAAGGCCCCGGAGCCTGTCGTGCTGTGGATCAAGGACGACAAGATCAAGTTGATCCCGGCCGAGCGGAAGTATTGGGGTCTGAAGACCTCCGCGATCGAAGCGGCACTGCGCGCCGATCTCGACAAGGACGCCAAGGTGCTTTCCATCGGGCCGGCCGGAGAGAACCTCATACCTTGGGCGTGCTTGAGCACCGACCAGTATCACAAGGCCGGCCGCGGCGGGCACGGCGCCCTCTTCGGCTCCAAGAACCTCAAGGCCGTCGCCATCCGGGGCACCGGCTCGGTCGCGGTGGGCGACGCCCGGGCGTTCCTGGCCGACATCGCCCGCATCCACAAGGAGCACGTCCTCACCGATTTCAACCTCTGGGCGAACGAGGAAGGGACCCCCATCCTGGTGGATCCGATGAACGGCGCCGGAGTGCTTCCCACCCGCAACTGGTCTCAAGGGACCTTCGAAGGCGTGGAAGGCATCAATTCGGAGGCTATGTTGAAGGTCAAAGTGGCCAACCGGGCCTGCTACCAATGCGCTCTCGGCTGCCGCCAGGTGCACGAGGCCGGTGGGCTGAAGACCGAGGGACCGGAGTACGAGACCATCGCCCTTTGTGGGGCGAATTGCGGTGTGGGCGATATCGAGGCGCTGATGCGCTTCAACCACGAGTGTGACGAGTGGGGCCTCGACACCATCTCGTCGGGGTCCGTCGTGGGCCTGGCCATGGACATGACCGAGAAGGGCGTCGCCGATTTTGGTCTTCGCTTCGGGGAAGCGGAGGGTTACCTGGTAGCGCCGGGCCTGATCGCGAAGCGCGAGGGCGCAGGTGCCGAACTTGCCCTGGGGGCCCGGGCTCTGGCCGCCAAATACGGCGTGCCCGAGATGGCCATGGAGGTCAAGAATCTCGAACTGCCCGGCTATGACCCCAGGGGAGCCTTTGGCATGAGCGTCAACTATGCCACTTCCGACCGGGGTGGCTGCCACATGAGGTCCTATCCCATCGCCGACGAGGTGGTCGAAGGCACTCGCCCGCCGGACAGTCTCGAAGGCAAGGCCGAGCAGATAATCAAAGGCAATGTGGACAACGGCTTCATTGGGCAGAACTTCAGCTCCATCAAGTTCAGCGGCATATGGTGCGACTTCTGGGCGGTCAATCCCGACCAGTTGTGCCAGATGCTCAAGCATGTCTGGAAACGGGACTTCACCGAGGACGAGATCATGCTCACGGGCGAGCGCATCTGGAACTTGGGACGTCTGTTCAATCTGCGCGAGGGCGTGGAGGCCGACACCTTGCCCCGGAAGCTCTATGCGCCCGAGTTCGCGTTCGCGGAGGGGCCGTCGGCCGGCAAGGCTGTCGGCGAGCAGGCTTTTGTCGACGCCCTCCAGGAGTACTATGAGCTTCGCGGCTGGGACGAAAACGGGGTGCCCACGGAGGCCAAGCTGGCCGAGGTGGGAGTGGACGTCCGTCTGTAGACGGCGCGCGCCGCAGAAAGGGACATCGATGCCACACGTTATGATCAGCAACAAGAAGTGTACCGGCTGCCACATGTGCGAGTTGGCCTGTTCGGCTTGGCACGAAGGCGCCTATCGTCCCTCGGTCGCCCGGCTGTTTGCCGAGGTCAATCCGACGACCATCGTCGTCAAAGGGCACACCTGCCTGCAGACCGCCTGTGCAAAGTGCGCCGACGCCTGTCCCGAAGATGCCATCGAGCGGCATCCGATTGAAGTGCACGCCATCGGGCTCGACCCGGCCGTGGGCTACGTGCTGAAGGTCAACGAGGAGAAGTGCACCAACTGCGGCTTGTGCTACGAGGCCTGCCCCTACGACGTCATACGCGAGCACCCCGACCGGGCCGTCGCCTACAAGTGCGACCTGTGTGACGGAACGCCCCAGTGCGTGGCTTTCTGCCAGAATCCGCACGTCTTGGCTGTGGATGTGCGCATGAGCAAGATCGAGAAACTCCCGGCGCCGGTGTGAGAGGTGGTCGTGGCCAAAGCGCTCATCAGACTGCCGGTGGGAATCGTCGGCGCCGATGGCCCTGCGCGGATGGAGTGCGAAGGGACGACGGTGGCCGAGGCTCTTGCCGACTGCGTCGCCCGGCTGCCTCGACTTAAGACCCGCATCTTCCGCGATGACGGAAGCGTGTGGGTGGGCGTGTTCGTGAACGGGCGCAATGCGCGCCAGGCCGGCGGACTGGCTGCGCCGTTGACCGACGGTGACGAGATCCGGCTCCTTCCCCCCATCGCAGGAGGATAGTCGTGAGCAACGGCGAGAATAGGCGTCTGGTCGTGGGCATCTCCGGAGCCTCGGGGACGATCTACGGGATCCGCCTGCTCGAAGTGCTCCGGGATACGCCCATCGAGACCCATCTGGTCATGAGTGAGGCGGCCCAACGGGTGGCCGAGTCCGAGACCGGATTCACCCGCGCGCAGGTGGAAGCACTTGCCGACGCGGTGTACGCGAACGATGAGATCGACGCTCCGATCTCTTCGGGCTCCTTCCTCACGATTGGGATGATCGTGGCTCCCTGCTCCATCAAGAGCCTGTCGGCCATCGGCAACAGTTACAACGACACTCTGCTGGTGCGTGCCGCCGACGTGGTGCTGAAGGAGCGACGCAAACTGGTGCTGGTAGTACGGGAGACCCCGCTACATCTGGGCCATCTGCGCCTGATGGCCGCGGTGACCGAGAACGGGGCCGTGGTCCTTCCCCCAGTACCCAGTTTCTATCATCAGCCGGAGACCATCGCCGACATCGTCGACCAGACCGTGGGCAAGATGCTCGACCAGTTCGGGGTGGAGTGCCACCTGTTCAAGCGTTGGCCGAGTGGCCGGAGGTTCTGTGGGCCGGCGGGCGCGCCGCCTGAGGGACGGGGCACAGACGATCCGCCCAGTGGGTGATCGGTGCCGGGGGACGGATCTGCCGGCGGGGACGATCTGCGCGGCCGGGTGCAGCGCTATCTGAAAGCGCATCACACCATGACCATCGCCACCGTGGGCCCCGCGGCACCGGGGACACCGGGGAACGCGCCCCACGCCGCCAGCGTCTTCTATGCCATGGACGACTCGTTCCGACTGGTGTTTCTCAGCAAACCGGCGAGCCTCCACGGATCGCACATCGGGAAGGCGGCGCCTGTGGCAGTGACGGTCAGCGAGGACTACCGAGACTGGGAGGCGATCCAGGGAGTTCAGCTGTGGGGCGAGGCTCGGCTGCTGACTGGGGCCGCCAAAGCCGCGGCCCTGGCGGTATACCTGAGACGCTTTCCCTTCGTGCGTGAACTGCTGCGCCGGCCGGGGCTGGCGGAGGTGACCCGGAGCATAGGCGTGTATCGAGTGGAGCCGCGACGGGCGGCGTTCACCGACAACACCACCGGGGTGTTCGGCCGTGAGCTGCTGGAACTGGTGATAGAGTAGGCTCGTGGAAGCGAGCAGGACCAACCGAGATAGTCTCGAGCGGCGGCGCCGCCAGCGGCGCCGCCGCTCCATATTGCGCCTGCTCGCGCTCGTTGCCTCTGTGGTCGTCGTGGTGCTTCTGGTCGTGGTCGCCGTCCGCGGCTGTGGCGATGACGCCGGCGGGATCACCTCCACCACAGAGACATCGACGAGCGGCAACACGAGCACGTCCACGAGCACAGGCGATACAGGGACTACCTCGACCACCGGCACTTCGAGCAGCGGGTCCACGTCCAGCACGGCCGGCGTGTCCGGTACGGTGGACATCTCGGTGTCCACCGGTAAGGCCAGCCCCAATACCACAGTCGCACCCGGCAAGGGCGACCCCAACGAACCGGGCGACCCCCGTGTCCCCGGTAGCTTCTATGGTCCCATCCAGACCAAGTTCGAGGGACTGACCATGTTCCGCGGCAACGGCTCCCGCACCTACTACGGCGAGGGACCGGTGCCGTCGAACCTGCAGATCCTGTGGAAGTTCGGGCCCATGTCCGGTACCTCCACCAATCTGGGGGTGACGAAGACCTGGACCGGTACCGGTTGGACCGGTCAACCCTGCATCTTCGAGCGGGACGGTACGACCTGGGTGGTGTTTGGCGCGTACGACTACAAGATCCACTTCCTCGACGCCGAGACGGGAGAGAAGCTGCTGCCCGACTTCAAAGGCGGCGACATCTTCAAGGGGACGGCGGTGGTCGACCCTGACGGCTATCCCCTTATCTACATGGGCTGTAGGGACAACAAGTGGCGCATCATTGCCATCGACCGCGACAAACCGACAGAGCTCTTCAATCTCGACGCCGACGAATTGCCGAACCGGGTCTGGAACGACGATTGGGACTCGAGCGTAGTCATCCGCAACGATTACGCTTTTGTGGGCGGCGAGAACAGCCACTTCTACATCCTCAAGCTGAACCGCGGTGAGGATTCCACCGGCAAGGTGACCGTCGATCCCGAGATCGTTCTAGACTTCCCCAGCTGGACCCAGAGCGAGCTCGACAAGCTCGGTAGCAAGGATGTGTCGGTGGAGAACTCGCCCTGCCTGGTGGGAGATCGGGTCTATTTCTCGAATTCCGGCGGTCTTGTCACCGGCCTCGACGTGAGCGTCACCCTCGAAGAACTGGCGGAGGGCGAGGCACCGGCCAAGGGCAAGGACGCATATCCCGTGGTCTTCAGATACTGGACCGGCGACGACACCGACGCCACCATCGTGGCGGACGAAGAGGGCTTCCTTTATGTCGCCCAGCATTCCGACAGCTCGAGGGGGGTCACCGAGCGCTCCAAACAGGTGGGCCAGATCTTCAAGCTCGATCCTCGCAAGACCGGGGAAGGCCAGACCCCGCTGGTGTGGTCGCAGGCGATCACCAAGGTGTCGGGAGGTGAGTACGGCATCTGGGCCACACCCTGTATCTACAAAGGCATGCTCTACATCCCCACCCATGGTGGCGCGCTTCTAGGCATCGACCGGCAGACCGGCGAGATCGTCTGGAGGAAGACCATCGCCGAGCACACGTGGGCCAGCTGTGTGGTGGTCGACAAGACCCTCATCGTAGGCGATACCTACGGCGTGCTCCACGCGTGGGATGTGAGCGACACCCGCATCGATCCGCCGGTGGTCTGGGAGTACAAGGTGCCCTCCGGCAGCGCCCTCGAGTCCACGCCCGCTGTGTGGAAGGGCAAGATCTATTTGGGTAGCCGGGACGGCTATTTCTACTGTTTCGGCGGCAGTTAGCCTTGGATCGGCCAGGCGTCTCAGTCGCGGGCGCCGGTGCACCCCAGCCGCTCATGAGACGGCTGCTCCCCGCCGATACTCGTGGTAGCGGTTCCTTGTTCCCCCCTAGTGCGGAAGGGTTCTGATCTTTGACGGCCACGGGTGCTCCTGAGACCTGGAAATGCCCCGGCTGCGGCGCGTCGATCGCGCTGCCGGCCGATTGCATGGCGGCAGCTATCCGCCCCGATGAGAGGCGTCTCGACCAACTGGCGCAGGCGCTCTGTGGCTGCTGGGTGGTCACCTTGCCCGAAAGCGGGCTGGCACGGCTCCTGGAAGCGATCGTAGCCGGAGAGGAATCCCACGACGAGTGCGGGCGATGGGCCACTTCGGGACGGCGCTGACTCGTCCCATGAGCGGCCGCGGGGCCTAGAGGCCGCGGATCACGGCCGGCGTGGGCCCTCCGTCGATCGGGTCGGATAGGACCTTACGTCATCCCAGAGCCGGGTGTTGACCACGTCGGCGGCAGTGAGCCAGCCGCGCCGCGCCTCCGCCACCGCCCGTTCCAGGTTGTCGAAATCACTCGTGCTGTGGGCGTCACTGCAGATGACCATCTTGGCGCCCAGAGCCGCCGCCCGGCGGGCCGCGAAGGCGGTCAGGTCCAGGCGGTCGGGGGAACCGTTGATCTCAAGGAGCGTGCCGGTCTCGGCCGCCGCTCGAGCCAGTGTCTCTATGTCCACTTGGTAGGGGTCGCGACGCCCCAGAAGGCGGCCGCTCGGGTGGGCGATCGAGTGCACATGAGGGTTGTGCATGGCGCCCAAGAGCCGCTGCATGATCTGCGCCTGCGGCTGGCCGAACCCGGAATGGATGCTGGCAGTCACGAAGTCCAGCCGGGCCAGGGCCTCATCGGGCAGGTCCAGGCGGCCGTCGGCTAGGATGTCTACCTCGATGCCGGTCAGGAGAACGATCCCATCCAGACGGGCGTCGAGGGCTCGGATAACCTCGCCCTGGGCCAGCAGACGCTCCGGCCCCAGACCTCCGGTCATGGCCAAGGACTGGGAGTGGTCGCAGAAGCAGAGGTAGTCCAAGCCCCTCGCCCTGGCGGCCAGAGCCATCTGCTCCAGGCTGGCGCGGCCGTCGGTCCAGTCGGAGTGGACGTGCAGGTCGCCCCGCAGGTCCGGGAGCTCAATCAGGTCCGGGAGCGCTCCCTTTTCGGCCGCTTCGATCTCCCCCTGGTTCTCCCGTAGTTCGGGCTGGATGTAGCTCAAGCCCACCAATCCGTAGACCTCGGCTTCGGTGGCGCAGGTGATGAGCCGGCCTGACTCGAGGTGCTCCACGTTGTACTCGCTGATCTTGTATCCTCGGCGCTGAGCGTGGCCGCGGAGAGCGACGTTGTGCTCGGCGCTGCCGGTCAGGTGTTGCAGAAGATCGCCGTAGGACTCCGGAGGGACGATCCGGAGATCGACACCCAAACCGGTGTGGGTCTTGGCGGTCAACTTGGTCTCGCCGCGCTCGTCGATCTGTTCAAGTTCGGCCAGAGTAGCTGAAGTGGTCCATCACTGCCGCGGGTTGGGTCGAGGCGACCACCAGGTCGATGTCGCGCACGGTGGCGCGGAGACGGCGCAAGGCTGCCGGCGTAGTCGGCGGCGACGACGGCCGGCAACATGCGCAGCGCGTCAACCAAGCGGCTTGCTTGCGGCTCTACCACGGCGCGCAGGCGGCGGGGCTCGGCCCCTCCCGCGGCCCGAGCGGTCCAGACCTCCAGGGCACGCAGCAGCTTGGCCTCGGTCTTCTCCCCCATGCCTGGTAGGCCGCTGATCCGTCCTTCGCGGCAGGCCCGCTCCAAGTCCCTGAGGTCTCCCACACCCGCGAGCTCCCACACGAGACGGGTCTTCTTGGGGCCCATGCCCGGCAGGCGCATGACCTCCAGCAGGCCCTCCGGATAGCGTTCCCTCAGTCCCTGCAAGAACGCGATGTCGCCGGTGGCGGTGTATTCGAGCACCTTGGCCTCGATCGCCTGGCCCACGCCGGGTAGCTCGCGTAGCTCCCCCCGAACGGCCATCTCTGCTACCCGGACGGGGTGGTCGCGAAAGAGGGTCGCCGCTTTCTCATAGGCCAGGATGCGATAGGTGGACTGCCCATCCAACGCCAGATAGTCGGCGATAGTCTGGAATACGTGAGCCAGTTCGGTGTTGGACGGGAAACGGACCGGGTCAGCCGGCACCGCGACCTCCGGCCGGCTTGATGGTCTGCCCGGTGGCCGGCCCGGTACGGGACCCGGTCGCTGTCCGGGCTGCCGGATCCGAGCGCCGAGACGTAGCCAGGGCGATGTCGAGACAGACGTGGATGCGGGGATTCCGGGCAAAATCAGGCGGGATCGTCTTTTTGGTGATGTCGGTCACCTCATATTCTTCAGCCACCCCTGGATCCAGCTTGAAGTGGCGGTAATTGGTGGAGAACAGCAGGATACCGTCCGGCGAGAGGAGGCCCGCGGCGGCTTCTGATGAGCCAGGGGTGGTCGCGCTGGACGTCTAAGGTGGCGTTCATGCTCTTGGAGTTCGAGAAGGTGGGGGAGTCGAGGAATATAAGGTCGTAGGGGCCGGCGCCGGGCGGGCCGGCGCCGGGCCGGCGGGCCGCGCCCGCCTGCGCCAGCCACTCCAGGCAGTCCGCCCGGACGAAGCCGTGTTCGGGTCCCGAGAAACCGTTGATATCCAGATTGCGGCGGGCCCAGTCCAGGTAGGTGATCGAGAGATCGACGGTGGTAGTGGAGGCTGCTCCACCGGCGGCTGCGTAGACGCTGGCGGAACCGGTGTAGGCGAAGAGATTGAGAAAGCGCCGGCCGGGAGCCAGGTCGCGGATCAGCTTCCGGGTGAGCCGGTGATCGAGAAACAGGCCGGTATCGAGGTAATCGGTGAGGTTGACCAGGAAGCGAAGGCCACCCTCCTCTACCTCTAGGAGGCTGCCTTCGTCACCCAGCTTCTGATACTGATCGGCTCCCCGCTGGGGCCGGCGGGTCTTGAGGACCACGTGATCAGGTGGTATCTCCAGCACTTCGGGAACGACGGCCATGATGTCCCGGAGCCGGCGGCGAGCGCGGACAGGATCGACGGTGTCTGGGGGAGCGTACTCCTGCACGTGGGCCTGATCGTGATACAGGTCGATGGCGACTGCATACTCGGGCAGGTCGGCGTCGTAGAGACGATAGCAGTGGATGTTCTCTCGGACCGCCCAGCGTCTGAGGTGTTTCAGGTTCTTGCGGAGGCGGTTCGCGAACATGACGGCACCGGAGGTATCGCCGCTGCGGCTGCGTGATACAAGCCTTCGCGACTCCTCCGCGGCGACGGTCGCGGGGCCGTGCCCGGTGTCACCTCCGGCAGGAGTCTCGGGTCCGCTGGGATCCGTGGCGGCGTGTGAACCGCGTCGGCTGCGGACGGGAACCTGGTAACCCGCGGGATCGATGTGAAACAGCAGCACGCGGCAGGGGAGCGGGCCGTTGTACAAGACGTTGGTGCGGTGAGCGCGAAGACCGAGATGGGCACCCAACTCCGGGTTCCCCGTGAAGACGGCCGCCTCCCATCCGGAGAATGAGGTCTTCAACCTCTCCCCCAGCGTCTCGTAGAGCTCTACGAGTTCCGGCACATCACCGAGTCGCTTGCCGTAGGGGGGGTTGGCGATCACCAGGCCCGGGGGTGCCGGCGACAAGGACAGGGATGTGGGCGACGTGTCTTCTCGGTGAGGGACGGTCAGCGCGGCGAGTTCACGACGCTCGAACATGACACGGCCGGCGAGTCCGGCCCTACGGGCGTTCGCGCGGGCGGCGCCGATCGCCCTCGTGTCGTGGTCGAAACCCAGGAAGGCCGGCAGGCGCTGGAGGCCCAGCTCCCGGCGCTCTTCAGCCTCCTCGAGGAGGTCCCGCCAGCTCCGGGGATCGAATGCTTTCCATCCCAGGAAACCGAAGTAGTCACGCCGCAGACCGGGGGCCGCGTCACCGGCCAGCAGCGCCCCCTCGATGAGCAGCGTGCCCGAGCCGCACAGGGGGTCGAGCAACGACCCGCCGCCGGCGGCGATGCGCGGCCACCCGGCTCGCATCAGGACGGCGGCAGCGAGGTTCTCCTTGAGGGGGGCTTCACCGGTCCCCATGCGGTAGCCGCGCCTATGGAGTCCGTCTCCTGACAGGTCGAGACTGACGATGGTCTCAGCCGGGGTCAGGTGGAGATTGATGCGGACGTCAGGCCGAGCCAGGTCCACTCCCGGTCGCGTCCCGGTCTTTGCGCGGAAACGGTCGACCACGGCGTCCTTGACGCGCTGCTCGGCGAAGTGGGTGTTGAGCTGGGCGAGCGGTCCCTGCCGGATGGTGGAGGTGACTTCGACTGCCAGCGTCCCTCGGGGGTCGAGGTGATCCTCCCAAGGGACCACCGAGATCCCTTCGTAGAGGTCGTCCGCACTGGAGGCGGGAAAGGAGACCATCCGCATGAGCACCCGGCTTGCGATCCGGGACCATAGGCAGGCGCGATAGGCCAGTGCGAGCGGCCCGGTGAACGATGACCCCGGCCCGTGTCTCCACAGCGCTGATCGCTCCGAGCGCTCGCAGTTCATCGAGCAGCAACCCCTCCGTGTTTCGCGGGCAGGTGGCGAAGAAGACGTGGTCCTGAGTGGGAGGGTGCTGAGCCATGGTGGCGGAGAGTATAGCCGCAGCCTGCCGACCGGACTCTCGGGCCGGGGCCCGGGGGAAGAGCGGGGCGGGGCGCTCCGCGCCCCGCCCCGGCTGTGGTGGCTGTCAGATCCGGCGACCGGCGCCGGTCACGTCTCCAGGGTCACGTCTTGACGCCGGCAGGAAGCTCCGAGGTGCAGTTCGGGCAGCGCACGGCCGCGATCGGGATGGAGGTGAAGCAGAAGGGGCAGTCTTTGTTGGCCTCTTCGGCCGGTTTCTGGGTCTTCATGTAGGCCTTGACGATCAAGAACAGGACCAGGGCGACGATGATGAACACGATGATCGTGTTGATGAAGATACCGTAGTTGATGGTGACGGCACCGGCTTCCTTGGCCTGAGCGACGGTGTTGTACGGCCCGGCGGGGTCGCCTTCCTTTATCACCGCGAACAGACTGGTGAAGTCCACTCCTCCCAGTGCATAGCCTATGGCCGGCATGATGATGTCGTTCACCAACGAGACGATCACCGCGGCGAAGGCGACGCCCATGATGAACGCGACGGCCAACTGCAGCAGGTTGCCTCGCTCGATGAACGCCCTGAACTCCTTGAGCATACTCATTCCTCCTCGGTAACGGTCTGGTGGACCTCTTTTCGCGCTATCCCCAGGCGCTCGTCAGTGAACCGGTTACGTCTCGCCAATAGGGCATCCAGACGAGCCCCAGGGAATCCACAGTGATGTCGCTCTTGCGCGGTCGCATCAGTATCTTGTCCAGGGGCTCCGCCATCGGGTCGATCTGGGCTTCGAGGCCATCGAGTTCCGCCTGGAACTCAGCTTCGAGGTCGGCCTGCTTCTGCTTGACTGCAACCAGTGTCTCCTCGGCCCGTTTGACATCGCCGCTCTCGTCGAGGCTACGACCCACGTCACGCATGGTCGTGGTGGCCCGGCCCAAAGTGCTCGTGCTGAGGGCCTTACGTCCCAAGAAGGCTCCCAGGATGGTGGATCCGAACGAGATGGCCGTTTGCATCTTGCGGCCCTTGGACTGTTCGGCCTCCCGGTCGACCGCCTGCTCTGCGCGCAGCTCCTGCTGCTTGAGGGTCGCCGTCTTGGCGGCATACTTCTGGCGTAGCTTCTCGCTGAGGTCGTCTCGTGTCTCCCGAGCGGCCAGCTGGAGCCGAGTTCGGAACTCCCCTTCGGTCTCCCCAGGGTTGGAAGTCATCTTGAGACCGGGACTCTTGAACACCTCCGCTGCCTGCGTGCGGAAGGCCCAGGCCTTGAAATCCGATTCCCAGGAGCGGTAGGAGGTCAGCTTGGTCATGGCGGGAGGCAGTTCCGCAAAAGCGGCTCCGGGATAGGGCAGCCGGTCGAGATCCTCTAGGGGCGATTCGAGTACCGCAGCGGCATCCCAGTCGAGCGCCAGAGCGCTCTCGGGGGCCGAGGCGATGCGTCGGATCTTGGTGGAGGTGCTCGCCCCACTCCCGGTGCTCACGAAGTTGACGGTGGCAGCGGTAATGACGCCGGCCCGGTAGACCAGGTCGGGGCTGGGCGGGGTGGCGCCGCGAAGCGGCAAGTAGAACTGCGGGATCTCGGGAGGCAGTGCCGGCGGTTCGTTCGTCGCGGCCGGCCCCGCGGCCGCCGCGGCCGCCGGGGGTACCCCGGCTCCCGTCGCCGGTCCGGGCGCGGCCTGGGGAACTGCTGGCTGGGGCGCAGCCGGCTGGGGCCGCCACCGGCCGGCGCGGGTCCATGAGGGTCTTGATCTGGGCCCGCGTCAGCGGGCCGGGCAGGTAAGACAGCGCCCAACGGGTCTGGAACACCACCGGGGCGTCCTCGTGCACGTTGTACATGAGGAAGACGCGCTTTCCGAGGCCGGCCAGGGTCTCTTCCATCTTCTGGCGGTCGAACTTGCTCTCAGAACCCGCGGCCACGCCCTCCAGACCCTCGAGCAGGCGGGCCTTGTCGCGTTCTGTCTGCAGACGGCCGATG
This sequence comes from uncultured Actinomycetes bacterium, assembly GCA_963706025.1. Classification (GTDB taxonomy): domain Bacteria; phylum Actinomycetota; class Thermoleophilia; order RBG-16-64-13; family RBG-16-64-13; genus CAVPLM01. The sequence continues at coordinate 37,526 of CAVPLM010000003.1, read as the reverse complement.
AACCACGTCCCGGCGTTCGCGAGGCCCTTGTAGTCGAGATCCACCGGGTTCTGCGTGGCCAGCAGGATCCCCACCCCGAAGGCTCGGGCCTGCTTGAGCAGGGTCAAGAGGGGACGTTTGGAAGGCGGTTCGGCGACCGGAGGGAAGAAGCCGAAGATCTCGTCCATGTAGATGATGGCCCGCAGGCTACCCGTGCCCTGCTGCGCCCGCACCCAACCCAGCACCTCGTTCAAGAGCAGTGACACGAAGAACATGCGTTCCGTGTCGGAGAGGTGTGCGATCGAGAAGATAGAGACCCGAGGTCTTCCCTCGCTGGTGAACAGCATCTGACCGATGTCGAGCGCGTCTCCCTCCAGCCAGGTCTGGAAGGTCGGAGCCGCAAGCAGGTTGTTGAGCAGCATGGCCAGCTCGAAGCGTTCCTTGGCCGGATAGAAAGAATCCAGGTCGAGAACGCCCACCCGGGTGAAAGGTGGTTTCTGGATCTGCTGGATCAGACCGGCAAGGTCCAGGTCTTGGCCGGCCGACCAGACCGAATAGAACAAGCTCGAGAGCAGGATGTGCTCCCGGCTCTGGATAGGATCTGCCGTCACGCCCACCAGACCCAGGATGCTGGTCACCGCCGTGTTGATGCGGTCCCGGAGCGCCTCGTCATCGGCCCGAACGGCCGGCGAGGGGGCGGCAAATGACTTGAGGATGCTCACCGGCAGCCCGGCGTTGGAGCCGGGGGTGTAGATGGTGAAATCGGCAGCGTCTTTCAGGCGTTGGATCCTGCCTGGATCCTGCCCCCAGTCGGCAAGCCCCTTCTTCCACATCTCGGCCTGCTGCGTGGCGAAATCATCGATGGAGAGGCTCTTCTTGGCCGCCTCTTCTTGGCTGACCCAGGGGCGGAAGTCCTCGGGACGGAGCTCGGGGAAGGTGAGCATCAGGTCGGCCAGGTCTCCCTTCGGGTCGATGACTATCGAGGGGACTCCGTCGATGGCGGCTTCTTCCAGCAGGCCGATGCAAAGGCCTGTCTTGCCGCTCCCCGTCATGCCCACGCACACACCGTGAGTGACCAGATCTTTCGAGTCGTACAGGAGGAGGCCACCCATCTCTTTCGTGGAGAGGTCGTATTCGCGGCCAAGATAGAACGCGCCCAGCTTCTCAAAGTCTTCCATGGAGAGAGTTCCTCCATTCGCCTCGGGGCTTGTCGTTTCCACAATATCCCCAACCGGGGTAGCAAGACAAACAGGATCAACGGACGCCGGTCGCGGGGGACGGGGCGGCTTGAATGGCAACGCGCCTTGTCCTCCGCAACGCGCCTTGTCCTCCGCGGGCGCTTCATTCGCCACGGAGAGGCCTCGCGCGGGGAGGACGCGCTCCCCCTGCCGCCGTTTAGGTCTCTTTCGGCTATGGGTAGTAACCAACCACAGCCCCGCGACCACAGGCCGCGCTTTCTACGCACGGAAAGGGGACACGATGGCCGATAAGAAGGTCGAGCGCTCCGGCAGGGAGCGCCCACTTACTCCCACCCAGAAGATGGAGGCGGCGCTTTCCGATCCAGGCACGTTGAATATGGCGGATCCCACCCGAGACAAGGGGAAGTCCGCCCTGGTGGACAAGTTCCGCGAGCGGGAGGAACGGTGGCGGAGAGAGCAGGCTCTCCACGACCAGCAGGCCGCGCAGGCGGCAGAGCGGGCCAAGCAAGAGACGGCTGAGCAGGGCAAGTCCGAGCCGGCGGAGCCAGAGGACCGAGGCAAAGGCGGTGCCTCATGATCGAAAGCGCGTCAGTGGCCAAGGAGAAGTTGAAGAGGTTGGCCGGGGCGCGGGCGTCTCGAGAGGTATTTCTCACCGTCACCCTCTCCACGAGTCGCCTGGATGATTGGCGCCAGTTCGCCCCGACCTTTCTCAACAGCGAGTTCAACCGCATCACCAAAGAGCACGCCACTTCCAAAGAAGGGAAGCGCCTTCTTGAAAGCGATCTGGAGTACGTGCTCGATGTGCTCAAGTACGACGTGACCTCCACGACCCAAGGCCTGGCGTTGTTCGTCGATGGGGGAGCCCACTACTACGAGCGGATCGAACTCCCTTTCCGTCTGGTCAACCGGCTGGTGATCGAACCGTCGCCGTACGTGCGGCCGGTGGCCCATGCTCTTTCTCTGCTCGAACCGTTTGTGGTGGCCCGCGTGAGCCGGGACGAGTCCAGCCTGTATCTGATGGATGAATGGGGGGTCGCCAAAGAGGACGACCTTACCGGTCCCTGGTTGCGGAGCAGCGATCGCGAGAGCGGTGAAGTATCGATCAAGGAATACTATGCGGCGGCCCGCCAGGGCGCGTTGGTCGATCTGCACTACAAAGAAGTCGGGAGCGCGCTGGCCAAGCTACTCGAGAGCTCCGGGGTGAGCCGGGTGGCGCTGTGCGCGCAGCACGACATCGCGAGCGCTTTCCGGCGCACGCTTCCGGCTGCGGTATCGGCCAAGATCGTGGCCGAGATCCCCTTCGATGCGGCCGCTACCATCGGGCAGATGCTGGTGAGCGCTCGAGAGGCGGTGGAGAAGGCTCGGCACGAGGAGATGGTGGACCTGGCGGCGCGCATCAAGGAGGGCTTAGGCGGTGGAGGCAGGGGCGTCTCCGGCTTCGACGACGTGCTGGGCGCCTTGGGACGTCACCAGGTGCAGACCCTACTCGTCGACCGCAACTACAGGGCGCCCGGCTGGAGTTGCCTGGAATGCACCTGGGTGGGTCTCACCGAGGCCAAGCGCTGCCCGGTGTGCGGTGGAGGCACGGTGCCTGTCGCCGACGCCGTCGGCGAGATAGTGCGGCTGGCGATCCTGCAGAACGGCCAAGTGGAGGTGGGCGAGAACATCCCGGTGCTCGAGGAGTTGGGAGGCGTGGCCGGGGTGCTGAGGTATGCCTAGATAGCTTCCTCCGCCGGGGGCTCCTCTGGCCGGGAACCAGGGCTGGCTCATGAGATAGTGGGCGAACCCGTCTTCTTCGACCGGATCGCATACGAAATCGGCCGCGGCGACAACTTCCGGGGGCGCTCCCCGCATGGCCACACCCGTACCCGCCCAGGCGAGCATATCGGCGTCGTTGTAGGAGTCACCGAAGGCCAGCACGTCGCGCGCAGCGAAACCCAGGCGTTCGCCCAGGATCTGAAGCGCTCGGGCCTTCGTGGCCGTCGGGCTGGTCATCTCGAGGAAGAACGGCCAGGTCTTGACGACGATGAGGCGTCTTCCGAAATGGGCCTGCAGGCGGGCGAGCAGTTCGTCGATAACGGCGGGGTCACCGCCCACGCCGATCTTGGTGGCGGGCCGGTCCAGAAAGCTGCTCAGTGTTCCGACCACGTTCGGCTTCATGCCCGAAAGGCGTTCGTAACGTTCGACCTCCTCGGTCCTTCTGGCCACGTACAGTTCGTCCTCGATATAGAGATTCACGGGATGTCCGAGAGGCTCGAGGAGACTGAGGACCTCCAGGGCAAGCTCCACGGACAGGGGATCGTGGTGCAGCAGACGGCCCGTGCCCACCTCGCGGATGAGAGCGCCCTGATACGCGGCCACCGGGCCGTCCAGACCCAGATCCCGGGCATAGCGGGCCGCCGAGCGGAACATCCGGCCGGTCACCAAGATGGTGCCGATGCCGGCACGGTCGAGCGCCCTCACTGTCCTGACGGTAAGGGGAGTGAGCGCCTGGGTGCCGTCCAGCAGCAACGGCAGCAGGGTACCGTCGAGATCGGCGGCGATCACCCGGGGGGCGGCGCGACGGGATTCAAGGTCGGGAGCAAGCACGGCGATAGATTAGCAGGACGATGGATGCAACGGCCAACATCAGTACTGAGTACAGTTGCCCCCAGTGCGGCGCACCCGTGCGGTTGCCGGCCTACGCCGATATGGCGGTCTGCGCCTCCTGTGGGTCGACTCTGACTCGGGAGACACCCGGGGGGGCCTGGAGGGCGCCGGGCGCCCTCCAGGCCGCCCCTGCTCCTCCGGCAGATGCGGACGAGCAGGTGCTGCGCTCCGTCCGGTGCCCGCAGTGCGCCGGTCCCCTCAGCGCACGAGAAGGTCGGCGGGTACTTGTCTGCGGTCACTGCGGAGTGCGGGTGGCGGTGAAAGAGAATGGCGGGTTCTCCCGCTGGTACTTCCCAGCCCGGGTGGATCGGCTCGAGGCTATGGCTGCGGCAGCCGTTTGGCTCAAAGAGCATCCCGGGATAGCCAGGCGGGCTCGCGAGTCGTCTCTTGCCGAGGCTCGACTGGTCTACGCTCCGATCTGGGAGCACAAGGCTCTGATCGCGGGCTGGGAGTTCGGTCACAGGCTTCGCACCCGATACGAGTTGGTGGGCGACGAGAAGAGCGAGCGACTGGACCTGAAGTTGGAGCGCGAAGGGGTCGAAGCGCCGTGTCTGCAGGAGCGACGATTGTACGAAGCAGCCACCGACCTGGCGGCGCTCGGAGCCACTCGGCCGCGGATCACCGGGCGGGAGCTGATGCTTCCCCTCCTAGCCGGGGAGCTCGATCCGTCGGCCACTGTCTTGGACGCGGAGGGCACGGCCGACCAGGTGGCCGAGGCGGGGAGGAAAGCCGCGCTGCTCCCCATGTCCGGAGCGGAGTCTCCGGACAGCCACGTGTTCGCTCTCCGGGAGTCGACCGCGCTGCTCTACTACCCTCTATGGTTACTGCGGTATCAGGATGGGAACCGTTCCTACCGGATCGTGATCAACGGTCGGGATGGGATTGTCAATTCGGCCAAGGTCCCGGTTGACAATCGGGCACGGGTGACGGTCCTGGTGATGCAGGTCTTGGTTCTGGCGAGCTTGGCCGCCCTCCTGTTGTGGCTTGGTTCGTCCGGGGAAGCTGCACCGGCGCCAACGATGGTCGGTGCCGTGATAGTGTCTGTGCTGGCGATACTTCTGGTGTGGCGGTTCCGACTGCAGAGGGAGGTGGAGTACCACGAGCCTTTCTCCAGCTGACTTGGTCCCTCTGCTCTGCGACCATTGCGACTCAGCACTGGAGGGCGGTGACGAGGCAGCCCTTTTCATCTGTCCGGTCTGCGGGCGGGTCCACGAACCTCGAGGAGACGGATTGCATTCGTTCGCTCCCTTGACCGCAGCGGTGACCACTGAGTTGGCTGTGGGCGGTCCCGTGCACTACCTGGCGGTCTGGCGTCTGCAGGTCGTTGTCACCACCGCTGTCGACTCGGCTTGGGAGCGCATCCAACGAGCGAGTGCTCCCGAGTCTGTCTATCTCTATGTGCCTGCTTTCTCGCTCATACGCCCTGTCGTGCAGCGGCTCGGGGTGAGCCTGACCGAAGCGCAACCCTCTCTTGAGTTGTCTTCGGGGCTCGCGGCGGGCGCCGGCCCGCGGCCCGCGCTCGTAGATGCCGGCGCAGGTGCCGACGCGGGTGCCGACGCGGGCCCTGACGTTGGAGAGGGCCTCGACGCACTGGGAGGACCGGACTTCGGCACGTTCTCGCCTGTCGTGGTGGGGAGAAAAGATGCCCAGCTGTTGGCGCATTTCGTGTATCTGGCCGTGGAGTCGCATGAGGTCCACGACCTACAGTCCGTGGACTACGAGCTCGAGACCCTCGGCGAGGAACTTCTGTTCATTCCAGCCGTGTGGGATCCGCGCAATATCCATGAATCCAATTGGAGATTGCTGCTGCGCGAGTTCGACGGTCTGGTAGCGTAGGAAGCGAGGAGTCTAGAGGCGAACGTCGGGCGCCGGGTCGACGGCCGTGGCGCGGTCACGAGACAAAGGGGAGACCATGGCTGGGATCGATGAGAGGATCGAGGAGAGCAAGAACTGGTTCGAGCGGATGGCCGAGCATATCCCCGGCTACAAAGGCTACAAAGAGAAGGAGTTGAAGCGGGAGGCCGACAAGATCGAGCGGCTGTACGTGGCCGAGCGTCTGGACTCCTGCCAAACGAGACTGGACGATGTCAAACTCGAACTCGTGAACCGGGGCAATCTGGAGATGCTGGGCGTGATCGACGTGGCCATCCGCAAGTTACGGAAGGTGCGGGACCGGGTGCAGTTCGCCGACTACGGTTACGCCGGCCTTTTTGACACCACCAAGGTGGGCGTGGCGAAACTCGAGGAGCTCCAGGCATTCGACAAGCAACTCGAGACCGAGGCGGGGGGGATTGACGAGTTGGCCAAAGCACTATCCGCCGACAGCCCGTCACTTCGGGCCGACATCGGGTTGCTGGACGACCGGATCGAAGCTCTCGACGCTCGTTTCTCCGAGCGGGAACATCTCATCACCGGAGCAGGGAGGTAATCGATGGCCCTCATGGACCTTATCGAATTCGTCGACGAACAAGGCGCCGAGATGGTGCACCGCATCCCCGAGCGGGGCTCGGGCGAGTTCAAGGTGGGCTCTCAGCTGATCGTGCGGGAGAACCAGTGGGCGGTGTTCTTCCGCGACGGCAAGGCCTACGATGTCTTCGGAGCGGGTCGGCACACCCTGGCCACGCAGAACATCCCCCTCCTTACCGCCGTCCTCACCACACCTCTGTTCGGCGACACTCCTTTCCGCTGTGAGGTGTTCTTCGTCAGCCAGCGGACGTTCACCGATCTCAAGTGGGGCACGACCGAGCCCATCTTGTTCCGCGACTCCGAGTTCAAGATGATCCGGCTGCGCTCCAACGGCATCTACACCTTCCAGATCACCGATCCGAAGCTGTTCGTGGTGAAGATCGTGGGCACGCGGGGCATCTTCACCAACTTCCAGATCGAGGACTTCCTCCGGGGCGTGATCATAGGACGGCTGGCGGACATCCTGGGCGAGAGCTTGGACTCGGTGCTCGACCTGCCCCGCTACTTCGACGAACTAGGTGCCGGCCTCAAGGCCCGGATCAAAGATGACTTCGCCCAGTACGGCCTGGCGATGGTGGACTTCCTGATCAACGCCATCTCGCCGCCCGAAGAGGTGCAGAAACGCATCGACGAGCGCTCCGGCATGGAGGCCGTGGGCGGCATGGACCGCTACTTCCAGTACAAGGCTGCGCAGGCCATCGGCGACCTGGCCAAGGGGGGTGGCGGCGGTGGAGGAGGCGACAGTACCGTGGGCACGGCCGCTGCGGCCGGTCTGGGACTGGGCACCGGCGCCGGCCTGGGAATGATGATCCCGGGTATGCTTCAGCAGGCCATGGCCGGCGGGGCGCAACCCAAGGTGCGCTGCCCGAATTGTCGCAGTGACATCCCCTTCGGCAGCAAGTTCTGCCCCGAGTGCGGGACCAACCTCTCGGCCACGGTGACCTGTCCCGAGTGCAGCGCCACGCTTCCGGCCGGCTCGAAGTTCTGCCCCAGCTGCGGCCATCAGATGGGAGCGCCGGCCGCCGCGCCGGCGCCGGCGGAGGAAGCGCCCGACGGTCCGGCTGAGACCGCGGGCACGGAAAGCGAGGAAGGCGAAGAGACGTGATAGCAGGCCGGCACTTGTTCGGGGCCCTTGAGTCTAGGGGGCGGCGGCTGCGCGCGCCGCGCCCCCGTGGCGTCCCTCGCGTGTGGCTCCTCGTCGCAGTGGCGCTCGCGTGCGCGAGTGTCGTCCTGCTGGCCGGGCCGGCCGCGCAAGCCCAGGCGAAAGACTGGCGCATCGACAACATGGACGTCGTCCTCCAAGTCCAGGACAACGGGGACGTCGTCGTCGACGAAACGGTCACCTTCAATTTCGAGGGCAGTTTCAGCTACGTGGGCCGCATGATCCCCACTCAGAACACGGACGGACTTACTGATATCGCGGTGTACGACGGCAACGGCAATCCCCTTCCGGAGGGTGAGGGTCCCGGGACCTGGAACACCATCGTCGAGAACGGCCGGTTGATCATCGTCGTCAACTTCGCCCTCGCCGACACGTCGGCCACCTGGACGTTCCACTATCGGGCCAAGTCCGTGATCATGTTCTTCGACCAAGGCGACGAGCTGCGCTGGTATGTGTTCGATGCCGAGACGCCGGTGCCCATTCAAGCGGTGCGGGCCACGGTCAAGCTACCGGGCTCAGTGCCGTCCGAAGACATGACCCAGGCCGTCCAATCAGGCCTCGGGGTGGAGACCAACGTCTACTCACCGGGTCCGTCGACCATGGTGTACGAAGGCTCGGACCTTCCTCCCTACACCAATTTCTGGATCGTGACCGGCTTCCCCAAAGGCGTGGTCGAGTTCACCTGGACGGCGCGCCGGGTGGCCGCCTTCATCGTCCCCAAGGTCGGCTTCCTGCTGCCCATCGTCGCCTTCCTGGCCATGTTCCTTCTGTGGCGGCGCCGCGGCCGCGACGAGCCGGCGGCCGCCTACGCCAAGTACGTGAGCGAACCGCCGTCCGATCTCTCGCCTGGACTGGTGGGGGCGCTGATCGACGAGAAGGTCGATACCAAGGAGGTCATCGCCACCATCGTCGATCTGGCCCGGCGGGGCTACCTGGAGATCACCGACACGGAGAAAGACAGCGCCTTCAGCAAGCCGGTCACCATCTTCACGCGGCGGAAGCCCCTGGACGATCTCCAGGGCTTCGAGAAGACGGTGGCCCACTCGCTCTTCGACTCGGCCCATCCCGACCAGGTCACGACCACTGAGCTCAAGAACCACTTCTACACCCACGTCGGACCGATCGTGGAGGAGGTATACACACGAAACCACCAAAGCCGGGCTCTTCCACCAGAATCCGAAGACGGTGCGGTCGCGCTGGCTGGGCTACGGTTTTCTGGTGGCTGTGGTGCTCGGGGGCCTGACCGTGATCATGGCCCTCACCGATGTCCCCGGCTGGGGCTGGTTCATGTTCGGGTCGATCGTCTCGGTGATCATCGTATGGGCGTTCGGCCCACGCATGCCGCGTCGCACGGCCAAAGGAGCGCAGGAGCAGCGCAAGTGGGAGGCCTTCCGCAACTACCTGCAGGACCTCACCCGGTTCCAAGACATGGAGGCGGCCAAGAGAGCTTCGAGAAGTACCTGCCCTATGCCATCGCTTTCGGGGTGGAAAAGGACTGGGTGCGGCGCTTCGAGGGTCTGAGCGTTCCCCCGCCGGTCTGGTATCACCCGGTATGGATCCCGATACCCATCGGTTCCGGCCCCGGTGACACCGGTGGTCTGGGCGGGGGCCTGGGCGGAGAACTGGCCCGGGGCGGCGGAGTCGGCGGTCCGGCGATGCCCGGGGGCGGCTTCAGCCTTGACACCATCTCCGACGGCCTGTTCGGCAGCCTCAACAACATGTCCAGCGTGCTCACCTCGGCTCCTTCGAGCAGCGGCTCGGGCCGGGGCGCGTTCGGCGGAGGCGGCGGCGGCTTCGGGGGTGGCTTCTCCGGCGGAGGCGGCGGCGGAGGGTTCAGCGCAGGGTAGTCGACCAGGAGGGACGCGATGCGGACCAGGATTATCGGGATCGTGCTGATCGTCGTCAGCCTGGGCATCGATGCCTGGCTGGCTGCCGGCCTGGCCAGCGGCTCACGGGGCACCGGGGTGGCGTTGGGTTTCGTGCTCTTCTCGCTGCCGTTCCTGGCCGTGGGGATCTATCTGCTCATGTCCTCGCGAGGCGAGATCAAAGCCGAGAGCAAGGCCGACAAGGAACGGGCCATCCTCAACTCGGTCATGACCAGAGGACGGGTGAGCGTGGCCGATCTGGCCATCGAGGGCGATCTGAACCGCGATCAGGTGCGGGACTACATCTACGACCTGATCGGCAAGGACCTGTTCCGGGGCTACGTGAACTGGGACCGGGGTGAACTGGTCTCGGCCGAAGCGGCACAGATCAAGGACGGCACTTGCCCGAACTGTGGAGGACAACTGCAACTGGCCGGCAAGGGGCTGGTACGCTGCCCGTATTGCGGCACCGAGACCTATCTGTCGCCGGCGACTCCTTCTGGGGCGGCGGCAGAGATGCGGCCCGATACCCCGCCGATCAGCACCCCCCCGCCGGCAGCCCCGCCGCCGACGGGCGCATCCCCCCCGACTGAAGGCAGCCCGGCGCAGACGGGGCCGGAAAACTCCCCAGCGGACGCTCCCCCGCCGGCCTGAGGCGACAGGTTCCATCATGCGTCTGGCTTACAAGATCTGGCTTGAGTATCGGGGCAGGGCCTTCGGAGACGGCCCGGCCCGGCTGCTCGACGGGGTGGAGCGGACGGGATCCCTGCGCAAAGCCGCCACAGAATTGGGCATGTCGTACAACAAGGCCTGGCGCATCCTGCATGCAGCCGAGCAACGGCTGGGATTCGCCCTGCTCGACCGGAGCGTGGGCGGCAGTCTCGGTGGCGGCTCTCATCTCACGCCTGAGGCTCGGGACCTGGTGGGACGGTATCGGGCACTGGCGGTCGCGGCCGACGAGGCTTTGCAGCGGGTCTTCGAGCAGCACTTCTCCGACTGGGAGGATCCTGAGCCGGGAGAACTGCCGACAGAGCCTCCCCCCGAGGCCTGACCCGGCTGAACCCGTATGCGGCGGCCCGCCCTGCCGAAGCCCGGGCGCGGCATCCTGGATCAGACGGTTACTCCCAGCGCAGCCGCGTTCTTGTTGTAGAGGAGGGCCTCTTCCTCGTCGGTCAGGTCGAGGCCGTCCAAGAAGCCCAGACAGGCGGTCATGCTGTCATAAGGGTGGTCGGTCCCGAGCAGGATCCGGTCCATGCCGAGGGCTTCGCGCGTGCACTTGAAGGCTGCCGGAAGGTAGTTGCCGCTGGTCGAAACCCACATGTTGTCTCGCAGGTAGTCGCTCGGTTTGCGCTTGAGCGGCGGGGTGGCGCCTACATCCGACACCACGTGCGGAGTCACGTACGCCCAGTCTATCCGGTGCATGAGGAACGGCAGGAATTCGCCGTAATGGCCCACGACCAGCTTCAGCTTCGGGAATGCGTCGAAGGCGCCGCTCAGCACCAGGCGCACCATGGCTAGAGCCGTCTCGACGCAGAATCCGAAAGGCGGGCCGGAAAGAGCCACGCCGTAGGTCCGCAGCTCCGCGATCTTGGGCACGGCCGGATGGAGATAGATGGGCGTGTCCAGTTCTTCAGCCTTGGCCAGGATCGGCCAGTACTGCTTCTCGTCGAGGTAGGAGTCGCCGAAGTTCGAATGCGTCTTCCAGCCGATCAGCCCCAGTTCTCTGACAACTCGCTCCAGTTCACCCACAGCCTCATCCACGTCGTGGACCGGTAAGGCGGCGTAGCCCCGATAACGGTCCGGATACTGTGCCACCGCGTGGGCCAGGGCATCGTTGGCCTCCCGGGCGAGTCTGATGCTCAAAGGGGTGTCGAACTGTTCCACGCCTGGGGAGGTCAGAGAGATGACAGCTATGTCCACGCCCGCGGCGTCCATGGCCTTGAGGCGCGGCTTGCCCAGCTCGAGGAGCTTCTCCAGCAGGACGTCACCGTATGGCTCGCCTCCCTCCGGCCTGTAGAAGAGACGACGGTTCTTGGTCTGGGGATCGTGCTGGAAGCGGGGATAGCCCGGATTGGCGTACAGCGCGTCCACCCAACCCTGAGTTGCGAAATGGGTCTCGAAGTCGATCTTCTTCACCGTGCCACCCCCCGCTCGAGATACGTTGTCTCCAAAGGGCGTCTTGCTTCTTATGCACCCTGTTTTTCGAGTTCAAAGATATCACTGAGATCCCGGCGACCGGACTTGAACGGGCACTCGCCTGCCGTTATACTCCCCCTCGGATCACGGCCGAATCAGAGGAGGCGTCGGAGTCCCCGGTTCATGAGATCGCTCGAAGAAGACCTCGCAGCCGCTCGGGCCTATCACGGGCACCTCTGCCACGGCATGGTCATGGGCGTGCGCATGGCCCGATATGGCTGCCGGGCTCTGGGCATAGACGATCCTCATTCGTATAGAGATCTTGTGGTCTATGTGGAGATGGATCGCTGCGCCAGCGATGCGGTGGGCGTGGTGGCCGGCGTCACCCTTGGGCGGCGACGCCTCAAGTGGGTGGACTACGGCAAGATGGCTGCCACCTTCGTGGATCTAGCCACCGGCCGAGCGCTTAGGCTGGCCCCTCGCCCCGAGGTGCCGCATGCTGGGCGGGACCAAGAACCCCTTGTCTATTGGAACGGCTGGAGCGATGAGCAGCTTTTCACGTGCACGCCCGTGGGGGTCACCATACCGGCCGAAGACCTGCCCGGACGTCCGATCCGCACCGTCGAGTGCGCGCGCTGCGGCGAGAAGGTCCAGGATGGGCGTGAGGTGACGCGGGACGGCGAGATTCTGTGTCGCGCCTGCGCCGGGGGGGCCTACTACACGTCGGTCTAGCTAAGGCTCCAGTCGGGAGCCAGACGCCGGTGGAGTCTCTGCAGCGCCCGGAATTGGAGGGCTTTGACGGCGCCCTCGGTCTTGCCCGTAGCCTGGGCAACCTCATGGATTGACAGATTGAAGTAGAAGCGGCAGCCGACGACCTGTCGCTGCTCGTCGGTGAGTTCCAGGATAGCTTCGTGAAGCCGGCGGCGCCGCTCATCCGCCAGCAGGAGGGCTTCAGGATCGCCGGCCGGGTCGGGAGAGCGGTGCAGATCGTCTTCCGCCCCCTCCTGTACCGGCAGTCGCCGCCTACGATAATGGTCGATCACCGCGTTCCTGGCGATGGTGTACAACCAGGTGGAGAATTGCGCGGGTGACGGCTCGTAACGGCCCATGGCAGCAAGGGCTTTTTCGAAGACGGTGTTGGTCAGGTCCTCGGCCTCTTCGCGTCCGGAGACGCGCGCCAGCACGTACTGATGCACCTGGGGAAAGAACAGCCGGTAGAGATCGCCGAAAGCGGCCGTGTCCAGCAGGGAGGCCTGCCGGGCCAAGCGCCTCACCTCATCGGGGGCCGGCCGCGCTTCAAGCGCCTGTGTGGTTGCGTACGCCATATACGGGGAGTATCGGCCCGCGGCGCACCGGGCTTGAGGAAAACGGGGCGGCGGCCTGACGGCCGCCGCCCCATCGTCGTCAGATCCGAACCGGTCTAGAACTCGGTCGTAGGTGGCCCGGTGGTGGTGGTCGAGCTCGGCGGACCGGTCGTGGTGGTGGTCGACGTCGGCACCGTCGTGGACGTGGTGGTCGTGCCGGTACCCACCTCGACCTGGCGCGGGACCATGGGGAAGTAGCTGATGAACTTGTCCTTGTGCAGCACGGTGCCGTCGGGCAGCTTGACTACGCGGACAGTCGTGAGCTGCTTGCCCGATTGGCCGCCGGTGAGTACGTTGGTGACACCCGTTGGAAGCGCCGGATTGTTGACGGTCACCGTGGAGCGTCCTGTCACATTGTAGAAGTCACTGACGCTGTACGAGACTTTGCGGCCCTCGCTGGTGCCGTAGATGTTGAAGGTCGTGGTTACGCCGTCAGAGGTGCCCCGGATCCAGATCCAGTGAGCGGTATCGTTCTTGAAGCGGAGGTTCTTGCCACCGCCGGTCACGGTAGCGTCCCTGCCCTTCGGATAGTGGTCGATGTAGATGGAGTGGTTGTGCCGCTCGACCACATCCAGCCCGGCGAAGAACACCGCGTTGAAAAGCGTGGTCGAAACCTGGCATATGCCCCCTCCGAACACGTCTTCGAGCTTGCCGGGGCCGACGATGCCGGGCGCCAGCTTGTATCCCCGGGCGGCGGTGCGCGGACCGATCTGCTTGTCGAAGTTGTACACCTCGCCCGGGGCGAGCATGACGTTGCTGGCATACTCGGTAGTGATGCGCACGTTCACCTGGCGGTTACCAGACCCAGAGTAAGGCGGGGTGGCGTAGCTAGCGAGCAGGTCCTTGATTCCCCTAGCCTCGGCTTCTTCGGTGGTGAGCTCGGGCTCGGTGGTGTCCACGCCGACCTCGGCCGTCCGGCCGCTACTCTGCAGGGAGGCTGCGCTGATCGCCTCCGCCGTCTTCTCGCGATTGAGCGCTTGGCCCAAGACACCGGGGACCACCCAGGCTTTCGCCCCATCGGACTTGAAAGTAGCGCTGACCGGCTCTTTCGCGACTTTGTCCTGGATCTGGTCGAAGAAGGCGTTCATCGCTTCGGCCGACAGGTACGGGACCAGAGTGGAAACGCCGCTCTGCATCTCCGACTTGAAGTCCATGTAGGAGGCTATCTGCGCGGACGCCAGGCTCCAGGTCTGATCGCCGTCCTTGAGCACGATGGGAGCGCTGATCATCGTCTCGGCCTGCTTCTGCGCTTCCGCGTTATCCTCGGCCGTGACCGCCGGCTCCACGACAGTCGTGGGGATCTCCATCTCGGTAGAGTGAAGGGTCACGAGGACGTCCGCCAGCCGCTGTGCCAGGGTGGCCTGGTCGACGGCGGTGCCGGTCTGGTCCTCGATAACCTTGATCTGGGTGCCCTGAATCTCCAGGCCGGCGTTGACGGGAGCCACGTCGATCTCCCGAGCTACGTCGGCTATAGCCTCGTTCAGCATCGCGCTGTCGACCGCGCCGTTGAGCGGCAGGTCCACATCGTTGAAATACAGCTTGAGGTGCCGGCCCAGGTCGGTGAAGAAGTTGCCCTCTCGGGACACGTCCATGGCGGCGGTAACGGCACCGTCCACATCCATCTCGGTGCCGACGTCGGTGGGCATGATCATCCAGGTCTTATCGCCGTTGGTCAGAACGATCCCGCTCTGCTGGGCTTTGTCGACCATCGTGTTCAGTTCGGCCGTGGCCTCGTCAGGCGTGAGGCCCCCCAGGCTGACGCCGGAGACGCTGACACCCGCGTGCACTTTGTTGTAGTAGAGGGCGGCGTCTATTACGATGGCCAGCACGACGATGGCGACGATAGCTCCGACAGTTATGAAAACGGGCAGTCGCCAGCGGCCGCGCGATACTCTTCGGTTGACTCTTTGCTCTTCCAAGAAAGGTCAGACTCCTGAATTCGAGGGTGCTACAAGATAACAGATGCACCCGGCTTCCAAAAGGTTTCCCGGGTGATTCCCATCGGTTTCCCCGAGCAAACCTTTTCTGCGGCGGATGTCGGAATCCTGGTAGTCTCTACCCATGATCTTCACTATCCAAGAGTGAGTGAACCTGGATCTCGATCTCACACGGTTAGACAGCCGTTCAGAAACAGCCGTGGCCGGCGGCCTCCTTTCGAGCGGGACGGCGCATCGGGTCGGCTTGGCCGCCCGGCTGGCCGCGACGTCGCCTCAGGAAGGCGAGGCTGTTGGTCCGGCCGTCATCTCCGGCCAGGCGCTGGCTGGGATCATGGGGCTATCGCGAGCAGCGGTGCACAAGCACATGCAGCACCTACAAGCGCTTGGTTTTTCCGTCACCTCCGCTCCGGGCAAAGGCTACCGCCTCGAGTCTCCGTTCACCGACCTGGTGGCGGCCGAGGCGGTGTTGCCGTTCCTGCTGGGGTCGACGCGGCGCGAAAAGAGCGCGGTCGCCGACCTGTCCGAAGCCGGCCCGCCCCAGAACGGTCTCCTTAGAGCCGGTCTCCCCTACGCGGGTCTCCCCTACCTCTATCTGGAGCGGTGCGAGTCCACCAATCTCGTCCTCAGGGAGGCGATGACGTCGCGAGGCGACGCGGCCGGCTTCGCGGCCGGTCGGACGGCCCGAAGCCGGAGGTCGTCAGCCTGGGCGCCCGCCGGGGCGGTCGTGGTGACCGACGCGCAGACCGGCGGCAGGGGCCGTCTGAACCGTACTTGGTCGAGCCGGCCGGGAAAGGATCTGACCTTCTCCATACTGCTGCGTCCCTCTCTCTTGCCTGGGCAGGCGCATCTGCTGTCACTGACCGCCGCGCTGGCTGTGGCCGAAGTCCTGGAGACGATGCCGGGCCTGAAAGAGGGAGTCGCGGTCAAGTGGCCCAACGACGTGCTCCTCGGCGAGAGGAAGGTCTGCGGGATCCTTCTCGAGGGGTCGATGGACGCCGATCGTCTGCAGTGGGCGGTGGCGGGCATCGGTCTGAACGTGAACAGCGCTTCCTCGGCATTGATGACCTCGGCGACACCTGAACAGGCCGCAGACTGGGGAGGCAAACCCCAGCCGGTGTCGCTCCGGGAACATCTGGGCCACGAGGTGCCCCGTGCCCCCCTACTGGCCGCTCTGCTCGACCGGCTGGGCGTGCGCTGGGCGGCCCTGGGAAGCCAGAGCCCGAGCCAGGCCGAGGTTTTGGACCAACTGCGGAGACGAGACGCCTTGGCCGGACGCCCCGTGGAGGTCGTCAAGGCAACAGGTCCGCGGGAGCCGGCTGTGGTCGGCGAGGCCGTGGGGATAGGGCCGGAGGGGCAACTCCTGGTGCGGCAGGCATCCGGGCAGGTGCTCGAGGTCTTCGCCGGCGACGTTACCGTCAGGAGTGCGGGTGATATGAGGTCCAGCGCGGAGACGCGCGCCGGCCTGTAAACCTATGACTGGCGCAGTGTTGACAGCCCGGGCCGCGACTGGGTAGACTGCGGGGGCCGGCCCAGACTAGAGGAGGCGAGTATGAGAGCGAACCTGACGATCAGTGCGGACGAGCGTACGGTGCGGACAGACGCGCCCCGAGCCCTCCTCGCGGCCGGGCTCCTGATGGCCGGCGTGGGGGCCCTGACCGCCGGAGCCTGGCTGTCGGTGCCGTTCTACCCCGTCCCCCTCACCATGCAGACCCTGGCTGTGCTCCTGGTGGGCGGGCTTCTTGGCCCCACCCTGGGCGTGTCGACTGTCGCCGCGTACCTACTTGCCGGCGCCCTGGGTGCTCCCGTCTTTCACAACGGCTTGGGAGGATTGGCCGTACTGTTGGGACCCACTGGTGGTTATCTGGTGGGCTTCTTGCCGGCGGCCTTGCTCATGGGCCTCGCTGCTCGGCGCGTCAAGACGGGCCTCTCCGGCCGCGGCAGCTCGGCCGGCAGGGCCACATCTATCCGCGGCATCGCGGTCCTGACCGCGGGAGCGTTGCTGGCCGGTGCGGCGATCTACTGCATCGGCGTGCCCTGGCTCTCCTTGTTCACCGGGGGTGGTCTGAGCCGGGCCGCGGCGGTGGGCGCCGTCCCCTTCCTTCTCGGTGACCTACTCAAGACGGCGGTGGCTGTCGGTGCCGTGCGTCTGGGGGCGGGCTACCTCTCCCGCAGAAGGCTCCTACCTTTCTAAATGATATTCTGCTCGCCGGTGTGTCCGGCGGGGAAAGGGAACGGGCCAGGGTTTGACCGTCCTTGATGCTCTTATACTCGGGGTAGTGCAGGGGTTCACGGAGTTCCTACCCGTGTCGAGCTCCGGTCACCTGGTGCTTGTACCCGAGTTCTTCAATATCCCCGCCCCCACCGTGGCCTTCGATGTCCTCGTGCACCTGGCCACCCTCGTGGCGGTCGTCGGGTACTTCATCCGCGACGTCTCCAAGATGGTGGCCTCGGTGGTGACTCCCGCCCGCATGAGCCGGCAGGAGGTGAAACACTGGAGGCGTTTGATCCTCTGGCTGGTGATCGGCTCCGTCCCGGCCGCTTTCGCCGGGTTTCTGCTGGCCGATTTCTTCGAGGGATTGTTCTCCAGCACTCTCGCGGTGGGCGTGTTCATGGTAGTGACCAGTATGCTGCTATGGGGCGCGGACTTTGCCCTGGGACGAGTCAACCGGGAGCCGGCAGGGATGGACAAGCTCCGGGGGGCGGATGCCCTGGTGGTCGGCTGCTTTCAGGCCCTGGCGATCGCTCCCGGTCTCAGCCGATCGGGCGCGACCATGTCGGCCGGTGTGTTCCTGGGTTTCGATCGGGCATCGGCAGCGCACTTCTCGTTCTTGCTGAGCATCCCAGTGATCTTGGGTGCCTTCTTGTTCAAAGTCAAGGACATAGGTGGAGCGATGACCGGCGGCGACGGACTTGCCTACTTGATTGGGGCAATAGCGGCAGGAATATCGGGGTTCGTCGCCATATACTTTGTGATGCGCTATCTGAAGAACCACCGGTTCCGGATGTTCGCGATCTACACGATGGCGCTTGGCTTGTTCGTGATCTTTCTATCTTTGATATAGGACGGCCTACATGAGAACGCGCGGTGCGAGGATGACCTGCCTGAGGACACCCGCGTGAGGGGGACCAGCGTGAAAGGTGAGGGGACGATGCGGTGGGAGCGGGTCATGCGGCCGGGGCGGCGCACGTTCAGGCTGGGGATGGCGGTTTCGGGCCTGGCTCTGGCTATGACTCTGCTCTGGACCGGGGCGGTCTCCGCCGCTTCCGCCTCGGTGGTCTTCAAGGGCTCGGCCGAGCGCAAGCAGATCGCGCTCACCTTCGACGACAACACCTCGGTCGATCGGGCGCTGGCCACCCTGCGCGCTCTCCAGAAGAACGAGGTCCCGGCGACGTTGTTTGTCATCGGTTCGGGGGTGAACGCCTATCCGGCGATCAACCGGGAGATCGTGAAGGGCATGGCGGCAGGCTGGTTCGAGGTGGGCGATCACAGTTGGTCTCACCCTGTGCTGGTCAGATTGTCCAGTGGGGCCATGGTCGCGCAGATCGGGGGCGGCACCGACGCTTTCCGCAAGGCCACCGGGGCTCGAACGGTGCCTCTCTTCCGTCCACCCTACGGCTCGACCAACGCGCGGGTGGCGGAGGTTGCAGGCAGTGAGGGTTTCCGCCATCTGGTCCTCTGGGACGTCGACCCGCGGGACTGGGCCGGCGGCTCGGCCTCGGCCATCGCCGATCACGTGGTCGCGCACGCCCACAATGGGGCCATCGTGGTCATGCACCTGTCCGCGCCCCACACTGCGGCCGCCATCCCCGGCATCGCCTCCCGGCTTCGAGCCAAGGGCTATGAGCTCGTCACCGTCTCCACCATGCTGAAGGGGGATCGCCTGTTCCTCGATGTGGACACAGGTACCGAGACGGGACAGGCCATCGCCCGGATGGTGGACCTGGGCTTCATGGGCGGCTACGACGGCAACTACTTCGGTCCCGGCGACACCATTACCAGAGCCCAAGTGGCCAAGGTAGCGACGCTGGTGGGGCGTCTGCACACCGACGAGGTCGAGAACGCGGGGTCGCCCACCTTCTCGGACGTGCCCATGTACCGGGACTCAAACGGGAACGCGCTCCCCTATCCCTTCGACTTCGTCGAGGAAGCGGCGGCCGCGGGGCTGGTGGTAGGCTCGGCCGGCCCCGAGGGGACGCCGGTGTTCAAGCCCAACGCCGCCATCACTCGGGTGCAGTTGGCTCAGATCCTTGCCCGGATGGCCCGCCAGCTGAAAGGCTATGGAGTCGCGCCGCCGACCGGGGCGTCCGTCCAAGAAGCGATTCCGCCGGCTGAGCCGTCCGCTGAGCAAGGAGGGCAGCGGTCCAGGAGGGGGTGTCAGCCCCAGCGGAAGCGGCGGTTTCGGCCTTCGCCGATGTTCCGGAATACGCGGCGGCCGACGTCGCTCTGGTGGTCGACCTCGGTCTGATGTCGGGCTACTCAGACGGAAGGTTCGATCCCTGGGCGGGGGCGCAAAGGGCCCATGTGGCGCTGGTCATGAGCCGCTATCTGGACCTGCCGGAGGTGTGGCCGCCAGACTGACGGTCACCGTGAGACCGCCCTCGGCCGGCGCCGATAGATCCACCGAGCCCCCATGGGCCGTGACGACCGTTTTGACGATGGAGAGTCCCAAACCGAATCCGCCGGTCCTACGGCTGCGCGATTTGTCGGGCCGGTAGAAGCGGTCGAACAAGCGCTCGATATCGTCCGCAGGCAGTACCGGCCCGCTGTTGGCCACCTGCAACACCGCCCGATCGCCCTCCGCGCCAGTCTTGACCGTGAACCAGCCGTCGGGCAGATTGTGCCGGATGGCGTTCTCCACCAGGTTTCCCACCATTCGCTCCATCAGGGCTCGATCGCCCTTGAACGGCGCAGGCTTCAGGTCGAGCTCCAGACGCAGTCCCAGGGCGTCGGCTTCGCCCGCGGACTGCTCCACCTGGCCGGCGGCGAGTTCGGCCAGGTCGAGGTCGACCTGGGTGGGCGGGCTATCGGCTCGGGCCAGCACCAGCAGACCGTCGATGAGCTTTTCGCTCCGATCCACGGCCTCACCGACGGCCGCACCCATTTCCCTCAGTTCTTGCTGAGAGAGGTCGGGGTCGCTGAGAGCCACGTCGATCTCGGTGCGGATGATGGTGAGGGGGGTGCGCAACTCATGGGAGGCATTGGCCACGAACTCTCTTCTGGGCGGTGAAAGCGGTGTCGAGACGGGCCAGCATGCCGTCGAAGGTGTCGGCCAGCTCCTTCAGCTCATCGTGGGGTCCCTTGAGAGCGATGCGCTCGTGGAGTGTCGACTCCGACAACCGCCGGGCAGTGCTGGTGATCGCGTGCAATGGCCGGAGCATCCGACCGGCAAGCAGCCAGGCCAGTCCGAACGTTATGACCGCCATTATGGCCAGGGCAAGGAGCGACCTGAGCCAGAGCTGACGAAGAGCCTCTTCCTTCAATTCGCGCTGCGCCTCGTCGAGCAGGCGGGGCAGGGGGATGCCGTTGATCGTCACGTATCGCTGCATCTCCTCACCGGGTCTGCCGGGCGGACCGAAGAACTCGAGCGCCTCGGGCGGGATGTCGAACCGCTCGGCCACAGCCGCCCGGGCCTTCTCCGGCGCGATGCTGAGGCTGTCGCGGACCAGGAAATAGTTGACTGCGATCAGCAGGACACCGGCGAGCAGGAAGAGACCGCCGTACCAGAGAGTCAGCTTGAGGCGGATGGTGAGGCCCCTCCGTCCGCCGGAGCCCCCAGTCGTGGTCACCTCTTCTGCAGGCATGGCGGCAGCCGCGGCGAGACTCGTCAACCGGGGCACCCTCCGCGATGGGGTCGAGTACGTCGCCCACGGGCCCCGCTGACCCGCCGGGCTCGCAGCCGGCTCGCTGACCCGCCGGGCCCCATGCGCCCGTCGATGACCGATTCGGAGCTCATATCCTGTAGCCTACGCCGGGGATGGTCTCGATGAGCGGGGGATCGCCCACCTTGCGGCGAAGCGTCATTATGGTCACCCGCACCACGTTGGTGAACGGATCGGTGTTCTCGTCCCACGCCTTTTCCAAGAGCTCTTCGGCGCTGACGACCCGGCCTTCTGCCGACAGGAGCGTTTGCAGAACCCCGAACTCCTTCTTGGTAAGGCCCAGATCACGCCCGGCCCGCTCGGCCACATGCCGGGCCGGATCGAGCAACAGGTCGCCGGAGATGAGTACCGGAGGTACCGGAGTCGCCGCGCGTCTTCCCAGAGCGCGGATGCGGGCGACAAGCTCTTTGAGAGCGAAAGGCTTGGGCAGGTAGTCGTCCGCACCCAGATCGAGGCCGGTCACCCGGTCCTGGATGGAGCCGGCCGCTGTGAGCATGAGGATGCGGGCCGTGGACTGGCGCGCCACCAAAGCGCGGCAGACGTCGTCGCCGTGGACACCGGGCAGGTTGCGATCGAGCACGACCACGTCGTAATTGTTCACAGCGGCTTTGGAAAGGGCTGAGCTGCCGTCGAACACCACATCTACCGCCATGCCTTCGTTGCGCAGGCCGCGGGCGATGGTGTTGGCCAGCCGCTCTTCGTCTTCAACTAGCAGGAGCCGCATTCCCTTCCCCGTTCTTCACTGGGTATGGCAGCTAACGCGGATACGAGCCACGGCAATACGATGACAAATACGATGATACCCCGCGGCGTCTTCGACGGAGTGTAGACAAGAAGGAGTAAAGCGCCCGTAAAGACTCGCGTGGCGGGGACAACGGGTGCACCGTGGCTCACTCCGGCTTTACGCGTCTCTTATGCCGGGGCGGGTATGATGCGGCGAACGTCGGTGGGAGCGCGCCTAGTCAGAGCCGGGCCGCCGAGGTTAACCGGAGAGGTGCCTGGGTAGAATAGGCCTGTCCTGCCCGGCCCTCAGACAGGACGAACTACGAGAGGGAATCCTTTCAGGAGGAGTTTGACTATGGCACTGATCGAGGCGGGGACTCACCGCCGGCGGGGGCGGCAACGTGTTCGGTGGGCAGTCATCGAGATCGTGGTGGCAGTCGCCCTGGTTGCCGGAACCGCCTTCGCTTTTGTCGGCTGTACCATCGAGACCGGTGGCGGCGCCACAACCCCAGCTTCACCGGCAACCACAGCCGGCCAATCCACCGACACCACGGCTGAGACGGGCAACACCCCCTCTACCGTCACCGGGCAAAGCGGCGGCGACGGTCAAGTGAGCCCCGCCGAGTCGGTGGCGGCCAAGCTGGGGCCGAGCGTGGTGAACATCGCCATCAGCGGGACGACCCAGGGGCAGCAGTACGGCGGGGAAGGCTCGGGGGTCATCTACACCGCCGACGGGAAGATCATCACCAACAACCACGTGGTGTCCGACCAAATCGGCGATCCGGTGGGCAATATAGAGGTCACCCTTACCACGGGGGAGAAGCTGCCGGCCACCATCCTGGGCCGCGACCCCTTGACCGACCTGGCCGTGATCCAGGTGGACGCCGGTATGCAGCTTCCGGTCGCCATCTTCAACACCGACCTGCCGGCGGTGGGGGAGTATGCCGTAGCGATCGGTAGTCCTCTTGGGTATGAGAACTCGGTTACCTTGGGGATCGTCTCTGGTCTGGCCAGGAGCATCGAGGGAGTCCCGGGCGCCGAAGGTGTGGCCCTGGCCAACCTCATACAGACCGACGCTCCCATCAGCCCGGGCAACTCGGGAGGAGCGCTCGCCAACGCGAGTGGAGAGGTGATCGGTATCAACGTGGCCTACCTGCCGCCGGGGCAGACGGGGGCGGTCAACATCGGCTTCGCCATACCATCGGTAACGGCCACCAAGATCGCCGACGAGATCATCGCGACCGGCAGCGCCACCCACGCCTACATCGGTGTAGGCACGCGGACGGTGACCTCTGAGCTCCAGCAGCAGTTCGGGCTATCGCGTTCATCGGGGGTCCTGGTGGCGGAGGTGACCCCCGGGGGACCGGCGGATAACGCGGGCATCCAGCAGGGCGACATCATCATCGAGATCGACGGCGAGGAGATGGTGGAGGCGAGCGACGTTCTGATCGCGGTCAGGGACAAGAAACCGGGAGACACCGTAGAGGTGACCGTCGACCGCAACGGCACCACGCAGGTCATCTCGGTGACTCTGGAGGAGCGGCCGGCCGGCCTATAGTCGGGAAAGCCCGCGGACGGGGTCGTTCGCGGGACGGCGCAGAGCGGGGCTTCAGCGTCAGCGGACGCTGAAGCCCCGCTCCCCTTTTGGCTCCTCGTCGTAGATCTCGACGGCTGTGACCAAGGCTCGATCGGGACCGCGGCGCGTCCACTCCAGCAACTCCTCGACCGCAGCGCGCGGGCCCTCGTACACCGCTTCCACGCGGCCGTCGGGTAGGTTCCGCACCCAGCCGCTCACTCCCAGACGGTCGGCCTGTTGCCACGTGGACTGACGGAACCAGACTCCCTGCACCCGGCCATCGACGCACAAGCGCAGACGGACCGGCGTGAAGTCGTCCGGGGAAGGGTCTGGTCCGGTCACCTGGGGTATCCCTGCTCGCCGATGAGGGGGACGAACACACATCCCAAGATGGAGGTCTCCCGATACTGGGGCGCCGCCGGTGCGGCCGGGGGACCTTCGTCGGGCCCCGCGGCGCCGGTAACGGCCGCGGGCTGTGTGCCCTCCGCAGGCTGTGCGCCGCGCTCGGGTGCCATCCCAGGCGGGACCCCGCTCTCCCCCGACGTCGCAGGCGCGTCCGGCAGGCGCTCGATGAGCTTCAGGTCCTCCGCGTAGCCCGCCGCCACTGGTATTACCATCCGACCACCGACTGCCAACTGCTCGCGCAGCGCATCGGGAACGTGCGGAGCGGCAGCCGTGACTATGATCGCGTCGTAAGGGGCGGCCTCGAGGAAGCCGAGAGTACCGTCACCGGCGATCACTCGGACATTCTTGTAGCCCAGTGCGGCCAGACGCTCCTCCGCCTGGTCGGCCAGGTCGGCGTGGCGTTCGATGGTCCAGACCTCCTCGGCGAGTGTAGCCAATACCGCAGCCTGGTAGCCGGAGCCTGTGCCGACCTCGAGCACCCTGTGGGTAGCGGTAAGGCGGAGTAGTTCGGTCATGCAGGCCACGATGTAGGGTTGCGAGATGGTCTGGCCCAGCCCGATGGGCAAGGGGGCGTCATCGTAGGCCGCGTGGCGCTGGGCGGCAGGGACAAACAGATGGCGGGGAACGCTCTCCATGGCAGCCAGCACCCGCTCGTCCGCGAGGCCGCGGGCACGCAGCTGGTCCTCGACCATGCGGTGACGGAGGTGAACGAAGTCGGTCTCGGTGAGTTCTGAGCCCATGGTCCTTTGTCGCAACCTAGGCCGCTTCCAGGAACGGCGGTCCGGCACGTCCCGCGCCGGGAAACGGGCCAGAGCTTGGGAGCACCCCTTTGAAGACTACCCTTTAAGGATACGCAAACCTTTGTGTTTGCGCTTGCCCCTTCGCTGGAGACGGTACACGAGCAGGAAGAGGAAGAAGGCGACGAGCGCGCCGATGAGTGGCACCAGCACGAAGAGGAGGGTGCCGATGAGAACGGCGACGTCCTCGTAGATACTCATGAGGACGAGGGGGCCGGCGTCCGCGGTCTCGTAGGGACGCATGGAACGGCGGACCCGGTCGGCGAGACCGGCGATCACCAGCCCGAGGATGCCCGAGACCGTCATGGCGATCCAGCCGTCGGGGGCCATTGCGGCTGCGAACACCACCCCACCCAGCACGATCTTGATGGGCTGCATGATCTGATCGCGGGTTGGATAGAGGGAGGGCATCTTGTCGACCGCCAGTTCGATGATGGCGAGAGCGAAAAAGAGGGCGATGACCCAGGTCTTCTCCAGGAAGGCGAACGGTGTGCCTTCGAGGATAGGGGCGCTCGCGAACTCCAGGCGCGAGTAGAGGGCCAGGAAGGCGATGGGGAGGAAGGCCCGTACCCCGGTGAGGACTGCCAAGCCTGCACCCATACAGGCGCGCGCGTAGATGCTGGAGAAGACGACGTCCATTGCTTCTAGGTTAAACGACGATGTCGCTCACCGGGTACCGGAGCTTGGGCGCCGGCTGACCCTCGGCCGGGTAGCCGACCGACACCAGCACGGTGGGCACGACGGTGTCGGGAAGCTCCAGGATGCGCGCGAACTCATCGGGCCGGAAGGCGGTCATCGGGCAGGCGCCCAATCCCAAGGAGTAGGCGCCGTTGAGGGCGTTACCGAGGGCGATGTGCACCTGGTTCTGCGACCAGGTGAGGCGCTGCTCGGGCGTCATGTTGTTCGAGACGTTGGTAGCGAGATCGATCATGCGCTCGCGCATCTCGTCGGAGACCCCGGCCGCGGCCATTGCATCGCCGAGCTTGGCGATGATCGTCGGGTAATCGGTGTCGGCGCACAGGACCAGCAGATGAGAGCAGGCTGTGACCTGGGTCATGCCGAAAGTGGCAGGGAAGAGCTCGTCCTTGGTCTTCTGATCGGCGACGACCTTGATCTTCCACGGTTGCATGTTTATCGCCGAGACGGAGTAGCTGATCAGCTCGAGCAGTTCGTCGATGGTCTCTTCGGGAACAGCCTTGGCCTGGTACTGACGGACCGAGTGCCGGTTCTTGACGATCTCTTTGAAGTCCATGAAGCCTCGCTTAGAAGACGGAGCAAACAGGGGGCGTCCGCCAGTATACAAGGCGGACGGGTGATGGCAAGCGGTGAGGAGGACCTGGGGCGACGATGGGGGCGCGGCTGCGGCGGCGGGACTAGGCCGCGGGGCGGCCGGACTCGTTCTGCGACGGGATGCGCGGGTGGCCGGGCGGGGAGACACCCCCGGTACATCCCTGGGGCCCATAGGGCGGCTCGGCGAGGCGACCGGAATGGTGGTGTTACAATCTGCCGGCTGAATCGGTCGCCTGTGTCGGTGGCGTCGATCTCCCACTGTGACGTCCCGGGTCGGCCGATCCTATCCGTGCCCCCGTAGCTCAGGGGATAGAGCAGAGGTTTCCTAAACCTCGTGTCGGGTGTTCGAGTCACCCCGGGGGCATTTGACCTTTAGCCTGCATATGGCGCAGTTCCTTCCGGCGTCTGCTCCAGCTGTTGACCCCGGCGTGGCCATTTGACAGCCAAGTTGACAGCCAAAGTCCCCAATCAGGACCGTGCAGAGTACCCGAGCAGGTCATCCATCATCGCGGCTGCCTGTCGCTTGGACTCGTCGGTGGCTCCCACGTAGATGTCCATGGTGGTGCTGATCTGACTGTGGCCCATCGTCTCCTTGACTGCTGCCATGGGAAGGCCGTAGCCATGGAGCAACGTTCCGCACGACCCGCGCAGATCATGGACCCGCATGTCGGGAAGGTCGGCCTTGCGCAGGAGCACCTTGAAGCTCTGCCACACCCTGCTCGCGTCAAGCGGTCTTCCGGTCGATGTCGTGAACACGTAGCTCGTGTCCAGCCACTTGCTTCCCGCCCACATCGCGGCCTGCTTCTGCGACGACTCACGCTCCTGCAGCAGCCTCTTCAGAAAGGGCGGCATAGCGTGATCGCGCTCGCTCTGCTCATTCTTGAGACCGACAAGCAGGAGGCCCTTGCCGGGGACCCGTTTAAGGGAGTCTCTGACCTCGATCTTGTGACAGCACCACGTTGATGATGGTCGCGCACAGCCCCAGCCATCAGAGGCTGGAGGAAGGGCGGTATGATAGGGGGCGTGGGCTGCTCGACCCAGGGGACGGTGTCATGCACAGCGCAACGTGTGCCGATGGCGAGGGTGACCAGACGGCGAGTGCCACGGCCAAGCGGACGGCCCCGCGCCTAAGCCAAAGGGAGCGCGTCGTCTACGCGGCTCTCGTCGCCTTTGTCGCTCCCGTGCTGCTCGTGTGGCTTGTGGAGCCAGGGTTCGACTGGCCGGGTTGGTTCGTCGCCGTTATCGCCGCGATGGTCGTCCCCCCGTTCGTCTTTGAGCTACTTAGCCTGTCGCGTCCGGACTGGGCGTATGGTCTGGCGTTCGCGGTTGTCCCGGCGCTGACGTTGGCCGTCGCAACTGGAGTCTTGGTCCCGCACGACCCTGAGTACCCCGGTGGGGCGGGCTGGCTTATCTTGACCGTGCTGTTCGCCTTCGTCGCGATCTTCCTCGTCGGCATGGTCGGAGCGTCCATCGCTTCGCTGGTGGCGCGGCTATTCGACCCCGAGACTCCACGCCGCCGCCCTCAACGGCTGCAAGCCTGGCATGTGGGGGCAGTCGTCGCCGCCGTAGAGGTGATCGCGGTGGTGGTAGCGGCCATGACGGCGATCTAGGGGGCAAGCAGCAGAGATGCCCGACCCACGGCGACAGGTTGGCCCGGGGTGCTAGAGGACTACCGAGAGCCGTTCCCGTGGGGGACGTTGGTCTCCCCCCGCTCCTAACCGGGGCCTTCTGGGGAACCCATACTCACGCCGAAGCTGCCCTCGTCGCCATCCTCATGCTTCCACCCTCCAACTATGCAGCCGGGCACCGTGGTCTTTTGCCCCTGCTCTTCACAACGGCGAAGAAGGTCCTGGAGGTGGAGGGTATCTTCGCGGTCGATATATCCGACCAGCTTCCCGTCAATAAGACATTGGACCGCGTTCGGGTCGTAGGGGTTGGTCGGTTCCCTCTTGAGTTGGATTTCTACCGGCCTCCAGTGGGGTTCTGCGTCCTTGGGGCCAGCGATTGATTCCAGCGTCTCCTGGTAGTGGGACTCTCCGACGATTTTCATGATGGGTATTGATGCTGGCCCATCGGACGATATCGGCGCAGGCTCAGCGTGAACTACCGTTCGGACAGGAGCCCCGCACTTCCGGCAGAACTTGCTCTCGCCCACGTTCTCGCCACAGTCCCAGCAGAAACGGCCCGTGTCACTCTCCCCTCGGTCGTCAGTTGCCGGTCAACTAGTCAACTAACTGCCCTATCGTGACCCCGCTCAGTCTGAGGTACTGCCCCTTGGTCACGTCGACGTAGAAATCGCCGGTGGTAAGGGCGTTCGTAACGATGTCTTGACTGTTCGCGTCGGTCGATATCCCCCAGTAGCCGCCCGCTGCCCCCGTGGTGATGCCTTTGTACTTCCCGGCGGCGATGTCAGTGCCCACCAAATACGCGCCGTCGGAGATGTCTTTCGTCGCGGGAGTCTCGACCTTGACGGTGCTTGCATCAACTATCTCGACTGAGGTTAGTTGCAGGTACTGCCCCTTGGTCACCTCCACGTAGAACGGACCGACCGTAATCTCGTTGGCGACAATGTCGGTGCTGTTCGCGTCGGTCGATATCCCCCAGTAGCCGCCGAGTGCCCCGGTGGTGGTGCCCTTGTACAAGCCAGCGGGAATGTCGGTGCCGACGAGGTACTGGCCGTCGGGGAACGTCTCTGCCCCGGCAGCGGTTGTCGTAGTCTCCGGTGCCGCTGTGGTCGTTGTCTCCGCTGCTGTGGTCGTTGTCCCTCCGGCCGCCTCGGTGGTTTCTGCGGAACCTTGTGTGGTGGTGACCTCATCTCCGCGCATAGTGGTGGTCGCCTCGCCGGAGTCCTCGCCGCCGCAGGCGGTGACGGCAATGATAATCGTCAGCGACACCACCGCGCCGACTGTGATGTAGAGCCACTTGCGCTTCTTCTTGCTCTCAGCCATGCCCCTCCACCCTTCTCTCGTCGCTCCGCTCTAGGCAGGTACTACCCTTGTCGGACTCGCTGTAAGCCTCTGGGACGCGACGGAAGGCTCCGCTAGATGATTGATTCCACGAAAACGGTGCCAAAGAAGGGATTCGAGGCAGAGGGGCCAAAGCCGACGGTGTCAAGAACATCGTCTGCTTGGAGGCCACGATGCACGCCGACCTGGACACCCTCTGCACTGTCGTTTATTGCACAGCCGATGATCTTTTGCCAGAGCCTAAGGGAAATGCTCGTCGGCAGACGACCGATGCCGAGATCGTCACCCTCTGCGTGGCCCAGGCCATCATGGGTATCCCTTCCGATCGCCGGTTTCTGCGGGCTGCCCGGGGGCGTCTCTCCCATCTCTTCCCCGAGTTGCCCAAGCAGGCCGGATACTTCAAACGCCGCCGCCGGCTGGCTCCCGTCCTTGGCTGGCTCCTTCGCATTTTTGCCGCCAAGAGCCCGGGGTTCTACGATGACCTCTTGCTCATCGACTCGACCCCCATCGAGTGCGCACGAAGCCGGGAGACGGTTCTTCGCTCGGCTCTTGCCGACTTCTGTGACTACGGCTACTGCGCCTCGCATACTCGCTACTTCTGGGGAGTGCGGCTGCACGCCATCTTTGCCGCTGATGGCACCCCCCGGGCGCTTGAGATCGCCTCGCCCAAGCGCGATGAAAGGGAGGTGCAGCTCGAACTTCTGGGGCGCTGCGAGCGAAGAGGCGGAGAGGTCCATCATCATGTTTGTGATTGATCGCTATGGACCCCATACCTGGGCCGACCACAGGGAGAACCTGAGGACCAGACTGCTCACACTTCTCGAGGACACTGCGCCCCGAGTGGCACCGGAACCGGTGAGCGCGGCTAGGCCGGTCGTGGCAGCGACGACCGAGGGGCTCGCCGGCAACGCATCTTTCCCGGCTACCGGGCCGCCACCCCCAGAAAGTAGGGCCATATAACGATTCCGACAATGATCTCCCACCAGACAAGCTTGGCGAACGCCCAGGTGAAGAGCCACCCGATGAACCAGGCCGCACCGACAAAACCACCGGCCGCCTGCCCCGACCCGTTCGACCCATTGTCATGTGTCATCACGTCCTCCCCTCTCGCAACGGTAGCAGTGCCTGCGAAACGAGTCTTGGCCGTCCCCCACAAGGCTTCGACCTGGAAGACGAAGTCCCTACCTTTCGGGTTGGCCGGATCCCCTCCGCGCCATGAGGAGAAGAAAGGCTGCGTGACCTGAGAGCCGCGCTGGTTGACAGCCAAACTGACAGCCAAGAGGGCAGCATCCCACCGTTCACCATGGAAGCAATGGAAAGGAACTAGACAACGGCGATGTTCAGAGGAACCTCGCCGAGCCGTGACACGCGGCTGGAGCGAAGGTGGACGGCTACGAGTTCTCTGCAGAGTATGGCCTTCGCCACAACGGCGGATGGTACTCTGGCGCATACGACGGTCCGGAGGAGGAAAATCGTGGCACCAGGGACAACGACTGCGAGAAGCACAGACGGCGCGAAGCGAGTAGCGGTCATCGGAGCGGGCATGGCCGGTCTGTCCACCGGCTGCTACTTACAGATGAACGGCTACCAAGCGCGGTTATATGAGATGCACACCCTGCCCGGAGGTCTCTGCACCTCCTGGCAGCGCGGCGGCTACACGATCGACTGTTGTATCCACTGGTTGACGCGGTCGCGTCCGGGCAGTGGTTTCTACAAGCTCTGGCAGGAAGTGGGCTTGATCCAAGGACTGAAGCTGATCGATCACGACGAGTTTGCCCGGGTGGAGTTCGCCGACGGCCCGACGGTGATTCTCTATACCGACTTGGACCGGCTGCAGAAGCACCTCCTCGAAATCGCTCCTGAGGACGAGGTTGTCCTAAAGGAGCTGCTAGGTGCGGCTCGCTTCATGGCTGCCCACGAGCTACCCTCGGACCTCCCCCCACGGGAACTCATGCGCCTCGGCGACATGCTCCGCGTGATGCCGCGCATGCTGCGCATCATGCCTCTGCTCAAGAAGTGGAACCGCATGACCATAAGGTCGTACACGGCCCGCCTGAAGAACCGCTTCGTCCGCACGGCCCTCCTCCAGATCTGGCTGCCGGAGATGTCGGCGTTCGTGCTCGCGGGGACACTCGCCTGGTTCCACGGACGGCAGGCCGGGTACCCTGTGGGCGGTTCCCTTCCGTTGGCCCGGGCGGTCGAGAAGCGATTCCTGAGTCTGGGCGGCGCCGTCGAATACCGGGCTCGCGTAGCCGAGATCCTCGTGTAGAACGACCGCGCGGTGGGAATCCGATTGGCGGATGGGCGCGAGGAGCGCGCGGACTACGTGGTGTCCGCCGCCGATCTTCACGCTACAGTCTTCGACATGCTGGGCGGGAAGTACGTCGACGACCGGGTCAGGGGCTGGTTCAGCGATTTCGTCCCCTTCCCTCCCCTGGTCTTCGTCGGAGTCGGCGTCGCCCGTGAGTTCCCCGAGGTCCCGTTTTCCTCTAGCGGCATCAGCCTCGGCCTCGACGAACCCCTCCGTTTGGGCGGGCAGACGGTCGAGCGGATCGAGTTCCGCATCCGCAATTACGACCCGACCATGGCCCCCGCCGGAAGGACCGTAATCACCTCGATGCTGCCTGTCGACTACGATTACTGGAAGGAACTCAGCAAGGACCACGCGGCGTACGAGTCGGAGAAGGAGGCTATCGCCGCCGCCGTCTTGAAGGTGCTGGATCAACGCTTCCCGGGTCTTGCGGAGCAGGTGGAGATGGTCGATGTGTCGACGCCCACGACGTTCGAGCGCTATACGGGCAATTGGCGGGGCAGCTTCGAGGGCTGGCAGCCGACACCCTCGAACCTCACGATCGAGATGCCGAAGAAGCTCCCCGGGCTCGAGGGCCTCTTCCTGGCCGGCCAGTGGGTGGCGCCCGGTGGCGGTCTCCCGTCGGGGGTGATCACAGGTCGTCAGGTGACCCAGTTGATCTGTCACGAGGACGGGCGCAGATTCGTGACGTCGGTGCCGTAGATCAGGAGCGCACCGCTATCTGAGAGAGGGCGGCCGGGAGAGCGACCAGCCGAGCAAAGACGCCTCGGCCGGTTCGCCGGCACTTGAGGGTCGCGCATTTGGCCTACCGGGGGTTCGAATCCCCCCCTCTCCGTATAGCCTTCCGCAAGAAGCCAGGAAGTGGTTCCCACCAAGGTCTGGGGGGATTCTGAACCCGCGAGGGCGGCAGCTTGCGCAGCAAGACGCGCGAATCCCCCCTCTCCGCCTAGGAAAGCCGAGAACGGGGCACTGACTAAGCGCGAGCCCCCCGAAGGCCGGCGACTGTGGCTACGATGAGGAGCGGACCAGGCAGGTACCAGAGGCGACCGACGGTGGTGAAGCAGACTACGGCGCAGACCAGGGCCACCACCGCGCAGATGATCTGTTCCCAGAGCCGAGGCGCGCGCAGCAATCGCCAGAGGGCGACACCGGCGACCAGGCTAAGCCCGATGGTAGCCAACCCTAGCGCAACCGTGTCGTTCTTGTCACCCGTCCACGCAGGAATGGACGAACCATACGTCAACTGCACTATCCCGGCACAGACTCCGAGCAGAACCCCTGCCCAAGCCATAGCTCTGGCCATCCGTCGCAGGGCCGGCAGCGCCCCCTTCGCAGCGGCAGGTTCCACAGGGCCTACGCAGTGCCGGTCTGGACTGACATGGACACGCGCCTAGCTTAGTCGAAGAACAACGACCCTGGCAACGGTGACATCACGGTCCCGGGCTATAAGGCAGGGTTTTCACGTCTTTCGCGGCGAGTTCGGGGGCAGGTAGGTGACAAACTCGGCGGCAGAAGACGGGTGAAGACGGACGAGAACATGCCGGTCAGCATTTCCTCAGATAGTATCGACCGCCGCCTCGGATAGCTCACTATGTCTTCTTCGCCACCACGAAGTACTCCGAGGTGCTGTGGACCAACTCCTCGATCTCGATAGTGACCAAACCCGCGGCGTCCATGGACTCCTGCAGCTCCCCGATCGTACAGCGCCACACGTAAGGGATCATTCGCAGCCTGCTGGCCAAACGCACGAGAAGCATCAGGCTTCTGACCGGCAATGTCCCCTTCTCCCCCAAGCAGGGTGTCACGGAGATGAGTAGACCTCCCGGTTTCAGGAGTTCGTCTATCCTCTGCACAGCCTCTGGTGCGTCTTCCAACAAGTGGAATATGGCGAAGGCCAAGACTACATCGAATGACTCACGCTCGAGGCTTTCGTCGAATATCGTGGCTTTCGCGAAGGACACATTGGCGACCTTGCGCGCCTCTGCCGCTTCTCGGGCAGCAGCGATCATCTTGGACGAGATATCGATACCGTGGATCGCCTTGACGGCAGCGGCGAGCTTCAGGTCTACGCTGCCCATCGCACACCCGTAGTCCAGGACGGTATCGGTGGCTTTGAGATACGGCCTGGTCTTGGCAAGGACCTTGGTGTCGGTCTGCTCGGACTCCTCGGTCGGTTTGCCCCAGGTGCGGGCGAGTCTGTCCCAGAACTTCTCCGCCTTGCTCCTTCTTGGCTCCGATGCGGCCGCTGAAGTCATGATCCCTCCGTTTGAGCGTCGTGCTGATCTACGGTGATGACGACCTTCCCGCGGACGTGCCCCTGGGCTGCGTAGCCCATAGCCGCGGGGGTCTCGCTCAGCGGGTACGTCCTGTCGATGACCGGGGTGATCTTCCCAGATTCAAGCAGTCCCTTCAGAAAGACCAGGTCCTCGGTGGTCGGCGTCCCCGAGAACATCTTGCCGACCTGACGGCCGCGCGCCGATAGCAGGGACGCCTTGAGGAGGTAGCCCATGCCGGCATGGCCGGTGTTGGGTATGACGATCCCCTGGGGCGTGAGAACGCGCCGGTAGGCTGAGAACGAGTGGGTGCCTATGTTGTCGAGGATGAGATCGTAGCGCAGCCCACTTCGCGTGAAGTCCTCCTTGGTGTAGTCGAAGACATGGTCTGCGCCGATCGATCGAACCATCTCCACGTTCCTTGTGCTACAGACGCCGGTCACTTCCGCTCCGAGAGCCTTCGCGATCTGCACGGCGAACGTGCCCACGCCTCCCGACGCGTTGTTGATCAAGACCTTCTGCCCCGGCCGCAGCTTCCCCGCGTCGCGGAGACCGTGGAGGGCCGTGACGGCGGCCACGGGGACAGCCGCAGCTTGCTCGAACGTGAGGTTGGCCGGCTTGGGCGCCAGCCGGTCTGCTGGGACGCATGCATACTCGGCGAAGGAGCCGTCAGAGGCGGTCTCGCATGCCCCGAATACTTCTTCACCTGGTCGGAATCGAGTCTCGTTCTTGCCGACCTCCTCGACGCGGCCGGCCAGATCCCATCCCGGAACCTTGTACCTCGGCTTGCGCAGCCCCAGCATCACGCGCACTGGGAACGGCTTGCCTCTCATCATGAAATAGTCACCGGCGTTGACGGCAGCAGCGTGAACGCGTACGAGCACGTCGTCGTCGCCAACCACCGGCTTGTCGACGTCCTTGAGCTTCAGCACCGTGGGCGGGCCGTACGCCTCCTGCACGATAGCCTTCATGGTGTCCTCCTTGTCCGCCGCGCTCTACCAGCACATAACGCAGTCCGGATCGAGCAGTCGCATCTCCGGCCCCAATCCGCTCCGAGTTGGATCTGAGGAGCCGGTCATGTAGTAGAGCCCTCGACGTGCGCGGCCCGGTCGGCAGTCACCGCTGGAGTGTTGAACCCTTTGACTATCAACCACACGGCCAAGACCATCTCCTGCACACCTATGGGGATGTTGAGCACGATATTGACCGTCGAGAAGCCGAAGTCCTGGGTGAAGCCGGCGTACACGGTCGCCACGAGACCCAACCCGGCTCCCACGAGGCCCCAACCCGAAAGCCATCGGGGGACGAGCCGCGATCTGAACAGCAGATAGTAGTACATGAGAGCACCCAGGTGGAACGGGACCATGGCGACGAACCCGAACACCCACTCACGTGCAGCAAGCAGCATGTCTGCCGAAGCCGACCAGGACGAAGAATCGGGAGATCCGGCCGCCACATAGTTCTGGCTCAATGTCAGCAGCGCCAATAAGCTGAGGGTGCCGATGAGGACGAACACGCCCTCGACGACCCTGCCGGCCACAGATCCGAGAGCCAGAGCCCGGTTGCGCTTTCTCAAGACGGGATACAGGCCGATCGCTATGCCCGCGCCGGTGACGGCCCAGACGAACTCTATGAGCGCCGTGAGTACCACGCGGTTGTCGTTCGCCGCCAGCCTGGCCAGATCGACCGGGGCGTCCAGCAGCGAGCCCAACGGCACTATGCTCAGTATGCTTGCGGCCGAGCAGGCGATGAGCAGGATCCCCACGGCTATGGCGGTCCTTCTGTACGGCGACGTCATCGTTTCTCTCCTTCGCTCTGATCGCTCAAGGACTCTCGTGACGACGAAAGGGGCTTCGACAGCCTATACGTCTTCCAGCCTGAGACCGCACAGAAGACGATGAGTCCGGCTATGGCGATCACTGCCAGCGGGGAATCAGGGTTCGACAGTGCAAACGTCGCGGCTACGACGCCGACCACGCCAAGGAACACGCTAATCCAGCCGATCCCCTTGCCGAACCTCGGATTCTTGATCATTGCCGCTCCGAGGCAGATCACCCCGATCGTGGCAAGAACTAGTCCCGCGATCAGCAGAGCGTCGAATATCGCGTAGGACGCCTTCCACAGTTCCAGCGCAGCCTGGTCGTCGATGGTTGTCCCTGGAGCACGCAAGAGATCGGAGACCGCAAGCGTAGCGATATGCGGGAGCGCTCCGGCTGCAAGGACGACGAGTCCGACAATGCCCAGAACGCTTCCGAACAACGCCGGCGCGAGACGCTCTTGTCGAAGGGCACGATACAGCGCCAGGAAGAGAGGGATCCACAGGATCATGACCGCAAGGTAGAGACCGTCTTCGAACGTGCGGGCGACCCGAATCCCGGGGAAGCCCATCGGCTCATTTGGATCTGATCCCACAAAGACGGCCACGATCACAAAGACGATGACAAAGACGATGCTTCCGACCATGCCGCCAAGACCGCCCCACCTCAGGACGCTTCTTTCCTGTTCGACTTGCTGCGATTCACTCATCACTGCCTCCGTTGTGTGGTGATTCTTTGGGCTGGGGCCAAGGCGGAGGGCAGGGCCGGTTACCGCGGCCGTATGCTGCCCTCCGGGCGTTCAAGGCTGCAGCGTGAACGGCGGGTACTGGTCGGTGACCAGAAGGATCGCATACGCTTCGACCCGCAGCGACCAGCGCTGCACGCCGACCACGTAATCGAAGAGAGCCCGTGGGTACTTGCCGGTAAAAAGGATGGCGAACCAGGCGATGATGATGGAGACCACGGCTCCTATCCACAGGAAAAAGAGCACGATGTAGTGGGGGATGGCCAGGAACCACTTGATCAGCGGAAGCCCGCGGCTGAGCTGCTGGGCGTCGGGATAGGGGAAATCGAGATGGACCGCTTGCTCCTCGTCGGTAGAGGGGTAGTCATCCCGAAGTAGCGCGGCGTAGACCCAGACGCGCGCCAGGAACCGGGTGAGCTGAAGGTTCCAGTCGAACCACCAACGCGGGTACTTCTTGCGGAACAGGATCATGAGCAGAAGGGGCAGGAACAGTATGCCCATCGACGCCCAGGACCAGGAGTAGTCGGTTCCCTCGATGCTGATGCTCCCCGAAGTGAGGAGGGTCGCGATGACGAGGATAGGGATGATCCACAGGAAGCGGAAGAATGTCGTGAGCCTACTCAGAGGCTTGTCCGGGTAGTCGACGCGGAAGGTCAAGGGATACCTGGTCGCGGTTGGATAAGGCAGCATTGGTGTTTCCATGAGCCCTCCTGTTCGGGTGCGGGCGGGTGCCCTTTGTCTTGGTCTGCCCTTCCACCCTACCGAGCGACAGGAGCAAGAGAAACGGGCGGATGAAGGGGATGATGGCCCGCTACATGGCGGGTCTTTTCGCTGGCCGATTGGGGGGGCGGGCGGGCTTTGCGTGGGATCTTCGACGGGATGCTTTCACGCCACGGTTGAACTTGGCCCGAGCGGACAGGTCACTACGTGAACGGTATTCCCGGTGCCCAGATCGGTACTCATGCACGCTGGATACCCGGCACCGGACCTAGGAGAGAGACCTCGATGTGCTTAGCCCTAGGGGATGGTTCCCGCTATGTCGCCGGCGCGGAAACCTCAGCCTGAACCTACTCCTGAGCGCCTGCCAGCTGAAGGGCGTTCGTCTGCAATGTGACGGCCTTCCTACCGGGGATTCCGAGGGCGGCGACAGTGCCCAGGCCAACGATGGCTGCTCCTACCCAAAGGGCCGCATTAAGGCCATCGGTAAAGGTGCTGGGCGACGCGTAGCCGCCTATGGCGGCGAAGACTGAGGCGAGCACGGCCACTCCAAAGACGCCGCCTACCTCGCGGACGGCATTGTTCACTCCGGAAGCCTTGCCTTCCTCATCACGCCGCACTGCTGAGAGCACCACATTGGCAACGGGAGCAAAGTAGAGCGACATGCCGATGCCCCCCATGGCAAAGGGGGCGACGAACTCCACATAAGGGACGCTGGGTGACGCGATCGAAGCTATCCAGGCCAGAGCGCCGGCCATGAGGCCCATTCCGGAAACGAGAAGCGGCCGGCTCCCGATGCGATCGGAGAGCAGGCCGGCGAGAGGAGCAACCAGTATGGGCATAGCCGTCCAGGGCAGGGTGCGAAGACCGGCCTGAAGCGGGGAGTAATGCTGCACGATCTGGAAGAACTGGGCAAGTAGGAAGATCGACCCGAACATACCGAACGACATCAACATCGAGGTCACGTTGGCGGCGGAGAACGCGCGCCGGCGGAAGAAACGCAGAGGAACCATGGGGGTGCGCGAACGCGCTTCCCACCACACGAACAGCCCAATCAGTATGACTCCGGCCGCTATGGGACCGGCGACACCGATACTGGTCCACCCTTCGCTGTCGCTCCGCACCAGTCCCCAAACGATCCCGAACAATCCGGCGCTGGCAAGCGCGACACCAGGCATGTCAAGGGCGCGATTGGGCCCGGTGGTTTCTTCCAGGCGCCGCCAGGCGATTGGCAGTAGGGCGAGGCCGATGGGCACGTTGAGCCAGAAG
>CAVPLM010000002.1:0-13936 GCA_963706025.1 uncultured Actinomycetes bacterium | reverse complement strand
GCCAAAGCCGGGACGAGCGGAGTCTAGCTAACCGCCGCTTGTATAATGCTCCAAGTAAGCCCGGGCGGCAAGAGCCTGCCTCGGTCGTGAGCGTCGGTGGCGAGCGTCGGCCGCGAGCATCGGTGGCGCCGAAGCGCGTGCGCGTCGACCGCGTCGGCCGCCTGGGCGTCGGTCGCGCCTGTTCGCACAAGGAGGCACGTAGTGGAGTTCCAGGAACTGATAGCCCAGCGATACGCCTGCAAGCTCTTTGACGGCCGTCCGGTCCCGGAGGAGACTATGGCCGAGCTCCTCGAGTTGGTGCGCTGGGCCCCGTCGGGCTTGAACATGCAGCCGTGGAAGATCAGGGTCGTCAGCGACGCTGCGACGAAGGAGCTCCTGTCGCCGGCCACCCACGACGAACCTCAGGTCAAGAGCTGCTCGCACCTGCTGGTCTTCTGCGCCGACACCGATGTGGCCGCCCTCTCCGAGAAACTCGGCCGGGAGATGAAGACCCACCACGTGCCGGAAAATATCTGGGACATCGTCATGGGTATCGCCGGCGAGATGGCCGCTCTGCCCGCGCCTGCATTCCGGTCCTGGTCGCAGAGCCAGGTCTACATCGCCGCCACCTACGCCATCCTGGGAGCCAAGGCCCTCGGTCTCGATTCCTGCCCGATGACGCACTTCATGCCCGAGGAGTACTCCCGCATCCTGGGGCTGCCGGCGAATCTCGCGCCGACCATACTCTGCGCCGTGGGCCACGCGGCCGACCAGCCCAAGCCCAAGTGGCGCTATCCGGTGGAGGATTTCATCGTCTGAACCCTCTGGGCATCGACTGCGGCCGGGGCCGCCCGGCCGGTCACGCCGGCGCTGCCGGCACGCCGACTCCTGGCGGCCGTCTGGGAAGGCGCCCTGGCGCTCTCGGATTCTCAGCGTGCCCGGCCCATCAGGTGACCGCCTAGGCCTGTGATCCACATAAGGATGGGATAGGCCACCCAGCGCTCCACACCGCCGATGCCCAGCGCAGCTACCGGGCTGGAGTCACCCATGATCATGTACAGCAGCAGCATCGCAAGCGCGACCGCTCCCAACACGATGGAGAAATAGCGGAAGGGCGACGTCGCCAGGGTGTAGGAGACGATGGCCGCCACACCTCCCGCTACGAACGTGAGCAGGGCGAAGATGGCGTGCACGGTGCCGTAGTCGCCGGGGAAGATGCCCACCCCCAGCGCCCCGAGTCCGAACAGGGCGATGAGAATCGCTGCCGCTTTGCGTCCGAAGCCTCAGTTGCGGATCCAGACCGACGCTGCCAGGACCAACACGCCGCACACGATCATCGTGGTATTGAAGATGGTCGCCGAGGGTTGCTCGATCACGCTATCCGGGGGCTCAGTGGCGCCCAGGTCGCTAATCTCGTTCTGAGAGGTGCTGTAGCCCGAAGGATAGAGGGCCTCGGCGGTGATGATCCCCATAAACGCGATGACACCCGCCGCAAAGAGCGGGCGCCCGCCGCGGCGAGATATCGAGGCCGAAGGCGCTTGCCGCCCGGTTGGGACCGGCGTCCCGTTGGTCATGGGTGGTTCCTTTCTCGACTGACGACCGCTCGAGGCGGGTCGAGAGGCATTCTATCGCGTCCAGGGCAACATCGCGTCTAGGGGTACCGGATTCTATCGTCCTTGTTGTAGGCAGTCGTTCGATCCAGCGCCGCCAGGTGCCTCTGCTCGAGAATTTCCAGCTCTCGTTCGGGATCAAAATCGGGATCGTCTCTAGATTCGACCTTTTCGAGCACCTCGATCACGAAGCTGTCCCTGCCGTAGGTCTCGAGATCGGCCTTCAACTCCGGATTCCAGCACATCCCCATGTCGAGCTCGAACTTGACCCGGTTAAGGGGTGGGTGCAGGTCCAAGGCCGAACCGAGCATGACCCGGCCGTTGGCCGTGTTGACCACTCTGAACACTCCCGCCTGTTTGGCTCGCTCTTTGTAGGCGCGGCGGAGCGCAGCCCGCCGCGCCCGGCTGTCGGTGTCATCGCGGGGGCTTGTTTCATCGTGAGGGCTCATCTGAGTTTCTCCTGGTTCTCCGACCCAAGGCGATCGCGTTCCTTGGGCCGGCTCGTCGGTGCGCCGATACCGGCCTGCCTGGCGCTGCAAGTAGCCCGCGTCTACCAGCAGTCTTCGGACCAGGCAGTAGTCGGCGTACAAGGTCGAGATGGTTCGGTCGACCTGGGGTTCCTCGTATTCCGAGCCCGGGGGGAAGAGCGCGGCGAACTCTTCCAGGACCATGTCTCGCTTGCGCTTCTGGGCCGGCATCCGGGTGAGCCGACCCTCAGAGAAGAAGGTGGCCAGGACCCTTGCCCGTTCTTGATCGACCCGTTCGGCTCGCGGCCCCGCCCCCGTATCCTGGAATCCGATCAGATCTCGCACTGTGAGCGCTTGCAGGTCGGGCCGGAGCGCATATACGGCGTAGTACTGTTCTTTCTTGAGATCGACGAGACCGGCCAGTTTTAGCTTCTTCAGGTGGAAAGACACGGTCGACGAGGCCAGCTCCAGCCTGTTTGCCAGCTCTTCCACACACATGGGCCCCGACAGCAGGGCTCCCAGGATGAGCAGACGCGAGCGGTCCGCCAATGCCCCACCTACGGCCAGGGATTCTTCGATATTCATTCGGCGTGTCCCGGTCCGTCAATTCTATTTCGATATCTATCAACACAATAGTACCAGCTAGTGGCTGGCGGAGTACGGGGGATGAGTCGGGTAAGGCTGGACTGAGCGGACCTGTTGATGGTGACGTGTCTCTTCCCGGCTCGCGCGCCGACGCGAAACGCCGGGATGGTCCACGGGGCTCGTGAGGGCGCTGACGCCGGGTTCGTGGTCACAGCGATCAGGTCGCCCGCCGATCTGGGCCGCTCCTGTTCACTCCTTCCTTCGGGCCCCGGGGCACTGTTTTCTCGTCCTGAGAACACGGATCTGCACATAGGACCACCGTAGGGCGGCGGAGGGTCTATTGCGTGCGGACGTCAGAGGGCTTATAGTGGTCCCATAATCTAACCGACCGGTTGGTTACCGCCCTGGGGGGAGAGTCATGAAAGTCGTGATCATCGGCGCCGGCGAGCAGGGGTACGTTCTTACGTGGAACCTTGTCAGCCACCCAGCGGTCGATGAGATCGTCGTCGGCGATTGGGACCTCGAGCGCGCCGAGGAGGTGAAGGCCGCCTGGGGCGCCGGCAAGACAACGGCCGTGCACGTGGATGCTCGAGACGTCGACCACGTGGCCCGCTTGAGTGAAGGCGCCGATCTGATCCTCAATGCCGTGATCCCCGAGTGGGACGACCCCCTCATGAAGGCCGCTCTGAAGGCGAAGACCCACTATCTCGACATGGCGACCCGGGTCGAGGGCGGCACCATCGACGACGGCTATCTCCTGCAGATCGCCCTGGACGAAGAATTCCGCGCCATAGGACGCACGGCGCTGATACACACCGGCATGACCCCGGGTGTGACCAACACTCTGGCCGCTATCGGCTACGAGGAGATGGATCGCTGCGAAGCGGTGCGGATCAAAGCCGGAGGCCTGTTCAAGTCGGAAGTCCCGATCCAGGTATGGTCCCAGGAGACCTACTACATCGATTCCCAGACTCCCACCCTCTACTTCGACGAGGGCAAGTTCCTGCGAGCCGAACCCTTTGCCGGCTGGGAATACGTGGACTTCCCCGCTCCCGTCGGCCGGTTGGCCGCCGTGCTTCACGAGCATGAGGAGTGCTCGACCCTCCCTCGCTTCCTGCCCAAGCTGGGGGAGAAGGGCCTACGGCACATGGACTTCAAACTGGCCGGCGGCGAAGAAGGCATGAAGAAGGCGAAGATCTTGGTGGAGACCGGCATAGCCAGCCCCATCCCGCGCCACATCCGGGGCCAACAGGTTCGGCCCATCGACGTGCTGGTGTCGGTGCTGCCGCGCTCCGCTCCGAAGGAGGAGATCGCCAAGTTGGCCGCCGAAGGGCGCATCGTGGACGAAGGCGCGTACATGATCGACCTGTACGCTCGGGAAGGCGAGCCTGCTACCGAGACCTTCTATGTCTTTCCGCCCAATATCCAGAAGGTCACCCAGATGATCCCGGGGGCGAACCGCATCTCGTATGGGACGTCTACTCCTGCCGCCATCTACGCCGGCTACCTCCTCGACGGCACCATCACGCAGAGAGGGGTGCTCCCGCCGGAAGGGTTGGCGCGCCAAGTGCGTTTGGCCTATGTCGAAGACCTCAAACGCGCCGGTCTGCGTTTCGCCCGGCGCAGCACCCGTTGGCTCTGACCTGAGCCACGAGAACGTTGGCGATGCAAGGATCGTGAAGGGGGGCTTATGGTCGGTGCAAGCAGCAAGGCAGTGATACCCGAGGAGCTCGAGGACAGGAGCAATCTTATCGCCGGCCGGTGGGTGAACGCCCTCTCGGGAGCCAGATTCGCGGTCCGCAGTCCGGTGACAGGGGCGGTCCTCGCCGAGGTGCCGAAGTGCGCAGCTCCCGACATCGATGCCGCGGTGGCCGCGGCCAAGGCGGCCTGGCCGGCCTACCGGGCGATGCCGGTGTTCAAGCGGGCCGAAGTGATCCTGCGCATGGCGGAGCTCATCCGGGAACGGGCCGAGCCGATCGCTCGAGTGCTCTCGGTGGAGCAAGGGAAGCCCTACGCTGGTGAGGCCCTGCCCGAGGTCTTGGAGACCGCCCTCAACTTCCAGCTGGCCGCCGAAGACGTGGTGCGTATGGAGACCCCCGTCATCCCTATGCGAGACCCCGCGAAGCGCGTGCTGACCTTCCGGGAGCCCTACGGGGTCATGGCGGTCATCACACCGTGGAACTTCCCTACCGTGATTCCCTCCGAGTACTTGGGGCCGGGCCTGGCGGTCGGCAACACGGTGGTCATGAAACCGGCTTCCACGACCCCGCTCTCCATGATCTTGGTCGGGCGGTGCATCCAAGACGCGCTGGAGGAGTCCGATCTGCCTCCGGGCGTCTTCAATCTGGTGACCGGTCCGGGAGGGGTGGTGGGCGACTATCTGGTGGCCCACCCGGATGTGGCTCTCATCGGCTTCACCGGCGAGACCGTGACCGGAGAGGCCATCTGCTCGCGGGCCGGCATCAAAATGACTCTCATGGAACTGGGTGGCAATGGTCCGCAGATAGTCTGCGCCGACGCCAACCTCGAGGAGGCCGCGAAGGCGGCGGCATTCGGTTGCTTCTACAACGCCGGCCAGGTGTGCTGCGCGACCGAGCGTATCCTCGTGGACAAGAAGGTCCACGACGAATTCCTGGACCTGCTGATGAAGGAGGCCAAGGGCTACGTTCTCGGTGATCCTCTGGATCCCGCCACCACCATGGGCCCGCTCAACAACGAACCCACGGCCCTCAAGACCGAGCAGCACCTTGACGATGCCCGGGCGAAAGGGGCGGAGATCCTGATGGGTGGGGCGCGTGAATCCGGCCGGCCTACCGACCTGTATTTCCCGGCCACGGTGATCGACGGGGTGACGCGGGACATGCTTCTCAACCAGGAGGAAACATTCGGGCCGGTGGCGCCTGTCATCGAGTTCACCACCGACGCCGAAGCCGTCGAGATCGCCAACGAGACCGGCTATGGTCTGCAGATGTCGGTCTTTACCTCATCCATCAAGCGCTGCTTCTGGTATGCGGATCAGCTCCGCACCGGCAACGTGGTCTTCAACGACAGCACCGACTACTGGGAAGCTCATGAGCCTTTCGGCGGTGGAGGCGGGACGAAGAGCGGCCACGGACGACTCGGGGGCCGCTTCACCCTCGATGACGTGACCCACTTGAAAACGGTGGCCATCGACATAGAGAAAACGCTTTAGGACAGGGGGAAGAAAGATGCGAAGAGAAAAGAACACAATCCTGATCGTGCTCCTAGCGGCCCTGGTGATCCTCGCGCTCGCCGCTTTCGCGGCGGCCTGCGGAGGGGATGAAGAGGCGACCACCACCACCGCCGGCGGTACCGAGACCACCGCGGCAGGCACCGAGACCACCGCAGCCCCGCCCAGCGGCGAGCCTATCAAGATAGGGGCCCCACTACCGCTGACCGGAGCCTATGCGGCCGACGGGCAGCACATGGAGATGGGTCTGGAGATGGCGGTGGCCGATCTCAACGCGGCCGGCGGTCTCTTGGGCCGCCCGGTGGAACTGGTGACGTTCGACATCCAGGAATTGCTCCCCGAGACGGTAGCTGCTTCCAAGGACTACCTCATCGAGAAAGAAGGAGTCGACTTCGTGGTCGAGGGCTACGGTGGCTACGGCCCTGACTTCGAGGCCTTCGGCGCCCAGAGCGACGTCCCCTTCGTCCACGGTAGCGGCTCGGTGCGGGCTGCCGAGATGGTCAGCGGCGATCCCGAGACCTTCGGCAACATGTTCCAGGTGTTCCCGGTCGAGGCGGAGTACGGGAAACGTGCCTGGGAGGGCATGATCCAGTTCGAAGACCAGTACACCTATCCCAACAACAAGATCGCCATCCTGCACGGCGACCTGGAGTGGGACCTCAACTACACCGCAGCAGTGGCGGCGGAAGCTGAAGCCGCCGGCTGGGAAGTGGTCATGAACGAGACCTTCCCCTACGGTACCACCGACTGGGGCTCCATCCTGACCCAGATCCGTTCGTTGGAGCCGGCCGCCATCGTATGCTCGGTGCTGTCGGTGGCCGACATCTCGTCGTTCGTGAAGCAGTTCATGGAGGACCCCACCCCCTCGCTGCTCGACATCTCCTACATGGTCGTCTTCACGGAGACCCAGGAGGCCGTCGGCGAATCGCTCACGGGTGTCATGGGGTACGTGACGAGCTTCGTACCTCCCAGCCCCGAGAACGATGCCTGGAAAGCTCGTTTCGAGGAGATGTTCGGGATGCCGGTG
Source organism: uncultured Actinomycetes bacterium (assembly GCA_963706025.1). GTDB lineage: Bacteria > Actinomycetota > Thermoleophilia > RBG-16-64-13 > RBG-16-64-13 > CAVPLM01. The sequence continues at coordinate 7,057 of CAVPLM010000002.1, read as the reverse complement.
CCCCTGACGACACCTCCGTCCACCTACGACTCGGTGATGATCTGGGTGGAGGCGGTCAAAGCCGTGGGTGATCCCACCAAATACGCGGAAATCGCAGATCACATGAGGGCCAATCCGTACACTGGTCTGCTGGGCGTGTACGACTTCAACAACCCGGAGCAGACGGTGCAGGCGGGCCCCGACTTCCCCATTGCCTACGGTCAGTACATGGGCGGGGGGAGCTGGCCTTCTTCGGTACCGACGAGTTCGTACTGCCGCAGTACATCGAACCGGCCTGGGAAGCTAAGTAGCATCCCGACCGATGAGACGGAGCGGCGGCGGGACGTGTCCCGCCGCCGCTCCGGACCACACGGTGCGAAGGGATCGAGGACCCACCCAGGTGCTGCTCTCTTTGGAACATGTGACCCAGCGGTTCGGCGAGCTGGCCGCGGTCAACGACCTCTCCTTCGACGTACAGGAGGGGGAGGTCTTCGGCATGGCCGGACCGAACGGGGCTGGGAAGACCACGGTCTTCAATCTGATCTCGGGCTTCTTGCACGGTTCCGGTCGCATCTTTCTCGATGGCAAGCGTATCGACGGTCTGCCGCCCCACCGCGTCACCCACATGGGCGCGGCCCGCACGTTCCAGCTCGTCCAGCCTTTCCGTTCCATGACGGTGGCGCAGAATCTCCGCATCGGTGAGTACTACGGCGGGAGAGGCGAGGCGGCCCTCCATCGGGTCCCCTGGACCCATCTCCGCGAGCTTGTCGCCTTCGTTGGACTGGAGGGCAAGGAGGACCGTCCCATCGACGCCCTGAAACTCTACGACAAGAAGCTTACTGTGCTCGCCTCGGCCCTGGCCACCAAGCCCCGCCTGCTGATGCTGGACGAGGCCCTGGGTGGTCTGAGTGCCGTGGAAGCCGAGCAGAGCCTCAATCTGGTCGAGCGCCTGAACAGAGAATGGGGTCTTACCATCATCATGATCGAGCATCTCATGAGTGCGCTGACCCGCCTGTGCGATCGCATGCTGGTTCTCAACTACGGAGAGATGCTCTGCATAGGCGAGCCCCGGGCAGTGGTAGAAGACCCCGCTGTGATCGAATGCTTGGTCGGGGGTAAGCGTGCTTGAGGTAGAGAGCATCAACACCTTCTACGGCGAGTACCAGGCTATCCACGACGTATCACTGCGTGTGGAGAGCGGCACGTTGGTGTCGATCTTCGGACCCAACGGCCACGGCAAGAGCACCCTGCTCAAGACTATCTGCGGCCTCATGAAGCCGGCCAGCGGGATCGTGCGCTTCGAGGGTCAAGAGATACAGGGTCTGCCTTCGCATAGTTGGTCGAGATGGGGGTCGTGCTCATCTCCGAGGAGCGCCATCTGTTCCCCGAAATGACGGTGATGGAGAACCTGCGCTTGGGGGCTTACAACAAGAACGCTCGTGGGAAGGAAGCCGAGAATCTCGAACTCGTCTTCGGTATGTTCCCTCGACTGAAGGAGTTCGCAAAGAAGACCGCCCTTACTCTGAGCGGCGGCGAGGCTCGGATGCTGGCCATCGGGCGGGGGCTCATGTCAAACGCGGGTTTCTTGGCCATCGACGAGCCCTCGTTCGGTCTGGCGCCTATCCTGCGGACGCAAGTGTTCGAACAGATCGTGGCTCTGCGGGACCGGGGCCTCAGCATCCTCCTGGTGGAGCAGACCACCGGCGATATCGCGGAGCAGTCGGACTTCATCTACCTCCTCGAAGACGGGCGTATCGCGTTCTCGGGCAGCAAGGACGAGGCCCTGCGCGACGACGCGGTGCGCAAGGTCTTTCTGGGCATCACCTAGGCGCGAGAGGGATCGGAGACCGCAGGTGCGAGAGTTCATAGAAGTACTCATCACCGGGTTCACCATCGGCATCGTCTATTTCCTGGTGGCGGTGGGGTTTACCCTCTGCTATGGGGTGGGCCGAGTACTCAACTACAGTTACGGCTCCTTCTTCACCTGGGGGGCGTATCTGGCCTGGGTCTTGGCGGTCGGTTACGCCGGCTCAACTATCTCCTCGTCTTCGTCATCGTGCTTCCCATCATGTTCCTCATGGGGCTGGCGGTCGACCAGGTGATCATCCGGCCTCTGCGCAGCCGACCGGAGTTCGAGTTCAGCGTGCTGCTCGCCACCCTGGGGCTGGCCGTGTTCCTGGATAACCTGATCCTCGTGATCTTCGGGCCGCGCACAAAATCCCTGCCCGCCTTTCTGGAGGGAAGCGTTAAGATTGGGGGCTTCACCCTCAGCTGGCAGCTCCTGGCGATGTTCATCTTCGCCCTGGTGGTGGCCGTCGTGCTCTTCGTGTTCATGGCGAAGACACGCACCGGCATGAGCATGCGGGCGGTGGCCCAGGATCCTACCGGGGCCCGCATCGTCGGGATCCCCCTTTACCGCGTTTTCGCGATCACGTTCGGTATCTCCACCATGCTGTGTGGGGCGGGGGGTATCCTGCTTGCGCCGCGGTTCTTCATGACGCCGTTGGGCGGCTGGACCTTCCTGGTCAAGGCTCTCATCATCGTCATCGCCGGGGGCTTGGGCAGCATCAAAGGCACTCTCTACGCTTCCTTCATGCTGGGCATCCTTGAAGCGATCGTGGGCTGGAAGCTGGGTCTCCTCTGGGTGATGCCGTTCTGGTTCCTCGTCCTGTTCCTGATTCTTCTGGTGCGCCCGGCCGGCCTCTTCGGGGCCAAGGCGAGGAAAGGATGACCGCCGATATGCCGGATAGGAAGGACGAAAGGACGGACGACCGAACCAAAGAGCCGCCACTGCCGGGCGACCGACCCAAGGCGCTGCGGCTTAATCGCCAGACCGGCATGATGATGGGCCTGATAGTCATCCTCGCGCTCTTGCCCCTTGCCCTTGGCGACAGCAACTACACCATGCGGCTGCTCGTGGTCTCCATGATCTGGGGAGGCGTGGCCATAGCTTGGGATCTCTTGCTCGGCTACGCGGGCATCTTCAATCTGGGCCAGATCGGGTTCTTCGCCATGGGAGCTATACGTCGGCGATGTTGTCGGAGAACGCGGGCATCAATCCCTGGTGGGGCCTCCCGGCCGGCGCGGCGCCGGGGGATCATGGCCGTGCTATCGGCCTGCCCTGCCTGCGGTTGGCCGGATCTACATCGCCCTTCTCACCCTTGCGTTCTACGAAGTGCTGGCGCCCCTTCTGACTGTGGGAGCAGCGATCGGGACCGGAGGCAACGGGGCATCTCACCTGTGACCCCGTACAGCATCGGCGGCTACACTTTCAGCGGATCGGATCAGGTCCCCTGGTACTATCTCGCCCTGGGACTGTTCGTCGTGTGCCTGGTGGTGTGCTACTTCGCCATCAATTCCCGTTTCGGCTCGAGCTTCATCGCCCTCCACGATTCCGAGTCTTTCGCCGAAAGCCTGGGCATCTCTCGCTACAAGGTGTCCCTTCTCATAGTGGGGCTATCGGGGCTGCTGACCGGGATGATGGGCGCCTTTTACGCGCACTACACCGGAGTCGTGTCCCCACGGGTACTGGGGCTCGAAGTCTTCATCTACCTGGTGATCATGGTCCTCCTGGGGGGAGTGGGGAAGTTCCCGGGACCGGCCATCGGCGCCTTCGTCATCATCTTCGTGAGTGACTGGCTGCGCGAGTTCGAGCGCTGGCGCATGTTGATATTCGGGGCACTCGTCGTGATCCTTGTGATGCTGGCCCCGCGCGGTCTGATGGGAGCCGTCGACTCGGTTCAAACACGGGTGCACCGGCGGCGCATGTCCCGGCCGGCGGAACCCGATGGGGGAGATCTCGTGACGCCTTCGCCGCCGGAGCCACCCGATTGGAACCGCGCCCGCCATCGCAACTGCGGCCCCGCCGAGCCGCGTCCGTTCCCGTGGCGCCCACGGCCCCCGCCTCGCTCCCCCTCGCGGCCGACGCCCCGCACGGCGGCCGCCGATATGCAGGAGCTACTCGGGTTTCCGGTAGAGGACCCCGCGCTTTCTCTGCCCGAGACGGCCCAGAAGCTGCTGGAGGCGGCTCGACGCCTGTTGCTCGCCGGAGGGTTCGACGCTCTTCGACTGGATGCTATAGCGGCCGAGGCGGGCAAGAACAAGGCCTCGATCAAGTACTACTTCGGCAACAAAGACGGACTCATCCTGGCTATCCTCGACTCCCTCGACTATGCCGATTGTCTCGCTCTTGCGGAGCATACTCGCGGGACTACCGGAGACGAGCGGCTGCAGCGGTACATCGGGGGCCAGACCCGGCTTGCCGCCGACGAGGACGGCTTTCTGGTGTTCTTCGACCTGCTGCCCTACGTCATACGTGACGAGCGGCTGCGGCAGCGGGTAGCCGCTCTCTATGAGTGGTACTACAAGATGAACGTCGAGTGGCTGGGTCTGGCCGACCGGGTGCGCCGGAGAACCGGGAACGTTACATAGGCTTCGTGTCCCTCATGGTCGCCGTGGTGGACGGGCTCGCTCTGCAGGCCGCTTTTAAACCACAGGGCTTCGATCTGGATCGCTCCTTCGCGGCGCTCGAGTTCTTCCTCAAACGCTGCCTGGGCGATCTTCTCGACTCGCTGGACGAGCCGGAAGGGGCGCCATCCGTCTGACGGGGCCTCAAGCGTGCGGACGGCCTCAATCCTGGTAGACCAGGCGTCCCTCGACCTTGCGGCTCACGTTCTGGTGCGCAATCAGCCACTCTCTCAGCACGGTCTGGGCTGAGGTAGCCGCCACCTTGCTCGGCCCGGCAGCCGTGAGCTCCTCCGGCGCCAGGTCCAGATAGGGCTTGGCGTTCTTGGCGTGGTAGCCCTGCAGGATGAGCGTGTAGGTGCGCCCATCCTCCACCGGGATGCCGTTCACCGCGAGCGATACCAGTCCGGCGCTCGCATTGGAGTACCCTGCCCGCACGGCCGAGTTGACCTGATAGCACTCCCCTTCGCCGTCCCGGTTCTCGGGACGCATCCAGTGAGCGAACGCCCGCTTGAGCGCCGCGCCGGTGACCGTGAAGCGGGTGAGGGAGTCGTCGTAGGGGAAGCAGGAGATGAAGTCCATGAGGGTCACCGCCGGCCCCATCTCCTTGACCCGCACCGAGCCGGCCCCCAGCAGCACCACGTCGCTCTGCGTGCCCTCGGCCAGCGCGTCGGCCAGCAGGTTGCCCAGCGTGGTCTCCTCCTCCCGCCGGGGATGGGTGAGGGTCTCGGCGAACTTGGTGATGACCACGCCGTACTTGCGGTCCACCACCGACTTGAACGACTCGATGAACTCGGCCATGCGCAGGTCGGGCTCGGCGATGTGCTCGTCGATGGGGATGAGCTGCCACTTCCACTCGACGATGGAGTTGGTGTCGTCGTCCACCACGATGTCGAAGCGGCCGATCTGGTTGGTGCCGGTGCCGGCCTGGGCGATGAGGATGCCGTTGACCTCCTCGGGCTCGTCAAGCAGCGTGTGGCTGTGCCCGCCGATGATCATGTCCACGCCCCATTCCGGCCGGAGCATGGCGGCCAGCTCCTTGTCCGACTCGAACCCGATGTGGGTCAGCACGATGGTCAGGTCGATGTCGTCGTTCTTGAAGGCGTCGCAGATCTTGCCCACCTCCGCGCCGGCCTCCTCCAGGGTGACGAAGGTGCCGATGAGCTCGTCCAGCTTGAGGGAGTCCATGACCTTCTCGGTGAGGATGCCGGTGAAGAGGATGTCGAAGCCGGCCTTCTAGATGATGTGATAGGGGCGCATCATGCGCTTCTCGAAGGGCTTGATGTAGAGGTTGGCGTTGACGATGGGGAAGTTGGCGATCTTCTCCAGGAACAGCAGGTGCGGCAGGCCGTAGTCCACCTCATGGTTGCCCAGAGCCACCACGTCGGGGGCCAGGTAGTTCATGATCTGCATGGTGGAGGTGCCCTTGAAGTCGGAGTCGATGATCGACCCCTGCACCATGTCGCCCGAGATCACGTAGAGGACGTTCTCCTCCTCGGCGCGCACCTTGTTGATGTAGCCGGAGAGCAAGGGCAGGCCGCCGATGAGCTCTCCCCCGCCCGCCTCCTGCTCGGCCAGGAAGTCCCCGTGCATGTCGTTGGAATGCAGGATGGTGAACCTGCGCGTAGCGCCCATCTGTACCTCCCGTCGAACATAGGACCCGCGCGACTGATGAGACCGGTGAGAAATTTCAACCGGCTAAACCGGTGCGGCCGACCGGTACGACCGGCTGAACCGGCGCGGCCGTGAGACCGGCGCGCGGCATGCCCGGATGCCACCGGCCCCGCCCATCCTAGCATCGTCTTCGCGACGTCCGCCGGGTGCGTTTGCGGTATCTTCGTCGGGGTAGGAATGTGGCGATCCGCGGTGAGGCGCGGGTCGACGCGATTCGCCCTCCGATCCTATCAAGAGGCGCCCATGTCGAGATGGACAGATGCACTGCGCAGTCTCGCGGCCATGGTGGCGGCGGGCCGCGCGAAGCGGGCCCGCCCCGCTCGCCGAACGGGGCCTCCTCGTTCCATCTCGTCTGGGAGCTGCCCGCGGCGGCGCGGTCGGCACGGCTGGTCGAGGTATCGGCTGTGCTCGAGATCGTGGTTCCACCGCAAGTGCCGGCCCTCGACTTCTGGGCCCTGCAGGTCGACTTTCTGGCAGGGGACCGCTTCCGCGGGGGCGCTCACACCGGCCTGCAGTGGAATCGGCGCTACCCTGGCTACACCGCCGTGAATTGGGGTGGATATGCGTCGCAAGAGGACGAGGGCGGGATCTCTCTGGCTCCGTGTCCGATCTGCCCGGCTTCCCCGACGATCCCAACACGCTCGGATACCCCTGGAAGCAAGGCCGGCCCTATCGTCTTCGGATCTTCCGCTCTCCTGACCGGCAAGGGGCGTGGCGCGCGGAAGTGACCGACGTATCCGCAGGGCGGTCGTCGGTCGTTCGCGACCTCTTTGTCGATGCCGGCGGCAAAGCCGGATATCTTGTCCGCCCCATCGTCTGGTCGGAGGTGTTCGCCGACTGCGATGCCCCCTCGGTCTCGGTGCGCTGGAGCGATCTTGAAGCGGCGGACGAGACCGGCGCCGTGTTCAGGCCCGACGCGGTGCGGGTGAACTACCAGTCC
>CAVPLM010000001.1:0-37602 GCA_963706025.1 uncultured Actinomycetes bacterium | reverse complement strand
GGGGGCATGCCGGCAGGCGGGGACGATCCCCGAACGATGGATGAGATGATGCCACCCGGCGCCTGTGAAGGCGCCGGGCGTCGGACGTAAGTCGCGGCGACGATCGGCCGGGAGTCGCCCCCCAGACCGTCGCTCAGGTGGGCCGGACTCCTACTGGGCGGCGTCCTTCGTCATGCTGAAGGTAACCGTGATCGGACTCTTGCGGTCCGCGGCCCTCAGGTAGGCGTATCGACCCAGCCGTGGGCGAAATCGGAGTTCGGCCAGATCGTGAGCAACTGCTTCGACGGGACCTGATGAATCCACGCGTCGAGCATCATGGTGCTTGAGAGCGTCATCCCGGTGGGCAGCCCGGATGCCGTATCCAGGTTGTACTCGCCGTTGGCCAGGATCGTCGTGCCCACGCTGAGGTCCAGAATCCACGGTTCGTTTCCCGTCGGCACATCGTGACCGAGCAGAGGCAGAAACGGCTTCATGTCAAAGCGCAGCGGGATGTCGATGTTGGTGACCGCCAAGTCGAAGCCAAGATCCGCGACTCCAGAAGCAAACGACAGGTAGTCGCCCTGGGTCTCCACGTCCATGATCTTCTTGCCCAGGCTTGTGTAGGTCTTCTGGATGTCCAGGTGGTCGCCGGGCTTCGCCAGCTGCCCCGAATAGGGCAGCATCAGCGCCGAGGTGAACGGGGTGAGGAAGGTGGCCAACCCTGCCACCATCGTCTGGTCTAGAACCTGCTCAGGCTTGTCCTTGATCGCGTAGGAGATGCCGAGCACCGTGCCCTGGTCGTCCAGACGGAGAAGCAGGTATGCGGGTAGGATCTCAGCCATGGTGTCCTGGGCGTCTTCCGTGTCTTCAGGCAGAGTGAGCTCGTCGATGGTCAGCTTTATTGTCACCTGTCCGCTGCCCACTGCCAGGGTCTGTACGCTCACGTGGCCCGTGATGGTGCTGGCGGGAAGGATCTTATCCCAGACCCCATCGTCCTCATGCTCCGCAGACCAGATGATCGGCGTGTTGATCGTGAACGTGAACCCCACGGGGCCGGCCGTCTTCAGATCGGCGAACATGGGCAGGGCCGGGTCCGCCAGACTGAGCAGATTCCAGAGCAGCTGGGCGCATTCCCCGCGGCTGGCCGCAGCGCCGAAGTTGAGCCCAGGGCCCACCCCCTGCAACCCGGCAAGGAGTCCCGCCGAGGCGGCCTTCCGGGCGTTGGCGAAGTGCTCCTCAGTCCCGAACTGCCCGACGGTGAAGCCTGGGTCGAATCCAGCCGGCGCATCGGGAAGATCAGCCGACCGGGCCACCATGGTGATGAGCTGCTGCCGGGTGATGTTGGCGTAGGGAGCAAACGTCGATGGGGTCGTCCCGACCGTTATGCCCTCGGCGGCGCACACTGCCACGTACTTGGCCGGGTAGAGCGGATCGTTGGGGTTTGGTGTGGCGTCCACGTCGGTGAAGAGGCAAGTCGCAGTGGCCGGGACCTCATAGCCCAGAGTCAGCACGATCATCTTCGCGAACTGCTGCCGTATAACAGGGTCATTCGGCTTGAAGACGTCACCCGGGAAACCATTGATAATGTGGCGAGCGGCCAGCTCGTCGATGGCCGTTGCATACGGGCTACCTACGGTGTCGGTGAATGCCAGCGCCAGACCCGATCCGGCAAGGACCAAGATGATCGCTGCCCCGAGGGTCGCAGCTAAAAGGAACGGCTTTCGACGCAACCGCTCTCGCCCCCTGCTGCTTCGGGACTCCCGAGTCACGTTTGGACAAGTGTCATGCCTACCCACTGTTCCTCCTCCCCGATACCACCGGACTCCTCAATACTCCGCCCGGCCGGGAAGTCCGTCAAGCCCCTTGCACCCCGGTTTGGCGTCCCGATGCGCGACTGCCGTGCCGGCGTCGCCCCCAGGCTCGCCAGGCGCTTGCACCAATTAGCCGCAAACCATAAACCCACGATGCCGCAAGCGCAGCAAGACGTGCTCGGTCATCCAGCACATCGAACCGTGGCCAAGTATAGTTTGGACATGACCACGATCTTCATCGACGCCGATGCCTGTCCTGTCACGCGCGACGCCATAGCAGTGGCCCGGTCGCGCTCGCTGCCGGTCGTCCTGGTCGCCAACCAGTCGCAGAACCTCTCCCACTTTGCGGGACGAACCGGGGTGGAGATCCTACAGGTGGGATCGGGACGAGACTCCGCCGACTTCGCCATGGTGCCGCGGCTGAGTCCAGGGGACATCGTGGTGACGGGCGACATCGGGCTTGCAGCGATGGCCCTGGGCCGAGGATGCCGGGCCTTGAGCCCACGAGGTCGCCAATACCTGCCAACCACAATCGATGCCGAATTGGCCGTCCGTCATGCCGAGCAGCGACATCGACGCGCCGGGGGACGCACGACAGGACCTGCCCCGTTCCTGGACGAAGATCGGCAACGATTCCGAGAGTCGCTGGCGCGCCTCTTGACGGAGGATTCCCGCGCCGACTGATCCTCGCAGACTCCATCAGCGTTGACCGGGTTCGAGCCCCCCTCCCCGTTTCACTCGAGCTTCTCCAGCAGGTTCCACAGCATCTGGGCCACCTCACCCCGGGTGGCATACCCGCCGGTGAGCCAGCCGGCCAGGGTGCCGGCCGGGCCCTGGATGCCGGCCAGGAGACCATTGAACTCGGCCCGCCTGATGTTGGCTCCGTGCGTGGGGTCTCCGTAGGAGAGTGCTCCCGTCCAGGCGAGGCCCGGAGTGGCCAGGGTGCCCGGCGCTAAGCGGTCGGCCGCTCGCACCACCATGCTGATCACCTGAGCCCGGGTGATGTAGGCGTAGGGATCGAAGGTGGTCGGTGTCTTACCCAGGGTGATCTGGTTACGGGCGCAGACGGCCACGTATTCGTGGGGATAGAGACTGCTCGGGTCGTCTGCCCCCAGATCGGTGAAGGGAGCGGCCGGGTCGGGGAAGTCGGCTTCGACCGGCGTAAGCCCCAGCGTGCCCACGATCATCTTGGCGAACTGCTGGCGCTTGACCAGGTCGTCGGGGCCGAAGGTGGTGGGGTCGTACCCGGACACGATCCCCCGGGCGGCCAGCCCTTCCACCGCTTCCCGGTAGGGATGCCCGGCGGGAACGTCGGTGAAGGTGGGAGGTTCTTCGTCTTCCACCCAGAGGGCCCAGGCGATCTCGTTGTCGGAGCCATCGTTGATCATCAGCGTGAACAGGTCTCCACACGCGGATGATATCTGGCTGTGGCCGAACGTGAGCATGGACGTGGTGCCCAACTTGATGTTCTGAACCAGCACGTGGGGCTGGAGTGGAGTCGTGGAGAGGTCGACGACCTTCACATCCCACAATCGGTTGTCGGAGCCCCCGCCGTGACTACCAGATCGATATACCAGGTAGAACACCCGGTCGCCCTCCACGGCAACGACCTGCTCGGTTTTCGTGTCGTTCGTAAGCCGCGTCTTCTGTAGCGTGTTGAGATCAAAGGCGTACAGATCGTTCCCGTCCTCGGCTTCGCTACCCCTGGGCTCGGTCCAGGCGGCGTGGTCGTCGCCCAGAACATGGTCGAAATTGGAACAAGGCAATACTTGGAGGGTCAGCCCATCGGCGAGGCGGTAGAGGCACACCTGGAACGAGGAGACGAGGTCCTTGTAGAGGACCCAGTCCCCGCTGATCTGCGGATAGACACCCGTGTGAGCGTCGGTGGTCTGAGTGACGATCGTCGTCTTGCTGCCGGTGGCCAGGCTGTAGATCGACACCATCCGGTCCAAGTCCCTGCCGCTCTCGATCAGCACGCGGCCGTGGCTTACTCCAGCCACGCCGTCGCCCCAAGAGTTGTCGGTGACCTGGATCCACTCGTCGGCGGCGATGTTGTAGGCTCTGACCTCGCCGTCGCCATCATTGACCGATTGGATCACGTGTCCACTCGCAACGGTCACGCTGGTTATGCCCGGGGCGAAGACGACAGGCACGAAGGGCCGCGTCACGCCGGTCGAGATCGTGTGTAATTGCCAGTAATTCTGGAAGAGGTCTGCTGACGATCCCCACTTCTGGGAGTAGATCGTCACGTAGTCGCCATCGATGCTGAGCAAGGGCCTCTGACCCGACACGTGGGGGATCGTAGCGATCGTCTTCGTCGCACCCGTGGAGATCTGCCGCAGCCTGATGTTCCAGTTGGCTCCGGCGTCCTGGGCCCAGACGAGATGGGTGGAACTGAGCCGGGGTCCGTAATCGTCGACGCTGTTGTTCGTCAGAACCCCCGTGGTCCAGTGGCCGGCGGCTTGAGCGTTCTGCGGCGGGAGGGCCGCCAGCGCCGCCAGAGCCAGGACCACGACCACCGCGACCAGAGCGGCGAGGCGCAGAACAGAAGGGACCGAACCGGCCTTGGACCTCACCTCTTCACCCCCCGAACTCAGGCCGAGGCGGACGGTACGTGATCGCGCGTCCGGGATTCGACCGGTAGCACCGTTGTCCACATCTTAGGAGCGACTGGAGGAATGCGCAATCTCCCGTTTCACTCGAGTTTCTCCAGCAGGTTCCACAGCATCTGGGCCACCTCACCCCGGGTGGCATACCCGCCGGTGAGCCAGCCGGCCAGGGTGCCGGCCGGGCCCTGGATGCCGGCCAGGAGACCATTGAACTCGGCCCGCCTGATGTTGGCTCCGTGCGTGGGGTCTCCGTAGGAGAGTGCTCCCGTCCAGGCGAGGCCCGGAGTGGCCAGGGTGCCCGGCGCTAAGCGGTCGGCCGCTCGCACCACCATGCTGATCACCTGAGCCCGGGTGATGTAGGCGTAGGGATCGAAGGTGGTCGGTGTCTTACCCAGGGTGATCTGGTTACGGGCGCAGACGGCCACGTATTCGTGGGGATAGAGACTGCTCGGGTCGTCTGCCCCCAGATCGGTGAAGGGAGCGGCCGGGTCGGGGAAGTCGGCTTCGACCGGCGTAAGCCCCAGCGTGCCCACGATCATCTTGGCGAACTGCTGGCGCTTGACCAAGTCGTCGGGGCCGAAGGTGGTGGGGTCGTACCCGGACACGATCCCCCGGGCGGCCAGCCCTTCCACCGCTTCCCGGTAGGGATGCCCGGCGGGAACGTCGGTGAAGGTGGGAGGTTCTTCCTCTTCCACCCAGAGGGCCCAGGCGATCTCGTTGTCGGAGCCATCGTTGAGCGAGGCGGCGATGAGATCTCCGGACATGGAGACGTTGCTTCCCCATCCAACTGCAGGAGGAGTGACTCGCTGGGCCAGCCGGTAGGGCTGCACAGGTGTCGCATCAAGGTCAACGACCATTAGATCGTACAGGCTGGCCTCGTCGACTGCCTTCACATAGACCACTCGGCCGCCCTCCGCGGTAAGGAGGAATTCGCGCGCATTGTCGGAAGTCAGCCGCGTCTTCTCCAGTGTACGCAGATCAAGCGTGTAGAGGTCCACTCGATCGCTCAGGTCGCGCTCGGTCCAAAACGCGTAGTCGTCGGTCAAGATCCACCCCCGCGACGGAGAACCATCCGTTTGAACGGTGAGGCCGTCGGCGAGCCGTTGCAGACAGATCTTGTTCGACGTCAGGTTGGTGTAGCCGACCCAGTCCTTGCTGATCCGAGGAGTCATGCCAAGGGAGTAGATGGAGGCGTCCCTTCTGGTGAAGATCGTCTTCAGGACCCCTGTGCTCAGGTCGCGGAACATGACACTCCGCTCGAAGGTGTGTGGGTGTCCCTCGACAAGGCTGGACGTCTCCCACACGATACGTCCGCGATCGATGCGGGGTTCGAAGTCAGTGACGTCATCATTCGTGACTTTGGTCCAGCCATGGCTCGCGATGTTGTAGGCGACGATGTCGGGGTCGCCGTCATCGAACCTCAAGATCACGTAGGTGCCGTCGTTACCGTCGACGGAAGCGATCGTGACGTCAGTGGCGTCAGCTATCGTCAAGCTCTCGGTCGAGAGCTGGTAGAGATACCAACGATCGTGTCCGTGGCTGAATACCGCCAGGTAGTCGCCCCCGATGCACAGGTCCGGGGCAAAGTCCGGGATGCCCACAGGCACGCTGACGATGGTCGTGGTAGTCCCCGTGGACAGCTCGCGTAGCCTGATGTTCCAACCGGAGCCGCCTCTCTGCGCCCAGACGAGGTGGGTGGAACTGAGCCGGGGATTCACATCGTCGACGCTGTTGTTGGTGAGCGCGCCCCCGGTCCAGTGGCCGGCGGCCTGGGCGTCCCCCGGGAGAGCCAGCAACACCCCGACTAGCAGGACCGCGAGTGCCAGGACCGAACCCGCCACGCGCGTCCAAAAAGGGATCGAACCGGCCTTGTGCTTCACGTCTTCATTCCCTGACTCATGCCGAGACAAACGGTACATGATCCCGTGTACGAGAATCGGTCGGCAACACCCTCACTGTAGCACTTGATGTACCGCCATGGACCAAATAGCCGCCTAATTGGCCGTCTTGTGAGCAGCGGAGCCCTCGGGAATACGTGGTGGACACTGGGACGGCGGCCTCCTGAACCTCATGTCGAGTGTTCGAGCCACTCCGGGGGCATTCGAGGTTCTCCCTGTTCAAGCCGCGTTGCTGCTACCACCGCCGGTGCCTACATCGGGGCCGAAACCGCCCGGTTGCCCCTGCCCCTACCGTCATGTGACCCTTACGTGACATGTTCACCTTCGACAAGAGAAGCACCCGCAGCTATTATTGCTGTATCCATCTGTGTATGGCCGGGACGGAGAGAGGAGGGTCGTACGGGTGGAGAACGAAGAGGTAGTCTCTGGCTCGCTGGATGAGGGATTCGAGGCACTGCAGCAGCTCGTGGAAGCCCTCAAGGGGCGGGCGGAGACAGGCGTCCGCAAACCCCCCCTCGCCGAGTTGCTCGGGGATGTGTCTGCGGCACTCGCCGGTCTCCGCGCCAAAGCGCAAGGGGTCTGCCGGGAAAACGAAGAGCTCGCGTCGATCACGGCAGAGACCGAGAGGGAGCTACGGCGGGCCGAGGTGACCGAGCGACTCAGCAGCGAACGCTACCGGCAGATCGTCGAGCTTGCGAGCGAGGGCATCTGGATCATCGACGCCGATGACAAGACTTCCTTCGTCAACCAGCGCATGGCCGACATGCTCGGGTACAGCGCGGAGGAGATGCTCGGCGAGCCGCTCTTCGTCTTCATGGATGAGGAGTGGCGCAAGGCTGCAGAGCGGAACGTGGATCGCCGTCGGCAGGGCATCGGCGAGCAACATGACTTCCAATTCCGGCGTAAAGATGGCCGGCCGCTTGTAGCCGCCCTCTCCACGACGGCTATCGTGGATGAGCAGGGCCGATACCAGGGTGCTCTGGCTTTGGTCACCGACGTTACCGACCGGCGGCAGCTTGAGGCCGAGCGCGGCGAAGCGCTGCGGCTGAGCGAGGCACTCAGCGGGATGAATCTTACCCTGGGCACGATCCACCACCCCGATCAACTCATGAACCGAGTTATCACGGAGGCTGCCCAAGCGCTGGGGGCCGAATCGGCCCTTGTCAACCTCCGTCAGGACGGGCACTGGGTGGTGGCTTACACCCACGGGTACCCCGAGGAGCTCCTGGGACAGACGTTCCAGGACGACGAGTTCACGCTCAGCTCCCAGGTGATGAGGCAGGGGTCTCCCATCGGCGTACCCGACGCCCTTGCCGACGACCGCTGCAATCGTGACGTAGTGTGCCGGTTAGGTATGCGGTCATTACTGGCAGCTCCGCTCTCCTCGCATGGCCGCCCGGTCGGCACCTTCGTGTTCGGCTTCCAGTCGCGACCCGTAGCTACGATCGAGACCCAGGTCGGCTTCGCTGCCCGCCTGGCTGCATCGGTGTCCTTGGCCCTTGAGAACGCCCAGGCGTTCGAGCACCAGCGGATCATTGCCCAGAGCCTCCAGGAGGCGCTGCTGACCGTACCCCCGAGGCTACCCGGCGTGAAGTTCGGTCACGCTCATCGCTCGGCCACCATCGGCGCCGACGTGGGCGGGGACTTCTATGACCTCTTCCCCATGGATCGGGGGCACGTAGGTCTTCTCATCGGCGATGTCGCGGGCCGAGGTATCGGGGCGGCAGCATTGGCCAGCTTGGCCAAGAACGCCATGAAATCCTTCGCCTACGAGCATGGGGCTCCGGCAGCGGTCATGGCAAGGACCAACGAGGTCCTTTGGAGGCAGTCCAATGGGGCAAGTTTCATAACCGCCTTCTTTGGCAGACTGGACCTCGCCACCGGTAGGCTTCGGTACGCCCGCGCCGGGCACCCGCCTCCCGTCATCCGGAAGAAGACCGGAAAGACTCTCTTTCTTGAGTCAGGATCCCCCGTTCTTGCAGCGTGGAACAAATCAGCCTATACAGAGGCCCAGGTCTCGCTCAAGAGCGGCGACCTCCTGTTTCTCTACACCGATGGAGCGACCGAGGCTCGTCGCGGTCCGGATTTCTTCGGGGAAGAAAGACTCGTCGATGTTCTCAGGAAGGTGGTGTCTCAACCAGTCGATCAAGTGCCCGCCGAAGTACTCAGGCACGTCGTCGAGTTTGCAGGCGGAGCCTTGCCGGACGACCTCGCTCTTCTCGCGCTCAGCCTCGAAGGAAGCTGAACGAAGCCGGCGGGGAGGACTCTCGCTCAGACCTCGCTTCAGCAGAGCAGCGTGACGTCTGCTCTGAGGGCCTCCGATAGCGACTCGAGGTGTATACTGAAGCGCAGCAGAGACGTTCTCTGCTCTCAGAAGGGCCAGAATGGGCACCGCACCCGTGAATTGTGCGCAGCAAGCGCAAACCCACTGTTGCCTTCCCGTCTTTTCCTCCTCCGCCAATCTCAACGGGCGCGTCGTCGCTGACCGGGCTCTCCGTCGCTCAGGGACCCACGCGCAACCCGAATCTACGACAGTTGACGAGCGAGAGGACACTACGGGGCCATGAGGATCGAAGTACAAGAGGCGCAGACATCGACGTCCGAGCGGCCGCTGTGGGTGTGGCGCGTCTGGCTCAACGGCCGCCTAAGCCAGGGATTCAGCCCGAGCGAAAAGGACGCAAAGCACCAGGCGGCTCTCGCGCAGCATCCCGTTCACGGCCGCTGACGCCAGCGCCAGGCATCCTGGGCGCGTCCGCCGGATCGGCTACGGCAGGAGCACCTCCGCCTCGATCTCCAGAAGCCACTCCGGCAGCACGAGCCTCGAGATCTGGAGAGTAGTGCTGGGCACAGGGCTGGTGAAGTGCGCCTTCCGAAAGGCGGCGATCGTCGAGTAGTGGGCATCGATGTCGGTAGAGTAGACGTGCAGTTTCACAATATCGTCGAATCCGGCCCCGATCGATTCCAGAGCTCTCCTCAAGTTTTCGAAGACCTGGCGAGTCTGGGCTTCGATATCTCCCTCTCCGACAGTGTTCCCGTTCTCATCCACCGAGACCTGACCGGCGATCCATGCTTGTTTGCCGGATTTCAGCACCTGAGCATACCGAGGCCGGGGGTCCCAGAGCCCCTCCGGCTGAATCAACTCGCGCACCCACCTCTCCCTTCGAGCTCGTTGGCAGGACCTTGCGTTTGCGGGAAGCCGTGCCTTCCCTTTCCACTCTAGCGCATACCCGGTTTCGCCATTCCCGCTGTGATATCGTCCGGGATGCCATCCCAGGCCTCATCGACGCCCCGTGAGCGTGGCAGTGCGGCGGCAAGCCAACGTGTCAAAGCGGAGAAGATTGCATGAATCTCTACGAGTTCGAGGGAAAAGCTCTTCTGAGGCGGGCAGGCGTGGCCACCCCACGAGGAATCTTCGCCGGCGATCCTGACGAAGCGCGGGCCGCTGGGCACACCATCGGGTATCCCTGCGTGGTGAAGAGTCAGGTCCTGATCGGGGGACGGGGAAAGGCCGGCGGGATCGCGGTGGTGGAGACCGCCGGGCAGCTCGAGACGGAGGCCGCCCGCATCCGAGCACTCGCCATCCGGGGCGAGTCCCCGGTCGGTCTTCTGGTGGAGGAGCGGGTACCGCCGGGTCGGGAGATGTACGTCTCGGTGGTTTTCGATATGTCGGCCGGCTCGCCCGTGCTCCTCTTCTCCCCGTTTGGAGGGATGGACGTGGAGGCCAACAGTGAGCAGCTCCTACGCATGCCGGTGGCAGTCGACCAACTCGCAAAGGTGACGCCCGAGTGGGTCACAGCCCGTCTGGAGGCTCGACTCGCGGTTGAATACGCCGGCCGGCTGGGCAAACCCCTGCTGGCCGAGATCGGCGCACTTCTCGCGAACCTGCTCAAGACCGCCCTTGAGAACGACCTGGAGCTTATCGAGATCAACCCGTTGATAGCCACCGCCGGGGGGCTCGTTGCAGCCGACGCCAAGGTGACCATCGACGACGATGCCCTGTTCCGGCAGCAGGATCTGGTCTTGGTCGAACGTCCCCCTCTGGGTGAATTGGAAGCCCGAGCCAAGGCGGCCTCACTGAACTTCGTGGACTTGGACGGGGAGATATGCCTGATGGCCAATGGAGCAGGCCTGAACATGTCTCTGCTCGATGCGGTCGGTCGACTCGGGTCCAGTCCTGCCAACTTCCTCGATACGGGGGGCGGAGCCAGCACGGAGAAGGCATACCAAGGGATGCGCATCCTCCAGGACCGAGGCCTGCGTGATCCCAAGGTCCGCGCCCATCTGCTGATGCTGAGTCTCGCGATCACCCGGGCCCGGGAGGCGGCTCGTGGCATCATACGAGCCGTGCAGGAGATCCCTGACGATCCGGTAGGCACGATCGCAGTGGTCCACGGCACCGGGGCCGAAGAGGGCGCCCGCCTGCTGGAAGAAGCGGGCATACGGGTGGCTCCCGACATCAAGACCGCGGTCGAGTTGGCCGTAGCTTCGCAGAGGAGGCGGTGAGCCATGGGTTTCTTGTGTGACCACACCACCCGCGTGCTCGTCCAAGGGATCACCGGCAACTTCGGGAGGACGCAGACACGCCTCATGCTGGATTACGGCACGCAGATCGTTGCAGGTGTGACCCCCGGCAAAGCCGGCGAGACGGCCGAGGGCGTGCCCGTCTTCGACACTGTGGCCGATGCGATAGCCGGAGCCGGTCCCATCGATGCCGGCGTCGTCTACGTTCCGGCCCGCTTTGCTAGGTCGGCGATAGAGGAGGCGGTGGAAGCGGGCATTCCGCTGGTCGCGGTGATCACAGAAGGCGTGCCGCTCTACGACGAGATGTACGCGTGTGATCTTGCCCGGAAGCGAGACGTGTGGCTCATCGGTCCCAACTGTCCCGGCATCTTGGTCCCGGGCGAGACCAGCCTGGGCATGATCCCTCCCAGCTCGACCTCGGTTGGCAACATCGCGGTGATCAGCCGGAGTGGGACCCTCACCTTTGAGATCACCAAAGTCTTGTCCGATGCCGGACTCGGCCAGTCGGTGTGCGTCGGCATCGGTGGCGACCGGGTCATCGGCCGTGATTTCGCCGACTACCTGCGCCTGGCGGAGCGAGACGAGGCCACTCGGGTGATCGTCCTCGTGGGTGAGATAGGGGGCGACGCCGAGGAGAAAGCTGCCGAGGTCATCGCCGGCGAGATCCGGAAACCGATCGTGGGCCTACTCGTGGGTAGACATGCCCCCGTTGGCAAGCGCATGGGACATGCCGGCGCCATGATCTCCGGGGGCAAGGGCACCATCGCGAGCAAAGAGGCGGCTCTTTCCGCAGCGGGGGTCCACCTGGTCGACTATCTCTGGGAACTCCCCGACGCGATCCACGCCTTGGGGGCGATTGGGTCCACGCGCGGAAGCCCGCGAGATCTCCGGTAGCGCCCTTGGAGCTCGTTCTTAAGGCTCCACCAGCTTCAGCCCCAGCCTCAGTCCCTCCACGTTGGTGGCGGCGGCTTTCTCGTCCTGAAGACGCCGTGAGGCCTCGACGAAGGCTTCGGGCGGATAGAGATCCTCCGCACCGAGGACCGCGCCCACACCCACGGCGGCCAAGGCCAGGTGATGGACGCTCTTGGCCGTCTCTTGGAAGGGCAGGTACGTGACCTGAGCGCGGGTGCTCACCGTGCCCAGCTTCTCTTCGACGAACAACCGGGTGGTCGGCGGGAAACCGGCCAGCTTCCTCTCCAGGTAGCTGAGGCCGTCCCGGGAGAGGATGAGGCCTATGTCCGGGATGTCGACCCCCGTGTAGAGGATGGGATCGGGGGACACTATGACCTCCGCCACCGAGTAGCCCGTTCTCACCGTCACCGGGTAGTCGTCCTTCTGGGTGGCCTGCAGCCCGCTCAGTATGGCGCCGGCGCCGAGCACGGTCGCAGCCGAGCGAATCTTGAGGCCGGCTGATCCGCAGATGAGGATCCCGCGCCGCTCCTTGAGGGAGCTCCGGACTACCGGGTCCAATCCCACCCCGGGGGCAGGCTTCGCGATCTGGGCGCCGCGGCTCTGCTCCCGGTAGGCCCAGCTGAACTCGGGCCGGCCGTCCCGGCGCACGACCCCGGGCGGCATCTCCAGCTCCTCCATCATCCGAGCCATGGTCTCCCGGTTCAGGGGATGGCGACGGGCGAAGTAGGCGACACACACATCCCAGATATCGACCAGGGCGAAGCCCTCGGTCGCCACGGCTTCGGCCACGACCTCAGCCGCGTCGTCGGACACCACGCTGGTGCGGGCCAGGAACGAGGGGCGGGCCGGGCGAAGAGTCTCGACGATGTCCAGAGGTATCTCGACGTTCCCCCATGGTGTGGAGGAGGTGACCATGCCCACGGGCGTGGTCACCGACTGCTGCCCCCCGGTCATGCCGTAGTTGAAGTTGTTCGCGACGATGACGGTGATGCCGATATTGCGGCGGGCGGCCGCCAGCAGGTGCCCGCCGCCGATCCCCATGCCCCCGTCACCCATCAGCACGATGACCTTCAGGGCGGGATTGGCCAGTTTGATGCCCGAGGCGTAGGTGATGGACCGCCCGTGCAGCCCGTGAAAGGCGTTCGTCCTGAAGCTCTTGTCCACCATGCCGATGCAGCCGATGTCGGTGACCAGCACCACCTGCTCGGGGGCGTAGCCCAGGGCCTGCAAGGCTCGGTCCAGGTAGCCGGCGATCTTGCCGTGGCCGCAACCGGGACAGAAGGTGGTCGGCAGGGTGTCGGGGCGGAAATACCCGCTTTCCGTCATAGCAGCCCCCCTCCTTCGAGTATCTCTGCCGGGGTCACAAGATCGGTGTTCATCTTGCTCACCGGGACCACCGACAGCGGGGCTGCCAGCCTCCGCACTTCTTCCACATATTGGCCCAGGTTCATTTCCGGGACCAGCACCCGTCCATCCGCGGAAAGCGTCCCCAGGGCCTCCTCGATGGCGTGCTCCGGGACCGGGTAGAGGGTCTTGAGGACCAGCAGGCTCACCCGCCGCCCCGCCTTTCTGGCCAAGGCCGCCGCCTCCCGCGCGGAACGAGCGGTCACGCCGTACGCCACGATGAGGGTATCGGCGCCTTCCTGGAGATCGAACTCGTAGCGGGCGAGGGGGGGTGCATAGTCGATGATCTTCCGTTGGAGGTGCTCCATCATCTCGGCGATGATGTGCGGGTCCTTGGTCAGGAACCCGGCCTGGTCGTGCATGCTCGTGGTGTAGCGCACCACGTGCGGGCCCCCAAGCGGGCTGAAAAGAGGCACATCGGCCGGTCGCTGGAACCCATGGGGAACGAAGCTCTGGTCGTCTGGGGCGAGGGTCCGCGACACCAGCGGTGGTGCCTCGCGCCGCACTTCCTCCAGGTCGATGCGCTCCCTGAGAAGGCCGATTTCCTTCTGGGAAGCCAGTATGACCGGAGTCCTGAACCGCTCCGCAAGGTTGAAGGCTTCGATGGTGAGGACATAGCATTCCTTCACGTTCTCGGGCGACAGCACGAACAGTGGCAGCCCCCCGGACGTGCCCCAGCGGAGGAATTGGATGTCCCCGTCGGCCCCTTGGGTGGCAGACCCGGTAGCAGGACCCTGGCGCTGTACATCCACGATCACGATCGGGGTCTCACCCATGATGGCGAGCCCGATGTTCTCGGAATACAGGCTCATCCCGGGCCCCGAGGTAGCGGTCATGACCTTGAGACCGGCCATGGCCGCCCCGATGCACATCCCGATGGAGGCAAGCTCGTCTTCGGCTTGAACGGCTACGCCGCCCACTCTGGGGAGCTCCCGGGCCAGGCCGGTGAGGATAGAGGTGGCCGGGGTGATCGGGTAGCCGGCGAAGAACCGGCAGCCCGCATCGACCGCCGCCCGAACCACCGCGTCGTTGCCTTCAAGGAACTCGATCATACCGCGGCTCTTGGTGTGCAACTCGTCAAGATCTCGGGGCTGCTGTCGTGAATCCCGGCCCGGTACGGATCGATCCTTCTATCCATCCCTGTCCCTTCGATTGCATTCTGGGGGCAGGATAACAGACTCGCCCGTCTCCCCTGGTCAGCAATGCAGCCCGGGGTCACCGCGCGCAGGATTGTACTACAGAGCCTCTGTGTCGACCGTCAGCCGCAGGCCCCGCGACCCGGGGCATCGATCCCGTCCTCAGTGCACGTGTGAGGCGACTCTTACCAGCGGTTGCCGCTGTTGTAGCCGCTGCTGCCGCCGCCGTAGCCACCGCCGGAGCGAGGGGCACGGGGCACCTGTTCTTTGGCCACATCGACCTTGAGGGCGCGACCGTCGAGCTGGGTGCCGTCCAGGGCGCCCTTGGCCTTCTGGGCTTCATCGGCCGAGCCCATCTCCACAAAACCGAAGCCCTTGGGGCGTCCGGAATCGCGATCGGTGATGAGATTGACCGAGGTCACCTCGCCGTGAGCTTCGAAAGCCGTCCTGATGCTGGCTTCGGAGGTCTCATAACTGAGATTGCCCACGTACAGTTTTGCTGAATTTACCACTACAGCCTCCATGAACGGAGTTACATTGCGACAAACGAGAGGGAAAGACTGGAGACTGGGCGAGGAGGTTCTGAAGCTCGGCGCTGCGCCTGGAGAAGATTCCTGTCGAATGCTTGACGGCAGCATAGCACAATGCCCAACGCCCGGCTGCGGAGGCGAGCGAGGGTGGCGGGCCGAGACGATCCCCTTACCCGTGCGTCTCACTGCAGAAGCACGTGCGTGATAAAGTGACTGCTCAGAAGGCATGTCATCCGTGCCTCCCCGAGCCAGCCGTCCTCTGCCACTTTCCATCCCGGGTCGATACGAACCCGGAAGAATCACATCACTCCTAGGGTGGGATGTCCCACCTACTCGAACGAAAGAAGAGGGAGACCGCCAGTGAGGAGCAAGAAGGAGGTGCGCTATGTCGTCTCCCGTCTCAAGGACCCCGAAGATCTGGAAGGCGAGCGCGAGGCGATCGGCTGCCACCCCTACTTAGATCTTGCCAAGAAACACGCCGACCGCCTGGGTCCCGGCACCTGTGTCGATGCCGAAGGGGGCACCTACTACTTCGATGGCCCCTATAGGCGGCGCGAGCAATGGCAGGTGGAGTGGACCAACCGCAACCTCTATCAGGGTAGGAAGGCGAGAAGCCCAGCACCTGAGGTCTAGGACTGACGGAAGAACCAGGTCGCCAGGCCCGACGGACAACGACGGTCGCCGTCGCTTCTTCGGTCCGCCCGGAACCGGCCGACCAGCCCCCACCGGATGTTTCGAGGCCCGGTAGAATAGGGGACGCTTGGGGATAGCGAGTATGCCTTTGCGCTGCCCAGGGTGCGGGGCGAGAAAGGAGTGGTGCTGTGGTTCAAGAGCAAGCGGAGCCCGCTGCAGAGAGTATCCTCAGACGGCTTGAACAGGCGATCAACGATCGTGATCTCGAAGCCTTGGTCGGCTGCTTTCGGGAGGATGTCGTCATTGAGCACCCCGCCCATCCGGCACGAAGCACCCGGGGCAGGGATCAGGTCTGGCGCAACTGGGCGCCGGTCATGGCTGGGATGGCCGATTTCAAGGCCACGCTCGTGCGCTTTGCCGCCGACAAGGACATCGTGTGGGCGGAGTGGTATTGGCAGGGCACTCAGGCTGACGGCTCTGCGGGCGATATGGCCGGGGTGATCATCCACGGCTTGGCCGGCGACGAGATCGCCTGGACGCACTTCTACCTGGAACCGGTCGACAAGTAGGGCGCCGGCATCAGGTCTTCGCTCGCCGCGATCACGGTGGGCACTTTGCGCAGATGGATCTGAACTGCATGGTGCTTAGATAGCGGTCGCCCCGGTCGGGAAGCACCACCACGATGGTCCCGTGGTCGATCATCTTGGCTATGCGAAGGGCTACGGCAACGGCCGCGCCCGCCGAAGTACCGACGAAGAGGCCTTCCTTGGTGGCAAGGAGTTTCGTTGTCTCGAAGGCCTCGCCGTCTTCGACCATTTCCTTCAGGTCTAGCTCTTCCGGCTGGTAGATACCGGGCACCATGGATTCGGTCATGTTCTTTAGCCCCTGGATAGTGTGGCTCATGACGGGCTCAACACCGACGATCCTCACAGAGGGCTTCACGGACTTCAGATACCTTCCGGCACCCATCAAGGTCCCGGTAGTGCCCATACCGGCAACGAAGTAGTCGACCTGCCCATTGCTCTGCCGATAGATCTCGGGGCCTGTGGTCTCGAAGTGGGCAAGCACGTTCGCCTCGTTGTCGTACTGATTGGGCATGTAGTACTTGCCCGGTGAAGCCTGCATGAGCGCATGGGCCTGGCGGATGGCGCCGTCGATGTTCTCCTTGGCCGGTGTAGGGACCACATGGGATCCGAGGCCCTCCAGAATGAGGCGGCGCTCGGTGCTTACGCACTCAGGCATGCAGAGTTGTACCTCATACCCTTTGGCCGCGCCGATCATGGCCAGGGCAATACCCGTATTGCCGGAAGTCGGCTCCAGAATAGTCTTCTCCCTGGTGAGCTCGCCGCGTTCTTCTGCCCTCGTGATCATGTAGAGGGCGGGGCGATCCTTAACCGATCCTCCCGGATTACAGCCCTCAAGCTTGCAGAGTATCTTCGTCTTGGGATTGGCAGTGAGATTGACGAGCTCCACCAGGGGGGTGTTGCCGATCGCCTCTAGCAGATTCATAAGACGCATCTCCGGGTATTCAGCGCACTTGCGACCGAGTAGGAAAAATGTCCGGGCTATCCTCCGCTAAACATAGCGCATCTGGGTGGGGATGCTAACAGCGCCTGGATCCTAGGGGAGCCGGCAGCACCCGTCCCGGATCTCGATGATACGGTCGACGACCGCGCCGGATTCAGGGTTATGGGTAACCATGACCACCGCGTGACCGCCATCGGCTAACTCACGCAACACTGCGAGGATCTGCCTCCCATTGGCGGTATCCAGGCTACCGGTCGGCTCGTCGGCAAGGACCAGGGGCGGATCGTTCACCACGGCGCGGGCGATGGCCACCCGACCCTGCTCTCCGCCGGACAGCTCCGTCAAATGGATCGGGCGTGGACACGCCGCCCTTGCGAGGGTCTGGCTGGTACGGCTCGCGAAGTGAGGTTCGATCAGGGCGCCTCAAAACAGATCGAGTTGGCGGTAGATCACCCGGACTCGAAAGAGGTTCAGGGTCTTGTAGATACGGAGCCCCCGGCTCTCGTAGACATGCTGAGCCTTGGCCATGATAGGGTCGTCACCGGTGTAGAGCCTCAGGTACCGAGCCCCCGACACCCGCGCCCGCTCGATGGCGAGGTCGAGAAGGCGTCCGCCGAGACCCGTGCCACGGTGCTCAGGCGATACACAGAACCAGGAGAGCCAGAGAGCCTCGTGGGCGTCCTTGCGATTGCGGTATAGACCTACCGTGCCGGCTACTCTGTCGTCGTCGTCGAGCGCGACCCAGAAGTCGCCCAGGTCTTTCACACCGACGACCGCGAGCAGGACCTTGACGACCGGCCGGTCACGGCGACTCCATGCCCAGAAGAACAGCCGTTCAACCGGGCCCTGACGGGGGAAGACACTGTCTACAAGCGCCTTCGCCTGAGGCAAGGTCACGGCCGTCATCGACCTGACACGCATCGGCTGCCTCCACGTGCCGCTGAACACCAACACGGGGCATAGGTGGTACCCCACGCACATGACACCAGATACCCGAAAGGCACGTTGTCAATGCTTGAGCGCCTCCATGTGCGATGATGCGAAATGCAGTCGGCAGAGAACCGCAGGGAGCACAGCAGATGCTGATCACCCAGTTACTCTCGCGCAACGCAAGGCTCTACGGAGACGAGGTCTGCCTCGTCGAGGTCAATCCTGAGCTAGGAGAGAAGCACGAGGTCACGTGGCGCGAATACGAGCTCATGGAGACCAATCCGCACGAGCATTCCCGGAGAGAGATGACCTGGCGCCAATTCGACGATGCCGCCAACCGCTTCGCGAACCTGTTGCTGGGACAGGGCATCGGCAAGGGAGACAAGGTCGCGATCCTCATCATGAACTGTCTCGAGTGGTTGCCGATCTATTTCGGCATCCTCAAGACCGGCGCCGTCGCGGTGCCGATGAACTACCGATACACGGCCGAGGAGATCGAGTACTGTCTCAAGCTCTCGGAGGCCGGCGCGCTGGCGTTCGGGCCCGAGTTCATCGGGCGCATCGAGTCGATCGTCGACCGTATCCCGAAGGTCGAGCCCCGGTTCTTCGTAGGCACTGACTGCCCGACGTTCGCGGAGAGCTACGCCGAGCTGACTTCGGAATGCTCGGCCGAAGCCCCGCGGATCGAGATCTCGGAAGAAGAAGATGCCGCCCTGTACTTCTCGTCGGGGACCACCGGCTTTCCTAAGGCGATACTGCACGATCATCGCGGCATCATGTCCTCGTGCGTCACCGAACAGCGGCATCACGGACAGACCCGAGAAGACAACTTCCTGTGCATCGCACCGCTCTATCACACCGGGGGCAAGATGCACTGGTTCGGCAGCCTTCTGGCCGGCAGCAGGGGCGTGCTGCTACGGGGGGTGAAGCCGGAGTGGATCCTCAGAACCATATCGGACGAGGGGGTCACCGTAGTCTGGCTCCTCGTCCCCTGGGCGCAGGACATCCTTGAAGCGATCGACCGGGGGGACGTGAGACTCGGAGACTACGAGTTGGGGCAGTGGAGGCTCATGCATATAGGGGCGCAGCCGGTTCCACCCAGCCTGGTGCACCGCTGGAAGGAGCACTTTCCCGGCCATCTCTACGACACGGACTACGGTCTGACTGAGTCGGTCGGCCCGGGCTGCGTGCACCTGGGGATCGAGAACATCCACAAGGTGGGCGCCATCGGGAAGCCGGGCTTTCAGTGGGAGACGAGGATCGTCGCCGAGTCCGGCGAACCGGTCCCGCAGGGAGAAGTCGGGGAGCTGGCTGTCAAGGGCCCGGGGGTCATGAGGGGCTACTATAACGATCCGGAAGCCACCGCCGCGGTGATGAGGGATGGTTGGCTCCTCACCGGCGACATGGCGCGCACGGATGAAGAGGGCTTCATCTACCTGGTCGACCGCAAGAAGGATGTGATCATCACCGGCGGCGAGAACATCTACCCGGTACAGGTGGAGGACTTCCTCCACGGGCACGATGCCATCAAGGACGTGGCGGTAATCGGCCTGCCGGACGAGCGCCTCGGGGAGATCGCGGCGGCGATAATCCAGCTCAAGCGCGGCCACCGGTGCACAGAGGAGGAGATGGCGGAGTTCTGCTCTTCGCTGCCCCGTTACAAGCGGCCCCGCAGGATCATCTTCGACACGGTGCCCCGCAGCGCAACCGGCAAGATCGACAAGCCGGCGCTTCGCCGCACGTATAACGTGGAGAGCATCGTGGAGACGCAGACGCAGCGCTGAGTCGCGGCCGACTAAGGCATCGATACCCGTTGCTCCTCGGCAAAGACCTGTTGTAGACTGAGATGCAGGTTCCGCCAGACTGATCGGTAGCCTAGGAACTGCGCGGTTAACTGGGGACTACTCGGCTTCGAAGAGGCTCGGACTTCACCTTAGGAGGGAGGGCCATGACCATTCGTCGCACACTGGTTCTCGTTATCGTCTGCGCGGCGCTGTTGGGGCTGCTCGGGAGCGGGTCGGCCTCTGCCGCTTCCTTCCCCGACGTCCCCAGTAATCATCCCTACGCCTCGGCCATCACCGCCCTCTCCGCCCGCAGAATCATAAGCGGCTACCCCAACGGGAACTTCGGGCCCGGCGACCTGGTCATGCGCCAGCAGTTCGCCAAGATGATCGTGCTCAGCCTGGGGCTGGAACCCCTTCCCGCGGACCAGTGCCCCTTCGTCGATGTGGAGTCGAGTTGGCCCTATCCCCGGGGGTACATCGCCGCCGCCGCCCAGAACGCCATCACCCAGGGTAGAACCCCCACTTCCTTCGCCCCCTACGCCAACATCACCCGGGCCCAGGTGGTGACAATGGTGGTGAGGGCCTTGGACAACCTCCGACCCGGCACCCTTGTCGCGCCACCTGCCGGTTACACCGGCACTCTGGGTGACTTCAGCCCCGATCACGCCGCCAAGATGGCCGAAGCCGAATACAACGACCTGCTCGAGGGTCTAGTCGCCTTCGGCTCCTCCTGGAACCCCTGGCAGAACGCGAGCCGGGGAGAGGTGGCCCAGATGCTATGGAACGCTCTTCAGCGGGCCGAATCCTCCAGCCTGCTCGCGGCCGGGGACTGGTATTCACTGGTCATCAGATCCGACGGCTCCCTGTGGGCCTGGGGCAACAATGCCTACGGCCAAGTGGGCGACGGCACTACCACCGACCGGCGCGAGCCCGCCCGCATCGGCGTCGATGCCGACTGGAGGGCCGTCGCCGCAGGCGAGCAGCACTCCCTGGCCCTGAAAAGAGACGGTTCCCTCTGGGCCTGGGGATGGACCCAGGGCGGCTTGCTCCTGACACCCACCCGCGTCGGCACCGACAGCGACTGGATGGCAATCGCCGCCGGCGGGAATCACTCCCTTGCCATCAAGACAGACGGTTCCCTCTGGGCCTGGGGACTGAATACCAGTGGCCAATTGGGTGACGGAAGCTCCGACTCTCGGCCCGCGCCCATCCGTATCGGGACCGATAGCGACTGGAAGTCCGTCGCTGCCGGTCGGGCCCACTCCCTGGCTGTCAGAAGGGACGGCTCCCTCTGGGGTTGGGGACAGAACTCCAACGGCCAACTGGGTGACGGCTCCGACGTCCGCCGCTTCGTGCCCACGCGCGTCGGCACCGACAGCGACTGGGTGGCCGTTGGCGCTGAGTGGTTCCAGTCATTCGCCCTCAAGAGCGATGGTTCTCTGTGGGCCTGTGGAATGAACGATGGTGGCCAACTGGGTGACGGCACCACCACCCACCGCAGTGTGCCCACCCGCGTCGGAAACGAGTTCGACTGCAGGACGATAGAGGCCGGAAGATACCACTCCTCGGCCCGCAGGTCCGACGGTTCCCTGTGGGTTTGGGGAGCAAACTACTATGGCCAACTGGGTGACGGTACCACCGAGCAGCGTCTTGTGCCCACCCGCATCGGGACAGACACCGACTGGAGGGCGTTGGCCGCCGGTTGGTACCACTCCCTCGCGCTCAAGAGCGACGGCTCCCTGTGGGTGTGGGGAAACAATGAGTTCGGCCAACTCGGAGACGGCTCCACCACCGACCGCCACCAACCCACCAAGATCTTGGAGGACTGACGCGGTCCCGCCCACTTAGTCGAGTTCCAGCTCGTGCATCAGGTTGGCGATAAGCTGACACTCTTCTCCGCGCGAGGCCTTGGCCCACGGGTCCCATGCCTGACCGTAGCCCGGCAGACCCCCAGGGGGCCATGGTATTCGGCGATCCGTAGATTGGGAGCGTGTACGTTGTCAAATTGGCCCAAGACCGAGGAGAACTCGGGAGGCGGATCGGGCAGAGCCTCGGGTTTCACAGCCCGTCCGGCTCTGACCACCATGGTGATCACCTGGGCCCGAGTGACGTCGGAGTAGGGATCGAAGATCGTCTGCGTTCCCCCCTGCACGCCTCTCAAGACGATCGAAGTCGTCGGCGGCTGAGCGACGAGATCCCGTGAGTGACAAGCCCGATGCCTCCGCCGATAGCTCCCAGCGCTTGACTGGCCAGCAACACCATCGGGGCCCGCACAGTAGGAGGGCGCTTGGTCGAGGCTTTCGGCACCCGGGTCTGCTCGGGTATCGTTGCGGGTCGGTGCTCCAAGCTACTTGCGAAGACCGCGCAGAAACTCCTTCACCTGCTCGTCGGTGCGGTGCTTCGTCAGGTCGTAGTGGTCGTAGTGGGTGATCTCCGCCCGCTCCCGGACGATGCGGGGCTTCGGCTGAACCGCCGGATGGCCCAGGGCCATCATGTCGTAGACGACCAGGTCTTCCGGGATCCCCAGTAGTTCCTTGACGAGAGGCATCACGTAGGGATTGCTGGCCGCAGTGGTCCATTGGCAGCCCAGACCCAGGGTGGTAGCTGCCAGGGTCATATAGAGGAAGGCGCTGGCCAGCGAGGAGTCGAAGACAAGATCGCCCCGGACCAGTTGAGTCACGAGTGGGTACGATTCTTTGGTGCGGATGTCGCCGCACACCACTATCAGCACGGGGGCGTCCTTCCAGCCCGGGTCTGAGACCGGGCGTGCCGCTGAAGGCCATCTCATGTCCTCCGGCCGGGTCAGTTCGACCTCATGCGCCGGGTAGGCCTGCACTTTCACGAACCCAGCGATACGGTCTTTCGTCTCCTTGTCTCGAACCACCACGAACTCCCACGGCTGGGAGTTGGTCCCCGATGGCGCCCAGCGGGCGACCTCGATGATCCGATCCACCAGGGCGTCCGGCACGGGATCCGTCGTGAACGCTCTGGTGCTCCTCCGCGCCTGCACGAGCTCGAGAAGATCCTGGTACTCCATTGCTGCTCCTTTCACTGTCTCGACCAGCCACCGCCTGTCGCTTTCGTTCGGCCCGCTCCAGGATACAGCAGGCCTTGTTCACCAAGTGCACCAAGGCCGAGTCTCCTCGAAGCGTCCCGCTTGTTTGCCAACGCTTCACGCGGGGGACAGTGGGGGCCATGAACACCCCGGTGCCTACAGAACTCATACTCGCAACCCGTGCGGACATGATCGCCGAGGCCGAGCGCGTCATCGACGCCGCCCGCGGGCGAGGCATCGTCCTGCGCCTCCTCGGCGGCCTCGCCGTGCGTTTCCACTGCCAGTCGCTCGACTTCTGCGAGCGCGACCACGGCGACATCGACATGGTGGGGCATCGGCGTGACGCTGAGCGTATCGCGAGTCTCTTCACCGACCTCGGGTTCGAGGAGGTCGTCCACGTGCGCCAAGCGACCGGCGGACGTCAGCTGCAGTTCGCCCGCGAGTGCGGCCTCAAGGAGCAATGGGCCTGCTACAGCCGGCACGACGACGACCATATCGACGTCTTCCTTGATACGTTCAAGATGGACCACGCCATCGACCTGAGCGACCGGCTGGACCTCGACGACTACACCATCACGGTTAGCGATGTGCTCCTTACCAAGCTGCAGATGGCCAACCTGAACGAGAAGGACGACCGCGACATCTTCACCCTTCTCCAGGATTTAGAGCTCGGCACCGCCGACGATCCCAAGGCGATCGACGTGCCCTATATCGCCCAGCTCTGCGCACGCGACTGGGGCCTCTTCCACGATGTCGAGCTCAACTTGGCGCGCCTATACAAGCGGCTCGACGCATACGCCGTGGAGCCCGGCATGCGCGACCAAGTGCGCGCCAAGCTCGCACGGCTCGAGGAGACGATCAAGGCTGAACCGAAGTCGCGCACCTGGCGCCTGCGCGCCAAGGTGGGTGAGCGCCGTCCCTGGCACGAGACGGTCGAAGAGCAGGAGTAGCTTGGTCGCCCTCTCATTCAGGTTGCAGGATCTCCCTTTCCTCACGTTCGCGCTGGGTTTCACGTTCTTCCGGCGGCCCGGGCACGCCGGCCCCACTCCTAGGTACCCGTGGGCCGGTCAGCCCTCAGCCCGCCCACCTCTCCACTTGGATCAGGCAGGAGTTGTTCGCCATCCCTGTCGAAGTAGGGGTGATGAACCGCTTCGGAGTCAAAATATTGACGCAGCCGGCCTGGTCGGGCGATTCCCCGGGAGCGCCCAGCGGGTCGTAGTCCGCGCACGACTCGTACGAATGGACCGTCCCCGGCGGCACTCTCTCCGTCACCTGCGCCGCCAGGATGACCGAGCCCCGGTCGTTGAAGGCGCGTACCAGATCGCCATCTGCGATGCTCCGAGCCGCGGCGTCACCTGAATTGATCCTGATGATCCAGTAGTAACGGCCGTCCTCCCTACGGAGGCGGTGATCCTTGACCTCGTTGGTCCACGAATCCTTGGCGTCACCCATGGTGTGGAAGCTGAAGCGTGGATGGGGAGATATCAGCTGCAGGGGATACTTCGCCACCAGATCTGTGGTGCGATGGCCCTCCCACGACTCGATGTACTGGGGGCCGAGCGCCGGTCTTTCCAGGTCGAGCGTGCCGCCCTGCTCCAACTGAATCAGACTGGAGGCCACGAACTCGATCTTGCCCGATCTGGTCTGAAGACCGGCAAGCCGGACCGTGTCGGCAGGATGCGGGCCCCAATCCGGCGTGTCCTTCGGCCGTCCCTCGGCGAACCAACGGAGTGCAGGGGTGGAAGCCTGGCCCTCGGGCACCGGTACGACATAGTAACCCTTCTTCTCGAACTCCTTCCACCTGATGACCTTCGGGAGGTCGCTGGCCTCGAACATCTGTCTGACCCAGTCGAGCTCGGTCTTTCCTCCCATGGTGAAGGCCCCGTGGACCCCCAGGCGCTCGGCCAGACCGGCGAAGATCTCGTAGTCCGACTTCGACTCCCCCAGGGGCTCGATGCATTTCTTCTGCAGGACGACCATGCGATGGTTGGGCGAGCTGTTGCCGTCGGGGACGTAGCCTGATGCGTAGGCGCACTCGCTGATGTCCCAGCGCTCGAAGTTGGTGCAGGCAGGCAGGATGACGTCGGCGAACTTGGCTTCGCCTTCGAACCAGATCGACTGGTTGACCACGAAAGGGATCTTGTCGTTCTGATAGGCCTTTACGTACCGATTGGTTTCGGTCATGGTGCCGAAGAACGAGCCGCCGTAGCGGTAGTACATGCCGACCGGAGCGTATCCCTCGGCCGGGTAGTGGTACTCCCGGAACTGGGACTCGATGGAAGACCCGCAGAATCCCTTCCCCCTCCACTCGAGACGCTCGTGGAGCATCGCCTCGGGTATGCGCAGCCGGGGCACGGTCTGGCCGTCGCCGGAATGGTGGGCCATTCGCATGGCTCCTCCTTTGGGGAACATGCGGTACGCCCAGCGGAACCCGGCCGCGGTGTGATCGAGGTCGCAGGAGATGCCTCCCTCGGAGTATCCGGGGAACACGAAGGACGAATCAACCGGAGCGCCCGCGGTCGTCCCCCATATGTTGCTGCCCGGCTTGCCCATGCCCTGTAAAGCGGCAAGCGCTACCATGGCCCGCGCCCACTCGTTGCCGGTGGCCGCCCGGCAGGCACCGCCCATCCCGCCCAGGCCACCCGCCGCCAGCATGGTCGGCTTCGAGGCCCACTCGCGCGCCAGAGCCCGGATATCGCGGGCCGCGATGCCCGACTCCTCCTCCGCCCAGGCCGGCGTCTTCGCCACCCCGTCGGTGTCGCCGAGCACGTAGCTCCGCCATGCGGCGAAGCCGGAGGTCCGCTCGGCGACGTACTCCGTGTCGTACGTCCCCTCGGTGAGCCACACGTGGGCGATAGCCAAGGCCACCGCCACGTCCGTACCCGGGCGGGGCGCGAACCATTTGTCGGAGTGGAGGCCGGCGGTGTGGTTGAAGTAGGGATCGATAAAGACCATCTTGATCCCCAGCTCCTTGAGCCAACGACGGCGGGCCGTGCTCTCGAAGGCCGCGTAGCAGCCGGAGGTGGACTCGGGGTCGGCCGACCAGAACACGATCATCTCGGTGTGCTTGAGCGCATCTTCCAACAGGTCGTACTGTTCCGGGATGCCCAGGCGGTGACTGAACCCCCACATATGCATGGCGCCCCAGTGCCAGCCTTCCCAGCTGTCGGGGTTGTGCTCGCCGTAGGTCATCCCGACCAGGTCCATGAATCGGTAGTAGGCGCTGAAGCGGTAGCCCACGCTGCCCCACATGTGGTGCGAGCCAGGAGTAGTGAGCATGCCGGCCGGCCCCAATTCCCGCTTGACCCGGACGATCTCGCTCGCCACGAGATCGAAGGCCTCGTCCCAACTGATGGGCTCGTAGCCGGATACGCCTCGGTTGTTGCAGTTGCGGTCGCCCTTGGCGTCAAAATCCACCCGCTTGAGAGGCGTGAGGATGCGCTTGGGCGAGTAGATGACCGACTTGTGCGCCACCGTCCAGGGCGACAGAGTGGTCCGGCGCGGAGGGGAGAACGTCCGGCCCCGGGCTTCGATCTTCCATGAGGGTCCGTCGCTGTCGTCGAGATCGATAGGCAGGATGCGAACGATCTCGCCATCCTTGACGTCTACGAAGACCGGGCCCCCGGTGGTGCTGTTGGTCAGTCTGGCAACGCGCGTCATGCCGCCTTCACCCTCCCCCTCCTCGTACCGCCCGGACCGCCGCCGGGAATCGCGCTCCATGATAGCGAGGCGAAGGCTCAAGCAGGACATCGCTGATCGACACGTCCGGTCCTGGAACCTCCCTGGCCCGACCGGTGCGGGGGGCGCGAGCCCATCTCAGAAGTCCTCGATCGGCACGTTGTATTCGACTGAGGTCAGCGTGAAGTCGGCATACGGCAGATCACCGTCGGAAAGCTTCCATACCGCCTGCCCGCGGACGGGAAGGTTAAGCCCGGCCAATCTGCCGTATTCCGTCATCGGCGTCGTCCAGGTATCGAGCGTGTAGGTCCCGTTGCTCTCGCGATAGCGCTTCGTCACGAAGTTGTTCAGGCGCCCCGCCTGGTCGACGAAGAAACGCGCGCTCACGCTCTTTCCGTGATCGGTGAAGGTGGCATCGAAGGAATGATCGTCCACCGCCTTCCAGGTGACGTAGTCGCTGAGCAGAGCGACTGGAAACCAGGTCATCTCGTTCAGGTAGCGCATCATGGTGCCCTGATCAAGTTCGTCCCCGCGCGCATCGAATATGGTCAAGAGACCGGCAACTTTGCCGAACATGTGGCCGCGCCCGGCTTTGTAGGTGTCGCTACCGCTCACCATCCACAGGCCGAACATCTTGAGACGCGCCGTCCAGTGAAATCCAGGTGGATCGGTGGTGTAGACCTGCTCAGCCTTGATGGACATCCAGGGCTTGTCGGCAGCCATGCGGAACACGCCTTCGTACCTGACGCGGACGGTGTCGATCCAGGGCTGGCCCACCACGCCCGTGTACTCCAGGTATCGCCGGGCCGGTTCTGGTAGATCGGTCAGCATACCGGCGGTGACCAAGCGCCGCTGATCAGGATCTGGGCGCGAGTTCACTCCAGCCGGAACTTATCGCCTTCTTTCCTAACCTTGAACTCCTTCTCCCAAACGATCTCCGGCTTCTCCCGCTGCTTCTCATCTCGCGGATGCACCTTCAGCTTCACCTGGGCGCCTTCTTGCAGATTGCGGGCGATGGCGTAGCAATAGAGGGTCGGCTCAGAATCTTGCTCCCACGCTCGGAAACTCAGCACAGCGCCTGGAGTGGCAGCCGGGTGGCCCGCGATCGAGCACTCGGCCGCAAGTTCGCTATCCCACTTCTCCCCAGGCTCGGGCTTCACCTGGAACCTTATCTCGACGGGGGCCAAGGCGGCCGCCTCCGGCTCGAGGGGATTGCTGAGGATCTCGAGCTCAGGCCAGTTGGCCAACTCTGCCATGGTTGCACCTCCACGGGTCGCGGACTCTGCCGCTTCACATACCCGAAGGGCCTACCCAGCCAAACGACGCACGATTCCCGCGATCACCGGTAGACTGACACTATGACATCAAAGACTGTGAGCATCACGATCTTGGTCGACAACAAGGCCGGCAAGGGGCTTGGGTTCGAGCACGGCCTGTCCCTGTGGATTGAGACCGAGAACAAGCGGATCCTGGTCGATACAGGACAGGGACCTGCATTTGCTCGCAACACCCGGAAACTCGGCGTCGATTTGGCCACGGCCGACATCCTCGTGCTCAGTCACGGGCACTACGACCACGCGGGCGGAATAGCCTATGTCGTCCAGCAGGCTCCGAACGTCGACATCTACTGCCATCCGGGAGTCCTCCAGCCACGCTACGCCGTTCGTGACAGGGAAGCGAAGGCCATCGGGATATCGGAGCAAGCCAGGGCAGTTCTGGACGGGTGGCCGTCATCGCGTATGCACTGGGTCCGGCAGCCTCTGCTGCTGACCGAGAAGGTCGGGATCACCGCTCCCATCCCGCGCCTCACCAGCTACGAGGATGCGGGAGGACCCTTCTACTTTGATCCAGCGGGAACGTGCCCCGATCCCATCGAGGACGATCTGGCCCTCTGGATCGAGACGGACCTGGGGGTGGTAGTCTGCCTGGGCTGCGCCCATGCGGGTGTGGTGAATACCTTGGATCACGTGCTCAGCCTGACCAAAAAGGTCCGGGTCAGAGCCGTCATCGGAGGCTTTCACCTGCTCGACGCCGGCCCCGAGCGCCTGGACCAGACGATCTCGGCGTTGCGACTGCATAACCCGGATGTGCTGGCTCCGTGCCACTGCACCGGCGAACGCCCGGTTACCGAGTTGCGCGATGCCTTGGGCGAACGAGTATCGCCCGCGGCCGCCGGGATGACATACCATTTCTGAGACTCCTCTTAAGGGCTGGATGACGCCAGATGCCTTCAGACGATGAGCAGATCCGCGAGATGGCCGAAGCCTATGACAAGGAGGCAGAGGCAACGGGGTGGCTGGGGCCGGAACTCGCCTTCAGCATGGTCTACGAGCATATCCGGCCGGGTCAGCCGATCCTCGATATCGGCATAGGGACCGGGTTGGCATCGGTCCTCTTTCGCAAAGCTGGGCTGCGTGTGTACGGTATGGATATCTCAGAGAACATGCTCAAGGCTTGCCGGATGAAGGGGTTTGCCGACCTCACGCGCCACGACCTTTCCACGACTCCCTACCCATATGCTTCGGAGAGCTTCGATCACGCCGTCTGCCTGGGAGTGCTCAACTTCTTCAGCGACCTGTCTCCCGTGTTCGCCGAGACCGCGCGCCTTCTTAGGACGAGAGGTACGTTCGTCTTCGAGGTCGGGGACCGCACTGAGGATGAAGACTTCGAATTCGTGGTGGGGCCCGAGCATACCGGCACCGGCGAACCAGTAACGATGTGCCGCCACAGCAGCCGGCAGATCGATGCATGGACCGATGGGTTCGGCTTCATACTATTGCGAAGCCTCCCGTTCACCGTCTTCATGGATCGTACGAAGAGAGATAGCCTACGAGCCAAGTGCTATCTGGTGCAGAAGGCGGAGGCCCCCGTTTTGGGCTCATGGGGGCCATGACGGAACTATTCCCCACCACGATGATCGCCGCCAAGCTGGTGCGAAACGGTATTCGCCACCGCTGCCTCAGACTGGTGGGCATGCCAGGGAAACCCCAGGCCGTCAGCCTGGAGGTGACCCATGGCTGCATCTGCCGCTGCCGCATGTGCAACATCTGGAAGATACCCGCGTCGGTGACCGACCTGCCGCTGAGGGAGTGGGTCGCAGTCCTCTCGACCGACCTGCTGGGCGATCTGAGAGAGCTGGACATCACCGGCGGGGAGCCGTTCCTGCGGGACGACCTGGTGGCGCTGGTGGCCGCGGTCTGCGAGCTGAAGGAGACCTGCCTGCCCGGCTTGATCGTTCGCCATCACCACCAACGGGGTGCTGACCGAGTGTGGTGAGCATGGTAGAGGAGATGCTCGAGCCGATGGCCGATCACGGGCTCGAGCTGGTCATCGCCTGTGCTCTCGATGCCGTCGGCGAGTTGCACGACCGCATCCGGCGCTACCCGGGGGCCTGGTCCCAGGTCGAGCGCACGATAGCCGGCCTGGTGAGGTTGCGGAGCGATCACCCCGATCTGATCGTCGGGGTGAAGACCACGGTCTTGCCCGAGAACGTGGGCGAGCTGGACAAGATCGCCGCATACGCTCGGGAACGCGGGCTCTTCACCATCATGTCCCGGCGATAGTCACCGCCGGTCGCTACCTGAACCCCGACCAGGCCGCGGAGCTCGTCTCTCCCCGGCCGACCGGGTCCGCCTTGCCCGGGTTCTACGAGGGCCCGGATTTCACCTGGAGCTATCACGCGAGGGCGTTGACCGCCTTCCTGCGTACCGGCCGCATGAAGAAGCCGTGCTCGTGCGGGTTCAACTACTTCTTCGTCCGCAGCAGCGGGAGATGTTCTTGTGTCCCCTGTTCGAGCAGTCGGTGGGGAGCGTACGAGACGCCTCCCCGGCGCCACCTCTTCCTTGGACGAGGCGCGAGCATCCGGAGGCGGGTGGGGAGGGCGCCGGAGTGCGCGACTGCACGGAACCCGGCCTGGAAAGATACTCCCTCCCTACGAAGGCTTCGCCTATCTGCGCATGCTACTGCAGAGCGGCCGTCGCTCGTTCATCGCGCAGCATCGCCATCTGGGGCTGGACAAGTATGCCTAGATGATTGATGCCACGTCAGGCAGTGTAATCGACGATGGCCCGGCTGGGACGACCGAGCTCGTAGTTGAGGCAGATGCAGGCGACAAGAGCAAGCAGCCTGGTGACGATGCGCACCACCAGGTTCCTCGGGGTGCGGGCCCCATGACGCTCCAGGTTGAGAAGATCCTTGCAGGTCCAGAAGACCGATTCGATGCGCTGCCGGATGGGCGCGATATGCGGGGCCTTTCTGCTCTTCGTCCGCCCGGTCGGGCCTGACGATGATAGCCCCCAACTTCCCCACCTCCGCTTCGAAGTCCTTGCCGGCGTACCCCTTGTCGCAGACGATGGTCTCGCCGCCCCGCAGGGCACGAGGAAGAAGCGCGAGGGCCACTTCCCCGTTCCGGCCGGTCGGCCGGAGCAAGCTGGACGCCCCTGGGGGTGCCGTCGGGGACGCAGGCAAGATGAAGCCGACACCCCCAGAACCAGCGGGAATGGCTGCGGGAGTAGCCGTACCCACAGATGTCGGCCAGAGCCGAACGCCGCACGGTCTCAACAGAACGGCCGCACTCGACCGGGGTGGAGTCAAGGAGAAGGAGATCATCATGCGGCTCCGGGCTCTTCGAGCAGAACACGCCGAAGAGCCATTCGATGGCTTCCGTGAGCCGTGCCCGGCGCTTGTGATACGCGTCCTGGGTGGGAAGCTCAGGGAAGAGATGGCCGATTTGCCGGCGGGCCGCCCGCAGGAAGCGCCGGTCGGACGGGATACCCATGAGGACCTGGGCGACAGCCAGCGTGACGATCTCGGCATCGGTCGTCCGGCGCCTGGCGTTTCTCCTTCTCTCTGGCAAAAGATCATCGGCTGTGCAATAAACAACGTGCAGAGGGTGTCCAGGTCGGCGGCATCGTGGCCTCCAAGCAGACGATGTCTTTTGACACCGTCGGCTTTGGCCCCTCTGCCTCGAATCCCTTCTTTGGCGCCATGTTCGTGGCATCAATCATCTAGCCGGCGCCGGCAGACCAGCTACACTATCAGGAGGAAGTCACCGGGGCCCACGGAACTGCTACAAGAGGCTTCGCGTCGCACCGTTGGTCACGTGGTCGGTCTGAAGGGAGGACCGCTATGAGCCCGCAGAGGCTCGTTGCCGCCATCGCCCTGGCGGCCATGCCCATCATGCTCTTCGCTTGGGTGGAACTCGTTTCCGTCGAGCAACCGGAGAAGATCCAACCCGGCGCCACCTTCTCCGCGGTTGTGAATGCAGTCGGTCATGATCAGCCGCGGCCCACCCTCTGGAGAAAGACGCGGCCGCGGTACCCACCGATGGGAAAACCTGGATACGGCTGGGAGTTCTGGTACCGGAGGACTGGGAGGTCCGGTCCGTCACTTACCGGTTGGACGGCGGGCAGAAGATCAGCCTCGGAGCTTCAGGGCCTGACGAGGAGCGGCAATACGAAACGCTCCAGCCTGCGCCGCCAGGCTATGCCTGGCAGGCATTCGGGCCGGTCAAGGATGTTGTGTCGGAAGGCACAACCGTTGGCTTCTTCGCCCAGATCACCGCGGCCGAACGTACCGGGGTGTACCGGGTGGGCTACATGACCTGGCAAGGACCCTGGTTCACACCTGTAAGGGGAGAGGGCGCACAGGCGCAGCTGCCGGACGGAGACACCATCGAGCCGTCGCCGAGCTATCTCGAGACTCAGATCACCGTGGGCGACGTGGGCCCGGCCCCTGAAGTGACCGCCTTCGATCCCCCGGATGGAGCTGCCGACGTTCCAGTGGATACCAACATCCGCATCACCTTCGACCGTGACATGGACATCCAGTCCCTCCGCCAGGGCGGGGTGCAACTATACGGAGGGCCGATCTGGTTCATAGACGATCGACCGGGTTGGAAGGTGGACTCCACACTCGACCCTGACTGGATGCCCCCTCCGTGGCCCCCTTATCCGGTGCCCATCATGGTCTTCTACAACGCTGAGACCCGCACAGCGGTGATCGACCCGAACGACCCGCTACTTGGCGAGACGATCTACACGGTCGTCGTGACCAGGGAGGCCCGCGCCACAGACGGCGTGCCTGTGGAGGTACCGGTATCCGCCGATTTCCTCACGGCCTTCGGACCGTGGATCCCGTTATTCGTGGACGTGCCTTTCGATCACATATTCCGCGAACCAATCGAGACCTTGGCCCGCCTGGGCATAGTCAGTGGATTCCCCGACCATACGTTCAGACCCTACGCACCCATCACGAGAGCGCAGCTGGCCACGATGCTCGTGCGCCTGCTTGGCGCCCATACGCCGGAACCGGATCCGCGACCGGTCTACACGGACATAGGGGCGGTCTCCGATGAAACGGCCGTTTTCATCGGCGAAGCCACGCGGGCCGGGATCGTGGAGGGATTCCCCGATGGGACGTTCCGGCCCGCCGACACCGTCACCCGCATCCAGTTGGTGAGGATGGTAGTGCGGGCAGCTCAGGACTGGCTGACTCCGCCCCCGCCTGGGTATGACGCCGGGTTCGCCGATGTGTCGCCCCTCGACCTCTCCTTCGTCAACTGGGCGCACTACAACGATCTGGTCGACGGCAAGTCCCCGGGCCGGTTCGACCCGTGGTCAGAGGCCACACGGGGTCACGCCTCCCGCGTGCTCTACGGCGTGTTGCTCACCATGCCGCGGCCGCTGCCCCTCGAACGGGAGTAGGCACGAACAACAACGCGGGCGCCTCGATCGGCGCCGGCCGTTTGCGGACCTCATCCCCTCCCTGCCTCGTCAGGGAGGACCGGCTCTCCGTGGCCCTGATCCGCATCCGAGACTCGTTCCCCTCCCCGGTTGCGAGTCCGCCCACGGGAACGGGAGCGGTGCTCTTCATGCCCCGGGCGAAGAGGATCGCCATACCCATCAGAATAACGATCATCCCTACGACCTCGGGCGCGGTCGGTTGCTCCCCCAGCTGCGCCCAGGAGGCGAGCAGACCCACGACAGGGGTAGCCATCGTCCCCAGACCGGCGATACCGGCCGGCAACTCCCGCAGTACGTAGAGCCAGATGAAGGACGCCACGCAGGTGGTCATGACCAGGGTGAAGACCAAGGACCAGACAAACTCGCTCGTCCATTCCGGCGCATCGCTTTCGACGAAAACCGCGATCAACAGTAGTAGGATCGACCCATAGAAGGTCTGCCACCCAGTCAGCGACAGCAGGTCGACTTCGTGGCGACGCCGCAGTATCTTGACCGCGATCGAACCCGCAGCCCAGCAAAAGGCCCCGGCGAGAGCCAACAGGCCGCTTACTGCGTTCTCTAGGTTCCAAGGTTCGATTATCAGAACCAGACCGGCCAACGCGACCCGACCGAGAGCCACCGAACCCGTGGAGCTTCTCGTCGAGGATTGGCCAGGCCATCAGCAGGATCCAGAACTGCCAGGTGTTCGCTAGGAGGGCGGTCGACCAGCCCCGCCGGGCGACCAGGGCTGCAGCGGTAAGGCCCAAGAAACCGCTGGTCTGAAGGACACCTATGAGCACGGTGAGTCTGATCGCCTTTGGCCGCACCGGACGGCGGAGGGCGGCGGCGAAACCCAGCAGCAGGAGACCGCCGGGAAGCGTACGCAAGGCCGCAAACGTGAAGGGCTCGCAATAGCCGACGCCGATCTTGAGAGGCACCCACGAGTAGCCCCAGATCAGCGCAAGAAGACCCAGCCCGACCACCGGCAGATAACGAGACGACCTCAATGAGCCCTCCCTTGCTTGCATTCCGTCCGTGATTCTCTTCCCGCCATTCTAAGCATCAGGGGCGGACTGTGACCGAAGGGAGATCGCGGGAGGCGCTCGCCGTCAGCCGCGCGAACGGCTTGGCCGTTCGCGAGCTCCCTAGACGTCGACCGCGGCGCCACGGCCGGCGGGGCCGGCGCGCCCGGGCCTGGTAGTACCTTCCCCGGATTGCAGAGACCCCTCGGATCGAAGGCATCCTTGACAAAGCCCTGGGCCCGCAGATCGTTGTCGTCGAAGACCATATGCATGGCCTCGAGCTTCTCGATGCCGATGCCGTGCTCGCCGCTCACCGTCCCGCCGAGGTCGGCGCAGACCTGCAGGACCTCCATGCCGGCAGCCATCACCTTCTTCTTGTCTTCCTCGTTACGGCTGTCGAAGAGCAGAAGCGGATGCAGGTTGCCGTCGCCGGCATGGAAAACGCTCGCCACCTGCAGGTCGTACCGCCTCCCGATCTCAGCGACTCGGCGAAGCGCCTCCGGCAGCTCGGTCCGGGGACGGTGCCATCGCGACCAGGTAGTTCGGGGTGAGGCGGGAGATAGCTCCGAAGGCGCCCTTGCGCCCCTTCCAGAGCGTGGCCCTCTCCGCCTCGTCCCGGGCCACCCGCACGTTCTGCACGCCGTTGGCCCGGCAGATGGCCACGATCTGCTCGGCCGTCTCCTCCATGCCGTCGCTCAGTCCGTCGAGCTCGATGAGGAGCACCGCGGCGGCGTCCGGGGAAAGCCGCAGGCCATAGCGTCCTCGACCGCGTTGATGGCGCTGTTGTCCATCATCTCCAAGGTGGCCGGGACCAGCCCGGCGGCCACGATGGCCGAGACCACCTGCCCTCCTTCTTCGAGTGTACCGCAGACGGCGAGCAGGGTCTTGACGCCTCTGGTTTCCTGAGAATGCGCAGAAACGCAGCCGTGACTACCCCCAGGGTCCCTTCGCTACCCACAAAGACCCCGGTCAGATCGAGGCCGGGAAGATCGAGACGCTGCCTCCCAGCCAGACGACCTCGCCGTCGGGCAGGACTACTTCGATCCCCAACACGTGGTTCGACGTTACCCCGTACTTGAAGCAGTGAGGCCCGCCCGCGTTCTCGGCGATGTTGCCGCCCAGGGAGCAGGCCTTCTGACTGGCGGGATCGGGGCGTAGTAGTAGCCGAGGGGCGAGAGCGCAGTCGAGATGTCGAGGTTGAAGATGCCCGGCTGGACAAGCATACGCCGGTTGGAAAGGTCGATCTCGAGGATCTTGCTCATGCGGCCCATCTCCAGGACCACCGCGCCTTCGAGAGCGTGGCTCCCCCGCTGAGATTGGTGCCGCCGCCGCGCGGCACGATCCGGACTCCCTCGCGGGAGAGCAGTTCGACCACCGCGGAGACTTCCGCCGTGGAATGCACGAACACCACGGCCAAGGGCAGGGACCGCTCCAAGTACGCGTCGTATTCGTAGGTCTGAAGGTCGACCATCCTGTCGAGCACGTTCTCTCGCCCAACGATGGCCCGCAGTTCTTTCAGCAACGTTTCGGTCACTACCCCTGCTTCCCTGATGCTGGCTCGCCTGCCTGCTATCTTAGCGAAGCTTGAACCAGGCTACGAGTGAAACGGCAGCTGATTGCTGCGTACAGCCATTGAGGAGGCCAAGGATGCCCGAAAGGCTGAACATCTACGATTATCACGATCTCGACCCGGCGGTCCGCGTGCTGATGGGTCCCGGACCGAGCGACGTGCCCTCGCGGGTGCTGCGCGCCATGGCCGCGCCCACCCTGGGGCACCTGGACCCGGACTTCCTCGAGCTGATGACGGAGACCCAGACCCTGCTCAGGGCCGTGTTTCAGACCGAGAACACGCTCACCATACCGGTATCGGGCACCGGCAGCGCCGGGATGGAAGCCTGTTTCGTCAATTTGGTGGAACCTGGGGACCAGGTGGCCGTGGTGTGAACGGGGTGTTCGGCAGCCGCATGGTCGACTGCGCCGGCCGGCTGGGGGCGGAGGTCATCCCCGTCGAGGTAGAGTGGGGCCGGGCGGCCCAGCCCGAGGCAGTGGCGGAGGCCTTGAAAGGCAAGCGGCCCAAGATCGTAGCCGTCGTCCACGCCGAGACCTCCACCGGCGTGCCTCCGCCGCTGCCCGACATCGTGGCGATCGCCAAAGAGCATGGGGCCCTCATGATGTTGGACTGCGTCACCTCCCTGGGTGGGGTCGAGGTGGCCCTCGACGCCCGGGGGATAGACCTGGCTTTCAGCGGCACGCAGAAGTGCCTGGCCTGTTCCCCCGGACTGGCTCCACTTTCGTTCAACGACAAAGCGGTGGCGACGATGTTGGCGCGCAATAAGAAAGAGCCCTCCTGGTACCTCGATCTGACCATGGTGGGCGATTACTGGGGAGCACAACGGAAGTACCATCACACGGCGCCTGTCAACATGATCTACGCGTTGCGTGAGGCCCTGCGGATCATCCTGGAGGAAGGTCTGGAGGCGCGTTTCGCCCGGCATCGTCTCAATCACGAGGCTCTGGTCGCGGGCATCGAGGGCATGGGGCTCGAGATGCTGGTGCCCCCCGCGGAACGCCTGGCCTCTCTCAACTCCGTCTGTATCCCCGAGGGAGCCGACGACCTCGGCACCCGCCGGGCGCTCCTCGGGCAGTTCGGATTGGAGATCGGCGCGGGACTAGGTCCTCTGGCGGGGAAGGTCTGGCGCGTGGGACTGCAGGGTCACTCGGCGACCGAGCGCAACGTGCGGCTCTTCCTCACGGCTCTCGAGTCGGTCCTCAAGACTCAGGGGGTTGCCGTGAAGCCCGGCGGTCCCGAGGCGGCCGAAGCGGTGTACGCGCGCTCGCGCTGAGATCAGCGGCGACCGCAGCCCGGTGGCCGCGGCAGCGCCGCCGAGCCGCCGGCCTCCGCGCCAAGGGCGGAGCTCCGCCGGCGGCCGGGAGGCTTCTCCCCACATCTTGAGTATAGACCGATGGACGGGCTTCACGTGGGCGGGTGTTTTGAGGAGTCACAGGGCTACGTAGATGGGCTGAAGTGACGGAGCAGCGGCCTGGGCCCCATCACGAACCGCTTCGGAAAGGAGTCTCTCCCCCATGGCTACTCGAGCAATGATCGACGAGTTCCTCAGCCACCGCGAACTAGCACTTGTGCGTTCTTCCCCAGCAACCCGCGTCCAAGGGGTAAAGATCGATGAGGAACTAGGCAAAAAGGGCTACAAGGTCTCCGTCGTCTATGTGGACGAGTCGGTGTCCGAGCCAAGATTGAGCACGCTGAAAGACCCCGTCGAAGGCGTGATAGTCGCTACCCCCTCCAAGCAGAGCGAGAAGGCG
Organism: uncultured Actinomycetes bacterium; assembly: GCA_963706025.1. GTDB lineage: Bacteria > Actinomycetota > Thermoleophilia > RBG-16-64-13 > RBG-16-64-13 > CAVPLM01. The sequence goes on along the minus strand of CAVPLM010000001.1, from coordinate 130 downwards.
GTCCAGGAAGCCATCGAAGCGAAGATCCCTCGCGTGTGGCTGCAAAGTGGGTGCGAATCGAAGGCGGCGATCGAACTATGCGAGCGAGAAGGTACTCCCGTCGTTCACGGGGCGTGCGTTCTCATGTATG